>CAVQQD010000001.1:0-452135 GCA_963714975.1 uncultured Gammaproteobacteria bacterium
CGCGCGGTGATTTCACCGGACAACGCAAGAGTAAGGAGACAGGGCGATCGAAACGACCCTTGCCCCGGACCTGGCTATCCCGGAGGGGCCAGCGGGCCGTCGTCGGCGTCTTGTCGTGCTGCTTATTTGCAGCTCAAGCTTGTTTGTCACCTACCTTGATTCGACGATCTTGACCGTCGCGCTGCCGACCTTGCAGAAAGAGCTGCACGCGTCCATCGCCGGGCTGCAGTGGGTGTCCGACGCCTACCTGCTCGTCGTCGCGTCCCTGCTGATGCTGACCGGGTCGACCGCCGACCGCCTCGGCAGGAAGCGGCTGTTCGTCATCGGCCTGGCCGGGTTCAGCCTCGGCTCGCTGCTGTGCTCACTCGCGCCGAACACCGGGTCGCTCGTCGCGCTGCGCATGCTCCAGGGCCTCGGCGGCTCCATGCTCACCCCGATCTCGCTCTCGATCGTGCGCAACACGTTTCATGACCAGAAGGAGCGAGCGCAGGCCCTTGGCATCTGGTCGGGGATCTTCGGCGTGGCCGCCGCCTGCGGGCCCGTGGTCGGCGGCGTCCTGGTGAGCTCCGTCGGCTGGCGGAGCATCTTCTGGGTGAACGTCCCGATCGGCGCCGCGATGATCGCCGCGACGCTGCGCTACGTCCCGGAATCGAAGGCACCCAGGCCGCGCCGCGTGGACGTGCCCGGTCAGCTGCTGATGATCGCGTTCCTCGGCTCGCTGACCTACGCGGTCATCCAGGGGCCGGTCTCCGGGTGGGCGGCGCCACCGATCATCGCGCTGTTCGCCGTCGCCGCGGTGAGCCTAGCGACCTTCGTGATCGTCGAGCGGCGCCACCCCGAGCCGCTACTCGAGCTGCGGTTCTTCCGCTCGCAGCCGTTCACCGGCGCCAGCGTGATCGCCGTGCTCGCCTTCGTCGTCCTCGGCGGGTTCCTGTTCGTGATCACCCTGTACCTGCAGCAGGTGCGCGGCGACTCGCCGCTGCGCGCGGGACTGTCGATCCTGCCCGCCATGATCGTGATGGCGCTGGCCGCCCCGGTGGCGGGCCAGGTTACGGCCCGCCACGGCCCGCGCGTCCCGCTCGTCGCCAGCGGGTTGCTCATCGCGGCGGGCATGGCCATGCTGCTCGGCCTCGGCCAGCAGACGTCCTCCGCCTGGGTTCTCACTGCCCTGGCGGTCACCGGCGCGGGCCTGGGACTGGTGAACCCGCCGATCACGAACACCGGCGTGTCCGGCATGCCCCCGGCGCAGGCCGGCGTCGCGTCCGCGGTCATCTCCGCGACCCGTCAGTTCGGCTCGGTCCTCGGCGTCGCCGTGCTGGGCGACCTGGTCACCACCGGCGTGAGCAGCGGCACGGCCCGCGGCGAGACGCACGCGGCCGCGCTCTCGGCGGCCACCCACGGCGCTTGGGCCGTGGCGCTCGCGTGCGGCATCGTCATCGCGCTGACCGGCTACCTCACCACGACCGCCCGCGCCCACGCCACCGCGGCGGCCGTCGCCGCCCTCGAGCCAAGATAACAGCAAGAAGCTCGTCGGCGGCCAGCCTGCGAGCTCGCCGAAACGGGGTTGCGAGGTTGCTCGCGTCAGGTGAATCTTGATCGCCCTGGCCTGCCAGTATCACAGCGGGCAACGGGGGGCGCATGCCAGCAGCGCGAAGTCGTGGTCGTAATCGTTGAGCCCGTTTTGCCCGCAAAACAAAATCGCAGGGCGGGCGCGGAGCCGTAAGAGATTACCGGACAGGATATCTAGTGGGAAAAATACCCTGAACCGCGTAAAGGCAGTTAAACGGAAGAACATTGGAGTTGCGGCCCTCAGTAGTCCGGGGGCGGATCCGTACTAGTGCCAGATGGCTCAAAGTAGCCCGCTCGGGCCTGACCGGGTTTATTGAGGTGGGGAGGTTAGCGCCTGTTTGGCGGTCAGGGTTGATTCGAACAAGGCTTCAGATTCATAATCCGCCGATCATCGTTCGACCTTGCCTAGCTGCTAGCGTCTATGACGGCGAATTCCGAACCGCGCGCGACGTGAAAAATCGTCCCACTCCGCGATCGGCGTTAAAGGCGGGCAAGCCCCCGGTCCTGGCGGCCGGGGGCGATGCCGGGAGCGTCCGTCGTAGGAGAAGGCCTGGGTTTGGGATCAGGCGTAGGGATTGGTGAAGACGCGGCTGTAGCCGGGAGTGGTACACCCGCCGGGAGTTTCGCAGGCCTGAGCCTCAATCTGCAGCGAGTACATGGTGGCGCGCGTGTTGTCCCAGGTCAACGAGGACCACGTTACAGTCGTGCCGCAGATGCCGTTCTCGTAGGGCGTGTACGTGGTACCGAGGCCGTCGGTGATCACTGCCCGCCAGCGGGGGCCACGGCCCTGGCACACGTCGTAATACAAGGTAACGTCCGTGAACTTGACCGTGTTAAAACTGGTCCAGTCGACACAGCCGGTGCTGTGAACGCTGGAAGCGGTGAAATTCCAGCAGCCGTCGTACGTTGTGGCGGGGGACACCGATGCTGATGCCGATCCCGGCCAGGCAATCAACGACGCGGCGGCAAGCGTGGCCACGGCACCCAGCCACGCCGAGCGCTTTGCGGCCATGAGTCGGAGGAACGTTGACTTGAAGATCATCTTGCCCCCTTTTGTCGATGAACGCAGCTTAATGAGCTTATATAGGCCCGTCAACGGTTCTCATCGATGTTTTCGGACAATTCCGAACCCGGCTGGTTATGTAATTCCTGTTTGAGTGGACATGCGGACATAACCGGAACTCATAAGTGGGCGTGTGCAACAAGTCTCGCTACGGTCCCTTTCGCCATCGCTTGCGTCATCGGTGCGTTTTCCGTATCGGTGCTTTTGTTCTGTGTCCTGCATAGGGCGAGACCGAAGCATTTGAAAATTGAAATGATATGAAATGATTCTCTGGCTACTGTTGCCTTGAACGTTTCACCAGGAGCGCAGTGCGGATGCGGTCAGTTCTCAGCTGACGTGTCGACTTCTCACGCGGGCTGTCGGTTGATCGACGATCCCTGGCGCGGCTTCTGAGGCACCCGGCTGCGTAATGTGGCGAGGAAGGCGAACACTCGCTAGCGGCAGGGCGGCGTGCGGGCGGCCGTCGGCGCGAGCGGAGCTGACCACGGCGCAGGCGCGCCAGTCCAGGTAACGCGCCAGTTGTGCCCGGTCAGGCGGCGCTCCGGCGGGCAGGCCCTGACGGTCGCGGCGCCCGGCCGGAGGACCGGTCCTGGGCGGCGCCGGGCTCACCGTCCACGGCTAGCCTTCGGCTAGCCTGCCAGCTCGCTGAGTAGGCGTGCTTCCTCGGCCGGGTCGAGGCCCTCCTTCTCCGGGCCGCCGCGGGCCAGGTCCCAGGCGAGGGTGTCGCGGATCGTCTCGGTGACGGCCCGGCAGTTCAGGCCCGCGCCGACCGCGTGGGAGGAGTCGACGTCGTTGAACGCCTCGTAGCCGGGCTCGCCGACCCACAGCGGGATGCCCGTCCCCGGGTCGACGCCGGCGGCCACGAGCTGGTCGGTGGGAATCCAGGTCAGCTCGGCGTCGCTGTAGGTCGCCGTCCGGCACAGGTCAAGGAGGATCCCGAACGGGCGCGGGGCTCCCGTCAAGTTGTACACGCCACCCCGGTCGCGGTGGATGCCGTCGAGCAGGAACGCCGCCAGGTCCCGCACGTCGATCACCTGGGTCAGGTCGCCGGCGTCGCCCGGCGCGAGCACCCGGCCGCCGCGGGCGATCCTCCGGGGCCAGTAGGGGAACCGGTCGGTCGGGTCGTGCGGGCCGCTGATGAGCCCCGGGCGGCCGACAAGCGCCCGCTCGCCGTAGGCCTCCCTGATGATCGCCTCGCACAGTGCCTTGTTCGCGCCGTAGTTCTCGAGCGGGTCCGTGACGTCCGGCTTGAGCTCGGCGAGCGGCGCGTCCTCCTGCTGCGCCTCGGTCGTCGCCTGCGAGGCGTACACCGACACGGTCGAGACGAACACGTACCGCCCCACCCGGTCCTTGAGCGCCTCGGCCGATATCCGCGCCGTCGCCGGGTCGTAGCAGGCGACGTCGATGACCGCGTCGAACTCCCGCCGCCCAAGGGTCGCAACCCGGAGATCGCGCTGTTCTTCGCTTCGCACCGCGCCGTTAAAAAAGACGGCGGGCGCTGGTCGTTTGAGCCGGTCGAGCGGGGCGGTCACCACGGCGTCGTCTACTGTTTTGTTTTCGAGTGGCCATCCGTGACGGAAACGCAATACCTCATCCGCGATGTCGGTCTCTTTCGAAATCTCCAGCCGCTGCGTCCAATTCGCCAGCATTGCGGTCTGCCGGCCTTTCACGTTCACGAGATCGCTGCCGCCGTGCGCGACCTCCACGCGGTTTTCTACCTTGACAAGGCATTCGATACTGTGGGTCTGCCGTCGGCTTCGTATTTGTTTCCCAACCGCAAAGAAGATCCCTTCTATGGCGCTCTCCTCGGCCTGCGGGATCTCGCGCCCGAGATTTGGGGGCAGATTGCCGAGTATGACGGGCTCTGACGGGAACCACACGTAACGCCCAAACAAACAGGGTCCGCGCCAACGTCCTCCTGCAAGCTCGTCATCGCACGGATACATTGCACTGTAAAAAAACAGGCGATCGTCGGAAACGCCGGGCTTGCTCCTCCTGGCACCAGGTCTAGGCATGATAGATCCGATCACCCCCACCCCCTTCACTCCGCCAAGCTCTACGATGCGGCGCGACCACATGGGCGACATTCAATTAACTCAAGCTGTATTGGGGCAAGACAAAGCCCGAGCGAGCTTGAATCGATTTGGATTCCAGCCCTGACGGAGTTCTTTGAGGGCCTGCCGACGCGTCCACCATGTACACTGATCTTTTAACTGCTTGATTATAAAAGAGTTGGTAGCGCTAACGGGGATCGAACCCGGATTTTCCGCCTTTTAGTAGTTTCTTTAAGTTACTGAAATCGCAATCGCACGAACCGACCAGTTCGCAGGAATCTCAGGTCGCTTGTACAAAATCTATACACGGGTTGCGCCGAGGTTCATTAGTGTTTGGCGCGGGGCTTCGGCGCTACGCAAAAGTGACCCGGTAGAGCTTGGTTGAAGTGACCCGCGCTGGGAACGGAACTGAGGACACGATCGGGATCGGAGGGCATCATCCACGCCGAAGGCGTGTTGGGGCGGGCTGTGATCGTGGTTCGGTTACCCTGCGGTTAGGTGGGGAGGAGATGGCGATATCATCCACGCGCAGGCGTGCGGGTTGGTTTCCATCATCCGCGCCTGAGGCGCGGCGTGACGAGGGACAGGCTTTAACGCGGTGACCGGATCCGTGCGAGCTTGTTGCGGAGATATTCGAAGTAGTCCGGGCTGACGCGCAACTCCAGCACTTCCTCAACCACCGGCAGGAAGTAAGCCAGCGAGCGAATCGTGCTCAAAGGTGGCGCATCGGCCGGCCGAATCAGGCGGCGCGTCGCCGCCAGCACCAACGCGTTTTCAATCACCTGCAACGAAAGGCCGCGTTGATACAGTTGCGCCGCCAGCAGCCGGTCCGCACGGCGGACTGTTCCCATCGTGCCCGGCGTCATCCGATACGCGTCCAGCACTTGACGAACATATGCTTCCTGACTCAGGCCGTTGTCCACCCCGTTGTCCTCAGCCTTGCAACTCGCGCAGCGACGGACCTTTGATGTGCACGGTGTGGCAGTAATGCCGCAGACGGCTCAGCAACGCTTCCACCATGGGCCGACTGCCCAGAAAGTTCGGCCATTCGTCATAGACCAAGTTCGTAGTGATGATGGTGGAATGCTGGCGGTAGCGCTCTTCCATCAGCTTGAAGAAAATGTTTGACTGCTCGGGTTTCAGATTCAGATAGCCCAGCTCGTCGATCAGAAGGCAGTCCAGGCGCGCCAGGCGTTTGAGCAGTTGCCGCGTTGAGCGGTCGGCCAGTGAGGCATACATCTCGTCGAACAGATCCTGGGCCTTGATGAATTGGCACCGGTAGCCGTTCTCCAGCGCCTTCAGCAACAGACCGCAAGCCAGTCCTGTCTTGCCCCTTCCGGTTTCACCAACCAACACGATATTTTCTGTCTTGGTGATGAACTCCAACTCCGCAAACTCGCGGATCTGCTTCCGGTTCACACCTGGCTGGCGGGCGAAGGGGAACGTTTCCAGCGTCCATCGCTCGGGCAAATTGGCGCGCCGGATGCGCCACTCGAGTGCGCCCTCCTGCTTGGCCTGCCACTGCGCACGCACCAGGCGCGTGACGAAATCCGAGTAGCTGATGTCGTCCGTATCGGCGGCGCGCAACTGTTCGTCGTAGATTTCCAGAATGCGTCGCAGCTTAAGATTCTTCAGCAGTTGTTCCAGTTCTTCAGTCATCTTCCTGTGGCTCCCTGTCGAGCAGAAAATATTCGCGGGTCACGCGCCGCAGGATCATCCGTTCCAACCGATCCAGGTCATAGAGACCATAACGGGCGGCATCGCGCACCGCTCCCACCAGTGGTTCTCGCGGATACTCGCGCACGAACCGCAGCAGTTGCCGCAGGGCAAGCGTCACCACCTTGCGGCTGCGTTGCTTCAAGGCCGCCACATATTCGGCCAGTTCCGGTGCGGCGCTGAGGATAGCGTTCTCTTCCGGATGCGGATCGGGCCGCGGCGCCCGCTGGCCCCGCGGCGGCCGGTGCTCCGCCAGCATTACCCGCTGGTGCTCAGCTTCCGCGACGCGGCGATGCACCACCAGACGCCGGGCATCCAGTTGAATCTCGATCTTGTCCTTGGTCTCGCGCACTTCCACCCGCCGGCCGATCCAATCCACCGGTACCGAGTAGCGGTTGGTGTGCAGCACCACATACCCTTCGATATCCACCAGGCGCTGATGCAGCCGGTAGACTTCCGGAATCCACGCCGGCAGCGGCTTCAGATGCAGTCGCTCCATGGCGAATAACTCGCGCGGCACTGCGCGGAGGTGTTTCTTGTAAGTCGCGTTGACCTTATCGCACCACTCTCGCGCTTGTCGGTTCAGATCCTCCCAACTGGCGAAGGTGCGCCCGGCGAAGAAGTTGTGTTCTACGAAATGAAAGGGCCGTTCTACGCGCCCCGAACGATTGGCATTACCAATAGCGTGCGCCACCCACTCGAAGCCGAAGCGCTCGCCAAAAGCCGCCATCTCCGGCACTGGCACCATCTCGCGTCCGCTGCCGCGCAGCACCACCACATGCGTGTTATCGATCATCACGCGGCGAGTGACACCGCCTATGTAGCGCAACGCGTCGGTGAGAAACACCTTGCAGTCGAAGCGCTGGAACGTCGGATAACACTGGAAAAACAGTATCCGCGAGTAACACAGCACGGCCGAGGCGGTCTGTACCTTGCGTTTCCTTCCAGCCAGTTCCACCTCGTGCGGAGAGGTATCATGCTGGAGTTCCTCACCCGGCGCAAAATCATACTGTCCCGCCACTACCGGGGGCTGGTATCCGATCCCGTGCCGCCGGCAGAAGGCTGTCAACGCGGCATACGACAACTCCACGCCGCCCGCCTGCAACTCCTCATGGACTCGCACGAGATTCCCCTTGCACTGGTCGAAAAGCTCCAGGATCTGTTGGCGGTACGGCTCGGCTTTCTCCGGCCGCCGCAGTTCCGGAACGGTCGTGGAATTCGAGCGCAGAACTTTCCGCACGGCCACGCGGGAGACCCCCAGCACTCGTGCAATCTCGCGTTTGGCCACTCCCTGCCTGTGCCGTTCCAGAATCGCGGTCCGTTGTGCTTGGCTCAACATGGGGTGTTTGCTCCGATGGAAGGTTTTCGCCGATGCGGCGGAGTTGTGTTTGTAGGTGCTCGATCTGATGCCGTGCGGCCTGGCATTGCCGGTGATCCAGTGCCAGCACCGCGGCACCGGCCAACTGCCGTTGCGCGCGATTCACGATGGCCGCGGCCATATCCAGATGACGCAACAGTTCAGCCCCAGCCGCAGACGGGGCTTTCATCTGCGCCTGCCGCTGCGCCTTGAAGAACAGCTCAGGATCATCCAGAATGCGTTTGCGGATGGCGGGCGAGCCTTGGCGCCAGGCGGCGTAAAGTTGGCTGGCTTCCCGCGTATCGCAGTGGTGCTCGGCAAAGATAGCCGCCATCCGCTGGCAGTCCTCGAGGCTTTGCCGCGCTGTCGGCACCAGAAACCTCATGGCCACCTGCGCCGCGACTCGCCCCTCGCGCACCTGCTGTTGGATCGTTTCCGGCAGAACCTCCACCAGCGCCAGCCTCCGCGACACCCAGCTCACGCTGCGGTCGAAGCGCCGGGCTAACTCCTCCAATCCATAACCGAAGCGCTTCTCCAACTCCGCCAACAGCCAACCCATTTCCAACGCCGTCTCGTGTTCGGACATGCGCAACGAGTGGTCCAGCAGCACGGCCGCAGCCTCACTCATCGGCCACACCACTGCCTCTACGGTGTCCCGGCCTAACTGCTCCAGCGCCGCGATCCGCTTATAGCCGTCGATGACCACGTAATGCTCGGCCTGGCTTTCGGTGGCTACCACCACAATGGGGGTTTGCTGTCCGGCCTCCGCCAGCGACGCCAACAAGCGCCGTTGCCGCGCTGGATGGCGCACCCGCAAGTGCTCCCAGCGCCGGTCGAGCTGATGAAACTCCAGTTGCATCGACAGGCTGAATGTACGGTGACTTCTCGGTGGCAATCAATATGTCCGGATTAAATGCGCGCCTGTTTCCAGCGCCGTTCGCGCTCCTGAACGCGTTCCAGCGCTCGCCGGCACGCTGCGCAACAGAAGCGCTGCAAGGGGCTTCGCCGCTGCTCTGCAAAGCTCTCATAGCACCCCGGCCGGTCGCACGTCTGGGCGAAAAAAATGTTCCTCAGTGATTACCCTCGCTGGCTCGCTAACTGCCTCTGGCTCTGCCGGTTTCCGGCTCTTGACCTGCTCCCGGTAGCGCCGGCTTTGCCCCTTGCGTTTCTCTCGGCCCGCCGTCGTTTCCCGGTATCGTTGCTGCGACTTCCACCGCGACCACCTCCGCGCCTGTTCCCGACACTCGTCGCTGCAGTACCGCTGCCGCGCTCGCCGCGGATGAAACTTCTGTTCGCACCCTTTCAGCAGACACGTGCGTCGCCGCGGCCGCCGTGTCCGGCGTTTGGGTCGGCGCGCCACTTGATTTTGGCGATGACGTGTAGGACTCTCGGAAGGGCCCATGGGAGGTGATGACTCCCTGAAGCCCATGCCCTGGAGAGGGACTCTCTCCTCTCCGGGGCGCAGACCTCCGGCTCACAGCAAAACCAACACTCTAACGGAAAACGATGATTGCTGCTGCGGAAGGCCCCGTTCCTCTCAGGCGGTCAGGCGTCAGCGCTCACTACAGACTGTCTGGGTCACTCTTGGAAAGCACAGGTGGTCACTTCTCGAAAGCGCCGAAGCCCTCAGTATCCCGGGTCCAGATCGCACCAACTTTGGCATTTTCCTTGATTCCTCTCCAGATCGATGGGGACGGGTCCTCATGCAGAAACGGGAAAACCTACGAGCGCGCCAGCAGGCACGCAAAGCCCGATCGTTGACCGAGTGGGATTTCCTGCTCGGCGTTCACGACGAAACTCGGCTGGGCGCGCTCCGCTTCCGAGATCCGGATTCCGGGCAATTCATCGACAGTGACGATCAGTTAGCGGCACCGCCGATCACGTCGTTACGCGACCTTCAGGCCGCGAGCCTTGAGTTCGAAATCCACGCGGAGGATGAAGAGCATCCTGACTATCAACGATGGCTCGCGCAATTGTTTGCGCCAGGAACATCTTTGGGTGGCGCACGTCCCAAAGCATCCGTCAGAGACGAAGACGGCGCCCTCTGCCTGGCGAAGTTTCCCAGCCGACAGGATCGGCGTGATGTGGGCGCCTGGGAGTTCGTTGCCCATCGCCTGGCCGCCAGAGCAGGCATCAACGTTCCGCCAACCCGAGCATTGCGTGTGCCGGAGAGCGCGTATACGACATTCCTCGCGAAAAGATTTGATCGCACTCCCGAGAATCGACGATTGGCATTCGTATCAGCGATGACGCTGACGCAACGGAGGGACGGAGAGCCCGGTGCAAGTTACCTCGAACTGATCGACCTGTTGCAATCGCAGGGCGCCAATACCCGCGAAGACTCCAGAGAGCTCTTCCGCCGCGTCGTCTTCAGCATTCTGATTCACAATACTGACGATCACCTGCGCAATCATGGGTTCTTCATCGGCGAGCGAGGGATTACCCTTTCTCCAGCGTTCGATCTGAATCCTTCGATTGAGCGGGACGAACTCTCACTGGCGATTAACGAAGTCGATTCCGCCTGCGATGTCTCAATCGCCCTGGAAGCTCACCGGGAGTACGGGATGTCGAAGACTGAAGCGGAAGAAATCGTCGCTCGGACAAGCCGGGTAGTCGCGGAGTGGAGGCACGAAGCAGGCAAGCTTCGCATCCCTAAAGCGGAGCAGAAGTTAATGGCGCCAGCATTCGAGACGGCGGCCCCATGAAATACCCCGCGAGAGCCACATTTTTCAGAACGTCGGGCCCTCGGCAATTCCGAAAACCGTTGGCCCAGTCCGTGTACATGCTTTGTACAAACAGGTCTGAGATTCCTGCGAAGACGGGTGATTCCTGCGATTTCGATTTCAGTAACTTATACCTGAATCCGGCGTGAAAACGATGGCAGGAATGTGCCTGTGGCCCTGTTGACAGGGGGGTCGAAGCACTTTTTAGATTCGCGCGTTAACCTAACTTTTGGTGAGGTTAACGTGGGAATACGCAGGTCGCCAAGAAATCTACGAATCGCCTGTGATCACAGGGGTCTGACGCACTTCGGTGGCGTGTATTTCTTTCATGAATTTCTACAGGTGCTGAAGATCCGCCGATTCCTGACCCAGAATCTCGACTACCCACGGCGCAATCAGCGATACAGTTTGGCGCAGATGATTCTGGCTTTGGTCTACCCCTTAGTGCTGGGTCTGGATCGCCTGGAGACCGCGTCATTCCTACGTTCCAACGGCACGTTTCAATATTTGACCGGGCTGCAAAGCTTCCCCGATCCGCAGACGTTGCGCCGTTTCTTGCTGCAGGCTCCCGACTCATTCTTACGGCAGATGCACCGCGCAAATGATCGACTGCTGCAGAACTTCATTCAGCTACCCAGCCACCGATCTCGCCTGATCTTCGATCTCGACAGCACCGTGGTCACTGTCTTTGGGCGTCAGCAGAAGGCAGAGGTCGGCTACAATCCCCGTTATCGGGGCAAGCGTTCCTACAATCCGCTATTGTGCCTGGAGGCCAACTCCTCCTATCTGTGGGATACCGAACTGCGGCCAGGCAATGCTGGCACATGGGATGGCAGCGTTGAAGTGTTGGCGTCTTGTTTCGTCAACATACCATCGGATATTCGGGAGCTGCGCGTGCGGGCGGATGCCGGGTTTGGTTTCAATCCGGTCCTGGAGATTCTCGAGGCCAGAGCCGCGCGGTATGCGGTCGTGGCCCGCCTGACCCAAGCATTCAAGCGATTGCTTCCGGGCTTACGATATGAATCCGTCAACAAGGAGTGGGAGATGGCCGCGTTCGATCACCGATCCCACGGTTGGCCGCACGCCCGTCAATTCGTGGTGGCACGAAGATTCATTCCCGACGATGAAGTTGAAACCACGCTCTTCACCATGGGTCGCTACATGTATCGCGCCTGGGTAACCAATATGGATCTGACGCCGGCCGGCATCTGGCATTTTTATGACGGGCGTGCCGCTATGGAGCCAAGGATCTGTGAACTACGCGAAGATTATGCATTGCGGAAGATCCCGACCTCCTCGTTTGCGGCCAACGCGCTGTACCTGGAAATCATTCGGCTTGCCTACAACTTGGTCACTGCGTTTCAGCGGAATTGCCTGGAGGAATCCTGGCAGAGCTTGACGCTTCAAAAGCTACGCTACAAACTGTTCTTGCTCCCAGGTGAACTGACTCGCCCCCAGAACCGCCCAGTTCTTCGCCTCCGAGAGTCGCCGCTGCTACAGAATCTGACTAATGACATCCTGCGCAAGGTTCACCGACTGAAACCGATCCAGATCTAGAAACGCAATCTTCACGCCGGATTCAGGTTATAGAGAACACGAGAAGGGGGAAATCCGGGTTCGATCCCCGTTAGCGCTACCAACTCCCGTGGAATCAAAAACTTAGAATTTGGCCGTACCAAGGCTGGAATCCAAAAGGATTCGGACAGTGGGGAGCCGGGGATTGCGCCTTTGATGTTAGCCGCAAAGGAAAATTACTGCCAAGAATTCAGCAAATCAGCATATACTATTGTGGCCGAACGATCCGCGTCGTTGACCGATTCACGCCGGTGTGTGTGGTCACTCTCGCGGGCCTTCAGTAACCGCAGTCGCGAACCGAGCGTACGCCTGCCAATTCAGTGCCCAGTGCCGCTGAGCCTCAACCGTACGTAAGGTCGGTGCTCTGGCCGACCTCAATGATATAACCGTCAGGGTCGCGAATATAGCAGCGCGTTTCGCCATATTTCGGAATCGGCTCGGTGAGGAACTCGGCCCCTCGACTTTTCCATAATTTGTAGCAAGCCTGAATGTCCGCTACCCTGATATTCATAAAGCTGTTGATCTTATTCGGGTCGGGGACGCTTAGCGTTACCGTCGGCTTGTTCACGGTAGGCCCACCTCCGACGTTGACAAGCAGCCACGTATTCGCGATCTGAACGTAGGCAGGCGCGCCTTCGCTGTCGCCTCTGCTCAGGATGCGGCCATCAAAGACCTTTTCGTAGAAGCGAGCTGATCGGTCGATGTCGGCTACGGTAAGGAAATGTGCAACGCTGAACCCCTCCCGCGGGGGCATCTCATAGCTTTTTTGTTCAATTTGTACGCTGTTCATTGACGACTCCATGTTTTTCATTCCGATTCTCCTTGTCCCCACTCGCGGGCGAGCGTTCCCATTAGCCGCCCGGGAATCCAAACATCAACCACGACTGGTTGGCTGCCCAGTGGGGGTAGAGCCTGGTCATATGGTCGAACAACTCTTTGTCAGACGCCGTGCTCTGCCGCAGTCGGTCAAAGTCGAGTAGATATTGTTTCGTGTCCTCGATCGCCGACGGCGAGTCGGGCGCACCAGGCTTCTTGTGACCGGCGACAACTATCGCCGGCTTCAGCGCTGCCAGCCGGTCCAGCGCCGCGACCCAGTTCTTGCGGCTCTCGGGCGTGGTGTCGCCGACATACATGTGGCACTGGTTGTAGACCACGTCGCCAGCGACGACCAGGCCGATCGATGGAACGTATAGAGACGTCGTATCGGCGCTATCGGTGTGGCCCTGCTCGAGAATGCGTAATTCCTGGCCCTCCAGAGTGAACCTGTCGTGCTCATAGGCCTGGGGTGCAACAAATTTAGTAGCCAATTGCCCGGGAAACAATCGGCGCGCAAGCCGCTCTACCGGGGGAGTGAAAGACGCCTGCATCGCGCTCAAGGTCTTGGACGTTGCTATCGCCCGAGCGCCAGGGAAACGGTCGAGCAGAATGCTCAGACCGTAGAAGTGGTCAAAATGCCCGTGCGTTATATAGATGGTTTCGAGGTTGCGGTTGTGCAGGGCAACCCAGTCAGCGAGCGTCTCCGCCTCAGCCACGGTCGTCATTGCATCGACCAGCACAGCGTCGTATTCGCCGAAGATTAGGGTCAACGTCATCGGGTCGAAGCCAAACGCTTCGCCGAAGGGCTTTGGCGGCTCGCCTACCATCACCTTGCCCGGCGCTGTAAAAACGTTAACGCCAAGCGTGTTCGACGTGACGGGGACTGTCATGGGTCTCTCCTTAGGCTCATGGGTGTCTTAGGCCCGAACTCTTAACGAAGCGGATTTGCGTTTCGCGCCCCCCAGCCTAGCCAAACGATGCAATCGCCGGGCCCACACGAAAACGCTGAAATTACGGGAGAAGTCGGACGATGTCGAAGACAGGCGGCGGGGGCGGAGTCGAATGGCGGACACGAGACCGGAGACCGGCGGTTGATATCGCGGCGACTTGGTAGGTCAGCCTCAAGCGCGGCGGGCAAGTCGAAATCCGGTTCCGGCCCTGGGTGGATGCCGTTTGGTCGTCCGCTACCAGAACTATCACGTGAATGGTAGCCCCGCTACTCGGGGCGGGCAGAGAGCTTACAATGGATGCGTACTTGCGTGCGATGCTGACTCCGTTTGTCACGACGCGCGTCGGCCATGTGTTGGAGAAAGTCGGACTGCAATCCTGAAAAACTCGTCTTCTTTGCGCTCGGTGAATTCTCGCCCGTAGGATGGCTTCGTAAGCCACCTGGAATCACGGCGTCAACGGATTTCTAAAGGTGAACGCATGACCGAATCTGCCAAGTCAAAGATTGCCCTTCGGCCGGCGAAATCAGCCGGCGCGGCTTCATTGCAGTCGATCCTCCACACGGAGGAATACAGCGACGCTGTTCTCGCCCGCCGAATAGCGCGAACGAGTCGCCGATAGCGCGAAATGCGGGCCGTACCAACCTTGGATGCTGGCAACACCTTTGGCAGTCCTCTTTTCCTTTGGTGCATTATCGCAGACCCAGCTTGCGACTGTATCCGGCACTATCACCGACCCCAGTGGAGCAGTTGTCCCTGGCGTTAGCGTAGCGATTGCCAGCCAAGGCACCGGATTGAAACGGAGCGTTGAGATTGAATTCCACCACGCGACCTTCAGAACGTAAACCGGCCGGTCAGTTGAAGCTGGCGGCCGGTGCCGACCGTGGTCAGGATTTGGCCTGCGTTAGCGGCAAAATGCCCCGCCGCATCCTTGAAGACGGCATCCCCATTACCCCCGAAGGAAAGTGGGCTTTGTGTATTACTGGGAACACCAAGATTCGGATGGTTGAACAGATTATAGGCTTCTATTCCAACTGCAATCTCCCGGTGTTCAGCGATCCTAAAATCCTTGTGCAGTGCCGGGTCAAATTGCGCGAACGCCGGCCCCCGCAGGATATTTCGTCCGGCATTGCCAAACTGACCGGCCGGCGGCACCGCAAAAGCACTTGGATTAAACCAGCATGACGAAGTACCAACTCTGGCCCCGTTCGGACAGACACCCGCGTAGGGATTGCCAACAAGGTTCGGGCGTTCCGCAGTAGTGAGCGATTGCAGATCGGCATTGTCGAAGGCTAGTACCGGGGTAAATGGGGAACCGCTATGAACGCTGGCTACAGCCGAGACCTGCCAGCCGCCCAGGAGACGTCCGTGTCCGGGCAGCGCGTAAACGACATTTGCCACGAAATTATGCCGAATGTCGAAATCTGACGGGCCTCGGCTTCCCTTGCGATCGAAAATGTTCTGCGATCCGGGGGAATCGTTCACGGATTCCACGGAAAAATCCACCGAAGCATCATCCACGGAATGGGCTAGCGTATACGACGCCTGCCAGAAAAGGTTATGTGCATAGCGTTTCGAAACAGACACCTGAAAGGAGTTATAGAAGGATTGCGCGTCCGTCAACATCCGTTAGCAGAGGTGACTGCCAGGTTCGGATTGTAGCGATGGCCTAACGCCGGCTCAAAGGGGTTCTCCTCGGCTTGGCGGGTGAGGTGATTGCCGCGCGTGCCAAAGTATCCCGCGCTGAGGATCATGCCCTGCGCGAGTTCCCGTTCCACGTTGAGGTTATACTCCAGCGCATATGGGAATTTCGGGCGGTATGTTGCCGCAAAAGCGTCGAGCGGCTGGGTCAGGACAGCATTTTGTGGGTTTAGAAATTGAGGGAAAACGAATTCCTCCAGACCGAAAAAAGGCGGTAGCAGCCCGTTGAGACCGAACAGGATCGCCGGGAGTTGGTCGCGATAGATGCCGAATCCGCTCCGCACCACAGTTTTACCGTCGCCCGAAGACATTCCATGCAAAGCCTGCCTGGGGCGACAGAAGATCCAGCGGTGTCCCGGCAAATAGCTTGCCGACGGTTGGGACGGAATCCGTCGCTGGGTTTGGAAAAGCTGAGAGACGTCCGAATGCCTCGGTCGGATTAGAGTAGAAATCGTAGCGCAACCCGATATTTACGGTTAAGCGGCTGTTCACGCGTATGAAGTCCTGGGCAAAACCAGACGCGATTGTTTCACGGTATCCGCGGTCAGAATCGGCGTTGGAGGGATTGACCCCCACGTACGACAGAGGCAAACCCTCGAGGAAAAATTCGAAGGCAGTGTTCATGCTAGATGCCGGCAAACCGAAGGGAGTCAAATCCTGGAAGCCGTACAGTCCGTTGACAGCGAAATCCAGCGTCCCGTTGTTTTGGAGCCTTCTAAACTCCACGCCGAATTTCAAGGTGTGACGGCCAATCGTATGCGACAGTTGGTCTTGAAACTGATAAGCCGTCGAAAAATCGGCTATAGGAAATACGGGCTGTTGCCTAGCAACTAGCACCGGACTACTTCCCGAACAGAGCCTGGGGGACTCCCCCTCGACAACCGCGATCTTTTTAGTGCGGTTACGCTGCAGCCGGGAGTCGCGCCTAACCCCAGCAGTGGTCCTTCGTTGCTTTCGAGCGGCAAGTCCGCGCAAGTGGCAATCAACGGCTCACGTCCGCTATTCGCCCGCGGGTGCTTCCGGATTTTTTCTCGGGCTGAATGAACTTGCCGAGGTCCGCGTTCTCACTCAAACGTTCAACGCGGAGTACGAGGGGCATGGCGGAGCAGTTATCGAGATGGTCACCAAGTCAGGCAGTAACCAATTTCACGGATCCTTGTGGGAGTTGCATCGGGATGCGTCGATCGACGCTAAGAACTATTTTGATTTGGGCAAAAGTCCGATTCCGCAATTCGTTCGGAACCAGTTCGGCACCGGAATTGGAGGGCCGCTCAAGCGCGATCATACGTTCTTCTTTGTAAACTATGAGGGGCTTCGCGAAGTACAGGCGACCACGGCGATCGCCACGGTACCCAACGCCCTCGCCCATCTAGGACTGCTGCCATCCTCTAGTCTAGAGTTTTGCACTTTTTGAAGGCTCGCGTCCCCTGGCCGTAGCTTGTTCCGCTTGGCTCCGCCCTTGGAAACCGCTGCCGTTTGCTCCAAACATTTTTTGACGTTTTGTCAGTTTTCTCTTGCATCCAAGGCTGATTTATGATATCTTTCATAGTTAATAAATGAAAGATAAGGTTGCTCAACTTACCGCTTCACGCAAGCAACTCATTCAGAAGATGCCTGACCCTTCCGCCATCTTGCCGGGTTCCTTATTGAGCCGTATGGTGCGCTGTAATAAGCCCGGTTGCCGTTTTTGCGAGAAGAGCAAGGGCAAAGGCCACGGACCGATCTGGATTCTCTCCGTCAGTCTCGGCAATCGCCAGGTACGCCAAGTCCCCATCCCCAGCGAGCTGAAAGAAGAGGTGGAGGAAAGCCTGCGCGCGTTCGCTCAGACGCAAGCACTACTGAAGCAGATCGCGCAAGTGAACTTCGAGCTTTTGAAGGAACGTAAGCGCCAGCGATCGTAAGGTCTTTTTTTTGCGCTCTTTATCTTTCATTTATTAGAAATGAAAGAAAAGGACGCTCGATGCCCGATCTCTTGGTCCGTTCCTTCGCTCCACTCCTGCTCGCTTTTCAATCGTGCTTCACTCAGCCGAGCTTCCAGTCCTTCTGGGCCGTGACCTGCGCCTGGATCCTCTGCTCGGGCCGCCGTTCCCTCACTCGCATCATTCAATCCGGGCAACTGACCGAGTTCAAACACTACTGCTCGTTCCATCGCTTCTTCAGCCAGGCCCGTTGGAGCCTTGACGATCTGGGCCACTGCGTCTTCCAACTCCTGTTACCTTTTTGCGCAGAGGTTCTGGTCGCTGCGGTCGACGATACCTTGGCCCGCAAATCCGGGCGCCACATCTGGGGCGCCGGCATGCACCACGATCCCTTGCGTTCTACCCAGAAACGCCCCTTCTTCGCCTTCGGCCACAACTTCGTGGTCTTCTCTTTGCAAGTGGCCTTGCCCTTCGCTCCTGACAAATACTGGGCTTTCCCCATCCTCGTTCGCATGTACCGCAAGCGCCAGACCAACCAGCGCGCACCCGGCAAAGGGGGAAAACTGGAGCGCAAACAAACCGGCCAGGCCACCGCCAAGCAATATCGCACCCGTCCCGAACTGGCCCTGGAGATGATTCAGACCGTGGCCAGTTGGATTCCCCAGCGCATGCTTCGCGTCCTCGGAGATAGCGAGTATGCCGGCCAATCCATTAGCCGCCACCTTCCCCCCAACGCGAAGTTGATCAGCCGCATGAACATGAAGGCCGCTCTCTATGAACCCGCCGGGAAGATTGCCAAACGGGGGCGACGCCGCAAGAAAGGCAATCGCTTGCCGAGTCCTCTACAGATGGCGCAAGGCAAAAAAGCGAAATGGATCAAGACCACCGTCGCGCTCTATGGAAAGCAGGTCAAGCTCTGGTACCAAACCATCGATGCCCTGTGGTACCCCAGCGCCGGCCAACAACTCCTCCGCATCGTCGTGGTGCGCGACCCCAGCGGCCGCCGCCGTGATGATTGCTTCTTCTCACTGGATCTCGCCCTAACACCTGAATCCGGCGTGAAAACGATGGCAGGAATGTGCCTGTGGCCCTGTTGACAGGGGGTCGAAGCACTTTTTAGATTCGCGCGTTAACCTAACTTTGGGTGAGGTTAACGTGGGAATACGCAGGTCGCCAAGAAATCTACGAATCGCCTGTGATCACAGGGGTCTGACGCACTTCGGTGGCGTGTATTTCTTTCATGAATTTCTACAGGTGCTGAAGATCCGCCGATTCCTGACCCAGAATCTCGACTACCCACGGCGCAATCAGCGATACAGTTTGGCGCAGATGATTCTGGCTTTGGTCTACCCCTTAGTGCTGGGTCTGGATCGCCTGGAGACCGCGTCATTCCTACGTTCCAACGGCACGTTTCAATATTTGACCGGGCTGCAAAGCTTCCCCGATCCGCAGACGTTGCGCCGTTTCTTGCTGCAGGCTCCCGACTCATTCTTACGGCAGATGCACCGCGCAAATGATCGACTGCTGCAGAACTTCATTCAGCTACCCAGCCACCGATCTCGCCTGATCTTCGATCTCGACAGCACCGTGGTCACTGTCTTTGGGCGTCAGCAGAAGGCAGAGGTCGGCTACAATCCCCGTTATCGGGGCAAGCGTTCCTACAATCCGCTATTGTGCCTGGAGGCCAACTCCTCCTATCTGTGGGATACCGAACTGCGGCCAGGCAATGCTGGCACATGGGATGGCAGCGTTGAAGTGTTAGCGTCTTGTTTCGTCAACATACCATCGGATATTCGGGAGCTGCGCGTGCGGGCGGATGCCGGGTTTGGTTTCAATCCGGTCCTGGAGATTCTCGAGGCCAGAGCCGCGCGGTATGCGGTCGTGGCCCGCCTGACCCAAGCATTTGCGGATTCCGACGATGTGAATAACCGATTCCGGGCTGATGTGAATAATTTCTGAGCGTCGCGGCGCTGACAGTTTTGATGATGCCGAGATTATTCACATGAGTCAAGCGGCGGGGCCGCCGGAGGCGGCCGGCTTCTTGATGGTGGGGTGTATCAAACAGCATTATTTCGTAACCCTTATTTCGTCTGATTTGCGCGGGGACTCGAAACCGCGCCATTGCCGTTCGGCGTCCCGGACCCGGCGTTCGACATGCACCCAGTAGCCTCGGCGAGATGTCCTGCTTGACCTCATCGAAGAGTGCGGCGAAGTAGCGCAAGCTGGTGATGGGTGTCCCGCGGCCGTTGTTGATCAGTGCGACGTACTTCCGAAGCGAGCCCAGCAGAATCGCGTGTTCGAGCATCCGCGATGGCCACGCCGGCAGTGGAAAAGCTCGGTCGCGATTTTCTCGTCCGCGGCAGTGAAAGCGCTCCGGACACAGCGCCGTTCCAGGAAGGCGCGCTTTAGCTGGTTGATATAGGTGGCGAGGTTTTCCGCTTGCTGGCCAGTTGGCGCCCGCTCGTATGGCCAGTAGCGATCCGCAATCTGAATGGCTCCGTCCGGCGTTGGCTGACCTATTTCAGACTGAAATAGGTCTCGCAGATTTGCGCGGATCTCGGCTTCCGTCTTGCCCAAGACGCGAGCGATTTCGTTGGGTTCGATCCGGATTGCGCCAAGGCTGCGGTCGGCGTTCAGACAGATCCACATGAACAGCCTGAACGCGCCGTCGGAAAGCAGACTGAGCGCTTGAGCGACTTCCTTTCCGGCGGCGAACCAACCGGTTGGCTGTTTGAGTCGTAGCTGTGACCCGGTCATTGCGGTTGCTCCTCGCGGGGTTTTCGGCCGCGCTTCTTGCGGATCGATTCGCCGTTGAGTTCGATGCGGTAGGCATTGTGAACCAGGCGGTCGAGAATGCTGTCGGCGACGGTGGGATCGCCGATCTGTTCGTGCCAGTGCGCGATCGGCATCTGCGAAGTCAGGATCATGGAGCGGCGCTGATAGCGGTCATCGCAGATTTCCAGAAAGTCGCGGCGCTCGTTGTCTTTCAGCGGAGCCATGGCGAAGTCGTCGAGCACGAGCACATCGATGCGCGAGAGTTTCAGCAGCACCCGGCCGATGCTGCCGTCCACATGGGCGACCGCGAGATCGCGGAACAGTTCGGTCGTTCTTTTGTGCAGGACGGAGAAGCCGTCACGGCAGGCTTTCTGCGCCAGGGCGCAGCCCAGCCAGGTTTTCCCGATGCCGGTGGGCCCGATCAGCAGAACGTTCTGGTGCTGGCGAACCCATTCGCTGTTGGCCAGCGTCCGCATGAGTTTGCGGTCGAGGCCGCGCGGGTGCTGGTAATCGATGTCTTCGATGACGCCGCGCTCCTTCAGACGGGCGGATTGAAGACGGCGCGCCAGCGCCCGGTTCTCTTTCCATAGCCACTGCTGATCGACGAGCATGCCAAAGCGCTCTTCGAAGCCGAGCTGGCTCGTGTCGGTGGTTTCCAGTTGAGCGCGGAAGGCGTCGGCCATTCCGTGCAGTTTCATGGTGTGCAGTTTTTCAATCGTCGGTTGATTCAACATGTGTTCTCTCCTTGGGGTTGTGGTTTACTGCAGCAGAGTGGTCGGCGGATCGTAGTAATGAGCGCCGCGAACGTTTTCATGCTGGGGGCCGGGCCTTTCCGGCTCCAGCGCGAGGGTGGTCTGCCGATCGAGCGAGCGTTTCAGAATGGACTTCAGGCTTTGATAGGAGCAGGCCTGCGAGTGCGAGTGCGCGCTGGCTGGCGGCTTCGAGCCGCGCGATTGGAGTAGGTCTTGCCCAGGCGCATGATTCCCAGGCAGGCGCGATAGCCCATCTCGGGATGCGGCTTGCTTTCGAGGATCGTGCGGACCACTTGCGCGGTGGCCTCGCCCACGGTTTCGGCCCAGTGAATCAGCCGCGAAGGCGTCCACTCCAGATGCGCCTGATGGCTCTTGGGCATGTGCTCTTGAACCGTGGTGTGCCGGTAAGCCGCGGAGCTGCGCAGATGCGAGGCGACGCGCTTGCCGAATGGAAGATCTCGACGGTGCGTGGCGGTGAAGCGCGCTTCCAGTTGCTGGCCGGCAAGCTGGTAGGGAACGCTGTAGTAATGACGGTCGATCTCGACGTGATAATCGATGTTGGCGCGGACCGTTTTCCAGTCGGCGATCACATAGCGTTCGGCGGGCAGCGGCTGCAGAGCGGGCCGGTCCACTGCGGCGAACAGCGAGGCGCGCGTGCCTTCCCGTTTGCGGAAGGGCCGGTGGTTGAGCCGTTCGAGCAGCTGGCCGATGGCCTCGATTCAGTTCCGCCAGCGAGAAGAACTTGTGGTGCCGCAGCGCCGCCAATATCCAGCGCTCCACGAGCAGAACGGCATTTTCGACTTTGGCTTTGTCTCTCGGTTTATAGGGCCGCGCCGGCATGACGGCGATGCCGTAATGCTGCGGCCATCTCGTGATAGGTGCGATTGAGATCCGGCTCATAGCGGCAGGCGCGGTCGACGCCGGTCCGCGGGTTATCCGGCACGATCAGCTTGGTGGTGCCGTGGAAGAACTCGAAGGCGGCAATGTGGCAGTCGATCCAGTTCGCCAGATCCTGGCTCCAGGCGGCTTGCGCGAAGGTGTAGGTGCTGGCGCCGAGCACGGCGACGAAGAGCGAAGCCGGCGTGACATCGCCGGTCTGGCGATCGTGGATCGGCACCGTGGGGCCGGCCCAGTCGACGAACATCTTCTCGCCGGGCTTTGTGTCCTGCCGGAGCACGACGTTGTGATTCCGGTTCCACCGCTGATACAGCTCGCAGAAACGGCTGTAGCCGTAGCCGTCCGGTTGCGTTTCGCGATACTCTTCCCAGAGCAACTGCAGGGTCACATGTTTGTGACCTTTGAGCTGGCGATGGATTTCGGCGAAGTCCAGGCCCGGCCGCGAGTTGCTGAGGCGGGCATACGCGGCCGCGTCGGAAACAGCAGCTCATTGAGCCGCCGGTCGTCGCAATCGTCCGGCAACGGCCAAGTCAGGCCGGCGGCGGCGGCTCTTTCCAGATACCGATGAACGGTCGCCTGACCGATCGAGCAACTGCGGGCGATCTGGTCCTGTCCCAGGCCCAGACCGAACCGCAGACGTAGAACTTCCTTGATTTTTCGCATAGACAACCTTTCTGGGGCACTCAGTTCCCTCCACTTGCCAGTGGAGACAACCGGCGCCCCCTGTTGTCCAGCGCCGCCGCTCAGATGAAGTTCTTTTCAGAAAATCATTCCGGGGATGTGAATAACGATTCCGGGCCGGGCCGAATTTTTCATCCACTTCGGCCCCGGAATCGATTATTCACATCGCCCGGAATCCGTTATTCACATCGCTCCGGAATGATTATTCACATGCCCCGGAATATAGCAGCCACGCAAATTCTGGAGATCTTTCCTCGACGTTGGCCCTTGGAGATTTGCTTCCGCGACGTCAAGCAGTTTCTCGGCTTCGAAGATCCACAGAACCGTGTGGCTGACGCAGCTAAACGCACTGCTCCCCTAATCTTTTATATCTACGACCTGGTCCTGCTCTGGTACGCGCATTCGGGACATCAACTGGCAGCGAAGTCCGCTCTCGACCGCTTATGGTATCCGAAAAAAGTCTCGGTTTCCTTCGAGGACATTCTTCGGACCTTACGTCGCGCGACCTGGCAGGAAAGGATTTTCAGTGACTCCGCTCTAGATGCACACACGCGAAAACTCCTCCAACCCTTTGTGGAATGGGCGAAAGGGCTGGCGTAAAAGTGCAAAACTCTAGACTAGGACACCGCGCTTAAGGATGGTGCGAAAGATAAATCAACCCCAGAGACCTTGACGACGGCCTGCCACGCAGCCTCTTGGCTGGCGCGATCGTGGAGGTGCGGCTGGCGCTGCAGCTCAATCGGGCCGGAGAACTTTCCTTGTGCCGAAGCGAAGAATTGCCCTGAGACGTCGGTACCAAATTCCGACGCCCGGAGGTAGCGACGGGCCGCGGTCTCCGGCGTCTGATTCATACCAGGGATGAGGTTCATGATTGGGATCATCAGATACTTCAACGCGAAGCCAGCGCTTCGCACCACCTTGGTCGCGGTCGCGCCACCGGGCGACACGGCGTACACAGCCATGCCGGAGGGCAGCCGGCGAGCCAGAGCCGCGACCCACCACGCGATAATGAGCTTCGCGTCGGCATACGCATTGTTGGGCACGTACTTCACGTTCGGCCCGTTGCGTATCAGGGCTTCGACAGCGGCGGTTCGGTGGCCTTGGTGGTATTTGGCCGCGAAGGCTGGCAGGTCGGTGTATTTGAACATGGGTACGCCCCCGCGAGCAGGTTCTGCGCCTGCGATAACAATTCGCGCGCTGGGACTCAGCAGGTTGGCGCGGAGCAATCCAACAGCCAGTTGATGATGGCCGATGAGCGGTGCCTGAGAAGCTTCCATGCCCTCCGCAGTGAGCGCCCGCTTTTTGAAGGGGACCAACCCGGCATTGAGCAGCAGGAAATCGATCTGCTGACCTCGTTTGACCAGTTCGGCGACGGCGGACTGAACGCTGGACTGCGAGTCCAGATCCAGCTCCAGCGGCGTGAAGATCTTTTTCTTGGTCTCAGCCGCGAGTTGAGCAGCCGTTTGCTGGACCCGGGCCAGGCTGCGCCCGGTGACGATGACCTGTTTATAGCCCTTGGCGGCGAGCAAGCCGGCTGCCGCATAACCGAGCCCGGACGTGGTGCCGGTGACGAGCGCGAACGAATCTTTCATGGCGTCTCCATGGTGAAGGGTGAATCTCGAAGGGGCCCCGCGAGGCAGGCGCCACCTTGTAATTTTGAACTGTTCAGTTCTATATTGATTGGTACGATGGAAATTGTCAAGGAGTTTTAAACTGAATGGTTCAGAATACCCCTAAGCCGCGTGGACGGCCGCGTAGCTTCGACGAGACGGGGGCGCTGGAAAAGGCGACTCAGGTGTTCTGGTCGAAAGGCTACGACGGCGTGACGATTGACGATCTGGTCGCCGGGATGGGTGTCGGACGGCCAAGCCTGTATGCCTTCTTTGGTGACAAGCGGGCGATATTCCTGCGTGTCCTCAAGGCGTATGCCGAGGCGAAGGGCGCTCGCGCTGCGAAGGCGCTCCTCTCTCCACAGAGTCTCCGCGACTCGATCGCGGCCTTTCTGAGGTACGCCGTCGAAAGTGCGACCGAGAAAGGGTCCGCCCGGGGCTGCCTTCTGATTTGCGTCGCGCCACTCGTGGACGATGCTGAGGTTAAGCGGTTCCTGCAGAACGCGGTCGCGGGCGGCGCGGCGCTGGTGGAAGGCCGTTTCCGGGACGCGATCAGCGCAGGCGAAATCCCGTCCGACTTTCCGGTGGTCGAACGCGCGACCCAAGTCACGGATTTTGCTCGTGCCCTGACGATGCGTGCGCTGATAGGCACGCCGCGCAAGACGCTCCTCAAAGATGCTGAGGAAGCGACCGACTTGGTGCTCCTGTCACGGCGCGTCTGACGACGCGCCCGAGCGAAGGACTGTTGCGAGTCTGACCCTGCTGGCTCCCTGCTGGCCCCGTGATGACGACCGTTCGCCCCGCTCAAGCGCAGATCGAGGCTCTGGGGGGCGGTCATCCCGAGCCAGAACAGCGCCCATGGGCTACACGTCCACTTCAAGCATCGCATCGCTTCCGAGCATGACCAGCAACTCGATCATTGCCCGTCGGGCGTATTCTCCTTCATCCATTTCGGGGAAGAGTTTCCTCACTTACGGTAGATGTGGTCTTCGTGGTCGTTTTGGCTGAACTCGTTTTCCATTTCAGTTCTCCCGTACTCAATTAAGCTTGAGAAAATCTCCAAACCGCTCGGCAGCCACGCCGAGGGCGCGCGCCAGACTGAGCTTTGCCACGTTAGGGGCGAAAACGCTGATTGATGTAGTCCAGTTAGGCTCCGGCGACCGCGTCCTGTGCCTGCATCATCCGCGTGCTCAACCAGGGGTTGTCGGCGGTCGAGACGGCGCCGCCGCTTGGCTCGGTCCCGCGGACCACCTTGATGGCTCGGTTGAACAAATTGGGATCGTACGTGGTGAGCGATACCAATCCGCAGTCACCATAGGCTAACGTGACCGCCGGAAGAATTTTTCGCACAGGTGTAGGGTGCTGTCAGGAAGAAGAAGCTTCAGCGAGGGTTGGGGTGCGATCGCCGTAAGCGACAGCTCTCCGTGGATGCTCGTCGATCCATAGCACCGAGTGTCGTCCCCTTCGGGAACGCGAAAACCTCCTGCAAGACGGCGTACAGGATTTGTACAAAAGGCCTGAGATTCCTGCGAACACGGTGGTTCCTGCGATCGCGGTTTCAGTAACTTACACAAAACACTAGAAGGCGGAAAATCCGGGTTCGATCCCTGTTAGCGCTACCAACTATTTTAAAATCAACTACTTGCAAAAATGCCTGTACATGGTAGGCCCCGCGGACACCGCGATGAAGATGGTGCCAAGGCTGGAATCCAATTGTATGCTGGCAGAACTGAGCGACGCTACATGGCGTCCCCTCGGAACTAGGCCCTTATCCGGCTCCGGTGACCCCAGGGATTTCGATAGGCGAACGTGAACAATATACATGGACGGCCGGGTCGGGGAATTAATGACGACTCCTGTTGATGATTTCCGTCTTTGATTTTTGGTGAGTTTTCGGTGAGCGTGCGTAACGGCGGTGAGCCCGACCGGAGAATCAGAAAAGGTAGCCTCTCGCCACCCAGTAATGCCAGTCCCCAATGGCTTCGGTGGTTGCTTCGTCAGGGTCAATGGGTGTGAGTTGGGACAAGGGAACTGCCATGACACGACCGTGCCAGCGGATCAGCACGAGCATGTCAGCGGAGCAGACATCTTCTGGCGCCATGCGATGGACTTCAATGGTTTCTCCTTCCCTGAGCGGTGAAACGATCCTGCGAGTGATGCACCTGGCCTGAAAAGGGAATCGGATTTTGTCATCCAGGTAGCTATGCCAGCCCATGGCCTGCTCTTCCGGCCCATTGGCGTCCGCGATCGCTTCGTTGTGGATTCGGTCTTCCCGTACGGGATCTTTGGCTGTCTTCTTCATGGTTGATGTGCTGTCAGAATCCGGCGGACCGAGGTGCGGCCGATTTGCAGACGGCGGGCGATCTCGGCTTTGCTGACGCCGGCGCGGTGCAGCTTCCGGATCTCGGCGGCTTGCAGTCCTGCTGTCATCGGCCGGCCCAGCCGTTTGCCGTTCTGCCGGGCGTGGGCCAAGCCAGCCCGCAGTTCGTTCCTGTAGAATCTCTCGTTCGAAACTCGCAAACACGGCCAGTAAGCCGGCCATCGCTCGACCGGCTGGTGTGGTCAGATCCAGCGCCTCGGTCAGCGACACGAAACCGACGCCGAGATGCTCCAGTTCCTGAAGCGTCGCCAGCAGATCCGTCACTGACCGGCCCCAGCGGTCCAGTCGCCAAACCAGCACGACATCGATCTCCCGGCGGCGTGCAGCCTCCAGCAGTTTCTCGCGAGCTTCTCGTTCGCCGCACCGGAGCCAACTTCGCGGACCTGCAGGGCGATCGTCCAGCCGCGCCGGGCGACATACTCCCGCATGGCGCGGTTCTGCATCGGGAGCGTCTGCTGGTCGATGGTGGACACGCGCGCATACAGCCCAGCCCGCAACATTTTCGGCCGTTTTCCGTCGCTGGCCAAAAACGTTATCAGATTTCGCCTTCTGAGATGCCCGTTTGGCGGCCATTTCGAGAGATCCTCCTGCCTGGCCGAAGACGATCCTTTTCGGCCAGGCAGGATTCATCATATTACGCGGCAGCGGGCGTCGCCAGCCGAGCCAGCGTCTCGCGGTAGTTCCACGGCATCCACTCCGACGGGTTTCGCTTCAGCTCCTCGGCGTGCCGCAGCAACTCCGTGAGGTAATCGAATGCATTGACGTCGTTGAGCTCGCAGGTGTGGATCAGGCTCATGAACAGGTCCCCCATCTGCGCTCCCTTCCGGGTCTTGTAAAACAGCGAGTTCTTGCGATGCAGAATGGCCTTCTTCAGGGCCCTTTCCACGATGTTGTTGTCCAGGGGTACGCCCGGCTTTTTCGAGAAAGAGCGTCAGTTTCTGCCAGTGGTTGAGCAAGTAGGAGATCGCCTGCCCCAATCCGGAGTTCGGTTCTACCAGCCTTTCGTCGAACTGGGCCTCGAGCCAGGCGTGCAGTTTGTCCATGACAGGCTTACTGTGCTCCTGGTGGAAGGCGAGGCGTTCCTCCGCTGACATGCCCTGTTTCCGCGCCTCTGCATCATAGCGGTAAATCTCGCGGAAAGTTTCCAGCACAAATCGGCACGGCTCAGGAAAATTCGCTGTCACCTTTACAAAATTCCGCCGGCCGTGCGCATTACAGTTGGCAACCAGCGTCTCGACTGTTTTCGGCACGTTGCGCGAGAGGGCATCGCACATTTGAATGATGGGTGGCAGGTCGGGAGACCGCAGTTTCAACACCTCCGCCAGATTCTCGCCGGCGTGTTTGCATCCGGTGAAATACAGCGCAATCCGGCGCTCTTGAACGATCCACACCAGCCCGCTGGTGAACACGCCGGTCCGCTCCGGCGAGATATCCGCATCCCGGTCCAGCGACAGCACGCGCATGGAAGTGTCATCATTGTGCACCACTTCGGCTTGCGCGGCCTGGCGCTTGAGTTCCTCCAGGGCTGGTTGGAGCGGGGGCGCGGTCTGCGCCATGATCTCGCATTGTGTCGCCGCTGGGAGCGGGATTCCGAGGTTCGCTTCCAGACCTTCCGTCCGATTCCATGGGACCCCGCTGCCGTAGCGCAGCAGGGCGATCATGGCGGCAGCCGATTCGTCGTACTTCTTCTCGCCGGCCTCGGGCGGAGCTTCGGCCGTGTACACGTTCCCGCACAGATTACATCTCAGCTTTTCCAACTCATAGACGGTCGCGGCCAGCGGCGCCTGCCCTTTGATCCGCACCAACACGCCGGGATCGCGCTGCGGATAGACTTTGCCGCTGCACTGCGCATCCGGACACGCGATCTCCCGGCTTTAACGACGCGTGCGGCACTTGGCACCTTGGTGCGCCCCGCGATACGCCGCCGCGCTATTACGCCCGTGCCCGGCAGCCGCGCCCTTCGGCTTCTTCGAAGGCGCTTTCTGACTCGGTTTCTTCTCACCCGTGTCGATACCTGCCTGCTTCAACACCTTGTCGGTTTTCTCGGTGCTGGCAGGACACAACAACTCGCGCAATGCCGCCAGGGTCGTTTCCTTCTTCTCCAGCAGTTCGGTCACATAGCCCAGCGTGCGGATCGCAGCTTTCAGCTTGTGATAGCCTTCCTCCCGCAACGGTTCCTGCTTGGCCTGCTCCAGCAACGCCTCCAACTCCTCCGTGGAAACGTCGATTCGTGGAATGCCCTCTGGGTCGGGCGCCTTCATGCTCCCGCCTCCTGCAGTAACTCGCGAAACCGCCGGTGCACGGGAAGCCCCAGCACCTCTTTGATCGACCGGTTCGGCCGATTCGTATGATCGTCTTTGCCACGCCCCGTCGTTCTCCCCAGCATCACCCAGTTCGCCGCCCGGTAGCAGGTTCCGCGAAACCGTTCCGGGTCCACGAAGGTTTCCAGAAAATAGATGGGGTGCCCGTAGAGGCGCTCCCAATCCTGCGATAGCAGGCGGGCCATGCGGCCGAGAAGGTACGAGGCCAAGTGAGGCACCGTCACCCAGGGCAGAATCAGAAAGCGCGTATTGTAAGCAACGTAGGGTCGAGGACTGGCGCGGTGTTCCGAAGGTCAAGCCTATCTGTAGCTCCCCGTTTCCTCTGGGAGTGCCTCACTAGCCTAAGTTCGTCACCAAACCGGCGAAACCAAGCCTAAGCCATTGAAAATAGGTTCAGGCGATCGCCGAGTCTGCACTACATTCGCGATGGAACTGAAGATGTTCGGGCAGGCTGATGCCAAGTTGCCGGAGCAGTGATTTCTGCTCCGCTGTTGGCTCGGTAATGCGGCGCAGGCGGATCTCCCGGCCGTCGGTGGTGGGGAGAACGATGTCGGCGCTTTGCAATGTCGAAAGCAGCGCGATCGCCTTCATCGGCGTCATCGGCTGGGCGTTCTCGACTCCACTCGCCGATGGCTTTGGAACAATCGCCGGCCGGCGCTTCAGCAGATGTTTAAGCGTGACCCACAGCGCGTAGCCCAGAAACGCCACCATCACGTGAGCCTTGACGCGCGGCTCCAGTTGATGAAACAAAGGCCGAATCGAAAGCTCGCTCTTCAATGCCCGGAACGACGCCTCCGCCTCCGTCAACTGCATGTACTTGGACCACAACTCTTCCGCCGTCTCCGCTTGCAGATTCGTGCGCAGCAGATAAGCGCCCTCGCGCGATTCGCGCCAGTTCTTGCGGTCCTCTTTGATCTGCCAGAACAAGCGCACGCCTTCGGCCGTGTCCTTCAGCGCCACGTCGTACAGATCGTTCACCTGCGGATGCCGCGCCTGGATCTTACCCAGCCGCCGCTCCATCTTGTTGCGGTCTTTCAGCCGCCCCGTGGCGATGGCTTTCTCCAGACCTTTCAGCGCGGTCTCCATGCTGTTGGAAAATCGATTTCGGATGGCTTTCTCTTTTTCCTTGCGGCCCGAAGTGCGGCACAGAATGTAAGTCTCCTCGCCTTGCGGAATCGCAACCTTCTTCACTTCCACTTCGGGCCGCACTTGCGTCCAGTCTTCCTTCAGCAACTCCGCTTCAAACTGCTTCATCTGGCTGCGCGGCGTGCCCGTCAGATACTGCCCATCGCGTTTGCGGATCGCCGCCAGATTCTCTTCGCTCACAATGCCGCGGTCGAACACCCAGATCCTGCGCGCCTTGCCGTACTTACGTTCCACCATGCGCAGAATCGTCTCCATAGTCGAGACATCGGTGCGATTGCCATCGAAGGTTTCGTAGCTGAACGGGAAACCTTCGTTGTTCACAATCAGCGCGATCACCAACTGTTCGCAGTCGGGTCTGTGATCGCGCGAGTAGCCGCGGCGAATCATCGGATTCTTCTCCGCCGCGCCTTCCACATACGTGCTGGTCCCGGGCACGAACCTTGTGTGGTACTCCAGACCAGCCCCGGCAATCTGCAAGCCTGGGTGCGAGTCAGCACCGGACCCATCGAGCCGACCATCGCCAGCTTCGTCGGCAAGTATTTGGCTCTCGCCTATGGCGGCGACCTGGCCAGCACCGATTGGCGTCACTTGGGCCGTTTGGCTGGGTTCACCAATAAAAAACCACAGCGACGCAACGGACGCGGCTATTCTCCGTGGCTGAAGGTGCTGTACGCCCACGCTGGCTTGGCCTCTCGGAGTGGCGCTCTGCTGCAACAGGCCGAACGCGGTGTGGCTGGTCCTGCCAACCTGACGCTGCCTCCGCGCGCGGTTCCGCCGGACGTGCCCGACGATGCCGTCGATACAGACCGTTTGACGGGCCGCAAACCAACCACCGGCGCGCCCCGCAGCTATACTGCTTGGTTGCACCGACTGCGGATTCTTGAACGCTTCCCAGAGCCGGACTGGAGCATCGCTGATAAATGGATCGCTAAAGAACTGCTGCGCCGTGGCACCGCCGCGCCACAAGTCGTCGCCATCCTGCGCGACGGCAGCCCGGGGTTTCCACGTCGTCACTCCCGACCCGACGATTACCTCCGCCGCACTCTCGCCCGCGCCATATATGAACTCCAGGCCCGTCCTTTTCCTGGGCGCGAGCTTCTCCGACAATGGCAACAGTGATCCCCCCGCGCGCCCGCCCCTGTGTGGAATGATCATGCCGAAATCCTCCCGCTCTCCGAGGCCATCAGGGTGCGCTCAAACTGCACCGGCGATCGATAGTCCAGCGCCGAATGCAATCGCTTTTCGTTATAGACCTTCTCCAAGAACTCACCGATCCCCGTGCGAGCGTGTGCCATATTCCGATATTCAGTTCTGTATACCTCTTCATACTTGAGGGTCTTCATGAACGACTCACACGTGGCATTGTCCCAAGGATTCGCCTTGCGACTCATGCTGATGTCGATGCCATGCTTCTTCAACAGGTCTGTGTAATTGCCGCTGGCGTACTGCACTCCGCGGTCGGAATGATGGACCAAGCCCGGCCTCACCGTCCTCCCTGCCAGCGCCATGCGTAGTGCAGCCAGACTCAACGAATCATCCAGACCTTCGGCCAAATGCCATCCAATCACCCGCCGCGAATAGGCATCCAGAATCACCGCCAGGTACACGAACTCCTCTTCCAACCGGATGTAGGTAATATCTGCCACCCACAACTGATCCACTCCGGTCAGAGTCATCGTTGCCGCCCCATTGGGATAGACCTTCAGTCCGTGCGCGGAGTCGGTGGTCACCACGAACTTCCGCTTCGTCACGCACAATAAATTATCTTCCCGCATCAGCCGCTGCACCCGTTTGCGATTGACTTCCCAGCCCCGAGCTTTCAGTTCCTGGGCGATCCGCCGGCTTCCATAGCTGGGCCATTCCAGCGCGATCTTCTGGATCTCGTCGCGCAGATCCATGTCCGCCGCCGCAGGCTTCTCCGGGTGCAGGAAACGGTAGTAGCCTGCCCGGCTAATTCCGGCCACCTCGCACATCCGGATCGCACTCAACCGGGTCCCGGTCTTCACTTCTTCCTCCACCTGCCCGTAGAAGGCGCGCCGTTGTTCAGTGCCCGCAGCAGGCGCTGCTCCTCGACATGCTGCAAGGCTCGCTTTAAAAAATCGATTTCCATAGCCTGTTGGCCGACCTTCCGTTCCAGTTCGGCCACCCGGCTCTCCTCGGCGCGCTTCTTGCCCACACCGCTGAAGGCGTGCTCGCCGTGCTCGTGCAGTTCCCGGCGCCAGCGGTGCAGTTCGCTTGGATTCACTTCCAACGCGCGGGCCACCTCGGCGATGCTCTGTCCACTGTTCAGCCGGCGTACCGCCGTCTGTTTGAACTCCTTGGTGAATTTTCTTCGAGATTTCATTTTTCCGGTTTCCCCATTCAATGATTTTTATGGGTTAACTGGTTGTCTCAAAAATGGGGTCCACTCCACCGAGCCGACCTTAGTTCTATGCTTATGATGGTTGAACCTATCGGGAGCGCTTAAGTTCGGGTCCCCCGTTTCAGACGCTAGACTGACTTAAGAAGCACGGAGAAATGTCGATGAAATTTGTGAGAACAGCTATGCTTTTCACCTTGTTGTCGATGGTGGCCTGGGCCCAGGTCAATATAGGCGAACAGACGCCTGAAGCGAGCGTACCATTCATCATGACCACGGTCACCACCTTTAAACTGCCCTGGCGGCTGGCCTTCCTGCCCGATGGGCGGATGCTGATCACGGAAAAGCCCGGGGGGCTTTGGCGGTCACGCAACAGGGACAGAAGACGCAGGTGAGCAATGCGCCGGCGGTCTACTGGCAGGGGCAGAGCGGCATGCATGGTGTTTTTCTCTCGCCGCATTACGCCACCGATCATAATGTCTATCTCACCTATGCGGCGCCGGGCGATTACGGCGGAGGGCTGGCGTTGGCGCGCGCGAAGCTGAATCTCACCGCCGCGCCGCCGGCGCTCGAAAACTTCGAGGTGCTGTGGCGGCAGATGCCGACGGGCAAAGGCGGCCAGGAGGGCGCGCAGGTCGCGTTCTCGCCGGATGGACGGTATCTGTTCCTCACGGTTGGCGACCGTCAGCGGTTCACTCCCGCTCAGGATCCGAATCAACCGGAAGGTAAGATTTTGCGGCTGACGCTCGATGGTAAGCCGGCAGCCGGCAATCCGAACTACGGCAAAACGGGCGCAGCCACCGTTCCCCTGATCGATCCGCCTCGAGATACGGAAGCGGCCAAGACCGCGAAGGTGGTCAGCAACTATACGTTTTCCGGTCCGAACCTGACGCCGGCTGAGACCTGGGCGAGCGGGGTCCGGACGCCGTACGGTCTGGCGTTTTCGCCGACGGGCGAATTGTGGGAGGTGGAACATGGTCCGCGCGGAGGGGATGAGTTGAACCTAGTTGATTGATTTGTACCCTAATGCGCTCCACCAGTTTATCTAATCCCTCATCTTGCTCTCCTTGAGTCAGATTAAAATGACGCACACAGTCCAATTGTTGAGAAATTTCAATTTCAGTACGGCACTGAATAATTCTGTTTAGGACTTTAGCAATAAATTTTTTATTTCTAGTATCTGTTTCATGATCGTGAAGATAATAATCCATGAAACACCCGATAATATAATTTTTCATCACAGCCAGTGTGGGGTGTTCTGTGATGGGTCCCCGATTCTCTGGGTAGAGATCCTTATTTTCCCTTTGATCCGTTTGGCTAGCTTCATAGTCATGTAGTTTCATAAAGTATTCTCCTATCATTGGGGTTGATGGAATATTAGGGAACCTAACTACCCTAAACAGGTCTTTACTCTAGAATAATTGAGGGCAAAAAAATGTCCCGTGAACACCGGACTTCTCTTCGCATGGGGTCAGCATTATAATGATTGCCATTGCTAGCTTCTCTTAGCCATAACGCTTATTGGGCAACCTACGCAGGAGGATCTGTCATGAATAACAACTTATTATCCATCGGCGTTGAAACCTTAGTAAATTTACCCTGTTATGTTTTTTGGAAAGATAAGCAAGGGGTGTACCTAGGATATAATGACTTCGGAGCGATCAATTTGGGTTATAAAAATGGTCAGGAAATCATTGGAAAAACAGATTTTGAGCTTTTCCCAAAATCTATCGCCAAAATTTTTAGGGGGAATGACGACGCGGTGTGTACCGAAGAAAAACCTGTATGTGTCCCCGAAAAAGGCGTGCTTAAAAATAATTATTCCGTGGTATTTTTGAGTTATAAGATGCCACTTTATGACCCCAACTTTCAATTGATAGGTATAGCTGGAGTCGCTTTTATCCATCCTGCCTGCGACATTCAATGCGCTACCAAAGAAAACGATGATTCTCTGGCTTCTTCACTATCCAATAAAGAGCGAACCTGCTTGCAGTATTTATGCCAAGGAATGACGCTTAAAATGATTGGAAAAAAATTAGAAATTTCCCCAAGAACCGTTGAAACCTATTTAGAAAGATTCTAAGATAAAAACCAACACCCACAACAAAGCGCAGCTAATCTCTATGTTCACTAAAACATCAAGTCAGCTTGTAGAGGCTAAGCAATCGACATAACAGGAGATTCTTGCTGTTCAACACCAGCTTTTTGGGTTCGCTTTTTAGCCTTGCGGGTTGTGCTAAGTTTTTTGACCCATTGCTTTTCCAATTGCTGCGCCAATTTTTTCTGAGCCTTGAATTTTTTAAAATCAGCTTTCAGAGTTGCAACGCCTGCTTTTAATTCGGCTAAGTCGTTAGCCATGGTCTTCGCCTTGGGGGATGGCAATCGTTGGCTTTTCGCGGATTTATCTGCCTTAGATAGCTTCAATGACTTGGTCAAGCGGGCCACTTCTTTTTCAGCGCTTGCAATAGCTTTCGGATAGGCTTTTTCAAGCTTCGAATAACCTGCTTGAATACAAGCCTCCAATTGAGAAATGGGTTGCCTCCACAAAGAAGTTTTAGAGGAACTCTTCACTTTCTTGACCATAGCTGGATTCTCCGACAGGTTTAGGGGGTGTTATTTTTTAGCAGCTTTTTTCTTAGCGGCCGTGGGTTTCTGAGCCATCATCGCCTTAATTTTAGAGCTGACCCGAATATAAGGCAGGGTAGCTTCTGGAATTTGTATGGCTTTCCCGGTGGCTGGATTACGACCCGAACGTGCCGCACGTTTCTTGACACCAAAGGTCGCAAACCCGGGAAGTGCCAACACCTCATGCTGCAAGAACACATGTTGTAGCGTATCGAGCACTACGTCGACCGTGCGCGCGGCTTCAGCTTTAGAAGATTGAAGTTGTTCGGCAATGTGCGCAATAAAATCAGTTTTTTTCATCAAAATTTTCCCTCGCGTTGGTTAAACTTCCCAGTTACAGATTGATCATTGATTGGCGCAAGATAAACTTTTTGAAAAAAATTGTAAAGGACTATTTGGTGAGCTTTCTATATTATTTCATGTCCTCATTTTAAGGGAAGCGGTACCCACTTACGCCCTAGCCCCAAGAGGGCCGAGTCTGCCTTTAACTTAATGATATGCGCCATGGTGAGAAGTGTATTTAAGTTGTATTATGATCAGCCTGGATCCACACACCTCCCAAAAAGGAGACTTGAATTATGAATGAGCCACCCAGTGAGCAAACGGAAAAAGCGAAAACCTCAAGTGTAGATGAAGATATTGAGGCTGAAGTCCCCCGAGGCAATGGCACTACCTTAAGCCACAGAATATTTTAAAATCCTTTTATTTATTTTACGTAGCAATTTTTCTTTTTCGATTGCTCTGTTTCTCTTCAAGGCTGGAAATGGTTTCGGTCTTTGCTTGACTAGCCTGGGCTCCACCCTATCTGGTCTATTTCCAACTTTGTTTTGCACAATTAATTTTAACATCTCAATATACATTTTATGGTTGCTCACCTGATTTGAGCTTATAAAATAAGGAATAAATTCATTTAGTAGCTGCACACTTCCCTTAAAGCTTATTTCCCATGGATTAACGCCATACTCATAACAAGCTTTTGCTATAATTATTCTGATAAAATTATATGCTAATAAATGAATTCCTATTTCTTTTCTAACCATTTCTGGTGTTTTGCACGATAACATATCCATATTCATGATACTTTTAATACTTCGCAAATTAAGCTCCACCTCCCACCTTCGCTTATATATTTGGGCAAGCTCTGCTTTGTGGTATTTTTTGTCTAAAAATGTTGTAACGTATATGTGGCCTGATACTTTAAATTCCCGTATGGAAATTTGATCGGGGTATGCCTCATATTGCTTTTGTGTCATCCATTCCGGTTTCTGTGGTTTCTCCCAGTTGACAATGTGATCATTTTTACCCAATTTTTGTCCCATTCTAAAATCATAATTCCTTTGACTTTGTCCGCGAAAAACACCATCAGCTCCTATTTTTTTTAAGTCCGCCATAAGAAAAAAATTGGGGTAATAACGGTCACCCAGCACAATATCGTCGGCTTTAATGCAGTTTATAATTTCTCTTAATAATGAGATTTCTCCTGTGCCCTTTCCTTTGTGAGCCCCTATTGCATAATCTATTACGGTTCCCCGCGTCAGTGACATAACGGCTACTATTCGCGCCATAGGAAATCCAGCCCCTTTTTTCTGATTACCATGCTGAGGAAATTTTTTTTGATTAGCTTTTGTATCCGACATTTTGACGGTAGATCCATCAAATGCTTTTAATTCTCGGCCATAGACTTTCCATCTCATTGGAATAGATTTCAAAGGGAAAGCTCCAGATTCTTTAACTAATGCCTTCACAGTATCTTCAGGCAATCGCTTTCTGGCCTTACAATAGGGGCCAGTATTTGAGCTTATTTTATTCTGCTTTTTTTTTTTACTATGCAGCTGCTCCACAACAACACCAGCAACCGCTTTTTTGCAGGATTTATCTGGATTTAAAACTTGTTTAATAAACGTAAATAAGGTTTTGGTGGGGCTATATATCCGGTCACGATATTCCCGGCACTCTCTAAGTATCTTCTGACATTTTTCTGAATTCAATAGGTTTAACAGGAAAATGTCTGGTGCACCATCAGCCAATTCTTGTCTTTTATTTTTAACTTGCTTAATTTTATTTTTCTTTTTAAAATTCACAGATCAGTTTCCTTTTTTTATTATTGTGTGTTTGCTACAACAATAATATTAAATTTGGAAACTGATTTCATCTTTTTTCATCTAAATCATAGGCTTATATTCATCTTTGCTCCTTAAGGTAGTGCCATTGGTCCCCCGAGGATGTAAGTGCCCTATTACCAAAGCTATCATGCGTGATCCTGTTGTAGCTGCTGATGGTCATACGTATGAAAAATCTGCAATAGAAGTGTGGTTTGCAGCTGGCAATAATAAGAGCCCCATGACAAATGAAACTTTAGCGCATAAATTCCTGTTGCCTAATTATAATACTAAGCAAACTATTGCAGAATACTGTGAGCGTAACAAAATCACTTTACCCCCAATAAAATTTGAGATTCCAAATAAAAATACACAATTACCTTTAGAACAGGACATTCCAACCGTTGAAAAGAAAAAACCAAAAGAGCCAGAAATTCTTACACCCCCAGTTAAATCGCAGGCGAGAGAAAACGCCACTGGACAAAATGAAAGTAAAAAGCCTAGCTACTCATTTCGCTGGAATTCCCCCTATTTACTCTATCCAAGCATCATAGGAGGCATTCTTTTAATAGGTTGGGTCCTGACAAGCCGAGGTGGTAGCAAAACAAGTGCTCCTTTTTCCTGGAAAGAAGCAGCAAGTATGCTGGGAGGTGCCGCATTAGCCACGGGCAGTGCAATCTCATTAATCTTTAAAAACGTGGCAGAAGGGAAACGACATAAGACTGGGAATAAAGAAGAAGAAAAACGTGGTTACAGAGAAAATAAACAATTAGGAACAGATATTTTTTTTAAATTTTATGAAAAAGCCGAGATAGAAGTTTGTAAAAAATATAAAATACACCCCCTGGAAACTGACTCAGAATTAAGATTTCGCTTGGGAAAGGAAAATTATGAGCAATTAATTAAGGTTGAAACTAAAAAATTAGTTGAAGAAGAAAATAAATTTCGTAGGAATTTTATGCCACAATTTAGCACGACATAAACAATCAATTTAAAATTAACCATTGATTTAAAGTTTTTGGCATGATACTTTAAAAAAATACTCAATACCCTCCTCAAACACCAATTATATTAGTAGGAAAAAAAATGACAGAAGAAAATCAAACCCCCAAAAATCCAACCTCAGCCACTTCAACCTCACACACGAACATTGTTCAGCTGCTATCTACTCCTTCTGGAACCCCCAATCCTCAGCCGTTTAGTGTAGAACAAACTCAACTGGGTGGTGGCGCTAAAATAAAAATAGATGGAATTGACTTAAACTTGGGCTATGCTACTTCGGCTACTCATGTGGGTACTTCAGACCCTGCTAAAGGGCTAGGAAGTTCAAATAATCCTGCATTGAATGAAGTAAAAAAACAACCCAAGGAAGACTCAAGCACGTTCGCTTATATCAAATCAAGCTTAGAAATCACTAAACTTGGCACTGGTATTGGCAATGACCTCTCCTCAGCTAGATTTCACTTTATTCAGGCACGAGAAGTTGAACGAGATGGTTATAGAAAAGACAAAAAAGCTGCTTCTGACCAAGAAGAAGTAACTTACCAAAAAGCATTAAAGCGTATTCATAACGCCTATGCACAAAAAGACGAGGATTTCATTAGCTTTCGGAATCGAATGGAGCAAGAAGAGCCTGGGAAGTTGGAAAGATTAGTTAAAGCGGAAATAAAGAGTATTAATGAAGCCGTGCAAACCATGGTACATCAAGATGGGAAAGATTTTAATAAGTCAAGACCATCCACAGCATGTTTAATGATGTAAAACAGATACTTGTAGAAAAGTACTGGTTTAACAAATAAATAGCTATATCGAACAGTTACAGTAATAAAAAAAAGGCTCCCACCCCGAAGTAATTTTCTTCGGAGTGGGAGGTGAGTTTACCGCTGCAAGGTTTGAACGATCAAGATCGCCGTAGCCATAACACCTGGTAAAGACGCTAGCAAAAGCCAGCCTGCTTTGAATCCGTAATCCAGAAATCGACTACGTAATTCACTGCGGACTTGCTCTCGCATCCCCAAGCGTTCTTTCACGGCAGACATATCTTTTTCCAAAGAGGAAAACCGTGAATTCATTCCCGCTTTAAGCTCGGAAATTTCACGGTGCATTTCGGAACGAAGTCCCGTAATTTCCCGATGCATCTCCTGTTTTAAGCTCATGATCTGCTCGACCACACGAGTAATAGATTTATTCACCGACATATCAATTTTAACCTCGATCATTTCAGTTTGCAGTTGAAAAAAAGACTTTGCTGAATCAGGGAACATATTATACCTTCCCCCTATCAGAAAAGGCAGCACTTTCTCGCAACAACGCTAGGCAGCGCAAGGATTCGGTATCGAAAGGCATCCAAACGCCATCCCGATACCAAGCCGTAACCGCCTGAAGCTGACAATGCAATCCCAGTATATGCTTAGGATCTTCCTCGGCCCGTCCGCTATGGTAAAAGCCAAATTTTTGATACGCGGCTTTAAATAACAATTCTACGGTATGCTGCTTCATCCGCGCTTGGTAGAGCGGATCGAGAATTGTCAGCAACGCCAAATTGTCGACGGTACACTGCAAGGTCACTTCTTCGAGCTTCCCAGTCAAGCGAATATGCACCACAATCGCTTGTTGCTGGGTGATCTCAACTAAATGGCCCCGACCCACAAAGCCTAAATTTTGTAACTGGTTCATCAACATTTCTCCTTAATAAAATGAAAAAGGGGAAATGTGAACCCCCGAGGGGAAATCAATTTCCCCTCGATGGGTGGGTTTAACTAGTTCAGAGATTTCGCTTCTGACAATTCAGGACAATCCTGAGTCGCAGCGGCTTCAATCTCTGTATCCGCTGACGGTCGATGGTTTAAGAGTTGGAACTCTTTGGCATAGACTGCAGTGTCATAACAAGGTTTCGAATTTTTATCCACCCAAGAGCTGGTTCGCAGCTCTCCGATGACATAAATTCGATTGCCTTTTTTCAGGGTGGTTTGTGCGGCTTTAGCTGATCCGTTACTCAAATAAACCGTATGCCATTGGGTATCTTGCTGCGGATGCCCTTGGTTATCGGTATAGTGTCGCGTCGTCGCTAAAGAAAGCCGCGTCAAAGGCCCCTTGATTTTTGTTGCTAGCACCTCGGGATCTTTGCCTAAACAACCTAATAACATCACTTGATTTAAATACGCCATATTTTCCTCCTAGGAATAAGTTACGAAAAATCCATTGAGGGAAAAATGTCGACCCACAGGGGGAAGCACATTTTTCCCCGCCTGGGTTGGTTTACCACTAAACACCGAGTCAATTACATTTTGCCTACTCGATGCGCTTTACACGTCGGGATAAGCCAGCCATCCTCCACGAAGTGCAATTCAGGATGAGAGCCCAAGCTCCCTTGAGACACCACTTTACTCATGAATCGCTGTCAATAATTCAATTCACACACCTAGATGGGGCATAAATTCGTGGCCAACTCTGCGGTGAAAACTCGATTTTTTTCCAGGCGACTTGAAAAAAACCAACGAATGGTTTTTGACAAACGAAAATCGCTAGTGGAAAAATAATTCAATAGGAAATCACAAAATCAACCTGTTTTTGTGAAGAGACTGCTGAGGGAATGAACACCACTTCGGTGAACATGACGCAACACAATCCGAGGATTGCGATCAGTCGTTTCATTGCGGCAAAACTAATCTTCATTGGCTAGTATTTTTAGTCGACTAGCACCACGACTCTACCGCGTAGGATAACAAAATTAGGCGATAATACAAGTGAAAAATTACAATTTTGTCGGGAGTCATGGACAAAATGGGGATAGCGCTGCTGGACGAAACCGGGAAAACCTCCTTGTTTTCCCCTTTACCGCCCACAGCCTACTCCCCAATTTGCCCACAACGGTTTTATGTTAGCTACTACCACTAAGGATTATTTATTTTGGTATTTTTTTCATGAAAAAATTACCGAATCCTGTCAATAGTTTGGGTCAACGAAATGCAGCAAAACAGGAATGATTTTTTGAGTGACATCACCCTGCTATTTTGCTATTAATGTCAGAAATTATCGTGACTGCAAATTTCAGTTTTTGCTACGTTTTAATTTTGTCGCAATAACAAAAACAGGATACCTCCTATGGGCACTACTACTCAGGAACAAAAAAACCAAACACCTTCCACAGCCCCTTTGACCTCAACACATTCAAGTGCATTACCGCCACTGGTTCGCGCCCCTAGGCTATTACGTGATGAAGATCATTTTCGGCAAGATAAAGCCTGGCACAAAGCCTTAGCCGATATTAAAGCCTTAGCAATCGAGCGCAAATTAAAGCGAAAAGTGTTTATCAGTTATGCCTGGCCTCCGGTAGGTAATGAACGAGATCAACTCCAAGCCTGGCTCAAGCGCTTACAAGATTCTTTAGAGCAGGCAGGCTCCGCGTTTTTTTTGATCTGCGAGATATGCACGGGCATTTAGATACCACTATGCAAAAAAAACTTAGAAGAAAGTGATTTTGTGATGCCCATTCTCACCCCAAAATTTCTTGAGCGTGCGCAAGACTCTAAAACCAATTGGGCCTTTGAATTTCGTCAAACGCTTGAAAAAGCTAAAGTCAAACCGGAATCGACCATCCTTATTTTGTACTCAACACTATACAGCTGTGTAAAGGCTGTTATCCTGCCAAAGACATTGCTAAAGAATATATTTTTCAATATATAAAAGTATTTTATAATCGGTTTCGTCGCTATTGGTTCTGTAGCACCCCAAGTATTTGAGAATCAATGCACAAAGGTCGCATAGTTGTGTCTACCAAAACGGGGTAACGTCAAAATTAGTTCGTCACACTACACCACTGGAAAGACACGAATCGTTAAGTCATCACCACATAACGTTTCATATGTTGCCACGCCAGTTATGTGTTTGATGCATGAAACCTCTATTAATTAAGCTATTAATAACTTTAAGTAGCACATAAAAAATTTTAATTTTTAATATTCATTAATTTTCCAGTGTCTTTAACATATTTATCGAATACAACCATTTTCTTAACACTTCAACATCTTTTTCTAGATTGCTAATATCTCCGTGATTCACTTTGTATAAAATACCATATCTAAGCTGTTCTATGGTTTCCTTAGTTTTGTCCTCGTATCTTTTTCTAGTTTCAGGATTTTGAAACGAAAGCTTGAGATAATTGAGAAAATATTCTTCGTTTCTATCGTCCACTTTTTCCAAATAATTATTTGCATCATCCATTGTTGTTTTATTGTATTCCTTTGCAAGTTCTTCAGAAACAAGAATTCTTGGAACTACAGCCTTTTTGCTTTCTAATTTATATGCTTCTATCAATGCTTTTCCAAATACAACACCATCTTGGTGATGCAGCTCTCCTCTTGTTATGCCACCTCTCAAAACATAACCCCCAAACATTAATGAGTCTGCTAACTGTTGAATAATGTCTCGTAAAATATTAACTGCATGTCTTAAGGCAAAGCCAGAAGAAGACACATCTTTTATTGGTATTGAGATAACAATGCAATCAGAGAAAGAACTTAACGCAGGAATTGCTTTCATTACAGAAACATTCCCATGCTCAATGCTATGTTCTATGCGAGATTCTTTTGTATTTAGATTTTTTAGATTTTCTATGACTGCAAATAATTTCTCTGAATGATTTTTGTTTTCTATAAGCTTCCCAAAACCAAGAATATCAACAAATGCGAGAATACTATCATTTAATTCCATACTCATTTAAGCATTACCTCTTATTAATCAAAGAAAATTTAAAAAATTCATTAGTTATTTATCATTCTTCCAATGTCTCGGTACTGTTTCTTTTAAAGCAGCTTCGCAACATGCAAGAGCTCTTGCTTTCATTTCTAAAGCCACTTTGGCAGAGATATTAGTGATATTAATTGAAATATGACTGAGCCAAGCTGTAATTGTACTAATATCAACACCAGCACGCAACAGATGTGTGGCTGTGTGTGACGGATGAATCGTATGCAGACTAATCCTCTTTTTTTTGAATGGAAGGAATAATGGCAATAGCTTTTTGGCATGGCGTTTTACCATAGTGTGGATACCCAAAACGAGTTAATGGTTGATTACAGTGATTCAAAAAGACTTGTTCTGGCAGGCTCTATTGGCAACAATCTCTTCTAACTCTGTTCGATGCACACAATTCGATTAGCAATTCCCTCTGAAACCCTGTTCCCCCGGTGTGTGACGCTGCAATACCCACAGATCTAATGACGGAGCAGCGAGAATTTCTGATTTAATTGTGTGCATCAGATAAGATACAGAGTTACTCGAATCTAAATTAGCACAAAAATTGGAAAATGAGGAGTAGATGTTTAAAACCCGATTGATTACTTTAACCAACAACACAAGTAATAAATCAGTGACCTCTCAAAAAATAATTTTTCCAGGCGTGAGATGGCCAAAAAATAAAACGCTGCTCTTTGTTTAACACTGGCAGTGGTAGCTCTCCCATTAATTCTGTGGCTTTTTGTGCTTTAGGATTATTATCTAAAATATCTTGGCGCGTAATATTACGGTACTGCCATTTTCGTGCCTGAGCAAAAAGCTGATGCAAGGCATGGACCAGCCGACCAGGCCGTTGATCGGCTGGCACTGATACGCCTAACTGTTTTAGCGTATACGCTTGACGAACCACATAATCCAAGTCGGCCAAAAGACAAGCCCCGAGGTATACCAAAAGGTTGGCAAAATGAATCGGTAATTTTTGGGGTTCTGGATTGGCAAACACCTCGACTTGAAAGCCGCGTTGCTGGGAGAGCTGCTGGCTATGATAGGTTTCACACGCCCGAATTTCGTGCTGCAATTCACGCGCCTTCTGCTGTGTTTGCAGCAAATAATAGTCGGCATAGGGATCGTCTTTTTTAGCGGCTCGACAGAGTTGTCCCATCAGAGAGGCAAATTGCAATAAGCCCATCTGATGATAGTGCCAATTTCCTGAATACAGGGATATTGCCTGCGGGGTGTGTAAACAAAGCCAAACTTCTCCAGTTAAAGGAAAAGCCGATTTTGGAGGTATTTTAGGTTTTTCGGGTAAGGGATGGGTGGAATCCAACATGATCGTTTTTCTCCAGGATTGGGTAGTAGTAATGGGCTGCATCAGGGAATTTTCTCGGGCCCAGGACGGGCTTCACAAGACTTCAAGGGAAGGCCCTTAAATGAGAAGCTGACCCTATTTTTGGGTAGTGACGGTCTTTTCAAAAGCCAAACTTTTGGCCCGAACCAGGAGTTCTTGTAAGGGATTGGCAAGCGAGGCGGAATCAAATAAACACTCCCACCACGCTTGAAATAATTGAGCATCACTAGCTAACCAGCGCCATCCTACCGACGGCAGCAACCGCCCCAAGACGATGGCCCATTCCAAGCGACGGGTGACTTCCTCCGGCAAGGGCTTCTCGGTGGGCATCAGGCGATAGAACGTGGCGGGTTCTGCTAAGCTGCCGGTTAGCCAGGTCCAGCTTCCTAGGCGCTCGGTCTCGGTTTTATATAACTCCAGGGTCAGGCGTGAAAAATACCGATCGAGCCCCTGCACTAATCCCAAGCTAAACAGCGCATAGGTCCACAGCGGGTCTTGCTGGGCGATGATTTCAGCGTGAGCATGACGCGGCAGCATCACCCTACGCCTTAATTTCAAGGCCTGGATCGTGAGTTGACATTGCTGGGCGACTAATCCATAGGGCTGCCAGGGCTCGCGATTCAGGGGTAAGGCTTGGCACAATTCCAACACCCGATGCAGAGTCGTTTGATAGAGGGTGCGATATACAGCTTGGGGGGCACTGATCAAGGCCGGCAAGGCATTGACATACGGCCGGAGTTGCGGGATTTGAATTAATGCGGCCGCAGATAAGCAGGGGTGTAATTCAGTGAACATAGGTCTCCTTAGAGGTTGAGTGATAAAAGCGTTGCTGCATCAAGCGAACTCGATTGGCCAAATCAGGCTCTCGGGACCGGTGATTCAGCAACACCAGGGGAATGCGAATTTTGATTAACTGCCCGCCATGCACTAACGCAAAGGCATGACCCACCGGCAAGTTGAGCACATCGTTCTGTTCGATCAAGCGCTGCTCGATTAACGTGAGGCGGTCTTCTTGATGAGAATGAAACCAGATCCCCTGCCCGCTTTGGGGAGTCTCTTGGCTGCTAGAAGCCGGAGTCACCCGATAAATGGGCACGGTAGGCAGTTGCTGTAATAACATCTCGACCGTCTTGGCCTCTTTACAGCGAAACATAATCACCGTGCCAAAATTGCCGGCTACTTGCCCGGCTTTGGCAACTGGCTTTAAGACGGGCTTCTACATCTGACCAGGTTTGGGTATAGGCAGTGACTGTAAAGCCAGCGCCTCGCGCTTTATTGAGCAGTGGCACAAATTCATCGCCAATGATTTCATTGAATTCATCGGAATGCAGGCAGATCCGTGGCAGGTGATTCTTTGCGTGGCGGTTTTATAAAAACCATCGTATAACCCATGTTTATATAGCCGACCGGCCACGGAGACTAAATCAGCAAATAAAGCATTGCCTACGGCGGTAGATACTTCTCGATCAGTGAGGGAATCCAGACCCACATACACAATTTGTCTGTTGCGAATAACTTGCAGCCAATCCAGAATCGGCCGTGGATCATCCATATCCTCGTAGTTGGGAGAGAGTAATTCCGCGACTTTGCCGGTGGTGAGTTTTTTTAGCAACGGGCCTAATGAGGCGGTGATTTTACTGAAATATTCCTTGTCATATTTGCAGGCATGGTGCAAATCATCAAATATGGGATTGTGGATAAGTTCGATGGGCTTGTACATAGGCAATCAATGCCTGCAAGCGCGAGATGCATTTTTTTCTCGTGGCTATTTTCTTGAATATAGGTTTGAAGCCAAGATTTCTAATTTGATAATCCAGGGACGGTAACCAAAAATTTAGATATTTCTCTAGCAACACGTCCATTTTGGTGATGTAGAATTTCATTTTTTGGTAATCGGGTTTTTCACCCATCGACACCAAAGCCAGAGCCATGGAATTAATAAATTGCCAACCAAATTCTTTAAATGCGGCCGAATCGCCTGAGCTGGGCAGTTGATTGGAAATGCGATTGGCCACTTCGGTGACGCGGGTGAAATTGCCGACGGGGTTGTAGCGGCAGAAATCTGCGGAAAACCCAAATGCAAAATCAATAAATCGTGCTCTCGACCAGCGAGTTTTGCCTCCGCATAAATTCGTTTTAATAAATCGGCATCGCCCTTGGGATCAATCACAATCACCACATCGCCCCGACGAATATCTTGGCTGATTAAAATTTCCGCAAACCGGGTTTTGCCCATGCCCGGCAAACCGACCACCAATATATGGCTCGCACGATCGGCTAAAGGAATCGTCATCTCCTCCTCCACTTCAGAAATGCCATGAAGACAAGCCTGACCTCCAATGGCAGGGGGCGCTCGAAAAGGATTCCACCAGGCTCGGTGTTTTTGCAACCAGCGTTGGATTCGAGAGGGATTTTTATAAGGCAAATTATAGGATAAATCTAAGTCTCGTAAGCGCTGGGTATGTTGAGTAGTCCACAAAAAGCCTTTCCCTAAAAACAACGCTTCAGGAGGAGCTGGAATGTGTTCGGGCGTGAGGCCATAACGCGGCATCTGTCGTAAACGACGCTGATAACGAATCACCCGATAGCCTTGCTGGAAACGTAACAAGCCGAGAATCGCCAACAGGCTGGCTACCGAATACGCCCAAGTAGGAGGCAAGACAAACCATTTCGGAAAGAGTATGAGCAGCCCACTACTAATTGCGCTCACTAACGTGGTATACCACTCTAGGGGCGGGCGTAATAATCCTTCTAACGGGCGTTGCAGATTCATCTCAAGACTCCTAAAATCTCCTCTCAAGAGTTTTATTACATTTCAAAACGGAACTTCACTAATTTTTCTAAAAAATCAATGGATTGCTATAATATGATTAAGCATTAAGTCAAACACGCACGCACATTGTTTGAAGTGAGCCATAAGCCCTTTTTCGTTACGAAAAAAACAAATCGATAAAGCGAAGCTACGAGAGGTGAAAAAAAAATCTTGAAGTAGCAGAGGTACTTGGAACCCATGCTAATAGACATTGCAGATTCCCCTCAAGATTTCCCGAAAGTGAGCAGAGTCACTAAGCCGTTTTCACAGATTACGAATTCAAATAACAGCAAACCCACCAGCAGGGCAAAGCGTTGCTGGTACCAGAATATTTGTTGTGCTTTACTCCAGGCATGTTTCTTGCTAAAGATGGCAATGAAATACGGCCAACCTAAAAAAATACCTCCGATCATCATCATACGCAGCAGGGTAAAAAATAATTTATGATGAGTGACGGTGTGATATACTTGTTGAAACTGGGCCGGATGTTCCACGTACCACCACACGAATGGCAGTACTAGTAGGCACGTCAGGAACAACCACCATAATAGGTCAACGAGTGTTTTTTTATAAAATTTAATAAATGGCATATATTTTCTTCCATTAAACATAGGATTAAAAATGAGACAAAATAAAAAACATTCTTTAGTTTTCAAAATTCTCAAAGGTGTTTGCAATATTGCTGTAGAGATTGTGGTGGCGGGTCTTAGTGCTGAATCCAATATTAAAAAGAGAACTTTTCTTGATTGGGCTAAACTTGATCCAAGTTTACTTGACCCACGATCGCCTCGTAATCGTTCTTAGCAAGCACGTTAAAATTATTTTTTGGTCAAACTTCTTACTGCTCCTTTGATCGCTTTAGAACCTTTTGATGCTGCCTCCTCTGCAGAATAATATAAGGTTTCAAATGCAGCATTCACCAAACCACCCACCGCCACCCCCATACTCCCCATCAAGCTAAACCAAAACAGGGGCGCCATAATAATCAAAGTGCCCGTGATCATATCGACTAAGCTGGCATTGGGAGATTGATGGGCAAACCAGCTACTGCCGTAGAGGGCATTCATTAAACTGGCATCGGTCCAGCTAACTAAGTGCCAAATAAAGCTCCAGAAAATGAGCGAGAAAATAATGATGGCCCCTGAAATAACACTGGTGAGTTTATAGCTCGTAAACACCAGGACCAGCGGTAAAAAAGCATAGACCATCATCAGCAGCAGGGACTGAATAATCGGAGCGGCTTGGGCGGCGGCATAAAGCTTAGGATAAGCATCCAGTTGATGAAACCACTCCCCTAACCCCGCGGCGACATGCGAATAACCCCAATCTCCGACCAGATCATTGGCTTTGTCATAGCCTTTGTCGGTATTGACTAACACACGTTTTAAAACGGCTTCTTGTTTTTGCTCATTATCCAGGGGATGGCGAAATTCGTCCCAAAACGACGGAGGTAAGGTGTTGGCTAATCGTATTTTCAACCCGTACTGGGGATGGGTCCACCACGTATCGCAGTGCGGTGTGCCATAGACAGGTCGAGTCCCCTCAAGATCGGCATTGATATCATCATGGGGGTTATAAGGAAACGGCCGGATGGGTTGAGTCGCTTGAAAGCTCGTGTAATAGGTTTGTAAAAAACCGTGAGAGCCTGGCCATTCGGGATCACCGAAACCGTAGCGGTTGATTGCCTGTTGAATTCGTGAAATCACGGGAGCCTGATTGGTCGAATCCGTGAAATATTGGTTGCGGGCCGGCAGAAAACAGTCCTCTTCAAATTGCCGCACTTCTTGCCGTAACGCCGCATCCGGGATTTGGGTCATATTGACTTGGGTAACCATGCGCCGTAAGTCCGGGATACAAGCGACCATGGTATTGGCGGCGCTGGTAATGCCCTGGGAGATGGCCATGACCGCATACCAGCCAATCGGTACCCGAATGTCACCACGGGGGAGAGTAAAGGCTTTGTCGTAGGTAGTGCCGGTGGAACCAGGATGCACCGTGCCCTTGCCAGAACATAAGGGAGTGTAGCCGACGACACTGGGATTTAAAACCAAACAAGGAGCCACGGCAAAAAGAATCACAAACAAGGTGCGGATAAAATCCACTTCCATCCGCCGCAATGAGGTACTACCGGCGTCTTTGGTTTCCTGGGATTGATAGGGCTCGGCCATATGGCGCAAAATTAGGCCAATCAGCGGCAGATAGGCCAAACCAGTTTGGGTGAGTAATTCCCAAAGTTGATTGTATAACTGCCAGCCAAGTAACGTGGTGTACAGTTCGGGATAGGATTGAACGGCGATCATGGCGTCTCTCCTTTCAGAGCCCCTTGTTGCAGGAAATCGGGGCGGGGGGTAGTTGAGCCACGAGCGCTACTTCGGGTTTGCTGCTCACGGGCATAGTGCATAAGCTGCACTAAGGTTTCGGACATCAGTTGCCGGCGCAGCTGGGCGGTAAACACCAAGGATTGCCGCTGTTGCTCGAGTTGGGTTAAAGCCAGTTCGATTTGCTGTTGGGCCGGTTTATTGGCCGCAATCACCGGTACTTGACGGCCAGCTTGCAGTAAATCCTGAACAATCGCGGCCTTGTGCATGGCGCGTTGCAGCGCCACATTTTCGGCCAGTTTGTGGGTGACCAGCCCCTGCGACCGGGAATCCAGAGCGCGCAAGGTTTCAAGCATCTGGGGACTTAGCACTAAATCTTCGGCCGAAACGGCGAGCAGCTGTTCTTTTGACAGGGGCAAGCTGCCTTGAATCAGCGCCTGCAATTTGGCTTCGAGTAGAGTGACGCAATCCTGGCCGTTACGAGTACAATCTTGAGTTAAGGCCAACAAACCCCGGCCGGCGGCACTGCCTTGGGTCGCGAGTCCCACCACTTGCTCGCCCACCGCGTCGGTCACCCAGCGACTGGCGGCTTGTGGGGTAGGAAAGAGGGTAGCCAAGGCACTGGCCGCCGGGGCGGATTCACTCGAAGTTACCGGGCGATTGAGCAGAACGTTGTAGCCCGCTTGCACGGTATCGGCAATCACTCGAATCGGCGGTTGGTTTTTGCCCGCGGCGGGGCCCGACACCCAGGGAATGCCGGAATGGCCGGCGTGTTGATCAATCTCAGCTTTCGCGTCATTGATATCTTCCATTCCCGCGCCAGTTAAGGATAAGTGCTGTTGCCACTGCTCTCCGACGGAGAGAGTCGCCCAGTCGTGGTATGGATTTTTTCCTTGGGCTATCTGTTCTTTAGCGGCTTGACAGGATTGGACCGACGCCGCGATTTGGGTTTGGGCACCGAGCAGAGCATTATTCAGTAAGTGGTACAAGGTGGGATTAGCTTGGGCTAAAAAATACATTGGCATTTGAGCCAAACTGCCGGTGGCATTGCGAATTAGCGTTTGGGTTAAGTTGGTCAGATTATCCTGCAGATGATTTAGGCTGTTCTGAATCGACAAGGCCGGATTATAGAAGCCACACTGTCTTCCCAATCCTAAATCCACTTCGGCTTTTAATTCGAGTGCTTGAGCATTCATGGCGGTAGGACGACGCAGGTCACTGGCCCCACCCAACTGATAATATAGGGCATTGGGACTTTGCCCCACCGGAATAACCGATTGGGCCAGCAGCAGCGGGCTCATAAGACTTAAAGCGCCACTTAAGATTATTGAACTAAAAATTTTTCTCATACCAGGTTCCTTTAATGAATGACCGTGCGACCTAAGTACTGACCTGGGGCTTCAAGACACCCTTCATAGTGGCGCCACATCACCCAGACAGTGCCACCCTGTGCTTTAGCCGCTAACTCTTCCCCGTAGTCGGCCGTTTGTCCGAAGATTCGGCACTCCCCTTCTGGCTTCGGAGTCAGCCTTTGCCAGCGCGTGTGTGGGTGATTTTCTTGAATGGTGGCCGCGGTACAGGCGGCCCCGCATTGGGTAGGCAGAGGTTGAAATACATGCCCAAAGTGATTGGGGGCCGTTAACAGGTGTGTGGCCCGAAAGCCAATCACGGCAGCAGCCTTGGCTTCGTTATTGGAGACCACTTTACCCTGGTAGGGAAACACTCCACCCCAGTGAATCAGGCCTAGATTTCCGATTGTATGAGTAATGTTTTGAGCGACGGCATCGGCTTGTTCCAGGAAGATTGAGGCCCAACGCCTCGCCAAGACAGACTATCGAACATCGATTGAAAATATGGCCTGCCGGGCACGGCCGTCGACGGCAACAGCACCGGGTTTTGCGGTAATAGGACTAAGGCCGGATTGCCAATGACATCGACTTCTTTGAAAAATACAGCCGGGCTCTGGGGCGTCTAACCGATGCTCTCCCCACCCGCGGAACCTGAGCTCGCCTCAAGAGTTGGTGTTGGACGAGTCGTCCCCCTGATCGAGGGTTTGATGAATTTCTTCCCAGGCGTTGCCGCCTTTTCGGTCATTGAGGGAATCAAACACACTGACCACGACATCGGGAAGAAAATGCGCAATATACGGAGTAGTCAGGGTCGTGCCACTGGGACTTAACCAATAACACAAGCCTTTGACTTGGTAATGCAGGCATTGAGGTAAGGCACTCAAAGTTTTTTCGGTAATATCCACAGTGGTAAGACTGGAAGCGGAGAGACAAACAAGGGACAATCCAAGGATTATCACCTGGCATTGGTTAATTAGCTTAAACATCGCAAAAGACCTTATACAATTTTTATGTCACAAGGATTTTTCAATCTCAAATTCGCTACATTTATACTAGAGTAAAAAGGAAGAACTATGAGATAAGATAGAAATTAAGGCTATTAAAGATGGGCTTAACAGCGATTTTCTAAAATAATGTAATCATTTCAGTACCTAATAAACAAAATAAATACCAATTAAAATATATAAATTATTTTTGCAGCCAACACAGAAAAAAAACAGGCATCTATGACCTATTTTTTGGAAAAATTCCTCGAAAATGCTCATGCACTCGCATGTACACCACGCTTTTCCAAATATTTTTACTTTAAGCCAAGCTCATAGTTGCCTATTTTTACCAACTTCAACAATATGGATGAAGTATTACTTATTTTTTTATAAAAGTACTTCTTCACAAAATATTTCTGTAGTTATTTCCCATATCACCGGTTCTGGTATTTCAGTGTCATGTTCTGGGTTAAAATTTTTCAGTTTATTATTAATATGATTTTGTATTTTTTTTAGTGATTCTTCTAGTTGTGACGGTGTACAACCCTCAAGGGACTCAATGGCTACTTTAGGTACAACGATCTTTATTGTCGGTGATTTTTTATTCAGTCTTTTGGGGTCATTATTTAAATTCCAAAACGCTTGGCAGGTGAATTCCTTATTTTTTTCATTAGGTGCAAATTTACAATTATTAGAAAAATTACATTCTTCCATGGTTTTCATTAACTCTTTATAAGGACTTTTTTCTATACAATTCATATCTAAATCTCCTATTAAATTAATTAATTTAATTCACACATTACTCATTCATAACCATTTTAGTAGTCCCTGAAATATAAACAACAATAATTATTAATGCATTTAAGCGTTATAAACTATAAAACAAGCAAAGCTACACAATAATTCAAAATAAAGTTCGATACACTCGTAACTCATTTTTTCTATTTCAATGTAGATATAGTCATCATCTGCTGAGCTTGATATGCTACAGCTTCTAATTCCGTACATCCAAATTTAAGCATCAGTTGCCTACGGGCATGTTTTTCATGCTGTTCGGTCGCAGCCATGGCCAAATAGAGCCGCGGCGGGACCGAACGAAATAAACTGCTAAGCTTGGGGCTAAGCAACACCCCTTCGGTGTACTGACCCCTCGCTTTGCGGGCCGATAAAAATAACTGGCGTTGTTCGCGCGTTAAGGGTTTGAACTGTTCGATCTTAGCGATTTCATCGGGGGTCGAGCTCAAGCACATCCAGGTTTCGATCATACTCAGCATCTTGTGGGCTTCTTCAGCAAAGTCGGTCATATTTTGCGTGGCAATCCACAGCCACCAGCCGAGTTTGCGTCCCATTTTGGCACCGCGGGTTTCTAAAGCCGCTAACAATGGCACTTTACTGAAAATATGATTTTCATCTAAAACCGAGATCAAGGGGCGGTTGGAGTACTGATTGGCCTCGGCCAGGGCTTGGATTTTGTTAAATACTCCACAAAACGCAATGGCGCGTTGGGCTTCGTAGCCTTCTTGGGCAAATAAGCCAAAATCCACGACCGTGATATCTGCTAAGGGCCAGGGTTGGCCTTCGGTATTAAAAAACTGCGCGCCCAAGGGGTCGCGAATAAAATAGCACAGACCATCAGCCATCTCCCGACTGCGGCGGATTTTGTCGCGCTCACGCAAGGGATCTAAGGTGCTGCTGACCCGCTCTAAGGCTTCGACGATATCTTGGGTAATGAGCTGCGTTCGCTGTTGCTGACGAGCCTGTTCCGCCGCAGAAATAATCGCCTCCATCATCAACAAGCGATCACAGCGACGAATCCGCTGCTCTTCTTTGGGTTCGCCGCCGGTCATCATCACTAAGGCCGCTAAGACCATATCGCCTAAGATATCGCGGGTCATGGCCCTCAGATTCTTCCAGCAGATCGGCAGAGTACCTGTTCAGGGCGAAGCGCCGCCAGTTGATCTAGCACTTTTAAGCCGTCGTGAAAAGGATTTAAGGAGACCGGATGCTTGGGATCGATTTTGACTTTGTTGACCGATAGTCCTAGGCTGTGACAATAATCGGCTAATAAATCAAAGGACCCCCCGGCATCTAGAATAAAAAAGCGCGGGTTGTATAAGGCCAGATGATGCAGGATCAAAAAATTTAAGGTGTTGGATTTTCCGGTGCCGGTTTCTCCCAGCAATAAAAAATGCGCATTTTTAGTCCGATCTTGCAGCAGGTCATAGAACCAGGGCTCCCCTCCCCGATTAAACATCAGCATCCCCGGAGTACCCGTCCCGCGACTGCGCCCATAGAACGGCAGTAATTTGGCCACATCACTCAACACCACATAGCGCGAGCGATAGTGGTATTTCCGATCCAGGGCAAAATCATAATTCATCGGCAAATAACGCAAATACGCATCACTCGGAAATAATTCCTGGTCGGTAATGATATGAAAGCCGTGGCTATTCAATAACACCTCGACCTGGGCTTCGCGTGCTTTTAATTGCGCTAGGTTCTCACCCCGCAGATAAACCGCCAGGGTCAGGGGAATTAAATAGTCGCCCTCGGCCATTGCGGTTTCGGCCTCCTGTACTTCAGTTTTGACTTTAATGGCTAAGGCATGGTGTCCCACCGCACTGTGTTGAATCTGTTTTAAATGCCAGGCGACTTCGCTCGGCGCTTGCAGCACTAAGGTGAGAGACAAGACACTGCCTTCAGGGAGATGGTCGATCAGGGTCACGACCTTCTGATCGGTGGAACTGGCCCGCTCGGCACTCAAATGGCCAATGGTGGGATTGCTGCGGATACTTTGGATGGTCAGCACTTTGTGCGGCATCCCGTCAAACAGCCAGCCCTCGGCACAGGATTCCGGGTGCGGAAAAAAATAACTGTTCGCTCAAATTCCAGGTCATGGGTTTATTTTCGGCATCGGGATAATGAGATTCTAAAGACCGTTTGGGATTAAACCAGCGCACGAGCCACTGGTAAAAATCACTTCCCATTAGGCGTTTGACGCCTAAGCCACAAGCCCGCCATTGCGCAGCAAGCTTCTCGGCAATGCGCAGGATTTCGGCGACGTCCTTTTCCCGTTCGGGGAGGGGTTTAGTGTCATGGCAAGGCCGGTAAAGGACGGCATAGATGTGCCACTGTCCTCCTTGAAAGGCACATTGAGTCACATCAGTATCCACAAAAATACCGCCCGGTTGACTGACGTAATCTAAGTGGGTTTTTAGAGTATTGAGATGGGCTTGGACTAAGAGCGTGTCGCGTCGCGCTCAGGGATTGCTTGGGTCACCTTGTCCAGCACCCAAGATAAATTGCTATCGCGTTGCACAAAAATTTGCAAAATCCAGGGATGGTCCTTTTCAAACGGAATGGCGTGTTGCAAGGCATTTTTCAAGGACTGATGAATCGCCTCTAACATCTCGGGAGGACGGGCTTCACAGGCAACGGGGGTAATTTCAAAGCCAACCCCCAGGCTGCATAAATCTTGCAGTAAAAAAACCTGATGAGCTTCGTGATAATCACGCCAGGGCAGCCGATGAGCCAGCGAAGGATGCTGCGCATAACTGCACGCGATATCGGCCCTTGAAATTCGAGCACTTGTGCGTCGCTTAAAAAACATAGTCTGTTCAACCTGAAGAAATGAATGGTAGGGATGGACTGCAGCAAATCACTGACATCCCCCAGCACCCGAGTCTAGAGTGCCCCATGCTAGGATATTGATACCAGGAAGACACGATCATTTCGGCTTTAAGCTTAAAAATTAAATAGCGGTATACAGATTGATGGCAACTGATCAAGACCATGCCAAAGCCAATCCCCTCGAGTGTCTCTTTACTCCAGAAGAGTTATACCTTAGAATCCTATTATTAACGGCGCGGCAGAATTACTATTAGATCACATGAGAGATTAATCAGCGCTACGAAGAATATGAAAAAAATCAATGCGCATTGGCTGAGATTTAAGTGACCACACGGGCAATTCGCAGTCGTATTGCCCCATTTGAGCGAAATTATCGAGTTTGTTTTGATCAATCACTACACGGAGCCAACTCCATGATGACGAAGAGCCAAGAAATCTTCCGAAACAAAGCCAAAATTGCGGAATATGCCAGAGAATGTGGCATTGAAAAATTTTCTTACATAAACCCATTTTGGACGAAAACTGGAAAGAAAATGAAACGTGTATTGGATGATTAGCACGAATTTAAATTTGTTGATTAAAGAACAAGAAGATAATCACAGTTCAAAACTGGGCAGCTTAATTACCGATAAAGGAAATCACCATTTTCCAGCGACGTTATTCCCCAAGATTTGATGCGACCAGATTGGTGAACAGTATCAGCGATCCCACGGATAGACAAGCCACTCCGCTATTGAAGCGGCTATCACTTGTGCAGGAATTAACCGAAGAGCCGTTATTGAGCATTCATAAAGGTCAACTTGCATGCTAGCATGTAAGACAATCGAAAAAATAGCATCTTCTGACAATGTACTAATCGAAAGAAGCAAGATCCAGAATTAGTACATGCCATAGTATGAAAAATCCAAAAGAAACATGAAAGCCGATAAAAAACTAGTCAACTGGTAATGCCGCGATATATTTTGCCCATAAAAATAAGAAAGCCACCACTCATAACGGGTCAGTCACCCTTTTGATGCGGCTTGCGAACTAAACCACCTGCTGTTCTAAAAGTCTGATCGGTTGGAACCAAAACGAGTTAATTCAACTCACCTATACCTAGGGACAATACGGAAAACCCTTGTCATATGAGCGCTTCTTATATTTAATAGGCCCAACTAATTAGCATCAATTAATACTCAAAAATTTCGGAATAGCAACTACAATTGGATTAGTGCAATTTTAGGTTCTTCAAAGTGCGAAATTATTTATTTGACTTGGAAAGGGTCAGAAAAAATAATCAAGACACAAAATTGGTATCAAACTTCCATAAAAAATGATTTTAAAGAAGCATATCTGGTATTAAAACCCATCTGCAGACTTATCCATTATCAGAAGAACCATATTTAGGGGAGCGCATCCACAATAAGAGTGTTAAACTGATCAGATAAAAAATGACGGAAAGATAATTTTTCCGTCACTTTCTCAGTTCAAACATCATTAGGGCAATATTTTACCTAATTGTATGATCGAATTTTTTTCTCGAATTGCCTCCAATGATCAACAACAAAGATAGCTTTAAGGCAAACTAATTTTTTATCTTAGTTTACCAATTATCGAAATCAGTGGTCATTTAACTCGACTAACTCAGTAATAAAGAGTATTCTAGACCATGAGAGTTAATATCACCGGGTGATGAAATTACTTAGTCCATCGAAAACAGCGATTAGTAATTAATTCTGCCCTAGATTTCGAGAAATAATCAAACGAATTTACAGTAACTACATTTTAATTGTTATAAACATTAACTGTAATGATCCTGCGCATAAACATAAACACCGTTTCATACCCTGGGATTGGAATTTGGGCATTGCCTGCTAGATGCGGATACACATACATCATCAATTCAGGATTGGGTAATTTTCGAAAAGCAGAGGTATTTTCTAGTGCGGTCCTCTTAGGTTCTTCGGTGATTAATGGAGTCGTTAATTCTTGTGCCAGTGATCTTGCGGGTTTAGGTTCTGCAGTACGGGATGGCTCAACCGCCTCATAGACTTGCTCCATGGTCGGCCCCTGGTGCGGGACGACATTGCCAACATAACTTTGACAGGCCGCAAGATTAATCCACATCAAGGGCATCAGGTAACGGATGCGCATAGGTAATTTTCCTCCCGTTGGGGTCATAATCAATGGTAATTTCTTTTGCAAAATTCACGACAATGCGTTGGGGCTCGCCATTGGGCTTTAGGGTGGGCACAAACACCGCATCAAAGGAATTCTCGACGCGGTCATGCCACCACGCTTGGACTGACTGCGTGGAACGGCTCAAAGCCTGAGCGGCGACATAAGCACTGTGTGAACCCGTAACCGCTTGGGTGTTCTGACCCACCAGAGCATTGCTCGTGGTGGTTTGGGCTGAAGCATAGGCGTTGGCGGCGCCTTCAGCCGCTCCCAGTGCTACATTAATCCCTAAATACGCCGGAGCATTAGTGATGAGTTGGCCACGAATGGCGGGATTGCCATATTCATCGGAGAGATAGCCCAAAGCATTTTCTTTGGTGAAATGCCCAATATTATTGTCATTGGAGGTGGTGGTGGAAATCGTGCCATCGGCAAAGACAAAGGTCAACGAGGTGACCCAGCCCCGGGTACTGACTAAATTTAAATCCCCTTCGGCATAGCCACTGACAATGAGTTGCCGTAAATTCGGAACCCGCAAGCCATTGGCCGCTAAGGTGTCATCGGCAAATACAATTTTAAAGGGATAAGGGTCGGTCACCACGCCTTTAATTGGAATCCGGCCAATCAGGGGCGACATGAGGCGATCGTGCACCGAAGTCGCATTGGCGGGAATGGTGTAGTAAGGGAGCGGTTTTTTCAAAGCGACGGAATCCGTCAGGGGTGGTATCGCGGCCGCCTTCAGGCGGGGATCGGGCCATTCTTCGGTCACATCTGACACCAGGGTAATCGGTTTAGCAGCTGAAAGGTTGGGTTCGCTGACGGAGCGGGTATTGAATTGGGCTTTGAGTTGTTCGATTTGTTGGGTAAGTTCGGCCACTCCCTGAGGCTTTGATTCCAGTTGGTGTAAGAGTTCCTGGTTTTGCTGTTGCAAGCTTTGGTTTTGGGTCACGATGGCTTGTACTTTGTGTTCGGTGGCGGAGAGTTGGGCGGTTAAGGTATCGAGAGATTCGGCCGCACTGTCTTGGGAGGCGGTATTTTTGGTCGCTGTCGGCAGAGGTACCAGATCAGGAGCCGCGTGATGCAGTAGTTTTTGGGTGACTGTTACAGCCAAAATAGCGATCAGCAGCGGAACACCCCATTTGAGTAATCGATTGGTTTTATGTGCGGCCATGGCACCTCGTCAGACTCTCGTTAAAGCCTTGCTTGGAAATTAAGAATAAGGTCGTGCTATCGCCGGTTTTATCTCCCGCGGATTTCAAAGTACGACGCGGATATAGGCTCGCGGCTTGCCACGTTCCGCAGAGATCCCGGTCTAAATGCAGCATCGTGGAATGCGCCCAAGGATTGCGTAATTCCACCGCAGTAATCGTGAGCTCTTCATGCGTCCAGGAAGCGATGGGGTGGGCCAAAACCGTCTCGGGATAGAGCAAGTGACTAACCCAGAAAGAGTATGCATTGGCGTGCGGATAAATCCGGTTTCTGAGACGACATGGTCCAGTGTATACAGCTGTTGCCAAGCCAAGCGCAGGGCCTCAACCAAATCATCCGCTTGGGAAGGTTTTTCGGTAGCGTCGGGTGAATCCTTAATCTTATCGGCATTTTTGTGATTTTTGGCATTTAAAATCCTAATTACTTGGCATTTGGCATTGGCCTGATCAGCAGTTTCAATATCCACTAACATGATTTTTTGGGAATCCTTGAGCAGGATAGACAGGCGCGTGCGCGGAATAGCTTTTAAAGCGGTCAAATAGAGGCTGCGGTCATGGTTAATGATCCGCAATTGTTCGGTGGTCAGGTGCCCAGCCAAGTCCACTTGCACCGGCTCGGGAAAGATCACCCGTTTTTCCTGGGCTAGGGGCAAGGGAATGAGAATGGGGTCGCCTTGCCACTGCAACGGCTGATTGGATTCTATAGGAGTCGCCTCCTGCAAGGCGTGGATTTGCGTGTCAGTTAAAGGCAATACCGGGGCGACCCAGGACACCGAAGAAAAGGTCAATAGCACGAGGAAAAGGCGTATGTTCATGGGAGCAAGCTTCCAAGGCAGGCGTTGCGGAGGAGACACATATCCGGCCAGGACCAATCCGTAGGGGTTGCTGCTGGGAGAGACATCATGACGGGTAATTTTTAACGGATAGCGAATGACCGCCTCTTTCACCCGTTGGTCGTTTTTATATTCTTGCAGATGCATGGTTAAATCCACTTCCCAGGTTGAAGCACTTAATTTTTTCACGGAACGGGAATCGAAGGCCGCTCCAGCGAGACCTTGCATAAAACGTTGGCGTTGGCTTTGACCACTGCGGCTTAATTCCTGGACTTCGCGCTTGAGGACCGCCTGAAATTCGGGCGTCAAGTAAGCGGCATAAGTGTGTAAGTGATTTAAAGCCTCAACACTGCCATTGCTGGGCCAGTGATTGAGCTCTTGCCAGAGTTCATAAGCAAAGCTGTACAGAAACGGCTCGGGAATGTCCTGGGGATTGAGGACCGCACCCTGGTGCAAATCCGGTGGCAGGTAGAGGCGTAATCGTGAAGGAGCAGTCATCCACCCCAGCAATAACAGTAACACCAAAAGTAATAACACCGCGATGCTGTATTTTTGGAACTGAATCACCGCGACATCGCGGTCCTCTTTTTTCCAAGCGCTAAAGAAGTAATTTTTCATCAGACTTGTTGATCCTATTCGACACACATATCTCATTTAAAACCCAGAGGATTCGTCGTCCCGGCATGAATGCCGGGATCTAGAATCACAGGGACGTAAAAACTTTGCGTCCTGCAGATTGGATCCCGGCATCCATGCTGGGACGACGAACTCAGGATAGCCTGTTAACCGACCAACGGCCTTGGCGTTGGAGCCAAGGGGCTTGCCAAAAATAATCCACATAAGGCCACGCACTTACGCGCTTGAGAAACACGTGTTGGTAGTAGCCATAGGGTTTGCCGTATTTAATTTGCTGCAATTTCCCCAGGAAAAACCGCGTGGCATGAATGAGACTCAGTAAAATTAAGGCCATACCAATCGCGGCATAATCGAACAGGAGCTGAGTTAAAAAGGCGAAGAGCGCCCCTCCTACAATCAGATAGAGACTGCCCACGCTCATCAGTTCTAGAAAAGTGCAATCTTTGTAGATCGGCATTTTGTGATGAATATGATGGAAAATCATGTAATTCCTTAGTGCGGAATAATGGAAAAGCCCATGTAGAGGAGCCCGGCGCCAATCGCGACGGTAGCAATCGCGACCGCCGTATGTTTAAAAAAGTGGCCCAAGTCTTGGCGTTCTTGGGCGACGTGATAGGACTTAAAAATGCCAAAGGCCGCGCCCGAAGCAATCATGGCGCCCATCGCAATTAAGGCATAACTTAAGGTCTTATAGGCGAGATTGCCCCCAACGTCGATCCAATCGTTACTGCTATTTGCCAAACTACTAGCCGGGGGTTTGGGTAAGTCCGCCAAGGCCAAGGCACAAAAGGCCTGAGCACTGAGCCAAGACAAAGCCGGGATAATTTTTGAATCCAAGGGAGTTTCATAGTCATTCCTATTTAAGGTGTTAAGGGGTAAAAGCCACGAGACAGCAATGGCCACTAAAAACAAAATGCGCAACACATAGCGCTGGACATCGAGGATATCCACCGCATGATGGCGCAAGTAATGTAATAGGCTGTACAGCAAGGCTCCCGCCCAAAAAAAGACCAGGATCAGCCAGAGACTACGCACCAGCAGGCTCAGCTGGGCCGCTGATACCCCGGCGGCGGCCGCAAATGCGTCGAGACTAGTCATGTTCTTAGCTCTTCATAATCCCCGCTAATTGAGGGAAGGATTTTAGGAGTCAATACGGGATGATTGAGTTTGGCTTGAATGCCTTGTTGGATGGCGTTCACATCATCAAGTAATCCGGCGTGCTTATTTCCTTGGGCATCCGTCCAGGCCGTGTAATGAAATTTTACTCGTTGATTAGGGGATTGCTGGTGGCGTGCGGCCTCAATCATCGGCTTCATGGCTTCGAGCTGGTGAACAAGGTGGGTTAAATACACGCTTTCGAGTTCCGGGCTAGCCAAGCAATTGACACAACCACCGAGGAAAAGCACGCCAACTAAGGAATGTAATCGCATCTGCATTTCTCACAATATTTTTTAAAACCACACAGGCTCCCTTGGACCGCAAACCCTAATCCCGAGCGCTAACGGGACGAGGATTACAAAGGGAGCCAACGGCCAAGGAAGAACAAGTAAAGAAATAATGGCACCGACCAGATACCGGTCAGGCGCCGTTTGATCGCATGAAAAAATAACGCACGGTCGGGAGCGGCTTGGAATTTACGAATATCGCGCTGACCTAAGCCATCAACCTAAAAACGGCAGTTGAAGGACTTCCTAACCGATAAAACTCTGATCAAATATCTTCCAACAAAGTACCTTTTTTTCAATTTTATGTGGGTGCTGATAAACCAAGTGGTGGCTGCAGCGACTTTCCATTTAAATATTTTCCTACTGCTTGGCTCAAAATTCGATACCAACATTGATCATGTGTTAACTGCTCCGCATCTTTTTTTAATCCTTTAAAAAATTTCACCACGCGGCTTAATAACATTTGAACTTTATTAATATTTCCATGCGTGCTGCTGATAACAATGTGTGTTTGTCTTGCATGGACAGTTTGTTTTGCCATAGCATGCAATAATAAGGGACGACTCGTAATAGCTTCTAAATGTTTGTCAGGTTCTGCCAGGCGAGCAAATATATTCCACCAATTATAAATAAGAGCAACCACGCGCGACATAAAGCGGCAACGCTTCATGTCTTGGGTTGTAAACCCGCTCCAACCCCATTGATTTTTCAATTCATCAAATATATTTTCACTGTCCGCACGATCGCGATAATGTTGCGCAATAGTCAGTATTTCATCCGGTAATGAAGTAACTAATACAGCGTATTCATAAACATAGGTTTTATCATCAACCTCACCAAAACATATCTCTAATTGTTTTGTTCCTGCATGTTGTGAAATAAGCATTAAATTTTTTTGTATTTTTTTTCTCAACACGATGACTCGACGCGATCTTTCCCAACCATCTAATTTCAATAAGGCATCAGTCCCTTCCCAGCCCTGATCAGCAAAATACCAATCTTGACGAACCATTTTTACTTCTTCTATTAAACGCTTTACATTCTTCGTTGATTTCAATTTAAATAAATAGGGTATTTGCTTTTCTTCAGCAATTTTCATCACACCATCTGTACCAAAAGCACAATCACCTCGCAAAAATTGAGGCCACTGTGCACGCGGAATACGATCTAATAATTCCCATAAATCAGGCGCCGAATAACTGGATGCCATTTGATTACCAGGCTGTACTTCAACATCCAGTACTAAACGTAAATTGGCGATAAAATAGGAATGATAGGTATGAGAAGGGCGGCCAGGTTTTGTTGGATTATAACCCAATACAGCTCCTTCCTGTTTTCCATAAAGTACTTTAACTGTGGTATCAACATCTAATATCCATGGCACACTCAGCAATGGCACATAACATTTATTTAAATGTTTTTGTAGCCATACTATTCCAGCTTCTTCTTCCATTTTTACAAAAGCACGCCGGAGTGAATCTTCACTCACTATTTTTTTCATACCCAATAAATCTGGATTTACTCCATCACAACGCAATGTAGTGATATGAGCATAGCGACTATGACCTGCTAAAACAGCTAATAACAGCGTACCTAAAATGTCACGATTTGAAGGAGCGTTGGGACTTACTAATTGCAATGGACAATCTTCAACCCAAGGGTCAAATAAATTTCCAATCTTTAAAAATTCAATAAAAAATGCCAATTGTCCTAGCGGAGTTACAGCAGCTTGAGGATCCCATTCCACATAGATGCGACCACCAAAAGTATCTAGGGCTAATGAGACATTTTTGGCTAATAAATTTTCTTCTTTTAAGTCTTCTGGCAGTTCACCCGTTGGGTGAAGAGGAGCCGGAGGTAGTTTCATGCGATTTCCCCTGTAATTTTGTTATAAGGGTCGCATTATCTCATAGTTCAACTGCTTTTTTTAGGATCAACCGCTCCTACCATCAGTGCTACTAAAAATAAGGGCAGCAGGTAGTAAACCATCAAAGCCTTAACCCACACCAGGTGGGTGATCGTCCCTAAAAAGGCTCCTAGGCGGCAGACATGCTCAATTCCCTCCTTGAGCTTTGAAAACCTAGGGGGCAACACCGAAGTGAAACGAAAGACAGGCTGCTGGATCTCGTGAACAAACCCTATCGCCAACGTTTCTTTTACCCAACTCACTGGCTTCGGGAGCGTCCTCTCTTGCGGGAGCTCCTGTTCAACGCGTTGGGTGATTCGCAGTAAATGCCCTTGCGTTTGTTGGGGGCCGTGCCAAAATTGATACCCACCAAATCCAATCACTAATAATAGCCACGCCAAACCAAAAAGCCAACACAGGAGCAAGACTTGACGGCATACTCCTGCTACCAACCCCCGACTCCGAGGGGGCAACGGATTAGGGGGCGGGGCCATGCGGGTTCGGGTTAAAGGGGCTGAGCTCAAAGCGGCGAATGATCGGCTCCGCGGGATAGAGTTCGCGCAACGCCGCGGTGAAAGCCTGATTAAAAGCCAATTCCCTCGTAATCTTGTCGTGCTCTTGTTGAGCAGCAAGGCGTGCAAAATGCTGTTGTTCAGGAAGCGTCGCGGCATTCAGCCCCAAGACCGCCGGCGGAGAAAGTTCCCGATACCAACGACCGCTGGGACCTTGCATGAGACGTTGATAAAGTTGCCATTCTTCTTCGGTTAACTGCCAGTCTGCTGCGGGACTGGTTGAAATAGTGATGGAATTGGCCACTTGCGTGGTAGTTTCCTGGGAATTGTTGACCTGCGCCCCTGAGGAGGTAAGAGGCACTAGACTAGCAAACAACATAAAAGCGGTAATTATTTTATTGTTCATTGGTCTGCCTTCGACAGCGTTAGGGTCAGGGTTTTACCCTCGGGGCTGCGCCAGGTCACTCGCTGCTGGGTAGAGTCGCCTTCCAGCCATTGCCAGCTCGCTAGAAGGTCCAAGCGACGTAAGGGAATGAGGCGCTGCTGGTATTCCACTACCACAAAAGGTTCTTCGCCCATCACATCCAACGAGAGGATTCGAAATGGCAGGGACGTTTCGAGTGGCAATATAGGCTCGGGTGGGGCGGGCAAGTTCTTCTTGGAGTTTTGCCATTCGACGGATAAACGTTGCAGGTCCTGGTGCGTCGCCAGGGTTTGCATCCGGGTCGCTAAGGTTTCCAAGGCCGACTCGATCGATAGTAAATGCTCAAGCAATGAAGACCACGATCGGGTCTGTTGGTTCAGGTGGTTGACCCCTGCTTCCAACTGGCTGAAGTGTTGCAGAACCTGGCGATGCTGTTGCGCTTCGCGCTGGGTCTGGATTGTCCTATGCTGGGTGCCTCCATAGACCCAATAAGCGACAGCCATCGCAAAAATTAAGCCAGCAAATGCTAAAAGAAACGGACTATGCTTAGCACGAAGCCGCCATCGTCGCATGAGCCGATACCATCGATGCTGAAAGCGATTCCAGGGGGGGCGGGTGGGTGGTTCTTTCATGAGTGACCTCGGGGTCTATAAGCCGGTTTGACTTTAAAACTAATTTCACGAGTTAAAGGATCGTCGACCAAGGTGAACGCCGGTCCCACTAAAGTGAGCAACGCATGGTTCAATGGGATGAGTTCTAAGTGGCGGTGCAATAAGGGTAACGGTTTTTGCAAAGTCGTTTTTAATGCGGTACTTTGTTGCGTTTCCGCGACTAAACTATAGCCGCTATAACGTAGCAGGTAATGAATCGCCTCTCCCACAGTGTGTACCGTCGCAGGAAAATGCACCGGCAGTGTTTGCAGCAGCAAGTCGCTCTGCTCCGGCCGTGGCGTAGGCTCAACGCTCACATAGCGGTCTACCGCCACAGCATAGGAACCCCAGGCGGTGGCAGTCAGACCAAGCAGTACGACACTCAGGTATAGTCTGGGTTTCATGAAATCCTCGATGAGATGAATGAAGTAGGAGTAATTAGGGAACTAGTGAAAATAGTCGGCAATATCCGGGCGCAGCTTGGCTTTGGTGATTCTTCGATCGGGTGTTAAAAGCAAACTCGCGTCTTCTAACTTTTCCGCTAATTTCCAACTGGATTTACGGTGACCGATCGCTAACTGGCGCAAATAAGTCACCTTGGTCCCGGCGACCTCAGCCACCGCTTGTTGCTCTTCTTCCGTGGTACGTTTTAGCCAATCGTATAATTTCATGGGAGCAAACTTTAGCTAAAAACTAAACTCGGTGTCAAGCATGGGGTGACGGCTCCTGGCGCATTATGCGGAATGCTGTACTGATGCAACAATTGACAGAGGTCTTTGCGGCCTGCAGTAAAAGCGACCCTAATGGCATCATGACCGGCTTGATTGCGACAACTCACAAACCGTTGCCAGCCCCCCTTGGGATCAGAACGTGCCATCCGATGGGCATACAATTGTTTTAGAGTGGCTTCTAAGACAGGATGAGAGCACTGCGGGTGTTGGACTAACTGATGCAATAGCGTATTGCCAGCCGCATCTTGTCGATAACTAATCAGGTGGGGAATTAAAATCTCACACAGCGGCCAGGGTAGCCGCGACAAGTGGTACAAATGCGGGTGAGCTAATTCAGGTTGCTGCTGGCCAGCTTGAATCAGTTCGGTTTCTAAATAGCGTAACAAAACGACAGCGGCTCGAGATCGACTGGGGACGGTTTTAAAAAAACTCTGCTGGGCAATGCCGTGACTGGTGGTTGTGCTAGTCGTGGTTTTGGAAGCTGAAAATCGACCTTGCTGCAAATCGTGGCTGAGCATTCGGTAAGCATGAATGGCGGCATCAAAGGTGTGGCCCTCTAAACGCAGGGACAGAGGCGGTTGATGTGCGTGGTTATGGCGCGTTATCTGCGCTTCGAAGTCCTGATAGAGGGTCAGCATTACATTCGGGTCCGGGTACGGATAGAGCTGCAAAATTTTGTGTAACACCTGCTGAATCACGCGCGAATTTAAGGTGACGCTCAACAGGCGCTGAACAAAGAGCTCACGCGTGGGGCATTGATCTCGCTCTTGACTAAAATCGTAACTGCAAAACTTCAGGGCCACTTCAAGTTGCTCAAACAGCTGCTCAACGGGATCATACCAAGTAGCCGTCCCTCCTCCATCCTGAGAGAGTGGTAAGGAACAGACTGTTTTCATCTCTTGGGGCTGGCGTTCTGCTGGAATAGAAGGAGTTGTGGCCACTGGCGCTACCGAGGTCATAACCAAAGGGGAAGTAGAAATGGTCTTTTGCTCTTCAATCACGGCAAGTAGGGGGCGTTTTTTCACTATGGGACGAGCAGGCACGATCTCACCGGAGGAAAAAAATTGGGTTTGAATCCCCTTAGTATACAAGGCACGCTGTTTGACTTGCTGCCCCTTGAAGCTGCCGGGTTGTGGAGTATGCAAGGTACGCTTGGTTTCCGTCAGCCAAGAGTGAGTTTCGGTTTCGGTAGGGGACTGCTCTAGGGCCTCCTCGTCGTTGAACTCGTCCTCGCCCGAGAGATCATCTGGTTCCAGCGATAAGCGCCGTAGCGGCGGAGACGTATCGATAGAAGTCTGTATTAGTACCGCTTTCTGGTGTCCTTGCCAAAAAGCCAGCCCACTTAAGCTCACACTGAGTAATAACGGAATGGCCCACAACACATTAACGACCACCAGGGGACACAGGGCCAGGGGGGTGAATAGCAATCCCAAGCCAGCTGCCTGACACCCCTGGCCAGGAGCACCTTTGAGGGCCACAAACAAAAGGCACCCGAGAGCGACTAGGCCAGTGCCTAATTCAAGTCCCAACCATAAGCTGCTTGAGAGGGCACTTAAAGGTTCGGCGATCAGTCCCACAAGCGGCAGCTGGAAGATGATCTCACCCCATAGGGTGGGGTTGGCCAGGGTTAAAAAGGCACTGGCTAAACCCGTCACCATGCCGGTGAGGCTCCAGGGCCAAATGGTCGGCTGTTGTGTCTCTTCCACTTGGCTATAGGGATCATGATGAGGGAATAAGTCCGCTGGGTTTTGAAGTAAATAGATTGGAGCCGGCCATTTCGGATCCGTCGTTGAAGCAGCACGCACCGTGGGATAGTACTGCGCCCGCGTGGCCCAGCGCTTGAGCAAGGCGTTCAACACCCGTTCGGCATCACTCCATTCGGCGGATTTTGTGCCTAGGCTGTTCAAGAGGACAGCGGTGACGTGCTGTATCATGTGACACTGGGCTTGGAGGTCTCCGGTCAACGCAAAAGGTACCGCCTGTTTTTTGGGCCGCTTTAATTCCTTGGAGGTTTCACCCCACACCACACAGCGATAGAGTTTTTCCAGCTCGCGGGTTAAGCCCTGGGTACGCTCACAGTACTGGCGCTCATAGTGCGTCGCATCTTGAAAGTGCCAGGCACTGTGTTGGCGCGACCTAAAACGAGACGCCTTACCCAGGCGAAAAGCGGTTTCTTCCTGGCGGTCCTGGTTAATGCTGTCTTCGAGAATGCTCAGTTGCAGATGGATCTCGTGCGATTGTGAATGGCGATTCAATGCCTCCACAATGTTCGGTGTCTTAGATTCGGTCGTCATAATGGGAAATGTAAATAAAAAAGATTTAGCGGATGGGTGGAAGGATCGAGTGCACTGAACTCAGATTTTAATCACGAAAAAAAAGCCCGACCAACACAAGATTGATCAGGCTCTTAAAACGACATTCTTTGCTAACCGCACCTACCACAGGATAGAAAAAATATACCCGATTTGTTTTTACAAGGTCAAGCAATTCTTTTTATTTTTTTCATTTAATTTTCTTTGTCACTTCAACACCCCCTTCAGGATTTGTTCTGGCGCTTGAGGTGGCTCAATTTTATTAGCAGCCGCTGAAGGAGATAACCCATCCCCAAGCAGTAGCCTCAAATTAGTCACCCAGCTGGGGGGGGTATATCCTAATGGTAGTGCCTTAAAGAGGATCAACAATTTTTAGCAGGAGTCGCTGCGATAGCTGCTGATTTTCTGCGTCTGTGACTCAGCCGCCCGGCCAACCAATGATGTGCTAAATCGACATAATGTTTGAAATGGGAGTGAGACATGTTGAGTTGCTTGGATTTGCTCCGCAGGGTCCCGCGATCAAAATACTGGCTCTTTAAGGCTTGGGCCATCACGAAATTAAATTCCGTCAATTCTTTGACTAAATGTTCCATTTCTTCGGCGGATTCATTGCTGGGTAAGAGCTTGGGGTAATTCGCTTTGACGACAATGGCCTCGGTCATTAAGCGGTATTCCGTTGAACAAGGGGGATAACCGATCCCATAGCCGTGGCCGCGGCTGTACCATTCCGCCCATTGATAGAGTCGTGCTTGGAGGTACTGCATGAATGCGGTCGTGGTCATTTTATCTCCTCAATGAGGTTGTTCGTGTCAAGGTTGAAAATTTTTAATTCCCTCAAGCAGTTGAGATTTCGCTTCGAGCTGAGGGTGCAGATGAACCAAGCGCGGCGGAGGTGAGGAGTACCCAAGTACGGTGTTGTGATGTTCACAGAGGCCACACAAGTACGCAGGTCCTGGCGAGGGCGGCAAGGTCAGTAGTCCTCGGTAGCATTTTTGAAATTCCAGCGCACGCAACGGCAATTCCTGCAGTGGGGTGTGACATAGCGTCACCCACCCTCCCATGTCGATAATCACGGCATGAATCAAGGGATCGGAAAACATCACGCTGTCATAAGCTCCTACGCTGCAAATAGCTTCAGCCACTTGCGTCCAGGCCGACAAAGCTTGTAATTCCTCGTTCCCGGTAATGCCACGCACAATATCACCGATCATTGGAAAAAAGTGTCCACGCTCCAAGCTGGTGAGGTGCTGATACACCCCCTGCTCTACGACGGCAATGTCGTATTTTTGCAAGGTGACCCAGTACAGTTCACTGACCTCTTCGGTTAACGGGCGCCGATAGTGATCCCCTAAAATTTTGAGCAGCTTGGTAAAGCGCGGCATATCCTGAGTATTCATGGGTGAACTCCTAGCTGCTGAATTTTCGTGCACAGCAGGTCAACAAACTGATCAAGGCCAGACACAAAGGGAGACCGATTTTTTTGTTCGGCATCGAATAATAAGATGTGTCGGAATAATTCCGGTTTCACCGTCCGGATTTTAGTCATCGGTGTTCCTCTAATAAGGGTAGGTTTTCCATCACTCTCGTAGGCTTCGGGGAATGGGTTTGTAGAAAGTGATATTGTTCGCCACTCGGAAGTTCTGCGATTTTCTTAGCTTGTGAAATGCTCAAGAGCTGCTGATCCATCGCCAGAATTAATTCACTAACTCCCTTTTGAATAACGCTTTTGGCTTGGCTATACGGAAACGAACTTTTGAAACCAAGGAGCTGAGCCACTACGGTACGTGTTTTCACACCCCACCCCACTTGTGTATCGCGATACACAAGTAAATCGTTTCTTTGACCTTGGCGGTTCCCCATCACCTGTTCCAACGCCCGACCAATCGCTATTTTTTACTCACAGGAAATTGGACTAGCAAAGGCTCTAGGGATTTTTTTCCTTGCAGCACCTCAGGTAACGAAATGGGGTGCACTAATATTGTGGTATGGCCTGCTTGTTGATGGGCCCGTAAACGGCATTCACAGGCTATTAACTGATAGTGATTGTCAACTAACAGCGGGCGTGATTTGGCAAAAGCCTGAGCATCATCAAATACAAAATGCTCATTTTTATAAATACTGCAGCGTTGTTGAATTCTAATTTGCTGGATCGGCAATGCAATAGCCGGAAAATTGATGATAAATAGTGGCTTGTTCTAGATTTTTTTGAATCGCAGTAAAGTTTTGAACTAAATCATGAAAATTAATATAGCCTTCACTCACCACCACGATGCGCGCGGCTTGTAAGAATGGAATTTTTTGCCCGCGATTCAGCCAATGGTTCACCGCTTGTTGCGTGACCCCAATCGCTTGAGCCAATTTATGTTGTGAACCAAAATATTTAATGGCTTTGAATAATCCTGATTGATCCATCTCTTACGCCAATTCAATAAAAATCACTGTAGAGCGGAATCGTAAAGATTTTTTTGACAACACATGTTGTCAATTCCAGTACTACAGAGATTGGCGATGGAATAAGTTCCTAAAACTTCAAAATATTCCAACTACTTAAATAAAACTTAAAAGAGAGAAATTCGTATTTTTTGGAACTTACGTCAATACCGTATTTTTTATACGGTATTGACAACAGTTGCTTTTGATGATTTTGGATACAAGCGAAATATAAATAGAGTTCTTTTATGTAATGCTGTCGAATTTATGTAACGTAATTAAGCTTCAGCGACAGCATTACATAAAAGAACTCTATTTATTTCCTCTAGCAATGCAAGGAAGCCTCTTTTTTTGCTGTGGAATTTTCCTGAAACACTGAAAAAAGATGCTAGTAAAATCGGTTATTTTGACTAGGAAGATATTCTGAATATTAACATGCTACTCATCCTCCTATTATGCTGAGAATTGGTCAAATTGAAGAAGTAAGCAATACGACCACTGCATCATAAATGGTGGTGTTCATTCTTATTTTATTATGATACATTGCAGTTTTTGCCACTAATCTACAGATGGGGAAAGATTTATGTACTTCCAGAGCGAAAAAAAATCTTTTTTGCAGCAAATTATTAAGAATTTGCTTCATTTAGTTCATACACTTTATGGTCAATTACAACAAAAAAGACAAGAATTTTTGCCCAAATACCGGCTAGTTGATTGGTATGTAAAAAAGCAAAATGGAGAAGGGTTTTGTCAAATTCAAATAATAGGTACAAGTCAAGTTTTGGATTACCGCCCACAAGAAATTGCCGGAAATGAATCTTTGCTTTATGGTTTTTCTGCGGAGGATATCAGCACTATTGTTAACTTAGCGCATCAAGAACGACGCAAACCAACACTTAAAATCTTGGAAATAAATTATTTAGAACAAGCCATTAACATACAAAAAAATAATGGGGAAATAATGATTATAAAAATAACGGAACTTCATTTACTTACAAAATCTCTAACTGAATTTAATTTAACGGATGCTTTTAAATTGGGTAGATTGATGGGTGATGAGGATAATAAAATCAATTTACACTTGAATAAAAGCGATGGAAAATAATTACAACGAACTTCTACCAAAACCTTCCGCACAGGAGAGGGCTAAAAATTTCAATGCTCAAGAATATAAATATTTGACGTTTTTTAGCATGTTATACATGAGCATTATGTTATGTAACGCCATATTAACCAATCGATATACTAGTGTGGGATTTGATAATTATGTACTGGGAGGCAGCTTCACCTCTCCCTTAATTTTCATCCTGGGGATATCATCGCTGAACTTTTTGGTTATAAAGTAACTAGGAGCATGATTTATTTCGGTTTCATCTGCCAAACATTATTTGCCATTGTTTGCCAACTTGTGATCTCTGCTCCATTCCCTGGATTTTGGCAAGATTCAGATGCTTATACGCTTATCTTTGGCTCACTTTTGTATATCACTTTTAGCTCATTTGTAGCTTTCATCCTGGCTGGGTTAATTAATATTCGTATCCTTACCCATTGGAAAGCACTACTACGCGGGCGTTATTTTTGGCTCAGGAGTTTTAGTTCATCTACTTTTGCAGAAGCTATTTATTCGGCTATTGCCATCTTCATGATGGAAATAAACGCTATACCCATGCACAACATTCTCACGCTCATTCTTACTAGTTATTTCATTAAAGTTACTTACTCCGTCGTACTTGCAGCGCCAAGTAATATCTTAGTTAATTTCATCAAAAAAACGGCTAAAATTGATGCTTACGATAAAAAAATTATCTTTAACCCATTTAAGAGTACTTCTTAATGAAGTTAAATTTTTGCTCTTATAACGGAGGGTTTATCTTCATCTTGTAATTCATCTGCTTTAAAAGAAACATCTTTTTTCAATGCTGGATTGAGCAATAATTTCTGCACAAAATTGAAAGAAGCTTCATAAATACCTGACTCTTGCGATTCTCGCGGTCCAGCTATATTCAGTGTAGAAATTTTATTTTTTCGAATCCAGTTAATAAGTTGATCTACATTTTGATCTTGCAAGTAAAAAATAAAACAAGGCTTCTTGAGTTGTTCTGCCATTTTAATGGTGAATAAGGTACCTCCCATCGGTTCTCCCTTGACTCAACACGAGCGTGCCATCTGAATCGCGGATATTCCACGCAGTTCTTACCTCATAGTCTGCAGAATCTGTTTCCTTGAGGGAAAAATATCAGGAATCCGCCCATTTTCTGCTTTTCTACCCTTGGGACACCAACCCCCAATCGGTATTTTACCCTTTAATCCGGCCCTTGAACGCTCCCTGGTCAACTCCTGCCTGACCTCCTGATACGATTTGTTTAATGATGCAATTAGGCATAATAGTTACTCAAAATTAAAAATGGATTGCACAATAACGCCAAGGATTTTGAAATCTGGCGTGAGCTCTAATGTTTTTAAATCAGGGTCTATTGGCTTTAAATAAGCTATCCCTCCATCCACAATGTAACGTTTCAAAATAGCCAAAGGATGGTGAGCCTGCTTCACTATGACGTAATCACGATTTTTTAAATTTTTGGCTGGTTCTACAATTAATAATGAATTTTTAGGGAAGCGTAAATCAACTTCATCTTCCATCATCAGCGCAAACGCAGCCTCAGTTACCCCTTTTCCGGTGGTAATCATGCGATGACGCTTCTTGATGCTTTTAATGCCCGTCCAGTTAAGAGCTTCAACCCAGGAGATTACTGGAATTTGTTGCGGATTTTTGCTGCCTGGTACGTACAGACGACTTATATTAGCCGTTGTAGACACAACATCTCCAATTAATTCACCGATACTAATAGAAAAAAAGGCAGCAATAGGACTAAGCGTTCCTACATTAGGATTGGTTGTGACGCTATTGATGATACGATTGATTACAGGCTGCCCTATCCCTGTTTTTCTGGCGAGTTCCTGAAGCATTTAATCCGTTGTTTTTCATTAAATGCAGCAGATTTTTAGCAAGAACAGACATGTTACTTACCCCCGACCTAAGTTCATAATAATGATGCATAGTATCATATCATTAAATTTTTGAAAACTTTCTCTTGCTACCTACCCCTATATTTCCTTTAATTATGCAACAAATAATCCTTGCCTCTTAAAATAGGTCATGCTACATTGCATTATGCATTTATGCATACATCCTAATACATGGGATATTAACCAACCTCAAGGAGAGATCATGATGCCCAGAAAAACTGTTAACCGCTTTGACCTTAATCAACCCAATAATATTTTTAACCTTGTAAAAGCTTGGAAAGATTCGACCGTAAATGATAGTACCTTAAATAGAACATTCAATTCCATTCCACACAATAGTTACCAAACTTCTAGTAAAAACCCTTACTCACGGGAGCGGCGACATTACTTTTTAGGCGGTAAATTTTCTGGAATTTATTTCACCCCGCAAGAAGCGCAGTGTATGCTGCATTTATTAAATGGATGTAACTATAAAAAAACAGGATTAGCAATGCGCCTTTCCAGCAGGACTGTAAACTATTATTGCAACAGAATGCGGGAAAAATTACGCTGTAAAAATAAAAAAGAATTAATAGAGTTGGTTAGTGATACCGATTTCGTGCAAAATGCGACAGAATTGGCCAATAAAGATTAATCACACAGGGATAACTTGTCTGAAAATTATCCCCCTATTCTGAAGTTCATAGGTAGCTTTGGCTTTAATCGTTAGTAACCAATGATAATATAGGATAACTCAAAAAAAGGCGATCAGCGTAAGGCAACCCGTTAGCTTGATCGTCATTTGTGCTATCCTATCTGATACAGTTGGCACTCCCAGCAGCCTTGTTCCCCCTTGTTTCTTACCAGCCCGGATTAGGCTCGTGCCATCTTTACGCCGAAGCTACATATACAGTAAACAGGTGACCTATATGCTTGCCTCAAAACAGTAGTTAAGATTTTGATTTTGACGTTACTTAGATTTAACGACGCTTCAACAACGGTTCAGGTTTATTCACCTTCCTAATCCATACCTCGCCAGCTTTTGCTGACTTTTCTTAACGCTCACTACCATTATTCCAGCAGCTTAAGATGGTTTGTAATCGACTCCTATAAGCAGATTACGGCGGTTCTACCGCCATCTTCAATGTAGCTTTGCTACGGCACATTCTATCTGGTATCTTTCCTCTGCGGTCAAATGCTTGTATTCCATTGGCAACCTCGATTCCAGTCAAAGTGGCCATTAGTTTACTTCGTTTGGCCGCTATCTTGTTATCAAAATTGCACTTCGTATTTGAATCCGCCTCCGCCTCCAAATTTTATGGGACAAAATGGGACAAATGCCTATAAAGCGCTTGTCCCGAGACACATGAATGTAACCAGCTAATTTTATGTCACTTTTAAGTAATGGGACAAGTAGGACAAGCGGGACAAAGCTTTTTAGTTTATTTTGTCTCACTCAATGAACTGGCCTCCAGTTTTTCTGCCTGCTTCAACCCAGCAGCCATCAAAATAGCATTGGTTGCCTTTTCAACTGATTCGCGTACTGGATCAAGGTCTAATCGTGCATAAATGGCAGTCGTTTGCGGAGATTTATGATTAAGAGATTTACCAATAATGGTTAACGAAGCCCCCGTTTTTGCCTGCCAGCTGCCTAAAGGTGCGGCGTAAATCATGTATTCTAGATTCTCAATGCCGCTTCTTTAAGTACACGCCACCAACCTTTTTTAGGCTCTACTAAGTGTCCAGACTTGCCATTACCTGGAAATACATATTGGTTAGTGGCGGTTGTTTTGCGATGTTTCAGATATGATGACAGCTTCCTCAGATAAAGCGACAGTCTGAGGATCACCATTTTTGGTTGCTGGAATGCGCCACTCAGCACGATCCCAGCTTATTTCATCCCATTTCATGGCCATCAAATTAGCACGTCGTGCGCCAGTTAGTATTGCCAGTAGAATGCAGTCTCGGATAGTTTCATTAGGTTCTTGGGCCAAAGCAACAAAAAAACGAGGTAATTCCTCAGATTGTAAAAAACGATCACGCGATTTTTCTTGAAATTTTTGTATACCCAATGCAGGATTAGGTTTATCCCAAAGGCCAAATTCTTTAGCTTTATTAAACATAACACTCAATAATGCAATGATGCGATTCGCTCCTGTTTTATGGTTCTTGCTACCCATATCAGCATGTAATTTCAGAATATCCACTTTCGTGATTTGAGATATTTTCTTATCCTTCCAATGTGCCAGGCGCGAATTAAATCTAGAAACATCAGTTTTCCAAGATTTTTTGTGCAGTTTGGCGTAGCCCTCCAAATATTCAGCGAAATAGCTCTCCTAAGGTTACCTCTGCCCGTTCAGAGCGACGCCGATCGTTTGGGTTTTCTCCTTTAGCAATCGCCGCATTGATTTCCATGGCTTTATTGCGCGCTTGCTCGATTGAAAAGTCAGGATATCGTCCTAAAGTAATACGCTCTGGTTTGCCATTAATCTTACGATAAACAATAAATGACTTATGTCCAGTGCTGGTGACGGTAATACCAAGACCGAGTGTTTTAGAATCGCAGTAATAACTTCGCTTATTAGCTTCCGGTAAAGGCAATGAATTCAAAATATGCTTGGTAAAATTTAGTTTAGGCATCAAAATATTCCTCCATAGTAAGATACAAGCGGACATTCGGCGCTACCCTGGTGCTACTATATGGGTCAAATTTGGTTAGATTTGATCAAAGTTGATGAAAGGAATATTATGCGTAATGTACTGATTTGTAAAGATTTATTATAGATTATCGACGTAGATAGAAATAGATAAAATACTGGGTCTTTAGACTTTTAATCCGTTGGTCCCGCGTTCGAGTCGCGGACGGCCCACCAGTTAAATCAATGGCTTACCATAAATACCCATGGGATCAATTGAATCATTTATGTAATTTTGGTGTAACCATATTATCCGCAGACATCCACATTTATGCACTTAGCAGCGAACCAATCCATTCTTTTCAGCCAAGACATGGTACGCATGGCGATTCTTTGAAAATTGCCAATGCACCATAAAAATATATTTTGTTTTATAATAAAATAGTAATTTTAAGTTGCTCCAACATCCATAAATATTTATAATAACGGACGAGTAAATGTGATTTAGTAGAGAGGTGACTATGCAAGAACCACTACAATTCAAAATTATACATGTCGCTGTACAACATCAATACCCATTTGATGATCTGAGCCTCATCAGTAAAAGTGAACAATTCGCACTCAAGCATCGAACTGCAGAATCACAATTTAAAGCAGCGCAATTCATTCTACAAAAACCGAACTGCCCTGTTGTGTTAGAAAATCTAAGTTTGAATATGGGAGAGAAAGATGTGAAAAAGTATAGGGCAAAATAATCTCAATATTATTTTTCCAAATGATCTACCTGATAGATTTTTAGAACTGACTGATGATCAAAAAATGTGTCTTTATAATCAGGAAGCAGCAAATGTTTTATTTTACTTGGGTAAAATTCCAAAATTATATCGTTCACACGACTTTCAAAATGGATTTCTTATAAAGAAGCGAGATGAAATCGGTAAACTTCATCTTAATAGGAGAACAGGGTCAGTAGGCGTATTGGATCAACCTCGCGAAGAAGAGGCAATTGAAAAATGCATAGAAGCCTGCGTTTTGGAATATGCTGCTAAAATAAAGCAGCATCAGGAAGAGGAACAGATTCCTTTTAATACTACCGTCATTATGATATATGGTGCTGGTCATAATTTTTCAAAATACCAGGGTCAAAGATATTCTAGAACATTAAAACAAGATGTAGTAATAGAGGTAGAGGTGATTGATTGTACAGTACCTCATCGCCATGTTCCAAATCATTCTTCAAACACATTTTCTAATATGTTACGCGTTAGAATCGGCATTTTTTTAATTGTTTCTTCTGTGCTAGCTTCCGCACTAATACCCAGTGTTTCTTTTGAACCATTTGGATCACACGAAATAGGATTATCCATCATAATACTTGCTAGTATATTTATTGGTGCTGGAATGGGTTATCTATTTCCCAAGATAAAAAATTGTTTCTCCTCTCATACTGATCAGGTATCCCCTTCAATTTCATGACAGGAAACTAATTTTGGAATCAGGATTTTCTGAAACATATCTCTGCTGCAATTTATCCATCGCTGCCTGAATATGCGCCCCATTCTGATGACTATACCGTTCGACCATTTGTAACGTTTTATGCCCCGATATCCGCTTTACAGTAGGTAGATCAACTCCTGCTTGCACTAAGTGCGTAATAGCCGTATGCCGTAATGTGTGGCGTACTACCTGCTTAACATCAAGGCCGGCCGCTTTTACAACCCGTCGAAATGATTTTTCAATGCTTACCGTGTGGCCTTGACTTGAATTCTTTGCTGGAAACAACCATTCTTCAGCTGGATCAATTGTCTTCAAATGTATCATTAAAAAATCTGCCAAACGTGCCGTTATTGGCTGTTCCCGCACCCCGGACTTAGCTTTAGGGACATATATTACACGTCTGTGTAAATCAATATGGTCAATTTTGATGGACAGAATTTCCATTCTCCGCATAGCGGTTTCTAGGCCAATTAGAATAAACGGATAAATTTTTGAATTTTGATCTTCTTTGGCTATTTCCATCAGGCGGTTCACCTGGTCAACAGTCAAATAAACAATTCTGCCCTGACCTTCCTTAAAGCGCCTTATTAAAAAGGGCTTTTTATCAATCCACGACCATTCCATAGCTTTGTTATATAAATGAGATATCACAGCTAATTCACGATTAACTGTACCCTCTGTCGCTTTTTCAACTAAACGTTGCTTTTTATATCGTTCCACATCAGAACTGGTGATTTTGTCGTATCCCCCCAATAATCCCACCTAACGTTTAATAAAAATTTTAGATAATCCACCTCCGAATAACTTAGAGGAGGAAATTAATGAATAAAAACTTAAAAAGAAAGTTTAGCATTGAGGAAAGGCGCGACCATTATCAAGCATTTAAAAAATCAGGGATGAGCCATACTGCATTTTGCAGAGCAAGTGGCATTTCTAAATCAGCACTTTATGTATGGAAGAAAGAATTTCAAGGAGGCGGTCATTTTAATTTTTCACCGCTGGTATTGGCTGAACTAGCCAGGGAGTCAGTCCAAGGTAGTGATGCGGTCTCCCTAGAAATTCGCTTGGCCAACCAAGTACAGCTACACATGAGGCTTCCTAGAGATCAACTAATTTCATTAATTCGAGAGCTTAATTATGAATCTGCAATTACACGGTAAAACAATATGGCTTTGTCGTCGCGCGATTGACTTTAGATGCTCGATCGATGGGCTAACCCATTTAGTTATGAAGGAACTGAATCATAATCCACGAGAAGGGGTTTATTTATTTTTTAATCGCACCCGAGATAAAATCAAATGCTTATCGTGGCACAAAAATGGTTTTATTCTGCTTTACAAGCGGCTAGAGCTGGGGCGCTTTCAGCTGCGTTTTAATAAAGAAACAGGTGCAATTGAAATGAAGGCCGATGAATTTGGATGGCTGCTTGCAGGATTAGAGTGGCAAAAAATGAGCAATTGGCGCGAATTAGACTATGATAAATTTAGTTAAAAAAAGCTTGACAGGATTTTGGTGCGATTTTTGTTTTTTCGAATCTGCTTTCGAGCTGCCTTTATTCCCAGGTTAGAAGTGGGCAATAAATGTCTATAAGGTGAGTACAAAACTATAGACATGCCCCTACCTAGTGTAAAAAAAATAAAACATCCTTGACCGTTTTTGAGCGTCAAAATGGACCTTAAAAAACTCATGCTACAATGCCTTTAATAAAAATAAATTAAAGGGGGATTCATGAGGCAAGGTGATTTTGAAAAACTACATCAAGCTTATGTATTGCGTGGAGTTGAGCTTGAGCGATTGCAGGTACATGTTTCTGAGTTAGAGCAAGAAATTGCTCGGCTCAAGGAAATTTTAAAGTTAAATCAAAATACTTTGTTTGGAACAAAAAGTGAAGTAGGATCGGGTGTTAATTCGCCATTTTCTCCCACAATCCCTGCCACTCAGGCAATCGATCCTTCAACGCTAGAAACAGTCACAGTGGCTGCTCATACTCGAACGGTCCCACCACGTGGTAAGCGTCGCTTCAATACCCCTAACTTACCTCGGTATACCCTAATTCATGATTTATCTGAGTCCGAAAAAATATGCGCTTGTTGCCAGGGTTCCTTGCATGTCATTGATCGAGAAAAATCTGAACAATTAGAAATTATCCCTGTTCAATACTGCAGAATTGAGCATATTCGCCTAAAGTATGGCTGCCGTACCTGTGTATCCGTAGTGATGGCGCCTAAACCTATGGCACCCCTGCCTAAGGCTATTGCCGGCGCTAGCCTGTTAACTGATGTGATCTTAAATAAATATCAATACCATTTGCCCCTATATCGTCAATCTAAAATCATGCGTAGCTCTGAGGTTGATATTCCCGACAAAACCTTAGCGAATTGGGTGTTTGCTGCGGGTAAAGCCTTACTCAAAGTCTATGAGGCGATGTGGGTGGTGCTCAAACAACGCTATTTACAGGTCGATGAAACGCCAGTTAAGGTGCTGGAGACCAATAAGAAAGGTTATGTTTGGACTTATTTTGCTCCCAACGTGGGTCAAGGGTTAGTGGTTTTTGAATTCAGTTTAACTCGCCAGGCTGAGGTGGTGAATCAACGCCTTAAAACATTTCGCGGTTTGCTACAAACTGATGGGTATAGTGGGTATGAGGGATTGCGTAAACGTGCACTTTAAACAAATGACGGTTTGAATGTCGTTTATTTGTAATCTTTTATTAAATAAAAATAGTAACTATTAGAACAACCAATGTGGGCGAAGTATGATATAAGCTGTGGGCAATACTGTGAAAATACGGTATTTTCACATTTTGTCCATCAGCTTATTCATACGCCTCAACGAGTCGTCCACATTTCAAATTAATAGCTCATCATTTTTCTTCATGGCTAAAATTGAGTTTTTGGGCACTGAGCAGATCATTTAAGGAAGCCTCTATGGTATTAGCAGCAATTTCTACTAAATCACTTACCACCCATAAATAATGATGTAACAAATGGAAAGGTTGGATGAGCAAATCACGTTCCAATATCATATCTAGTAAAGACTTGGCTTTAATTAATTTTTCACTGATAAGTTCTTGAGAATCAATTTAATTTGTTGGTTTATTAACTGCGTTAGATGATTTATGCTGTGTTCAGCCATAACTAAACTCCTTTGAAGTTTTGGTGTGGTTAGTGGCGCATATGGTCGGTGAACCAAGTGCGTCACGCTCTGTATGATTGATTCATACGGTACGTATCGTATGATCTAGTAGTCTATTTGTCAAGCTTATAATTCATATAGTATGATCCAGTTATGGAGCATACTTAAAACAATGTAGCAAAAGGAAAGCCTATGAAACAAAAAGCCATCAGAAAGACTTATACACTTACTGAACTTGATCTTGTGCTCATAGAAGAGATAAAAGATAGATTGTTAAATAAAAAGCAAGTGGTAACTGATAGCCAAGTTATACGCATGGGATTAGCATTATTGAATTCTAGCAAAGAAGTTGATCTTGTTAAGCTCACCCAAGAAGTTCCAGCATTAACAAAAAAAGTAAAATTATAATTTTTGAAGAAGAGGAATATGACTCCCAAAAAGCGTAGCCTCCAAGATAATATGAGCAAGGCTGTGGGTTTATCAGAAAAATTGATTGATGATCTCCGGTATATGATCAATGAAGCTCGTCATGTCATAGCTACTTCAATCAATGCAAAACTAACCATGCTTTATTGGCATGTAGGTTCGCGGGTTTTTAATGAACTGTTAAGAGGAGAGCGAGGAGAATATGGCGAGTCAATTGTCGTGACAGTGTCACGACAATTGGTAAAGGATTATGGAGTGGGTTTTCTGATAAGAATCTACGTCGGATGCTGCAGTTTGCTGAATCTTTTCCTGACGAGCAAATTGTCGCGACATTGTCACGACAATTGAGCTGGTCTCATTTTATAACCTTAATCCCAATTAAAGATAGTATTCAACGAGATTTTTATGCTGAAATGAGCAGAATTGAGCGCTGGAGCGTTCGAACGTTACGTGATAAGGTTGGTTCTATGTTGTATGAGCGAACCGCGCTATCGAAGAAACCGCTGCCCTTAGTGCAAACGGAAGTGGAGGCTCTTCGCAATAATGACAGAGTCGCACCCGCCATGGTCTTTCGTGATCCCTACATACTAGATTTTTTGAATTTGAATGATCGATATGTAGAGAAGGATTTGGAAGATGCTATTATGCGGGAACTTGAGCAGTTTTTATTAGAACTGGGTGGAGGTTTTACATTCATTGCCCGTCAAAAACGCATTACTATTGATGGCGAGGATTTTTATATCGACCTATTGTTTTTCCATCGGGATTTGCAACGGCTCGTGGCAATTGAACTAAAACTCGGGGATTTTAAATCTGCTTATAAAGGTCAAATGGAACTGTATCTTCGCTGGTTAGACAAGTATGAACGCCGCGCCGAAGAAGAGTCGCCAATAGGTTTAATTCTCTGTGCAGGCAAGAAGAAAGAACAAATTGAGTTATTGGAATTAGATCGTTCTGGCATCCATGTTGCTGAATACCTCACAATTTTGCCTCCTAAAGAGGTGTTGCGCGAGAGGCTACATAAAGCTATTGAACAAGCAAGGCAGCGCTTGGAAAATGAAGTGGTGAAAGAAGATTTCTAAGCCCTAAAGTATTTTTTAATCCAAAAATGAGGCTACTGATTTTGGTGTAATTCCTGTGTAATCGTGCCAAGAAAAGTATAGAACTTTGTAGCATTTTTGGGCATTTTAGAGATAGTACTAAAATTAAAAATCGCAATAAAATCAACTAGTTGGATAGTTATAGAACTTTTTAGAATAATGGATTAACGTCCTTTTAATCCGTTGGTCCCGCGTTCGAGTCGCGGACGGCCCACCAGTTAAATCAATGGCTTACCATAAATACCCATGGGATCAATTGAATCATTTATGTAATTTTGGTGTAACCATATTATCCGCAGACATCCACATTTATGCACTTAGCAAATGTGATTTAGTAGAGAGGTGACTATGCAAGAACCACTACAATTCAAAATTATACATGTCGCTGTACAACATCAATACCCATTTGATGATCTGGGCCTTATCGGTAAAAGTGAAGCACTCGCACTCAAGTATCGAACAGCAGAATCACAATTTAAAGCAGCGCAAGTCATTCTAAAAAAACCGAACTGTCCTGTTGTGTTAGAAAATCTAAGTTTAAATATGGGAGCGGAAGATGCGAAAAGTACAGGGCAAAGAAATCCCAATACTATTTTTCCAAATGATCTACCTGATAGATTTTTAGAACTGACTGATGATCAAAAAATGTGTCTTTATGATCAAGAAGCAGCAAATGTTTTATTTTACTTGGGTAAAATTCCAAAATTATATCGTTCACACGAGTTTCGCAATGGATTTCTTACAAAGAAGCAAGATGAAATAGGTAAACTTCATTTTAATAGGAGAGCAGAGGCAATAAGCGTATTGGATCAACCTCGCGAAGAAGAGGCAAGAACCCACTGAAGCGAGTTGCGCACAGGTTGCGTAATCGCAGTAGGAATCCTCGCCCACCCATTTCTGATGCAGTTATAAAATTGCTGGAGCAATCGGTTGCGGGAATGATGCGAAAAGTGGATGAAGCCAATCAAATCATCGACATGTTGTTAGTCAATATTAATAGCTTGCATCCAAAAAAATTAATTCATCCGCAACGGTGCTCTGCCCGACACTGCATTAATCATGCCTTGTCTCACTATGCGCTAAGTCAAAATTTGCCGGAAATTATCTGGGAAGACAAGACCGACTTTGAGTTTTACGGAGAAAAAATGCTGCTAGTGCACGTGCTATTTAATCTGTTGAAAAATGCCATTTATTTTATCCACTATCGCTAACCCTATCCAGCCAATTTAGTTGTCAGCTATTTACGGCGCATCAAGACGCTGAACAGTTTCTCTCCGAGAAAGATGCTAAGTCTAAATCATTTAAGGCCCGATATTTGCAAATCGATTACCAGGATTTATGTCGGTATTCGGTTAACATTGAAATAGCGCAAATTTATCAAGAGCTATGGGATCGACAACGATTTACCAGAACGGCTATCCTGATTGTTGATTATGACATGCCGGGTTTGAATGGTCTGGAACTAGCGCGGCGCTTGAAATCCAAACTAGCAATTAAAGTTATGCTACTGACTGGCGAAGCAGATCAACAAACAGCGATTACGGCATTCAATCAGGGAGAAATTGATCGATTCTTACCGAAAAGTGCAGCCGACTGCAATGAGCGCTTAATCCAATATGTCCATCAGTTGCGCAGTGGGATTATTTTCGGGAGCTTTCTACAGTGGTTCTAGAGCCACTGATGGCGCAAGGATCTCATCCCTTGCAGGACAAGTATTTTCACGCGTTATTTCATCAAACTATGGAAGAATGGGAAATAACCGAGTTCTATTTACTGGATGAATCAGGGAGTTTTTTAATGCTGGATGCGTGTGGTCAGGCCACCTGGTTACTTGTCCGAACCGAGGCAGACATGGAATTATTTGATGACATGGCGAATATGGAATCAGACGTACCCGATACTTTGTTAAAAACCCTAGGAAACAGAGAAAAATTGTATTTTTGCCGCAACAATCAGCATCAGTGCTACCGTTTAAAGATTGGTTGATCTATGATGCAACACAATTAGCGGATCGAGAAATTTATTACTGTGTCGTGCGAGGTTGGCACAATGCGAATTGGCCCGTTGAGAAATTACTGAGTTATTCAGAATTTTTGCAATGATTTTAATTCAAGCTGATCCTTACGCTATTCTTTGGTTTCATCCACAAAGATTTCATTTAAGTTGGCGGCATCCATTACTTTTTCACCCCATAATAATAGCGTTTCAGCATCAGCTTTAGTGATCTGTCGAGCAATTGGATTTGGCACATCCCCAAAGCAATGGCGAATTAGCGAGCTCGTGAGAATGTCATAAACACAACGCGAGCCTCGGGTGAGTGCCTCTGCACAGACACGTTCAATTGTCAGTAAACAACTTATCAACACGAATGTTTTCAAGTTGACGCTCTGGGTTTTGATCGAAGCTACTTACGCGCACATAGCCGATGCGTTGACCGTGCAAAGTGGGTACTCCGGATAATTTTTTTTGATTTTCTGTCAGGAAAGACTCTATGACCCATCAAGGAAGGTGTCAATAAATTCGAACTCGCACTCTAACCTGACGTATTTTGGCGTGGTCGTCTGACGTCAGGTTTGGGTATAGCTTAAATTGACGGTATACTTTAAACTGACATTCAACTTTGAGAAAAAAATGAACGAAATTGAAGAAAAATTAGGTTTACCAGCAACTCCTGGATATCGCTATGCAAGACATGTTGGGAATCAACTCTTTATATCGGGTCAGGTGCCTCATAACAAGGCAGGTGAAATTGAAGCTCTATCCAGCCCATTTAAACAGGCGCAAAAATGCCTTTCTAATCTTGATTTATTGTTAAACTGTTATCAGTTTAACAAGCGCCATATCCAACAAATAACTATCTATGTTGTCGGCAACAGAGACGCTCTAAGTGAGGCGTGGCAAGCTGTGAAGCAGTATTTTAATGGAATTGTACCTCCAGCAACTCTTTTAGGTGTAGCCCTTCTTGGGCATGAAAATCAGTTGGTCGAAATAGACGCAACTATTACAAAAAATTGAGTCGTTTTTCTGTCAAGTCACATTAAAAGCAATCTGCTCATATGTTTTTCGTTATCGTACAATATTTTCCGTTTCGTGAACTGACCCCAAGTTGGATGCCCCATGCCTTCCCTCATCTTTCCACTGCTGTGCTATGGTCATAATTTCACCTGGCCTGCATTCATAGTTGACATTTCCATCTGAAACTCTATAATTTTTATAGGGTTTCAGATGGAAATGTCAACTTATGAAGGCGAGTACTTTTTTTGAAACGCACCCTGTTTTTCGCCTAGAGGAATTCGCTCAGTGTATGCGAGAAGAGGGTAAAAAGCGAGCTGCCAGCTGGGAACAGTTGTTACGATACCACTGCAAGACGGGTAGGCTGGTTCATGTTCGTAAATCGGTGTATGCCGTAAAACCCAGCTCAGTCAATGCGGAAGAATTTTGGATTGATCCTTACCTTGTGGCTGGAAAAGCAACTCCTGATGCAGTTCTAAGCCATCACACAGCGTTAGAATTACATAATCTCGCTTATACAACGTTTGAGACACTGACTTTTTTAACCTCTCAAGCAATCAAACCATTTAGTTATCAAAGCCAACGGTTTCATGCTGTTGCTATTCCTAAACCTTTGGTTATAAGAGACCAAATAGATAGTAACGTTGAATATATTCAGCGACAGGATATTAGCATTAAAATCACTAGTCTTGAGCGGACCTTGGTTGATATTTTAGATCGGCCTGATTTAGGAGGTGGTTGGGAAGAAATATGGCGATCGTGGGAGCATGTCGTTCATTTTGACATAGAGAAACTAATTGAATACGCCTTATTGTTAAATAAGGCTACTACCATCGCGAAGGTGGGTTATTTCCTTGAGCAGCGTCCTGCTCATCTTCAAGTTAATTCAAATTATATTGATAAATTGCTGCCTCATATTCCAAAACAAAAACATTATTTAAATCGTAACGTTCGCTCCAATGGGAAATATATTAAAAAATGGCAATTAATGCTCCCACAGGAGATTATTGAACGTAAGTGGGAGGAGCCGCATGTTGATGATGTCTAAACAAGATCTTCAAAGAGAAGCAAAGATTAATGGTTTTAGACCAGAAATGCTTGAGAAAGTATATCGACTATTAGATCTGTTAGGACAATTTATGGGTATTCCTTTTTTAAAAGATCGATTAGCTTTAAAAGGGGGCAGTGCTATTAACTTATTTTGTACGGATACTTTACCGCGCCTATCTGTAGACCTAGATTTTAATTATATTGGTTCAGCTAACCGTGAAATTATGCGTCAAGAAAAAGAAAAATTAGAAGCTATTCTTATTGATACATGTCGCCGGTTTCAATACGATCTTGATCGGAATGCCCACGCTCACGCGGGAGGAAAAATGATCTTTGTTTATCAAAGTGTTTTGGGCAACAAGGGTCGTATCGAAATTGACCTGAATTATTTATTTCGCATCCCTCTATGGAGTATTGATTGGCGGTGTTCACCGGCGTGGCCTAAAGCCACCTATACAAACATATTGGATATTCACGAAATAGCTGCTGGAAAATTGCATGCACTTTTAGGTCGACAAGCAAGCCGTGATTTGTTTGATAGCCATCAATTGCTAACAAAATGGCCACTCAATCCAGAAAAACTTCGGCTTGCATTTGTTGTGTATGCAGGGATGGAGCGAGATCATTGGCAGAGAATTAGTGTGACGAATATCCAGTTTACCGCAAAAGATATTCGCGATAAGTTAATTCCTGTTTTAAAAATAAGTGAGGCTCCATTCAACTCCGTAAGTGAAGTTGAGATGTGGGCTAAGCGTCTAGTTGCTGAATGCCAAGACGCCTTGGCTAAGCTTTTGCCATTTCAAGACAATGAAATCGAATTTTTAGAGCGATTGCAGCAAGAAGGGGAGATCGCAGCAGAATTAATCAGCAATGATAATGATTTTTGTAAAAGAGTTGCACAACATCCATCATTGCTTTGGAGAGCGCAAAAGGCAGCTAGGTCTACAGAATGATGTATGGCATCCTGCGCAGTTATCTGCCATTATACAGCATTTGCAAGATGAAAATACTCAAAACTCATGCTGTTCAAATCTTGACAGATTTGACCTCATGCCTTCCTGATAAGCCAAGCCGATGCCCCTTGAATTTTAAGGCTTATGTCACCATATAATTCATTAATACCAGCAAAATAGGGTTGATTTTTTACTATGGACATTTGTGATATCGTAAACACACTTTTTCATGCGTTTGACCAAAGCGCAATACCTGCATTTAGGGCTTTTATCAATCGACATCCTGTAGTTAGCAAATGGTCAATTGCCTCTGATTATTCGGATAATTGCTTTGCTTTTACCATTTTCCCCTATAATGAATTACCGCCAAAAACATTTAATTATATTCAATCTAAATTACCCAAAGACATAAAAGAAATTAGAGATATTTCAGAAAGTGTGATCTCTTTTTTCCAAGAGCCTAACAGATTTCATATAGCTATTGTAGTTCAAGGAAAACCGAATTTATTTATTCCTGATCCTGATACCGGAGACACTTCTTTAGATGTAGCTCGAAACTGTATTAAAGCAGACTACACTCGCAATGCCGGAGGAACTCCAGATGCGTTAAATAAAATTAAAGCACTTTACCTTGAGTCAAAGAAAAAAAGCTTCAATCTGACTCTATTTAGTAATATGGTCATGCTTGCTGCATTTTATGCATTCATATCTCTACTTTTATCAATAGAACAAAAAACAGAAACTATTGGTTGGTTTTCTGATCGAGATAAAATGGTTTCTTATTGTAGTGGCGTTATCTGGGTTTTTTCGATGGAAGCTTTTAGTGTATTGTCCAAAACTATGGAAATCACTTCTATTCCGGAAATTGTCATAGGAGGACATACCGAAAACCCTGAGCCAATGTGGTATGATCAACTAATAAGACCAGCAGACTACCTTGCAGGTGCATTAGCAAATTTGAATATCCCTACAAATGGTCCGATAGCCAAAAAAAATACTAAACAATATAAATTACTTGCCGCTATCTTACCTAACAATGAAAATATAGTAATCTTACAGTTCAAATTTGCAAAGCATCCTGCCATAGCAAGTGTTGGACAAATGTTTTTTCTTCTCAAATTAACGATGATATTCACCCTTAGTAAGGATATCGAAACCATACCATCCCCAATAGACGCGATGATTTAGAATTAACCCATCTTGAATTTCCATGATTTCGACAAAATCCATTTGCTCACCTGCGGGCGACAGCCTTGGATATTCCCACTAAGGGTTTTCCCATCTGTAAAATAGGAATGTCGATAATATTTTCGTTTGATTGGCTTGTGTTGGGCAACATATTCTATGAATTTCCGTAGTTCTTCTTTCCTCTTGCAAAAACCATCATTTTTGCCCATTAGATAAGGGATCAAGGGCGATTCTATAATGGCATCTGGATGATAAAGCGCTAAAAGTTTTTCTACATCATTTTCTGACAGTGCTGCGTCCCATTCATGGTAAATACGATCGATTGCTTTCACCATCATTGTTGGATTGAGTGTTGTTTTTGCAATGACTCATAATTAATCCTCGTGGTTGTGATATATGAGATTAAATTATATATAAAGATCAAAGCTGTTGTTTCATGATGCATCGAAGTGTGATTGCACGAACAATTAATTATTTTTTAATGGTTAAAAAAACGGTGATACACCCACAGAAAAAAGCTAAGCTCGCAATAATCAGGCTGCTATGCATCCCGCTAATAAATTGCCCTGAGCTAACTAATGCGCCAAAGATAGCAACACCTAACAGGCTGCCTACCTGACGGCTGGCATTGAGTGCACCTGAGGCTATTCCTGCCCGGTTTGAGGGCACGGAATGAACAGTGGCTACGGTTGCTGCTGGCATTGTAAATGCAATACCAAAACCCAGCGCCGCAAGTGGTAAAATTAACATCCAATAAACTGGACCGTGTTCTCTTAGAATCAACAAGCTCAAAAAACCTAAAGCACCTACAATTAAACCAATCAGCATGGGTAATTTAGCCCCTACATAACTGGTCATCTTGCCGCTGAAATAAGAAGCGATTGCAACTACACCTGTCATTGGTAGCAAAGCAAATCCAGTTGCCATGACAGAATATCCACGAATCTGTTGAAAATACAGTGGCAATAAAAACAATTCCCCATAAAAACTAATGTTTAAAACCATACCTATTGCGATTGCAGCAGAAAATGTTTTGATTTTAAAAAATTTTAACGGAAACATTGGTGAGGGTGTGCGGTGTTCTATGAGTAAAAAAATAACGAACGTCACAGCAAAAACAATCAGATTGGCTATGACCATACCTGAATCCCAGCCAAATCTACCCACCTCAATCAGACTAAATGATAAAGCAGCAATGCTGATGATAGAAAAAGCCTGTCCCCAAAGGTCAAAACTGATTTTACGATTACTGTTTTTTGCATTAACCACATATTTAAGTGTTAAAAATATCCCAATTATTCCAATAGGAATATTAATAAAAAATATGGCGCGCCACCCAAATACTGTGGCCAGAAATGCACCTAAAATCGGCCCTGATGCAGCCGCTATACCTCCTGCGCCTGCCCATATTCCAATCGCTTTAGCGCGCGTTCCTGTAGGTTCTCATAAGATGCATTAATAAGCGCTAATGATGTGGGAACCATCATAGCTGCTGCCACACCTTGGAATAAGCGGAAAATAGTCAAAACTAAAAAATTACCCGCCAACCCGCAACCCAGGGCAGTCAGTGCAAATAAGAACAAACCCCAAATAAACCTAGGTTTAGCGCCAAATTGATCCCCCAGGTTGCCTGCTGATAATAATAAACAAGCAAAAGTTAAAGCATATCCAGCTACAACCCATTGCAAATCTGCTATGCTGCCGTGCATATCATGTGCAATGACTGGAAGGGCAACATTGATGATGGTGGCATCTATGATGACCATGAAAAAACCAAAACATAAGGCAATTAACGACAAATGTTTTGAAGATTGTTTGTGTGGGGTAGATGGTGCTGTGTCCATATTATTGCTCATATCCTAATAGATTTTTTAATGACTGCAGGCCTTCCGTGGTAGGCACGATCACCCGTGATTTGGTTTTAGACCCTTATAACCCAGCGACAGAAAACTTCTAGGTCATAAATCGGGAAGGATTACCACGCATTACTCGGGTGGTGAAATTAGTAATCTGTTGGAAGTAGCAAATAAAGTGTGTGTGTGAGAGAAGAAGGAGTAGCCCAGTGGTGAACCAGATGAAAATGATCAAGTTTGACACTAGCTCCCACAAAACTCCAGCACTGAATTTTGCTGGCGGAACGTTTCCGCGCGCAAATCCTTCTAATTCGCCAAATAGGGGAAAAATCTCTAGTGGTGCATTCCAAGAGCCATCACCGGCATAAACGACTATGGGTATTACCAAGGGTAAATCACTGCCTGGGTTTTGTTTTAGATGGAGTTCAATGATGCGAATAATATAGACCAGTAACCGAAACGCCATCATAGGATCCACGGAGGACTGTTGCTCAACGAGGGTGTACAAATATGCAGCTGAATTTCCAGCTTTTACAGAATAAACTATATTAGCTTCAGTTAAACCATCATCAGAGACTTCTAATCGGTTTTCTTCTTGTCTGTGCATAGCGATTAAATCATCCAATCTCCTAACCCATGGCTGTAATATTTTAATCGGTTCAGGAGTTGGTTGCCATAATTCTGGGCCTATCAACTTACAAAATCTTGCAATTAATTTTGCATCAAGAATATCATTTTTAGAGCGGGCTAATTCACTTTGAGAAAATCCTTTAATTCTCGCAGGATTAACAACGCTTATAGGGATTTCTTGAGCATAAAGAAATTCGGCTAATGCCTGCCCGTAAATACTGGTTGCTTCCATACAAGCTTGAGACAACACGATTTCCTTCTGGTTTAGCCATACAAGTAATTTATTAAAGCCTTGCTCGTTATTGTTGAATTTTTGAGTTTTTATCTTATCTTCCATTAGCACAGCTACATCAAATGTATTTTTACTGATATCAATGCCTAGAAATGCTTTCTTCATAGTAGTATCCTACATGTTGCGAATAGCTTGGATAGCTTTATTCGGACCAACCTTGTGAATACAGGATCATTGATATTTACCTCAAGTCCTAAGATACCGTCCGGTCTGTATGAATAAAGTACGGGGTAAATTGCTAAAATCTCCTCTACAGGCTTAATGCCTTAGGAAGTCACCGGCATATTTACCCCTATCCAAGTGCCCTTGGATATTTAACCACATTGAGTGATTGGAATTAAGATACAAGGAAGTCAAAACACTCACCTGCCAAACTGGCCATAACATAAATATCCAGCTGTTATCATCAATAATAACCCCATGGTAAAATTAAAGAGTCGTAGGCGAAAATGATTTTTTAATAAATACGACATTTTATCGCCCAAAATTGCCCAAACGCCAAGTGAAATATAACATACAATAAAATAAATAATGAGTAAACGTTAAAAACGGATCATAGCTTTCTGCGCTAGAGAAGATTGAGGCTCCAGATACGCAAGCAATCCATGCTTTAGGATTTATCCATTGGAGTAAAAAACCTTCGTAAAATTTGGGGATATCATTTTTTCTTATTTCCAACTCTGGTTTTGAAAAAGCTATTTTGTATCCCATATAAATAATATATAACGAACCTACAATCGCTAAATAGGTCAGAAAAAATGGATATGCATTTATAAACCGCGAAAATCCGAATCCAATAAAAAGCAATAATAAAGTAAATCCTACGGTCGCCCCTGACACATAAGGGATGGTTCTCTTTACTCCATAACTAATACCAGAGGAAAGAATAATCATATTCACAGGCCCTGGTGTAATTGACATGACCAAAGAAAATGAAACCATCGCTAATAAAAGTGTCATCGCTATTTTCCTGTGTAAAAATTATTTTAATAATCCCATACTACCCGTAAATTTATTGACGACTTTCATTTCGCCATACAACGCTAACCCTAGATACTTTAAGTGCTCAATCGGGGTGTTTTCATATTGATGAACATAGTCTGCATAATTTTTAGTGGTTAGGGTTGCATTAATTAAATCAATCACTGTTAGGTCAGGTTCATAAGCTTTTACTGCTTGGCGCATCTCTTTAAGTAACAGCTTGCTGCCTTTTAAAATTGGGATGGCCATAGTCGTAATTCCATGATGGTTATCTCCCGCATTATCTTTGTGGTCCTGACCGAGAATTTCAGGAATCATCTTACCTAAGTTAATCGATAGTATCGCTGCCGTATTTGCAATAACACCAACGGGTAAAAAATGATCAATCACAATTACACATTTCTTGGTGGATAAGTCTTTGTTATTCATACGTTTTCCTCAAAAGCCATTCAATATAACATTGTATTGCTAGATTATACTATCCTCTGTAAAGCATGATAAGATGCTATAATTAGAATTTATTGTTCGATAGGATGATATAATGATTGATGAATTACGGGCATTGGCCATCTTCGCAAAAGTGGTAGAAGCAGGCTCATTTCGTTCAGCAGCAAATGCGCTAAAACTTTCGCCTTCGGTTGTGAGCCACCATGTGGCACAGCTTGAGGAGCGACTGGGCGTTGCTTTGCTTTATCGCTCCACGAGACGACTTTCCCTTACTCATGAAGGCGAAAAATTATTCATGAGTGCAGAAGCAATGTTATCGGCCGCAGAAAAGGGGCTTAATAGCGTTGCATACCACGCCACGGAACCCACTGGTAAATTAAACTTGACTCTCCCAGCCATGCTCACAAGAAGTCCGCTTGTTGGTGACATTGCTGCATTTGCCAAGGCGTTTCCAAAAGTAGCGCTTTCAATAAGTTTTAGCGACATACAACAGGATTTAATTCGGGAAGGCATCGATCTTGCGATTAGAATAGGCAGACTTAAAAGATAGTGGTTTAAAATCTAAACGACTCTTTACTATGACACGTAAACTCGTCGTTGCTCCTGCTTTAATGAGCGAGCATAAGTCTCCACGACGGCCGCAGGATTTACTCAAATGGGATTGGATTGGGCTCAAAATGCGTTCAAATACCAAGAAGTTAATCAATCAAAAGGGCAAAACTTGTTTAATCGATTTTGAACCAAGAATCATCGTCGACAGCATGGATGCTGTTTGCCAATTGGCCATTGCTGGATTAGGACTAGCAACTCCGCCTGCGTTTCTTGTGGCAGAAGATATCCAGCAGGGATATCTTGTTGAACCTCTACCTGAATGGCAGGCTGAATCCATTCCTGTTTATGTTGTATGGCCACCCAATGCTTCTAAAGAATCTCTGACATTTAGATTTATGGCGTTCCTAGAGATGAGAAAAAAATCTTATTTGAGCCTCTAGAAATATGCCTCAATAGTGCACAGTATGCTTTTCTTGTTATTTTCTCCCTCTGTAGACGCATCACGGTTTATTTGATATAAAATCAGCCAAACTAATTTCCAGTTGGTTGGGCGATAAAACAGTCCCCCAATACACTCGAACTCGGGTCATAAGCGAAACCTCTTGCTTAGATTGCTGGTGAGTGATTAATAAACTAATTTACATGTAAGGAAATTTAAAACATGCTTATTCCAAATTTGCTATTATTTTATGTGCAAAACCCCCTAGAAAGCGCCTTGTTCTATGAAAAAATTTTTTCCAAAAAACCAGTCGCATCCTATCCAACTTATGTGGCATTCTCATTTGAGAATGGCCTGACATTTAGCTTGTGGTCTACCCAAGCCAAGAATTTTGTTTCAGGAGGTAGCGGCCACCGTTCTGAGCTCGCATTCATGGTTAAAGATGAGCAAGAGGTACGGGAATTACGTAAGCTGTGGGGAGAGTTGGGTGTGACTATCGAACAAGATCTACATGAAGCGGTATTTGGGTTAACTTTTGTAGCGCTTGACCCCGATGGCCATCGTATTCGTGTTTGTATACCCGATAGGTAAGGAATGAATTTGGCAATGCCTAACTTTTTAGTCCACTAAGGGAAATGTAATGGAAGACATAGCGCTTGATCTGGTTCAGCAATACATGAATGGTTGGAAACAAAATAACTTGTCCCTCATTACTTCCTGCTTAACCAAAAACTGTATTGTCATTGAATCACACGGCCCAACATATCATGGAGTAGAGGGAAATCGAACAATGGTTTAAATTTTGGATACAAGGAAAGAGCAAGATAATTCATTGGGAATTACATGATTTTTATTATTGTCAAAATAAATCGGCAGCTTTTGTTGAATGGGGTTTTTCCTGTATTTCAAACGCCAGTGAGCATTTATTTTCTGGCTGCAGCATTTATAAAATTGTGGATCACAAAATTGACTTCATCCACGAATATCGCATGACACACGTTGCATACCCTTGGCGGGGGGATGTCTTAGTCTCAGAATAAAAATGGTTAAATCTGTCAAATGCTTTAGGAGGTGGTTATGATGTATGGCCAGCTTTGCGCTGAGTTCTACGATGTAGTTGACAGGGTCGAAGATAATTTAATGTGTGGAAAGGCTCAAAAGGGATTGTTGGAGTCTGAGCATTGCCAGGTAGCTCTAGCCACTACCGCTGGCGATGCGTTAGGTAAAATTGAAAAAGGAAATCTCTATGATTTCGCGATTTATTTGATAAAATCTTTCAATATCACCACCATCACCCTGGAAAAATTTCCAGGGTTGAGGGTCAAGAATTTCGTAACTCACCTCAACGCAGTACTGGGCCTAAATAGGAGTAAATAATATGCCTTTTGAAGAAAGGATTATAGATAAAGTGACTGTTCCAAACGGAGAACTTTATGTTGAAAAAATAGGAAAAGGTAAACCCATTATTCTAATTCATGCTGGATTTTCTGATCGTAGAGATTGGATGCATCAAACTAGCAACTTCGGAGAAAAGTACCAAACAATTACTTATGATCAGCGCGGTTCAGGAAATTCTTCAATTATAACAACCGCATTTTCTCCGGCTGATGATTTGAAGGCAGTTATGGAGCATTTTAATCTAGAAAAAACAGTTTTAATAGGCCATTCTATTGGTGGAACGATTGCTATAGATTTTGCACTTCAATACCCAGATAAGGTGTTGGGTCTGGTATTGGTTGCATCTGGAGTGAACGGATACCAATGGTCAAAAAATTACCTTGATTGGATGCAATCAATCTGGAACGTGCCTCAGCCAGAAATAATGACAGAATTATTTCTTTCTGCACCTTTTTATGACATTGGCATGAAAGAACCAACAATAAAATCCGAAAATGAAATTATTACCAAAGAAAATTTCAGTAAAATATTAACCTGGAAAACTTTCGACGCCCGTGATGTCCATTGGTTTTTTCCAGATGCTCATGCTAAGCTGAAAAATCTTCAAACACCAACTTATATTGTTTATGGAGATCAGGATTCTGAAGACATAAATAAAATTGCAAATATTTTTTACGAAAATATAAAAAATGGAAAAACAATGGTAATAAAAGACGCTGATCATCTTTTAAATTTCGAAAAGCCAGAGGAATTAAATAGTCTTATTTTAGATTTCATTTCCACACTGGACAGTTAAAAGCTGCGATGGAGATTAAGCTGACTTGAACGCGGCGAAAAATATTTTAGCAGCAGGGCATGCTGTGATGGCTCGTGGAGCAAGCGCGTTGGGTGCGGCGTAGAAACGAGAACCTCATACTCGTGGCACAGCCACATGTATGGAATCTCCGGCATTTATGCCGGAGAGGATGTCAAATCCGACATCAACACTGAGGATTAATTCATGTTTAAAGGCGTTGATCCCAAAAACCTCCTGGGGGAATCTTGCGGGAGCTCTCCTTACCACAGTTTTAAACATGGGGGGTAAAAAAAATGAAAATTTGGACAGTCGATACATTTACCATTCAAGCTTATTCAGGTAATCCAGCTGCCGTTATGATTGTGGAAAATTTTCCAAAAGATAAACTATGCCAACAAATTGCGTCTGAGATGAATCTCTCTGAAACTGCTTTTGTTAAGCCATTAGCTCAAGATCATTTTCATATTCGATGGTTCACTCCAACGGTGGAGGTGAAACTCTGTGGTCACGCTACTTTAGCAGCTGCGCATATTTTGTATCAAAATAAGTTAGCGCAAGGAGATAAAATCCTCCTTGAATCTTTGAGTGGCCCACTTAGTGTTTACAAAAATGCAGTAGCATTAACGCTTGATTTCCCTTTGCAACCCGTGAGCGCCAGCTTAGATAGGCATATTTTTGAAGGTATTATTGAGGGAAATATCATTGCCGCAGCCAAGGCCTTAGATGACATTATACTGGAATTTCCGTCGGAAACTGCGGTAAGAAATTTTCATCCTATTATTGAAAAAATTAACACGATCGATTGTCGTGGATTGATTATCACGGCCGCAGCCGATCAAAAATACGACTTTGTTTCAAGATTTTTTGGGCCGCGCGTAGGAGTTTCAGAAGATCCGGTAACTGGTTCCGCTCATTGTAAACTAGCGGATTATTGGCAGAAAAAATTAAATAAAACTGAATTTCTAGCCTATCAAGCATCTCCGCGAGGAGGTGAAATTACGCTTTCAATTCGAGGCAGTCGTGTTCTACTCACGGGAAATGCAGTCACTATTTTGGAGGCTAATTGGCTAGCTGCTCTATCTTCTACTGAGGAAGAAGCTGGAGAAACCAAGACTAATTCCAATATTTTCTAGATATTTTTAGATTCATGCATTATGAAAATGCAAAGTGTTGCATTGGTTAAAATTACTGGGTTGGGGTGGACGAATTTAACATAATGCATTGGTTAATTGTTGTAATTGGGTACCCAAAAATTCGGCATTTTCTGAATAATCTACTGGGACATCGATTAAATGCACCCCGTGAGTTTCCAAGCAATAACTCAAGATAGTTTTCAGTTCGGCAGCTTTTGTTACACGGTGCCCATGCGCGCCATAGCTTTCTGCATATTTCACAAAATCAGGATTATTAAAATCGAGACCATAATTAGGAAAATGCATGGCTTCTTGTTTCCACTTGATCATTCCATAACCGTTATCTCTCAGCAATAAAATCACAATATGCATATTTAAACGCACCGCCGGCTCGAGTTGATGGGAATTCATCATAAAGCCACCGTCACCACAAACAGCGACCACTTGACGATGGGGGTGAACCATTTTGGCCGCCATAGCCGAAGACAAACCAGCGCCCATGGTGGCTAATGCATTATCCAGCAGCACGGTATTGGGCATATATGCGGGATAATTGCGAGCGAACCAAATCTTATACATACCATTATCCAGTGCGAGGATCCCATCGGCTGGCATCACTTCGCGCACGTCTTTGACCAATCTCGGCGGGAAAATAGGAAAACGTGGATCATCACTGCCATCATCAACATGACGAGCTACTTCAACTTTGACGCGATGGTAATAGCTAAAATCCCAAAATTCAGAAGGTTTTATCATGTGGGTTAATCGTTCAATCGTCGAACCTAAATCGCCAATCACTTCTAAGTTAGGGAAATAAACATCATCGATTTGCGCTGGACTAAAATTCATGTGAATTACTTTGGCGCCATTATGACGCATGAAAAACGGTGGTTTCTCGACGATGTCATGGCCGATATTGATGATCAAATCTGCGCGATTAATAGCACAATGCAAGTAATCCTTGTCCGATAAGGCAGCGGTTCCCAAGTATAATTCGCTACGTTCATCAATGACGCCTTTGCCCATTTGCGTATCGAAAAAGGGGATGCCTGTTTTATCGAGCAAAGCGTTCAGCTGATCTGAAATAGAATTACGGCTCGCACTAGCGCCAATTAAAATTAAGGGCCGTATGGCTTGTTCAATCAGTTCACAGGCGTGCTTAATAGCTAACAGATCCGCGTCTGGGCGTAATACGACGTTAATTTCAAATAATGTTGTGTTGCAGTCTTCTCGTGCAATATCTTCTGGCAATTCTAAATGCACCGCACCGGGACGTTCTGTTTCAGCTTGGCGAAAAGCTTCACGAACCAAGTTGGGAATGGTATTGCCATTGACGATTTGTTTGGTCATTTTCGTCAAGGGGCGCATCATTTCGACGACATCAATAATTTGAAACTTACCTTGTTTGCTTTCTTTGATAGGTTTTTGCCCTGTGATCATCAGCATCGGCATGGCGCCGAGTTGCGCATGGGCTGCAGCTGTCACTAAATTAGTCGCCCCCGGTCCCAAAGTTGCTAAGCACACTCCAGTTTTACCCGTCAGCCTGCCGTAAGTAGCCGCCATGAAGCCGGCCGCTTGTTCGTGACGCAGCACAATTAATTGAATGCTGGAAGTACGAATGGATTCCAGCAAATCCAAATTTTCTTCACCGGGCACCGCAAAAATATGCTGCACGCCTTCGTTAACTAATGCTTGTATAAATACATCCGAGGCTTTCATTGCTCACTCCAGCATTAAGGAAACATTAAGATAACATATTGATAGAATAAAACACAAACCGTATAGGAAATCACGGCAGGGGAAGGGGTGTCTGCCCCGGCAAAGCGATACTTGCCAAAGTTGAAGTCGAGGAAGCGGAAGAGGAAGAGGAAGAACTAAAATGGGATTGTCCTGTAGTGGAAGGAGCCAATGGGACCCCCATAAGCTCCCTGAGATTTGATGGAATATAGTTTTTTAACCTGTTGCAGCATTGTGGATCTTTTGCCTGGGCTGCACTAAGCACAATTCCCATCACTTCTTGAGCCAATATGATTTCCGTACAGTTACTTATTTTCTCAATGAGCTTCTGTGCCTGTTTCGGATGACTTGTTTCCAAACTTATCAAAGATTCTGGAATAGCATCAGAATATTCGCGCAAGACATCCCGCACTGTGGATAAGTAAGATTCCAAAAAAAATTCTGTTTTAGAAAAACCATATAAAGTGGCTTCAACTGCCCGCTGGGGATATTGCCCAGCCAGTTCCCGCCAATCCCCGTCTTTTTGGTGCAATACTTCACATATCTGCGGTAAAAAATCAATATGGACCGTGCCAAGCAACTGTACACGCGTCTCATCCTGTTGCTTACTCACGACCTCCACAAAATGCTGTTCTGCTTCTATTACCATACTCGGCTGCCTACCCTCTTTACCTAACCCCCACAAAAAAAGACCGGCATGAGACAACTCATCTGACAAGAAATTTGAAAGCCATAACTTTAACAGCGCCGCATTAAGCTTATCGCTATAGTGCTGATTTAAAATTTGCAAGCTCAAAAAAAACTTAGGAAGATTCTTTAAACTCTTCGCTTCATTCAAACCCCCTTGCAAAAAAATGCTTAATCGGTCTGGAGAATTATAAGAATCCTTCTCCTGCTGTGTCTCCTAAACAATATAATTCCGCCGTTACATAAGCTGAGCCAGATAAACCGGGAGAACCCATTTGCGCCAGACTCTTTGAGTAAAAATTTGTCCAAGTATCCTGTTTCTTCTGCAGCTTAGCAACTATGGGTAGAAAATCGGGATGGGCTGGGGCAATCATGTCATACCAATTAAAAGAAGAGTACTTAGTACGCACTTCATCATCTAGTCTTGCCTCGAATAGACCGCAGGCCCGTGCTCGAAGCTGCTGATAGAGTGTCGCATCGTGCTTTTGCAAGGCATTGCGAATTCCCTCACTGCTCTCACCCCAATTGGCTAAAATTTCTGCCGCGTTCCGGGGTTGTAATTCAAATAAAAAAATAGCCACCGGCTCAAGGTTCTGTGACGTTTTCACTAAATTTTTTAGAAATTCTACGGTTTTTTCCACATCTCTTTGATGATATGGACATGGATGCAAAGCATTGCGCTCAAATAATGGCGCTATTTCTCTTGGATGTTTTACTATTGCTCTTTTTATCACTGCTTGAAACATGCTTTCTCTAAAACCAAGAGCGCCGGTATTGACTGCCGCAATTATATTTCCTAGCCGCTCGGGATGGTAAACAAGTAATTGCTTTATCGCTAAATCAGTAATAGAAATTTTTGAAGCCCGCGAAACTTTTTCATCGTCTAAGGTAAATAATTGCTTCAGGCTTTTGCACTGTGCTTGAGTTAAATTGGGGCTTGGACTGCTTCCTAGGTTATACAGAATCACTTCTATAAAACGTTGAGGGGCCTTCTGCAAACCTGACTGTTGTATTTTGTTATCTGCGAAGGCTCGAGCCACCTGAGGCAAAAAATCCATATGTGCAGAAGCAAGCCATGAGCTATTACCGCTGAGAGATTTGGATTCTGAAACTCTTTGCTGAAACATGGCCCGCGCCTCAGCCAATAGTGCTAAACCCTCAGGACCTGCTTCTCTTAAGCATTCATGAATACGCTCACTATTCTTGCCCCAAAAAACCAAAAATGTCGCTGCTTTTAAATACTGAGATTCACCGTGCGATCGGCGTCGGTAAGCGAGCAGCAACCGAGCTACTGCCTGCTCATAGGCTCCACTCGTATGCTGAGACAGTTCTTTTAGCACAGAACACAATGCTCCGAAATTTTCCTCAGCCTCCTGCGGATTATCAGTACGCAGCGCTATACAGAATAAACTTACCGCTTGGTCAGGGTGACCTACTATTAATCTTGCCAAAGCCTCCTGGCGATTTTCTAGTTCTTCACTAGGCTGTAAATAGCAACGAAGTTCCTCATGAGCCTGCTCATAAGGATAAAAGCTCAATCGATACCATTCAATTTTAAACGCAGTAACAGCCTCTCTTGGTATTTTAGTCTGCGAAGATTTCGATTCTGCAGCTTTTAAAGCTTCTATGTCGGCCTCGGTGGCGAGGTTTGACACCGTGGGCAATAACATTGACGACGCATTCGCCAAGCGCTTTAGCCTATCGTCACTACCAGAGGCATCAGCAGCGAGCTTCTGACGCAGCCAGTTGGAGCTGAGGCGATGCAAGCTAACATAGTGGTCTGGGTCTAGTCGTTCTAATTGTCCACGAATGACTCCATTGTCGGAATTGCCAAACTCTAATTCACCCATAAGCTCAACTGCTAAGTCAGTATTCTCTTTGCTTAGATGGAGTAAAAACTGGGCTGCAATGGCAGGGCCATGATTTTTTCTTAAATCCTCCAGCACACTAACCAGATGGTCAATGGTACCTCGGTTTTCTACACAGCTGCGACACCAAAATTGAGCAAGTGCTTGAGGTTCTTGGTAAATTAGGCTGACTAAGCTCTGCATTAATCCCATTGTTTCTGCAATGCTTTGGACTTTCTGTTGTTTATTGGTTTGATTTTTCCAATATTCCCAGCTGGTTTTTGCCAATAATGCAAGCATAGCCAATAACAACACAGACCCCAGGATCTCTAACGTCAGTACCCCATTGTCACTTTCCAGGACATCAGAAAATTGGTGTAAAGAAGCTGTCCCTACGATGAGGAGAGTCGCTAAAATTGCATACTTCGCCTTGTTATTCCCAAGGTGTTTACTCAGCCAAGATCTTTGTTGCTCTAAAAGCAGTTCATTTTGTTGGCGCAAAGTCGCAACGTCGAGTTGCTTTGAATTTATATCCTCCTTTTTGTCCTCTTTAGTATCAAGGAGGGGCAGGTCAGGGACTATCGGTCTCACAGATAGAGGTGCCGAGAAGGGAAAGGTGGGGACTGTTGTTGTACCAAAAGCGGCCGATTTACACCGGGATAAATAATCGGCAATTATATCCAATCTAGACTTGAAGGAGGCTATTTCCTCCCTCATCCGCTGATATTCTGGCTCATACTCGGTTTGAAATCCCTCGTTAAATTCGTCGAGTAACTGCTGAACATCCTTAAAGCGATTAGTAACTAAATCAGCAGCTACGCCAGAGCTTAAGCGCACAGATTTTTCAAGGTCGTCAAGTTTGCGGATAAGAACTTTCCAGGTTCCGAGGTAATCAAATATTGTTAGCTTGGTTTCTTTTATTTCAAACTCTAACTGAATTGGAGGGCTTTCCTTAGAATAATCATCAAACAGTCTCCACGGGGTTTGCTGAAATATCAGCTGAAATATCATCAGTCCAGACATTGCCATTTTCTTGGCCCTCTTCTTTAAACTCCATAGACCATAACCTCATTATGTTAATTGCCCGAACTCATACCGTTATCTTGGCATTAAACCACAGTTTTCTTAAGAAATTATTTTGACTTCCTCCCCGCCCTAAAGGGCGAGGATTCCTACTGCGGTTACGCAACCTGTGCGCAACTCGCTTCGGTGGGTTCTTGCTTCCTCGAGCGACCTGACTGCGTCTTCTCTCCACAAGCTAGCAAGCGGTGCCCCCGCTCTAAAATATTGATCGCGCCAACCACATCGGCATGGTGGCTATAGCCACAACGCACGCACGCAAACTCAGCTTGCGTTTTGCGATTGTCTGCACAAACGTGCTGACAGGCAGGACAGGTTCGACTGGTATTTTTCGGATCCACCGCCAGAAAAATGCCACCGTTCCACTCAAGCTTATAAGCTAACTGGCGTCGAAATTCGCCCCAACCCTGATCCAGTATGGCGCGATTTAAACCTGCCTTTTGTCTGACCTGGCGACCGTGCTGCTCACAATTGCCTTTGGCAGATTTCGACATGGCAGCTATCTGCAAATCCTCAACACAGACGAGCGCGTGGTTTTTGCTGATCGCGGTGCTGGTTTTGTGCAGAAAATCTTGTCTGACATTGGCAATTGTGTTGTGAGTCTTTTGAACCCGCTTTTGGGCTTTGATCCAATTACGACTAAATTTTTTCTTACGCTTCAAGCGACGTTGATAATGCACAAGGCGTGCTTGATGTTTTTTGAAGCTATTCATGGGTTCGACATAGGTTCCATCACTCATCGTAGCAAAACGTGTAATACCCATATCAATACCCACTGGGGTAGTAGCTGTTGGCAAGGGTTGACTCTCTTCACGCTCGGTCTGCACTGATACAAACCACAAGCCATTGCATTGCTTAACGATGACGTTTTTAATTTTCCCTACTACATCGCGACTGTTGCGATAGCGTATCCATCCCAATTTTGGCAGAAAAATACGGTTATTATCTTGATCCAGCTTAAACCCTTGTGGAAAACGAAAACTAGCTGATGAGTGAGCTTTTTTCTTGAATTTGGGGAAAGCAGCACGGTGGGCGAAGAAGTTTTTAAATGCGCGATCAAGGTCTTTAGTGACTTGTTGCAAGGTTTGGGAAGGCGATTGTTGCAGGTAGGGCATTTCTTTTTTCCATACTAACAACCAGTGATTCATACCAAAGCTATGGGTAAACGGTTTGTTTTCGGCATAGAGCTCTTGTTGACGCGCTAATGCTAAATTCCAAACCTTACGTGCATTACCCGCAAACTGACTCATCGCGCGTTTTTGCGCACCATTCGGCTCAATACGGAATTTAAATGCTTTCTGGATTTTCATGCGACTATTATATTCTGGTCTATGCCAAACTCAATACAGTAAGGAGCGAATCCAAAACGGCTAGACACTACAGTACATTGAGCAGCAACCAAAACCCAAATAATCGAAGGAGTGCCTTACATCCCCGCCATGAATGACGGGGTCTTACGGCACGATGGACAAGGCAAAATAATAGTTTAAGTGGAGTGAGAAAGTACAAAAAGCTGTTTTGCGCGAACACACGATAAGCTAAAATGGTTGCAACCATGATGAAAATCTCCGGTTAAGATTTTTGTTGTGGCCAGCAGTCGGCGAGGTGTTGAGACCTCGTCGATTGCGCTTGAGTATTATCATCAGACTTTCTTAACAATGCAATACCTTATTTAATTTTTTTATGTAATTTTAAATTTGACAAAGACTGAAAGGAGCTTAAAGATGGATAAGCGTAGTGAAAAAAAATCATCACAAAATGCTAACGTGGCTTTTTGGATTAATACGATGTCTGGTATTCACCGTTTTCCTTTCCCATCACATGGTTTCTTTACTACGATTAAGGCACAAAAACCTGTCAAATCTTCTGACATAGCTCCCAAAAAAAAAGAATTGAAGGAAGCTGTAAAAAAACGGGAAGAATCCTCGTTTGTGATTTTAAAAAATGGTGCTGAACATCCAAAATCTATTGTGATATTACTTGCCAACACGTTGACTACTTTAGCTCAAAAAGAGCCATTTATTTTTTACGAATTAGTACAAAAATGCCGAGATCCCAACTATAAAGTTTGGCGAGATCCACTAAAAAGACTCAAAGAGCTAAATTTTATCGATTCTAATGATGAAATACATGATATTACAAAAGACATTCTTTTATCATCAGTTACAGGAAAAGATGAGGAAATGAATATAGGGGATCCGATAGCTAGAGGGCCTTAATTAAGCCCAAGAATGTTATTTTCCTCATTTTACAGCAGTGGCTATAAAAGTTATATGATCACTTCCATTCAAAAAACGAGTGATACGCTTGATATTTTTAAAGCCGAATTTCTCTAAAAGTAATGCCATTTCAAATTCGTAATACCACATTATGTTCATTTGCTCATCTTCTTCTGCAATAATTTTATTATTTGAATACTTAGTGTAATGTGTTTTGGAAAGCATATGCTGCTTAAATTTATCGGCTGTAGTATGGTTTTGGATTTCTATCCATTCTCCCGAAGGAAGTACAGTTTTGCGAGTACTGATATCTACCTCACCATTGTCGTATAGGGCTTCCCACGGCACAAAGGTATCTATGATTAGCTTGCCGCCAAGAGTCAACATCTCATTAAATTTTTCTAATGCGGTCTCAGCATTTTCGCGAGGATAGAGCAATTGAAAAGAGCCAAATGGAATAATAATACCTTGATATTTCTGTGGCGTTGACCAATACTCAATAGCACCCTGATATAATACAGCATTTAGGTGTAATTCTTGTGCACGTTGCCTGCAATGATTCAGCATAACCAAGGAACTATCCAGTCCGTGAACCTGATAACCGAGCTGTAACAATGGAATTAGCAGCCTTCCAGAGCCGCACATAGGCTCAAATAATAAATCCTTATAGGTAAATATCTCTTGATAGAGCTGCAGTTCCTCAGCTGAAGCAAATTTTTTATCTGCATCATAGAATTCAGCACAAAGCTGGCCATACATCATAACCATCTGCTATTAAAAATGTAAACGAATATACTCACCATACCGATAACCTGATCAGATAGCCGCTGCTTCTTAGCCTTAGCATCGGGCACCTCTACTTGAATGGCAACAAACCAGCGATCTGCTGTTCGTGATACGGTGGCTCCTAATATCTTTCCTTCAAAACGGAGGGCTTCCGTCATTTTAACCCAGCCTATTTTAGGTAGGCGGATGGATTTTTCAGCTGCGGCTTTTTGAAAATATTCTTTTTGTGGTACTGTCGGATTGAGCGCAATTTTATGGGTCAATTGCATTTGACCTCCTGTTTTAATGCCTCATTTAATTTTTTACGATAATTTCTTAATCCGTATAATCGGGAAGAAAAACAATGCACAATGGTCATTAAATCTTGCACCATTTCTTGTTCTGGGGATAGCCTCTCTTGATTTAATACCATAATCTCACACCAAAACGATTTAGCAAAATGTTCAAACCATTCAAAGCCAAATCGTGTTAGTCTATCACGATGTGCAAGAATTAATATCTTAACTTCTCTTCTTCCTATTTCATCCATTAACATTAAAAATTTTTTATGTAAACCACTCATTCACCCATAACCTCTTTGACCATCTTGATAGAGGCGAGTTCGTTTTTAAAATCTTCCGGATTTCGTATAAATCGGTCGATGTTGTAAACAGAAGCGACGGTGGCCATCCGTTTTGAATTCCTTTTTTCTCCAGGATGGCCCTGAAGCATTAACCGCAATAGTTCGCGCCCCTCTTCTTGGAGCAGTTTTTCAAGTTCGGATAGGTTCATGGTTCTAGTATGATGATTTTTTAATGTTTCCGTCAACTCAGTAAATTTACATTCAGACGCTTCATAATAATTGGTTATTTTTATCCTCCTGCGCCGTAAAACCCCGTCATTCATGACGAGGATATAAGGCGCACAACCGCGAAGCGAAGTGAGCGCTTAGTGGGGAGAGTTCTGTTGCTCGATATAGTGTCGAATGACAGAGATGGGCGCTCCTCCACAGGAAGCAGCAAAGTAACTGGGAGACCACAGTACTCCTTTCCAATAACACTGCAGATTTTGAGAGTGTGCTTGGCGAAGGCGACGAGAAGAAACGCCTTTGAGGCTATTGACTAACCGTGACAACGATATTTTGGGTGGCTAATTAACCAATAAGTGCACATGGTCACGCTCTCCTTCCATTTCGACCAATGTTGCGTCAAAGTCTTCGCAGGCACTATAAAATACTTCACTCAAGAGCTCTAGCATGGGTTTTGTAAAAACACATTTGCGATACTTTGTCACAAATACCAAGTGAGCATGTAAATTAAAAACACAATGTCTGCCGTGTCGGATGTCCATTGAACTATTCATAGACCAATAGTATATTCATTGGTACTATGAAAATCAAAAAAGCCTATCGTTTTCGCTTAAAATCCAGCCAAGAGATTGAGCAGCAACTGTCCGCTTATGCAGGACATTGTCGATTTGTATGGAATAAATGTTGCCGCATGAATTTGGAACGCTTGCAACGACAGGAGCGTATTCTGCGCTATGCAGAATTTGATTTTTGGGTGAAGCAATGGAAGCAATCTGAAGAATATGGTTTTTTGAAAGAATGTCCAGCACATATCGTGCAACAAAAATTGCGTGATTTAGATCGAGCATTTTCCGATGCATTTGACAAAACGCAGCCAAATAAACGATTACCTCGCTTCAAGAAAAAAGGTCGTCACGATAGTTTTCGATTTCCGGAGCCGAAGCAAATCGAATTAGAAGGCAACCGTCTGAAATTACCGAAATTAGGTTGGATTCATTTTTACCGAAGCCAGGAGGTCATAGGGGACATACGAAATGTAACGGTATCACGGCAAGGAAAACATTGGTATATCAGTATCCAAGTACAACAAGACATCTCTTCGCAGTCAACAGCAGTCGATAGCGTAGGTATAGACGCAGGCATTGCAAAATTCGCGACCCTATCCAATGGTGACACTATAGAATCCTTGAATAGTTTTAGGCAGATAGAAAAAAGATTAGGGATAGAACAGCGCAAATTAGCGAAGAAGCAAAAATTTTCTGGGCGATGGAAGAAGCAAGTGGCTCGAGTAGGGGCACTGCATCAAAAAGCATCGAACATGAGACGAGATTTTTTACACAAGACTACAACCCGCATCAGCAAAAGCCACGCGGTAGTGGTTGTGGAAGATTTGCAAGTAAAAAATATGAGTCGATCCGCATCGGGAGACTTACAAAATCCCGGGGTGAATGTTGCTGCGAAGTCTGGATTAAACAAGGCGATATTAGACCAGGGCTGGTATGAATTCAGGCGACAATTGGGATATAAGCTGACGTGGAATGGAGGGATGTTCATTGAAGTATCACCCCACTATACCAGCCAGCGTTGTTCTCATTGTTTGCATGTTGCCAAGGAAAACCGTCAGACCCAAAGTGAATTTGTGTGTGTATCGTGCGGATATGCAGCAAATGCTGATTTGAACGCGGCGAAAAATATTTTAGCAGCAGGGCATGCTGTGATGGCTCGTGGAGCAAGCGCGTTGGGTGCGGCGTAGAAACGAGAACCTCATACTCGTGGCACAGCCACATGTATGGAATCTCCGGCATTTATGCCGGAGAGGATGTCAATGTTGGAGCTTTGGCTTGCATTAGCATATCCTTTTGGCAGAGGTTAGAAAATAGGGGGATAACTTTAAAAGAGGGAGTAATGTATAGGATTCGTGAGATTTTTTCGAGCGAAAAATGATCTAAGTCTTTGAATTTTTTAGGTATTGGTGTCGTTCTAAATCAGCCGCACCCTTAGCCAATCAACAATTACTTAGAGATTGGATTGAGCTTTACGCCTATCAACCCGTTTTACTCGAAACATTTGTTGATTCTCGTCGCTTTGTAGGAGGATGTTATAAAGCAGCCAATTGGACCTATGTAGGTAAAACAACGGGGTGTGGGAAGTTGGATAGAAATCATCAAGCAACTATTCCCGAAAAGAATATTTGGCTATATCCGTTAACAAAAAAATTTAAGGATATTCTATGTGGCTAGATGATGGGCGGAACGAATATTTACAGAAAATTATTTGTAATTCATTGATTCCATTGAACATTCCTGGTCGGGGTGATAGGATTCGAACCTACGGCCTCTGCTTCCCGAAAGCAGCACTCTACCAAGCTGAGCTACACCCCGTTGTGACAGTGCCGGAGTTTAATCGATGCCCAAGAGGCTTGCAATAAAGAAAGGGCTTGTATAATTATTAAACAAATTTTGCAAGTTTCTCCAAAAAATGGTAGGATTACGTGTTTTTAATAGGTTGAGGGGTAATAAATGCGAATTTTATTGGTAGAAGATGATGAACTTTTGGGCGATGGTGTCCGTATTGGCTTGGTGCAGTATGGATATGTTGTGGACTGGGTCAAAGACGGTCAAGCGGCTTTACAGGCCATTTTATCCGAGAATTTTGATACCATTGTATTAGATTTAGAGTTACCGAAGCGTTCAGGTCTTGATGTTTTGCGGGCTGCCAGAGCTAGGAATGTCACTACTCCGGTTTTGATTCTCACGGCGAAAGAATTAGTAGAAGACCGTGTCAGGGGCCTAGATGCTGGGGGCGACGATTATCTCGTCAAGCCGTTTGATTTTGAGGAATTGTCAGCGCGGATTCGTGCCTTACAGCGTCGATTTGCGTCTCGAGCCGAGCCTATCATTGTTTATGGCAATATTACCTTGGATCCAGCTTCTCGTACCGCCTACCTTAATAATGAAACGATTATTTTGTCCCGGCGAGAATTTGCCTTGCTATTCAAGTTATTGGAAAATGTGGGCCGGGTTCTGTCACGTGAGCAATTAACCCAAACTCTCTACGGCTGGGGAGATGAAATTGATAGTAATGCATTGGAAGTGCATATTCATAACCTACGTAAAAAGTTTGGCCACAACTTGATACGAACGATCAGGGGCGTTGGTTATGTTGTTGAAAAGGTAAAATGACCTCCTCAATTCGAAATTTTCTCATTACCAACTTGCTATTGAGCGTGATTTTAATCACCTCACTTAGCATGGTTGCTAACTTCTTCATTGAAAATAAAGACCTGCAAAATCATTTGGACCAAAAATTGGTTGAGTCAGCATTTGCCATTCAGGCTTTTATGAGTCAAACGCCCCCGCCTGAGGAATTAGAACGCATCCAAAAAAACATCGATAGCCTTTCTACGGTACGATACCCCATAAAATTGCACAATAAAAGTAACTTCTTCAGTAACACTCAAGAGGAATTTCGATTTCAGGTTAACAATAAATATGGCCAGATAATTTTGCATTCAGCCACTCCATTGCCTGCGAGCTTTTCTAGCGTTTTTATTGGGTTATCGCATCGTACCTATAAAGAAAAATCATGGCGAATTTTTGCCACCATCGATCCTATTAGTAAAGTAAAAATTATCATTGCAGAACAATATGATTTTCGCCGACTGCTTGCAGGACAAATCACCCAGGAATCCATGTTAGTCATGCTGATTAGCTACCCTTTTTTAGGGATGTTAATTTGGATGATTATTGGCCGTGGCTTGAGTAGTTTGCAGCGGGTATCGGATGAAGTTCGCAGGCGTGCCCCCGATCATTTAGAACCCATTGATGTGAACCAAGTACCGATTGAAATTCAAGCGATTGTGGAGGAATGGAACAAGTTGTTTGCTCGGTTAAAAGCGGCGTTTGAACGAGAAAAGCGTTTTGCGGCTGATGCCGCTCATGAATTAAAGACGCCATTGGCGGCTTTGAAGGCTCACACCCAAGTAGCCTTAAATGCAAAAAATGAAGCGGAACGAGAAGCTGCGTTGCGAAAAATACTCACCGGGGTAGACAGGAGTGCTCATGTCGTACATCAACTACTGACACTCAGCCGAGTCGGGCAAGGATTAGCCTTAGAACATTCTATCCGAGTCAATATCGTTCGTCAGGCTAAAGAGGTGATGGCTGAGTTGGCTCCAGAGGCTTTGCAGAAAAATAGTGAAATTGAATTGATTGCCCCGGAAAAAGAACCTCTGATCCAAGGCCATTCGACAGCAATAGCCATTTTAATTCGAAATTTGGTCGATAATGCGATTCGTTACACGCCAGAAAATAGCCTAGTACGCGTGATCATAGAAGAACAAACGGCAGGTGTAGTATTAAAAGTCATTGATAATGGCCCGGGAATCCCGGAGCATTTAAGGCAGCAGGTTTTTGAAAGGTTTTTTAGGCTATTAGGAAACAAAAGCCCTGGCAGTGGGCTCGGTTTAGGAATCGTGCGACAAATTGCTGAGCTGCATAAGGCGAAAATTTCGCTTGATACCCCTCCTGGCGGACAAGGATTACAAGTAACCATTATCTTTCCAGTTGAACGTACTGCTTCCTCATGATGTAATCACTTCCCTATGGTTCTAATCACTCCCAACCAACGGCTTAGTGCTTATTTTCAAGCTATGCCTGCTTGGGCCGATTTTCACTGCGTCCCAGTGAGTGATTGGGTTACTCAGACTTATCAGAAACTGTATCGCAATTCAGGGCAAAAGCTGCCCTGGCTGCTGAGCGACACGCAAAGCTTAATAGTTTGGGAACAGATCATTAGGGATTTTTGGCAACAATCTCCCCAGGAATTTTCTGTATTCTCTTATCATCAGCTGGCTAATATTGCTTACGAAGCATGGCGCCTGTTACAGCAATGGCAAGTGCCGCTATCACCACTCCTACAAATGCCCTCCGAAGAAACCAAGGCCTTCTTAACTTGGGCCCAGGCATTCCAGGATTATTGCCAGCAGCGGCATTATGTCGACAGTAGCCGTTGTGTAGAATATCTGCTGACGCAATGTGAAAAGCAGCCAATATTAGGCGCGCAACAGCTCATTGTCGCGGGTTTTGACGAAATTCCTCCGCAAATACAAGCACTATTGTGTCGCTGTAGCTCGAAAAAACTCCGTTTTTATCAATCTGAGATGCAGACCGACACAGTTCAGCGTGTTGCCTTGCTGGATCTGGAACAAGAGCTGCAAACGATGGCAGCCTGGGCTAATCAACAAGTGACCCGCAATCCCCAAGCGCGCATAGGCTGCGTAATACCCCAACTAAGCCTAATTCGCGATAAAGTGCATCGGGCATTTAGCAAAGCTATCTCTTCTGAAGCTGGCTTCAATATTTCCGCGGGTGAGTCTTTTGCTGCTTATCCCATGATTGATACTGCCAGGCAAATTTTGCAACTAGGGCCAGGAAGAATTTCACTGGAGGAAATCAGCACTTTATTACGTTCGCCTTTTATTGGCGATGCGGAGACGGAAAAAATAGCTCGTGCCCAATGGGATGTGGTGTTACGCAAGCGAGCTACTAGCGAGCTAAGCTTGGTTTCTGCCCTGAATTTTGCTGAAAAAACCAGCTCGTGCCCCGAATGGCTAGCTTATGGGCGCGCTTATCTGGCAAGCTGCGCAGCACTGCCAACTAGGCAATCACCAAGCGAATGGGCTCGACATTTCACAGCTCAACTCGAAAGTTTTGGGTGGCCTGGGGAACGCTCTTTGACTAGCGATGAATATCAGCAACTGCAACGCTGGCAGGCTTTATTAGAGGAATTTGCTAGCTTTGATCTGGTGCATGACGACATGGACCGTGAGCAGGCCTGTTATTATTTAGGTAATTTAACCCAAAATATTTTATTCCAAGCCCAAACGCCACCGGCTCCCATCCAAATACTAGGTGTATTAGAGGCAGCCGGGATGCTTTTTGATCAGCTTTGGGTGATGGGAATGAACGATCAAACCTGGCCCCAGCCCCCTGCGCCAAATCCATTTATTCCGGTGCACATCCAGCGTAAGTTTAATATGCCACATGCTTCAGCGCAGCGAGAACTGGATTTTAGTCGCCGTTTAACTGAGCGATTTTGTCATAGTGCCAAGCAGGTGCAGTTTAGCTATTCGCAATTCGATGGCGATTTGCCGTTAGCGTGCAGTCCTCTCCTGCAGGAGGTTACGGAAGTTGCTGCAGAAGCTATGCTTACCCCTCATCCGCCTTCGGCACCTTCTCCCACAAGGGGAGAAGGAATAAGGTCGAAGGTTTATGAGGAATCAGCGCCGCCGGTGGTTCCTGGGCAAGTGCCAGGGGGGACGAATGTATTAAAAGAGCAAGCGGCTTGCCCATTCCGCGCATTTGCCAGAATAAGATTAGGTGCAGCAAAATTGCCGCCGATTAAATCCACCTTACTGCCTCAAGAGCGAGGGGCTTTGTTGCATGAAATGTTGGATCGGGTATGGGCAGAATTAAAGGATCATAAGACGTTATTGCAGCAGTCTGCTGAAGATTTAGAGTTGCTCATCGCAAGGGCAGTGGCCAGCGCTTTACGGACTTATAATGCACGAGCGCTAGAGCCACTGCCGCCACAGTTTCAAGCAGTGGAATCGCAACGCTTGCAAGAGCTGGCGAAAGAATGGCTGGAGCTTGAAAAACAACGCCCACCTTTTCTAGTAATTGCGCGAGAAGCACAGCACGAGGTGGAGCTGGGGCAACTTAATTTCAAATTACGCATTGATCGTGTCGATCAGCTGGCGGATGGCAGCCAGATTATTATTGACTATAAAACGGGCCAACCGCGAATTGAAGATTGGTTTGGTGAAAGACCGGATGATCCGCAGTTACCTCTCTATTGTTTGCAGGATAAAGCAGCTATTGATGGCCTCGTGTTTGCCCAGATTCGAGCGGAAAAGTTATTATTTAAGGGCATCAGTGCAGCAGAGATCAGCATCTCAGGGGTGCAAACCATTGCTGAACAACGCATTGATCCTGCGATTACTACTTGGGAAGCCTTTAAAAACAGTCAGCATCAAAAGTTGACGCAAATAGCAGCGGAATTTCAAGCGGGAATAGCCCGCGTGGATCCAAAATATCAAGAACAAACCTGCCGACAATGTGATTTGCACATGCTGTGTCGGATAGCAGTTCCTTCCCCCACAAGGGGCGTTGTTGAATAATTCCCCCACAAGGGGAGAAGGAATAGTGCTGGGGTTTATTAGAGAGAGGGTAAAATGCCAGACTCACAATTACGCCAACGTGCTTTATCTCCCAATGATTCCTTCATTGTGCAAGCTCCCGCGGGCTCAGGTAAAACGGAATTGCTAGTGCAGCGTTTTTTAGTGCTGCTGGCCCATGTGAATGATCCAGAAGAAATCTTAGCACTGACCTTTACCCGTAAAGCGGCAGCAGAAATGCGTCAGCGTATTTTGCGAGCATTAACAGCAGCTGCGTCACATCCCGCGCCTGCTGAACCTCATGCTTATAAAACCTGGCAATTAGCGACAGCTGCTTTAACTCAGGATCAAAAACAGCAATGGAATTTGCGTCAAAATCCCCATCGGTTACATGTGCAAACTATTGATGCTTTTTGTGCCCGCTTAATTCGACACATGCCTTTGTTATCAGGTTTGGATAGTAGCATGGCCATTGCGGAAGATGCGGCTGAAATATATTTATTAGCAGCAAAACGATGCTTGGCTAGCTTGGAAGATCAACAACCTTGGTCAAAAGCCTTGGCAGAGTTAATGTTGCATTTGGATAATCAAATTCCTTTATTGGAGCAATTACTGGTGAGTATGCTTGCCAGGCGCGATCAGTGGCTACCTTATTTGATTTCACACGCCAAACCTTCTAATCGCACAGAACTCAAGCAGCGCCTTGAGCAAGGCTTGCAACATATTGTCTTAGAGGCTTTGGAGCAATGTCAGCGTGCCATGCCAAAAGACTGTATGCAGGAAGTGATTGATCTGTTGGAGTTCGCGCAGTCTCATAAACCCTCAACATTATTCCTTCTCCCCTTGTGGGAGCAGGTGGCCGAAGGCCGGATGAGGGGAGATTTCTGGTCCGCCGTGGCCCATTTATTGCTTACCGAAAAACATACCTGGCGCATTCAAGTTGACAAACGCCACGGATTCCCCCCCGAAGCTAAAACAGAAAAAAAACGTTTCGCCGAGTTGTTGCAAAAATTACCTGGCGAAGAATCCTTGCGCATTGCTTTGCAACAGTTACGTAGTCTACCGCCTATAACCTATAGTGAAGCACAGTGGAAAATTCTGGAGATTTTGTTTGAAGTTTTACCGATTTTAGTCGCGGAGCTTAAGCTATTATTTGCTGAAAAAAACGTGGTGGATTTCACAGAAATTTCTTTGGCGGCGTTACGTGCCTTGGGCGATCCGGATTCGCCCACTGATTTAGCCCTGCGACTTGATTATCAATTGCAGCATATTTTAGTTGATGAATTTCAAGATACTTCCAGCACTCAATATCGTTTGCTTGAACAATTAACCAGCGCTTGGCAACCCAATGAGGGCCGCAGTCTGTTTGTGGTGGGTGACCCGATGCAATCGATTTATCGCTTCCGGCAAGCCGATGTGGGCTTGTTTTTAAAAGCGCAACAACAAGGCATCGGACCGATTGCCCTCGAATCCATGCAGTTGCAGGCCAATTTTCGGGCAACTCCGACACTCATTGCCTGGGTCAATACTCAGTTCCAGAAATTATTTCCTCTTCAACCTGACATTGCTTTAGGAGCAGCGCCATTTCATGAGTCGATTGCTATGCAGCCCGACTTGGAGGGCTCCAAGGTAAACCTGCATTCTTGCAAAGATACACATGCTATGGCTGAGTCAATAATCCAGATTATTACTCAACAACTGCATATGGCATCGGAGCAAAGCATTGCGATCTTAGTGCGTTCTCGTGCGCATTTAGTTGATATCCTCTCTCGATTAAAAACAGCTGAGATAAAATTTCATGCCGTAGAAATGGAATCGCTCATGCAACAACCGGTGGTATTGGATTTAATGGCACTCACCGGTGCGCTATTACATTTAGGAGATCGATTAGCCTGGCTCGCCATTTTGCGTGCTCCTTGGTGCGGATTAAATTTGGCTGATTTACATGCGATTGCTGGACAAAATCATGAGCTGCCTTTATGGCAAAGCTTGCAGAATTTTGCGCAAATTGCTGACTTAAGTTCGGAAGGCGCTGAGCGTTTGGCTCATATAATTCCCACTTTAAATGCGACTCTTGCACAGCAAGGACGATTAAAGTTGCGCGTCTGGATCGAGAATACCTGGGAACAATTAAATGCTCCCGCTTATTTCACCGCAGCGGAAAAAATCATCGCAAATGCTTATTTTGCTATTTTGGAGGAATTACAGTCGGAATATCCAAAATTAGACTCCACAAAGTTAGCGGAAAAATTGGCGCAACATCACCTTAGCTCGACAGGTGCTGCGGATTGCAAGTTGTCAGTGATGACAATTCACAAGGCCAAAGGTTTAGAATTCGATACCGTCATTGTGCCGCACTTGCAGAAACGAAATCGGCCCGATGGAGCACAACTGCTTTTGTGGCTTGACCGCCCCCGCTTGCATGGTCACAACGATTTAATTTTAGCGCCCATTAAAGCCAAGAAGGCGGAATTTGATCCCATTTATAATTACTTACGAGAAATTGAAAGAGCGAAAACACGTTTAGAGATGACTCGATTACTTTATGTCGCAGTAACCCGAGCACGAAAATCCTTGCATTTATTTGCAGAGACCCCGGAAGAGGGCAGCTCGCCCTCGCCGGATAGTTTTTTGTCTCTGCTCCCCGAATGGGAAAGATGAATGATTACCTTATTTTGTAACTATTCACCACATTGCCAAGGCTGGCAAAAACAGGCAGCTATGAGCCTAGGTTGAAGTAACGAAATTGATGAAAAAGCGGAGTGTACATGTTAGTACATGAGCATTTTTCAGATATTTCGTTGGGAAAGATAGGCCATAGATGCCTGTTTTTACCTTATTTTGATGGCTGGGGTGGGACTAATTGAGCCTGAGCCGCTGGTTGGTCACTCGCCCCAACGGAAGTCCCAGGTTGAAATGAAGCATATACACCTGGTTTGCAGCCAGTGAGCACTAGCGCTACAACAATTAATAATAGTCTACGCATAAATTAACTCCTTTTTTGGTTGCTAAAATTATGTAAATTTATCATTTTATGATAGTATTTCAGCTCCTTAACCACTGAGAGCAAGGTCCATGCAATCGCCCCTAGCACCAGAAGAAAAATCAAATTCTTTATACACCTCTGAACAAATAATGCAAGCCAGAGCAAGCCGGGCGAAATGGGCCAGTCGTTCTTTGCGGTATTTAAAAAAATATAAACCTGCTGATTTCGTGGCAAGAAAGCAATATTGGTATGGACAAGCAATTTTCTTAGACGCACTTTTCCGTAACCTGGGGGGTTTTTGTGAACAGAAATTCGCAGACCCTAAAGCAGCTCTCGATGCTCGCATTGCCCAATGTCTTGATGATCCAAAATCCTTAGATATCTTTATTAAGTATGTAGAGGATATGCACGCTCAGGATCCAAAAAAATTAAAGGATCTAAAAGAGGAAAAAAATAATCCAGTAAAAAATCAACTCTTCCGTAATGCAAACATTATTGCGATAGTGACAGAAATCAGTAGCCGCGGTGAATTGCCCGTTGTAGGTGCTGCTGCTAATTCAAATCGCGATGGTTCGGCCAAATATTTTAAAGGCTCTCTGGAAGAACTACTGTGTCGGCATACCAACTCGATGTTTGCCCTAATGACTCATTTTAAGGTGGAAAATAACCCGGAACAAACCAAGGAATTTCAACGTCGCTACGCCCGCCTCTGTTTTCGAATCTTGCAGAAGGTTTTAAAGCAAGGGGACCCTTATTTGGAAAGTCATGTTTTTTTGCAAGACTTGGTTACGGAACGGGGAGATGCTAAAGGTACCAGCACTCCCTCCGAACCTATTTTTTTTGATTTTGAAAATACAGTGTATGAAGTACCTGCTGGGTCTGGACATGCCAGCTTTTGCCAATTTGTGCCCGAGGTTTGTGGCAAAGCCGAGGATTTAACCAAAGCCTTAAATGAGCCTGAGCCTCCTCCCACTTCCCCCATAGTACTTATTTCTACCGCAGCGCCAGATCGACGTAGGCTGGAATCTAATTTCGATAAACGATGTAGTACAAATCACTTATTACAAACACCAGAAAAAGACTCGACACTCCAGGAGATGATTGTAGGTGGAATCAATTTTCAGTGTACCAAAGCTCTAGAATTAAAAGCCCAGGGTCAAAAACCTCATGTGGTATTTGTATTGCCAGGGTGTGGCGCTTTTGCTAATCCGCTGCACAAGACCGCAGATATTTTTGTTGCTGCAATAAAGAAACACCGTGAAGAATTAGAGGCTAAGGGTATTCCTTTTTGCATTGTAGAGCTGAATCGATTCACCTATGCGGCGTTATATAATGCTTGGCATCATCCCGGAATGAATCAAGAAATTGCTCAACAGAATGCGAAAAAATATGCCGTCTTATATGGCCTACTGGGATTTTTTTCTGGAACTGTTATAGCAGGCGGCTGGAGATGTTATGTACATGGTTTAGAGGCAATTAACGTTAAGGATTTTGCAGCCAACATAAAAGAATGGCCACCGGTTTTTTATAATACCCTGGCTATCATGGGCGGGATTTTAGCTGCTTCCGCGCTGCTAACTCTTTTGATTTATTATCGTAAGAAACCAATCCCTTATGAAGAGATCAAGTTTTCACCTGAAACAATCATAAAAAATTAGGCAACTCCCCAGATGTCATCCCGAGCGAAGCGAGGGATTCTCATGAATGTGGCAAAGCATACGGTAAAAAAATCTGTATGAGACTCTTCTTTGAACAACGAGATCCCTCGCTTCGCTCAGGATGACATCTGGAGAGTTACAAAATTAGTTAATAACGGTTTTAGCTTAAATAAAATTTGCTTTTCAGTGACAGCGCCAAAATAGCGAGAATCCCAGGAATTTTCAGCATTGGTACCAATAACCCAATAACCCTGCGTGGCTGCATAATGCCCTCGGGGATAAGCAGATAATTTCCTGCCTTAAGCAATCTATGCTTTGGGTTTTATAGGGATATTTGACCTCATTAATTACCATGTATTGATTAGTAAGAACAATATCATCTCCTGGCACGGCAATTACTTGCTTTATCAACGGAATGTGCCCACCACATATTCTTCCAGGCTCAAGATATAAATTCTTTAATCCTAATGTCTTATAAGGTTCTTTTAAACAAAAAAATACTAGGTCGCCCCTGTGAATTTGGCCGTAGGTTCTAACATACAGCCCTGGCTTCATGCTCGGAGTAATATTAATTTTTATGCCTACAAAATAACTAGTGAACATTATTCCTAAGAAAATTATTGAAACAAATAGTGGAAATTTTTTTTTAAGTCGCAACATTAAAGAACATTTTCATTAAGGTTTTTTTAGGGTACAGTATCGTTCAGTCAATTCAAACTAAGTAGAAGCGCCAACATTATGACTAGTTACTTTGATTACAATACAATAGGCTTTAATCCTTATCAAGTGTTTACCATCTACCCTACCGAATTAAGCCTATTTGGTTCTCATACATTTCATGAGCTCATGATTGCAGATAAAGTACGCATGAATGCGTATAAAAATGCTATTAAGCAAGCAGGCAAGGATCACCCCCAAGCAATTTGGATAGATGTAGGCGCAGGTCTTGGTCCATTGTCACTGTTTGCGGCAAAGTGGTCAGATCCTAAAAAAATATATGCCATTGAACAAGCAGAATCAGTGGTTACTTTAGCAAGGAAAGTTATTAATTCACAACCAACTTTGCTCCGCGAAAAAATTGAGCTTCTGCAAGGATCATCCCTAGACATAACATTGCCACAACAAGCGGATATCCTGCTGACTGAAACCATCGGAAATTTTGGGATCGAGGAAGGAATGCTACAGTTATTAAACGATGCTAAAAAACGATTTTTAAAACAAGATGCCATTATCATCCCCTCAGAAATCGAATTTATTATCGCCCCCATTGAATCTAACCGCTGCTATCAGCGGATAAATTTTTGGAAAAAGCTACACTGTGGATTAGATTTTTCAGCAGTCGTTCCCCATGCCGCTTCCACAGTGTATCATCATCGCGCCCTCCCAACAGAGCTGCTCGGACCTCCGCAAAAAATGGGGAGTATCGAATTTACTAGCCCCAAGATAATTGAGGAGCGTATTTTTCTAAATAGTTCTCACATTATCACTCGCCCAGGTACTTTGCATGGCTTTATTGGTTGGTTTAAAGCACATTTGTATGGGAATACATTTCTAAGTAACACCCCATTAACAAAGCATACGCCATTTAATTGGACCCAAGCCTTTTTCCCTATAGCAGGAATTGAAAATAAATCCCTTAAAATAAAAAAAGGACAACTGATTGCATTTTCAATAGACTGGAACCTCGTAAATAATCAGCTGCATTGGAACTGCGAGTTGCAATAACAAGAATTACTTCGTGGTAGATTGCTTAGTTCTGTAAGCCTGGCCTGGATGCTCTAGCATTTGAGGATATTTGTATTGGAGTAATCCCTCTTTTGTCATAGGTGTGAGATATTTACGCACCAAGCGTTTTTTATCTCTCTTTAAAATTGCCGCAAGCTCACTAGTCGTCATTTCTTTCCATTCACATAGAGCAATTATCGCCTCCCGAAGCTTAGTAGATGGCACTTTTTTTCCTAACTGAGTAAGGATGAATTGTAAGTCATCAGGTAAGTTGCAGAATTCCTCAAGCTGGTGTCCTTTGCCCTCAAATTGGTGTTGTTCTTTTAAGGGGGCAAGTAGTTGTTCCGTTGGCAGATAATAGGTTTTAGAGCCTTGATTTTTTGCTTCTAATAGGCCTAAGTCCCTTAAATTGCGCAAAGAAGCACTAGCAGTCAAAGTGTCCACTTGATTAATATTGCGATAGGCATTGTTATTAATAGCACCCACTTCTTTAGTGAAGACAAGTGCCCTGGCTTGTTCATCTGACAATTGCAACGATCGAAAATTTGCTAACCATTGCAAATCTTCTTCCCCTAAAAAATGATGAAATAAAAAAATGGTGGTGAATAAATCACGGCTTCTATCCGATTCGAATAACGGCGGAGATAAACCCATTTTTTGCATGTTTTCACGCTTGACTTCCTTGTCCTAAAGGGCGAGGTTTCCTACTGCGGTTACGCAACCTGTGCGCAACTCGCTTCGGTGGGTTCTTGCTTCCTCGAGCGACCTGACTGCGTCTTCTCTCCACAAGCTACGCAAGCGTTTCATGCAGCTATTATATTCTGGTCTATGCCAAACTCAATACAGTAAAGAGCGAATCCACTACTTATGTGGAGCTCCACATAAGTGATTGACCTTGGTCTTCCGGATATGAGTGGCTTAGCATTAGCGCGAATTATTCGCAGGTTTCCAGATAAAATCGGCGCGCTACCAATTATCATTTTAACCGCACATGGCACTGAAGCACATAAAAAAGAAGCTCGGGAGTGCGGTTGTAATGGCTTTTTGTTTAAACCACTGCTCGGAGAAGTATGCCAGGAATTGGTTAACAATTTAGTAGCATCCTATGACAAAGATTATTTTATGGAAAACTAGGCATGTCGTGAATTAGCCCCCCCTACGTCGTCCCGCGGCTTGTCCGCGGGATCCAGTTACAGGCAGAGCGGTCTTTATAATCTATCCGATGCATACAACTCATTTAAGGCTCGTCGTCTCGGCATGGATGCCGGGATCCACGGCGCAGGAAGCGAATCTTTCACATCCTTGTGAACTGGATCCCTGCATCCTGCAGGGACGACGAATTTGCTCTGGCGGACCTTAAAATGAGATATGTGCATCGGATAGCATAATCTACAGATATTGCAATTCCTTTCCTGCATTTAACTTAATTGCTTTGGTTTTGCCGATTTTTATCCGATAATTTTTTTTGATCTAGTGCTATCGATTCACTATATTGCTCCCTAATCCTTTCCTTTTTACAATATCGGAAGATTGAATAGGTAAGTAAAATTGCTCCAGTCACTAAAAAAGCAGTACCTAATGATATTGCATATTGATTAGAAAAGTCATTTAAATTTTTAAATTCACCTAAAAATGTTTGACTATCAGAGGCAGCAAATAATACACTTCCACTGCCGATTGAAACAGCTCCAAAAGAAAGAAAAGTGCTGTATAATTTAGATAAGAAGAATATAAATTATCTAGCTTAATGAAATTTTTCAAATCCTGGGGTGAAATTTTTTGATAAAATTCTTCATAGCTATTTTTTAAACTTTGTAAAAAAGTTGATTGCTCGAGTTCCTTGCGTAAATTTCTTCTTATGTCTGGCTGAATAATAGCACCAAAATAATTTCCATTTGTATCACTTGACTTGGTGATAGAGATAAAAGAATTAATTGTTAGGTCAGTTTCATTTTCATATTGAGATGGTTTGATATTAGCACTCTCGAGCTGTTTTGTAAGTGCAGCGATAAATTTTCCTAAGACTCTTGTCGTTTCTTTTTCATTCTTTTGTATTAAGCATTTTGAATGTAAATACAATGTGAATTGACCATGACCATTAAATCGCTCTCGGCTACCTCCATCATCAAAGCTAGACATTTTTCTATCCTTGTCAGGATTAACCCATTTAAAAGCCATAACCGTTTGGTTTTTCCCTGTTGCTCGGAAATATTGCTTGTGCAATTCTGCAATTAATTGATTAATAGTTTCAATATTTGTTTTATTGTAACTCTCACTGTTAATATTAATTCTTAGTTTAACAGCATTAGTAATTTCTCCGGGTCCTATGTTATAAAAATGTACTTCATCGAAAATACTCAAGGGGACTAAAGGAGCTGCTTTAGGAGGATTAAAATATCGTCTTTCAAACATTAGCATTTCTCGTGAGTTAAAGGTTATACATTCTTGCCAAAACAGATTTACTTAGTTTTGTCATAAACTCTAACATTGCGACCTTAAGTTAACATTAACCACAGGCGACCGGTTTCAAACACCCTCTCTTAAGGCTCACTGCCATTAAGTTAAGCAGGGCAGCCTCATTAACATGCTGAGGGCAACTCTGCCAGGGCCGGCCAAGTCGGTGAACATGCTAATTTTACTCCATAGGTGTGGGGTGGATGGCAGACGCAGCCGTAGGGGTGACGCGTGGGGAAACCACGCCGAGCGCAGCGTGCGAGCACGGCGGGTGACCGCGCGGCAGGACCCCGAAGGCGGCGAAGTGGCTGGAACTTAGGACTCTCGAGCTAGAATGTAGTAAGGTATAAACTTCAACGTTCATGCGTCTCAATGGCATGGATCCCGCGATCAAGTCGCGGGAAGACGTTTTCGCCGAGAATGGTGTTTTCGCCGAGAACAATTGCTGCCCTCCCAACTTTGCTGCTGAAACCTTCAAGAATTAAAGGTATCATAAGCCACAAAAATCGAAGGATATTTCTATGACTACCAAAACTGCGCCTCCTGTGGTGCTGGCCAGCAGCAATTTAGGCAAGCTACAAGAATTTAAAGAGATCTTAGGCGACGTGCATATTTCCATTATTCCGCAGTCGGACCTAGGTGTGATAGAAGTGGAAGAAACCGGTCTGAGCTTTGTAGAGAATGCTATCTTGAAAGCACGGAATGCGGCGAAGCAAACCGGGCTGCCTGCCTTAGCGGATGATTCGGGATTAGAAGTGGATATCTTAAATGGTGCTCCAGGAATTTATTCCGCTCGTTATGCTGGACCAAAGGCTAATTTCCCTGAAAATTGTAAAAAACTGCTTAGTGATCTAATTGCTGCAGCAGAAGAAGAGCGCACCGCGCGCTTTCAATGTGTCTTGGCTTTATTGAAACATGCTTATGATCCAAGCCCGTTAATTTGCCAAGGAACTTGGGAAGGGCGGATTTTATTTGAGCCACGCGGCAATTTAGGCTTTGGTTACGATCCTTTGTTCTATGTTCCTACTCATGGTTGTTCTGCAGCAGAACTGCCCTCGAATGTGAAAAATCGGCTGAGTCATCGCGCTCAGGCAATTGCTATACTAATTCAAGGTTTACGGACTAAATTTCAATAATGACAGCAACCCCCCAAGATGCAGATGTGCAGAAAGTAAACAACACCCTGCAGTGTCAGGGAGATTGGACTTTAAATCATCTGAATCTTGTCATTGCTCAGATTAGAAAAATTAAGCTGACTACGCCTGAATTAACTGTGGCCGGAGAGGCTATTACTGCTATGGACAGCGCGGGTGCTTGGACTTTAGCGAAAATCCTTTCAGCCCTCCAACAACGTGGCACGAAAATTACTCTGTCCGGCTTTCATGAAAAACACCAAGCGCTACTGGCCCTGGTTGAGAATGAAGCAGCGAAATTATCCGAAGTTATTCCTCCGCCCGCACAATTACCCGTGCTGGCAAGAATAGGAGTAGCTACCGTAGCGAAGCTAGATCAAGTACATCAATTTATTGCCTTTTTGGGCGAAGTAGCGGTCAACCTGTGGAAAAATCTCCATCAACTTCGTTCATTTCAATGGCGCAGTTTTCTAAATACCATCGATGAAACGGGCTATCAGGCCTTGCCGATTGTGGCTTTGTTATCCTTTGCTATTGGTATCGTACTTGCCTACCAAAGCGCTAATCAATTAAAAAACTATGGGGCCGATGCTTATATCGTCAGCATCTTGGGGATTGCTATTTTACAAGAATTTGGTCCCCTGATTACTGCTATTATCATTGCTGGCCGTACTAGCTCGGCTTTTACTGCGCAAATTGGCACGATGAAAGTTAATGAAGAAATTGATGCCTTGAGCACCATGGGGCTCTCGCCAATCCGTCAACTCGTATTACCCAAAATTTTGGGTTTGATTGTTGCTTTACCGCTATTAGTGGTGTGGGCGGATATTTTTGGTTTACTAGGTGGTATGATGGTGACTAAAAATATGCTGGGAATAGGACCCTATAATTTTATTCTAAAATTTCCCAAAGTAATTGAGCTCAGCACTTTCGTTTATGGATTAATAAAAGCACCTGTATTTGCAGCAATTATCGCGCAAGTCGGGTGTTTTCAAGGATTTCGGGTGACTGGAACCTCAGATAGCGTAGGCCGGCAAACTACTAAGAGTGTCGTGCAAGCAATTTTTTTAATTATTATTGCCGATTCCATTTTTTCCATCATTCTCCCTTGGCAGAATATTTAAACATGACAGCGCCTTTGATTGAAATTACTGGGCTCGGGAGTTATATTGGCAATCAATGGGTACACAAGGACCTGAATTTAACAGTGCAACGAGGAGAAATATTGGCTGTTGTTGGGGGAAGTGGCACCGGTAAGACTGTGTTGTTACAAACCCTATTAATGCTACGTCGCCCTGCTATGGGCAGAATTAAACTATTCGGGTGCGATTTAGCCAAGTGCAATGAAGAGGAAGAATTAAGCATTAAGCAGCGTTGGGGCGTTTTATTTCAACACGATGCCTTATTTAGCTCGCTGACAGTGCTACAGAATGTGCAATTTCCACTTAAGAATTTTACCGAGCTGCCCTTTTCGGTACAAAAAGAAGTGGCTTTATTGAAAATTGCGATGGCAGGTTTGCCTATTGCTGCCGCAGAAAAATATCCGGCGGAATTAAGCGGCGGAATGCAAAAACGTGCTGCTTTAGCACGGGCAATTGTGATGGATCCAGAGCTGTTATTTTTGGATGAACCTACGGCAGGGTTAGATCCGCAGAGTGCGAGTGCTTTTGATGAGTTATTATTGGAGCTGCATCGAGGCTTAGGGTTAACCGTGATGATGGTAACCCACGATATGGATTCCATTTGGCGCATATCGGATCGAGTGGCCTTTTTGGGTGACGGTCAGGTGATTGCCAGCTTACCCTTAGCTGAGTTAGTGCAGCACCCAGACCCGCGCATTCAGGCCTTTTTCAGTGGCTATCGAGGAATGCGTGGGCAAGAGGGGGGCACATGGAACCAAAAGTAAATTACACCGTGGTAGGGCTATTTGTTGTCGTACTCACGGCGGTTATTATATTTGGCTTATTATGGTTTTCCGCAGGTAAGCGCAAGGAACATCTCAATTATCTCGTTTACATGAATGAAGCGGTTACTGGCTTAAGTGAACAAGCACCCGTGAAGTTTAATGGTGTCGAAGTTGGGTATGTCAGCGACATTAGTCTTAATCCAAGAAATCCTGCTCAAGTCCGGCTTATCCTGAGTGTCGTAACCGGCACCCCCATCAACCAGACGACGGTGGCTAAATTAATGTTGCAAGGCATTACCGGCGTCAGCTACATTGGCCTACGAACGGATACCAGCAAGCAACCGCTGCCGTTAGTCAAATTACCAGGGGAAAAATATCCCATCATTCCTTCAGCACCTTCCCTTTTAGTACAGTTAGATACTACAATTCGTGAACTGTCGCAAAACTTAAAATCAATCCGTATTGCAGTGCAAGGAGTATTTACCAAAGAAAACCAGCAAGCACTGAGCAAAAGTCTGGCAAACATTGCCGAGTTTACTGATGTGCTAGCCAAAAATAGCAAGCAACTCGGGCAAGGAATTAAAAATGCTTCCTCTGCCTTTGCCCAGGGAAAAACTGCGGCACAGACGGTGTCTGAGCAAGCGTTGCCACAAATTATTCAGGCAATCAATAAATTAACCGGCGTAATCAATAACTTGGACCAATTTTCTAGCACATTGAAAAATAATCCTGCGATTTTAATTCGCGGCAAAGCTACACCATCCCCAGGACCAGGAGAGTGAGACATGTGGAAACTTTTGAGAAGATTGAAGCTTTTTAAATCCCCCCTAACCTCCCTTTTCCAAAGGGGGGGAGTGGTTTTGTGCGTCACGCTGTTGTTAGGCGGATGTTCTTTGTTTAGCCCGGTTGAAACGCCTAACAAAACCTATTTATTAAATCCTAGTATGGGAAAAGTGCGCTTTGCACATTCTAAAGATGGGGTCATTCTCATATCAACACCCACGGCCAACCCAGGCTACGATACCGAGAATATGGTTTACACGAAAACCCGCTACGAATTAAAGCATTTTGCCGAACATAGTTGGGTAGCTCCTCCTACCCAAATGCTTGCGCCTTTGCTGGTACAAAGCTTGCAACAAAGCGGGTGTTTCAAAACAGCAGCCATGGCGCCATACTCAGGAGAAACAAATTATGTGCTGAACACCCAGCTAGTAACTTTGCAGCAAGAATTTCAGGATGAAGGAAGTGATGTAAGATTGGTAATGGAAGCGACATTAGTAGATAATCTGAGCCACGAAATAATCGCACATCGCCGCTTCCAGGCCGTTGTTCCAGCATGTCAGAATACTCCGTATGCGGGAGTGATTGCTGCTAATCAGGCTGTGGCGAATGTGTTAACACAAATTGTGCGTTTTACCTGTACTCATAAATGAAAGGAGACCATCATGTTTCATGGAATAAAACCAAAAAAAATATATGTCTTAGTGGCCAATGCCAGCGAGGCACGGCTTTTTGAAACCACTCGCCTGGGTCACAGCTTAAAATTGCTCCGGGAATTTAGCCACCCAGAAAGTCGCGAAAAAGATCTTGAGTTATCAGCGGATCGCCCTGGCAGCTATAAAAGTCGGGACGAGGCGCATGGGGCGATGGAATATCCCAAAACGCGCAAAGAAGTAGAGATGGAGCATTTTGCCCTGGAATTAGCCCATGCGTTAGACCATGATGGTTACGACCAATTAGTAATTATGGCCCCACCGCATTTTCATTCTTTACTGGATCAGCATCTAAAAGTGAGTACGCAAGATAAAATTGCGTATAAGGTAGAAAAGGATTACACCAAGGTGCCAATACATGAGCTGGTGTCGTATTTGGAGGAGCTGAGGGGGTGAAGGAATTTATTCGGCATTAAAATAAACATTTTGCACGTCATCCAAATCTTCCAACATTTCTTGCAATTTTAGGATTTTTTCGCCTGTTTCTGGGTCAAGACTAACTTGAGTGCTAGCAATCCAAGTGACCTCAGCATTATCAGGGGTTAATCCGGCTGCAATCATGGTGTTTTTGACTGTTTCAAAGCTAGCAGGACTGGCATACACATCGATGCTGTGATCGTCATTCGTCACCACATCTTCAGCGCCTGATTCAATCGCAACATTCATAAGCTGATTTTCATCGGCATCCGGTGCAAAACTCAGGATGCCACACTCATGAAATAAATAAGCCACCGAACCTTCTGTGCCTAAATTACCCCCGCATTTCGCAAAAGCATGTCTTACTTCTGACACCGTGCGGTTGCGATTATCAGTCAGACAATCCACAATCACAGCCACACCACCAGGTCCATAGCCCTCATAGCGAATCTCCTCCATTAAATCCCCGTCTAAGCCACCTGCCCCTTTTTTCCGTGCCCGCTCTACCGTGTCCTTCGGCATATTATGACTTTGTGCTTTTTCAATCGCCAAGCGTAAGCGCGGATTAGCACTGGGATCGCCGCCTCCCCTCCGCGCCGCAACGGTAATTTCCCGAATTAATTTGGTAAAAATTTTTCCCCGCTTGGCATCTTGAGATTTTTTGCGGTATTGGATATTAGCCCATTTACTATGCCCCGCCATGAACCTTGCCTGCTGCAACTGAGTTTAACTTTAATCCCAACTCAACTAATTGGGCCTGACTGACGGGGGTGGGGGCGTGAGTCAATGGGCATTGTCCAGACTGAGTTTTGGGAAAGGCAATTACTTCTCGAATTGATGTACCTCCTACTAATAAAGTCACCAAACGATCCAAGCCAAAAGCAATTCCACCATGCGGAGGGCAGCCATAACGAAATGCCGTTAATAGGTGACTAAAACGTTCTTCAGCCTCTTGTTCTTGAATGCCCAATAAACGAAATACCGCGCGCTGCATGTCTGCATTATGAATGCGAATTGACCCACCACCAATCTCCAGGCCATTGAGCACCACATCATAGGCGCGCGACAGAGCAGTACCGGGATTTGCTAAGAGCTCCTCCGGGTCCGCGCTGGCTGGTGCAGTAAAAGGATGATGCAGAGATTGCCAACGCCGCTCTTTCTCATCCCATTCAAACATTGGAAAGTCCACCACCCAAGTAAAATGCCAACCCGAATCCATCAAGCCCCGATCTTGGCCGAGTTTTAATCGCAAGGCGGCGAGGGATTCACTAACTACTTTGGCTTTATCGGCCCCAAAAAATAACATGTCGCCGTTTTCTGCCTGCACTCGATTGAGAATTTGTTCAATGACAAATTCAGGTAAGAATTTAACGATGGGTGATTGCAGGCCTGCAATGCCAAGGGCACGATCCACTACTTTGATATAAGCCAAGCCTTTGGCTCCATACACGGCAACTAAACGGGTGTAATCATCAATTTCTTTGCGGGATAATTCACCACCCTGTGGTAGCTTTAACACGGCTACGCGACTTTGCGGATCATTGGCTGCTTGGGCAAAAATTTTAAATTCCACGTCGGTCAATAAGTCGGCAATGTCGACTAATTCGAGTGGGATGCGCAAATCGGGCCGATCAGTGCCAAAACGACGGATGGCTTCGGCATAAGTCATACGTGGCAAAGGATCAGGCAAGGCTACTTGTAAAATTTCCATAAAAACTTGTCGCAACATTTTTTCGACTAGAGATTGGATTACTTGTTCGTCAATAAACGACATTTCCATATCGAGCTGAGTAAATTCAGGCTGACGATCAGCACGTAAATCTTCATCGCGAAAACAACGCACGATCTGGTAGTAACGATCCATCCCCGCCACCATGAGGATTTGTTTAAATAATTGCGGCGATTGTGGGAGAGCATAAAAATGTCCGGGGTGAGTTCGACTGGGGACTAAGTAGTCACGCGCTCCTTCCGGGGTAGATTTGGTGAGAAAAGGCGTTTCAATTTCCCAGAAACCATGATGATTTAAAAATTGCCGTAAGCAATTGTTGACTTGAGCCCGCAGGCGTATGCGCTCGGTCATTTCTGGGCGACGTAAATCGAGGTAACGATATTCAAGCCGCAACTCTTCACTGGCTCCCGTGTATTCATCAATGCGCAGCGGCGGGGTTTCTGCACTATTCAATAGGGTGATATGGTCAGCAATGACTTCCACCTGACCACTGGGTAATTTCGCATTCACCGTACCTGCGGGACGATGTTGCACCACTCCTTTTACCAGTATGACAAATTCGCTGCGGACTTTTTCTGCCGTCGCAAATGCGCTGGCATGGAGAGGATTAAATACCACTTGCACTAATCCTTCTCGATCCCGCAAATCGAGGAAAATCAATCCTCCATGATCGCGACGACGATGCACCCAGCCACATATAGTGACAGGTTGTTGGATTAAGGATGCATTTACCTGGCCACAATAATGAGTACGCATGAGAATTTTACTCCTTTGATTCTGTTTTTTTATCGCTTTTCGTTTCTGTGTCTGTATTAGCAGTCTTAGTTTCTTCGGTTTTGGCTTCCCCTTCAGCTGCTGGTTGCGTATTATTTTTTGCATAGTCAGTCATATACCAACCACTGCCTTTCAATTGGAACCCTACGGGAGCTATTTTTTTACTTAAGCTATTTTTCCTGCATTTGGGGCACTCCGTGCACGGAGGGTCACTCATTTTTTGCATGACCTCCAGTTGATGACCACAAATTTGGCATTGATATTGATAAATAGGCATGATCCACCGCTTGGTATTAATTAGGACGAACTAGCGATTTTACACGTTAATTCAGGATCCGCATCATAAATCTTCGACATTATTCCTTCTCCCCTTTGTGGGAGAAGGTGGCCGCAGGCCGGATGAGGGGTGGATTACGTTTAAGTGTTTGTTGATGCCTAAATTTAGTCAATGTACAATGCCTAAATTTATTCATTACATATTGAGTATCTATGGATCCCAGATTCTACTTTAACAACAGGCACTTGGAAGATCCTGCGCGTTTTGCAGAATTGGATCCACAGCTGAAACGTCTGAGTCAGCAATTCTATACGTATTATTCGCCTTTATTGCAGCAATTGCCGGTCGATACGCCAGGTATTTATACCCTGAGTGGGGGGAGGCAAATTGGCAAAACCACGCTGCTCAAACAATGGATGTTAAAGCTTCTGAAAGAAGGAAAACTTCCTGAGGCATTGGCTTTTTTCTCCGGAGAGTTAATTGAAGACCACCATGCATTATTAAACCTGCTGCAAGATCAACTGGCTACTATGCCTACCCACGGCTATCGCTATTTAATTCTTGATGAAGTCACTTACATACGCGATTGGGATAAAGCTATTAAATATGCCGCCGATGTTGGCTTGTTTGACGATGTCATTGTAATTTTAACTGGATCTGATTTGGCGCTTATCAAAGAAGCGATGATGCGACTGCCCGGCCGGCGGGGTAAGGCAGCAAAGGTTAATTTCCATGCCTATCCCTTGTCATTCCGTGAGACGGTAATATTGAAGCAACAGGGAAGCCCTGCGCTAGAGCAATGCCTAACCCCAGCCAACCCGACGGAAGCGGCCGTCACTATGTTATTTGCTGAATTTAACCACTATCTGCAACATGGCGGGTATTTGACAGCGATCAATGATTTGGCCTTGCAGCACAAAATTTTGGATGCGACCTTAACGATTTATTCCGATTGGATCCGCGGCGATATGTTACGGCGGGGAAAACAGCTGCATTATTTGCAGGAAATCATTGCCTCTATCATCAAACGTTATACCAGCCAAATAACTTGGAATGCACTCGCAAAGGATCTTTCCATTGACCATCCAGCCACGGTTGCTGATTATATCGCCCAGTTAGAATTGATAGATGCCGTATTTGTGCAGTCTGCTTTATTAGAAGATAAATTAGCTCCGGCACCCAAAAAAGCCCGCAAGATTCTCTTTACCGACCCTTTTATTTTTCATGCCATGCGATCCTGGATCGCTCCGGTAAAAAATGCCTATGAGCAACAAATCCTGACCGCCTTAAACGACCCGGTACTTTGCGCACAATTAGTCGAAAGTTGCGCAATTACCCAATATCGGCATTATTATCCAACTTATTATTTGAAGGCAGAAGGTGAAGTAGATATCGCTTATGTCAAGCAAGGGCGCTTCTGGCCAATTGAAATTAAATGGACTCAACAGCTGCGAGCCAAGGACTTAAAACAAGTCTTAAAATATCCCAACAGTCGTATCTTTACCAAGAGCAAGCAAAATGGCATTTTGCAAACAATTCCAACAGAACCACTGCCATTAGCATTGTTTAATCTGCAAGCTTCTGCATAGGATTTAGTTGATAAGACAACCCAAGCGCTCTAACATATGGGAAATATTACCTACTCACAGCGTGGTTAGATTCCAGAGGATAACAAAATGGCCAAATCAATTTTAATTACCGGGTGCTCTACCGGAATTGGGCTTTGTGCCGCACAAAGTCTGCAACAGCGGGGGTATCAGGTAATTGCTACGGTACGCAAACCCCAGGATAAAGTTAAACTAGAAGAGCAAGGCTTAACTTGCGTGTTATTAGATCTCAACGATTCCACTTCTATTCAACAGGCCTTCGCTGAAGTTTTGTCGTTGACGCAGGGTAAATTAGCTGCCTTAATCAATAACGCCGGATTTGGGGTGATGGGAGCCGTTGAAGATTTATCACGACAAAGTTTGCGGGCGCAATTTGAAACCAATGTGTTTGGCTTGCAAGAATTGACTAATCTGGTTATTCCAGTGATGCGCCAACAACGGCAAGGGCGGATTATTAATGTGAGTTCGGTGCTAGGTTTAGTGACCTTGCCCTACCGGGGGGCTTACTGTGCCTCCAAATATGCCCTGGAATCTTTGTCCGATGCACTACGGATGGAGCTGCGTGGCATTGGTATTCATGTCATCCTCATTGAACCAGGTCCCATTGTGAGTCAATTTCGGCAATCTGCAGAGGAAGTTATCAAAGAGCATATCGACATGACGGGCAGTCGCCATCGGGCCACTTATGGTAATTTGTTGCAACGGCAGGCGCAGCAAAAAGACTCTTCGCGCTTTACTTTAGGGCCGGAGGCCGTCGTGGCGAAAATGCTGCACGCTTTGGAAAGCCCACGGCCGAAAATGCGCTATTTTGTAACCGTCCCCACTTATTTAATAGCCAGTTTAAGACGGCTGTTGCCTGCCAGGTGTTTGGCTTGGCTGTTAGCGAGGTTTTTATAAATTAAATGATTTTGCATTTAGCCATCACCACCATTATCTTAATTGCTTTCTCATTTGCAGCAATTGCTTTGATGGGTCAGCGACAACGAAAAATAATTACTCAGCTGAGCTCGCTTGAACAACGCATCAACGAACAGGGTCATGTATTAACCGAACGCTCAGTCCATCATCAACACTTAATGGACAGTGTGGTGCGGTTGCTCAATGAACAGCAACGCGCTGTGCAAGAGGGGCAAGCTCGTTTCGATCAACATCAATTAAACAGCTTAAAAACCTTGCAAGAAAGTTTGCAAAGTGGCATGACGGACGTCCGACGCCAAGTGACCGAAGCTTTGACTCAACACGGGCAAGCCTTAAGCCAACGGGTAGAAAAATTAACCCACACTACCGATCAACGACTGCATGATATTAGTGGTCAGGTGGAAAAGCGATTATCTGAAGGTTTTGAAAAAAGTACCCTGATATTTACCGATGTCATCAAACGCCTAGCCTTGATTGACGAAGCCCAAAAAAAAATTACTGAGCTGTCGAGCAATGTGGTTAGCTTACAGGAAATATTATCCGACAAGCGCTCGCGGGGTGCTTTTGGTGAAGTGCAATTAAACGCCTTAATTCGCAATGTGATGCCGGAACAGGCCTTTGCTTTTCAACATACCTTGTCGAATGGTAAGCGTGCTGATTGTGTGTTGTTTTTGCCGGAACCTACTGGCAATATAGCTATTGATGCTAAATTTCCTTTAGAAAGTTACCGTCTGCTGATGGATTTGACTTTGACGGAAAATGACCGCAAAGCTTTAGAACAAACATTTCGCCGCGATATTAAAAAGCATATCCAAGATATTGCTGACCGCTATATTTTACCTGGAGAAACCTCTGACGGAGCGATGATGTTTATTCCTGCCGAAGCGATCTTTGCCGAAATTCACGCCCATTTTCCCGATTTGGTCGAACTAGCCCAGCAATTACGCGTGTGGCTGGTTTCCCCGACTACCATGATGGCCATTCTAACGACCGCCAGAGCCGTATTAAAAGACGCAGCTACCCGCAAACAAGTGCATATTATTCAAGAGCATTTATTAATGTTGAGCAAAGATTTTCAGCGTTTTCAGGAGCGTATGGATAAATTGGCAAAACATATTAAACAAGTCCATGAAGATGCTGATGACTTGCATACTTCTTCCCGCAAAATTAGCCAACGTTTTAATCGGATCGAAAAAGTTGAGTGGAATTATCCTTCTCCTCTTGTCGAAGAAGGCGCCCCTTCGACAGGCTCAGGGCAGGCTGGCGAATGAGTGTAACTCTATCCTTCTCCCCTTGTGGGAGAAGGTGCCGAAGAGAGGCGGGATGAGGGGTGAGCTCATGCGCGCCTAAATCAACCCCAATGCCCTCACCGCATCACGCTCTTCACGTAATTCGTGCAAAGTTTGCTGAATCCTCTCCTGGCCAAAAGCATTGTGTTCCCAGCCAGTCTCAATTTCAAACCGGCCATTTTTCACCCGTGAGGGGTAGGAAAAAATCAAACCTTCATCCACCCCATACTCGCCTTGCGAGCACACCGCTACAGAAAAACAGTCGTCTGCTGCAGTATCATGGGTGAGGTGGTAGACCGTACCTAAAGCCGCATTGGCCGCAGAAGCAGCCGACGAACCACCACGCGCTTTAATCACTTTAGCACCGCGGGTTTGCACTTCGGGAATAAATTGTTCAATGAGCCAGGCCTCATCGGGAATGACTTCCAGCAACGGCCTATCACCAATACGGGCATGATAAAAATCTGGATATTGGCTGGTGGAATGATTGCCCCAAATCACCAAATTTCGCACCTCAGCGACACTAACTCCTGCTTTTAGCGCAATTTGCATCCGCGCCCGATTTTGATCCAGCAGGGTCATCGCGGAAAAACGCTCACGAGGAATATCCGGGGCATTGCCCATGGTAATTAAACAGTTCGTGTTGCAAGGATTCCCGACCACAGTAATCCGCACGTCGCTGGCCGCATGGTCATTAATCGCCCGGCCTTGCTGGGTAAAAATCCCGCCATTTACCTTCAGTAAATCCGAACGTTCCATGCCAGCCTTACGCGGCACTGCCCCCACCAAAACCGCCCAATTTACGTCTTTCATCACTAAATTCAAATCATCGGTGGCGACAATATTCCGCAATAAAGGAAAAGCACAATCCTCCAATTCCATCACCACGCCTTGCAATGCGGGCAAAGCAGCGGGTAATTCTAATAATTGCAATTCAATTTCAGTATCAGTGCCAAACATGTCACCACGAGCAATGCGAAATATCAGCGCATAACCAATTTGCCCTGCAGCACCTGTAACAGCAACTTTCATAGATTTTTTAGGCATTTCGTATCTCCCAATGCAATAAAATGCGGATTCAAAAGCGAAGCCTTGCTATTGTAGCGTAAACGCTGTCCCTGTAAATCAAAAATACCGCCGCCAGCTTGTTCTAAAATACATTGCCCAGCGGCAGTGTCCCACTCACACGTATCACCAAAGCGCGGCGAGAAATCGCCCTTGCCTTCAGCCAGCAACCCAAACTTCCAAGCACTGGCAATTTGAATTTGGCGAAAACTTCCTAAATAACTAAAATGCTGCAGCAATTTTGCTGACTGCGCACTATGGCTGGTGAACATCACTGCTTCTTGCTCTGGCCAAGGGCGGGTATGTAAGTCCATTATTTGTCCCGCAGCATCCAATTTAATCGCGATCTTTTGGGCTTCTGCATAATAACAATCCCCGGTCACAGGCACATAAATTACCCCAATTTTCGGCTGATGATCCTCAATCAAGGCAATATTCACGGTAAATTCCCCTGAATGCGCAATGAACTGCCGGGTCCCATCTAAAGGATCCACTAACCAATGCTGCGGCCAATGTTGCCGCGCTTCCCAAGGCGGTAACGTCCCCTCCTCAGACAAAATGGGAATCTGCGGAGTCAGGCGCAGCAATCCCTCGTGAATGATGGTATTCGCGCGAAGATCCGCTGCAGTAACCGGAGAATTATCCGCCTTGAGCGTGGGGGTTTCGCGACTCTTCGCCTCATAAAGCTCTAAAATCGCTTTCCCCGCCTGCTGGGCAAGCTGAATTAACGGCTGTTGCAAATGAATGTCCTCCCTTTTTCATGGTACACTGAGTTATGTTACAAGTGCCACCCTTATCACTGTATATTCACATCCCCTGGTGTGTACGAAAATGTCCCTACTGCGATTTCAATTCGCATCGCTTAAATAGCGACCTTCCCGAAGCAGAATATTGCACAGCACTCGCCGAGGATTTAAAGCGCGATCAAGTCTGGGCGCAAGATCGGCCGCTTTCTAGCATTTTCTTTGGCGGGGGTACACCTAGCTTATTTTCCCCCCAGGCAATTGAGCATATTCTCAATACCGTGCAGAAACATTATCGACTGGCTGAGAATATCGAAATCACCCTAGAGGCCAACCCTGGAACCGTCGAGCAACAACGCTTTATAGGCTACAAAACAGCGGGCATTAATCGACTTTCCTTAGGCATTCAAAGTTTTCAGGATGCGAAATTAACCGCACTTGGCCGTATTCATGATGCCAATGCCGCGCGAACAGCTATCTCAGCTGCTCAAAGGGCGGGTTTTGATAATCTCAATCTAGATCTCATGTACGGCCTACCCCAACAAACCGTAGCAGAAGCTCTAGACGAGCTTCACGCAGCGCTGGCTTTTGCACCCGCTCATCTTTCCTGGTATCAATTAACTTTAGAACCTCACACCGCTTTTTATCACCACCCCCCGCCTTTACCCGCCGAAGATTTCATTTGGGAAATGCAGGTGCAAGGCCAAGCCTATTTAGCAGCCCAGGGTTTTGATGCTTATGAAATCTCAGCCTATTGCCAACAACCGCAGAAACGCTGCCGACATAATCTAAATTATTGGCAATTTGGCGATTATTTAGGGACAGGCGCTGGATCGCATGGTAAGATCACCGATGTAAGTCAGCAACGCGTCCTGCGTTATTGGAAGACCAAGCACCCAAGGGATTACTTAAACCCTGCTACGCCTTTTGTGGCTGGCCAAAAGGTGTTGCAGGCCCAAGAATTGCCACTGGAATTTATGTTAAATACGCTCCGCCTCTATGAGCGCATACCAACGAGCTTATTTACCACCAGAACTGGATTGCCACTATCTGCTATTAGCTCGCTCTTGGAGCAAGCAAGGCAGCAAGGCTGGTTAGAAGTGAACGAAGATTGTATTACCGTGACTGAATGGGGCAGGCGTTATTTAAATGAGGTGTTGTTACTGTTTATAAAATTGTAACCATTCACCACGATTTTGCCTCTCCCCTTGTGGGAGAAGGATTTTTACGCACAACGAGGGTGAATGATTAATAAAATAACCACTATGAGATTTTTATTATGGACGCAAAACTTGAAAAAACCCCAAGCACTCCCGACGATAATTCTTTCCCAAAGAGAAAAAACATACTAACAAGCCCAACTTCAATAGCCTCGTCAGCGCCTATCTACGCGGGACCTACTTTGAGTCAGATACAGTTACTGGGCAACAGTTTGAGCGCACAGCTGGATCATAATTTTCAAACTTTTCGTAGAGAGTTCAAGGAAATTTCGGACCTGGAACAGGAGGATCCGAAGAAATTTATTAAAGCACTGGAAGACCTTGCCGTCAAGGTTAACAATTTTAGGGAAGGTCATAGACAGCAGCATACTGACTTCGGTGGTTATACTCCCGTCAATAATCCACACTGGGATTACTTCAAGAAATTGCTTCAGTATCACAAGGCATATGCGCCCTCACCACCTAATTCTGTAGCAACCAGCCCAAGCTATCCCAATTCAAATTCGCAATCCTCTTCTGCAACTAGTTCCCCAATCCGAAGTCCTTCCCCTCTGCAGGGAACACCAGCAACCAGAACAGAGCAAAAGATATCTGCTGACGTAGATGACGCAGACGATCCTTTAACGCCAATTCAACCAGGTTTTGATAAGAGAAAGAAGCGTCAGCGAAAACCACTCCCACTCCCCTCGCTTGATGCATTGCAGCAAAAGCTAGATGCACTGCATTTTTCTTCCATAGAAAACCAGGACGTCACGAATCAATCACAGATTTCAGACACCCACGAGGTTAAAACCATACATTATGAGGATGCTACTCCCCTACTCGATGATGCCCCGCAAAGTCCTTCCGACGAAACTGATCCAATATCACCACCCCCCCAAGCATTACTAGTTCCCAAGGATTTCAGCATACTGAATCAGTATTGCACTAATCGCTATAAAACGTTTGCTCCAGCAGAAAGGAAAGAATTTTCAGGTTTACATCACGCAATTGAAGCAAAAATAGCAAGTGCTGCTGAAGCATTCAAGCAAGAACAAGCACGCATCCAAGAGCTTTGGTTCAAGTCATCCGAGGAAAAAAGATACCTAGAATTGGTCACAAAATTTCTTGAGCTTAAATCTTCACTCGCTAGTCATGGAAAAACCGCACGCTTTGTGACGGAATTACGTACCCTCACCGAGCAAATCAGCAAGGAAAGTTCTGCTCATTCCCAAAAACATGGCTCTCAAGTCAAACCCGATTGGGCTCAATTAACCCAAGCTTGTTATTTACTGCAATTATATGCCCTCAGCGAACTTGCCCACGCAATCGATTACATGGTATTTCCAGACCAAACTACAATTAAATTCAACGCGGATGTAAAACCTGCCAGAAATGTCGTCGTCTTAGCTCACTATTGTGCTATATACCCCGATCTTCGTCAGGCTGAAAAATCAGAAGATATTGCTGCACGCCTTACAGGCTCAACAACCCAATGGCAGGACCTGGCACATAAATCCATTCTTAATGTTCAAACCAAACGAGCATCGATATCACCGTGGTCATTTTTTAGATCCCCTGAAGACACGCAATTTAATCTCTATGCCAAGCATTTTTTTGCATATCAGTCTAAATTACGCGGCAACACTTCAGCACCAGAAGTCATGGACGAAATATGGGAATTCACACAGACTATAGAAACATATAAAAAAAACTGGCAACACCACAATCCCGAGCAAAATTTTGAGGACTCCCAAGAGCATTTCAACGATCTATTAAGAGCCTCCTATGTATTGTGGTTAGATGCGTATGATAAAACGTATTCCTCACAAGAACAGGCAATCCCAGAACACATTGAATATAAAATTAACTGTTTAGTAATACCGCAAGCACCTGAGGAAAAGCAAAATGGCGGTCTTGATCACGAAGCGATTGAAACGTTCAAGCGACAAAACCAAGCAGAACATGATCAGCAGCAGCTCGTACGGCTAGAACATTGGATTCGGGAAAATCCTTTTAAATTGGTATTGGGTTTAGTAAGCCCCATACTTATTTGGCAGGGGTATCGTTTTGGCACTCATCCCGATCAGGCTAAGGAATTTGCGGAAAAAATATTAGCTAATGATTGGTATTCTATCCTAATTTTTGGTACGGCTGCTTTGCTGGGTATTTATGGAATCTGCATTCGCAATAAAAAACAAGCCATAGCCAAATCTAATGAACAGCTCTTGAAACAAGTCACTAATCTAACACCACAAACCACTGAAACCAAGACTGGGCGTCCTACTAAAGTAGAGCCCAAAGAAAATGCAGCAACAAACCCTCAAGAAATATTCCATGCTGCTTTCAGGCAATTTTCCTTACCATTACCTGCTACATTAAAAAATGCAATTCCAACAGATACAAAAGCGGCTACAGCAGCCTTAGTGCAGCTGTTAGAAGAAGGACAAGGAACGAAAGCAGCCAAAATTTACCAAGGCTCAAAGGGTTTTTTTCAATTTGAGGACAAAGCGCCACAAAAGGCCTTAGAATTAATTTTGCGAGCTCAAGCGTTGAGAGAAATCCGCGCCTCACAACCTGATCCTAGATCTGACAAGAAGAACAATAAGGACAATAAAAAAACAACTCAATCAGCTTCTAATGAACAGGTTTTAGGGTTGCGTTATTTAGTAAAGCACGGGTATGTGCATGACGCTGCGGATTTAGTCTTTGATACTGAGGGACACTGCAATGCATTAGGAAAGAAAGCTGGAGCGAAAAGTGAGGAAATAATAGCGGCTGATTTATATCGCTGTTCGCAAGGAAATCCCGTGCATATTTGGACTGTAAAGCTGGAGATTCTTTCGCTTTGCGAAAAACGCTATGTCGAGGAGAAAAAGGGTTATGCAAGAGATAAGGTTGTGAACGGTTTATATTATTTCATCAATGCAGAATCCAGCCAGGCAGCTAATTTATTACTCAAAATGCTCAATCTAGACCCTATCACAATCCAGACTCCAAGCAATAACCACGATGGCAACAGCTTGTTCACCCTAGCCATTGCATTAGACGAAGTACGAGACCAAGGAAGCAAGCAAACCGCCGCTGTTGCCCAGTTACTACTTAAAATCCATGCCCTCGATCCAATGACTGGTTCACAGCTAGTAAGTTGCATTCGATTTTTAAACGTCGCTCAATTCGGAGCTTTGACTCGAGCCATGTCGGCCATAGCTCCTGAGCAGGCAAAGAAAATAATCCAAGCAAACTCAGCAAAGAAAATAATCCCAGAACACGTCATGCTGGCTTGCGCAAAAACAAACCCTGAACTCGTAGCCGAAATTTTTGCTTCGCTACTAACCAAGCGAGCATTGTTACGAGAAAGGTTTCTGCCAGAAGTTGCTAAAATATTTAAAGAGGATGAAGAATTCCTGACGCTGGATGACAATAAACACACGACCAATAAGCCTGTACTCCCAGCAATTGGGAGAATAGAGCAAATATTGATGGAAGAACATCCAAAAGCCTATGCGTGTATCCTAATTAACTTGGCGTGTATGGCACTCAGAGAAAAGCAAAACCATCATCCCCACTTAGAAAAACTACGAAAACTACCCGAAGAAACTCAAATAGCCGCTATAGCAGAGCTTATCCAAGGTGGTTATGGCTCGGAAGTTATAGAAGTGTATGGAAAAAAGAGCAATGTGCCAATATTAGCAAAGCTTAAAGAAGCAGATAACCCCAAATACCCTGAATATTATGCAAGTCAATTAATAAGCCAATTCATGTTGGCTGATGAACCCAAGTACAGCTACCTGAATAACAGAGCAAATACAAAGCCATCCCCAGAAATAAGACATGTTAGCCAAGCTTTAGAATATATAGTAGCAGACAATGTCCAGAATGCTTGCGACATAGTATTAGGCGCATTACAAGAAATCGAACCTACACCTGAAGATAAATTGGTTACTACAGAGACTGCAATGTCTTCGCTATCTCGATTAGTTGAAGTTAGCAAGGTGATGGGTCAATTCATCACGGAGTATCCACAACCAGCCGCGAAATTTTTCCTAGCACTCGCATCTAATGGAAACGGCAGAATTAGGCCAGATTGCGTAAATCTTCTGTTAGCACTGCAGTACTCAACCTCTCCGGTATCTTATCAACGCCTGCAGCAAAACATGGAAAAGAGAAATCCAAGCTTAACAGAAAAAATTTCTAGTGTTGTTCAGGAAAGAGCGACACGTTTGGATCCAGAATTTCTATTCGCATTTTCTTCTAATCGTCCCGAGATTGAACGACTAAAAAAGATTTTTACTAACAAAGAAGAAGCTGCGGCTTTAATGCGATTAAATCCCAATCTTAATAGAATCCAAGGTCCGGGTTCATTGAGCGTTTTCCACGATCTTAACAGGGATACAAATGACATTAATTCCTCCGGTCAAATTTCAACGATCAGTTCTTCAAGAACGAACACATCTACTACTTCTACATCTACTACATAAAGCTCGAGGTGCTTTGTATGCAACTACCATTAGGGTACGATGATTTTAAAAAAATTAGAGATAAACAACTCGATTGGGTTGATAAAAGTTTATTTATCCAAGAAATCCTCGATGATAAAGCTACTGAAGTAACCGTAATCACCCGTCCCCGCCGTTTTGGCAAGACTCTAAATTTGTCTATGCTGCATTACTTTTTGGCAGCTAAAGCGCACGGACAATCCACTCAAGGTTTATTTGATGGCACGAAGATTGCTGCTTTGGGTAACGAATATATGCAACACCAAGGCCGTTATCCTGTGATCTTTGTCACCTTTAAGGAGGTGAAAAATAATCACTTTGAAGCTGCTTACGGCATGATGAAGAAACTCATGTCACAGCTTTATCGAGAATACCAGCATGAACTACCAAATAGTCCACGATTAACCTCGAGTGATAAAGAAAAATTTCTTGCTGTGCTGGAAGAGCGGGTTGATGAATCAGCAGTTCGTTCGGCATTGGTTGATTTATGCTATTACCTGTATCAGCATTATCAAGTCAAACCTTGGTTGCTGATCGATGAGTACGATACTCCGATTCAAGCTGCTTATGTGCATAACTACTATGACCCAATGCTCAATCTAATGCGGGGGATTCTTTGGCCCCGCGTTAAAAACCAATCCCTATCTCGAAAGAGCGGTGATTACCGGCATTTTACGGGTTGCCAAGGAAAGTCTATTTTCAGGGTTAAATAATTTAAAAGTCTATACTTTGACGAATTCTCAATATGGGCAGTATTTTGGTTTTACTGAAGACGAGGTAGAAAATTTACTCCAGCAAGCAGGCTTACAACAGCAAGCACCTGCGATTCGTGATTGGTACAACGGTTATAAGGCCGGAACATACACCGTCTACAATCCCTGGTCGATCGTCAATTGCATTCGCGAACAAGGAGAATTAGCGCCTTATTGGGTCAATACCAGTGATAATCACCTGATTAAAACCCTATTACTGGGATCGAATGAAGGCTTTAGAACTCAATTTGAGAATTTATTACAAGGGAAGACGATTGAGAAAGCAATTGATGAAACTTTGGCATTTGCTGATCTAAATCCCCAGGGAGGTAGGAGTGATTCAGCAGGTTGGAGTTTATTGTTTGCAGCAGGTTATTTGAAAGTGATTGCTTCACAACGCATTGGAGCAACATTACATTGCCAGTTAGCAATCCCTAATGAAGAAGTGCGCAGTTTATATCAACAAATTATCCAGCAATGGTTAGCTGATGGGCGTGACGAAGCATGGTTTAATACTTTTTTAAATCACTTACTCACGGGTGATTTAGTAGCCTTCGAACAGGATTTAAAACATCTGGTTGAACAAACATTCAGTGTCCACGACATTTCCAAAGATCCTGAAGCGTTTTATCACGGTTTTATGGTTGGTGCGACAGCAAGTCTGTACCACAATCCAAATTATGAAATTAAATCGAATCGGGAGGCTGGTTATGGTCGCTACGATTATATGATTTTTTCGCATGATAAAAATAAGCTGACGATTTTAATTGAGCTCAAACGAGTACCCAAAGATACCCCTAATTTAGATCAAGCCTTGGAGCAAGCGGCGCAACACGCTTTGGAACAAATGGAATTGCAGAATTATGCGGCTGAAGCGAGGCAGCGTGGCAGAACTAAGATATTGCAGATTGGCTTAGCATTTTCTGGCAAGCGGTTTAAATTATTGTCGCAATAAGGTTGTAAAAGTGGTGAATAGTTACTAAAAAATTAGGATAGTTCACAATTTTATGGATAGATTTCTTCGCATTGTGGTGTTTTTCCTTATCAGCCAGACTTGCCTGGCAGCGGATATTAGCGTTATTCGCGATCCTTTTCTGTTGCTAAATCAATTTTATGCCCTGAAAGCCAATCATCCTAATCTTGCTTTTGGGGCGTTAAAATTATTATTACTCCAAGATCCTAATAATGTCACTGCTTTAAAAGAAATGGGTTATTGGCAACTTGCGCATAACCATCAAGCAGAAGCCGTGGATTATTTTATAAAAGCTAATCGACTTAAACCAGATCCACAAATTGCGTTACAAATTGCTTACATTGATGTGGCACTAAAGCAAAATCAGCAAGCCGAGGATTACTTAAAAAGCGTCATCAGTTCCGGGCAATCGGAATTGGCAGCTAAAGCCCAAGTGGCCTTAGCGAATATTCAAGGGGTCGCACCTTCAGCGCCGTCGGCTGCTGCGACCAGCCCAAGCCCTGCGCCTGCACCTATTGCAATACCAGTACCTACTCCAGCCGCCCCACCCCAAAAAAAACCGCAGCCACAAATCTCGCCACGCGACGAACAGCTAAATCAATTTTATCATTTACAAAAAACTGATCCGGTTGCCGCAGAAAAAATCTTGCGCCAATTGGTAGAGCAGTATCCCAATGATCCCCAATTGTTAAATCAAATGGGTTACTTGCAATTGCAGCTGAAAAATAAACCCGCCGCTATCCACTATTTTTCGCAATCCTACCCGCTGCAAAAAGAATCCACGATTGCGTTGCAATTAGGTTATTTGTGGGCGGAAACCAAGCAATACGAAAAAGCGGTGGAATATTTTACCGCGGCGCTGGCGAGAATCACCGATCCGAAATTAAAACAACAAGCCTCAGCCGCCCTGACCTTCAGTAAAAAAGCCTTACATCCGCCCGCACCTCCGCCGGCAGCCAAACCGCAATTAGCGGCAAAAGCACCGCAATTATCGCTAACCGAGCAATTGCTGAATGAATATTATCCGCTTAAAAAAACCAACCCCACCGCGGCACGAACTTTATTATTGACCCTACTCCAGCACGATCCCTACAATACCACAGCGCTGCTTGAATTAGCCTACTCTTACAATGCAGAAAAAAATTATGACCAAGCCTATATTTATTTTTTACGCGATTATCAAATAACCCACAACCCAGAAATTGCCGTGCAGTTAGGTTATGTGTTAGATGCCTCTGATCACAAATATCTTGCCTACCACTATTTTGTTGAAGGGGCGCAAAGTGCTGATCCAGCCTTAAGTTTAAAAAGTAACCAAGCTTTAACCAATTTAGCGGGTTGGAATACCCGCGCGCTGCCGTCGCCATTGTTTGCAGATGTGTATTTATCCCCCCTGTATTATGGGCGATTTAATTTAGGGGTTTTGCCTTATATTGTTCGTGCAGGTGTTTACTTAGATCAAGCCCATCGCACCGAATTATATACATCTTTGCGCTATACTCGGGATAATAAATCGTTGCTATCGGCCGGCGTGTCGCCAGAAATTTTTGAAGATGATGTGATGGTAATGGCTCTTGGCATACGACATCAATTGTTCAAGAAATTCCCGTTGTATTTTTATACTGAGGCTGGAGCGGCTTATGACTTGGTCTACCGTTTGCGTCCGCGTTGGCGAGGCGATTTTCGCAGCGGCTTTATTGCTTATGATAATTGGGGTCGCAAGCCGACCTATCAACCTGAATTTACTTTTTTATTTAAACCCGTGGGAGATTTTTATGGCGATCTGACTTTCTACACTCGCTATGGCGATGACATCATTGGGACGGCGCGGGTACGGCAAGGATTTCGTGTAGTGGAATATCATGCTAGTTTCATCGATATTTATTTAAAAGGGCAATATGGCATGGATACCTTGGGTCAGTATTATAATAATTATCTGGAATGCGGACCTGGCATTGCTTGGGTGCCCAATAATCGTTACAACCTAGCAATACGGCTGGAAGCTATTCAGGGGTATTATATCGATGTAAATAGCCCCACCCCCAATCCCTTTAGTCCTCATTATAGTACCAATAATATTCAACTTGAGCTTTATGCTCGTTTTTAGGAGTCGAGAAAAATCATGCTAATTTTATTTGATCTGATGTGGTTTTTATTGATTGTAATTGCTGCAGTATTTTTTCTTTTTGGTTTGGATGGGGTGTTTCTCGATTTATATTATATGGGCTATAGCTTGTTTCGTGCGATTAAAAAGCGTAAATATCCGCCATTAACTTATGAGCAATTGGCCAATTGTCCCGAGAAAAAAATTGCCATTATTGTGCCGTGTTGGCAAGAGGCCAATGTGATTGGGGATATGTTGCGGCATAATGTGCGGGCCATTGATTATCGTAATTACACTTTGTTTGTGGGGGTTTACGCCAATGATCCAGAGACGGTGGCCGTGGTGCAGGAAGCCGAAAAAACCTTTTCTTCAGTGTGTTGTGTGATTGGTTCCAACCCTGGCCCCACCACAAAGGCAGATAATTTAAATGCGATGTATGCCTATATCTTAGCTCAAGAAGCGAAATTACCGGAACGCTATGAAATTATTGTATTACACGATTCAGAAGATATGATTCATCCGCTTTCTTTGAAATTATATAATTATTTAATTCCGCGCAAAGAAATGGTGCAAATTCCTATTTTTCCTTTGGCAGTCAATTATTTCAATTTTACCCATTGGATTTATAACGATGAATTTGCCGAATACCATACTAAAGATATCATTGTCCGTGAGGCAATTCGTGGTTTAGTACCTTCGGCCGGCGTCGGGACCGCTTTTGCCCGTCGCGCGATTGAGCGACTGACGGAAGATAATCCGGGGAAATTGCCGTTTGCGTTGGGACATTTAACCGAAGATTACAATACTTCGTTAAAAATTCGCTTGGCAAATTTTAAAGCGATTTTTCTTACTCAAAAAATTTGGCGCAAGCAATACCAACGAAATTCTTTTTCTTCACGTTTGTATCTGCGTAAAGTTAAAGAATATGTGGCAACCCGCGCGCTTTTTCCCACGGAGTATACTAAAGCAGTTCGACAAAAGGCCCGATGGATTATCGGCATCGCGATTCAAGAATGGTTGGAAACCGGTTGGAAAGGCGACTTTTCTACCCGCTATTGCTTGTTAACCGATCGCAAGTCGTTGTTTACCCATTTGGTCAATGGTCTTGGTTATGTGGTATTTTTATTTTGGGTATTTTATGCCTGGTGGCAATTTTATCATCCAGCTTACCCCAGCTTACAAGATCAATTTAATCATTGGCCGCTAGTATGGTATTTAATTTTAGGCTGTACGATCATTATGGTGGATCGTTTAATCCAACGGATGATTGCCACCTGGCGAGTTTATGGCATTATTCCGGCCTTGCTCAGTGTGCCACGCACCTTTTATGCCAATATATTAAATCTTCATGCGGTATTACGTGCTTACCATTTGTTCTTCTTTAATCCGGTGAATAAAAAACAACCGAAGTGGGAAAAAACCGAGCACATTTTTGCTCCGAGCCCAATCCTTCGTTCCTCTGATAAAAAATTAGGTAATTATTTGGTAGAGGAAGGGTATTTAAGTGAACCAGAATGCGTACAAATTTTGAGTGAGCAATTACAAACGGGCGAGCGCATGGGAGACTTACTGATACAAAAAGGCATTTTATCTCAGGACCAACTGTATCAGCTATTAGCAAAACAATATAATCTACAATACCTGCCAAAACTCCCGGCGATTCTGCCACGTGAGCAATTGTCTGGAGTTTCAGCAAAAGATTATCAGTGGATGTTAGAAAATCAGTTCTTCCCGATTCAATTACTCGCAGAGGATCCTGAATTATTGCTCGCCATTGTCGATCCTGCCAATACCGCCGGCATGGAAAGAGTGGAAAAGATTTTAGCAGGGTATCAAGTTCGCTGTGTCTTAGTTAAAAATACGTAAACGCCGCTCCGAGATGACAGCACTAAAGGTTTTAGGCTAAAATCTAGACCCTTGTCGCTCTGTAGGGGACAAAAATAATCCCTCCCTTTGGAAAAGGGGGAAATTATGAAGGACGACGCTTTCACCAGTGAGATGCTTCTATGCCATTACCTTTAGGTCACGATGATTTTAAAGAACTTATTGATTATCGATTGGATTTTGTCGACTCGAGAGTCCTAAGTTCCAGCCACAAATCCAGGATGTAGGAGTAATTCAGCAGGTTGGAGTTTATTGTTTGCAGCGGGGTATCTGAAAGTGGTTGCTTCACAACGCATTGGAGCAACATTACATTGCCAGTTAGCAATCCCTAATGAAGAAGTGCGCAGTTTATATCAACAAATTATCCAGCAATGGTTAGCTATCGAACAGGGAGAGTGGTTATGGTCGTTATGACTATATGATTTTTTCGCGTGATGAAAACAAACCAACAATTTTAATTGAACTCAAGCGAGTATCCAAAGATACGCCTAATTTAGATCAGGCCTTGGAACAAGCCGCACAACACGCTTTGGAACAAATGGAATTGCAAAATTATGCGGCTGAAGCAAAGCAGCGCGGCAGGACTAAGCTATTGCAGATTGGTCTAGCGTTTTCAGGTAAGCGGTTTAAATTGCTATGGCATTATTGAAATTACCACGTAGTTTTTTTAATCGCCATGTGGTTGAATAAGCATCTGGGTATCCACATGGAACATAATGGCCTGGATTTAGTGAGTCATGACGCTTTTTACGTGACTGATAATCGAGATAGGTTACAATATAAAGCCACATCACGGATTGGCATAAAACAGGCTACTGATAAATTATGGCGATTTGTGGCGGTACCCACCTGCCCTTAATATATCCTTCATATTTGCCTGTTATTATTGGTCAAATTTTAATATTTATTTTGTAATCATTCACCATCTTTGTGCGTAAAAATCCTTCTCCCCTTGTGGGAGAAGGTGCCCGAAAGGGCGGATGAGGGGTAAACTTGAAAACAGCAAGAAGCATTTTATTAGCTAACTGCTGCTTACCCCTCACCCGCGCGCCTTACGGCGCGGCGGCCTCTCCCACAAGGGGAGAGGCAAAATCGTGGTGAATGGTTACCACAGTTTTTAGTATTTATTTTAATTAAACGAAACTTAAGAGGTTTAACATGTCAACACAAAATTCGCAACCCGGGGCCCCAACTAACCCAGTGAATGCCGAGGTTACACCTCCTCCTTCGTCTAGTCTTTCGTCTAGTTCTTCATCGCACTCAGGCTCAAGCCAAACTTCGACTACTTCTATTACTTCTACTTTGTCTCCTGTTACACAACTTGATCCAATTGAAGCCAAACAAGCCCAAGCTCCCGATATTACTGACGTGGTTTATGCTATCCAGGTTTTAAAAGGATCAGCAGGTTATCTAACAGGAGAAAAAAAGGCTGCAGACTTCGACAAGTTGATCCAAGCTGTCGAGACAGATAATCCTACATTTTTCTACGGCCATGTGGTGCGTAAAGCAATTGCAATACGATTCCTTCAGGAATTTCAGAAAACGGTAAAAAAACCTAAATTTTTTTTTACAGAAACCGCGAAATTTGGACAAGCTTTTCATACTGCTAATATTCAAGTCGCTTTATACATCCAAGGAATCTCAGGATACCCAACTTACGGAGGAACAGAGGAATAGCGCAAAATTTCAGCTTACGTCGGTGCTGCAAGATTTCGACACGCTACATCGTGACAATCAAACTCGTTTCCAGGATATTTTGACACAGCCCTTGCCTGCAAACCTCTTAGAGCAACTTACGCAATCAGAAGCTAAGAAATCATCACCGACATCTCCAACTTCAACTGCGGAAGTAAAATCAAATTCTAGCTCCGACCCGGACAATACTCGAACTTCTGATATAGCTTATGTTGTCAAGGTGTTAAGGGATCACTATATAAAAGATAGTGCCACCGGTACAAAAGCGCAGATTAGCAAGTTTATACGGAAGATCAGCGAGGAAGGAGATCCGGATGGATATTTCCTGCCCAATAAAAAACGTGCAGGGATTGCTGTAACAATTCTCAACCAGCTTTTGCGACTACCAAGAGATGATGGATTCCTCACTTCAAATCTGGTTTTCAAACTTAGACAGGCTTTTGTGAGCGATGACTTTGCCCTTCCTGATACTGACCCCAACCATCAGCAGTGGAGTAATTTTACGGGTGAGCAATTACAGAAAATTAATTTAATTTTAAAGAAAGCTTTTAGCCAGTGTGATGCACATTTTACAGATGGGAGCACGCCTTTTGCCACACTCTATCAGGAGCTTTCGACGCAAGAATTGTCCCAACAGTTTTTAGACACTATCCGAATGAGAGATTCCAAACACAACCCAGGCCCCAAGCCCAATGACTCTAATAATTCTGTTAAGTCTCCTCAGGATCTGCAGAGAGAGCTTCAAAGCTTATATCGTCCCCCTGCAAACAATGCGCTCCCGGATACAAACTCACAGTCAAGAACAGAACGGAAGGGGGCTACGCAACCTGCTCAAAAAATAAGTTCCGAAGAGGCAGAACAATACCGCCAACAAATCTTTGATATGGTTTATGTGGTCCAGGCATTTAACCGCTCACTTTTTGAGACTAACTATCCTCTTTACACCATTCAGGAGTTGATTAACCGAATAGACACAGACAAAGATTCAGATTACCAGACCCCTAACCGTAAAAAAATTGCTACAGGTGTTCTTGCAGAATTCCAAAAGATCAAACGCAAGAAACGTGAAAAGAACGATACGGTTCACGAGGGTGTAAAACTTATGCAGTGGTCTCTTCAGCAGGCTAGATCTGCAGACGAGCAACAGCCGCTACCTAATCCGTACCAGGATCAGATTACAGCAAAAGATTTTAGTCCGAATGATTTAATCGATGCTGAGTTCGCTTTAAGGCGTGGGTGTCAGGAACTAGACAAATGTGGTAAAACTGAGTTCCTAAAGCGATTTTATCAGCTTCTCGGAAAGGAAGTGCCTGTGCCAGCCCCAACCCCAACTCCCAGTTGCTCTTTTTGGAAGCCAGCAGCAGCAGCAGCAACAATTCTGGGAGTGGGCGGAGCCAGCACTGGGTTATATTATGCATTCGCTTACGGGAACAGTAATGATTGGGAAGGGATTACGGGAGCTTTTAGCGCAATGGGAGATTGGCTCTCGACCCCCGGGGGGAAAATTCTTGGTGGTACTTTAGGGTTAGTAGCGATATTCATCATTTTGGCCGCCGCGTTGTCGTATTGTCGCGCGCGTTATAGTGCTGCAAATGGATATGAGCCTCTACCTACTAAACAAGATAGCAACAACTCCAACCCAACAACTCCAGAGAGCAAGGACTCCAACTCAACAAACCCCGAGATCCGCGCCGTAACTATCACACAAGAAATATAGAAGTACCGAAATCGGACGAGGACCCCGGCGCTGCTTTTAAAATCCCCCCTACCCCCCTTTTTCAAAGGGGGGACAAAAGCAGCTTCCTCTCAAGGGGGGACCAAGCGGCGGCTTTCCCCCATTTGAAAAAGGGGGGTAGGGGGGATTTTAGAAGCGGGGATTTTAAAAGCAAGGTCTCTTCCTCCCTCAGATGACAGCACCAAGAGTTTTAGGCTAGAATCTAGCGAATCTAGCCATTTCCCCATCAAGGTCCCTTCTATGCGACTACCTTTAGGTTATGACAATTTTAAAGCCATTATCGACAAACGACTGGATTTTGTTGATAAGAGCTTATTAATTCAAGAAATTCTGGATGATGTTGCTCAAGTAGCAGTAATCACCCGCCCTCGCCGCTTTGGTAAAACTCTCAATTTATCCATGCTGCACTATTTTTTAGCGGCTAAAGCCTATGGTCAATCCACCCAAGGATTATTCGATGGCATAAAAATTGCTGCATTGGGTGAAGAATATATGCAGCATCAAGGTAAATATCCGGTGATATTTGTCACTTTTAAAGATGTGAAAGATCATCGCTTTGCGACTGCGCTATCGGAATAATGGAGAGCTATGATGGCGACAGTTTATCGAGGAACATCAGCTATATTCTATCCGGAGAGTCCACACTTAACTGCCAGTGATAAAGAAAAATTTCTTCTATGCTGGAAGAGCGCGGCTGATGAAGCGAGCAATCGCTCTGAATTGCGCAATTTAAGTTACTACCTTTACTCAGCACTATCGAGTCAAACCCTGGTTATTAATCGATGAATACGATACTCCCATTCAGTCCGCTTATTTGCATAACTATTACGAGCCAATGATCGATTGATGCGAGGTGTATTTGGCCCGGCGTTAAAAACCAATCCCTATTTAGAAAGAGGCGGTGATTACCGGCATTTTACGGGTTGCCAAAGAAAGTTTATTTTCAGGCTTAAATAATTTAAAAGTTTATACGTTGACTCAATTCTAAATACGGGCAGTATTTTGGTTTTACTGAAGAAGAGGTAGAAAATTTACTCACAGCAAGCCAGGCTTACAACCCAAGCGCCTGCGATTCGAGATTGGTATAACGGTTATAAGGCCGGAACTATACCGTCTACAATCCTTGGTCGATCGTCAATTGCATTCAGCGAAAAGGGAGAATTAGCGCCTTATTGGGTCAATACCAGTGATAATCAACTGATTAAAACCCTATTGCTGGAATCGAGTGAAAGTTTTAGAGACTCAATTTGAAGATTTATTACAGGGCAAGACGATTGAGAAAGTCGATTGATGAAACTATGGTATTTGGTGATTTCAATCAGAAAGTAACGGGGATTCAGCAGCTTGGAGTTTATTGTTGATGGCGGGTTATTTGAAAGTGATTGCTTCACAACGCATTGGAGCAACATTAGCATGTGCCAGTTAGCATATCCCTAACCGGGAAGTGCGTAGTTTATATCGGCAAATTATCCAGCAATGGTTATCTAATGGTCATGGATACGAAATGGTTTGATTGTTTTTAAATCATTTACTCACGGGTGATTTAGCTGCCTTCGAGCACGATTTAAAACATCTGGTGGAAGAAACCTTTAGTGTCCATGATACTGCCAAAGACCCTGAAGCGTTTTATCATGGTTTTATGGTGGGAGCGACAGCGAGTTTGTATCACAATAAAAATTATGAAATTAAATCCAATAGGGAGAGCTGGTTATGGTCGTTATGATTATATGATTTTTTCGCATGATGAAAACAAACCAACAATTATCATTGAACTCAAGCGCGTACCCAAAGATACCCCTAATTTAGATCAGGCATTTACGCAAGCGGCGCAACAAGCGCTTTGGAACAAATGGAATTACAAAATTATGTGGCTGAAGCCAGGCAGCGCGGCAGAACTAAAATATTGAAGATAGGTTTAGCGTTTTCAGGTAAGCGGTTTAAATTGCTATGGCATTATTGAAATTACCACGTGGTTTTTTTAATCGCCATGTGGTTGAAGTGGCGCAGGACTTGCTAGGCAAAGTGCTGGTGGTCGGCAATTTGCAAGGCATCATTACTGAGACAGAAGCTTATCGGGGTGCAGACTAGGTTACAAAGTAAAGCCACGTCACGGATTGGCATAAAACAGGCTACTGATAAATTATGGCGATTTGTGGCGATACCCACCTGCCCTTAATATATCCTTCATATTTGCCTGTCATAATTAGTCAAATTTTAATATTTATTTTGCAATCATTCACCATCTTTGTGCGTAAAAATCCTTCTCCCCTTGTGGGAGAAGGTGCCCAAAGGGCGGATGAGGGGTAAACTTGAAAACAGCAAGGAGATTTTATTAGCTAAATGCTAACTGCTGCTGACCCCTCACCCGCGCGCCTTACGGCGCGGCGGCCTCTCCCACAAGGGGAGAGGCAAAATCGTGGTGAATAGTTACCTCAATTTTTAGTATTTATTTTAATTAAACGAAACTTAAGAGGTTTAACATGACAGAACAAAATTCGCAACCCGGGCCCAAAGCCGAGGTTACACCTCCTCCTTCATCGAGTTCTTCGTCTACTCCTTTATCGAACTCAGGCTCAAGCCATGAAGTCATAGATTACAGTTCATTTTATCCGCAAGATTCGAAACTTACTGACATCACCCCTGACCAAACTACTAAAATCACTAATGTTCTCGCTGCCACTCAGGCTTTGGCCAATTATTATCTAACACACCATACTGACTATGGTACAACCGATAATACAAACAAAATTGCAACCATTATCCCGTTCCTCAAAGACCATGATCCTAGGGGATATTTTTCCAAAAATAAGGATGCACGTCAAAACATTGCTGAACAATTTCTGAAAGAATTTCAGAAATTAGAAAAGTCCCAAGGAACAGAAACAGTTGTATCAGCAATCAAGTTAGTTAACATGTCGCTTAGTCCAGAAGTGAACGGCCAAAGGAGGGGCGATTTTTTTCCTCTTCTAAACAACAATCAACCGCTTTCACCCGAACAAACACTAGCAGCCACACGTATTTTGCCTGACTTATTTAGAATTATGGATACCGCTAGTCTGTACTGTTCTACTGAATTTTCCGGTGTCTATAAGAAAATCGTGACTGAGCCTTATGAGAATTTAACTGGACCTGGCGGGACAACGCTCGAATCCAAGGATTCAGGTTCAGCTCCACAAAACCAGAATTCTGCAGAGTTACAAAACAGACTGGAGGCAAAGAATAACCACCAAGCAATCAGCGATACCGTGTATGTATTTCAGGTACTGGATCGAGCCTATAAAGATTCACTTAGTCCTGGTGGCATTCAGAAATTGATTAGTGCAATAGACTCTCCTGGGGGAGATGAATATTTCCCCAAAAATCCTACACTCGGAGATGGACGTGGAGAAGAGCGAGGAAGAATTGCGCTACTTTTCCTTCGAGAGTTCCAAAAAATGGATTCGAGGGCAGAGGGTTTCGAGGGTGTAGCGAAAATTAAGAGTGGTATCAGTAACATTATGTCTAATTTGAGGCTTACCAGATCCAGATCAGGTCCCCAATGGATCCTACCATCCTCTTCGCTCAACCATGAGGCCCATGCATTTTCAGACGATCAATTATATGATCTTTGGAACGGCCTGGGTTTAGGATGTCTTACATTAGATCGGGTAAATCGTAAGCAAAACGGGTGTGATTTTGTAAATGCTCTTTATAACGCTTTCTACCGCAAAAACATGCCTGAATCTGCTCTAACCCCTGTGAACATGTTTGAACCTGCTCCAACCCCTAGTTGTTCTTTTTGGAAACCGGTTTTGGGTGTAGCAGTAGTAGTAGGAGGAGGAGGACTTGGCACTGGATTATATTTCGCAATCAAGCACGGACAAAGTAATAACTGGGAAGGTATGAAGCATACTTGGGATGCCATTTCGGATGGGTTCTCGGCTCATGCAAAAGTTATTATTGGTGCTACGGGAGGGTCAGTAGCAATTGCAGCGCTCTTGCTGCTCTATCTATGGTACCGTTTCGGCAAAGATGCAGATAAAGGTCTAAATGCTCCTGTGGCTACTCAATCGACAGTTCCGACAGGCGATAAGGAGAAACTAGCTTCGGATGAGAAGTTAACTGGGGCAGAAACAAAAGTCGTTAAAGTCGTTCGGGAAGAGCTCAAAAGGGCGGGCAATGTCCCTCTTCTGCAGCCAAAGGAATGGAAGAATGCTGAGAAAATAGATTTTAAAATGATTGAAAGCGATCCCTCCCGCCTAGACAAGATTCAAAAGCACATCACTGACACAGTTTATGTGTTTCAAGTATTTGACCACTTTCTTTTTAAAAATAAATATCCTGGCGAAGAGATTTCGGCTTTGATTAAAGAAATAAAGGATGGTCACAGCTTCGTGATTCCAATTCCAAAGAACTTTCCACAACCACCCCGCGCAGGGATTGCTTTACTATTCCTGGAAGAACTCCAACGCATTGAACCTATTGTTAGTAAAAATGGAGTTAAGGAATGTGTAAACTACATTGGAGACTGTCTTAGGGATGTTAGACAAGGCCAGCCCCCTTTAACAGAGTTGTACCCAAATGATCCGCGATGCGGAAAGACATATGAGACGGCTGATTTAGCCGATGCTGAATTGGCTTTGAGGCTTGGGTGCGAGAAGCTAGATAGTTACTATAATGCTAATTTTTCAAATGCGCTTAATTTGGCTCTTTATGGAAAGCCTAAACCAGCTCCAGAAGTTCCTTCGGAAACCACTCGGAGCAGCACCTTGACCTCATAAAATACTTGGCAGCAAGGAACAAACCGCATCGATGCGTTTGAGCATAGGTTCATCGAGGAGCGGGGCTACCCCTAACGCGCCAAAGTTTTCTCTGAGTTGCGCTTCTTTGGTGGCACCTAAGATCACCGAGCTGACATGCGGGTTTTTTAGGCACCAGGCAATGGCTAGTTGGGATAAGCTACAGTCCAATTCCTGAGCAATAGGTACGAGGGCGCGCACTACTTCGAGCTGGTCTTCCATGTCATTTTCTCGCCATTGCGGGTAGCGACCGAGACGAGCGTCGCTAGGCATACCAGAATTATATTTGCCGGATAATAGCCCGCTGTTTAGAGGGCTCCAGGTCGTTAATCCCATGCCATGCCGGGAATATAATGGCGCATATTCATTTTCAACCCGGTAGCGATGAAATAAATTGTATCTTGGTTGTTCCATGGAGGGGGGGATGCAATGCAAATGGTAAGCAAGTTGATAAGCACTATCAATTTGCTCCGCACTCCACTCGGAAGTTCCCCAATAAATGGCTTGACCACTGCGAACGATAGCGTTCATGGCACGGACGGTTTCTTCAATGGGGGTGAGTGGGTCGGGGCGGTGACAGAATAATAAATCGACGTAATCAAGTTGCAAGCGTTTTAAGGAATTTCGGGTGCCTTCTATCAGATGTTTCCGCGACAGACCCTGATCGTTAATTCCCTTGCCACCCCAAAAAAGCTTGGTGGAAATAACCAGATCCTCACGCCGAAAGCTTTTCAGGGCTTCACCCATGATAATTTCGGCTTGCCCATGACCGTAGCCTTCAGCATTATCAAAAAAATTCACCCCCTGGTCAAAGGCGAAGTGCATCAAGGTCTTCGCTTCTTTGAAACCAACTTGGTCACTAAAAGTAAGCCAAGAACCAAAAGAAAGCGCGCTGACACGAATGCCGGCTTTGCCTAATTGTCGGTATTCCATTGGTACCCCCTCACCCTAACCCTCTCCCACGAGGGGAGAGGGGATTTAAGCCCCTAACCCTCTCTCACGAGGAAAGAGGGGATTTTAAAGCCCCCTAACCCTCTCTCACGAGGAAAGAGGGGATTTAGGCATGTTCCCGAGTGGCTAAAAACTCAATATCCGGCCACCGCTCCTGTGTCAAACTTAAATTCACCATGTTCGGTGCAAGATAAGCTAAATTTTCGCCGCCGTCTAGGGCTAAGTGATTGGCGAGATTTTTGCTGAATTCAGCCAATTTTTGCTTATTTGTGCTTTTTACCCAGCGCACTGTAGCAATCGCGGCAGGTTCATAAGCACAGACTACGTTGTATTCGCTTTTTAAGCGGTAAGCCACCACATCAAATTGTAAATTTCCCACTGCCCCCAAAATATATTCATTGCTTTGTAACGGCCTAAATAATTGCGTGGCGCCTTCTTCGGATAATTGCAACAAACCCTTTTGCAAGGCTTTTAATTTTAAAGGATCCTTGAGTCGGACAATACGAAAAATTTCCGGAGCAAAATAAGGAATGCCGATAAATTTAAGCTCCTCCCCTTGGGTAAAGCTATCCCCAATTTGGATGGTGCCATGGTTATGCAGACCGATAATATCTCCGGGATAAGCTTCTTGCACCCGTTCTCGCTCGCTGGCCATAAAGGTTAGGGCATGATGCACGGTGACATCGCGTTGGATACGTACTTGGTGGATTTTCATGCCAGCGATATAACGCCCCGAACAAATACGTAAGAACGCCATGCGGTCGCGATGAGCAGGGTCCATATTGGCCTGAATTTTAAACACAAAGCCGCTAAATTTATCTTCGTCGGGGACTACTTCGCGCGTGAGAGTGGCTCTGGATTGGGTCGAAGGGGCATAGGCAATTAAGGCATCGAGCAATTCCCGGACGCCAAAATTATTGATCGCCGAGCCAAAAAATACTGGGGTCAATTGGCCCTGCAGGTAAGCCTGATGATCAAAACTGGCGCTAGCGCCGCTGACTAAACCTAATTCTTCTCGAAAAGAATCTGTATCGTTACCCAAAATTTGTCTGTAAGCGTGGATCGTCTAAGCCTTGGATGGTTTCGCTTTCCTGAACACGTTCGCTTTTTCCTGGCTGATAGTGGTAAATACTGTGATGCATTAAGTCGTAGACGCCTTTAAAATGTTTGCCCATCCCCATGGGCCAGGTCATGGGCGCACAGCGAATTTTGAGCACTGATTCAATTTCGTCGAGTAAGTCAATCGGTTCGCGGGTATCGCGATCCATCTTATTGATAAAGGTGAGAATGGGAATATTACGCATTCGGCACACTTCGAGCAGCTTAATGGTGCGTGGCTCGACGCCTTTGGCGGCATCAATGACCATTAAGGCAGAATCCACCGCCGTCAGGGTGCGATAGGTATCTTCAGAAAAATCTTCATGGCCAGGGGTGTCGAGTAAATTGATAACATGGTCTTGATAGGGAAACTGCATCACCGAGGTAGTAACCGAAATTCCCCGTTGTTTTTCCAGCTCCATCCAATCGGAAGTGGCATGGCGGGAAGATTTCCGCCCCTTGACGGCCCCAGCAAAAGTAATCGCGCCGCCAAATAATAATAATTTCTCAGTCAAAGTGGTTTTGCCGGCATCCGGATGGGAAATAATGGCAAAAGTACGACGTTTGGCAATTTCTGCAGTAAGATCCATGGATATTGATTTTCAAGTCGAAGAAGGCCAGGACTATAGCATAGAAATGGGGGAGTTGGGAGCCCCAAGCCCCTCTTCCCTAGTGGGAGCTATCCGATGCACACAAATCGGTCAGCAATTCCGCTGAAGCCTTGCTCCCCGGGCGGGTCCTGCCGCTGCGGCACCCCACCAAAATCCTCCTACCCCTTTTACAAAGGGGATAGGAGGATTTCTGTTAGGGTCCCCGCCTCCACGTCACCCGCCGGTCTCATGACGGAGCAGCGAGAAATTGCTGCTTTTTATTTGATCTCATTGCCCATGATTCAGCTTCTCTTTAATTTCGAAACAATCGCTTAAATAACAAGGCACCTATCTTTGCTAAGCGCAAATCGCCAAAATGACCAATCTCAAATGCGCTAACCTCAAGGTGAATCTACCGTATTAATTCGTCAACTACAGTGCCGCTTTCGCCAGGTACCCCGCAGGTATTTGAAACGGATTCAGCGAGCAGATGCCGACACTATTTTAGTGTGGGCGGAACGTATTCTTAAGGCAAACACTTTAGGTGAAGTGTTTACTGATTCCTAAGCCCCCCCTTTGAAAAAGGGGGATTGAGGGGGATTTAAAAAGATGAGAATACTAACGTTATTTTCGTAGTACTCAATGCTTCTTTAAATCCCTTTTTCAAAGGGAGGGATTATTTTTGTCCCCTATAGAACCTAACTTTAGATGCCCTCATTCATTTAAGATACCATTCATATTCCCTTGGTATAATAGGCTAATTAATAAACTTAGGCGACTCAGTGCGTGTCACAACAACCTACATCCATCCCTAAAAGCCAACGTTATGGCATATCCACTATTGGTAGGGCGATACAATTATTATGGCATCAAAATTTCAAAAACCATGGCCATGGTGCGGCAAAGGAAATTGGAGAGTTAATCGATAATATTCGATCAGGAACTCATACTAGTTTCAAGAGTCAGAAAGAACAAGACCTTGCTGTTCGGTTTCTCGAACAAATGCAACTAATGGCAGGAAAATGCGAGCCCTACACGTTTTATTTGAACGTATACTGCCTTTCATGGGAGCCAATGACTTTACCAAGATGTTACCCGGATTTTGCACAATGGGACGAAATTTATAAAACTCAATTTAGCACCATCTTGCAACAGGAGTTGATCCAAGAGAGCTCAGACCAAGCTACAACACCGTTAGATTTCAAAAAATTAGGTCGTTCCTCAGAGCAACCCATAGTTTCCACAACGATCACACCAACTACTACTACGCAAGACGACAAAACTCCTGCGGATCGAGTAGCTGAAAATGAGAAACCTTTAGTAGATCAAAATTTCGCACAAACAGGGCAGAAATTACCTGACGAAATCACCACAACAGATGTTTCAGGTGGCCAAGCGGTTTCAACCCCACGTTGCTCTTTTTGGTGGGTAGTTGCTGTGGGTAGTGGTGGACTGGTCGGAACGGGTCTTTATTTGGATGGGAAAAATGGTTGGGAGGTGTCGAAAGCAGTTGGGGATTGGCTGGCGACTAATGCACGAATTCTTGGTACAGTAGGAGGATCAGTGGGAATGGCAGCGATCATATTCCTCTATTTATATTGTCGCTATAAAAGTGCTCAGGTTCTTTCTCAAGAGAAAAAGGCAATTGAACGCAATCCTGAAGTACCTACAGTGTAAATTTGATTGCCAATTTAGCCAGGCATTTTTTTTAATATTTTTTCGATATCAATCCCAGTCTTGTGAATGGATTGCCAAATATCTCCTTCACGTGTCAAGCGTTCCAGAATGTTTTTAATTGTAAATTGCGTTGGAGTTAGGCCTGGCTTTACTTCATGCCAATGCAAGGGCGTAGAAACAGGAGCTCCTGACTGAGGTCGAACTGAATAAGGTGCAACCACGGTTTGCCCATGGCGATTTTGTAAAAAATCCAGATATACCTTCCTTCTACGTCGTGCTGGGAGGCGTTCGATACTGGTTATTTTACGTCCTTGTACGCTCGGAGGTTTCATCCTTGACTAATTTGTTTGGAACAAATTAGCCACGCGAAGCGACCCAAAGGGCGAAAACCATGGATGGTTTTCGATCAACCTACGGTTTGCTTAGCCACTCCCCAGCTCCTAAATCCAAAACCGCTCTCCTACATCCTTAACTTCTCAACTTTCTGAAACTTTTATTCTTGTGTGCGCCACCACATCCTAACTGCGAAATTATTTTGGCTAATAAACTAGCCGCTAAAAAATATTTACGATCCATTTTTTTAATTTGTTTTAATTTTTCTTCGCTGGTGAACGAATTCAAAACTTATTCTAATTAAAAAAGGGATCACATTGAATCGTTTTTTAAGGCATTGCGTTTGGCGCGCTATTTTTATATGAAAAAAATTTTTACAACTCTACTATATATCTAGGTAAAAAAACTTGTTGTTTCACCTTAATATTTGAAACCTTATCAATTTTATACGCTTTAATCTGATTCATACTAATGCCTCCTTTCATTAACTCAACAGCATATAAAAGCAGATTTCCTGTGTTTTTTTTTCTTAAAGAGTAAGGTTCTATTAGGCGTTTAATTTCATTGTAGTCAATTTCAACACACAATCTATTTCTGGCGGCATATCGAATATGATCAATTTCTCTAGAGTCAGAAATACGGGCAGAAGTCCTAAAATTAGTTCTTCTTGTTTGCATTATTCCAAGTTCAGGAAAATAAGTGCGAGGGATAGATGTTTCTCCTTTTTCATATGAAATTTCTTGGAGAGGTGATTCTGCCGGGTGCTCGTCTATCCACCAAGAAAGCGCTGGCCTTAAATCACTATAAAAACTTTCAGCAGGGGGTAGCATTTCCAATTGATGACCAAGTTGGTCTTTCCAGGCAGCTTTTAATTGCGACAAATCAAGTTGAGAAAATATAAGATCAACAGTTGGCATTGGTAATGATTTAAATGCAAATTTTTTCACCAATCCATTTCTGGCCACGTCAATATTTATATGCTCTCTAAAATTGCGACTTATGTTTACTATATCGTAGATATCTCTTGCTCTTCCTTGTCGTTCAAAAATGGCACGAGTTTTTTCGGCCAATATTTCATTTACAGAGTAGCATTTGATTTTTGCGGCCGGGGCTGGCGCGTCACTATACATATGAAAAATATTGCGCATGTCATGGGCGTCAACGATTATTTCATCGTCGGTAATGTCAAATTTTATTCGTTGTTGGTTTCTTGCAGGGAGGTTTAATGGTCCTAGATAAGTATATTTTGCAACATAAGTTTTGCGATTATTTTTATTGAAGCTTTCTTTAACTTCTATTTCGCGGGTTCTTAAATTAATGCCGGAATTTTCATAAATAAAATCTGCAATATCCTTCAGAGCTATTTTAATATCATTTTCATTATATATGGCGCCTTTGGGTACGGTGAAATCTAGATCTTCAGAAAATCTATATGTTTCAAAATAACATTTTTTTAGGCATGTTCCTCCCTTAAAAAACCATTCAGAAATTTTTGCATTTTGTGAAATTCCATATAGAATCCAGCTTAAAATATAATCTTTTTCTACAGTTGTTGGCAGTAACTGTAAGGTACTGGCCAGAGAAGTTATATCTTGTTTTGTGATCATGCAATATCGCCTAAAGGAATATTAACCCGAATTCCCCATTTAGTAATGATTGGCCCCGAAATTGGTCCATGTGGATCGAGCTTAATGATTCCGGCTTTAATATTTGTGTGTAAATTTTCCAGCAACGATGTCGGAAATCGTCCAAATTTTTCTGCTAGAAATCCTAATCGTTTGAAAACAGCGCCATGTCCTAATTTTTCAGCATATTGGCATAATATCTCTGAATTTGCTTCTTTTTGCTTAAAATATTCTTTAACGATATCCACGCTATGCCGTCCACCTCCACCAATTTTTGGGTCATCTAATATGTCAATTATGGTTCGATGGATATCTGCAATCTGCACTTGTGTATTGCTAGACCATATCTTTTTTGTGCCAAAAATATCACTGAGTGGAATTGTTTTAGTTTCATATTTTAAACTGGCAATTAAAATTTCTCTTTTTCGTTGTTTTTGTGTTGTAAATATAATGGTCGAATTAAAAATTTGTTCTGTTAATTCCCAATGTTCAGCAGCTGTCCAACCAGAAATATAGCAGGGGGAAAATAGCTCTACAGCAATAGCCCAAGCATCTTCTGGTGTAGGATTTGTGCTTTCAGACCCAAGGGGAATAATGCGATAAGCTCCTGAACGAAGTCGCTGTATCCAGCCTTTTTTGCAAAGGCGGGAGAGCATTAGGTTCGACGTTGCCCTACTGAAATCTAACTGATTTTCTAAATCAGTTGCACGTATAACAGGTTTCCCTAGGCGGCTCATCACATCAAGAACATGTCTTTCCAATGAACCTATTCCGGCTTGAGGGTCAATGTATTCTGGGTTCATATAATAGCTTAATAAGTTATTAATTGCAGTTTAAATATAACACTAATTATATTATAGGTGCGAATAAATTCTTAATAAGATGTTTTTAACACTTTAAATATAATCGTATTCCACTTTATAATAAAGGATTGATGAGGGACCAAAGAACCACACGTATCTAGCTTGCAACGCGATATGTGACAAAGAGTAACCATTGGATCATTCACCGTTATCCTGCCACGCGAGGTCCAATTCCTTAGCCGCTTTAACATCATCGAGACGCCGCACTGGCAAGGTGTAGGGGGCGCCTTTGACTAGCTCGGGATCAGTGGTAGCTTCCTGGTACACTTTGGCCATTACCTCAACAAATTCATCAAGCACTTGTTTAGTTTCAGTTTCCGTGGGTTCAATCAACATACATTCAGGGATAATCAGCGGAAAGTAAATGGTGGGAGCATGGATGCCATAATCCAACAAGCGCTTGGCAAAATCTCGGGCATTGACATCGCATTGCTTGGCAATTTTTTGCAAAGTTACAATAAATTCATGGCTCGCGCGACGTTGTGGGAAAGCCAGCGTAAAACCGGCTTGTTCCAAACGTTTCGCTAAGTAATTCGCATTTAAGGTGGCAAATTCTGCGACCCGCAATAAGCCCTTGCGACCTAGCAGACGTAGGTAAATATAGGCACGAATTAACACCCCAGCATTGCCCATAAACGTGGATAACCGCCCAATCGTTTCGGGAAAATCTTGCTCACCCAGCCAACACCACTGATCGCCCTGTTTACCCACTCTGGGGATTGGTAAAAAAGGTGTTAATTTTTCCACGACAGCCACGGGTCCGGCCCCCGGTCCGCCGCCACCATGCGGGGTGGAAAAAGTTTTATGCAAGTTGAGATGAATCACGTCAAAGCCCATATCACTTGGCCGCGCTTTGCCTAAAATGGCGTTTAAATTGGCGCCATCGTAATACAATAGTCCGCCAGCCGCATGAACTAAATCGGCGATTTCGCGGATGTTGCTTTCAAACACCCCTAAGGTGGAGGGATTGGTGAGCATAATTCCTGCTGTCGTCGGTCCGAGGGCTGCTTGCAATGCGGCTAAATCAACATTACCCTCTTTATCGCTGGGGATTTCTTTCACCGTATAACCACACATCGCCGCCGAAGCGGGGTTGGTGCCATGAGCAGTATCAGGAACTAAAATTTCCGTGCGAGCAAAATCGCCCCGCCCTTGATGATAAGCACGAATAATCGCCACGCCAGCAAATTCGCCTTGGGCCCCTGCCATTGGGCTTAACGCTACCTCAGCCATGCCAGTGATAATCTTGAGATATTCTTGTAGTTCATAGAGACATTCTAGATAACCTTGGCTAAATTGTGGCAAAGAAAGCGGGTGCCGATTGGCGATGTCGGGTAAAAATGCCAAGCGGTGCGCACGTGGATTATATTTCATTGTGCACGAGCCTAGGGGGTAAAAATTTGTGTCGATAGAAAAGTTTAGACGAGAAAGTCGGGTGTAGTGGCGCACCACTTGTAACTCGGATACTGCGGGTAATTTTGGCGGTTTGGTGCGCAGCAATGAAGCGGGAATTGCGCTGACAGAGTGGTTAATTAGCGGCGCCTGCGCTGTAGCGCGTCGGCCAGGTACGGAATATTCAAAAATTAGCATGTTTTGCCTCCAGCCAATAAATCCTCGGCATTATTCCTTCTCCCCTTGTGGGAGAAGGTGGCCGTAGGCCGGATGAGGGGTGGTGGGTTAGGAAGAGGGGGTAATCCCTTTAATACACTAACCAAAGTATCCAAGTCCTCAACCGTTTTCGTTTCCGTCGTACAAAGTAACAATGCTTGCCCCAATTCAGGATAAAAGGGCGTTAAGTCCAGGCCTCCTTGAATTCCTTGCTTGGCCAAACCGTCAAGTATTTGTGCCACGGGTTTTTTGCAACGCACAACCCACTCATGAAAAAATGGCCGGCTAAATATCTGCTCGATCCCTTCGATTTCGCGCAATCGTTCTGATAAGTACACTGCATTGTGGTGACTGCTAGCCGCTACGCGACGTAAGCCCTCAGCTCCCAGCAGACTCATATAAATAGTGGCAGCCACCACCATTAAGCCTTGGTTGGTGCAAATGTTGGAAGTCGCTTTGGAGCGCCGAATGTGTTGCTCCCTAGCTTGCAGGGTAAGAGTGAAGCCAGTTTTTCCCTCTACATCCACAGTGCGGCCGATGATGCGGCCTGGCATTTGTCGGACATAAGTTTGTTTGCAGCAGAGAAAGCCAAAATAAGGCCCGCCCGAAGCAAGGGGAATTCCTAGAGGCTGGCCTTCACCACAAACAATATCCGCGCCTTCACTGCCCCAGCAGCCAGGTTCTTTAAGTAACGCCAATGAGGTCGGGTTGACCAAAGCAATGGACATCATGTTGCGGCGGCGTGCCCAATCAGTCAATTCATCCACTTCTTCGAGTACCCCGAAGAAATTAGGTTGGGGAATGATCAAAGCATTGTGCTCATCCGTGTCGTATTGAGCCAAGGTCGCAAGATCAATATGCCCGGTGTTTTGATTGTAAGGTATTTCCACAATTTCTAGTGCTTGAGGGGCAACGATGCTACGAATGGTAGCGCGGTAATAAGGGTGTACGGTTTTGGGAACTAAAATGCGCTTGCTTTTAGAGCATCGATTGGCGCGCACCGCCATGAGAATGGCTTCGGCTAAAGCCGAGGCGCCATCGTAGAGTGAAGCATTCGAGACGTCCATGCCGGTTAATTGCGTCATCATGGATTGATATTCGTAAATCAATTGCAAGCTGCCTTGGCTGGCTTCGGCTTGATAAGGGGTGTAGCAGGTGAGAAATTCACCACGACTAATTAAATCTAAAATTGCCGAAGGAACATGATGTCCATAAGCGCCCGCACCGATAAAGCAGAGCTCAGCATGGTCTTTTTTCATGCGTTTTTGCAGTAGTTGCGTGACTTCTAACTCGGATAATGCTTCGGGCATTCCAGGCAAATCGTCAATGCGCAACTCAGGTGAAATCTCGCTAAATAAGTCCTCGATCTGAGTTAACCCTAGGGTAGCAAGCATTTCGGTAATTTCAGCTTCGGTGTGTGGGATGAAAGGCATAAATATCTCGGCTATTCTTCGGCTATATTATTGGCGTACCCTTCAGCAGATAATAAATGAGTCAAGTCTGCTGGATCATTGATGCGGAGTTGGCACAGCCAGCCTTCCCCATAGGGGTCGTTGTTCATCAGCTCGGGGTGGTTGTTTAAAGCGGTATTGACGGCAACAACTTCGCTGGCCACAGGTGCGTAAACATCAGCCGCTGCTTTTACGGATTCTACGACAGCGCAATTGTCGCGGGAAGCTAATTTCGTTTCTAGTTGCGGAAGTTCAACAAAAACAATATCGCCTAGTAGTTCCTGAGCATGGTCGGTGACGCCGAGAGTGATTATGCCATCTTTTTCCTCGCGGACCCATTCGTGGCTAGTCGTGTATTTTAAGTGAGTGGGAATTTGGCTGCTCATGGTTTGTCCCTCAAAATTAGAAAACGTGGTTTTACGATGCGAGCCGGAGCGCGCTGATCGCGGATTTGTACCCAGCAGTGTTGGGCTTCGATATTCGGTATGCGGGCAAGTGCGATTGCTCGTTGTAACGTTGGGGAGAAGCTACCACTGGTAATTTCGCCTTCGATGGTTTGGGTCCCGCAATCAAGTTGCGGGATGATCACTTTCTGATGGCTGCGCATTACCCCTTTTTGTTCTAATACGAGGCCAACCAATCGCCATTTGATTTGGTCTTTTTGGGCTTCTAGTGCTGCTCGGCCTATAAAATTTCGATCCGCAGGGTTCCAAGCAATCGTCCAGCCTAAGTTAGATTCTAGGGGAGAGGTGGTCTCATCCATATCTGACCCATATAAATTTAAACCAGCTTCCAGACGTAAAGTGTCACGCGCACCCAGGCCGCAAGGTTTGATGCCAGCAGCAAGCAGTTGCTCCCAAAATTCAGCGGCGCTAGCAGCGGGGAGCATAATTTCCAGACCGTCCTCACCGGTGTAACCGGTATGGGCAATGCAATGCGTTTGATATTCAATAACGGCAAAATGCGCCATGGATTGGATTAAAGCATAAGCATCAGGTGGATAAACTTGGACTATTTTGTGAATCGCCTGGGGTCCTTGTACCGCAATAATTGCTAAGTCTGCACGTGGAGTAACTTGAACCGAAAATTCTTTGGCATGATGCTCCACCCAGGCAATATCTTTTTCGCGCGTGCTGGCGTTCACTACCAGGCGGTATTGCTGTTCACCCAGACGGTAGACAATCAGATCATCGACCACGCCGCCTTGCCCATTGAGCATACAACTGTAGAGCGCTTTGCCTGGGTTTGTTAACTTAGCAACGTCATTGGCCAGCAGATAACGTAAATAAGCAGTTGCTTCAGAGCCACTGAGGTCAATAATGGTCATGTGGGAAACGTCAAACATGCCAGCATCATTGCGAACCTGCAGGTGCTCTTCAATTTGAGAGCCATAATGCAAGGGCATATCCCAACCTGCGAAATCAACTAGTTTCCCGCCTGCCTGTTGGTGGTTTTGAAAGAGGGCTGTTCTGTTTGCCATAATTTGTTTTCCACTGCGAGGCGGGAATTATACATCATGGGACCATTAGCAAACAATGCTACTAGCCAGGGTTGGTTATGTGAATCTTTTTAATATTTTTTCGATATCAACCCCAGTCTTGTGAATGGATTGCCAAATATCTCCTTCACGTGCCAAGCGTTTCATAATGTTTTTAATTGTAAATTGCAGTGGGGTTAGTCCTGGCCGTACTTCATGCCAATGCAAGGGCGTAGAAACAGGGGCTTCGGGATGAGGTCGAATTGAATAAGGAGCAGCTACAGTTTGCCCATAGCGATTTTGTAAAAAATCCAGATATATCTTGCCGTTACGTCGTGCAGGTAAGCGTTCCATACTGGTTATTTGCGGGAGTTCTTGGTGAATGTAGGAGCAAATAAGTTCAGCAAATTGCCTCGATTGCTCAAAGGTATATTTGCCCCTTAAAGGAAGATAAATATGCATACCGGATGCTCCTGAAGTTTTACAGTAGTGAGCTATGTCCAGCTTTGCTAGAAATTTATGAATAAAAGCAGCCACCTCAATCACTACCGCAAATTCAACTCCTTCAGGATCGAGGTCGAGCACACAAAAATTCGGTTTTGCAATATTAGTATATCTTGCTAGCCAAGGGTTCATTTCGATGCAGCCTAAATTGGCCATATAAAGTAAACTAAATTTATTTTTACAGATTAAGTAATTAATTTTATGTTTTTCAGTTTCAGAATAGAGCGGCAGAGTTTCTAATCCGGGGATTTTGTATTTCAGGTTTTTTTGATAAAAATGCTCACCATGAATCCCGTTAGGAAAACGATGTAAAACCTGCGGATAGTTTTTTAAATACGGCAAAATAAACTTAGCAATATCTGAGTAATATTCGATTAAATCTCTTTTAGTGTAGCCAGACTCAGGCCAAAAAATTTTATTGAGGTTGGTTATTTTTAAGCGATCTATTAATCCTTCTCCCCTTGTGGGAGAAGGTGGCCGTAGGCCGGATGAGGGGTGGTCTCCAAATTTCCTCTCCCCCGCCCGAGCGCTAGCGAGGGAAGGTGGGAGAGGGTTAGGGAGAGGGGGTGGTGGACTTAGCTCCCCCCTCATCCGCCTTCGGCACCTTCTCCCACAAGGGGAGAAGGAAAAATGTCGACTACTCGACTCTATATAAACCGAGCGCGCTAATTTGTCTTCTCTTATTCCAAGAAAAGCAGGTTGCCGCATGTAGCCTTGGGTGGTCCACTCGTGAAAAGCGACTTCACATACCAATTGTGGCTTTAACCAAGTGACCGGAGAATTGGTTTTCGGAACTTTTGCAAAGGGTGATTTTGCTTGCATTAAACGATCAAGACGCGGTTTTAATTCTTTGATGAATTGGTCTGTAAAACCCGTGCCAGTATGACCAATATATTTTAAGTGTCCTCTTTCATAAACTCCTAAGATCAGAGCACCTAATAATTTTCTACTACCTCGCGGCGCAGTATAGCCACAAATGACAGCTTCTTGTTGCAGACGCGACTTAATTTTCAACCAGCTGTGACTACGCTTGCCGGCTTGGTAAAAACTCTTCGCATCTTTAGCCATAATACCTTCGAGGTGCAGTGATTTAGCTAATTTAAAAAACTTTTTTCCAGTTCCTTCAATATGGTCACTGATTTGCACTTGCTGCAGAGGGGGAAGTATATCGCCGAGTAATTGCTGTCTTTTTATTAAGGGAAGTTCGCGCAAGTCGTGATGGTTCAACCAAATTAAATCAAAAATATAATAGACTAAACGACCTCCACCTTCGGGATATTGTTGCATTAATTCAAAATGCGAAATTCCTTGATTATCAATTACCACCATTTCGCCATCAAAGACTGCTTGCACATCCAGCCTAGCTAAAACCGCTGCGATTTCTGCAAAAGCTTGCGTATAATCCTGATGATTACGACTATAGAGTTTAACTCGTTTATGATCGACGAATGCCAAAATACGATAACCATCCCATTTTATTTCAAAGAACCATTCCGGATGATCAAAAGGCTTATTCACTAAGGTAGCTAACATTGGAGCAACGAGTTTTGGCATAGGAACACTTGGAGTTGAAGATAAATCGAAATTTTTTTTTTGGTGATCCAGTTGTTCTAATGTTAGACCACTGCGTACAGAATTTTCAGGTAAACCAGTTTTTTTTATGCTGGAATTTTCTTTGGATTTAATTAATAACCAAGCATTTTTTTGGGGACTCTTTATTTTTATCAAGGAAAATTTTCCGGAAAGTTTTTTCCCATGCAATTCAAAATCAAGATGTCCAGCGTTTAAGGCATTAATAAAATATGTATTGAAATCTTTGCTTGGCTTTCCGGGATCATAACTGCCTTCGTCCCAAATAATTACCTTACCTGCGCCATAATTTCCTTGGGGAATTATCCCCTCGAAGTCTTTATATTCATAAGGATGGTCTTCTACTTGGATCGCCAACCGCTTAACAGTTGGATTTAATGAAGGCCCTTTAGGAATAGCCCAACTTTTTAGTACACCATTCATTTCTAGACGGAAATCGTAATGCAAATGAGAGGCCGCGTGTTTTTGGATCACAAAGCGTAAAAGTTTTTGTTTTGTTTTTTTTCCCCGTGTTCCCTTGGGTTCAGGGCTTAGGTTAAAACGTCGTTTTTTCTGATATTCCTTAAGTGGCATTTACCCAGTCCCCCTGGCTTCATTCTAATTAACAGTATAGCTCAGGATTATGGTGCGGGTTTCTCTAGCATATTGTGTTGACAGCTGCGAACATCCGCCTTAGCGGTTTCTCGTCCGTAAGTTGCCAATAAAACTAATTGTATCCCGCTAAGCACAAAACCTAACCCTGAATCCTGGAAATAAGACCCAGCTACGATTGAGATTAGCAACCCAAGTGTTGCGGAATTTTCAAGCGAATGCATAAACCAATCGCCGCGAAGTTGCCATTTTTGCGCCGTAGTCAATTGACCCTGAGTGTCATTTTTTTGATTATACAGATTGACATACTGATTAGCTTTAGCAGCTAAAATGCCGAAAACGACGCACGAAATGCTTGCTACAATATAGGGACTAATATCATATTCAAAATTTGTTATCGGTACATTTAACCACTCCATTCCACTCGATTTAAAAAGCGGGTCCAAAATCCCAGCCACAACAAAAATAGCGACAAAACCATTAAGAAGCTTCCCTCCATAAGCGGCCTGAGTTGAAAGGTCTGGCTGTTTTTGACCTGTTTTTTCGGCTTCTTCTTGCTCTTTATTGTACCTCAAGATATTTTCTCGGTGACTGCGCACCGTCCCCCAAGCTGTAACCGCGCCGTAAGCTAATGAGAGTAGTTGTAATAAGATAAATTCCCAGTTATCAAGATGAGAGCTAGCGAAAATCGTGATCAACAATGCCGGTACGGCAGCATTTTCGAGTGTCTGCATAACGAAATCGCCGACCAGGGCAGCTTTTTGATCTTGGTGAAGTTTGATCTCCGGATGCTTAGATTTTTGACAATGAAGATTCATGCATCTATGCGCTGCAGCCGATAAAATGCCCAAAGAAACGCAGAGAACCGCTGCTATCACATAGGGACTAATATCATATTCAAAATTGGGTACAGGTACATTGAATAGGTTCCCCCCACTCGACCTAAAGAAAGGGTCAAGAATCTCAGCCACGACAAAAATAGCCGCCAATCCTTTGCTGAGTTCTCCTACATAAGCTGCGTAAGTCCAAACATCTGGGTGTCCATGATTATGCTCATGATTATGCTGGTGTTCACTCGACATTATTATTCCCCTCTTTTCGCTGGGGGCTTATTATTGCCTATTTGCGCGAAGTATACAAGATTACGGCAGAAATTAACCTTGATTTGCTAGAAAAAGCTCTCAAAAATTGCCGCACAGAATAGATTTCCGGGGCTATTCTCATAAACCTATGGCAATCATCGGAGTTTGTTTGTGCATTATCGCAAGACTTCACCCTCAGAACTATAATTGCTACATAGGGAAAGAATACAACGGGGGTTATATGCATTCAATGTGGTCTGGATCGCTAGTTTTTGGATTAGTAAATATTCCGGTTAGGCTTTACAGTGCTGCTGAAGATAAAGCGCTGAATTTAACGATGCTGCATAAAAAAGATAATTCGCCGATTCGTTATGCAAAAATATGCAAAGCAGAGGAACGCGAAATTTCCTATCAAGAGGTTGTAAAAGGTTATGAATACGAGAAGGGCGAATATGTGGTTCTAACTGACCAAGATTTTGAAAAAGCAAATATTAAATCTAGCCATGCGATAGAGATTGTAGAATTTACTAGTGAGTCGGAAATTGATTTGCGCTATTTTGACAAGCCCTATTATCTAGAGCCCGATAAATCCGCAGACAAAGCGTATTCATTATTAAGAGAAGCATTAACTAAAGCAACGAAAATCGCCATTGCAAAATTTACCTTACATAATCGAGAACATTTAGGAATTTTGAAGCCAATTGATGACGTGTTAGTTCTAGAGCGAATACGCTTTGCTTCAGAAGTTCGCTCACCCTCAGAATTGAAGCTCCCCAAAATAAGTCGGAATAACAAGAATGAGCTTGAAATGGCTTTAACCCTTATTGACCAACTCACCAAGCATTATAAGCCGAGCGAATTTCATGATACTTATGTTGAGGATTTAAAAAAAACCATTAGTATTAAACTACGCGGCAAAAAGCCTATAGAAAAACGCAAAGCCGTTCCTGAAAAAACTACCTCTGCTAATCTCATGAAGGCGCTTAAAGCTAGCCTAGAAAAATCTAAACCAACGAATAAACGCAAAAAAGTGGCTTAAATTTCACACCCATTTTCCGAAAAAAATACTGTAGCGATGGTTAATAATTGATGATATGGCATTTAAACCTCTATTTTAAATCCTAAATCAACATCGCAACCAGCTTGGCCTCCACGAATACCCGGGCAAGCAAATCGATGAGATTCATGCACAATAAGACGTACATTTTTATCATCTGGTAAAATTTTGAAAGCTTGTATCAAAGCAGCATGGACAACATCCATTAGTTTTATTTCTTGTTCTTTGGTATATAGTTTTCTTACCTCAATGAGTACACTTGGCATAATTTTCTCCTCCAATTAAAATATAGTGGTTACAATAAAGTCCTAAGTTATCACGCCGCGACTTTAGGTACAAAATGTTCTTTCTAATTGTCTTTTTTTGCGAATTTTTGTCCATCCCCACCAAGGCTGCTTTTCACCGGTACGTGCTTCATGAATTACAGCGGCAAAGACATCCCACACACAGGGATCTTGAGTTTGGGCTGTGATTTCTTGTAAGCGTAAGTACAATTCATCAGGACATGCGTGAGCCAATTGCTCGCTGGAGTGAATACCCAGTAATTGTAAGTCGTTATACGTTGCAGCTCCAACATTCATAAGGCTAAACAGTTCATAAATTATTTTCGATTTATCTTTGGTCATTTCTTTTGGCGATCCATACAGTTGCTTCACCGCAGCCAGGATCTCTCACTTTATGTACCAGTATTTCAAAATGACAACTGGACAGTATCTCGGTATATTCAGCAGAAGAAAGTGAAGCGTGATATAAATCATGTCCGCCGTTATCACTCCAAACTTCACCGTATTCTTCCCCAGATGTGAATATCAGTAAACCGTTTTTTTCTACCATTGAAGTTAGTAATTTTAAGGTACTTCGTTGGTCATCATGCGGTAAATGAAAAAAGCTGTGCCAGGCAATGACCGCATGGAATTTTTCTTGCAAATTTATAGTACGCATGTCAGCAAGCAACCATTTTGCATTTGGAAACCGTTGCTTACATAAATCAATTATTTTTTCACTAGCGCTTTGCTGCATCAATTCAGTCCGACATTTCCTTGGAAATCACTCGCACAACTTCTTCAGTAAGCCCTGTCGTTTCTGAAATAGCTTCGATAGAGAATGTGCCTTTTTTTAGCATGCGTATGGCAATTGTTCTGACGCCTTCCTCCCTACCTATCTCCTTACCTATCTCGATAAAGTCTTCTTGTGTTTTTTCCAGTATCGCCGCCTGATCTCTTAACCACATCAGTTGCGCTTCATAAATTTCCCGCTCTTCCTTGTCCAGCGACATGGTATCTAGCACATGCGCGGCTTTTTCAATGGCAGGGTCGTCTTTGAGTTCGCATGGAACAAAGTTTCGTTCCCATTGTTCCGCCTTCGTTAAAAAGCTTGCCCAGCGATCAAGTGCGGTTGTCAGGTGGGAGAAATCTTTATCAAATTTTTTAAGCTCAATAAAATGTAATTCTAAATCTTCCGAATACCGACTGTGGGTTTTTGTGTTTAATAAGTGATAGATATTATGATAGTCTGGTTCATCAAAATGATTGAAATTTAGGACATTGATGCTGATGGTTTTACGTAAGTTGGAGAAACTTTGACCTTCGCTTAATTGCTGACTGTAGACTTTAGACCAGTAATACAGCGCGCGTTGGTCGTAGGCGATTCGGTCATTCATCTGCATTTCAACATGATAAAGTTTGCCGGTTTTATCTTTGGCTTTGATGTCGAGGATGGATAATTTGGCGGTGGAATGCGTTTTATGGTTGTAGGGATTGAGCAATTCAAGCTCGGCAAGCTGGTTTTCCGGTGCGAGTACAGCGTTGATAAACGGCAACAAGATATCTTTATTTTCTTCACTGCCGAACAGCATTTTAAAAGCAAAATCGACGCGTGGATTTATTTTTGGCATAAGAGGGTTCACATTATTTATTGATGATGTCATCAAACACACCCTGGGAGCAAGCAAAGGCCATTTTTTCCAGTAAATGCATACACTGATAAAATCCGCTGCAGTGGTAGCAATACATATTCAATTCTTTCTCAGAACATGAATCAAAGAAGTCTTTAATCTCGTCTATTTTATGGACTAACGACATGAGTAACGCTTCCTCGCCTCCCTGCTTTAAGGCTTCTTTTGCTTCTTCATCTAACCTGGAAATTAATTGTTTTTGGCTTGTTGTTAACGCCATCTGCGCACTCCTTTGATGCATTAGGATACCACAGGCACGATCAACCGTCATCACGGTAGCGAATTGACTCATATTAAAAGTTACCGAAATTTTCGGAGGTTACTACAATGGGTCCAGATGAAAAACAGAGCTATTTGGAGACAATTCGTCGCCGCTATAAGAAGTCAGGTTGAACTGCTGCGAACTCAACTCGTTGTAAACGTAGGCAGTCATATTATAAGTGCTGACAATAACGAATCCCAGGAAATATCGGAAAATAACCTCTGAAAACCTCATATATATCAAGTAATTATGTTATTTCCTATGCTCAAAGTTATCGGCAGTATCCAAAATAAAAGAAGCCAGGTTCAAGCACGAACCAGTTATTTTCCAAAGACCATGGCCATGAGCTCGTGGATCGCCATGAAAAAAATCCACCCGCTTTCTGAGAATTAAATGGACTCCTCCTGGAATGAACTTCCCGTCACAGGAATCATTAGGAACCTTTTCCATAGGTTGTGGTAGTGGTGAGTTGATCCGCCGATACAGATTTTGGTTGACCCTGTTCGTTATCAGGTGGCGACAAAAAGCGCTGTTGCGCCCCGACTAAGGGGGAAGGGGGTCTGGCGAGCAAGCGGGGATACTGAGAACGTAATGCATTCAGCTGACCTTGAGCCCATTTTGATCCCTGTTTGACAGCCAACTCAAACCAATAAAGAGCTTTCGCAGGATCTGTCGCTACGCCTAGGCCATCTCGATAGCACCCGCCCAAATCGAATTGCGCTTGCGCATTCCCCTGTTCCGCAGCGACACGACACCAACGCACCGCTTCCTGTGCATCTTGAGGAACCCCTGTTCCCTCGCTATAGCACCAGCCCAAATAGGACTGCCCCTCGGCTTCCCCTTTATCAGCTCGCGTTTTGAACCAAGCCAAGTGTTTCGCTACTCTTGTTTCGTAAGCTTTGGCTTGTTTATCGTCTTTAGGAATACCATAACCAGGGTCACTATAAATACGCCTTAAACGCAGCAAGGCGGGTGGATAATCTAATTCAGCGGCTTGTAATAACCCAGGCAGTGCCTTGGCGTAATTACCTAGAAGATAGTATTTTTCTCCTTCTCGATATCCAGTAAGAGCCTCTTCTGATTTAGGTAATGGCGGATGCTTTTTTTTTCACCCGGCGGCAGTGCTTTTGTTTTGGCCTCCCAAGAGGCTATCCGATGCACACAATTCGGTCAGCAATTCCGCTGAAGCCTTGCTCCCCGGCGGGTGACAAATTCGTCAGGAACGAATTTGGACGCGCGAAGCGACCCCAGAGGGGTGAAAACCAAGGACGGTTTTCATAACCCGGAGGCGGGGACCCTTAACAGAAATCCTCCTATCCCCTTTGTAAAAGGGGATAGGAGGGATTTTGGTGGGGTGCCGCAGCGGCAGGACCCACCGGGGAGCAAGGCTTCAGCGGAATTGCTGACCGATTTGTGTGCATCGGATAGCTCTTACGTGAACTCACGAAAAAAATACTGTAGGGATGGTTAATAAAATTAAGTTAAACTATAAATAAAAAAATTCTGTGAAGGTACATAAAAATGCGAAGCACTACCTATGTCTAGCAATAATTAAAATAATCTATTTGGATCGAAAAATATGCACTTACCCATCAACATTTCCGATTTGTTATATAGCAATGTTGTTGAATCCGATCGTATTGAATTTAAAGCAGACTGGAATCCAGAAGCGATATTGCGCACGATATGTGCTTTCGCTAATGATTTTAATAATTTTGGCGGCGGTTATATTATTATTGGGGTTGAGGAACAAGACGGCAAACCTGCGCTACCCCCTAAAGGGATTGATCCCAGGAAAGCTGGCTTGATTCAAAAAGAATTAGTGCGAATATGCTCATTTTTAAAACCTATCTACACACCCATTCTTTCATTAGAAGACTACCAAGGTAAATTGCTGCTAGTTATATGGGTGCCGGGTGGACAAATACGGCCTTATGCTGCCCCAGCTACTTTGGGAAAGGATAAGGAATATAAATACTACATTCGCAAAGCTTCTTCCACGGTCGTAGTTAAAAATGACGAACTTAAGGAACTGTTACAGTTAACAGCCACGGTACCGTTTGATGATCGCATCAACCATCATGTCAAATTAGAAGATTTGAAATTACCCCTGATTCAAGCATTTTTGAAGGAAGTTGGCAGTCAATTATTAGAAGAATCGCGCACTAAATCCTTAGTAGATATTTGTCGCCAAATGGCTATTGTGAATGGTGGCAATGAATATTTGAAGCCCAAGAATGTGGGGTTATTGTTTTTTAATGATGAACCGGACAAATATTTTCCCTATGCGCAAATTGATGTCGTATTATTTTCCCGACGATGAGGGCGGTGATATTATCCAAGAAAGGATTTTTAAGGGACCATTGGATCATCAATTGCGCAGTGCATTGCGTTATATACGCGATACCTTTATTACTGAAAGAATTTTAAAAATTCCCGGCCAAGCCGAAGCAAGACGATTTTTTAATTATCCCTATGAAGCAATTGAAGAAGCTTTGGTTAACGCCGTTTATCATCGTTTATGCTAAGCTATGCATAATCTATGGTATGTAAAGTAATTCATTATGTAAAGTACGTCAAATAAATTCATATAAATCAAAGATTATATCTTATTTAACTATACATAATATATTAAATATTTTTAGTTAACCATTGCAATAAATCTTCTTTGTTCTGTTTTGAATATTTGCTAGTAACGCCTAAAGAAACACTACTTTCTTCAAGAAATTTTCTCTTGAGTTCCGGGTTAGTTTTAGCATAAATTTCAGTTGTAGTAACAGATGCATGCCCTAAAAAATCTCGAATATATATTAAATTCACTCCTGCTTCGAGCAAATGCATGGCTTTACTGTGCCTCATACAATGCGGGGAAACAGTCTTTTTAAAAAGATTAGGTTTCTGTTTTCTACCGATTTCTATATATTTATTTAAAACATAATGAACCCCAGCTCTTGTTAAAGGCTTTTGTTGTTTGTTCTTAAACAAATTATCAGTTTGAATTGTAATTGCATTATCGACTATATATTTCTTAATTATATTAGCAGTGTCGTTACCAATAGGAACAACTCTAGTTTTGTTACCTTTGCCCTGTAAATATACAATTGGTTTTGAATCTAATCTGATTTGTTGTAATTTTAAGTCAAGAAGTTCTTGTACTCTAGCTCCTGTATCATACAAAATTACAAGCATTGTTAAATCCCGGTATTCTTGTTTTATTTTTTTATTTGGTAGACTAAACAAAATTTTTATTTCATTTAAGCTTAAATACGATATAGCAGATAAGGGAGTTTTCTTAAATCCAATTGATAATATGCTTGTGCAAAGATTGAAGTAAGCAGGCTCTCTATGTTGTATGTATTTGAAAAACGAATGAATAGCTCCCAACCTTTGATTTCTAGTAGCTATGGAAATTCGTTTTTCTTTTTCTAACCACAGTAAGAAATCTTCTATAGATGGTGCCGTAATATCATCAAATGATAATTTGGCACTTTTTATTTTATACTTTGTTTCAAAAAAACTGATAAATTGTACGAATGTATCACGATACGATTTTACAGTATTAATAGATGCTCCCAAATTAGATGGCAAATATTCACTAAAAAATTTTGTAATATAGAATCCGAGGTTATTCATTATCATGCTCCACTTTTGGAAAAACACCTTGATAAATATTATTTGTTAGAATTCTTACATTATCATAATTTTCTTCAGTAAATCTTAGATAGTACTCTGTTTCAGTAATATGTTTATGACCTAAGAATTTACTAAGCAAAGGCAATAAAGTATATGTATCATATCCACCAGAAACCATCTTTTCTAATGAGTGAACGGCGAAAGTGTGCCTTAGGTCATGTATTCTAGGATATTTATGTCTACAATTATTTTTTTTAGGTATTTGTGCTAAAGCTAAAGTTCTATGATACAAAATTTTAAATGTGCCATATGGAACTTGTGTCCCATTTGTTGTTCTAAAAAAATATTCTGCATTTATAGGGCATGTATAATTTAAATGATATTCTATAAGTTTTTTTCTTAAAGAATCAGATGCAACAATTAATCTATTTTCATGGTTTTTGCTGTTAAGTATTTGCATTGCCCCGGTAGTAAAATTTATATTTTGTAATTTTATATTTAGCAATTCAGATATTCTCAGACCACAAGTGTATAAAGTAGCAAGCATGATTACAAATGTTGGTGTATCCACATGTGTTAAGTTATCAATTTTATCTGCAACTCTGAAAATATTTGTAATTTCATCACACGAAAAAATATATGGAACAAAATTTGATTTCCACATTCTATTATTAATAGGTGTAGGCGAAAAAATATTATCATATCCAATTGATGTTAAATATTTTGCAAGTGTTGTAAATGCCGAACAGCGTTTACCCTGATTTGTATGAGTCTCATTACCTCTTTTAGCTATCCATAAGTCATACATTTCTCGTGTCATTTCTATCTTGTTATAGCCATATTTAGATAAAAAAGTATCAAGTTCTTTAAATCTTAAAACTGTTGGCTTTTGATAATCATATCCTAAACTTCTTCGATAATTTATGAAGTTTGGTAATATATCTTTGAATGGTCCAATAAATTCTGGAATTTTATACATTTGGCACTTCCAAAGATAAATTCTTAAGATTTTTTTCATCAATGGTTAAATATATCTCTGTAGCCCTGGTGTTTGCATGACCTAGTACACTCGAAATTGCACTAATCGGCACGTTGTTGCTCATTAAATTAGTTGCTAGGCTATGCCTTAATGCGTGCGGTCCATGATGTCTAGTTGAATAGTCAATCTCGGCTTTATCCATGTATTTATTAACGATTCTCTGAAAACTACTAATAACCAGCTTATTAAAAGGAGCATATGTTGAGATAAAAACATAGTCTTCATCTGATGACTTAGGACGTCTTTCATTTTTCAGATAATCAATTAATGGAATTTTAATATTATCAAGAAAGGGTAAAGTTAATAAGCTATTAGTTTTTAATTGGGTAACATTAATTGTATTATTATTCCAGTCTAAGCTATTAAATTTTAGATTAGCTACATCACTCACTCTCAGCCCTAAATATACTAATATTGATAACACCGCTAAATCACGTTTTCCATGTGTAGAGTCTAAATGAATACTATCTAAAAGCCTTTGTATTTCTTCCTTTGAAAAATATGATAGTATTTGTGTATCAGGAGCCTTTCTGACAGTTGGAAAAGCTTGCTTTCCTGTAAAGTTAATTAATTTTTCAGAATGCAACCACTCAAGAGTTTCTCTTAATACAGTAACGATTACATGCTTTGTAGCACGAGCATATTTATCTAATGAATTTATATATGTGTGAGCAGTATCTACTTCTATAGTAGTTATATCATTTATTCCAATATTATTTAGATACATGAGAAATTCAGACATTACCCATAATTTTCTCTTTTTACTTTTTAAAATTATGTTTTTAGAATTAATAAAATCACGAAATTTAAGGTAAAAATCCTTGAATTGTGAGGGTGTATCAATAGTTTTTTCTTTTTGATGCATTTTACAAAATGTACCAGTCAGATAAAATTCATAAAGAATCAAAACCGGTCTTCGTAAAACTGTTTGCACAGAAGAAGATGGATTATAATAATCAACATCGTACTTTTCTCTTAAAAATTCAGCCATTATTGGAACTGTGACTGTTGTAATACATTTTTCTGTACAATATTTTTTAAAATGATTTATTATCCATATAGTGTTAGATACTACTTCTTTGCTGTATCCATCATTTTTCATCTTTTGTAACAAACCGGTCATTAGGTTTTCAATATTTTTTGTATCCATAGGACTTCTCCCATTTCAATTTGAATACATAAATATTATATCATCTTTAATATGCGAAGTTGTAAACGATAGGATCCTTGATTTATATGAGTTTATTTGACGTACTTTACATAATGAATTACTTTACATACCATCGCGGCTATGATATCAGAGAGCCCATAGAGGTACGCATCAACCGACAATGCATCCGTGTTTTAAGCTTCCCAGGAGCTGACCCATCTATTCCCCAAAAAGAAGTTGATGCCGGGCGTTTATTGACCCGGCGATATCGTAACCGGCGTATTGGTGAATTTCTAAAAGAACTAGATTTTACGGAAGGGCGTGGCACTGGTATCCCAAAAATAAGACGTATTCTAACTATCAATGGCTCGCCAGGGCCGCTTTTCATCACAGATGAAGCTCGGACCTCTTTTTATACTGAAATCAAGATACATCCTGAGTTTTTAGAAGAACCTCAACTAGAGAAATCAGATGGGGTATATCATGGGGTATATGATCCTAGGGAACTCAATCTATCACAAACAGAATTAAAAATTTTAAGCCTGGTTCAGAACGCCCCTATTGGGTTAGCAAATATTTTAGAAACTTTTGGATATAAAGTCATCACAAGAAATATCAGGACTGCGTTAACTAAGCTATTAAAATTAGAGCTCATTGCTTATACTATTCCTGACAAACCCAGAAGCAACAAGCAACGATATAAAATTACTGCGTTGGGAAAAACTATAACGACTGAACCAAAGCCAGGAATGCTGTAGGTTATTTCAAACGAGCTCTAATTTATGCAACAACGCCGATCATAAATGGAATACCCTTCAACTTCATTATTTTTTTTAGATCGATAATGCTGTATGGAATACCCAGCAACCCCCATTAAGCACATAACATCAATGCCTATTCCCATAATGATTCCAACATTTATACTCCCTATTTCTTTCAAAAAAATATTTGCTGCCGACTGATTGAAAAATGCTCCTGTATCATTGTTATGTAACCCATGAACAGAAGCGACTAACAAATAATTATTGCCAATGAAAAAACCAATTTTAGCCAGAGTTTTAAAATAAGATTTTGTGTTCGTAGGCGATATTTTTTGCTTAGGGAAACATTTGTAAAAATGGTAATAAGGTGAAATATTATCAACGAAATCTTCCGACAAAATTATAGGTTTAGTTCATGGCAAATGTGGTAAGGCATCGCACAGTGCTTGCTCCTCGGAAAAGATATGAAAAAGGGGCCATATTAATTTTTGTTTGACATTTTATTTCAATCCGTTTGAAATCAATTTTTTGATTCACAATTTTAGGAGACTTCATTAGAGCGTGAATGGTTGTCATTTTTGTTTAATTCTGCTTTAAAATCATTTTTGGCGATAACTCGACAGGGAATCTCATCTGCAATTGAAGCGTTTCGCAAAGCCTCGAAATCAGGAACTGTTATGACCTTATGTCTACTATTGCTCGTACCATAGAAGACTGCGAGTCCAATTAGTGTGATGATAAACAAAGAAAACACACTGGCTACTGTAGCAAACGCCCAATCTATATTTTGCGTTTTTACGGCTACACTTGCTGGTACAACTGCTAAAAAATTGGCAGCCATAAGTATTAGGGGTATTGAAAAATATTTGTGCTGATAGGCCTTTCTACCAGAAAGCAGTGGGGAAATATTAATATAATGCGTCCTTTTGGGCGCAGTAATTGCACAAAGAACTACGGATTTTTTATCTTTATATAATTCTTTATGAAGCTCTCCGGAAAAATTTTCTCCTTCACAAACAATAAGGGTTATTTTTAAAGATTTTTCTGGTAATTTCTGCATTTGGCGTAATTCCTTTATATTTTTTCTTATAGTAAGATCTTTAATTCTCTTCAGGATACTTGCAGGCATGGCAGCTGAAAAGTATGAAGTCTCTTTTCGTGTATAACCTCCTGTTTCACTAGCAATGTATCCAGGATCATTGGAAACGCCATGCCCAAAGATGACAACTTTATCTCCGCCCGTTACTCCCTCCATAATTTTGTAGTTTTTCAAAGCACTGGGTTTTAGTTGACCCTGTCGATCAAAATCCTGGGGATCTGGAGTTAAAATGTGGATTTCATATTTTTCTTTCTTCGAAGCGAAGTTGCGTCGGGTCCAAAGATTGGTCTTGGACCCAGCATTATGACCCATAAAATTAAGAACAATAAGCTTGGTTTTTTTATTTTCTTCATTGGTTTTTTTGAAGAAAGAGGAGGGGTGTGCTCTAAGTTTTTCATCGTGAAGATGAGAGGGCCCCACTTGTGGATTAATTATTGCTTCAGTTGTTTCAGCAGTCATGGTAACGGTGTCCTCATTTTACCTCATTGAAACATAACATTCTTAAGTGAATATTAATTACGGTGATATCAACGAGCCAATGTTTGTAGGGGACAAAAATTATCCCCCCCTTTTTCAAAGGGGGAAATTATTTTTGTCCCCTACAGAGGAACCAATTTTTCCGGAGTTTGAAGAATGGTGCTAAACATCTGTGCCATCATTGAAATCTGCAAAGATGCGCCAAGCTTTTCACCTAAACCGTTTAAACAAATGGAAAAAGGTTGAAAAGGCGAACAGTATAACTCGGCGCTTCCTGTTCAAGATTCAGCAGGATTAGTTTTTTACACACGTTACGGATCCATTATCAAACTGCACCTGCTGGCCTCCGAGATCTACAATGGTTTGACCTTCATAGTTACCCGTTCCCATCAAATAACGAGCAGAAATAGCTATTCTTAAGCGTGAGGGCTCTTTGTGGTCCATCGCAACGAGCAATAAGTTGCCATTTTGGAAATTAAACCCCGTCACATCACTTGCGAAAGGAAACTTAATTTTAGGGAGGATTTCAGATTGATTGGCAAGAAAAATGGTAATTGACGTAGTTTGTCGAGCCCCTTCTAGAGTACAAACGAGTGATTTTTTAACATTGCTGGCATTAACTGAGGTAATCAAAAAAAATGAGATTAGAACTAAAGCAAATTTTTTCATAAATTCTCCGGTCCGGTTAGTTGTTATAGGCTCTATTGTCGCCTGGGAGAGAAAAGTTTCAAAACGCTAAAAGCCATTTCAAACCCCTCATCCGGCCTGCGGCCACCTTCTCCCACAGAAAAGCGCTGCGAGAGAAGGGACATGAGATGGCACAAGCCGAAGGGGTGACGCTCGAGCAATCTGCTGTGCTCGTGCTTTAGGGGGGGCCAGCCTTGAGGATTGCTCGCGACTAGGTATCAGGATGATAGCGGGATGGTACATGGATGTACCACGGAGCGAGAAATACTCAAGGCTGGCCCCCCCTAAAGCACGAGCACAGCAGATTGCTCGAGCGTCAAAACCCCGCAGGCGCAGCCCTCGCGCACGCTCTACTAGTTGTTATAAGGCCCTGGGAACACAATATCCTTAGTGACCGTGATATTAAACTCATAGCCTGGGCGAATTTGCAAGGTTGGGGGAATATTAATATTTTTGTTCAGCAACGCAGTGCCAACGTCCGCGATATGGGTACCTAGGTTTTGCGCCAACATCTGATTAATATTCGGAGGCTGATTATAGTCGCTAGGTTGTTGCGGTTGGGCCAGTTGGGCGCCGCTGCTTAAGATACTCATCAAAATCACTGAACCAAAAATTTTACTATAGTGGTTGTTCACTTGGTCATTAAAACCAGCATAACCACTCAAATCAATACCGGGCATCCCTTCTAGATTAATACTTTTGCCATTGGGAAATAAAATGCGTTTCCAAACGACTAGGACACGCTCTTGACCATGAACTATTTGAGCATCATATAACCCAATCAGCCGCGAACCTTGCGGAATCAGTAGATATTTCCCGGTGGTGGAATCATAGACCGAAGTTTTAATTTGGCCGATAATTTGCCCGGGTAAATCAGAGTTAATTCCGGTGAGCAACAACGCGGGAAGAATGTTCCCAGCCTGGACTGTAAAAGGTTGAGCGTTTTGCAGGGTAGCCTGTAATCGATCCTCATTTTGATCAGCCTTAGCATTTAAAAAGGCTGTTTTGGGAGAAGAAGCTGAGACAAGAGGCTGCAATAGGTTTTCTGTTTTAAAGGGAGGAGCATTGCCACGATAAAATTCTTCACCAATTAATTGCTTATTAGAAAAATTTGGGGCAGAAAATGTCGGCGTTGTAGTTGTAGGTTTTTCGTCTGCTACTGCTATCTCAGGTGGCGGCGGTGGTGCTGGAGTTGCCGGCTGAGGGGTTAGATTTTGATACCATTCAGTATCACTATGACTCGCTAATAGCTGTGCCGATTCAGTGCTAAAATTATCGCCCTGACGTTTTCGGGTGAGGGATGAGACTAGCACTGCAATAAAAATAATAACGACGCCCACGATACCGATCATGGCTAATTTTAGCAGCAAGGGACGCGTACGTACCGCATTGGGATAGACTTTTTTTGATAGCATTTTATGCATATTTCGTTAGCTGTAGTGGTTATTAATGATTTTAACTTGAGTTTGCTTGCGCCCCACCCCCATGACTAAAACAGCCTGCTTAAAAATTCGATCGACAACAAAATAGTTTGCTTGGCTGCGATAATTCACTAAGTTGCGCTGGGAACTTTCCACCGTGAATAGCAACGGCATATCACGATTTGCCATGTTGGCTGGAAATTCAATAAAGGTTTTTTTGCCATCATCAAAAATTCGCAGCGGTTTCCAGCTGGGGGTTGACCAACCCGAACTCATACGATAATCAAAGTTGAGTTGATCAAGCTGGATCGTGGCCAAAGGCGTTAAATTTTCGCTAGTATTCCAGGTATTAATCATATCGTCAGGATACCAAAAACTTACATGGCGCATGGCGTCGTTACTTTCTTGCGAGACTAAGCCAAGTTTGTAAAGACGCCGATCGGTAGCAATCGTTAGTGTGGTGCTAATTTCAGGGTATAAGGGTTGTATTAATAAATGAGTTTGCTGCTTCTCTCCACTACCCGATAAGGTCGCCATATAGGTCCACTTACTGGGATCCCCACAATTCACTTGGCTAAAACGTTCCCCGGGTTCTAAAGAAATCACAGTTTGTGCATTGGGTTTGGTTTCAATGATGGGTTGCTGTCGTGGATTAAAAGCAATTTGCTCAAATCCGTCGGTTACAATGCGCGGTGCTTTGCCAGTGGTAATAAATTGGCTGAAAGCACGTTCCAACTCCGGGTCATTGCCATAGCTCAATTGAAATGCCGCATGATTAATTGAATTTTCTGTCAATTTAACTTTGTTGGCAACGAGTGCATTGGCTGCCATCAGCGGTTCAGGGGCAGTGGCAGTACACGCCGAAATACAAATTGCGGCCGTCATTTGCAGCACCCTCATTTTATATAACATAATTATCTCCTTTTTATTTTTTGATAGGAAGTTGCGCCCAAGATAGCGCAGTAATGTAAATCCCGAATGGATTATCCTCGATAAATCGTTCATTAATTTTGCCAAAACGGAAACTTAAGTTAGCAATGTAGCGTTGGGTAGTATCACCCGTGTTCAATCCCTGCGTGCGCTCATCCCAAGTGACTTGCCAGGTATGTTCACTAATTGCTAAGGTGTTGATGATATTGATTTGCGTTGTATAGTTCGATGATAAATTGAAAGGATTATTTTCGTGGTAATAATCATGTAAAAATGCAATGGTTTTATCGGCCGAATACGCATAGACCTTATTAAGCAAGGTTTTTTGCGCTTGAGTATCGGCGATAATCGTACGCGCATTAATAATAAATTGGCTGAGCGCATAATTAACCAGCGCTTCAGGGTGCGGCAATTTATTGCTCACCGGCAAAATTTTCGTTGGCACCCCTTGACAGGTTTCAACTGCTAGCGGTTGAATGCGTGAGCTATGATTTAGACGAATAAGCTCTAAAAATAAGCCTAATGCTAATAACATACTCAATAGAAAAGCGAGCTGCCAATTACGCACTGCCTTTGCCATATTCATATAACGATCATTCCACTCGTGTCGGCCGATAAAGGGATTTTCAGGTTGCTTTTCGTTCATTAGAGTTTGCTCGCTTTTTTTGTTTCAAAGAATAAGCCGTTTTCAATACCCCGGTGGCGAAAGCCGGGACATTAGTTCCTAGGTTATCTTGCATACCATCCGTGACTATTCTGGCTATTTGACCTGGTAAATTTCTGGCGAGTAGCCAAAAAAGTGCAACCGAAGCGATAACCCAAATATAGGCATCATAAGCTAGAATTTTGATCGGAATGGCAGCAGCAACGGTGGCAATAGTTTTAGACCCAGCCCCAACAACTAAGTAAATACCTAATAACTTGATGCATAGGCCTAATAAGGTCATTAAGGATTGGCGAGCAATTTGCGAAGTGGCGCCAAGTGCCGCAAAGCCAAGGAAAAAGGTGGATAGACTAATTAAAGCAGTCGCCATAATTAGCGTCAGTGCTAAATCTAGCGCGATGCTAATAAAGGCTAACACAATAAACAAATACACGATAAATCCCAGTAACAAGCCAAAGCCGGAGGTCAGTAAGCTGGAATTTTGTAGCGGAATAAGAATTTTATTCGCAATCATAATGCCATTGGCAATTACCGAAGAAGGATCTATCGGAATGCCAGTTAATTTTTGTCCCATCACTTGAGTGGTGGTCAAAAGATTGAGCAGCCAATGGTGATTGACCATGATGGTGTAAAACAATAAGATCATGAAAAATTTCTTTAAAAAATCGGAAAGTCCTTCCACGACGTTATCTTTGTCGGTAGCGTACCAAAACCACAACCAACCCATGTTGATGACCAAAAGCGCGCCAAATAACCACTGCCCCCAGATCAATAATTGATTCAAGTAGCTGCTGAATATTTTAATATAGGTTTGTGCAGCTGAAGTAAGTAATGTATCCATTGTTGTATTCCTGATTATGTTAAGACCCCGTCATTGCGAGGAGCGACGGACTATCTAAAATCGGGCAATTGCAATGCTTGTCCAGAATGACCAATTGCTGGCGCGGTGGTGCTACCCGCATTAATCACCTCACTTGCTTTGGCCTGGGTCGTCGCTTGTTGTTGCACTTGTGCTGCAAAATAAATACTTTGCGCATTGGTTTGCGCAATCACAGCTTGTCGTAATAATTGTAATTGTGATACTTGTTCGGAAGATATTTGTGCAGCAGATTGAATTGCTTGAGTTTGACCGCGCGCTGTTTGCACTTGTCGCTGCAGGAAATTCAACCGAGATTGTTCATTAGCAAAATTATTGGCATTGCTGCCAGCAGATTGCAAGATTCCATTGAAGGTATTTTGGGTTTTATTGACTAAATCTTTGTAATATTGACTATAGTCAGTAGTGCTTTTATAGCCCGGAAAATAGCGTTTAAATTCACTGTCTAAGTGACTGGCGTTATAAGCCAATCCATTGGATTGGGTAATGGTATGGCCTAGTTGATTAATCAACGTTTGCGCGTTACTCCACTGATACTGTGCGTTACCGAGTTGCTGTATCCCTTGATTAATTGCATTTAATTGCCGATGCAAAATATCGATTTGCTCGACGATTTTTGCGGTTTGTGATACGACGTGACTGGCCACCACCGGGTCAAAGACTAAAGCACCTGCAGCATAAACCGTGTTAAATAGGCAAATGAACCAGAGGGGTAACAATAAATACTTTAATGTTTTAAACATAGAGATTCCTCGCCGCCTCCTGCGTCGTCCCGGCAGGGATGCCGGGATCCAGATTGCAGAGCTGCTGTAAGTGGTTACGTTGTTGCCAAATCTGTGCCCATTCCGCAAATCCATGCTCCATTAACCAGTGATAAATCCAAAATTCACCGTAAGTAGCTTTACAAGCAAGCAAAGCATTGCCCCCTTTTTGCGGAGATAGTCCGAGAAAACTTAGAGCCATTGATTGTTGGGAAATAAAGCCGAGTTCAATTAATCGATTGCCCTGAGGCGTGACGATGTAGTAATGCTGTTTTGGTATGGCAATATGCTCAATGATATCCAGTTGTCGGTCATTGAATCCCATTTTGGTATAGAGATTTTTCGTTTCAGCTTCCATTTTCTGGTTGGGAAGATAAATCTTAGTCGGACAAGATTCCATAATGGCTGTGGTAAGTCGGGTTAATTGCTTGGTTTCAGGATCGTAGAGATCAGAAAGTGATTGGGTTACAAATACCACACGAGCATTTTTTTTACGCATGGTTTTTAACCAATCGCGTAATTTAGCTGCAAAAATATCGTGGCCAATATACAACCAGGCCTCTTCTAGAATAATTAAAGTTGGGTTTGCGCCATTAGTTTGTTCAAGTTGCGATTCGATTTGATCAAAGATATACAGAAGTATTGGCAGGTAAATTTCTGCTTTTTGGGCCAATAACCAGCCCATTTCAAAGCTTTGTAAATAACTAGTTTTTAAATGATCTTTCTCAGCGTCTAATAATTTCATACTGCCGTTCAAGGTATAATATTTAAGCGCTTGCCGCACCGCGATGTTTTGCACAGTGGAACAAAATAACGTCAGGGTGCGATGCTGTGGAAGATTCATTGCCAAAACTTCAATCGCAGCGTGAATATCCGCGCGAATCGCGGTGGTGATAGATTCGCCTTGTAGCTGCACTAAATGTTCGATAAATTGTTCTGCGCGCATTTTCGTGCTATCAGAGGATAAATCAGCCAATGGACAAAAGGCCATACTTCTAACATCGCTAATGTCATAATGAATCCCTCCTAATGCGGTAGTAAATGCGCGGTGCGAGTAATCTTTGTCAAAAATATAAATGGTTGAATTTATATGACGTTGAAATTGCGCCAAAAGAAATTGGATAAAAAATGTTTTCCCCGCTCCTGTGGGGCCAATAATTAATAAATGCCCCACATCAGAAACATCGGTATGAAAGCGAAAAGGGGTTTTCCCGGTGGTTGCTGCATAAAAAGTTGGCGGAGATTGTGCCGGTAACAATGAGGCTGGGGATGAGAATGTATCTCCACTCCAAATGCTGTGCAAAGGCAGAGCATGAGCTAAATTCACAGAATCAATCAGCAGCCGTCGGAGATTGCAACTGCCGTGGCCTGGAATGCTACCTCGCCAAGCATCCATGGCATTGACGGTTTCGAGTTGACAGGTAAATCCTCGTTGTTCTAAATATTGCGATAGATTTTTGTGTGCTTGATCTAACGCCTCTATTTTCTCATGAATTAAAATAAGTGTACTAGTCCAAAACCCAAAACGCCGGGTGTGACTACTATTCGCCATGGCTGCTTCTTGCGTTTCTTGACTCATTGCCAAAGCATCGTGATTTAAGCGCGGACTAGGATTGCCACTAATGGTTTCACTGATCAGACCAAGTAACCCTTTAACTTTATTATTCCAGTTGCGTTCAATGCGTTTAATTTCTTGTTCTGTGGTAGCTTCGGATAAGGGGACAAATCGATTTGACCACCGATAAATAAACGGATAAGTGGTCATTTCTTCCAACATCCCTGGGATGGTTTCTTGATTTAAATAACCCAACAATGACAGCGCATAAATATATTTGCGACCAATTTGCGGTAAGTAGCCACCAATCATATCGTGCCTACCCAAAATGACATCGAGGTAACACGCTTGGGGTGGAGTAGCAATAGGTACCAACTCACCACTGATACAGGTATGGAGAAAGCTCAATAGCTCAGCGCTGGTTAAAGCCTGTAATTGCAGCGCGGCGCTAAGCAAAGCAACACAGCGCTCCACCATCGTCTCGAATAATTGCAACAAAGTGCATAAATTTTCGTGGCCGGCATTGACGGGTAAGCCTTCTACAAACCAATGGCGTGTGGTTTTAACCAAGGGTTTGGGGAATTTCCAAACAAAAGTTAAGAATTGCCAATTCTCAAAATGTTGTCCTTCTTGTTGATAAATTTTTCGTCGCTCGGCATCTATTAACCAAGCCACGCTGTTGGGGAAATGCCCTGGCTCAGGATAAGTAAGGCTAGGAATACGCAGCTCATCCACATGAATCATCCAACCGTCGTCTAAAAACAATAACATGCGATTAAAATTTTGGATTAAAGCATCAAGTTCAACGGGCGTGGCAGAATTAATATCTGGCCCGCGAAATCGGTAGGTGGTTAAATAAGCCCCGTCCTTATTTAAAATAATTCCCTCTTTAATGATGTGGGCAAAATTTAGCAAGTCTGATAAACCTGCTTCTCGATTAGCATATTCTTTGAACATCAAACCAATCCTTTTTGACCTTGATAAACAGGCACACTGGGGGGATTCAATGCTGGAACGGCGGCATTGACCCCAGGCAGTGCGGCGTAAAATTGTTGATAACGGATGTGCCTTCGATATATTCCTAACATTTGCGCATCAACTCGGGTAACCAACAAGCCAATACTATGCCCGAGCAGAAAAAGCATGAGCGCTAATAAATCCATTTTGGGCGAAAATTGCGCCGCGACAGCAATGGGCGTGGTAATTCCTAGAATCAAGAAAAACAGTTGTCGCTCTACCCCCATGATTTTAAAAGGACGATTGAGGGATTGATAATAAAGACTCGGTGTGCCACGCATCGACAATTACTCCTAAAAAGTTGCGCCACTGCCAAAAATAGCCGGGACTGCTGTCGCTCCCGATAAGGCAAGTGACATCCAAAATAAAATATTTAATAATTTCTTCATACCGTCCCCCCATTCACCAAATGCCAAGAGTAAGCACGTCGCAATCCAAATGACGATGGCAGCAATAGCAATCCAGGCATAAAAATTATCTTGAAAACTTTGAATAGCGGAATTAAAAGGTAAATTACCTGCGGTTGCTGCTTGAGCAGGAATAAAAAATAAGAGAATCAGCAGGCTAAAAATTAACTGAAAATATTTCATTGGCATTGCTCCAAAAGTTGTGGATGGGTACAAATTTCCTTAATAATTCCTTTTTTTCCATGTTCACGGGTCACAAAAACAATAGCATCAATAGTTTGTTGCACTAGATTTAGCGGTGGAGCTGCTAAACCTGCTTCCATGGCTAAATCAAGCACGCGTTGAATCGCACCCGTAGCACTATTGGCATGTACAGTAGCAATTCCACCCGGACAACCTGTATTCCAGGCTTTTAACAGGGTGAGTGCTTCTTTGCCGCGAACTTCGCCAATTAAAATTCGGTCAGGGCGCATTCGCATGGCATCACGCAATAAATCATTCATATCAATCTCTTTGCTGGTAAACATATGAACTTTATTTTTGGCAGCACACTGCAGCTCGGGGACATCTTCCAAAATTACAAAACGTTGATTTTCATCGGACTTTACTGCTTCAAGAATGAGCGCATTGGTCACCGTAGTTTTACCTGCCCCAGGACCACCACACACTAAAATATTTCGTCTTTGCTCTACTAACTCCCGCAGTATTTCTGCTTGTGGCGTAGTAATGCGCTGGCTGTTGACATAATCAGCCAAAGAAAAAAGAGTCGCTGAGCGTTTACGAATACAGAAACTCGGACTTGCAACTAATGGGGGAATTTGTGCGGTAAATCGCTCGCCACGTAATGCTAAGTAGCAAGGTAATTCCGCCTCAAGATGCGGGTGTCTCTCCGTAACCACTAATCCATGCAGACCAGCGATGGTATAAATAATTGCTAATGCTTGTATTTTATTGAGTTGACTGACACAAAGTTGCCCTTCGGTAATGCTGTCAATCCATAATGAACCATCGGGATTTAACATGATCTCATGGACATTCGTATCCTGTAAGAATTGAATAATCTCTGAACCCAAATCTAGATATAATTTTTGATACAAACGCTGTTGTGATTCGGTAAGGCTTTGCATAGGTTACTCCAAAAAAAAGTAACCCTGTTGTACCAATTAATTGCAACTTGCGCTATACCGTAGTTGTTGCATTACGGCACATTTTCCTCTGTAGGGACAAAAAAAATTTTCCCCTCTGTAAGAGTTGTTTGGGTGTTAAAATAGCACATGTCGCGATGTGTCATGATGTGTCGCGATGTCGGGGATGCCTTCGGCCACCTTCTCCCAAATCCCCCTTTGAAAAAGGAGGGTAGGGGGGATTTGGGAGAAAGGGACACGAAAATCACTCTTCCCGAAAATCCGTTTCACCGCGAGAAATGCCAGCAATTAATTTTTGACATAGCTCCTGCGTGAGGGGTTTGGCGAAATACCCATTCAACCCTATTATTTGTGCGCGTTGATCACAGCCACTATCTTTTTCACGTGCAGTTATTACCAACCCCCATTCCACACGCAGCCAATGACGGCAGAGGACTGCAACAGGGTAAGGTGAAAACGACAGTCAGAGGCAACATGTAAAAAGCAGTTTGGAAACAACCAACGATAGGCTAAAATCAAAAACGTCATGTGGCTAACTCCGTTATGAGTTGTCATGTGGAAGTTCGGTGACGGATGGCTGAAACATCCGTACCGCGCGCCTCAGGTGTCACCACCTGAGGTTCACTATTATTCAACGGCTTTTAATTAAAAGCAAGCTTAGGACTCCCCAGTTAGTAAGTATTAAAAAGTAATTAGTCGTGCACCCAAGCCTCAATGCCATATAAAGGAATTTCTCTAATAGAACCATGTTGCGAAAAAAGGTGTTCTGCAATTTTTAAACCATAAGGTGAGTTTGGATGCGACTCCAGGTACAGGTGTAGACTGCGCATACGACCCTCTTTGGCGGATTTTACTTCGACAGGAATAATCGCATTATTCTGTTCTACTAAAAAATCAACTTCCGCATTACTACCGCGCGATTCTCGATGCCAATAATATAACCCAGCTTTTTTATGTGACCCACCATAGGCAATTAATTCTTGTGCCACCAGTTGCTCCATAATCGGGCCAATATTCGCAACAGATAGAGAAGTTGATAACCAATTTCGAGTATCCAAACCTAACAATCGTTGTGCTAAACCGATATCAAAGAAAAACATTTTAAATTTTCGTTCATTACTTTCAGCGCCTAAAGGTTGTTTATGGGCAGAAGTGTGGTAACAATAATGGACGACTCCTGCTTTTTCTAGCAACATTAGGGCGTGTTTTAATGGCAGGGTATGAGTATCGGAATCTATGCTCGTAAATTTAAATTTGCTACCTAATTGTCTTGGAACAGACATCAGTACCTTACTTAAATGAGGAATCTGACGGTTGGTGGCGTATTTATGAAAATCTTGCTGATAGGCTTCTAGGATTTCATCTTGAATTTCGTGACATAAAACTGGATCTTTCTGCTTAAGCCAAGCAGCAACTACTGCGGGCATTCCTCCCAACCAACAATATATCTTTAAATATTCCAGGATTTTTTGGTGGATCACCGCATCCACTTTCTGCGTTAAAATGTATTGTCTCAAATCATCACGATCATTAGCGCTTAAAAATTCGGAAAAAGAAAGAGGATAAAGATACATAAATTGCACTCTTCCTACGGGTATGCCAATTTGTTGCAAAATAAAATCAATGAGTGAGCCTGCGGCAATGACATGTAATTCTGGGAATTCTTCCTTGAAATAACGTAACGCAACTAGGGCATTAGGACATTCTTGTACTTCATCAAAGAATACCAGTGTTTGACCTGGGATTATTTTTTGATGGGCATACAAAGCTAATTTTTCTAAGATGGCAGCTGCCTCTAAATCCCCAGAAAAAATATCATGTGCAGTTTGGTCCCTTTCAAAATTAATTTCTAGGTAATTGGCGAATTGCTTGGAAAATTCCCGGACAACCCAGGATTTCCCCACTTGCCTTGCGCCACGCAGAATGAGCGGTTTTCGGTAAGGATGGTTGATCCAAGTATTAAGTTCTAAGAGAAGGTCACGGTTCATTTGCAAAAAATCAAGGTTATTTTGAACAAGAACTTACTGAAAATCAGGGTTAATATGAGACGAAACATACTAAAAGTCAAGGTTAACCGTCCCTCGGCCTGTCCGCGGGATCCAAGTCCCACACGATCAACTGCGCGCCTTCTTCCACTAAATCATCGGGTTTAAACAATAACTCTTTAATAGTTCCATCTATGGGTGCATATAAGGTGTGCTGCATTTTCATCGCCTCTAGCATGAGTAAACGCTCGCCTTTTCGTACCATTTGTCCTGGTTGAATAAATACCGCAGCAACCCTGCTCGGCATTGGAGCCAGGACATGTTGAGCACTATCGGTCTCCGCTGCATGTGCTGGGTGATCATTTAGGCTTCGTTCCTGCAAAATATTATACTGCGGCGCCGGTAAGTTTAAGCGCCAGCTATCGCCTAAATTCCAAGGGGAATTCGCTAGCTCGGACGTTGCTGTCAGGCGAGGTTCACAGAGCAAATCCTTGTGATGAATCGCAATAAAATTGCTAGTAATTTTCGCTTGAACAAAAGCAGGATATTGCACTATGGCTTTGAGTAAAGCTAGATTGGTGTGGACCCCATTAATTTGTACTTGCGTTAAAGCTTGAGTCAATTGAGCAATGGCCATTTCACGATCATCACCCCAGGCAATCAATTTAGCTAGCAGTGGATCATAGTATATGCTGACCTTATCTCCTGCCTGCACTCCAGTGTCCACTCGCACTTGGGAGTTTTCTTGGGGAAATTGGCAGTGTTTTAACACGCCAGTGGCAGGCATAAAATTTTTCCGTGGATTTTCGGCATAAATACGCGCTTCAATAGCATGGCCTTTGATGTGTAATTCATTTTGCCTAGTAATGGGCAGATTTTCGCCGAATGCGACGCGAATTTGCCATTCGACCAGATCGAGCCCAGTAATCATTTCTGTGATGGGATGTTCCACCTGTAAACGCGTGTTCATCTCCATAAAATAAAATTGCTGGTCTGCATCCAAAAGAAATTCGACCGTACCTGCCCCCTCATAATGAATAGCACGCGCTGCTTGTACTGCTGCTTCACCGAGTGCTTGACGTAACGTTCCACTGACGCCAGAGGCAGGCGCTTCTTCGATAATTTTTTGTAAGCGACGCTGAATAGAGCAATCACGCTCAAATAGATAAACGACATGACCATGGGTATCGGCAAAAATTTGTACTTCAATATGGCGAGCTTGTTGCAGATATTTCTCAATTAATACCCGATCGTTGCCAAAACTAGCTTTGGCTTCGCTTTTGGCTTGTGCTAAATATTCTGCAAATTCCGTTGCTTGGTTTACTACTCGCACCCCTTTACCGCCACCACCGGCGGTAGCTTTAATTAATACCGGGTAACCAATTTGAGTAGCTGCAGCTTGTAAAGTGGTGGGATGCTGATTTTCTGCATTGGATCCAGGAATGACGGGCACTCCTGCTGCTTGCATTATTTGTTTTGCGTGGTCTTTTTCACCCATGGCTTGAATCGCTTCGGGAGATGGACCAATAAAACAAAATCCAGATTCTTGGCATCGTGCTGCAAAATCAGCATTTTCGGAAAGGAATCCGTATCCAGGATGAATGGCTTCTGCCCCCGCTTCCTTTGCTGCCTGAATAATAGCAGCGCCATTCAGATAACTTTCCTGCGCAGGCGCGGGACCAATGCAAAAAGCTTCGTCAGCTAATTTAACGTGAGTAGCTTGAGTATCTGCCGAGGAATACACCACGACGGCCTTAATCCCAAGACGTTTTACGGTTTTGATTATGCGACAAGCAATTTCCCCGCGATTGGCGATTAATATCTTTTTAAACATGGCGACAATCTAATATAATCTTTGGGGAATTGCTACGGAAAATGTAACTATTCACCGCATTGCCAAAGTTGGCAAAAACAGGCAGCTATGAGCCGAAAATTAGGGGCTACGAAATGGAACTACTGCAGCTACTACAAACGATTTTAATCTATGCCATCCCGATTTTATTTGCTATTACCGTCCATGAAGTCGCTCATGGCTGGGTGGCTAATAAATTGGGCGACCCCACTGCCCGTCAAGAAGGGCGCTTAACCCTCAATCCACTCAAGCATATCGATTTGATTGGCACGGTAATAGTGCCACTACTCTTGTTGCTATTTGCTGGTTTTGTTTTTGGTTGGGCAAAGCCGGTACCCGTGAATTGGTCTAACTTACGGCATCCCAAACGGGACTCCGCGGTGGTGGCAATGGCAGGACCAAGTGCAAACTTGGTGATGACGTTTTTTTGGGCGCTAATTTTAAAATTGGGAACCGTCCTCTATTCTGCTTGGACACCCGCTACTACTTTAGTCTTGTTGGGTCAAATTGGTATGCAGATAAATTTAGTTCTATTGGTGTTAAATTTAATCCCAATACCCCCGCTGGATGGCAGCCGTGTAGTTGCGAGCATTCTTCCGGTGCAATTGTCACTCGCTTACAGTCGGCTAGAACCATTTGGGTTTTTTATTTTATTGGCCCTGATTGCTTTTGGCGTACTGTCGTGGTTGATCCTTCCTGTGGTTATTTATCTGCAGCAGACAATAATGCATTTGCTAGCGATTACCTCTGTCTAGAAAAAATCCAGGCGCTAGGGGGAAATTATTTTTGTCCTCTACAGAGAAATCCAGGGCCGCCTCAATAATTGTTAATTTTCCTTTAATCTAGCAGTGATACAATCTGTTTTTGACGATGAGCAGAGAGTGTTAAAAATGAGCGAAGAACAGCCCAGGGAATTATGTGAGGCGATCCTACAGGATGATCCAGGCAGAATTAGGGAGATAATTAACTCAAAGAAAGAGGATGTTAATAAAATATTTAATATATTCCCTCACGACGATTTAGTTCCTTTAACCTATGCAATCATTACAGGAAAACCAAACGCTGTAAAGGCTTTATTAGCCGTAGAGAATATAATTGTAAACCCCAAAGTAGGGACCTATCCTCCCTTAACTTGCGCAATGCACTATAGGCAATTCGAATGCTTCAAAATTTTATTAACCGATCTAAGAGTTGATATCAATGCGTCTGACAAGAGTGAATACAAACACACTCCATTGACTTATAGTATTTGTAATACACGAAAACAATTTTTCGAGGCTTTATTAGAATCAAAAAGAGAAATTGATGTAAATAAACCTAGTGATTCTCTCATACCCACAGCAATTGAGCTTGCTGTCCAATATCGTGACCTAGATTATCTGAAAAAATTATTACGCCAACCCGGAATAAAAGTACAGGGAGCAGCAAACTTATACGACGTTTCTTCACCTCCACTGGCTGAATTAATCAGATCCAAGCTTGATAATGATCAAAATCTCTCAAGAGCTGATGATTTGAGATTTTTAGAGCAGGCCATTGCATGTGGAAAATCAGATACAAATGAAAATAAATTAACAACGCTCAAGCATGGCGGCACTACTTCATCATCAAAATTTTTTTCCAGCTCATCTCCCCCCAAAGATAGTCGCGATGTATTCACAGCTTCCCCTGGCAAATGTAAACGTGTACTGGGCACTTTCATAGTTGTAGTAACTCCTTTAATTTATATCACTGGGGGTATTGGCATCCCCTTGGGATTTATACGCAAACCTCAAGAGACTTATGAAGCATTTGAAAAATTACATTTAAACGGGTTAATAGATAACATTTCGGAATCGACAGTGAACCAAGTGATGGCTGGGATGATAGCGGGGATTATCTTCCTTGTATTGTTAGCTAGCGCTTATGCTTTAATTAAGAATAAGCCAGCTCCCACAGCAGGAATTGCGAATGATAATACTGCTTTTTTTTGTTAAAAGGCGAGTTAGCCGATAAGCCGGGTTCTGTCGAGGACAATCATTTATCTGGGATGTATGTCACCACACACCTCAAGCAGCCTACCCGGATTCAATGCGGGCCGCATTTGCGTTGCTATAAATAGCAAGCGTGGATCCCTATTTGGTCTTGCTCCAGATGGGGTTTACCCTGCCACGACTGTTGCCACTCGCGCGGTGCGCTCTTACCGCACCATTTCACCCTTACCCTCGAAGAGGGCGGTATATTTTCTGTGGCACTTTCCGTAGGCTTGCACCTCCCAGGCGTTACCTGGCGTCTTGCCCTATGGAGCCCGGACTTTCCTCTACTCTGAGGTATTCAGAATAGCGACTGTCTAGCTAACTCGGGTTGGCAGTCTAGCATGAAGCTGTGCTAAAGGGGAAGCTAGGAGCACGGCGCCCGAGGCACTTGCTCCACTACACGAGAAGATTGCAAATCGAATATTACAATTCGTTTCAGGGGAATGTCCCAAGGTTGCGGGGTCAGCAAAGGTGTTTGTTGCAACGAATAAGCTAAGCCCACCAATTCCGGCTTTTGGTGATGTAACCGATAGCGTAAATAAGCAAAAGTTTTATCATAATAACCTTTTCCAGAACCAAGACGATTGCCTCGCTCGTCAAATCCAACTAAAGGAGTAATGACTATATCCAATGCAAAAGGCTTGCAGGGATAATTCCGATTTAAATAGGGCTCCAAGATACCATAGCGATTATGAATAAGTGGCTCATCTGAGCGATAGCGGACAAACCAAAGCGGCTGGTTTTTTAGCGGGTGACAAATGGGTAAATAACAAGCTTTACCCATAGTAAAAGCGCGTTCCAGCAGCGGGCTGGGATCAATTTCACCGCGGGTTGGTAAATAAAACCCAATGCGATCACTGCGTTGAAACCAAGCAGTACTGGCGATATACCCACATAGGCTAGCAGAGGCTAAGAGACGTTGAGAAAAAGAAAGCTGACGACGTTTAGCTAATAAAACTTGTCTTATTGGCTGGGTCACTGCGTGCCTCCAGAGTACCGCCGCAGGGGGATCTTCTGAACCATTAAGTTCAGGTGGGGATATCGGATATGCATCAGGCTTAACCTACGCAGGTCATGCTCAACAGCAATATTCACGCAAAACCCCAAGGATCAAATATTGGTTCAAGAATAGTCACCTACTCGCAAATACCACAGAGGCGGGGCTCATTATACTGGAGATCATTCAATGGGAGAAGGAATACTTGCTTTGGTAATCATTGCGTAGAGTTTTTCTAGGCGCTGATTGGTGGATAACAATTCATGAGCCAGATTTAGCGCCGTAATCACCACGAGTTTCTCTATATTTAATATCTTATTAGAATTTTGCGTGTCACACAGTTTTGTTTCTAAGTATTGAGCGCAAGCGCGGAGCTCGGCAATGTTTTCCTGCTGACATTTAATTTGATACTCTTTACCCAATAGAATCAGAGAAATAACGTTAGCTTCACTCATGAATGTTTTCCTTTAAATGGCTAATGGTGGTTTTTATTTTTTTTATCGCCAGCTGATTGGTTTCTATCAGTTTTTCATGCTCATTTTTTAAGCTGGCAAGTTGCTGGCGCAATTGTTGATTTTCGCACGATAATTGCTGAAGTTGATTGATTAATTTTTCCAACTGAAGTTCTAGGTTATCAAAAAGCAAAGCAGACATAATCATTCGCTAGAGAAAGTCAGCAGCCTGGAAAAAATAACAGGCTGCCGACCCAGTTTTTCGTGGCTTAAGAGACAATTTCTTTTAACTTTTTGAGTGGACGAATCTTTAATACGTTGCGAGCAGGTTTAGCAGGGAAAACTGTGGGTTGACCATTGAAAGGATTAATACCGCTGCGAGCTTTGGTAGCGGGTTTGCGGATAACTCGACACTTAAAAAGACCTGCAAAGTTGAATTCGCCCGGTCCTTTTGAGCTTAAATGAGCTTCCATGAGATGAACCACATGATCTAAGAGATTTTCAATTTCTTTTTTCTTAATATCTGTGAAAGATGCTAAGTGACTCATAATTTGCGACTTGGTGTAAGGCTTTTTGATCGATAAGGCTGCTTTTTTTACGGTTCCTTTCGGTTTAGCTATGGATTTGGTTTTAGTGGCTGCTTTCTGTGCAGGTTTTTTAGCCGCTTTTTTGGCTTTTTTAGCTACCATAAGTAAAAACTCCTCTAAAGTTGATGGAATGGGGTGACCCTAGTTACTTTTGTCCTATAAAAATAGGGCATTCAGATACTAAATCTAGATTCAGGCGAAACATACCACTTATGTAAGGAATTTGCACGTAAATTATTGTAATAAAATCCCCCCTACCCCTCTTTGGAAAAGGGGGGTAGGGGGGGTTTTATTTTAACGCTCGATAGCGTCTTATAAGTTTATTAGTAGAGCTATCGTGCTCAAGCTCTGGTTCTGCAGGGCTTTCAAGCTCAGGAATGATGCACGCAGCAAGTTCTTTGCCTAACTCTACTCCCCACTGATCAAAAGAGTTGATTTGCCAAATGACTCCCTGGGTAAACACGCTATGTTCATAGAGTGCAACTAATTTGCCTAAATTAGCCGGCGTTAGTACATCCATGAACAAAATACTGGAGGGGCGATTGCCGCTAAAACTGCGGTATGGTTCAGCATTTTCAATTTTGCCAAACGCTAAGGCTTCTGCTTGAGCCAGCATATTGGCAATCAACAAATCATGGTGGCGACCCAGTGGGTTTAGTGATTTGCCAAAAGCAATAAAGTCGCAGGGAATGAGCTTGGTGCCCTGATGGATTAATTGATAAAACGAATGCTGTCCGTTGGTTCCAGGTTCTCCCCAATAAATAGGTCCAGTTTGATAATTTACTGTTTTTCCCGTCAAAGTCGTAGATTTACCGTTACTTTCCATAGTTAATTGCTGCAAATAGGCTGGAAAATACTTCAGATATTGTTCATAGGGCAGTACCGCTACCGTCTCCGTCTGAAAAAAATTGTTGTACCAAATACTAATCAATGCCATCAACACGGGTAAATTTTGACTAAAAGGCGCTGTGCGAAAATGTTCATCCATTTGATGAAAGCCATCTAGCATCTCATAAAAGTGGTCTGGACCGATCGCAATCATAGTAGAAAGGCCAATTGCAGAATCCATGGAGTAACGGCCGCCCACCCAATCCCAAAACTCAAACATATGATTAATATCAATCCCAAATTCTTGTACCAGCTGCGCATTAGTTGAAACGGCAACAAAATGCCTAGCAATCGCCGGAGTATCTTTTAATCTAGCGAGTAACCAATCACGCGCGGTACGAGCATTGGTCATCGTTTCCAGCGTGGTAAAGGTTTTGGAGGAAATAATAAATAAGGTTTCTTCTGGATTCAGATCCTGAGTGGCTTCGACAAAATCGGTGCTATCGACATTGGAAATAAACCGGAAATTAAGATTACGCTGGCTATAGTGGCGTAAAGCTTCATAGCTCATTGCCGGACCTAGCTCAGAGCCACCAATGCCAATATTAATGATATTACGCACTGGTTTACCGGTGTACCCTTGCCATTCCCCTGCACGTACTTGCCTGGCAAATGCCGACATTTTTTGCAAAACCGCATGAACCTGAGCCACCACATCAACCCCATCAACCCACAGGGAGCTTGCGCTAGGTAATCGTAATGCCACATGCAACACCGGGCGCTGCTCCGTGACATTGATTTTCGCCCCTTGAAACATAGCTTCGATATGAGATGCTAGTTGAGATTCTTCAGCGAGCTGAATGAGTAATTGCAAGGTTTGCTGGTTGAGTCGGTGCTTAGAATAATCAAAGTAAATGCCCACTGCTTCAACCGCCATGGATTCCCCACGCTTAGGATCTTCAGCAAATAGCTGACGCAGGTGAACATCACGCATTTGTGTATAATGCGCATTCAGCGCCTGCCATGCATGCAACTTTGTGGGCAAAAGGGGTTCTATGATCATTTGAGGCTCCTCTAAAAAGCAAAATTGTAGCACCTCGTAGACAAGCTGCCACTTGTTTCTTTTGAGTGACTAGGGTAAGATTTGCTCCCTTTTTAGTCTTTATTGGAGTCAATGGTTATGCGAACGTACAGCGCCAATGCGGCCACTGCCACGCAACAATGGGTTCTAGTTGATGCCAGCAATCAAATCTTAGGTCGTTTGGCCTCGAAGATTGCCCATCGATTGCGAGGAAAACATAAGGCAATTTATACCCCTCATGTTGATACAGGAGATTTCATCGTCGTCATCAACGCTGAGAAACTTACTGTCACTGGCAATAAACGCCAGGATAAAATGTACCACCACAACACCGGCTACCCAGGAGGGATGCGCTCAATTAATTTTAAAGACCGCATGGCGAAAAAGCCGGTGACAATATTAGAACACGCCGTCAAAGGTATGCTACCCAAAGGTCCTTTGGGAGCAAAAATGTTTAGCAAATTGAAAGTTTATGTGGGCTCTAAGCATCCCCATCAAGCACAAGCTCCACAACCCTTAGCAGAGAAAGAGGCATAAAATGGCAACAGCTATTAACCAAAATTATGGCACTGGTCGCCGCAAAACAGCTACCGCACGGGTTTTTGTTAGACCAGGCCGTGGCAACATTATGATTAATCATCGTGCCTTAGACCAATACTTTGGTCGCGAAACCTCGCGCATGATCGTGCGCCAACCTTTAGTGCTGTTGGATATTTTAAATAAATTTGACCTATACATCACGGTTAAAGGTGGCGGAGGTAGTGGTCAAGCAGGCGCTATTCGTCACGGTATTGCCCGAGCACTAATTGAATACGACGAACAAGAAGGCAATGATCGGTCTGAGTCTGATTCCTCTTGGCGAAAACTATTACGTCGCGCTGGATTTGTCACCCGTAATTCCCGCATGGTAGAAAGAAAGAAGATCGGCTTACACAAAGCGAGAAAGAGACCGCAATACTCTAAACGCTAGAACCATAAATCTCCGGCATTATTCCTTCTGCCCTTGCGGGAGAAGGTGGCCGTAGGCCGGATGAGGGGCTTAGGAGAGGGGGGGGGGATATATCCTTGGGGGATCGTCTAGCGGTAGGACTGTGGACTCTGACTCCACCAACCTAGGTTCGAATCCTAGTCCCCCAGCCATCATTGAAAATAAGAAAATTAGGAGAACAAAGTGACTACAGTAAGACGATCCGTTATGACACTTTATTCTGCTGATATGGATCTTCATAGCCATCGTGTCCGCATTGTACTGGCAGAAAAGGATGTCACTGTCGACATCTTAAACGTAATCAATCATGAATTACCTGAAGATTTGATCCATCTCAATCCCTACAACACACTGCCAACCCTCGTCGACCGTGATTTGGTGTTATATAACTCCAACATCATTATGGAATATTTGGATGAGCGTTTTCCCCACCCCCCTTTACTTCCGGTGTACCCCGTGGCTCGCGCCAAAAGCCGCTTGATGATGTATCGCATTGATCAAGATTGGTATACCTTGGTGGATCAAATTGATCGCGGAAATAAAAAAGATTCTGATGCAGCACGCAAAGAACTGCAAGAAAGCCTTGCCAGGCTAGCCCCCGTGTTTGGCGATTCAGCTTATTTTTTAAGCGATGAGTTTTCCCTAATTGATTGTTGTATCGCGCCGATTTTATGGCGCTTGCCGCAACTCAAAGTTGTTTTACCTCCCCAAGCTAAATCCGTATGGAGTTATGCGAAACGAATTTTCAAGAAAAGTTCTTTTCAATTAAGCCTCACTGAAGCGGAACGAGAGTTAAAAGCGTTACATGACTTCTAATAAACCCTATTTAATCCGCGCGATGTATGAGTGGATCAGCGATAATGGCTGGACTCCCTATATAGTATTAAATACCCAAATTTTTGGCTGCATGGCGCCTCAAGAAAATATGCAAAAAGAACAAGTGGTATTTAATATCGCCATGCCAGTGGTGAAGGATTTAGTGCTTGGTAATGACGCCATTGAATTTAAAGCACGCTTTTCCGGAGTAATACGTTCGATCTATGCCCCGATCAGTGCAGTTGTAGCTATCTATGCTAAGGAAAATAACCAAGGCATGAGTTTTCATCCTGAAGCACCCAGTGATGGTGAAACGGATGGCGGAGAAAGCGGTCAACAGTCTAAGAAAAAGAAACCAGGCAAGCCGCATTTGCAGATTGTTAAATAGTGGAAAGAGTCTCCACCCTAGCATTTCTTACGGTTTGTCCGATTTCGCTAAGTTGTTTCCAATCTGCGAAAGCTTCTTGCACTGGGCTGAGCTGAGAGCGGTAGTAAATATACCAGGCTAAACCACCTAAGCTTAATGCTAAAAATACATCGGCCGCTATTGCTTTGCCATCGGAGAACATAGATTCTTGAAATTGATTGAAAAAATCTATGTTAGTAGGATTGGATGGTAAGCTATTGGCATAGGCAATATAGCAAGACGCCGAAATTAATGCATTTAAAATAAATGAGCGCTTAGCCACATCTCGTCCATCTACCACTTCATGATAATTTTGTGGTATTTCACCCTGGTAATTTTCTGCCTCTTCGGTAATAACACTGGATCGATATTTTAAGTAAAGGGCTAATAGTAGCATCAAAGCTCCAATACAAACACTCCCTGTGTTTTTCCAAAGTCGCCAAGAATTCGTATCTCCAAGCTCTAAATAAGTTTTTAAAGCAATTATCCCTGAAACAAACATTGTACTCGCTCCGATTGTAGACAAAATGCCCACTTCACCGCCCCAGTAGGGATGTGAATATTTGGGGTCAAGTTGGGAGGCACTTGACGAGGAGGTTTGTTGTGACACTATTACAGTGACTGAATTTGTAGACGCAGTTTGCACAAAAGCTGCAGATTGTTTCATAATCTACTCCTATCAAAAATTTGGTTCATTGTAGCAAGCGAATATGAAGGATATATTGAGCCACTTCCTCGCAGAAGCCTTCCGCTTCCGCCTACTTTTAACTTTTGTCAAAGAACTCGGCAGGCATATTAAAGTATCTTAGAACAAAAAAATGCAGGGGTAACAATTTTTACATGTTGAATTTTAGCTTGCTGCAATAATCCCGATCGATGATCACCAGTAATCAAGTAATCTGCATTGCCTGTGATTGCCATACTAACAAGAAAAGCATCATTAGGGTCGTTTACTTCGTGGTCAATGGTTAATTGCTTTAATATAACCGCACTATGTAGATTATTAATCATTGTACCAACTAAGGCAGGCTGCAAAATTTTCTTGAACTTTGGGTAACGACTAGCCCGACGCAATTCATCGAGCTGCAGGGTAGATGTGACCAACTCAAATTTAGCAGTTCGCCATCCACGATAAATAATATCCGAATGACCATGCGGCGAAATAAGTGCGCTTAAGAATATATTAGTATCAAGCACCACCCTCATTCGTCATCGTCTCTGCTAGCCCAATCAAGTGCCTCCTTAACGATCTCTGTTAATTTATTTTCACTGACACTTATGTTAGCAGCTTTAGCCTGTTCCACTGTTAAATCCATAATATAGGCACGGACGGCTTGTTCAACAAATCGTGATAGGTCACCTTTTTTTTCGCCACCCTGACTTGCCAAAAATAAACGAAGCGCGTGATCAGTATCCCGAGATACTGCAATATTCCAATGAATAGGATTGTTCATAAAAACCTCTACAGTAAAAGCTTATACATAAGCACAATTATAGCAGCACTCGCCTAGACAAGTCTCCCTCGCAAAAGCCTGTCCTGGGCTTTAAGCGATTAATTCTCCCGCCCAAAGTTTTTTTAAAAAAATTCTCCAGGGCCAAATGTTTATTCCATCATGAGTCAAACGCTCGTTGCGATCCAGGCTAATCACAGTATAATTTTGGACTAATCCTTCCTCTTTGAGGGCTCTGATGCCCTTGAGGTGTTTATCAGTCACAAGATCAGTGCCTTTGATCTCAATTGCTAGCTTATTTCCAAGCACAATATCCACTTCGAAGTGTGAAGTAGAACGCCAATATTGTAATGGCAAGTCTACACCATGATAGGCGAGAAATGCTCGAAATTCTAAGACAATGAAATGCTCAAAAAGTCGACCAAAAAGTTCTGATTTAGATTCAACTCGGCCACGTCTGGTAAGAAAATTCACCACACCGATATCAAATAAATAATATTTTGCACGGGTAATGGCCTTGCGCTTTTTGCTGGCTAGAAATGGGGGAACACTAAATCCAATCAGCGTATCGTTTAAAATTTTGAAATAGGCTTCAACGGTGCGTACCGCCACTCCACAATCACTTGAAATATTGCTGTAATTAATTTCCTCGCCATTGCAAAGCGCCACCACTTCTAAGAAACGAACAAAACCGGATAAATTACGCGTAAGTGCCTCTGCTTTAATTTCTTCCTGGAGGTAAGTACCTACATAAGCGCTGAGATAATCACTGACCCCGTCTTGGCCATAAAATTCTGGCAAACCGGTGGTATTCAAATAGGTTAGGAGATCAAAATCGGGAATTTCTTGAAAGGTCAGTGGGAACAACGATGCTTGATAAGCACGACCTGCCAACAAATTTGCACCACCCTTGCGTAATTTTCTCGCGCTACTGCCGGTCAGTAAAAATTTTTGTTTCCGTTTTACAATTAACCGCTGCACTTCGTCTAACAAGAGAGGGAGTTTTTGAATTTCATCAATCACCACTAAAGTAGTTGATTTTGTTTCCTGACTGATTAAGGTAGGGTCTCGGACCAGCCGCTGAAAGACTGATGCATCAAGCAAGTCATAGACTTCAGCATCTGGAAGAGTCTCTGCGATCAGGGTACTTTTTCCAACTCCGCGCGGACCGAAGAGAAAATGGCTTCGTTTGCTGAGCAGTTTTGTTAAATCTAAATATCTTGGGTACATTTTATCTCCATATTCAGCTTGTAAGTCGCTGAATATCATTATAATCGGCAACTTAAGAGATAGTCAAACTCGTCTGAGACCGTCGTTGCGAGGACGAGGACGGTCGACAGTGACCAGTGGGGTACTTAACCTTGGGATGATGAAACAGAAAACTCAGGATTAGGATCCGGGTGTAGATCGAACCAAACCTCCTTTGCAGGTTCGGATTTCGCCAAATAATACATATAATATGTTGCGACAAATAAAAATAGGGCTGAACCCAGATGGCCTGCTATTAATTCGAAATCGAGATAATTAGGATCTGCACTCATGAGTTTGTTCAAGCTAGGTGCATAAAAACATATGGCCCAAAAGAGTGCAAAGATAAGCCATATAGAGGCACATCCCCGATGGTTTTTATTAATTCTAATCGCCACTTTTTCTGCATCGGTAAGTTCTGTAAGTTTAGCAGAAACCTCTTTGATTTCTTTAGACTTCCGAGACAGGCATACTGATAGTGCGATAAGTAATGCTCCGGCCACTAGCAGCGCAGCCGAGGAAATCCATAAGTGGCTGAGGATATCACGAGTTACCTCCATGGGTATTTCAACATCAAGAATCCCATGGTTATGGAGATATTGGTGATAACTGGCAGCGCTCAGGAAGAGCAGCCCCGCGGAACTCGAAACCACTCCTGCTGAGGCGCTTATTCCCGTATGGTAGTGGTAAAAGCCCTTGGGCTCCTGTGCATTGTTCTCCACTAGTTCTACACTTGGCATAAGCTCTCCCGCAGCTCGGTTTCGTGTTTCTCAGCATCGTCTTTTTCCAGTAAAATTTCAGTTTCGGGCTGGGCTTTTACCAATGCATAGTACAAATAAATTGAGGTCGCTATAACGCATACCGCTGCAAAAAAATGGGCCACCATCAGCTTGGGATGAAGATAATTAGGATCGGCACTTAATAGATTTTCTGCATTAGGGGGATAACAGAATGCAGACAGGATGAACCCCACTAGACTCAACCCTACCGCCCAGTGTCTGCGCTTAACATCAGCTCTAAGTTGACTATAGTCTTGTGAGGGATCTAGTGTTGTGGTAGCAACCTTTGCTTCAATCTCTTGCTGCTTATGATACAAGTGTATAGCTAATGTGATGAGTAATGCACCTGCCACCATTAATACAGAAGAGCCAACCCAGTAGTTGGTGAGGCTATCAATAGCCTCATTGGTAATGCTATCAAGGTCCGGGATTTGTTGGTTTTTTAAATATTGATAATAGCTGGCTGCCGCCGTCAAGAGGAGCCCGCCTATAACCAACCATGGCCCAGTTCCGCCACTGAGTTTGATTTGATCTTCGTAGTACCCTGCTAATAGCCCGTCGTTTTGTTTTTGTTTTGGTAAATTAGATCCTTGTTTTTCGGCACCACGGTTCTCTGCTTCCTCGGCTTCAGCTTCAGCTCTTCTACTCAATTCGTTTTTATAAAGACTTGCTGCTATAGAATTACTAAGTATTGCCTGCGCAATAGGATAAAAATGGCTCTCTGGATGGTCCTGTGCTGTTATGTCAGACAACTTGTTCGCGCTATCTACAAAGAATTCTACCTCAACTTGCTTAAAAGTAGGCTTTTCCTCTGCAAGATAACCCCATATTTGTCGTGCTACAGCTATTCTCTTGAAACCCTCCTGATCTTGCCCTTGCATAATCGCACCTCCTACACATTAAACCTAAAATGAATAATATCCCCATCTTGGACCAAATACTCCTTGCCTTCTAAGCGTAGTTTACCGGCTTCTTTAGCGCCTTGTTCTCCCTGATAGCGGATAAAATCTGCATAGGAAATGACTTCCGCGCGAATAAAACCCCGCTCAAAATCAGTATGAATAATCCCAGCGGTTTGTGGGGCGGTGTAGCCACAAGGAAAGGTCCAAGCCCGTACTTCTTTGGGTCCCGCGGTAAAATAAGTGGCTAAGCCGAGCAAGGCATAGCCCGCACGGATCACCCGATTTAGACCCGGCTCTGCCAAACCCATGCTGGCTAAAAATTCTAATTTTTCCTCGTCTTTTAACTCGGCAATTTCAGACTCTAAGGCCGCGCAAATCGTCACTACCGCAGCGCCTTCTCGTTTCGCCAGCTCTTCTACCTGCTCCAGATAAGGATTATTTTCGAAACCATTTTCAGCTACATTGGCGATATACAGGGTGGGCTTGGCTGTCAAAAGTTGCAGGGGCTGCAGTATTGCTATTGCTGCTTCCGCTAATTTTAAGCTGCGGACCGGTAAACCTTGATTAAGCTGCTCGCGCACAGTTTGTAAGATCTGTTGCTCTATAAAAGCATTGCGTTGCCCGCTTTTGACCAGCTTAGCGACTTTATTCAAGGCTTTATCTACGGATTCCAGATCAGCCAAGGCGAGCTCGGTATTCACCACTTCAATATCCGCTACCGGATCCACCTTCCCTGCCACATGCACCACATCGCTGCCCTCAAAGCAACGGACCACATGCGCAATTGCTTGAGTTTCGCGGATATTCGCCAAAAATTGGTTCCCCAAACCTTCCCCTTGCGCAGCGCCTGCTACCAGTCCAGCAATGTCAACAAAGGTCATGGTCGTCGGCACGACACATTGTGGTTTCACTATTGCTGCAATATGTTCTTGACGCGGATCAGGTACTGGCACGATATCGATATTCGGTTCAATCGTGCAAAACGGATAATTAGCGGCCTCAATTCCCGCTTGGGTGATTGCATTAAATAAAGTGGATTTCCCCACATTCGGCAAACCCACGATCCCGCATTTAAATCCCATAAAAATTAACCTTGTTTAAAAGCTTATAGATTGCTTTTGTGCCGCTCTTGCTGTCTCTCTAGTGCGACCTCCGCTTCGGGTTGGGCTTTCCGCACTGCACAGTACAGATAAACCATGAACGCCATTAAGCATAGAGCTGCGGTAGCTAAAACTGCTGTTTTCACGGGGTTAAGCTGGAACGGGTTGAATGGGCTGGGGTCATCTATACCCATACAACATCCTCCACATGCTATGAGAGCTAGTACACTCAACCCAGCCGCCACGTGTCGTCGGGTCATATTAGTTTTAAGTACTTTAGCCTCCTCCTCCTCTGGCTGAATGTTAGCAAAACTCCGAGGATCTGCTGCAATTTCAGCGGACCGGCGATACAAATGCTTTGCCAATACGAGTAATGTTATCCCCAGCATCAGGAGCGCAGCCGTGCCAGACCAATAGCTGGTCATGGCATCACTTACGGGCACCCCTGCCTCAGGGATAGGCATCCCCTGGTTTTGCAAATATTGGTAATAACTGGATACCGCTATCATGCCTAACCCACCAAAAGTCAGACCTACACCAGTCCCAAAGCTTAGTTTAGTGTGCAGCTCGTAATATGGTTCGGGGGAGTACTCTTGTGTACGTCGCTTTTTTATTGCTTGTTGCGCCTCTTCAGCTATTTTACTGTAAGCTACTACCTCTGGCGAAGCAGAGAAAGCCTCATCATCTCCAGCCGCAGCTTGTGTCTTTAGGTACTGATCATAGATACCTTTTGCAAGGTCGTTAGTTAATATGGCCTGCGCAACCTCACAATCAACCGACTCTGTATTGCCGTCGTTTACCTCATATAAAGATTCGCGACAGCGTAGAGTTCTCACCAAGCTGTCTTCAGTGAGCCCGAGATGATCCTCATGTAATAAACCATATAATTGCTTTGCCAATGCTTGCTCAGCGGTTTGTTGTCCCATAGTCCACCTCTCATAGTGATTTGTAAAAACCCTTCTACCGCTTGCGGGAGAAGATCCTCATTAAACGTGCGTTTGTGCTACGAGCCGTCTATCCTGCGCTTCAAGTGAGACCTCCGCTTCGGGATTGGCTTTTATCGCATAGTACAGATAAGCCATAAAAGCAATTACACATAGGGCTGCAGTAGTATGAGCCGCTATTGTCGTGGGGTCGAGGTGGTTTGGATTGGGGCTTACTAAGTTATCTAAGCCCGCTATATAACAGCCCACAGAGGCTATGCCGCTTAGTATACTCAACCCAAATGCCCAACGTCGATGGGTTACATTAGTTTTCATTGTTTTAGCAGCATCTGAATTTGGGTCAATTTCTACTAGAGGGCTCTGTTTGATTTGATCGGACCTATGAGACAGACGCACTGCCAAGGCAACTAACGCCACCCCCACCACCAGGAACACAGCAGTGCTAATCCAACAGCTAGTCATGGCATCACCTACAGGTACCTCTGGGATCGGAGTTCCATGATTTTGCAAGTATTGGTAATAACTGGAGATCCCGATTAACGCCAGCCCTGTTACAGTAAAAGCTGCGCCAATTCCTCCGCTGCAAAAGGTATGAACCTGGTAATATGCTTCGGAAGGACGCACATGAATATGCGCGTTTTGTGTATCTTCTTGCTTTGTATGGTCTGTTAGTTTCCAAACCTTTTGCCCTGTATGGACTATATCTTCCCGACGCACTTCCGCCTCCGAATCTGCGGCTGCAGTATTTTCCTTATTTAGAAGGTACTTATCATAAAGCCCTCTTGTAATGGAATTGTTTAATACAGCCTGCGCAGCGCCATAAGCAACCTTTGTGTGTTCTGGGGTTATATTATGTAAAGTTCCTAGGGGATAGTTTAAAACCCGCAGCAATCTGGCTTCAGTAAGCTCAGGATGATCGTCTTTTAACAAATTGAATAATTGCTTTGCCAATGCTTGTTCAGTGGTTTGTTGCGTCATAGTCTATCTCTCATAGTGATTTGTAAAACTCCTGCTACCGCTTGTTCGACCTATCGGCTCTAACCTGAGCCACCTCCCGGGTTTTTTCGGCAGTTGAAAGATCTAATATTTTATTATCAGTTGTTACTGAAATCGCATTGGACCTACGAATCAGGTGCACTGTCAATGCGAGCAAGGCTACCCCCGTTGTCAGCGCCGCAGCAGAGAGAATCCAGCCGTGGTTAAGACTGTCACCAGTAAATATCGTATCTGGAGTTCCGTGATTTTGCAGATACTGATAATTACTGAGATTACCTATCATGAACAAGCCACTTACGACAAAAACTCCAGCTGATAGCGCGCTTAATTGGGTGTGGTCATGATCATAGCCCTGGCCTGATTTTATCGGAAGCTTAGTATTTTTTGCTGCCCCGCTAAAATACTCAACATAAATAATTAATGCATCTACATTTTCGCACATTTTTTGAGCAATCTGATCTGAATCCTTTCGTAGCGCTTCTATTGTATTTACTTGTGTATTTACTTGCTTAAGTAAAAAAATTTTTAATTTTTCTTCTGAAATTTGCTCTTCCTGTCTATCCTTTAAACAAACTGCCAGCTTCCTTGCCACCGCATCAATTTCTGTTGTTTGCTGTGACATAATCTATCTCTCTATATCTCATTGCCTGTTTGCAAGGCTCCCTTCTACCGCCTTCCGTCATTTCGAGCGAAACCGTCATCCCGAGCGAGCCATGGCAATTGTATCAAGTTTACTCAGTTCTTTGTAGTAAATTATTTTATTTTTATACTGATATATCCTATACTGCTATCCGATTCAAACATCTCATTTAAGACTCGTCGTCTCGAAGAGAAAAAATATGTCTCAAATCGTTTGGCAGCGTGTTAGAAGTATCAGCATCTACGTTAGCGGATTGCTGTTTGCTAGCAGCGCTTTTGCTTTTTCCATCCCCTCGTCCAAACCGCTGACTTTGATGGAAATCACTAATTTTGCCTTGCAACATAACCCAGCGACCCACCAAGCTTGGGCGCAGGCTAAGCTGGCTGCAGCCAATGTGGGCAGTGCGCACTCAGCTTATTTTCCTCAAGTGGCGGCGGGGGCAAGTGTTGAATATAGCGCCAATATTTTTTCTAATCCGGGCAATACGCCTAATTCGCGGGTGGCTTCTGGGCCTAACATTAGCTTGAATTATTTATTGCTGGATTTTGGCAGTCGGGCTAATAATGCGCGGGCGGCAGGTTATAACTTAATTGCTGCTAATTTGAGCCAAGATACCGTTATTCAACAAGTCATCCTGCAAGTGCAACAAGCCTATTATCAATTGCTCGGCCAGCAAGCACTGTTAACGGCCAATGAAACCAGCGTGAAAGAGGCCAACACCAGTCTTGATGCAGCCCAAGCATTGCGCCACAATGGCTTGGCGACGATTGGCGATGTCTATCAAGCACGAGCTTCTTTAGCTCAAGCACAATTGAATCTACAACAGAGTCAGGGCAGCTACCAAACTGCTTTGGGGCAACTGGCGACAACGATGGGCTTGCCAGTCACTAGCAAGCTAGAAGTGGTTCCTTTAGCTGAAGAAGTTCCGACAGCTAAGGTGCGGGAATTTTGGGGGAATTTTCCACCACATTTATTGCAAAAAGCACGCCAAGCGCGGCCAGATTTATTAGCAGCGCAAGCGCAGGTGCAAGCTGCGCAGACTCAATTAGCGGCGACGAAAGCTGCTGCTTTACCCACCATCCAGTTTGCCGCAGTGGCCACACCGGAGGGGAATAGTTATAGCGTGAATAATGCGGCGATTAGCTTAAATGTGTCTATTCCTTTATTTACCGGGTTCGCGCAAACCTATAGTGAACGCCATGCAGCAGCCCAGGTGATGTCGGCGCAAGCCAATCGGGATCAATTGCTACAACAAGTAGAGTGGCAGGTGTGGCAAGCTTACTTTTCGCTGCAAACTGCGGAAAAGGCCATTAGTACCACTGCAGTTTTGTTGCAAAGCAACACCCAAGCAGCGCAGCAGGCGCAGGGACAATACAAGGCGGGGGTGGGGAATATTCTTGCTGTACTGACGACCCAAAGCGATTTAGCCAGGGCGCGGGTGCAAAATATTCAGGCAAAATTGAATTGGTATATAGCCTTAGCGCAATTGTCGGCGGCGATGGGCAGTGCTGAGCATTCGGCACTGAAAACTTTGCGACATTAAAGCTTGTTTTCTGCCCGCGCTATCTCCAATTCTCGCCCCGGACCTACTTGATAACGACAGAAAGCGTACGCAGCTAAGCAAACTAAACTGGCGATAAAAAGTGCATCTCCAGCGATAAATTTTGGAGCTTTGAATATAAACAAAGAATCTCCGATACGATTAAAAAGATCCGGAGCTGTGAGGTCCACAGGTACTATGGCGGCAATATAACAGCCGATGGAGGCAGCCGCGAGCACTATACCGCCTACTTTTGCTAAGGTTCGTCCGGAAAGGCAAATTTCCTCCTTAACATCACTTCCTAATGCGTGGAACGAAATTGTTTCATATTTGAGGGTGCGAGAATTGGCTCTGAGAGCCAGGCCAATTAACATCATCACCAAAGCAGCAGCACCCAATCCCATAATAGTGGTTGTAGTGTCAAGCTGAGGGAATGGATTTACATTATCGGCTAGTTTCAGGGTTACCGCCCCCCCGAACAAAATTGTTGCGGTGGTAAAGCAGATACATTCTTCAATGAGCCAATAATGCTGCTTATTTGGTCTGGGAGTCAGTATGTTTGGCACGTTAATCCTCTTTATTATTTTTCCGGAATGGGGATACGCGGAACTTGGGATTATACCAACTCTAAATAATTGTGGGTAGCAAATTACGTTTATTTTGAGGCAAATATCCTATACTCTAGCCACTATGAAATCTTCTACCCTCCGAATTTTGCTGGTTTTGTTAGCTTTAGTGCTGCTGTGTATTTATATTTGGTTAAGCACGAAACCCAAACTAACTCCTGAGGTGGGTCATGGCCATAACAGGACGTTTGTGGTTAAACTCGTTGCGCCGGTGATTAAGCCGATGCCTGTGACGCTGCAGCAAGTCGGCAGTGTCGAGGCAGAACAAACGGTCAATATCCTGCCGCAAGCGTCCGGTGTGTTACGCAACATTGGCTTTACTCCGGGACGTCGGGTGAAACAAGGGCAATTGCTGTTTGAGCTTGATCCCGGGGTGTATGCCACCAGTGTTGAGCAAGCAAGAGCGAATCTCGCCCGAGATCAAGCGCAATTAAGTTTGCTCCAAGCAACTGCCAATCGTTTTGCCAATCTGGCGCAATTAGAATATGTGACTCAGCAACAATATGAAGAAGCCAAATCTGCTGCCGTAGCGCAAGCAGCGGTGGTAGCTTCGGACCAAGCTCTCCTCAAGCAAGCCGAAATTCAGTTGGGTTATACGCAAATTCTTGCCCCCATCTCGGGAAAAACCAGCACCATCAATGTGCATATTGGCGATTTGATTTCGGCGAATAGTAGCAGTCCGTTGGTAGTTATTAATAAGTTGGATCCGGTGTGGGTGAATTTTGCCGTCCCTCAAGCTCAGTTAGCTGAGGTACGCCAATATCGGCGGCAAAATACCTTAAAAGTGGAGATTTTTGCCGAAGGCAGTGAGCAAATATTGGGTCAAGGGCAATTGGTGGTGATTAATAATGTCGTGAATGCGCAGACCGGGACCGTGCAATTCAAAGCCCGAGTGCCAAACCCACAGCGCAGTCTGTGGCCTGGCCAACTGGTGTCGGTGCGGTTAATTCTCAGCACGCAGCCAAACGCTCTAGTCATTCCGACCTCTGCGGTGCAAATCGGGCAACAAGGTAACTTTGTCTATCGGGTTCAGGAAGGCAAGGCGATGGCGCAGCCAATAAAAATAAGCCTAGAAGCACAGGGCGAGGTAGTGGTAAGCCAAGGATTACAACCAGGCGAGTCTGTTATTGTCGAGGTCCCAGTAGGGCTCCGTGCCGGGAGCAAAGTGCAATGAACCTGTTTATTCAACGGCCAGTAGCAACCCTCGTGCTCACTTTGGCGCTGGTTGTTTTTGGCTGGATCGCTTATTTGACCTTGCCGGTGAGTGAATTGCCGGAAGTGGATTTTGCCACCATTCGGGTGAGCGCCAGCCTGCCTGGGGCAGATCCAGAAACCGTGGCCAATGCGCTAGCCACCCCACTCGAGAAACAATTTAGCAGCATTGCTGGCCTGGATTCGATGAGCTCAGTCAGTTCTAGTGGACAAACAGCTATTACCCTACAATTTTCCTTGGCCCGCGATATCGATGTCGCCGCCCAAGATGTACAAACTGCCATCGCAGCAGCCGTACGCTCCTTACCTGCCGATATGCCCAATCCACCGCAACTGCGCAAAATAAATCCCGCAGCAGCGCCGATTATGCTGCTAGCCATTACCGGAGATCAGCTCCCCCTGACCAAACTCAATGAATATGCTGAAACCTATGTCGCCCAACGCTTATCGATGCTAGCAGGTGTCGCTCAGGTGCAAGTCTTTGGTAATCAGCACTATGCGGTCAGGATTCATCTCAATCCCAGCGCCATGACGGCGCGTAATCTCAGCAGTACCGAGGTAATTGGCGCCATTCAAGCTGCTAATACCAATCAACCGGCAGGAGTGTTACGCACCAATGAACGGAATTATTCGTTAAAAGCCACCAGCGCCTTTCACGATGCCAAGACTTTCAATCAAGCCATTATTGGTTACAGCGCGGGAGCACCGATTCGATTGCAAGATGTGGGCTATGCCGAAGACAGTGTCGCGAATAATCAAGTAGGCGCCTGGTTCGACAATCAGCGCGCCATTATTTTAGCCGTGCAACGCCAAGCGGGGTCAAACACGGTAGCAATCAGCAAGGAAATTCAAAAAGTTTTACCGGAACTCACGCAACGCCTGCAAGGCGCGCAATTACAAGTTGTCTACGATCGCTCCACTTTTATCCAAGCCTCATTACATGAAATGAAATTTACCTTAGTACTGGCCATTATCTTAGTGGCAGCAGTTATTTGGCTATTTTTAGGCCGAATCGGACCAAGCCTAATTGCCATGGCGTCCTTGCCAGTCTCGTTATTGGCGACCTTCGCGGTCATGTATTTATTAGATTTCAGCTTAAATACGTTATCGTTACTGGGTCTAGTGTTAGCGGTTGGATTTATTGTCGATGATGCCATTGTCGTATTAGAAAATATCGAGCGGCAAAGAGAGCTGGGTTATGATCGTCTCCAGGCCGCCCTCAAAGGGAGCCGACAAATTGTCTTTACTGTCATTTCTATGACTCTTTCCTTAGTGGCGGTTTTTATCCCCATCTTATTGATGGGCGGATTGTTAGGTCGCTTATTTCATGAATTTGCCTTGGTGGTGGGAATTTCCATCTTAATTTCCGGGGTGGTTTCTTTAAGCCTAATACCTATGTTATGCGGAGCATTGAATTCTCCCCCTTTGAAAAAGGGGGGTAGGGGGGATTTTCCCTTCCCTTGGTTCGAGCGATTTTTTTCCGCCACGAACACTTGGTATGACAGCAGTTTACGTTGGTCACTTGAGCATCGCAAAATCATGATGAGTATGATTGGACTGAGCTTGCTGCTGAGCTGCGTGATGTTTGCCGTGGTGACCAAGGGCTTTATTCCCGCAGAAGATACTGGCCTCATTACTGGGGATACTAAAGTTTCCGTAGGATTACCTATCAACGAGTTTTTTGCGCGCCAACAGGCCGTGGCTGAAATCATTCGTGCTAATCCCAATGTGGCGAGTGTACTCTCAAGCGTTGGCCAACGGCGCGATGGCAATGGCGCCAGCAACAGCGGTTCGCTGAACATTCGGTTACAGCCTTTTTCTGAACGCAAAGCAACCGCGGAGGAAATTATTGCCGAATTGCGACGCTCGTTGCGATCAGTGCCTGGTATTCAAGTCTCGTTACGCAATCCACCCGCATTGCAATTAGGGAGTGCCGTAACCAGTGGCAATTATCAATATGTACTCCAAGGCAGTGATTTGTCGCAATTGTTGCCGGTGGCACAAGCTTTTCAAGGTAAATTAATGACTTTGCCACAGCTGCAAGATGTCAATACTGATTTAGATTTAACGAATCCCGAAATACGGCTAAAAATTTTATTAGATCGCGCTGCGGCTTTGGGTGTGACTCCAGCAGAAATTCAGAAGAGCTTGTACAATGCTTTTGGGCAGCGGCAAATTAGCTCGATTTATACTGCTACAGATGAATTTCAAGTCATTGCGGATGTTGACCCACGTTTTCAGCAAAATATTAATTCGCTCAATGCCCTGGCAGTGCGATCCGCTAATGGCAATCTCGTGCCCCTCAATGCCGTGGTGCATTTAGAGCCAGGAGTCGGTCCTTTAGCCATTCACCACTACGGCCAACTCCCGGCGGTGATTGTTTCTTTTAATTTAACTCCTGGCGCTTCACTCGGCAGCGTTACCGATGCAATCGAAAAATTAGCGCAAGCAGAATTACCTTTAGGAATTACCGGAACTTTTGCCGGCTCGGCGCAAGCTTTTAAAGCTTCCTTACACACCCTACCCTGGTTGTTGGTCATGACTATTTTTGTGATTTATATCGTCTTGGCCGTGCTTTATGAGCACTTTATCCACCCGCTGACAATTTTAACTGCGTTGCCTTTTGCAGGTTTTGGTGCTTTATTTATGTTGTTTTTATTTCACTTGGAATTGGATCTTTTTAGTTTTATTGGCATCATTATGTTGGTGGGTCTGGTCAAGAAAAATGGCATTATGATGATTGATTGTGCACTCAAATTGCAACGCTCCCAGCAACTCACAGCACATGAAGCTATTTTGCAAGCCTGTCTTACCCGGTTTCGACCGATTATAATGACAACGCTAGCAGCACTGTTAGCAACTTTGCCACTGGCTTTAGGTTGGGGTGTGGGCAGCGATGTCAGACGGTCACTGGGGGTCGCTGTGGTAGGAGGATTATTATTTTCACAATTTTTGACATTATACGCGACCCCGGTGTTTTATTTGGTGTTTAGCAGATTCTCCCCCACTTCTGGGAGAGGAACTGCCGAAGGCTACCAGCTACCTCCCCTCTCCCGCTTGCGGGAGAGGGTGCCAAAGGCGGGTGAGGGATTGACGAGAAATACCTAGGCGATTTGCCTCTCTTTCAAGGGATAAAATCATCCACTCAGGAAAACCTACATTAATATATTTCACTTCCAGTCCCGGACGTCTTGCTTTTTTAGGTCAAGTAGCTCACTAATGTCGTTACCAGAGTCAAATTTTTCATCAAAATTCGATGCTTCCATAAAGGGTTACCTCTTCATCTCTTGAGCGTCTGACAGAAATCAAAATGTTCGTTTTCGACTGCAGGACTCTGCAAATTGGTTGACTAATTCAAACCACTTATACCATAATTCCATACAATCCCTTTTTTTAATTTGTTTTAATTTTTCTTCGGTGGTGAACGAATTAAAAACTTATTCTAATTAGAAAAGAGATCACTTTAAATCGTTTTTTAAGGCTTGATTAACAAAAATTTCAGAACGCTTAAAAGTTAAGGGTGTAGGAGAGCGGTTTTAGATTTAGGAGCTGGGGGGTGGCTAAGCAAACCGTAGGTTTCAGGGACGTATTCACAGCGTGTTTGCTTAGCCACCCCCCAGCTCCTAAATCTAAAACCGCTCTCCTACATCCTGGATTTGTGGCTAGAACTTAGGACTCTCCAGTATGCTTATTTATCCTGCAATTAATCCCATAGCGGTCAAGCTAGGGCCATTCAGCATCCATTGGTATGGCATCATGTACCTGGTGGGTTTTGGAATCGCCTGGTATTTAGCTTGGCTCAGAGCACGACGCCCACACAGTGGTTGGACCACTTCCCAAGTGAGCGATCTAATTTTTTATTGCGCCATCGGGGTCATTGTTGGGGGGCGTTTAGGCTATATGCTCTTTTACGACTGGTCTGGATTGGTCGCCGACCCCCTTTCGCTATTTAAAATTTGGAATGGTGGTATGTCTTTTCATGGAGGGCTATTAGGAGTGACAGTGGCCGTGCTATTATTTGCCCGCAGAATCCACAGGCCGGTGTTTATTGTTTCGGATTTTTTAGCGCCGTTGGTTCCCTTGGGTCTGGCCGCCGGGCGCGTAGGCAATTTTATCAACGGCGAATTATGGGGCAGAATCACCGACGTACCCTGGGGAATGGTTTATCCCCACGCCGGCCCAGAGCCCAGGCATCCTTCCGTTGTATATGAATTTTTCCTGGAAGGCATTGTCTTATTTATTATTTTATGGCTTTATTCCTCTAAGCCACGACCCACCATGGCGGTGAGTGGCTTGTTTTTGCTGGGTTACGGCTGTTTTCGTTTTATGATTGAGTTTTTCCGCCAACCCGATGTCCAGCTGGGATTTGTGGCTTTTGATTGGCTCACCATGGGGCAGTTGTTATCGATCCCCATGATTTTAGTGGGGGCGGGGTTGATGATTGCTGCTTATTGTCGGTGCAGCCCTGTGTATAAGACCCCCTCACCCTAACCCTCTCCCCTACCCAAGCGCCAACGAGGGAGAGGGGAATAATTGGAAAGGTAACTATGAACTTACATGAATATCAAGCAAAACATTTATTAGCAACCTATGGAATTCCTGTTCCCCAAGGAGAGGTGGCAGCCAGTGTCGAGGAAGCGGTTGAAATTTCGCAAAAAATTAATGGCAGCCGTTGGGTGGTAAAAGCGCAAGTCCATGCCGGAGGACGGGGCAAGGCGGGCGGAGTTCGCATCGTAAAAGATAATTCAGAACTGATGCAAGCGGTAAAAAACTTATTAGGCACGCGATTAGTGACTTATCAAACCACTGCAGAAGGCCAACCAGTCACTCGAGTGCTGATTGAGGAACCTTCGGCGATTCAGCAAGAACTTTATCTAGGAGCGCTTATCGATCGGGCTCAGCAGCGTTTTGTGATTATGGCTTCTACTGAGGGGGGCGTCGACATTGAAAAAGTAGCTCATGATACGCCAGAAAAAATTTTAACCACCACAGTAGAACCCTTAATTGGCTTGCAGCCTTACCAATGTCGAGACTTAGCTTTTGCGCTTGGGCTGAATACTGAGCAAACCAAGCAATTTACTACGTTGCTGCTCAATCTGTATCGTTTGTTCCTGGAGCGTGATTTAAGTCTGTTAGAAATTAATCCGTTAGTCATTACCCAACAAGGCTACCTGCTGTGCCTGGACGCCAAAATCAATATTGATGACAATGCTCTTTACCGTCAAACTGAATTACGGGAAATGCGCGATACGTCTCAAGAAGAAGAACGAGAAACTCGAGCCCAGCAATGGGATCTTAACTACATCGCCCTGGATGGCGATATTGGCTGTATGGTCAATGGCGCCGGCCTGGCGATGGCCACGATGGATTTAATCAAACTCCATGGCGGCAATCCAGCTAATTTCTTGGATGTGGGCGGTGGCGCCACTAAAGAGCGTGTCACCGAAGCTTTTAAAATTATTTTATCAGACCCCAAGGTGAAAGGAATTTTGGTTAATATTTTTGGCGGGATTGTCCGTTGTGATTTAATTGCCGAAGGCATTATTGCCGCAGTGGCTGAAGTGGGCACAAAGTTGCCGGTGGTGGTGCGTCTCGAAGGCAATAATGCAGAAATTGGCGCCTATAAGCTTAGTCATAGTGGTTTGAATATTATTGCTGCCCAGGGTTTTGCTGAGGCAGCGCAGCAGGTGGTGAAGGTAGTGGAGGAGTCATGAGCATCTTAATAGATAAAAATACCAAAGTAATTTGCCAAGGTTTTACCGGCAAGCAAGGCAGTTTTCATTCGGAACAAGCATTAGAATATGGCACCCAATTAGTAGGTGGGGTCACTCCAGGCCGGGGTGGAGAAACCCATCTCGGATTGCCAGTATTTAATACCGTGCATGAAGCAGTGCAAGAAACTGGCGCCGACGCCAGCGTCATTTATGTGCCCGCGCCTTTTTGTAAAGACTCAATTGCTGAAGCCGCGGATGCCGGGGTTTCTTTGATCGTCTGTATTACCGAAGGAATTCCCGTACTCGATATGTTAGTGATTAAAGCCTATGTCCAACAAAAAGGAGTGCGGTTGATTGGGCCTAATTGCCCTGGCGTCATCACTCCTGGCCAATGTAAAATTGGCATCATGCCCGGGAACATTCATTTACCCGGGAAAGTAGGCATTGTGTCGCGTTCCGGGACGCTAACTTACGAAGCCGTAAAGCAAACCACTGATTTAGGTTTTGGCCAGACTACCTGCGTCGGCATTGGCGGTGACCCTATTCCAGGCATGAGCTTTGTCGACGTCTTGGCGTTATTCCAGGAAGATCCTGCCACTGAAGCGATTGTCATGGTGGGTGAAATTGGCGGCAGTGGCGAAGAAGAAGCTGCCAGCTTTATCAAGCAGCATATTACTAAACCGGTTATTTCATATATAGCCGGAGTTACTGCACCCTCGGGTAAGCGCATGGGTCATGCGGGAGCAATTATTGCCGGTGGCAAAGGCACTGCGGCAGAAAAATTTGCTGCTTTAGAAGCAGCTGGAGTGCATACCGTAAAATCTCCCGCTGCCATTGGCCAGAAAGTGGGAGAAGTGATGGGGTGGTGAATGGTTACCTCGGAATTAACTGCTGATCGCGTTGTACAAATACTCCCGGCAAATAGGCTGCAGAATGACTGGCCCACTGAATTAAATCACATTCAATATCTCCACGGAAACAAAGTGGCAAGAACTGACTGGATGGTTGTGAGCCACCCCACTGGTAGGTCAGACTTAAGCCAATAATATTTTCATCATGCGCCGGCAAAATGCTACTATGCAAATGACTGGCGGCTAGCTGCAGGCCCAGGCTACGCGAGGAGCTGTGGTACACGGGCCAATGAATATTAGCAGAATACTGCTGATAAGGTTTCCGATGGGCAACTGCCACTTCCAAGGTGATATCGTAGATAAATTTTTGCAAGAAAGTTGCATTTTGACCAAAGCCCGAACTATTTTTTGCTGATTCATGCTTGGTACTAAAGTGCACTTGATCGTAAGCAATCCCTAGATCAATTTGAGCTCCAGGCCACAGCCGCCAACGTGGGCCCAAATTAATTCCTCCACCCATGCCGCCGGTCAAAAACCGCTGATTGATACTACCCTCCACGGTCGGAACATCGCTTAAACGACTACCGTTTGCCTGAAAATAATAGCCCCGGAAGATAAAAGCCTCTAAATATTTTTTAGTGGCTGCATATTCATACTGCAGCCCAAATTGATTCTGGCCGCTAAAATTCCCATCGGGGTAAGCAGCAAAATCGAAGGTATTCTCCTGGGCAAAATGTTCGACGGAGAGTTTAATTCGTTGGGTAGGTGTTAACACCCGCCCCCAAGTGAGCCCTAAACGAAATTCGTTACTGCCATAATCTAACAATAATACTGCAGCATCCCGCGGCGACAGGTAGTTTGCATACTCACTATGTGCTATAAATCCATAAACACTGCTGTCAATGCCTCCCAGTTCAATACGAGGTAGTAATTCTGCAGAACTTAAGTGCGGAAAAAGTAGGACAGCCAGGACTTGAAACCTTAGCTTTATAACGATTTTCATATGGTAACTACCAAAACCCAACGCCTATTTTTTGCTATTGAATTAACCCCTACTTTACGCCGAGCAATCCTGCGCGCCACCCGCCATTTTGCAACGCAAAAATATGGCCGTCCTATTCAATGGACACCTGAGGAAAAACTACATATTACTCTGCGATTTTTAGGGTCCGTGAATGAAGAAAAAATTCCTGATTGCCTAGACGCAGCAGCACAAAATCTCCGCGACATCAGTCCATTTGAGATTACCCTGGGAACTCTCGTGGTTTTACCCAAAAGGCACCCTCGAGTGATTGCACTTAGCGTGCCACTATCCGTGGAAATTGCTAGTTTATATTATCAGCTCGAAATAGCAATGACCAGATTAGAATTTTCTCCGGAAAATCGACCTTTTTTCCCTCATATTACCTTGGGTCAGACTAAAAGTTTACTCACTCCGGCAGCTTGCTCAGCATTGCTTGCCGAAGACCTAACCCACCTCCACCATAACAAACAACGAGTGCGCTCTATTACTTTATTTCGTAGCGACAGTTCTGCCGCAGGCAGTATCTACACCTCACTGGGGCGCTTGTGCTTGTGATCCCAGGTAAATCGCTAAACTTATGCTATACTCTCAAAAGTCTTTCGTTGGGTGGTGCACTATGGAATTTCTAAAACGCCTAAGCTGGTTTATTTTATGCTTAGTAATCACAGCCTCTGCTTATGCTACCAATCACCACCAGGCGGTAAAACCCCAAACCCACGAATATCGTCCCGTGACTTACTTCTCCTCGATCGAAGTAGGAGAAAGTTTTAAGGTCTTCGTCACTCACAAGGCCGGTAAGCAAGAATTAGAACTAATCGGTTTTCCTGACGCTTTGCAGCAAGTCATCGTCGCTGTAGAGGGTCACCGCCTAACTCTGCAATTAGAGCGCCCAGATCTGATTCCTCCCCCACATCGCCATATCATAGTGCGAGTAACTACCCCAGGCACTTTATCCAGCATTTATGCCTTTGGTAGTGCAGAAGTGATTATCAGTGATATTTACTGCCCGAACTTAGCCATTTATGCCAAAGACTGGGGGCAAGTCATTGTCCATGGCAAGGTGGTGTTACAGAAAATTGAAACCTGCAGCGCCCGCAATGTTGTCGTCGATTGGACTAATTCCCGTCATGTGATTATCGCCGCCAGCGGACTTGGGCGCGTCTATGTGCATGGCCATACCGGCGTACTTAGTGCACGTACCCGAGGCAATGCTTGCCTAGAAGCCCAGCACCTGCGCGCCTACCAGGTGTATGTTGAAGCATTCCAAACCTCCATCGCTAAAGTCTTCCCCATTTATAGCTTGTATGCCTTTGCGGGACAGAGTGGCAATATCTTTTATTATCATAAACCCAGAATCCTCATGCGGCATACCGAACAATCAGGCAATGTATTGCAAGTGGCAAATAGGCCACTCTAGGAGCCTTTGTCGGACTGACAAGCTCTCTCTATTGGCCTAGTCCAGCCAAGGTCGCACTGAGGGCAACTCTGCCAGGGCCGGCCAAGTCGGTGAACATGCTAATTTTACTCCATAGGTGTGGGGTGGATAGCAGACGCAGCCGTAGGGGTGACGCGTGGGGAAACCACGCCGCGCGCAGCGTGCGAGCACGGCGGGTGACCGCGCGGCAGGACCCCGAAGGCGTTGCGTCTGCCCCATCCCCCTCTCCCTAAGGAAATTTGGAGCTGTTCACCGACTTGGCCGGCCCTGGCAGAGTTGCCCTCAGCCGAGGCTGCCCTGCAGCTCTGTGATTTCTATCAGATAATTTGCAAATTCATCTAATTTTAATTCGCGATCGACAGCTCCCATCGCCTTAGCAACAGCGGCGATCCCAAAAACCACAGACGATTCGGGATCCTGAATCAAGGTATGGCCATGCGCATTTTTTAACTCCATCAAACCTTGGGCGCCATCATTACCCATGCCTGTTAATAAAATACCGATAGCATTTGCACCACAGATTCTAGCAACGGACTTTAACATCACCGTAATTGAAGGGCAGAACCCACTTACTTGATCACCAGACACAAGTCTTGAGATAAGTTTATCTTGAACGCGATCAATTTCTAGATGAACTCCATCTGGAGCAACATAAATGCTGCCTTTTTCCAATTCTTGCAGATTAGTGGCGTCTTTAACTGGCAAAGCAGTACTCTCGTTTAGCCACTTGGTAAAGCCACTGATAAAACCAAAACTCATATGCTGCACGACTATAATAGGGAGAGGAAAATTGGGTGGTAGCTTCGAAAAAATAGTTTTTAGCGCCAAGGGACCGCCTACTGAAGTACCCACCGCAACTAACTCATAATTTCGAAATTGCGACTTAATAAAAGTTATTTTGCTAGGTTGTGGAACTTGAATCGTGGGAAATCCTCGCTTAACGACTTTAATTGTTGCCATGCTGCGTAGGGTATCTACAATGCGTTGACGAGTTTCCTCGAATGAAGCTGCCAAAATGTTACTCGGTTTGGCGAGGGCAGTTAATGCTCCCGCTTCGAGGATATGGAAAGTGGCTTTGACTGATTCATCACTGACAGTGGAACTAATTACCACGATAGGAGTTGGGTTTTGTTCTACGATAATACGAGTTGCTTCAAGCCCATTCATTATGGGCATTTCAATGTCCATAGTAATCAAGTCGGGTTTTAACTGCGCGGCAAGCTCAACCCCCTCTCTGCCATTTCGAGCATTACCAACCACAATCATATCCGATTCTGGCTCGATGATATGTTTAATTAATGCAGTTTCGGTATCTGAGTCATCCACAATGAGAATTCGTATCATAGGTTTATACCCGTTGCGCTTCAAGATGAAGTGCATTATAAATGAGATCAGCTGAATTCAATACAATAATAATTTGCCCATTACCTGATAAGGTGGCGCCTGCAATACAGGGCACATTAATTAACGGGAATTGTAACGGTTTTATCACAATTTCTCGTTCGCCGATAACTTCATCGACAAGAATGGCGACAGAGTCCCGCTCTTTTTTAATCACCACTACGGGCAGTTGTTCGTCGGACGAAAATTTTCTAGCTGGAAGCTGCAATATTTCAGACAGAGCGCATAAATAAATCGGATGATTGTCCATTAAAATACCTTGGCTACCTTGCATACTAATGACGTCGGCAATACCCAATAACAATACTCGTTCCACTGAGTTAGTAGACATAACAAATAGTTGGTGATTGCTACTTACAATCAAACCTCGCTCAGTAGCAAGCGTGAGGGGAACACGCAAATGAAAAGTTGTGCCTTTCCCCAGCTCCGTGGTCACAGTCACTCGACCTTTTAAACTAGCAAGATTTGCTTTAACTACGTCAAGACCTACACCACGACCAGAAATTTCCGAGACGATTTCTTTGGTGGAAAATCCAGGGCGAAAAATTAATTCGATAATTTCATCTTTCGCCAGGGTCTCGAGATCGGCTTTGGCTAAAATAGTTTTTTTCAAGGCATTTTCAGCCACTTTATTAATATCAATTCCTCCTCCATCATCAGAAATATTAAAAATAATTTGGTTACCTTCCTCCAGCACCTCAATGCTGATCCGACCCATTTCTGGCTTGCCACTTTTTTTCCGCCACTCAACGCTTTCGATACCGTGGTCAATAGCATTGCGAAGGATATGAATAATCGGATCTTTTAAACCCTCCAGGACCATTTTATCAATCTTGACATCATTATCTTTGATTACCAGCTCTACAGATTTCCTCAGGCTTTGTGCTATATCACGGACTACCCGGGGTAAATTGCGCAGCAAAGTTGCCACAGGAATCAGGCGTAACATCCGCACTTCATCTTGGAGTGCGCTGAATAACACGGTATATTCATTAATGTGTACCTGCATTTCTTTATGCATTTGACTAATGTTATGGGCAATATCCTCGAGGAGATAGGTATTTTCGCCGTTACGGCTATTGTTAAATTCTAAGCTATTTTTCCTCCAATTAAGCATAAATTGCTTCATTCTATTATTTAACTTAACCAGCTGATTAAAATCATCGTCCATAGCAATTTTGTTAACTTGCATTTCTTCCATGTAAGCAGATACACGGTCTAAATTATCAACCGCTACGCGGATGGTCTCATATTCGCTGGTTTTAGCGGCAGGCGCCTGAGGTTCTGTAATTGGCACTTGTGGAAGAGGCGGTTGCTTTTTTTCCAACTTGCCAGCAGCAGCTTGTTGTAACCGTAATAAAAGATCTTCAAGATCAAATTCAGGGGGTTTATTTTCCAAAAAACACTGCATGGCCTCTCGCATACAGTCAACTGCCCATAAACAAAGATTAATCATATCAGCAGAAACTTCTATACTTTTTTTTTGGACTGCAGCAAACAACGTCTCAACATGATGCGCAATTTCGCCGATGTTGGTCAGCCCAATACCGCGCGCAGACCCTTTTACGTTGTGTGCCGCCCTAAAAATAGCTTCAATCGTTTTAGTAGAATCCATTCCTTGTTTTTCATTTTGCTCGAATTCAAGCAAGGCATTGGTAATTAATTCTAGCCGCTCTTCCAACTCTGCCTTAAAGATTTCCATCACTTGTTGTTGAAATTCGTCAGGCTTAGGCTTGGTTTCCGTTGGTTTATGGGGTGTTTCTGGCGTAGATGGGAGTTTAAGTCCCGGAGCAGTTTGCCCCTGTTCCAGCTGTTTTAATAACTTTTTCAAGTCAAAAAGCAAGGGTTTTTCGTCAATGAAACATTGCATGGCTTCGCGCATACGGTCGACTGCTTGCAAACAAAGCGTGATAATTTCAGGAGAAATAGCCAGGGTCTGGGTTTGGATGGATGAAAAAAGAGTTTCGACATGGTGGGCAATCTCTCCAACATCTGCAATACCAATTCCATGAGCTGCGCCTTTAATATTATGGGCTGCGCGAAAAATTTCATTGATAGTTGGCGAAAGATCTACACCCTCAGGACTGCCCCTTTCTAATGCAAGTAGCCCATCAGTAATAGTTTGCAGTCTCTCTTCAAGCTCGGCTTTGAATGTGACTACTATTTGTTTTAAAAATTCAGCATTTGACCCCATTGCCGTACGTCCTAAGCATGGCCTCTCAATCCTTCGGCAATTTCAGCTAACTGATTGATAGCAGTGCTGGTTTGTTTGACACTATTGACGAATGCGGCGGTCACTTGGTTGATTTCACTCATACCTACAGTAATTTGTTCAATACCGATCGCTTCCTGGCGAATTGCAGCTTCAATATGCTGACTGGCAATGGAAGCTTCGTGGGTCATCTCACTTAAACTTTTAATGACTTCTCCGGCTTTTTCAATTAGTTTACTGCCATTATCAACTCCTTTAGTGCCTTCTTCAGTGACCAAAACTGCTTCTTCTGCGGCATGGCGGATATCTTCTAAAATTTTCTGCACTTGGGTTGTGGATTGTTCTGATTGTTCGGCTAAATTTTTTACTTCAATCGCGACCACAGCAAACCCCCTACCTGCTTCGCCTGCTTTTGCTGCTTCAATGGATGCATTCAGTGCCAACATTTTAGATTGTTGCGCTAAGGCATTAACAACAGCAGTAATTTCTCCTACTTGTTGAGTTTGATTACTTAAGTCAAGAATGGTTTGGGCAATAATCTGTACCTTATCACGTAACTCCCGCATTCCCTGAATACTTTGTTCCACAGATTCCATGCCAAGCTTAGCTTTTTCGCGAGTTTGTCTTGCCATCTCACCCAGGGTCTGTGCTTTTTCACTGGTTTGTTTTGAGCTCTTATCGATTTGCTCTAATGACGCGGTAATTTCATTAATAGACGAAGCCTGCTCTGTAATACCCGTGGATTGTTCATTAGCTGATGACCTTACTTCCTTTAAGGTTTCAATCATGCTATTACTTGTCTCCACGATTCTGACATTTACTGTTTTCATCCTCTCTTCATTCCGCTTGATTTCATCTTCATTTTCTCGAATAGCGACTTGCATCACGCCTAAAGAATGCAATAAATCGCCAGTCTCATCATTAGAGATCGTGGTAATTTCAAGATTACGCTCACCTGCAGCAATTCTTTGGGCGATATTGATAGCGTTTTGTAAGGGAGGAACTATTTTCGTAGCGGTAACCAGTGCAATAGCAATGGAAGCAAGGATTACAATGACTAATATGAGGATTTCTAGTAATTCTAAGACGGTCATACTGTTTGCTATTGTGACGCTACCCTGTTGTAATTTTTGATATTGAATATCAAGTAATCCGCCACTGGGATTATTGGCAGGACCTTCTATGATATTCATGATCTTATTAAATAACGGCAATGTTTCAGCACCTAAAATCTCGGTTGCGGCCGCTGGAGTGCTGGCGTTTTCTACCTTCTCTTGTGCGATTTTAAATGCAAGGAGCAAAGGCTTGATATTTTGCCATCCTGAAACAAAATTTCGCGACCAATAAGCGGATAAATTATCTAAAATTAGTCGCAGATGATCAATGGCGACCGAGGCAGCAACTCGTCCGGATTTAAACTTAGGATCGTGAAATAAAATCCAGCTCCGATTCATTGAGGAAGATTCCCACAAGTTATTTTCTAAGCTGATCATATTATTGTAAGTGGGTAAGTCTGATGTTATGAACTTATTAACTGAATTTTTAGTGTGGGCAATGATAAAAAAAGTGATTATAGCGGCGACTATTAAAATAATGATGATGGTAGTATAACCCAGGAGTAAACGTTTACGGATACCTAGACGGGCGAAGTGAGGCTCATCTACCCAATGCCGTGCGTTATTTTGCGGAAATTTGCTTATTCCATTCATTCAATATCCCTCCTGGAAACTTATTTAGACTACACCTGCGAAATTAAGCTTGCAATAGCTGAGGATCTTTCATGATCGCTTCAATATTAATAATAGCAATAACTCCGCGGTGAAGTCCAATAACATACTCAGTTTTAATCGCGCTAAGCGAGGGAAGGCCAGTGGCTAAGTTGACTGGCTCATAGGTATCACTGTCTTCGATGTTGTCTGCCAATATCCCCAAGGTAATGCCTTTGGTTGTAACAACTATTACTTGTGCTTTAGCCGTTTTTGTTTCCACACTCTGCAAAGTAAAGAACTGTTTAAGGTCTAAAATAGCAATCAAAGCGCCATGACGATTAATGATACCTTTGATAAACTGGCGTGAACGTGGCAAGGGAGTAATAAGTACATTACGCATTACCTCCTTAACAAATTCATAGGGAATCCCATACGTCTCATTTTCGCCTAATTTAAACCGCACATACGCAACACCTGCCACGTGTTTTACCGTCTCAACTTTCAGCATTGCTAATTGCTTAGCGCGCTCATGCAAAATTTGCAGTTCTGTCTCATTTCGTGGCATGAGGTTGCTGGCATGTAGCTTGTGATGTCTCCTAGGGGAATGCATGATCAATACTCCTTAACCATGGGCTCACCTTCATGGTTTTATAAAATATATTCCTTGATTATCTATATATTGCAGACCGGAATCTGCAACATTAATTGGATCAGAGGCACCTAATAATAGATACCCGCCCTCCACCAGGCAGGCACTAATTTTTTTCATAATGCTAATAATACGTTCTTTATCAAAATAGATCAGCACATTTCGACATAAAATCAAATCTTGGGCATTAGTTCCGTTTAAAATAGCGGGGTATTTATTTGCATTTAAGTTAAGATAAGAAAACTTAACCAGGTTGCGGATTCTGGACGAAAGAATATACCCATGATTCTCTTTAGCAAAATATTTATTGAGATACTGCGGCGTTATGCTACGCATTGACCATTTCGTGTATCGACCAGAAGTTGCTTGCGCTAATGCCATGGTATTGATATCTGTGCCCAGTAGCTGCAATGACCAAGCTTCAGGAGTGGTGAGGATTTCACAAAGTAAGATAGCGATAGTATATATTTCTTCACCCGTTGCACAACCTGCACTCCATATTCGGATCGTTTTATTTTTTTCCCTGGTCTTTTTTGCGATAATTTCCGGAATAATGATATTTTCCAGCAGTCGTCCTTGCTGCTTATCACGAAAAAAATAGGTTTCGCCCACAGTAATGCCACCAACTAAATAATCAAATAGTGGAGAATTATCTGCTGCTTGCCGTAATTGTTCGAGATATTCTGTGGGTTGGCAATGAAATTTTTCACAGGCCTCCAGAATCGTTTTAAACAAATCATTGGTTTGATGCAGATGAATAACGATGCCTAAACGCACTTGGATAAAGTTTAAAAAATCCGACTCGCAGGCTATCACCTTTTCGACAAGCTCTCTCGAATGTTGCTTGTAGATGCTAGCATCAATTTTCATACAGCCCGTCGTCCCGGCTTCGAGCTAAGCCGAAAATCTAAAATACGTTCCATATTGATTAGTAATGAGACACCTGTATCTAAGGCAATAGCCGCAATAAAGAGGGAACTTGCGTTGTTAAATTCCTCACGCATTTGCATGATTTCCTCTTCAACATCAGCCAGCCCAAGGACTTCATCAATGATTAGACCTGCTTGAGCACCGTCAGTACAAAGTAAAATAGGGGTGGTTAATCGGTAGGGCTTATTGGGTGTAAATCCCAGTCTCATAGCTAGATCAATCACGGGGATGCTTTTGCCCGTAAGATTCATTAATCCAGCCAAATAGGCAGGGCTATTAGGAACAGTTTCTAAAAAAACCAGTGGCAAAATTTTCTCAATATATTGAACATCCATACAGAAACGCACATTTTGCAGCAAAAAATGCAATACTTGCAATTTGTATTTGATTGGTAAATTTGGCATACGATAAGTTCCCAAATGCACGCTCGGTATTTGTGTATTATAGTTAAGTATGCGCTAAAAGCGAATCAATGCTTAGACTGCGCCCGTGGCCTGAATCCACGGGGCTTTTCAAAATAGGATTCAACCATGCAGAAAAATACTCCGCCAGATGAACTCTACCAATTTGCCAATGAAAGGATCGAAGAACGAAAATCAGCATTAATTGGTTGGAAAATATTAATAGTGGATGATAAAAAAGCTATCCATGAGGTAATTCAATTAGCCCTAAAGGATTTTATTTTTGCAGATAAAATTTTGATTTTTTTACATGCCTATTCAGGACAGGAAGCAAGACAAATTCTTAATGAAAATTCTAACATTGCCATAATACTGTTGGATGTAACCATGGAACAGGAAGATGCAGGATTACAGATAGTTAAATTTACCCGGGAAGAATTAAAAAATTTTTCTACACGAATAATCTTATGCACGGGTCAATTGGATTATGCTCTCGAAACGAAAATAGTCATAGACTATGATGTCAATGAGTATATAGCAAACACACAATTATCTTCAAATCGACTATTTACTGCTATATTAGCCAATTTACGTGCTTATCGTAATATACAACGACTTTCAGAGCAGCAACGCCAATTAGAAAAAATTAATGAAGCAGCGTCACGCTTTATTCCAGCGGGATTTTTGCAGCTATTGAACAAACAGAGCATTATTGAACTAGCGCTTGATGATCATATTGAGCAAGAAATGACAATATTATTTTTGGACATTCGTTCATTTACCACGATCAGTGAGTTTTTATTGCCATTAGAAACCATCAAATTTATTAATAATTTTGTATCATACCTAGAGCCTGTCATTGTGGCAAATAAGGGTTTTGTGGATAAATACATTGGTGATGGCTTAATGGCCATATTTGCTACTAAAGCTGATGATGCGGTAAACGCAGCAATTGCCATGCTTAAGTCACTAGGAGATTATAATTACACTCGTTTAACCAAGCATCAAATACCTATTAAAATTGGGGTTGGAATTAATACGGGGAAAACATGTGTTGGAGTAGTAGGTTTCGAGGATCGGATGGATTGCACGGTTATTAGCACCGCAGTTAATGTTGCCTCGCGGATAGAAGATTTAACTAAAAAATTGGGGACTCATCTACTGATTAGTTCCGATACTTTTTTGTCCCTTGAAAACTCCAAACAATTTCATTTTCGCTTCATTGGGAAAATGACAGTTAAGGGAAAACACGAGCCTGTGGGTATCTACGAAATTTTTGATATGGATCCAGAATCTATATTGCAATTTAAAGAACAAACTAAAGAAGAATTCGAAGCAGCGATTAGCTTATACATGACACGAGAATTCGAAGCAGCGAACAAAATTTTTAGCAAAATTGTTGCTCATAATTCCCACGATGCGCCAGCTAAATATTTTTTAGCAAAAACCGAGGAATTGCTAAGGTACTCACATAAATAGGAGCACTGTCAGTGCGAGGAGCGAGGAAAATTTATAATAAATGTCGTTCCCTTCCCTAAAGTGCTTTCACATTTTATGCTTCCATTTAAAACCTGGGAAATCTGATTGTAGACAATATGTAACCCTAACCCAGTGCATCCGGCTTCCCGCTTGGTAGTGAAAAAAGGCTCAAAGATTTTTTGCAGATTTTGTGATGCAATACCTTTGCCGTTATCAGAATATTTAAGCTCTACTCCCCCATTGGTACTTGAAGCTTCAATATTAAGCGTGCCTGATTGACCTGGATCAAAGCCATGGATGATAGAATTCATAACCATTACCGTAATTGCCCGAAATATTACTCCAGGATAACCATAAACCAGCAAATCTTCAGGGCATTCGATCATGGTTTTTAGGGCGGTATCTTTTAAAGCAGGGGCTAAACTAAAAATGATTTCCTCTAAATATTCTTTCAATGAAAACTGACGACTTTGTTCTGTTACTTGGTCGACAGACACTTGCTTGAAATTGACAATGAGATCGACAGCTCTATTCAGGTTAATTTTTAATAACTCAATAGCTTCTTGGATTTTTGCAAAAAAATCAGTTAATTCCGATTTTTTTAAAAGATTTTGGGTGAAGGAACGATAAATAGGCTCCAAGGTTTCATTTAATTGGGTAACCGCTAAGACACTAATGCCTAAGGGAGTATTGACCTCGTGCGCAACACCAGCAACAAGGTTACCTAAAGAAGCCATTTTTTCTGATTCAATTAATTGCTTTTGGGTGCTTTTCAATGAATCAATGGTGGCCACAAGTTCATCATTAGCTTTGCGCAATTCTTCCGTTCTTAACTCGACTCTTTGCTCTAACTCAAGATTTAACTTTTTTAGCTCTTGCTGCGTTTTTTGCAAATCTATTTTCTTTTCTTGCAATTCGAAATAGTCACGGCTATTGCGGATGATATATCGCACGCGATGACCCAGTAGATCCCAGTTGATGGGCTTGGTAATGAAGTCAGTTGCTTTTACATTAAAAGCTCTATCAATTGAACTTACATCTTCGGAAGCCGTAGTAATTACTATAGGAACATGCTCACCACCAGGTAATTCTCGCAACTTGGCACAGGCAGTAAAACCATCCATGCCAGCCATAACCAGGTCAAGCAAGATTATGTCTGGCTTTGTTTCAGCAAATACTGTTAGCGCACTGGCGCCATCTTCTGCTTCATAAACGACAAATCCGGCAGATTCAAGAGCCGAACGCATCAGCAGCCGCATAGTGCGGCTATCATCAACCACCAGAGCAATATCTTTATCAAGGTTTTGATTTGACATAATTGCAACGCTCTCACACCGTCGTCCCGCTCCCGCGACTTGATCGCGGGATTGTCCGCGGGATCTAGGTAAAGGCCAATAGAAACTTCATTTCTGGAGTCCCGCGGACAATCCCGCGATCAAGTCGCGGGAGCGGGACGACAAAGCTAATTAAGCATAATCGAGTTTACCCGTTTGTCAAAGTCTTATTGACAAAATAGGAGGATAAGATTAGGGTTACTGGCATTAGTAGAGGAAGGAACCATGCTAAAAGGAACGCAAAATGGATGATATGGAATTACTTTCTTCAGTAAAAGCTTGTGATCTGTTTGCTCATTTAACCGATGAAAAAATTTTTTCTATCCTACCTTTTTTTAAAAAAATCAGCCTCCTCGAAAGTGAAGTTTTATTTCAACAAGGCACAGAACCCGACGGTTTTTATGTGCTTGTTTCTGGTAAGCTAGTAAGCTCTTTAGAAACTCCCACAGCGGGAAAGAAAATTATTGGTATGGCTTACCCTGGTGAAACCATAGGCGAATTAGGGGTGATTTCCGGAGAACCGCGCAGCTTGACGGTTTCAGCATTGACCGACTCTGAGCTATGGAAACTTTCCGCTGAAGCTTTTTTTCGGATTACCACAGAAAATCCAGATATTTCATCGCAAATAATGCAGGTTATCACCAAAAGATCCCTGAAAACTCTTAAATTAATTGCTAGTACTAATAAAGCAAAATTCCTAGTATTTTTCAAAGGAAACGAACTGATACCTATAGAACAGTTAAAGGAATTTATTCAAACGCAATCCGCTGAAAAGAAAATTGAATTTTGGGATGAAGAATCTTTATCGGCAGAGAAAGTAAGCCGAGTTATTGAAAGTTCAAGCTATGATGACTATATCATCGTTACTTTAATTACCAATATTAATGCGTTGGTTTTTCAATTAATAGAAAAACAATCCCTCTACTTTTACCTAATAATACAAAACAACTTGCCAATTACCTTAACTACTCAAATTCAACAAATTTTAAATTATGCCCGAAAAAATAACATTAGAGTAGAACTCATAATATTGCGAGACAATTTTCAACCAACAGAGCTAAGCACTGAAAAATGGTTGAATCTAGCAGATTTTTGGTTTTATCATAACTTGAACATCCATGACACTACTAGCTTACAACGTTTTTGGCGCTTTATCCTTGGAAAACCCAACGCCTTAGTTCTTGGTGGCGGAGGAGTAAGAGGATATTGCCATTTTGGCGTCATCAAAGCGTTGCTAGAACATAATATTCCTATTGATATTATTGGCGGAACTAGTGTTGGCGCTATTGTGGGAGGCCTTTATGCTTTTACCTTGGATTACGCCAAAGCATTAGAGATTTTTAGCCAAGGAACCGACCTTATCGCAAGCACAGTCTCATTTAAAAATATTACTTTACCTTTAGTGTCTATTTTTAGCGGCAATCCTTTAAACGATTTTAACCGAGAAATATTTGGTTCAACCCGAATTGAAAATTTATCCTTGCCATTTTTTTGTGTCTCTGCAAATCTTTCTTCTAAAAGTGAGTATATGCATAAATCAGGTTTGCTTTGGCAGGCTGTGCGCAGTAGCTCCTCCATTCCTGGTTTATGGCCACCCGTGCTGCTTAACGGCGATGTACATTTCGATGGTGGCTTGTTGAATCAACTGCCAGTGGATGCCATGCGTGCATTGCTAGGCCCCAATGCAAAAATTATTGCCTCTCAAGCTTCCGTCACTAAACAGGATTATATCTATTACAATTTCCCTTCCACAATTAGTTTAAAAGAGGCGTTGCTATATAAGCTAGGATTTAAAAAAAATCAGTATAACTACCCTCCTTTCTTAGAAATTTTTTTATCAGCCATATTTTTGGGAGCTTCACATGTCGAAGAAAAAAATAGTGCTTTGTGCGATATTCATATTAAGCCCGATCTTACCGATTTTGGTAGATTTAAGTTAAATCCTGGGCAGGCAGAGCAATTAATTAATATTGGCTACGAATACACAAACAAGTTTTTGCAGAATAAAGAGGAATTATTTAGCAAAAACCACCAGGGTTTGTTTACAATTCGCTAGGCTTGAGCAGAAATCATTGAATTCTGAGCACCGTAGCGCAGTTTACGTGGGTGTAAATGAGCAACGGAGCACAAGAAATCAATGATTTATGCCAAGCATAGTAGAATTGTAAATAAACCCTAAAATGTAAACTCCTGACCACGCCTAACAAATCCCAAAAAACCATAAGCTTTGGCATCTGGTAAATCAGCGGCATCATAGTGATATAACCACATTTTAGATTTTATGTCCGAATCTAAGGTGATTAATTGGTCAAAATGAGCATGAAGCCCACTGGCAGGCGTGGTTAATTCGCAATCTTGAAAAATAATATCCACAGTACGGTAAAAATCAATTAGCTGCTTAGGAGCAAGTTGGGTATCCGTCGTGATAAAAATTTTAGTCTGTTTAATATTAAAAATTAACCCATGGCTGGATATTAAAGAATAACCGGACATGGCATGAATGGTTTGTACAGTTTGAAAACTAATATTCTGCCATTGGAAGATGCCGTTTTTAGATATTGCATGCAGATTAAAAAAACTGCTTAATGAGGCTTGTTCTATCTGCAATGTACTCAAGCCTGCTGAAAGGGCTTTTTCCCATAAGTCATTAACTAATTCAGAGCTAATATATAAATTGGGTTTTTTGCAGTTAACATCAAACTTAGTGCTAAATGCTAGCCATTCGAGACCGCCGATATGATCCGCGTGTAAATGACTAATATAAACATCAGTAATATCGCGGTAAGAATAATGCAATCTAGCTAAGGCATGTCGGGCATCAGAGCCGCAGTCAATCAGCAATTTCTCCGGTATGTTTTCATCCAAAAGTAACATATTGGACTGATAGTTATCATTGAGCGTGAAGGCTGAGCCTGAACCAATGAAGATGAGTTTCATGTCCAATCCTATAGTTAGTATCGCCGGTGACTCACCGCACTAAAATTTCAATTCGGCGATTAGCGGCACTACCATCAACAGTTTTGTTACTGGCTACAGGTTCAGTGTCGCCACAACCAATGATCTTGATGTTTCCTAAAAGGATGCCCTGAGACCATAAATAGGCCGCGATAGTATTAGCTTGCTGATAAGATCTGGCAAATTTCGAACGGTCTGACCCCACTTCATCAGTATGTCCAACCACAATAACTCGATGATAACCATGCAGCCGAATTAAAGCAGCAATACCATCTAGGGTCATCACACGATGCTGGGCAATTAGCAGCGAACTGCGGTATCGGAAAAATCGATCTACACCGATGATGATATCCAATTGATCACCCCGCATATTTATTTCCACTCCATCAGCCTCAAGTTTGGCGATAAGATCACGCAGGTACATTCTAGGGGTATAGCAACCATTTCCCTTACAGACGGTTTTAGGTAGGCAAAAGCCATTAAGACAAGGCGCGGTTACAACTAGCGGGTCTGAGGCAAGTGTGGGAAGAGCTAAACCCAGCAAGCAAAAAACGCTCATTACTTTAAGCAACCGGCGCATATTCCTATCCCTCTTTACCCTATAAAAAAGGCGCCTTCTTGACGCCTTTTGGTACTACAAAATTTGATTAATCGTCAGCGGGAGTTACCTCTTCTGCTTGCCAACCCTTTGGCCCTCGCACTGCTTTAAATGTAACCTTTTGACCGTCTGTTAAAGAACGATGGCCCTGTCCTTGAATTTGGCTAAAGTGGACAAACACATCATCGCCACTAGCACGCGCAATAAAACCAAAACCTTTGGCATTGTTAAACCACTTAACAGTACCCGTTTCACGAACATCTGACATAAAAAAACCTCTTAAAAAATAAAAATTCAAACCTTGCGCTTTAGCCAAAAACCACAGAAAATAGCAGCTTCTTTAAAACGCGTAAGTGGGCAAAAGCCATACAGCCCCTTCCCACCGGTAGCATTATCCTACATTTTCATGGGATTTGTCCAGCAAAAATTATGCATACATCAACTATTGGCGTTTTTGATTCAGGGGTAGGAGGCCTTACCGCCCTAAGTAAGCTAGTGGAGCTGCTTCCTTCCTGCAATTTACTTTACCTAGGAGATACGGCGCGTGTGCCATACGGCAATCGCTCGCCCCTGACCATTGAGTACTATGCCAGGGAGTGCGTGGAATTTCTCTTAAAGCAATCAGTAGAATTGATATTAGTGGCCTGTAATACTATTTCGTCCGTGGCATTGCCGAAAATCGAGCAAATATCTTCAGTCCCCGTGGTGGGAGTAATAGACCCAGCCGCTGCAGCCGCCTTAAAATATAGTGATCAGGGCGCAATCGGTATTATTGGTACCAGAGCTACGATTACAGCCCAAGCCTATGAACAAGCTATACGTCGGCTAGCAGGACCTGAACGCCGCTTGGCGCTCTATTCTCAAGCTTGCCCCTTGTTTGTGCCACTGGTGGAAGAAGGCTTCCAGGATCATGCGGCAACTTATGCTATTGCTAAAGAATACTTGCTCCCCTTGCAACAAACCAACATTCAATCATTAATTTTAGGGTGCACGCATTATCCTTTACTAAAAAAGGTCATTAGCGATATTATGCCGGAGGTACGTTTGATTGATTCAGGAGAGGAGGCGGCTTTACAAATTGTGCAAAAACTTGCGGGAATCGCTGCGGGACAAGAAACATTAGTTGCAGGAAAACGCTCGATTGAGTGTTATGTCACCGATGTAACCCCAACCTTTCTGCGCCTAGCTCAGCATTTCCTCGGAGTGGCGCCTGATAAGGTGCACCAGGTGTCGATTTCCCAATAAATTCGTTTTCCCCTTGTGGGAGCAGGAAAACAGTTGCTATGAGAGTGACGCATGAAAGAAAAATTCATTGAGTTTGCCCTGGAAAATAAAGCCCTGCTTTTTGGTGAGTATAAGTTAAATAGCGGTCGAGTGAGCCCGTATTTTTTTAATGCCGGTTGTTTTAACACTGGAGCGGCGGTAGCGCGCCTCGGGCAGTTTTATGCCGATACCATTGCAAAATCTGGCCTGGCATTTGATATTCTATTCGGCCCTGCTTACAAGGGCATCACCTTGGTAACCAGTGTTGCCATTGCCCTAGCGGAACATTTTGGCATTAATAAACCCTACTGTTTTAATCGCAAAGAGCCCAAGGACCATGGCGAAGGTGGGCTTATGGTCGGCGCACCGCTGCAAGGTCGAGTGCTGATTATTGATGACGTGGTGAGTACCGGACTCACCATGCAGAAAACCATGGATCTCATTCATAATGCAGGCGCCACGGTAGTAGGCCTGATTATTTCATTGGATCGACAAGAACGAGGCTTGAATCATCTTTCAGCCGTGCAAGAAGTCAAAAAAAAATATCAAATTCCTGTAATTAATGTGATAGACTTACAAAACTTGATGGATTATTTACAGGGCCAGGGATCTTTCCAGCAATTAGAGCTAATGCAAAATTATCAGAATCAGTATGGGGTTAATGTTTAAGCAATATAACTATTCACCACCTTTGTGCGTAAAAATCCTTCTCCCCTTGTGGGAGAAGGTGCCCGAAAGGGCGGATGAGGGGTAAACTTGAAACCATCAAGAAGCATTTTATTAGCTAAATGCTAACTGTTGCTTACCCCTCACCCGCGCACCTTACGGCGCGGCGGCCTCTCCCACAAGGGGAGAGAGGCAAAATCGTGGTGAATAGCTACATAAGTAATTACTATTAATTTAGAGGATTAATATTATGTCAGCACAACCAATAAACCGCAGAGATCCAAATCGTTGGAATGAAGGTCTAACAGCCGCGCAAGAAAAACATATCAAGGCGATGGCCAATCAACCCGGGATGGGTAGCGCCGTGGGATCTCTATTGCTACTGTTAGGAGGTGGCGCCGCGAGTGCTACTGGAGGAGGAGCAGCACCAGTCTTGCCAAGAACAACAGAGTTAACTCTAGAAGTTGTTGGAGCAGCATGTGCAGTATTAGGACTCATATGGGCCCTCTGTGCTTACTATAAGCTTCGACGTGCTGAGGCAGCCGAACACTTTTTTCTACCAGGCCATAACAATAGAATAGATCAACAAGGTAATCAAATTAACATTACACAAGCGGTGGAGGGTTATGAAAAGGCCCAAAAGGCCACAAGCTGCTGGACGGGGGAATCTGCCCATCCATAGGTGGCAATTAGGTGGGGAAAATTGTAATCATTCACACCACCTTTGTGTGCAAAAATCCTTCTCCCCTTGTGGGAGAAGGTGCCCGAAAGGGCGGATGAGGGGTAAGCTTGAAAACAGCAAGAAGCATTTTATTAGCTAAATGCTAACCGTTGCTTACCCCTCACCCGCGCGCCTTACGGCGCGGCGGCCTCTCCCACAAGGGGGAGAGGCAAAGTCGTGGTGAATAGTTACGGAAAATTTTTTTATACGCACAATAATTAAGAGGCACATAATGTCAAACAACAAAAAGGAGCAGGTGAAGACGTGGAATACAAACATAACTGAAGAGCAACGGCGTCACGTCATGGACATAGTCCATAGTCCCGGCTTGGGCACTGTCCTAGAAGTTGGAATTCTGGTTACAGCGGGCAGCCTTTTGATTGACGACGCGCGAGGGCGTGGACCCTTCAACATCGCTGAGCATATTCCTCCTAATTTATATGAGATTGACACACGGACGATGGAGTACGCTGCCGGAGGAATGCTTTTGGTATTAGGCGTCCTGCTTGCTTTATGGGCTGGTTATAAATATGGGGATGCCAGCTTAAAATATGATGCGGTGAAAAAGCAATTAGAGGACGGCGGAGAGACTAACATTAAGGATGAGTTAAGAATATATAAGGAATTTGCGACCACACCCTGGTGCTGTTGTTAAGCTGCGATTTTGCCTCCCGGGGTAAGGGGAGAAGGATTTTTACGCACAAGGAGGGTGGATGATTATATATTTTTAAGATAACAAGAGGATTTAGCTATGAGTAGCCAGCGCCAGTATCGCCAACAACCCGATGATCTATATGATCACTACAAAAATGCAGACCGTTGGAAAATCAACCTTAATGCGTCTAAACGAGATGCTTTTGCAGCTATAGCTGATAAGCCCACCAAGGGTACTGGCATCTATATTTTGGCTTTCTTTGCAGCAGGTAGTCTGTTAATTGCTGACGGAAAGTTAGATTTAAGCACCCTGGGGTTACCCGTCAGCACTCATACGTGGTTAGAGCCCAGGACAGAAATAGTAGACTACTCCGTGGGAGGAATGCTGCTCTTAATAGGCCTCTTGGCAGCTGGATATGCCTGGTTGAGGCAAAGAGCAGGTAATGCAAGTTATCAATCTTTGACGGAAAACCGAGATAACAATCAGCCCATGCAAGCAGCAGAAGTTGCGGCCAGGCTAGAGGGTTATAAAGCTTCACAAAAATGCGCTTGCTTTGGTGGAGGGGACTAAGTGCAAAGGGACCGCTTGAACTAGCATCCCCTCTCCCTAACCCTCTCCCACCAACAAAAACGATTGGGGGAGAGGGGACTTAAGGCGGGGATGGTGTTTCAAAACACTGAAAGCCATTTCAAACACCCTCATCCGGCCTACGGCCACCTTCTCCCACAAGGGGAGAAGGAATAATGTCGTAGGTTTATAGGAGCTGCTGATAAGCTGCCCACCCCGCTTCCTGATATTCCTTGGCGGCTGCTTGCGGATTGGCGGCTGCATAAATCCCGCGCCCCACAATCATCACGTCGCATCCACGTCGCAAAATGGCTTCTTCTGGCGTAGTGTATTGCTGGCCTAACGGGTCGCCTTCTTGCGACAAATGAATGCCTGGCATGAAATGAATAAAGAAGGGGTCTGGGGTCAGCCGATGTTGGGCAATAAAACCAATCACAAATTCGGGATAAGCTTTAGCCATTTCCACCACCGCAGTAGTATAGTCTGCAGTAATTAAATTCCCCTGCGAACTCATTTCTGCTAGCAACAACAACGCATTTCCCTTGCTAAGACCGACCGATTGCAAGCCCTCAATAATGCCGGGGCCTGGTAGGGGATGCGCATTGGTAATTGTGGCCCACTCGGCAATTTGATACAGGCCTGCTGCATATTGCAATCTTACGGTATTGCCAATATCCGCAAACTTCCGATCCTCAAAAATTAAAAATTGCTGATCATGCGCCAATTGCTTCAATTCAGTGATGAAACGAAAATCAAAATTCTCCACGATATCGATATGGGTCTTCAGGACACAAATATGCGGGCCAATTTGCCGAACCAATGCGAGCAGGGAGGCTTTATCTAGCAAATCCGCCGAAACAGCCAAGTTGGATTTTTTGGTTTCGATGAGCTGCAACAGCTTTTGTGCTGTTGGGTTGGTGTGCAGGGAAGCTCGTTGAGTATAAGTCAACAAGCTCATGTAGGGTTTTCCTGCGCCACATCATGACGACGATGCCAAATAACCGGGGCAGCGCTAATTAATTCTTGATCATAAAGTGTTGAGTTAGCTACGTTAGTATCTGGATTAATGCAGATTAAATTGTAGAGCCCGCTTTTAGTCCCTGGCTTAACACGACGAAAGAGAATTTCATTATGTGAAGTTTCAATAATACAATCCTTCCCTACTAATGCCGCAATATCAGCCCCACGGCGACGTTTGCCGGCCACTAAATCGTTTGGACTGAAGTAAGGTTTCATCCCATCGTCACGGATAATATAGTCAATCGCATTGGGATGTAAGTCGCGGAAGTGTAACAATTCTTGGATGATTGTTTTGTCTTCTGGCGCTCCGACTGGCATAGTCGTTGCAGTGGTCCTTGGTATGGATGTCGTTCCTCCTTTGGGTTGCGGCGGAGTACCTATGCCATACAGCAGCCAATCTATGGGGCAAATAATTCCTTCTTGGCTGAGAATAGGCGCAATGCGTTGCGCGCCGCGTTCCGTCAAGCCACCTGCTTTGGCTGCCTCCCAAGATTGAATGGTGCTCGCACTAATCCCATATTTGTCTTCCAAGCCATTCCGAGTGAGCTCAGCCATCATGCGAGCTGTTTTAAGACGCTTCCCTCGAGCAGAAGGACTGGATTTAGGGTCGTTATTGGTAGTTTTGTTTACCATGATTTGCCTTACCTTAATAGTGTAAAAATGGGAATTTCAAATATCACATTGCTAATTGTTTAGGACTTTATTATGATGCTTGCTAATAATCACAATGTGAATAAGTTGAATTATAACAAAATAACAATATAAGCCAACCTATAACTATTCAGCATCATTATTCCTTCTCCTCTGGTGGGAGAAGGTGCCGAAGGCGGATGAGGGGTAAGCTGGAACTCAAATGAACTTTTTCCGTTATACTGCAAAGCATCTCATCATGACCATCCTCAGCCTGCTATTTAGCCTGTTGATTGTAGCTGGTTGCACGTATTTTTACATGATATTTCAGTTAGAAGATGTGGAGGCGCTCAAAGACATGCGCCTGCAAACTCCCCTACGCATTTACAGCAGCGATGGCCAGTTAATTGGCGAATATGGTTCCATGCGGCGCAATCCGATCACCCTGGCCCAAGTCCCGAAACCATTACTAGCAGCGATTATTGCCACCGAAGATCAACGTTTCTTTGAGCATAATGGCGTTGATTTGATCGGTATTGTGCGTGCCACCCGTGAACTGTTAATCACCGGACAACGCAATCAAGGAGCCAGCACCATCACCATGCAAGTGGCACGCAATTTTTTTCTGACCCGCGAAAAAACCTTCAGCCGCAAAATTAACGAAATCCTGTTAGCTCTTAAAATCAATAGTACCCTGAGTAAAGAAAAAATCCTGGAACTGTATCTCAACAAAATTTATCTAGGACAACGCGCCTATGGGGTCTCAGCGGCGGCAGAAATTTACTATGGGAAACGCCTGGATCAACTGAATTTAAGCGAAATGGCCATGATCGCAGGCCTTCCCCAATCACCCTCTAAAGAAAATCCGATCACTAATCCAAGTGCAGCCAAGGAGCGCCGTAACCACGTGTTAGCGCGCATGTTGGAATTAGGTTACATCGATCAAAAAGCTTATGCTGAAGCCAGCAGCGCTCCGGCCGCTACCTATTATCATGGTCCTAAAATTACCTTGTATGCCCCGCATGTGGCCGAGATGGTGCGCAATGTCATTTATCAACAATATGGTGAGGACGGCTATACCAGCGGCCTGCAGGTCTATACCACCCTGAACTCTGGCTTACAACAGGCAGCAAACCTGGCCTTGCAACATGGCCTAATTGCGTATGAGCGCCGACACAGTGGCTATCGTGGCCCAGAAAAAAACTTGGGCCGAGCTCCTCGAACCGAGTGGCAAGACATCTTGGCCAGTTTACCCGCCCAAATGGATTTAATTCCGGCAGCCATCATTCAGTTAGGAAAAAATTCTGCACGCGGGATGCTTGCCAATGGTGCTACGATCCCCATCGCCCTACCGCAACGCGGATTTAAAATCGGCGATGTCGTGCGGGTGATTCAAAAAGAGGAGCAATGGGAATTGGCGCAATTGCCTAAGATCGAGGGCGCTTTGGTCGCGCTTAATCCCGATACTGGCGCCATTTTGGCATTAAATGGCGGTTTTGATAATGCCAACAACGGCTTTAATCGAGCTGTCCAAGCCTACCGTCAACCTGGCTCCAGCTTTAAGCCTTTCATTTATGCCGCTGCTTTAGCTAAGGGCTATAACTTAGCCACCATTGTTAACGATGAACCCATTGCGATCAATGACACCGGCGATCCTAATAATCTGTGGCAGCCGCAAAATTCCGACAATCAATTTCATGGGCCGACGCGCTTACGCGTCGGATTAGTGCGGTCCATTAACGTCATGACGGTACGTTTATTGCAAATGCTGGGAGTTCCTTACGCCATCAACTACATCACCCAGTTTGGTTTTAGCCGCGACAGCCTGCCCCCCTCACTGTCGCTGGCGCTGGGCACTGCCCTAGAAACACCATTGCAAATGGCTTCGGCTTATGCGGTATTTGCCAATGGCGGCTATCGAGTAATCCCTTATTTTATCGAGAGAATTGAAAGCGCGGACGAGAAATTATTGTATCAAGCAAAACCCACAGCACCATTTCTCACCATCAATCCTGAAATTGCTTATTTGATTACCAATGTCCTGCAAGATGTGGTGCAACATGGCACTGCGGCCGCGGCCGCGGCAAAATTAGGGCGAGGCGATTTAGCAGGAAAAACCGGCACCACCAATCGTCAAATAGATGCCTGGTTTTCGGGATACAACCGCCGTCTAGTCGCCACGGTGTGGGTGGGCTACAATCAACCCAAGCCCTTGTACGAATATGGCGCCCAAGCTGCCCTGCCCATTTGGGTCGATTTTATGAAGGAAGCACTGGAAGGAAAACCTGAAGAAAGCCTACCTCCCCCCAGCAATATCGTGACAGTCCGCATCAATCGTGAAACTGGCTTGCTGGCCGACCCCGAAGATGCAGATAGCTTCTTCGAAGTATTTGTGGCCAATAATGTGCCCCAGGAAGAGCAGACTGAAGCTGAGGATGCAGAGGCCCCAGTCGTCGTCAATGATGGGATGATCCCTTGGCCGTGGCGCCACTAACTTTGAGCGTAAGTCGATGAAATCTGGGATTCGGTAGTGATACCTTGTTGCACTGTCGCCACTTCACCACTACTGCCCTGCGCCGTGGATCAGCTAAAACAACTCTTCTAAAAATGGCAATAATTTTCTAATTTCAATGCCATCGCTTATTTTTTCTTGTCGCAACTCTTTTACCAGCTGCATGGAAGGCCAATGATATTTGCTGCAAAAATATTTTAATGAACTGCTGATAGTATTGTTAGCTTGTTTTACTTCTAAAATCTTCTCTACTATTCTCAGCCATGATGGCTGCTTTTTGACGTCGATACATCCGACTATTCTGCAATAGCTTGCAGAATAGTCGGGGCTCATCACTCAAGATTGAACAAATTCTTCCCAGTCATTTCTGCCGGTTGTGGCAAACCCATTAATTGCAATAACGTCGGCGCAACGTCTTGCAAGCTTCCTTCAGCGGTGGTGGGTTTTGCTTTACGACCGACATAAATAATCGGCACTAAATTAGTGGTATGAGCGGTGTGCGGTTGTTGGGTATTGGGATCGTACATAAATTCGGCGTTACCATGATCTGCGGTAATTAACGCTTCACCTCCTCCCTCCTGAAGGGCGGTAATCACTTGCTTTAGGCAATGATCAATCACTTCAATGGCTTTGACCGTGGCTTGAAAATCTCCGGTATGTCCCACCATGTCGGGATTAGCAAAATTACAGACAATTAATGCAAACTTCCCTTGCTGAATTTCTTTCACTAAGCGCGTCGCCAAAGGATAAGCGCTCATTTCAGGATGTAAATCATAAGTGGCCACTTTCGGTGACGGAATTAAATCGCGCACTTCGCCCGGATATAATTTTTCTTCTCCCCCGTTGAAAAAAAATGTGACATGCGCGTATTTTTCCGTTTCAGCAATCCGCAGCTGCGTCAATCCCAAATGGGAAATGTATTCGCCTAAGTTATTTTTCAGGGAAATGGGAGTATAAGCCACCTCAGCCGGAATATCGGCCGCATATTGAGTGAGAGTGACAAAATGGCTCAGTTTGGGTACACGTTTACGTGGAAAACCCTCGAAGTTGGGGTCGGTGAATGCTCGCGTCAGTTGCCGTGCGCGGTCGGCTCTAAAGTTCATGAATACCACCGCATCTCCATCTTGGACGATGAGGGGATGATCCTGCGGATAAATGGCGGTTGGCTGCACAAATTCATCATTTTCCCCACGCGCATACGCCTGATGCAACCCTGCTAGTGCCGATGCGGCATGAAAAGTAGTGTCACCCGCAGCCAATAAATCATAAGCGCGCGCGGTGCGTTCCCAGCGGGTATCTCGGTCCATCGCATAATAACGCCCGGTGATGGAAGCAATTTGACCACAACCTTCTGCCTGGAAGGTTTTTTCCAAAGCTTCAAGAGAGGCTTCTGCTGATTTTGGCGGGGTATCGCGACCATCCAGAAACGCATGTAAATAAATCTTCCGCAACCCGCGCTCTGCAGCTAATTTTACTAGTGCCTGGATATGCCGTTGATGGCTATGCACTCCCCCGGGAGAGAGCAAGCCAAAAATATGCAAGGAATGCTGGGTTTTAATCAGTTGGTCCACTGTTTGAGTGAATACCGGATTGCGATAAAAATCTCCTGAATCAATCGCCAAATCAATACGCGTTAAATCTTGGGAAACCAAACGACCCGCCCCGATATGCAGATGCCCCACTTCTGAGTTACCCATCTGACCCTTAGGCAAGCCCACCGCTAATCCTGAGGCATCAAGCAAAGTATGGGGATAGTGATTCCACAATTTATGCCAAAAAGGCGCATGGGCTGCAGCGATGGCATTATATTGGGTATCTTCGCGATAGCCCCAACCATCTAAAACAATTAACACGAAAGGGGAATGGGGGAGAGGCAAACCCCTCTCCCCCGCCTGAGCGCCAGCGAGGGAAGGTGGGAGAGGGTTAGGGAGAGGGGGTTTAATCATATATTCTCTACTGTATGTAATTTTTGCATGGCCTTTTCAATGACGCCAATTAATAGTTCGGGGATGATGGACAGGGCCTGGTCAATCGCCTCAAGAATTAAGGTGTAATCCTGCTTAGAAGGCTTATTGAGCACATAGTCATGGACTTGGCTTCTATCTCCCGGATGCCCAATACCCAAGCGGAGGCGATAAAAATTATCCGTATGCAGGTGATGCATAATATCGCGTAAGCCATTATGTCCACCATGCCCCCCACCTCGTTTTAACCGAACGACACCTGGGGGGAAATCGAGTTCATCATGAGCTACTAAAATACTAGTCGGAGGAATTTGGTAAAACTGCGTGATTGCTCGAACCGCTTGGCCGCTCAAATTCATAAAGGTGCTGGGAATCAACACCAGCACTTTATGTTCAGCTGAGGTATACGCAGCTAATTGCCCCTGGAATTTATTCTCGAACCGTAATGCCAATTGCCATTGCTTAGCCAGGCGCTCAGCAAACCAAGCACCCGCATTGTGGCGCGTCGCCGCATACTCTGGCCCAGGATTGCCTAAGCCAACGATTAAACGAATAGGGTCTGGCACGATACGGAATTCTTTAACTATTCTTCGCCTTCTTTTTCTTCCTTACCCACCAATGGGACTTCGGCGGCAGGAACTACAATCGGCGCTTCTGGCTCTTCGCTAACGACTCGGCGATGAATACTCGCTACAGGCCGATCTTCTCCTCCGTGCAATAAAGCTACAATTTCTACCCCTTCAGGAACTTTCAATCCTGACAAGTGCACAGCTTCATCATTTCGAAGATCGGCCATATCGACTTCAATGAATTCAGGCAAATCTGCAGGCAAACAGCGAATTTCAACCTCATTCATTAAATGAGAGACGACCCCGCCTTCAATTTTCACGCCATAGGCAGTGTCTTCATTAATAAATTGCAACGGAACATTCATCTGCAATTTTTCGGTAGCGCTGATTCGTAAAAAATCCGCGTGGAGAATTTGCGGTTTACTCGGATGACGCTGTAAGGCTTTCAATATGACTTTTTCGGCGTTATCGTTCACATTGATGGTTAAGATATGAGAATAAAAAGCCTGATTCTTGAGCGCATTACTGATATGGTGATGATTAATCAAAATCGCGAGAGGGTCCTTTTTGGCGCCATAGATGATGGCAGGCACCTGATTATGCACGCGGCGTGCCCGTCGGCTTGCCCCTTTGCCGCGATGTTCGCGTACTTCTGCTGAAAGTTCAAATAGATTCGCCATGGTTGTTTTCCTCAATAAAAAGCAAGGGTAGCGATTCTACCGGAGGGGCGGTCTCGAGTAAAGCGGCCTCTGCTACATTACGTATACACCAGTTCTTTCCGTCATCAGCGCTGTTATTCCAAACGAACATTTGTGAAAATTGAACGTCATTTGACAATCGCAGCAATCATTCGCTAAGCTACAAGAAGCCGAGGCTCCCACCCAGGCGACGATTCTCAGATAAGCTGCGATGACCTCTGTGCTATCCACTCACTCTCTTTTGTTGCGACCCAAAGATCCCCATTTACAAAAACAATAAAAACAAGAGGAGCAATGCTATGACCGACTCCAAATCCGCTGAAGCCACGCCCAAATCCCCTACTAAGATCGTAGGTACTCCCTCCCATTCTTCTTCACCTATCGGACCTACCAATCAATCGACCTTCTTTGCGAGGAGCAGCAGTTCTTCCAGCACATCGCCGACACTCAAGATAGAGGAGCAAAAGTCTCCACTATTTCAATTAACAGAAGGGGAACTCAATGGCTATCGAGAAGGGGAGAAATTCTATCTGCTAGGAAATTACTCTAAGGCATTACCTGGGTTAGAACAAGCCGCTAAGTTGAATTATCCCCCCGCTTTACTGCTCTTATGGCGTATTTATAGCGCTCCTCGTTATGGCATCCCTCAAGATGAAAAACGCGCTCAAACCTACCGTGTCGCAGCCGCTCGATGCTACCCATGGTTCGAAGAGCAAGCCAGTAAGTGGTACGCAGAGGAACAGTATTATTTGGGCTTGTGCTACGAGTATGGAATAGGGGTTACCCAAGATGCCGAGCAGGCCGTGCATTGGTATCGCGCTGCCGCGGGACAAAAAAATGCGCGAGGGCAATGCAAATTTGGCGAGTCCTACGCTACGGGAAGAGGGCTTGCCAAAAAAGATACCAGGGAGGCCGTGCGTTGGTATCGCGCTAGCGCGGAACAGGGGGATGCACAAGGGCAATGCAATTTGGGCTCGTGCTACGCTACAGGAGAAGGGGTTCCCCAAGATTACAAGGAGGCCCTGCGTTGGTTTCAGGCTAGCGCGGCACAGGAGCATGCGTCAGGGCAACTCAATTTGGGCTGGTGCTACGCCAATTGGATAGGGGTAACCCAAAATTACGAGGACGCCGTGCGTTGGTATCGCGCTGCCGCGGAACAGGGGCATGCGTCAGGACAATTCCATTTGGGCTGGTCCTACGAAAGGGCACGAGGAATTCACCAAGATGCCAAAGAGGCCATGCGTTGGTATCGCGCTGCCGCGGAACAGGGGCATGCGTCAGGGCAATTCCATTTGGGCTTGTGCTACCGAGACGGAACTGGCGTGGCTAAAGATCGAGCAAGAGCCCTTTATTGGTTTGAATTGGCTGCAAAACAGGGAAATACAGGGGCTCAAGGCCAACTGAAAGCATTGCGGGCTCAGTGCCCCACTTTGACCCCTAGGCCGCCCTCACCCTTAGTAGGGACTCAACACCCCCTTGTGCCAATAGGGGAGCAAAAGTCTCCACTATTTCAATTAACAGAAGAGGCACTCAATGGCTATCGAGAAGGGGAGAAATTCTATCTGCTAGAAAATTACTCTAAGGCGTTACCTGGGTTAGTACAAGCCGCTGAGTTGAATTATCCCCCCGCTTTACTGCGCTTAGCGCATATTTATAGCGCTCCTCGTTATAAAATCCCTAAAGATGAAAAACGCGCTCAAACCTACCGTGCCGCAGCCGCTCTATGCTTCCCATGGTTCAAAGAGCAAGCCGGTAAGGAGCACGCAGAGGAACAGTATTATTTGGGCTTGTGCTACGACCATGGAATAGGGGTTACCCAAGATGCCAAGCAGGCCGTGCGTTGGTATCGCGCTGCCGCGGAACAAGGCTATGCGTCAGGGCAATGCAATTTGGGCCACTGCTACACCCAGGGGAGAGGGATTCCCCAAGATTACATAGAGGCCGTGCGTTGGTATCGCGCTGCCGCGGACCAAGGGCATGTGCGAGGGCAATACTATCTGGGCTGGTGCTACGATCTGGGAAAAGGGGTTCCCGAGGATTACAAGGAGGCCGTGCGTTGGTATCGCGCTGCCGCGGAACAAGGCTATGCGTCAGGGCAATGCAATTTGGGCTACTGCTACACCCAGGGGAGAGGGATTCCCCAAGATTACATAGAGGCCGTGCGTTGGTATCGCGCTGCCGCGGACCAAGGGCATGTGCGAGGGCAATACTATCTGGGCTTGTGCTACCGAAACGGAGCTGGCGTGGCTAAAGATCCAGCAAAAGCCCTTTATTGGTTTGAATTGGCTGCAACACAGGGAAATAAAGAGGCTCAAAACCAACTGAAAGCATTGCAGGCTCAGTACCCCAGTTTGACCCCTAGACCGCCCACACCCCTGGCAGGGGCGCAACACCTTTTTTTGCCACCACCCGATAAAAAAAACAGCACCGACACCGACCAAGCTTCTTCGCAATCTGTTTCTATTACTCAACCCACCACAACAGTCACGCCTGGGTTAGGAAACCCTCCATAATTCAGGAGGTAACCATGGCATCTGACTCTGTGCACTAGACAAAAATTGGTTCTATGTAGAATCGAGTGGGTAGATTTTCCTTCTCCCCTTGTGGGAGAAGGTGCCGAAGGTGGATGAGGGGTCGTCATCCCAACCCTACCACGGAGGGTTGATACTGCTGCGTTTCTTGAGACGAAGTTCCATCGGCAGGAAATAAGCAAGGATAGCAACATACTAAAATTAACTAAATATTAAGCTTAAGCACGTAGTTTTTCCGCTAATTCTCGACCAAGACGCTCAGCTGCTGAGGAAGGACCCGTTACTCGAGCTGTAGCAACGGTATAAGTTTCAGGATTGCCCAGCAAACCCCGAACCGTCATTTGCTGACCTTGCATGGTCGCATAAGCGCCAATCGGCATCTGACAGCCGCCATTCAGAGCAAGGTTCATCGCACGCTCTGCAGTAATACACAGCCGCGCTACTGGGTCTTCTAATGTGGCCAGCCAATCCAGCACTACTTGATTCGACTCATGGCATTCAATGCCAATCGCACCCTGACCTACGGCAGGAATCCACACTTCCGGATTGAGATAGCTGCGAATTCGTACTTCTTGTTGCAAGCGCTTAAGACCTGCAGCCGCTAAAATAATCGCGTCATAGCGCCCTTGATCTAATTTTTGCAGTCTAGTCCCCACATTCCCACGCAAGTTTTCCACATTTATATCAGGGCGCAGCGCTTTTAGCTGGCAAGTACGCCGGCTGCTGGAAGTACCCACCGTGGCTCCGTGAGGTAACTCTTCTACAGCAGAAAATTGATGTGAAATAAAAACATCCCGTGGATCCTCTCGAGGGCAGACCGCCGCTAGTATTAATCGATCCGTCAGCTCCGCAGGCATATCCTTGATGGAGTGGACGGCAATATCGGCACGACGCTCCAAAATAGCTTTTTCCAATTCCTTAACAAACAACCCTTTGCCCCCAATCTGCGACAACGGGGTGGTCAATAATTTATCTCCCTCAGTCATTAAGCCAATGATTTCAACCACAAGCCCCGGATGCGCTGCCTCTACAGCTGTTTTCACATAATGGGCTTGCCATAGGGCCAGGGGGCTTTTGCGCGTAGCAATTCTTAGTACGGAATTCATATTAAGTTCACTTTTTAGGCGCCGGCTTGAGCTTAAACAGCTCTAATTCTTCATAGACATTCTCTGGCTTCACCGAAATCGCCAACTGAAACGCGCAAGCATCGGGGGTGATAGCTTCACAGTTTTTATAACCGCCTTTATCCGCAGTCCAGTTCCCTCCCACTGGAGACTGCACTAACGACGGACGTTGCAATTCCACAGGAAAATCATAACTTTCTGCCGTAATATAGACACAAATCACTTCCCCAAAAGTCACCCCCACCCATTGTGCCCCCGCAAATTTTTGCAACGACTTAACAAAAAAAGGCGTCGTGCTTTTCCAACCATTAGACGCCCCCCATGTGTTGTCCGGATTTTTCTTCACCCTCTCCACCGGCGGACAAGTCTCCCGCTTAAAGGTGATGTCTTTAATCGCCACTGGAGCATGGGCAATGGGGGGGCTTTTTTGGGCCAAGGCTGGGGCAAATACCGATAACGCGACTGCCACAGTGACTAATTGATAAAAATACTTCATGCAGAACCTCTCTTTCTTTTGCTAGAATGCAGAATATGCAAAGTACTCTTATTTTAGACTCTCTCAATCCGGCTCAGCAAGCAGCAGTGACTGCACCTGCCGAGCATCACTTAATTCTCGCCGGCGCGGGCAGCGGTAAAACACGGGTATTGGTGCATCGGATTGCTTGGCTGGTCATTGAGCAACGAATTTCCCCAGAACGTATTTTAGCCGTCACCTTCACCAACAAAGCAGCACAGCAAATGCATGAACGCATTGAAGGATTGCTCCACGTGCCAGTATCTCATCTTTGGATCGGGACTTTTCATGGCATGGCGCATCGCTTGTTGCGCCGCCATTGGCAAGCGGCGGAACTCCCCAACACCTTCCAAGTCATTGATAGTGACGACCAGCAACGACTCATCCGGCGGGTAATGAAAAATCAAAAACTCGATGACGATCGCTGGCCACCGAAACAAGCCCAATGGTTTATCAATACCCAAAAAGAAGAAGGAATCCGCTCCCAGCAGGTGGATCACACAGCAAGCCCGCTGAGCCGGGCTTACGCACCCATTTATCAAGAATACGAGCAAATTTGCCGGAGTTCTGGTCTGGTCGATTTCTCAGAATTGTTGCTACGCAGCTATGAATTGCTCCAGCAAAACCCAGAATTGCTTACGCATTATCAGGAACGATTTCAACATATTTTAGTGGATGAATTTCAAGACACCAATCAGATTCAATATCGCTGGTTGCAGTTGCTCGCCGGTACGCAAAGTAAGCTGATGATGGTAGGTGATGATGATCAGTCTATTTATAGCTGGCGTGGCGCTAAGGCCGAACATCTGCAGCGCTTCATTAAAGACTATCCCAGAGTACAAACGGTGCGCTTAGAAGAAAACTACCGTTCTACCGGCAGGATTTTAGCTGCGGCCAATGGGGTTATTTCCCATAATCAACAGCGGCTTGGGAAAAATTTGTGGACCCAGGCTCAGCCGGGGGAAAAAATAAACCTCTATGCCGCCATAAGAGATCGGGATGAGGCGCAATTTGTCATCAACCAAGTGTATCGTTGGATAGAAGGCGGGGGCAGTCAACGTGATGCGGCGGTCTTGTATCGATCCAATGCCCAATCGCGGGTGTTAGAAGAAGCCCTGCTGCAGGCCGGCATGTCCTACCGAATTTATGGGGGATTACGCTTTTTTGAGCGCGCGGAAATAAAAGACGCTCTGGCTTATTTACGTTTGATAGTCAATCCTGCTGACGACGGCGCTTTTGAACGGGTCGTGAATTTGCCCGCCCGTGGTATCGGAGAAACTACGCTCGCCACCATCCAAGATTGCGCCCGGCAACAGCGTACTTCATTTTGGCACGCCGGAGAAATTTTGTTGCAGGCGGGAACTTTGGCTGCCCGCTCAGCAACCGCTATTCGTGGTTTTATGCAATTAATTCAAGACCTACGAACCGCCAGCAGCCACATGGCTTTGCCAGAGCAGGTAAGCTATGTGTTAGAAAAAAGTGGCTTGCTGTATTATTACCGCCAAGATGCTTCCGAAAAAGGCCGGGGGCGGGTGGAAAACCTGGAGGAATTAATCAATGGCATCTATCAATTTACCCCTCAACAGGATCCAGAAAGTGCCACTCCTTTGACGGCGTATTTAGCGCATGTCACTTTAAATTCGGGAGAAGAAGCCGGAGATCCGATGGCAGATAGTATTCATTTGATGACGTTGCATTCGGCCAAAGGCTTGGAATTTCCTCTGGTATTTTTAACCGGCATGGAAGAAGGTTTATTCCCGCATGCGATGTCAGCACGTGATCCCAGACAGCTCGAAGAGGAGCGGCGATTGTGCTATGTGGGGATGACGCGAGCGATGGGTAAATTGTATATGACTTATGCGCAAAGCCGTTATTTAAATGGCAAAGAGATGTACCAACGTCCCTCTCGATTTTTAAAAGAAATTCCGCGGGAGTGTATTGCTTATGCCTGAAGAAACAACCTCTCAACCCAAACAGCCCGGTTTATTGGCAAAAATAATTGCCCTAATCGCACTAGTGATTGCAGTCGCTTGCGCCATCGCACTGCTCTATTTTGGGCAACGCATTGCTTTCATGCAAAATACTTTGGCCACAGAACCTAAGCTGCATCAACAACTGACAGCACAAGCCACTGCCATCCAAAATCTCCAGCAGCAAATGCAGCGCTCTCAGTTGGAGATTCAGCAAGCCCAACAGGCCAGGGCCACTGATAATCATTTGGCGCTCATTGAAGCGGATTACTTAGTCAATCTCGCCGCATTTAACTTGCTGGCTGAAAATAATGTGAGTTTAGCTCGACAATTACTGAGAAGTGCCGATCAACGCATTGCGATGCACGGCGATTCGCGATTACTACCGGTGCGAGAAGCTCTGGGCGCTGATTTGGCTGAGCTCGATGCCGTGCCTACTATTGATGTAGCCGGGCTCATCATTCAGCTCAATGCACTCACAGCGCAGGTAGAGCAATTACCGCGCGTCCCTTTGCTGAATAAACAGGCTCCCCCGACAACAGTAGCACCCGCCAAGCCAGCCCATCCATCCTGGAAAGAACAAGCAAAGCAATTCCTAGAACAAGTAGGAAAAACTTTGGAAAGTTTGTTCGTGGTACGTTACGAAACAGGACAAGTAGCGCCCCTATTACCTCCTGACCACTATGTATTTATCGTCGCTAATATTCAATCGCAATTAGCAATAGCACAATGGGCAGTACTGCATCGCCAGCCTGAAGTATACCAACAAGCTCTCAACCAGGCCGCCACTTGGATCCAGCGCTATTTTCCAGCAGATAATCCTGTCGTACAGGCGCTATTAAAGAACTTACATGAATTATTAACCATCCCCGTGAAGTCACCCTTACCGAATTTAGATCGCAGCGTTCAAGCCATTTTGCAAGCTTTAAAATCCGCGGGTTAGGGAGAGGGGGCTTATGAAAAAACTACTCATCCTCTTTTTTATAATCCTGCTAGGAGTATACCTTGGCATAGCCATGCAACAAGAATCCGGCTATGTCTTGCTGGGTATGAGTCATTGGCGCGTAGAAATGTCCCTTTGGCTTGCCCTGCTGCTTTTCATTTTAGCGGTCATAATGCTCTATTGGCTGATCCATTTTATCCGGGGAATTTATTTCATACCTCGCCGTTATGCGAAATGGCGCGAGCAGCGACGCCAATTATCCCTCAATAACCCCATCATCTTATTAGGCACCAAAGAAACTTATTTAGCACAGCAACAATGGGAGCCTTTGCGCAAGTTACTCCCTAAATTAGCCAAAACTCAGGCTCTCAATACCGCTGCTTTAAGCGCCTTATCGGTGCAAGTATATGGTCAACTTTTGCAACAAAGCGCAAGCTCACAAAAATTGCCTGACTTAGAGCGACAATGGCAGAGCATTCCCCACGTTTGGCGTAAAAACCCCGCTTTATTGGCAGTCTATGTACAGTATTTATTGCAACTCGGAAAATCAGAAACAGCAGAACACGTTTTAAAAAAAGCATTACACAAACATCGCGACTCGCGCCTGTTGGAATTATACACTCAAATAAATAGTGTCAACTCTGCCAAGCAATTAAACCGCGCCAAAATGTGGTTAAAATCGGACCCCAATAATCCAGCGTTATTGCTTTGCCTTGGCCGCTTGTCGGCACGACTTCGTTTATGGGGCAAGGCACGTAGCTATCTTGAAGCAGCCATCCGTTTGGAACCCAACCCTGCCATGTACCAAGCCCTCGGCAAAGTACTCGAAGAATTAGGCGATTCCCAAGCAGCCCTAAACTGTTACCGCGCTGGCTTAGCGATGTAATAGATCAGGTACCTCCATTAATTTGGCTCTATGAAGTTTTGAGTGGGTAATCTATCCTTCTCCCCCTGTGGGAGAAGGAAAATCTACCCACTCGATTCTACATAGAACCAAATAGATGGACCTGTAAGCCACTACTTAATATTGCCATAAGCTTGCTCTATTAAAATCTAACAATGAAAGTGAGTCGTCCTGCCCCCTACGTCGTCCCGGCATGGATGCCGGGATCCAGTTCACAAGGATGTGAAGGATTCGCTTCCTGCGCCATGGATCCTGGCATCCATGCCAGGACGACGAGGTGAGGGGCAGAACAACAAAGAGGTGAGTATATATGAGCACAGAATTAAACGAAATAAACGAAAAAGCAAATTTAAAACAATACCCAGAGACTCGCAGGGAGCCTGAGGGCCGTTTCATCATCTTGCCTGATATACATGGCTGTACCCTGAAGTTAATCTATTCTCTAGTCAAAGAAGGAATTTTTAAATTTAACGACCCGGATGACTATACAAAAATTGTTGGGATATGTGAAAGGGCCTCAACTCTTTCAAAAGAGGATGCGGAAGCATTTAAGACTATCCTTAGTAGCATTGAGGTGCGCTCTCCACATAGGCTGAATTTGCTGGGAGATTTATTGGCTGATCGAGGATTGTTAGGTAATGATTATTTGACCCTAAAAGTCATAGAAAAATTAGGGACAGGACAAGTAAATTATCGAATAAACTGGTCGAATCATGATGCGGAATTTTTAAGTCGACTGCAGGGAGAGCATGGAAACATTACAAATCAGTCCCAAAGTATAACGTCTCTCTTTAAATTTTTACTTCATTATCCTAATGAACTCTACAGCCAAGAAGTAGAAAATATTGTCAACCAATATTATAAACCTAAACTGGAAATTTTAGGTGGGGCTATTATCTCCTCTCAACCACCTAAGTTTCTGCACTTGTCACATGCACCAACGGATGCCAGTACCACTCAAGCAAATTTGGTCGATTATTTTAATATCCCGCCCGAAGCCGAAGAAACAAAGCAATCAAACTCAGAATTAGCAAACTTTATAAGCCAAAGGGCGGCTATTAATACTCAATTTCGGAAGGCTATTGAGGATGGGCTTTTTTTCCAGGAATGGCAAAAGCAAGTACATGCTTGGAATCCTAAGACCCTGAATAACCCGGGGATCCCACTTTATCCCATAATAATCCCTGCTTGGAATAGAGAAGTTCCAGACGACGAAGCATACAAAAATATAGGAGAGCATGAGGTTTTCCATGTGCATGGACATTCGAGCGACGATGAAAAACCCCAAAAACGAATCAATTTGGATAATGACAATCTTCTAGGGCATTCTGGGTCAGACTCCCCGGCAAAAGGCAATTATCATATTTATTCCTGCAAGGGCGCTCAAACGATGGAAGAATATTTGGGCACAACGAATGAAGTGCTTAAACATCCAGAAAAAAAGAAGATGGCCCCAGAGTCGAAGCCACTCGCCAAGTTTCGGGAAGCCTCTTTTGCGCAGGACCCTGAAGGAGCACTTGATTTCATAGTACAAAACGGATACTGGGATGCTCTTCCCGATTTCCTTCGCTACCAGCCAACGATGGTTAACCACATTAACTCCAAGACAGGGATGGGGCTTCTGCATCACGCAGTGGAACAAAATGTTGCTTCTGCGGTGCAGCAGCTAATAGCACAAAAAGCAGATGTTAACCTCTACGATCGTTTTGGATGCACACCTCTCCATTTATGCGAAGATAAGGCCATTAGAAGCCAATTGCTTAAGGCAAGGGCAAAGCCAACCAAGGCACCTGCATATCAAAAAAATCCTCAATTTCTTGCTGATGCAGTACAAGATCAGGAGTGGGCGGTTGTACGTTTCTTATTAGGTGAACTTGAGTGTCCGGTAACCGGTAGTTGTTCTGACAAATATAGCCTGTTTGCAACGCCTGGCGCCCCAGTTTTACAGCAGCTAATGTGGAAGGACCAATGGGATTTGGTTCGAACGCTGTTGAGAAGATCGGATGTAGCTATCAATGCAAAAACTCCAGGAGGAGTGGATGCACGTGAAATTGCTGAGACGTATAACAGCTGCCCCGAGGACATTCGGAATTGTTTGCAGAATCAGAAAAACCTTGACTGTTTGAAATCACCACAGGAAGAAAAAAGGCGTAAAATTATAGCGCCCATAAAAAATCATGAGAGCATAGCTGATAACCCTAATGCGTTCTTCCAAGGGTTGCAAATAACTGGAAAGCTATCGCTGATTTCTTCAATATCTGCGGCGGCTTTATTAATCACCCTGGAAATAGCAGCAACAGGCGATAAGGCCGATTGGGCAACCAAGGCCTTATTTGCAGAGCCTGGAGCTGGATTGAAAGTCGAGGATATTTTGATCGCCTGTTCATTCATTGCAGTGCCTTACTTACTCTACCTTGTTGTAATTTCTTTAAACCTTCTTGTTGTAATACTTCTAATGATGCCACTAAGATACAACAACTTACAGGCAACTAACGTCATCCCTGCAGGAGGCAGGAATCCAGTCGCCACTATTGACATCTAAGACCCGTCTGACTAGACGGGTCATCTGACTAGTTTTATGGGGATCACAATGAAGGAGATTAACGTATTTGCCGCTAAAACGCATTTTTCAGGGATTATTACGGAAGTGCTGGAGCAACATCAGCAATTTGTTATTACCAAACGTGGTCAGAAAGTTGCGAAAATTATTCCTTATGAAACAGAGGATAAAAAAGATGTGGACACTGTTATCGAAGCAATGGACGTTCTAGCCAAAGAAATTGGCAAAACAGGCATTACCCTGGATGAGATTCTCGAAATGCGGGATACAGGAAGGGAATAGTAATGGTTCTATGTAAAATCGAGTGGGTAGATTTTCCTTCTCCCCTTGTGGGAGAAGGTGCCGAAGGCGGATGAGGGGTAACAAGATTCATGCTAAAAACTTTCCAAAAACAGTTAAGAAGAAACCAACGGCAGTATAGCGGGCGAAAAATCTAGACAATTTTTTAAAAAATTAAGATATAAATTCTCGTCCAGTGTTTGTTAAAATAAAGCCACGATACAGCCGGGGACGGCAATGACCGTGACGTGATTCCGGGCAGCTTTTGCCACCCAAGCCACTGCCCGGTTATTTAAATCACGTCTTAAATATCCCGGGGTGTGGGGCGGAGCCCCACCTTAATCCGCATCTTTAATGCACCAATTTTGAATGTACCCTGTTAGGTGTGAGCCCATTTAAACTTTGATGGGGTCTTTCAAAATTATAAAACTGAAAGTACTCGTCCAATCCTTCCCGCGCAGTCGTAACGTTTTCCCACTCCTGCAGGTACACACATTCATATTTTACCGATCGCCATAGGCGCTCAACAAAAATATTATCTGCCCATCGTCCCTTTCCATCCATGCTGATTTTGATTTGATGCGCGGCGAGCACATCAGTAAAATCTTTGCTTGTAAATTGCGCTCCCTGATCAGTATTAAATATATCGCAGCGTGAATGCGCTAATACCCGCTTAAGTGTTTCTACACAAAAATCAGCCTCCATAGTGATGCTAAGCTGCCAATCCAATACAAAACGGCTATACCAGTCTATTATGGCCATCAAGTAAACGAAACCTCGTCGTAGCCTAATATACGTGATATCTGTACTGAAAACTTGGCAAGGCCTGACTATTGCAACGTCATTCAGTAAGTACGGATATACTTTATGTTCAGGATGCGGCTTACTGGTATGAGGGCCCGGCGCCAATGAGTGCAATCCTAAATGCTCATAAGCCCAACGTGTCTCATGGCGTTTACAAGGGTAATGGTGATAAGAAATGTAGTCACTCATTTGCCTTGTACCGAAAGCTGGATGCTTTGTGTAAATTTCATCCACTAAGCGCAGTAATGCTAGCTGTTTATCACTTAATACCTTGGGACGTGGCACGTAATATACATTGGAACGGGTTAAATCCAGTAGATCACATTGTCGACAGACTGACAACAATGGGTGTTCTCTCTCAACCCAACCTCGCCTTTCATCCACGGAACAACTCAAACTTTTTTTTTAAAAATCATTCTCTACTTTTAAACGACCAATTTGTTCATATAATTCAGCCAGTTGAGTAGCATGTTCCGTAATTTCATTTTTATTTTTATCACTAAAAACATCGGGCAACAAGGCTAAGGCTTGTTTTTTCCATGCGTTTATTTGCGTTCCATGGGCACCATACTTCGAGCTAATTTGTGCCAATGTTAGCTCCCCTTTAATAGCTTCCAAAGCAATTTTTGCTTTTTCTGCTGGAGTATATGTTTTACGTTTTTGGCTCATTCTCGTCTCCTGATCCGAAGCGAGAATTATATCTTAGCTTGCCATTTTAACTGTCTGAATTTCTTCGCCCACTATACTCGAGGAAGAAAAAAATTCAGAAACAGAATTCAAGAGTTTTATAAATAAAAGAATGGCAATTAATGTCAAATTTCGGAAAGCTATTGAGGGTGAGAATTTTTTTCGGGATTTTAATGAGCAGAGTGCTGAGTGGTGTAACTATTATCAGCCTAGTTTTTCAGGTATGACGTGGGGTAATCGTGAGTTTTCTTTTGCTCCTATAATAATACCTGCTTGGCAGAGAAAAGCTCCGGGTGATGACGAATATAAGAACATTGGGGAGCATGAGGTTTTTCATGTCCATGGGCATACAGGCCAAGATAAAAAAGAATCCACACTGCCCCAAAAACGCAGCAATTTGGATAACGATAATCAGCTAGGCCACAGTAATGCAACCCAACCAGAAAATGGAAATTATCATATTTATTCCTGCACGGGCGCGCAGACGATGGAAGAATATTTGGGGGTGAACGTCACCCGCGAAATCCCTGTGCCGGAACCCAAGCAGACTCCTGAGTCAAAAGAAGCCTTACCCTTAGCAAAATTCCGGCAAACCGCTAACGTTTCTCAGGTCTTTGATCAGGCAGCAAAGGGAAATTGGGATAATGTCTTTTATATATTGGAATACCAGCCAACAATAATTAACGAGATCAGGCCACATGTGGACTTAGAGGAAAGTGGTACTCTTCTGCAATATGCGGTTCAACAAAATAATGTGGGTGCTGTACAAACGCTACTAGACAATAAAGCCAATGTAAACCTCAAGAATGGATTACAGTGTTCACCTCTATTTTTTTGTAAGAATGATTCCCCCATAAAGCAAATACTTGAAAAAGCAGGTGCTAAGGAGGCTAATGCCTGTGCATATAAAAATCCGGGCTTTTTATTGCAAACAATGTGTAAGGTTGCAAAGGACTATCCACGTTACGGCGAGCATACTAATCATAAACTAGCAGCTGCTTTAATAGAGAAAAAAGATTGCCCAGTAACTGGTCTTACAGAACATGGGGAGACTGTATTACATCTAGCAGTTCAGGCACAAAATCGTTTGCTATTGACACGCCTGTTAAAAAGATCTGATATAGATATACATGCCAAAAATAAGCAGGGTCACACAGCCCTTGATATTGCAAAGCAAAGTGCAAATGAAGAGTTAATCACATTATTAGAAAGCAAGATCGCACAAAATAGACGGCAAACAGCCGGACAGGTATCACTGGTTACATCAGCATTTGCAGCAATTGTATTAATTACCCTGGAAATAGCGGCAAGTGGTTACGAATCTGCATGGGCAACTCAGGCCTTAGCTGCCGAGCCTGGACTGGGGAAAATTGGTGCTACAGTCGAGGATATTTTGATTGCTTGCTCGCTCATTGCAGTGCCCTATCTGCTCTACTGCGTTTTCACTTGCTTTAAAACTTCTTGCGCTACAGCTTCGAATGATGATACTGGGGAAGCAAAAACCAAAACCTGCTCAAATTAGTTTGGCATTTAAGAATAGCAGCACCAAACTGATCATCTAAGTCTCTGTAGACAAAAAAATAGTTCCTCCCTTTGGAAAAGCAAGGTTAGGGGGGCTTAGGAATCAAAAGCCCAAGCTATGTTTCCAAGGACTGTCATAATCGGGACGAGTAGTTTGTTGTTCAGTGGCTGTAGTCTCGGCGTTCACCTGCTCATATTAAAAAAAAGAGCGATTTTCGCAATACCGTAGTGCACTCATGCCGTCATCCCTGCATCCTGCAGGGATAAGGGTTTTAATATAGAAAGGTGTGCGCCATAGCTTTTTGATTATTGCAGCATTTCTTTGAGAATCTCCTCACATAATTCGTAAGTTAAGGGTTTTTCCACAAAAGCGTTACAACCAATTTTTCGGGCTTGTTCTTTGTGGGTATCATCACCATGCGCAGTAAGAATTACAATCGGGGTTGTGTTGATGGGAGGAGGGCATTGCCGAATATAACGTGCGATGTCAAAGCCATTGCCATCCGGCAGGCCTAAATCACAGACCACTAACTGAAAGAGTTGTTCTTTGAGTTTTTCCAAGGCAGAGGTCATATTTCTGGCGACTTCTACCTCGCATTTAAGGCATTTAAATAGCCCTTGTTGTGCTTTGGCGCACATCAAATTATCTTCAACAAGTAATAATTTAATGGGGTGCATTTGATTAGACATAAAAATACTCCGATGGATATTATTGTTAGAAAATGCAAGGAACCCAAGTAAAGTAAGTGGCAGCAAAGGATTTTATAGGCGAGGGCGCAGGCGCTAGCTTAAGAGAAGGAGTGCCTAAGCCCTACCTATTTCCTCTGCTACCAGCTTACCTCCTCTTGTCCTGGATGCTGACCACTAAAAAACCCACGGCAAATCCTTACCTTATGCCAGCAACACCGCTGTGGCATTCGAGGAAAATCATTCAGCAAGAATTCGTTGCTCCAGGCGCAAAACATCCGCTCGACACAATGCAGGTGAAAAAAATTAGTTAACATACAGAAAAGAGTTTTACGCGAGAGCGTAATCAAGTAAGCTTCTAGAGCCACGTGCGGACCTCGCTTATAGGTTCGTTGCTGGAAGTGCCTCAAGAATGTTCGTTGCATTCTTTTGGCGCGACCTCGGAGGCGCAAGCCCCCGAGGCTTTGCCATTATTCCTTGAGTTTGGCTGAAATGCAAACGTTTCTTAAGGGCGACTTAATCCCAGAGGCGAGTTCAAAGGGGAAATTATTTTTGTTTTTCCGCAGTTTCGCTATGTTACAATAGCCTCTTATGAAAAAATCCTCGTTACAAAATAAGCTTATTTCTCTTACTGAACGTTACGAAGAGCTCAGCCGATTACTCAGTGACCCCAGCGTCATCAATGATCAAAATCGATTTCGTGAATTGTCCAAAGAATATGCGCAATTAGAGCCAGTGGTCAATTGCTTTCAAGCCTATCAGCAGACTGAAGCAGTCATTGCCGCGACGCAGCAATTGCTGCAAGAAGCAGATACGGAAATACACAGTCTGGCTGAAGAAGAGCTATCGATTCAGGCCCACAAGCAAGAAACTCTAGAAGAACAGCTTAAAATTTTATTGCTCCCTCAAGATCCCAATGATAAACGCAATGTATTTTTAGAAATCCGTGCTGCGGCCGGGGGCGATGAAGCGGCGATTTTTTCTGGGGATTTGCTGCGAATGTACACCCGTTATGCTGAAGCACAGGGCTGGCATTTAGAAGTTGTTTCCGCCAGTCATGGTGAACATGGCGGCTATAAAGAAGTGATCACTCGTATTACCGGGAACGATGTATATTCCCGGTTAAAATTTGAATCTGGAGCCCATCGGGTGCAGCGTGTGCCAGTAACTGAATCCCAGGGGCGGGTACATACTTCAACTTGCACGGTGGCAATCTTACCCGAAGTCGAAGAGGTGGATGCGATTGCGATTAATCCCGCGGATTTGCGCGTGGATACCTTTCGCGCTTCAGGCGCGGGTGGCCAGCATGTGAACCGCACTGAATCCGCTATCCGTATTACTCACATCCCAACCGGGGTGGTCGTGGAATGTCAGGATGAACGCTCACAGCATAAAAATCGTGCCCGCGCCATGAGTATCTTACAATCGAAATTATTACTCGCTGAACAAGAAAAGCAGCACCGCGAACAAAGCGAAAAGCGCCGTAACTTGGTAGGCACTGGTGACCGCTCCGAGCGAATCCGCACTTATAATTTCCCCCAAGGCCGAGTGACTGACCATCGCATTAATTTAACTTTGTATCAATTAGATGAAGTCATGGAAGGGCTAGGCTTATCGTTAGTGATTGAGCCACTGATGCGGGAATATCAGGCAGATTTATTAGCAGAGACAGCTGGAGAATAATTCCCCAGGGGTCATCCCGAGGAGCTTGCGACGAGGGATCTCCATGCCAGTTGAAGGAGATCCCTCGCTTTGCTCGGGATGACAGAGGAGGCTCGGATGACAGAGGGCTCAGACGGGGAGAGGGCTCAGGGGGAGAGAGGATTGATAATTACATGAAAACTATTACAGAAGCCCTGTCCATAGCTACCCATATTTTAAAACCCTACGTGCCACAATCTCACTTAGAGGCCGAATTACTACTGGCGCTTGCGCTGCAAAAACCCCGCAGCAGTTTATACGCCTACCCCGAATGCTCACTCACACCTCCACAAATCGAACAATTTTCCTCACTTTTAAAACGTCGTAGCAGCGGTGAACCCCTAGCCTATATCCTCGGGGAAAAAGAATTTTGGTCACTCCCATTGCATATCACTCAAGATACCCTGGTTCCACGACCTGAGACCGAATTATTAGTCGAACTCGTGTTAAAAACGTTGCCCGCGCAACCACAACAGCTAGCCGATCTAGGTACAGGAAGCGGCGCCATTGCCTTGGCACTTGCTAAGGAACGCCCTGCCTGGCGCCTGACTGCCACCGATGCGTCACATCAAGCCTTGCAGGTTGCGCAGCAAAACGCCAAACGTCTGGAAATTACTAATCTAGAGTTTTTACAGGGAGATTGGTGCGCTGCATTACCAGCGCAAAAATACCATGCGCTCATCAGCAATCCCCCGTATATTGCCGAAAATGATCCTCACTTAGCTGACTTAACTTTTGAACCCAAGCAAGCCTTGGTGAGCGGCGCTAGCGGGCTCGATGCCTTAGGCAAAATCATCCAACAATCTCCAAACTATTTGACCATTGGCGGTTGGATTTTTCTAGAACATGGTTGTGATCAAGCTGCCGCAGTCAAAGAGTTGCTGGCTGCCACAGGCTACCACAATGTAATGACCCACCAAGATTTATCAGGACAAGATAGGGTTACTGCAGGAAGACAGTGGCCTTAATATTTCCATAATAGTGCCCTGTTAAAATGTGATTTGTTGTAATCTGTCATCATTGCGAGGAGTAAAAGGTTCCATATGAGCATAGAATTAAACACCATTAACGAACAAGAAAATTTAATCGAATACCCAAAGATTCGCAGAGAGGCTAAGGGCCGCTTCATTATCCTACCTGATCAACATGGTTGTACCCTGAAATTAATTTTTTCTCTGGTCAAAGAAGGGATATTTGAAATCGAACCGGGCGACTATGCGAAAATCGTTGGGATATGTAAGCGAGCCGAAAAACTTTCTCAGGAAGATGCCGAGGAATTTAATACGATCCTGCGAGATAAAATTAAAGTGCGTCTTCCGCATAAACTGCATTTACTGGAAGATTTATTGGCTGACCGAGGATTTTTAGGGAATGATTATTTGAATGTTAAAGTCATAGAAAAATTAGGGGAAGCAGGAGTAAATTATGGAATAAGTTGGGCAAACCACGGCGCAGAGGCTTTATGTCGACTGCAGGGAGCGGCAGGAAATATTGACCCCATGCAAACGCAGAGTTTCGGGCATATGGTTAGATTTTTACTTCGTTATCCTAAAGAAGAACATTATAGGCACGAAGTAGAAAATATAATAAACCGATACTATAAACCCAAACTGGAAATTTTAAGTGGGGCTATTATCCCCGCTAATGACTCATCTTTGCCACCCACATTTCTTCACCTGTCACATGCGCCAACCGATGTAACCTCCACCCAAGCAAATTTGGCCAAGTATTTTACAATGGAAGAGCGAAAACATACGAAATTAACCGATGTGATACAAGAAAGAATGGCGATTAATGCTCAATTTCGACTCGCTATTGAAAAAGAGAATTTTTTTCACGACTGGCATACTCAATTAAAGGCGTGGGAATGCAATAAGAATCAGAATGCGGACTGGAATACATGGAATACCTCAAAGATCCTTCTTTCTCCACTAATTATACCCGCTTGGAATAAAGGGGTTCCAACAGATGAGGTTTATGAGGACATCGAGGGGCATCAAGTAATTCATGTGCATGGACATGTGGGGAATGCTCCCGAGATTCCGTCCCCTAAAAAACGCATCAATTTGGATGCTAACAATTGGCTAGGACATCTTCAACATCATCAACAAAAAAACGGCAATTATCGTGTTTATTCCTGCACCGGCGCCCAAACTCTGGAAGAATATTTAGGGGCGAGCGTCACCAGCAAAACGCCTGTGCAGGAAACAAAGCCGAAGCTTCAAGAATCAAAAGCCTTACCCTTAGCAAAACTCTGGCAAGCACAAAAGGGTTCCGAAATTTTATCTCAGGCCAGGAGCGAAAATTGGGACGCCGTATTTTTTTTACTGGAATATCAACCAAAGCAGGTTAACTATATTGACCCAAATAAAGAGACGGCCGTAATAAATAGCGCCTCTCTCCTGCAATATGCAGTGCAACAAAATAATGAAGCTGCTGTAACAAAACTACTAGAACTAAAAGCCGAGGTTAATCTCCAAAATCGAGCAGGGTACTCACCGTTATATTTTTGCAACAATGAAACAATAAAGGCAAAGCTCATAGAGGCAGGAGCCACTGAAGCCAAGAAATGTGCCTATCTAGATCCCCAATTTCTGGTGCGAGAAATCCAGCAAGCTCCTCCTGATAATGTTTGGGATTGGGAGTTGGCCCATTTTTTAGTGGCAGAACCGGATTGTCCAGTAAATGGCTGTAACGACTCTCATCAAACCGTTTTACAGCAATTAATTATCAAGCAAAAATTCCAGCTGGCTGAAAAGCTACTGCAGAGAAATGATGTAGAGGTAAATGCAGAAGATAATCAGGGCCGAACAGCTCTGGATTATCTGCAGTACCAATATGCTCCGAAATTAAGCGAATTGCTAGCAGGCAAGCAGGCACGAAAGGGTTCAGGCAAGGTAAGTGAAACCAAAAAAATCGAGCCCATAATTCAGAAGAAAGAAAACATTCATTCCCATGAAAATCCACAGCCGCCTCCTCCACCTAAGGGGCAAATCCTCAAGAGGAGCGATTTACCCGCTACCCATGCTCCTCTCCCTTCAAAATTAGAGGCTCCCCTTCCTCCACCCCTTGCCAATAATGATAATGAGATTGAGGAGCAGAAGCTGCAAAAAGCCAAGAAAACGAAATCCCGCTCTAATTTTTGTCGATACTTCAAAGCTCCAACTAAACCCAGCTTGCACACAGTGGGAAAAGGATCAGTGGCCTCTTCAATACTTGCGACTATGTTATTAACTACCCTGGAAATAGCAGCAAACGGTTATGAGGCTGAATGGGCAACCAAGGCCTTATCTCCAGAGCTGGGAACACTGGGGAAAACTGCAGTGATCACAGCCGAGGATGTGTTAATTGCTTGCGCATTAATCGGAGGGCCTTATTTACTCTACCGTTTGGGAAGTTTTCTTAAAGCTTCTTGTGCGGCTAAACCTTCGGATCATGCCACTAAGACACAACAGACCGGCCCCACTCATACCGCTGGCGGAAGGCCATCATCCACCAACACGTAATAAGGCTTGGCTAGCCGATATTTTCTTGCTTTATTGGAATAATCAACAATTTCCAAAAAACCCGATTGCACCCATTTTTTACAAAGTGCTGTGCTGGTGCGAGGTTGAAAGCCAAATAATTCGCCAATTTGATGACTGGTAACGACGTCATAATTTTGAAATAACTCAAATGCTTTGCGCTGTTTTGGATCCAAGGCCCTGATTAAAGCAGAATGATCTTGCTCGCCTTTATTTTTGGAGTGAATCATTTGCGTGACCACTTTCTCAAAAGCAAAAGCCATTCCCTCAATAAAATATTCAATCCAATCTGTAATATCACTTTCAACGCGACCAAAATAATAATTGTGTGAAGGCCCGATACTGATAGCACGATAATAGGCAAGTAAATTTCGTGCATAATATTCTTCTAGGGAATAAAGCCCTTTTAGATCATAGCCACCTAAATGCAAAATCAATGTCGTCAATAATCTCGCAGTACGACCATTACCATCGTAATAAGGATGAATCGTTGCAAACTGGTAATGCGCAATGCTGGCGACAATCGGGCAGGGCAAATCAACACTTTCTCTGATCCAAGCAACCAGCTGTCGCATTAAAGCCGGGACATCCTTAAATTCTGGCGGCATATAGACAATCGTATTGGTCGCGCCATCTCTAATCACATTTTGCCCATCTCGGTAGGCAGTAGGGGATACCCGCTTTCGGCCGTCACTCATGACCAATGCATGAAGCGTTTGTATCAGCTTTTCAGTAATTGGGCATCCTTGAGCCACATATTGCTCCACTTGCGCAAGCGCCGCATAATAGCCTTTTACCTCATGTTCATCGCGCTCACGCCCAGGGAAATGTCCGTCCAAAGTCAACACTTCCTTAACTTGCTCAGGGTCTAATCGGTTACCTTCTATCATCGTAGAATAATGCGTCGTATATAATTTCGCGGTTTCCCGCAATGAGGCTATAACGCTAGGATTAATAGGTAGCAAAGAAACCTGCTGTTTCGCAGCCTCAATTCGCATCAAATCTTTTGCTAGCTTTGGACTGATAACATACACAGGGTTGAATTTTGTCGGCATATTAATGGCTATATATCAGCTAAATGTATACCAACAGTATGCTGATATTTTTCTGATAAATCAAGAATAAGCTGAATTAAGCTCTACTGATTAAAAATAGTGATATATCTTTTATACATAAAAGAGCGGCCATAAGTTTTACTCTCATCCTTAGGCTCTAATATATCTAAAGTGATTAATCGATCTATAGCTTTCTGAGCTCCTTGGCGGGTAAATCCGCTGAGATTTTGAACATTATGCACATTGGTTACGGGAAGTTTAAACAATTCGTATAAGATTTTTATTGAAGTTTCTGCTGAGGTTTTCCCTAAAGATTGAATTTTCCTTAAGTCTTCTTCTCGCAACGTATTAATTTTCTTGACTGTCTCTGTGGCTTCCTTGGCAATTTCTATCACTCCGTCCAAGAAAAAATCAAGCCATTTTTCCATACCTTCACGACAGTAGTTGTTTAACCGATCATAATAGCTTTGCTGATGTTTTTTAAAATAGGAAGAAAGAAATAACAAAGGTCGATCTAACAACCCCTGTAGCCATAAATAAAGCGTAATCAAGATTCGACCAGTACGACCATTGCCATCTAAAAATGGATGAATAGTTTCAAATTGGGCATGAATGATGCCTGCTTTTAGCACGGGCAATAGCTCGTTTTCTTGATGGCAGAATTTTTCTAATTCCCCCATTGCTCGTTGCATCTCATGCACAGGGGGCGGCACAAACAAGGCATCTGCAGGAGATCTTCCACCAATCCAATTTTGAGAATTTCGAAAATTCCCAGGATCAGCAATATGAGTTTTTCTGGCGCCATCCATCAGTAATTTATGGATTTCTTTGATAAATCGGAGACTTAGAGGAAAAGTTCGTAAGCGATTCAAGCCATAATTCAGGGCTTCAACATAATGCAGTATATCGTCCACATCATCTGGCAAGTTTTCAGAGGTTTTTGAAATCGCCTCTACTGCATCAATAATGGTCGCTTGAGTTCCTTCAATTTGGCTCGATGAAGCAGCATCCTTAGAGATATACATCGAAATAAAAAAATCGATGTCGGGTAATAGCTCAGAAATCCCATCAAGCTTTCCCAAAGCCAAAGTGGCTTCGCTTGCTTTCTGGATGAGGGAGTTGGCGAAAATGAAGCCACCCTTTGGAGGGAAGGATAGAGGAATAAAGGCCTTATAGCCTTGGGACTGTTTGACAAAATGACCTACTTTCATTTTTGTTTACATCTCTGGGAAGATGTAACCAGTTTATCAAAATTTGTTTACATCTCAAGGCAAATGTAAACAAAAAAGTTATTTTTATGTGATGACGCTTTAACCCCAAAAATTGGCATGTCGGGCATGTCACTAAAATAAGATCCCCGACAAGAATTTCATAACTCACCTAAATTATAATTTTGGGTAGCGCAATCATTTAGTGCTGTCTTCGGTATTAAGATTGATTATTGATGGGTGCCTCATTTGTCACCAAATTGTTTTCGCTTGAGGATAAGCAACAATGTGCTGATCCGGCGTTAGAATGGTGAGATTATGCTTGTGGGCGGTAGCAATGATTAGCCGATCCGCAGGGTCTTTATGGATTGGAGGTAATTGTGCGGCATATAAGGCGATTTCACCATCTATGGGTAATTCAATTAATCCATGTAAATAAAGCGCTTTACTTAACCAGTCTTGCGGCAATAATGGTAACTCTAGAAGTTTTTTATTTACCTTAACTCCGATTTCAAAAGCGCTTATGGCAGAAGTAAACAAAGCACTTGCATTATTACTAATTTGCTGACGGGCCTTTTGGCTTAAACTATCTTGTTGAGCTACTAGCCAAAGTAATGCACACGTATCAAGTAATATCACACATTATCCTCAGTCGGCCATTCATCTTCAGTGAGTGGAGACATAGGATCATAATGTATTTTAATATCCTGTAAAATACTGTATTGCTGTAATGGGTCTATAGCTGATTTTTTAATAGGGACTATATCGGCGATTGGTTTGCCATTACGACACACCCGTACTACCTCATTGTGCTCTTCAATTTGTGCTAATAAATAAGACAACTTAGTTTTCGCCTGATGAGTATTGACAGTAATCATTTTCGCACCCGCACCATAAAATTAACTAGACTAAGTTTAGTTCAAAAAAATGGGGTGGTCAACAATTTAATTAGGCATAACATCATGAGCCCACCACCTCAAATGAAACCTCAATGTTGCCACGGGTAGCATGGGAATAAGGGCAAATTTGTTCGTGTGCTTCCTTAACATAAGCGGCCAGCTCTGTTTGCGGCAAACTTTTATCTTCCACTTTCATCTGCACTGCTAAGCCAAACCCACCTTGATCCCGCTTGCCAATTGAAACACTACAAGAGACCTTAGCTTTTGAGGCATCTTTATGGTATTTCTTAGCGACAAAATCCAATGCACCGCCAAAACAAGCTGCATAACCTGCTGCAAACAAATGTTCAGGGGTGACGGTGTTGGGCTGGCCCGGACCGCCCATTTCTTTTGGGACGGATAAGTTGACTTTTACAATGGAGTCACTAGTTTCACTATGCCCATTGCGACCACCAATTGCCGTCGCCGTGATGGTAAAAAGAGGTTTTATGGTATCCATGATTATTTCCTTATATAATTTATGAGGTTGTTGTGGACCCACATTACTACTATTTTAGTAGGGTGTCTATCTTTCAGGAGGATCCGTTGGTTGTATGCTGCTAATATTTAAAAAATTACAAATCCTGTCATCACAACCTCTGCGTTGGTTTGTTCTCAATGGTATTTTTGCAACCTTTAGTAATGGTCTAATCTACATCGCCATGACTTGGATAATCTTAAATGAAATCAATTCAATCAGTTCCTTGTCCACCTTAATGATCTGTTTCTGGGCACCCACTACTCTTTTAGGGCCGTTATGTGGTGTTATTGCCGATCGGTATTCAAGAAGAAAAATAATGACTTTCAGTAATCTATTACGCGGATTGTTCTTATTAGCCTTAATGACTATTGAAGACATGACCAGCACGGAGATCTACATTACTGCTTTAGCCTTGGGCATCATGGGCAACTTGTACGGTCCAGCTGCTTTTGCTTTTATTAGAGAAATAGTTCCTGCTGAGAAAATGTTTCAAGCAAATGCAATCGTTGCCATGTCTTATGAAGTTGGAAATATGGTAGGAATGGGTTGTGCAGGAATTTTAATGTCTGTATATCCCGCCAAAATAGTGATTGCCATCAGCGGCTCACTTTTTTTGGCTGCCGTGGTATGCTTAATGCTCATTAAAGCGAAACCATCAATATCAAGCAATCTTCCTGGAACATCAATAAATTTTCTTAAATCATTGCAAGAAGGGTTGAGTTATATTTGGAAGGTCAAAAAAATCCGTATTCTGTATACCGTGGAGTTATTGCTGATGGTCAATTTTTTAACTGCACCCATTTTATTAGCTCCCTTCGCCAAAAATATTTTGCATACCAATGTCAGTCAATTCGGCATTATTCAAGCTTTTTTGTCATTAGGAATTATTATGGGTGCTCTAATTGCTCCTTGGTTATTAGAACTTTGGCCATTAAAAAAAATAGTGATCGTCAAAACCACGGTTATCATGTTGCTTTTTTTACTATTTTCAATAACTTCAAACGTAGTTACCGCCAACATAATTCATTTTTTTCTGGGGTTTGCAATGGTGGCTTGGACTTTAGTGGTCACTCAAGCGCAGCTTTGCACGGAATTAGACTTTCAAGCTCGTACTCATGCCGCATTTAATAGCATAACTGCAGTGGTAATTTTATTATTTTATATTTTGTTAGACGTTGGCAGCAAGTTAATTTCTCTGCGAGGATTATATGTACTCGAAGCAACTTTTGCTGCGATTGCGACTTATTTGTTGTGGCGTCATAGAGATTTTTTAACATCTTAGGGCTCTGGCCAATCGATTGTTAACATCAGGATGAATAGGTCTGGAGAGTCCTAAGTTCCAGCCACAAATCCAGAAGGAGCAGGGTTTCAGCGGGACATGCTCAAATTCGCTCATAAAACACGGCTCTTCCTGGCAGATCTCCCTGCAACCCCATCGCGCGCCGGATAAAATAGGCTTTAAGCCATGGCAGCTTTTCAGTGCAGACAAATGCTCCTTCTCGTGCTTTTTTTGCGAGCGGAGACGTGCTAGCAAAACAACGCCGAAATCCTTCCATGGCTTTAATCATTAGGGTATTTTCGCCTTTACGCCAACGCTCATAACGTCGTAAATTCAATATATGCGCAAAATCTCGGCCTTTCTGAGCCGCTTCTTGGAGTACTTGCGCCAAACATGTGGCATCTAATAAGCCTAAATTGACCCCTTGACCCGCCAGAGGATGCAGAGTATGTGCTGCATCTCCAATTAACGCCACTCCTGGTTTGACATAATTTATGGCGTGACTCTCTTGCAAGGAAAAAACCAGCCGCTGGTCAATCGCTTCCATCTCCCCCAGTGTCATCCCGAGCGAAGCGAGGGATCCTTCAAACGCAGCGGTTAGTTGTTGATTAAAGTCAATGACCTCCATTTTCTGAAGCTGTTGTGCTTGCTCAGGAGTAGTCGACCAGACTAACGAAGCAAGCTGCGGGTCTGCTAAAGGTAATAATGCTACCGGACCGGTGGCCAGGAAACGTTGCCAGGCTGTTTGTCGATACCCTTGCTGGCAGCGTACTGTAGTCACTAAGGCGCTCTGCTGATAGGACCTGGTCTTTGCCGTTAACCCCGTTTGCTGGGCCACCCAAGAATTGGCGCCATCAGCACCTACTAATAAGCGGGTTTTAAGGTCTCCAAGATTAGTTAACCCCGTAGCATAAAATAACTGGACATTTTCATAGGATTGGAGCCGCGACCATAGGGCTTGTTTCATCACGGAATGTTCAACAATATGGCCTAAATAGGGTTGGGAAACTTCCGTGCAATCAAATTCAATCTTCGCAGAGCTTTGAGCATCCCAAACATACATCTGTTGAAATGGACTGACCCGCCATTGCTGTATCGTTTCCCAGAGATTAAAAGATTGAAAAATAGCGACAGCCGCATGGTTAATAGCACTCACCCGAAGGTCATAGCTGACGGGGGAAAAATTTGCCTCTGGCGCAGGTTGTTGGTCAATGACGGCAATAGTCCAGTGGCTATCTGCCAACGCATTGGCTAAGGTCAAACCAACTAGACTGCCACCGATTATGCAAATATCTGCTTCAACTACCATGCCCTTCTCGATAAGTGGCCAACTGCAGCAGCATGGATTCCGTTTGCTCCCACCCTAAACAAGGATCAGTGATCGATAAGCCATTTAAGCTCACATCGGCGGGATTCTGATGGTCAATGGCTTGATTACCAGGCAATAGAAAACTCTCCATCATAAATCCTTTGATCAATTTTCGTAATTCTGGATGATCTTTTAAACTTTCCAATACTTCAAACACCACGTGAGGTTGTTGATTGAAATCCTTTTTACCATTGACTACGCAATTGTCATGGCTCGCATCAATCATCACGGCAGGATTTTGAATGCCATGGCGGTCCATTTCTTGCTTAACTTGCTGCAGATGCGCAATGGAATAATTAGGTTGTTGATTGCTGCCACGCAGCACTAAATGCGCATAGGGATTGCCACTGGTTTGTACTTCATAGCCATCGAACACCGCCACATGCGGATGCTGAGCCGCTACAATGCTATTCACCCCCACCACCAAGGATCCATGGGTAGGATTTTTCATGCCGACCGCGCAATCAATGGCTGAGGCAAAAATACGATGTTCCTGGTCTTCGGCACTTCGCGCACCGATAGCCACCCAGGATAAAAGCTCAAGGAATCCCTTGGCATTGTGGGTAAACAAAGCTTCATCGGCAATCGGCAGCCCCATCTCGACGATATCAATCATCATTTCCCGCACATAACGTATTCCAGACTCAATATCGGCGGCAGCAAAAGGACTGGGTTGATTAAGAGGGCCTATCCACCCTTTAGTGGTGCGAGGCTTTTGAATATAAACGCGCATGACTATTTTGATGACATGCTTAATTTTTTCATTGAGTGCTAGCAAGCGTTTGGCATATTCAATCACCGCTGGTTTTGGCCAAGCCGAACAAGGCCCTACTACCATCAGCAAACGCGCATCTTGTCCCCCTAGAATATTTTTAATCTCTTCCCTATCCTGCATCACTCGTTCCTCACCCTCGGCGGATAGAGGAAGGGTACGAATAAGCTCTTCTGCAGCTGGAAGTTTTTTTATCACGGTAAAACTCATAATTTCATATCTCTTAATTAAGCACGTCACCCCTGCATGATGGGGTTACTTAAAACCTAAAGCCGCTAATCTCTTTTTTATACTTGGGTGGGTGGAAAAAGCATCCGATAACCCGCCAAAACTACTAATACCCGCTTGCAACGGGTCAAAAATATAAGCCTGTCGTCGCACAGATTCGTGCGACGTTGCCTGGGTTTGTTGGCCATAAACTTCGGCATTTTGCTGATAATCTCCCTGAATCTTTAATAAAGCCCGGGCCAGCGGTTCATTATTGCGGGTGAGTTCTACGCAACCGGCGTCCGCCATATACTCACGCGTCCGACTTAAATAGAGGGTAAGCAAAATCGTGGTAATAGGCAAAATCCACCGTAATAAAATAATAATAAACAGCAAATTATTACGACCGCGATCGCCAGAACGACGGCCAAAAATAGCGCTATAAAATAAAATATCTAACAACATCAGCATCAAATTACTTAGCACCGAAGCCATCAAAGTTAATTTGATATCGCCATGACGAATATGGCTGAGCTCATGCGCCATTACGGCTTGCAGTTCACTGCGATCTAACTTTTCAATCAAGCCGCGGGTGATCGCCACCATGGCTGATTTTTCACTATAGCCGCTGGCAAAAGCATTCATATAATCTGCCTCAATTAAATAAATCTTTGGCATATAATGCAAGCCAGCCGCCACTTTCATTTCTTCAACTACATTATAGAGCTGGATTTCTTGGGTAGTCTTTGCAGTCTCCGGGGTAATTTCTCGATACTCCGTCCCCAGCAACATGAGTTTGTCATAGAACTTAAAGGTGACCCACAAGGAAATAATGGCCACTGCCCCGGCAATTAAGGCCACTTGCGGGAAAAGCCGAAAGCTAATTAGGGCAAAGAAAATTTGCGATAAAGCAGCATTCGGATATTGCCCCGAATAAATGAACATATCGACCAGCAAGCCAATAAAAAAATAAATCAGCATAAAAGTAATGATGACAAAATAAGTACGGCGAGTGTTTAACTTAATTAAACCTCGCCAGTCTGGGGCATGATTGTGGGTGTTATTTATCTGATTCATCTGATTTACGATCGATCTTCACGGTGTATTCTTCTCTAGCACTTACCTGTTCTGCACTTAATTGCCAATAAGGAAAATCCAATTCCAGCTTGCCATGAAACAAAGAAACCACCATGGCAGCAAAAAAGGACTTCTTATCGGCGTTATAGCGTTCAATGCTATCATTCAAAGCTTGCTTGGAAAAAGCGAGTTTATTTTCAGTATTGACCACTTCCTCTTGGAGCTGCAATGCATTTTCGTTGGCCTTCAAAGTGGGATACTGTTCAAAAACGACATTTAATCCCCCTAAAATTTGCGAAATCTTATTTTCCGAAGCAATGCGCGCTCCTTCATCTCCCTGGGCGTGGGCTTGCTGCGCCTGAGCACGCAAACCTACGATGTCTTTGAGGGTGCTCCGTTCATAGTCCATATAGTTTCTTAAGACATTAATTAAGGACTCAAAGACCTTATAACGCCGATCCAATTGGATATCGATCTGCTTTTGGTTATTTTTGACTGCCTCAATTTCGGCAATTAAGCGATTATAGGTCAGAACAATAAACCCAAGGATTAAAGCAATGATGATAAGGGAAATAATTAAAGCACCCATAGAATGACCTCCTTTTTCAAATTAGGCTGCATTATAACCTATTTATGGCTAAAAATCAGCGGAGAAGGGATATTATTGCCTAATTTGTAATGCTCGCGCATAAAGCTTATTTCGCTTCTCTCCAGTAATTTCAGCCGCTAACTCCACGGCCTGTTTGAGCGGTAATTGCCCAGATAAAATTTTCATTACCCGTAAACTTTCAGCCGCTAGCTCATTGTCGATTGGAGCTGGAGAAGCTCCGGCAACTAAAACCACCCATTCGCCCTTTTGTGAAACCGCATTTTCAAGCCACACACTCGCTTCAGCTGCAGTACCATAAAAAAATGTTTCAAACGTTTTGGTTAATTCTTTAGCCAGCACAACCTGTCGATCGAGAGAAAAAACTTGCGCTATATCGTGGCACAGTTTAAGAATGCGGTGGGGAGCTTCATAAAATATTATCGTTCGCTCTTCTTGGGCTAAATCCGCTAACTGCCGGCGGCGCTCAGTATCGCGAGCTGATAAAAACCCTTCAAATACAAAGCGTGCTGTAGGTAATCCCGCAGCAGACAGTGCAGTAATTGCAGCACACGGTCCTGGAATGGGGATTATTTTTATTCTGGCTTCCCGTAAATTTTTAATCAACCAATAGCCAGGATCACTAATTAATGGGGTACCCGCGTCACTGATCAGGGCAATGTCTTTACCCTCTTGCAGCCAACGCAAGCAAGCTGCAAGCCGTTTTTGTTCATTAAACTCATGTAAAGAAAATACCGGGGTGGTAATACCATAATGTTGGAGCAAGCGTTTGCTATGACGGGTATCTTCAGCGGCGATGAGCTGCACCGTTTTGAGCACCGTTAACCCCCGCTGGCTGATATCACCCAAATTACCGATGGGGGTAGCTACTACATAAAGAATACCCTCACCCATCTCATCTACAGCTTAAAAAGGACTTTACTAAATAAGAACTCACTTGTCCCGCGCTTTGTTGGCGCAAAATGGACCATTGGGTCGGTAGTGGCAAAGGTTGTAAATCACGCTCAGCTTCAATATAAATGAGTGCTGCTGGCGCCACGCAGTGGTTAGCTTCCAACCATTGGTAGCAAGTAGGTAAGCAATTTTGATGAAAGGGCGGGTCTAAAAACACTATATCAAATCTGCCTAGCTCAGATAATTTTAGCTTTGGAATCTGCCCACAGTACAAACGGACCCGATCCCCGCCACCTAAAATCTTTACATTAGTTTGCAATTCTTTAATCACTTGGGGTGACGTATCAATCATGACTACAGAATGAGCTCCTCGTGACAAGGCTTCAAATCCCAAGGCGCCGCTACCTGCGAATAAATCCAAACAACGCGCACCAATAACTTTATGCATAAGCCAATTAAACAAAGTTTCACGCAACCTATTCGGCGTGGGACGTAATCCAGGTAAGCTACTAAAATGTATTTTACGACCGCGCCATTGGCCACCAATGATTCTCACAGCTCCCATGGAGTCTTATGAGGCCTTAGCAGTAGTCATACCTTCTGAACTAGGTTGTCCTACCATCACGGTGATAAAAGCATCAGGATCTAAATGGTTGTGAAAAGCCTCTTTAATTTGCGCAGGAGTTACAGCACTAATTTTACTGCGATAGCTATCAAGATAATCCAGCGGCAATCCATAAAAGGCAATAAAACTAATTCGATTTAAAATCTCAACATTACTATCAATGGTCAATGGAAATTCACCAACGATATGCTGCTTAGCTTTTTCCACTTCCTGATCGGTAGGCCCTTTCTCTAAAAAATTAAGCAAAATCGATCGTGCAACATCAACGGCATTTTTCGCCTGCTGGTTACGCGTTTGTAATGCAACGATAAAAGGCCCCTTACCTTGCCACAAAGCAAACTGACTATTAGTGCCATAAACAAGGCCACGCTGTTCACGCAGTTGGACAAAAAGCTGAGACACTAAAGCCGCTCCCCCCAAAATATAGTTCCCAACCGTTAAGGGAAATATTTCAGAGTCTTGAGGAGCCACGCCGATTTGCCCAAGCAAAATAGCTGTTTGTTGTGAAGGAAAGGTAATTTGTTTCGTAACCGGTTTCAGAGGCGCCTGGGCCAAGGGTATAGTTTGCGCTGCCTGACCCTTTGCCAAAGATTTGCTCACTTGCTCAGCGACATCGTGTGCTTGCTGTGTGCTTAAATTCCCAACGAGGGTAATTAAAGCATTTTTACTCACATAAAACTGTTTATAAAAATCGCGAACGTCCTGCTGAGTAAGCTGCGCTACTGACGCGAGCGTTCCAGCGCTGGAATGTCCATAGGGCTGTTCACCATATAAGAGTTTCAAGAAAGCATTTCTTGCAACAACGGTCGGTAGCTGCAACTCTGCTTGTAAGCCAACCATTACCTGTTTTTTGACCCGCTCAAACGCATTAAGCGCAAAATCTGGGGCAGCAACGACTGTGGTATAAATTTGCAATGCGGGTTGTAAGTAGTTTGCATCCGTCAAGCTACGCATCCCCACAGTAGCGAGATCGTTATTAACTCTTGCATTGAAAATGGCGCCTGCAGCATCAAATTTTTCAGCAATCTGATCCGCAGATAAACCAGCTGCCCCTTCATCCATTAAAGAATTGGTTAAATTAGCCAGGCCATGTTTTTTCTCGTCATAGCCAGAACCCGCTCGAAATACTAGTTGAATATCCATCATGGGAATTTCTTGTGCTTGCACGAAATACACCGGGACCCCTTGGGCCGTTTCCCAATGCTGAATATTTAACACGCGAGATGCAGGAGCAACTGGATTTTGCGCCAAAACAGGAGAACTGATATTTAACGAGCTAGCGATCATAATGCACCTGATTATCCATTTAATGTACATGAGTTGCTTCTCCTGGCGCAGCCGGGGCTTGAGCGGGCTTCTGCCCTTTTTCCAAAGGCAAGGGCTGCAATTCGGCAACAGTGAGGTTTTCAGGAATAAAATAATGTCTTGCTACTTCTTGTATTTGTGCTGGGGTAACCGCGGCAATCCGTTGGACGAATTCATCTCGAAGTTGCCAAGGCAGGCCTACAGCAATTAATGAACCAATTTCTTCTGCTTGATGGCTGATCACATCCTGAGAATATACCTTACTAGCGATGACTCCAGTTTTTACTCGCGCCAATTCTTCAGCTAAAACCAGGGTATCTTGCAATTTTTTGATTTCAGTAATCAAGCCTGTCTTAATTTCTTCACTAGTTCGCCCCGGCGCCGGGGTACCTTGTAAATAAACAGCAGTACTCAATCGTTGATAAGGATCATAATCAATCTGGGCATCTGCCGCAATTTGACTACCACGAATTAAATCTTTGTTTAACCAACTATTGCTGCCACTACCTAAAATAGCAGCGATTACCGCTAAAACATAAGGATCATTGCTCTGACGTGCTTGAGGGACGCTAGGAACATTGTAAGCCATTAATACCCAAGGCACTTGTGCTGGCAGGCGAGTCACCAGACTGCGTTGCCCTACTGAAGGTAGTTCAACTTGGGGCTTGATTTCCGGTAACACTGCGGATTTTAACGGACCAAAATATTGCAATGCGAGTTGATAAATTTCCTGGGGTTTTACATCACCTACCACCACAATAAAAGCATTATTAGGGGCATACCATTGTTGATACCATTGTTGTAAATCATGTAACTTCAGGTTCTTGATGTCATTCATCCACCCAATCGGTAAATGATGATAAGAGGTAGAAATAAAAGTGGCTGCAACCAAACGCTCATAGGTAAAAGATTGCGGGTTATCTTCAAAACGCATCCGTCGCTCTTCCATCACCACTTGCATTTCTTTGGCAAATTCTTCCGGGGTCAAATTTATATTTCGCATTCGATCTGCTTCCAACTCAAATGCAATCGCTAATTTTCGCGAATCCATCAGCTCGTAATAGAGTGTGTAATCTGTTCCGGTCATCGCATTGAGTTGAGCACCCACATCAGACAGAATACGTGAAAATTCACCTCGGCCATGCTTTGCAGTGCCTTGGAACATCATGTGCTCTAAGGCGTGAGAGATACCAGTAATCCCATTGGGCTCATAACTCGAACCCACCTTATACCAAACTTGTAACACAGCTACGGGCGCACGATGATCCTCTTGGACAAACACCTGGAGGCCATTTGGTAAAGTATACGAAGTAACTTCTTTGGCAGAAGCCGGAAGAGGAAGCATAAGGGCCATAAATAAGGTCAACACAATAGTGAAAATGAACTGTCGCACAGCGTTTCCTTTTGGGGCAAAGTGGAATAAAGTATAGCGCATATATTCTGTTAATAGGAACACAAATAATATGTTTGGCTTGCGCAAACCCAAAACAACCCCTGGAACAATCATTACCTCAGCGCCCCCGGTTCAAGAAAAACCCAAGGGCTTATTCGGCACCCTAAGTCAGGGACTGAAGCGCACCCGAAGCCAATTTTCCGAAGGATTAGCCACACTCCTTTTTGGCAAGAAAATAGTCGATGCTGAGCTATTGGAAGAAATTGAAACCCACCTGCTCATGGCCGATGTCGGAGTTACGGCCACCGAACATATTGTGGGAGAAATGACCGCGCGAGTAAAACGCAAGGAATTGGCAGATGCCTCAAACTTATTTCGCGCACTGCAAGAAGCGCTAATTACTATTCTTAGCCCCTGTGCTACTCCTTGGATTATTCCCCCTGACACTAAGCCTTACATTATTTTAATAGTAGGGGTCAACGGCGCCGGCAAAACCACTACAATTGGTAAATTAGCCAAGCGTTTCCAGGCAGAAGGCAAATCCGTTTTGTTGGCTGCAGGTGATACCTTTCGTGCCGCTGCGATCGACCAATTACAAGTTTGGGGAGATCGCAATCAAATACCAGTCATTAAACAACTTCCCGGCGCAGATAGCGCCTCGGTCATTTTTGATGGTTTATCAGCTGCTCGGGCACGGAATGTTGATATCATGATTGCTGATACTGCCGGTCGCTTGCATACTCAGACTCATTTGATGGAGGAATTAAAAAAAATTAAGCGTGTGATGACGAAATTGGATCCCACTGCCCCACATGAAACTATGTTGGTGCTTGATGCCGGGATTGGACAAAATGCCCTACGCCAAGCCGAACAATTTAACGAGGCAATCCAATTAACTAGCCTAACCCTCACTAAATTAGATGGAACAGCCAAAGGAGGAGTGATTTTTTCTTTGGCTGAGTCTTTAAAATTACCTATTCGTTTTGTGGGGGTGGGAGAAGGTATTGAAGATTTGCAGCCATTTGATGCAAAATTATTTGTTGAAGCTTTATTGCCATCACGTGAGTGATCAGGAACCACCATATCATTGTGGCAGCCATTAAAAGGATATTAAAAACCATGACCCTACTACGCCAATTATTTTTAATCGCCATTTTCTTTAGTGGTTCGGCTTTCGCCCAGCACGCTCATCATTATCCCATTACCGGATCTGCAACCACTGAAAACATTGCGGCCTTCGATACGAAATTTATTTCCTTTTTAAGGCAATGGGGGATTCCAGGCGCCGCGGTGACCGCCGTCCGCAACGGTAATATCCTAGTACAACGGGGCTATGGTTGGGCTAACCTAGAAAAGCACGAAGCCGTCCAGCCTTATTCGAGGTTTCGCATCGCCAGTGTCTCAAAAACCTTTACCGCCGTGGCTATACTAAAACTTGCTGAAGCACATAAACTGAATTTAAACGATAAAGTATTCAACCTCTTAAGCGACCTCACCCCATTAAGAGAGCGCAAAATTAATCCGCAGATTTACCAAATTAGTGTCTTAAATCTATTACAGATGTCGTCAGGTTGGTTTTCACCAGGATCGGGCCATTTCGATCCCTTGTTTGGACCTTGGCCTCCTAGCATCACTCGCATACTCCACCCCGAATTACCCGCCAGCTGTCAAACGACCACCCGTTACATGATGTCTGTGCCGCTGCGCTTTAAACCAGGGACCAACTATTCCTATTCGAATCTGGATTATTGCATCCTGGGCTTGATCATTAACAAAGTGACTGGAACCCGCTATGGCTATCATGGCTATGAAAATTACATCGAAAGGGATTTATTACACCCGCTGGGGATTCATGATATGACTATCGCGAGTACTCAATACAAATATCGCTTATCGAATGAAGCCACCTATTATCGAGATATCCATACCAGCCCTCAGACGTCCCTTGACACGAAGTCGCACTTGCCCTACAGCAGCTCAGAAATCCTCAAAAAGAATTTTTCTAATGCGGGATGGGTGGCAACAGCAACTGATCTAGCGCTGTTTATTCACGCGGTGTGGGAACACAAAATCCTCAATGTAAAAAGTTTAGCGTTAATGCTGGAGAAACCTGCTTTCGTTAGCGCAAAAAAAAATAACTATTACACCATTGGCAGTCTGGTCCATTTAGTAAACGGGCAACGTTATTGGATTCAGCATGGCAGCTTTACTGGAACAAATGCCTTTATTGTCACCAAGCCGGATGGAACCACGATTGCCGCCGTCTTTAACTCTCGCCCCAATGCTGCCTTTTTCTCGAAGTGTAGACCGCAGTTGTTAGCGATGTTAATTAATAGCGGCTTTTAGAGTCGTTCAGCCTCTCCGTCATCCCGAGCGACCAGTGTCATCCCGAGCGAAGCGAGGGATCTCCATGCCAGTTGCAGGAGATCCCGTCGCAAGCTCCTCAAATACCGGGATTACTGCTCTTTCAACCTAGATTCGGCAGTAGAAACCTACTGCCGAATCTAGGTTAAATTGCTCAATGCTCATGCCAGGCGGCATAATACCAGGGTTTTGGATCTCAAGCTTATCTTCATAAAAACTAAAATTATGCTAAAAAATGCATTAAATTAATTAAAATTTGACAATTAACTAGACTTCATATAAAATTGTTAGCATCGAACAAGGTTACAAAGAGTTATTAGGGTGATTTATGGCAGAAGCAATTACTCAGACCGCAAGTAAGTCTAAAATAGTTGCAGGAAAAAAAAGCACAAATAAGCAAGCATTTATTCAAAAAATTATTGCCGCAAAGAAGAGCTGGCCTGATCCATTTCCGTTACCGGCTAAAGATCTCCCTAAATTAGTAGGTCATTATAACAGAATACCCATTCTAGTGAATGGGTGTACGCCCCAAGGCCAACACCTTATTAATTTAAAAAAGCCAAATTGGAAAAAGGCTATTAAAAATTTTAAGGTCTATCCCGAAGCTGCATACATAACCCAAAATTGGGTTTCCTCTAAAGAGGACTACATCCCTGAATACGCATCACCCCGATTATTTTATAAAAGAAGCAAATTAGTTTCTCAAAGAGAAAAATTTCCCCAGCTAGATGCTTTAATGTCTCAATTTTTTCAAGAGGCCAAGCTCTCTGCTGATTTTAGCTTTCGTCAAAGTGCTAATCTGACTGAGCAACAATTGGAGTTGCTACAAAAACAAGAGGGATTCCAGGAACTAGTCACAGAAATGCAAATACCGAAAGAATACGAAACACAACTCGAAGAAATGCCCAATGATGTATGCCTAGACCGGCAAGAAGTATTGCAAGAAATGTTAGAAATACAGCAGCATCTTGAATCCATAGCATACAAAGGGTTTATCGGCTACGTCCACACTGGGGGCCATAACAGCTTAGGCCGCCACATGGAATGTTACCTCATCTCTAAAGAATGCATTATCAAGCCCCTAATTTGGGGAACAGTTTGGCAACAAGGCAAATATCTAACGGAGCCCGAAGATTTAGTAGATTACCATCAGCAGCCATTTTACCAAAACAACCCTGCGGTTTTCCTAACAAAGGGATCAGCGAATATCTTCCCTGAGATGCAAGCAGATCATGACTCTTGCGGCCATCTGGTTTTTGCAAATATGCATCAACATTTAAAAGAAGGTCAAAAACAATTAAATGAACTGGCCCTCAGATTTCGATTTTATGACGCAGAAGGGCAATTACAATACTATTTCTTACCTTCTCCCCAAAGCCTACGTTATGCGCAATCTACTCGATACATCAAGTATGTAAATCAGATCGTTATGGAAGACAAGCCATTTACTATAAAGAAAGAAAAAGAAACGGCGACAGTGAATCCGATTCGAGTCGCCTTAACCCAATCTATAGAAACTGCCAAAGGCAAAGGCGAGGACCCCATAGCAAAAAAAATAATAGAAGAAAATAACACTACTATTGCACAATTAACAGCTTTCAGAGAAATATGGAAAGAGGCGGGCGCCTTTATGCTGGAAAAACGCAAGGAATTTCAGGCAGGAAAATACAATCATACTTTACTTTATTGCGGTTTAGAAAATCAAAAACTACTTCAAGCAGAAAATAAAAACATTACCATCCATAAGTCTGAAAATAATTTCTTAGCATTTCCTGATAAGACAGAATGGACTGTGCCCAAGCGTAGTTTAAAAGATGTAGGGGCGCAATCACCGGCAGTGGAGCTTGAAAAGTCAGATCAAAAAATTTGAACTGCTCTAGCATCTCCCCACTTGCAATTTACTCCGGAATTTCCTATCCTAGGCTCTCATCAAAACAACCTGAGATTTTTTTATGAGCGAACATCTACAAGCCATTACGGATAGCAGCTTCGATGCACAAGTCCTAAAAGCAACCCTTCCGGTGCTAGTTGATTTCTGGGCCGAGTGGTGCGGGCCTTGCAAAATGATTGCCCCCGTCTTAGATGAAATTGCCAAAGAGTATGCGGGTCGGCTTATTGTCGCCAAAATAAACGTGGACGAGAATAACAAGACTCCGGCCCAATACGGGATAAGAGGGATACCGACCTTGCTTTTGTTCAAGGAAGGAAACTTAGTTGGTACTAAGGTCGGCGCCATGACCAAGTCGCAGCTGGCAGAATTTATCGACCAATCAATTTAGCTTGCAATTTGCACTAAATGTTTTATAGTTACTCCCACTTACAGAACAAGTTCTGTAGTTTAGCGTCTTACCATTCGGTAGGGTTCCTCTCTATTTCCTTTATTAAAGATCCATTTTTTATAACCATTTCGTGAAAAAACCATATGAATTTAACTGAATTGAAAAAAAAATCTCCTTCGGAATTAATACAACTCGCCCAAGATCAGGGCATCGAAAACATGGCTCGGGTACGCAAACAAGATATTATTTTTGCGTTACTCAAAGCCCATGCCCAGGGTGGCGAAGACATCTTTGGAGATGGTGTCTTAGAAATTCTGCAGGACGGATTTGGGTTTCTCCGCTCTGATGAGAGCTCTTATTTGGCAGGCCCGGATGATATTTATGTCTCTCCTAGTCAAATTCGTCGCTTCAATCTCCGTACTGGCGACACCGTTTCTGGCAAAATTCGCCCACCCAAAGAAGGAGAGCGTTATTTTGCCTTGCTGCAGGTCAGCGATATCAATTTTGACAAACCTGAACTCGCCAAGAATAAGATTCTATTTGAAAATTTAACCCCATTGTTCCCCGACGTACGACTCAAAATGGAACGTGGCAACGGTAGCTCGGAAGATATTACCGCTCGCATCATCGATTTAGTGGCGCCCATTGGCAAAGGTCAGCGCGGCTTAATCGTATCACCGCCTAAAGCGGGTAAAACCATGATGCTGCAAAACATCGCGACCTCCATTACTCACAATCATCCCGAATGCTATTTAATGGTGTTGTTAATTGATGAGCGGCCTGAAGAAGTCACTGAAATGACACGCTCGGTGAAGGGTGAAGTCATTGCCAGCACTTTTGATGAACCTGCAGCCCGTCACGTCCAAGTGGCTGAAATGGTCATTGAAAAGGCCAAACGTCTGGTAGAGCATAAACGCGACGTGGTGATTTTATTGGACTCCATTACTCGACTTGCTCGCGCTTATAACACCGTGGTTCCTGCCTCTGGCAAAGTGTTAACTGGTGGTGTTGATGCCAACGCCTTACAACGCCCCAAGCGTTTCTTTGGCGCTGCGCGTAATATTGAAGGAGGAGGCAGTTTAACCATCATTGCCACAGCCCTAGTAGAAACTGGTTCGAAGATGGATGAAGTCATTTACGAGGAGTTTAAGGGTACCGGCAATATGGAAATTCATTTGGATCGCCGTATCGCAGAAAAACGGGTATTTCCCTCGATTAATATCAATCGTTCCGGCACACGACGAGAGGAATTAATCACCAAACCGGATGAATTGCAAAAAATGTGGATTCTACGCAAGATTCTGCATCCGATGGATGAATTGACTGCCAGTGAATTCCTCATCGATCGACTTAAGGTAACAAAAACGAACGAAGATTTTTTTGAGGCTATGAAGCGTTGAGATATCGCGATCTGCGTGATTTCCTAGCCCAACTTCAGTCACTCGGTGAGCTAAAATCTATTGCGATTCCGATTAATCCTCACTTGGAAGTGACTGAGGTTTGTTGTCGTGTGTTAGCGCAGCAAGGCCCAGCCTTGCTGTTTGCAAAGCCAGTAGGCAGCGCTATTCCCCTGCTAGCAAACCTGTTCGGAACTACTAGGCGAGTAGCCTTGGCCATGGGTAAGTCAGATCTGCAGGGTATTCGCGAATTAGGGGAGCTACTGGCCTTTCTTTCTGCGCCCACTCCTCCACAAAACCTGCGCGAGGCTTGGAAAAGCCTGCCGATTGTACAAAAAATTCTAACTATGTCACCAAAAATCGTGAAATCCGGTGACTGCCAAGAATTCGTCCTTGAAAAAAATCAGATCGACTTGCGCAACTTTCCTATTCAAACCTGCTGGCCAGAAGATGCCGGACCGTTGATCACTTGGGGTTTGGTGGTTACCCAAGGTCCTTTACGAAAACGTCAAAATCTAGGCATTTATCGTCAGCAAGTCATTGCGCCTAACAAGGTGATTATGCGTTGGCTGTCTCATCGAGGGGGGGCTTTAGATTTTCAAGCCTGGCAGCAGGCTCACCCACAGCAACCTTTTCCTGTAGCTGTGGTATTAGGCTGTGATCCTGGGACTTTGCTGGCTGCTGTGACGCCGATCCCGGACTCAATTTCCGAATACGCTTTTGCGGGATTATTGTCCGGCTATAAAACGGAATTAGTTCCTTGTCTTACTCACGAATTACCGGTTCCAGCAAAAGCAGAGATCATACTGGAAGGATATATTTATCCGAATGAAACAGCCCTAGAAGGGCCTTTTGGCGATCATACTGGTTATTATAATGAAACAGAAAGATTTCCGGTATTTACCATTGAACGCATGACTCACCGTCGCAATCCCATTTATCACAGCACCTATACTGGCAGGCCCCCGGATGAACCTTCGGTCCTTGGAGTGGCATTGAATGAACTGTTTATACCTTTATTACAAAAACAATTTCCTGAGATTACTGATTTTTATTTACCTCCTGAAGCTTGTTCTTATCGAATCAGCATTGTATCGATCAAAAAGCACTATGCGGGCCACGCACAACGCATCATGATGGGTATCTGGTCGTTTTTGCGACAATTCATGTATACCAAATGGATTATTGTCACAGACAACGATATTAATATTCGCGATTGGAAAGAGGTCATGTGGGCTGTCAGCACCCGCGCCGACCCCAGTCGAGATACCACTTTAATCGAAAATTCGCCAATCGATTATTTAGACTTTGCCTCGAAAGTGGCAGGCCTGGGCTCGAAAATAGGCATTGATGCTACGAATAAATGGCCCGGAGAAACCCAGCGCGAGTGGGGGAGGGTCATTACCCAGGACGAGGCCGTAAAAAAGAGAATCGATCAAATTTGGGAGCAGTTGTAGTAGTGCACCTCTACCAGAGGCGTGCCCCTCAGCTCACCCCCGGCCCAGAGAGTGTATTATCCTCATCGTTATCCTCATCGTTATCATCCGGGTCTTTGTCTTTAATCGCAACAGCTGCGCATAACCTTGCTAAATCTTGTAACTGATCCACCATTTTCTTCAGGACATCTTGATACTCAGCGGACTCTCCGCCTGTAGTCTTTGCAAAATTATATAATCGTTGCAATGCCAGTTTCATCGTATCAAGCGTACTCAGTGATTCAAGGTTTTTTTCCCATGTGTTCGTCAAGGCTATATACTGAGCACTGATGAGGGTAACGATATCCGAGCGCTTTATTTCGAATGCAGTTAGCGCAGCGTGAATTTGTTTATCATAAGCCATGACTTCTGAATCTTGCTTCAGTTCGCGCAATACCAAAGCTTGCTTATGTTCATGCTGTGTGCTGTGAAAATTGCCAAATATTTCTTGTAAATTGACTGTAGGTGCAAGCGTATCGGGTGACTTGAATTCCCTTAAAAAAGTATCGGCTGCCGCATTTAAAGCTTGCGCATTAGCTAAATGTTTCTCCCAGATAGAGATACGTTTTGCTCTCTCCATCATCTCTTTATCGACCTGATCATTGGCTACATTGGACAAACTTTGCAGGAATTTCTGGAAATTATCCAACTTGGCTGCGCGCAACCCGTCTAAGGTTTGCTTTATTGTCTGCGAATACCTATCTTTACAACTAAAGTTTGGTCCTAGCTTTGATGCAAATTGTTGCAATCGCTCCAATTGCTTTATATACCCAGCAACCTCGGCGCCCCCTTGAAGATTACCAATCTTACTCCACAAGGTTTTCAATTGTTCGTCTATGACTCTGACAATTTCCTTGCCTGTTTCGTTCCATTGAAATATGGCAACACGAATCAGCCCATTGTATTTCTCAGCGTCCGCTCCCTTTCCCGATATTACTAGATCAAAAGCTTTCTTGTGCTCATTAACTCTGTCTTCTATTGTTCCTGTGTTTAACAAATCTACCGTAGGATCACGGGATGTTTTCAGTTCGTCTAAAAAAATAGTGGCTTTCTCATGGCAAAACTCTATGTCACGTAAATGCTGTTCCCAGATAGATATAGTCTCTACATCATGGCCAATCGCAACAGAAGAGGGTTGAGCATGCAGCCCTAAAGAGTTAGTTACTCTTTGCTTTTTTTCATCCGATCGAGGAGGAGAAGGATGGTGGAAATGAGAAGGGCTCCAACTCCAGGTTGCAGGAGAACTACTATTTGCAGTGCGGCTGGAAGCACTACTAGCAGATGAGGAACTGGCGGATGCATGCTGAGCTGATGTTATCTTCAAGGGCGTCTTATCCTCATCCGCGACAGTACTCGCAACAAGAGCTCCGTGAAGGGCATTCAATTCTCCTGAGTGTTGCACTATTTCCTGCCTGATAGCTTGATACTGAGGTGACTCTTCGACTCCTTCCATTGTAAAATTATATAATCGTTGCAATTTCTTTTTAATCTCATTTACCTCACTGAGTGATACAGGCTTGTTTTCCCAGCTGTTTTTTAAGGCTATATTCTGCTTAGCTATGCGGTCAGCAATTTCCGAGCGCTTTTTTCTGACTTCAGCTAGCGCAGTGTCAATTTGTTTGCCATAGTTATCTTCATCCGATTGGAGTACAGGAGCTTGCCCAGACTCAGTTTGGCTTCTGTACATAGTTCTTATTTTTTCTGATAAATCAACTGTAGGTATAAGCTTATCGGGTGAGTTGAATTCCATGAAAAAAGTATCGGTTGCCGCCTTTAAAGCTTGCGCGTTAGCTAGCTGTTTCTTCAAGACAGAGATACGTTTTTCTCTTTCTGTCAGCTTTTTAGCGTCCTGATCATTGGCTCCATCGAGCTCACTACATTGCTGGGAATCACGCGACCTGACTGAGTGCAACACGACTAAGGCTTGCGTTATTTGCTGCAAATACACATCTTTACCACGAAAGTTTACTCCTAGCCTTGATGCAAATTGCTGTAATCGTTCCAATTGCTTTATATAACCAACACACTCATCGCCCCATTGAGAATTACCAATCTTCCCCTGCAAGGCTTGTAATTGTTTCTTTATGACGTTGTTAATATTCTCGCATTTTTCATCCCATTTATACAGGGCAGCACACATTAGTGCAACGTATTGCTCAGCGTCCGCTCCCGTGCCCGAGTATAGTAGTGCAAAAGCTTTCGGATCCTTATTCAATCTGTTTTCCATTGTAGTTACTTTTCCCAAATCTACCGTGGGATCACGGAATGTTTCCAGTTCTTTTAAAAAAGTAGCAGCTTTCTCATGGCAATCTTCCAGATCACGTAAATGCTCTTTCCAGATAGATGGAATATCTACATCACGGCCAATCGCAACAGAAGTGCGTTGAACATGCAGCTCTAAAGAGTTAGTTACTCTGTTCTTTTTTTCCTCATCCTTCGAATGCGAAAGATTTGAGTATTCGTACTCAGGGTCTAAAAATAGTAAAGCTTTTTTTATGCGCTGCAAAGTAGCTTGATACTCCGCTGGGTTTCTCCGCAGATTTTTTGCAAAATTATGCCATTGTTCCAATTGCGCTATAGCACCAGGCACTTGCTCTTTACCCCAATTATCAGATTTGAATTTCTTAATCAAGGCTGTATGCTGCTGATTTATGCTGTGTATAATTTCCTTGCGTATTTGCTGAACTAGGATATCGAGCGTTTGCTGCTGATAGCGCGTGGTTTCCTGGCTTTTATCCCTGCTTCGCAGGGCAAAAGCTTCCAGATGCTTTTCCCAGCTGTTAGTCAATTCCCCCTCTATTGCTTGTACATTGACTGTAAGTGCAAGATTAAGGGGTGAGTCAAGTTCTGCAATAGGAAGAGAAAGATGATCTAAAGGAAAAGTGTTACAGATTGCAGGAGAACTCATACTATTTGAAGAGAGGCTGGAAGTACTACTAGCAGATGGGGAACTGGCAGATGCTTGCTGAGCTGATTCTGGAGCCAAAAGTGTAATAATTTTTGCTGCCATACGTATTCTGAACTCACCCTCCTGGTCCTTGGGTAAACTTTTCCAGTATTGTACCAGGAACTCTAAATGTAAATGTGCCTGTGCATTTTGTGACTGTAATAACGGAATTATGCTGCTTAGCGCCAATAAAAATTTATCTCTCGCCCACTGCCTCCTATTGTCAAGTGAGACTCGTAACTTTTGAAATTGTTCTGTTATTTGGGATTCAGTTAAGTCACCTCCAAGATCTGTGGTCCGATCGCTAATAAAGTTTCTTAACCCTTGTTCACCCTCTATTAATTCAGGCGGTAGCATTTCTTGTGGTATTTGTTCTTCTTCAGGTAATTTGTGGCTTGTTAAAAAGCCCATCACCTTGCTTTGACAATAACCTGCATCCGGTAATTGTTTTGCAAAATCAAATAATTGCTGCTTTCGCATTTTAGTGAGCGAGCTATTACATTGCCCCTGAAAGTAATCTGTAATTTCAGAGAGTACTCTCCTATATTGCTCAAAACCGTTATTAATTAATTCGTAATAACGTTTAGCGTCAGAGCTTGCTTTCATATCTAGCGCACGAAAAGCCTTTGAATTCCGTTCCATTGTTCCCTGTAAATCCAAGTCTGTAGTTTTTTCTCGTAAATTAACCGTGCGTCTGCCGGGTGTCCTAAGCTCAATTAAAAAAGTTTCAGCTGCTGTTTTTAACTTTTCCACTTTATTTACATAATCCTCCCACACAGATAAATAATTTTCTGCTAAAGGTGCTGCTTTGGGGCTTTTTTCATCAAGCCTCGGAGAGGGATTCGGAGAGGAATGATGAAAATAAGAAGAATAAGCACGGGAAACTTGAGAACTAATGTGGCTTGAAGAAACATGAGATGTTAGGTCATTTTTAAGAATTTTTTCATAATCAATCCAACGTGCAGTATCAGCTGGTTCAAATGTTATCAAACGACGTTGAGTGTCAACTATCTGTTGCTTTAAATACTCAATAGCATTATTTGCTTCTTCTATTTTAGGATCATTTTGATAATTGGGTAAACTTGTCCAGTATTTCGCAAGGAACTCTATTTGCATTTTTGCGAGGACGCAGCTACGCAGTGTAGATTCATTATCGTCTGATTGCAACAGAGATGCTGCCCCTAGGATCTTTGAAAAATTTTCCTCTGCCGATGCTTTTGCCTTAGCAAGGGAGGCTCGCGATTCTTGAACGCGCGAAACTGTTATTTTAATTTCGTCTGATGTTAAGTTACCCTGAGCCCATTCGGAGATAAATGCTGCCAATTGTCCTTGATCGCCCTCTAACAATTCCCGCGGTAAAGTTTCTTGTTTAATTTTTGGTATCGGTTGTTCTTGAAACTCAGTTTTTTTTGCTAGAGATGAAAATTCATTATAAGCTATGCTCAACGCCGTCATTGCATCAACATAAGTTTTTATTAATAATTTGGGATCTAAAACATTATCCATCTCTTCAGGTATTTTTATTTTCTTTTCTTTTTGTTCTAATTCCATATTTCGTTAATCTCACATGGTATATTTTTATTAATGAATGTTACCGTTAAAATGATTATGGCGCAAAGGGATTATTCAACAGCGCCCAAAACTGACTACTTCGGCAATGGATTGTGCTTGAGCTGCTAGCATGATCAGGCGATCAACGCCAAGGGCTACTCCAGCGCAAGCAGGTAAGCCATGAGATAAAGCGGCTAATAGCGCCTCGTCATTAGGAATTTGTGCCAAACCTAGCTTGTGGCGTTTTTGGTTATCCGCGACAAAGCGGCGTTTTTGTTCTGCCGCATCGGTTAATTCATGATATCCATTGGCTAACTCGACTTGTCGGAAATATAACTCAAACCGTTCTGCCACAGGGGGTTTACCAGGACGAATCTTTGCCAAAGCTGCTTGGCTTGCAGGGAAGTCCGTAATAAATACCGGTCGCTCTTGTCCAAGATAAGGTTCAATACAATGTGAAAGTAATACATGCAGCCAAAAATCCTTCTGAGCAGGATCTGCCGTATTAAGCTGGATCCCTTGGGTTATGGCAAGTTGTTGCAGCTCCTGCACTTTGGCTGAATGAGGATTCACGCCTAAATAATGCTGAAAGATTTCCTGATAAGTAACGCGATCCGACTTCTGAGTTTGCAACACCAGCTGCAACAACTCATCGATCTCATCCATCAATTGGTGATGATTAAATCCCACGCGATACCATTCCAAAATGGTAAATTCAGGATGATGCAGCCGTCCCTGCTCTTCGCATCGAAATGCCTTACAGAGTTGATAAATGCAACCACTTCCTGCCGCCAGCAAGCGTTTCATGGCAAACTCAGGGGAGGTCTGTAAAAACCACGGCCCAACTGACATACTGGCGATATGGGGATCAGTCGCGGTGGTGGAAGACAACAAGGGGGTTTCTACCTCTAACACCCCCCTGGCTAAAAAGAAATTACGGATAGCGTGGATGATTTGGTTACGCAAACGCAAGGAAGATAATTGAGCACTAGGTCTCCACTGCACATTAGAGGCGTTTATTGCTTGTTTTGTTGACTTTGTTTTTGGCGCTCTAATATCCACAGCCTTTCCTTAATTGGCAATGACTGCCAATATTCTTGTGATTGTAATTGGATCGAACGCTGTTGTTCTGGGGTAAGCGCCTCCCATTGCGCCTTAATTGATTTCAAGATGGCGATTCGTTGTTCTGGAGTCATTTGCAACAGAGCTTCTTTTATTTTCATCCGCGCCTCTTCGCGTTCCTCTGCAGTAAGTGCCATCCACCGCTCATGTATCGCTTCCATCACCTTTTCTTTTTGCGCAGGTGATAATTGGTCTAATACTTCTTTATTGAGGGGTGAGGAAGAGGTCGCCGGCGGGGGGCTGGAACCTTCTGTTGAATTAACCACATGCGGGATGGTTTCAGAAGATTGAGGAGCCGAAACGAAACTATCTTCTGCTGTTTGGGCAAGCGAAAGGGGGGCATAGCAGCTGCAAGCCAATACAATAGGAACTAAGGCTTTTTTCATAATAGAGATCTCTTACATTAATAGAATATTAAAATTGTTTATATTTTAGCATTTTTTAGCGCAAAAGGCCAGATAAATCCCCTCATCCGCCTTCGGCACCTTCTCCCACAAGGGGAGAAGGATAAAAGTCAAAGGCTATTAGTGAGAAGGGATACCTCACTCCTTAACCCGCGAGACATATTGACCCGTGCGGGTATCTACCTTCAGCAAATCCCCCTCATTCACAAACAAAGGCACCAATGCTCACTCCGGTTTCTAAAATCGCAGGCTTGGTAGCTCCACTTACGGTATCTCCTTTGATTCCAGGCTCAGTTTCTCTGACGCGTAGGATGGCAAAATTGGGGGCGACCAGAGATAAGGGTTGTCCGTTCCATAGCATAACCATGCAAATATCTTGGGGTTTAATCCACAGAGCCGCATCCTCCATCAAGCGAGCAGAAATGGCATGTTGCTCGAAGGTTTCGTGCACCATAAAATACCAGGATTCTCCATCATTATAGAGGTACTCCATTTCCACCTCGACAATATCCGCCCCCGGTAAGACATCACCAGACTTGAAGGTTTTTTCCAAAACTCTCCCGGTCTTTAAGTTGCGCAGCTTCACGCGATTAAAAGCCTGGCCCTTGCCTGGTTTTACAAATTCATTTTCCAAAATACTGCAAGGGTCTCCATCCAGCAGTACTTTTAATCCTGCTTTAAATTCATTAGTTGAATACATAGCTCCTCACTAGTTATCACGCCATTTTACCGCCAACCCATTTTCATAGCGTAGATCAATTCGTTCTGCTTGTGCTTCTGCTCTAGTAAATATTTGGGGATAAACCTTAACAAAACGTTGTAATCGAGGCAATGATTCTTTGGTTCCAAAAAACATTTGGGTACCGTTACTCAGCACTGCACTGAGAGCTTGACGCTCGTCCATCGCTAATTTTACGACGGTTAAACGCAATGGAGCCAATAAACGAGCCATGGTTTGATAAAACCCCCAAACTTGCTTTTGCTCTGATTCGGGCCCATTTAGCAATGGAAGATTTTGAGTATAACGATCCGGCGGAGCGGTAAATAATTGACCTGACACATCAATAAACTTTGTATCACCCCAGCGTACCGCCGGTTTACGCTCCGTAATCTTGATAATGACCTGGTTGGGCCAAACACGTTGCGACTCTACTTTAGCGATCCAGGGCAATTGCGATGACAAACTCCGTCTTAAATGAGCCTCATTTAGCCCAAAAAATCCTTGTCGAACAAAGGGAATAATTTGCTGTTGTAATTGGCGACGATCCACATGCTGATGTTCTGCTTGTAACTTAACCACTCGAATTGGAAAGCGAGCAGGATCAGTCAAAAAATGCCAACCCACAAGAATACCGCCGATGAACCCACCTACGATCAATATTTGGAAAATTCGGTACATTAATATCCCCTCCTCTGCCCTAGACAAAAAATGAGCGCGGGCACGCAATCGGGCACGTTTACTTTAATGAGGGTGTCCTTAATATGCTGGGAAGCTTACTCGTAACAAGTACTCACAGCCTGATCAGTTTGCTGCCTATTTACGGATATTCCCGCCAAATAAGCGGATACAAAAACCTGCGTCCCGATTGCATCAAATAAATAATCATTTTGACTAATTACTTGATTTACTAAATCCATGCTGCCTGGTTCCATACTATTACTCCTTTAAAAAGTGTTACTCCAAAACATCCCTAATAACTGCCAAGGCATCTTAGCAAAGAACTCAGGGAGAATCCTAGCCCCAGGGGGGGCCCTCTCCCCCACCCGCAAGCCCTCCTGCAACTGGTAGGCTTGTGCGGCTTGCGGATCATGAATTTTATCGACAACTTGCACTTCGAGATAGTGGTTCCCAGAACCCAAGGTTCCCACTTCACTGCGCTGGCGTTTTTTAGCCAGATCAGAAACATGTTCCGGCATGGCCCCTGCCATTTTGCCTTGTTCTTCAATAAAGAGCAGATCTTCTTTGCTACCAAATCCTTGCTGCACCGCCCATTGCGCACCCCCTCTCAGCATAGCGTCTAACTCACGGGGCGATAAACATATTTTACCTTCGACACCCACTCCAGCCGGGATATGGGCGTATAATAAATCGGCTAGTTGTTCCGCCTGAGGAAATAAATCGGACCAATAAAGATTAGTGCGTAAACAGCGAATACCACAGGAAATATCAAAACCTACCCCGCCAGCCGAAATAATGCCACCTGCGTCAGGATCAAAAGCGGCTACGCCACCAATAGGGAAGCCGTAACCCCAGTGCGCATCCGGCATCGTCATAGCCGCGCCAACTAAACCAGGCAATTGTGCTACATTTTTAATCTGCTCGAGAACTTTCGCATCCATGGTCTCCAACAAGGATTGATCGGCATATAGTTGGATCGGCAAAGGCGAAGTACCTGGCTCAGCTTGTACTGACCAGCAATAGTCATTAATTTTAGTCAGTTGATTTAAGTCCATTTTAAACGTCCACCACGCAGCGAGCTTCCCATAACTGATCGTTTTGTTGCGCGACGGAAAGCATCGTCAAGGTGGCTCCCTTGACTTCAGTACCCCGTTGCATATCCTCACGCCAGGGTTCTCCCCAAGCTTGCCCTTGCCAATGGTCATTATGACGCGTCAGAGCAAAACGCCCTAAAATTAAGCCATGATGCCGTGCTTCAGCCAACAGTAAGTTAAGCCAGGTAATGAAAGCTAACTCTACATCCGCCTCAACAAATTCAATCGCAATATTGTTTTTCGCTTCGATAGAAGCTAAATCAGTCATGATCGCGAACATTGATTCCGCAGCAGACACAAAGGCCTCGACCTCAGTTTTGCCACGGCCAATGATTCCAATATCTGCTTCATGAGAGAAATAGGGTTCACATTTAGCGGGGATAGTACACCTCGTTTTGGCTTCCTCCTGCATTCTCCTGTTGCAATTCATCATCTGGACCTAGATCAAAATCTTCCACACCAAGACATCGCATACATTCGTCGTAATAGCGATGCAGCAGCAAACAGAGTAGGCAACTGCCTAATATAACCCCGGCGACCGTAGCTAATAGCTCTCCGTGTTGCGCTATAAAAGCCGAATCGCGATGATAATAAGTAAAATTGCCCAAATAAAGTATCCCTGAGCAGGCAATAACACCGACAATTTTAAGATAGGTATGCTGGTCTTCGACGGCTTCAAGGTCCAAATTTAACAGGGCATAATGCTCATGGGCTTTTTTTGCCAAAAAAACCAGCAGCAACGCTAAAAACCCCAGCGCAAGAACTGGATTTGCTACTAGCCAATTCCAAACCTCACTTAGCCCTTGCGCCGAAGCTTCGGGGTGACGGGTAGCCACACAAATCGTATAAATAATGGCTGTGGCTAAGGGTAAACTAATCGCGGCAATAGCCAATGGCTTTTTGTATTGAGAATAACACTGCTCCATAATGACCTCCTCAAAATATTCCTAACAACGCCAGGTAAGCAGCCCATTCTTCCTTCTCCTTCTAGGAAAAGTGCCGAAGGCGGATGAGGGTGAGCCAAGTCTAGCACTCCGAACCAAGGGCAACAACCCAATACGTTACCACTCCCCCTTAGATGCACCAAGGGGAGGACCAGCATATTTCGGGGATCGTTTAAAGCAACTCTCATAAAAAAAATGTGTCACCAGTGCCCCCACAGCGACCATCCCAATCCCCAGCGCATACTCAAAATCGATCAAATCATTTTTCCATAACATATACGGAGTAATCACCCCTACTGCAGCCAACACACCCAAAGGGCGAAGCCGTGCGAATGATTTTTCTTCTGAGTGCTCTGCCTTTTCAATCGCAGCTTTCTCCTCCGGTGAGGGTTTCTCAGCCGAACAACAACAGCTGCAATATACAAACCAACTTATAACTGCTATCAGGGCAATTACACTCAAAAATACTAGAGATGTAACCGCCGTTTCGAATGGCTGAGGAGTACTTATCACATCATAAAGTCCATAAGCCAGCATACCTACTGCAATCACAGCATACCATGCGGCTTCTCCTTCCCTGAGCCTAGCTGCCGCGATACAATCCTCTGGCCTTGACCTCCTCCGATTCTCGTGAAAGTCTGCAGTATTCCATTTCCAGAGCGCATAGCAACCCACTAGGGCTAGACTAAGTAATTCAAGCGAATTATTCATCATAAACTTGTCAGCGCCAGAAACTTCAAGCCACACAGCAATGCCTGAAGCAGCACTACCCACTAATAAAAAAAACGAGGCGATAAGTTTTTTGTTATTAAAAAGAGGAATAGGAGAGGGGTCGGTTACATTAGAATGATTATTCCGGACAATAGGCTTGCCATTGTAATCAAGATCCTTTTCTACAGAAAAATCTTGTTCATCAGAACCTTTAATTTGAGAGCTTTCCATCGTATTCACCTAAAATTTTAGCATCTAAAATGTGCTTATTATACATAACTTACAAAAAAATAACCAGCCTCGCCTACCCAAAGAGAGAGAATTCGTTGTTCCAAAATTAAATTGTCTGCCTGCCTAAGATGTTTTATGATTGACCCCTTTTCGCGGTCGTCCTGGCAGGATGACGCTTTTACAAAAGAGGTTTAAAAATGAATCAATTTATTGGAATTGAAGGCGGTGGGACAAAATTCGTTTGTGCTTATGGCTCAGGCCCTGCTGATTTACAAGGACGCACCGTCATTCGCACTCAAAAGCCCGAAGACACCATGCCGGAAATTTTAGATTATATTCGTTCCGTACAGACCAAAACTAAGATTTCAGCTATCGGCGTCTCTGTGTTTGGTCCCTTGGATTTAGACAAACAGTCCCTCACTTATGGCCATATAATGCCTACCGCAAAAGTAGAGTGGTCTGATTTTGATATGGTGGGAACTTTACGCAAGCACTTTAATCTTCCCATCGGTTTCGATACCGACGTCAACGGTGCTGCCATTGGCGAATATCGTTGGGGAGCAGCCCAAGGGTTGAGCGACTTTCTGTATTTAACCATTGGCACAGGCATCGGCGGAGGGGCTATCGTCAATGGAAAACTGTTACACGGAGCACAACATCCTGAAATGGGCCATATTATGATTCCGCAAGACAGGGCTCAAGATGCATTTGAAGGGGTCTGCGCTTATCATAAAAATTGCTTTGAAGGCTTGGCCTCCGGCCCATCTATGAAAGTTCGGTGGCATGTGGATTCAGCTTTGGATCTGCCTAAAGAACATCCGGCCTGGGACTTAGAAGCCTATTACCTGGGTACGGCCTTATCGATTTACACCTTTGTCCTATCCCCTAAGCGCATTATTTTGGGCGGAGGAGTGATGCGCCAAGAGCATTTACTTGCTAAAGTTCGCACGCAAATGGTCGTCGCTCTAAAGGCTTATGTGCGCAATTACCGAGTAAGCGATCCTGAAAGTTATGTGGTTAGCCCTGGAGTTGGGGAAAATTCCGGCGTGCTTGGCGCCATCGCTTTGGCAGAAAGTAGCTATTTGGAATGGAAAGCCCAAGCCAATGAATGAAGTTGGGCTTACTTACAAGCGTCCCTGGGGTTGTTACCAAATCTTAGCCTTGGGCCCTGGCTACCAGGTTAAAAATCTGACCATCCAACCAGGGGAGCGTCTTTCTTTACAAAAGCATTCTCATCGCTCAGAGCATTGGGTGGTGATTGCCGGCAGCCCGACTTTAACCATCGGAGAAACGCGGAGAATCTACGAGGTTAATGAAAGCGCCTATATCCCAAAAGAAGCTATCCATCGAATCGAAAATTTCACTGCTGAAATTTGCAGCTTAATCGAAGTACAAGTAGGGGATTATTTGGGTGAGGATGATATTGTGCGCATTGCCGATGTTTATGGGAGATGATCCCCCTCCTTTGATTTGAAAAAGGGGGAAAGTTTAAAGAAGTCTTACCAACACCCAAACAAACACAATCAGCAATAACGCCAGGATTCCCAGCACATAAAAACTTTTACTTAAGTTCTCCTTCGAGAAAGCTTCAGGATGGTGGCGAATCTGGCGAAATAGCAGCCAGCCCAACAAGGCAGCACCCACAATCAGGAGCAGTATTCCCCATTCTCCACTCATGAGTCTCCCTCATTTACCCGAATGATTTTCATCGTATTAGTGCCACCATGCACCCCCATTTGTTCCCCCATAGTGAGCAGGATTAAATCTCCTTCAGCAACTACCCCTTGATTTTTCAAAACGGCCACTGATTCTTGATTCATATGGCTTTTATCAATAGCCGTTGAATCAAAATACACCGGATTGACATCTCGATATAAGGTCATTTTGCCTAGGGTGTGAATATTGCGACTCAAGGCATAAATGGGAATCCCCGTACGCACCCGTGACATCATTAAGGGTGTCGCACCCGACTCTGTCAAAGCAATGATTGCTTTGATGGCTAAGCGATTGGCCGCGTAAACTGTTGCCATCGCAATTGCTTCATCAATGCGGCTAAATTCTTGTTCCAAACGCTGCCCAGAAACTTGAGTCACGCGCTCTTTTTCGGCAGCAATGCAGATACGCGCCATGGTTTCGACGACCAAATCAGGATGTGCGCCCACAGCTGTTTCGGCAGACAGCATCACTGCATCGGTTTGATCAAGCACCGCATTGGCGACGTCAGAAACTTCCGCGCGAGTGGGCACTGGACTGCTGATCATACTTTCCATCATCTGCGTAGCGGTGATCACTGGTCGATTGCCGGCACGCGAACGACGAATAATCAATTTTTGTACTGCTGGCACGGCGGCTTCACCAATTTCTACCGCTAAATCACCTCGCGCCACCATCACCCCATCCGAAGCAGCAATAATTTCATTAATGTTGGTCACGGCTTCGGCACGTTCAATTTTAGCAATGATGCCAGCCGTACTGCCCGCCGCAGTTAATAATTTTCTGGCTTCATTGATATCATTGGCATCGCGGGGAAAAGACACTGCAACATAATCGACATCCGCTGCTACAGCAACTAATAGATCAGCCTTATCTTTTTCGGTCAAGGCGGTCGCAGACAACCCTCCTCCTAGGCGGTTAATACCTTTATTGTTCGACAATTCCCCACCTATTTTAACCTGGCAAATCACTCGCGGGCCTTCCACTTGTTTTACTACTAAGACAATCCGACCATCATCTAATAATAGGGTATCCCCGGCGACCACATCGGCAGGCAGTTCTTTATAATCAATCCCAACACTCACATCAGTACCCGCAGTAGGGGGTAGACTGGCATCTAAAATAAATTGCGCGCCTTTTTGCAACACCGCCTTCCCTCGTTGAAAACGTGCAATGCGGATTTTAGGGCCCTGCAAATCAGCCATAATTCCTACCATTAAGCCTAGCTTGTCAGCACAATTCCGCACCGCTTGAATTCGCCCTTGCACCAGTTCGGCACCATGCGAAAAATTGACTCGCACTAAGTTAGTACCCGCTTTTAATAAGCGTTCTAAAACACCAGGAGTATCCGTAGCTGGACCTAAGGTAGCTACAATTTTTGTTCGACGTACACGCATATTTTTGTTCCTCATTTTTCTGCTTTCGTAACCATTCACCACGATTTTGCCTCTCCCCTTGTGGGAGAAGGATTTTTACCCACAAAGGATGATTACCATTTTTCTTTATTTTCCAGCACCGCAATCGCGGGTAATGTTTTCCCTTCTAAATATTCTAAAAAAGCCCCTCCACCGGTGGAGATGTAAGATATTCGATCCTGAAGATTAAATTTTTCAATCGCCGCTAGAGTGTCTCCTCCGCCTGCCACTGAAAAGGCATGGCTGTTGGCGATTGCCTGAGCTAAAGTCTTAGTTCCATTAGCAAAGGCATCCCACTCAAAAACACCCACTGGACCATTCCAAATAATCGTGCCCGCCTGAGCCAGTTGGGTGGCTAAAGCCTCCGCTGTGCTAGGTCCAATATCCAGAATCAAATCATCTCCTGAAATTTGATCGACAGGTTTAATAGTTGCTTGCGCGTCAGCAGCAAATGCTCTGGCAACGACCACATCAACCGGAATAGGGATCAAAGCATTTTTTTCTTTCGCTAATTGCAGCAATTGCCTTGCCTCTGGTAGCAACTCAGGCTCACATAAAGAAGCACCCACCGGAAAACCGGCTGCAGCAATAAAGGTATTGGCGATTCCGCCTCCCACAATCAATTGATCTACTTTTTGCAACAGTGACTGTAATAAAATCAACTTCGAAGAGACCTTAGAACCACCGACAATAGCAACTATGGGGTGTTTTGGATTCTTTAAGACCTGCTCTAATGCCTCAATTTCCTTGAGCAACAACGGCCCAGCACAAGCAATTGGGGCAAACTCCGCTACGCCATAAGTCGAAGCCTCACAGCGATGGGCGGTAGCAAATGCATCCATGACAAAGATATCGCACAGCTGCGCCATTTTTGTTGCCAACTGAGGGTCATTGCTTTTTTCACCGACATTAAACCGCACATTTTCTAGCACCACCACCTCATTGTCACCAGCAAGATCGGTCTTGTCTAGCCAATCACGAACAAATCGTACCGGATAACCTAGGAGATGTTCCAATTGCTCTGCGACTGGCTCAAGCGAATAGCGTTCCTCATAGTTTCCTTCCGTTGGCCGCCCCAAATGCGACATGACGATCACGTGGGCATTTTTTTGCAGACAATATTCAATCGTAGGTAATGCGGCCAAAATCCGCGTATCACTGGTAATTTTACCCGCTTCCATCGGGACATTGAGATCCTCACGAATCAACACTCGGCGATTTTCGATATCCAGATCCGTGAGCTTTAGCATGTCGATGCCTTCATCAAGGCGATGGTCGTATCGATCATGCGGTTGGAAAAACCCCATTCATTATCATACCAACCCAGCACTTTCACCGTATTGCCAATCACTTTGGTAAGCGTAGCGTCAAAGGTACAGGAAACAGGATCATGATTAAAATCAACCGACACGAAAGGTTCTTCGCAGTAATGCATGATGCCTTTTAATTTACCGTCAGCGGCTTCTTTCATAATCGCGTTTACTTCTTCGGCGCTGCTTTTTTTGACCGACTGACAGGTGAAATCAATTAAAGACACGTTGATCGTCGGAACCCGCACGGCAAACCCATCGAGCTTGCCAGCCAATTCAGGAATTACTAAGCCCACAGCCGCAGCTGCACCGGTTTTAGTCGGGATCATCGAGTGGGTTGCCGAACGCGATCGACGGATATCCGGATGATAGACATCAATCAGCCGTTGATCATTGGTATAAGAATGAATTGTCGTCATCAACCCTTCGACTACCCCGATGGTTTCATGCAGGGCTTTAACCATGGGAGCAATGCAATTAGTCGTACAGGAAGCATTGGAAATCACCGTATCGGTGGCTTTTAATATCTGATGATTCACACCAAAAACGATAGTAGCATCGACGTCATTTCCTGCCGGCGCCGAGATGATGACTTTCTTGGCTCCAGCCGTTAAATGCGGGCTGGCGTCCTTTTTACTGGTAAATAATCCGGTGCATTCCAAGACCACATCAATTCCCAAAGCTTTCCAGGGGAGTTTACTAGGATCGCGCTCGGCAACCACTTTAATTTTATCGCCATTAATGACCAGGTTATCTCCTGCGACTTCCACAGTGCCAGGAAATTTACCATGAACGGTGTCATGGCGCGTGAGATAGGCATTGATCTTGGCATCTCCTAAATCGTTGATAGCAACTATTTGAATTTGATCACGATAATTGCTTTCATAAATTGCCCGCAAAATATTTCGGCCAATTCGGCCATATCCGTTAATAGCGGCTTTAATTGTCATAAGGGGTCTCCTAAAGTAAACTTTTTATTGCTTTTTCGATATGCTCCACCGTCATCCCAAGTGCCTCATAGACCTCTTGATAGGGAGCTGACTCGCCATAGCGATTTAAACCGATAATCTTGCCATCGATTCCGACATATTTATACCAAAAATCCGTACTACCTGCTTCTACCGCTACCCGGGCCTTAACTCGTTTCGGCAGCACTTCTTCCTGATAACTGTGGTCCTGCTGATCAAAGAGGGAAGTGCAGGGCATCGAAACCAAGCGAATTTTATGCCCCTGGTTGGTCAAATGCTGGGCTGCTAATCGAGCTAGCGGAACTTCAGACCCTGTCGCAATCAGAATAGCGTCAGGAATACCTTTGCAGTCCTCTAAAATATAGCCCCCGCGTGAGATATGATGCAAGGACTTGGGATCACGCAGCTGTTGTGGGATTGCTTGTCGAGTTAACAAAAGACAAGTAGGGCCATCCAACCTTTCGATGGCGTATTTCCACGCTTCAGCAGTTTCCACAATATCACAAGGACGCCAAACGCTAACATTTGGGGTTAGCCGTAGGCCAGAGGCATGTTCGATCGGTTGATGAGTGGGACCATCTTCACCCAGACCAATTGAATCATGCGTGAGGACATAAATAACCCGTTGCTTCATAAATCCAGCTAACCGCAGCGCATTGCGCCCATAATCCACAAAGGCCAGAAATGTGCCTCCATAAGGAATAATGCCACCATACACCGCCATGCCATTCATAATAGCAAACATGCCAAACTCACGGACACCATAATGAATGTAGTTTCCTTCGGGATGTTCCTGGTTAAATATTCGCGATTGCGACCACCAGGTGTTATTTGACCCGGTGAGATCTGCAGACCCCCCCATTAATTCTGGCAACATGGCGCCATAAGCGTTAAGACAAAGTTCGGATGCTTTGCGAGTCGCAATATCGTGATTTTCTTTGGCGACATTGCGGATGAATAACTGGGTTTTTTGCTCCCATTCTTTCGGCAACTGCTTTTCAATGCGCCGTTCAAATTCTTTAGCCAAGGGAGCATTAGCTTTGGCGTATTCATTGTATTTTTCCAGCCATTGCTCTTCAAATTCAGCCCCCATCTTAGTGGCATCAAAAGCCGCATAAATTTCGAGAGGAATCACAAAGGGGAGATGTTTCCAACCCAAAGCTTCGCGGACCGCTGCTATCTCAGGCTCTCCCAGAGGAGAGCCATGGGTTTTGGCGGTGCCTACATAGTTGGGTGAGCCAAAACCAATTTGAGTTTTGCAACATAAAATACTGGGTTTTTCAGTAAAATAACGGGCTTCTTCAATTGCATCGCGGATGGCATCAGAATCATGTCCATCTAGAGCGGGAATAACATGCCAATTATAAGCAGTAAAGCGTTCGGCAGTATTATCAGTGAACCAACCGGCTACATTGCCATCAATTGAAATGCCGTTGTCGTCGTAGAAAACAATGAGCTTCCCCAAACCCAAGGTGCCCGCTAAAGAAGCCACTTCATGCGAGATACCTTCCATTAAACAACCATCACCGGCAAAGACATAAGTATAATGATCAATAATGTCATAGTGGCCCCGATTGAACTGTGCGGCTAGGGATCTTTCGGCAATCGCCATACCGACCGCATTGGCAAGCCCTTGCCCGAGCGGGCCGGTGGTGGTTTCGACTCCAGGGGTATAGCCTAATTCAGGATGCCCAGGGGTTTTAGAGCGTAGCTGGCGGAAGCGTTTGATTTCATCGATGCTAAGATCGTAGCCACTCAGATGCAGGAGGGCATAGTGCAGCATTGAGCCATGACCATTGGATAAAATAAAGCGATCGCGATTAACCCAATCTGGGTTAGTGGGGTTATGTTTTAAAAAATCATTCCATAGCACTTCGGCAATATCGGCCATGCCCATGGGCATACCCGGATGACCTGAATTAGCTTTTTGCACAGCATCGATGCTAAGCATACGGATGGCATTAGCAAGGTCACGGCGTTCTGGCATTTTTGGCTCCCTATCAGCAGTTCAAATCAGGACCGAAATCATAACATGCAGGAAATTTTATGTGTATAATTTTTGCTCGAGAGAGGAGGAACGAATGCAGTCCGATTGTTTAGTAGAATTATCGTGGCGAGACGTTAGAACTGAGGTAGCGAAAAAAAATCCCGAATTTGCGCAAATAGCAGATCAATTTAATCCTCAAGGCGATTTTAAGGTATATAAAGCACGCTATCCTTTTGGATCTCGCATCATTAAACACGGAGTGTTTCATTTACCTATTGATGGAACCTTAAAAGCCATCAACGATCCTGACATTCCTGCACGGCTGCGTCAGCAACTGCACTACAACCATGATACAGCTCCTCTGTCCATGATGCTAAAGCGTTCTGCTGAGCTATCTATCTATACGGAAAATCGTCTAATCCCGCATTTTGTATTAAATGCCGGCTCGTTATTTGCGCTTTGGACCATTTTAGATCCCGATGTTTCCTACCATAATCACAACCTCTGGTATCTCACTGCTGGCGCTCACAACTTATTTGTCGTACCCAAAATTAAAGATTTTTATGCTTATAAAAGACTATGTCACAGCCGAGGGATCCGGCTGGGATTGCCGAACACGCTGCTTGAACAGCATCAATTGCTGATGGCCATGTCACAACATGCTGACTACCCGGAATGGCACTGCGAGATATTGCTATTTACTGCAGAATGGCTAAAGACGCATTCCGACTTAAATTGGCATATGTTTCATCATTTTTTATATAAGTACGCGTGGATCCGTTCTTCCTATTGGCGCAATACCTTTTCGTTTTATACCACCTGGGACTCTTTTATTAGGGGATGTTCTAGGGTAAGAGTAAAAGTAACCCCGCGTGCTGCCGATATTTTGAAGCACTTACTGGCCACTGCTTTAGGAGCGGTACCTGGTTTTGCACCAGCCCTAAACGATGAGCAGGGGCCGGTTGCAGCTTGGCAGAAAGACTTTTATGAAATTTATGAGCTGGATCATTACGTTGCTACCATTATGGCGCCCCGACATTTTTCCCTGACCAGGCCGGATCAACCGGTTTATTGGTCCTTTCATTTACCGTCTTATTTTGAATCAATTTCCCCCAAAGGTGAAAAAACCACTTTGTCGCTGATTCACGAAGTACATGAATTGTTAGTACATTTTCGTGAGATGGGGTTAGCAGGCAAATTATCGGGGATCTGCAATACCCCCATTGAAACTGTGTTAAAGCAGCTTCAGTTTAATTTCTATCACAGCGACCAGGATGCTCGAAAAATTACTAGGCCAGTGCATATGCTTGCTCAAGAAGACCCCAGTTTCCTACAGTGCCCACAACAATATGGCATTCGTGAAATTTCAGAAATGGGTCCCTTTCGTGCGGGGTTGTGTGCGAATCAAAAAAATCCCCTCTCCGGATTAACCCTCGACATTATTCCTTCTCCCCTTGGGGGAGAAAGTGCCGAAGGCGGATGAGGGGAATAAAATATTATTCACCACTGGCAGCTACTGGAGCTGGAGATTTCCCGAATCTTTCTTGCAATTTATTTAACTCAGTTACAGAGTCTGTCGACTTTTGATTATTAGCTCGACTGAAAAAACCACCATTAAACTTCAGCGATTGATAAGAGTTCTCAGGAAGAGAAGATTTCACTGGAGCATTCCCAATACCGCCTAATGCATCTTTTGCAGCCTGAATTTGTTCCCTCACTTGCGCAAGTCTAGCCTGGGTTGCGACATCCTCGTTACCAGATTGCTGAAATTCACGGTCTAAACCTTCAATAATCTTGCTAGCGCTACTAACAACAATGCGTTTCTCTACGCCTTTAGTCGTGTTTAGTTGGGCTTCCAGGGCAGTTAGCTTGTAATTTATATCCGACAATTTATCTGACATTTTGATGGTCCTCGTTCGTTGACTAATTTTTTACAAGAATCCATTAAACCATACTCATCTTAAGATAGAATTAAGAGCTGAAAAAAAATTTGTAACCATTCAGCATAATGGAGCGAACTCCTTCCCCCCTTGTGGGAGAAGGGGAGAAGGAGTATTGCAACCGCAGGAGAGGAGGGTCAGGAACCTCATGACGCAGCCACGTGGGGCGAATTTTCCGAAGAGAAATGCTGGGTTATTTTTCCGGTAATATTAAACTTAGAATCAAGCAGCCCCCCCAAAACGCATCCCAGCATAAGACCTACAAGCAGAGGCAATTCATTGCCAAAAGGAAAATCCAGTTTCGATTCTAAAAGATAGGAATTAATTACCGCACCAGTAATAAGGCCAAACGTCCCCCAACTTGCATAATACCCCACTAATACTTTACGCGTGGCAATGGGCTCGCTGGTTTCTTCTTGTTCTTGGCGCTTTTGCTCTGCTTGGCGTGTTTGCTCTTCTTGAGGTTGTGCAGCAATGCTCCGCTGTTCCTCGAGGGCTTTGAGGGTTTTATATTCGGCTGCAAGGCTGGAGTACTGGTTATTTAAAGAGGCCATAATACCTTGTAGTCGTTTTTCCTCCCCTTGCAAACTAAAAATTGTCGCATCTTTTTGTGCCAAGCTGGAGAGCTTAGTTTGCGCCTCTTGTAACTGCGCCTGTAAATTAAGAATTTGTTGCTGACGCTCTTTAAACGCTTTCTCAAATTTTTCCTTATCTTGCTGAGTGATTGCTTGGTTGTTTACAATTTCCTGACATAGTGTTTCAGCTTGTTTTGCATTGCTTTCTAAGTTTTTAATTTTCTCATTGGTTTCTTGGATTTTCTTTTGTAAAGCGTCATTAGTTTGTTTTAAGTGTTGGACCTCTCCTTTTAATAACTTTGTTTCTTCCCGCGACGTATTGTCTGGGGGAAGATTCTCTAGCACTTGTTGCCCTTGCTTAGGTATATTATTTTCCTTCACCTCAACAAGAGGACCAGGAGGCACACTGAGGCTTACACGCTTTTCATATTGCTTTTTTAGATGTTTATCCAAACAAGGCATGATATTCACAGCCACTTGCGCAGCCACTTGCGGCCCACAGTTACCATCGTGCATCGACGAACTCCAGGAGGCAGGAGTGACTGATACTGTCATATTATCGGGAGAATGCTTTACTACGTTCTTAACGAGAAATTGCGCCAAGGAAGCCGGGCTCGTAGTCTTTGCTGCTTCTTGCTGCATAAACTCTTTTAGCATCCCCCGCAGCTGCCCGGCCGCTTCTACAGGAGGCACACCGGTCTCTTTGTGAGCAGGAGTACTGTGTGGAAATATTCCGTCTGAAGCGTTGATGATAAACGCTTCAGCATCCGCGGGCACAGGAACGTAGCTATGGAAAATCTCGGGCTCATGACTCAACCCATCCTGCTCATAACCCGTTTGGCCGAAGCAGCGCGTGGGGACAATACCCGCTTCCTGCTGGGGATCCTTAACCTCATCCGGAGCGCCCTGTTTAAAACGATTTTCGCCTAATTTTTTAGCATCAACCATTACTATGTGTTTCTTAGCCAAGTCACTTTTAATTCTGTTTTTTTCAGACTTATTGGACAAAGTATGAATGGACCGGCTTAGAGGGTGGACTTCTAAGACAATTGTTCTGATGTTCTTTTCTTCCTTTACCGTTTTAACCACTAAAAAGGAATAGCTATCGCCTAATTGGGCATTTACAGCAGTGATGATATCTCCTTTACCATTACCCGCAGGAACTCGTTGGGACACTGTAGTACAGCCCGTGGAACCTACCCATGGCTGCTGCCCATAGCCTTGCTGTATTTCGGCATAGGTGTCACGCAGCGCCACTGCAATCTCATCCTGAGTCAGTAACGACGACCAAAGCAAGGGTTGGGCCACAGCCCGATCTTCCTGGCGAGTTCTTTCACCTTTAATACTGCAAACCGCAGCAGCTTCGGCTTCACTAGTGCCCACCCTTATTTTTTCAAAAACATCATTCCATCCCAATTTATCTTGTAACGCCCCATCTTCCCAAAGCAGGTGAGCAGCATCTGTTACCTTGATCGGCAAAGAGCAATCCTTGGAATCACTGAGCTTATTCTCCATCGAGGGCTGAGAGGGTAACTGCGACACAAAATTGTGCTGAACGTTACTTAACTTTTGAATTACGCCCTGCTGATCCACTGCATCCAAAGGATGCAAGTTATTTTCTTGAATAAACGTCCTCAGAAACTCTAGAGTTAGGGGAGATGAAAATAGGTCTTGCTGTGCTAAAAGCAAGGAACTTAACCGAGCCAGCTCTGTGGCACTCTTACAATCCTGGAAATAGCGGATTATTCTGCCCGCCCTAATCTTTTGTTGCGATAGCGCAGATTTTGTTTCCCCCCTTAATTCCAATAAATCCTTGGCCACTTGTTCTCTGAAGGCATCCTTGTCTGCTATAGTGGCTTTTTTCTCAACTTGTAGCTTAATTTCTCGCGGTGGAACAACCGACTGTAGAAGATCCCGATTTTGATGTTGATTTTGATTTTGCTCTAGAACAAGGCTTGGGTTTATACCCGTATGTTTGCGCAGAGCTGCTTGAAGGGCTGTTATAGGGCCAAATTGGCTCAGATAGCGTACTGCAGCAGGGTCTTGAACCAAATTTATTAAAAAACCCTGCATCTGCGTGCAAAAATATTGTTTTCCTCCTCCCTGAGAGGTAGTATGTTTAGCACCTAAGTACTTAAGTATTTCCCCTCTTTTGATACTTCCAGCGCCCAACAAATCGATGATCATTTGCAGCTTAGTTAATTCTTGATAGCCCTTGGAATGATAGTAGTGGTCTTTTCCGAGAGCTTTCATTGTGTCTGGAGGAAATACAGGAAAATTAAAATCTTTCGTCTCGTACAGGCTCGGGGTTGCTGCCGCATAGGCTTTGTCGTCTCTTGGCCAAAACATTTTGTTAACTAAATGGATTTCTGCCAAGATCTCTCGATATCTATTAAATTGTGCAGTTAGTATAGGGGTAGGGGTAGTGCCACAAGAGGAGAGCCCAACTAACTGATCTAAAGTCGGTATTTTATAATTGGCCCCTGTGGTATTTTTCTCTATTGTGTGGAGCAAAGCGGTAATATGCGGCGTGCCAAAACTTTTTTGCCGATTAAGGATAGCTAGTCTTTCCTTATGATCTTCTACCCTCAACAAACCAATTAAAAATCGCTCCTGCTGCGAAGTAGTTAAATTGCCATAAGGTTGAGCATGAAGGGTTTTAAAGCCAGCTAAAGAAGTCACTTCCTCAAGCGCTACCTGATAGTTAGCAGCAAAACTTTGCTGATACATTGCCATTACCGGCCCTAGAGCCGATAGTTCGCGTTTTAAGTGTGCAAAACTGCTGGGGTAATAAATAAAGGTTTGTCGTATTACTGCCCTGATTTCAGCGGCAGACTTAGTGAATAAAACCGCAATAAAAGCATATCTTTTCTCCGGAATAGCATCGCCCAACATAATAGCAATGCTAACCGGCATACTTGCAGGCTTCCCAAAGTAATCCACAGCATCCACAAACGCTTGAGCTTCTAGAGAAAATTGGGTCAGGTTCCTTGCTTGTTGCATTTGGGGAAGGAAAGTGTCCTTCATTGCCTGAACCGCCAGTTCTTGGTTCATAGTCATATTATTAAGATGGAATTCCTCAGGGCCACATTTCGCCCAACTATTAATCAACTCGATACCTCGATTCCTAGTACCAGTTATGTTGTTCTCAGAATTTCGCATTTGGGCAGTCAATATTCGTAATCTGCTGAGTTGACCTAACTGCAATAATCCCCAAATAAATTGCTTTTTCTGTTGGAAGGCGGAAGGGTTGAGGGTTGCAAATGCTGTGCGATGCAAAGCGGGTGTAGACTGCACGAGGGCAATATCTTCCTGTAAATTTTTTATGGCTGCTGAGGGATTCTTCTCTTCGGCTAATTTGGACTGTAATAATTCTAAACTATGAGCTGACTGGTTGTTGCAGGCAAGCCATTGTTCTGTAGGAGAGAGGGAGGATAAATGCTTCACCATTTCCAAACGCTCATCAGGATCAGTAATGTTTGCGTACTGCTGTTGACTCATCTGCTTTGTTCGCGCCTCCAAGGCATTCAGCAACACTTGATATTCCCATATTCCTCGTAAGCTCTTGTTAGTGCGTTTAAGTTTGAGATAGGCAATTAAGGCTTTTAACTCTTCCGCACGTTCCGGCTTGGCCCAAAATTTCAATTGATCTTGTTTAGAACGTCGAGAGAGGGCAAAAATATACGAATCTTTTTCCTCGGGTTTTGACTCTGCTTGGAATTGCTGCTTTTCTAAATCACACAGATAGCGGAGTATTTGCTGACCTTGGGCAATAATCTGCTGTTTTCTTGGGTCCCAACCGAGCATCCCAAAGGTTGCATGTTGCAAGTGTTCAAGTAATTTACTGACATTGCCCATTTCCGCTGGAGGTAAGCCTGCCTGATAGAATAAAAACTTTCTGATATTTTCAGGGGAATCAAACTGAGGATCTGAAACAAGCTGGAAAAGAAATAAATAATTATTTTGGAAATCATTTGAATCATACTGGGTATAACTCTGCTTAAGTAAAATCGGGAATTTAGATAGATCTTCATGTATTCCCAATTCTTCATTGGCTTGGTTTTTGTAATGATCCACCAGCAAGTTAAGATAGCCGATAATCGGTTCTTGGGTCATACAATAGGTCGGGGTTTGTTTTGCGGTCAGTGCAAAGATACCTTCATCTTCCCAACCATAAAAGGCTTCTGCAGTATTGCCTTGCTTAACACGCTTCGGATGTATCCTCACGATATCATCAAGCGTAATGCGGTAACCATTTTTAAAGGTGATACCATTAGGCCATGTTGCTCTAACTTTCTCCTTCCTGAGCATCTCGCCATCGTATTCTTCTGAAGGCACTAGGGCAGACGAATTTTGAGCGAAGTTTCCCAGCTTTTTAATATCCTCTGGTTTCAATAGCCTATGGAAATCATTTCCACTTAAAGCATAATAGATTTGTGTTTTACCATGAATCTGTCTGGGCTGACCACGACCATAAGCATTTGCAGCACCATAATCTTTGCGATTTTGTGGCTTGGGGTGCTGCAGGATTTTTCGCAATTCTTGAATTGGATCCTCTACTCTTAATTTTTTAAATTCCTGGTCCTCGCCTGGTTTGGGATGCTGAATGGCTTGCAAGGCCCGAAGTTTTTGTTCCGGTGATAAGGCAGGCATATTTTTGCCTTTTTCATCCACGGGGCAGTCCATAATGGAATCAAAAAGATGTTCGACGCTAAATTTAATTTCGGATAATTCATGAATTTGAGAATGCCAATCTGCAGCAGGTATGCTATTCAAAAAAGGCGCTTGTACTAAAGCTAAGATTAGTGGGTCTTCCATTCCCTCTTTAACGGCGGCAATCAAATTTGGCGCCTTATCTAGGCGCTGCCTAATGACAGGTGATTTTTCTACTAGAGCTAGTAAGTCTGCATCACCTTCAAGTTCTTGCTTAAGCGTGGGATGTTTTTTCAATGCGGCTATGGTAATGTTTTCTTTGTTTTCTGGGAAAAATTGCATAGAAAAAACCTCATGCGTGCAATGAAAAAATCAATTAAATGTAAGAGTAGTAACTATTCACCACGATTTTGCCTCTCCCCTTGTGGGAGAGGCCGCCGCGCCGTAAGGCGCGCGGGTGATGGGTAGGCAGAGCAGTTAGCATTTGGCTAACAAAATGCTCCTTGCTGATTTCAAGTTTACCCCTCCCGCCCTTTCGGGCACCTTCTCCCACAAAAGGATTTGTATGCACAAAGAGGGTGAATGATTACAACCATTTAAAAGCGTTTATTTTATACAAAAAATAGAGAGAGATCAAATTTTTCACTATTTTTTAATTAGCCGACTTTTTTCGCGTTCCCAGTCCCGACGTTTCTCGGTTTCACGTTTGTCATAGAGTTTTTTTCCTTTGGCGAGAGCAAATTCAACTTTAGCGCGATTTTTCTTCCAATATAGGGCCAGGGGAACTAAGGTATAGCCTTTGCGTTGCACTGCACCCGCTAAGAAACATAATTCACGGGCATGTAATAATAACTTGCGACTGCGTTCGGGATCAGGATGGATATGGGTGGACACTGTGGAGAGCGGCGAGATATGGGCATTAAGCAACCAAGCTTCTCCGCTACGAATGATTACATAGCTATCTTTCAATTGCGCGCGTCCAGCGCGTAGGCTTTTTACTTCCCAACCTTGAAGCATAAGCCCGGCTTCAAAGCGATCTTCAATGAGATAATCATGATGCGCCTTCCGATTCGTGGCGATAGTGGATTGATTCGGCGTTGTCTTCTGTGTTTTCATATAGTTAATCTAGCAATTTTAGAGGACGTCACAGTGACCATGATGCTCGAAAATTACTAGCCAGTGTTATACAGGTCTCTTAATGTTAAAATTTAGCTCTTGCTCTAACATAGCCACTATGTCTGTAGGCATATTGGTTAGTTGCACCACTTGTTGAATAGGCACACCGCTTTGTAGGAGCTTTATTGCGCTTGCTGCCTCCCACCACCCCTCTTGATGCCCCTTCTGGCGTCCTTCTTCTCTAATTTGTTGTGCTATAGTCATAACATTCTCCCGAGCATGATTGGAATATAAATTTTTTTGGATTACCTTCAGTAATTTATTGTAGTCCTTCACATTTGCTGCTGTAAATAAATAATTAAACGTTCCTTCTAAAAAATCATAGCCACCCGCTTGATCCACGGCATACCAAGCATCTGCTAGCTTTTCAATATGCGGCAATATATCTAGGACATAAATATACTTCATGACCGTATGCATAATGTTTAACCAAGGATTATTAGTGGTTAATCTCTCATCGGCAATGGTATTTAAGTTAACCAAGTGGATTTGTGAGCATAGTATTGGCGGGGTCATGTCTTGCGGACAATCAAATAGTTTAGATAATTCACTAACCCGAGGATAAGATTTTTTTCCGTGGTAAAACACCATGGGATAAATTGTTGGTAAGTACCGATCTTTAGTTTGTTTACGGTAATGTTCCATAGTACGAACTAAATAAACTAAAATAATAAATACTTGCCAACGGGTAGGTTTGCTTCGATGTTCAGGAAGAAAAAACAACAGCCCTGGTCTATGAGCATACTCTGCAGAAAAAAGCATATCTGTCGCTGCTAATTTTAACCTGGCATTTACAAAGTTGTCTTTACATGATTGCAGGGTATCTAATTTAATTATGCTTTTAATTTTTTCTGGTAAGTGACACTCAAAAAATGCTCTAGCCACTTGCGGCTCGCTCATCGCCAAACGAAAAAAATGATCGTGTACTGAACCTTTTTTCATATTACCTCCTCTGATAGAAGAAGTAATTTAGAGCTTCAATAATTAATGTTCAATACCGTAGTTATCAGAAAATCCCTTCTTTCAACCCCCTACCCCCCTTTTCCAAAGGGGGGTAGGGGGGATTCGTGGCGATAGTGGATTGATTCGGTGTTGTCTTCTGTGTTTTCATATAGCTAATCTACTAATTTTAGAGTTGACCTTATGACTATTATTAACAAAGCTGCCAAGGTGGTTTATTCCCCTGATCAAATGTATGAGCTGGTAAATCGGATAGAGGATTATCCTCATTTCGTGCCCTGGTGTAAATCTACAGAGATCCTAAGCCGTGATCCAGATGAAATCAAAGCGCGATTATTTTTTGCGCGGGGGGGGCTGGAGAAATCTTTTACTACCTGTAATCGCTTGCAAGAAAATAAAATGGTGGAAATCCGCTTACTGGACGGCCCGTTTCGGATGTTGGAGGGGTTTTGGCGTTTTGAGACGATTCCAGAGGGGTGCCGTATTAGTTTAGACTTGGAATTTGAATTTTCTAACAAAGTGGTGGGGATGATGTTTTCTCATCTGTTTAACCCGATTGCCAACATGTTGGTGGATGTATTTTGTCAGCGCGCGAAGGATGTTTATGGAGAAAACTAAACCCCCTCTCCCCCGAAGGTGGGAGAGGGGGGAAATGCAAGATCAGGCTCACCCCTCATCCGGCCTGCGGCCACCTTCTCCCACAAGGGGAGAAGGAATAAGGTCAAAGGTTTATGCGGGGTTAATAACCATCGAAGTCGCCTATGGATCCTCGGATCAGCAAACTTTGATCAATTTAGCCGTGCCACCTACCTGCACCGTCGAGCAAGCCATCATTCAGTCTGGAATTTTACAGTGCTTCCCCGCTATTAGTCTGACTCAAAATAAAGTCGGTATTTTTGGCCAAATCGTATCCTTAAAACATCCGCTTGCTCCTGGGGATCGAATCGAGCTCTATCGCCCTGTCAACGACCCCAAACAAGCTAGGCGGAGGAGAGGGGATATTTAATCTTCCAAATAAGTATATCCTTGCAGCCCTTCGGTAAGTGTTTCTAAGTGATCTTGGGTTTCTTCTGCACTTAAATTCGCTCTTTTAAACTGATCCCGATAAGAATCAAGTAGCTCATTACTGTCGAATTGCACATAACGTAAAGCATTCTCCACCACATCCCCCCTGACAGGGTGCACCAAGCGATACCCCCCTTCTGGCAATAATTCCACATTGACGGAATGGGTGTCCCCAAACAAATTATGCATATCCCCCAAAATTTCTTGATAAGCACCGACTAAAAAAATGCCTAACAAGTAGGGTTTGTTTGCGTCATAAGGCAACAATGGTAAGGTGGTTTCAATACCTTCGCCATCTACATAACAATCAATGCGCCCATCCGAATCGCAGGTAATATCCTGCAATATGCCACGGCAACTCGGCTTGTGCTCTAGCCCAGCTAACGGGATGATCGGGAATACTTGATCGATTGCCCATGCATCAGGTAAGGATTGAAAAAGGGAAAAATTACAAAAATATTTATCAGCCAATTTCTCATTTAATTCATCTAACACTTCACGATGTGAGCGCACACTATGCTTTAATAAATCACGCACGCGAATGCAAGTGTTCATGTAAATTTGCTCAGCACGTGCCCGCTCAGTCAGGCTGATGATCCCATGGTTATACATGCTGCGCACTTCCCCCATCCAGTGACAGGCATCATGATAAACCTCAAGGGCGGAACGTTCGGACAAATTCACGAACCCATCCCATAATTCTCGCAACACCAAAGCCTCATCAGGTTGTACCGGACTCAAATCACCCTTTGGCAGGATGCTCTCTACCTCGGTGACATTGACAATTAATACCGCATGATGGGCCACCATGGCTCGACCTGATTCAGTAATAATTTGGGGGTGAGGCAAATTATTCTCTTTGCAAATCTCTTCCAAGGTATACACCACATTATTGGCATATTCCTGAATGCTGTAATTCATTGAAGTATAACTACGCGAACGTGTCCCTTCATAATCTACCGCCAAACCACCACCCACATTTACTGTGGTAATTGGCACACCCAAAGCTCGCAACTCACTATAATAACGAGCACATTCACGCATTCCGCGTTGGATGTCCGCAATGTTAGCGATTTGTGAACCTAGCATGAAATGCAACAATTGCAATAACGCTAGACACCCTTCCGCACGTAAACGTTCTACCACATCTAATACCTGGGCGGCTGAAAAGCCAAATTTGGATTTTTCTCCGCCGGTATGCTGCCACTTTCCTGCCGCAACCGATGCTAAACGCAAGCGAATCCCCAAACAAGGCTCTACTCCCATCTTGCGCGCTTCATCAAGCACCACATCCAATTCAGACATCTTTTCTAAAACGATATACACGCGGTGTCCTAAACGCTGGCCAATGAGAGCCAGACGAATGTACTCACGATCTTTGTAGCCATTGCAAATAATGACTGAATCCGGTTGCGTGGAAAGCCCAAGCACTGCTAGTAATTCAGGCTTACTTCCAGCCTCTAAACCGATCGGGTTGCCCTCGGCGCCATAACGCACGATTTCTTCTAATACCCGACGCTGTTGATTAGCCTTGATCGGATAAACACCCATATATTGACCCTGATAGCCATATTCCTGCATCGCTCGACCAAAAGCATTTTGTAAGCGCTTAAATCTCTGTCGCAAAATATCCACAAAACGCACTAAAATCGGCAAACTTAAGCCAATTTCATACATTGCATCCACTAATTCTTGCAAATTAATACTCGTGCGATCGCGTTTGCCATCAGGATAGGCAACTACTTGCCCCTGCTCATTGATATCAAAATAACCATCACCCCAATGAGCAATATTGTACAATTCGCGGCTTTGCGTTACGGACCAATTAGTCTTAGTCATTGCTTATAACTCAACATTTAATTGACGTGGTTTGCGGTTTTTCCATGCCCCTTTATGGTAGGCGTATCCTGCAATTAAAGGTAATGCGATCGTCGCTTCACAAAATACCATTTGTTCATACACCGTAGATACCTTCCCCCAGGAACAGGCTTCGCGTAAGGTAGATCCCGAGAGCGCGCCATCTCGCTCATCAGCCACAGTAATTTGTATGGCATATTTATGTAAGGGCGCCGACTCCCCGAGCAATTCCGCAGCAACCACAATATCCTGAGCAAAATTTTTCGGCACGCCGCCTCCAACCATCAGTAAGCCCGTGTCTTTACTCTTCACTTTAAGCGCCGTCAATTCTCGAAAATCTTTCACCGAATCGATGCTGACATGCTGAGCAGGATTTTGTACCTGATGCATGACTAACCCAAATCCAGCACTACAATCACTGAAGGCCGGCACGAAAATGGGCACTTGCTGTTGATACGCCGTCGCTACAATCGAATTTGCTTGCGGATGCTTGTTTGCTAAATATTCGCCCATGGCGTAAATAAACTCTCGAGAAGAAAAGGACCGTTTTTCTAGCTGATCGGCAATTTGCGCAATAGTATGGTCACAGACGCGCAAAGAATCTTCATCAATCAAAGTATCATAAATTCTATCGATCGCTAATGCCTGTAATTGTTGGTCATCAAGCAGCGCTGAGCCCTGATAATGCTTAAAGCCCAATCCTTCAAAAAAATCTTGATCGACAATATTAGCTCCGGTGGAAACAATGGCATCTACCATTTGATTTTTCAGTAAGTCTATGACGATTTGTTTTAATCCCGCACTAATCAGCGAACCTGCCAAACAGAGGATGATCGTGCATTCAGTATCCTCAAGCATTTGGTGGTAAATCTCTGCTGCACGCGCTAAATTTCTGCCTTGAAATGCGGTATCAGCCATCGCTTCCACCAAGGGAACCACATTGGTTTGGGTGATATCAAGATGCTTCACTTCTTGACTGAGCAATTTTTGCTTGCTCAAGTGCTCTTGAGTTGCATTGGAATCTTCAAGCTTGGTTTCAAGCATGACTAGGCCTCCTCAAAGTAAAATGGATCGCTCTTTTACCATATTTTTTACTTAAAAACAAATCCCTTCTCCCCTCGGGGAGAAGGTGCCGAAAGCGGACCAGCCTGCCCTGAGCTTGTCGAAGGGGCGCCCTCTCCCGCAAGCGGACGAGGGGATTTAAGGCCCAGGCTTAAGTTCACTCTGCAAAATCTTATCGATTAACTCCAATTTCGTATCACAGTTTAATTTAGCCCTCATGTTCTTGAGATAAAACTCAACCGTCCTCCGTGATAAGTTCATTTCTTTGCTTACTTCATTAGCGGTTTTACCCTGCAAAAAATAGTACATTGCCTGAGTTTCTCTTGCAGTAAAATAAACGCCAGGATATTTCTTACCTAGTGGGTATTTTACCAATTCGCGCCGCAGTTTATTTACGGTAAAAGTACCTCGTTTTTCTCGCACCTGACCACGTGCGGTTTCATGTTTGTATTTATAATCCTTAATGTTAGTAACGGTATATTTACACGGTTTATCGTCCTTATCCTTGTTCTTGTCCTTATCCTGATTAAGCACTTCCTTTAATACAGCATCCCAGTACATAGTCTCCTCCTGCCCTTAAGCTTTTTTTAATATTATTAGCATAGGAAAATTTGTGCTCAATACCGTAATCCTCTGCCTATATTTTATACAATTACTTTACGACCTATTTTGAGCGCTAAATATTAATTTCATTTTCAGCAATAGACTACATTTTTATTCAAATTTCTATGTTTGAATTTCGGTTTTTATAAAAACGATCCATTTTAGAGCATAAAAACATGTTAAGAGATTTACCAGAGCCAATTCAGCAACAAATACTTGACCTGCTTGAAACTGACTTTGTAGCAGCTAAAGAGTTACGGGACCGGTATCAAAAGCAGAAAGCCTTCCCCCCCCACCAGTCTGAACCCCCAAATTTAGTCATTGACAAAAATTACACTTTTAGCTAAATAGACAATCAAGTTGCAAGGATAACGTGGCCAAGGAAGAGAATTATAAATCTTCATGAACAGGTCTATTCATCCTGTTCATCTCATAATTGAGGAGTTAACCATGCTTGCGACGAGGGATGACGGAGAGAGCGGGAGAGGGGATTTCTAATTGAATAACTGAGAAACTTAATGCAAATACGCACTCGCTTTGCTCCAAGCCCTACCGGGTTTTTACATATTGGTAGTGCACGTACCGCTCTTTATTGTTGGCTTCTCGCGCGTCAACAGCAAGGAACATTCATTCTGCGGATTGAAGATACTGACGTGGAACGTTCCACAGCGGAATTTGCCACTTCCATTGTGGAATCCATGGCTTGGTTAGGACTCGACTACCAAGAAGGTCCTTTCTATCAGTCGCAACGTTTTGACCGTTATCATGAAGCCACCGAAATTTTATTGGCTCAAGACAAAGCGTACCGTTGTTACTGCAGCAAGGAACGGCTTGAAAAACTACGTGAAGCACAATTAGCGCGCAAAGAAAAACCGCGCTACGATGGCCATTGTCGCACTCTCACTCACGCACCTGAAAATACTACTTTTGTCATCCGCTTTGCCAATCCCTTAACAGGAAGCGTCAGCTTTGACGATCCTGTTCGCGGCAACTTGTGTTTTCAAAACTCGGAATTAGATGATTTAATTATTGCTCGCAGTGATGGCACTCCCACGTATAATTTTACCGTAGTGGTAGATGACTGGGATATGAAAATTACTCACGTCATTCGCGGTGACGATCACATCAATAATACGCCAAGACAAATTAATATCCTCCAAGCATTTGGCGCTCCATTGCCCTTTTATGCTCATTTACCGATGATTTTAGGTTCTGATGGTAAGCGCTTATCAAAACGGCATGGGGCTGTCAGCGTTTTGCAATACCGCGATGAAGGATTTTTACCGGAAGCACTAATTAATTATTTAGTACGCCTAGGTTGGTCGCATGGCGATCAGGAAATTTTCGCGCGCCAGGAACTTATCGACTATTTTAGCCTGCAGGAAATTAATCGCTCTCCCGCTGCTTTTAATCCTGAAAAATTGCTGTGGCTCAATCAATATTACTTGAAGCATCAAGACCCCAATGCAGTAGCTACACATCTGTTGTGGCATATGAACCGGTTAGGTATTGACATTCAGCAAGGTCCACCGCTTGCTGAAGTAGTACAAGCACAGAGTGAGCGCTGCAAGACTTTATTGGAAATGGCTGAAAAAAGCCGGTTTCTGTATCAAACAGCAATTAATTATGATCCAGAACTTGCGCAAAAACATTTTACTCCAGAAGCACAAGCTGCCTTGCAGGCACTCCATGCCCATTTCAGCGCAGTCTCAGATTGGCAGAAAGAAACCCTGCACATGGCAATTTCCGACACCGCCGCAGAACTCGGAGTTGGCTTGGGTAAAGTAGCACAGCCGTTACGCGTCGCACTAACCGGCGGCACCGTCTCTCCCCCCATTGATGTTACAGTGGCATTACTAGGGAAAGCTAAAACTTTGCAGCGGATTGAGAATCTCCTCTCCCGCTTGCGGGAGAGGGTGCCGAAGGCGGGTGAGGGTGTTTGAAATCCCTTAAAACCACGAAAGAACACCCTCACCCGGCCTACGGTCACCTTCTCCCAAATCCCCTTTTTCACAGGGGATTTGGGAGAAGAGATATGATAGTAGTGACAGCCGCTGAATCTTTTGCTACGATTAAGCCTTCCAAATAAGTCAACAGGATGTTGACATCCAGCCAGCCAGCAACACAAGGAGTGTGAGATATGGACTCAGAGCGCAAAGAAACACCTTCACCCCGAAAACCCAAACCCATGTACATAAGCCCAAATTTTACAAACATTAACCAAAAAATGCAGCAGATCTCCGATGAGTTTTCTGAAAAAAAAGACCCAACCAAACTAATACAACTCAAAGAAGAGCTGGAAGCCATGCAAGCGGAGATTGTCACGAATACTGGCGCAAAAAATTTATCTCTAAAAGATACGATCAACAAAATCCGTTACAGAGTAATTAACCACCAAGCGAAGGAGCTAATCGATGAGTTTTCTCGGCAAGGAGAACCAAAGGATGATACTAAGCTAATAAGCTACCAAAAAGAGCTGGAACAAATCCAAGATCTAGTTTTAACCAGCACAATCAACAAAATCAAATATGCACTAAACCCAATCCCTGGCAACACACCTCCACCGTCTCCTGGTCCTTCTCCTATACCATCTATCCTAACCCGCAGCACTTTTTCCATACCAGAAGAGTCCAACTCCACTTTTCACATTCCATCGCAATATGCCGTGAGCACAGTACGCCGAAGCATGACTCCCACCAGTAATTCCAGAGGCCTGGAACCATTCTCTCCTAAAGGGCCCCCATTAACATCGCATCAGAGGCCATTATCTCCGTTTATACGGCCTATATCACCACTTGAACGTCCGCGGAGTGCTTTTGATGTCTTCCCGCATGGACCCACCTCACCAACGAAGACGTTATTACAACACACTGCTACTACCCCATACCCAGGGCAACGACCTAGATCAGGGACGAGCACATATCCACACAATGATCTGTACAACACACCAAAAAAAACATTAATTTCGCCATCTCAAACTAGATATAATCCAACATCGCCGTCCAGCCAGCTCCACACTACTTTCACCTTCCCTTCACCGTCTCCGACCACCACCCGCGCACCACTACGATCCTCTTACTCTGCAGATCAACTTCCCCCCAAGGCCCAGACTAACTCTACCTCACCTCCAATCCCAGACAAACTGCCAGAAAACATATTAAGCTTTTCTCGAACTCAGAGTAGCCGTGATTCGGCGCCTACGCCTTCATCTCAGGGATGTACAAGAGCGGTACGCGCCTCTAGCGACTCTGCTCTTCTCTCTGATGCAGCTAAAACCACGATAATTCCCAGTAAAGACTTTCCGACTTCTGAGACCACCACTCCGAGAGCAAGTCCACAAACATTGCAATTGGAGAATAAAGACCCGAGCCTAGGACCTTCCGGTAGAATTTCAAGAAATTCCAATCGAAGTACCTCATCAGACGAATTTTCCGCCACATTCCCCCCAAATAGTCAACCAGACTCATCTCCAAGACCAATGCCACCCAAAAGTCCCAGCCCTGGCACTGTACTGCAAACATTGCGAACAGGAGATCACGATGCAACTCCAGTAAAGCCGCTGCCTGATGACACACCCCCTACGTCACCTCCTCCTCAAAATGCAATGATTAGCCAAGTTAGCGAAGGCGATTCTCCAAACAGCCCAATTGCCACTCTTTCCCACCAGCCAACCGAGGAGAAGCAGGGAACAAACCCACAAACACCTTTATTGGAACCAACCCTCAATAGTAGTAGTGAAGAACCAAAGACCACCACAACAACTGCCACCGAATTTCAAAGACCTCATAGTCCCGGCAGGGATTGGTCTTGTTATAACTTTTTTCAACACTACAAACGCCCATTGCTCAGCTTAGCTATGGTGGGTACTGCGGCTGCACTTAGTGTCATCGTTTACGAAATTATTGCTTATTGCAATCGATTAGAGGAGTGTCGTAAATTTTTTACCCAAGGACTCACTGCTGGCTTAACGAAACCACAGGTCCACATTCCAATTGAGACTATGGTCGGGCTAGTCTTAATTGCTGCGCTTATTTTTTATTGCCGACGAAAAAATTCTGCAAAGGATGAGGCGACGGCTGGAGCAGAGCGGGGGCGTGAATCCCTTCTCCCGCAGTGATTGTCTGTGGGAGAAGGGATTTTTAAAAAAAAGCCAGCACAGCACTTTTCTGCACGCTGGCTAAATCAGGAGGATTCCAGCGCGGCGAGCGGTCTTTATCGATCACCGCAGCTCGGACACCTTCATAAAAATCCGGCGTGCGTAAGAAACGCAGGGCAATGCTATATTCCATTTGCGAGCATTCATCAAAGCTCAGCTGCGCACCCCGTCGCAATTGTTCACACACCACTTTTAAGCTGGTGGGTGAGCGCGTGAGCAACAGTTTAACTACTTCATCAGCCCAAGAATCGGCTTGCTCCCGTAACCGCTTCAGTATTTCCTCGATATCAGAGACAGCAAAACAATGATCAATACCAGCTTGATGCTGAGCTAATTCAGCCACTCCTGGAGCAACCGCCACTTCGCTAATAACATTTTTAACTACAGTATGCGGATCGATAGACCAACGCGCCTTGGTTAGAGCCTCTATTAACCCCGGCATGGCTTGACTTGGCACCTGAGAGTGAATTAATCCCGCATGGCAAGCATCTGCGGGATTGATCACTTGAGCGGTCAAACCCAAATACCAGCCAATCTTGCCAGTACAGCGCGGTAAAAAATAACTCCCCCCTACATCAGGAAAAAAACCAATCCCTGTTTCTGGCATCGCCAATTTTAATTTTTCGCTCGCAATTCGAAACGAACCATTAATCGAAATGCCCGCCCCACCGCCCATCGTTAAACCATCCAGCAAGGCAATATATGGCTTGGGAAAATGATAAATACGCCGATTCATGCGATATTCGTGCCAAAAAAAAGTCTGCTCTGGAATAGGTTGATCACGCAGAGCATATAAGCTGCGGATATCACCTCCAGCGCAAAAAGCACGATCGCCTGCTGCACGAATCACTACCGCTTTAATATCAGCGGTTTTTTCCCAGACAGTAAGCTGCCTATCCAAGTCAATGCACATTTCTTGGGTCAAGGCATTGAGAAATTGCGGACGATTGAGTGTGATGAGACCCAGTTGGCCATAAGGCCCTTCGAGGATGTTAAAGAGAATGTCGTTCAGATTCATGACTATATTCAGTTAAAGAAACACTTCGTTTTTTATTGATTGATTGTATATTGGCTCTTGCTCTTTGGGAAGAGAGCGGAACCAGCAATTCTCGGCGAATACGTCGTCCCGCTCCCGCGACTTGATCGCGGGATTGTCCGCGGGATCCATGCTGATGAGAAACACGAAACCTTAACTTTCCTGTTCCCTGCATCCATGCAGGGACGACGGGGGCTAAATCTAATGCTGCTCCTGTTGCGAGTGAAATAACAGCGACAATACGTGACAGTGGGAATCCAACTCCTTTATTTTGGGCATCAGGTTGTGGATAGGTGGCTTGATTTTCAGGAGTATCTGGCATTGATATACATGAACCATCAATTAATTTTACATGCCGTTCTCTCCATAACCATTCTAATGGAGTTTGTCCTTCCAATTGTTCAGCTGACTCTCTTGTTAATCCTGATAAAACTTCTTCTGGCAAGCGTGACCTTGCTTTGCAGTAACCCGCTGTATTGGCAGAAACCTCATCTTCTTGCTTAGCAAAATGCGCTATCACTTGAGCAACCGCTGCCTGGCATGACTGATCTTCTGCAATAACCTGCGATAAAAATGCAAAAATGGTTAATTCAGGGGTAAAAATACGTGACCGATGAGGGATAGACGCAATATGTTTGTAGATTTCATCGGGTGATAGTACATCTTGAAAAGGTAAATCATTACTTGATCTCAGAGTGGTTAAGATTGATTCTGCATGATTAATTGTTGATTTTGTGGTATTAATATTCACAGGCATCTCCTTTAGCGTTTTTTAGTTTTTTGCGAAAACCAAGCATACGTTAATTCGAGATGCCTTTTACTAATTAATTGTTTTGAAATAAGTTTTTCTTAAGTTAGTGCCATTGGGTTATGAAGGCTCTTGAGGAATAGATATTTAAACCGAAAAACGACCAGTGCACATCAAATTATATAGAAAAAAGTGATCTTAACAACGCCAAAGTGGCGGCTCGTCGCACGTTCCGTACCTTAGCGCCTATCAGGTGTCGGGACGCAAGCCTGTTTGTTTTTTTGCGGGAAAAACTTGGATTTAATGTTATTGATGGGAATCATCGGCTGGAAAGAGCTTATCGTGATGGAATAAGCAAGATTTTTGCCTATAAAGTGCGGAATGAGTAAATAGTTTGAATCAAAAACACCTTAAATTTATTTGTGCCACATTAGAGCTAGGTATACCTATAGGAAGTGTATCAAGTGTTCAGGGTTGTCGAGGCGGTTCCTTTATGTGGCGAGCCAGTACTGAGAAGGCAACTTATGCTATCAAACAGCTAGCGCCTGTTATTGATCTAAAAAGCGAAAAGATTGTCACTAAGTACGAATTGAGTGAAAAGATTGCTTATCAATTCTCACAGCAAGGGATCCAGGCAGTCTCCGCGATACAAAAATATGGAAAGCGTCTTATACTCATCGATAATACGGGGTATTTAGTTTATCCTTGGGTAGAGGGATATACCTTGGGTCGGGGTGAAGTTTCAGAGACTCATGCCATTAAGATTGCTGAAGTAATAGCAAAACTACATCGTATTAATTTGATCGTTCCTGAAATGGCAGACCCTCGTGTTGATGTACATACGAATGAAAGTATTATAAAAGCAATTGCAAGAGCAACATCTTGTAAATGCTCTTTTGCAAAAATACTAACTGAAAATCAACAAAATATATTGTCCCTGAATAATGCTTATCAAGATGTCATCCCTTTACTTTTAGAAGATACCTTGGTTACTCATGGCGACTTGGATCAGTTAAATATTTTGTGGGATAAAAACGATCAACCGATTTTGGTGGATTGGGAATCTGCTAGAAAATTAAATCCAACTCGTGAAATTGTTCGCGCGAGCCTAGATTGGAGTGGTACCAGTACAGAATATTTTTCGCCAATCTATATCCGTATGTTGGAAACTTATATTAAATCAGGTGGTACCTTGAATACCAATCATGTGAATGCCGCCTTACACAGTTTGTTTGGTAGTACGATAAATTGGATGCTTTATAATATTGAACTTGCCTGCACCAGTGTTGCTCAAGAAGAAAGGGACACGGCAGCAAAAGAAATTAATGGCGCTTTGAATAGCATGATGAGCTTGAAAATATTGATTCCTGATTTACTCGCAATCTCAATAAAAATTAATCCATATTAACAATATTGGTTTTACTCTTCATTCGCTATTATAAATGTGCAGTAATTCTCGGCGAATACGTCGTGGGAGGGACGACGGGGCTGCGGTGATTCGCCGAGAATTGCTGATAAATGTGGCACAAATTCATTCAGATAAAAATCCTTGCTGCATATTCCACAATTGAGGATAAATGATACCATTTTCCAATAGACGTTGATGAGTACCTTCTTCTATTATATGGCCTTTATCAAATACTAAAATTCTATCCATTGATTTAATAGTAGAAAGTCGGTGAGCAACTACTATCACTGTCTTATTCTTCATGGCGATTTGCAATGATTCTTGAATTAATGCCTCTGTAACAGAATCCAATGCACTTGTGGCTTCATCCAAAATCAGTATAGGTGCATTTTTAAGAATGGTTCTTGCAATTGCAATACGTTGACGTTGACCACCTGAAAGTTTTACGCCTCTTTCACCAACCAATGTTTGATATCCATTTGGTAACTGCATTGTAAATTCGTGTGCATGTGCTTGTTTTGCGGCTTCAATAACTTCTTCATCAGTTGCATCAAATTTTCCATATCGGATATTATCTATGATACTTCGGTGAAATAAGCTGGGATCCTGCGGTATAAAACCAATATTTTTTCTGAGGCTGGCGAGAGTAATGGACTGAATAGATTGATTATCAATTAAAATATCACCTTTTTGGATGTCAAACATTCGCGTGATTAGGTTTACAAAAGTGGTTTTGCCACTGCCTGAATAACCTACTAATCCAACTTTTTCTCCGCCAGTGATTATCAATGTTTTATCTTCAAATAACCTTTGTGACTCGGTATAATAGAAATTAACATGAGAAAATACGATTTCACCATTTTCTATTTTGAGAGGAAAAACATTAGGGAAATCAAAGATGTCCGGCTTCTGAGATAAAAATTTAATTGCTTGATTAAAAATCCCTAATTGTTCTGAAACTCTAAAAAATACCTCAGTAATACTCCAGACCTGCTCTATTACATTAATTGAAAGTAGGAAGATAAGTGCAAAATCTCCAATTGTTAGCATCCCTTTTGACCCTAAAAAAATCAACGGGAAAATGGTAAAAATTTCGATGAATACTGTCATTACACTCATGGAAATTGCATATTTCATTAATCTTTTTTGTAGATTAATGTCTTTCTTTACCATGTCATCTAACGATGTCTTCAGGTATTTTCTTTCAAAATGTTTTCCTGAAAATAAAATAACGCTAACAGCATTTGCAAAACTATCTACTACGTTCCCGATAGAATGACTGCGGGATTCAGCAAAAATATTGGAGAGTGGTTCTATTTTTTTATTAAAATAAACAGCCATACCTATTACAGATAGAGTCCAAATTAAAAAAATAGCAGAAAACAATGGGCTCACTACAGACGCTATAAAAATTGCGCTGATCAAAATTACAAAACGCACTAAAAGCTCTCTTGCCGACTGAACTAAACTATCTGTATTATTTGCCAAATCGATTATTCTATTGCTAATTGCACCACTTAAATTGTCTTGAAAAAATTTAAATGAGTGCCCATGAACATAATCTGATGTTTGATTAATAATGTCTGCTTTAAGTTTTGGAACACTTTTTAAAATCACATAGTTATTTAAACGCCATGCAAAGTTATTAACTATGGTAAGAATGATTAATATCAATGCGGGTAAAATTGTTGCGCCGATCAATGCTTGTTTTCCCAGCAATGGAGTTGCTGCATCGATTAGCTTTTTTAAGATATAAGGTTGTACCGTGCTATAGCTTGCAACAACAAGAATAATAAAAAACAATATTAAAAAATAAATGCGATAAGGTCTAAAAAAATAACTAATAAATGCTCGCGCTGATTTCGGATATTCTTTTATAGCATTTTGGCTTTCGGTTTTATCTCTCATCATGTCTGCTCCACTTGGTCGATAAAGAATGGCAACGAACGGTTTCAAGGTTGACTTGACAATGCCGTTGTCATATTTTTACTTACCAGATTCTTGATAATTATGTGAGGAATGTCGGATTAACCACAATAACGGTAGCGCCTTCCATTGCACAATGGCTAATGCTTTGAGTATAGGGATCATGTTCATAGTAGCCACTATTATATCGTATTTTTGCGATATGCCAATAAGATGCCTACTTGTGATGGCCGGGTGACCAAACGTGGCGTTATAATGGGCATAGGTAAGTAAGGGGATCGGCTGCATGACTAGATGTTTTCACGGATAGTTGTGTGTCGAAAAATTAGCAGGGCAAAACCCACTATTATTATATGATAAAAAGGAGGACAGATAATATGAATATTATTGTTTTAGAAACAAACAGATTGGTTCTTAAACCCATATCATTATCTGATTTTGATAATTTACTTGCATTGCGATCTGATCCAGAAGTTATGAAGTACATTGGTGATGGTTCTGTAAAAACAAAAGAAGAAGTGCTTGATTTTATTCAATGCGGATTAGAAGTTGAGCCGGGATTAAGTTATTATAAAAAATATGGCTTAGATTTTTTTTCAGTATTTGAAAAAGACACGGGCATATTTATAGGACAAGCCGGTTTATTTCATCTTGGTTTTGATGTAAAACAATCTGAAATTGAGCTGGCGTACAGATTACATAAGAAATATTGGCATCGAGGATATGCAACCGAACTTGCAAAAGCGCTGATTAATTATGGATTTAATCAATTGTCACTTTCAAGAATTATAGCCGCCGTTCGTCAAGAAAATGAGCGTTCAAGAAAAGTACTAGAGAAGGCTGGCATGTCTTATCAGGGACTGATTGATTTTCGTGGGAGTCCGTGGCCATGTTACGAAATCTATAAAAATGCTATTGATCATTCTAAAATTCAATTGATTCCAGCATTATTTGAAGATTACCCCACTGTTCAAAATATGGGACGATTTTATGTCTATGATATGAGCGAATATCTAGGGCAAGAAAAAGGCTGGGAAATACCGAACAATGGTTTATACGAGTGTATTGATTTTAAAAAATATTGGGAGGTGGATAATACATTTCCATTCTTAATCCATTACAAAAATGAATTGGCTGGATTTGTCATTATTGATAAGAAAGGCAGTAACTCAACAATTGATTTTAATATGGCCCAATTTTTTATTTTGAAAAAGTTTAAGAGTAAAGGGCTTGGTCGCGCTGTTGCTTTTCAATGTTTTAATAAATTTCGTGGGATCTGGGAAGTTATGGTAATGCCTGGCAATGAAGGTGCTTATCGTTTTTGGCGAACAATTATAAAGCATTATACCAATAATCATTTTAGTGAATATACCTGCGAAATAGCTCATTTCAATAATAACAGAAAAAATATTTTCAAATTTGATACGAGAAAAAATTAGGTTGCGATGCCCTTAAGTCGGTTGGCTGTTCCGTTGCTCCCCAAACCCCTAATCGTGCCAAGAATAACGTCTCAAAAAACGGCATTAATGCTTGTGATAGCCCTGTCAGCACTAAAGGGACCGCTAGCCGCCATAACGGCAGCGCATCATTTTTAAAATAGGAACGCCGCATCAATCACACCTCAATGTGTTAACACTTGTTTAATCTCTGTAACCATGTCTTGAATACTGAGTACACCGCTATCCAACATCAGTGATCGATGTGCAAACGCTTGTTGGCGCAAATACTGTGCCCAATGATCCATTTCCTGATGAATTAATTCGGGTTGTTGGCGGAATTCTGCCAGTCTTTGATGTCGAACAGCATCATCACAATGCACTAATACGATGTGATAATCCTGGATACCCCAACCTCTGCACGCTGCCACAATAAAATCTAAATTAATTTGTCCCTCCAGGATAACCGCTTCTTTATCAGCATCCTGCTGTTGTATGCGCAAAACCCAGTGATAGGTCATCGCTTTTTGCCATTCACTACCAGAACCATAGACCTTATTCATTTCTTCGACGGTAGGGACACCTATGCTATCAAAATAGTGAAAAACATTTGCAGTGTTGCCTAATTCACGTTCCCGTACCTTAAGTAATGTCGTTTTACCTGCACCAGAACTACCAGTGATAAAGATAACTTTTGGAGTTAAGCGACTGGTGAGTTTACTACTCTAAATTGGCCCCATATTATTATTTTATTTTGGCTCCACCATGGTCGAGTTGTGAGCTCAAACTGAACTGAAGTCCTGCCGCGCGGGCGGCGGGACTTCAGTTCAGTTTGAGCTCACAAAAATTAAATGGGGCCAGGCCGGAATAGCAAAATCAAATGCCTGCGGAAAAAGAAATTTGCATGCTACTCCCAAAAATCCGTTTCTCCTTTTTGCACTCCTGCTAATAACCTCGCGCACAATTCATCGGTAAAAGGCTTATCAAACAGGCCATTGAGTTTTAGTGCCTTGGCTCGCGTGTAACAGCTTTCCTCATGCACCGCATGGGCGGACAAAATAACAATCGGCACATTGGCATTACCACTTAAATGTTTGCGCATGAGTTGGGCCAGATCGAGGCCATAGTAATCCGGGAGTCCAAGATCAAGTAAGACCAGATCATAACGATGTGAAAATAATTGAATGGCTTGAGTGCCATTCATAGCTAAATCGACTTGGCAATTTGCTGCAGTGAAAATAGATTCGGCCGCTTTACTGGCCATTTTGTTATCCTCAACGGCGAGGACTCTGAATTGCTTGGTATTCATGATGGGTTGCTCCTATTGTTATCGTTAAAATGGATTCATCAAACCAAGAAATCTTAAGGAGTAATAGTGGCAGAGATTAAAGAGATGACAGAGCAGGAGATCAAATCGCTGCCCCGCCACCGCTACCTCTGCCACTTTATCGACCCAACCTCACCATCCTCCTTCCACACCCCAAATCGCTACAAAATGCTGCCCTACCACCCCACAATGGCTGCGAGGATTTAAAGCAGACAACATTCTGATTTGACAATGGAAATACCACGAACGATTGGCACGTAAGAGAAAAATAATTGAAGCTGTTTTGCACGGACGCAAGATGCGTTAAACTGACAACAGCCATTGTTGAATCTCCTTGGTTAGATTCCAGTGGTTAGCGTGTGGATCAGGTGTTTGACGCACCTACCACACGCGCTTATTATCCTCAGATTATTTTAATCTAGCAACTGTTTTTTGTGCTAAATAATCCTAACTACACGAGAGGAATGTTAACAATTACGGTATTGTTTGTTCACTGTTGTGATTATAGATTAGCCTTCTTTAATAAAAAGAAGGCTAATTTACCCCATGACTCAAAATAAAATTTCTAACACCGTAAATTATAGCGATAATTTTTTTGTGCGATCTCTATCTGATTTAACTGTCGCCAAAGATTTTTTACAGCAGCATCTTCCTCAGCCATTATTGGAAGCGCTTGATTTATCTACTCTGCGTATTTGTAAGGATCGTCTGGTTGATGAAACCTTGAGCTCCCGTTACACGGATGTAGTTTTTGAATTACAGCTCAAAGATTCTACGCAGACTGTCTACGTAATTGCCCATATCGAACATCAATCGGAGCCAGAAGCCGATATGCCAGTGCGCGCTTTTTTGTATGAAAGTGGAATCATTCGTGATCATGGGAGCAATCATAAACAAGTTCCCTTAGTCTATACTATTGTTTACTACAATGGTGCAAAGGACTGGCGTTATCCTACGGATCTCAAGGCCTTAATTAATGCACCAACAGATTTAATTGATCGTTATTTTCTACAGCCTTTTCACTTGGTCCAGTTAAAGAAAATTCCTGATGAAGTATTAAGAAAACGACTATGGTCAGGCCTGCTAGGGTTAGCTATGAAACACATTTATGATCGAGATATCCTGCCTGCATTAGAAAAGTTCATCGACATGCTGCGGCAAGTAGAACAGCAAGGCAGGCAAGACTTCTGTCTCAGCATTTTGTATTATATTATAAAAAAAGGGGAGATCAGGGATAAAGCAGCATTTAAAACCTTGATTGACTCGCGTTTATCTCAGGAAACCAGGGGGGAAATTATGACTATAGCACAACAATGGCGGGAAGAAGGGCGGGAAGAGGGATTGACCATAGCGCAGCAATGGCGGGAAGAAGGGTGGCAGGAAGCAGCGAAGGCAATAAGACTTTTAGAAAAAGGTTTTCCCGTTGAGCAAGTAGCGCAATTAACCAAATTGCCGGTAGAAATAGTAGCTAGGTTAGAGCAAGAACAAGCGGAAGATATTACTTGAAGCATTTCTAACAGCAATCTTCCTTATAAATTTCGACGACAGCAAATTTTACAAGGTTATATCGTGATTTTGTTTGCTTAGAAAAGAAGTTGATTATCGAATTGGACGGTGGACAGCATGCCGAGCAAATAGAATGAATTGTTGTATAAGGCCTAAGATAAGAGCGCATAATGAGCTTACCCCTCATCCGCCTTCGGCACCTTCTCCCACAAGGGGAGAAGGATATATTGCCGAAATTAGCCTGGAGTGGTACGCCATTTGTGCTCAGGAGGGGAAGAGAGGACTTAGGCTGCCTCAAACTGCGCTGCTGGTAGATATCCACTAATTCCTGGGTGTAAGGATGCTGGGGGTTAAATAGAATTTGTGCCACATCACCTTGCTCAACAATTTTTCCTTGCTGCATCACTGCCACCTCATGCGCCATATAGGCCACTACGGCAAGATTATGCGTGATTAACAAATAAGATAGGCCTATGTCGCGTTGTAATTCGCGCAGCAATTGTAAAATTTCCATTTGCACGACCACATCGAGAGCACTGGTGGGCTCGTCACAAATAATGAGTCGTGGTTTCATCGCCAAAGCCCTGGCAATGCAGATTCTCTGGCGTTGCCCTCCTGAAAATTCATGGGGATAACGATTTTTGCAGTTGGTAGGCAAACCCACTCGGCGCAATAATTCATCAATCTCAGGCAGGCATTCTTCTAAGTTTATAGCCAATTTTTGTGCCAACATCCCCTCGGCGATAATGCTCGCTATCTTCAGGCGCGGGTTCATTGAGGCATAGGGATCTTGAAATACCATCTGTAATTGGCCTTTGACTTTGTCCCAGGATTTAGTGGACAAAAATTCAACCTTCCCACCCGTAGGCTTGACCAAACGTAAAATTCCCTTGGCCGTGCTGGTCTTGCCGCAACCTGACTCACCCACTAATGCTAGCGTCTTCGCCACAGACACCGTAAAACTAACATCATCGACGGCTTTTACATAACCGACTGTGCGCTGCAGAATCCCCTTACGAATAGGATAATGTATCTGGAAATGACTAACCTTGAGCAGCGTAGACGTTGGAAAATTAGTAGTTTGCGGTCGATTATCCCAACCAGGTAAGGCGGTAAATAATTGCCGACTGTACAAATGTTGGGGGTGCTGAAAAAAATCCAGTACGCTAGCCTGCTCGACAATTTTACCGTGGGCAATGACAGCAATGCGATTCGCTATTTGTTGGATAATGCTTAAATCATGGGTAATGAATAACATTCCCATTTTCGTCTCACGCTGAATTTCTTTTAACAAGGTGAGAATTTGCGCCTGTAAAGTCACATCGAGTGCGGTAGTTGGCTCATCCGCAATCAAGAGTTCAGGTTCAGGCGCCAAAGCCATTGCGATCATTGCTCGTTGCCGCATTCCTCCTGATAATGTATGAGGATAAGATTTGGCACAGCGCTTGGGATCAGCAATGCCCACTTGACTCAATAAAGACAAAACGCGTGCTTTACAGGCTCGCCGGCTTAATTGGCAATGATAGCGTAAAGATTCGGTGATTTGTTGGCCGATGGTCAATACCGGATTCAATGCTAAACTGGCTTCTTGAAAAATAATCCCAATCCGACGACCACGAATTTTTCTCAAAACCAATTCTGGAAAATCTAATAAATTTTGTTGCTCCCAAAAAATGCGACTTGCCATACTCACCTGCGCCCCAGCTGGCAACAATTGCAATATCGACAACGCAGTTAAAGTCTTGCCACTGCCAGACTCCCCAACCAAAGCCAAAGTTTCACCACGCGCTAACTTAAACTGGACATTGTCTAGGGCATTAAAAAAGCCATTTTCCTGGGGCAATCGCACACTCAGATGATTTACTTCTAATAATGATTCAGCCATCACTGCTCCGTTTGGGGTCAAAAGCATCACGCACCGCATCTGAAAATAAATTAGCCGACAGCACCAAGATAAACATAAACGCAAATGCTGCAGCTAATGGCCACCAGACGACGGGTTCGCGCGCTAATTCCATCCGTGCGCTGTTAATCATATTTCCCCAACTCATCGTCGAAGGATCTACGCCAACTCCTACATACGATAAAACAGCCTCTGCCAAAACCAACATACTAAAATCCAAAACTAAAGTAATTAAGATAATGTGTTGCACATTACGCACGATATGCCGGGTAATAATTCGACCATTAGACACTCCCATCACCTTCGCTGCTTGGACAAAATCTATTTCCCGCAACTTCAGAGTTTCACCACGAATCAATCGACACAAGTCAGTCCAACTGGTAATTCCCAATATCGCGCAGAGAATAAACAAGCGTGCATCTGCTCGCGTCGCCAAATCAGGAAATAAATACAAATGGCTGCCAATAAAAACTTGCAGAGATAAAATTGCAGCGGTAATTAATAACACGCCAGGAATGGAACTTAGGGTGGTATAAACATATTGAATGATATCGTCCACCCAACCGCCAAAATAACCGGCTAAAGTACCAAAAAATATGGCGAATGGCAGCATAAATAACGTGGTCAAAGTTCCAATGACTACTCCGGTCCGAATACTTTTTAAACTCGCATAAAACATATCTTGGCCAACTTTATCAGTGCCAAAGATCGCATAAAATTTCGACAAATCTAAAGTCACAACAGCAGCCACTAACACTAAAGCAAGTCCGAGAAAAAAACTGCGCACCGCCAGTTTGCTCCGCCCGCTTAATACCATGCGAAATTGTCGAAAAATAGTTTCATGAGCCTGTTTAGCTGCATAAATAATAGTGAAACCCAATAATATCAGCCATGCTAACCCCACCTTTGCCAAATCAATACCAATATGACTAACAATTTTCTCCCAGGAAATTCCTGGTTGTAACGCAACCGCAAAAGGCGCTGTATAAGTTTCTTGTGAAATTTCACCCAATGGCCATACCAATACATCGAATAAACTCTTTACCTGAGTAGAATAATAAATAACTCCAGATTCGGATACTGGCAATGCAGGATGAAAGTGCAAAGAGTCCAGTAAAGCTATCAAGAAAAAAACAACTAATAAGACCAGTGAAAACATCGCGATTGGACCGGCCAATACCCTCTGCCAAGTTTCTCGCAGCAATTCATTCCGACGTGAATAAACCACAAAAATTAAGATAAATAATGTCAATACATAAAATAAAACATCGGTCACTAGTAGCACTGGTTGCACTGTCATGTTTTAAATCCTCCTCTCCCCACCCTCGAGGCTCGTCGTCCCGGCATTTGACCCCATCTCCTCAACCCTCCCCCACTTTCCCGAGTACACATGTACTCGGGATGCCGTGTGCTCGGGCGGGAGAGAGGGAGCATTAATTATGGAACCTAATCCGAGGGTCAACTATCGTATAAGAAATATCAGTCAAAATAAGTCCCAAGACATACAGCACTGTTCCCAGATACACCATAACTCGCACAATATCAAAATCCTGCTGTGCAATAGCATCAATGGTATAACTTCCCAGTCCTGGAATTCCAAAAAAGGATTCCAAAATTAAACTACCCATAAATAAGGTCGGAATAACCACCACCACCCCGGTTAAAATAGGAATTAAGCCATTTTTCAATACATGCTTAAATAAAACCCTGACCTCAGATAAGCCTTTTGATCGCGCGGTGGTGACATACTCTTTATGCACTTCTTCTAAAAAAATCGTGCGGTACCAACGTGTTCCCGCACCGATGCCACTTAATACACCCACTAAGATCGGCAAAATCACGAATTTGCTCGCAGCAAGACCACTTTCGTAACCTGAAATCGGCACGATTTGCAGCACCTTGGCAAATAAATATTGCCCACCAATGATATAAAATAAGCTAGAAATCGACATCAACACGACACACATCACAACGCCCCAGACATCAACGTAGGCACCACGAAAAAAAGCCATAAATAAAGCAAAGCTAATATTAACTGCTAATCCTAGTAATAAAGTCGGCAAGGCAATCGCTAGGCTCGGCCACATTCGCTGACCAATATCATAACCAATATCACGCCCACGTTGTGAGGTACCAAAATCAAACGCGAATAATCCCAGCGATTTTTTATAAAACAAAGTTTCAGTAAACTGCCCCCAACCCGCTGCTTGGTCGTTAAAAAACAGCGGTACATCATAGCCCTTGCTATGTTTCCATTGTTCGATGGCAGCCGGCGTTGCATATTTTTGTCCCAACTGAAATCGGGCCATATCATCCGGGCTATTCACCATAAAAAACAACATGAAGGTGATCAGGTTTACCCCGATTAACACCGGAATCGCATAAAATAAACGCCTTATAATGTAAGCAAGCATCTTTATCCTACTGAATATCTTTTAATAGGTCGGCGGATAGCCCTGCGATACTGGCCATAGGCCGGTAGCAATAAACCCAACAACACTAGCAAGAAAATCAACAGCGGCCAAATAATCGGCTGATTCCATGCCACTATTGATTGTACGCGCAAAGCCGGATCCAAGCTTTGATATTTAAGCGCGTTGACAATGATCGAGTTAGGCTTTAAAGGCTGTAACCATGCCTGCGCCAATAAAAAATCTTTAGGGAAAACTCCCCAAATCCAAGGGCTGTCTTGCCGCGCAATAGCGAGCATTTTTTGCAACAAGCGCAAACGCTCCGGCCCATTGGGCAAAGCTTTCATCTGTAAAAACAGGGTATCAAAGCGGTCGTTTTGATAATTCGCTGCATTATTCCCCCCAAATCTTACTTGACCATTTGGTCCATAGAGTAAATTTAAAAAATTTTCTGGATCTGGGTAATCCGCCACCCAGCCAAAGGGAAAAATTTGCACATTCCCCGTGCGCAGCTTATCCAAAAATCGATTGTAATCGGTACTTTGAATCAACAGCTCAATGCCTAATTGAGCAAATTGTTTGCGCATCCAGCCAAATTCATCTTTGTCCGCTGGAGTAAGAGATGACGTGTCGTAATGCAACACCAACGGCTTGCCAGTTTGCGCACTCCTGCCATTGGGATAACCGGCTTGCGCCAATAATTGCCTGGCCATCGCAATCGATTTGCGTTTCGGTTCCCCATTGATCACATCATACACGTAGGGGTTAACACCCTCTTTTCCCGCTAAAAATCCAAATATCCCAGGCGGAATTGGCCCTTGAGCTGGAATGCCACGACCGTTGAGAAAAATAGTAATGAATTGTTCCTCATTTAATGCAATAGAAATGGCTTGGCGTAGTTTTCGTGCTGATTCACTGTAGCCCCCAACCACCGGGTCAAGCATATTAAACCCGAAAGAAAAGCTGGCCGTTTGAATGCTAGTCTGTAAGCGAATATTGCGGTCTTTTAATCTTGGCGTTAATTGGGGGTTGCCTGTCGCATCTAATTGAATTGCTTCACCAAAGGTATCGGAACTAATTTGCGACTGATCGTAATAGCCTTGTAAAAATTTATTCCAACGCGGGATGGATTCTTTTTCCAAGCTAAATACATATTTATCGATTAAAGGCAGCCGTTTACCCGCATTCGCTAAATATCCGGCTTGCTGATCTCCTGGCTCTCCTTCGGATGGGTAATAGGCCGGATGAAAATTAGGATTTTTGACTAACACCATTTGCCGATTCGGATTATTCTCGGCCAATAAATAGGGCCCGGTTCCTACCGGATACCAACTAAAACTTAAATTTTTCTTCCTCATACCGGGTTGCGAATAAAACAGATCTGCTTCCCAGGGAATAGGGACAAAATAGGGCATGGCTAGCCAATATATGAACTGACGATATTGCCCTTGCAAAATAATGCGATAAGTATATCGATCTAATACTATCGCTCCCTCTAACGGATAATTTCTTAAGTCTAAAAAGGCATCGGATTTGCGTGAATTGTATAAGCCCTGTAATTGCTGTGAATACGCGGTTAACCCAAGAACATATTTTTGCAATAAGCCCAGAACAGGAGAATTTAAGCCTGGATGAGCCAAACGTTTTATGCCATAAACATAATCTTCGGCCGTCAGTTCGCGAGTTCCGGTCTGTTTAAAGTCGGATAAAGTAGTAATCTCGGCCATTGGTGCTGGGGAAAGATTTAGGTACAGGTAGTTTCCACTGCTATCTTGAGCAAATGCAGGATGAGGTTGATAATAAATTCCTGGCTGAATTTGAATATCGTAGGTGGTATAGGCAATTTGCTTTTGCGGCGCATCATCCGGTAATTTCCGGCGTTTAGCGTCCCAATAACGAACCATCGGCATGGTTTTGGCAGTTTGCGGTATTAAAGTAAAAGGGCGTTTCAGATAGTGGTATTGCAGCGGCGCTTCATAGATTTGCGCAATGAATACCAGTTCATCTTCAGACATCGACTGCGCAGGGTCTAAGCTCTTGGGAGAGCTGGCAAAAGAACCGTAACGGATATTTTCCGCATAATCCTGCAAAGAATGGGGATTATTGATGACTTGATCTTTGCATCCTACTAGTAATGTCATCCCGAAAGCTGTCATCCCGAGCAAGCTGTCATCCCGAGCGAAGCGAGGGATCTCACTAGGTTGTGCCACATTAATGAGATCCCTCGCTTCGCTCGGGATGACAGCTGTGCTTGGGATGACAACAGCTGCGCGCGGGATAACAGCTGCGGGGATTTAGTCATTTCCATCGATATTTCGTCCAAGATATCACTGCGACCACCGCGTTAATGATACCGACAACTAAAAATAGTTCAACTGTGGAAAATTTCAGGGATAAAAACCCCACGGCAAAGATCGAAGCGACCACCATAAATAACGCAGTAACAATATTGTTACAAGCAATCACGCGCGAACGAAACTCTGGGATGCTCTGCGCTTGCAATAGCGTATATAAAGGGACCGTGTAAAACCCGCCAAAAAAAGCCATGATAAATAAATCCAGAGCAATCCGCCCCCCAGACAGTGTCCCCAAAAAGCCAGCAACACTCGCATCAGGCAAGGGGACAAAATTATGGCTGACCCAGCATAAATCAAGCATAAAAATTGACATGCCCAAGATCCCTAAGGGTACATATTTCGCCGTAATGCTTCCTTTCAGCAAGCGGGCGCAAAACAAACTCCCTATACCAATACCCACGGTGAACAATAATAAAAATAAACTGACCACGTATTTATTGCCACCAATGCTTTCTTTAACATACACCGGAAATTGCGTCACAAAAATTAGGCCAATAAACCAAAACCAAGAAATCAGTCCAATAGTAAAGGGAATACCAGACATCCCGGTAACTTCCTGCCACAAGGCTTTTAGGTCGCGAACCAGATTAAATGTTAGCTGCAGGTGGGGACGTGCCAAAGGGATCGGCGGAATCAATAAGCTACTGAACCAGCCTATTACTGCCACGACAATGCTAATCCCAGCCAGGACTAACGCTTCACCATGGGAAGCACCCAAGGTGCTGCCTAATAAAGTGCCCACTAAAATGGCGATAAAGGTACTCGCCTCAATTATGCCATTACCGGTAAGTAACTCCCCTGGGCGCAACAAATAAGGTAAGGAAGAATATTTAATTGGCCCAAAAAAACTTGAATGGGTGCCCATCAAAAAAACAGTGAGCATTAAAACCCAGGTACTTTGATAGTAAAACCCCAGAGCAGCAATGAGCATAAACAAGATTTCGCACAGCTTAATAATGCGAATAATTCGGGTGCGTGAGAATTTATCGGCTAATTGACCCGCAAGGGCTGAAAACAACAAAAAAGGAAGAATGAATATCCCTGCCAATAGGTTAATTAATAGTTGGGCATGGTGGGTATCCTGAACTAATTGGAAGGTGATCAACATGGCTAAACCGGTCTTGAACAAGTTGTCGTTAAAGGCGCCGGCAAATTGAGTCAGAAATAAGGGGAAAAACCGCTTGGTATTAAAGAATTGAAATTGCGCTTGAGGCACTGGTGTCTCCGAACTAGAATCTCTCTCCCGCTTGCGGGAGAAGGGATTCTATCATGGCGCCAATAAAAAAACCCGCTCATCGCGGGTCAAAAAAAGGTGTTGCGAAGATACCGTACACTGAGCCATTCCAAGTTGTACGGCGGAAAATAACCACGCCACATTAGGCTTTCTGCTCATTGACAGCTATGCACACAATGGCTTGAGTCAAGTTCCTTATCTTCTATTAATATCGGTTCAGGACAAGTATCACCCCAACACCTAATATAACTATAGCAAGGATTAAGACTTTTGCAATTCGGCTCAGAAAAACTACGAGCTTCAGAAATAATTATTGCCCGTAGCTTCTTTATCCCCTGCTTGGGTAATTGGTGTTTCAACGGTGTAGCTTCTACTAATAGCATAAGCATAAGTTAACAAGGCAATCAGAATAATTCCACCCATGACACTACCATAAATTTCAGCAGCTAATTTTAAGGAATCTGACTGAACAAACTCAGGAAACCCCTGTAATCCTTTCAACTGGAACTCCGGATCACTAAGTTTCGCAATTTGCTCAATTAGCGTCATGATGCCATAAGCCAGGGCGATACCTAAGGGCGGCATCACACCGAGTATAGCGGTTTTTTTTGCGATATTGATTGCGCGATTTTTAATGGGATAAAAAAACACTAGTATTTATTAGTTGTTGGTTACGTTGATTAAAAGCTGCCTGCCCTATGCCTTGCCATTCTCCTCGTTCCACGAACTCACCCATCTGAGTCCAGCCGGCTACTTGGTTATTATATGTCGCTCCTTTCCTGCTATTGCTACCTATTACTGCTTGATCAAAATCGTTCATAATAGCTATTAGATGGCTACAAATTTCCTTTGTCTCGCGCCTAAGTACAGCTTGTGTTTCCTCCTCGGCTTTAGGTTCTAAACAGTTTGCCAATTGAGTTAAATTAGGATTTTCAGATCCGCGAGGTATTTGCCAGGCTTTAATCTCTGTAATAAGCGTGGTTACGTCCTGTCGCGTAAACTCAACACTACTCTGAATACTCATAAATTTATCCTCTTAGTTAGTAATTAGGAGACATTATAGTCGGAAAACCTTATTGAAATATTAATGCTTTACCCGGAATCACGGAATCACTTCTTCACTAGCCACTGCATTGGATTTTAGGCTAGAATCTAAAGGCCTCCTTGTCTCGGCAGGGATGCCAGGATCCACAGCGCATGCAGGATACAAAGTTTTTTTGTAATCATTCACCATCCTTTGTGTGTAAAAATCCTTCTCCCCTTGTGGGAGAAGGTGCCCGAAAGGGCGGATGAGGGGTAAACTTGAAAACAGCAAAAAGCATTTTATTAGCTAAATGCTAACTGTTGCTTACCCCTCACCCGCGCGCCTTATGGCGCGGCGGCCTCTCCCACAAGGGAAGAGGCAAAATCGTGGTGAATAGCTTCCTTGCAAAAACGACGCTTTCACAAGCAGGTGCTTTTATGCGACTACCCGTAGGTTATGATGATTTTAAAGCCATTGTCGACAGAGGGATGGATTTTGTTGATAAGAGTTTATTAATTCAAGAAATCCTGGATGATGTTGCTCAGGTAGCAGTAATTACCCGCCCCCGCCGTTTTGGCAAGACCTTAAATTTGTCCATGCTGCATTACTTTTTGGCGGCTAAAGCCCATGGTCAATCTACTCAAAATTTATTCGAGGGCTTAAAAATTACTGCTTTGGGTGACGACTATATGCAACACCAGGGCCGATATCCTGTGATCTTTGTCACCTTTAAGGAGGTGAAAAATAATCACTTTGAAGCTGCTTACGGCATGATGAAGAAACTCATGTCACAGCTTTATCGAGAATACCAGCATGAACTACCAAATAGTCCACGATTAACCTCGAGTGATAAAGAAAAATTTCTTGCTGTGCTGGAAGAGCGGGTTGATGAACCAGCAGTTCGTTCGGCATTGGTTGATTTATGCTATTACCTGTATCAGCATTATCAAGTCAAACCTTGGTTGCTGATCGATGAGTACGATACTCCGATTCAAGCTGCTTATGTGCATAACTACTATGACCCAATGCTCAATCTAATGCGGGGGATCTTTGGCGCTGCTTTAAAAACTAATCCCTATCTTGAAAAAGCAGTGATTACCGGCATTTTACGGGTTGCCAAAGAAAGTTTATTTTCAGGGTTAAATAATTTAGAAGTCTATACCCTGACCAATTCTAAATATGGGCAGTATTTTGGTTTTACCGAAGATGAGGTAGAAAATTTATTACAGCAAGCAGGCTTACAAGCACAGGCGCCTGCAATTCGTGATTGGTACAATGGCTATAAGGCAGGAACCTATACCGTCTACAATCCCTGGTCGATTGTCAAATGCATTCGCGAACAAGGAGAATTAGCTCCTTACTGGGTTAATACGAGTGATAATCACCTGATTAAAACCCTATTACTGGGATCGAGTGAAGGCTTTAGAACTCAATTTGAGGATTTATTACAGGGCAAGACGATTGAAAAAACAATTGATGAAACTTTGGCATTTGCTGACCTAAATCCCCAGCGAGGCAGAGGAGACTCAGCAGGTTGGAGTTTATTGTTTGCAGCGGGTTACTTGAAAGTAGTTTCTTCACAACGGGTTGAAGAAGAATTGCAGTGTCAGTTAGATATTCCCAACCGCGAAGTACGTGGATTGTATCGACAAATCATCCGGGAATGGTTAGCTGATGGCCACGACACGAAATGGTTTGATACGTTCTTAAATCATTTACTCACAGGTGACTTAATCGCCTTTGAGCATGATTTAAAACAGCTAGTGGAACAAACGTTTAGTGTTCACGATACCTCCAAAGATTCTGAAGTTTTTTATCATGGCTTTATGATTGGTGCGACAGCAAGTCTGTATCACAATAAAAATTATGAAATTAAATCGAATAGGGAGAGTGGCTATGGTCGCTACGACTATATGATTTTTTCTCACGATGAAAATAAACTGACGATTTTAATTGAACTCAAACGAGTACCCAAAGAGACGCCTAATTTCGATCAAGCCTTGGAGCAAGCGGCACAACACGCTTTGGAACAAATGGAATTGCAAAATTATGCGGCTGAAGCAAGGCAGCGTGGCAGAACTAAGATACTGCAGATTGGTCTAGCGTTTTCGGGTAAGCGGTTTATTTTAAAAAGCACATCCCCCCTTCCTTAGCCCACCCTACAACTTAAAACATTTTGAAGCTAACATACCTCATGTCCAACCATCTGACCATTTTGCATATTGCCATTGATAAGCCCCTCAGGCATTGCTTTGATTATTTATTGCCTGAGGGGGCAATGACTGCGCAACCTGGCGCCCGTGTTTTAGTGCCTTTTGGTAAGAAGCAGTTAGTTGGGGTGGTGCTGCGGATAGACTCCTCAGCCTGCGTTCCAGCAAATAAACTCAAGTCAGCAATTAGTATCTTAGACCCAGAACCAATCTTCCCCCCCAGTCTATTTGAGCTCTGCCAATGGGCCAGCGAATATTATCATCACCCGATCGGCGAAGTGCTGCTGGGGGCGGCCTTGCCTCAGCTATTACAACTTGAGGATATTACGCCCAGTTTACCCCTCACCCGCCATGCTACGCATGGCGACCTCTCCCACAAGGGGAGAGGTGAAAACCACTTAAAAGAACCTCCCTTGCCCTTAAACCACCACCAACAACAAGCTACGGAGCGGGTGCTCTCTCATTCTGGATTCAATACATTTCTGTTACAGGGAGTCACTGGCAGTGGCAAGACCGAAGTTTACTTACAGATAATCCAGGAAATCCTGCAAAAAGGGCAACAAGCCTTGGTGTTAGTGCCAGAAATTGGTCTGACGCCACAAACTATCGCCCGCTTTGAGCGGCGTTTTGCAGTGCCCATTGCAACTTTTCACTCTAAATTATCGCATCGCAAACGCGCTGATACTTGGTTAAAAGCACGCAGCGGCGAAGCACGGATTATTATTGGCACTCGTTCTGCCATTTTCCTACCACTAGCCCAACCAGGGCTGATTATTCTCGATGAAGAGCATGATCCATCCTTCAAGCAGCAAAGTGGTTTTCGCTATTCCGCCCGCGATATTGCCGTGGTGCGTGGTCGTCTGGAAGGGGTTCCCGTGGTATTAGGCAGCGCTACCCCTTCGTTGGAAAGCTTATACAATGCACAAAGAAAACGATTTTTTCTTCTGTCATTACCCGAGCGAGCAGGTCAAGCACTTCAGCCTTCTTTTCAGCTGATTGACATCAGGAACCAACGCCTAAAACAAGGCTTGTCCCAAGCCCTGCGTCAGGCGATTGCCAAGCATTTGGCTGAAGGAAATCAAGTGTTGCTATTTCTTAATCGCCGCGGTTTTGCTCCAATATTGCTTTGTCACTCTTGTGGTTGGATAGCGAGTTGCCCGCGTTGTGATGCAAAATTAACCCTCCACTTACGCCCACAGCGCTTGATTTGCCATCACTGTGATTACAGTGCCGTCATTCCTAGCTCCTGTGGGAAATGCGCCAATACTTCATTATTTCAATTAGGCATCGGCACGGAACGCTTGGAAGAGACGTTACAAAAATATTTTCCTGAAGTACCCATATTACGCATTGATCGCGACAATGTGCGCAACAAAAAAGCGCTGGAAAAAATGCTGGAGCAAATACAAACCGGTCATCGTCAAATTTTAATCGGCACACAAATGTTAGCGAAGGGACATCATTTCCCCGATGTCACTTTGGTGGGTATTCTCGATACTGATGGAGGCTTATTGAGTAGTGATTTCCGTGCCAGTGAGCGGATGGGACAATTGATTATGCAAGTCGCTGGTCGCGCGGGACGCGAGACAAAACCTGGCGAGGTTTTTTTGCAAACACATTACCCCAAGCATCCTTTATTGCTCGCCTTAATCCAGCAAAGTTACGCTGAATTTGCACGCCAATTGCTGGAAGAACGTTGCTCGGCACAATGGCCGCCTTTCTCGTTTTTGGCTCTATTGCGAGCAGAAACAAAGCAAAAGCACGTTTCATTAAAATTTTTGCAACAAGTCAAAGACGCTGCTGCCAACTTGCACAATCCCCACATCAAAATGCTCGGGCCAATTCCCGCCCCGATGGAGCGAAAGGCCGGGCACTTCCGCAGTTTACTCCTATTTCAAACCAGCCATCGTAATATGTTACACTCCTGGCTTCTTGAACTTATTCCCGTACTTGAAACACTAAAATTAGGACATAAGGTACGCTGGTCGATGGATGTGGATCCTTTGGAAATATATTAATGCTATTTGATGTGCTGGTGGTGGGCAGTGGGCCGGCTGGAGCTACAACTGCTTTGTTGCTGGCAAAAGCAGGTTGGTCGACAGCAATTGTCGAGAAGAAAGCTTTTCCTCGACCTAAAGTCTGCGGTGAATTTCTCTCCGCCACCAATTTACCCTTGTTACAACGCATTGGTATCTCCGATTTCTATCATAATCACGCCGGACCCGAAGTACGACGGGTGGGCTTATTTACTGGAACTAGTGTGCTTGAATCATCCATGCCACCAGCCAATCAGTCACTGGGATTTTGGGGGCGGGCTCTAGGACGTGAAAAACTTGATAGTAGGATATTAGAGCTGGCTATTAGCGCTGGCGCAAAATTATGGCAACCTTGGGAAGTTAAAGCTTTACAACGCAAAACGCATTTCACTGCCACGATTGTTTCTGATCATTTAGTGCAACAAATTTCAGCGCGCCTAGTGATCATCGTTCATGGGAACGTGGGCTCGTGCCCCATACTTATCCTCACCGTGACTCTAACCTGTTAGCATTTAAAACACATTTTCGCAATTGCAGCCTCGCGCCTGACCTTATGCCACTACTAGCATTTCCAGGGGGTTATGGCGGACTGGTCCATAGCGATGAAGGACGAGTAACCCTTTCTTGTTGTATTCGTCGGGATATTTTGCGCAATATTAGGCAAAAATATCCTGGAGAACAAGCTGGAGAAGCTGTAATACAACATATCAGAAAATTCTGCCTTGGCGCTGAGCAAGTACTTGCCTGCGCAAAACGTGAAGGAAATTGGCTCGCAGTCGGTCCTATCAGGCCAGGAATTCGTCAACGCTACCAAGACGGGCTTTTTTTTGTCGGCAATATAGCCGGGGAAGCACATCCCGTAGTTGCAGAGGGCATCAGTATGGCCATGCAATCCGCCTGGCTACTTTCTCAAATCTTAAACCAAACAGAGATCAGGTCAAAAAATCAATTCCATGAAGCAGGTCAAGTTTATATCCAGCAATGGAATGCTCACTTTGCCAACCGCATTTATGCTGCAGCATGCTTTGCACATCTGGCCATGCGACCATGGGCAGCATCGCTGTTGTTACCTTGGCTGAAACGATTTCCCGCCCTCTTAACTCTGGGAGCAAAATTGAGTGGAAAGACGCAGCTTATGTGACTGGTTATTTCCATAAAATCAACTGCCAACAAAAGGGAAAGCACCATTTAAGCTGATAATTTTTAATCCCTGCTTTTTCTAGCAATAATTGCCATTCCTTCCGAATAAAACCCCGACGGATAGAAATGAGGCCATCATGCTTTATTAAACGATTTTTGAACAATAAAGGGCTTACTAATCGATAAAAAAAATGAGATAAAGTATGTCGATGCAGTTCATTAATAATAACTGCTTTGTTAGCAACCAAATAAAGCTGAGATAAAAAACCAACCAGTTCATCATCGGTTAAGTGGTGACAAACTAAGCTCACCAAAATTAAATCGACACCACCGGTAACCACTTTAAGTTCTTTATTCTCTTGCACTTGAAAGGAAACACGAACATTCGGCTTAATTTTATTCCAAGATTTTAAATTTTCGTTCGCCTCAGCTATCGCTGCAGAAGATATATCCACACCATACATCGGCATGTAAGGAAAATATCTACTTAAATGCAATATAAACAAACCTCCGCCACAACCCACATCTAATAATGTAGAATCATCCGAAATTTTTTTAAGGACCTTTACAGTACGCCGGAAGAAACCAATTATTTTATTAATGGTAAATAAATTTTTCAGGCATTGCACATATTCATCCTGCTGGTAATATTCTGAGCCAAGATCTAGCAATTCTTTTTCTTGGGAGCGGTTTTTAAGCATTATGTTTCCCCTCTCCCCCACCCGAGCGCCAGCGAGGGAAGGTGGGAGAGGGTTAGGGAGAGGGGGAGCATATTAAACATGGATTTTCAACAACATAGATTCTAAGGTAAGACCTGGACCAAAAGCACAACTATAAATATTTTTTCGCTGATCTTTAAGATCCAACTCATCCCAGATTGCTTTTAATACAAATAAAACCGTGGGTGAAGACATATTTCCATACTGCTTAAGCACTCGATAAGAATATTTATTTTGTTCCTCACTAATATTCAGGGCCTTTTCACAGGCTTGCAAAATCTTTTTAGCGCCAGGGTGGATGGCAAAAAAGTCAATGTCTTCTAGCTTAAATCTACTAGTAGAGATCAACTTCTTAAAAAAAGCTTGGATCCCTTTATCAATTATTTCCGGCACATAACTACTTAACACAATATCAAATCCGCTATCTGCTATCTCCCAAGTCATAGAGTCGTTTGTTTTGGGTAATAAATCACAATGGAAATGTTCCAAAGTTAAGTATTTTCGTTGTTGTGGATTAGCCTGCATTATTATCGCTGCCGCACCATCAGCAAAAATTGAATGAGCAATTATGTTGTCCCGACTCATATTTTTTTGAAAATGTATGGTACAAATTTCTAAACATACAATTAACACTAGGGATTCAGGTTCTGCTTTACAAATTGCATCAGCAACTTTAATGGCATTAAAGGCACCATAACAACCCATAAAATTAATCACTGTGCGCTTTACACTAAGGTTAAGATTTAAGTTTTGGACAATCTCTATATCCAAACCAGGCGCATACATGCCGGTACAACTCACGGTAATTACATGAGTTATCTGAGCTAAATTAAAATTGTCAAGAGACGCTAAGCTAGCTGCGATAGCATGTAAAGCCAAAGCAAGAGCATTTTCTCGATAAACTTTCATGCGTTGTTGGGTGGAAGGAAAAGGCACATCGGCATCATTCGGAAAAAATTCAAATTCCCCTGGATTTGCACAATAATCCTTTAACACACTGTAGCGTTGATCAATTCCGGTTGATCGGTAAACAGATTTTAATAATCTTCTCTCTGCCGGTTTTAAATTTAAACTAGTGGAGATTAATTCCGCCACAGCATTTTGGGGATAAGTATACCTTGGAGTGGCGGTCCCAAAAGAAATAATCGCCGATTTAGTTCTTGCTTCCATAGCTAATTCCAATGAGATATAGAGCCGACATCCTAACAGGAAATCCTTGAGTCTGTCCAAAGCATTCGCTAATATACCAGCAATTTCAGCTGCCCTTCGAGACGCTTCCCATTATGATGCCACAAATATTTGAATTTATTGCCCGACACTGGTTGCTGGTAGCAGCCTTTGCCATTATTATCATTTTACTCATCATAGAAGAAATTAGGAATAAACAAGGTGGGAATCGGTTGTCTCCCCAGGGTGCAATCCAGCTGATAAATCATGAACGTGCGGTAGTGATTGACCTTCGCTCCAAGGAAGCATTTAATAGCGGTCATATTGTTAATGCTCTACATATTCCGCAAGCTGAATTAGCCAGTAATTTGGATAAAATACGAAAATATCAAGATAAACCGGTAATTCTGCTTGGCGACACTGGACAACCCCTTACCTTAGTCACTCAATTACGGAAAAAGGGTTATACTAAGGTTTTTACTCTGGCGGGTGGTCTACAGGCATGGAAAACTGCTGGACTACCTCTTGAAAGCAAATAGCAAATAGGAACACAATTATGGCCACAGAACCTTCCAATGAACCTGCCCAGATATTCAATATCCAGCGTCTGTATGTTCGAGACCTCTCGTTGGAAACACCGAAATCTCCGGAGATTTTTCGCAAGCCTTGGAACCCTCAAATCGAAATTGAGTTAAATGCCAAAACCAATAACCTGGCAGATGATGTTTATGAGGTACAAATTGCTATAACCGCCACGGCCAAAATCGAGACCGAAGTCGCTTTTTTAGTCGAAGTTCAACAAGCAGGAATTTTTACCATTAAAGGTTTTACCGAGTCAGAAGTGCACCACAAACTGGGCGTGCATTGCCCCACTATTTTATTTCCTTATGCACGAGAATTAGTGTCAGATTTAGTCACCCGCGCTAGTTTCCCCCCACTGTTTCTGGCCCATGTTAATTTCGAGGAGCTTTATGCCCAAAGAATGGCTCAAGCAGCAAAAGAAGAGTCTAAACAAACTCAATAATTCTGCTGGGCTCAATTCAATATGAGCCCTCCAATCTCAGTATTAGGCGCAGGCTCCTGGGGAACAGCGCTTGCCATGTTATTGGCTAAAAACACTCAAGCAGTTCAGCTTTGGGGGCAAGACAAGGAACAGATACAAGCCATGCAGCACAGCCGCTGCAACGAAAAATATTTACCGCAAATTCGTTTTCCTGATAACTTACAATTGACAGCTGATCTTGCCACTGCCATAACTACAGCAGAAGATCTCTTGATTGTGGTGCCAAGCTACGCCTTCCATGATTTGTTACACAGCATAAAACCGTTTTGCTCGCCACAACATCGATTAGTTTGGGGTACCAAAGGATTTGCCAAAAATTCCCAACCCTTATTACACGACCAGGTTCAAGAAATATTAGGTGATGTCATCACCGCAGCATTATCAGGCCCGAGCTTTGCAAAAGAAGTTGCTTTAGAAAAACCCACAGCGGCAGTGATCGCCACAACTTATCCGGCTTTTGGCCAAGCATTAAGTTCGCGATTCAGCAACCAATATTTTAGGATATACACGACGACGGATCTTATTGGGGTAGAAGTGTGTGGCGCTGTAAAAAATGTGCTCGCCATAGCAGCCGGCGTTATTGATGCCTTGGACCTAGGATCCAATGCGCTCAGCGCTTTTATCACTCGTGGTTTGGCTGAAATGCAACGTTTAGGCATAGCTCTGGGCGGAATCCCATCCACGTTTATGGGCTTAGCAGGCTTGGGTGATTTAGTGCTCACTTGTACAGATTATCAATCACGAAATCGCCGCTTTGGTGCAGCACTTGCTCTTGGGAAAACCCGAGAACAGGCTTTAGCCGCCATCGGGCAAGTAGTCGAAGGGTTAGAAAATCTAAAAGCAGTCTATCAACTAGCGCAGGAAAAGGGAGTGGAAATGCCAATTATTCAGCAAATATACCAAGTCATCTATCACGATCTACCCGTACAAACCGCCATTCAAAATCTGTTTTCTCGGCAACTACGAAGTGAGTTTGAATGAAATTCCTACCTCGACATTAATCCTTCTCCCCTTGTGGGAGAAGGATTTACGATTGCCGCGCCTGAGCAATAAGCTCTTTCAATTTATCCCCACTTACAACACCAGGGGCAAACCCAACATTCTTAACCGTGCCACTGACATTGCTGGCGCCTGCTGTCCATTTGCCAACAATAAAAGTAGGGGTTCCCATCAAGCCTAATACTTGCGCCAATTTAAAGTTATCATCAACCTCTTTACGCACTGCTGCACTATTCATATCGTTGGATAATTTATTCGTATCTAATCCCACAGATTTTGCTATTTCCATAACTTTATCTTTAGTAAGTGGATTAGGTGCTGCCATTAAGGCTTGATGAAATTTTACATACTTATCTGTCCCTTGTTGCAACGAAGCGATTGCAGCAACCGCTGCATCTTTCGAAGTAGAGCCAAAAATAGGTAACTCTTTATAAACAATCCTCAAGTTAGGGTCATTAGCACTAATTTTTTCTAGGACAGGAGACATATCTTTGCAATGAGGGCATTGATAATCAAAAAACTCCACTACGGTAATATCCCCTTTAGGATTGCCTACCACTGGACTGGTAGGACTTGCAAATAAAGCCTGAGCATTTTGCGCAATGGCCGCAAGTGCCTTGTGTTCTGCTTGTTGAATCTCTTGCTTTTGCAAAGCTTCAGAAGCTTCTACTAACACCTGGGGATTGGTTACTAAGTAGTCATGAACAATAGACTTTACTTGCGTTACCTGATCCTGGTTGAATGCTTCCGTACCCACTGTTGCTGCAGCCAGCGCACTCCCACAAACTACACTGCCGAGAAAACCAGAGAAGAGAAATTTTTTGACGTTCACAGTAATATCCTTACAAGAAATGATTAGGGAGTGATAGGCTAACATGTCGAGGGAGCAAGTCAAGGTTTAAACCACGCTCCCTTACTGGAACAACAGCTAAATTTTCTCTTCTTTATACTCAACGTGCTTACGGCTAATTGGATTAAACTTTTTGATTACCAGCTTGCCCGGTTTCGTACGTTTATTTTTGGTAGTGGTATAAAAATGCTTAGTACCGTCGGTGGCTACTAATTTAATGATATCGCGCATATGAATCTCGTCTATGTAAATTGTTAAAAATCTATTCTTTGTCTAACTTTTTGAGAACTTCTTCGATCCCAAGCTTATCGATTATCTTTATTCCCTTCGCAGAAACACGTAATTTCACAAATCGCCCTAACTCCTCAACCCAAAAGCGATGAGTTTGTAAGTTCGGTAAAAAACGTCGCTTCGTTTTATTATTGGCATGAGAAACGTTGTTCCCAACCCTGGGGGCCTTTTTAGTAATTTGACAAACGCGTGCCATAAGAAACACCTCTTTAAAATAAACCGCCTTTATATCAAAAGTTCATGCTTAGGACAAGCGATTTTTTCGTAGATTCGGAAAATATTTAGAGAAATTTAGGCTGTTTTGGGCTACAATACCGCTTTTATTTTTGTACATTCTACCCAATAAGGACAAAAAAATATGAGTTTTGTAAGAGCATTATTTCGCACTAAACCCTTGGATCAACACCCTTTGAGAGATGCTACTCTTCGTCGTTATTTAAGCGCATTTGATTTAACTCTCATTGGGATAGGCGCCATCATTGGAGCGGGTATCTTCGTGTTAACCGGAGTTGCAGCGGCCACTCATGCGGGGCCTGCCATTATTTTTTCCTATGTCTTAGCTGGGTTAGCTTGTGCATTTAGTGCTTTTTCTTATGCAGAATTAGCATCAAGTATTGGCGGCTGTGGCAGTGCGTACGGCTACTCTTACGCTGGTTTAGGTGAACTCATGGCCTGGCTTATCGGTTGGACTTTATTGCTTGAATATGCCGTTGCGGCGGCCGCAGTGGCGATTGGCTGGTCCGGCTATGTTAAGGATGTGCTAATTGCCGCAGGAATAAATCCTCCTGCAGCACTTACTACCAATCCTTTTGAGGGAGGCATCATCAATATGCCGGCTATGTTCATCATACTCCTGATGACCTGGCTACTTTCTATGGGTATTAGAGAAAGCGTCCGTGTTAATAAGATCTTGGTTTTTATTAAACTCGCAGTGATTGCACTCTTCATTGGGATCGCTGCTTTCCATGTCGACGTTGCCACCAACTGGAGTAACTTTTGGCCTTTTGGCTGGGAGGGTATGGTAACCGGCGCCAGTCTAGTTTTCTTTGCCTATATTGGGTTTGATGCTGTTTCAACTGCTGCAGAAGAAGCTATCAACCCCCAACGTGATCTCCCGAAAGGAATCATTGGTTCATTACTTATTTGCACCGTTGTGTATGTCATTGTTGCTGGCTTACTGACCTCTGCAGTCAATTATACTCATTTAAACGTAAGCTCCCCTATTAGCGAAGCCTTATTAAGGTTGGGATTCCGTCTGGGTAGTGCTGTGGTTGCCATTGGCGCCATTGCTGGCCTCACCACGGTTATTCTGGTGATGTATTACGCGCTTACTCGTCTAATTCTCGCTATGTCACGAGACGGGTTATTTCCGCAAAAATTAGCAATGGTTAATCCAAACACGCAAACGCCATTACGTATTATTGCCATCGCCGGTATCATAATCGCCTTGGTTGCAGGAACCACTCCTATCCAAAAGGTCGCTGCACTAGTCAATATCGGAACCTTAGCTGCTTTTACTTTAGTTTCAATTGGTGTGATAGTAATGCGCTGGACCAAACCAGACATGCCCCGTCCGTTTAAAACTCCCTTTACACCTTTAATGCCAGGTTTAGGAGTCCTACTTTGCCTCTATCTAATGAGTAGCTTGCCCAAAACAACCTGGTTCAGTTTTTTTACCTGGACCGTTATAGGTCTGTTTATTTACTTCGGATATGGACGATCCCGAAGCTTGTTAAACAAACCAACGCTCATGAAATAGGGGGTCTCTCTTAATATTTTGTTAACATATGCGTATTAAAATAGTTCTAACTTTAATATATCTTAGGAGAAGAGCATGAATGATTGGCCCACTCAAAATCAAGATATGGAAATTGCTACATCAATTGTAAGCAAATATTTGGAACAAAATGAAGGGGAGCCCCTGGGCTTTTTAGAGCTCATCGTTTATCGCAATAGGGAAGCTGAAAAAAACCGAGTAGAACTAAAAATGCCCGAATGGATTGTGGAATTGCACTCCCATTTTCGTGATCAGTATGGCTATGAACATGGGCACGCAGTGACCAGCAAAGTGTTGACAAAATTTTTGTTGCGCGATGAGGTGGTCCACTAGTCACCTCCTTCGGCTTGTGCCAACTGATGGTTGCCCCCCCCAGCTCATAATTATATTCTAAGTTACTATAATAAATATAATAAGAATAATATTTTATATAGTAGTTATTGGGCTTGCTATTTCTTGTTTATATCTTTAGATTTAATAACAATCTCAAGGAGTTAACAAAGCTATTAGTATGTGTTTAATTTGAATTTGTCTTGTGTATAACTTGTGAAAAAAATCCCTGCCTTTTTTATACCTTAATATACCCACGGGTTATTCACAGGTAAAGATCATCATTATCACACTTAAAAGTAGCAATAAAGTCTCCGGCCTAAAGGCCTGGGTGATGCGTGGGGAAACCACGCCGCGCGCAGCGTGCGAGCACGGCGGGTAACCGAGCGGCAGGACCCCGAAGGCGTTGCGTCTGCCCTGAAGGTCCCCAACAAAGTTATGGGAACCAGCTAATTTTCCTGCTACTATTACCTCAGCGATTCCTGCCGTAAGGAATCTGGAACTTTTAGTTATTTAATTGGAGTGAACCCGATGACGGAATATAACCATATTTTGCTTGCTGTTGAGTTGGAAACAGGCTGTGATGACCCTCCAGTGAAAAGGGCGCTTGAACTAAGCAGGGAATTTAATGCAAAACTAACGATGATTCATGCGGTAGAGCATATGAGCAGTTATGGTGCTGCTTATGGTATAGCAGCAGGTGCCGATATTGAAGAAATGTTGCTGAAAAATGCTAAAGAAGCAATGACAAAGTTAGGACAGCGTTACAACATTTCCGAAGCTCAGCAAATTATTAAAGTAGGGCCAGCCAAGTTGGTTATCTTAGAGCAGGCGGAAGAGTTGGCGGCTGATCTGATTATCGTAGGTAGTCACGGTCGGCATGGGGTACGACTATTATTAGGCTCCACTGCAAATGCGATTCTACACGGTTCTAAATGTGATGTTTTGGCTGTGAGAATCACGGAATAGGTACTTAGAACCAATTACTTAAAGCAACCCCCACGCCAATACTATTGGTATAGTGATTGTATTCAATCAGGCTTTGTCCGAAGCCGCTAAAGAGTTGTACATAGCCACTGAAGTGTGAAATTAAGGGGAAACTCCAGGTAAGCTCAGTGGCTCCGCGTTTAAAACCACTTTCAAATGTATTGCGTAGTTCAGCTGAAAATACTTGTTCACGATAGTTATAACTAATTAAAATCCTCTCATAGCCAAGGAAGTTGGCAATGTTAGGATTGTAAGCATTCAGCATGGTATTGGGGATGGGATACCAGGCTTTAATGCTAATCAACCAATTTGGTTTTCTCCAGATACTTTCTAAATACACTCTATCCCAACCATGCTCCAGCTCTCCCCCTCTCCCGTTGGATTGGTGAGAGGCTCCTAGATTAATTGAACTAATTTTCCAATTCCGTATAAATTTTAAATTGAGATTATTAGAGAAAAAAAACTCAGGTTCATAATTGGTTTCTCTAAAGAAGGCGGATTTATTATACGCTTGCCAATAGGAAAGCTGGCTATAAGCGATGTATAAACTGGTGGGATGGTTCATGATGTTTTCCCACACTGGCACTTTAAAACTGAGCTGATATTTTATCTCGTAGGGCTGCAGGGATTGATTTTCCGGGGTGTGATTCTCGTACACTTCGTGATCGGGAAATTGAGTGTAATAAAAAGGTAAGACATAAGTGGGCTTGTAGAAACTAAGGGAAAATAAAGAAGATTTTCCAAAAACTGTATTGTTTCCCTGCCCTGAGTTGGTAAGTAGCAGGGCAAGCAAAACGCAGTATCTTTTTTTTATCATAAGGGTGGCCTTGGCATAGCAAGCGAAACAAGCTTGCTATGATACCCAAGGATGCCCGATACTAGAATGGTTTTTTGAATTTTAGTCGTAACCGTTCAGTTTTTGCCAACTATGCTAACTTTGGCTGTGGTGAATAGTTACTCTTTCGGAGGGACCGTGGATTGTTTGTTTAAATAGCGGTCACGACAAATAGCAGCAGCCCTAAAATTGCCTGAGTTAAGATAGATGAGAATTTCTTCTTGAACTGATTTGGGAAGATTCGCAAGCATGGTAACATACCTCTTTCTGAACGGATGTATATTTCATCATAGGTAATAGAGGAATAATGTAGTCCTTTCACTGAATATTGGTTTTTTAGCGAGGTATGAAATGGTTAAAAAAGCTGTTGTATTGCTATCAGGGGGATTAGATTCTAGTACCTGTTTAGCCTTGGCCATGTCCCAGGGGTTTGAGTGTCATGCTCTTTCTTTTTGTTATCAACAAAGAAATAAGATTGAACTTGAAGCTGCTAAAGAAATAGCACTGCACTTAGCAGTCCGTTCTCATCAAGTCATTGAATTACCGAATATTACCTTCCAAGGTTCAGCTATGACTGATCCACAGATCGCGGTTCCTGCTTATCAGGGTGGCACTGCAATACCCGTTACCTATGTACCTGCCAGAAACACGGTTTTTTTATCCTTTGCTTTGGGATTAGCAGAAAGCTTGGAGGCTACGGATATTTTTACAGGAGTATGTTCAGTTGACTATCCAGGATATGTGGATTGTCGGCCAGAATATATTGCAGCCTTTCAACAGCTCGCTAATTTAGCGACCAAGGCTAGCGTGGAAGGCAAGAAAATACACATTAACGCCCCTCTTGTCCTTTTATCCAAAGCAGAAACCATCCAGTTGGGTAGCAAACTAGGGCTGGATTACAGTAGGACAGTCTCTTGTTATCAAGCCGATGCCGAGGGCAGAGCTTGTGGGAAGTGCGACAGCTGCCATTACCGCCGGAAAGGATTTATTGAAGCAGGGATACCTGATCCAACACGTTATGTGGAATGACTTGTGCTGTAGCTGCTTGCCCCGAAGTGGGATCCGAATTGGTATAGCGTCAGCAACAACGCTCCGCGCTCGTAGCTTTAAGAGGCTAGGGTTAAGATTGCTCGCTCCGTGGTACATCCCTGTACCATCCCGCTATCATCCTGATACCTAGTCGCGAGCAATCCTTAACCCTAGCCTCTTAAAGCTACGAGCGCGGAGCGTTGTTGCTGACGCTATACCAATTCGGCTTGTGCCACCCCTTGCATGTGACCACTAAGGGGCAAAGGAATAATATGCTATCCAGCCGCGTTTACAACATTGCGGTAACAGACTGCAGCCTGGACCAATTTCGGCCAATGTGCATCCTGAAGTGAGGGCTTGCAACAACTCCCATTCAGATTCACTCAGGACGTCCATACGAGTATCCAAGTTCTGTCGCCACACCAATAACTTTACCCCACCACTAAACAAATCAATTTCTGTTTCATTGGTATAGTTAAGTTGATTTGAAGCCCAAATGCGATGGATCGGATATTTTGAGGCAATTAAACTACTGTTAGTAGGTAATTGGAAACGAAGTTTAGGGTATTCCGCTTCATTGAGTAAAGATAAGGAATGAATATCAAGAGACGTGGAATCAGGTCCATGTAGAGTGCTGTGCCAAGCCCACTCTAATTGGGCCACATCACCCAAGTAGATCAAAGACTTGGCGAGTGCAAAATCAGCAACAAAAGCTGGGAAAGTGGAGCCATAGTCATTGAGGTTAGGAGAAGAAGAAGGGGTTTGTTCTACATAGTGCCGTGCCATGGCCTTGAAAAAATCCTCGCCTACTAGCTTTTGGCAAACTTCATACCTATCTCCTAATGCATTAATCAAGGACAGTGAATAGCTATCTCGATAAATGGCGATGCGTTGTTTCGCTGATAAGGGAGAGGCATTACGGATGAAGGTGGGTGAGTTATCCTCAATGAGGGCTCGAATAAATTGCTTTTGTAAAGTTTTAAGCATAGTAATTCCTCACTTTCATGTCCTATGATTTGGGCGGGTATCTATACTGAGACGATGCTTGGCACAAGCCGAAGGGAGACGGACGTGCAACTCGCCGTGCTCGTAGTTTCAGGAAGCTAGCTTGGGATTGCTCGCGACTAGGTATCAGGATGATAGCGGGATGGTACAGGGATGTACCACGGAGCGAGCAATCCCAAGCTAGCTTCCTGAAACTACGAGCACGGCGAGTTGCACGTCCGTCTCCCCAGAGGCGAGTATCGGTTGGCTCAAGCATAACAGAGCTCTTCGGCTTTTTGGGCCTCGTTAAATAGGATAGGAAATTCGGGGATGTTGTTGTCCCATTCGATGGCGAGGGGGATGGGGCCAAAATAAGTCATCGCGCGCTGAGTTAAGCTCCAGACTGCGTCACTTACTGGTGCACCATGGGTATCTAATAAGTGGGTTTGCTGGTCCTGGTAGCCTGCTAGATGCAATTGCTTTACGCGCTTAGGGTTCAGGCCCAGGAGATATGCTTGGGCATCAAATTCATGGTTTCTACTATTCACGTAAATATTGTTGATATCTAACAAAATAAAGCAATCTGCTGCTGCAGCGACCGCATTTAGAAATTCCCATTCCGTTCTATCAGATGCCGTGTAAGTTAAATAGCTAGAGACATTTTCAAGCAAAATTTGTTGGCCCAGGTAATCCTGTACTTGCCGAATACGCGTGGCGACGTGATTTACCGCTTCAGTCGTATATGGTAAGGGAAATAGCTCATGAAAATGCTGATTTTGCCAAGAAGTCCAGCACAGATGATCTGAAATGTAGCTGGGAGCAAACCTCAGCATAAGCTGCTTCAATTGTGCTAGATAATCATAATTAAGTGGATCGGTGGATCCAATGGACATTCCAACCCCGTGGAAGGTTATGGGGTAATGATTGCGTATTTGCGAAAGACGCTCTAATACCATCCCACCTTTCACCATATAATTCTCGGTGAGAACCTCAAACCAAGGGACGGGAGGCAAATGCTCAAGGATATAAGAATAATGAATGGCGCGCAGCCCAAGCCCCGCGCCATAGATAGCAGATGGCATTACTTTTTGGTTTCGCCCTCATTTGGGGGAGTGAGTTTGCCGCCAACGATTTTATTGCATGTTCCTTTCGGTACTAAGATCCAAGCATAAGGATCGTGATCTTTTTTAGCTTGGCCCGCGCAAGCGTTTTCGTTGAGTGAGCCACAATCGTTTTTTCCGGCTTTAACAATGCCGTAGCATTTTTCCATGGCAGGAGGTTTTGCTAGAGCAGAAGTGCTTGCGACACTCAAACCAGTGGCAATAATACCTGAAATTGCGGTATTGATTATTTTGGTGACGATTGTCATGATAAACTCCTTATCGGTGGGTTAGAAACTGAATCCTGAGCCAAGTATAATCTATAAAAATGAAACAAACCATTTATGATGACAAATCGATTACAGAGTCTTTGGATTATTGTGCAGGTAGGGGTGGTTACCTTTTTTTATGGCCTTATTTGCTTATACCAGAGTCGCTTCAAAACCCGACAAGATATTGACCGGACGATTCGGCGGTGGTGCGCTCATCTTCTAAGGTTTGCCAAGGTATCTTATGAAGTTTTTAATCCCCTCCAGGTGAGTTTCTTACCCGATCGTCCTTATATCATCATGAGTAATCATGCTAGCCTGTATGATATCCCGCTAATTTTCGCGGCCTTTCCTGGTAGCATTCGGATGGTGGCTAAGAAGGAATTATTTCGTATTCCCTTTTGGGGCTATACCACAAAAAAAATTGAAGTTCTTTCTATTGATCGCAGCAATCTAGCCCAAGCTAGACTGGATTTGAACTATGCCAAAGAAAAAATGCAAAGTGGAATTGTGCTATGGATTGCGCCGGAAGGCACCCGTTCTCGGCATGGAAAGCTCAATCCGTTTAAAAAGGGCTGTTTTTTGTTGGCCATGGAAACAGCCGCCACCATCATCCCTGTAGGTATTCGAAATGCTGATAAAATTTTACCTGCTGGGAGTTTGAACTTTCGACTTAACCAAAAAGTGGAAATCCACATCGGTCAGCCAATTGAGGCTAGCCAATATACCGCGCGGCAAGAACTTACTGAAGCGGTGCGCCAAAGTATCTTAGCGCTGTTACCCCCCCTTTGAAAAAAAGGGGGGGGGGGGAAGGATTACGATTCCGCATCTGGGTGCGTTACCTTTTCAATTCGCGCATTCATGCGTTGCAAGTAGGCATCGCGGACAAACACATAAGGATCTAATGCCTCATCGACTAATTTATCTGTAGATAAAAATTGTGCGCGGGCAATGATGAAACTAGTTCCTGCAGCAGCATAAGCAATCCAGTGAGGGTCGATGTAAGGCCAGACTGAAAATGCCAGAGAATCAACACCAAGTCCAGCTAAATCACGTACCGTTCCTGGGGGCAAGAAAGGCAGGATCAGATAAGAGGAATTGGTATAACCCCACCTCGCTAAAGTCAGACCGAAGGTTTGATCATGGGGTTCAAGGCCGAGCGGTTTGGCTACATCAATTAATCCTCCAATACCGACCGTGCTGTTAACGACCAGGCGCATAATGTCTGACAAAGCCCAGCCTGGGTTTGCTTGTAACACATCGTTAGCAATGGTAGGAACTTGATAGACATTCGCAAAGAAGTTGCTAATGCCTCGTTGCATGAAGTTCGGAGTGATGGTGTCATAGACTACGGCAATGGGGCGAAAGAGGACTTTATCCACGGCCCTGTTAAATTTAAATACCTGACGATTATAGCTTTCATAGGGATCTGGCTGATCCACCGTAGCACAGCTCGCTAATAAAGTGAGGGAGGCTGTGATGAAGAAAATGCGAGATAGCCGGCAAATCGTCTTTTTCATAGTGGAGTTAAACTTAACTGATTAGTTGCCCGAATAATCGCATCTAACATCCCAGTTTCCTTATAATAATGTCCCGCATTCGGCACGATTTCCAAAATTGAAGAAGTCCATTGTTTATGGAGTTGCCACACTCCTGACAAGGTACAAATCATATCGTAACGTCCGTGGATTAAAATACTCGGCACTGCAGGGAGCTGCGCCACTTGGTTTTCCAATTGATTGGGCTTTAAAAAACAATTGTTAACCCAATAATGACATTGCAGGCGGGCGATTGCAATCGCTTCGTGGGGTGCTACGGCACGCTGAAACAAAGCAGGATCTGGTGTCAGCGTCAGAAAATGCGCGCCCCAGCTTGCCCAGGCTTCTGCTGCTCGCATCCGGGCCACTTCATCGGCCCCAGTCAGGAGCGAGTAATAAGACACGATGGGATTATGGTGCTGATTTGCTGGGAGAACGGAGAGAAACTCATGCCAATGATCCGGAAAAATTTGGTTCACTCCCAGGGGCCCGTACATCCATTCCACATCCTGGTTACGATTTAAAAACGTGCTCACCAAAATCATAGCCAAAACGTGTTGCGGAAAGGTTTGGGCATATACCAAACCTAAGGTTGCTCCCCAAGAATTACCCACAATAGCCCAGCGCTCGATCTTGAGCATCTGTCGAATAGCTTCGATATCTCGCAATAAGCTTTGGGTGGTATTGTGCTGTAACTCACCATAGGGAGTGGAACGACCCGCGCCACGTTGATCAAATAAAATGATTCGAAAGCGCTCGGGGTCAAATAATTGTCGCGAGGTTTCGCTACAGCCCGAACCTGGCCCTCCATGTAAATAAAGAATCGGCAAGCCCTGGGGATTTCCACACTCCTCCACATAAATCTCATGGGGTGGCTCTACCGGTAGGCGATAAGTAATATACGGGTGAATGGGAGGGAAATAGCTGTACATAGCCTGAAGAATCCTATTTAAAAGCAGCAAAAGGAGCAATTCCGCTGAAGCCTTGATCTCCGACGGGTCCTGCCGCGTGGGGCAACCCGCCGTGCTCGCACGCTGCGCGCGGCGTTGTTGCCCTACGCGTCACCCGTCGGTCAAAGTACTGTTAGAGCGGGAATTGCTGTTTTAAATCCCTTCTCTTGTAAGCTGGTTTAGTCTACATTAAAAATTTTTTCTTCCCAACGGATTTTTAATTTTCCGCCCAATTTTCTAAGCGAAGATGGGGCACTCTGGCAAATTCTTTTTCGTTATTGGTGATAAGAATTAAATTAAGGGATAGCGCATGGGCAGCAATCCATAAATCATTACCCCACCCTACCGTATTTTTTTACCAGAAATAATTCCTCCCTTTGAAAAATGGAGATTAGGGTGGTAAAAATTGACCTTAATTTGACATTTTTTTTCATTATGGCATAATTCGCAACATTAATGACTAAGTTACAAAACGCACTTCGCTTATAGTAGGCTACAACTCGCAGAGGAGTAAATTATGTTAGAAGCAGCACTACCGGAATCAAAGATAGATTACATAAAAAGTACGCAAGCTCAATATACCAAGATAAATTCCTTATCCCAGCAATATCAACACGACTCTCGGCTCAGCTATTTGAAGTGGTCAATAGACAATCTTTTGTTACGAATGAAAATTGATAGAGAGGAGCTGGATTCAAGTCAATTAAATGATAGGGTTAATTTGGACTCGATAAAAGAAGGTCTTAAGGAAGGTTTTACTAAACCTTCCACATTTACCGGGAAAGGTAAGCTTGCTTATTATGGAATTTTTTATAGTTTGTTGGCTTATGGTGGCGCAGAAATGTATCAAGCCCTTAAGCAGCAAGCATCTGTAGCCGAGAAGTTATTACATGGAGATTTTACAGGCTTGCTCGACATTTTAGTGTGTTATCTTGTTCTAATGGCTCTGACTGCAACCCTGGGGCGCTATTGTTTGAGTGGCGGTGGAAATTGCATGCCTGATCCCCCACAGGTGTTTAAATTTTTGGATATTGGCGGAACCCCCACAGCAGAGGTTAAAGCAATATATGATCAATGTATGCTTAACTTAGCCGAACACAAAGGATATATGGAAGTACACAAGGGAGTAGAGTTCAGCGTAAGTTAGTATTAAGCGCCCAGTTGAAGTAATCTTCACTAATGTGATTAATCGTTTCTAAGCGCCGCTTTAATGCAGGTTTAGCATATTGCTTAAGATGGGCAATCACTCCCGCATCGGAACCCCCGAAATCCAATTGATACCAAACATAAATACTGGAGACAATTAAGCGATTGCCATTAGCAATAGTCACTCCGCGTGGGCTATTCACATACTGCCGCGCTCCGGCATCCATGAGTTGCTCGATATTGCTGCCGGTAAAAGCGGTTTTTTGCAAGCTAGGGCAGCTATAGGTTGCGCAATTAATTGCGTAGTGGATACGCGGATCCTGCCAAATCGGGCGCAGAATTCGATTTTCAATATCATTCAAAGATAAGGGAATACCTGCCACTTGGATTACCTTGGCTTGCCACGGGCCAGGAACTAGCCATCCAGAAAGCTTTATTTGACGAATGCTTTTTACCGGATAATGATCTAACACGATGTCAATCGTCAACGCATTGTACAGGTTAATCCAAAAGGCGAGCTGCTCATTGCGATTATAGTGATCGATGGGGATTCTGGCTAAACTCACAATAGTTTGCTTGAGTTTTTGCGCGTCTTCCGGGGTAACGGCTTTATAATTAACCAAGCTCACGCCATTGAGATTAATAGTAACATACTGATCTAGAAAAGATTGCCAACCTGAATAATCAATCGTGGCTGTGGCATCTGGATCGAAAATTGCCCAACGAGACCAGAGCTTTTTTTCAGGCACAGCCATGCCAAGGCAAAGCCAGCAAAGTAAAATAAACAGTAATCCTGACACCAAGCGAGTCATAAGGCGATCTCTTAAGTTTGCACTATAATGTAACCAATGCGATATTTTTTGCAAGTTATTTGCAAGCACTTATTCTAAACCGTATACTCATGTCTTTATTTCGTATGTCTTTTATGGGGGTTTTTTGTGCGCTTCTCAATTCGGAAAACACGACAGATTTTTTCATTCATTCTGGGCCTAGGAATTGGGCTTTTCTCGATAAGCGCTAATGCCGCCGACCTGGTTCAGCAGGTGACTGCTGCTCCCTCACAATCGCTCATTGGTCCTAATGTTCTTAACTTACCTCTCAAGGATCTGCAGCGTTTTGGTACGGCTATTGCCCAGATCAAACGTTATTATATTGAGCCAGTCACCGATACTAAACTGTTTGAATATGCGATCAGCGGGATGCTTTCCAATCTAGATCCGCATTCTGATTACCTGAATGCGGAAGCACTGAAAAGCCTGGAAATCACCACCACTGGGCGTTTTGGGGGAATTGGCATTGAAGTAGTGCCCGAAAATGGTCTGATTAAAATTATCAGCCCCATTGATGGCACTCCCGCCTATAAGGCAGGGATTAAAGCCGGAGATCTGATTATCCGGATCAATAATAAGTTAGTCGCTGATATGACCTTAAGCCAAGTCATTGAGATGATCCGTGGTGACCCGGGTAGTAAAGTGCATTTAACTATTATTCGTAAAGAGCTTAAAAAGCCACTTGAAATTGACCTGACTCGGGAAATTATTAAGATTCAGACGGTAAAAACTCGGCTCTTGGATGATGGCTATGGTTACATTCGTCTATCTTTCTTCCAAGAAGATACCAAGCGTGATTTGGGGCAAGGGGTGGCGCAGCTAAAACAAGAAGCAAATGATAAACTCAAAGGCGTGATTTTAGACTTGCGCAACAATCCGGGTGGCTTATTAGATGCGGCTGTCGATGTCACTAATCAACTTTTAAATAGCAAAAAACTTAAATATGGTGGGTTAATTGTTTATACCAAAGGGCGCATTCCCAATGCTGATGTTCAAGCGAAAGCTAATGGCAATGACATTCTTAATGGCATACCCATGGTGGTGTTGATTAATGATGGTTCTGCTTCTGCCGCAGAAATTATGGCTGGCGCACTTCAAGATCAAAAACGCGCCACCATAGCCGGCGAAACCAGCTTTGGAAAAGGCTCGGTACAAACAGTATTACCTATCGATAATGATACCGCGATTAAACTCACGACTGCTTTATACTATACCCCAGCTGGGCGCTCGATCCAGGCCAAAGGCATTGTGCCGGATATTTCCATTCCAGATTTTAAGATTCCTAAGAGCGAAAACGACGAAGGAGCCATGATATCCATCACTGAAGCGGATTTAAGCCGACATTTGACTGATGGCAACGCGACACAAAAGGCTAACTCCAACACCGTCCCTTCAGAGGAAAGCAGCAAAAAGTTGCGAGATTTGCTTTATAGCGATTTCCAACTCTATGAAGCGCTGAATATATTGAAGGGGTTGGTGGTGGAGTATAAATAGAGCAGCGGGTGACCTGTCATCCCGAGGAGCTTGCGCCCTCCGTCATCCCGAGGAGCTTGCGACGAGGGATCTCCTGCAACTGGCATGGGGAAATCCCTCCTCGCAAGCTCCTCGGGATGACGGAGGGGGGGGAGCGAGAGCCGCTAGAACTAGCGTACTACTACACTAGCTAACTCAACTTCCACCACTGTATCAACATTCTTTTTTGCTTTTGTGACACCCGAATCAATTGCATCCTCGTCCATCGGTGTGGTGCCTGATTTTGGATCTGGCTCTAATAATTCCTTCCTTAATTTCCACTCTTGATAGAATTCATACGCTCTATGCAGTGAGAGCAAAGTCCCAACTATCAACAAACAAATTCCAAGTTTTATATCAATCGCTGCCTCACTTGGCATCTGTGTTGATCTTCCCAAAAAACCTGCCCCTCCACCAAGTCCAAGGACGAGAAGCAAACTTTCTAGCTCGTATAGTGGGGCCAATCGCTCTTGTCTTAGTTGTAAATTCGCAAGCTCCTTAATTCGATCATCACAATATTTTTCTTGAGAGGTTTGCTCTTGTGTCATAGTAAAGTCTCCTAATTTTTTATTGATAGTGGAATAACAGCCCGGTTAAGGCCGGTGAACTGTTCCTGATAGTAATGCTGCAAAACCAAGCTTGTCTACTATAACAAGCAAAGCTGAAGTGAATGTTAAGTAATATAGAAGATTTTGGGTAACCGTTCACCTACCTATTGCTCTAAGCCGCCTTCAAAACCACATTTTCGCTGACAGCGGGCAACAAAGAAGGAGATTTTGTTCCGGAAAAATGCGCCTGGATGGCATCAGTCACAAAATTCAACACACTTCTGTTTTGTAATTTACATGTCGCGACAACGCTCATAATACGCTCAAGGTATAGTGTTCCTTCCTGGGATTGGGTTCCAAAACTTGTTTTGCGCCAAATCACAATCCTGCGAAGGATTTGTTCCGCAAGATTATTGGTTGGCTCTATACCTTCCTTGTCGACAAAGGTCCATAAAGCAACTTGTAATTTGAGGAATTGCTTGCAGGTTCCCATAGTTTTCTTATGCCTACAGCACGCACCTTCCTCAAGAAGATTTATCACATGCTTCTTCACGCGCCTCGAAGAGTCGTCCCCAACTCCTTTATACTTCCATGACCTTATATTCTTGCACTAACAAAAAAACGGCTATGCTGCCAATGAAAAATGTTACTCCGCCAATGAGTAATGTTGTATGCATTCCTGAAACAAAGTGGTGTGACATATTGATAATCGTACCAAAAACGGCAACACCAATTAAACTACCCATTTGGCGACTCGCATTTAATGCACCAGATGCAATTCCTGCTCTGCCTTTAGGTGCGGCACAGATCACAGCTACAGTTGCTGCGGGCATGGTACAAGCAATCCCAAATCCTATCGCAGCTAACGGCAAGATAAGCATAAAGTAGGAAATATCTTCATTGACGATTAACATGGATAAGAAACCGATTGCTCCTACAGCTAACCCCACTATCATCGGAATTTTTACCCCTAAAAAGCTGGTCATCTTTCCACCTAAATAAGAAGCCACCGCTATTACACCTAGTAAAGGCATAAATGCAAACCCCGTTATTAGTACAGAATAATTCTTAATTTGTTGGAAATAAAGCGTGAGTACAAATAATTCACCATACACGCCGATATTCAAAATCATCCCCACAGCAATGGCTACCGAAAATGTTTTAGAATGGAATAGATTTAAAGGAAACATCGGCTGTTCTATCCGATGTTCAAAGATCAAGAAAGCAATAAAGGCACAAATAAACATGATAAATCCAACCAGAACTTCTTGCGCCAACCAACCTAATTTCCCTGCTTCAATCAAACTAAAAGCCAAGGCGGCAATGCTGATTATTCCAAGAATCTGTCCTAAAAAATCAAAACTACTTTTACCCTGACTAATAGGATTTGGAACATATTTCAATGTCAGTAAAATCCCTAGAACCCCAACGGGGATATTGACGAAGAAAATCGCTCGCCATCCAAAAGCAGTGGTTAGAATTCCACCTAAAATAGGTCCAGCAGCTGCAGCAACACCGCCAATAGCTGCCCAGATACCAATTGCTTTGGCGCGTTCTGCTGGATCTGAATAAGAGGCATTAATAAGGGCTAATGAGGTAGGTACCAGAAGAGCAGCTGCAACTCCCTGCAACAATCTAAATCCAGTTAACTGCCAAAAATTAAAGGCAAGACCACAACCAATAGACGTTAATACGAATAAAATTAATCCTGAGAGAAAAGCCGATTTTGCTCCAACTCGATCTCCCAAATTCCCTGCCGACAGTAACAGACAAGCAAACGTCAAGGTATAGCCATCAACCACCCACTGTAACCATGAGATCCCGCCTTTCAAGCTTCTTGCCATACTAGGCAGTGCCACATTGACGATAGTGACATCAATAATCACCATAAAAAAGCCAAGGCACAAGGCAATCAGCGGGATATATCCATTTCGGCTATTCATTGAAAAGTCTTCCTCTTGCTCAGAGTGATATACTGCCATCCAGCTTTAAGCATAGATAACCCGTAATTCCCCGAGACGAGTCCTTCTTCTAGACGTTTTAATCACAATTTCAACGTCTTGATTTAATAAATTTAGATATCTTACCAATCTTTCAATGGAAAATGATGATAAATGGCCACGATTAAGCAACGATATTTTTGATTGATCAGCTTGAAGAAGTTTCGCTGCTTCTGCTTGTTTTAACTTTTTCTTTTTTAAAATTTGGTTAATTTTGAAAACTAGTTCAGCTTTAGCCAATTTTTCATTAGCATCTGACATTTCAAGGTCAGCAAATACATTGCTAGAACCTATTTCCCATATTTCATCGTGTAAATCAATTGATTTGTCTACTGTAGTCATATGTCACCTTTTGATAATAATTTTGCTGCTTGCAAGCGGAACTTGATGAGCGCTATATCCTCTTTGGGAGTTTTAATCCCACTTTTTGATTTTTTTTGAAAAACATGCAAGACATAAATTTTATTTCCTAATTTTGTTGCATAGACAGCCCGGTAAGTATTTTTATCCCAATTCGCAATAATTTCTATAACCCCTGAAAATCCTTTTAAGGGTTTGGCTCCTTCAGGAAAATACCCCAACTGGGCCTGATATAACGAATATCCTACATTGTCCTGAATTTCTAAGGGCAATGCTTTTAAATCTGATCTAGAGGATCCCATCCATATTAATGATTTTAAGGCCATATTTACCTCATATTTTTATTATAAACCAAATTTAACGAATATTCCAGTTTTAGAATAATACAACTTTGCCGTAATATTATCTACATTGAAAAGCCATATTGTTATGCCTGCGAGCCATTTTGTTTTATTCCCGCTGCCGTCAGCATAGCATTTGTCGCTTTTTCAACAGAAGCTCGCACAGGGTCGAGATCCAATCGTGCATAAATAGCAGTTGTTTGGGGCGACTTATGATTTAAAGATTTTCCAATAATAGTGAGAGAAGCGCCTGTACGCGCTTGCCAGCTTCCTAGGGTACGTCTTAGATCATGTATTCGTAGATCAGCGACATTGTCGCGACATGCAAATTATAAAACAGAAGTGTGTTCAATTTTGTGACTGATGCCATCCAGGCGCATTTCTCCGGAACAAAATTTCCTTCTTTGTTGCCCGTTGTCAGCGAAAATGTGGTTTTGAAGGCGGCTTAAAGCAATAGGTAGGTGAACGGTTACGATTTTGGTTGATATCTCTGCACTAGACAAAAATTAAACGTGCCCGATTGCGGGCACGGGCACGCAATCGGGCACGTTTAATTTTTGTCTAGTGCAGAATGGTTGATATATTTTGCAAATATTACTAAAATTTGTCAGGTATACTAACCAAGGTGACTGATTGTGCGCATCGATATTCTCTTAAAATGGAACCGCTGGGGGACGAACCCCCTGCCAAGTGGTCGGCGGCGCCAGATGACCGCGGCTTTAATTCCATTCCTACACACAGACGATGTTATCACGCTCACCGGCCTGCGGCGTGTCGGCAAGTCTACTGTTTTATACCAAATTATGGATTTACTAGCAGCTGACGGTATTCCCCCCAAAGCAATGCTGCATGTGAATTTCGAAGAACCTGCATTAGCACCCCACCTCAACTTAGAGCTATTAGATACACTCTATAACCTTTTTCGCTCCCAAGTTTATCCTCAAGGTCGGACGTATCTCTTTTTAGATGAAATTCAAAATGTTCCGGAATGGGAACGCTGGGTACGAGCTAGAAATGAAACCGAGAACCTTAAAATTTTTATCACAGGTTCTTCCTCTAAACTGATGTCCCCAGAACTGGCGTCGTTATTGACTGGGCGACATATTAATTTCAAGGTTCACCCGTTAAACTTGAGTGAATTACTCGAATTTTCAGCAGTCGAAATTCCGTCTACGCCCTGGCCCATTGTTGCACCACCCCCCATTGCTCATGCTATCCACTTTTACCTGCGGTGGGGAAGTTTACCTCGCATTGTGTTAGCGGAAAGCGATATCCGACGAGAGCGAATCCTCGCTCAGTATTTTGATGATATTGTGCTAAAAGATATCGCTATCCGCCATGATATTCGCGATCTAGCCACTTTGCGTGCTTTGGCAGTGCATCTGCTAACTCATACTGGATCACTGGTTAGCTTTAATCGTCTTGGCAAATTATTTGGGGTATCTACTATGCTGGCCAAAGATTATTGCCACTACGTGCAGGAAGCATTGTTGCTAGAGTTAATGCCATTCTTTAGTTTGAAAGTAGCCGAGCGGCAACGCAATCCGCAAAAATTATATGCAGCAGATCTAGGCTTGCGCAATCAGGTTAGCTTGTCATTATCTGCGGATTTAGGCAAATCAATAGAATCTCTAGTATTCAACGCCCTAAAACAGCAAGAACAGCATCAGGTTTTTTATTGGAAAAATCGCGGTGAAATTGATTTTGTACTTCGCAAAGGAAATACTATCACCCACCTAATCCAAGTGGTGGCTGAAGGTTTAAAAGATCCTGCCATTTTAAAACGCGAGCGTGCAGCCCTAGAAGAAGGGCTAAAGGTCTTCCCTCAGGCTCGGCCCATAATAATTTTAGGACAGGGAGAGATTTCTGATAACTTGCCAGACCTGGGTCTGATTCAAATCCTGCCGTTGTGGCAATTCTTGTTGCTGGAAAAGTTGTAGTAAGGTGCTGCTGAAAGCCATTTCAAGTTCCCTCTCTCCAAATCCCACCTACCCCCCCCTTTTTTTCGAAAACATCAGACCTTGTTCAAGGCGAGCTTCGGGTTACAAAGATGCGTACGTTCTGACAAAAAGATTCCTGAGAATCATACTGTGCCGCAAATTTTTGGGCTATCCAAGCGAGTATCGCCACTCCTACTAGAACGCAGGCAAAAATTCCCGTACCAGTCGATAAGTTATTAGAAAAAATATCGCCGAAAGAAGGGTTGCTTCTTCCGTGAATTAAATCCGCAAGATCTCCAGAAGGTTTCATAAAATCAGCGAATGCTTCGGGTTGCATTTTACTTAATGTCGCAAAAACAGCCACCGCTTCGACTGCGCAACCAATGCCAAAATATTTCCAATAACTTGGGTGGTTTACTTGTTGCTGTGGTTCAGATGGTTGCACGGGAACCGCAGGCTGTAACCATTGCTCAGCCACATTACCGCAGTCCGTGCTTAAGGTCTGCAAGGGTCTTTTTATACCCGGATATTTCTGGAGCAACCCGTCGCAGACTCTCCCGATAACGCCATTAAGCTCGGTTTCAGATAGTTTTTTGATGGTAAAACTAGCAGCCTCCTGACCCTGCTTAGGGAAGCTGGTGCATACTTGGAAGCATCGTTCTAAGTTAGGAAGGATCTTGGTACAAAAAACACCCGCTCCTTCTTTCTGCCCCGTTATTTTTTCCTCTTGTCCATTTTTTTCTTGTCCTTCGTTTCGTAGACTTTGCAACAAAGCACGTGCTATTCGCCTCTCTGGATTTGTTAGGGCTGCATGCTGCGTTACCCCATTCAGAAACTTACCGATTCCATCAGGAAGATCTATTTGAGTTCCCTTTTGTATTGCCAAGTACACCTGGTATATGCTGCCAACAAATTTTTGCTTATCAGCCAAGGTAGGATTGTTGGATTGGGTAGCCATTAGTTAAAACCTCACAAATTTTTTTAAATGGAAACATGCTGTCTTTGCCTGAATGGCTAGGATGACGGCATGAGTAATTGTAATTAATAACAGGATACCAAATGAATCTGAAGGGAATATTAACAGAGAGGACTTGCGGCATTGTCCTGGCGCTGACGCTCAGGCGGGGGAGAGGGGACTTGAAAATATGTGCATACCTTAGGCCTACGGGATTATACTGCAATTGGGGCCTTAATCGTGGGATGAAATTGATAATCCACAAATTCAAAGTCTTTTTCCTGATGTTCCGCAATGTCAGTAGGCTGGTGGTGGATAACTAACCGCGGTAGTGGGTGAGGAGTACGGCTAAGCTGCAAGTCGACTTGCTCGAGATGGTTGCTATAAATATGACAATCTCCCCCTGACCAAATAAAATCACCCACTTTTAAGCCACATTGCTTGGCGATAATATGCGTTAATAACGCATAAGAGGCAATATTGAAGGGTACGCCTAAAAAAGCATCGGCCGAACGCTGAGTAAGTTTGCAGGATAATTGATGATTCGCGACATAAAATTGAAACAGCAAATGGCAAGGAGGCAGGGCCATTTTAGCTAATTCTCCCACATTCCAGGCACTGACAATTAAGCGCCGCGAATCAGGATTACGTTGGATTTCCGTGATCACGTCTTGGATTTGGTCAATCACCCGACCATCGGTAGTCGGCCAGGCACGCCATTGCTTGCCATAAACCGGGCCCAAGCTCGCCATTTTCATCCGCCCACTCATTCCAAATCGTCACGCCCTGTTGCTGCAAGGAGCGCACATTGGTTTCGCCGCGCAAAAACCACAGTAATTCCTGCACCATACTTTTTAAATGTAAGCGCTTCGTCGTCACCAACGGGAACCCCGCCGCTAAAGGAAAACGCATCTCGTAGCCAAAAACGCTTAAGGTTCCAGTGCCGGTGCGATCGGATTTAAACACGCCCTGGGTGCGAATGTGACGCAAAAAGTCTAAGTAAGTTTTCATTGTGTGTCCCTTTCGTGATCCCATCCAACGGGAGAGAAGGGATAATAACCTCAAAATCCTGCGTAAGAAAGCATCAGGAGGTCGAGGGCCCAACAAAAAAGTTGCGCACATTATCACACACGGAGTTATCAGGATCACGGTTTGCAGCATACCTTTGGGCTGCCCAAGTGAGCAGCACTATTCCCACTAGAACGGTAGCGAAAATTCCCGTGCCAGTAGTCAGGTTGTTACTAAAAATATCGCCGAAAGAAGGATCGCCTCTCCCATGAATTAAATCCGCAAGATCTCCAGAAGGTTTCATGAAATCAACAAATGCGTCGGGTTGCATTTTTCTTAATGTCGCAAAAACAGCCACTAATTCGAGGGCAAACCCAAAACCAAAAAACCATTTCCAATAACTAATGGGTTTTGCTTCTGCTGGCTCCAAAGTTACTGAGAAATCAACTGTAAACTGCTTTCTTTTATATGGGCCCTTAGTCGATTCCAATGATGTGTTATCCGCTGCTTTCGATTCACTAGGCGGCGTCGGCATCTTATCGCACCATTGATTTAATTTATCCAAGCTGTTATTTATGCCTTGCTGATGAAACAATTTATATATTATTGTTATAACAGCATTAAGCTGATTCTCTGGTACTGCCGCTGGGAGTGGTTGCGTTCGTTTGGCAAAGCATTGATGCAGAGCCTGAGAGATGAACCCACAAAGCTCGCTTGCAGTTCTTTTCTGGCCATTCGCATCGTATTTGCCCTGTTTTTCTCGTACAGCTTCTAAAATTTGCCGTGTTACCTCTCTCACTTCCTTCGCGGTGAAACGATTCCCTGCTACTATCGTTGCCAGGGGGGGGGGTTGCTTCAGTGTTTAGTAAGCACTCGATGGTGCCTGCCTGATGATATGTTGTATTGCTTCCATTGGTCAAAACTAGGGAAACTTGCCGCATGATGTCAACAAATTTTCGTTTATCCTTGACATTATCTAAGGGACTTTTCTTTTGAGTACTCATTAGTTAAAACCTCAGTCATTGTAATTAAAAGCAGGATAGCGCATGAAACTGAAGGGAATATTAAGCAATACCCCTTCTCCCCAAATTACACATCTCTGCCGCATGGGCTAAAGTCATCGCGGTGATTTGCGCACCACCTAACATGCGGGCAATTTCCTGCACTTTTTCCGCTGCGTCTAAGGCTTTAAGCACGATCTCAGTGAGCTTATTGCCTGCCTGTTTATGCACTTGCAAATGCTGCGTCCCTTGGGCAGCCACTTGGGGCAAATGGGTAATACAAAATACTTGGGCACTTTGTGCTAATGTTCTCAGTTGTTGGCCAACAATCTCAGCGATCTTGCCACCCACCCCAACATCCACTTCATCAAAAATGAGCGTTGCCGAAGACAAGACTCGGGCGGTGATCACCTGAATGGCCAAAGAAATGCGTGAAAGCTCCCCACCCGAGGCTACTTTAGCCAGCGGTTGCAAGGGCTGACCCAAATTAGCAGTCACCCAAAATTCAATCCGCTCCTTGCCCTGCCCATGAATCTGGTCTTCACGTGCCAATAACTGAATCTGAAATTGACCATTGACCATCCCTAATTGCTGCATCTCAGCCGTCACCAGTAGACTCAGTTGTTGGGCGGCTTGTTCCCGACTGGCGGATAATTGCTGAGCCACTAAAAAGTACTGTGCTGCACATTCCGCCTGACGCTGTTGCAAAGCGGCTATGCGCTCCTGGCGGCTGGTTAACTGCTGGAATTCTGCCTGTAGCGCTGGTAATTTAGTCGTTAACTCCTGGGGTAGCACCCGATATTTGCGCGCCAAATCATAAATTTTGCTCAAACGCTGGTCTAATTGCTGCAAGCGCTCGGGATCTATTTCTAAATTCTGCAGCCAGTGACGTATCTCAGTTGCCGCCTCGCTTACTTGAATAATGGCTTGATTTAATAAATCTCCAGCGGATCCTGCCGGCAGATGCTTTAACTGGGCACAAGCCTCATGTAAGCCCGGCAAAATCGCTGTGTCTTCATCTTCCACCAACAAAGTAAGCACTGTACGCCCAGCCGTGATCCAGCGCTCGGCATGGCTGAGTTGTTGATGCTCGGCCTCCAGCTGAGCTACCTCACCGGCCTGTAGATTTAATGCTGAGAGTTCTTGGATTTGAAAGCTCAGCAATTGTTCTTGGGCACTTTGATTGCTATCCGATCCCTGCAAAGTGCTTAATTCCTGACTAACGGCTTGCCAGGCATGGAAAGCCCCGCTGACTGCCGCGGTCAAATTAAGGTGTTGAGCAAATTGATCGAGTAATTGCGTTTGATAAGGGCTTTTTAGCAATAAAGAATGTTGGTTTTGCCCATGTACTTGGACGAATAAACTGCCAAGCTGCCGCACTTGGCTGAGAGAACAGGGCGCCCCGTTAATGCTAAGTCGGGAGCGACCATCGCGATGCAAAGTGCGCCGAATCAGGCACTCACCCTCTTGCTCTAAATCTTGTTCAGCAAACCATTGCTGCAGCTCAGGCTGTTGATCGAGGGAAAATGTTGCAGCAAGTTCACAGCGATCATGCCCAACTTGAATCACGCTGCTATCGGCACGTGCCCCTAACACCATTTCCAAAGCATCAAAAATAATCGACTTGCCAGCGCCAGTCTCTCCGGTAATGACGGTTAATCCAGCGGCGAACTCTAAATCTAGTTCAGTAATCAGAGTGAAATGTTTGATGTGTAAATATTTCAGCATTAGAACCCTTAGCTCTGCCAACGTAATTTAGCACGTAAAGTTTCGAAGTAACTGTAATCTTGCGGATGAATCAAACGCAGCAGTTGCGCCACTTTGTGAATCAGCACAGTATCTCCTAGCTGGACGCTAATGCGTTTTTTGCCATCCGCACTAATTTGGGGGGTGCTTTCGTTATTTTCACTGATGTGAATGGTAATCTTACTATCGGCACTCACCACAATCGGGCGATTACTTAAGGTGTGAGGAAACATCGGCACCAGGACCACGGCATTAAGTCCAGGATGCAAAATGGGCCCACCACCGGAAAGCGCATAAGCTGTGGATCCCGTTGGGGTGGAAATAATTAGCCCATCGGCACGAAAATCACAGACAAATCGTTCATCCACCCAAACCATAAACTCAATCATATGTGCTACATCCCCAGGGGATAACACCACTTCATTGAGCGCCTCAACGGTTGCTACAGTAGTTTTTTGGTGCTGGATATAGGCGGTTAACAAAAAGCGCTGCTCTTCTAAATAATTACCCCGCAGCACAGCAAGGATTTTGTGAAATTCGTGGGGATAAATGTCGGTTAAAAATCCCAAGCGCCCGCGATTGACGCCTAAAACTGGCAAGGACTGGGGAACGGCAATTTTAGCAGCTTGCAGAATGCTGCCATCGCCCCCTACTACAATAATCAAATCAGCTGCCTCGTGCAGGCGATCACTACCAATACCTGCGCTTACGGAAGCGATGCTAAGCCGATTTAACGTTTCCTGCTCAAATACCACTACATAGTCATGTTGCGTGAGATACGCATACAATGCTAATAAAGTTTCTTCAATATGATTATTCCGCGATCGCCCCATTAAGGCAATCCGCTTAAACTCCTGGTTTGGCATCATATTTTTTCCGTTTCACGCCGAACATTTTAGAGGAATTCCCGCTGAAACCTCAAGCCCGACGGGTCCTGCCGCGTGGGCAACCCGCCGTGCTCGCACGCTGCGCGCGGCGTTGTTGCCCTGCGCGTCACCCGTCGGTTAATTACTACGGAGCGGGAATTGCTGAACATTCTACCTCAATCTTGCGCTGATAGGCTAATACCTGGTATTTTGGATCTCAGACTTAATGGGAGAGCCGAGGTATAAAATGACCAGCAAAAATCGCCAATACGAAAAAGATTTTTACCAATGGTCGTTGTATACTGCGGCCTTGATTCGACAAGGAGAGTTTGCAAAGGTGGACATTGAACATGTGGCAGAGGAACTCGAAAGTATGGGCCGAAGTGACAAACGTGAACTGATTAACCGGTTTGCTTTGTTAATGGCGCATTTATTGAAGTGGCAATTTCAGCCAGAAAAACGCAGCAATAGTTGGAAATCCACGATCAAAGAGCAACGCCTCAAAATAGCCGATCTCTTGGAAGAAAGTCCGAGTTTAAAACACGAAATCGCTCCGAAACTGAATCATGCATACCAACAAGCTATGTTGATTGCAGTCAGAGAAACGGGATTGGCAGAAACGCAGTTTCCTAAAAGTAACCCTTTTACTATCAACAAGTGTCTCGATCAAAAATATTTTCCGAAATAGCATACCACTCCAGAAATATGTTAAAAATATCTTAGGTAATATCTTCTACTTGTTCCTGCTCTAACCTAGCTACTATTGCTACCGGCAATTTGGTTAATTCTGCTACTTGCTCAACAGGAAAACCTTTTTCTAAAAGTCTTATTGCCTTCGCTGCTTCCCGCCACCCTTCTTCACGTCCTTCTTGATGCCCCTCTTCACGCCATTGTTGTGCCATTGTTAATCCCTTTTCCCACCCCTCTTTATGCCCCTCTTCACGCCATTGTTGTGCCATTGTTAATCCCTTTTCCCACCCCTCTTTATGCCCTTCTTCACGCCATTGTTGTGCCATTGTTAATCCCTTTTCCCACCCCTCTTTATGCCCTTCTTCACGCCATTGTTGTGCTATAGTCATAATTTCTCCCCTAGTTTCCTGAGATAAACGTGAGTTGATCAAAGTTTTAAATGCTTCTTTATCCCTGATCTCCCCTTTTTTTACAATATAATACAAAATACTGAGACAGAAGTCTTGTCTGCCTTGCTGTTCTACTTGCCGCAGCATATCAATAAACTTTTCTAATGCAGGCAGGATATCTCGATCATAAATGTGCTTCATAGCTAATCCTAGCAGGCCTGACCATAGTCGTTCTCTTAATACTTCATCAGGAATTTTCTTTAACTGGACCAAGTGAAAAGGCTGTAGAAAGTAACGATCAATTAAATCTGCTGGTGCATTAATCAAAGCCCTGAGATCTGTAGGATAACGCCAGTCCGTTGCACCATTGTAGTAAACAATAGTATAGACTAAGGGAACTTGTTTATGATTGTTCCAATGATCACGAATGATTCCACTTTCATACAAAAAAGCGCGCACTGGCATATCGGCTTCTGGCTCCGATTGATGTTCGATATGGGCAATTACGTAGACAGTCTGCGTAGAATCTTTGAGCTGTAGTTCAAAAACTACATCCGTGTAACGGGAGCTCAAAGTTTCATCAACCAGACGATCCTTGCAAATTCGCAGAGTAGATAAATCAAGTGCTTCCAATAATGGCTGAGGAAGATGCTGCTGTAAAAAATCTTTGGCAACAGTTAAATCAGATAACGATCGTACGAAAAAATTATCACTATAATTTACGTTATTAGAAATTTTATTTTGAGTCATGGGATAGATTAGCCTTCTTTTTATTAAAGAAGGCTAATCTATAGTCACAATGGAAAAGTAACAATACCGTAGTTTCAAAGGCAGGTGAGGTATTTCAAAACGCTGAAAGCTACTTCAAACACCCTCATCCTGCCTGCGGCCACCTTCTCCCACAAGGGGAGAAGGATAATTCATCACTCCTTAGAGAATATACCGGCTTAAGTCTTCATTTTTGAGCAGGATGGAAAGTTGTTCATCCACGTAGCTAGCAGTGATTACCAATGACTCCTCTTGCTCACAATCTGCGGCGTCAAAGGAAATTTTTTCGAGGAGGCGCTCTAAAATAGTATGGAGGCGACGGGCTCCAATATTTTCAGAGCGTTCATTGACACGGAAAGCAATTTCAGCAATGCGTTCAATACCATCTTCTGCAAATTCCAATTTAAATCCTTCGGTTTTCATCATTTCTTTATATTGAATCACCAAGGAAGCTTTAGGTTCGGTTAAAATTCGACAAAAATCCTCTGTGGTCAGCGGCTTTAATTCAACCCGAATCGGTAGGCGGCCTTGTAATTCTGGAACAAGATCAGAGGGCTTGGACAGGTGAAATGCGCCCGAAGCGATAAATAAAATGTGGTCGGTCTTTACCAAGCCGTATTTCGTTGACACGGTGGTTCCTTCTACCAGAGGCAGTAAGTCACGCTGCACACCTTCGTGTGCGATATCAGCTCCTCCCACATATTGGCCGGCGGGGCGGACAATTTTGTCAATTTCATCGATGAAGACAATACCATTTTGTTCGACACTTTCTAGGGCAAGGCTACGAATTTCATCTTCATTGATTAATTTTTCAGCTTCTTCCTCAGTGAGTAGTCGTATAGCATCCTTAATTTTCAGGTTACGCGTCTTAGTACGTTCGCCGCTAATGCTCTGAAACATGCTTTGTAATTGATTGGTCATTTCTTCCATGCCGGGAGGGGCTAAGATTTCTAACCGCTTTTCTGCTGCTCGCACTGCAATATCAATAGAGCGATCATCCAAGCCATGCTCACGCAATTTTTTGCGAAATAGCTGGCGTGCGGCACTGTCTTTTTCTTCTTGCTCCATATCTTTGGGCGCTCCAGCAAAAGCGGAATGCACAGGTTTTAATAGGGCATCTAAAATGCGGTCTTCGGCTGATTCTTCTGCCTGACTTCTCACTTTACGCATTTGTTCTTCACGCACTAACTTGATTGCTGCATCCATGAGATCGCGAATGATCGATTCGACGTCACGACCCACATAGCCAATTTCGGTAAACTTAGTGGCTTCTATTTTAATAAAGGGCGCTCCTACTAAGGCAGCAAGACGCCTGGCAATCTCCGTTTTCCCTACGCCGGTGGGCCCTATCATCAAAATGTTTTTGGGAGTAATTTCTTCTGCTAAGTCCGCGGCGACACGCTTACGGCGTAAACGATTTCTCAAGGCAATCGCCACCGCACGTTTGGCATCGTGTTGACCAACAATATATTTGTCTAATTCGGCGACAATTTCACGTGGTTTCAAAGTAGTCTTTAAGGATATCATGGTATTTTCTTCTAACATGCTCGGTTCTCGCTTATATTTCATTAGAAAGTTCTTCAATTACAAATTGCTTGTTGGTGAATACACAAGTATCAGCGGCAATAGTCAAGGCTTTTTCAACAATTTCGCGAGCAGGAAGTTCGGTATTGTGCAACAAGGCGCGGGCTGCTGCCTGGGCATAAGGACCTCCTGAACCAATGGCCATAATGCCGTGTTCCGGTTCAATGACATCTCCCATGCCGGTGATAATTAAAGAAGCGCGGAGGTCGGCTACGGCCAGCAAAGCTTCTAAGCGTCGCAGAATTTTATCTGTCCGCCAGTCTTTTGCAAGTTCCACTGCAGCCCGGGTCAAATTTCCACTATGTTTTTCCAGCTTGGATTCAAATAGTTCAAACAAGGTAAATGCATCTGCCGTCCCACCGGCAAACCCAGCAATCACTTTATCATTATATAAACGCCGCACTTTACGGGCATTGCTTTTCATAATAACGGTTTGACTCATAGTCACTTGACCATCGCCACCAATCACGACTCGATCACCGCGCCTTACGGACAAAATAGTTGTGCCTCGGTACTGTTGCAATAGAGCTCTCCTTTTTTTATGGAGTCTATTAATTGAGGGCAATGAAGGGAATTTTCAAGGGAGCTTTCCCAGCCGGCTTGAAATGCTATTTTGCTGCAATTCTTGTTGTTGCTGCAGGGCTATCTCACGAGAAGCGTAAGGCCCGACGTAAATACGATGCCATACTTGATCTTCGACTATATATTTTTGGATTGACGGATTGAAACCCAACATAATTAATTGCGCCCGCATCCGATCGGCTTCTGTAAAGCTTTTAAAAGCCGCAATTTGTAGCACAAAACGCTCTACCGCCTTTGGTGGAGCTGCCTTTATTTCTGGAGGTTTCACCCGAGTTACCTCCACCTGCATTTTGGGTAATACGGTATAAAAATCAAATTCTGGATGCTGCTGAGTTGACGGAGGCAGAGGTTGTTTTTTCTGGGCGACAGAGGCAGGAATTTGCGGGCTATGTTTTTGCATCGAATAAATTATGATGCCTAGAATCACGATACAGATTCCAGCCAAGAGCCATTTTTTCGACCCACGCCGAGCTTGGGGACGAGATTTAGATCTATAACGTCTAGTAGGTCGTTTTCTTGGATAATTTGTTTTCATATATAGTTGCTCCGCGTCCCTGTAGGAAGCAGAGACGACGTGCTTTTACATAATTTCCGGAGCTGACAATCCCAGCAGGGTCAATCCGTTCCATATTACCTGTCGGATCGCTGCAATCAAAGACAGGCGAGCATTACGCAATTCACTCTCTTCAGTTAAAAATGGATAAGCATTGTAATAAGAATGAAAATAATGCGCCAATTCTTGCAAGTAATGCGCTACCACACTAGGTTCATAAGTTTTTGCCGCAGCCTCAATCACCTCGGGATAACGGGCCAAACAGCGGCACAATTGCTGCTCTTGTTCCGCAGTTAAGATCTTTAATTTTTCCGAATTAAACTCTGCTTGCCAATGCCATTTTCGTTGCTCTAGCTGACGAAATACGCTGCAAATGCGCGCATGAGCATATTGAATATAATAAACTGGATTATCATTCGATTGTGATTTAGCTAATTCCAAATCGAATTCTAAATGTTGATCATGCTTGCGCATAATGTAAAAAAAGCGTGCCGCATCCCTACCTACTTCCTCACGCAATTCCCGTAATGTGACAAACTCCCCACCTCGCGTCGACATGGAAACCCGAGTTTTGCCACGAAACAAAATGGCAAATTGCACTAATAAAACTTCTAATTTAGTGACGTCTTGTCCCAATGCGATGATTAAAGCTTTTAACCTTGGAATATAGCCATGATGATCAGCGCCATACACATCTAACAATCGATCAAACCCGCGCTCAAATTTATTAAGGTGATAGCCTATATCAAAAGCAAAATAAGTAGGCTGGCCGTTTTCACGAATGACTACCCGATCCTTTTCATCACCAAAATCGCTAGAACGAAACCAAATGGCCCCTTCGCGTTGATATAAGTAACCTCCTTCCTCCAGTTTTCGTATTCCTCGTTCCACATCTGCCGTTTCGGCCAATTGGGATTCATGAAACCAATTTTGGCAGGTAACGCCAAATTCTTTTAAATCATCACGAATATCTTGCAATATATCCTGTAGAGCTCGCTGAAAAATGCGGGCGAAATGCTCTTCGCCCAATAATTCCAATGCCCGCGCTACCAAAGCATCTACATAAAGTTCTTTTTGTTCTTCGTCATCCAGCGGCAGATCTTTGAACACCTGGCTCGCTGGAAAATAAAATTTATCTTCATACTGTACTTTTAAATCTTTAGCGATAGCTCGAATGTAATCGCCTTTGTAGCCACTTCGAGGGAAAGCAGCTTCCTCGCCATAAGATTCTAAATAGCGCAACCAAACACTGGTAGCCAAAATGCGCATTTGCCGTCCAGCATCATTGACACAGTACTCTCGATGCACCAAAAAACCCGCGGCTTCTAAAATATCTGCCAAGCTAGCGCCATAAGCAGCAATACGTCCATGCCCGACATGCAAAGGACCGGTTGGGTTTGCCGAAACAATTTCGATATGGACGCGTTGCCCCTTACCCAGGCTCAATCGGCCGTATTCTTGGCCGGTTTGTAAGATGGTATTGATGATATTGAGGTAATAATCAGCTCGAATCGTGAAGTTAATAAAACCAGGGCCTGCGATAGCTGTAGATTGCACTTCGGGTAAAGCGGGAAGTTTTGAAATAATTTTTTCTGCCAAATCGCAAGGATTTAATTGGCAAGGTTTTGCAAGCATAAGCGCAGAGTTACAAGCAAAATCCCCATGGGTTGGGTCGCGCGTGCGCTCAATCTCCACTGCAAAATTCAGTTCTTCAGGGAGTATTGCTTGCTGTTTCAAAGCGGTGAGAGCTTCTTCAACTGCCTGTTTTAGTTTTATTTTCATGCCTGCACTCATCATTAACCAGTCCCCTCTCCCCCACCCGAGCGCTAGCGAGGGAAGGTGGGAGAGGGTTAGGGAGAGGGGGTTACCCAATCCTTAGGGCGTAAAAATTCCTCACACAACCGTGCCTCAGGACTATCTATTTTTGGCTGCCAATTGTAACACCAATGCACTTCAGGCGGTAAAGAAACAAAAATTGACTCGACCCGCCCCCCCAATTGCAAGCCAAATAAAGTGCCTCGGTCGTATACTAAATTAAACTCCACATAACGTCCACGTCGATAGCATTGAAAAGCACGTTCTTGTTGCCCATAAGGCATAAGATAACGTTTGTTAACAATCGGGAGATAGGCTAGTAAAAAATGCTTGCTGACATTTCGCGCGAACGCAAAACATTGCTCAAATTCCCATTGATTTAAATTATCAAAAAAAATACCGCCAATGCCACGATGTTCCCGCCGATGAGGTAAGAAAAAATAATCATCGGCTTGCCGCTTGAATTTTGGGTAGAGCTCCTGGCCAAAAGGATCACAAGCAGCACGGGCCATGCTATGCCAATGGACGCAATCTTCAACAAAGCCATAATAGGGCGTTAAGTCAAATCCCCCGCCAAACCACCAGACCGGCGCATCAGTTTCCGCTTGGGTAGTAAAAAAGCGCACATTAAAATGACAGGTTGGAGCATAAGGATTGCGAGGATGGACAATAACTGATACTCCGGTAACTTCAAATGGACTATCGGCTAAATTAGGATGTTGAGCAGTAATCGCTTTAGGTAATTGCTGACCAGAAACTTGAGAATAATTAACCCCACATTTCTCCATTACCGCCCCTTGCGACAATACCTGCGTAATACCTCCGCCCCCTTGCGCATGTTGCCACACGTCTTGAGTAAATTGCGCTTCTGGCTCAAATGCCTGTAATTGACGACAAATATCTTGTTGGAGTTCAGTTAGATAAGCACTTATTGATGAAAGCATTATACATCCACATTCTCGGCCGCTAAGGCATTGCTCTCAATAAAAGCTCGTCGTGGCTCTACTTGATCACCCATTAAGGTAGTGAAAATTTGATCGGCAGACACGGCATCTTCGATATTGACGCGCAGTAAACGGCGTACAGTCGGATCCATGGTCGTTTCCCATAATTGCTCAGGATTCATTTCACCCAAACCTTTATAACGTTGGATAGTTAATCCTCTGCGAGCCTCATTCATCGTCCAAGCAATCACATCGGCAAATCGCTTAATGACGTGACGCTGCTGTTCTTTTTCAACAAAAGCTCCCTCCTCAAGCAAATCAGCAATTTTTTTCGATAAAGCAACGAGAAAGCCATAATCCCCCGACAAGTAAAAGTCATAATCTAACACACTGCGCGTCTGGACACCGTGATGAGTCAGGGTAATTTCTGGAACAAAAATACCACGCTCTCGATTTTCAATGACTTGCACCTGATAAATCGGGCCCCCTCTCAATTGAGGCTTATTACTATTCAAGCGAGTTTCTAATAGCTGTGCCCAATTTTCTACCGCAGACTTATGCGGTAATTCCTGCACGGAAAGTGGTGGCATCTCTATTAACTGCTCCAATACTGCTGGCAAATAGCGACGTGAAAGGCGGGTCACCATATTCAATGCGGTCTGATACTGATTCACTAAATCCTCTACTACAGCTTCCGGCAAGGGTGGGGCTTCCTTAGTTGGATAGAGACGAGCGCCGGTCATGCCCAATTTTAATAGATAGTTATTTAAGGCGTCATCATCTTTAATATATTGCTCTTGCTTGCCTTTTTTTACCTTGTAGAGTGGTGGTTGGGCAATATAAATATGGCCCCGATTAATCAGTTCCGGCATGTGGCGATAAAATAAGGTTAAAAGCAAGGTGCGAATATGCGAACCATCCACGTCTGCGTCGGTCATGATTACGATATGATGATAGCGTAATTTATCCGGGTTATATTCCTCCCGGCCCACGCCACAACCTAAAGCAGTAATGAGCGTTGCTACTTCTGTGGAAGCGAGCATCCGGTCAAAGCGGGCTTTTTCTACGTTTAAAATCTTACCCTTGAGCGGTAAAATCGCCTGATTTTTGCGGTCGCGCGCTTGCTTAGCCGAGCCACCGGCCGAATCACCTTCCACAATAAATATTTCGGATAAAGCCGGATCAGTCTCTTGGCAATCCGCTAATTTACCGGGCAAGCCTGCTAAATCGAGCACACTTTTACGCCGGGTTAAATCTCTGGCTTTTCGGGCTGCTTCGCGTCCGCGCGCCGCGTCGAGCACCTTGGAGATAATGGCTTTGGCTTGCGCGGGATTTTCCAACAGAAATTCGGATAATTTTTCGGCCACCAAGGCTTCAACTACAGGCCTGACTTCCGAGGAGACTAATTTATCTTTGGTCTGTGAGGAAAACTTAGGATCAGGCACTTTAACCGATAACACACAGGTTAGGCCTTCACGGATATCCTCACCAACAATAGCTACTTTGACTTTTTTACTATACCCTTCCTTCTCAATATAATGATTGATAGTCCGAGTTAGTCCACCCCGAAAACCAGCCAGGTGCGAACCACCGTCCGCCTGAGGAATATTGTTAGTAAAGCAAAAGACTTTCTCTTGAAAGCCATCGTTCCACTGCATGGCTAATTCGACGGTAATGTCCTGAATCATCGCCGTAAAATAAATAATGCTATTGTTGATCACATTTTTGTTGGTATGCAATAACTCAACAAAGGCTTTAATACCGCCTTCATAACGGAAATCTTCACTGTGACCGCTGCGCTCGTCACTTAAGTGAATATGCACCCCTGAATTTAAGAAGGCTAATTCACGTAACCTTTTAGCAAGAATTTCGTATTGGAATTCCAGAGTGTTGTGAAAAATGTCTGCGCTGGGTTTAAAGCGGATCTCGGTCCCAGTGGCAGTGGTTTCCCCGACTATTTTTAATGGCTCATCAGGGATACCAATACGATAGGTTTGCACATGCACTTTGCCGCCTTCGCGTACGGTCAAATGCAATTCTTCTGAAAGAGCGTTGACTACAGAAACCCCCACCCCATGTAAGCCACCCGCAACTTTATAGACATTGTTATCAAATTTACCGCCTGCATGGAGCACCGTCATAATGACTTCTGCCGCTGAACGACCTTCTTCGGAATGTATGCCGGTTGGAATACCTCGCCCATTATCACGCACGGTCACAGAACCATCAGTATGAATAATCACGTGGATTTCATTACAATAACCAGCTAAGGCTTCATCAATGGCATTGTCCACGACCTCAAACACCATATGGTGCAAGCCTGTACCATCGTCAGTATCGCCAATATACATGCCTGGACGTTTGCGGACCGCATCTAGCCCTCGAAATATCTTAATGCTAGAGGAATCATAAGTGGCAGGAAGTTCGGTGGCTTGGGATGATGTTCTATTCGGGTCGGACATAAAAACTGCTAGCTCTCTCGTTATCTAAATGGGCCATTTTAGCACAGTATTTGCGCAATAGCCTATCGAAGAATCCCTCCCCAGCAATTCCCGCTGAAGCCTTGCTCCCCGACGGGTCCTGCCGCTGCGATGTTTGCTCTGCACTAGACAAAAATTGAGATCTAAACATGCCCGATTGCGTGCCCGTGCCCGCGCCCGTTTAATTTTTGTCCCCTATAGAGGATTGCTATACTTATGCCTCTGTTAATATTCATATAAGCTTACTGCCCTACACTATACTTCAATCAACACTACGAGATTAAAAATATAATGCCTCTTCAAGCATCACAATATCAATTAAAGTCACCCAAACCCCACCACCAGCTAGAAGATTGCATTTCTAGGGCGCCAGGTCTTCTTGCTTTTGCCAGGTTACCGTCCGAATCTCAAAAAACTATCATGCGGCTGGCGGTAGCTAGTCTTGAGCAAATCGTGCTGAACAAATTTGGAGATGGGTCAACCTTAAATCGGGTCAATATTTTTACCACCAAAAATGCAAATGGTGAAAAAGTTGTTGGAATAGCTGGCTGTACTGTAGGAGACAGCCCCCTGATCCTCGTTGAAGAGAGAGAAGGCAAAACTAATAGAGAATATAAAACTAATAAATATTTAAGAGCTACATATTTAACTGACTCACATAATCTTGGTCGCGAAAAAATGCGAGAGATATTTAAAAAGCCCTTAGTTTTTAAAGGCTTAGCTTCTAAAGACGTATTTAGAAAATTAACTCGCGAAAGGAGTCATTGGCGTCATTCTATCTTTGAGGATATCAAGAAGGATCACAAGGGGGGGCTACAGGGAGTTCTTCAATCAGGGATTGCTTTGGGGCGCTCAATAAATGACCCCATTCACAAACAGGATTCTGATTATACCTCAGAACCCGAAACCGTTACGCAAGAAATCAAGGGGCCCGCTAAGATTATATTACTCAGTGATGGAGCGCTTCGTGGCCGTAATAATGATCGTTATGAAGCGGGTAGGCCATATATTCCAGGGTTTGAGTTTAGCGAACTTAGTGCAGTAAACATAGTGCGGGATGCCCAAAATTTAAAGTCACAGGATGATATTTCTGCTATTGTTATCGATATTCCAGCAGATTTGCAGGAAGGGGAAGAGTTCTGTGACATCTATGGGGTAGACGATGGACATGGTGGCAAGCAGACCGCTGAATTTTGTAGCCAATATTATTACCCTATCCAACATTTTTGGACCCTGATCTACCAGGCTTACCATGAGGCGGCCAACGCTAGCTTGGCGGAGCTCCAGGAGAGCAAAGGGCTCAAGGAGTTCGAATCCCACTTACCAACGATCCAACGAAAATTGATTGAAGTTTTTGCTGAATTGCACCAACAAACTCCGCATATTAGTGTAGCCAGTTTATTGCTGCACCCTAAGATGACCCAGTGTCTAAAACAGATCAATGAAAAACTCGATATAGAACAAACCCTAATCAATACAGTCCCGCACTGGGAAGCCTTATTTGCAACGCCTGCTGAGGCATATGCCTGTATTTTGCAGCGACCTAAAATATTAGCGGGATTAAAGGGCAAAACCATTAACATTGCTCAAGCGAATGGTTTAAGTTTTTTTACAGAGAAATTCTTAGCCTACCTTCACAGCCACCAATATCCCCCCCTGGAAGAAAAAGCAACCGCGGATGGTTTGGCCAATCAGCAGATTACTGATGTATTCCGATATTTACTTGAACAGGTGCAAGTTTCACAATCCACGCTGCCAGAACGCCTAAAAGGTTACGAGGAAGTATTCAATCTTGCTAAGATGTTTTTCGGTCTTTTTGGCCATAAATATTCTGCGCAAGATGTACGAAAATATGTAAAGAATTTTGCGCTAAATGATTTTTTACAGTCCCCTGCAATGCTTGCTAATGCAGTTGTAGCTCGTTCCTCGCGTTTATTTAATTTCCACCGCAAAAGTAGTTTTTGGAGCAATGCAACCTATTCCGTTAATGCAATTAATGAGGAATTACAAGTTAATAAGATCAGAGGCGGCCTATTATCCAATGGGACTAAAAGCCTGCTGGTTTTAGGAATATTAAGCGGGAGTTTTGCTGGGTTCCTACATTACAAAGATGGGGATTTCTTCAATCTGCTACCCCAGCCCCAGAACTCGGCTTTGCCTAAGGACCTAGAAATTGGCGCGTTTGCTATTGCTGGAGTTTTCATCGCCTGTGTCGTGATCAGACAATGCTTGGCCTATAGGGCTGAGAAAGAGTTAAAACAGAAATTGGTAAATTTGCCCGAGTATAAAGGAGCAACTGTCGAAACAATAGATCAACAGCTGCAGCAGCTGATACACTCGAACTAGAATCCCCTCTCCCTCAGGCTATCCGATGCGCACTACGGTATTGGCAGATTTTCTTCTGTGCTACATTCCTCTTAAGTATGAGAGGAAAAATGCATGTCACTCGAAAAAATCACCCGCAGAATACAAACTTTAGAGACGACGGTCGAGCAGTTCGCAGATAGTTACCGCACGCAAGCTTGTCCATTCGGAATTAAAAATCCTAGCTTCAATGCGGCAAAAATTTATTTTGGTTATTTTTCGCCTACTAGTCATGCAAAGCTCTACCTCTCCCACCTCTGGAATCTCTGTGGCTTGCCAGCCTTTAAATTTAATGCCCTCAGTCTAGATGAATTTCAAACCTCAACCCGACTCATCCTGCAAGGATTACGCAAAAAATGCGCACAACTGCAGAATTCGCTCAATGAATTTAAACAGGAACTGGCACAACCACTTAGACAACAACTCATCATCCTCGAGCAAAGATTTGTCGACGCTGCCGAGGATTGGATTAATCGCTTAGATATAGGAAAAAAACATTTAAATATCTGGATGCTATCTGAAAAAAATCTCGATCTTAATTTGCATCACCCGGAAATTTTTATTGATAAAACCCAGCGCAGACTTGCAGAAGATAAAAAATCACCACCACCACCACAATCTACGAAGATCGAAAAAAAATTGCGCAAAAAGATCGTAAAGACGAAATTGGCTTTTATCGAGCCAGGGGTAGAAAAAAATGTCTGGCTAAAAAAAATCTCTGCTTATGCACGTAGTTCCAGTCAACTTTGCTTCCTTGGAACGATTATACCGATTATGTTGCAAATATTAGTCTACGTCGACTACTATCACTTTATCACAACATCCGCACACTTATTTTGGTGGCTTAGTATCAGCACTTTCCTGTTGGCTGGTTTATTTCTCATCCTACAACGTTATCTTGAGAAACACCTGAAAATATTATCTACCCCCACTCTTGACGCCGATTTAACTGTCGAGCAATTTACGCAGCATTCTCAGCTGCAACCTACCGTGAGAGGGTGTCTCTCCGTCGTCCCGAGGAGCTTGCGACGAGGGATCTCATGCCAGTTGCAGGAGATCCCTCGCTCCGCTCGGGATGACGAAGTGACCTCAGATCAAGCAATTTCCGGTGAGCTTGCATTAGAAAGCAAAAATACGGCCATCCCAGAGGATCCTATTATAATAATAATAGACGAGGTATCCCAAGGAACCCAAGTACCCCTCTCTGAACAAGCGGCTCCTGCAGAAAAGCTTCTACTTAATGACGAAGCAAAAATTATAAGTACTGACACTGGCTCGACTGCTGACTTACCGCGTCCAATAAAAAATGATCTCAAAGCGCTAAAAAAATACCTGGATGCAAACGTTGCAAATACCCATAAGATAATCATTGATTTATTAGCGAACAGCAATGCGCAATCTGAAGCATTAGCCTTAAAACATTTTGAGTCTATGTTGGCATTGCATAGGCAATTTTATCAGCAAATTAACAAATTGTTAGCAGGTTATCCAAAAACATTTGCGTGCACTTGGAAACAATATAATTGGCAAATCTCCAAAAAAACGACTGGTTTATTTAGGCAGTTGTGTGAAGACGGAAATATTTCAATCTTTAATCTTATTTCCCCCGTAACTAAGATGAATCGAACCTACCGCAGCACAAATCCTCGGTTTCGCATCGAGACTTTTGCCCCGCCATACGAAAAGTACATGAGCATCGTAGCAACTTCTATTATCGGGTACATCAAGATTCTCATTCGCAATCAATCTGACTATATTATTAAACAATGGTTAGTGCGCCTGACTAAAAGATTGCTAGATTGTGATCATTATCGAATGCTGGGATTCCCAGAACCAACTGGATTATTACATGTTGCGTTAGAAGCCGCTGCATCAAACCATCTCGCCTTCAATAAAAAAAACTACCAACACTTTTCTAACTTGATCAATACTCTATTAGAAATAAAACCCACGCAACGTATCTCTGATAAATTGAGCTTAACTGTACTCAATTCACAAGGACAATCTATTCTACATTTTATTACCTCAAGTAATTATTTTAAGCAACATACCTACTATCGATGTCAGCATTCTAACTGCAATAAACTTATTTTAGATGGGATATTTTCTTATGCACGCCAACATCTCTCCCTCGAAAGTCGTGCTGAATTTATTATGGCAAAATTTCAAGGGTACACTCCACTGTATCTAGCCTTAATAAACTCACATTACGAGTACGCTAAATGCATTTTGCTTGAAATAAACCAACTTCGTATAGCCACAGGACAACTCAAGCTGCCTACTGGAAAAGTAAGTATCTGTGATGAAGCTGTGGCCTACATAAAAGAGCATGAAGATTTCCTTCCTAAAGATTTGTTGACTTTGGTTCAGGAAAACCCTGATTACTTGCCATCGCGAAAAAAGAAAGTAAAACGCAGTCGAAGAACATCAGCGTCGTCCTTGCAGGATGCCAGAATCCAGGGGGGGCGGCCCCCTCTCCCCCGCCCGAGCGCCAGCGAGGGAAGGTGGGAGAGGGTTGGGGAGAGGGGGGGCTCTCTAGATCCTGGCAGCCAAGACACAACGCCGTGGTCAGTGGACTCGCCCAAGGAGAGCTCTTATGACATAGCGTCTCAAGCACAACCCATTCAATTGATGGTCATTAATTTCGTCAGTAGCTGTTTCCAGGCTTTTTCCTCAATAACTGCCCGACCTGAAACGACAATTGGCTCAGAATCCAAGGCCCCAATTTCCAGCAAACTCTCCCTAACTCAGCATCCCGTTGCGAAGTTTGTAGAGAAGTGGATGCAACAACTAGGAATTGAGCATGATTCAGCTGCTCAAGGCTATTTAAAAGAGCAAGCTGCGCAGGCTTTGTCGCATTATCCACAAGATACTGATATTGAAATCCTAAGCGAAGAAATATTATTAACCAGTTATTGCGATCCTGCGGATTACAGTATTAGCCTTACTAAAGTAATAGCTGAAGCTATGCGCGAAGAATTATCTCCGATCCTGCGAGAATTGCTTCCTGCAGCAGCTGCCACCTCAACTAGCATGGCAAAATTAATTGCCGAGACTTGTCAGGAAGTAATCCAGAATACTCAAGTCTCCCAACTGATTAGGAACGAACACTTTAACTCCTCTCGATTTATGCCCCAGGTCAAAGCAATTCTTATTCCTTTATTGGCTACAAAATTAAGCCAAAAAATAATAAATAAAAACGCGAAATCTGATTTTTTCCGGGAAAAATCTGTGAAAAATTCGACAGATTTTGCTCCATTACGATTAAGTAAAGAGCTGTTCATGGTCCATCTAGAAAAGTGTCTTACTTCCCAGGATTTTTTAATTCGATTAGATTCTGAATTCGAGACCTATTTACAAACTAGGTCGGAAGCCATCCGTATTTTTTCCACGGCTATACATAAAGCTGCTTTTAGCAAAGACACAGTAAAACACTGTCTTTTAGCGGCCAGGGAGAATACCATTCCTCTCTTCCTTGCCCTATAAAAGGGTTGTCTTCGTGCTATCATTATGATATCTTTCCTGGCAAATCAGACTTCGGGGAAAATTATGGCACAATTACTTATTCGGGATTTAGATGTAGACCTTATAAAACGCTTAAAACAGCAAGCAAAACAACACCGCCGCTCATTGCAAGGAGAACTAAAATTTATTGTTGAGAATGCTACAAAAATGTCTATGGAGGAAGCCTATCATTGTAGCGAAATGTGGCATAAACGCTTAAGTAGCCGGAAGTTTAGTGATAGCACTAAGCTACTTAGAAAGGATCGAGAACGTTGATCAGAGAAAAAATAGTGGTAGATGCCAGTGTTGCCATTAAATGGTTTATTCCTGAAGTTCATTCGCTTCATGCCGCACGCTTGTTCAAGAAATCAGCAAAATTATTAGCCCCAGACTTGATTATGGCCGAAGTTGGCAATATTTTATGGAAAAAATGCCGATTAAAAGCGCTAGAAATAAATGAGGCCACTGAAATTCTTAATAGTTTTCAAAGGATGCCGCTTGATATCTATGAAACGAAACAATTGCTTAATACGGCATGGGCAATTGCAACACAGCATCAGCGCACCCTCTACGACAGCTTATATTTAGCATTAGCTGAAACAACAGGCTGTCCACTAATCACCGCCGATCGTGCTTTTTTTAATGCCTTACAAAATTCTCATTTAGCCCCATTAATGATTTGGGTAGAGCAAATTTAATATGCAGATTGCCTGGCACTACTGTATTGTTGAGTCAAAAGCATTTTGGTTCTATGAAGTTTTGAGTGGGTAATATATCCTTCTCCCCTTGTGGGGGAATTATTCAACAACGCCCCCACAAGGGGAGAAGGAAAAAAACCCAACAAGCATTAGCACGCAAACTTGTGAGGCAAGGTATGACGTTAGAAGAAATTGCTACACTGCTAGATTTATCACTCGATGAGCTTAGCGAGTTAACAAAATAGAGTAATGTGCCTAACTACGCTGCACTATTTCACTCATATGAAACAGCTTGGCATTAGCAGCTCCGCCCAAATCAGCTAAAACCGCCTTCTCTACCCCGGTAATAAAAACTTGGGCAGCCATTTCATGTAAAACTTCCGCTACCCGCTGACGATTTATACTGTCCAATTCCGCAGGTAAATCATCTAGTAGATAAATACATTGCTTATTGGTTTCCGTACCCAACAAAATTCCTTGCGCTAAACGCATCGCGTAAACCAACATTTTTTGCTGCCCGTGAGACAAAACCTCATGGGCAGGAATAGTTTTTGCCATTCGAACCAGTAAATCGGCACGTTGTGGTCCATATTGGGTGTAGCCAAGCTGCAGATCTCGCTGCAGGGATTCTGCAAGCACCTCAGCCAAGCTCACAACTTCGTTCCAGCCGGCTTTGTAAGTGATACTAAGCAAGTTTTCCCCGAAGAATCTTTCAACCAAGGAGTTAAAGATGGGAATAAATCTGGCCACATACTGCTTGCGCACTTGGCTCAAAACCATCGCCGTTTTCTCTAGTTCAGCATCCCACAACTGAATCAGCGCGGGAGAAGCGCGCATGCGCAATGCCGCATTACGTTGTTTTAAAATTCGAGCTGCCTGCTGCCAACAAGAAAAAAAATGTGGTTCCACGTGGAACGTACCCCAGTCCATAAATTGCCGACGCAACTTGGGGCTCCCGGTGAGCAATAAACGACATTCTGTATTTAATAGTTGCAGTGGTAAAAGTTTGGTAATTTCCAGGACTGACCGAACATTTGCTTGATTAATTCGCATTCGGCTCTCGCCGTTACTATGGCGCTCTATCCCCACAGCAAATGAAGAACCTGCCTGTTCAATTCTCCCAAATACAGAAAAATGCTCTGCTTCTTGATTAATAATTCTTGCTGGCAGCCGGGTACGAAAAGAACGACCCAGACCTAGATAGTGAATTGCCTCCAAAAGACTGGTTTTGCCACTACCATTAGGTCCATAGATTAAATTAAACTGGGGAATAAAATCGGCTGTTACTTGCGCCAGATTGCGCAGATTATTGACAGCAAATGCAACTAAGCTCATAACTGCAGAGGCATGATTAAAAACAAGTGATCGTTACTTGATGAAACCTCGGTAACAAACATGCGGTTGATGGCATCTGTAAAGGTTAATTTGACTTCGGCGTCAGTTACTATGTTTAATACATCCAAAAGATAATTGACGTTAAAAGCAATTTCTACCAATTCTTGCTTATAATCTACCGCCACAGTTTCTTCTGCTTCCTCCTGCTCGAGATTCCTCGATGCAATGCGCAAGGAATCCTCACTCAATTGAAAGCTCACCACTCGGCATTTATCACTGGATAAAATGGCCATCCGCAACAATGACTCTCTTAATAACTCACGGTTCATTAAAACCGTCTTACCAGTCTCGCGTGGGAATATGCGCTCATAATCAGGGAATCGACTGTCAATTAATCTAGAAGTAAATACAAAATCTTTGCTAGATACCCGAAGATGATTTTGCCCCAAGATTACTGTCAGTTCTGACGCTTTATTACCTCCCAATAATCGCATTAACTCCAGAACCCCCTTGCGCGACACCACAACCTGCGCAGCAACTGCTGGGTCTACAGTGACGGCTTGATGATTCATTGCAAAACGATGACCATCAGTAGTTACAGCAATTAATTTCCCTTGTTTAATTTCCAGCAGCATACCATTTAAATAATGACGGACATCTTGCTGCGCCATAGCAAAGTGCGTACGCAACAGAAGATTATTGAATTCTTTTTGCCCAATAGCAAATTCCAACAATTCCTCACTTTCTTCAAAACGTGGGAATTCCTCCGCCGGCAATGTAGCCAAAACAAAACGACTGCACCCGGCACGGATAAGCAATCGCCCTGCGCCATCCTCTTGCAATTCTATTTGGGCTTGTGCGGGCAACACACGACAAATATCCAAGAGCTTGCGTCCAGAGACCGTAGTAGGTTTGGGTTGTGGGTGAGTAAGAGCTTGTGCCTGCGAAGCATCAGCTGTGTGGGTAAATTTTGCATTAGCGGCCAACTCTATTTCCAGGTCTGTTGCGGTCAAAGATAGCTCTTGATCCTCCACGGTCAAAAGCACATTGGCTAAGATACGTTTCGTTTGGCGTCGTTCCACCACGCCTACTACTAATTGCAAAGGCTCTAACAATGCTTCACGTTGAATACTTAAGTGCATCAGCTGTTCCTCTTTTAGGACCCTCAGGTCGATAAGATACGCAACAAATTAATATAGTCGACTTTTAAATCTAACTCTGCCTCAATTAAGTCTTTAATTTTGCGACAAGCATGCAAGACAGTCGTGTGATCGCGCCCGCCAAAGGCATCACCAATTTCCGGCAGACTATGATTGGTTAGTTCTTTAGCTAAAGCCATGGCCATTTGTCTTGCTCTGGCTAAAAAACGATTGCGTGCGTTTAGATAACAAATCAGCCATTTTAATTTTATAATATTCAGCCACAGTTTTCTGAATATTTTCAATAGATAACTAATTTATCTTGAACCGCCAATAAGTCTTTTAATGCTTCGCGAGCAAAATCTAAGGTAATCGGTTGCCGGTAAAATGGGCATTAGCAATAACTCGTTTTAAGGCGCCTTCTAATTCCCGCACATTCGATTGAATCCGTTTGGCAATAAAAAAAGCAACTTCATGAGGTAAATCAATATTCGATTGTTCAGCTTTACTCATTAAAATAGCCACTCGAGTTTCTAGTTCAGGGGGTTCAACAGCAACGGTTAATCCCCAACCAAAACGAGATTTCAATCGCTCTTCCACGCCATTGATTTCTTTAGGATAACGGTCGCAGGTCAAGAATAATTTGATGTTGCGCATCTAACAGAGCATTAAATGTATGAAAAAATTCTTCTTGTGAGCGATCTTTTCCGGCAAAAAATTGAATATCATCAATCAACAAAGCATCTACTGAGCGATAATAGCGTTTAAATTCATTCATGGCATTTCGTTGCAATGCTTTGACCATATCAGCCACAAAACGCTCTGAATGCAAATAGAGAACTTGTGCGTTAGGTTTGTTTTGCAAAATATGATTGCCAATCGCATGCATTAAATGTGTTTTACCCAAGCCCACGCCACCATAAATAAACAAGGGATTATAAGCCGACCCTGGGTGTCTCAGCCACTTGGATGGCTGCGGCTCGAGCTAATTGATTGGATTTTCCTTCGACAAAAGTTTTCGAAATTAAATAATGGATTGGGCTTGTTAATCACCCCTAAACCAAATTTTGGTTTTAGCGGTCCGGCCATCAGAGGCATTCGCCGGTTTCTCTTGCTGAACAATGCTCGAGATGCTTCCTACGAGTAAGTGTACTATGCGGATCGCGCCTGCAGAAAGCTCGAGTACTTGGTCAAGGTAATTTGGTCTGCTAAGGAACGTTCACGAACGCGATCCATCACAAAATGATTAGGCGCAAAAAGCAATAACTGATTGTGGTCAAATTCTATTTGTAATGGCCTTATCCAAATATTAAATTCTTCAGTGTTAATTGTGCTTAGCCGATCAATGCATTTTTGCCAAATAGATGTTAAATCCACTCAATTATCCTCGGAAATTTGTTGGCTAATTCTGGTTGCCTGACTTATTACCACTATAGTTTTACACACACTATGGCCGCTAAAATAGCGGCCTATTTCTGACGAGGTAAAAGTATTATGAATTTTTTTAATAATGAAACGTGGAAAGTAAAAGCTCGGATTAGCCGAAATGTTAAAAGGCGGGGTAATCATGGACGTCACCACGCCAGCACAGGCCATCATAGCCGAAGCGGCGGGTGCCTGTGCGGTAATGGCATTAGAGCGTATCCCTCAGATATCCGTCGAATAGGGGGGTGGCCCGTATGTCCTCTCCCAAAATCATCCAAGAAATAATGTCTGCAGTTTCCATTCCCGTGATGGCGAAAGCCCGTATCGGGCATTTTGCCGAAGCCAAGTATTGCAGGCGCTTGAAGTAGATTTCGTAGATGAAAGTGAAGTATTACGCCAGCAGATGAGGAGCACCATATCAATAAGCATGATTTCCGTGTGCCCTTCGTCTGTGGTTGCCGCAATTTAGGAGAAGCGCTGCGCCGGATTGCCGAGGGTGCTGCCATGATACGCACTAAAGGTGAAGCGGGATCTGGCAATATCGTGGAAGCTGTTCGTCATATGCGTGCCATCATCAGTGAGATGCGCCGGTTGACAGTGTTGAGCCCAGAAGAACATCTTCGGCAGCTAAGAAATTAGCAGCCCCATTGGAATTAGTAAGTGGGTAGCTGAACATGGAAAACTTACCCGTCCCAATTTTTCTGCAGGAGGAATTTCCACCCCAGCCGATGCTTCTTTAGTCCGGCAATTAGGTGCAGAAGCGGTATTCGTAGGCTCAGGCATTTTCAAATCCAGCGACCCTGAGGCGCGCGCTCGAAGCCATCGTCATCGCGACTACACATTATGATAATCCCCAGAGTGGTCCTTGAGGCCTCTCACATTTGGGTGATGCGATGCCTGGATAGATATTCGCCTATTACCGACATGAGCTACTGCAAAATCGCAGCGAATAATTTATGCGCATTGGTATTTTAGCGTTGCAAGGTGGATATGCTGCCCATGCGGAAGATGTTGAGCAGATTAAATATTGCCTGGTGTTATGTGCGCCAAGTTGCGGACTTGACCCAGATTAATGGTCTTATTTTACCAGGCGGCGAAAGCTCAACAGCGTTGCTACTGCTACACCGAGAAGGCCTAGATAAAGCGATCCGAGCAGCAAGTGCTCAGGGCTTGCCCTTATTTGGCACTTGCGCGGGGGCTATTTTATTGGCAAAGCAGGTTCTATCACCTCCCCAAGCGAGCTTAGGTTTAGTGGATGTGAGCATTCAGCGTAATGCCTACGGGCGCCAACTCGCCAGTCATGTTGCCCAAGGACAGAGCTCACTGCAGTCAGAACCTATGGAAATGGTATTTATTCGCGCACCCCGTTTCTTGGAATGGGGCGAGAATGTGAAGGTAATCGCCTCACTTGCTGACGAAGCTGTTTGCCTGCAACAAGACCGCATTCTACTCGCAACCTTCCACCCCGAGCTGACTACAGATAGATCTTGCATCGTTATTTTATTGAGCTTTGTATAGAGAATTCCCTTCTCCCATTTATGGGAGAAGGTGGCCGCAGGCCGGATGAGGGTGCATCAGTTGGCTGAAAGTGTGACGAAAGCGCCAACCCATCGCAGGCGATGGTAGAATTTTTGAGCCCTAGTTTTTCAGCGGAATCTATTGTAGGATTTACGTCCCGTTGGCTATGTAGCTCAGCTGGTTAGAGCGCGGCACTCATAATGCTGAGGTCGGTGGTTCGAGTCCACCCATAGCCACCAACTTTTTTTTGTCGAGTTCATGCAGAAAGTCCCTGTTGGCCTCAGTATTAGCACAATCAGTAATGCGCATTTTACCGTCCGGCGTTGGCAGTTCAATTCCATTCTCAGCCCCGCAAGTCAAATTTTCTGGGTTAGTGCTGTTGTAGCGAAGACGGTGGGTATGTTGCAGCACTCAACTAATAATACAGCTGACGGAACCCGGCCTTAAATATTTCATTTCCTTTGCTTGTTCATTTCCACCTCCCCCATGCAAAGAGACACTGCGGGTATCGATTTTCAACTGCTTAAAAACACTATCTACACGAGACATTATATTTTCATCATGACTGTTGATGGCCATTTCAGATATTTGTCTTGTTTGATCTTTTAACTGCTCGACAAACTTGGGCTGACTTGGCCATGGTTCGTTTTCCATAAAATACAACAGCATCTCCGAATTCTGTTGTTGTATAACATAATCCAGAATGCGTAAATTATGAACAAGTGGGGTAGCTAACAAATTATAAATTCTATCACTACCCTTTTTTGCTTCTTCTACAAAAAAACTCTGGTTCCGATTATCAATAGCGATTTTCACTTGTTGCTTAAATTTTTCTTCAGGTACCCAAGTAAACATAGAAGGATGAGACGGATTAAACATAATGACTCCTATTTACACCCAAGACAAAATGGGCAATGTGAAAGTTATATTTTTTTCCTTTTTCATAAAAAGCATCCACTCGACCTTGAAGGAATGGTTCAACCAAGAAACTAATCCGAAAAACCAAGCAAGTCAAATTTTTTTGGGTTAGCTGCAATCAAAGCGCTGCGGGAGAAGGGAGTTTTGAAGAGGCACGGAGCCCCAGCGAGGAGTAGGAATTCCGCTGGTTGTTAATTGAAGTTGCTAGCGGTATAGTTATGCGCAGTTCCTAATGAACACGAAGGATTTATTTATGAAAAAATTCGTTTCCCTTTTGCTGTTCCTGTTAGCACTTGGCTTACCTGCTTATGGCCAGCAAAAAGTTGTGGATGTAGCTCATTTTTTTCAGGGAAAAAATGGTTGCTTTCTCTTGTATAACCTAAGCCAAAATCAATGGATGACCGCTTATAATCCGGCGCGCTGTGCTGAAAGAATTTCTCCTTATTCGACCTTCAAAATACCACTTTCGTTGATGGCCTTTGACCAGCATGTAATTTCACAAAATACCAGATTTAAATGGGATGGTCAGGATAAAGGTAGACCTGAATGGAATCAGGATCAAACTCCGCAAACTTGGCTCAAGTATTCTGTAGTTTGGGTTTCTCAGTTACTAACACCCCAATTAGGGTTAGATAAAATCAAAAATTATTTGCGAATATTTAATTATGGCAATCAGGATTTCTCCGGTGGCCTAACTACCGCCTGGTTGGGAAGCAGCTTGAAAATTTCTGCAGATGAACAATTGCAGTTTATGAAAAATTTGGTGAACAATAAGCTACCCATTTCCTCAGCAGCAATGAACAATACCAAGCAGAATTTATATTTGCAAACCTCTCCACAGGGTTGGAAACTCTATGGTAAAAGCGGCAGTGGTGCTAATGAAGGATGGTTTATTGGCTATGTACAAAAAGATCAGAAAACGTACCTGTTTGCTCTTAATTTTACCCAACCACCTTCTGCAACACCTGCCGGTACTCAAGCTAGGGATTTAGCCCAAAAATTGCTTATGCAGTGGGGGCCATTTTTTTGAACCAAGTTCTTAAACATTACGGTTGATAGCAAACTGCGCAATCTCTAATAAACCCCGCTTATAATCACTGTCGGGAAAAATTGCTAAGGCTGTTTCTGCTAATTGTATATAGCGTGTGGCACAGGTGTGAACATAATTAAACGCTCGGGTCGTTTTCATAATAGTTAAAATGACCTTAAAATCTTCTAATCCGCCTTGTTTTACTGCCTCGCGAATTAGCTTAGCTTCCTGGGGCGTTCCTTGTTGCATCGCATAAAGTAAGGGTAAGGTCACCTTACCTTCTGCTAAATCATCCCCCAAATTTTTACCACTTTGCGTTGAAGAGACGGCATAATCCAAGCAATCATCAATCATTTGAAACCCCATACCCAAATTTAGTCCATACTCGTATAAAGCCTGTATCTCAACAGCAGGGCTATTAGCAATCATTGCGCCAATCTTGGTCGCGGCGGCAAAAAGGATGGCAGTTTTACAGCGAATGACTTCAAAATAATGCGCTTCAGATACCTCTGGGTTATGACGATTAACAAGCTGCAAGACTTCACCCTGGGCGATGACATTCGTGGTTTGTGCTATCACCTCAATAATATCCAAGTTGCCGACTTGACTTAAGACTTGCATCGCACGGGAGTATAAAAAATCCCCCACTAAAACGCTGAAAGAATTACCCCAAATGGTATTCGCTGTGGGCTGGCCACGACGTAAGCTAGACATATCAACGACATCATCATGCAACAAAGTGGCGGTATGAATATATTCAATCATCGCCGCTAATTTAATATGAGTATCACCCGCATATTGGCTAATTTTAGCGCTCAACAAAGTGAGTAAGGGGCGCAAACGCTTACCGCCACTGCTGATGATATGCTCTGCCGCAGTACGGATTTGCAAAATCGGCGAATCGAGATGGTTTAAAATTAATTGATTAACTTGTTCAAAATCAACCTTCACGAGTTGGCGTGTAAACTCCAACGAGGCTTGTTGAGAGGTATTAGGATGGTTTGTTAATTCTGATGCCATTGATTTTCGCTTAACCGTTGTTTAAAATGCTCGTTCCTATGACAGATTTTTTCTCTACATTCCTTATCATCGCCAGTATGCATTTTCTAGGGGTGATTGCACCAGGCCCTGACTTTGTGTTGGTGGCTCGTAATGCCCTACTTTACCCACGTCGCACGGCAATTTATACGGCTTTGGGTATTGCTTTAGGCATTATTGTCCATGTTAGCTATTGCGTGCTCGGATTGGCTGTTATTATTTCTCACTCCGTGACGTTGTTTTCCATACTCAAATACTTAGGCGGCGCTTACTTAATTTATCTTGGCGTAAAAGCTTTACTCCCCGAAAAAACCAGTTCACCGGGATCTCCTACCCATTCCTGCACCTCTGCCATTTCAAATCGACAAGCGATATGGCAGGGATTTTTATGTAATGGCCTCAATGTAAAAGCATCTTTGTTTTTTTTGGGGCTATTTACTTTGGCTATTAAACCTTCTACCCCTTGGGGTTGGCAAGTTTTTTATGCAGCTTGGATGGTGATGGCGACATTTTTGTGGTTCACGGTACTTTCAATAATTATTACCAATCCACAGGTACGTGCTCGGCTCCTGTCTATCCAACCTTGGGTTATCAAGATAATGGGCGTTGTATTGATTGTCTTTGGGGTTGGATTAGTTATTTGGTGAGGCCTATGCGTTTAATTCGAGTCTATTGTTCCCAGCCACTGAGTACAGGGTCCGAAGTGATACTGACTCCCCAAACCAGTCATCATTTGCTGCAGGTATTGCGGTTAAAATCAGGGGCAAAACTGAATGTATTTGACGGCAGGGGAAATGAATTTAGTGCCGAGCTGATGCTGGAGCCAAAAGGGCAGGCTCGAGTTTTGATCGCTGAAAAACAAGCCAGTCTAAGCGAATCTCCGTTGCATATTCACTTGATCCAAGGGATATCCCGAGGGGAGAAAATGGACTACACCTTGCAAAAAGCGGTGGAATTAGGAGTGTCCGAAATCACGCCTTTGTTCACAGCTTTTTGTGAAGTGAAATTGAATCCTGAGCGTCTGGAAAAACGCCTTGAGCATTGGCGCATGATTATGATGAATGCGTGCGAACAATGTGGTCGAAGCTATTTGCCTCGTCTCAATGCTCCTGCTTATTTTAAAGCATGGATAGGAGGAAAGGGGGATAGCGGGGATTTGCTGCGCCTGATTTTAACACCCACAGCATCGCAACGTTTATTAAATTTCGACGTAAATCCTACGAGAGTCACATTAGTCATAGGCCCCGAAGGGGGATTTAGCGAAGAAGAACTTATAATTGCCCAACAACAAGGTTTCATAGGATGGCGCTTAGGTCCGAGAATACTGCGCACAGAAACCGCCGGCCTTGCGGCTATTAGCGCCCTCCAAATGCATTGGGGGGATTTCTCCCCTCTCCCCCAAAAAAGTATTGTGAGAGAAGGAATTTGATGCCAAAATGCTAAGCGGTAATTAAGCTAATAAATAAAAGGAGAGCAATATGAATAAAAAAATCTTGTTAACGGGTATTATGTTAACTCTGGGCGCAATCTCTGCCTATGCTGGAAAAAATCCAGGGGATGTGAACTTTCGTACTGATAAAAGTCTAGAGAGCCACCCCGTTCGTTATCAACTTGTTTTTAGTGATGGATTAACCGTAGGGTACACCGGGTGTTTATCACCAAGTCCTAATTACTCTCCATCGGGTGTTCTACCGGTCTCTGTCATTGGGAATCGTGCCGGCTCAGTAAAAATTATGGTACAAGATTGTGCAATTGCTGCCGCCCCGATTGCGCTGCCTTCTTTCGAGTATTCTTCGCGATCTTCCTATTACTTAGCCTGCAGTTTCGATGGCAAGGGAGGATTTTGTCGTCAAGAAAAACCTTAGTCGGGCACCAATACTAAAACTCCTGCTCCCACAAGGGGAGAAGGAATATTGCCATTAACATTGTGGTGAATGGTTACAAAAATTGTAACTATTCACCACATTGCCAAAGTTGTGCCCGGATAAAACTGGAGGTGGTCATTGAGCTTGCAGAGACCTATTTATTTAAATTTATTGCAAATTCGCTTGCCTTGCCCTGGGCTAGTTTCGATTCTGCATCGCACCTCAGGAATTTTGATTTTTTTACTCCTGCCCTTTTTGTTTTGCTTACTTGCTGCCTCGTTGCATGAAGACTCGTTTAATCAAATACAAAACTGGCTAGCAAGACCCTGGCTTCGTTTCACAATTTGGGTTATTTTAAGTGCCCTAACTTACCACCTCGTGGCAGGAATTCGGCATTTGCTTATGGACGCTGGCATTGGCGAAAATCTTAAAATAGCGCGTTTTAGTGCCTACTTAACTTTGATTATTTCAGCAATCTTGATTGCGTTACTGGGAATTTGGTTATGGTAGAAAGTGTCACCAGCCTCACTCGCAGCGGTTTACGGGATTGGCTCATTCAACGTGTCACCGCTATTGTTCTCGCGGTATATACCCTATTCTTGTTTGCCTACGTCTTATGCCATCGGCCGCTTAGCTATGATCAATGGCAGCATTTATTTGCCAATGGTTTCATGCGGGTCTTTACTTTTTTGACCTTGCTGAGCTTGATGTATCACACCTGGATCGGCATTTGGACCGTGATTACCGATTACATCAAGCCTCCCGTGCTACGGTTGCTGTTGCAAGTGTTAGTTTTTCTTGTATTGTTGGGTTATGTAGTTTGGGGTATTGATATTGTTTGGGGGGTTTAAGTACGCATGGGTTTATCTGAGCATATATTTGACGCCATCATTATCGGCGCTGGGGGGGCTGGCCAACGCGCCTCACTTCAACTAGCACAATCCGGCAAAAAAGTTGCGCTGATTTCAAAGGTTTATCCTACACGATCCCATACCGTCGCTGCCCAAGGCGGTGTTAATGCGGCTTTAGGTAATATGGGGCCTGATGATTGGCGCTGGCACATGTACGATACCGTGATGGGATTCTGATTTTCTCGGCGATCAGGATGCCATTGAATACATGTGTAAACATGCGTCAGCGACGGTGATTGAACTTGAGCACATGGGCCTGCCTTTTTCCCGCACCAAAGAACAAAAAATCTACCAACGAGCTTTTGGTGGTCAAACCTTAAATTTTGGTGGGGACCTAGCTCATCGGACCTGTTGTGCCGCTGACCGAACCGGTCATGCCATGCTGCATACCTTATTCCAAAAAAATCTTGAAGCTAAAACCAACTTTTATAATGAGTGGTATGCCGTCGACCTCGTAAGATCGACCAGTGGTGGCATAGCTGGCGTAATTGCGATTTGCATTGAAACTGGAGAAGTGGCTTTTTTACGCAGTCGCGCGACTATTTTAGCTACCGGAGGCGCCGGGCGAATTTTTCAAACCACCACCAATGCTTATACCTGTACTGGAGATGGTTTGGGCTTGGTAATGCGGGCAGGCTTACCACTGCAAGACATGGAAATGTGGCAATTCCACCCCACGGGAGTCGCCGGGGTTGGGGTCCTGATTACCGAAGGGGCGCGGGGAGAAGGTGGTTATTTAGTGAATAAAAATGGTGAGCGTTATATGGAGCGTTATGCGCCTCATCTTAAAGATCTTTCTTGTCGGGATATTGTGGCGCGTGCTTCGATGATGGAAATACGCGAAGGTCGAGGTTTAGGCCCCAATGGGGATTATGTACTATTGAAGTTGGATCACTTGAGTGCCGAAGTATTACACGAGCGCCTGCCTAGTATCACCGCGATTGCCAAAACCTTTGCTGGAGTTGACCCCACTAAAGAGCCTATTCCTGTAGTTCCCACCTGTCATTATCTCATGGGGGGTATCCCGACCAACATTCACGGGCAGGTATTAACGCTAGACAAAAAAGGCAGTGATCATATCATTGAAGGCCTGTACGCCGCTGGCGAGTGCGCCTGCGTTTCTGTGCATGGCGCCAATCGTCTTGGCGCCAATTCCTTATTAGATATTGTCGTGTTTGGACGCGCTGCTGGCCTCCATCTGGAGCAAGCCTTACAAGATGGTTTGCCTATGCCCGAAGTAAGTTCTGGTGAAATTGACTCTGCTTTACAGCGCCTGCAACGTTGGAATCGTTCTCAAAATGGTGAAGATATCGACGAAGTCCGCAAAGCAATGCGGAAAATCATGCAGGAAGATTTTGGCGTATTTCGTGATGGACCCACCATGAAAGAGGGTTTAAGTAAGTTAAGTGTGCTAAAAGAACGTCTGCTTTTGGCTAGCTTGAAAGATAAAAGCAAAATTTTCAACACAGCGCGTATAGAAGCACTAGAATTAGATAATATGATGGAAGTTGCCTTAGCGACAGCGGTCTGTGCAGAAAATCGGCGTGAAAGCCGTGGAGGCCATTCTCGCTTTGATTACGAGAATCGAGATGACCAAAATTGGCTCAAACATAGCTTATATTTTAGGGATGGCCGCATAGCTTATCGGTCAGTGAACCAAAAACCTTCCGAGATGAATCCGATTGAATTGAAACAGAGAGATCATTAAATGACATCTTGCAAATTGAAACAAGCGGCAGAATCGGCAGTGGTGACCAAAGCAACTGAATTAGGAGCGCCGAAAAATAGGCAGTTATCCGTAGAAGTTTATCGCTTTAGGCCCGATCAAGATCCGAAGCCTTTTATGCAACGTTACCAGGTCAATAGCCTGGATTGTCCTGGGGTGATGGTGTTGGATTTGTTGGAAGCGATTAAAATTCAAGATCCCAGTCTCACCTTCAGACGTTCCTGTAGTGAAGGGGTGTGTGGCTCCGATGGCATGAACATCAATGGCAAAAATCGCTTGGCTTGTGTCTCCTCGTTTTTAGATTTGGGGGATTCTATCGTCATTAGGCCTCTACCTGGATTTCCAGTGATTCGTGACCTAATTGTCGATATGAAGCAATTTTTTGCCCAATATGAACGGGTCAAACCTTATTTACAAAATGATCAGCCCGTCCCCGAAAAAGAGCGCTTGCAGTCGATTGAAGATCGGGCGAAATTAGATGGACTTTATGAATGCATTTTATGTGCCTGTTGTTCCAGTTCCTGTCCTTCTTATTGGTGGAACCCAGACAAATTTTTGGGACCCGCACCGTTGCTATGGGCCAACCGTTTTATTGTCGATAGTCGCGATACGTTTAAGCAACAACGTTTAGAGGAATTACAAGACCCCTACAGCTTGATGCGTTGTCGCACCATCATGAGTTGCGCTGATGTATGTCCTAAGGAACTTAACCCTACTAAGGCCATTGGACATATTCGTCAGGAGATGTTAGAAGAGTTTGTGTAAAATCCCCCTTCTCCCACTTGTGGGAGAAGGTGCCGAAGGCGGATGAGGGAGTTTGAATGGCTTTTGTTTTCCTGAGTAAAAGCCAACTAAGGCACCCTCATCCGGCCTGCGGCCACCTTCTCCCGCAAACGGGAGAAGGGATTTCTTCAACGAGGCTTTGTATATGGCAGATTCCATGCAAGCAGCATTAGCTGCATCCTATTTATCGGACAGTAACGCAGGTTACTTAGAAGAGCTTTACGAACAATTTCTCCAAAACCCGGATGCGGTTGAGCCACAGTGGCGGCAATTTTTCCAATCCTTACCGGCCGTCAATGGTCCTGAGATTTCTCACGCTCAACTTCGAAGAGAGTTCTCCCTGTTGAACCAAAGGCACCCTCGAGGAGAGTTCCCCCCTTTGAAAAAGGGGGGTAGGGGGGGGGGTAGCATTGTTCGAGCGCAAGCAAGCGGCGGTTGATCGTCTTATCGAAGCTTACCGTGCTTATGGTTATCTTGCTGCCAAGATTAATCCCCTGGAAGACATAAGCTCTGTACCTCCGCAATTATCCTTGCGCTCGTATCCTGAGCTCGATGCCAGTGACTTACGGCGGACCTTTCGCGCGACGGGATTACTAGCTGCTTCTCAGGCCTCACTGCAGGAAATTATTGCAAAATTGGAACAAACCTACTGTGGCAGCATTGGCGCAGAATTTCATTACATTGAGAATGCCGCAGAATTGGCCTGGATTCAGCAGCGACTAGAGCACCGGCCACCTCAACTTACCCCAGAACAAAAGCGCACTATCCTGAAAGAACTCATTGCCGTCGATGGTTTGGAAAAATATTTAGCGGCTCGTTATGTCGGGCAAAAGCGTTTTTCCTTAGAGGGGGGGGACAGTTTCATCCCCTTTGTCCATGCGCTCAATCAACGAGCAACCCAGCAAGGGGTGCAAGAGGTCGTCGTGGGCATGGCACATCGCGGGCGCTTAAACATACTGATTAATGTTTTTGGTAAGCCCCCTGAGGATTTATTTCAAGAATTCGAGGGGCGTAAAGATTATGGTCTGAACTCGGGAGATGTGAAATACCATCTGGGTTATGCCTCGGATATTGAAACCCAGAGCGGTCCATTACATAGTTCGTTGGCTTGTAATCCCTCGCATTTAGAAGTAATTTGTGCGGTTTTAATGGGATCGGTACGAGCCAGACAAAAGCGGCGTAGTCCAGGCAATGAGTATGAAGTGATGGGCCTTTTGGTGCACGGCGATGCTTCGATTGCCGGCCAAGGCATTATCATGGAAACTTTAAATATGTCACAGACTAAAGCGTATGGCATTGGGGGTTCCGTTCATATCGTCATTAACAATCAGGTTGGTTTCACCATCAGCAATCCTCACGATGCTCGCTCCAGTCGTCATTGCACTGATATTGCAAAAATGATCGAATCGCCGGTGTTTCACGTGAATGGCGATGATCCCGAAGCGGTAGTATACCTCGCGCAATTAGCCGTGGATTTTCGTCGGCAGTTTAGCAAAGATGTCTTTGTCGATTTAGTGTGTTATCGACGGCTCGGCCATAATGAGGCCGATGAACCCGCCGCTACACAGCCTACGATGTATGAATTTATCCGGCAACATGCAACACCGCGGGAATTATATGCGCAAAAATTGCTGCAAGAAGGCATTTGCACCCAAGCAGAAGTCGATGCCTGGGTCAGTGAGTATCGTGATGCGATGGATGCAGGTCATGCTGTTGTGCCAACACAGCCTGATGGCCTAACGACGAAATATGCATCCGACTGGCGGCCTTACTTGAATCAGCTATGGACTGCCCCTGCAGAAACAGCAGTAGCTCGAACGAAATTACTCGCTCTAGGTACAAAACTACGGCATCTGCCAGAAGGGTTTGAAGTGCAACGACAAGTAGGCCATACCCTGGAAGCTCGGGCGCAGATGATGGCAGGAAAATTGCCATTGGATTGGGGTTGTGCGGAAACTTTAGCCTATGCCACTTTACTGGATCAAGATTATTCAGTCCGCATGTCGGGTGAGGATTGCCAACGTGGCACTTTTGCCCATCGTCATGCTGTGTTGCACGATCAAAAAACCGGACAAATCTATACCCCATTAGCCAATATTAGTGCCACGCAAGCCTCGTTTACTATTTATGATTCATTACTATCTGAAGAAGGAACGATGGGCTTTGAATATGGTTATGCAAGTACGAATCCTACCACCCTCACCTTGTGGGAAGCTCAGTACGGAGATTTTGCCAATGGGGCACAAATTATTGCCGATCAATTCATCAGTGCGGGTTTTCAAAAATGGGGGAATTTATGCGGTTTAACTTTATTGTTACCCATGGCTTTGAGGGAGGCGGCCCAGAGCACTCTTCGGCCCGCTTGGAACGGTATTTGCAACTCTGTGCCCAAGATAATATGCAAGTCTGTGTCCCTTCCACGCCTGCGCAATTATTTCATTTACTGCGTCGTCAAGTGATCAGGCCTTATCGAACCCCGCTGATTGTGATGACCCCGAAAAGTCTACTGCGCAATAAACTGGCGGTTTCCCCACTGGAGGAATTAAGCCAGGGACATTTCCAATTAGTGATTCCAGAAATTGATGCCATCGATCCGCAAAAAGTGCGACGAGTCATTCTATGCAGTGGTAAAGTCTATTACGAGTTGTTAACGCAGCGTCGTGAGCTTGGCCTAGAGGATTGTGCAATTTTACGTATTGAGCAGTTATATCCTTTCCCCCATGACGACTTGTTGACTAAATTGCGACAATTCCCGAACGCGACTGAGATGGTGTGGTGCCAAGAAGAACCTGAGAATCAAGGAGCTTGGTATACTATTTATCACTGTCTAAAAACTTGTTTGGCGGTTGGACAGGGGTTACATTATGCTGGTCGGCCTGCTGCTGCCGCACCTGCGGCGGGATATACAAAATTGCACTTACAACAACAGGCCGCGTTAATTGAACAGGCCCTTAAAGTCCCCTCCCCCCACCCGAGCGTCAGCGAGGGAAGGTGGGAGAGGGTTAGGGAGAGGGGGTGTGTAATTTAGGCTCACCCCTCTCCCGCCGCGCTATGCGCGTCGACCTCTCCCACAAGGGGAGAGGTAAATGATATGAGGAAAAACTATGAGCATTGAAATTCATGTTCCTGCCTTACCCGAATCGGTAAGCGATGCTACCGTAGCCAAATGGCACATCAAAGTTGGTGATTTTATCGAACGCGATAAGACCTTGCTGGAACTGGAAACCGACAAAGTGATGTTAGAAGTTCCAGCTCCTCATGCTGGAATCTTGGAAAAAATCCTGGCTCCGGAGGGTAGCACGGTAAAAGCACAAGATGTGCTTGGCGTTTTGCGAGAGGGCGCAGCTGAGGGAGCTAAACCTGCAGCAGAAGCTCAACCTGCCCCCAAGCCCCAACCTGCTGCTGCCGCCGCTACCGCTCCTTCCCCGGTGTCACCTTCAGTGCGTCGGTTAATGACTGAAAAAGAAGTGGAGGCAGGTCAAGTTACTGGCACTGGCAAAGCAGGGCGAATCACTCGCGAAGATGTGCTGCAATATGTCAACCAAGCCAAGGAAACTGGTCCCGCCGCTGAATCGGTGCCGATGGTCGTGTTAGAAGAATTAGGAGAACGCGCTGAAAAACGCGTCCCAATGTCGCGTTTACGGGCCCGCATAGCCGAACGACTCGTCGAAGCCCAACACAATGCGGCAATGCTCACCACTTTTAATGAAGTCAATATGCAAGCGGTAATGGACCTGCGTGCTCGGTACAAAGAATCCTTTGAAAAATCCCAGGGAGTAAAGCTAGGGATTATGTCGTTTTTCGTCAAAGCAGCTATCGAAGCTTTGAAACGTTTCCCCGTCGTCAATGCCTCACTGGATGGCAATGATGTGGTCTATCATGGCTATTATGATATCGGCATTGCTGTCTCAACCCCCCGCGGTTTAGTCGTCCCGGTATTACGAGAGGTGGATAGCTTAAGCATGGCGGATATCGAAAAAGCGATTATTTCCTCGGCAGAAAAAGCGCGCGATGGCAAGCTCACGATTGAAGAAATGACCGGAGGCACCTTCACCATCACCAATGGCGGCGTATTCGGCTCCATGCTCTCGACCCCGATTTTAAATGCGCCCCAATGTGCTATTTTAGGGATGCATAATATTGTCAAACGTCCCGTGGTCGAGAATGACCAAATCGTCATTCGACCCATCATGTATGTCGCGCTCTCCTATGACCATCGACTCATTGATGGCCGCGAATCGGTAAGCTTTTTATTAATGATTAAACAATTGCTCGAAGACCCGAGCCGATTTTTGTTAAATATATGAATGAGCAGAAAAGAAATATCAGATCGTATGAAATTCCTGAAACCTGCGGCGGCCTTGGTGGGCTTGCCGGTTTAGCTGGATCTGGTTATGTTTTGTATCTATTTATTCAGGGCGCAATAGACAATGGTTACAAGCCTTCTGTGGATATAGTCCTTCCAGCGCTCATTGGAATTATAGTCGTATGGCTTTCCGCAGGTATTGGCTGTGGACTTGGATTCGGTGTCGGCTGCGGCGTGGAAAAGGTAGCGCAATGTATTCACCCTGAGGCAGGAACAGTACCTCAAATTTAGATCAAACACTCTAAATCGTAGCAGATAACCCTTAATGTTTTCGTAAGTTTACGTCTCTATAATCCTAGATTCGGCAGTAGAAACCTACTGCGAGGGCTTAATACATTGAATCTCTCGCTTATTTTTATATTTTTTTCTTTCACCGTACGGGTGAGTACGCCTTCAAGAAAAAAATTTAAAAATAATCAAGATCTTCAACGTCTTAATCCCTCTCGCTACGGTTTCTACTGCCGAATCTAGGATAATACAAGCAATCTCAATTCTAACCAGCGAGGTAAATGAACATGTCGTCAGAGTTTTCAGTAGAACAAATTGATGAGCTAAGAAACCAATATATCAATGGGCCAAGATATTGGACCGCAGTGGGAAGTATTATCGGAGCTGTCTGTTTAGCGGGAGGAATTTACAGTGCCTTTACCATACTTAAAGGAGGGGCATATACAGAGGACTTATTGATTGGCGCAGGATTTGGGCTAATCGGACTTGGATTACTTACTTATGCGGCTTACAAATTCTGGCAATCTTACCAAGCAGAAGAACAATTAAACGATAATATGATAAAAAACCGTTGGAACGAAGCACAGCAAACAAAATTAGTCCAAGAAGCTGCTTTTGTTACTGGTTGGAGCACCATGTTGAAACCAGGGTTCACAGCAGGTTTTTTAACCACTGCTGCAATCACTATTTATGAGGGCATTACCAACGACACAGCACTCGTGTCCGGGTTCATGGGTGGTGGGATTGCTTTTCTTGGCTTGGCAATATTCGGTTCATTGGTCTATAACTATTATCGAGCTTCTGAAGCTATGCGGGAGTTAGAGAAGATTAAGCCAACCAATGCTTGGCAATTTCCAACCAATGCTTGGCAATTGATTGGCGATTATAGAAAACAGCAAGAGCAGGATGGTTGTTGCCCTAATTTTCGGGATATCCCCTGCCGTTAGCCTCTGTAGGGTCCATATATGTGTGCATCGGATAGCTCTCACAAGGGCAGAAGGAAATTAGTAACTAACGCCCAAGCCTGCGTTTTCTAATTTGGATTAGGCCGAATATGCTCACTAACGCCCAAGCTGATTCCATCAAAACTGCCGGTAAATTCCAGTCATACCCCAGAGAAAATAAAATCATCAGTGCGCCTAATAAATTTAATAGTGGATATCCCCAGTTTAATGGGGTAATTTTATTCAGTTGCAATAAAAAATAGGCCAGCAATATAAACGCTACGCCAATTAAACCTACTAGATTAGCAAATTCAGTCATGATGAGATCTCCTTTAAATCCCCTTTTGATCCCCCTCTCCCCAACCCTCTCCCACCTTCGGGGGAGAGGGGGACAAAAGGAGGGTGGAAGGGATTTTCATATAGTTTTATTTGAGCCGGAAATTCCTCCGAATACTGGCAATATTATTCGGCTTTGCGCTAATACGGGCAGTCAATTACACCTCATTCATCCCTTAGGTTTTACTCTACAAGATAAGCAATTACAGCGCGCTGGTTTAGATTATCATGAATGGGTTGGCATTCAACACTATAACAGCTTTGATGATTTCTTAAAAACACAACAACCGTCGCGATTATTTGCTTGCTCAACAAAAGGTCAAACTCATTATGATCAGGTAGAATTTAAGAAAGGCGATGGATTTTTATTTGGTCCAGAAACTCGGGGCTTGCCAGAAACAATACTAAAATCTCTTGCCATCGAGCAAATTTTGCGCATCCCAATGCTTGCTCATAGCCGCAGCTTAAATTTATCTAATGCTGCTGCAGTGATCTTATATGAAGCTTGGCGCCAAGTGGGATTTTGTTAGCGTTTGACGGTAGGGGTGTGCAAGGACGACGTGGCCCACCCCTTTATGAGAGGGAGACTAATATTGATTTGCAGGCGCGCTGGTGCTAGGAGAGGTCATCATGTCGGGTGAAGTCATTGCACCAGAACCATTAGGTGCACTGGGTGCAGCAGTATTTTCTTGCGCGGGGGCAGCAGCTGGTTTAGCTTTAGCTTGATGCTTCTTGTGCTTAGCTTTTGGGGTTTGCTGAGTGCTGTTAGTAGTATCCATAGCAGAAGCTGCTGGCTGCATACTTGTCGCAGTCGACTGTTGGCTCTGATCCATGGCGGGGTTGCTAACAGCAGCTTGATCTTCCGCAGCAAAAGCAACAGAAACAGCCAATACACCTGCAGCGGCTAGGGCTAATTTTTTCATTTTTTTGAACTCCTTATTTTGTGGGGAATAATAAAACGTTAACCTTTTTTTCAAAGGTGCGAAATCATAAACAAAAAAATTAGTTTTGTGAAGAGCTATTCTTCTATTAAAGCTTTTTTTAACTTATCCATTGCCATTTTTTCAATTTGACGAATGCGTTCTGCAGAAATCCCATACTCAGCGGCTAATTCATGTAGGGTTGCCTTTTCTTGAGCCAGCCATCGTCGATGCAAAATATCTCGACTACGCTGATCTAATAAGGCGAGATTTTCTTGCAATAATCTTTCTCGATTTGCGGCCCAATCTTTATTTTCTAGCAATAGATCGGGGCTGTAACGTGAATCCTCTAAATAATCTTCAGGAGCAAGTGAGGAATAGTTGTCTTCTACCTTGAAGTCATCAAAAGCGTGATCATGCGCATTCATGCGCTGTTCCATGAGCGCTACATCTTCCGGACTAACATTCAATTCTTGCGCGACGGCTTGTTTTTCTGCATGACTAAACCACGTTAAACTTTTCGTGGCCTTCCGCAGATTAAAAAATAATTTACGTTGTGCCTTGGTCGTTGCCACTTTGACAATGCGCCAATTACGGAGGATAAATTCATGAATTTCTGCTTTAATCCAATGAATCGCAAAAGAAACTAAACGTACTCCCATTTCGGGATTGAAGCGTTTGACCGCTTTCATTAAGCCGATGTTCCCTTCTTGAACCAAATCGGCAAGGGCCAGGCCATAGCCCAAATAAGTACGGGCAATGCTGACCACAAATCGCAAATGCGGTAAAACTAACTGCTTTGCTGCCTCAAGATCTTGATGGTAATAATAACGGCAAGCAAGCTCACGTTCTTGCTCTAGCGTTAGAATGGGTATTTGGTTGATTTGTGCAACGTAGGCATCTAAATTACCAATAGGGACGGCGGCATTAAATTTTTGTAGACTTTTGTTCATAGGACCCTTAGCTTTCTCAGTAACAGGAGGACCGCTATTCTACACTGTTAGGGGCTAAAAAGGCAAAGAAAGCGCTGGATCGATAGCCAACATTTGCTCGCGGAAAATAGTTTGGATGCGTTGTAACATGGCTTCATCATCCGCTTCAAAGCGTAGCGTCAGACAGGCCGTGGTATTTGACATCCGCACCAGCCCCCAGCCATTGACAAAATCAACCCGCATTCCATCAATAGTATTGACTTTTCCCTCTTGAAAATTACCTCTAGCCGCAAGTTGTTGCATAAAAGTTACTTTTTGCTGCTCGGGCAAGGGCACTTTAATTTCCGGAGTATTGATGCTGTTCGGATATCCCTGGAAAATTACACTTAGTTTACGAGTGTCGTGACTTAAAATTTCTAGCAAGCGTGCTCCAGTATATAATCCATCATCAAAACCAAACCAACGGTCTTTAAAGAAAATATGCCCACTCATTTCACCTGCTAAAAGCGCACCGGACTCCCTAAGCTTGGCTTTTATCAGAGAATGGCCCGTTTTCCACATTAAGGGTTTACCGCCTGCTTGTTCGATGATCCAAGGTAAATTACGAGTACATTTCACATCAAAAATAATTTCAGCGCCTGGATTGCGGGATAAAACATCTTGAGCAAACAGCATCATATAGCGATCCGGGAGAATAATCTCACCTTGATCCGAAACCACGCCCAAGCGATCCCCATCCCCATCAAAAGCAAAGCCCACATCCGCTTGATGTTGAACCACAGCCTGCTGCAGAGGGTGTAAATTTTCCGCCACCATCGGGTCAGGATGATGATGAGGAAACGTTCCATCAACTTCACAGAACAGCTCGATGACATTACAACCCAATTGCCGAAATAATTGTGGCGCTAGCATACCCGTCACGCCATTGCCGGCATCAACCACCACCGTTAACGGGCGTTGTAAATGAACATCGCCCGTAATGCGATTAATGTAATCCTGGCTAATATCATACTGTCGTAATGAACCATACTCCTGCCACTGATTAAATTGCTGATGCAGGACTCGCCGGTACAGCGCTTGAATATCAGCTTCCGCCAAGGTTTTAGCTTCGAGCACAATTTTCAGTCCATTGTGATCGGCCGGATTATGGCTACCTGTCAACATGATGCCAGAATAAGTTTTAAACCAATGAGCGTAAGTAGCAAAATATAAAACCGGGGTAGGCACCATCCCAATGTCAATGACGTCACGGCCACTTTCTCTCAGCCCAATTATTAAGGACTCCAGCAACGCCGGACTTGAGACCCTGCCGTCTCGAGCGACGACTAGGCGGGATTGATGTTTCGAGGCTGCTTCTGTGCCGATGGCGCGGCCTAAAGCATGGACTATTTCCGGGGTAAAATTAGTGCTAACCACGCCACGAATGTCATAGGCACGAAATATCTCGGCGGGAATATTGGCAGATAAATGATCAAACATGTGGTGATATCCTTGGCTAGAGCCTATTGCGGGTTTCAACCCCTTGTGGGGTACCAATCAATAAAACATCTGCAGGCCGCTTGGCAAAAATACCACTCTCCACCACACCCGTAATATTTTTTAGTGCTTGCTCTAATGACACCGGATCGTGAGTGGTTAAATTATAGACATCGAGAATAATATTACCATTGTCAGTTTTATAGGCTTCCCGATAAATGGGATCGCCCCCTATTTTAACCAGTGCTCTGGCAACATAGCCTCTTGCCATGGGAATAACTTCAACTGGGATAGGCGTTCGACTGCCGAGGAGTTCCACTTGTTTGTTTTGATCAATAATGCAGACAAATTTCGTCGCTGCAGCCGCCAAAATCTTTTCACGGGTTAAAGCGCCACCCAAACCTTTAGTTAGGTAAAAATGCGGATTTGCCTCGTCTGCTCCATCAATATAAACATCCAGGCTACCCAGCGCATTTAAGTCATAAACAGGAATCTGATGAGCTTTGAGTAATTGCTCAGTGGCATTGGAACTGGCTACGGCGCCCTCAATGCGATGTTTAACTTGCGCAAGAGCTTCAATAAAAAAATTGATGGTAGAACCTGTGCCTACCCCTAAGACAGAATCTTGAGCTACATAAGCTAAGGCTGCCTGAGCAGCTGCGCGTTTTAATTGGTCTTGGTTCATTTCTGCTCGCTGATCCCATTCTGTTTTAATAAAGCATCTATCTTTGGAGGTCGACCTCGGAATTGAATAAATAAGTCCAAGGGTTCTGCTGACCCGCCGGTTTCTAATAAGGTGTGTAAGAATTCCATACCAGTAGCACGATCAAAAATGCCGCGTTCTTCAAATTTAGAAAAAGCATCGCAGGCAAGTACTTCAGCCCACTTGTAGCTATAATAGCCTGCTGCATAACCGCCAGTAAAAATATGCCCAAATCCATGTTGAAAACGATTAAACTCTGGCGTCGGATAAATAAATAATTTTTGTCGAACTTCATCTAAAATGTGTTGAATTTGATTTTTTGCAGCAGGATCAAATTCGCCGTGTAAGCGAAAATCAAACAAGGCAAATTGTAATTGCCTAACCATTTGCATTGCCGATTGAAAATTCTTTGCTTTAATTAATTTATCGAATAATTCTTCGGGCAAACGTTGCTGAGTTTTATAGTGCCGAGCCAATAAATCCACACTGGGTTTTTCCCAAGTCCAACTTTCCATAAATTGGCTTGCAACTTCAACCGCATCCCAGGGGATACCATTTAAACCAGAAACGCCGGCATGGTCAATGGTACTAAATAAGTGCTGTAGCGCATGTCCACATTCATGAAACAGCGTATTCACTTCATCATGAGTGAATAAAGCAGGATCATTGCCCACCGGCGCATGAAAATTACACGTGATAAAGGCAATCGGGGTTTGAATAGCGCCATTCGCTAACTTCCGACGAATGCGACAGTCTCCCATCCAAGCGCCATCTCTTTTCCCAGTTCGTGCATAGAGATCTAAATAAAGGTGACCACGGGAATTACCGAGGTCGTCGCGTAGAGCAAAGAGGCGCACAGCATTATGCCAGACATCGGGATTTTCAATTTCCGTTATCTCAACGCCATAAAGGCGAAGAATTACTTCGAATAAACCTGCTAAGACCTGATCTTCAGGGAAATAGGGACGAAAATCTTCTTTGGCTACTGCATAGGCTTTTTGCCGCAGCTTTTCGCTATAATACAGCACGTCCCAAGCTTGCAGTTCATCCATCCCATAATTTTCTTTAGCGAATTGGCGAAGTTCAGCGAATTCTGTTTGAGCTTTTATAAGCGAGGCTCCCGCAAGTTCTTCTAGAAAGCTGATCACTTCAGTGGAAGTTTTAGCCATTTTATTTGCTAGAGAATAGGCTGCATAATGCTCAAATCCTACCAATTGGGCCATTTCTCGGCGAATTGCTAAGATATCTTCCATTATTTTGCTGTTGTCCCATTTACCTGCATTGGGACCTTGGTCAGAAGCGCGCGTGACATAAGCCGTATAAAATTCCTTACGTAATTCACGGGAATCGGCATAGGTCATGATCGCTTCATAGGAAGGCATCTCTAAGGTAAATAACCAACCTGCTAATTGTTTTTTTTCGGCGGCTTGTTTCGCTGCAGAAATAGCATGAGGTGTAATGCCGGCTAATTCTGCTGCATCGACGATCAGGCGCTCCCAACCTTGGGTGGCGTCTAAAAAATTTTCCTGGAATGTGGTTTGTAATTGAGATAATTGCTTATTTAAATCAGCAAAGCGCTGTTTTGCCTTGGTGTCCAGATGCACCCCGGCTAGGCGGAAATCACGCAAAGTATGTTGAATAATTTTTTGTTGGGCCTGATCCAGTTGCGCAAATTCGCTGCTTTCGGCGATCGATTGCACTGCATGAAAAAGCTGCACATTGTGCATTATTTCCATGCCAAATTCCGATAATTTTGGGATGCAAGCTTTATAAACAGCACGCCAAGCATTGGAATTAACCACTGAATTTAGATGGGTGATAGGAGACCAAAAGAGGTGCAGCTCATCATCGTCTTCTTCAAGAGGTTGCAGCAAATTTTCCCAGGTGAATGGCCCTTTTTGCTCTAGAAGATGCGTTAATCTTTCCCGATGTCGTTGCAAAATACGGGTAAGCGCTGCTTCAACGTTTTCCGGATTTATTTGACTAAATGCCGGAAGATGAATTTCATTTTCTACCAGGGTGTTCATAGTAATATCTCACTATTCCTTCTCCCCTTGTGAGAGAAGGTGGCCGCAGGCCGGATGAGGGGTTGGGAGAGGGGGTCATAAATCTCATGGCCTCATATTCTTCTCAGCAAACTCCCAATTGACCACATTCCAAAAATTATCCACATATTTGGGTCGATCGTTGCGGGTATCGATGTAGTAAGCATGTTCCCAAACATCGCAGGTAAGCAATGCGATTTTATCGTCAATCATAGGCGTTGCTGCATTGGAGGTGCTGTAAATTTCCAAAGACCCATCTGGGTTTTTGGCTAGCCAGCCCCAGCCTGAACCAAATTGATTGATGCAAGTACTGCTAAATTTTTCTTTGAAGACATTGAACGAACCAAACGTCTCTTTAATAGCCTCAGCTAAATCGCCTTTCGGCTCTCCACCTCCGTTAGGTTTCATGCAATGCCAATAAAAGGTATGGTTCCATACTTGGGCGGCATTATTAAAAATGGCTCCCGAAGCAGTAGTAATAATTTTTTCCAAATTTTGGCCAGCAAAAGAGGTGTTTTCAATTAAGCTATTCAGCTTATTGACATAGGCTTGGTGATGTTTTCCGTAATGATACTGCAAGGTTTCCTCAGAAATATGCGGGGCGAGGGCGTTCAATGCATAAGGTAGTTCGGGAAGTTGAAATGCCATGGCGTTGCTCCTTAAGGGGTACTTAAAAGTAGGAGCGGCAAGTTTAGCAGGGTGACCTGGTGGCGTCTAGCCCAAATCCCCTCAGATGTAAACGTGCCCGATTGCGTGCTGGATTCAGGAGATCATGTGACACTACTTCCAAAATGAGTACTGTAAATTTCTCCACCTTTTTCAATCAAATTTTTAGTCTTTTCAATTAACCACACCAGTACAAACGGAGCAGCCACGAGCGCACAAACCGTTAGCGTATCTTTAAGCGCAAGTAACCCTGTATCCGTATGCAATAACTCTTTTGCCCAGCTGGCCTCTCCCCAAACAGTGAATGGATCCGATTGTGCCAACACTAAAGTCAGCAGAAATGCCGCCGCTAGAGCAGATTCGGTATAGGCCGTAACTTTCAACACCCCCAAAGATTTGTATAATGTTTGTAGGGTATGGTCAGAAAACCAGAAGCAGCTGGGGTTGGCGAATTGTTGCTCCGTGACAGTAGAACGAGTTGGAGAATCCTTTGCTGAAGTTGTTTGTGCTGGTTGTCCTTGGTCCTGCTTGGTTTCGCTAGGCCCTAAAGACAATAAAGATTCTATTAATTCATTAAGTGGAGTACCCCCAATTTTGTCCCGACAGGTTTTATCAGCCCCCTGTTCTATCAAAAACTGCACAGCCGTTACATTTCCTTGCTCTGCGGCATAATGTAAAGCAGTGCGCCCATTTTGGGTGCTTTTTTGGTTAACCTCGACCCCCAAATCTATTAATAGAGAAACCCTACTCCAGTGCGCATTTCTGGCCGCTGCAACTATATCTCGCGCATTCTGCCTGGACTCTCCAAGACGGTTACGATCAAATACCCCCCGCCAAAAAGCTTTTTCGGCAGGCGAATAAGGAAACGATACTGCTTTTTCATCTGGCGGATTTGGTTTCTGCTCTGGTGGAAGGGGTAATTCCTCGATGACCGAAGTCTGTGCGCCTAAATACTCTTCAAGCGTTTGAGCATCTGAGTATGAAAGAGATCGGTAAGGCTGATTTTCACAAAGATTCTTACCTTTTCCCAACAGATTATTATAATCCAGGTTGATTCTATACGCGGTGCTGCGACCCCGGTTATCTGAATCTTCACTACCACCTATATGGCCATGTATTGCCAACACCGAATAATCTTCAATGAATTGATCATCTTGCGGGAATTTGGTTTGCTCCCAGGCCGGCTTTATTATTGGGTGTAACTTCGAGTCTCTGTACAATGAAAAAGCTTGACAAGCTGGGCCCCATTGTTCTGCCCATGCTGGAGATTGAACTTCTTGCAGAAAACGCTTATTAATTTCTATTCTATTTTTTATTATTTTTTCCAGCGAAGACTTGTCTTCTTCTATCCCATAATAAGTTTCCAATAAGGGCTGATTTTCACTAGTGCTGGTTGGCGCATGCGATAAATGAATAAACCGTTTTTTGCTGGGGAAGTAAGCGCCACTTAAAATTTCGAGATGCGGAACAAAATGTTTATCCACAAGTTCATTTATTTGTTTAAAACGCCCAGGATATTTTATTAGCAATTCTTCTAAGAAATAAAAACTCTTTGCATACATAAGCTCAGGGATGGATTGAGTTTTACCCCCCCTAAAAAGAGCTAAAAATTCCAAATCATGATTAGAGCCAGAGATTTTATAATCTACCTTGCTTACTCCCAATTTCCACAAAACTTCCAAATTTAAATCATCGCGCCCACAAAATCCTCGATCTGCTAATAGATCCCCCAGTAAATGCAACCTATGTGGGGCTGTAACCGTGACATGGTGTTCTAAAATTTCATGGAATCTGTCCGCATCTTTTGCGGACTGATCATTCAGCGTTTCGGATCGCTCGCATATTCCGACTATTTCCGCATAATACTCAGAAGAAACTTTAAAAATTCCCTCCTTTACCAAGGAGAAAAAGAATTTAAGCGTATTTCCATGCATGTCAGGAAGTATGACCAAGCGACCTTTTGCCTCGGCAATATTCTTTGGGAGCTGTTTTATATTCACCCGCTCTAGCTGTGCTGCTTCTTCGGCGGCTCTGTAATTTAAACTACTCGATTTTTTTTGGTCCACAATAAACACCTCTTTGTAGAATAAAATAACGGCTTAAAGACTAGTATTCTGTAACCATTCACCACAATTTTGCCTCTCCCCTTGTGGGAGAGGCCGCCGCGCCGTAAGGCGCGCGGGTGAGGGGTAAGCAGCAGTTAGCATTTAGCTAATAAAAATGCTCTTTGCTGATTCCAAGGTTACCCCTCATCCGCCCTTTCGGGCACCTTCTCCCACAAGGGGAGAAGGATTTTTACGCACAAAGATGGAGAGTCCATATATGGTGAATGATTACAGTATTCTTTCATAAGCACCTTAACTAATTATTAAGTAAAGGGATGTAATTAAAACTGTCCTCCGTAGGGGCTATCCAATGCACACAACTTCATTGGATAACAGAAGCTACAATCCATGCTACAACAGCACATGGGAACAACGCTATATTCCACCTGTTGACTTAATTCAATCAAATGCTATATTAAACCAGGTAATAAACTAGTTTACGGGGGTGGGTTGTGTATATTGAAGTTGGTTCTTTTAATGCCAAAGCTCGATTATCAGAGCTTTTACAAGGGGTTAAGCGTGGGCAGTGTTATACAATTACCTTACGTGGTCGACCAATTGCCGATTTAGTGCCAAGTCATAGCGCTGGACGCCCAAACACCCAAGCGGCAATAGAAGAAATGCGTAATATTAAGAAAATCCGTGGTGTGTCTGCAGAATCCTTGATGGAATGGATTGAGGAAGGTCGTCAATGAAGCTCGTGCTTGATGCATCAATGGCTTTAGCATGGCTATTTGAGCGTCAAAAAAAAGAAGAAGTGATTTGTGCAGATCGCGTCTTAGTAGCAATCGCGAATCATGAAACTCTAGTACCATCTCTTTGGCATATTGCAGTTATAAATGCATTACTTGTTGGCGAGCGTCGTAAAGTAGTCACTGAGGCGCAGGTCATTGATTATCAAAATAAGTTATCAATGCTACCCATTACGACGGATAGCGTCACAATAGACAGTCGTTCTGATATAGTCATGGCTCTCGCCCGTGAGCATGAGCTGACTGCTTATGATGCTATATATTTAGACTTAGCACTACGCATAGATGCCACACTTGCTACATTTGATAAAAAATTAACTGAAGCAATGCATCGGGCTGGAGGCAAAATCTTTAGTTAGGAGCCCCGGAAGCTTGACTTCTATGCCCCTGGGTGTGGTAAAATGTGTACAATTTTTATACAATATCCAAATCAACATCACAATTAGGAGATTTTTACATGTTAGTATGCAGAAAAGCCCCAGATTTCAGGGCACCCGCCGTATTGGCGGATGGCAAAATTGAGCAAGAATTTCAATTAAGCGATGCTATCCGTGGAAAGTACGGATTATTGGTTTTCTATCCGCTCGATTTTACCTTTGTCTGTCCTACAGAATTAAGAGCACTACACAATCGCATTAATGAACTCAAAAAGCGTCGGGTCGAGGTCATTACGATATCTATTGATTCGGTATTTACCCACCAAGCCTGGCGCAATACGCCAGTAGAAAAAGGTGGCATTGGGCCAGTGCAATATACCATGGTTGCTGATACCAAACACGATATTTCAAGGGCTTACGGGGTTGAATCCCCTGAAGATGGCGTTGCCTTACGAGGCACCGTCCTCATTGACAAGAAAGGTATTGTCCAGTTCTTTAGCATTAACGCGCTACCGATTGGCCGCAGTGTCAAAGAAATGCTGCGCTTAATTGATGCCTTACAATTTCATGAAGAAAACGGTGATGTGTGCCCTGCTGAATGGGAAAAAGGTCGTCCTGGCTTTAAAGCTTCGGCTGAGGGTGTTGCTAGCTTCTTAGCGGCTAATGCTGAAGAGTTATAGAGCTGTGATGAAATAGTTCAATGCCTACCATATTAAGAATCAATGGCTATCGCTTTTTCTTTTTTAGTTTGGAAGGCAATGAACCTCCACATGTTCATGTTGAACAAGACTATAAAACGGCAAAATTTTGGTTAAGTCCCATTAGGTTGGCAAGTTCTTATGCTTTTAGGAGTCACGAGCTAACTGAAATTAGAGAAATCATCTTTGAGCATAGTACAAAATTTTTGGAGAAATGGCGTGAGCACTTTAGCTGTTAAATTTGATGATCATGCAATTGATGTAACTTTTACAAGAGCGTCCTTACATTTTGTACTTGCCGATGGCAGGGAAATTTCAGCCCCATTAGAATGGTTTCCAAGGTTACGGGATGCAACTACAGAAAATCGAAATAATTGGCGTTTTATTGGCAATGGGATCGGAGTACATTGGCCTAACCTTGATGAAGACATTGCTGTCAGCACTTTAATGCGGGGACAGGAATAATCCGCCAGGTTATTGTTTCACTCGCCATTAATGGTACTAATTTCTCATCTCCAAAAACCAAAGTCTTGGGCACTTGCCACGGCTGTTTTTCCAGCACGATGGTGTCGATGTTGCGAGGTAATTGATAAAAATCCGCGGCAAAACAGCTGGCAAATCCTTCTAGCTTATCTAAAGCGCCTGCCTCTTCAAACACTTGGGCATAAAGCTCGATGGCGGCATGTGCAGAATAAATCCCCGCACAACCGCAGGCGTTTTCTTTCAACTGTTGGGCATGTGGGGCGCTATCGGTTCCCAGAAAAAATTTAGGATTGCCGCTGATTGCTGCTTCGATTAGGGCCAATTGATGCGTGTGGCGTTTTAATATTGGCAGGCAATAATAATGGGGGTGAATTCCTCCCGCCAATAAATCATTTCGATTTAATAACAAATGATGCACGGTAATGGTCGCAGCAATTTGCGTAGGCGTTACCGTCACAAATTCTACTGCATCTTGAGTAGTAATATGTTCTAAGACAATGCGTAATTGGGGAAAACGCAGGATGATTCGTGCTAAATCCTCCAGAAAATATTTTTCGCGATCAAAAATATCAACCGCAGGATCATTCGATTCTCCATGCACGAGTAGCGGAAGATCAACTGCTTCCATCGCCGCTAAAAGTGGGTAGATTTTGTCAATTTTGGTGATTCCAGCGGCAGAATGCGTCGTGACCCCCGCCGGGTATAGTTTACACCCAACCACTGTACCTGCTGCTTGCGCCTCGTAAATGACCGATTCTGCCATGTTATCGGTAAGATAAAGGGTCATTAAAGGTTGAAAAGAAAGTTCAGCAGGAACATTGGCCAAAATACGGCGACGATAATCTTCTACCTGTGCCACAGTAGTGATAGGCGGTTTTAAATTCGGCATGATCACTGCTCGAGCAAAGCGAGCAGCGGCATCAGAGACGGTCGTTCGTAGATATTGACCATCCCTTACATGCAAATGGGCATCATCGGGTTTAGTGAGGCGAATTTGCGGGACCTCCCCCTTATTAAAAATAAACACCAATTTGGAAGATAAACTGGTTTTGTGTCGAGCCAAATACTGGCACAGGGCAGAAGGTCGCTGTCCCGCCCCCGCTAGGATCGCAGATACCACCTGATGTTGTCCCATCCGCATAATTTACGTCGTGTCGATATTCGATCGCTTCAATGGTATTTTTCCAAATCGAAGTGGATAAACCAGCAATATAACTATCTTTAGGCAAATTTAAGGCTAGTGATTGCCAGGTGTGATCATAGGCTAGCCATAAAGCAAACGCCTGATCCAATAGCTCGAAGGTGTAGTCTAGTTCTGTATGTAAAGCGGATGGTTTGGCGCCATGTTCATTAAAGGTTAAATCTTCCTCATCAAAATTTCGCGTTGCCGTGATGTATTCGCTGACCAATGAGACGGGTCCGAAAGTAACGGCCGCATGAACATCAAAACCGCCCACGGGATAAGTAATGATCTCAGTATCAGGGTGAGCGCCAAAGCCTTGGAAAAATTGAGAGCTTAGGCCGGTGAGCTGATAACCCTGAGCTTCCGCAATATTGGTGGTATAACCACTGCCAATGTTGGTCTTAAAGAAGCCGCTATCAGATGCATACTTATAACCCCCATTCACACCCCACTCGTAGACGTGATTGGCATCAAAACCTTCCTCGGTATTCACTGCACCATTGAGGGCATAGGTAGAAAGATAGAGTCCCCCTTTATAATAACCTAACACTGCAGCACGGTTATTGATTCTGCCTTCCGAGATGGTGACTGGATTGGAAAGCATATAGGAAGAATAATCACCGAAGGGCACGTATTCTTGTCCCATACTAAAATAGACCGGTGATTTATCTAAATTACCAATGGTTAAGAACCCGCGTTTTAAGAATAATCGAGAGTTATTTATAGGGTTGCCTGAACCGATCGTTGCAGGATTTCGGAGGGGATTATTTTCAAAGTTGATCGACATAAAGCCATAGGCCCAGGGGCTGGCTTCAGCTAATACATCCAACTCCACCGTGGATAGTTCAATGGAGGTAGAAGCAGGGCCACCAAACGGATCAAAATACAGAAATTGGCTTTCCACCTTGCCACTGAGAAAGACGCGGGGCCGGGTAGCTGATGGCAAACTTGCTTTTGCGCCTAAAAATCTCTCCAATTCTTGACGTTGCAACAGAAAACGCAGATCTTCATTCATGGTAGATTGGTTGACTAACAAATCCGAGGCATCATACGCAGAGTGAATATTGAGGATTGGAGAGCTCAACACTGTGGAGCCAATAACGAAATTAATGGCTTCTTCTTGTTCTTGAAACATTTCCTCTTTTGGCGAGAGTATTTTCTGTTGCGCAACTACGGATGGACTCATACCGGTTGTATAAGCATCAACGGTATTGGTCTCACGCACGGCTTGATTGGTTGCCACTGTCACCGGTCTTTTTTGTCGCGACACTTTCGGCGTTTTTGCTTGGGCTAAAGAACTCTCTGTGTGCTTCGCCGATTTGGATTGTTTAACTTTGCGTAATTCTGCTCGCAAGGTACTGATTTCTTCCTGCATTTGTGCAGTCTGCTCAGTTAATTTTTGCAAAGCATTTGCTAAATCGGCTTCTGACATACTTGCGGAATTTAAGGCCATACTAGAGGTTGGCTCTAACAATAATAAACTTACAACCAGAGAAAATAGTTTGTTATTTTGCATTCCAAGGCTCCTTATTTTCTTATTAGGAAGGCGGAGGAGGATACTGGTTTCAGTGCGCGATAGCAATTGAATATTCCATTTAACCTGTGATTCAATGTTAGGCTACGCCCGTGGAATGAATCCACGGGGTCTACAGCAACGGGATTACTAATGCACAACCATTTAGATGAAACACTTCGCCTATTGCGTGAAACGGTAGAAGCTTGGGCCCAAGCTGAAATTGCGCCACGCGCCGCCGCTATTGATGCGCGAAATGAATTTCCTCGTGACCTATGGCCGAAGTTGGGTCAAATGGGTTTGCTCGGCATCACTGTGGCCGAAGACTATGGCGGAGCGAATATGGGTTACTTGGCTCATGCTATTGCAATGGAGCAAATTAGTCGCGCCTCCGGTTCAGTGGGGCTAAGTTACGGCGCACATTCTAATTTATGTGTGAATCAAATTCATCGCTTTGGCTCTGTAACCCAAAAACAACAGTATTTGCCAAAGTTGGTCAGTGGTGAGCACGTCGGCGCTTTAGCCATGAGCGAAGCTAATTCCGGTTCAGATGTCATGAGCATGCAGTTGCGTGCTAATCGACAGGGGGATCATTATGTTTTAAATGGCAGCAAAATGTGGATCACCAATGGTCCAGATGCTGACGTGCTTATTGTGTATGCCAAAACCCTCGAAACCAAAAATAATAGTATCACGGCATTTATTGTGGAACGAAACTTTTCTGGATTTAGCACTGCGCAAAAATTAGATAAATTGGGGATGCGTGGCTCTAACACTTGTGAACTGGTTTTTCGTGACTGCTGCGTGCCCATTGAAAATGTTTTGCATGGTGAAAATCAAGGGGTCAAAGTGTTAATGAGTGGGTTGGATTATGAACGGGTCATACTCGCTGCTGGGCCCGTCGGTCTGATGGCCTGTTGTCTTGATGCGGTTTTACCCTACGTAGCTGAGCGCAAGCAATTTGGAAAAATTATTGGAGAATTTGAATTTATTCAAGGAAAAATTGCCGACATCTATGTGAGTTTAAATGCTTCGCAAGCTTATTTATATCAAGTGGCCAAAGCCTGTGATCAAGGCAACATTACTCGTAAAGATGCTGCGGGTGTTATATTATTTTGCTCGGAACAAGCCACCCGTTGCGCCTTAGAAGCAATCCAATGCTTGGGTGGTAACGGCTATATTAACGACTATCCCACCGGCCGATTATTGCGCGACGCCAAGCTCTACGAAATTGGTGCCGGCACTAATGAAATCCGCCGCATGTTAATTGGTAGGGAGCTAATACATGTCTAAAAACACCATTGTCATTCTCGGTGCAGCACGTACCCCCATGGGTAATTTTCAGGGCTATTTTAAGGATCTACGCGCCCCTGATTTAGGCGCTGTGGCGATCAGAGCGGCGTACGAACGCGCCAATGTTCCTGCGGAGGAAGTGGATGAAGTGCTGATGGGTTGCGTATTGACTGCTGGATTAGGTCAGGCTCCAGCCCGCCAAGCGGCTTTAGCTGCAGCATTACCGACCCAGGTTGGCTGCACCACCATCAATAAAATGTGCGGCTCCGGAATGAAGGCGGTGATGTTAGGGCACGACTCTATCATCGCTGGCTCTGCAAAGATCATTGTCGCTGGGGGGATGGAAAGTATGAGTCAAGCTCCTTATTTATTACCTAAGGCGCGGGCAGGCTATCGCCTCGGGCATTATAGCGTGATTGACCATATGTTCTTTGATGGTCTAGAAGATGCCTATGACCGGGGAAGATTAATGGGCGCCTTTGCCGAAGACTGTGCGCAACACTATGGCTTCACCCGCCAAGCACAAGATGACTATGCCCGCTTGTCTATCACTAGGGCTCAACAAGCGGCCGCGCAGGGAAATTTTCCTGAGGAAATTGCTGCTGTCACTGTTCATGACCGACAAGGGCCGACGCTCATTACCCAAGACGAGGGACCCTTAACGGCGCGCCTAGAAAAAATTCCACAATTAAAACCAGCGTTTTTAGCCAACGGCACAGTTACCCCGGCAAATTCTGCTTCAATTTCTGATGGTGCGGCTGCCCTGACGTTAATGAGTCAAATGGAAGCGCAAAGGCGTGGCTTGGCGCCCTTAGCCACTATTGTAGGACATAGCAGCCATGCCCAGGCTCCTGGGTTATTTACCACCGCGCCGATTTATGCGATCCAAAAGTTGCTGGCAAAAATTGGCTGGTCTTTTGAGGATGTGGATCTCTGGGAGATTAATGAGGCTTTTGCGGTGGTGGTGATGGCTGCCTTGCGTGATCTTTCCTTACCTTTGGAAAAAGTGAATGTGCATGGCGGCGCCTGTATTTTAGGGCACCCGATAGGCGCTTCTGGAGCTCGCATTTTGGTTACCTTGCTTTATGCACTCCAAAAATACAACCTACGACGTGGCATTGCAGCAATTTGCATTGGCGGCGGCGAAGCAACGGCCCTGGCAATAGAGCGTAATTCCCTCACCCCTCATCCGCCTTCGGCACCTTCTCCCACAAGGGGAGAAGGGATAATAAGGAAATTGCGATGACGGTACTTACCAGTTCTATTAATCCGCACAGCGAATTGTTTAGGGAAAATTCCGCCTCTATGCGGGGTTTGGTAGCAGACCTACAAGCAAAACTACAGGAGATCGCGCTCGGCGGGGGTGAATCTTCGCGCCAACGTCATCTGGCCCAAGGCAAGTTATTAGCCCGGGATCGGGTCGATGCCGTGTTAGACCCGGGCTCGGCATTCTTGGAGCTCTCGCAACTGGCAGGCTATCAGCTCTATGACGAGCCAGTGCCTGCTGGCGGTTTAATTACTGGAATTGGTTCTATCATGGGCCAAGAGTGTATGTTGATAGTCAACGATGCTACCGTAAAAGGTGGCACTTATTATCCGGTCACGATTAAAAAGCATTTACGTGCCCAAGAAATCGCCCAAATGAATCGCCTGCCTTGCCTGTATCTAGTCGATTCAGGCGGGGCATTTTTGCCTAAGCAAGACGAGGTTTTTCCCGATAAAGAACACTTTGGCCGGATCTTTTTTAACCAAGCCGTCATGTCAGCGCAAGGAATCCCGCAAATTGCGGTGGTGATGGGCTCCTGCACGGCGGGTGGTGCTTATGTGCCCGCCATGGCTGATACTACGATCATGGTGAAAGACCAGGCCACGATTTTCTTGGGTGGACCCCCTTTGGTTAAAGCGGCGACTGGGGAGGTGGTAAGTGCTGAAGAATTGGGTGGCGCCGAAGTACATTGTCGAACCTCGGGAGTGGCCGATTATTATGCGCAAAATGATCACCATGCTTTGCAGCTAGCGAGGCAGGCGATCGCCAATCTGAATCGCAGCAAAGAAGCTAGAGCTAGCTTGGCCCTACGCTCGATAATCGAGCCTTGCTATGCTAGCGAAGAGTTATATGGGGTAGTAAATGTTAATCCCCGTCAGCCCTATGATGTGCGGGAAGTGATTGCACGGCTTGTCGATGGGTCAGAATGGGATGAATTTAAGGCCTTGTATGCAACGACTCTCGTGTGTGGCTTTGCGCACATTTATGGCTATCCGGTGGGCATTATTGCTAATAATGGCATTTTGTTTTCTGAATCAGCCCTGAAAGGAACGCATTTTATTCAATTGTGTGCGCAGCGCAAAATTCCCTTGGTTTTCCTGCAAAATATCACGGGATTTATGGTGGGGAAAAAATATGAAGCCCAGGGCATTGCTAAAGATGGGGCTAAATTGGTGATGGCGGTAGCTTGTGCGCAAGTACCAAAATTTACGGTGATTATTGGTGGCAGCTTTGGGGCGGGTAATTATGCCATGTGCGGACGGGCCTATGATCCGCGGTTTTTATGGCTGTGGCCCAATGCACGTATTTCCGTGATGGGTGGCGAACAAGCGGCGCAGGTGCTAGCTCAAGTCAATCAAGAGAAAAAAACCCGCCTAGGCCAGACTTATGATCCGGCTGCTGACGTCGCCCTGATGCAGAAAATTCGCGAACAATATGAACAACAAGGACACCCCTACTATTCTAGTGCTCGCCTGTGGGACGATGGCATTATTGATCCCATTGATACCCGGCGCGTATTAGGCCTAAGCATCGCCGCCGCCTTGAATGCACCCATTGTTGATTCGCGCTTTGGTGTTTTTAGGATGTGAGGTAGTAACCCCGGCCCTGTATTCACGCTCAAATCTTGATGTTAGAATGAAGCAGCATTTTAAATCCCGGAGAATAGGCCATGTCCGCAGAGCATAAAGAAGGTCCCGATTATGAAGAAATAGAAGAAATAGCCGAAGACGAGGAGGATGAAGCGGAAGCTGTAGAGACTGCTACGGATCAATTCGATCTTCCTACTCCCTTACAGGATTATTTAGGACAATGTTCTGATGCCGCTACCCAGCTAGTCAGTGCTGAAGGTGTCTCGATTGGCGTGGGTTATTTAGTCGACTTCGTCGACCTCGATGTTACGACAATGAATGCCTTTATGAGCCGAGTACCCAGTGGATCTTTATTTAAGGCAGGGTCTTATGCGAGTGAAGATGCCTACCTTGAAGCATTGGGAGAAGACTTGGGCAATGGCTTATTTGTCCTCGGGGCGGTGACTGCTTTGTTTATTGCCTGGAAGATCTATAAAAAATACTGGGCTCCAGTCTCCGATGCTTCAGCTCTTCCTGAGGTTGATTTCGATTACATTCCAGATACAGAAGAAGAAAATGTTGCTGAAAACCAACCTTATCAAACGCAATGGGAGCAAGTCCGATCTAGACTTTTTTGCACATAAAACATGAACATCGAACAAATAGAAAACCTTATTGCTCGTGGTGAATCTCACACCCAAGCGCTTAAAAACTCTTGGATTCATCGATGTCAGAGGAAAAACGCGAGGACGAGAATGGTACCTGGCTTCTTAACTGCTCACCCTGTCGTCTCGCTCCCACGACTTGATTGCGGGATTCTCCCGTCGTCCCGCGGCTTGTCCGCGGGATCCATGCGGGGACGACAGGGTGAGTAGCTATGTAGTTTCTTGAGATTACGGCAGATTACGGCAGCCGATTTAATTGCTCCAACATCCATGCCACATAATCTTTTCCTGCCGGTTCGGTTTCGCTCACCCCGAAAACCGCAACCCCATGTTCCTGAGCCAGTGCCTGCATACGTTGCGTTAGGGGATTAGAAACCTGGCTATTGTAAATCAATAACTTCACTCGATGCTGGACAAGTTCGTCAATAAAACCCTTGGTTTCGGTAACCGTCGGTTCAGTCTCGTTCATGATGCTGAGTTGAAACTCCTCGCCGTGCATTACAAAACCTAAAGCATCTGCCATGTAATTAAATACTGGTTCAGTAGCAATCACTGGAGTACCTCGATAATGCGAGCGTAACTGCGCAATTTTGTCAGTAAATTGGCTATAGCGCTGTCTGAAGCTGGCTAATTGTTGCTGATAATCACTTGCGTGGACAGGATCCAGTACTGCCAATTGCTTCGTAAGAAATTCAGCAAACACCTGCATAGTGGCTGGGTCATACCAGATGTGCGGATTATCACCCAACTTCTTGCCTATTAATTCAGAGACATTGATAATTTTCTGCTGAGGATTGTTGCGGACGGAAATTAAATTTTCTAGCCAAGGGTCATAACCCAGTCCGTTATAAATAATCACTTGCGCATTGGCGATTGCGATGGCGGTACTGGGGCTGCTGCTAAATAAATGGGGATCTTGGCCCGGGTTAGTTAAAATACTCGTCACTTGTACATACTGACCCCCAATTTCCTGCGCCACCTGCCCATAAAAATTTTCTGCAGCCACAATCGCCAAAGGCTTGGCCAAAGCAAGTGGAGAAAAAAATAACAGGGCCAACAGGGCGCTAAACCCCAGCCCAAATACCCTCCTCCCTTTGAAAAAGGGGGGCAGGGGGGATTTAAGAAGCTTCAGGCCCATACCTAACCCCCTCTAGTGCACTCGCACATTCCTCCAGCTTTTTATCACAACGATGGCCCAAGTAATAGCACAGCAATGCCAGCAGTATCATCGTGCCAATGCACGCGATTACTTGCAGGGTCAATTTTAACGACTCGTGAGCATCAACCACAGTTTGGACATGATCTAATTTGGGATAATAGTAGTCGGAATTAAATTGTTGCCCCAGATAAGGGATGCCATAAATTATCCCAGCTACTCCAGCGCCGATAATTTGACCCCCAATCACCACCCTAGTCCCAACATAGAGAGTCATCAAAAGCCAATGAGGCCATGGGCTAATGTCTTCCTTCGGATCTTCGGGTCGCTCTTGATTTTTTACTTCCTTCCCATCCAAGGAACCTTCAATGCGCTCTGCAGATATTAATGTCTCGAGCGAATTATCGTTGTCTTTATCTTCACTGCGAGTTGAATTTTCAGAGCTAGAATGTGGCGTTTTGGGTACTAATGGGGATTCCGGATTCCCCTTTTCAGATGTTTCAGGCTGGCCTTGTTCGAGCGGCTTATTCTCCATTGGAATTATAGATAAAGAAGAAGCTGAAAAATCTGAGGATACCAACTCCTCCGATCGTTTTAATTCGAGCAAAGGTTCATTTGACGTGCCTTGGCTACTGATCGAACTAGAGGATTGTATATTTCTCTCAGAATCTTGCGATAATCCTGGGTCTTGGATAGGCAAAGACCCAATAGAAGTATGTTGAGTACTACTGGTACTGCTTGATGAGCTAGAAAATGGTGAATTGACGGAATTAGTTTTAGCTTCCTTTTCCTGCTCTGTTTTTACTTTTTCCATCAGCTCATGCAGCTGATCAAGAGCCGAGAGTCCGTTAGGAATTGCTGTAAACACAACATAATTGTATAGAGTAATTGGTCCCTTTGTATAAGGATCAATGCCATTGAGCTCTCGAAATGAATTTTCATTATAAGGTCTGGCAGTTTTTCCGCTAATAATTAAATAAATTTTATCTGGACTTAAGGGCGTCCAATGCATAGTATCAATTTCTTTATTGTCCTTAAAATCAAATAATTTGATCTTCTCCTTATTTGGTTTATGCATTGTTTGTCGGATTAACTCTTGGAGCTGGTCAGAGGCCGAGGGTCCATTGGGGATCGAGGTAAGCGCTGCGACATTATCTTCTGTAACCGGTTCAACACCTTTATTCCAAAGTGACAGGCCGCGTTGTATCTCATCAAATGCATGTTCGTTATAAGGGTTGGCGATGCCTTGGCTATTGATAATTAAATAAATTTTATCTTCACGGAAAGAGGCCGCTTCAAATGATTCACTATAAGGAAATTTAAATTCATTGATCTTCTGTTTGTTAGCTTCAGATTTATGCCATTTAGTCTGATTTTTGGCTTCTAGGGTTGTGCCGATGATTTTCCAGGTTAAGCCATCGATCTTTGTATAGTTTTTAAGTGCTTGCTGTATTTTTTCTGGTAGTCTGAGATACGCAGTATTATCCCCACTTGCACCCTCCCAGAGCTCAGGAGCTACCACCGAAATTTTCGCGCCACGTAAGTCGGTATTTTCTAGAAATTTTGCCCCACGCCAATCAACATCCTCTATAGTAGTGCAGTTAAAGGTAGTATTCTTGAGTTCTGTCCCAACAAAACAAGCGCCCGTAAGGTCAACCTCAGAAAACTCTACAAGGTCAAATTTTGATCCTGACATATTTACATTGTGCAAACTGCTGTAATAAAAAAATGGCGTAGCAAATCCTGCCTCTTTTGTGTAACCAGGTACATCCCGATTGTCAAAAGTACAGTTTATAAATTCTGCCCATTTGGGGAATTTTTTATTTACATAGCGCTGACGAATTTTCTGCCCTCGTATCTTGTAGGGATCTTCGAAGAATTCATTTTTTGTCTCAGAATTTTCAGTTTGACTCATCACAATTTCCTTAGAGGTCAGAAACCCCGCTCTTTAGGGCGCAGGGGGGGAAAAATAATGCCAATAACGCCATTGAGCTATCAGGGACAGCTTGTGCGTTATTTTACTATAAATCCCACGACAATTACACAAATTTTTCTTGAAAAGGTAACCGGGTTGTGCTAGCATCACCCAGTAAAATTTTATTAGGACCTAATGGTCTTTTCGAACTCACTTTAAATAAGGAGTATTAACTCATGCTAGCTACCCCAGAAATTCTAAATAATGAGGCTAAAGGCCATAATAAACCACGCACCCAAGCTCCACCCATCCCTGTAATCAATATCTTTGAACTATTTGCAGCTTTAGGTTCTTTGTTGCAAATGTTTCATTTGGTAGCGAACCATGATAAATCTAAAGAAAAAGCCGTTGCGGCAGAACATCAACATCAAGTAAATCTTGAGAAGAAGGCGAGAGCTACTGAAACGCGGCATGTGGTAGAGGCAGAGGAGGACAGGCGCGAAGAACAAGCTGAGGTTGAAGCTGTCATTCGCGAAGTGGCGGTCATCTTTGCTTCCGCTGCAGCAAAGCCAGACAATATGTTTGCAGCTGAGGCAAGCACTGAAGTTACCATGCCTACAGCACCGCAACTTACTGTGGAAGAAGAGCATAAGCTCATTGAGAAACTTAAGGCCCTGCTCAAACTAATTTTTTCTCCCTTCATTGAGCCAAGCGCTGAAGAAAATGAGGCCAATACAGCCAAAATCAAGGAATTTAGTTTTTATGAAGATCAAGAAGTGGATACAGTAACTTGGGAGCCTCTTAATGCCACTAAAATTTATTTAATTATCAATAGTAGCGGCATTGCTTCACCTTATAACGAACACTCCTATCGCCAGATTGTAGCTAATCAAGGACGCAACCCTACTAGCAATGAAGCAATTACTCGCCAAAATGTGGTTGCGCTTATAGCAATTCCTGCGGGACTTTCGGCATTAGACCAGCTCCATCAACTGGTGGATAGACTCAAAGCAGAACAAGGCAATGAAATTGAAATTGCAGCCATAGCCTCATCCGCTGATGAGGCAAGCAACGATTCAGAGGAAGCTGCATTGAATGACACCACAAATTCTGATCAGCCAGCTTGGCTTGCAACCCCTACACCAACGCCTAGCGCTCCTTCGGCAACTGCAGTGGCAGCAGCAGAGGAAGAAGAACGTGCTCGAATCACTGGTATCTCGGCAAAGCAGGCACAAACGCTACAAGTCTTGGTTGCTGGCACAGTAACTGATGACACCCCAGTAGCATTGGTTCAAACCGTAACGCAACTTTCTGAGTATCAACAAAAGTTAGCGGCAGAACAAGCGGCGGCACGGAAGTCGGAAGAACTTTCACAAGGCCATACAGTAGCGGCTGGGGCTTCTTAAGTGGCAGATCATTCTCCAGCCATTATTATTCCTTCTCCCACAAGGGGAGAAGGACTTATCGGGGCAAGGCATTTATCACTCCACCCTAAAATTCGTCACATTGACAGATTTAACACCCGCTGTATTTCTAGCTGTATCAATCGCTAGGGCTCTCATTTTGTAAGTGGACACTGTGCCAGTTAAGGTTACTGCCCCATCGTGGGTAGAGACACTAATGTTGTAGGATTTCAAATGAATATCGGCTAAATATTTTGTCTTAATTTTACTCGTAATCACCGAGTCATCAGTATACTGCCCAATTGTTCCTCTATCTTTCGCTACGGTATAACCGCCCACCGCAGCACCTCCACCCACCACCGCTGCTACACAACCTGTTAAACAAGCAGCCATCGGAATCAAAAGTAAAAACCGTCGTCTATTCATATTCTTATCTCTCTCATTATTAGGTCAGTTAACACATCAATGTGCTCAGGACTATCATTCAAAGCAGGAATGTAATTGAATTTTTTGCCGCCGGCAAGTAAGAAAAGTTTTTTATTTCTGATGTTGATCTCTTCTAATGTCTCCAGGCAATCAGCGGCAAATCCGGGACACACAACATCCACTCCTGCAATTCCTTGCGAGGCGAAATCACGCAAAGTCTGATCGCAATAGGGTTGCAACCATTTTTGCCAGCCAAGGCGTGATTGAAATACCACTTGCCAGCGATCCGCGGGTAATTGCAATTGCTGGGCTAATAATTCTGCTGTCCTATGGCATTGATAAAAATAAGGGTCTCCCGCAGTGATACTGCGTGCGGGTAAGCCATGAAAGGAAAAAAGTAATTTTTCCCCAGGCGGGTTCTCTTGCCAATAATTTTTAATGCTATTAACCACCGCCGCCACATAACCTGGATGATCCGCATAATGATTAATCATCTGCAGTTTTGGCAGATAACGCCAGGTTTTTAAAATCTGTGACACCGCCGTAAACACAGACCCCACGGTAGCAGAGGAATATTGGGGATATAACGGCAGGACAATGAGTTGTTGCAGATTCAGCACTCGCAATTCTGCTAGTGCTGAGGCAATAGCAGGCCTTCCATAGCTCATCCCCAGAACCACTTTGATTGAGGAGCCAGAGGTCACTTGATTGAGTGCTGCTTGTAATGCACTGGCTTGTCTTTGGGCAAAATATAATAAGGGCGACCCTTGAGGCGTCCAAATTTTTTGATAGAGCTTGGCGGAGCTATGAGATCGTAGCGGTAATATCAGACAGTTCAGGAGAGGCTGCCACAACCAACGCGGTATTTCAACCACACGAGGGTCCGCTAAAAATTCTTTTAAAAATTTACGAACCTCTCTAACACTTGGTGTGGCAGGCGTGCCTAGATTTACAAGTAAAACACCAATCTTTGTATTATCGTAATGTGTCATTCGTATGTGGTGTTCTACCGTAACTTGTTATTGTATATTTCTAGCCACTCCAGCCCCTATAACGGCGCCGCCTAATGTACCACCAATTGTGCCTAAGGTACTGCCACCGGTCAAAGCACTGCCAGCAAAACCACCTGCAACACCACCTGCTACCGCTCCAACCTCTTGTCTATTGACATAAGGGGAGTTAGTGCAAGCAGATAAGGCAAATATACTGAATATTAATACACTGGCAAATTTTTTCATAAGCTTTCTCCTTTCTACTTCTCTACTTCCCATTGTAGCACTGCACGGAGCTGTTCTCGATTTGTGAGAGCCGTTCTGGCTAAAAGCTTACCCATAAAGGCGTGCTTTGACTGCTTTTAACGTGACCTCAATCCGGGCAACTGATTTCGGAACTACAAACACAGTATCATCGCCTGCCACCGTTCCCAAAATTTCCAATTCCTGGGTTTTGTGATCCAACAACCCGCCAATGAGTGAGGCAGACCCAGGATTGGTATGAATGATGATGAGCGTTTCATTAGCGACAATGTCGACAATTAAATCGGTCAATGAACTTTGGGCTGAGGGCATGGCAGGCCCACGTGGCATCGTGTAAATACTCTTTCCTTGGGCATTCACGATCTTCACAGCGCCTAGTTTTCGCAGTAATCGAGATATTTTGGATTGATTTACCGGGACACCTTGTTGGCTCAAGGCCGCTCTTAGCCCCTCTTGGGTGCTTATAGTACCTTGGGCTAAAAGAGCCTTTAATGCATTAGTTGCTGAATTCATAGTGAATAATTATTCACGGCACTTGAATAAAAAGTCAAGGATGAGCAGCCAAAATCCTTACATCCCCGCCATGAATGACGGGGTCTTACGGCACGATGGATAAATTCTTGGCATTATTCCTTCTCCCCTGGTGGGAGAAGGTGGCCATAGGCCGGATGAGGGGTGAGTTTCCTGCCAAATCCCTCTCCAGGAGACAAAAATAATTTCCCCTCCCCTGCAACCCTAGGTGATATTAATTTTTCCTTAAGTCAAACGTAGTACAATTGCTTTTGACTATGAACAGAGGTTAAAAATGAGCGAAGAAAAACAACTTAGCCAACTACTTAGAGCTATAGAAAACGATAACGCAGCTGAGATTCAACAGATAATTTCTTCCTCAGCGCCGGATGTCATCAACAAAAAATTTACGACTGGGGGGTCATTTCCGCAGGCTTATGTTCCTGTAACTTATGCAATCGAGGGGGAAAAACACAGGCTTTACGCGCGTTATTAGAGGCAAAACATATAAAGATAGAGCCAGTGCTAGGACCTCGGAATCCTCCGCTGTTAATTTTCGCAATGGAAAAAGACAAGCTTGATTGCTTCACAATTTTATTAAATGATCTGAGGATTGATCTTAATGCGCCTGATACTACGAGGAAGACCTTATATCCCCCATTGACTTACAGTATTGCTTATAACAAAAAATCATACTTTGATGCTTTATTGTCATCAAGCAGGGCAAACGAAATTAAGCTAAACACTTGCCAAGGTAATCCTCGTACTTCAGCACTTTATTGGGCTTGGCAAAGATCTGACCTATCCTATGTGCAAAAATTATTGCGTCAGCCTGGGATAACAGTAGTGGGACCCAATATGTCTGGCCTCCTATCTGACTTGCTAAGAGCCAACCTACAAGACTCGCGTGAAAGCAATCCCAACCTAAAGGAGGATTTGGAATTTTTGGACCAAGCGATTGCACGTGGAAATCCTGATCCAGGCAAATTTAAACGTAGATTAGGTATTTTCTTGGCGGTAGCAACTTTTTTAATTTATACCCCGGCAGTTATTGGTATCCCTTTAGGATTTACGCGCAAACCACAGGAGACCTATGAAGCTTTTGAAAAATTACATTTACATGGCTTTATAGATAACCTTTCGGAATCGACCATGGCCCAAGTAATGACTGGGATGATAGGGGGGGTGCTTTTAATTGCATTGTTAGTTACTGCAGGTATTTTAATTAAGAACAATCCAGCACCACCGAAAGTACAGAATCCTCGTGAAAACAAGATCATTTTCAAGGTCTGACTGGGTGTTATTCACTTGCAACAGCAATTTCTTACTGAGGAAAAGCGAGTCCTAGGTATAAGATTTTTGAATGCAATATAGAAGAAAATTATATCTCTGTATTACCATGGGGGTTTCTTCGCTCTCACTAACCTGCATTTCTGAAATCAATGTTTCAGGCGCGATGTCTTGTTCATGCTATCCGATGCACACAACTCATTTAACCTAGATTCGGCAGTAGAAACCTACTGCGAGGGCTTAATACATTGAATCTCCCGCTTATTTTTATATTTTTTTCTTTCACCGTACGGGTGAGTACGCCTTCAAGAAAAAAACTTAAAAATAATCAAGATCTTCAACGTCTTAATCCCTCTCGCTACGGTTTCTACTGCCGAATCTAGGTTTAAGGGGTGAATTTATGAGTCAACGTTGGGGTTAAGACCCCTAAATTGGGCCTTCTTCGGTTAGGTTATTTCTGAGTCAATTCGATCCTGTGCTGAATAGTTACGTTTAATTTTCCTTTAATCTAACTGTAGTATCATGAACAGAGGGTGTAAAAAATGAGCACAGCAAGGCCTGAAAAATTCTTGAAAGCTATTCGCGAAGATAATGCAACCGCGATTAGACAGATAATTGCCTCAGCAAAAGAAGATATTAATCAACTATTTCTCACTGATATTGGGGAAATGCTCCCAATAACCTATGCAATCACTTTGGGGAAAACACAGGCTTTAAGTGCTTTATTAGAAGCAACACATTTACAAGTAACCCAAGCAACCCACGAAAGAGCATACCGTCCCTTATTTCTTGCAATGAGCGAGAACCAGTTAGAGTGCTTCAAAATTTTATTGGATGACCCTAGGGTTGATATTAATGCAACTGAGCACATGGACCATCAGACTTCATTGATTATGAGTGTTTCACTAGGCAAAAAACAATTCTTCCAGGCTTTACTTGACTCAAAAAGAGTGAGCGAGCTTGATGTAAACAAACGATGTCAAGACATGGGAGATTCAGCAATTGGTTGGGCTTGCCAGAGATCTGACTTATTTTATCTACAAACATTGTTGCGACAACCTAAAATAATAATAAAGGTTTATGCAGATCGTATTAAAAAGGCACTTGATAATGAGAACAATCCTTCCAGGGCTGAAGATTTGAGATTGTTTGAAGAAGCCGTTGCGCGTGGAAATTCAGATACAAATGAAAATCCACAGCAGCCCTCTAGTGAAAATAAAGTAATAGTGAATGTACCCCCTCCCCCCGATAAAGGCATGAGCGACATGAGCGAACAAAAGTTTGTCAAATTACGTAAAGCTATAGAAGATAATAAACCAGATGAGATTAGCCAGATAATTTCCTCGCAAGCAGAGGATGTTATCAATAATGAATTTACGACTGAGGGTAAGCCTCCCAAGAAACATACTCTTTTAACCTACGCAATCGCTTGTGGCCATACAAAGTGCTTAAGCGCTTTATTAGAGTCCAAGGATATAGACGTAAACCTAAAAGGAAAAACCCCACCTTTAATTTTGGCAATGAAAGAAGATAAGCTTGATTGCTTTACGCTTTTATTAAATCACCCGCGAATTGACCTCAATGCACGTGATCCAGAGGCCTACTCATACACCCCATTGGCTTACAGTGTTTCCTTGGGGAAAAAACTATACTTCGATGCTTTATTAGCATCACCAAGGGTACAAGAAATAGAATTTAACACTTACTATAAGGTCGATTATTCTTATCCGGCAATTTATCATGCCTGCCTAAGAGCTGATCCCTCTTATCTACGAAAATTGTTGCACCAGCCTGGAATACAAGCCGGAGGAAACATTATGGGTGCTTCACTAGCTAATTTGAGTAGAGCCAAACTTGATCAGGAGAAAAATCCCTCAAGGAAAAAAGATTTGACACTTTTAAATGAAGCTATTGCACGTGGAGAACCAGAGCAAAAGCCTATCGATCCGTTGCCATCGAAGGCACTCCCGGGGGAGCCACAGCAGCTCCTTCCTGAAAATAAAAGCGACGAAACAAAGCCAAACAAACTACTTCAAGCAATAAATGATGATAACGAAGAGGAGATTAGGCAGATAATTACCTCAAAGAAAGAGGATATTAATAAACGATTTACTACTGATGATGGGAACGTCATGGTTCCCTTAACCTATGCAATTGCTAAGGGCAAAGAAAGGGCTTTAAAAGCTTTATTAGAGGCACAAGATATAGTTTTAAACCCCAATGCAGTGATCTATCCCCCATTAATTTTCGCAATGCACAAAAATCAGTTCGATTGCTTCAAAATTTTATTAGCCGACCCGAGGCTTGATGTCAATGCGTCTGACCAGAGTGACTATTCACACACTCCATTGACTTATAGTATTTTTTATCAGAAAAAAGAATACTTCGAGGCTTTATTAGAATCAAAAAGAGCGCAAGAGATTGATGTAAACAAATCTTGTTCACAGGGCGGCTTCTCCACAGCAATTTCTCAGGCCTACAGATTTGACCTATTTTATCTGCAAATACTGTTGCGCCATCCTGGGATAAAAGTTCCGGAGGGGTATCTTGGAACCACAAATTTTCAAATAGCTGATTCCATTAAATCCAAACTTGATAATGAGCAAAATCCCTCAAGGGAAGAGGATTTGGCAAATTTGGAAAAAGCCATTGCGCGTGGATGTCCAAATGAAAATACAAACCCACCAGTTCCTATTGAAAATATTAGTACGACTAAAGACCCACAGCCCCCTAATGAAAATAAAGTTACTACGCTTCAGACTGTCGACAGTACTCCTCCCCATCAAAATCTCCTCCACTCACCGAAGATCACTCAGATGAACCCACTGAACCCGCTTCCCTCGACAAAGGCAAATATAAGCGTAGATCAGGCATTTTTGTAGCTGTAGCAGTTCCTTTAATTTATACCACTGGAATTATCGGCATCCCTTTGGGATTTACGCGCAAACCACAGGAGACCTATGAAGCTTTTGAAAAATTACATTTACATGGCTTTATAGATAACCTTTCGGAATCGACCATGGCCCAAGTAATGACTGGGATGATAGGGGGGGGCTTTTAATTGCATTGTTAGTTACTGCAGGTATTTTAATTAAGAACAATCCACCACCACCAAAAGTACAGAATAGTCCTGGTGAAAACAAGATTATTTTTGTGGTCTGATTGGGTGTTATTTACTTGCAACAGCAATTTCTTACTGAGGAAAAGCTAGTTTTAGGTATAAGATTTTTGAATGCAATATAGAAGAAAATTAGCAACTATACAGTAAAAATGGTTGTACATTTTACTTGACACGGTTTCTTGTGTTTTTTCCAACTATATTTAACCAACGCTTCCCTGTTTTATTTGTGAGCTCAAACTGAACTGAAGTCCCGCCGCGCCCGCCTACGGGGTCCTTCAGTTCAGTTTGAGCTCATAATTTTTCTTTAATCTAATAGTAGTACAATCTATTTTTGACTATGAACAAAGGGCATTAAAAATGAGCGAACAAAAGCTTGGCGAATTACGTAAGGCTATAGAAAATAATAAACCACATGAGATTAGCCAGATCATTTTCTCGAAAACAAAGGATGTCAAGGATGTCATCAATAAAAAATTTACGGATGGGGGGTTCCCTCCCCGGCAATATACTCCTTTAACCTACACAATCGCTTTTGGTCATACAGAGTGCTTAAGCGCTTTATTAGAGGCAAAGGATATAGACGTAAATCTTGCGGGACATATCCCACCCTTAATTTTTGCAATGAAACAAGAGCAGTTCGATTGCTTCAAAATTTTATTAGCTGACTCGAGAGTTAATGTCAATATGCCTGACAAGGGTGATCCGTATTTATACACCCCATTGATTTACAGTGTCAGTTATAAGAAACAAGCATACTTCCAGGCGTTACTAGAACAAAGAGCGCAAGATATTGATGTAAACCTTTACTACAAAGGCAATTATACTTATCCAGCAATTTATTGGGCTGTCCTGAGATCCGAAATAATTTATCTGCAAACTTTGTTACGCCAACCTGGGATAAAAGCAGAAGGATGCTTTTCCATGACTTCACTGCCTAAGGCTATTAGATCAAGACTTAGTAAGAAAAATCCCTCAAAGGACGAAGATTTGACCCTTTTGGACGCGGCCATTGCACGTGGAAGACTAAAGAGCACAGACCTATCCGTACCTGCCGAAGATACTACTAAAAATAACGTTACTACGCCTCAACTTAACAACAATACTCTTAAAGATCCACAGCCCCCTAATGAAAATAAAGTTACTACGCTTCAGACTGTCGACAGTACTCCTCCCCCATCAAAATCTCCTCCACTCACCGAAGATCACTCAGATGAACCCACTGAACCCGCTTCCCTCGACAAAGGCAAATATAAGCGTAGATCAGGCATTTTTGTAGCTGTAGCAGTTCCTTTAATTTATACCACTGGAATTATCGGCATCCCTTTGGGATTTACGCGCAAACCACAGGAGACCTATGAAGCTTTTGAAAAATTACATTTACATGGCTTTATAGATAACCTTTCGGAATTGACCATGGCCCAAGTAATGACTGGGATGATAGGGGGGGGGCTTTTAATTGCATTGTTATTTACTGCAGGTATTTTAATTAAGAACAATCCACCACCAAAAGTACAGAATAGTCCTAGTGAAAACACGAATACTCTTACGGTCTGATTAGGTGTTATTCACTTGCAATAGCAACCTCTTACTGACAAAGAGCTAATTGCATAGGGTATGTGGGATTCTTGGTTGCCTTTAAACATAAGATATACTATATTTTATATAAAGAGGTGATACCTATGGAAAAAGTTCTTATTTCAATGCCCCATCAACTAGTAGTTCGGATGAAAGCCGTCATTCCTGCACGACAACGCAGCAAAACCTTCACTCGCCTAATAGAGCAAGAAATAAGGAGACGAGAAAAGGCTCTTTATGAATGTGCTGTTGCTGTGGACAAAGATGCTGCCTTACAAAAAGAAATGAAAGAGTGGGACGTTACATTACAAGATGGGCTAGATGATGATGAATCGTGGTGATATTTACTGGGTTGATTTAAATCCTACCGAAGGGGCTGAAATTAATAAAAAAAGGCCCTGTGTTCTGGTAGGAACAACGCCTATTAACCAAGCGAGGCGTACTGTTGTGGTTGTTCCACTCTCCAGTTCGGCAAAAGCTAGACCACCCATCACTATTGCAGTCTCATGCATGGACAGACAAGTCATAGCGATCTGTGATCAAATTAGATCTGTCGACAAAAGTAGACTTAAAAATTTGGTAGGCTCACTTTCGACAAAAGACCTGAGCGCGCTTGATGATGGATTACGACAGGTTTTATCTTTATAGCTGGTAACTATTATTCACCAGGATTTTGCCTCTCCCCTTGTGGGAAAGGAGAGAAGGATTTTTACGCACAAAGAGGGTGAATGATTCCTATAGATGTCTTGGCCGGTAAGGAACAAATAGCGAGAAAGCAGTGTATAAAATCCATATTCAAGGGCTACATAAATCTTTTAAAGACGTTCCTATCTTAAAGGGAGTCTCGTTTGGCGCCAATCAAGGCGATGTGGTGGCATTGATGGGCTCGAGTGGTTCAGGCAAAAGTACCTTACTACGCTGTATTAACTTACTGACCACTCCAGATTACGGCTCGATTCAGCTGGATAACCAATTGTTGGTGTTTAGTAAAGATCAGCCCCATCCGCTGTCCCAAAGAGCAATTACCCAGCTGCGAGTGAAAATTGGCATGGTGTTTCAGCAATTTAATTTGTGGGCACATAAAACCGTGCTGCAAAATTTAATCGAAGCTCCGGTTTACGTGTTAAAACACTCGAAGTCTGATGCGATTGAGAAAGCCAATCAGCTATTAGAAAAAGTGGGCTTGGGTAACAAAGCAAATTATTATCCCATTCAGCTTTCTGGCGGGCAGCAGCAACGGGCCGCGATTGCTAGAGCCCTGATGATGCAACCTGAAATTATGTTGTTTGATGAACCGACCTCTTCTTTAGATCCAGAAATGGTTGGCGAAGTTTTGGGAGTCATGCAATCATTAGCGGAACAAGGCATGACGATGCTGATTGCGACCCATGAAATAGGTTTTGCTCGTCGGGTCGCCACCCAGGCAATTTTTTTAGACCAGGGTATTATCATTGAACACGGTCATGCCCGGGAGATGTTCCAAAACCCTAAAACTGCGCGATTTTCTCGCTTTTTAGAAGCAGTTCGACATTAACTGAAGGACGCCTAAATGAAAAAAATTCTGGCTTTATTTCTCTTCCTAACCAGCATCAGTGGATTCTCTGCCATTCCCAGCACTATTCGCTTTGCGACTGAAGCCACTTACCCGCCTTTTGAATACATTAATGCCCAGGGTGAAATCAAAGGCTTCGATATTGATCTGGCCAAAGCACTGTGTCAGCAGCTGCAAGTGCAATGTACTTTCAGCAACCAGCCTTGGGAAAGTTTGATTCCCAGTCTAAAGCTAGGCAAATTTGATGCGCTAATTAGCACTTTTAATATTACTGAAGCCCGTAAAACCCAGGTCGACTTTACTGACCCCTATTATCTCACCACCGGGAGTTGGGTGGCCCCCAAAAACAGTCAAATCGCTATTTCGGTTGAGGGCTTAAAAGGAAAAACCATCGGCGTACAAGCAGCAACCACCTTTGAACAATACGTCGCGGCAAAATATGGTTCCTCAGTTAAAATTAAAACCTATGCCAATTCCCAAGATGCCTTACTGGATCTTGATTCCGGCCGGGTCGATATCCTCTTTGCCGATACCCCCATCATTGCTTATTGGCTAGCTAAAAACCAAAATCAAGAAAAATATCGCGTCATTAGCACGGTAGACGACCCCCAATTTTTTGGTGCAGGTCTCGGCATTGTCGTGAGCAAGGGTAATCCCGAATTAGCCCAAGCTTTTAATCAGGCGCTTGCCCAGATTAAAGCCAATGGCCAGTATGCGAAAATAGTTCATCACTATTTTCCTCATCAGTAACGAATGGATATCTTTCAAGGATATTTACATCAATTGCTGCTTGGTACCTGGGTTACCCTGCAACTCGCCTGCAGTTCTTTGGTATTAGGTTTGTTACTGGGAATCTTGGGGGCATTAGCAGAATCGAGTCAATTAAAAATTATTCGCTATATGGCAGTCAGCATCATTTCCCTAATTCGCGGCCTCCCGGAATTGGTGGTGTTATTTTTTATCTATTTTGGCGGGACCTTGCTATTAACAACACTTGCCGGTCATTATATAAACGTCCCTACTTTTTATTCTGGTGTTATTGCTTTAGCTTTATTATTTGGCTCTTATGCCTCACAAGTTTTTCGCGGCGCTTTTGCTGCCATTCCGCTTGGCCAAACCGAAGCAGCTCGCGCTTTGGGGTTAACTCCTTGGTTGATATTTATGCATATTCAATTGCCCCAAGCCTGGCGTCATGCACTGCCAGGTCTAGGCAATCTTTGGTTAGTGTTACTCAAGGATACTGCCTTGGTATCGTTGATTGGTCTGGCAGAGTTAATGAGCCAAGCTAAGGTGGCCTCTAGCAATACCCATCAACCTTTTACTTTTTATCTCACCGCTGCCTTTCTTTATTTGATTATGACCTCGGTATCACAAATAGCCCTTAAGCGGTTATCTTACAAAGCAGCTGAGCATCTACAAAGATGATGAGTTTAATAACCTATATCCCTCAACTTGCTCAGGGCTTGTTGACCACTTTGTGGTTAATGGTGTTTTCCCTAGGCTTTGGGATTCTCTTGGCCATGTTGATGACCTGGGCATGGCTTTCTAATCGAATTTATTTATCGGCGCCCGTCCATGCTGTTGTTTTTTTTATTCGTGGCACGCCCTTGCTGGTGCAAATCTTTTTGATTTATTTTGGCAGTGGGCAATTTGAATGGCTTAAGGCCTCACCGTTATGGATTGTGTTGCGGGAACCTTTTGCCTGTGCCGTGATTGCCCTAGCTTTGAATACTGCCGCTTACACCACGGTATTATTTAAGGGCGCTATTGATTCTGTGCCACAAAATGAAGTTGATGGCTGCTTAGCACTTGGCATGTCCAAGACATTGATGCTGAAGCGAATTATTTTGCCCCATGCCTTCCGTATTGTACTGCCTGCCTATTCCAATGAGGTCATTATTGTCTTGAAAGCAACTTCGCTGGCGAGCACTATTACTATTCTCGACTTAATGGGGATGACCAATAAAATTATTGCCCAAACCTACATGACTCTGGAGTTTTTAATGGTGGCGGGTATTCTCTATTTGCTGCTTAATACACTCTTGGTGGGAGGCTTTAAATACTTGGAAAGTAAAATGCATGTTTATACTTAAAAATATTGGACTTTTTCCCAATAGAGTGGTCCCAACGATAAAAAAATTAAAGCATTTTATGTCAAGCGAAATTGCTTTTCGAACTTCCTGGAGGATGCCTTGGCTAATATTGATGAATGGACTTAAAGGACAACCCTATGTTCCTGTCACTTATCGCTGCATTAGCCGATAACTATGTAATTGGGAAGCAGAACCAGCTACCCTGGCATTTGCCGGCAGACCTGAAACATTTTAAGGAGTTAACTTGGGGAAAACCTATTTTAATGGGGCGGAAGACTTATGAATCCATTGGCAAACCCTTACCTGGGCGACGAAATATTATTATTACTCGAGATAATGAATTTCGTGCGGAGGGTTGCGAAATCCTGCACACTCTAGAGGACGCTTTAGCTCTTACTCAAGAAGTGCCTGAACTGATGATCATTGGGGGGGCTGAGTTATTTGCGCAAACTTTACCTAAAGCAGATCGTTTATATCTTACCCTGATTCACTATCCTTTTGATGGCGACAGTTTTTTCCCTCACTGGAACCCAAAAGAATGGCAAGAAACCGCGCGAGTTGATCTCGCAGCAAATGCACAAACACCTTATGCGTATAGTTTTGTTTTGCTGCAACGAATCAGGCGAGATAGCCTTGCATTGCAATTCTTATGAAATCTCCGCGCTGAAACTATTGCGCTCGGCGTGTGGGCGGTTGGGCGCAGTGCACGCTAAACCTTTGGCCATCTTCTAGTCGCATGGCGGTTAAACTTCCTCCCCAAACGCAGCCGGTGTCTAAGGCATAAACATTGACGCCCTCGGCTTTGCCTGCTAATGCAGCCCAATGCCCAAAAATAATTTTAACTTTTTGACTTGCACGATTAGGAATTTGGTACCAAGGAAGATAATCTTTTGGCTGGGAACCAATCTCTCCTCGGGTAGTTAAATCTAATACCCCCTCTTCATTACAAAACCGAATCCGCGTCAGCGCATTGGTAATAAAACGCAAACGACTCCAGCCGCGCAAGTTACGATTCCATTGGAGAGGTTTATTGCCATAAAGATGCTCCAAAAAACTCACATACTTATCCCCGCGCAAAGCTTGCTCCACTTCCTGGGCATAACGCTTGGCTTGGTGCAAAGTCCACTGGGGAGGTAGGCCGGCATGAATCATGGCATAACCCTTTCTGGGGCTATAATGCAACAGGGGACGCTGCCGCAACCAATTAACCAGCACATCGCGATCAGGCGCATTTAAGACATCATGCAAAAAGTGATCTTTAAAGGGATGGCCATTAGCAATCGCTAACAAATGTAAATCATGATTACCCAGAACCACGACGGAATTTTTGAGGTTCTTCACAAAACGCAGGACTTCTAACGACTGCGGGCCTCGATTGACTAAATCACCGGCAAACCAGAGTCTATCCGTCACAGAATCAAAATGAATTAATTGCAGTAGCTCTTGTAGCTCATTGTAACAACCTTGAACATCACCGATTGCATAGGTTGCCACAATAAGACCCCCTCTCCCTAACCCTCTCCCACCTTCCCTCGCAAGCTCGGGCGGGGGGGAGGGGATTGTTCAAAGCTATTTCATGTGCACTGCATACACATCACAGGCAGCCAAATGGAGTACGCCATTAGCCGTTGCTCCTAAAAGTGCTAGCGCCAAACCACGACGACTACGACTGCCTAGCACAATCAAATCTGCCGCTATTTCTTGCGCAGTGTCAATGATCCCATACTTGGCAGAACCCATTTTGAGGTAAATTCGCTCTTCCTCCACCCCTTGCTGCCGTGCATATTCTAATAATTTGTTGAGTGCTTGCTGAGCCTCATCGCGTAATTTATCTTCTAAATTGAGATTAAGTGGTACAGAAAATGACCCACCCCCATAAATGATGGGGACATTCTCTAATACATGGACTAAGCTCAGCCTTGCTTTGGAAGATTTGGCAAGCCGAATTGCAACATCAGTCACTTGATGATTTTCCTCAAGCAGATCTGTTGCTAATAAAACATGATGGTAGGTTAACATGGATTCATCCTTTTAAGACAGATGACCCACATTGTAACTAATTCTAATGAAGTCTTCGAGACTTAGTTTTTCCGGTCGACTATGCGGATCGATATTTGCCTGTTTTAATTGCGCCTCAGATACCAAGCCTTTGAGGCTATTGGAGAGAATCTTGCGGCGATGATTAAATGCCTCTCTGACTAAGCTGCAAAATAACGGGTAATCCACCTCCTTGCTAGGCGCCTTGGGCAATAAGCGCACCACTTGCGAACGCACTTGTGGGGGAGGAAAAAAAGCCTCTGGCTCCACGGTGAATAGTGGGTAAACTTCAAAATGAAATTGCGCCATCACGCTTAATCGACCGTAAATTTTTGAACCTGGCAAAGCAGCTAACCGTTCCACCACCTCTTTTTGCAACATAAAATGCAAATCTTGAATCACCGCAACTTGCTGGACGAGATGAAATAACAGGGGCGTTGAAATTTGATAGGGTAAGTTACCGACAATGCGCAAAGCAGCCCCTGATGACATTAACTTCCCTGCTCCCTGGATTCCCAGCATCCATGCTGGGACGACTATATTCATTAGCTAATTGAGTAAAATCAAAACGCAGCGCATCTTCTTGATGTACCACTAAGTTCCCTAGGCCCTGGCAAGCCTGCCGCAACGGTGTGATGATATCGCGATCCAATTCTACTACGTCCAGTTGGCTTACCAGTGGTAATAAATAAGTGGTTAGAGCACCTAAACCAGGTCCGATCTCCACCAAAAATTGCCCAGGCTTGGGGTTAATTGCAGCTACTATTTGGGCAATCACCTCCTAATCCTGCAAAAAATGCTGTCCAAAGCGCTTGCGAGGGTGGTGCATTACATAATCTTCACATAAGCTGATTGACGAATTTGTCGCAACCAAACCGCGATTTTTTCCTTAATTTTTTCTTGATAAATAAGATTTTTAGCCTCAGCTTCAGTGATTGGCTGTTGCCCGCCTACTTCAATCAATTTAATTAAAATGCAGGCCGTTAGGCGCTTTAATCGGCCCCTTCACCGTGCCTGGAGTCATGTTGGCAAGTGAACTCATAAATAAGGTCGGCACTTCTGAGGCTTTACGCCAACCCAAATCCGCATAAGGGAGGGGAGGATAGGTGCTATTGGCAATTTCTTGCAAGCTAGTCCCTTGTTTTAGCCTTCTGCAACAACTCTTGCGCTTGTACT
>CAVQQD010000002.1:0-1240461 GCA_963714975.1 uncultured Gammaproteobacteria bacterium
CTGGCCGAGCAGCTGTTGTGTGGCGACATTCCACAGGCGCACGGTTCTATCGCCACTAGCAGAGGCCAGCCAACAGCCATCGGGGCTGAAGGAGACACTCTCCACGCTATCCGAATGCCCGCTGAGCGGCTGACCTATTGGCTTTTGAGTGGCCACCTCCCATAGGTGCACGGTTTTATCACTGCTACCAGAGGCGAGCCATCGGCCCTCGGGGCTAAAGGCGACACTGTTCACTCCCTGCGAATGCCCTTTGGTTTCACCCACCAGTCTTGTGTGGCTACATCCCACAGCCGCACGGTTTTGTCAGTGCTGCCGGAGGCGAGCAGCTGGCCATCGTGGTTGAAGGCGACACTCGTCACGCAACTTAAATGCCCAGTGAGCTGACCCGTACCCATTTGTGTGGTGGTATCCCACAGGCGCACGGTGTGACCCCAACTGCCAGAGGCGAGCCAACGGCCATCGGGGCTGAAGGCGACACTCGTCACCAACAACTGATGCCCTTCGAGCGGCTGACCAATCGGTTGACCAGTGTTGCTGTCCCATAACTTAATCGTGTTCCATTGCGATACAGCCAGCCAGGGTTGGCGGGGATGCCAGGCGATAGCATAGGCTGCATAAGTCAATGGCAACCAAGGATGCTCCCCACAGTGGATTTCCCTTAGATCAGCATCCTTTAGATTGGCGCGATAGAGGATCGTATGCTGCAGGGTGGCGCCGCGCAGATTGGCTTCTCGTAAATCGGTATGCGCGAGTAACCCGTAACTAAAAATCCGCCCCGGGCAGTTGTGCGCCACGCCAATCGCACCCGCTAAAGTTGATCTGGTAGGCATTGAGCACTGTGGCGGCATTGCTAGAAGCTATGGCGAGGATCGGCTCCTTTTTGCTACGCTCAATCAGGGCAAATAGGGCTTTCTGCAAGGTGGGTTAGTGCTGACTCGATCGACCAGAAAACGCACTTGTTCCGATGCCGGGGTGCTCGATTCAGTAAATTAACTGCCTGCGTTTGATTGAAGTGGAAAAGTGAATCTACGTCCGTGGAGGTAGGATCAGCTACTAGCTGCTCCGCCACCGCGGTAGTCATAAAATAATCCCCAAGGGAAGCATGAAGAAAACGCCAGCTGTGATCGTGGCTTTCCTGCAAGGGACAACCCTGGCGCAAGCGGGCGCCATCAAGTAGCTGATCACCCAGTAAGTGTTGTACTGAATCTTCTTCCAGGCTGGAAGAAGTGGGATCGTGGCGCAAGCTCACTTGATCCTAAAAACGGCAGTTGAAGGACTTCCTAACCGATAAAACTCTGATCAAATATCTTCCAACAAAGTACCTTTTTTTCAATTTTATGTGGGTGCTGATAAACCAAGTGGTGGCTGCAGCGACTTTCCATTTAAATATTTTCCTACTGCTTGGCTCAAAATTCGATACCAACATTGATCATGTGTTAACTGCTCCGCATCTTTTTTTAATCCTTTAAAAAATTTCACCACGCGGCTTAATAACATTTGAACTTTATTAATATTTCCATGCGTGCTGCTGATAACAATGTGTGTTTGTCTTGCATGGACAGTTTGTTTTGCCATAGCATGCAATAATAAGGGACGACTCGTAATAGCTTCTAAATGTTTGTCAGGTTCTGCCAGGCGAGCAAATATATTCCACCAATTATAAATAAGAGCAACCACGCGCGACATAAAGCGGCAACGCTTCATGTCTTGGGTTGTAAACCCGCTCCAACCCCATTGATTTTTCAATTCATCAAATATATTTTCACTGTCCGCACGATCGCGATAATGTTGCGCAATAGTCAGTATTTCATCCGGTAATGAAGTAACTAATACAGCGTATTCATAAACATAGGTTTTATCATCAACCTCACCAAAACATATCTCTAATTGTTTTGTTCCTGCATGTTGTGAAATAAGCATTAAATTTTTTTGTATTTTTTTTCTCAACACGATGACTCGACGCGATCTTTCCCAACCATCTAATTTCAATAAGGCATCAGTCCCTTCCCAGCCCTGATCAGCAAAATACCAATCTTGACGAACCATTTTTACTTCTTCTATTAAACGCTTTACATTCTTCGTTGATTTCAATTTAAATAAATAGGGTATTTGCTTTTCTTCAGCAATTTTCATCACACCATCTGTACCAAAAGCACAATCACCTCGCAAAAATTGAGGCCACTGTGCACGCGGAATACGATCTAATAATTCCCATAAATCAGGCGCCGAATAACTGGATGCCATTTGATTACCAGGCTGTACTTCAACATCCAGTACTAAACGTAAATTGGCGATAAAATAGGAATGATAGGTATGAGAAGGGCGGCCAGGTTTTGTTGGATTATAACCCAATACAGCTCCTTCCTGTTTTCCATAAAGTACTTTAACTGTGGTATCAACATCTAATATCCATGGCACACTCAGCAATGGCACATAACATTTATTTAAATGTTTTTGTAGCCATACTATTCCAGCTTCTTCTTCCATTTTTACAAAAGCACGCCGGAGTGAATCTTCACTCACTATTTTTTTCATACCCAATAAATCTGGATTTACTCCATCACAACGCAATGTAGTGATATGAGCATAGCGACTATGACCTGCTAAAACAGCTAATAACAGCGTACCTAAAATGTCACGATTTGAAGGAGCGTTGGGACTTACTAATTGCAATGGACAATCTTCAACCCAAGGGTCAAATAAATTTCCAATCTTTAAAAATTCAATAAAAAATGCCAATTGTCCTAGCGGAGTTACAGCAGCTTGAGGATCCCATTCCACATAGATGCGACCACCAAAAGTATCTAGGGCTAATGAGACATTTTTGGCTAATAAATTTTCTTCTTTTAAGTCTTCTGGCAGTTCACCCGTTGGGTGAAGAGGAGCCGGAGGTAGTTTCATGCGATTTCCCCTGTAATTTTGTTATAAGGGTCGCATTATCTCATAGTTCAACTGCTTTTTTTAGGTTGATTGGTTGATACCAGGCATTGGGCAAAACTAATACAAAACGCTCGATAGGCGGCTTTGAGCCAATACACTTGCACATCATCGCCGTCTTTCACCATCTGTTCCTTAAGTGCCTGCATCGTTGATTTGCCAAGAATAGCCGTCGGATTTTGCAGGAAATTGCGCTGCTGCCAGGCTTTTCGAGCTTGGCGGGTAAACCACAAGTCCATAAATCGATCGTATAGTGTGGCACGAGTAATGGGCGCAGAGTCCAGGGGGAGCGACTTCAACGTTTTACTTTCTTTTTGGTCTCCCTTATCTTTGGTTTCAGACGGGGTTTTCTTCTGATTTGGTACTTGGGTCAAGGTGGGTAAAATGGATAAGCTCATCCACAGCATAAATGGGGTATCGATTAAGGTGGACAGTTCTGGAATGGTGGCGAAGCTTCGTTGGTAGCGCTCCTTATCCCAGTCTTTGGGGCGATCAGGATCGTGCTGGTGTTGAGTCACATACTTAGCAATATAATCTTGGGTTTGTTCGGACGTGAATGGCGAGAGATGGCGCATCCGGTAATGCGACCAGTTCGGTGCTCCCCCATTGGTGTGTGGGACTAAACTGTCGGCCTCGTTGAGCGCCTGTACCCGCTGACTGCGACAGCCAATGATCAGCTTCACCCGCCCCTCGGTCTCATACAAATGATTGGCATCATATAAATTGAGGGTGGCGTGTCCTGGGATTTCATCGTAACCATCGGCAATCCACAGGGTTCGATACTCGCCTTGTAACTCCCGAATTTCATCGCGGGTGAAGCCGCCAATCTCGGGAAGACTACGATAATAATCCCACAGCTGGTGGGGATTGACTTGAGCAGAAGACAACGGAATAAACAGCGGCATTAACGCTTTAGGCGCCGGGTCCCCCGGACGATAAGCCTGCCAGGCGGGGTCTTGCCACAGCGCTCTAAGCAAATGGCGATTAAACGTGCTTTTGCCCGCGCCGCCCACCCCTTGCAGCACCAACATTTGCGCAGGGCCTTGTAAGAATTCTTTTGCTACCCAGGGATATAAGGGATCGCAGGGTTGTCCCACCCCGGCCTGGGATTGACCGTTGGGGGCAATATAGATTGACAGTTCTTGGCTGAGGTGGGGGTCGGTTACTACAGCGTGGCGTAGCTGCTGAATTTTAACGCCTACGGTATAGCGCGCCGACTGTTTATTCAGCCAGGAGGGGATGTGGCTTTTGACTGGCAAGAGTTTAAATTCAGTGTCTGAGGTGTCCGAATGGAGAGAGGGGATTGGTTCGTCTTGTTTACTTTCTTTGGGTTGGAAAGATATGGAAGGGGGCAAAGTCGGTTGCTCGGCTGAGATTGCTTGTTGCCATAACCCTTCCAAGACTTGCGCCACGGCACGGATATCAGGACGTTGCTTGGGTGTTCTGGTCAACAAGCATAAATCACTTCCTCTAAAGGGGGCGGACAATCCGAGGGTAAAACATCGCGCTGGCCTTTTTGGATATCCGGTGCACGTGTTTTGAGAAAAGCATAATCTGCTTGACGACGTAGAGCAACTTCCCAGCACACGACGCCAAAGCTATACACATCAGCAGCGGTAGAAGGGGCACGCCCCCTGCATCACTTCAGGGGCAATGTGAGAGGGAGTGCCATTAAAACCCCACTTGCTGTGCGGCCAAGCTCAGGATCGAGGTCCCAAAATCACCGAGTTTAGCCCGCCCTAGTCATCCACTAAAATATTGGCGCTCTTTAAATCCCGATGCAGTAACTCATGCTGATGTAATACAGCCAATCCCAATGCGGCATCCCGTAATAACCGATAGCGCCAGGCCCAAGGCAGTTTAGCGATGAGAGTCCGTCAGCAGCTTTATTAAACTATGAGGTAATAACTCCATCACCAGTAACGGCGGTGCTAATGATAGCCCCCACACGCGCACTAGAAAGTCGGAATGTAATCGGCCATGATCGCCGCTTCTTTTTTTAACTGCAGTTTATCACGCGGCGGATAGTTTGGCTTCTTTAAAATGCTTCACCGCTACAGAATGATCGCCATAGGTGCTGCGCACACTTGGCCGGAAGTGCCTTCGCCCACGATATTTTTTTGGTTTCGGCGGTGTTTTTTTCCTGACAAAATCGATCAGTGTCTTCAGGGGTAATCGCTAAATCTGAAGTGGGCATCACAACTACATGAGGAGGAGTGGTCTTCAAGGCCTCACAGCCAGTCGCTCCCGATAACAGCCTTCCCAGGCGCTGATGTCAAATTGGAGCAGTGATGTAACGGCATAACGCATGGTAATAAATGCCCCTGTGCATCGTGTGGCATTAAATAAGTGCTCTCTTCCAGCTTATAGGCGGCGCTGGAGTGCTATGTAATAGCAACCGAGTGCGTCCGGCTGCTCGGTACAATTCATTCAGCTTCATACAGATTGCAAGGACTTGTCAGTGTATCAGCGCCCTGGACCAGCCAAAATAACGCATAGTGACTCTGTAATTCATGCCACTCGGCTTCGGTAAAATCGCGTTACTGTGGGTGGCTGATGGCGATGGATAAATAGGGGCGAAGTTCCTTTTTGGAGGGCTACTTGCAGGGGTAGCCAAGTGCTAGGGGGTGGATCCCCCGGACGGAATGCTTGCCATTCGGGGGCTTGCCATAAACCTCGTGCGGTTTCTGTCAATGGCGCACTCGGATCTTCTTCATCCTTACCGAGCCACAACAACACTTCAATTCGAGAATGGAACAGGGTTTGTTGAATGGCCTTTTGCAATCCAAGTACCGCTTTGGATTCGGATTGTGCTTGAAAATGATCGCGCAATTGACACAGTTTCACCCCCACTCCATAGCGCGGATCAGACGGATTGAGCCACCCCACGCTTTGATCGTCAGTCAATAACAAGACACCCCCTAAAGAACTCGTTCTCAGCGTGGTATTCACCAGAGAAGCGGTAATTGTCAGGGATTCACTCATTTCTGGCTTGGGCGAGGGCGTGGATACAGACACTTCATATTTTTTCTCTTTTTCTTCGGAGAAGGGCACCCCCTCCGGCCCCTTCACCCGGCCCGTTGCCAGCAGGCATCTAGCCCTTTGGCCAGAGTTTTTAACGAAGGACGAGCCGAGGCCACCGGATCCGTGGCGGTTTTCAGGAACACGACTAAGTCCGGTGGACAGGTGGGCGGCAGCCCGCTCCTTTCTGCCACTCTTTGGCCACAGTGGAGGAGCCACTCGCGATGTGCCAAATCAACTGCCCGAGCTTCTCCACCTCTTCGGCTTCCGTCATGGGCGTCTCTTGTACCAAGGGCAGCAGTTGGGCTCGACCTTGAGCATCGAGGTATAAGTCCTGGCAATCCCAACCGAGGTGGGTTGCGCCCAGGGCACGGCGTTGGTATAAACCCACCGCCACATCCCGCAACAGGCGACAGCGATTGACCCAAGACTCACTGGCGGAGGATTTCAGAAACTGATCAAAGCGCATTTCAGGTAAAGCCGCTAGGACTAAGGAAGTGGTATCGGTCCCCTGACAAATCCCTTTAACCGGTAACCAAAAGGGCAGGGCGCTTTGGGCAAAAGCTTGCAGGGACTTTTGCTGTAGTGGGGAAGCAGGCAACAGCTGCACCGTCACCGCTTCTCCTTGATAAGTCCCCCGGAACAAGGTAGTGGATTTTCCTTCGAGGGGCTTACCCTGTTGCAGCGCTTCGGCAGAAAGCATGGGCCAGGAAGCGGAAGTTTTGCTTCCCTGATTCGAACTCGGGTGGGGGATCTGATGTGAGTAGTGATTCCTGCATGGGCGACTCCTACGAAATAAAATGATTATTTTTTATAGCAGTGTATTTTCATTATTTCATGGCCAGTAGTAGACCACGAATTTAATTTCTGAAACACCCTTTCGGTGCATAGATTGAAAAATATTTCTTCGCACAAGATTAAAAATAGTTGGGAATATCAAAATTCAAAAACAATTACGAAAACTGTTGACGAAATACGAAAATAGCTTAAGCTAAGGCCCAGGGTCATTTTCTGTTTGGACTGTAACTAACAGAGCAAAAGCCAGTGCGTAGAGATGAAACTCTGGCCATTACCGCAAGGTAATTCTCTACAATGCCGTACTGTGGTACTGCGTTTGTCTTGAAGTATTTCAATGAACTTAAAGTCGACTAAGTTCCTATTCTCCAGTGGTTTTTATTTCTATTTTCTTGGAAATATTCTTCATGGATTCCGTGCAGGTTTTTTACGAGCTGTCTTCGTAAGGCACTGCTATTTTAAATTCCCATCGGTTGAACGTTTTCATCCAGCCGGCGAGAAAAATAGTAATCATACCCAGGCAAGTGTCACTTGCTTTTCTACGACATCTCGTTAGATGTCTTTTCATCCACTCAAACGTAATAGGAGGTCAATTTGCTCACAGAACTGTAGTGCTTGTAGTACCCGGTCGGTCATGCTGTTAAGTTCGTAGCGTCCCTCCGACTGAAAGTCTCGTAGCCATTCGTAGGATGGCAATCGGTTTGTTATTTCAGCAAGTCGATTGAGACTAAACACTAAACTGACTTGAAACAATGAACATTTTGCTGAGATTATGAGTGTCAAATCGCAATTAAAACGCTCGTTATACCAATGCTTAAAACGCGACCGCTGCGGTTCTTTTGCTACACGCTGGGATCGTCGCGGAATTTTACAGCAGGCTTTAGAGCAAGTGGTAGACTTAGGGTACAAAATTGCAACAGTCGAACAAATCAAGCCTAAGCATATTCAGGCCTTGGTGAGATTTTGGCAACAGAAAAAATTAGCCGTGGGGACGATCAAAAATCGTTTAGCGGCTTTACGTTATTTAGCCGACGTTTTGCAAAAGCCCGAGCTGGTCGCCTGCAATAAAACCTTGCAAGTGGGTTCACGCATCCCCTCAACGCGCACAAACAAAGCCTGTGTGCATCCTGATCTTTCTAAAATTACCGATCCTTATGTTAAAGCCTCGGTAGAATTACAGCGCGTCTTTGGCTTGCGGCGCGAAGAATCACTCAAAATCAAACCGCATCTGGCCGATCAGGGAAATAAATTATCGTTGCTAGGTTCCTGGTGTAAGGGTAATCGCAGTCGCGAAATTCCGATTCGTACCGAAGAACAACGTCGATGTTTGGATCAAGCCAAAGGCTTGCTACCCACGCCCAATCAATCGTTAATTCCCGAAGTTAAAAGTTATATTCAACATCGCTATGTCTACGATAAGCAATTACAACGCGCGGGCATAAAATCTCATGGATTACGTCATGCGTATGCGCAACAACGGTATTTTGAACTCACCGGTTGGCTCGCCCCGATTGCCGGTGGTCCAAAATTTCGCGACATGAACTATACGGAACAAAATCAGGATATTCGTGCTAGGATGATACTGACCGAGGAGCTGGGACATTCGCGCCTGTCAATTTTACAAAATTACTTATTATGAAAAGTTGTCATGTAAAGTTACTGGAAAATAATCTTACAAACTCCCTAAAATTTCTATACTTTTCTTGACATGATGATACAGAAGTGACACGGAATTTTTTATACCACAATGTGTTTTTGTTGCTCAAATACACTGCGATGCAATTTTTTGATCACCTAATTTTTTTCTAGATTGAGGTTTACTTAAACTATCTCGATTGATATGCTACTTTCCTTGCGTTTCATTCTTAATCCCCAGATTAGCTATTCGCTGCGGCTCCAATCCAATGAACACGATAACAAAAAAGGAGAGCACCCTATGTCATCACAAACTAAACTGGAAACCAAACCCAAATCACCGACCCAGCTGATTCGACCGGATGGTGCTACAACAGTATTCCTTAACATTCCCTACAGCGAGTTATCTTTTGATGACAAAGACAAGCCTTTAGGCAAAGGTGTTCATGGCAAAGTATATAAAGGAACGTGGGATTATAATCCTGTAGCTATTAAGGAATATGACACACAAGATTTTTCTGAGAAAACCCAAAGGGAAATTCGTACAGAAGCAACTGTAATGGTGCAAGCCAGCACCCAATCCGATTATTTAGTGCGGTTAAAAGGCATGAGTTTAGAGAAACCACATTATTGTTTAGTGATGGAGTACATGCCTGGTGGTGATTTATACCATTACCTACACAGCGATCAGGATATTTCCTGGAACATCCGGTATCGCATTGGTTTGGATATCAGCATTGGCTTGCATCATTTACACAGTAGAGGAATTTTGCATCGTGATTTAAAAAGTTTTAATGTCCTACTCGATAGCAATGGTCGTGCTAAGTTAGCGGATTTTGGCTCAGCGACCATTAAAACTTGTTCTTCAGGAAGTACAAGCTTTAAAGGCACCATATTGTGGGCTGCTCCTGAAACTTTCACAGATGAACCCACCCAAAAATCAGATGTCTACAGTGCTGGCATGATATTGTGGGAACTGGCTAGTCGTGAAATTCCTTACAAGAAAGCGGGAAGTATGGCGGGGATGTGGATTATGCAAGGAAAAAGGGAAACTTTTCCACCAGATACTCCTACAGAATTTCAGGCCATAGCTGAAGATTGCTGGCAAGCCCCTGAAAAACGTCCTGAGGCTAAGGTATTAGCCAAACAACTCGATCAATTATGGCAAGCTGCTCAAAAGAGTGAAATAAAAGAAAAAGCGGCGCCACCTAGTACTAGCCCCAGCTCTTCTGTTGGAAAAAAACTAAATGATGGTAGCCAATTTGCCCCTACTCAACCCATCGACATTAAGACACCTAAAAAAACAGAAGAAAAAGAAAAGAGCAGCTTGATGACGCAATCTCACTTGGTTACTCAGCAACCCACGGTTACTGCATCACAATCATCCAGTACCATTACACCTTCCATATATGCCAGTCAACCCGCCTTCTTTGCTGCAGGCAGTAATTCTTCTAGTACCACATCGAGTGAAGCCAAAACTAATGTGGCTCCCCTAGATGGGAAAAGACACCAACAATTGATGTCAGTACAAAATGAATTAATTATAGCCTGTGAAAACGGCAGCTTAATCAAAGCTAAAGAGGCTATTTCCAAAGGTGCTTTAGTAGACTTACCTGATGAGCAAGGAAAAAATCCTCTGTATTGCGCTATATATGGCATGAATCCTGAGGTAGTGAACTACGTCATTGCACAGCGTGGCGAAAATACCCCTGCCAGCAGCTGGAGTACCTGTGAAGAACACAATAAAAAGCATTACGGACAAATCTTTTTAAACGTGAAGTTCGCGCCTGTCTACCACAAAGATTGGTATGATTTACTCGTGAAAATTGAGTCCAATGAATTTTTGGTGGGGTATCACCTCGCTCAGGTTCAGAAAGGTACTAAGAATGCGGCATTCTGTCTAGCATTTCCATTGCTAAAAGCGACTGTCTTTTGTTGGCGTGGGCTGGATGTGTTAAGTGCTTGGGATATTCCGTTTTCTCTGTGTAGAGGTGTAGCGTGGTACACAGAAGAGGGATATGAGCGTTATAGAAATCAAATTAAGCAGGTGATAGAGGAGTCACAGCTGGTGCAAGTTAATGAGTCAATGAACCTCTGAATTGGAGGGGTGCGGATTAAACAACGATGTAAATAGTGAATTAATTGTCGTGGGTAATCCGTGAGTAGCCTATAAAATCACGTAATCCTGCCCTGCGCCAAAGCTTAAATTTGACTACATTGGATACTCAAAATTATCCTAGACACTACGGACAAATTTTTTTAATTATGAAATTTGCGCCAGATTATCCCAATGATTGGCAGGATTTACTAAAGAAGATTGAACCCAATGAGTTTTTAGCGGGGTATCATCTCGAACAGGTACATTTTTATTACGAAAATCGTGAGTGGAACTTCGATTTTGCCGCGTTGAAGAACTGCGATTTGAATAAGGAGTTGTCCGCATATTGCCGAAGTCGAGAGGGACTCGTCTTTTGCTCTTTGAACTCGAAAATATGCTTTTTACTCTTCCCAAAACCGCATCCCTTCCGGCCAGGATAAGCCCAGTTCGCTAACCCCATGATGGATACAGCCGCGCAGTGCCTGCTCCCAATCGTCACTGTAAGCAGGGTAACCCACGTCGCGCATCAAATCACTACTGCAGGCGGCCAAACTGACCACGGCAGAAGCCAGAGCCTTAATTTGCTTGGGGTGTTGGTAAAACGGTTGATAGCGCCACCAGCGGTTGAGTAGAGTTTTAACTGGCCGTAGTAATTCTTGTTGGACTAATACTACGGTGCTACTCAAGCCCACCAGCGTATTTAAATCCCGAATAAAATCCTGTGCTGAAGCGGTTTCGACTTGTTCCGGGTGATTCATATAAAATCCCAAGGCTGCTGCGAAGAAATGGGTGAGGGCACGTAATTCACGCGAGGTCCAAGGCTTGTCGAGTCGTCTCATTTTTAACCCTCCAGGAAATAATGGGGGGCTGCGGCTGATAATACTAAATCGTCGATCATCTGCCGGCATAATTCTTTCGTCAGGGGCTTCAGTAAAAACCCCTTGACTCCTAACTCATAGGCTTGCACTTTTTGCTGCACATCTTCGTGGGTGGTGACGATGACTATCGGTGTCTTACTATTGGGCCCTTTGCTTTGCCGCAAGTGGCGCGCGATCGTAAGGCCATTTAAGTCTGGCAGATCCAAGGTTACCACCACTAACCGGTAAGCTTGATGCAGCTTTTCTAAAGCGGCTAGTCCCCCATTGACCACGTTGACGCAGCAATGCAAGCTTTCAAAAAATCGGCGGGTGGTGTAGGCAATCATCGGATCAGGTTCAATGAGTAATACATTTTTCATGGGTAAGTTTCCTGTGGTTGGAAGGGAATGAACAGAGTGAAGGTGCTGCCTTGATTAAGTGTGCTTGCTACCTGAATTTCACCGCCTAATTCGGTTAAAAATTGTTTGACTAGGCTCAATCCCAGCCCCTTGCCTTCATACTGCGCTTGATAGGAAGGAGTGAGGCGATGAAAGGGTTCAAAGATTTTTTCGCGTTGCTCTGCAGGAATCCCGATGCCGCTGTCGCTTACGGTGAAGCGAATTAACCACTGGTGTTCACGTTCAGACTCAACCGCGGTTTGTAGGCGCACAAACCCTTTGGGCGTGAATTTGATCGCATTGGCGAGAACATGTAGCAAAATTTGCTGGGTGCGCAGCCGATCACCACGAACGCTGGTCGGCAAAGACTGGGTCACTTCCCAAGTAAAATGTAATTGCTTGGCTTGGGCGGCCGGCGCTAGCATCGCATAGGTGGTTTGCACCAGGGCCGGTAAATCAAAAGCCACTTGGCTCACCGGGGTGCCGGCTGTGGAGCGTACATAGTCTAAAATTTCATTGAGGTGAGTGAGTAAGGCCTCAGCTGAATCCATGATGCATTGCAGTCCCATTTTCCGTTCTGGATTTTCTTCATTTAACGCCAGGGTTTCGGTCATGGTCACCAGACCACAAAACGGCGTCCGTAAATCGTGGCTGATGTTGTGCAGAAAATCGTCTTTGGCTTGCAGGGCTTGCAACAACGCCTTTTCGGCTTCGATACGGGCGGTAATATCAATTGAAACGCCCGCCATTCCCACAATTTGACCGCGACGACGCAGTGGCACTTTGTGAGAAAGAAAAATCGCTGTGCGGCCATTCGGCAACACCGCCGGTTCTTCGACAATCTGCGCTTCGCCAGTGCGCATAATGGTTTGATTGAGCGCATCTAAAGTTTCAGGTAATTGCCCGGCATTGATATTCCAGGGCAAATCGCTATTACGTTTACCCACAATGTCTTCACGCGAAGCCAGGCCTGCGGATTCGGCTTGCTGATTATTACAGCCTAAATATCGCCCTTCACGATCGATCCAATATAAATGTTCTGGCATGATGGCTAATAAATTATCGAGTAATTCGTATTGCTCCTGCAGCGAAGCAGGAGGCGGACGCTGTCGATATAAAATAATGCCTACAACCACCGCGCCACAGGTGAGCATACTGAGGGTATACCCCCACACCAATAGCTCATCCCTCTCCAAAAAACCGTGCCAAACAATGGTCGCTTGAATTAGCCAAAAGCCGACAAAGGTCAGCAAGGAAACTTCCTGGGCAGTTTTTTCTTTGAGGATTTTGATAAATTGCGGAATAAACAGCAGGGCGTTGATAAAAAGCGCGCTGCTCAATAACAGATTAGAAAGGGTAGGGAAGTTGAGTAGCATCGAAGTGACTCCTCTAAGTTAGCTTGGATTCAATGGGAGGTAAGGACATAAAGCGCTGTGGCTTGAATTGTTTGCGCTGCTTAAACTTAATCGCGATCGGGTGTAATAAATCGGGATAGCGTGGAAGTAAGAATTGTTGATGAGTATAGGTCATCGCCGCATTGCGTGGGCTGGGGTAGACCTCATAATGGCACTGCAATTCCGGCCATAAACACAGCGCGGTGCATTCTTCCAGGACATAATCTCGACATAATTCCTGGGCACGGACGTAGTTAAATTGCCTCAGCATTTCAGGAGATAAACGTGGGGTGTAGCGCTGTAAAAAAGCGCGGACGGTGCTATGTATAGCCTGTTGGTAAGCCGGGTATTGGCTCACTAAATAGTTGACGCGTCGAAAAGTGGCTGGATAACGCGGATGAGTTAACCAATAATCCCACCGGACTATTTTAAGCTGCGGTAACTGTTCATAAACAATTTGATTGCGCGCTAACCACGCTTCGCCTTCTTGCTGTGCACTGGTTAAAAAATCCTCCGCTTTGAGTTCAGGGTTTGGTAATGCCAGAGTATGGCGCTGTAAAGTATCATCAATTAGCAAAGTGCAGCGTGCAAACTGTTGGCGTACTAAAGCTACGGTCGTCGCAAATGGCTCGCCTTCGTGCACTTCTTGACCGACGCTAATCGTCAGTAAACAATGTGCCTGATCAAACGGAATGGGCGCGTGAGTTGCGTCGTATTTGAAAACGGGTTTGATTTTATTCGGATTCATCGGCGCGTTCCTGGGTTGATGCAAAAAAAAGCATCGAACCAGGGTAGGCAAGCAGAAGATTTTAGGATGGCGAGGCGATATAAATCACCCCGCCATACCGTTCCTCTCTTACTTGCCTACCCCTCTTTGCATCGATGTTGGCCACCAAAAAACCCGTACACTTGCACCCCAGGCCCATAACCCGCCGAAGACAGTCGAGGAAATTCCATGGGGTGAAAGTGGCTTCAGCCAGGCGCGAATAACCCCCCTGAATGAACTCGGGTGAAAAAATGTAGCCCACATCAAAAAAAGAGTTTTGCAGGAACCTGCAATGCAGTAAGCTAGACTTACCATTTCGGCTAACCTCCTAACAAGGTTGGTTTGTTATGGGAGTGCCTCAAGAATGCGGTAAACATTCTTTTTGGCGCGGCCTCGGAGGCGCAAGCCCCCGAGGCTTTTCTATTATTCATTGACTTTGACTGAAATGCAAATTTTTCTTAAGGGCGGCTTATCTTAGGCTTTAACTTCAGTCAACTGATCTATTCTGAGTGGCCTATCACATCTCTGCTTTCGATTTCCGCTTCTTTTATAAATCTTTTGCTACACTTGTTAATTTTTCCTTAAGCTAGTAGACTGTGCCCGTGGTTGGGTAGTATCGCAAGTGCGACAGACCAACCCATTGTTATTCTGAGCGAACCGAAGGGCCTCCTAGTAAGCGTCGTCCTGGCGTGGATGTCAGGATTCACCCACAGGGATGTGAAAATTTCGCTTCCTACCTTGGATTATTGCTTCCTGCAGGGATTAGGAGGCCAGGGGGGGAGGTCTTTCGCTTCGCTTAGAATGACAAATTTGTTAGGAATTTATTGAGGAGGGAATTTAAAAACCCAAACGTGAAGTTATTGCAGTCCTATGGCCCCTAATATTTTCACTTGTTTTATCATTGGAGAGGATAATCTCCATTTGGAATGTGCCAAAATTATCCAACAACAAGGACAGCAAATAATAGGCATTATCTCTGCGTATGAAGCCGCAGAACTCTGGGCTTTGCAACAGGGAATTCCCCACTACGCCTCGCTAGCAGCCGCGCAAGAAGCACTTAACAAGACTCCCTTTGATTATTTATTTAGTATTGTTAATTCACAGATTTTGCCTGCGGCGATACTCAATCTGCCTCGGCAATTGGCGATTAATTTTCATGATGCGCCTTTACCGCGTTACGCGGGAGTTCACGCCACTTCTTGGGCGATCTTAAATCAAGAAAAGACCCATGGCATCACTTGGCATGTGGCCATTGAAACCGTCGATGCCGGTGATATTTTGCAGCAAGTGATGGTGCCGATTACTGAAGATGAAACCGCGTTGAGTTTAAACCTCAAATGCTATGAAGGCGCACTGCAAAGCTTCCCTGAGTTAGTGAAATCCTTAGTGAATCATAGTTATCAGCGCCAACCCCAAGATTTAAGTCAACGTACCTATTTTGGTTTTCATCAAAAACCTGCTGGTGATGGCTGGATTGATTGGAATGCCAGTGCTGAAGCTATTGAGCGATTATTTCGGGCTACTCAATTTGGCTCTTATCCTAATCGTTTTACTTGTCCGAAATTTAGACTGTCATCCCAGCAGCGCGAACCGTCATCCCAGCAGGGAAGCTGGGAAGAATTTATTGTCACTAAATTAGCATTATTACCCGAGCCATCGATTGCAGCTCCTGGAACAATCGTTGCTGCTACTGCGGATTATTGGCGCATTGCAACTGCTAGTTATGACATCGCCATTCGGCAGATTTGTACCTTAGAAGGTGATGTAGTTACTCTGGAAGTCGGAGCAGAAATTCCCCCTTTGTCCTTCGAGACGCTTCGCTCCTCAGGACGAATGGGGGGCAGGGGGGATTTAAACAGCGGAGGAGGCGATGAAGCCCACTGGGTTTCCCAATGGCAAACTATCGAGCCCGCCAAAATACCTTTCCTGAATTTTAATCACCGCGAAAATAAGTCCTCATTCCTTCTCCCCTTGTGGGAGAAGGTGGCCGAAGGCCGGATAAGGGGAGAACCCTCAGAACCCATCCCTCGTCCGCCAGCCTACCCTGAGCCTGTCGAAGGGGCACTTTCTCCCACAAGGGGAGAAGGAATAATGCCGGAGATGTATGAGAGGGGGTACTATCACCTACAACAATGGACTCCCCCCGAACCTTTGCAAAAATTATTACAACACCATTTCCCCGCCCACGATTTCAACACCCTGCTATTAGCCCTCTGGCTGGTCTATCTCTATCGCCTCGGCAACCAACCCAAAGTAGGGGTGCTGCTGCAATTAGCTTATCATAATGCTTCACATCCGAGTGATCTGGATCCTGGCATCTATGCCAGGACGAGTTTAGAACTACCGTATTTCACTGCCTTACAAGACGGGTTACACTTCGGCCAAGTTGTGACCCAATTACAAGCTGAGCTACTTGCTATGCAACAAAAAGGCGGTTATTTACGCGATATATTTTATCGTTACCCGAATTTAATCGAGGTCAAACACGCCGTGTTTACTGCTGTCGTGATTGGAGAAATCGATCAGCTACAAAAATCTCGTGCTGCTTTAGTGTTGATGATATCCGCCAAAGATGGCAGTGTATCTTGGCACGTCGATCAAAAATGCTTAGCGCAAGAACCCTATTTAAAAACCATCCTGCAACAAATGCCTGGTCATTTAGAAACCTTGCTAACCGCCATTACCATGCAACCTGAAACTCCTATCGCTGATTTAGCGCTACTCACGCCACAAGAACAGCAGCAAATCTTAATCGATTGGAATCAAACTGAGACCGACTATCCACGCGACAAAACTATTCCACAATTATTCGAAGAACAAGTCAAAAAACACCCCAACAAAATCGCTGTGTGCTTTGAGAATCAATCCCTCAGCTATCGCGAACTCAATCAAAAGGCCAATCAACTTGCGCATTACTTACGTCAGCAAGGGGTGGTAGCTGAAACTTTAGTCGCAATTTGCATGGAACGCAGTATCGAAATGATTGTTGGGATTTTGGGGATTTTAAAGTCGGGCGGTGCTTATGTACCGATTGATCCTGAGTATCCAAGAGCGAGAATAAAGTTTATTTTCGAGGATTGTCGAGCTATGTTTGTGATTACTCAATTTCGTCTTGCTAAGAAAATACATACTATTACAGATGGCGCTGTTATCACGGTTGATAAAATTAAAAATATCAAAATTCATAACAAAGAATCTATTAGCTTAAATTTTGACTCTTCTCAATTGGCTTATGTCATTTATACCTCAGGTACTACGGGGAAACCCAAAGGGGTTCTTATTAAACACCAGGGAGTAGTGAATACGGTCTTGGCAAAGCTACGAAAATTTGCCATTAATCACTCTGATAGAATCTTAAATTTTTCCACCCTTAGTTTTGATGCTTCTGTGTGGGAGATATTTCCTTGTCTATTTGCAGGAGCAACCTTATATTTGGCCAGGAAAGAAAATTTGTTACCAGGCAGTAAACTTACGAATTTTTTAGAACAAAATAAAATTACTATTGCTACTTTAGTGCCTTCTATACTAGCGATAACTCCACCACCTTCTACCTCCCATTTGCGGATAATTATTTCAGCGGGTGAATCATGCTCGAAGGCGGTAGTAAAGCAATGGGAAAACGTCCCTGTTTTTGTTAATGCTTATGGACCCACTGAATTTACAATTTGTGCTGCTATGGCAATCGTAGGTAAAGATGCAAAGAAAATAACTATTGGTAGACCGATCCCGAATACTAAAATTTTTATTTTAGATGATAACATGCAACCTTTACCAATGGGTATAACTGGAGAGTTGTACGTCACAGGACATGGTTTGGCAAAAGGATACTTAAATCGAGATGCACTGACCAAAAGTAAGTTTATACCTTGGGCTTTGGAGCATGGAACCAATGAGGTATCTCAAATAGTGTATAAAACGGGTGACTTGGCTCGTTGGTTGCCTGATGGTAACCTAGAATATATGGGCCGAGTGGATGAACAAATTAAAATTTTAGGCTGTCGGGCAGAGTTAGGTGAGCTGGAAGAAATAGCAGTAACGTATCCTAATATTTTACAAGCTGCGGCTTGCCTAGATACAACAGCCGAGAAAAACCAAATTAACCTCTTTTTTATCAAGAAAAGTAACCGCAATGCAATTGATATTGCAAAGTTTAATCGCTTTCTAAAAAAACAGGTTCCTCGTTACACTGTTCCTTCAAAAATAATTGAAATTGCTCGATTTCCAAGAACTGTTAATGGAAAAATTGATAAAAATTTACTGCTCAAAAAACCATCTCTCATTAATGAACAAGCAGTTGAAGGACCTATGTCAGTCAAAGAAACATTACTCTTAAAAATTTTTCAAAAGCTACTCGGGATAGATTCACTTAATTTAGAGGACAACTTCTTTTTTTTGGGAGGTGATTCGATTCTGGCAATGCACCTGATTTCTAAAATTAATGCATTAGGCTTTCAATGTTCAGTGCGAGATGTATTTGAAGCACCCACCATAAAAAAATTGGTTAAAAAATTACATGAAAAAACCGCCATAAAACCAACTGAGCCATTAGCCAAAGATTTTACTTTAACACCAATTCAGCACTGGTTCTTTGAACAATCCTTCACTCATCCGCAGCAATTTGTTCAGACTTGTTGGTTAGAGTTTCAAAAAACTGTTGATGCAGAATTACTGCTTTGCTGTTTGCGAGAAATTATTGAATGGCATGAAATTTTTCGACTTCGATTTAAAAAGGAGCAAGGAAATTGGCAGCAATATTATGCCGATAAGGTTAATGAATTATGTGCTAATTTTTCAGTCATTGATGACCCTGCGCTTGTAGTTCAGAATTTTGCAAGTGAATGGGCGATGAATGTGGCCCAGGATTTTGATTTTGAGACGGGCTATCTACTCAAAGTGGCCTTAGTGCGCCAGCAAGGGCAAATTACCCATTTACTTTTGGTGGCGCATCATTTGATTATGGATGGAGTTTCTTGGCAAATTTTCTTGGATGAATTGCAAAGTTTATATGTAGGATCGAAAGAGGAGGAGAGTGCTAACTGGCAGAAATTTGCTAATAGTACTTCCTATCAGCAGTGGGTTTACGCATTAGATAACTACGTAGCTTCCAATTCATTTAAGCAAGAACAAGGCTATTGGCAAGGCATTGGTCCATTTACGCCCATTCCTATCGATCATCAACGCGGGATCAACACAGAATTTTTTGCCGACAGTGTTACTATAAAATTAACAGCAGGAAAAACTTATCAGTTATTGCGCACGCTAGCTAGAACGCATCACTTGAATGTTGAGGAAATTTTGATTGCTTTATTGGTTAAGACCCTTATACATTGGTGCCAAACAGACTACATTACGTTGGATATAGAACGCCATGGCCGCGAAGAATTAACAAAAGCAATTAATTTATCTGGCACTTTAGGTTGGTTTACTAGTGTGGTCTCCCTGCAGTTAAGCTGTAATATAGGTTTATCGCTGTTAGAGATAGTTCAGATGGTTCAGGAACAATTAAAAACACTACCATACCATGGCATTGGTTATGGTTTGCGGCAGTATAGTGAAAAAAAATCTTTTAAGCAGCAAGCACAAATCGCTTTTAATTATTGGGGACAATTGGATCAAGCTTTTGCGCAAAATTTCTTCAGCTTGGGCGAGTTAAAATTGTTATCACACCCCGAGAATAAGCGTCCTTATTTAATCACTATAGATGCTGTGATTAAAAATAAGCAGCTTGAACTCAGTTGGATTTATAGCCGTAACTACCATCGTCGTGAAACGATAGAAAAATTGACCCAATATTTTTTGGCTGATTTAAAAGATTTATTATCAGCTAAATTCTTAACGGAACATTTTCCCACCACGATATCCTCTTTTCCTGAAGTCAGTGCTCAAGCCCTCGAGCAAATTGCTCAAACTTATGCTAAGTCGGAAATTAAAAATATTTATCCGCTTGCTCCTTTACAAAAAGGCTTATTATTTCACGCTCTAGAATCACCGACTTCGGAAGCTTATGCGGTGCAGCTGGTATGGAAAAGTGAAGCAAACAAGCTGCTGTCTATTGAGCGCTTACAGAAAGCGTTTGATTTTGTGGTCAATCGTCATGATGCATTAAGAACCAGTTTTATTTGGGAACATATTGAGCAACCGCTGCAAATTGTGTGGGAAAAAGTACAGACTCCTTGGACTCATTATGATTGGTCTGCTGTTCATTTGGGAGAGGAGCAACAGCAGCGTTTGGAGGTGTTTTTACGAGCGGAGCGGCAATCCGGTTTTGACTTTCACAGCAGTGGTTTGCTACGTGGCACGGTTTTCAACCTACCGGAGCATCGTCATTACATAGTGATTACACTGCACCATATTTTAATAGATGGTTGGTCTTTGCCTTTAATGTTGCAGGAAGTGTCGCACCATTACGAGGCTTTAGAACAGTTAAACTTCATCCCTGCAAAACAATATGGGGATTATATTCAGTGGTTACAGCAGCAAGATTCCGCAAAAGCTAAAGTCTTTTGGACTGAGTATTTACGGGGTTTTTCCAGTCCTACGGTTTTAGAACCCTTGATGAAATCTCATGGCCCGAAAGCTGGTAGTGTAGTAGACATCCAGGAACATCGCTGGAACTTGGAAGAAGTGTTGATGTGGCAGATAACCCGTTTCGTACAAGAAAATCATCTGACCCTCAGCGTGTTTTTCCAAGGAATTTGGGGGTTGTTACTACAGCACTACAGCCAAAGTGATGATGTGGTGTTTGGTGTCACCGTCACGACTCGTGATCCTACTATGACACAGGCAGAGCAAATCGTGGGCTTGATGATTAATACGTTGCCAATGCGTATTGCTTATCAAAATAATCAACCCCTAACCCAGTATCTTGCCCAAATTCAGGCGAATTTTGCGCAAGTACTGCCCTACCACTCGACTGCACTCTCTGATATTCAGGAGTGGAGCGAAGTGCCCAATGACCAGCCGTTATTTGACAGTATTTTAATTGTAGAAAATTATCTCCGTATTGAGAAGCCGACAACCATAATGCCATTCAACGAGGTTCGGATCATTGAGCCGACGCATTATCCACTGACCTGTATTATTGTGCCAGGAAAGCAAGGGGCCATTCAATTGAATTATGATCAAAATCGAATTTTTCCCGGAGTCATTCAGCAACTGCAACAGCATTTTAATGGATTAATTGGCACATTTTTACAACAGCCGCAACAGTTACTGCATGAGATCAGTCTATTAACTTCCGAAGAACGCCAGCGTCTTTTGGTGGAATGGAATAAAACCCAATTCCCCTTCGCCTCTCAATCTGTGCCGGCTTTATTCGAACAACAAGTAAGCAAAACATCCCATCAAGTGGCGCTTGTTTATGAAGAGCAAATATTCACTTATCGCGAATTAAACCAACGTGCTAATCAATTAGCCCATTATTTGCGGTCCCGAGGAATTCAAGCGGAGCAACGGGTGGCCGTGTGTTTACCGCGTAGCCCTACTATGGTGATTAGTTTGCTGGCAATTCTCAAAGCTGGAGGGGCTTATGTCCCGATTGATGCCACTTATCCCAAAGAACGACTGCGTTATTTATTAGCAGATTCAGAGCCTAACTTGCTGCTTACTTTTTCAGGTTTGCAAGAGAGCTTAAATTCCTTGGGTTTCCCAGAGCAGCAAATTATTTTTGTTGATGAGGAACCATTGGCTCATTACAGTGCAGATAATCTTAGGCAAGTTATTTCACCCCAACAATTGATGTATCTGATTTATACCTCGGGTTCTACGGGGAAACCTAAGGGCGTGATGGTGGAGCATGGGGCGGTGTCAAATTTTCTGCACGCGATGCAACAGAAAATTGCTATCTCTAACCAGGATTCCTTGCTAGCGGTAACTTCGCTATCGTTTGATATTGCTACCTTAGAGCTTTTTTTACCGCTCATATCCGGCGCCAAATGCGTGGTAGCCAACCAGGAAACCGTGACGGATGGTTGGCGCTTAAAAGAATTATTAGAGAAACAGCAAATTTCCTTGTTGCAGGCCACACCGATGACTTGGAAAATGTTATTGGAAGTGGGCTGGTCGGGCGGATTTCTTCGCACTGTGCTTTGTGGTGGTGAGGCCCTCTCCTTAGAATTAGCACAGCAACTCTTGAAGCGAAGTCCCGTGCTTTGGAATCTCTACGGCCCCACCGAAGCGACGGTATGGTCGACTGCTGCACGAATTACCGCTGACATGTTGAATGCAGCCAATCCGATTATTCCTTTAGGAAAGCCGATTGCCAATACCCAAGTGTATGTCCTTAATCCTCATCGCCACTCTGTGCCGGAGGGGGTTAGCGGAGAACTTTATATTGGTGGAGCTGGAATCGCGCGGGGATATTTTAACCGACCCGAATTAACCGAAGAAAAATTTATTCCCAATCCCTTTGATTTGAGTGGCGCAACGCGTCTTTATCGAACAGGCGACTTAGTGCGCTGGTTAGCAGACGGCAGTTTAGAATTTTTAGGACGGACTGATGACCAAGTGAAACTGCGCGGATTTCGAATTGAATTAGGAGAAATTGAAGCATGTTTGCTGCAGCATGGTAATGTGAAACAAGCTGTAGTCCTGCCCATAGAACCTGCATGTGGAGAATTAGTAGCCTATGTAATTCCTAAGCAGAGATGTAAGTTGGATAGTGATTTATTACGTCGTTATTTAAAACAGCAGCTACCTGCTTTTATGATTCCGTCGCAATGGTGGCTGATTGATCGCATACCCTATACTTCCCATGGAAAAATTGATAAAAAACAATTACGCACAATGGCTCATAATACCCAAAAACCTTCTTTAGTGACTAACCGTTCAACTATAACTCCTGTGGAAAAAGAATTGCTCATGCTTTGGCAGCACTTATTTAAAGCTCAATTAAGTATTAACGATAATTTTTTTGAACTGGGTGGTCACTCCCTACGAGCATTACAGTTATTAGCCCTCATCAAGAATCAATTGCATATTAATTTGAAGATCCAGGATTTATTTACTGCTCCTACCGTTGCTGAATTAGCTAAAATAATTCAGCAGCATCAAGCTGGTGGTATCGATTTATCTACTGTACCGAGGCAAAAACAGACAAATTGTATGATTACATTGAATCCACAGGGAACGTTGCGACCTTTATTTTTAATTCATCCCATTGGAGGGACCGTATTTTGGTACACCGGGTTAACTAAATATATTCGCAATCGTCCTATTTATGCGATTCAAGACCCCGGGATAGAGATCCGGCCTATACCTTGCCAAAGTGTCGAAGAATTAGCACAGTATTATGTGGAATTGATTCAGCAAGTGCAGCCTCAAGGTCCCTATCTTTTGGCAGGCGCTTCGGCAGGTGGCAATCTTTGTGTGGTGATGAGCCAATTGCTACAAAAAAAGGGGCAAAAAGTAGCGTTCGTAGGATTGTTCGATTCTTGGGTGCCTTACCCCGAGATGTTATTAAAACAGGAATATTTTGAAGCCAATATGCGTCGTCAGTATCATAATCTCTGTCATCAATTTCCAGTTCAAAGTATTCCGAACTTGGCTAATTTGCTGCAATTAGAGTGGTATCGTTTGCAGATGCATGAACGCTATCAACTCTCAGCCATTGATGTAAAGTTAACTTTATTTAAAGCAGCTACCACTATACCAGTCTATCAAGCTGTTGAAGAGGCTTCCAATCACTGGGATCATTATTGTCAACAACCGATTGAAAAATATGTGATTCCAGGGGATCATGAAACAATTTTTCAAGAGCCTAATTTGAGTATTTTGGGCAAGATTCTCAATCACTGTTTAGAGCAGGCTGAAGTTATGCCACATATAAAATCTTCTCATGTGATTGGAGTACATGACTTTCAAATGCACCATGCTAAGGAGGATCAAACGGAAAAATTGAGTTTTCTTTTTACATTCGAAAAATTTACAAATTCTCTCAGGAGGAATCATTATGAACACCGGTAATCAGTCATTCCCTAATTTAAGTGATATCGTTTTAAAGCAATTGCCAGTCAGTATTTTTTGGAAAGATAAAAATGGGGTCTACATAGGCTGTAATGAACATATGGCCTATCTTGCGGGACTTGAATCTGCAGAACAGGTCATTGGTAAAACTGACTATGATATGCCTTGGAAAAATGAGGCTGATAGTTTACGTGCTATTGATCAAGAAGTAATTGCTACAGGAAAAAGCGTTACGCTAGAAGAAGTCGGACGATTGGCTAATGGTGAATTGACTACATTTCTAACGACGAAAGATTTATTAGTGGATGATGATAAAAATATTATCGGTATTTATGGAGTTTCCGTAGATATTACGGAGCGTAAAAAGTTGGAACAAGAGCTACAACAAGCGAGGGAAGATGCTGAACGCGCTGTCAAAGAAAAAGCTAGGCTTTTAGTAGTTGCTAACAAAAAAACCGATGATGCTCTTGCTAACTTACAAAGTATAGTTTCTTCCATGCCGGGCAATGTCTATTGGAAAGACCTGAATGGTGTATACCGAGGTTGTAATGACGTAATTGTTAAAATGTCGGGATTAAAATCCCGTGAAGAATTTATAGGCAAGACTGACTTTGATTTTGCTGAACTTTTGGGTTGGAGCCCTGAAGTAGCTGAAACGTTTCATAAAATAGACCAAGAAGTTATTTCCACTGGAAAATCAGTGCTTAATATTGAAGAACCTCCTTTTCAAACAGCTGATGGTGAATTGATCTATCAGTTGGATAATAAATCTCCCTTGCTTGATGCCGACCGCAATATTGCGGGTGTAATAGGTATCGGAATAGATATCACTGAGCGAAAGCTCTTGGAAATGAAATTAGAAAAAGCCTTAAAAGCCGCCGAAGCTTCCGACCACGCTAAGTCCGAGTTTATCCAGAACATGAGCCACGATGTCAAAACGCCGTTGGCGGGCATTACTTCAATGGCGGATAGGATTGGCAGGCAACTTGAGGAGCCCGAAGACCTCGAAGATAATTATGAGAACGTACAGATGATTAAAAATTCGGTCAGAGAATTGATAGAATTTTTTATGAATTGTTTAGAGATGGTGCGGATTGAAACCGGGGAAGTGGCGCTTAGCAATGAGAATTTCAATCCCCAAACCATAATGGATCAGCTTGTCGAGATATTTACTCCTTCCATGAAGCAAAAAGGCTTAGGATTTAATGTCACTTATGATCACAATATCCCCGAAATGGTTTATGCCAGCGCGCCGGGATTTTATCGGATTATTTTAAATTTATTGGGCAACGCGATTAAATTTACCGAGGAAGGTTCGATAGGCGTGGACATTCTCTTACAGAAAACTCGCGATGAAGATAGTGGCAAAGACAAAGAGGAACTTTGTTTAAAAATCCGCGATACTGGTATGGGTATTCCCCAAGAAAAAATCGCTACCATTTTTGACCGCTTTACGCGGTTGACGCCTTCTTATGAAGGCAAATTTGAGGGGCATGGGATTGGGCTTTATATTGTGCATAAATTTGTCACCTTGATGGGAGGCAAAATTGACGTGAGCAGCGAACTGGGTAAGGGCAGTTGCTTCACCATCACGTTTCCTTTTTTACCCGCTAAGGCATTCCTGAAACCGAGAGCAGTCAAGCCTAAGTTTACCAAGCTAGCTCCCCTTGGGGATGCCTCTAGTGAGGGTGAGGAGACTGGTCCGCGTATTTTGCTGGTCGAGGATAATCGGATGGCTCAAAAAGGCGTGGAATCGATACTCACGCATTTAGGGTATAAGCTCGATATTGTGGATACAGGTAAGAAAGCCCTAGATATTTTTGAATTGGATAAATATGTGCTGATTATTACCGATATTGGATTAGATGATATGAGTGGGACGACGGTAGCAGCGCATATTCGTACTGTAGAAAAGGGTCGAAAAAATCGGGTGCCGATTGTGGCTCTAACGGCCCATAATGTTGAAAAAGTGCAAGCGGCGTGTACAGCAGCGGGCATTAATGGGGTGCTGGAAAAGCCTCTGACTGAGGAAGTGGCGCGAGAAGTGTTGGATTGTTTTGTCCAGAAGTAACCGCTTTCTCTCTAAATCCCCCCCCCTTTTTTCAAAGGGGGGGGGATTTACGCTTGGGTGGCGGCGAGATGATTTTAGTGTGGAGGTCACCATGGATGTCTTACGATACAATGAATTAAATATTTCCGCGGTAAAAAAGCAGTACGATACTGTTGTGGCTTTACTCCAAAAAAATAATTTTGCAGCGAGTGGGGTCAAGCAATTTGCAGGAACACCGTTTTACTTAGTGCCTCTAGATTCAACCCAGGGCTTGTTGTTTCGAGTAGTTTCTCACCAAAATAAAAACTGTGTGCTGTTATTAGAAATTTTTACTGAGAAAGCAAAGTCGCGTTTTCTGCAGGGTGTTCCTGATACTAAGCTAGAGACCATCGCTAATCATCATTTTGAGCAATTCCCCGTCGATGCATTCAGTTATCTCAATCTCGAGCATCCTCATTTTCATATTTTGGATAAAATTATTTCCTTTGATGCCACCCAACAGGACATTTTCCAATTGCATCCGCCATTAATTGTCATCGGGTCGGCGGGCAGTGGCAAAACCATGCTGATTTTGGAAAAAATGAAAACCTATCCGGGGAACATTCTTTATGTCACTGGTTCGCCTTACTTAGTGCATAATGCCCGTCAACTTTATTATGCGCAGCATTATGAAAATGATGGCCAAGAAATTGATTTTCTTTCCTACCACGAATTGTTAGAAACGATCCAAGTGCCCGCCGGATCGAAAATCAATTTTCAGCGTTTTGCACAATGGTTACATACCGTCAATCCCCGGCGAGCGATTCAGGATGCCAATAAACTGTATGAGGAATTTCAAGGCGTCCTCACCGGCAATCGCTTAGATGCTGCCTATCTCTCTAAAGATCACTATCTGAATTTAGGCGTCAAGCAATCGATCTATCGCCAGGAAGAACGATCCCTGATTTATGACTTATTTCAGAAATATTTAACATTTTTAAAACAACAGCAGCTCTACGATACGAATCTGATTTCCTATGAATATCTAACCGCTTGCGAAGCGCAATACGATTTCGTGCTGGTCGATGAGGTTCAGGATTTAACTCCGGTGCAATTGGCGTTAATTCTCAAAAAACTAAAATACCCGCAGCAATTCCTCTTGTGCGGGGATTCCAATCAAATTGTCCATCCAAATTTTTTCTCCTGGGCTAAAATAAAGAGCTTGTTTTATCAGCAGCCGCAAGAGCAGCACACCGACCTCCTGCGTGTCTTGAATAAAAACTATCGCAATGCCCCTGCCGTGACATCGTTGGCGAATAAACTATTAAAAATAAAAAATGCGCGGTTTGGTTCAGTGGATAAAGAAAGCCATTATCTGGTTGAGAGCCAAAATAGCCATTCCGGCGCGGTGTATTGCTTATTAGACCATGAAGTGATCCGCCAGGAAATTAATGACAAGACGCGCAAGTCGACGCATTTTGCGGTGTTAGTATTGCATGAGGATCTCAAAGAGCAAGCCGCTCGTTATTTTCAAACCCCGCTGATTTTTTCGATTTACGAAGCCAAGGGCTTGGAATACGACAATGTTATTCTCTACCATTTTCTCTCCAGTGAAGAACGCCATTTTCGCGAGATTGCTCAAGGTGTGAGCACAGCAGATCTGGAAAGCCCCTTCACCTATGGTCGGGTTCGTGATAAAACGGATCGTTCGCTGGAAATCTATAAATTCTTTGTCAATGCCTTATACGTCGCTATCACCCGGGCGATCAAAAATGTTTACTTGATTGAAACCCTCGACCAACATCCCTTATTAAACCTCTTGGGTTTAACTCTCACCGCCGAGCTAGTAGCTATCGAAAGCCAAGAATCCTCCCCAGAGGAGTGGCAAAAAGAAGCCCGACGCTTAGAAATGCAAGGCAAGCAAGCGCAAGCCGAGGCGATCCACAGTTGCTTATTGCAAACCAAGCCGGTGCCTTGGCCCGTGGTGACTTATGATTACTTTATCCTCTTACGAGAACGCGCGCTGAATACAGTCCGTAAAGACAAAGAAGCCCGACTCTTGCTGTTTGAATATGCCCTGCATTATCACCAACTTAAGCCCATGATCGAATTGGCGGCCGTGGGATTTGCTCCCGCCCAAAAATCCAAAAAAGATTATAGTTTATTAGAGCGCAAATATTTTATGGGCTATTCCTCGAGCTCCACCCACTTAGTCATGTCCCAGGTAGCGCTTTACGGGGTGAATTTTCGCGCTCCCTTTAACCAAACTCCCTTGATGGTCGCTTGTCATTTTGGCAATCCTATATTGGCGAAGCAATTACTGGATAAGGGCGCCAATCCTGATTTAACCGATAATGCCTGTCGAACCGCATTTCAAATTGCGTTACACAAAGCAGTGGGTGACAAACGCTTTGCCAAGGAAAAATTTTTGCTATTTTACGAATATTTTTCGCCTCAAAGCATGGGCTTACAATTAAATAACAAATTACTCAAGCTCGATGGACAACGTATCGAATTTTTTTTAATCAATGCCATCATGGCGATCCAACAACTAAGTCTCCAATCTGAGGAGGGTATTAGAATTTTTCAGGTGAGTGATTTTGTAGAAATTTTGGCTCCTTTTCCAGAGATCATCTTTCCTGAGAAACGCAAGCGGCGTGCTTATTTGTCTAGTATTTTGGCTCGACACGAAATGAATAGAAACGATATTTACAACAAAAAACTATTCGTGCGAGTGAAGCACGGTCACTATGTTCTTAATCCAGAGCTGGTAATTAAAGCAGGAGAACAGTGGTTCCATCCCTATTTGTTCTGGTTCCACCACCATTACAAGTTTTCCGGTAGGATCCCCAAAATAGAATTAGATGATATCGGATCGAATAAGGAGCAATTAACAATAAGAGTAAGCAATGAGGCTTTCCGTGGAAAAGCAATACTACAGCTCTAGAAGCTCAATAAATTCAGACTACCAATATCGGTTTAAAAGCTCTGATTAGATGTCAATCTCCAAAAGAGAATGACCGACGGTTGAATAGTAATTTAGCAGGACAATTGCTGCGGCACAAGTTACGCACTCCTAATCGGCCTGGCAAAAATAATTTCCCCCTTTGAAAAAGGGGGTTAAGGGGGATTTCAAAAGGTGAGGATACTAACAGTATTGTCGTAGTACTCAATGCTTCTTGAAATCCCTTGTATTTTCCAAAGGGAGAGAGTATTTTTGTCCGCTGAGGGTGTTAATGTTTCCTTAAGATTTCTCAAGAAGAAAATGGTGAATATATTTGTTCACATTTTTAATAGCAATTACTTAATTACAATAATTAATTGAGAGAGTAATGCCTAAGCCAGGTTTTTTTAACTTTAAAGAAGCTGCGGATAAAGCTGCCCATGTTTTGCTACCGCAACTTTATAATACTTCTCACGCCTTCACTACACCTAATCTTGATGTAAAAAAGCATACAGCGATAAGGGCTGCCGCAGCTTGGCTTGGAACAGCAGGGGTGATTATTTTCATAATAAGCCAATATCACCCTGAGCTGGATATTCATGGGGCTAAAGAATCCATGGCTTCCCTCTTAGATAAAACACAATTAAAGCTTGATGCGCAAAATTTGCTTCAGATTATTACTTATATTGCGATGCTTTGGGTCATACCCAAAGCTTTTGAATGCATTGCATACATTTACTTTCCCAAAGAGCAGGGGTGGGAAGCCCAGTCTATTGAGGATGTGAAGCAAGCAGTACAGCTGCATTCTAGCTCCAAGAAAACGGAGATTAACCTAGATGATAATGAGGATCAAGATGAATCACAGTCGCCTTCCCAACGTGATGATGGTTTACCTCCCGATTCAATTCTCGATTCAGCTAATTTGTACCATAATTATTTTAAAGCTCCTCAAGCTGACAATGTGGCTACACGAAACAGGATACCTACGTTAAATTAATGAAAAACTATAATAATAGGATAATAATGCATTCTGCTAATAATTATTTATCACTAGTGGAGTACGAAATGATCCAAAATGTAGCCTAATTGTGTGTCCTAAAAAGTGTTTACACATCAGTTAGCATAGGATTATTACGCCTAGGACTATATTTCATTTTCGGGAACAATTATACTTTAGTTAAAACTGAAAAAATTTGTTGACATCTTCTTCATTCATACTCTAAATTAATTTCAGGTTTATAGTCTTTTACTAATTTTCGATTTCGCATAGTATTTTTTCTTGCCGTCAGTTCCATGAGCTCTTTGTAGCGATCCAGCTGATTTAGCGTTCGAATAACAATGAGGAAACTTTAATGGCAGAATCTAAAAATTTGCACTTGAATGATTTAGAAGAAATCGAGGAGCATAAAAAATTTTTTCCTCAAACTGAAGAACATCCTGAGATTCCAAAATCAGAACTGTCAACACTCAACACTAATAACCCCAAAGAGAAAAAAATACTAGTATCAGACAGATTTACTCTATCCCAGGGCCAGCTAGTTCCTGATTATCCTATTTCGGTGGCATCTCAAAGTTTATTACCACTCTCGCAATTTAACGACTATTCATTGTTCTCATTTTTTCAAGGGGACCTCGATGAAAAACCGAAAACTTCAACATCAAGCAACCTTAATCTTTCAGATTTTATTTCCGATCCAGATGGGCCTATCGCTATACACGAGCACAAATTAGATACCAATAAAGAGCATAAAAATGAGAAACAATCCTCAGGTTACATGCCGCCCCTTTTGACTGAACTCTTGCAGGAATTAGCGGCTGAATTGAAAGTAGAAAAACCAAAGCCAGAAACCTTAAATGCCTCTTTTACCCTGTTGTATCAGCACTGCACTCGGTTGTCGATCGAGGGCTGGCAGCAGTTTTTGCCTTTAGTGCACGCCTACATGCAGCAATGCTTGCCGGAGCGTAATACTTTGTATGGCTATTACCAACAAAAAACGCATTCTGAAATTTTACAGCAAGCTCAATGCCTCTTGTGGCAGTATGAGCAAATTGGGGTGTATGCGCAGCAGAGTTTAAATCACTTGGTGGTGCATGAGTTTTATCGGCAAGGGGCTATTCACTTAGTTCAAAAAGGTTGCCACTATCCTGAGCAATGGCTTGGAGAACCCCAACTTCTTGGCATAACGATCACCAAGCCAGTAGAAAAAATTGCTTTTGATGAGGCTAAAGCCCAAAGGCGCTGTCAAAATAATCCTAAACTAAAAAATTACTACGAGGAATTTGTGCGGCATCTGGCGGCATGCTTATGTGCAGCCATCATTATTTCTTCGGAGCGTGTTGATCCTTCTCAAGGATTTACACAGACCATTACCGCAGCACTCATCGAAAAGCTTATTCCTGATATCTTACACCTGACTCCTCTCGCAGGCGGAAAGATCAGTGCGGTTGCTAAAATAATTCAAACCGTGTCTGATTTTGCCTTTAAGCTACGGGCACAGCGTGATGCTAGGCGCGTCTGCGCTTGGTCGTTAACCGCTTATGAGAGCGGTCGATTAGCTCGATCACTCGGGTTACGTTTGGCTTTATTACGCGAACCCACTCTAGTGTCTACTTTGGCTCCCTCTGAGATTTCAACCCAATCCTCAGGTATCGATAAACTCAAAGAAATCAAAGAGTATGCCATTACTCAAGTAGAGGCGTTTACCGATCAAGCAAGGGTTAGTCTTCAAGAACTGAAAGAAAGCAAAAATTTTGATTCCGCGGGAGCGCTGGCTTTAAAAGACAGTGATATGATGTTGGATTTGCTGCAACAACACACCCCAAATACCCAGCATTGGGGAGGTTCAGATGATTGGCTCAATGCGAATGCGGGATTTTTAGCAGACCAATTTCAAAAGCAGTTAAATCAGAAAACTGTGTTCAATTCATTTTTCTCAATACCGCAAAGTACTGTCTCCATAGAAAGTTCTTGCCAATTAACAGTACCCAGCACCTCTTTTCCGTCTGCCCGATTTTATCAAGGGAGTTATCAACCATTGACTGAAACGATCTGGTTGCAGCATAAGCAGACTGCTGATGCGCGAATGTGGCGTAAGGAGCATGAGCAGCAGTGGAATTTGCTTGATAAAACCAATTTGGATGAATTGCTGAAGTTTCAAGAACAAATTCTGGAAGATTTACAGCTGTCTTTGGGATGGAGTGATAAAGAACGCCCAGAAATTTTAGTCCACTATGTGCGGCCGCTATGGGCTCAGGACCTGGGAATTAAAGTACTTACCCAAGCGATTCAGAGTGCTGCTCATCAATCCTGGTCGTTCTGGGAACCCCGCCATCAACAGCTACAAAGAGCACTAGAGCGTCTGCGCTCTCAAGACAGCGAATTAGCTGAAATCGTGGGTCGTTGCTATTTTCGTGCTCTGGCCGAATGGCAATTGCAAGTAGCAGCGGCGAGTGAACGGCAAGCGCAAGAACTGGAAAAATTAACCTTAGAACAAAAGCTGTGGGAAAACCGTGCTGAAACTTGGAAGAACGATTTTCACGCTAAGGTCAAAGAATTAGGGATAGATTTGAGTGCTCCGACACCCGGTGTACCACCTCTGACTGAAGAGCAGCGTACTATTTATGCGAATCCTGAACAATTCCGTCAACTTGCTATCGCAATTTGGGGAAGTGGTCAGGATTTTAGTATATTAGAGCCCCATAGTCATTACTGGGAGTCCAACTGGAAAAGTGCCCGCAATCAGAACCGACCGGAAGCCAACCCGATGCATTTGGCGTTAAGTTGTGCTTATCGAGAAGCCCAGCACGCCGTTGAGGATGCCGCTGCCGGCAAACACCATGTGCTCCACGCGCGCCGAGAATCCTTGAAACAGCAACTGATGCAAAGCAAAACGACAGCAGAGGCACTGACTAAAATACTCCAGGCTCAAAGAGTAACAGAACACAAATTTCGCGGACATGTGCAACCCACTATACTTTCCCAACTGCCTAGTGTGGTGAGGGTGCCGGATCAAAAATCTTCCTCTCTTAAAAAATCCTTCCAAGAGCGGGTCACAGAATTTTGGCAACGGGCGGCCCAAGAAGCGAGTGAGTTAGAACGCCAACTGGGTAATCCCCCCTGCGGCTTTAGTGTCTTAGCCTGGCCAGTCGATGGTCCCCAGATATTGCAAGGAATTTGGCGCTGTGGTTTTTTTCTCACCGAGCCTGCTAAGGTGGACCATCTCTATTGGCGCCGGTATTATTGGTTCCTGCAAGAACGTTTGAAGACCTTAACCCAGCTTTTAGTCTTACCCATGCAATGGGCAGAACTCACTCAGGCCCAAGAGTATCAAGTCGACTCCCTAGATGTAATTCCTTATCGTCATATGGCTTGTTGTTTGAGGGTCAGCGAGACTGAAGCGCAGCAAGCACAGAATTTATGGCCAAGTTATCAAGAGCGCAGCCAGGCCAGGCTTGCTGAAGCCACTTTACCAGAACACAAAATGCCTCTCTCACGTGCCTTAGCGCAGCAAGATATGAAGGCTACACTTACTCCTGTGCCTGCTGCGATGAAACAAACAGTCGTAAAGCATCCAGTATGTGACCCCATGGCTACGTTACTGCGTCCTTTGCAATTATGGTTACGGGATGCCGCCAGCTTTTATGGCCTGGCTCCAGAGACACCAGAAAATTTGTTGAATGCACTGCAAACCCAGGAGCTTCTCCACCCGGATTTTATTACCGATTTGCGTGCAGCTTACACCTGGGCATTGGCTCACAGTGAAGCGTTGCAGGATGCCTGGATACATGAAGAGCCACCAGTCGGCCTTAATCTTGGGCAAGCCATTTTGCTTGCGGATAATGAGGCAGTACCCGAGCAATACCATAGCGCTTTTTATTTATCCGCTCGACACTATCGACAGCACTGCCGTTACACCTTAGAAGTACTGCGACAAACTTATAGGGCGACGTATGCGCGTTGGTGCCACCAGGAAGCAATTCCTAAGGCCTTTAATCCTGTGGCCTTTCAGGCTAAATATTTATTAGAGCAAGCGGCCAAGTCAGAGTTGACGGATCGACAAGCCTTTAGGGTTTTAGACTCTGTTATTGAAGCGATCTCCCATCACCCCTCACTGCGAAAATCAGCGGATTGGCAACTCTCTAATTTTTTACAATTAAGCAAAGCGCGGCAATTGTATTATGTAGAACATCTTGCTCCTTATTTAACCTATGAGGAGCAAGACGCCCCTGAGGGGCTTATGCAGCAGCTTCTGAATGTCCCAGAATTGAGTGGTCGACGCCTACGTTGGGTCAAGGAACAAAGGGAATGGCAGGAGCGACTACTCCCTATGCTTTGGGCAGAAGACAAGACGACGACTACTACAGGATTACCCCCTACTCAGAGTTCTGAAGCGTCGACTTCTTCAACAAACATAGAGCACGATACTTCAATCCAACCTCCTATCCGGGAGGAAAAAGACCAGGTAACGCCTAATGAAATAAAGGCGACGGTACCACCCATTCAGATGAGTGTGGTACGGCAAATCCAAAGCAATGGTGAATTAATTTGGCAAGTCCAGACACACTTACTCAAACCCGAGGTAGCTAAGAAACTTTTTGACTCTACAGGACAATGGCTTCCAAAGGATCCCAAAGTTCCGGGGAACCATCGCGTTTTCCCCATCAAAATCGACAATCAACGATTCTGGATCAAGGCTTATCCCGAGCAACCCGCTATAGAATGGATTGTTCACCAATTGGATCGCCGCTTGGGAGTATTTGGTACCCCGCGTTTTGAAGTGGTGAAATTTCATCACGGGGGTCAAACTTCTTGTGCATTACTTAGTGAGCATGTCATGGGTTCTACATTGAAAAAGGTTACTCAAAAGAAACCTAAAAGACTCGCCAAGTTGGATTTTATTTCATTCGCTCGCACTTTATTGCGCGTTTTGCTGATTAATCCTGAGGATGATAAAGATGATGATTACTTGCTTGAAATTCAGCCAAACGGTCAACTGCATTTAAAACGAATTGATAACGATCGCGCATTTTTTGAACCCTTTACAGCAGAGGGCAATTACTTTTTTAGCAAGGCGACTTTGCAAGTCAAAAGTGTGGTGTATTGCTTGGAACAAATGCGTCAAAACTGGCCTTGTGAGCCTAGGATGCAAAGCCTTTTGGAAGAGTGGCGGCGGATACAACCCCTGACCTTGATGCAAGATTTATTAGATCAGGCTACGAAACAACAGCTGGCGTGGAAAGAATTGTTTTCACAAACTGAGGTTGAGGATCATTTTAAGTTGCCTGACCCTGATAAATGTTTAGCCGTGATGTTTTTCCCCCCCGGAGTCACCAAGGAAGTTATCAACCGATTGACTTTGATGCAAAATTCGCTTCGCGTAGCGGCCCAAAAACTTGCTGAAGCTAAAACCCCTCATATTAGCTCAGAGCCCAAAAAACCTAGTTTTTACCCACTGAATGGATTGACTTTGCTGTACGATACTCAGCCGAAACTAGGGCGGTATTATGCTAAATCCCATGGGGAGCATGTCAGTTCACAGGGCGAAGAACCTAAGCAGAGTGCTGAAATTACGTGTGATCATAGTCAAGTAGACCATCGCTTTTCCCAAGCAGTGGGTCCTTGGTATAAAAAAAATACTCAAGGGGAGATGACAACTAACATATCGAGTTTCAAAGCTTTCCAAGTGAGTCTTCGGTTACAAAAACCTTTAAAAATTGAGCAATTAAGCAATATGTGGCTCGGACAAGAATTCAGTCCTCAGCAAGAATTAAGTGGGTTAAAAGAGTGGCGGATGACGCGTTTACGCCATTTAGAACAACGAATGTTAGCGCCTAAGTCCACTGTGTTAGCTGAATCAAAAATATTACCCCAAAATGCAAGTCTTACCTCTCAAAATGAAGAAAAACTTTGGCAAAACCATCACGCACATGCAGCAGAGGAATTTCGGGCCTTACCACAGCCCCAACGCGAGAAAATATGGAATAATTTTTATTTAAAACTGCGGCGTCAACAGCTGAATGATCCGCAGCAATTAATTATACTCCATGCCATGATCGGAGCTGGTTGGCGAGAACTGGATTTGAGTGTATTTAATCCTGAATTAATTACCGACGAAAAGGTAACGGCATTACTGAGAGGGACACAGACAGCCTTACCTGTCATACCGTTGCTTAAACTTAATCTGAATGGTTGTTATTGCTTATCGGAAAATATTTTAGATATAATTCAGCGTTACAGCTATGAAACCCTTGAGCGCTTATACTGTAATCGCCTGCTTTGGCAAAACATTGCTCTAGAGAATTGGGATCGATTGCTTTATTTTGAAGGTATAGGCACTAAAGTTTCGCAGTTCGTCATGAATAGGGTGCCTAAATTAAAGCAATTAAACTTATCTAAAACAACTCTGGTAACGCTCAGTGGGACTGCGCCAGAATTAGCTTATGTAAATGTGGATGGCTGCCACCAGTTACGGCATATTGGTAAGCCAGGAGTAATTACGGGTCAGCCCTTGAATGCCCCGCAGTTAAAAGTGTTAAATATCGCCAAGTGTGTCAATTTGGAATATCTGTCTTTACCCAAAACACTTTTTTATGAAGCCATTATTTCACAACTACCCGAGTATCCTAAATTACAGGCGATCGAGTTACAAATCGATCAAGGTTTTATTTCTATACCGAGCTACGCTATCCCTCCGCTGATTGCGCAAAGTAAGACTTTAGATTGTGACGGAGCAGGATTGTCTTCGTCACAAATTATTAAATTAACTGCTTATTTGGCGCATGATCAATTTTTCAATCATGTAGACTTGAGCAATAACCGTTTAATTTGGGATTTGCCTGGATGGGAACAGGAAGCATTGCTTGCCTTAGGCAAGGCATTGGCGAGCAATAAAACCATTACCCATCTCAATATAAGTCGCCATGTGGTGAATATAGGGGATAGATGGCGTGGTATGGAGGAAATACCACTACGTACTTGCCAATTGTTTTGCGATATGATTGAACATAGCTCACTGATTAGTCTGGACATGTGGGGTGTTTGGGTGCATCCCTATGCAATTAAAAGGATCAGCGCAGCTGCGCGAGCGAATCCAACATTCCAAGAACTGAGGCATCATTATATCCACCATGTGGTCTCGGTATGGAATAAGAGGGGGGCAAAAAAACAATGGGTAAAAAAAGATGACTGTATCCAAAAGGTACAGCAATTAACTGAAGCAAAAACTCCTATAACCGGTAAGCTCGAAAATTTCTCCTCTGCAATGCCTGGTGAAGCAGAACTTTTGCAACAGGTCTCAAGTAGTAATTCCCTATTTGAAAGTCCAGTGGTATTTTTTTCTACTCCTGATTCAAAGCAGACTAGCGCAATGGGTGTGCACAAAACAGTCACACCCACCTTTATCCGATGCCAAAACCAATTAATCAAAGAATGTGAACAAGGTAATTTGGCTGGTGTCATGAAATGGATTGCTAAAGGTGCTCAAGTGAATGAATCGAATGCGGAGGGGAAAAAACCTTTATATTCAGCCGTATATGGCCTGAATTTTCGGATAGTACAATATTTAATACAACAGCATAAAAAAGGGATGGAATCTATTAGTTGGAAAGGTTGTGAGGGGCACAATAAAAAACATTACGGCAAAACATTTCTTATGGAAAAGCGTATTGTCGAGACTAATGAGGATTGGTGTCATTTAATGGAAACGACTCAAGAGAGTGAATTTTTGGACGGTTACCTGTTAAGTAAATATCCAAACACACATAAGTGGCAGTTTGCGAGGTTGGACGTTGCTTGTTACCAACATGAAAAGGTTGATGGTGGGGTTGCAAAGCCTCTTACTCAAGACATGATGGTGTGGTGGATAAAAACAGCTGAAGGGTTGGAAGTACTGAAAGAGCAAATTATACGTGAATTGCAGCAGCAGGAGTGCTCCAGCCATAGTAAAAGTACCATGACATCTACATCCTGGCTTTGAAAATCACAAAGCTTTTAATAATTTTTTAAGCATTTTCACGTAGTGTTTTGCGATTTTTTAGAGGGTTGCATTATATAGGGAAATAAAATAACTTATGCGGTACATTCAAGGCTGTGTTAGCCAATAGGCTGACGTGGCCCACTTGCGGTACAGGGAGTCCAGTCCTCATTCTAAGAACTTACAGAATGAGGTTTGAATTTCGAAGAAACGCACAGTAGTGTGCTGAATCGCCTGAAAAAAGTGAGGGTATTGCTAGTCCTATAACATTTTGTTGGGTGCACAAAGTAGGTGGGGGGGGTGCGCTACATAAAAACCTACCCAATGAACCATTATCGAAATAGCCAGAATTTAGTTATTTCCGATAGGGGCTAAGATTTTTAATAAGAACTGGTTTTAAAAGCTATCCGCAAATAAAACAGAATGGAATTTTGCTTGTAACTGATTACCTGTAGTTCCCCAAAGTTAGCGAGCAATCAGGAAAATATATGATTTTTCCTCCCTACAGAGGACAAGGAATTTATTTTAAACGTACTTCATAATTCCTTAATAAGTCTCATGTACTATAAATTTACTTTATTTTTTTAAGAGGATTTTATGCAGGACACTCCGATACCTTTTGAAATTTTCCAGCAATGCTATGACGATTTGCACAATATATTTGAGAAAGAACGGAGTCTAACTAGTTTTGATTCATGCGTTTTGATGCAGGATGCAGAGATGGAAGAAGCTTTGTCGAGTCTTTTTGAAGGGGCAAACTCAGTAGAAAGGATAGAAACATTTTACAAGTCAGCCCAAAGAATGGCAGGTTTATTAAAATCTCATAATAGGTTGCCTGATGAATCGCCGGGTAAAAAGAGCTTTGATGCTTGCGAGAAAGTGTGTTTGGAATATTCAGGGCGGGAAACAGGGTTGGTTTTCTTGGGTGCCCGGAAGGATAAACCGATTTTGGATACAGAGGAATGGCTTAAGGTTCCAGAGCATAAGGCGGCCTATGACGACTATGCAAAACGGCACCATGAACACTTTCTCGAAAAATATAAAACACAACTAGAGTTTGAAGAACAAAATAAAATTTGTACTAGATTTAGTAATTTCTGGAAAGATAATCCTAAATTAGCTACTAGAATACCTCATTTATTTTGGCCAATCCCTGTGTCAATAGGTCTCACTTATCTGGCGAGTCTAGTTTATGATGTCTGTTATCATGCATCGAGTATCGATGCAGTAAATAAATTTTTTAGTTCTAGGTTGCGGGATGCTTCTTCCTTTGAGATGTTAAAAACTCCTGGGGCTATATATGGATTGGCAACTTTACTAGCTGTAGCCGTTTGTGTTAGTGCTTGTTATTGGTGCAGCAAAAAACAACCAAAAGAACAAAAATACATCCCGCAGCAAAAGCTTAATGAAAAAAATGAAATTTGTTCTAGGTTTAGTAATTTCCGAAAAGATAATCCTAAATTAGTTGCAAGAATACCTCATTTGTTTTGGCCAATCCCCGTGTCAATAGGTCTCACTTATCTCGCAAGCCTAGTTTATGACGTCTGTTATCATGCATCGAGTATCGATACAGTAAATAAATTTTTTAATTCCAGGCTGCGGGATGCTTCTTCCTTTGAGATGTTAAAGACTCCTGGGGCTATATATGGATTGGCAACTTTACTAGCCGTTGCCGTTTGTGTTAGCGCTTGTTGTTGGTGCAGCAAAAAACAACCAAAGGAACAAAAATACACCCCGATTCTAGATAACCGGATTGTGGGGGGAACTTCACACAACAAATAGATGATTTGTTGCCCAGGGTTTAAAACAAATAGAAATTGTCCAGTGCTTAGAGCGTTTGCATTGCAAGTAAGAGTGATACATCTCAATTACTGATTGATGCCTAAAACCACATAGATAACCACTGAATGAGCAGGCTGAGCGTATTTTGTTTAGTCGGGATGACAGCTCTGTGTGTGGTCGTTAGCTAGGTGAAAAACTGTGGATCAGGGTTTTGTCTGTATAAAGTTTATAATTATTCTTGCTTCAATTTTGCGCGGTTCGGCGCTGCTCTATTGTGTTTTACTATGCATTCGCAGGGAAATACCCGCCTAATAAAAATTTTTAAAATCCATGGGTTACGACACAACTCCCTGATTGTTAATCAATTGATCTTCTAGTTTAAGTTAAAATTTCCAAAAAAAAAGAATTTTGCTCAGGGGGCAAATTAATTTATAAATAGAAAATTAATAAAATTTATGTTCTTGGATAATTTCATCAATGTTCTTACGGTTTTTTTCGTAGAAACTTACTTCAACTGCGAATCCATCACTACAAGCATACGCTAGCATTCGTAATAATTTATCATTACTATTCAAATGGTTTCTTCCATTTAAACGACTACTTAAAAATCTTGCATATTTTTTATCATTTTCTAAAAAGCAAAATATTAAAGTATTTTTTTTGTTATGATCTAGCAAAGTCATATAAGTTATCCACGGCATATAATGGTACCCTAATATCTTCAGTTTAAAGAAATCAGCTCTTGGGCTCAACATAGGAGTCGATCGACCGCAAAAAATGAGATTATATGAATCTAAAGACATTTCTAAAAATTCGGTTTCTTCATAATTATCGGATTTGATCATTTGTTCAATTTGTTTCTTCCTATCTTCATGCTCATTTAAACAAAACTCTAGCTGTTTTTCCCAAACACCACTCCCCAAATGTTTTGCTAATTTTTCCTCTTTCTCGATTAAATCTCCAATATAATTTTGCCTAGATAGATGTTGGATCCTTAATATTTGAATCCTAATGTGGTAGATGCCATAACATATATTTCTGTAATGAATGAGGCTAGCTTTTTTCTTGTCGATTTTCCCATCAAATAAATCTATCGATTCAAATAAGCTGTTGTCATGAACTGCACAAAAACCTTTAAAAGTTGTAAATTTTTTCTTATCAATTTCTTTAATCAGTTTTTGATTTTCTTTTTTGATTATTTTTGAAAAATTAGTTTGAAAAGTCCGAATTTTCTTTAAATCACTATTTAATTTAAAGAGATAATGTTCAGGTATTGTGTGTGATGATATTGGTTTGTTTTGGCAAGGTGCATAGAAACATTTTTTATTACTATATCGGATATTCCCGGTTTCCGATATTAGTTTTTCAATAGGCATGAACTCTTTATTCATTTTTTTACTCAATTCGTATCTACCTGACGTAGATACGGAATGCAATTTCGATAAAGTAGCAACTAAATTGGGTAAATTATTGACCACTTTGCTGGAATCAAGTTACTAATGGAATACAAGGATATCAGATAGACGGCTTGCTGCGCCAGGGTTTTAGATAAACAGAGATTGCCCAGCAGTTAAGGGCGTTCTGCATTACAGATATGCATTTGAAGCTTAGCACATATCTCAGCTGATAAGGATGCATGGAATGTTTCGAGACTCATTCTAGTCGAAGCAAAGAAAATTTCCCTCAATGCTAAAGAAAATTGACCCATCATATAAGCTATCCGATGCACATATTCGGTCAGCAATTTCCGCTAAAGCCTTATTACCGGTCAATGAAATCAATACAAAAAGCAGCAATTGTAAGTCACCACTTGTTCTCGCTGCTCCGTCATTAGACCGGCGGGTGACAAATTCGTCAGGAACGAATTTGGACGCGCGAAGCGACCCCAGAAGGGTAAAGCCAAGGATAACGGACGGGAGTTGGCTGCCTGGTTAGGCTTAGTGCCGAGACAATGCTCCATTGGTCGGATACTAAGTTAAATTATTCTGCGTTGATTTTTTGTCTCAGGTGGGGTGGCCGATATCAATTATAGTAGGTGGCTGCTTTCGATTGTATTAGGCCGGCCAGAATCAATTGTATTGGGTGGTCAGATTGCATTGCATTATGCATAGGCCTACGTCACTGCTCGATTGATGATTTAATATGCGCTTCAAAGCATAACCTGGAATAACCAAACTCTCCCCTACCGTAATAATGGTACGGCGCAAATCATGCATCGTAAATTTTTTACCAGTCTGTTCGATAATCTTGGAATTTTTTTCCGCGGCTCAATTAAAAAACCTTGCTGGCCTATTATACGACAGTTGACGCCGAACACCATCAAAATCGAATTATATACTCAGAGTGTATTTATGGGTGAATCTCACTGTCTGGATTACAGTCAATTGTTATTTCTTGGGACAAATAGGGACAAAGTGATTTTTTCCATTTGTCCCCCATTTTTTTCGTATAGGTTGTTGATTTTGAAGTGAGGATTTCCTCTGGGACATGTGGGACAATCAGGACAAGCTTTTTTTGTATCCTACAATATGAATTATTCTTCCCACATATTTTTTGTAAAAACATAGCACCTAGATCGACCTATAGTAGGCAAATACTCCCGACGATAAGGTTTGCCTTGCTGATCAGGTTCGATCCATCTTTCTGCCATTAAGCAATGACTGACACTCCGATAATCCAAACCCATGCAAATTTCTTGGCGAAAAATTTCAGGGAACACATAAAATTTTAGGGTACCTTCTTGAATTTTTTTGAATCCTGCTCGATTAATCGTATGTGAATTTTCTGCTTCCCAATGACTAAAGCGTGATTCCCCATGCGCCTCAAAAAACGCTTTGACTTGGGCTAAAATATGCATTCTTTCTTGATTACCATGCCCACCGCGGTGTGCTAACCACGCCTTAAAGCAGGTACTGGCTGCTAGGTTAGATTCACCGGATGACCAGCCTGTGATACCAAAATCAGTCGCTAATTCTCCGGCTGCGGCAATTAAACCAAAGCGTTCACACACTCGAAATACTTGTCCACTACTATTAGGGGGTAAATTTTTATTGAGAAATTGATCAATGAGGATTTTGATTGTTTGGGGCAAAAGTAGGAAGTAATTGGCTACCGTAATTTTTTGTAAAAAAGCAATGGCTGCTGTGCCATAGTATTGGGCACTGCCCTGAATTAAAGCTTTACTCAGCTTGACGGCTGAAGTAAAGCCATGTAATTCTTCAAAAATTCCCATACAATGCTCTGTATCGCTCGGGATATCCACAAGTCGCACTTCTTGGCCCGCTTTAATTTTTTTACCTACCTCTAACATATGTTGTGCCAGTCCTACTTCGCCCGCTGATAAAAATAATAATCGCCATTCATGTCGGCTACGTGCAGCTCCATTTTTATCTGCTCTTGTTTTGCCACTACCATTGGCTAACATATAAGCGATTTCCCCTGCTTCCCTGGCATCTACTTGGGCTAATTCATCTAAAATCAAAAGGGTATCGGAACGGAGTGCAGCTAGTGCTTCTATGCCATTCGTAGTGCCACGCCAACGGTTAACATAATTGCTCCCTCCAAATACAGAGGCAGCTACTTTTAATGCCGTGGTTTTGCCACTGCTGGATTCACCCACAAAGTGAATACCGCCTGATTCCATATTGGCTGGATACAACAGCATGGCGGCAAAAGCGCAGGAAAGAGCTAATACGAGACGTGAATTACTGACGCAAAGCGCTGCAACATGCTGTTGCCAATTTTCCAAACTGCCGTTTTGTTGGTAATCTTTGGGTTGTGTTTCTGCTTGATAAATTAAGCGTTCAATAGATGAGCCAAAAGTCTGCTGGGGTAAGACAAAAAAATTATCATACCATCCCGTACGACTGACACAGCGTGCACGTTGTGTAGGTTTGCTGGTCATGATATAAGCGAGTAATAAATTGCGTGCTTTATTACCAGCAGCAATATCCAAGCCTAAACGCAATAATTCACCACGAACTTCTTCGCCGCTGCCTTTGAGCATTTCCATCGGCATTGCCCAAGTGTGTAAATGCTTATCACTATCATAAAACTCTAACAGTCTACCCCAATTTTCAGAGGCTTTGTCACGTAGTAGAGCTTTAATTTCCAATTGTGAACATATCCACAACACTTCTTCTTCTCTTAAATAAAAAACTCCTTTTTCATTGGCTTTAAAACAACCGGCATCGGCATTAAAATACGATCCTTTCACTTCTACGTTTTTAGATAAATTAGAGGGAGAACTCGATTGCCCCTGGGATGATGCCGGTTTGATCAGTGGTAATGCCACGATATCTTGTGTTGTGGCATCTGGATTTTGCTCCAACCAATTAATACAATCTCCTTTGACCGGCAAATTTAATAGTGCCACATTAATCCATTGGGTTTCGCAATGGTAGGAAGCTAATTTTGTAGTCACATGAGTTGCATAATTCAACCCCGCTTCATCGTTATCAGGCCAGATAATGACTTGACGCTTAGCAAGTGGCCCCCAATCGGTAGTTTCAACACTATCCACGCCTCCAGATGTGGTGGCGGTTATACCCAATTTTCGTAAATAGTCAACACACAACTCACCTTCAACCAGCCAAACTGTAGCTGAAATATTCTGAGATAATGTGGGCAGTTGATACAGTGGTTTTCCTTGGATGAAGTGTGGTTCTTTGAGAAAAAAACGTCCTGATGAATCGCAAGATAAGGGGCGAATCCATTTTTTACCGGTCACAGGATGCTTTAAACGAATCCGCCAATAAAGAGGTTGGCCTTCCTCATCTTGATAAACATGGAGGGCTTGTTTTTTAAACCCTTGCGCTAGCATTTTTTGAGTAAAACGTTGTGCAGCACTTTGTTCTGGCGCAATTTTTTGGGTAGGATGCTTGGTGTGAGCAGCTAATGTTGCTGTAGTTATCATGGCTGGAGCTGGCCTCCATTTTTATTTCCTAAGGCTTCTACCGCTTCGCGGAAAGATTGATGGTAATGCTGACATTGAAAGGCAATAATATTACCGCCGCGAGCACCACAAGAAAAACAACGAAAAGCGCCCGTTACTACATTGAGGCGTAAACTAGGAGTTTTGTCCTCATGAAAGCAGCAATTCACGCTAACCCAATCCTTATTTACTTGTTTTAAATTAGGGAATTCTTGCTGATAATAGACTCTGGGCTCAGGAAACAAGCCAGTATAAAAAATAAAAGTATTCAATTTATGATAGTAATTACGCATAAGTTGATCCTCAGATAGATTGTTGAGTGATGGTACGTTGTTTGATGAAAGCATCTAAATCAGCTTGTCTATATTTAGCGAGTCGTCCCATTTTGACATAAGGTAATCCATAGCGTTTTTCACAAGCCCAAACAGCCAGTGTGCTTTCAGTGACGCCAAGATATAAGGCGGCTTCTTTGCGGGTTAATAAATTGGTGGATGTTTTACTTTCCGTTGAAAAAAGATTTGCAAAAGTAGTTTGATTCGACATAGTCATACCTCGTGAATAGTGATGAAAGGAGGTCGAATATTAAACGAGTAAAATAAGCTGGATAATGGTTGATGTTTTTTCATTTTTATTACCAGAAATAAAAATGAACCATTTTATTCCGGTAATAAATTTTATTTTTTTCTTTCCAGGTGGACGCAAACAGCTGAGGGTGTTTATAGAAGAATAAAAAAGTGAAGTAAAGGTATTTAGTACATTGAGTTAATGGGTTAGTGTTAGGAAGTTTGAAGATTTTAATTAATTTTTTAAGGTATAATTATCCTATATTTTGTTTGTATTTGATTCATATTTTCAAGGTAGGAATCCAAATCTAAGGATTTTCCTTTTTCATGCTTTAATTGGGCAACCATTGCATAGAGACAAGAATTATTCATTACTATTCTAGCCGTACTTTCTGTTGTTTTGCGAACTCGATCTACCTTATCACCTTGTATGCGACTGGGAAATAAAGTATCACCCATCATCCAATGTGGAATTTGGACTTTAGTTAACCTTGCCCAAGACATGAGATCGAGATAGGGTAAGACTTGATTGACAGCCCACCGACTTAAAACAGTCTTAGAAATGTGGCGCACCTTGGATTTGCTGCGCTTTGTTTTTAACCATTGTTTAAACGCCGCAATTAAAGTGACATCTGGCGCAGCCAAATCTATACTCGCTAATCCACCGACTAGAAAAGGAGGCATGGGTGCGCATAATGGGGTTTGGCTATCTATAACGCCTTTTTCTTCCTGATGGTTCAGCCAATTGATTAAGTTGATATCGGAATTTTCATCGGAATTTTTTCGGAAAAAAATATTAAATAGAGAAGGGGAATTCCATACGTTTGAGGGAATATCTAGAAGAACTTTTACTAATTCTGTCACAGTCAAAGCTTCTCGCTTAGTCATATCTTGTACAGGCGCTACAGTAAGGGTTGATTTTTTCTCTGGAATCCTATAGTCGTCCACTACTCCGGTGAATACCCACGGGAGATAAAAATCCTGAGCTATCCGCCGTAAATGCAGTTGAACAATCCAACCTTCTAAATCTAACTGATAGGCACTGCGATAGTTTTGTAAATCAAACCAATGGGGCAATGACTTAACGAAAGGGAAGTGATTTTTCTTTTTTTCGGTGGATAACGTAGGTGTTTTTGTTATGGTCATGTCGACTTCCTTTGAATAACATCAGGTAATGAGGGTGGAATATTACGAGGTTTCAGCCTCTTTTACCATAGTGTCGAGGCTCTTGATACCGGCGGCTGTTAGCATCGCATTTGTGGCTTTATCGACAGAAGAACGAACAGGATCTAAATCAAGGCGTGCATAGATGGCTGTTGCTTGAGGTAATTTGTGATTTAAGGATTTACCGATGGCGACTCGTTCTTTTCTATGGTTTTAATCTCAGCTGCCTCTTTTTTAGGGTCGGCCAAATGCCCACCGGAAGGACACGATATAAAATTGTGATTTTTCCTGCAGCTGGACAGTAATATACAATTATTGTGTTACTGATGCACGGTTGGGTATTCGTAATCTAAATGCCCTTATTACAGTTATTTTCTCTGCAATTTTAAACGCATTTAAGTTTAACCGTTTCTCTGTTTGTTCAGCCAGTTGCCTGACCATAGCTTGTAAACAGGCATCGGTCAGATGTTGAAGAAAGGGGGGGGCAATCCATCAACGAAAATCCCTAAGTAGGTGATTCAAGCTCTCAGATGATCTTATGATGTTTTATGAATGTTTACCAGGATTGACGAAGATAAATTACTTGGTTTAGTAGCGCCACGGTAGCACTGGGAAGATAATGTGTTAGCTTGAAACTCGTCTAACTCTTTGATTTAACTGGTGGGCCGTCCGCGACTCGAACGCGGGACCAACGGATTAAAAGTCCGCTGCTCTACCAACTGAGCTAACGGCCCATGCTTTGTAGTTGGCATGAAAGTTTAAAATGATACCGTTTTGTTGTGAAATAACAAGTAATTTATCTTGGAACGTTCTTACTTCCCAGGTAAGTTGCCCCAGATGTATTTATGAAGCTGTACTTGAAACCTGACGGGTAATCGGTCAGCAATTATCCAATCCGCTAGAGATTGGTTAGCTAATTCCTCATGGCTTGGGGAGAATAATACCTCGCAAAGTTGTGTTAAGCGATAGGTACTCATAAAATTTCGTGCCCATTCATAGTCTTTTCGATTACAAATCACAAATTTCACTGCATCTTGTGCTGATAGGTAGGGGATGTTTTCCAAGCAATTGCGGTGGACTTCTCCAGAGCCCGGGGTCTTAAAATCCACTATTTTAATCACTCGGGGGTCTACGGCAGAGATATCAAGTGCGCCACTGGTTTCCAATGAAACTGCGTAGCCTTGGTCACAGAGTGTTTGTAGCAATGATAAGCAGGCCTTTTGTGCTAAAGGTTCACCTCCGGTGACAGTGACGTAATGAGTTTGATAATGGCTAATTTGCTGCAGAATATCGTCTAAGCTCATAAATTGTCCCCCATGAAAAGCGTAGGCAGTATCGCAATAGCCACAGCGTAGGGGACATCCGGTTAAACGAATAAATGCCGTCAGGAGCCCGGTGGTACGAGTTTCGCCTTGCAGAGAAAGGAAGATTTCAGAAATGCGTAATTGGCTCACAATTAAAAGGTCTACGTAGGCGCTTGAGTTTCTTTTAGTCGCTTTTGTGCTAATCGGGCTGCTGCAGAATTGGGGTAGCGAGTTACTATTTTTTGCAGTTCTTGTTGTGCTTGTGCGGGTTGCCCTGCCTCAGCGTGGATGATAGCAAGCTTGAGCATGACATCAGGGACTTTGCGATAACTGGGGAATTTTTGGATTAAAGTGGTAAATTGCTCAGTCGCTAAATCATTTTTATGTTCATTGGCATAGAGCTCGCCTAACCAATAATGGGCATTAGGAGCATGAGTACCTTTGGGATAAGTTTTCAAAAAAGCTTGGAATGCGGCGAGTGCTTGGGCATTTTTTTTGTTGGCTAACAAATTGAAAGCGGCTTTATAGGCATTTTCTTCTGATCCGGCTGGCGCCACTTCTGAGGCTGCGGGGGCTTTTTGTGTGCTCGGTGCATTGCGTGTCACATTGGCTTCAGCTTGGGCAATTTTACTGGCTATCTCAGTCTCTGCGCTAGTTGGGGTTGGAGCATTGACTGCGGCTGCAGGAGGGTTAGCTGTGGATTGAGTTTTTGCTGCTTGTAAGGTCTGAATATCATGCCCTAGGACTTCGATTTGACCAGTAATTTGCTGCAGCTGTTGCTGCAAGCTATCAATTTTTCCTGGCAAATTCATTTGCGTTAGGTTTGAGATTTGTTGCTCTAGTAAGCGCATACGCTCTTCTGCTGAGAGTGCTCGCCGAGGAGAAACAGTAGGGGATTGGTCTGAATCAGGATAGAGGGGTGAAGCAGCAGCGTTATTCATCTCTTGGTCTACTTGATTTAGGTCAATGACCGGTGCTGCTGCCCAAATTGGTTGAAGTATGCCCCCCACAATACCCAGCATGGAACAAAGAGTTAATTTGCACAGAGGGCGCATCATAATCATAAGCTAGACCTATTCTTGGACATCAACCCGACGGTTGCATTGATAGTCTTCTTCCGATTGACCATAGGCAATCGGTTTTTCTGCACCATTGCTTTCTGTTTGTATCTGGCTCGCGCCATTTTGTCGCAATATGGAAGCCACGGAATTAGCACGACGCCAGCCCAAGGCAACATTATATTCGCGACTACCGCGGTCGTCGGTATTACCGACTAACTTCACTTTTTGGTGAGTGGAAACTAAATTTTGCCCTAGGCTTTGTAGGCGACTTTGATCTTCCGCATGTACCGTGCTTTGATCAAAAGCAAAAAACACGGCATTAGAATTAGTCGGTACATTGCAACTTGTTGCCGGCTGAAAGCCACCCTCGCCCCCTAAACCCTGGGCATAGGCGCCGCCATTAGCCCCCCCCGCGCCGCCATCTATCCCTGCAGCTCCTGCGCCGCGATGTTTAGTTGAAGAACAAGCGACTAATGCCAAACCACATGCACTGATTGTTATTATTTTTATTAGCTGGACTGTTTTCATTGATTTCCTCTTGAGTGTTTAAGTAGAAAAAGGTGACCACGCAGGTTCTCTGACATCCCCCTCGCGTGCCGGTAAAATTAACTTCACGCGTCCATCGGTTGACACCATGCCTAACACACCATGGCCTCCGGATTGTGTAGCATAAATTATCATCTTACCATTGGGCGCTAAACTAGGTGATTGATCATTCCCTGATCGCGTTAAGACAGAATAGCGTCCGGAACTTAAGTCTTGAACCGCAATATTAAACTGATTATTTCCTCCGTTCAATACCGCAAGAGCTTTGCCGTCGGGAGCAAGAGATGGGCTAGCGTTATAGTTGCCTTGGAAGGTGACACGCTGCACATTTCCAGAGGCGATGTTAACGCGGTAGACTTGTGGGCCACCACTACGGCTGGAAGTAAATACTAAGTAGCTGCCATCGCTTGACCAGGTAGGCTCAGTATCGATGGAATCGCCTTGTGTGAGCTGGGTGGTTTGTTTGGAATGTAAATCCATGATAAAAATTTTGGGATAACCGCTGCGGGTTAATACTAAAGCTAGCTTGCGTCCATCGGGCGACCAGGTAGGGGCGCTATTGAGCCCGGGGAAATTGCTGACAAGCTGTCGGCTTCCGGTTTGGATATGTTGCACATAGACCATGCCTCGTCCTTGTTCGAAAGAAACGTAGGCAATTTGCTTCCCGTCCGGTGACCAAGCGGGGGACATGATCGGCTCACGAGATTGCAACAAGGATTTCGGATTATAGCCATCCATATCAGCAACTTCTAAGGCATATTGAATGGAGCCACGACCCAGTTGTTGGGCCAAAACATAGGCGATACGCGTAGAAAACACACCTCGATCGCCTGTAAGTTTTTCATAAACTAAATCGCTGATGTGATGCGCTAAGGAGCGTAATTGCTGGCTATTGACGGTGAACGATTGGCTGAGTAGGACAGCATTTTTAGCAGCAGAAGAGGCAGCATAGGTGTCGAGTAATTGGAATTGTACTTGATAGCGACCACCGCCAACGGGTTGGACTTGCCCTACCACAATATTGTTCATGCGGTGTTTTTGCCAATAATTAAAATCTACCTGATCAACGCGATTGGGGGTTTGTTCCATGTCGGATTTATCCATCACACGAAATCTTCCACTGTTCTGGAGATCAGACGTCACGACGCCCACGACATTATCAGGGGCGCGGTCTTGGCTGGGTTGACCCGCAAAAGGCACAATAGCAATGGGAATAGCGCCTTGCAGACCTTGAGTTAATTCAAGATCGACTACAGCATGGCTAGGAGCAGTGGCGAACAGTAAAAGGAGCAAGCTGCGTTTAAGTTTTTTTATTGTTGTTATCATTGCGAAGTTCCTATGTCGAAAGTTGAGGGTTTCATTGCAGGGTTACAACAGACTTGCTCTTCAAGCTCTGGTGGTCCGCCGCAGGAAATGCGAATAGCTATATTTAGTACTAGGAATCCCACCAGCCCTAGGACAATACCGCTGATGGTTAGTCTATTTATGATGATGGAATCAAGATTACTTTGGGGAGCTATTATCGCCAGCCCTAATCCAGCCAGACAAACCAGAGTTGAGGTCCCAGCGACTAGGTGTCTAATGGTTGCCATAACGATCTCTCCGCAAAAAAGTTTAGATGATTTTAGCTTTATAAAAACGAATTTTCAATAATTTTCCTGCCCTGCTGCTGCCTTGAGTTAGTTTTGACCGGTTATTTGTTCTGGCTTTACAGTTAAACGCATTTCCCGAAATTGAGCAGCGAGTTCAGGGGCATCAGGTGTGGGAAGCGGGGAAGCTTTAAAAACTGCGCTGCGGGCTGAGTTATCGAGCCCAATATCACCGCTACTCCGCGAAATTTGCACATTCAGCACTTTGCCGCCAGGCCCAACCTGGATCAATAAGGTGCAGGATAAGTCAGGATTAGCGCCCCCCGGGACGACCCAATGTTGACTAATGGCGTGTTCAATCAGCGCCTTGTATTTGTCAATTTCACTTTGTTGGTCCTTTGTTTTTGCAGCTTCTATTTCGGTTTTTTCAGCAGCAATTTGCGCTTCTAACTCTTTTTCTTGCGCCAATTTAAGTTGTTTTGCTGCTGCTTTTCGATGCTCAGCTTTTTCTTCATTAATCGCTTTGGCTAATTCATCTTCAGTGGTCAGGGCTTTTTCTGGTTTGCTCGGTTTAGGTTTTGGAGGAGTGGGCTCTTGGTATATTGGGGTTGGAATTGGAGTGGGTTGGGGTGGCTGTGGTTTGGTTGCAACCGCTGGTACTTTCTTTGCAGGTTCTATGGATTTTAATTCAGGCGCTTTAATCGGCTTTTTGGGCTCTGCGTGTTGTTGGCGCAACAAGGCTGATTGCGCCTGTTCAATTTTTTTTTCAGGAAATTTTTGTTCTGCCCGAGGTGGTTCTTTTGGTGGTTCCTGAACTTTTGGCGTTGCGGGTTTACTAGGGAGTGGATGGGCTGCTTTAGGGGATGGTGGGCTCACTGCCACCGCTTTAATAATAGCGACCTCAGGTTGTACGGGTAATTGCTGCAATTCTGAAGAAGATAGGCGCCAGAAAAGTAAAATGAATAATACGACATGTAAGCTAATCGCTAAAATAACTGGTGTTCGGTAGGATGATTTGTTTTGCATATTATTTCTCGAAATCCCTTCAAGCGGGAGAGGGGATTTAGTTTGTGCTCTCACCAGAAAGCGGCAGAGGGGACTTGGTAATTAAACCTACACTAGGCGCTCCGGCCTGTTGTAGTAACACCATGGCTTGCATCACTTTACCGTAATCCACATTTTGATCGCCTTTCACTAACACCGGGCGCGTTTTATTGTGTTGTTTATCCTGAGTTAAAGCAGCAGCGACTTGTTCCATTAAGGGTTGCCCGGCAATCTCTTGTTCTGGGGTGCTCGAGATATTTAAATAATAATGTCCCGCAGCGTCGACGCTAACAATGATCGGTTCCTTTTCTTGTTGAGTAAGGGGTTGTGCGCTGGCTTGTGGTAGATCCACTTGCACGCCTTGCGATAACAGGGGAGCGGTAATCATAAAAATGACTAACAATACCAGCATCACATCAATATAGGGAACGACATTAATTTCTGCCATCGGTGAGCGGCGTTTGTAGCGCGAGTTAGTTTTCATCAAGCAGTTCCTCAGCTAAGTGGCGGCTGGGTTGTAAATGTGCTTGGCGATATAAAATCCCTGAAAATTCTTCTTGAAAGGTGTCGTAAGTGTTAATCAGGCGCTCGACATCATTGCTAAAACGATTATAGGCAATGACAGCGGGAATAGCGGCAAACAAGCCCATCGCCGTGGCAATCAGCGCTTCAGAAATACCTGGCGCAACCATGGCGATCGTCGATTGTTGCGAACCAATTAGACCCTGAAATGAGGTCATAATGCCCCAGACCGTCCCAAACAACCCCACATAGGGGCTAGTGGAACCCACGGTCGCTAAAAAGGCGAGGTGTCGCTCTAGCTTATCGATTTCTCGTGCCTTGGCTGCGCGCATGGCACGCTCTACCCCTTCCATTAATACCTCAGCGTTAATCCCTGGCCGTTGGTGAAGACGACTGTATTCGCGAAATCCAGCATGAAAAATATGTTCTAAACCTTGCAGCTCTGCATTTCGTTTGACTAAACCTTCGTAGAGCTTATTCAAATCTTTGCCTGACCAAAATTGATCTTCAAAATCGATCACCGCACGACGCATCGCTTTCAGGAATAAGCTACGCTGAAAAATAAAGGTCCAAGAAACGACAGAGGCTGCAGCAAGAATAAGCATTACACACTTCACTACCGGCCCGGCGTTGGCAATGAAGCTCCATAAGGAAGGGTTAGTCATTGCTTGCCCCACATGCAAAGGTTCAGTTTCGGAACAACGCTATTAATCTTTTTTGCAAGCAAGGCTCCGGTTAGGGCTGCGATAGATGCAAGAAATAGTATGATCCCGCTGCTGAATAATTTTTCGTCTAGGCTATTAAAATGCAAAGGAAACACTTCTTCCGGGAATTGACACCCGGCAATACGCCCCCCTAACCCTAGTCCCACGGCAGTAAATAGGCTTAGAAAAGCCATAGTGTTTAAAGCACAGGGCAAGCCTTGGATTATTGACATAATCGTTAATCCTTAGTCGAAAGAGGAGAAGGAATAGGAATGGTCAATCGGCAGCTCTTCAGTTTTTGCATTGGGTTCAAAGGTGAGAATAAAAGCTGCAAGAGCTGCTGTCGTGACTAAGAACAAGAAAAGAGTACTGTGAAGTAATTTTTCAGAGGTGGTATCAAAGTGAAAAGTTTTTGGCCAGTCGTTGGCAGACATAACACCCCCTATAAAACAACCCCAGGTGGCAAGCCCGCCTAAAACAGCAATAGAAATAGAAAAAGAAGACACCGCATGCTTTAGTTTTTGATTATTTGACATATTTTTACCCCATTTAGTTGATGATCTCATTGCGTAGGTGAAGTTTACTTTTTAAGCCCAAAATATTCAAGAATTTCCTTATAAGGGCTTAATTTTGCTCTATGCTAGGTCCTTGATAGGGGTGTTTCTCTGGTTCAACCTTATGCTTTACCGCCCAAGCCACCACTAGAGCTGCTAAAGCTACCGCGAATAGGAGCATACTGATGCTAAATAATTTCTCACTTACAGTGTCACAATCTCGGATAGGAGTTATTATTCCTTCAGCAGGAAGTTGATTGGGAACGAATAATGCATAAATAGGCGTTGCAATTACAAGGCCGAAGGCGCCAACCAGGCTGGTCGCAGCGATACCGACAGAAACATTAAATAAATTTTTCATTTTTGACATAGTGTATTTTCCTGGTTGTTGTTGGCTGATATTGTTTCTGGATTTGATGTTTGGTTTGATGAATTCGTTTTACGAATATTGTAAAAACCAATTAATAGCAGCACTAGCATTGTTGCAAGCAAAACAATACCACTGTCGATTAATTTTTCGGATGGGGTTTCAAAATGAAAAAGTTTTGGCCATTCCTTTGCAGAGGCGGCACCTCCTATGAGACAGCTCCATGTAGCCCACCCGCATAACACAGCCATAACCCGAGCCGCTTTAGCCGTATCTATTGACATACACTAGCTCCTTAGCAGTTGATAGTTTTATAAGTTGCGTGGATTTTACTGGTAAATGACAAAATTTTCAATCTTGGCTATTTCATTTGTCGTGCTATTGCTTGCTCTGCTGCAATTACTTTGCCTTCTTCGAGCTTTTGTCTGGTCCCAAGGCGGTAGCCAATACCTAAACTCACCGCTGATGCAACGAAACACGCAATTAGGCTGATAATTATTGTAATGTCCACTCCCTTAAGATGAGATAAATCCGGTATTTTTAAAAATAATGGAGCTAAATCCTGCTCATGTGCCAATGCGCGTGCGGCAAAAGTAGTTCCCCAGCCGATGGAAGCGGTAAAGCCTAAGCTACTAAGTCCATAAGCCAGCTTTTTTTGTTTGCGATAAATGGATGTGCTTTCCTGATAAAACGTTAGCCTCTTAGCAGAAGCTAATTGATTCTGCTGGGTAAGATCAAAGAGTTTCTGCTCATAGACCAAAACCTTTCCTTGAGTCATATAGTCTCTTCCCTCGTCGTATTTACCAAATGCTTGATCTAAAGAATACACGCCTTTTGCCACAGTCTCTGGGGTGGGAGAGTGATGCCCACCCACGAAGCGTATTTGATAGCTCTTGTCCTGGGGAACCTCAATCATATGCAAATTAAGCGCAAGAATATCCTGTAAATTATGGGCGACTGGATCTTTGCCTCTTGCTTCGCAGCCATAAAGCAGTGGGTTTAGCTTGGCTACTCCTACTAGGAAATCTTCGATAAATTGTTTTCTTTGGTTTCCGCTCAACTGAGAAGCTTTTACTTCTGCAGGGTAACCATCCTCTAGATGATTTGCGGCCGTCCAAAGGTCTTGGTTATAATCTCTGATGAAGTTGTCTTGATTGTTGATCGCCTCATCCTGAAATTGTTGCCGAAACTTTGAATTAATTTCGTTTATGGTGTGCATTAACTCTGCAGCGGTTTTATCGCTAAAGGGAACACCAAAGCCTTTGGCGTAAAAACGAATAGCTTCTATACCCACCTTACCATGTAGATAAATATCTAGGCGATCTTTCTGCGCTTTCGAGTCAGCTGGAAGAAAACTATAGTCGATGAGCTGCAGCCGAGATTTATACCTCGCAATCAAATTCCGAAATTCTGTTTCAGTAATAAGATCTTCTTTTAAAGCTTGCATAAGTCGTTTACTAGATGCAAAAGAATTGCCAGGATTTGTGTGATGATGAAAGTATTCCAGCATCTTCGCTTTGAGTGACCCTGGTTTTTCCTCTGTATCAGCGCGTTGCGCTAGTTGATAGATAGATAGCAAGTATAATTCATGGTTGCCAACAATAAGCTTTAGCCTTAATTCATCGGGAAAATTTTGTTGCAATTGCTCTTCAAGATGATCCATTAACCAAAAAGTATATAAATCACTAGCACCTCGATCGCCAATAGTGTCGCCCAGAAACCGTAGCAAAACTTTGACGCTTGCTTTATTTACCTCCAAGTTCTTTAATATTTCTTTAAACCTTTGATGGCGTGCTAGTAACTGCTCACGCTCTTCGTGAGTCAATGTACCCTTATTGGGTGATCTTAGCTCTTCCTCGTACAGTTCCCATAATGCTTGAAAGCAGCTATCTTGTGCCGAGGGGTCTTTAAATCGTAGCATCCCTGCGCGCAGTAAATGCCACACCGCTAGCAGGGTATTGCCGTGCAAATCACCCACGGTATATTCCCAAATTTTGTTGCCCGCATTTTCTTTGTTATCTTGGATAATTGGCTGTGAGCCTACCGACGCGGAAGCCCAGCTAGCGACGGCAGGAGCTTTACTTAAGTCTGCAGCATCGACACTGAAAAAAATGTCTTGAGGGATAGTTTCTTTCGGTGATACTTCACCCTTCAATTCTTGCTTAATTTCTGACATCAATTTACTCTACTGGTTGTTTAGGCACGCGAACCCTGAATTATTGCAAGGTTTTTTGTAAATATTTTGCCATGGTATCCGATTTTTAACTAAATTTATATATTCACTTAGGGCTCATATGAAAAAAATCGTCACTCCCCAGCTGTCATCCCAAGAGGTGTCATCCCAAGAGGTGTTATCCCGCGAGGTGTCATCCCAAGAGGTGTTATCCCGCGAGGTGTCATCCCGAGCGAAGCGAGGGATCTCGCTGTTCAAAGGAGTCTCATACAGATTTTTTACCGTATGCTTTGCCACATTCATGAGATCCCTCGCTTCGCTCGGGATGACACTTCGCGGGATGACAGCTGGAGCTCTATTCTTTTTTACCCTGTTCTCTCACGCTGTGATCAATGCCGCAACGTCGCCTACACTAAAAGAAAAAATTGGACAAATGTTGTTGGTTGGATTTCCAGGCGATGCCGTACAGGCCAACGATAGCGTTGTGCAAGCCATTTTAACTCATCAGCTTGGTGGGGTGATTTTATACAATAAGGATTTTCAAACTAAAGGTCCGCGCAATATCACCAATCCGCAACAACTTAAGCAACTGACGCAAGATTTACAACGATACGCCCGGCAAGCTGCAGGTGAAAATCATCGAGACGATTACCCCTTACTGATTGGTATTGATTATGAGGGCGGCAAGGTCAATAACCTCCCGCCCGAAAAAGGTTTTCCTGAGACTAGCAGCGCGGCACAAATCGGCACTGCTTCAATAGCAGAGGCCAATAAGGCAGCTCAGAGCATGGCCAAAACCTTGCAAACCCTCGGGATCAACCTGGATTTTGCACCGGTTGTCGATGTCAACATCAATCCCCAAAATCCGATTATTGCTAAATACGGGCGCAGTTTTTCTGAAGATCCTAGTAAAGTGGTTACTTATGCGCAAATCTATGCTAAGGCATTTCACGATCATGGCATCTTGTGTACCTATAAACATTTTCCGGGTCACGGCAGCGCAACGGGTGATACTCATAAAAATTTCGTCGATGTGACGCAAACCTGGACCAAAACGGAATTGATACCCTATCAAAAACTGATGCATCAGCCTGATAGTTGCCCGCTGATCATGACTGCCCATATTACCAACCGCAAATTGGATCTAGCTGGTTATCCTGCCAGTCTTTCTCAGGCAATGACTACGAATCTGCTGCGCAATCAGCTGCACTTTAGGGGACTAGTGATCACTGATGACTTGCAAATGAAAGCGATCGCGGACCACTACGATTTAGCGAGCATTGTGCGACTCGCTATTAATGCAGGCGCGGATTTATTAATGTTTTCCAATCAATTGGCTAAAACCCCAGTGATGCCGGATGAAATAATCGATGCTATTTATACTCAGGTTCAATCTGGAAAAATCGCCAGGGAGCGCATTGATCAAGCCTATGGGCGGATTGTTGCTTTGAAGAGGGCGATGGCCGCTTCTCATAAATCCTAGACATTATCCCTTCTCCCCCAAGCTATCCGATGCACATAATTCGGTCAGCAATTCCCGCTCTACCGTCATTTGAGCGACGGGTGACGGATAGCTTTTTCAAAGGGGGGATTTTTTTAAGAACTACGGTATTGCTGTAAAGTAACAATTTTTATAATGTGAGCTACCTTCACTAAATAAAAAGGCTCACATGAAATTATCACAATTCTTTCAGCCGCCGGCGACGCTGATTGGCTTAGAATTTAGTTCACAGTCCATTCAATGGGTGGAATTAAGTTTCATGGCTAACTCGCTGCAGCTGTTGTCCCATGCGTGCATCCCTATCGAAAAAACCAGCACTACGCATTCATCTGTAGCAATTGCTACCGCGTTAAAACAGGCGCGCCATAGGCTCAAACCAAAGACGCGTCATGTGGCACTTTGTATCGATTTTTCCTCAGTCTTATTCAAAACTATCGAGATTGATAAAACTCTCACGATGGGAGAAATTTATCAATATCTTCAACAGCAAGCTCGAAAACATTTGGCTACTTCGCCTGATGATTTAATGCTAGATTTCAAAATTCTAGGTCCTTCTCCCAATCAACTGGAATTAATGAAAGTACAATGGGTAGCAGCACGCCACCGGGATCTTAGAGCACTTTTAGCGGGGATCACTCAAGCAGGATTGAAACCGGTGATAGCAGATATAAATTCCTATGCGTTACAGCGGGCCGCCACCTATACACTCGAAAATCAATTGGCAAATAGGTTAATAGCTGCCATTCATCTGAACGAGCAATCCTTATTGCTGGTGATTTTTGATCAAGAAAAACAACTAGCGGTTCGCAATGCAGTATGTACTTCAAATGATAATATTGTGGAGCTGCTGGGTGAGCATATTCATGGCATTTCCCACATTTTGTTATCGGGCACAGCGGTTACTAATGAATTAATTCATACTATACACCAAGAAACTGGGATCGAAACAGCCCTGACTACGCCTTTCCCAGAAATTCCGCAAGGCCAGCAATTTGCCATCAGTCTTGGTCTTGCGATGAGGATTCAGTCATGAATGTTAATTTATTACCCTGGCGGGAAAGCCAGAATAAAAAACAACGACGCTTTTTGCTAAGTTGTCTGTTATTTTCTACTTTCGCAACCATTATCACTTGTGCTTATTTGCACATTCAAAATAGCTTGGTTATTCATCAGCAAGATCGGACACTCTCACAGCTTGAGAGGAAGATCAGCCAGAACAATATTCTTCACCAAAAAAATGTCAGCACGAATTTAAGAACGCTAGAACAACAGAAACTTGCTAGCTTTGTGGTGGAGCAAATTAGCTTGCATCACCAATTATGTCAATTTTTGTTCAATCTTGCCAATACACTTCCCACAAGTATTTATTTAACTAGCATAGAACGAAAAGATCGCCGCTTAAAGTTTTCCGGCAAGGCGGATTCTCATATTAGCCTGGCGATGTTTTTAAAAGCACTCAATGAAAGCTTAAAGACACACCAAGCTGAGCTATCCGAAACTCATGATTCGCATAATCACAACGATGAAATGGATTTTCAAATGGCCTACACGTTATGAATAAGTTGAACCTGCAATCACCATTAACCGTCCGCATCCTTCTCTTGATTGGCATCAACATTATCATCTTCGCTATTTTTGATTGGCTATGGCTGCAACCTACCGAAAAGTTGATCGAGGCAAACCAATATAAGATAGCCCAACTAAAAGGAAAAAGGCGACTCAAGTTACCGCCCCAAATTCCATTAGAAACCGATGCCAAGTTATTTCGCTCTTTAAAGCCCTTCCAGCTTGCGGATATCGTTGCTGAAATTAGCCAAATAAATGAAAAAAACCATCTTGCACTTGAGTCTATCCAACCTCTTGCTAGTCAAACACGGACCGACATTACTATCCAACCGGTGAAAATAAGTACTATTGGGCCATACCAGGCTATTTTTCAATTTATCTCGCAGTTACCGCAGTCATCATATCCTATGGTCCTGGGAGATTTTATCCTGCACACAATAAACTTTGATAATCCCGCTGATGATTTTCTAAAACTCACAACAACTCTTTACGTATATGCTAAAACATGAAAAAACTACTCGCCATTATTCTTTTATTTCTATACACCAACATCGTAGCAAATACGATTCGAGATCCTTTTATTCCACAACCAGACTCGCAAAATACCGTGACTACTCAGTCTGTCGTTTTACATTATGCCAAGGCCAGTGATTTAATCGCTTTATTACAAAATAAAAATCATCATTTGCTATCAAGCCAAGGCAGTGCCACTGCGGATCCCCATGCCAATGTTTTATGGCTCACGGACCGTGCGGCGCGTCTGTCCCAGGTGACGGAGTTTTTGCGTAGCATCGACCAACCGGTAAAACAAGTAACTATTGCGGCCCGTGTGGTCAATATCGACGAGGACTCGCTGGAAGAGCTGGGAATTAGTTTTCATACTCATACCGTGCCTAGCGGCGGTGACAAACTGCACATGGACCTACCGCTCGCCATTGCCAACACTGGGCATTTTACTTTGGCACTTGCTCAGCTAGGAGATGGAATGCTGTTAGACCTGGAGTTAGCCGCACTGGAACGTGAGGGTCGCGCTCATATTATCTCCAGCCCCAAATTAACCACGCTTGATCGGCAAGTGGCGGTCATTGAATCTGGGGAAGAAATTCCTTATCAAGAACAAACTGCAAATGGCGGAACCAATGTTTCTTTTAAGAAAGCTGTGCTTAGCTTAAAGGTCAAACCTGAGATTACTGCTGAGGATAAAATATTATTAAATTTAGCCGTGAATCAAGACAAAGTCAGCACCTTATCCGTCAATGGCGCCCCCGCCATTAGCACTCAACAATTACAAACCCAAGTCTTGGTAGCGGATGGGCAAACCATTGTGCTCGGAGGTATTTATGAAGAGTCCAATAATCATGTAGTGGAAAAAATCCCCTTATGGAGTTCGATTCCTGGGTTAGGAGGATTATTTCGTAACAAATATGTTCGCACGGAACGCAAGCAATTATTAATTTTTGTGACGCCGCATATTGTGCGATAGATGTAGTTCCCGCGAACAAGTCGCGGGACGACAGGACAGGGCGTCGCGGGACGACAGGGCAGGGCGTTGCGGACGACAGGGCTAGCGATAGACAAAGCTAAATACCAATGCTAGGATGCGGGCAAATATGCAAGGAGACATTATGTCAAATAACAAAATTTCTATTCCCGGCCCAGAAAGTCAAAATTTCACCGGTTATTTTGCTCCAGCCAAATCAGGGATAGGCCCCGGGATCGTGATGATCCAAGAAATTTTTGGCGTCAATCAAAGTATGCGCAACATCGCTGATCGCTTTGCAGACGAAGGCTATACCGTGTTAGTCCCTGATTTATTCTGGCGGCTTAAGCCTAATGTCGACTTAGGGTATGAAGGCGCTGATTTACAACAAGCATTTGAGTATTACCATACCTTCGATGTAGCTCAAGGGGTGCAAGATCTGATTACTGCAGCCAATTTATTGCGGAGCCACAGTGCGTGCAAAACGAAAATCGCTACGTTAGGTTTTTGCTTAGGAGGTAAGCTTGCTTACTTGACTGCTGCACAGCATAGCATTGATGCTGCTGTTTGTTTCTATGGCGGGGGCATTGCTGATCACCTCGACGAGGCTCGAAATATTCATTGCCCCATTTTAATGCATTTTGGCGAAGCCGATGAAATGATTCCCTCCAATCAAGTTGAAGATATCAAAGCTGCCTTCCAAGGGCGCGACGATGTCGAGATTTATGTTTACCCCGGAGTAGGTCATGCATTTTTTAATCATTGCCGGAAATCCTATGATCCTAAGGCAGCTAGCTTGGCGGAAAAACGCAGTTTGGACTTTTTAAAGCGTTCATTAAAATGACCTTCTCGACCATACTGGGCATTGACCCGGGGTCACGCCTGACAGGTTATGGAATTATTAGTAGTGATGGTCAAAAGTTGCAGCATGTGGCACATGGGGTTATCCCAGTGCAAGGCGCTAATTTGGCGGAGCAGCTTGCTATAATTTTTCAACAGATTTCAGCGGTTATCGACGAGCATCAACCCCATGAGGCCGCTATTGAACAAGTATTTATGGCAAAAAATCCGCAAAGTGCTCTTAAACTTGGCCAAGCACGGGGTGCAGCTATTGTCGCCATGGCTAATTGCAGTTTACCCGTTACTGAATATTCTGCCCGCTTTATTAAAAAAGCTATTGTAGGCTTTGGGGCTGCAGCTAAGGACCAAATGCAATATATGGTAAAGTTATTACTTAGTTTAAATCAGGCACCTGCAGTAGATGCTGCTGATGCGCTTGCGGTAGCCATTTGCCATGCCCAAAGTCGAAGAATGTCTAGGATTTTGCAGCAATTATGAAATTGCGTCGTCCCGAGTTCGTCATCCCGAGGGTGCCTGTTCGTCATCCCGAGCGAAGCGAGGGATCTCCTGCAACTGGTATGGAGATCCCTCGCTTCGCTCGGGATGACGAATGGGGCTATATTATAGGAATCAACGTATGATTGGTCGTTTACGAGGAATTTTACTCGAAAAATCTCCTCCGCATTTATTATTAGATGTGCATGGTGTAGGTTATGAACTCGATGCCCCTATGTTCACTTTTTACCGTCTCCCTGAGATTGGCCAAGAAGCGCTGCTATATACGCACTTTATCGTGCGTGAAGATGCACAACTGCTCTATGGTTTTGCACAAGAAGAGGAGCGCACCCTGTTTCGGCACTTACTGAAAGTGAACGCAGTGGGTCCGAAACTGGCACTGGCCATTTTATCTGGGCTGGAACCGAATCAATTTGTCGCCATGGTGAAAGATAATAATGCCGCCAGTTTAATTAAAATTCCTGGGGTTGGTAAAAAAACTGCGGAACGGCTGGTGATTGAAATGCGTGATCGCTTGCAGAATTGGCAGTGGAATGTTCAAGCCCCTGGGGTGAATCCTTCTGCAGCCTCCGCGAATTTTGTTGCTGAAGAAGCAATCCACGCCTTGATTGCTCTAGGCTACAAACCCCAAGAAGCGCGCCAAGTTATCACCCCGCTGGTCAAAGAGCATCATTCCAGTGAAGAATTGATTCGGCACGCCTTACTCAATATGCTTTAATTCCTAGCAATAAGGAAATGGCGATGACAGAACGATTGATTACCGCAAATAGCCTCAGCGAAGATTTACAATTGGATCGGGCAATGCGCCCCAAATTTCTGCGCGATTATATTGGTCAGTCTTTAGTACGCGAGCAAATGGAAATCTTCATCCAAGCCGCACGACGACGCAATGAGGCCTTGGACCATGTGCTCATTTTCGGTCCCCCTGGGCTGGGTAAAACAACCTTAGCGCATATTATTGCCAATGAAATGGGGGTCGGTTTGAAACAAACCTCGGGTCCTGTGCTCGAAAAGCCAGGAGATTTGGCGGCTTTATTAACTCATTTGCAACCCAATGATGTGCTGTTTATTGATGAGATTCACCGACTCAGCCCAGTCATTGAAGAAGTGCTCTATCCTGCCTTAGAAGACTACCAACTTGATATTTTGATTGGTGAAGGCCCTGCGGCACGCTCGATTAAGTTAGATCTTGCTCCTTTTACTTTAGTAGGCGCAACCACGCGCGCCGGGCTATTAACCTCGCCGCTACGTGACCGTTTTGGCATTGTGCAGAGACTCGAATTTTATTCCGTAGAGGAGCTCACCTCCATCGTTCACCGCAGCGGACAAATCCTGGGCACCCTGATGAACACCGTGGGCGCGAACGAAATTGCCCGCCGTGCCAGAGGAACTCCTCGGATTGCAAATCGTTTGTTACGCCGTGTGCGTGATTTCGCGCAGATTAAAGCCGATGGTGAAATTAATGAAATCATCGCAGCGGCAGCCCTCGATCTGTTAAATGTTGACACCCAAGGTTTTGATACCATGGATCGCCGCTTGCTGTTGACCATCATCGACAAATTTGACGGCGGCCCAGTCGGCCTGGAAACTTTATCCGCTGCCATTGGAGAACCCACTGATACCATTGAAGAAGTACTAGAGCCCTATTTAATTCAACAAGGTTTTATCCAACGCACCCCTCGAGGTCGAGTGGCTGCTCAATCTGCTTATCTTCATTTTAAAAAATGAAATAGCTGGCAGAATTAATTACACCCAATTGGAACTGCACTATTGCTTGCTGCCGCAATTTCCCTTAGAATCACTCACCCTGAATCGATTTTACTGGAGTCTATTATGTATGCGGTTATCATCACTGGCGGGAAGCAATATCATGTTGCAGAAGGTCAGGTATTAAAGTTAGAAAAATTACCCTTTGAAGTAGGGCAGGAATTTGCATTTGATCAAGTGCTTTTGGTCAGTGCGGGAGACAATGTGCAGTTGGGATCTCCTTATTTGCAAGGGGCACGCGTTAGTGCTGAGGTGGTGAGCCAAGGGCGTCACAAAAAAATCCGTATTATTAAGATGCGTCGTCGTAAGCACTATATGCGTCGTCAAGGACATCGGCAGGATTATACTGAAGTTAAGGTATTAGCAATTAATGCTTAATATATAGTAAGAGGTTATTGCAATGGCACATAAAAAGGCTGGTGGTAGTACCCGTAATGGTCGCGATTCGAATCCTAAATACTTGGGTGTCAAACGTTTTGGCAGTGAACGAGTCAGGGCTGGTAATATTTTGGTGCGGCAACGTGGCACGCGGTTTCATGCCGGTAAAAACGTCGGCATTGGTAAGGATCATACTTTATTTGCTTTAGCAGAGGGCTGGGTAAAATTCGAGACTAAGGGTCCTCACCGTCGTACTTTCGTATCAGTTTATCAACAATTAGACACTGCGTCGGTGGAATGAAATTTGTTGATGAAGCATGGATTCGTGTAATAGCCGGCAATGGCGGTAATGGATGCTTGAGTTTTCGTCGTGAAAAGTTTATCCCCTGGGGGGGGCCTGACGGGGGAGATGGTGGCGACGGCGGCAGCGTTTACTTGCAGGCCGATCCCAATATTAATACCTTAGTTGATTTTCGCTATCAACGGGTGCATAAAGCCCAACGTGGTCAAGATGGCATGGGCAGCCAGTGCACCGGCAAATCTGGAGAAGACACGGTAATACCTGTTCCTCTTGGTACTTTGGTTTACGATGGCGATACTAACGAACTTATTGGCGATCTAACTCAGCCAAGTCAGAAAGTCTGTGTGGCGAAGGGTGGATACCATGGCTTGGGCAATATCCATTTCAAATCGAGTATTAATCGCTCCCCGCGTAGAACTACCAAAGGCACTCCCGGTGAGCAGCGACAATTACGGCTTGAGTTAAAGTTGTTAGCGGATGTGGGTTTGTTAGGCTTGCCTAATGCCGGCAAATCAAGTTTTATTCGGGCCGTTTCGCAAGCCCATCCTAAAGTGGCGGATTACCCTTTCACTACCTTGCATCCACATTTAGGTGTGGTGCGGGTAGGTGTTCATCAAAGTTTCGTCGTGGCTGATATCCCAGGCTTAATTGCCGGAGCTGCGGAAGGAGCTGGCCTAGGCGTGCAATTTTTAAAGCATCTAGCCCGCACTCGCATATTATTACACCTGGTGGATGTAGCGCCTCTTGATGGGGTTGATCCAGTGGTTGCGATAACAACTATTCTCGAAGAGTTAAAAAAATATAACCCTGAATTAGCGAACAAGGAACGTTGGCTAGTCTTCAACAAAATTGATTTGCTCGGCCCTGAGCAAATTGATGCTTATTGCCAGGAAATTGTAGCTCGCTTGGCTTGGCAAGGTCCTGTATTCAAAATTTCTGCTTTACGTAAAGAAGGCACTCAGGCGCTGTGTTATCAATTGATGGCGGCACTGGCACTGGTCACTTAGAGAAAGGCACTGAGGGCTGTTGTGGAAGTTATTTTGCGAGGGCACTAGGAGCTGGCAAGCACTAATTTCTTCAAGCGGGCATTTAAGCGGCTTTTTAAGCGCGCGGCCTTGTTTTTATGAAAAATACCTTTGGGTACCATTTTGTCGATTTGTGAAAAGGCAGCCTTGACTGCTTCTTGGGCTTCAGTCTTAGAGCCGCTCAATATGCTCGCACGAGCCTTTTTTAGGTAAGTATAAGCCCGTGAACGTAAAGATGTATTTCTCGCTGCGCGCTTGATAGTCTGTCGCGCACGTTTTTTGGCAGATTCAATATTAGCCACGATTATCTCCAGTGATCTGTATTAATAAGAGGTGGAACTATGCCTTGTCCCCTGAGGATTGTCAATGATTTTTACAGGTAACCATTCAGCACAGGCTGTTTTTGCCAACTTTGGCAATGTGGTGAATAGTTACTTTTATTGCGATGATTTCAGCAAGTGGACTTGAAAAAACTATTTATTCCGAAGCAATGGTGGATGGCGTGGTGACATTAGAAGATTTATTCTGTGGAAGAAGTGAAAGCAATTAAACTGGATAAATAAGGAACGTGTCCTCCTCAAATAAGCACTTAAAACAAGGGATCCCCAAACCGAAGGAACCCCTCATCTCAAGGTTCGTTACTGGTTTAGAATAAACCGGTCCGCTTTTTCTGCGAGAGCAGATCCATGAGCTGGTTACATTCTTCCCAAGATTCGTCCCCATGACGATAACTCAGCGCTCTACGCAGCAAGCGGCAGAATTCTTCATGGTAGACGGGATATTTCACAAAGCTAAAAACATAAGCTCCGCCAGATACGATTTCTGCAATGGCCCGTGAGAACATATGCAAATACTCCGGATGCTCCTTAAATTCTCGGTAGCGTATGAAGGTTTGCAGACGAGACTCATAGATGCATAGCAGACGCCCATCGGTCAAAATCGCCGTGAAACTAAGCCCCACTAAGGTGGAGATTTCACGTAAATAATCTTTCTCGTTGGGATCGCATACGTCGCAGTAACGTTTGAAGCTAGAGTGAAATATTTCAGCAAGACGATAAATGTCGTTGCTCGTTAGCGGCAAAGCCGCTAAAGTAGAGTTAGCCATATTGACCTCTTTTCGCAGGTTAATTTGGTTAGCATCGTCATTGGGGTGCTACCCTTTGACGGTGCGCTATCAAACAAAGACCAGGGGGCATAGGCCGCGATAAAGAGGACTTGTGTCCCCCGATCCCCTATCTTTATGAGACAATCATACGTACCAACTGTAGCACAAAGATGCGCTTAGGATGCTCTCAGCAGGTTATGAAGTCAAGCGAAATTGCGTTAGCAGTATTTGCTTGCAACAGCAACTTCTTTTCGTAACTTCGCAGAAATTTTACAGTTAACAATTTCTTAAGGTAAATTCAGTAGAATCACTTATCAATGCAATGGTAGTTTATTTATAATGACTTAACTAACGAGTTAATTGAGGTAAAAACTTATGAGTGATGAACAGGTGCAAAAAGCTAAAAATGATGCAGTGAGACTTATTGGTTTTTTGACGGGATTGGGTGCAGGTTTTGGAGGGACTGTGGGCGTGACCGGGGGGGGTAAGTAATTTTTTAGAATTATTTGCAGCTTTTGGCTTACCTGCAGGGGGCGCTTTAGCCGCAATGAGCGTATGTTCGTATGTTTTTCAAAAGTTTTTCATTTACATTTATACGAAATACTTCAATAAGGATTGTAACCAAAGCGCTTTAGCTGATGATACTAAAACAATAAAAACAGAATGGGTGAAAGAAAAAAAAGCTGAGAAAAAGAAACAAGCATCTAAATCTACCTATCAATGGGTTCAGTTCCCTGAAAAGACACCAGAAGAATTAAAAGCTGATAATGGCTTATACGATTATCTCTTCAAATTTTTAATAATTGGTGATTCTCGTATAGGCAAAAGTTTTTTGCTGTTAAGGTTTACTGAGCATACCTATCTCGAAAGTTATATCAATGGGGCCGTTTATGGTGATTTCAAAATAAGAACCATTAGTCACGATGATAGAAATATAAAATTGCAAGTTTGGGATACCGGGAAGGAACTTTTAAAGCCTGCAAAAACCCAGGAAGCTCGTGCTCGTGGAATCATTGTAGCTTACGATGTCACTGATCAGGAAAGTTTTAACAGTGTAACAAGTTGGCTACTCGATGCGCGGTGTGTGTATAACTTAACGACACCATTAATCTTAGTGGGGACCAAATCAGACTTAAATACTAAACGGCAAGTAGACTATGAAACGGGGGAAGAATTGGCTAAGGAATATGGAATACCCTTTATTGAAACCAGCGCCAAAGCAGCCACTAATGTAGAAAAAGCATTTCTAATCCTTACTAATGAAGTAGTAAAAGGTATGATTCCTAAAAAAGAGTCTAAAGCAGTGGGCCAAGATCCATTTGCCCAAGCTAATGTGGATAGCACCGTGTTTGCTGATATGATAGCTATTGCTAATCAGCAAGTGGGGCAAAATTATCTACTGCAAGTAAATAATCGCATTACCTTATTTGGTGCTATTGATAGAGAAGCTCGGAAGAGAGATACGGATTTAGACGATTTCGAGGTTATTTGTAAAACAGCACAATCTTCGGATGAGTTTGTTCGGAAGGTTATTGAGCTTCGGAATGACGTAAAAGCGCGTCATAAACTAGATGGATTAAGTGGCCTTATTGGCATAACCCGTAGTAATTTCGCCAATTGCCTGGATGATGCACTGAAAGCTATGTTGAAAAAAGCTCCAGCAAACGGGCATTTTGCTCTTGCCTATCGTGAGCATGTGACACCCCAGCGTGCACCGGTAGTTTCTTCTGGACCAACAACTGTAGTAGTCGCAGAGCGGGAACCGGAAAGACATTTTTCTCGTTTACAACGTCGGCATGGTGGTGGGGGTGGTAAATAGGCTACAGGGACAACGAACGGAAAGCCACTTCAAGGCACCCTCATCCGGCCTTCGGCCACCTTCTCCCACAAGGGGAGAAGGGATTTTTAACCCCCCTCTCCCACCTTCCCTCGCTGGCGAGAGGGAATACGAGTCCCTCGTTGGCGCTTGGGTGCGGAAGAGGACAGCAATTGTAAGTCACCACTTGTGTTAAAGTAGTTCCTAAGAGAGAAAAGGCTCCCTCGCAAGAAGGAGCCTGCGGGCGTGAGCGACCGGTCAGCAATAGGTTATACAGCCGTGGGAATCAAGGTACTCTAGCCCTAACTCTCGATACGTTTGAATAGTTCATTTGGGACTAAAGCTCCCGCTTACAATCGTAAATATCGAGGTTACCATGAAATTGTATAGTTCTTTTATCGGTATGGATATAGGGAAATTTAATTTTGTTGTTGCCTTACATGGAGAAAAGATCACGAAAGAGTATCCAAATAGCGCTGAGGGCATTAAGGATTTTTTAAAAGATTATGAAGAAATTTTACCCACAGCATTTTGTGTGGTTGAAACGACAGGGGGTCATGAAAAAATTTTGTTACTGGCCCTGCGTTCTAATAGATATGCAGTCCATCGTGCAGATACTAGGAAAGTAAAAAACTTTATCCATTCCTATGGTAAAAAGGCAAAAACAGATGCATTAGACGCTAAAGGACTAGCCCATTATAGTTATGAAAGGTATCAGGAATTAGATATTTATGAACCTCCTGATGAAACGGATATAGCACTTTTTACATTGGTAATGCGTAAAAATGATTTAACAGAGATGCTGGTTGCTGAAAAAAATCGCCTTAAATCGCCTAATAATCATGAAATAGTAGAAATAAGTTGTAAAAAAATGATTACCATGCTCTCGGAAGAAATCAAATTGCTCAATGAGAAAATAAATGAGCTGATTGAAGGTGTACCTTATTTAAGGGAAAAAAGGAAAGTTTTAAAGAGCATTCCAGGGATTGGTGATGTGCTGAGCTGTGAATTGATTACTTTATTGCCTGAACTAGGAACACTGGATAGGAGAAAAATAGCTGCTTTAGCTGGGTTAGCTCCTCAAGCAAATGAGAGTGGCAAATACAAAGGATACAGGCGCTGTGGTTATGGTCGTCAAGGAGTGAAGCCAAAATTATTTCTCGCTGCCATGGCGGCAAGGAATTCAAATTCGCATCTAAAAGTCTTTTATGAAAAATTGGTTGGGTCAGGTAAAAAGAAAATGGTGGCTTTAACCGCTTTAATGAGAAAAATTTTAGTCATCGCCAATGCAAAGGTAAGAGATTTCAATAAAGAATATAATTTGGCTTGAAAGAGCACCAAGGAGGGTGCGGTCAAGCCAAATCGACAAGCCCGCTCAGCGGGCGCGTCAGTAGGGAGAAACCCTAGTTTAGGCTGGGGTTTATAGACTTGTATGCTTAAAAATTTTATTTTTTTAAAATTTTTAAGACATAGTTGATTCCCGCTCTTCCGTAATGTGACCAGCGGGTGACGCGCAGGCGGGGCCCCAACAGAAATCCCCCTACCCCCTTTTTGAAAAGGGGGTAGGGGGATTTTGGTGGGGTGCCGTAGCGGCAGGACCCGTTGGGGTCAGGGTTTCAGCGGGAATTGCTGGTGGTGGTGGTGGGGCATTTATTCCGGATGTTCCAAGTACAAGACCCCCGAGTTGTAGTCGTAGGCAAATAACTCGGCATGTCGGCCCCAGTTAATCGCGATATCAAGCACTTCTTCCGCGGCTTCCTCGCTTAGGTGATCTTCAAGCTCGCGCAGAAAGCGGTCTTCTGAGGCATGATGCCCGGGACGTTCATCCAGCACCCGGCGGATATGGCGGGCGAGGGGAATGTGTTTTAATAAATGTGCCGCAAAAATTTGTTTTCGGGTCAGAATATCCGCTTCAGCAAATTGTTTGCCGGCGCGGGTCAATTCAATATCTCCTTTTGAGACATCGGCAAAATTTAAAATTTCTAAGGCTTCAATCATTAAAAACAGTTGATCGACATCTAGGTTAAGATCCTGGGCTAATTCTGGCAGGTCTACTTTACGTTGGTATTCCGGCAAATTTAATGTCTCTAAAAAACCAGTCAATTCAGAAATTCCCACCTTGGGCAGTCGGTAGCCAATTCCTAGGGCCTTGTGCTTCAAAACGATATCAAATTCTTGGTAAATTGATGTCGTCATCAAGGTATAAATTTCATCGACTACGGTGGCTACTCCTTCGTCTTCGGTACCACGTGGATGCGGAATGTCGACGCGTAATTCACCACGAATTTCACCAGGATTACTGCTAAAAACCAAAATTCGATCGGATACTAAGGCGGCTTCTTGAATATTGTGGGTGACGAATAAAATGGAGCGAATATTGGTTTTACGTTCTTGCCACAGATCCAACAAGTCACTGCGCAGATTGTCGGCTGTCAGCGCATCCAAGGCCGAAAATGGTTCATCCATCAGCAGCACATCAGGGTTGACCACCAATGCCCGGGCAAAGCCGACGCGTTGCCTCATGCCGCCGGATAATTCTTTGGGGTAGGCAGATTCAAATCCATCTAAGCCAATAATGTCAATGGCTTCTAAAGCACGGGCGCGGCGTTGCTCGCGTTTCACCCCCTGCGCTTCCAGGCCTAGCTCGACATTTTGTAATACCGTAAGCCAGGGAAATAAGGCAAAACTTTGAAACACCATGGAAAGCCCTTGCACCGGTCCCGCGATGGGCTGATTGCGATACAAGGCATCTCCTTTGCTAGGGGCAATAAGCCCGGCAATAATACGCAATAACGTGGATTTTCCAGAACCAGACTTCCCAAGTAGAGCGACGATTTCCCCTTCGTATAAAGCAAAATTAAGCTGGTTGAGGACGAGCAGATCCTGTGACTCATTGCGCCGGAAAGATTTAGAGACATTGCGGATTTCAATCAGAGTTTCCGTTGATTCAGGTGAATTTATCATGTAAATTTTTTACCCTAAAGTAAACCGGTTCGCCGCCATGCGGTACAAAGGGCGCCATAAAATATGGTTAATGGCCAGCACGTAAATACACATGGTAGCAATGCCCAGCGCTAGCCGATGAAAATCCCCCAGCTGCGACTGTTGCGTAATATAAGCGCCTAAGCCCGTGGCTACGATATGCGTATTCCCCCAACTGACCATTTCCGCAATAATACTTGCATTCCAAGCGCCACCTGCGGCCGTGATAGCTCCAGTCACATAGTAGGGGAATATACCGGGGAAGATCAGCTTGCGCCACCACAGGCTGCCGCGCACTCCCAAGGAACCGGCGGCTTGCTGCAAATCCTTAGGTAGAGCAATCGTCCCTGCGATCACATTGAAAGCAATATACCATTGCGCGCCTAAAATCATTAGCGGTGAGGTCCAAATGTTGGCATTCAACTGATAACGCACTAGGATTAATACCGCGACTGGATAAAATAAATTGACAGGAAAAGAAGCCATAAATTGAATCATCGGCTGGGCAATGTGGGCGATTCGTGGGTGCAAGCCAATCCACACCCCAACCGGAACCCAGAGCAGAGAACTGACTACAATGAGGGTCATCACCCGCAGCGCTGTCACTGCTCCCAGAAAAAACACATGGGCAATTTCTGCTAGCGTGATGCTGGTGAGAATGAAATGGCCGAGAATGCTTAAAGCTGCTAACACACTCAAACTCAAGGCAAGGTACCAAATCACCAGCAGTGGCGAAACATGCGGTTGTTTCTTGAGCAAAATCCGCTGCGATCGCGGCTGGTGAATCATCACTGGCAAATTAACAAAACAATCCCATAACCAAGTTTGGAAATGACTTATTTTACGCAGCCAGCGGGTACGTTGGAACAGACGACGTACGAAAGAACTGGGCGGAAATTCCTCGCTGGCTTGCTCAAATTTAAATTTATCAATCCATTCATTTAATGGGCGAAATAAAATTTGGTCATAGAGAAGAATAACAATCAACATCGTGATGATGGCATAAAAAACGGCGTGAATATTAGCCTGACTTACCGCCAGCGCAATATAGGAGCCAATACCCGGCAGGGTGATATTTTGGTTGTTGACAGAAATAGCTTCTGAGGCTACGACGAAAAACCAACTTGCCGACATCGACATCATAGTATTCCAAAGCAACCCAGGCATGGCAAAAGAAACATCGAGACGCCAAAATTTTTGCCAGGAGGAGAGTTGAAAAACTTGGGCAGCTTCTTGGAGATCCGCTGGGATGGTGCGTAAACTTTGATAAAAACTAAAGGTCATATTCCAAACTTGCGCCGTAAAAATCGCAAAAATAGCCGCACATTCCGGACCCAACAGACTATTGGGAAAAAGGGAGATAAACGCGACCACGGTAATGGAAAGATAACCAAGCACTGGCACGGATTGCATAATATCGATGAGGGGAATAATGACCCGTTCCGCGTGCGTACTCTTAGCGGCAGCAGTTCCCACAATCAAAGTAAATAGCAGGGAACAAATCAGTGCCAGACCCATACGTAACACGCTACGCAGCGCATAATAGGGTAAGTAAGCGGGGTCGAGTGAAATGACAATCGGCTCGCCCAGCTGATAGGGCGCAGCCATTTCTTTGGCGCTAGTAGCGAGTAGAACTAAAAAGCCAATTACCAAGCAAAAAGCAATCACATCCCAATAATTGGGATAGCTCCAAGCTTTTAGCTCATTTTTAGCTAAGGTCCATTTGGCAAATATGGGCATTTTATCTCCTTGATTTATAAAGCCACACACCAATAGAGAGTATTGTAATCAATCCAATCCCCGCCGCAAACGGTTCAAAACTAGTTGGCACTAATCGTAATGCATCAGAGCTACCTAATAGCACAAAGGGAACGGCTAATAAAACCCCGGCTAAGGCTGCGCCAGCCACCAGTCCGCACGCTAACATTATTCCAGCTTCTGGTACTGAATGCGGGCCTAATTTTCGTTGGCAAAGGTATTTAATCACTCCTCCCAAGACGATAGCCGAAATAATCTCTGGGGGCAGGTATAATCCAATGCCAATGCCCAGGATCACCAAGCGCTTACCTGATGAGCGTCTTAAATATTCGTCAATCAATCCCGCGATTATCCCAATACCAGCGCCAATACTGATATCTCTCAGGGGTAGGTTGCGATCCAGAGCGGCTTGAGTAATAGCAGCAATGAGTCCGGCTTGGGGAGCCGTTAACATTTGCGTGGAGCTCATCCCAGGCCGAGGGAACACGCCGCCAATCCCATAAGCGGTATAGAGCAATTGTAATACTGGTCCAAAAACCAAGCTACTGACAATGACACCGATGATCATTATTAACTGTTGCTTCCAGGGGGTAGCCCCTACTATTTGGCCCGCTTTGAGGTCTTGAATGTTTTCGCCGGAAATGATCATTATGTTAGCCAGGAGGGAGATTACAATTAATACCATACCTATTTTTATTAAGGGTGCTTGCTGTTTTAAAAACAGCATAGCTAAAGCGGAGGTCAGGAATACACAGCACAGCAGCAAGGCCGAAAGGGGATTGTTGGTGGTCCCTACTAACCCGCTCAAATAAGCACAAACGGCGGCGCCAAGGAAACCCACTACAATCACGAACAGTACTATTAAGAAAGGAATAGTGGCACTAATGTCCGGAAAAAAATAGCTCAAAACTCCATAAGCCATCACCAAAAGCGCCAGCAAGCATACACTCATATAACTTAAAGGAATATCTTGCACCTTGAGGAGACCTGCTGGTTGGCTGGTGGGTAATTTTAGAGCTTGTATTGAAGAGAAAATCCCCAGGGTGATCGGTTTAATTAAGTTGACTAAAGTCCAAATTCCCCCAATCAGCATTGTGCCCACTCCCATATAGCGAATATGGTCATTGCGCAGTGCCGTGACCATGGCATAGCAGTTATCTGCCTGGGGTATGCCATAATGGAGACTTAACAGGGGCAAAGCCAGATACCACGCTAACACGAAGCCAATAAACATGGAAATGCAAGCTTGAATTCCGACAATGAATCCAGCACCCAACAAAGTGGGAGAAAATCCTAGGCCAAGTCCAAATAAAATTTTGCCTTTTATCACCGTCCATAGTTGCAGGCTATCGGCCAAGATTTTAAAGCCAGTTTGCAGGATGACAATGCTGGCGCCAGTAAGACCTCCTTGAATTAAACGGTGCATTTTTATCCCATCATTTTGGCTGGCCTGTAACACATTGCCAATGGCAGTCCCTTCAGGAAAATGTAGATTAGGGTAGTTGAGCAAAATTCGTCGCAAGGGAATGGAAAAAAATACCCCGATCAGGCCGCTCACGGCAATAATTAGCACGGTTTCCCAATAAGGGAAATTTTGCCAATAGCCCATGATCAGCAAGGTCGGCAAGGTAAAAGAAATGGCCGCTGCAATAGCGCCACCCGCCGAAGCGCCAGTTTGGACGATATTGTTTTCCAAAATATTATGCTGTTTAAATAGTCGCAAGGTACTCATGGCAATCATGGCGGCTGGGATGGAAACAGCAATGGTTTGTCCTAGTTTTAATGCCAGATAGACATTAGCAGCGCCTAGAACCGCCGCGAGGATGATCGCTAAGAGGATAGCTTTGCAGGTGAGTTCAGGCATAGCCTAAAATAGCCAGTGGTCTAGTACCGTCCATACATGGTCTAAGCCGATACGATCCAATGAAGAAAATAACTGGACGCTTACAGGTTCGCTGACAATTTGTTGCAGATTTTGCTCTACTTGGCGTAAAGCCGTGGTGGCTGCCCCATGACCAAGTTTGTCACATTTGCTGAGCAGGATATGTAAGGGCACCTTGCACTGAGTGGCCCATTGGATAATTTGTTGATCAGAGTCTTTTAACGGATGGCGAATATCCATAATTAAAATCAGACCCTTGAGACAGCGCCGCGTTTGCAAATATCGATCGACGGCGTCTTCCAAGTGCTGTCGATGATGCAGCGGTACTTTGGCATAGCCGTAACCAGGCAAATCGACAAAGCGCCGATGGTCATCTAAACGGAAGAAAAGAATAGTCTGCGTCCGGCCCGGGGTTTTGCTGCTGCGTGCCAGGCCTTTAATGCCAGTGACGGTATTAATAGCACTGGACTTACCCGCATTTGAGCGGCCAATAAAAGCCACCTCGCCGCCTTCATCAGCAGGCATTTGCTCTAATGACGCGGCGCTCAACAAAAAGCTGGCATTATGATAGGGGGTTTTGAAAGTCATGATGGTTCACAGGTGGGCACGGGGATCTAACTCGCCGGATTGATAACGCTGTGCCATTTTTTCTAGGGAGATGACGTTAATTTTATCTGCCCGGCCAGCGGTACCAAACTCTTCATAACGTGCTTTGCAAATCTCAGTCATGGCCTTAATAGTTTCCCCCAGATACTTACGTGGATCAAATTCTGCAGGATGTTTGGCGAGAAAACGCCGAATGGCTCCCGTGGAAGCCAAGCGTAAATCTGTATCGATGTTCACTTTACGTACGCCATGGCGGATGCCTTCTTGGATTTCCGCAATGGGTACGCCGTAGGTTTCTTTAATATCGCCGCCAAATTCATTAATAATAGCGAGCCAATCTTGTGGAACTGAGGAAGAACCATGCATCACTAAGTGGGTGTCGGGGATGCGAGCATGAATTTGTTTTACCTGTTCCAGGGATAAAGTTTCTCCAGTGGGGGGGCGCGAAAATTTATAAGCGCCATGACTGGTGCCAATCGCAATGGCCAGGGCATCTACTTTGGTTGCTTTGACAAAATCAGCTGCTTGCACCGGATCGGTGAGTAATTGATCGTGAGATAATTTACCTTCAGCACCCGAACCATCTTCATCTGCCGCCATTTGGGTTTCCAGCGAGCCTAAACAGCCTAATTCTCCTTCCACCGACACGCCACCGGCATGGGCCATATCCACTGCGAGTTGAGTGGTTTGTACGTTATATTCGTAAGAAGCAGGGGTTTTCATATCTTCACGGAGTGAACCATCCATCATCACCGAGGTAAAGCCGAGTTGAATGGAGCGTTGGCAAACGGCTGGAGAAGCACCGTGGTCTTGGTGCATACAAATCGGCAAATGTGGCCATTCTTCTACAGCCGCTAGAATAAGATTACGAATAAAAGCAGGCCCGGCATATTTACGCGCACCCGAAGAAGCTTGAACAATGACTGGACTGTTGGTGGCGTCAGCCGCTTCCATAATTGCGCGGAGTTGTTCCAGATTATTCACATTAAAGGCAGGGACACCATAATTATGTTCGGCCGCATGGTCTAATAGTTGACGCAATGAGATAAGTGGCATTAATAGATATCCTTAATTGTTATATTTAAGATGGTGGGGGATTATACAAGAACTTTTAGACCAAAGCACCAGAAATGAAATCCCCCCTCCCAAGCCGTCGGCATTATCCCTTCTCCTGCACACATATCGGTCAGCTCCCGCAAGCTTTAGCCCGAGCCCCCGCCAGGTTGTGGACCCTTTGCCACATATTCCGCCCGTAGACGGCGAATTCTTTCGTGTTTTGCTTTGTCTACTTCGCTAGGCTCAAAGCCTAAACTAGGATAATTGCGGTCCTGGGTTACCATCCAGATCGCCCATTTCATAAACTCCGTTCCGGAAATAATTTCTACCCCAGGCCAGCCTTTTTCCATGGCCCAGATAATCATGGCTTCTGCAGTAATTAACCCTTGAATAGTCACAGAAAAAAAACCGCCTCCGCCTTCCCCACCTTCTCTTTCCTTAGCTTCACCCAGCTCAGGATTACCGGGACCATACAAATAAGGACCGGGAGAGCTGCTCATCGCTTGCCCATAATCATGAATTAACCAGCCACTGCCGGCACGTCTAAATTGCGGGATGATAGTTTCTTCCCATTGTGGATTGCTGCTAATGATTTGCACATAAGGGTATAATCGCAGCAGATATAAAACATCTTCATGGCGGATTGGTTTGCTCCAATCAATTGCCGGAATATCCATGCCAATTGCCCGATCGCCCCACACGCTTCTAATAAATGCATTGGCTGCCTTAGAAAAACGATCGTCATTGCTGCTTGAGTCAGACATTAAAAGCTCCACGGGGTCGGGAAAGTCGGGTATTATACCATGGCAAATGCTGCGCAGAAAATCCCTTGTCCGAAGGCCTGATGAGGGTGCAGCGCTTTTAATATATTTAATATTCACCTAAGAAAGGCTTGGTAAACTACCCTGAATTGCAAGATTCGCCAGTCATCCCTGCATAGAGGCAGGGATCCAGTCCGCAGGATGAAGTTGTAAATAAATTTAAACTAAGTGAGGAGGTAAGTTATGTTTGCTGCTAAGGCGAGAGAAGTTTCGGTAAGAGAAAAGCCAAATGGTATGCTAAAACCCTACCTAGGTCCTGTATTAAAAGAAACAGCCAGAGCTGAGTTAGGAGTAGCAACTACCGTTTGGGTTATTGCTAGTCTCTCCAATTTATACAGTCAATACAACATTTCTGGGTCGATTACTGATCCAGCAAGCTGTTTTTGGAGTACGGAAATCGCTGAAACTATGTTGCTGTTAGCTAGTCTAGCCGCTATTTTAACTTTTATAATACTCAGGTGTGCTTTCCAGGATCTGCATGCCAACGAAATTTCTAATAAAATGGAACAAGATAAAAAATCAGACGAAGAAAAAATGCTTCAAACTCCAAAATTGTTGACGCTCTTTCAGGCGGGACTATATGGCGCTTTCTTTGGTTGGATGGTTGGGAGCTGCTTAAATTTCTATAGCGCCAATACTGTAGCAGATGCCTGGACGGGTCGCGCAATTAATTCTGCTGATTTTTGCAAGGGTCCCGAAGTAGCTCGAGATGCGTTGATCGGAGCTGTGTTATTTATGGTAATTGCTAGTATCCATTATTGGAAGGTGCACAAAAATCAAAATTCTGAGGCAATTAGTGCGCAGACCACTCAAGTGCGCAATGAAATAATTTCATGGGAAGATACAAACTTAAATCAGTGAGATATTTCAAATGTGGGAAATTAAGGAAACAGGGAGAGATGAACCAGAGGAATGTAAATACGACAAACAGGAAAGGATCAAGCAAGGCCTAACTTTAACTGGGATTGGGATATTTGCAGCGGGCTTTGTCTGGTCGGTTGCTGGCCTTTCCAATATGTACAGTCAATACCGCGCTGCTGGAGCAATTATTGATCCGGCCGATTGTTTTTGGCGTACGGAAATTGTTGAAACTGCTTTGCTTTGATACTGTCTCTAATAGTAATGGAGTTAACAGAGTGGGATCATCCTTTAGCCAAAATTAAATGAAATGTATCAAAGAGAGCGAGGTGTCTTATGTCGGTAGAAAGTACGAAAATTTTTGCCAAGAAAACCGCTGGGCTTGGGTTAGCAACAGCGAGTAGCATCTGGATTATTGCTGGCCTTTCCAATTTGTACAGTCAGTACAGCGCTTCTGGATCGATCATTGACCCAGGAGATTGTTTTTTGCGCTGGGAAATTGCTGACACTGTTTTCATGGCAACGTTCTTAACTATTATGCTATCCTTTCTTTACTTATTGCCTCGATGTATGTGCGAATGTCCTGATGCTCCTGATGAAGTAATAGGTCCAAAGATTGTAATGAAAGAAACGCTTAAAAATGGATTATTGGGTGCATTTTTGGGTTGGTTGACTGGAACTTTTATAAATTTCTATAGTACACATAGTCTATTTGATACGGCGGCTATAGCTAAGGGTGATTGTGTGGGACCCGAAGTCAGTCGAGCTGCGCTGATCGGAGCGGCATTGTTTGTTTATGGCTGTTAGTGTGATATATTATGCTTGGAAGGCGTATAAACAGGGGAAAGCGGAGTCGGAGGCTAATTCCACCGCCGGGACGACTTACCCCTATCACGGCTCTAATTCTAATAGTAACTAATAATGAGGAGGTATTATGAGACAACAAAGACAAACACTAGCGCCTGAAAGACAACGACTAACGCCTGAGCAAGAACAGATGGCAAATTGGATGACGCCAGTGTTTGGAATCTTCTATACTGGGTTGATTGGAACTGTATGTGGTTGGGCTATTGGTAGCACGCTCCACTTATATGACAAGTATAGTGTTTCGGATATTTGGACCGGCCAGGTGTCTTCTGCTGATCAAATGAAGTGTTTTTTTGATGCTGAGGCTGGCAGAAGCGCGCTGGTTGGGTTTAGCCTATTCGCTGTGGGATTTCTTCTTTACTATATTCGGACGCAGGTATGTTGTAGCAAGAATTCGGGCGTTTTAGAAGGGGATTCCACGAGAGCACCAGGTTACCAAAGTAATAATTAAGTTTTAGAGTGATGGGCTCTGTAGGGGACAAAAATAATCCCTCCCTTTGGAAAAGGGAGGGATTATTTTTGTCCCCTACAGAGGGAGGATTTCTCTAGTCAGAGTTCTCTAATATTCTTTTAAGAATCTTATGCTATTATTACTCTACTTATGAAAAGCATGAGGGGATTCCGTGGGTCCTCTCTCATACATCTTTGGCTCTATTCCTTCTCCCCGGGCTCTTCGTCATCCCTCGCTTCGCTCGGGATGACTGCAAGCTCCTCGGGATGACGGAGAGCCCAAGGGGAGAAGGAATAATGTCGAGGAATTTATATTCAAAGAGCAGAGAATCAATAATGGCAATGACACTCAATTTCAAAGTTAAAACACCCAGCATGACGGCTCCAAAGGCAGAAATACGCCCAAAGCCGGCGCCGGTGAATGCTACGCTGCCTTCTTCTCAGTTGAGCAATCAACAAACCGCACGCGTAGATGCTCAGGCAGCACCAAGACTCACTAATGCTGAGACCTTGCGTGCAGCTCCACCCCAGCCAAATTTCCAGGTGGCGCAGCAAGCTGCTGCTCCTGCGCCGAAGGGCGAAGTAAAAAGTGCTTTTGCTAAGCTAGCTGCTCTTATGGGGGGTGACGCGAACGCGAAAAATGCAGCCGCGAAATTTATGATTGCGCAACCTGCTTGGGCGACTAAAGCGGCTTCTCAATTGAGTGGTCCTAACCCCGGGAAGGCCGTAGAATCTGTGCGGGCTTTTCAGCAACCGCAACCGCAACCGGAGCCTCAAGGTAGCAGGGCTTTCGGCAGGTAATATGATACATCATTTAGCAAGGATGACGCTTTAACGCCGCGCGCAGCGTGCGAGCAGGCGGGTTGTCCGCGCGGCAGGACCCCGTAGGCGAGGCGGAAGGCCCGTCCCGAGTAAGGAAACGATATGCGAATATTAATGTGTTCCCCCCAATATTTCGGCATTTATTATGAAATAAATCCTTGGATGAGTTTGCAGCGTCAGGCCTGCGTGGAAACCGCTCAACAGCAGTGGCAACATCTGCGCCAAATCCTCGAGCAGCTTGGGGTAGAAATTAGCTTAGTCAATCCTATCGCGGGCATCCCGGATTTAACATTTACGGCGAATGCCGGCTTGGTGCACAACAACACCGTGTATGCCAGCCATTTCCTCCATCCAGAACGTCAGCTTGAAGAACCTTATTATCGTGCTTGGTTTCAGGATGCGGGTTATCAAGTTTTGCCCCCGGTTGATAATTTTCATTTCGAGGGTGCAGGAGATGCCTTATTTGCCGGTGATATTTTATTTGTGGGCTATGGGATACGGAGTCAACAAGTCATCTACCCAAAACTTCAAGCTCAGTTTCCCCACTGGTTGCCTGGCCCAGTGGTCGAATGCGAATTAATAGACCCGTATTTTTACCATCTCGACACCTGTTTTTGCCCTTTAAATACCCAGCAGGCGATTTGGTTTCCCAGTGCTTTTAGTCGCACATCACAACAGCGGCTGCAGCAATCACTTGAGCTTTGGCCTGTGCCTGATGAAGAAGCGCATCGTTTTGCCTGCAATGCGGTGGTTGTTGCCAAACAGGTGGTTTTACCCACGGGGTGTGAACAAACTCAAGCCTATTTAGAATCACAGGGTTATACTACTCATACCTGCGCTATGGATGAATTTTTAAAAGCAGGCGGTGCTTGCAAGTGTTTGACTTTAACACTGTAAATCCCCGGGCATTAATCCTTCTCCCCTTGTGGGAGAAGGTGGCCGTAGGCCGGATGAAGGGGATGGGGGAGGCTAGGAGAGGAGGTGCGAAACATGGCTCACCCCTCATCCGCCTTCGGCACCTTCTCCCACAACGGGAGAAGGATTAATCGGAGGGAGGACGCAGATGAATCCGGTCATTGAAACTGAAAATCTTTATGGAGCACATAACTATCATCCTTTGCCCGTGGTTTTAGTCAAGGGGCAGGGGGCGTATCTTTGGGATGATGCAGGTAAACGTTACTTGGATATGATGAGTGCTTATTCCGCGGTCAGTCATGGGCATTGTCATCCTAAATTAGTTGCTGCTTTAGCCGAGCAAGCCAGTCAATTGGCGGTCATTTCCCGTGCTTTCCATTCCGATAAATTGGCGCAATTTTTGCAATATGCCTGTGAATTAACTGGGCAAGAAAAAGCCTTGCCGATGAATTCTGGGGCGGAAGCTGTGGAAACATCGATTAAAGCAGTGCGGAAATGGGCTTACACCGTGAAAGGCGTGGCAGAAAACCAAGCGGAAATTATTGCTTGCGAGGGTAATTTCCAGGGGCGCACCACGACCATCATTAGCTTTTCCTCTGAGCCCCAATATCGTTATGGCTTTGGACCATTTACTCCAGGCTTTAAGCTGATTCCTTATGGGGATGCAGCCGCCTTAGAAGAAGCTATTACTGCTAACACCGCTGCTTTTTTTGTGGAACCTATTCAAGGCGAGTCTGGGATTCGTGTTCCCCCTCCTGGGTACTTGGCGCAATGCGCAGAAATTTGTCGACGCAAGAATGTGCTGTTAATTTGTGATGAAGTGCAAACTGGATTAGGACGCACTGGAAAATTGTTGGCTTGTGAGCACGAAGGAGTAAAGCCGGATGGGATTACCTTGGGGAAGGCATTGGGGGGTGGTTTACTGCCCGTTTCACTATTTTTGGCCAAAGCTGAGGTGATGGATGTATTGACCCCGGGTGATCATGGCAGTACTTTTGGTGGCAATCCCCTAGCGGCCGCTGTAGGATTAGCGGCTTTACAAACCTTGCTGGCGGAAAATTTGATTACGCGAGCTGCTGAGTTTGGCGATTATTTCCTCCAGGGATTGTCTCGTATCAAAAGCTCGTTGATTAAAGAGATTCGTGGTAAGGGCTTGTTTATTGGTGTAGAAATTGATACAAATAAAGCATCTGCTCGTGAGGTGTGTTTGCAGTTGGCGCGCGATGGTTTATTGAGTAAAGACACTCATGGTACGGTGATTCGTTTGTGCCCCCCTCTCATTATCACCCGAGAACAAATTGATGCGGCATTGGCTATCATTAGGCACAGCTTAAAAGTGATTGAAGAAATTTCCGTAGGGGTCCGCTGAATATCGTCGTCCCTGCAGGAAGCCGGGATCCAGTACGCGCAGGGACGTGAAACTTTCGCATCCTGCGCCGTGGATCCTGCTGGCATCCATGCCAGGACGACGATGTGCTATGCCAGGACGACACTGAGTATGCAACCGAAAAATAAAATACTGGTTACCACCGCTTTGACTTATGCCAATGGCTCGATTCATCTGGGTCATTTAGTCGAATACATTCAAGCCGATATTTGGGTACGCTTCCAAAAAATGTGTGGGCGTGATTGCTTATTCATGGGTGGTGATGATGCCCACGGCACGCCGATTATGATCAGTGCCGAAAAGCAAGGGGTTAGCCCTGAAGAATTGGTCACGAAAATCTATCAAGAGCATCGTGAGGATCTTAGCGCGTTTCTACATTGACTTTGACCATTATTACACGACCCACTCCCCTGAAAATCAGCAGCTAACTCATTTAATTTATCAACGCTTGCAACAACGGGGTGACATTACAACGCGCATGGTGCAGCAAGCCTATGATCCGATCAAAAAAATGTTTCTTCCAGACCGCTATGTCAAAGGGGAATGCCCACGTTGTGGCGCCAAAAATCAATATGGCGACAATTGTGAAGTTTGTGGCGCCACTTATTCCCCCACCGAGTTACGAAATCCTATTTCGATTCTTTCCGGAGAACCCCCAGTGCAAAAAGAATCGTTGCATTATTTTTTTTCTTTGGGGAAGTATACTGAGATGTTGCAGAATTTTACCCAGGCGGGCCATCTGCAAGAACAAGTGGCTAATAAATTACTGGAGTGGTTTCAAGCAGGTTTGCAAGCTTGGGATATCTCGCGGGATGCCCCCTATTTTGGCTTTGAAATTCCTGGTGCGCCAGGCAAATATTTCTATGTTTGGTTAGACGCGCCGATTGGTTATATTGCTAATTTCGAAAATTTTTGCAGCTTAAACCCTCAATACCAATTTGATGAATATTGGCAGCAAGACAGTCCAGTGGAGTTGTATCATTTTATTGGTAAAGACGTGGTTTATTTTCATGCCCTGTTTTGGCCGGCTATATTAGAGAGCAGCCAATTGCGTAAGCCTTCTGCGATATTTGTCCATGGGTTTTTGACCGTGAATGGGCAAAAGATGTCAAAATCCAGAGGGACTTTCATTACTGCTCAAGAATATTTAGCGCATTTAGATCCAGAATATTTACGTTATTATTTTGCGGCGAAATTAAATAGTCGAGTGGACGACATTGATTTTAATTCACTGGATTTTGTCCAGCGCATTAATGCCGATTTAGTCGGGAAGGTTGTTAATATTGCGAGTCGATCAGCAGGCTTTATAAGCAAATTATTTGCTGGGAATTTAGCCGATGAGTTAGCTGAACCGGCCTTGTTTCAAGAATTTGTTCAAGCAGGAGATCGGATCGCTGCATTTTATGCTGGACGTGATTATCATCTTGCGGTTCGTGAAATTATGGCTTTAGCTGATCGCGCTAATCAATACATAGACTCAGTAAAACCTTGGGTATTAGCAAAACAGCCTGATCAATTACCGCAGTTGCAGAAGATTCTTAGCTTAAACTTAAATTTGTTTAAAATTTTAATGACTTATTTAAAACCGATCCTTCCGAAAACAGCATTAGCCAGCGAAGAGTTCTTAAATATTCCCGCCATGGATTGGATGAGCCGTGGGATTCCTTTGTTAAAGCATAGTATCCGGCCGTTTCAGCCACTATTGCAGCGGGTGGAAGCCCAGGTGGTGATGCAGTTGATTAAAAGCAGCGAAGATTTTACATCCTTGCAGCCTGGATCCCGGCATCCTGCCGGGACGACGGGGGATTTGCCATGACGATGGGTGATTTGCCATGACAACGGGCGGTTTGTCGATGCCGGGTGGGTCATGAACGGTGACAATCAATATCAATTAGTCGCTGTCATTCGTGAAGAAGCCTGCATTGGTTGCACGAAATGTATTCCAGCGTGTCCGGTGGATGCGATTTTGGGCGCAGCAAAGCAAATTCATACCGTGATTGCCACAGAATGTACTGGCTGTCAGTTATGTTTGCCGCCCTGTCCTGTGGATTGTATTGAGATCCGACAGGTCCCCTTGCCATCGCCCGAGCAGCGACAGCAACGCGCCCGCAAAGCACGGCAACGGGTGCAGACACTGCAACTACGTTTGACTAAAGAAGATAGGATAAAAGACTTTCAGAACCAAGAAAAAGCCGTTATTCTGAGGGAGACGAGAGCTGAAGTTTTGGCCGCCATCCAGAGAATGAATGAAAAAATTAAGCAACCTAAGAAGGAGGACACGATCCGTGACTGCAAAGGATAAAATTATTAAATTTGCCAAGCTAGCCGATATCGAGATTAATGGCTCACGCCCCTGGGATATCCAAGTGCATGATGAACGGTTTTATTCCGAAGTCTTGCAACGTAAGATGCTGGGGTTAGGCGAGAGTTATATGGCGGGGTGGTGGGATTGTAGTGAATTAGATGAATGTGTGCTGCGTTTTATCCAAGCTAGTACTGAAAGAAAATTAAAATACCGGTTTATGCTCTACCTGCACGGTATGGTGCAAGCGATCATTAATTTTCAAACCAAACGACGTTCTCAGGAAGTGGCAAAGCGACATTACGATCTTGGTAATGATCTGTTTCAGGCAATGTTGGATGAGTGCATGATTTATAGCTGTGGTTATTGGGAACAAGCAAATGATTTAAATCAAGCCCAGCAACAAAAGTTAGCGCTAGTATGCGAAAAATTGGAATTAAAGCCGGGGATGCGATTATTGGATATCGGCTGTGGTTGGGGAGGGCTCGCGAAATATGCCGCTTTGCACTATGGGGTGGAAGTCGTCGGGATTACTATTTCTAAAGAACAAGCACGTTTAGCTAAAGAAGTTTGTGCCGGGTTGCCGGTGGAAATTCGTGTGCAGGATTATCGTGATTTAAAAGGCCAATTTGATCGGATCGCTTCTTTGGGCATGTTTGAGCATGTTGGAAAGAAAAATTATCGACGGTTTATGCGCCAAGTCAAAAAATCTCTTAAACCTAATGGCTTATTTTTATTACACACTATCGGCAATAATCAATTAGTACCCACGCCGCAAAATGAATGGATTAGAAAATATATTTTTCCTAATGGAGAATTACCTTCCATCGAGCAACTGGGCCAAGCCTGGGAAGGAATTTTCTTAATGGAGGATTGGCATAATTTTGGGGCTTATTATTATCAGACTTTGAAAAGTTGGCATCACAATTTTAATCAATACTGGGAAAAGTTAAAACTTAATTACGACGACACCTTTCGTCGGATGTGGAATTTTTATTTGCTGATTTGTGCTGGAGCAGCAAAAGCCCGAGATTTTCAGGTTTGGCAAATTGTTTTATCCAACGGCGTGGCAGGAGGCTATCAGTCAGTACGCAGAATCCCGCATCATGAATGCGCGACAACGCAATGAGTTATTTCAGCGGCTGGCGCAGGCTAATCCTGCTCCTATGACTGAATTGCGTTATAGCAGCGATTTTGAATTGCTGATCGCGGTGATTTTGTCAGCTCAAGCAACGGATCAACGAGTCAACTTGGTGACAGAGCAGCTGTTTGTCATTGCGGATACGCCGCAAAAAATGCTGTACTTGGGTGAGGAAGGTTTAAAATCTTATATTAAGAGTATTGGTTTGTATCATGCGAAAGCCAGCAATATTTTGCGAACTTGCCAATTATTGGTCGATCGCTATCATGGTAAAATTCCTCAGCAACGAGAAGATTTGGAGGGATTACCAGGGGTAGGAAGAAAGACGGCCAATGTCATTTTAAATACCTTATTTGGTCAAGAAACCATTGGCGTGGACACGCATGTTTTTAGGGTGGCTAATCGGACAGGTTTGGGGCGAGGTAAGAATGTGCGAGCAGTGGAGATGGCGCTGGAAAAAAATGTTCCCCCGGTGTTTAAAAAACCCGCGCATCACTGGTTAGTGTTGCATGGTCGTTATATTTGTACCGCAAGAAAACCTAAGTGTCCTCAATGCCTGATTAATGATTTATGTGAATATGACTATAAAACCAGAGAATAATATCTCCCCCTCACCCTACCCTCTCCCACCAGGGGAGAGTGGATTGCGTAGTTGGCAGAAAGCATTGGCTGATGTCATTACCGATCCTCAGGAATTGGGGGAAATTCTTAATTTAGATCCCCAAATAATTCTCTCCGCAATTAAATCAGAATCAGGTTTTGCGCTACGTGTACCTCGTGCATTTGTGGCACGCATGAGTAGGGCAAATCCAGATGATCCTTTACTAAAACAAGTATTGCCGCAAAGTGCTGAACTTTTAATGGGGCAAAGCTATCGAGCCGATGCGTTACAAGAGCGAGCGAAGAGGCCAATACCGGGTTTATTGCATAAATATCATGGCCGTGTGCTAGTGATTGTGGCGGGTAGTTGCGCGATCCATTGTCGCTATTGTTTTCGTCGGCATTTTCCTTATGCAGAAAATGCCTTAAGTGAGACAGATTGGGACAAAATATTGGATTATATTGCAGCTGACCCTAGCTTGCATGAGGTCATTTTTAGTGGTGGCGATCCTTTATTAGTAAAAGATAAAGTTTTGGCTGAGATTGCGGCAAAAATTGCGTGTATTCCGCAGGTGCGAACATTGCGCTTACATACGCGAGTGCCCATTGTGATTCCTGAGCGAATTAATGATGAATTATTAGCTTGGTTGACGAGTACGCGTTTGCATACGGTGGTAGTGGTGCATGTCAATCATCCAAATGAACTGGATGCGCCATTACAACATAGTTTAAGGAGATTGCGTGCCGCAGGGGTGACGGTGTTAAATCAATCTGTGTTGCTGAAAGGAGTGAATGATCATGCTGATATTTTGATTGAATTAAGCCATAAGTTATTTGCTGCTGGAGTGATGCCCTATTACTTAAATGTGTTAGATAAAGTGCAAGGAGCGATGCATTTTGCGGTGCCTGATAGTGAGGCACAAAAACTTCTGGGGCAAATGATGCAATATCTCCCGGGATATTTAGTGCCTAAGCTGGTGCGAGAACAGCCAGGCGCATTGTCTAAATTGCTTTTGCTGCCACTATAAAATAAAGGCGTGGAGACAACTCATAAAATAAGAGATAACGGCAGATAACGCCGCAACACCAATTAACCACCCCGCCTTAAAGCTATAATCAAAAAAACGTGCTCGAATTTCACCCTGCACTTGATTGCGCATCCCTAAGCGCTCTTTAATAGCGGACATATCTTCTTTAAGTTTTCCAAGTTCTTGATGGAGTTCTTGATGGAATTCATGTTTGAGCTCAGTCCTAACTAGTTGAAATTCATGCCTGACTTCATTTTTAAATTGTTGAATTTCATGTTTCAGATTGCTGATTTGTTCTGTCAACGGGCTAATAGCTTGGGTGATCGACATTTCGATTTTCCTGTCAGTAAGTTCATTGTGCAGATGGAATAAATTTTTTTGTTCTTGGTGTTGCATTATTTTCTTCCTCGTCATTACAAGAGTCAAGGAAAGAATATATTGATGCTATTTTTCGTTCAATACCGTAGACGACATGAAAAATGATTTCTCTAATTCCATTCGAAAATTCCTAATTGTCTCAAGAAACCGGAGAAAAAGTTATAACCTTAGCACAACAGTGGCGTGAAGAAGGGCGCCAAGAAGAAAGGTTGATAATAGCTGCCTCTATGTTAGAACAAGGCTTTAGTCCCGAGATGATTGTTCAACCTAGATTCGGCAGTAGAAACCTACTGCGAGGGCTTAATACATTGAATCTCCCGCTTATTTTTATATTTTTTTTCTTTCACCGTACGGGTGAGTACGCCTTCAAGAAAAAAACTTAAAAATAATCAAGATCTTCAACGTCTTAAGCCCTCTCGCTACGGTTTCTACTGCCGAATCTAGGTTCAAGTCCTCACCGACTTATCTATAGACAAGATTTGTAGTTTGAAAAAAAACCTATTGTGGATAAGTTAGTATAGATTGGTAGACAAAAATTCGTAACTTTCTCTTTAATGCAATGTTGAACAATGTATCAGCATAAGTTAGTTAATTATGAAGACTACCCTGGAAGTAGGAAGACCTGCAATGAGAGTTCACCTTGCAGCTGGCTGTTCAGAACCTCTGTTAGTTAGATATTCCTTCTCTTGTCGTTCATATTCCCCGCCAAGTGATGCCATAAGAAGTGCAAAAAAGATCAGCTCCACTTGTAACACAGGCATAACTATAAGATCACCAAATGATCTCTTAAGGTCTTGTAGGGGAAGAAAATGAAAAAATAAAACGTTTCCTAGTATCGCTGTTGCTGTTATAGCACTGACCGATTTAAAGGTATTTGAAACAAATGTTGACTTGTTTATTTTAAAAGCCTCTGTGGGTAATTCAGTACTTGGTTGCATATTTAATTTCCTATTAGATTAAATTTTCATTAATTTAACAAATAATTCATTGGTTCGCAATAATTTTTTTGGGGTGTAGCGGCAATAGGGTTCGAAGATTTTGTCACACTGATCCTCAGGAGTACCGATTCCACAGTCGCTCACGGCAAAGCGAATTAACCATTGGTGTGCTTGTTCAGATTCAACCGCAGTTTGTAAGCGCACAAATCCTTTGGGTTCGTATTGATATTGACTTTGACTGAAATGCAAATATTTCTTAAGGGCGGCCATGGCGGGGATGTAAGGCACTCCTTCGATTATTTGATTGCTATCTGACTCACTATGATAAGCAACGAAAACAGGATTAATAGTAAGTAACCGAATTTATTGATCTGTGGTTGGTAGCCATGAGCAATTTTTTTCCAATAGCGGCCGCTCCAAGACATCAGTACCGGCAGAATGCCCAGTAAAATTGCTACAAAGATTCCAGCGTAACCCAAGGCGAGAATAAATCCATTCGGGTAAAGGTAAGCAAAAATCAAGGGTGGAAGAAAAGTGGCTATTAGAGTGAGAATGCGGCCATTACGAGTGCGCGGGATTCGTAAGCTGTCCATTAGGTAATCAAATAAGCTGAAAGAAACACCAGTAAAAGAGGTGATGATGGCAAAAAAAGTAAATGCTTTAAATAAGTTGCCGATCCAATGATATTGCAAAATGTGATCGATAGCCTTACCTAGCCCTGAGCCAGGTTGACCTTGTTCCATGATACTGTTTAGACCATTTTCGCCAGTTAGCGGTACTACTCCTAAGATCGCTGTCTGCCATAAAATATAAATTAACAAGGGGATGCTACTGCCGATGAGAATAGCTAAGCGTAATTTCATGGCGTCATCTTTTAAATACACGCGTAAACTAGGAATGACATTTTGAAAACCAAAAGAAGTGATGGCGATGGGCAGAGCTAACCAAATTTTATTGGGGCTGCTATGCATGAGCGGGGTGAGCTGCACGTGGGGCGCCAAGAAAAAAAGCACACCGAATAAGGTTAGAAGTTTGGCTGAGAAGAATAATCGATTTAAATAATCTACAGTATGAGTACCGCAATACACAGCGACGCCAACTAATAGAATCATTAGTAATGCTCCAGAACCTTTCCTGATGGGGAGATTAAATGCATTTTGTACGATGGATTGGACGAGATCTCCCATGCCAGAAACATAGGCAGCCATTAAAGAATAGAACAAGCAGGCATAGGTGATCCAGGCAATAATTTTACCTCCGACCCCCAGGGTGGCGGTGGCCATGCCTACGATGTTAGTTCCAGGTTTTAACCATAAATTTACTTCTAATATGAGCAATCCTGAGATAGTCATAATTGCCCAACAAATTACAAATAAAATAAGCGATGGTAAAAATCCGTAGGTTCCAGTAGAAACAGGGAGTGCTAACATACCGGCGCCTATAGATGTTCCAGCGATCAGAAGCATTGAGCCTAAAAATTTATTAGTTTGCATTAGTAGTTCTCTTAACACACCCCCTCCCACCTTCGGGGAAGAGGGAACTTATTTAACCTCTATCCGATCAATACGCGAAAATGCTCGTGGTAAACGTTGTCCGCGTCGGCCTCTTTCCCCTACAAAATTAGCACAATCTTTAGGCGCAAGAGATAGGCTGCGTTTTCCCATCCACAAGATCAAAGTATCTTCTTTGCCAAGAACCGCACTGTCAATCATATATTCATCCGCTGCTTTACTGGCGGGGATTCCAAGCATTTTATTGCCTTTGCCGCGGGGTAATTGAGGTAATTCAGCAAGCGGAAATAGGAGTAAATAGCCAGTATTGGTGACGGCAGCGACATATTGTTGCTGGATGTTCTGGATTAAGCGGGGAATTAAAACTTGTGCATTTTTTGGTAAGGTTAAAATGGCTTTGCCGGCTTTATTTTTTGAAATCAGTTCGTTGAGTGAAGTAATAAACCCATAGCCCGCGCTGGATGCGAGTAAATAATGTTGCTTTTCTTCACCTAACAAAACCGCCACAAAATGGGTATTAGGTGCAGGTTTTAAGCGACTGGTTAATGGTTCACCTAAACCTCTTGCAGAGGGCAAGTTATGCGCAGCTAAGGAATAGCTACGGCCACTGGAGTCGAGAAACACAGCCGCTTGATTACTGCGTCCCTGTGCTTGTGCCAGAAAGTTATCTCCCGATCGATAGCTGAGCTTGGCCCCCTCAATATCGAAGCCTTTTGCTGCACGAATCCAGCCTTTTTGTGAGAGCACCAGCGTGATCAGTTCAGTAGGCAACATAGCTTCTTCGGCAATGGCTTGGGCGCTAGTGCGCGCAACAATCGGTGAACGGCGCGCATCTCCAAATTTTTCCGCATCGGCAAGAATTTCAGCGCGAATTAATTGCTTTAATTTTGTTGTTGAACCTAAGGTATTTTCCAATTGCTTGCGTTCCGTAGCCAGTGTTTTTTGTTCGCCGCGAATTTTAACTTCTTCTAATTTAGCCAAATGGCGTAACTTGAGGTCTAAAATGGCATCTGCTTGCAGGCTGCTTAAATTGAAGCGCTGCATTAAGACTGGCTTGGGCTCATCTTCTTGGCGAATGATGGCGATTACTTCATCGAGGTTAAGATAGGCAATTAATAAACCTTCAAGAATATGCAGACGTGCGAGCACCTGGTCTAAACGGAATTGCAAACGCCGTTGCACTGTCTGCTGACGGAATTCGAGCCATTCACGTAATAGTTGTAGCAAGTTTCGTACTTGAGGTTTGCCGTCAATGCCAATTAGGTTGAGATTGACGCGATAACTGCGTTCTAAATCTGTAGTGGCAAATAAATGCAGCATGAGTGCGTCGACATCCACGCGAGCTGAGCGTGGCGTAATCACCAAACGTGTCGGATTTTCATGATCAGATTCGTCGCGCAAATCTTCCACCATGGGCAATTTTTTGGCTTGCATTTGTTGCGCTATTTGCTCCATTACCCGAGAGCCTGAGGTTTGATACGGTAGCGCGGTAATAATGATGTCAGCATTTTCTTGGATGTAAACTGCTCGCATTCGGATGCTGCCGTTGCCGGTCCGATAAAGTTCGCGTATTTCTGCTGCGGAAGTAATAATTTCTGCTTCCGTTGGGTAGTCCGGGCCCAAGATATGTGCGTTGATTTCTTCTAGGGTTGCTTTGGGATGGTCCAATAGATGAATGCAGGCAGCAGCTATTTCTCGTAAATTATGGGGTGGAATGTCGGTTGCCATGCCTACGGCAATGCCGGTGGCCCCATTGAGTAACACATTGGGTAAGCGGGCAGGTAATAAACGAGGTTCTTCTAGCGTGCCATCAAAATTGGGGACCCAGTCGACAGTTCCTTGCTCTAATTCTGCGAGTAATAGTTGTGCATAAGCAGTTAAACGTGATTCGGTATAGCGCATGGCAGCAAAGGATTTCGGGTCATCTGGAGATCCCCAATTTCCTTGGCCATCGACTAAGGGGTAGCGATAAGAGAAATTTTGCGCCATGAGTACCATGGCTTCATAGCAGGCCATGTCGCTATGAGGATGATATTTACCTAAAACATCGCCCACAGTACGGGCGGATTTTTTGAATTTAGCAGTATTTTTTAACCCAAGTTCAGACATGGCATAAATAATCCGGCGCTGTACTGGTTTTAGGCCATCGCCAACGTGGGGTAGGGCTCGATCCAAGATGACAGACATGGAATAATCGAGATAAGCTTTTTCGGCAAAATCTCGCAGTGATTGGCCTTCTATATTTTCTTGTGCCATATAAATTGATTTCTCAGTAATTATCGGTATTCTTCTTCAGAAGATCCTTTTTCCCTCGTGGGAGAGAGCTAGGGTGAGGGAGCATATTATAAACTAATCGTTATTTGTTGGGTCAATTATTATGAGGATAATATTATTAGGTAGTCCAGGCGCAGGTAAAGGAACCCAGGCACGTTTAATTGCACAGCAGTTGCATATACCGCAAATTGCTACGGGTGATATGTTGCGCTCTGCGGTCGAGAGAAAAACTTCTTTGGGATTGTTGGCTAAAGAGGTGATGGAAAGTGGAAAACTGGTTTCTGATGACATTATTATTGGTTTGGTAAAAGAGCGGCTTAAGCAGCTCGATTGTCAGAATGGTTTTTTATTTGATGGTTTTCCTCGTACCATTCCCCAGGCAGAATCTCTTCGTGAAGCTCATATTCCAATTGATTATGTCGTTGAATTGTATGTGCCTGATGAGGAAATCATCGAGCGCATGAGTGGTCGTTTAATTCATCCTGGGTCGGGTCGAGTTTATCATTTGCGCCATCATCCTCCTATTGTTCCAGGTAAAGATGATGTCACCGGAGAGCTTTTAATAGCTCGTGAGGATGATGCCGAATCTACCGTCCGCAAGCGTTTGGCTGTTTATCATCAGCAGACAGAACCTCTGTTGGAGTATTATCTAAATTGGTCGGATAAAGGAGCGCCCCTAGGTCAAGATCATGCTCCAAAGTTTATAAGGATCAGTGGGATTGGTACAGTTGAGGGGATTAATAGAAAAATTTTGGAAGCAGTAGGAGGTTAAAATCCCCTCTCCCAGTCTCTGCGGTCGTCATTGCTTCCTCGCTTCGCAATGACGGCCGCAGAGACTGGGAGAGGGGATGAAAACTCACTAACTAAGCTGAAGGCATTGATTCGCCACTCATTGCTTTTGCTTTGCTGGGTCTGCCGCGTTTTGTAGCTCGTTTTGCTGGACGTACGCTTTTTTTAGCTTTGGCGGATTTGGCTTTAGGCCCTCCTCGAGTCTTTAATTTTTTGCCAAGGCGTTTGGATAATTTTTTAGCATAACGCTTTTCAAACTTTTCAGCGGCGGATTCTACTACTTTACGTTTGGCTTCTTCTCGCTTAGCAACTTCTTGCTCCAGAGTATGCATTGCTTTTGCCATAGCAGCAGCTTCTGCCTCTTTAAGCTTTTCCTTGAACTCTGCAGTCTTTGCTTTTAATTGAGCGGTTAACTCTTTTTTAAGCGCTTTAGCGTGACTTATTGCGGCACGCAATTTAGCTTTCATTGCATGAGCTGGGTTAGCAGCAACTTTTTTGGCTTTAACTTTTCTGACTTTCGGCATTATTAAATCTCCTGAAAAATGGTTCGTTGAAAAAGGGGGCATCTTTAAAAATTTGCGCATTTTAACGGTGTAGGCCCCTGATGCTTTCTTCTTTTGCAGTTTTAAACGGAATTTTTTTAGAGATGCCCCCTAAATTTCCCTTAAAAATGCGAGAGTCAGTTTACTAGGAAATAGCAAGATGTAAAGTAATATTTGCATTATTTGGCTTTATTTTTCATCGTTGATGTAATTTTCTAAAATTTTTAAGTTCTCGACCGGAAAAAACAAGCCTACCTTGCTTCGTCGCCATAAAATATCTTCAGCAGTTTGCGCCCATTCTTTTTGCATTAGATAATCTATTTCGCATTGATAAAGATCTGCGCCAAATTTCCTACCTAAGTCTGCCAAGTTTTTTCTTTCCTGCAAAAAATCCTGTGCGAGAGATCCATAACTGTATACATAGCGCGTTGCTAATTCGCTAGATAACCAAGGGTATTGAGCTGAAAATTCACGGTGATACGCTTGTATGTCCTGGTTAGGGATATTTCCTCCTGGGAGAGGACCGTTCGTGGTCCAAGCAGGTCCCATCTTAGGAAAAAATGGCGCTAATTTTGCTAGCGCGTGTTCTGCTAATTTGCGATAGGTAGTAATTTTCCCGCCAAACACTGAGAGTAATGGGCAAGTGTTCTCGCTGGCATTGAGCTCTAGAAAATAGTCACGCGAAATCTCGCTTGAGTTTGCAATGTTGTGGTTGTGTAAAGGCCTAACCCCAGCATATGACCAAATTACCTGATTAGGAGATATCGATTGCCTAAAATAGTGATTTACCGCGTCACACAAATAGCGCACTTCGTCTGGGCTAATTTGCGCAGCAGCAGGATCTCCTTGGAATGGAATATCCGTGGTGCCGATTAAACTGAAATGCTGTAGATAGGGTATAACAAAAATAACTCGCTTATCAGCATTGATAAGAATAAAAGCATATTTCTCAGGATAAAGTTTAGGAATCACGATATGGCTACCTTTGACTCCTGTTATATGGTGCATTGAGTCAAGGTGTAGCGTTTGCTGTAGAATACTATCAACCCAGGGGCCGGTGGCATTTATTAGCGTATGAGCAAGCAAAGTCGTTTTTGTCTGGTCACGGGTGTTTTCTAAAGTAACTTCCCATCCTTGTGAGCTGCGAGTGGCTGCTATTACGCGCGTGCGCGTGCGGATATCGGCGCCTAATTGCCGTGCTTGCAGTGCATTTAACACCACTAACCGCGCATCATCGACTTGGCAATCATAGTAACTAAAGCCAAGCGAGAATTGTTCTTTTAATAGTTGACCAGCACGGTGATTTCTATAACGAATTGTTTGCGACTTAGGTAATTCATGGCGCTTACCAAGATGATCATAAATAAATAAGCCTAAACGGAGCATCCAAGCGGGTTTCAGCTGGGGATTGTGAGGTAAAATAAATTGTAGGGGGTGAATAATGTGCGGGGCTTTTTTTAGCAAGATCTCTCGTTCCTGCAGGGCTTCTTTGACTAAACGAAACTCATAATGTTCTAAATAACGTAGCCCGCCATGGATTAATTTACTGCTTTTTGAGGAGGTGGCACTAGCTAAATCGCCCTGTTCGCAGAGTAAAACGCGCAAACCCCGCCCAGCAGCATCTGCGGCAATGCCCACCCCATTAATTCCACCGCCGATGATTAGCAGATCAATAACCATAGCAATTCCCTTTCTTAAGTAATTTGACCGACGGGTGACGCGCGAGCCGAGACCCGATATACTCTTGCCTAGTTTAGCGAATATCAGCAAGAATTGCAGGTGGTGATTATGACGAATAATTTTCTTCTATTTTCTATTTTTTTGATTTTTACTGGGGCAGCTGTATTATCCACGATTGCCTTATATACGCGGCAATCTTTGTTGGTTGCTTACATGATCCTGGGTATCCTCTTTGGTCCCTCTGGACTCAAGTTGGTCGGCGATTCTGCTGTAATAGTGGAAATCGGGGACGTGGGTATTATTTTTCTGCTTTTTTTGCTCGGCCTGCATTTGCAGCCACAGAGTTTGTGGCATCTGCTCCGTAAAATTAGTTGGATTGCACTGATAAGTTCCTTAGTGTTTGCCGGGATAGGTTTTGGCATAGGCTCCTTATTTGGTTATACCCTGATCGAAAGTGCGGTGATTGGGGCTGCTTGTATGTTTTCCAGCACCATTATTGGTTTAAAGTTATTGCCCACGACGGTTTTGCATCACCAGCACACGGGTGAAGTCATGATTGGAATATTATTACTGCAAGATATTATCGCCATTTTTCTCCTAATTATCTTAAACAGCGCTCATGGTGGTGGTTTAAATTTTTTGAAGTTTGGCCTAGTCATGTTCTGGTTGCCGGTGCTATTGATCGCTGCTTTTGCAGTCGAACGCTTTGTTTTGCGTCGATTATTTAGAAAATTTGATCGGATTCGTGAATACATGTTTCTATTAGCGATTGCCTGGTGTCTAAGTTTAGCCCAGCTTGCTAATGCGGCTGGATTATCTGCAGAAATTGGTGCTTTCATTGCTGGAGTTTCCTTGGCAACGAGCCCAATCTCATTTTATATTGCAGAAAGTTTAAAGCCAGTTCGGGACTTCTTCTTGGTATTGTTTTTCTTCTCAGTGGGTGCGAGCTTCAATTTGACCTTCTTCAGTGAAGTGATCATTCCGTCCTTGATTCTTGCGGCATTATTACTCATTATTAAGCCGGTATTGTTTCGTTTTTTACTCGGACAAGTGGGTGAGCCTAGACATGTGGCCTGGGAAGTGGGGTTTCGTTTGGGACAGATTAGTGAATTTTCGTTATTATTGGTTTTTCTTGCTGTGCAGGAATCTTTAATTAGTCAGAATGTATCTAATTTGATTCAACTGGTAGCGATATTAACTTTTATTCTTTCTTCTTATTTGGTGGTTATGCGCTTTCCTACCCCGGTGGCCATTTCAGATCGATTACGCAGAGATTGAGAGCCAAACGTCGTCCCTGCAAGGATGCAGGGATCCAGTCCACAAGGACGTGAAAGTGTCGGAGCATAAAAATGACATTATTTGCTATTTTAATTTGTATCGCCCTGCAACGTTATTTTAACCTGGGCGCGAATGGTTATTTGCGCTCTTGGTCAGAATCCTATGTACAAGGTATTTGGGCTATTTTAAGCGCTCTTCGCCTTGAAAATGGCTATGTAAAGCTTGGAGCTGCCTGCATACCCATCATGATTTTGATCAGTGTGTTGCAATATCTGCTGCATGGCATATGGTTTGAGTTACCGCAATTTATTTTAAATCTAGTGGTGCTCTTTTTCTGTATTGATTTTCGTAAGCTGCCAAATAGCTTGGCTGATTACCCGACTATTTTTTCAGTTTTGTTTTACTATCTGATACTAGGTCCTGTGGGAGCTTTGGTTTATGTTATGCTGGATTGTCTAAATATCGCTGAGGCTGGGAAAGTTAGAAATATCTTAGATTGGATTCCTGGACGGCTCGTTGGCTTGAGCTATGCTTTGGTTGGACATTTTGCCCATGGCTTTGCCTATTGGCGTAAGCATGCGATGTCAGAACTAAACTATGCTCGTGAATTTGCTTCTAAATCAGGAATGGCGGCCCTTGAGTTGGGTAATGCTAACGCAACAATCGCTGAGATATCTGAAAATACAGCGACTTCTGAGCTGGTAAGTAATGCCCTTATATTATGGATTGCAGTTATCGCTGTGTTTACTTTGGTATCTTGGGTGTCATAAACTTGGAGATTAAAATGACAAATAATAAAATACCCTCATCAATGGATGTTGACCCGCTAGAAACGCAAGAGTGGCGAGATGCTCTAGCGTCTGTGGTTCGTGAAGAAGGCACCGAAAGAGCGGAATTTATCATTAATCAATTGTTACAAGAGGCTCCCAAACTTGGGGTTGCTTCTCCGGTTTCTTTAAATACCCCTTATCTCAATACGATATCTGTTGCGCAGGAAGAACCCTTGCCCCACAAGGTAGAAGAAATAAACCGAGTTCTTTCTTTAATTCGATGGAACTCCATTATGTTGGTCTTGCGAGCAGGTGTGATTGATTCAGCCTTAGGGGGTCATTTAGCCACATTTGCTTCAGCAGCTGTATTGTATTTTATTGGATTTAGTTACTTCTTTCGGGCTAGAAATGAACAACATCTGGGCGATCTTATTTTTATCCAGGGCCACTCTGCTCCTGGGGTTTATGCCCAAGCGTTTTTGGAAGGGCGTTTGACGGAAGAACAATTAAATAACTTTCGACAAGAGGTGGGCGGCAAAGGCCTGTCTTCTTATCCTCATCCACGTACTATGCCGGATTTTTGGCAATTTCCTACGGTGTCAATGGGTTTGGGTCCTTTGCAAGCTATTTATCAAGCTCGATTTCTAAAATATCTGGAAAATCGCGGGTTACTTAAAGACCAGGGCCGCAAAGTCTGGGCTTTTTTGGGTGATGGAGAAATGGATGAGGTCGAATCTTTGGGAGGGATTACCGTCGCCACGCGTGAACAGTTGGATAATTTGATTTTTGTGGTGAACTGCAACTTGCAGCGTTTAGATGGTCCAGTGCGTGGCAATGGTAAAATTATCCAAGAGCTTGAAGCTTTATTTCGTGGCGCCGGTTGGCGAGTGATTAAAGTAATTTGGGGTAGTGGTTGGGATGCTTTATTTGCCAAAGATAAAACCGGCCTATTAATGCAGCGTATGGAAGAATGTGTCGATGGTGATTACCAACGATTCAAATCGCAAAATGGCGCCTACGTGCGTGAGCATTTTTTTGGAAAATATCCCGAATTGCTCGAGTTAGTCAAAGACATGACTGATGATGAACTTTGGCAATTAGATCGTGGTGGAGATGATCCACAAAAAGTTTATGCAGCTTATGCAGCAGCAATGAAGCACCATCCTGGGCAGCCCACTATTATTTTGGCTAAAACTATTAAAGGGCATGGCTTAGGCACAGCGGGAGAAGCACAAAATATTGCCCATAATCTTAAAAAAATGGCAGTCGATGATCTTAAAGCCTTTGTCCGCCGTTTTAATTTGGATATTGCTGAAGAAGCTATTCGCGATCTACCGTTTTTTCGGCCGGATGAGCATAGCTCCGAAATTCAATTTCTCAAACTACGGCGACAAACAATGGGTGGAGACTTACCCAAACGCTATCACGAGTCCCCTGTATTAAAAGCCCCTGAATTAACTGCCCTGGAGCCACTGCTGGAAGGCACAGATGACCGAGAAATTTCTACGACGATGGCTTTTGGTCGGATCATTACTATCCTATTAAAAGACAAAGTGATTGGATCGCACATTGTGCCAATAGTGGCTGATGAATCGCGCACCTTTGGCATGGAGGGTTTGTTTCGGCAAATCGGTATTTATTCCGTCGTTGGTCAATTGTATGAACCAGTCGATAAGTCTCAAGTTATGTATTACCGAGAAGCTCGCAATGGGCAATTATTGCAGGAAGGGATCAATGAAGCGGGGGCAATCTGTTCTTGGATTGCTGGGGGTTCTGCTTATAGTACGCATGGCCTTCCCATGATTCCTTTTTATATTTTTTATTCCATGTTTGGCTTTCAGCGTATTGGTGATTTCACTTGGGCTGCAGGTGATATTCGTGCTCGCGGCTTTTTGTTAGGAAGTTTGGCGGGTCGCACGGCTCTAGCAGGCGAAGGGTTACAGCACGATGATGGCCATAGTTTGCTTTTGGCGAGCACCATCCCCTGTTGTATTAGTTATGATCCGACCTTTGCTTATGAGGTTGCGGTGATTGTTCAGTATGGCTTGAAGCGTATGTACGAAGACCAGGAAGATGTGTTTTACTACATTACTTTAATGAATGAAAATTATACCCACCCTAAAATGCCCGAAGGTGTAGCAGAGGGGATTATCAAGGGTCTTTATTTGTTTCAAAAGGGTGATCCTAAAGCCAAGCTCAAAGTGCAATTGTTAGGATCTGGCGCTATATTGCGAGAAGCCATTGCAGCAGCCCAGTTATTGTTGGAGTTTGGAGTCAGTGCGGATGTGTGGAGTGCTCCTAGTTTTACCGAATTACGCCGCGAAGCATTAGCCGTAGAGCGTCATAATTTGTTGCATCCCAAAGAAAAAGCCAAAATCAGTTATGTGACCCAGTGTTTGCAGAATCAAGCAGGACCCGTCGTTGCGGCGACAGATTATATGCGTTTATATGCCGATCAAATTCGCCCCTTTGTGCGCCAGCCGTACTATGTGTTAGGCACCGATGGTTTTGGCATTAGTGATACTAGAGCAAATTTGCGCCACTATTTTGCCGTGAGTGCCTCGCACATTGCCTATATGGCATTGAAAGCTTTAGAAGAAGAAGGGCAAATTCCCATGTCCCAATTAATGAATGCACTGCGAAAATGGAATATTGATACCGAAGCATTTGATCCGATGGATTTGTAGACAGGTAGTTGGTTGAGGCGTATAGTTCTGACCAGTCTGACTAGTTTAGGAGGGTCGCGATGGCGAAGTGGCAAATCCAAGAAGCAAAGGCTCATTTAAGCCGAGTAGTGCGTGAGGCAGTAAGTGCTGGTCCTCAATATATTACTCATCGTGGAAAACCAATAGCTGTGCTCATTTCCCAGGAAGAATTTGAACATCTTACAAAGTCAAAGCTATCTTTTGTTGAGTTTATGCGACGATCACCGTTAAGGGGGATTAAGCTTAGGATACAGCGTGATCGATCAATGCCACGAGATATAGATGAATTATGAATTATGAATTATCTTCTAGACACCAATGTTATTTCTGAAATAGTCAGCCTAAAACCTAGTGTTAAAATATTAAAATGGTTTGATGTGATTCCCAGTAATGCGCTTTATCTTAGTGTGCTGTCATTGGGAGAAATTCGTAAAGGTGTAGAAAAAGTTAAGTTGGTAAACCGAAAAGAAGAATTAAGGCATTGGCTCGAACATGAGTTGACTGAGTGGTTTCGAGATAGATTATTACCAATTGATCAGGCTGTTGCGGATAAATGGGGATGGTTACAAAGTCAGTTATCTAGAACCATGCCAGCTATAGATAGCTTGCTTGCAGCGACTGCTTTACATTATGATCTTTGTATTGTCACACGTAATGTACAAGATTTTGATTGTCCTTTTTTAGAAGTGATTAATCCGTGGAATTGATAGAAATAAACCATGGGCGCAGTCTAATATTGAATCTTAAAGGAGAAGTTCCTTGTCCATACAAGAAGTTATAGTCCCTGATATTGGTGGCGCCAAAAATGTGGATGTCATTGAACTATTAGTAAAAGCAGGGGATAAAGTTGATGTTGAAGGCTCTTTAATTACCTTAGAAAGTGACAAAGCCACGATGGAGGTTCCTTCTCCCTATGCGGGCGTGGTGAGGGAAATGAAGGTGAAAGTGGGTGATAAAGTATCGCAAGGCTCACTTATTCTTTTAATGGAGGTTGAAGAAAAAGAGGGAGAAAAAGCGGCTGCTCCTTCCGGGGAAGCTGAAGTTTCGGAGAAAGGCCCTGAAACCAAAGAAACTAAACCTTCTGAACCCAAGGAAACTGCTGCAGCATCTGCTCCTCCACCACCACAACCTTCTGCACCATCTTCTGAATCTTCTGCTGAAGTACATGCCGGGCCAGGAGTGCGACGTTTAGCCAGAGAATTGGGGGTCGATTTAAATCAGGTTTCAGGCACTGGTGAACGAAAGCGTATTACTAAAGAAGATGTGCAGCAATTTGTAAAATTTGCACTCGCCAGAAGTAGCGGGGCAGGCTTAGCAGTGTCGCCAGCTCCAGCGATTGATTTTGGCCAATTTGGTGAAATCGAGACCAAGCCACTCAATAAAATCAAAAAATTAACCGGCATCAATGTTCATCGTAGTTGGGTGACAGTGCCGCATGTTACACAATTTATCGAAGCAGATATTACCGAGTTAGAAGCGTTTCGTGAGCAACGAAAGATTCTCGCGGAAAAGCAAGGATTTAAATTAACGCCATTAGTTTTTATTATGAAAGCTGTAGTAGCAGCGTTGAAAAAATTCCCGCAATTTAATGCTTCCTTGAGCGGCAATGGCGAGTCGCTTATTTTGAAAAAATATTTTCACGTAGGTGTTGCTGTTGACACTCCCAACGGTCTAGTAGTACCCGTGATACGTAATGCCGATAAAAAAGGTTTATATGAATTAGCGCAAGAGTTGGCTAAAATCAGCACTAAAGCACGAGAAAAAGGCTTATCTCCTGCTGATATGCAGGGGGGGTGTTTTACTATCTCCAGCTTAGGTGGGATTGGTGGCACTGCGTTTACTCCAATCGTCAATGCACCTGAAGTAGCGATTTTAGGCGTTTCAAAAGCCAGCATGAAACCTATCTATCAAAATAATCAATTTGTCCCGCGCTTAATGTTACCACTGTCGTTATCCTACGATCATCGTGTCGTTGATGGGGCAGATGGTGCACGTTTTAGCGTGTTTTTAAGTGAATGCTTAGCAGAAATAAGAACTTTATTACTTTAATCTCTCTCCCAATTGGCCTTCGGCACCTTCTCCCACACGGGGAGAAGGAATTATGAGGATATAAAAAATGAGCAAAGAAATTTCAACTGAAGTAGTCGTTATTGGCAGTGGCCCGGGAGGGTATTCTGCGGCATTTCGAGCGGCTGACTTAGGGAAGCAAGTGATATTAGTGGAACGCTATCCTAGTTTAGGTGGCGTCTGTTTGAATGTGGGCTGTATTCCTTCCAAAGCGTTATTACACGCCGCGAAAGTCGTTGATGACGCCCACGATATGAGCGATTTCGGGATTAGTTTTGCCGAACCCAAGATTAATTTAGAAAAACTTCGCGCTTGGAAAAATAAAGTCCTTGGTCGACTAACTGGTGGATTAAGTATGTTGGCTAAACAACGCAAAGTCACCGTAGTCACCGGGTTAGCTAAATTTACTTCTCCCACTCAAATTAAAGTGGCGACTAAAGAGGGTGAGACAGTCATTAATTTTCAACAAGCCATTATTGCGGCAGGATCGCGCCCGGTGAAATTGCCTTTTATTCCCGAGGATCCACGCATTATGGATTCAACGGGTGCTTTAGAGTTGCCAGCAACCAATGGGCGTTTGTTAGTTATTGGCGGCGGTATTATTGGCCTAGAAATGGCGACCGTTTATTCAGCCTTGGGTACTCAGATCAGTGTGGTAGAGTTTATGGATCAGTTAATTCCAGGGGCGGATAAAGAAGTGGTCGCGCCATTGCATAAACGGATTCAAAAACGTTATGAAAATATTTGGTTAAAAACTAAGGTCACTCAAGTTGAAGCCAAGAAAGACGGGTTGTATGTGAGTTTTGAAGGCGAAAATGCCCCGAAACAGCCGGAAAAATTTGCGCAAATTTTAGTCGCTGTGGGTCGTCAGCCTAATGGAGATTTGCTAGCATTAGAAAAAGCTGGTCTTAGCACGGATGAACGTGGATTTATTCCTGTCGATTCACAATTGCGCACCAAAGTGCCCACAATTTATGCCATTGGCGATATTATTCCAGGACTGATGTTGGCCCATAAGGCTTCTGCCCAAGGTCGATTAGCGGCGGAAGTGATCAGTGGTTTAAAACATTATTTTGAGCCAAGAGCTATCCCCTCAGTGGCTTATACTGATCCAGAAATTGCTTGGGTGGGTGTCACAGAAAAAGAAGCCAAGGAAAAACAACTTACCTATGGTAAGGCGGTATTTCCCTGGATGGCCAGCGGTCGCTCACTTTCTATGGGGCGTGATGAAGGTCTCACCCAGCTTTTATTTGATGAGAAAAGCCATCGCCTTATTGGTGCTGGTATTGTCGGTCCCAATGCCGGTGAGCTGATTGCTGAGCTTACTTTAGCAATAGAAATGGGTTGCATTGTCGATGACATTGCGCTTACCATACACCCACATCCTACTTTATCTGAAACTATCATGATGGCGGCTGAGATGTTTGAAGGCACCATTACCGATCTTTATGTCCCTAGGAAGAAATAATAATAAGAAGGGATTCCCCACTATTAAACGTGCCCGATTGCGTGCCCGTGCCCGGATAGAAAAATCGTGCACGCTTCTGGGATCTTCTGACCGCAGTTTTAATTACACCCGCTAGGTTTGTTAGGCATTCTCAGGACTTGGGTGGGCGAGAGGGGATTTTTGTCCTCTTTCTTTTTTGATTTGATCCCAAGCATCACCGAGCATCAGCCAGTGCAGGCTTTTATGGAGTAGATCGCAGTAGTGCATCGCTTGTGAAGCTCGGAGTATCATTGTTCCTGCTTCATGGCGGGAGTATTCTTTGAGTGAAAGCCCGTGGGCTTGGCAAAATTGCTCGGCTGAGTCAAAACCAGCTTCTTCTCTTGCCTGCTTGAGCCTGGCGGCAATTTCCTTGCGGAGTTGTATTTGCCCTAGCATATTTCTCCCCCAGTATTGTATGCCACGGAAGTTTAGCATACACTGTTTGTCACCTCATAGTATTAAAGGCCTGGTTTTCTCTATGCCCCCACTATCTCCAGCTCTCGAATTGACTCAACAGCTCATTCGGCTTCCCTCAGTAACTCCTGAAGACGCAGGTTGTCAAAATAGGCTTGCCGATTTATTAGCCAAGGCGGGTTTTACCATCGAGCATCTGCCATTTGGTGAGGTGCGAAATTTATGGGCGAAGCGCGGCACTGGTTTGCCATTGCTGGTTTTTGCGGGGCATACCGATGTGGTGCCGCCAGGCCCGCTTGACTATTGGCTTTCTCCTCCTTTTGAGCCTGCAATTCGTGATGGTTATTTATATGGTCGTGGCGCAGCCGATATGAAAGGAAATTTAGCCGCCATGGTGGTTGCTTGCTTGCAGTTTATCGAACACTATCCCAATCATCCTGGCTCAATCGCATTTTTGCTGACCAGTGATGAAGAAGGGCCTGCCGTCGATGGCACGCAAAAAGTGGTGGAATATTTGCAACAACAAGGCGAGCAATTAACTTACTGTATTGTGGGGGAGCCTTCGAGTGAAAATCGAGTGGGTGACACGATTAAAATTGGTCGACGTGGGTCGCTCAATGGGCGATTAGTGATTCATGGGCAGCAAGGTCATATTGCCTATCCCGAATTAGCCAACAATCCCATTCATCGCAGTTTAGGGGCTTTATTAGAGTTGACGACAAAAACTTGGGACGATGATAAGGCCAATGATTTTTTTCCGCCCACCTCATTACAATTTTCTAATTTGCATGCGGGAGTGGGGGTGGGTAATGTGATCCCGGGTGAACTTGAGGCATGGTTTAACTTTCGTTATTCTCCCGTGACCTCGGCTGAAATATTGCAGCAAGGAGTTGAAGCCATACTGACTCGGCATCACCTTGCCTATGATCTCAAGTGGCAGCATTCCGCCTTACCGTTTATCAGCCAAGCAGGTCAATTACTCGAGGCCACTCGTGTCGCTATTCGTTCGGTCGCTCAGCGGGATCCAAAACTTGCCACCAGTGGAGGTACTTCTGATGCTAGATTTATTGCCCCTACGGGGTGCGAGGTGCTTGAGTTGGGGGTGTGTAACAAGACTATTCATCAAAGCAATGAATGTGTTTTAGTCAACGATCTTGAGCAACTCACGCAAATATACTATTTGATACTTAGGAATGTGTACCAATAACTTCTTAGCTGCTGGAAACCCACGAAGTACCCCGGTTATTGCGCTGAGTCTGTTGCTCCTGATGGTCATTCTCACAAAACTTCTGGGCGAAGAATCCTAGCAAAAAGATACCTATAGCGCTCAAAGCGATGATGGTACCTGCTGTGAAAAGTGTATCATCGTTTAAAGCCTCCCCAGTTATCATTAGACTACCGCCGATGATCAATGAGCCAATAGTCGCAACACCGAAACCAGCAAGCGCTTTGATTGAACATTGCATTTGTATACCTCCAATAGGTCATGTTATGCTAAAAACAAGAGAACTATCTCATATTTTTCCAGGAAATGCAATACTTTGGCGTAGAGTTAAACACGTAACAACTCATTAATACCTATTTTGCTGCGGGTTTTTTCATCAACCCGTTTTACGATGACAGCGCAGTAAAGGCTGTATTTTCCATCGGCGGCAGGCAGGTTCCCGGAAACTACCACTGAACCGGCAGGTACCCGCCCGTAACTGATGCTATCGTTTTCCCGGTCATAGATACGGGTGCTTTGGCCAATATAGACTCCCATGGAAATAACCGCGCCTGCTTCGACAATTACGCCTTCGACTATTTCAGAACGCGCACCAATAAAGCAATTGTCTTCAATGATGGTAGGATTGGCTTGCAAGGGCTCTAAGACCCCGCCAATACCCACACCCCCAGAAATATGCACATTTTTGCCAATTTGCGCACAAGAACCAATCGTGGCCCAGGTGTCAATCATCGTGCCGCTATCTACATAGGCGCCAATGTTGACATAACTCGGCATGATCACCGTGCCCTGCGCTAAAAAAGCGCCTTTGCGAATACAAGCAGGAGGCACGATGCGCGCTGCTTGTTGAGCTAATTGCTCGTCAGTATAACCTAATAGCTTCAGCGGGATTTTGTCATAAAATTGAGTAAAGTGGCCGTCAATGGCCTTATTTTTTTCAATTTTAAAGTACAATAATATGGCTTTCTTAACCCATTGATTGACTTGCCAGATACCGTCCTGCTGTTCTGCGACGCGTATTGCGCCGGCATCTAATAATTCAATAGTTTCGTAAATTGCTGCCCGGACTTCACGACTGACATTCTCCGCATTAATGTCTTGTCGTTGTTCATAGGCTGCTTCAATAAGGGAAGGTTGCAGAGAGGTAATTTGTGTCATGTGATTTTTGTGCATGTGATGACTCTTCTATGTTTTGTTTACAGCCAAGACCTAGGCTCAGTAGAAAGAGGCCTAAAGCACTAATAAGTACGCCAATTAGCAAAACGGTTTCATCGCCTCGAAAATCTTTCAAACCACCGGATAAGGAGGGCACGAGCCCGATGAGTGTTATAACACAGCCAGCTAAAAGTAATTTATTTACATCTGAATTGGCAAATTTCATAGAAGCTTCTTCCTCTACATTAAAAGTAAGTAAACTGTCTCATATTTTTCTTGGTTGCGCAATTTGTTCTCCTACAAGACGAGAAGACGGCTGGACCTGACTCACCCCTCATCCGGCCTGCGGCCACCTTCTCCCGCAAGGGGAGAAGGAATAATGACAGAGATTTATAGGCTTGACGCATTTTTCAGGGATGCGTATGATGCCAAGCTGGCCATTGGCATCGGGGTATAGCGCAGTCTGGTAGCGCGCCTGCTTTGGGAGCAGGATGTCGGGGGTTCGAATCCCTCTACCCCGACCACCTTGCCTTCGCGACACGCGCCTGTAGCTCATCCGGATAGAGCATCAGCCTTCTAAGCTGAGGGTAGCAGGTTCGAGTCCTGCCAGGCGCGCCAATCTTATGGTGGACGTAGCTCAGTTGGTAGAGCCCCGGATTGTGATTCCGGTTGTCGTGGGTTCGAGCCCCATCGTTCACCCCAGCTTTCCTTGTTTCCAGCAGATATCCTGTATATCCTAACCAGTCATTATATTTTGCTATAGAAGAGGAACTTGGATTGTGATTGATAAGAGTGGATTTCGGCTTGGGATAGGTATCATTTTAATCAATGATCAAAATCAAGTATTTTGGGGACGACGCATTGGCCCCAGCGATGCCTGGCAATTTCCGCAGGGAGGCGTTAATGCCGCTGAAAATCTTGAAGCAGCCATGTTTCGAGAATTACGTGAAGAATTGGGTTTACAGCCCACTCAGGTGCAAATTCTCGGTGTCACCAAAAAATGGATTAAATATTATTTACCTCCTAAATTGCGCCGCACCCGGCCAGGGCAATATTGTCTAGGTCAACGGCAGAAATGGTTTTTGCTGCGCTTGCGTGCCCCTGATACCGCCATTTGTTTTGATCAAACCGAAAAACCTGAATTTAGTTGTTGGCGTTGGGAAGATTATTGGTATCCTATGAAGCATATTGTCGTATTTAAAAAATATGTCTACAGAAAGATATTACATGAGTTTTCTCCATTGCTAGTTCGCCAAGAGGAATAAATGCTAAAAACGCTACGCCGCATCGTCCAAGAAGTGAATGCCGCCCAAGATCTACCCGAGGCGTTGGAGATCGTCGTGTCTGCAGTGAACCAAGCCATGGACACCGAGGCTTGTGGCATATTTCTAGTTGATGAAGAACAGGGTGAAAATGTCATGGTGGCTACCCAGGGCTTAAATAAGCAACTGGTAGGGAAAGTGCGGTTAAAACTTGGCGAAGGTTTAGTGGGATTAGTGGCAGAGCGCGCCGAGCCGATTAATTTAGAAGAAGCCGCCTCTCATCCTAATTATGTGCATTATCCTGGTTTAGGCGAAGAAAAACTCAAAGCCTTCTTAGGGGTGCCGATTATCCATCAACGTCAAGTGTTGGGAGTATTGATCGTCTATCAGCGAGAAGCTCGCTGTTTTGATGAAGCAGAAGAAGCGTTTTTAGTCACTTTATCAGCGCAATTGTCAGGAACCATTGCCCATGCCCTTGGGATTGGCGCCCTGCAGGAATTCAATAAATCTCGGGGAGAGCCAGCGAAAGCAGCAGTGTTAAACGGGGTGGCTGGCGCCTCAGGAGTTGCCATAGGGATTGGCGTCGTAGTTTTTCCTTTAGCGGAATTATCTGCAGTTCCAGAACGTAAAATTGAGGAAGATGAGATTGAAGCTGAAATCGCTTTATTTAATTCGGCTTTAATTTCCGCCCGCGATTCCATTCGGCGCTTGGGTGAAAATATGTCAAGTAGTGGCTTACCGGCAGAAGAACGTGCTTTGTTTGATGCTTACTTGCACATCTTAGACAGTCGCAGTTTAGTCGACGAAATAATCCAGGAGATCCGTGCTGGACACTGGGCGCAAAGTGCACTAAAACGCGTCGCAGAAAAACATATTGCCCGTTTCGAGGCCATGGATGACCCCTATTTGCAGGAGCGTGCTGCTGATTTTAAAGATCTTTGCGAACGGGTGTTGTTTTATTTACAGTCTCGGGAGTCAAAGAGTCAGTATTTTCCAGAAAAAACCATTCTAGTCGGGGAAGAAGTGACGCCGGCTGCTTTGGCTGAAGTTCCCGAAGGCCGTCTAGCGGGTGTCATTTCGGTACGTGGTTCGACGAACTCCCATGTCGCCATCTTAGCCCGCGCTCTGGGCGTTCCTACGGTGGTCGGCATTACCGGGGTGCGGATTGCGCAGTTAGAGGATGAGGAACTTATTGTCGATGGTTATTATGGCCAGGTCTATCGTTCACCCTCTCCGGTCTTGCGTCAAGAATTTCTAACCTTGATGCAAGAAGAGCGCGAGCTGGATAAAGAACTCGAAGCATTGTGCGATCTGCCCGCGCAAACTCTTGATGGCCACAGGATTGCTTTATTCGTGAATACCGGTTTAGCACCTGATATTGGCAATGCCCTCAGTGCTGGAGCGGAAGGCATTGGTTTGTATCGTACCGAAGTGCCTTTTATGACCCGCGATCGTTTTCCCAGTGAGGAAGAGCAGCGGGTTATTTATCGCCAATTGCTGCACACCTTTGCTCCTCGCCCGGTGATTATGCGCACCCTTGATGTTGGGGGCGATAAAAACTTACCTTATTTTCCCGTAGTGGAAGATAATCCTTTTTTAGGGTGGCGGGGAATCCGCATTACCTTGGACCATCCAGAAATATTATTAGTGCAGCTGAGGGCGATGTTGCAGGCGAGCGTTGGTTTAGATAATTTGCATATTATGTTTCCGATGGTGACGGTTTTGGCTGAATTAGAAGAGGCTAAGCAATTATTACGCCAGGCCTATGAAGAAACTGTGGCAGAAGGTTTTGCCGTGAAGATGCCGACGTTAGGCGTGATGGTAGAGGTTCCTTCCGCCGTTTATCAAGCCCAGGTGCTGGCGCGGCGGGTGGACTTTTTGTCAGTGGGCAGCAACGATCTGGTCCAGTACCTTTTGGCTGTGGACCGTAATAATGCCCGGGTAGCAGGTCTGTATGAGAGCTTGCATCCAGCGGTGTTACGGGCTTTAATGCAGGTGGTCGCTGGGGCGCATCGTGAAGGAAAAAAAGTTAGTATTTGTGGTGAAATGGCTGGTGATCCGGCTGGGGCTATTTTGTTGTTGGCCATGGGCTTTGATAGTTTAAGTATGAATGCCAATCGTTTGTTGCGGATCAAGTGGGTGATCCGGAAATTTACGCTGAAAGAAGTGAAGCAGCTTCTGGACGAAGTATTACAGATGGATGATGGGGTTGAAATTCGTAACCATATGGAATTAGCGTTGGAAAAAGCCGGTTTGGTGGCGTTAATTCGCGCGGGCAAGTAAAAAAATTCCCTCTCCCCCGCCCGAGCTTGCGAGGGAAGGTGGGAGAGGGTTAGGGAGAGGGGGTACTCGACCTCTGCACCCCCTCTCCCTAACCCTCTCCTCCCACCTTCCCTCGCAAGCTCGGGCGGGGGAGAGAGGACTTGAAAATGGGGAGCGGGAATTATTGAAATGTACTTAATTTTTTTAATCTATGCTGGAATTGGAATAGCCGCAGGTATTTTGGCGGGACTGCTGGGAATTGGTGGTGGCATTATCATTATCCCAAGTTTAGTTTATGTTTTTTCGGCGTATGCAGTAGTTCCCCATGATGCATTGATGCAATATGTGGTCGGCACCTCTTTGGCAGCGATTATTACCACCACAGTATTTTCCCTTTATGCGCAATACCACCGGGGAACTTTGTCTTGGCCGTTGTTTTATAAATTAGTGCCTGGGATTATCGTTGGTACAGTGGCCGGGGCTTTTTTAGCTAGAATCTTAGATACCCACGTGCTGAAAATTAGTTTTGGTTTATTTATGATGTTTGTATCGTTGCAAACTTTTTTTGGTATTCAGGCCACCAAGCATCAAGAATTACCTGGTCGCATTAATCGATCGCTTGCGTCGCTGGCTATTGGTGTAGTATCTGGTTTGTTAGGGATTAGTGGTGGGGCATTAACTATTCCCTACTTAACTTATTATAATGTCCCCATCCGCCAGGCCATGGCGGCATCGACGTCCTGTGGCATTGTGATTAGTTTTACCGGGATGATCAGTTTTATTATTTTGGGTTGGCATCAACCTGGTGCCCCTGCTTGGAGCAGTGGCTATGTGTATTGGCCTGCGGTGTTGATTATCGCCTTATGTAGCCCGTGGTTCGTAGGCCTGGGTTCCGCCCTTTCCGGTCGCTTACCGGTCGTTGGTTTGAGAAGAATTTTTGGAATATTTATATTTTTGGTTGGCTTAGAAATGTTAGTGGAATAACAATACCGCCGTCTTCCCTGCCTCCCGACGTCTTCCCTGCAGGGATCCAGGCGCAGGAAGCGGGCTTAATATTGAGGCTTGAAATGACAATTTTAAAAATTTTGCAATATCCTGATCCAGATCTACAGCGCAAGGGAGTGTATGTGCAGGACGTGTCCGATCCAGTAATTCAGAAAATTATCGCTGATATGTTTGAAACTCATTACCATGCAGAGAATTGCGCGGCTTTAGCAGCCACTCAATTAGGCATTCCGAATGCGCCGCATATTACCGTGATTGATTTTTCTCAAGAAAAGAATCAGCCGCTGTGTTTAATTAATGGGGAAATCATTGCCAGAGAGGGGGAAATTCAAGAGCCAGAAGCTTGCATGTCGATCCAAGGAATCTACGAGAAAGTGATACGCTCTACGAAAATAACCGTACGCGCCCTAGACCGTCATGGCAATACTTTGGAATTTACCGCCGAGGGTTTTATGGCCAAATGCGTTCAGCATGAACTAGATCATTTAAATGGACAGCTGTTTATTGATCGACTTTCTCCACTCAAACGCAGCAGGGTAGATAAAAAATTTGAAAAAATAAATCGTCGATAATTTCCTTCTCCCACAAGGGGAGAAGGGATAATGTAGCAGATGTATGAGAGGGGGTATTACATCCAATGCCACTAAAAATAATTTTTGCCGGCACTTCCGAGTTTGCCGTACCTTCATTGCAGCGTTTAATAGAGTCTCCGCATTCTATTCTTGCCGTTTACACCCAACCTGATCGTCCGGCAGGCCGTGGGTTAAAGCTAAAACCCAGCGCAGTGAAACAAGCCGCTTTGGCGCAGCAACTTCCTCTTTATCAACCTCAGAGCCTTAAAGATCCCGCCATCCAACAAGAATTACAAGCACTACAAGCCGATCTCATGGTGGTAGTGGTCTACGGTTTGTTACTCCCCAAGGCAGTCTTAACAGCACCCCGCCTAGGGTGCATCAATGTCCATCCCTCCTTATTGCCGCGTTGGCGAGGGGCGGCTCCGATCCAACGCGCCATTGCAGCAGGGGATCCCCAAGCTGGGATTTCTATTATGCAACTAGACGAAGGTTGGGATACGGGGGATTTATTATTGCAAGTCACTTGCCCGATTGAACCTACCGATACCAGCCAAAGCCTGCATGATCGCTTAGCCCCGCTCAGTGCGGATATTTTGCTGCAGGCAATTGCTGGCCTCGAAACAGGCCGCATCCAGCCGACACCCCAAGCAGCAGAGGGGATAATTTATGCCGATAAAATCACGAAAGCCGAAGCTGAAATTGACTGGCAACAACCTGCTGTAGTATTAGAACGTAAAATTCGCGCTCTGAACCCTTGGCCAGTGGCCTTTGCCCATTGGCAAGAACAAGTGTTACGGATTTGGCAGGCCCAAAGCTTGCCAGGGAAGGACAATAGCGCCAGGCCAGGAACAGTAATAGCCACCTCTGCGGCGGGGATTGATGTTGCCACTGGCGAAGGCATTTTGCGCCTACTCACCGTGCAGCTCCCAGGCGGCAAGCCCTTGTCCGTGGCGGATTTCCTGCGTGGGGGCATCTCCGTCGTCCCGCGGCTTGTCCGCGGGATCCAGAGATGAGGGTGTTTGAGATGGCTCGTCGTCCCGGCATGGATGCCGGGATCCAGTTCACAGGGACGTGAAAGTTTCGCTTCCTGCGCCCTGACATCCATGCCAGGACGACAGCTTAGAAAAGACCCCCCATTTGATTTAATATTTCATTAAGCTTAATACATTATTATCATTAACTATAACTATTTTGTCGTTGCATTTTAAATTAATTTTATTGAAAGAGGATTTATTTATGTCGGAATCAGAACCAAATGAGCTAAAAAAAGCTTTATTAACCGATCAAGCAGTTGATCTCTTGCAGCAAACCGTTACCACAAATGAAAGTAAATCCGATGCAAGTCAGCGAGACCCCATAGCCCGCTATCGAGCCTTAATGGCAGAGCAAAAGATAAACCTAAAAAAAGCAGTTGAACTATGAGATAATGCGACCCTTATAACAAAATTACAGGGGAAATCGCATGAAACTACCTCCGGCTCCTCTTCACCCAACGGGTGAACTGCCAGAAGACTTAAAAGAAGAAAATTTATTAGCCAAAAATGTCTCATTAGCCCTAGATACTTTTGGTGGTCGCATCTATGTGGAATGGGATCTTTAAGCTGCTGTAACTCCGCTAGGACAATTGGCATTTTTTATTGAATTTTTAAAGATTGGAAATTTATTTGACCCTTGGGTTGAAGATTGTCCATTGCAATTAGTAAGTCCCAACGCTCCTTCAAATCGTGACATTTTAGGTACGCTGTTATTAGCTGTTTTAGCAGGTCATAGTCGCTATGCTCATATCACTACATTGCGTTGTGATGGAGTAAATCCAGATTTATTGGGTATGAAAAAAATAGTGAGTGAAGATTCACTCCGGCGTGCTTTTGTAAAAATGGAAGAAGAAGCTGGAATAGTATGGCTACAAAAACATTTAAATAAATGTTATGTGCCATTGCTGAGTGTGCCATGGATATTAGATGTTGATACCACAGTTAAAGTACTTTATGGAAAACAGGAAGGAGCTGTATTGGGTTATAATCCAACAAAACCTGGCCGCCCTTCTCATACCTATCATTCCTATTTTATCGCCAATTTACGTTTAGTACTGGATGTTGAAGTACAGCCTGGTAATCAAATGGCATCCAGTTATTCGGCGCCTGATTTATGGGAATTATTAGATCGTATTCCGCGTGCACAGTGGCCTCAATTTTTGCGAGGTGATTGTGCTTTTGGTACAGATGGTGTGATGAAAATTGCTGAAGAAAAGCAAATACCCTATTTATTTAAATTGAAATCAACGAAGAATGTAAAGCGTTTAATAGAAGAAGTAAAAATGGTTCGTCAAGATTGGTATTTTGCTGATCAGGGCTGGGAAGGGACTGATGCCTTATTGAAATTAGATGGTTGGGAAAGATCGCGTCGAGTCATCGTGTTGAGAAAAAAAATACAAAAAAATTTAATGCTTATTTCACAACATGCAGGAACAAAACAATTAGAGATATGTTTTGGTGAGGTTGATGATAAAACCTATGTTTATGAATACGCTGTATTAGTTACTTCATTACCGGATGAAATACTGACTATTGCGCAACATTATCGCGATCGTGCGGACAGTGAAAATATATTTGATGAATTGAAAAATCAATGGGGTTGGAGCGGGTTTACAACCCAAGACATGAAGCGTTGCCGCTTTATGTCGCGCGTGGTTGCTCTTATTTATAATTGGTGGAATATATTTGCTCGCCTGGCAGAACCTGACAAACATTTAGAAGCTATTACGAGTCGTCCCTTATTATTGCATGCTATGGCAAAACAAACTGTCCATGCAAGACAAACACACATTGTTATCAGCAGCACGCATGGAAATATTAATAAAGTTCAAATGTTATTAAGCCGCGTGGTGAAATTTTTTAAAGGATTAAAAAAAGATGCGGAGCAGTTAACACATGATCAATGTTGGTATCGAATTTTGAGCCAAGCAGTAGGAAAATATTTAAATGGAAAGTCGCTGCAGCCACCACTTGGTTTATCAGCACCCACATAAAATTGAAAAAAAGGTACTTTGTTGGAAGATATTTGATCAGAGTTTTATCGGTTAGGAAGTCCTTCAACTGCCGTTTTTAGGATAAATGATTATTGTGAATATGGTGCAGGATTTCAAGAAGACCGAAATAAAATAGGTCGTTATACCAACCTTTTGGCATGGGAATTCCGTTTCGCCCTGAAACCTACCCGAGAAAATATCAACAAGGCAGTTGATGCTGCGCTGCCAGTATTATTTTCCTCCGATTGGCAAGGAGTTGAGCCTGATTTTAAATTTTACCTTTTAAATAATTTACGTAACCTGTTGCCGAAAGAAACAGGTTACGAAGGACCTTATGTTAACCTCGATAACCCCTCTGATCGCGATCAACGCGGAAAGGAATTCTGCGTTTATATGTTGCAAGATTCCAGGGGACAATTCGAAAGAACTCCTGCTGAATTTAAAGAGCTTATTTTAAAGCTCTGGAAAGCATTCCGAGATAGCGGTGTTGAAATAGGCTATATCAGCCCGCAAATTGGCGATCGCGCTTTGCCTTGTGATCCGGGACTTACAACCCCAGTTTCTTATTCCTACACGGCACATGTGAGAAGATGGGATGCCATAACCAATCCTTTTTGGGAAGAAATTCGCAGGGTGGGCCTACCTTTAACAGATGATGATTTTCGGCTTAATGATTTAGAGTTTAATAAAACCCAAACATTATATACGCAGCGTGCGACAGAGGAACTTCAAGGACACCGCGATCCTCTTGCCGGTGTACAGATTTCTGCAGCAGATTTAAGTCGTCATGGTATTCATGCGCAAGCACCCATCGAGATGCAGGCTGCCAAAGTCAAATATTTACAAAACCATTATACCCAAGCGGTGCAAGATATCTCGCGGGATTTGCAAGCACAGAAAGCAAAGCCGTCTTCGTTTGAAAAATCTTTGCAAAAGCTTCAAGCCCTAGCTTCGGGCACTGACCTTGAGGATAGTAAAGAAACTCGAGTTATTGATGAAAATGGACATGTCACAGAGGCAGGATTAGCTCTGGTGTGTCAAGGTGGCAACAGTACCTTATTTGATTCATTGAATAAATTACTTGCTCGTCCGGAACCGATAACTTGGCAAGAGTTAGAGAACTTACAGTTAGCCCAAGGGCATAATCAGGACTATCAAAGAGATTTTGATGTGTGGATAAAAAAAGCGAGAATAAACCAAGGAGGCACACCGCCTGTTTATGCCGTTGACAAGGCAGACTTATTAAAATCGTTTGGTAAAGTCGCTTTTTTAAGAAAATACCGAGAATATGTATCAGATGTGGAAAACATCATTCATCATTTCCCTCCTAGCTACTATGGAGGAATGCTGCAGCCAAATGACCTTGTAGCGGATCTAAATAATTTTTTTAATTTAAGTTCTGCAGCTTGTAAAAAATTTGATGTTATTAAGTTCAAGAATGGGTATTTACCAGTAATACGAGCAAAGCAAACTTCCCCCGAATTTAAGCCAGGTCTGCAAGGAATAATCGATCAATTTAATGCTGATCAGAATATCAAAAAATTCTTAACGGATAATGGAATAACTGATGATAAATTGGCCGACATGGTCACACAAGATCCCTGGGACATGGAAATATTTTATCGCCGCTTAAGGGAATTAAAGAAAGAACGCTATTTTCTCCACCAAGAATCTTATCGTTTATGGACCATGGCATTGAAAAAAGGTGATTTTGCTAGCTTGCGTTGGAAGACAGTCTATCCGGCATTGATTATAGCTTTGCTTGTTCCTGTCGGAACTGGTGTGGCATTTTCGAAATTCAGTCTGCAAGAGCTTACCCATGATTTTATTACAGGCAATTCTACGCTTGATCATGTCAAAACACTGGGTCTGGCAGTAGCCGGCGCTTTTATAATTGCAGCCATTGGATTCTTAATTTATAAAGGTGTCCGACATCATTATGATGAGCAATTGGTAAACGCCTGTTATGAAAAAGATGCTCACCAGGTAACTGCTGCGCTTGTTAATGGTGCTGATCCCGAGGTGATGCTTCATCAACTCGATTGGAATCTTGCTATAAGAAATAGCAATCCAGGCAATTATATTGAACCATTGCTTAAAGATCCCAACTACCCGCCCCAGATTAAAAGTGCAATTCAGTTTTTTTCTGCTCCTGATGAAGTTAAAGAGAAGGATAATAAGCTAACGATTAATCCTACTAAAGGTCTAGGTGGCCATACTGTTTAGTAAGTAAATCCCCTCTCCCGCTTGCGGGAGAAGAATTTAAACTTGACTTAATAATCAGCCGAGCGCATCCTAGGCACATCTTTGTGCTACAGTTGAAATTATGTATGAGATTGTTCTCATAAAGATAAGGGATCGGGGGACACGAGTCCTCTAAATGCGGCCCATGCCCCCTGATCTTAGTTTAGCGCACCGTCAAAGGGTTAGGCCCCAATGACGATGCTAACCAAATTAACCTAAGTAAGAGGTCAAAATGGCTAACTCTACTTTAACGGCTTTGCCGTTATCGGGCAACGACATTTATCGTCTTGCTCAAATATTCCACGCTAGCTTCAAACGTTACTGCGACCTATGCGATCCCAACGAGAAAGATTATTTACGTGAAATCTCCGCGTTAGTGGGGCTTAGTTTCACGGCGATTTTGACCGATGGGCGTCTGCTATGCATCTATGAGTCTCGCCTGCAAACCTTCATACGCTACCGAGAATTTAAGGAGCATCCGGAGTATTTGCAGATGTTCTCACGGGCCATTGCGGAAATCGTTGCTGGCGGAGCTTATGTTTTTAGCTTTGTGAAATATCCAGTCTACCATGAAGAATTCTGCCGCTTGCTGCGTAAAGCGCTGAGTTATCGTCATGCGGATGTACCTTGGGAAGAATGTAACCGGTTTATGGATTTGCTTTCGCAGAAAAAACGGACCGGTTTGTTCTAAAATAATAACCTTGAAATATGGGGTTCCTACAGCTTGTGGGGACCTCTTGTTTTAAGCCAAGTCTGTTTCTGTCCTCGCATTCCTGTGCTACACTTTTGCCTCGAACCCTACGCAACCACTCACCTGAGGGGCTTTCATGCACCTACCTGTCAATTCCGATGATTTTAGAGAAATTATTGAGAAGAAATTCGACTTCGTTGATAAGACTTTATGGATTCAAGAAATTCTGGATGAAATTTCAGTCACAGTCATGGCAATCACCCGCCCACGTCGTTTTGGTAAGACCTTAAATTTATCGATGTTGCACTATTTTTTGGCAGCAGAGGTTGATGGACGTAAAACTCAAGGCTTATTTGATGGCTTGAAAATTGCTGCCTTAGGTGAAAAATACATGCAGCATCAAGGAAAATATCCCGTCATTTTTATCACCTTTAAGGAGGTTAGGGATCATGACTTTTCTATTGCCTATTCCAATTTAATTAACCTGCTACATCGCGTTTACCGCCAGCACAATTACTTAACTGATAGCCCACGCTTATCTCCTGCAGAAAAAGAAAAATTTAAAATTATTTTAGAACGAAAGGGCAGTCGAGGAGACGTAAATTCAGCGTTGCTTGATTTATCTTATTATTTATATCAGCATCATGGCGCCAAAGTTTGGTTGCTTATTGATGAATATGATACCCCCATTCAATCCGCTTTTTTAAATAACTACTATGATGAGGTTACCTCATTAATGCGCAGCTTATTGGGTGCTGCGTTAAAAACCAATCCCTATCTCGAAAGAGCAGTAATAACCGGTATTTTACGTATCGCGAAAGAAAGTTTGTTTTCAGGGTTAAATAATATAGAAGTTTATACTTTACTACATTCTAACTATGGTGAATATTTTGGTTTTACCGAATCTGAAGTCAATGCATTGCTAAATCAAGCAGGTTTGGATAAAGAGGCTGTGGCAATTCGTGATTGGTACAATGGCTATAAATGTGGCAACACGATTATTTACAACCCCTGGTCTATTGTGCACTGTATTAAACGCCAAGGAGAACTACAGCCGTATTGGGTCAATACCAGCGGCAACGATTTAATTAAGCATTCGTTGGCAGTTGGTGGGCTGCTTTGAAAGAAAACCTTAAATTACTTTTGTCAGGGCAAGCAATAGAGGCTTTAATTAATGAGAATATGGTTTTTGGTGATTTGGAACGAGATCAGGATGCTTTGTGGAATTTGTTGTTATTCAGTGGTTATTTAAAGGTCATAAAATCAGAGCGTATTAGAGCGCATTGGCAATGTTTACTTGTGCCGCCTAATTATGAAGTAACAATGCTTTATGAAGACATTATCCAAGAATGGTTTACCAGCACCTTAGGCAAAAGCAATTACGACTCCTTTTTAAATAGCCTGACACGTGGTGATGTGGAAGAATTGTGAGCTCAAACTGAACTGAAGTCCCGCCGCCCGTCTACGGGGTCCTGCCGCGCGGACAACCCGCCGTGCTCGTAGCTTTCAGGAGACCAGCCTACGCAAGTTGGCAGACGAACCTGCTTCTGAGATCGGAAAATACATCCCTGTATTTTACGGTCTGCCAACTTGCGTAGGCTGGTCTCCTGACGCTACTGCGCGCAGCGGTGTTGCCTCACGCGTCACCCCTTCGGCTGCACCGCGTGACCTCCTGGTTGAGAAAAAAATTTGAGAGCCTCCTCAAGTATGTGAAAATTCAGGATATTTTATTTCACCGAGAATTGCCGTCATTATTCTACAATTTAAAAATTTTATCAGAGCAAGATGTGTAAATATGTACACTATTCATTGATTGTCATTGATCCGTGTTAATTCAGCCCAAAAACAATAAAAATTGAGAGGAAATCGCAAAATCAGGAGTTGGAGTCAACAATTCCCGCTCTGCAGCGGGACCCCAAACGCGCGCAGGAACGAGCACGGTGGGGTGCCGCAGCGGCAGGACCCGTCGGGGATCAGGGCATCAGCGGGAATTGCTGCAATCCAAAGCTAATCAGTGTAAACACCATAAATTACTGATATTTTACTGTATTTTTTCATTTTGCAGAAAAATCGATAGCATAACAAACCACCACTCATTAAAGCACCACAGAACATCCCCCACCAAAATCCAGTCACACCAATCGATGTCATATGAACCAGACCATAGCCAATCGGCACAGGAATCAACCAAAAACCCATCAACGTAGACAATAATGGGAAGCGAGTATCTTTTAGACTGCGCAATGCGCCAAACCAGGCAATACGAATGCTTTCTGCAATTTGAAATAGTGAACTAACCTTAAATAACGCAATAATCATAACCACTATAGCGGCTGTTTCGACTTGGTGAGGGTTAAAATCAACCGCAATGAAGATCAAAGGGCAGCACCAAAATAAAATAGCCACAATCACCATCGATCCACCCGCTGTGATAACTCCACAAATTGCTGCACGCTTCGCACGGTAAAGCTCATTTGCACCTATTAAATGCCCCATTCTCACCGTAATGGCTTGAGCAATGGCAAAAATTAATGACATCCAGGTCCCCATGTATTGTAAAGCCACTTGATTTGCGGCCATCCACTCACTACCACTGGTTGCTCCTACCATTAACGTTAATGCTAGAAAAAACGCCACTTCTATACAATACATTACCCCCATAGGTAACCCTAAACTCAACAGTTCTTTTAGCAATGCCAACAAGCGCTTTACGTGAGAAAAAAAATTAAAATAGCATCGTAACTTCGCCTGAAGTCCTACAAAACTACCCAAAATAATGACCATGAGACAAGAGCTGATGGTGATTCCCCAACCAGCACCCGCAATACCCAGTGCAGGAAAACCCCATTCTCCAAAAATGAGAGAGAAACTCAAACTAATAGTGAATAACAGGGACAATAGTGTAAACATGAGGACTATGCGCCCCTGCCCTAATCCAACCAATACTTCCACTAAAGCGATAAAAAATAGGTTTGGCAACAAGCCAAACGCTAATGCATGTAAATATTGTTCTGTTAAAGACACGATAACAGGGGATTGTCCAAGATACAGCAAGGCAGGTGATATATTCCAAAATAAGAGAATCGTGGGTAATGCTAAAACCAGCGCTAAGTACAAACCCGCTTGTGCAACCTCACCAATCCCTTGGGTGTCTTTAGCGCCATAACGATGAGATACCAACACATTGATAGCACTTAATGTACCAAACGCAATTACGACTAAAGAACCAAATAACCAACTGGCAATGGCACCTGCAGCTAAACTATCTGCTCCTAACCGCGCTAAGAATAATGTCTCAAAAAAAGGCACTAGCACTTGCGACAGTGCTGTTAAAACTAAAGGGAATGCTAATCGCCATAATGGCCATACGTCATGCTTAAAATAAGAAGCTAGCATTGGCTAAACCTCACGACTCTGCTGACACCTAGGCTAGCAGAGCTTGAATAGATGCTGTTTTGCTTTCACCACATCCCTGACTAGTTTTATAATGCTCTCCATCACAAGAATCGTATTTTATCACACTTGTTGCATCAAAATTAGTTAAAATGATCGAATAAACGTATAATATGCCTAAAAAATGCCCGAAAGAAAGTATCCGGGTATTATTAAGCCTTATGTGGAAGCCTTTTCCCTTCTCTGAAGTAGTTAAGGCGTATCGATCTGAAGAATGGGAGAGGATCACATCGAGTTAAATGGGGCGAGCTAACAAAATAAGGTCGGTAAAATCGGGTGAGAATCATGAAAAATACCACGCATCACTCAGTCACTCATTTTGTCATGAGTCTTCTCAAGCCTTATAAAGGCTATCTTGCGATTTTTGCTGTGGTTGCATTATTTTGGGCGATCACGAATACACTGCTACCCTATATTCTTAAACTCATCATAGATAAGGCCACTGGATTTCAAGGCGATAAGATTTCTGCTTTTACTAGCATTGAACCTTATATTTTCTTATACATCTTCTTATGGATAGGCTTATGCTTTAATATGCGGCTTTTAGATTTGGCTAAGCTCAAATTATTTCCTAGTCTTAGACAAGACGCGATGTCAAAGATGTTTACTTATTTAAACCAACACTCCCATCAGTATTTTCAAAACAATTTTTCGGGAAGCTTGATTAATAAAATCGTCGATATGCAAGGAGGTGTTGTTGATATCTTGACTATCTTAGATGATGTTTATGCCCAATTATTAGGTCTTACTATTGCCACTATCACGTTGCTATTCCTCCATCCTTTGTTTGCAGTGATTTTACTTTCCTGGGTGGTTTGTTTTCTGCTAATCACTTTCCTATTTTTAAAATCAATTCGAAATCTATCCCATGTTTTTGCAGAAGCGCGTAGTTCCCTAGTAGGGAAAATGGTAGATAGCGTTAGTAATATTGTGAATATTCGCCTATTTGCCAGACATAGTTACGAAAATAATTACATTAATGAGGCGATTGCTGATACGGTACAAAAAGATCGAAATATGCAGACTAAAATTATTGTTATGCGCATCGGGTGGGACGCCAGTATTGTTGCTTTGCTGGGGATCAATCTTTGGATGTTAGGAAAAATGTACAGTCAAGATTTAGTTACGATTGGAGATTTTAGCTTTATCATTGCCTTATCTATTAGTATTTTATGGAATTTATGGTTTATTGCAGGACAATTTGTTTCTTTTTCAGAACGAGTGGGGACATGTAGACAAGCATTATCCATTATTAATGCCGTGCACGGAATCGTAGATACACAAGATGCCAAACCTCTGGTGGTATCACAAGGTGAAATTCAATTTAAAAACGTTAGTTTTCACTACAGTGATGGTGAAAAACTGTTTCAAAATAAAAATGTGTTAATTCATTCCGGTGAAAAAGTGGGACTGGTTGGTTTTTCAGGAAGTGGAAAAAGTACTTTTGTAAACCTTATTTTAAGATTGTTTGAAGTTGAATCTGGTGTGATCACCATCGATCGTCAGAATATTAATCATGTCACACAAACTTCTTTACGCGAACACATTGCTTTAATTCCACAAGATATCTCTTTGTTTCATCGTACATTAATGGAAAATATTCGTTATGGGCGTGCAAATGCTACTGATGAGGAAGTAATTGAAGCTTCAACGAAAAGCAATTGCCACGAATTTATTAGCCAACTCAGTGAAAAATATCAATCCATGGTGGGAGAACGTGGCATAAAATTATCCGGTGGACAACGTCAGCGAGTTGCTATTGCGCGAGCCATACTAAAAAATGCACCTATTCTGGTTTTAGATGAAGCTACTTCTGCACTAGATTCAGTCACTGAAAAATATATTCAAGATGCTTTACACCATTTAATGCAGAACAAAACGACCATCGTAATCGCACATCGTTTATCCACACTTGCTGCAATGGATAGGATCTTAGTGTTTGACGATGGTAAAATTATTGAGGATGGGACACATGCAACACTCATGCAATTAAATGGACATTATGCCAATTTATGGCATATGCAAGTGGGAGGATTTTTACCTGATCTGCATATAAAAGGGCAAATAGATGATTGATCCAAAAAAAACAGTCACACAACTTTGTGAACATAAATATAGCGACGCACGTGTCATAGTTTGGGCCGGATCCGTTGCAGCTGGCAGCAGTTACACCAATCACTCCGACTTGGATATTATCGTTGTTTTTGATCGGGTTCAGAATGCTTATCGCGAAGCCTTCTCCCATGACGGCTGGAAAGTAGATGCTTTCATCCATGACACGGAAACATTACGTTATTTTTTTGAAGAAATAGATAGAAAATCAGGGATACCCGCATTACCACACATGGTACTGACTGGCATTTTGATGACAGCTCCATCGCCATTATCAGAGGAAATAAAAAAATTGGCTTCTAAAACTATAGATGCAGGCCCACCAACATGGAGCCGAGAGCAGCTGGATAGATCAAGATTCGTAATAACAGATATTCTCGATGATATTGTATGTTCACAAAATCGTGCGGCACAAATAGCCTCTACGGCTAGACTTTATGAGTTATTGGCAGAATTTTATTTCCGTGCTCAAGATAAATGGTCTGCTAACGGAAAAACAATATTACAATTTTTGAAAAAACAAAATTATGATTTAGCTTGTTTGTATCGAGATGCTTTTGATGACGTATTCAAGCACGGCCATACTCAGCTGCTCAATGAATTAGCTTGTAAAATTTTAGAACCCTATGGCGGTTTACTATGGGATGGGTATCATGCAGATGCGCCAAAAGAATGGAGGAGGATTGACTATGATTCGCTTTATCAAAAAACCATTTGATGACCTCAGTAAAGAAGAGCTCTATGCAATACTCAAAATGCGTATGGAAATATTTATGCTAGAGCAACACAGCTTGTATCTGGATTTGGATGGCAAAGATCAACAGGCTACCCATATTTTTGGCGTTCCAGAACATCACACAGAACCGGTTTGTTATGGTCGAGTGACTACAGAAAATTCAACTGCTTATATTCGCCGTATTTGTGTTCGTAAAGTTTTTCGTGAGAAAGGATTGGGCACATTATTGATGAACCAACTTTTGTATCATATTGATACCTTGGATATTGATACCATTGAACTTGACGCACAAATTCACCTGCAAAATTTTTATGGTAAGTACGGATTTTACACGATCGGTCAACCTTATGATGACGCCGGCATTTTACATGTGATGATGAGAAAAATTATAACTTGATGGCTTTTGCCACTGTATACCACCAGGCAATAGGGGGTTCCTATAGCTTGTGGGGACCTCTTGTTTTAGGCCAAGTCTGTTTCTGTCCTCGCATTCCTGTGCTACACTTTTGCCTCGAACCTTACGCAACCACTTACCTGAGGGGCTTTCATGCACCTACCTGTCAATTCCGATGATTTTAGAGAAATTATTGAGAAGAAATTCGACTTCGTTGATAAGACTTTATGGATTCAAGAAATTCTGGATGAAATTTCAGTCACAGTTATGGCAATCACCCGCCCACGCCGTTTTGGTAAGACCTTAAATTTATCGATGTTGCACTATTTTTTGGCAGCAGAGGTTGATGGACGTAAAACTCAAGGCTTATTTGATGGCTTGAAAATTGCTGCCTTAGGTGAAAAATACATGCAGCATCAAGGAAAATATCCCGTCATTTTTATCACCTTTAAGGAGGTTAGGGATCATGACTTTTCTATTGCCTATTCCAATTTAATTAACCTGCTACATCGCGTTTACCGCCAGCACAATTACTTAACTGACAGCCCACGCTTATCTCCTGCAGAAAAAGAAAAATTTAAGACTATTTTAGAACGAAAGGGCAGTCGAGGAGACGTAAATTCAGCATTGCTCGATTTATCTTATTATTTATATCAGCATCATGGCGCCAAAGTTTGGTTGCTTATTGATGAATATGATACCCCCATTCAATCCGCTTTTTTAAATAACTACTATGATGAGGTTACCTCATTAATGCGAAGCTTATTGGGTGCTGCGTTAAAAACCAATCCCTATCTCGAAAGAGCAGTAATAACCGGTATTTTACGTATTGCGAAAGAAAGTTTGTTTTCAGGATTAAATAACATTAAAGTTTATTCGTTATTGCATTCGAAATATGGTGAATATTTTGGATTTACTGAGCAAGAGGTTACTAAGCTTTTAACCAAAGCCAATTTAAACTCACAAGCAGAGACAATAAGATATTGGTACAACGGTTATCTTGCGGGTGATAAAGTAATTTACAATCCCTGGTCGATTGTCAACTGTATTAATGAGGGTGGTGCCCTTCAGCCTTACTGGGTCAATACCAGTAGCAATGATTTGATTAAGCGTTTACTGACTGTTGGTGATGCCGCTTTGAAGGAAAATCTCGAATTACTTTTATCAGGGGATGCAATAGAAGCCTTAATTGACGAAAATATGGTGTTTGGAAATTTAGAACGAGATCAGTATGCCCTGTGGAGTTTGTTATTGTTTAGTGGTTATTTAAAGGCAATTCACATCGAGCGTGGTGAAGGGACTTATCTCAAAGCTCAGCTCGTACCGCCTAATTATGAAGTATATTCACTTTATCGCGGCATTATCCAAGAATGGTTTACTAGCACCCTAGGCAAAAGCAATTATGACTCCTTTTTAAATAGCTTGACACGTGGCGATGTGGAAGAATTTACCCTGCGGTTACAAGATTGCCTCCAAGATACCTTTAGCATCTTTGATGTTACTGGCTTACATCCCGAGAAATTTTATCACGGCTTTGTCTTAGGCATGATGGTGAGCTTGCAAAAAACTCATGAAATCCAGTCGAATAAGGAGAGTGGTTATGGCCGCTATGATGTGATGTTAATCCCTAAAGATCCTTCGAAATTGGGCATCGTGTTGGAATTCAAAACGGTTCGTGATGCTAATATTCCCTTGCTTGAAGCGGCGCAAGAAGCATTGCAGCAAATCATCGATCGGAATTACACACAAACTCTACGTAACAAAGGGATTCAACAGATTCTGCAACTAGGGTTAGCTTTTCGACATAAAGAAGTTGCAGTGAAAAGGGGGGCGTAGGGTTTGATCCTCTCTCCTAAATCCCCCACTTGATTTAATATTTTATTAAGCTTAATCCATTATCATCATTAACTATAAATCTATAAATTACTATTTTGTCGTTGCATTTTGCATTACTTCTTTGAGAGAGAATCTACTTATGTTAAGTGAATTAGAGCGGAGAGAGCAAAAATCTTTAGCTACAGAGAATACATTGTTAGGCGATCGAGCTGAAAATAAATCCGCGAATGTCTATCGAGAACAAGCCAAAAATCATAAGATAAATGATTATCGCCAATATGGTGATCCACGATCAGGAAACCCAGATCCAAAGAAATTGAGCTTTGATAACCCACTGAATTGGGAATTCCGCTTTGCCCTGAAACCTACTCAAGCAAATATTGACAAGGCAGTTGAAGCTGCGCTGCCAGTATTATTTTCCTCCAATTGGCGAGGAGTCGAGCCTGATTTTAAATTCTTTCTTTTGCATGACCCAGTTGACCCGACGTTGAAAGCCGCAGGTGGTGAAGGTCCTTATGTAAGCTTGGTGGGCGATTCTGATCGTGATCAACGAGGCAAGGAATTCTGTGTTTATATGACGCAAAATCGCATGAACGGAAATAGCCAGTTTGAAAGGTCTCCTGCTCAATTTAAAGAGCTTATTTTAAAGCTTTGGAAAGCCTTTCTTGATCATGGCGTTGAGATTGGTTACATCAGTCCGCAAATTGGTGAGCGCGCTTTGCCCTGTGATCCAGGCATAGTAACTCCGGTATCGTACTCTTACACCGCAATAGTTAGAAATTGGCCTGCCATAACCGATCCATTTTGGAAATATATTCAACAGATGGATTTACCTTTAGCGGGTGATGTTTGCCCTCATATTTTGGGTTTTGATAAAACCGAAGAGTTATATAAGAAGCGTGCTCAGCAGGAACTTGGAACTTGGCAAGATCCTCTTGCCGGTGTGCACATTTCCGAGGCAGATTTAAGGCGTCATGGTATCCCTATCCAAGCACCTCTGGCGATGCAGGCCAGCAAGGTTAAGTATTTACAAGAACATTATGCTCAAGCAGTCCAAGATATTCAGCATGGTTTGCAACGGCAGAAAGATAATAAACCTTCGCATGTAGCATCTCTGGAGAAGCTGGAACAGTTTGTTTCTCAAATTGAGTTTAAGGACAGTACGGAAATTCCGGTTGTTGATGAGAAGAGATATACCGCAGCAGCCCGCTTAGATCAGCAGAAAAAAATCGTCAATAAATTTAAGGCTGATGAAAATATCAAAAAGTTCTTAGCGGAAAATGGGATAAATAATACAAAATTGGCCGACCTGGTTAAGCAAGACCCCTGGAGCATGGAAATATTTTATCGTCGCATCAGAGAATTAAAGAAAGAACGCTATTTTCTTTACCAAGAGGCTTGGCGTTTATGGAGTATGGTTGTTAAAAAAAGCAATTTTGCTAGTTTGCGCTGGAAAACACTCTACCCCGCATTGATACTAGCCTTGGCCATTCCTGTCGGAGCTGCTTCGGCCTTTTCGAAACTTAGCCCACAAGAGATCACCCAAGGGTTTATTTCAGGTAATTCCACACTTGATTATTTCAACACAATTGCCTTAGCAGCTACCAGTGCTTTAATAATTTCCGTCCTTGGATTGTTAATTTATCATGGTGCGCGCTGTTATTATGATAGACAATTGAGGGGCGCAATATTTCGTAACGACGAGCAGAGGGTAACTTCCGCACTTGTTAAAGGTGCTGATCCCCAACTGTTGCTCAATTCATTTAGTGACCTACTTCCATCTTCTTATTTCTCTCAAGTTCACGACCCCATAGCAGGGATTTCTGTCAAAGTAATTTAAACTTAAAATGAGGCTGTCCTGAGGTAGGGAGAAGAGATTTCTGCTTCTGGCATTCCTGTGCTACACTTTTGCCGCAATCCTACGCAACCACTCAGCTGAGGTGCTTTCATGCAATTACCTATCAATTCCGACTCCCACAAGGGGAGAAGGAATAATGTTGAGGATTAGATTTACCGTACCAAACTTAAAAATTCTGCTCGCGTGCGGTTATCTTCACGAAAAGTACCGAGCATCATGGAAGTTTTCATTAAGGAATTTTGTTTCTCTACCCCCCGCATCATCATGCATAAATGCTGGGCTTCTATAATAATGCCTACGCCAGCCGCTTTAGTGACATTCATAATAGAGGTGGCAATTTCTTCAGTAAGTTTTTCTTGCACTTGTAAGCGGCGTGCATAAAGATCAACAATGCGGGCTAACTTCGAGACGCCAATGATTTTACCTTGGGGAATGTAGGCGACGTGGCATTTTCCAATGAAGGGCAAAAGATGATGCTCGCACAATGAATAAAGCTCAATGTTTTTCACCATCACCATTTCAGACATCGAGGAAGGAAAAATAGCATTATTCACAATGTCATCTAAATTGGTGTCATAACCGCTGGTCAAAAAGCGCATTGCCTCAGCTGCACGTTTCGGCGTGTCTTTTAGGCCCGCGCGCTTTAGGTCTTCGCCAATGGATTCAATGATGGCTTTATAATGTTGTTCCATGGTTGCTCCAATTTATAGCAATGAAGTTTGTATTCACCACAGTTGGCAAAAACAGTCGGTCATTGATAATAGGTCCACAAAAAGGCCACTAGTTGCACACCAATCCAGGCATAAATGGCGGCGACTACATCGTCGATTACAATCCCAAAACCTCCTTGGGCGTGCTCATCCAACCAACGGATCGGCCAGGGCTTCCAGATGTCAAACAGGCGAAATAACAGAAATCCAAGGACGATCCAAAACCAACCTAGGGGTGCGGCAATCATAGTGATTAAATACCCCACCATCTCGTCCAATACAATCGGCGTATAGTCATGCACCCCAATATCGCGGGCCGTGACATGGCAAATAACGATAGAAAGCAGGGTGAAAATTAGGGTCAGGGTGATGTACAGCCATAGTGGCAGATGGGTCATCAACAGGTAAAAGGGGATCGCAGCTAAAGTCCCAAAGGTCCCGGGCATGAAAGGGATTAAACCGCTACCAAATCCAAAGCCAATAAAGTGAATGGGATCGCGCCAAACACTGCGAATGGTAGTTGCACGTAAATTATCAGTTTTCGCCAAAGTGGTAATACCCTTTCTTTAAGAGAGTGAAATCTCGGCCGTCGGCATATGTTACTCTTAATCCTGGGGCTGATTCAATGACTCCGATGCAGGAATAATGACAGTTGAGCGGCGCTAGAGCTTGCTTTAGTTGTGGTTCTTGCGCAGGTGGCACAGTAAAACACAATTCATAATCATCGCCAGCAGTCAAAATGAGTTGGTGAGCCGTGGTTGAGTTTAGAGTTTGCATTAAGCTTGAAACGGGCAATGAAGCAATTTGGATTGTAGCCCCGACTCCGCTATTTTCCAGGATATGTTCCAAATCGGCGCCAAGCCCATCGGAAATATCAATGGCGGCAGAAGCTATGCCTCGCAAGGCCAGGCCAATGGCCACTTGGGGGGTAGGATAATCGAGCCTGTCTTGTGCTTGTTGCAAGTGTTCTTGAGTTAATGACAGCTTGTTTTGCAAGACTGCTAGGGCAAGCCCTGCTTCACCTGGCCAACCAGTGACGTAAATCTTATCTCCCACCCTAGCCCCTGAGCGGCTGAGCTCTTGTCCAGGCGGGACGAAGCCGATCACCTGGCTGGTAATTGCCAGCGGTCCTCGGCTGGTATTGCCGCCAATCAGCTGGAGTTGAAAGCTTTTGCGGAGCTGGGCAAAACCTTCGCAGAAGCCTGCTAACCAAGTTTTGTCCACTTTTGGTAAGCTAAGGGATAGCAATACCCAGGCAGGTTCTGCCCCCATGGCAGCCAAGTCACTTAAACTGACGGCAAGGGCTTTGTGTCCTAGCGCTTGCGGGGAGGCGCCAGTAGGGAAATGCACCCCTTCGTTCAAGGTATCGGTGGATATTGCGAGCAGTTGACCAGGAGCGGGCCTGACCAACGCGCAGTCATCCCCAATACCAAGAACTACGTCGGCACGCTGACCAGCATGGGGTTGGAAATAGTGGGCTATTAGTTCGAATTCAGTCATATGAGGACGTTAATATTTGGTAATTTCTCAAAATTATCCTATAGTTAATCTATAGAAAAAGCACTTTTTCTGCACAATGCAGGTTCGGAATAGGTGCTGTTAAGTGCGGCTGGCAATTACAGCGCCTTCGTAGTCTTGAGTTGTGTTCCACAGAGTTTGGAGCACAACTCATTTTTTTCTCGATACTTTAGCCACTTGATCTAGAATCGCATTGACATATTTATAGCCTTCTTGAGCTCCAAATGCTTTCGCTAGGCGAAGTGCCTCGTCAATCACAACACGATAGGGTATATCCAAGCGATGTAGGAATTCGTAAATCGCAATGCGGAGGATGGCAAGTTCAATCGGGTTTAAATTATCAAGCGGTCGATCTAAAAAGGGGTGCATTTGCGCATCTAATTCGGCAAAAACTAAGGGGACCCCGCGCAGCAGCTCCAAAAAATAAGGAATATCTACCTTATCTGAAACTTGGTCTTCAAGAAATTGCGCTTCAATTTCACTGGTAGTGTGGCCGGATAATTGCCACTGATAAATGGCTTGCAGGGCAAGCCGACGGGCTTTGCGTCTTTGTGATGGGCTGGCTTTATTTTGCATAAGATTTTCGTTCTTCGAGTCGGGGAATAGCTTTCCGAAATTCCCTCACAGATTCATAGGTGGTAAATCGTTCGTTACAAGCACTACATTCACGGCGGCGTCGCACTTGATTATTTTCTTCCACTAGCCTGGAATCAATAACGCGCATATCAGGCTTTTGACAGAGGGGACAGCGCATAATCAGCCATAAACAGGAAAACGTTTACATAAATCCTTAACCTTGCTTTTGATCTCATCAATTAGTTGGGAATTTTGATGGTCATCTAAAATAGCGCAAATCCACTTGGCTAATTGTTCTGCTTCTAATTCTTTGAACCCTCGGGTAGTCATAGCGGGAGTGCCAATACGTAAGCCACTGGTGATAAAGGGGGATAAGGGATCATTAGGCACGGCATTTTTGTTCACCGTGATATTAGCCTTTCCTAATACCGCTTCGGCTTCTTTGCCGGTTAAATTTTTGTCAATCAAATCCACTAGGAACAGATGATTATCTGTTCCTCCCGAAACAATTTTATACCCATGATTAACTAGCACAGCAGCCATTTTTCGGGCATTTACCAGCACTTGTTGTTGGTAGAGCTTGAAATCAGGCGCCAAAGCTTCTTTAAAAGCGACTGCTTTGGCAGCAATGACATGCAGCAAGGGGCCACCCTGCAAGCCAGGAAACACAGCAGAATTAAGCTTTTTCTCAATTTCAGGGTTTGCCTTGGCGAGAATGAAACCACTGCGAGGACCACGTAGAGTTTTGTGAGTGGTGGAGGTGGTGACGTCAGCAATAGCTACTGGGGAAGGGTAGAGACCTGTAGCGACCAAACCAGCGATATGCGCCATGTCGACGATCAAATAAGCTCCCACTTGATCGGCAATTTCACGAAAGCGTTGCCAATCAGCGATGCGCGAGTAGGCAGAAAATCCCGCCATAATGACTTTAGGGCGATGCTCTTGGGCTAGACTGGCCACTTGCGCATAATCAATTTCCCCCGTTTGAGGATCTAAACCATATTGGATGGCCTGGTAGATTTTTCCAGAGAAATTGACCTGGGAGCCGTGGGTTAAATGCCCGCCATGAGCTAGGCTCATGCCGAGTAGGGTGTCGCCAGGCTCAAGTAAGGCAAAATACGCAGCGGCATTGGCTTGTGATCCAGAATGGGGCTGGACATTGGCATAATCCGCATTAAAAAGCTTTTTAAGGCGAGCAATGGCCAATTCTTCGACCTGGTCTACATATTCGCAGCCCCCATAATAGCGTTTGTGCGGATAGCCTTCAGCGTACTTGTTGGTAAGCACTGAGCCTTGGGCTTGCAACACCGCGGGACTGACATAATTTTCTGAAGCGATCAGCTCAATGTGCTCTTCTTGACGAATTTCTTCTTGATGGATGGCTGAGGCTATTTCAGGATCAAAGCGGCCTAGGGTTAAATTTTTATCAAACATTGCGGTGACTCTTTTAGTGCCATTGACTGTCTACATCGATTAATCCATGCTTGATGGCGAGCCGTGCGGCTTCTACATCCGTTTTAACGCCAAGTTTTCTTAAAATATTACTGCGATAACCATTAATCGTCTTGATACTTAAAAATAATTTTTGGGCAATTTCATCCGGGTCAATACCTCGCGCTACCATCAGCAATACCTGGAGCTCACGTTCATTGAGCTCAGTAAAAGGAGAGGCTTGATCCTGAGCGGCGAAGTGCGGCAAGATGATGCGGTCAATCATCGATGAGTCAATATATCGATTGCCCAATTCGATCGATTTAATCGCTTTGACCATTTCTTCACTACTGGCTTGCTTGGTTAAATAGCCTGAGGCGCCGATACTAATGAGTCGAGCTGGTAAAAAATCATCGTTTTGTGAGCTGATAATCAGGATCTTAACCGCCGTATCGGTCCGTAACAGCCGGACGGTGGCTTCCACCCCACCAATTCCTGGCATATTAACATCCATGAGAATAATGTCTGGCTTCAGTTCGCGTGCTAAGCCAATCGCTTCTTCACCACTACTGGCTTCACCGACAATTTCAAATTCATCGACGGCATTGAGCATCAATTTGATTCCCGTGCGCACGATTTCGTGGTCGTCAACTAATAGGATTCTTGTCACAGTGGAGGGCTCCCTTTAAAGTAGCTTTTTCCGAACTATAACATACTAATGGGCTTCGTCCCAATTATTGCCAACGCCAATATGCACCACCAGCGGAACATCCAGCGGCATAGATTGGGTCATATGTGCATGGATTTGGGGAATAGCAGCATCGATATCTGGTTCAGCCACTTCAAACACCAATTCATCATGCACCTGCATAATCATCTTAATATCGATGGGGGTAGTGCTTTGCCAAGCATCCAAGTGAATCATGGCAATTTTGATAATATCAGCTGCAGTTCCCTGCATTGGCGCATTAATGGCGGCGCGTTCCGCAGCGCGACGGCGGTTCATTTGACTGCTGCGGATGTCTGGGACATAAAGGCGCCGGCCAAGTAAGGTTTCTACATAGCCTTGTTGAAAGGCTTGGTAGCGCGTACCCTCCATATACAATTTCACTTGCGGGTAACGATCAAAATATTTATCCATGTAAACTTGCGCAATCCCCCGATCAATCCCCAGTTGGCGGGCCAAGCCAAATGAAGACATTCCATAAATTAAACCAAAATTGATGGCCTTGGCTTGGCGGCGCTGTTCAGCAGTCACTGCGGATAAAGCAATGCCCAACACCTCAGCCGCCGTGGCACGGTGAATATCCAGGTCATCGGCAAACGCCTTGAGTAGCCCCGGATCTTGGGACAAATGCGCCATGATGCGCAGTTCAATTTGCGAATAATCAGCGGAGATAAGCTTATAGCCAGGTGGGGCAATAAAAGCTTGGCGGATTCTCCGGCCTTCTTCGCTACGAATAGGAATATTTTGCAAGTTAGGATCGGTAGAAGAAAGTCGGCCCGTAGAAGTGACTGCTTGGTTATAAGAGGTGTGTACTCGGCCAGTTCGTGCATTGATTTGCGTGGGTAAGGCATCGGAATAAGTGGATTTTATTTTGCTTAAACTGCGATATTCCAAGATTTTCCGTGGCAAAGGATAATCCAGAGCAAGCTCTTGGAGCACCGCTTCTGCTGTTGAAGCTGCGCCCCCAGGAGTTTTACTTAAAATAGGTAACCGCAAGTGGTCATAGAGGATTTCTTGTAACTGCTTGGGGGAGGCAAGATTAAATACCCGACCGGCGAGCTGAAACACTTCTTCTTCAATCTGCTGTAAGCGGACAGAGAGCTCTGCACTTTGCTGCTTTAACAGCTGGGGATTAATCATCACCCCATGGCGTTCCATATGTGATAAGACCGGAACTAGGGGCAACTCAATTTCGGTCAGGACTTTGGTTAATTTTGGATCAGCAGCAATTTTGGGCCACAATTGTTGATGCAGTTGCCAAGTTACATCCGCATCTTCAGCCGCATAATCACTGGCTTTTTCCATAGAAATCTGATTAAGGGTTAGTTGCTTTTGTCCTTTGCCGGCAATGGATTCATAGGAAATCGTATGCGTGCCCAGGTATTTTAAAGCTAGGCCCTCAAGATTATGACGGCTGCTGGCACTGTCCAACACATAGGATTCCAGCATGGTGTCCATAGACTGGTTTTGGATCGTGAGCCCATAATTCGCTAACACGCCTAGCTCATATTTTAGATTGTGGGCAATCAAGGTTTTTGTCGGATCTTCTAACACAGGCTGCAGCTGCTGCAGCAGATAGTCTAGGGATATTTGTTCTGGGGCACCTAAATAATCGTGGGCCACCGGGATGTAGACCGCTTGCTGAGGGGCAATGGCCAAAGCCAGCCCAACTAATTTGGCATCAAGGGTGTTGACACTAGTGGTTTCAGTATCTAGGGTAAAATAAGCTGCTTTTCGCAGCTTTTCCAGCCAAGTTTCGAGTTCGGTTGTGGTCAGAATAGTTTGATACTGGCTGGCAGCTGCAGTAGTAGGGGTCTCGACTAATAATTCTTTCAGCCAAGTGTTAAATTCTAGCTGTTTGAGTAGCGTAATCAGCTGAGCTCGATCAGGATCTTTCCGGCGCAAGCCCGCGAGGGTCACGGGTAAATCAGAGATATGTCGCTCCAATGTCACCAAGCGCCGTGACAAGGCTAATTGACTTAGGCTGTTACGTAAATTTTCCCCGGCTTTCCCAGTAAAGGTTTCGGCATGAGCGATAATGGCATCGAGTGAGCCATGTTCTTGCAACCATTTTGCCGCGGTTTTGGGGCCTACATTAGGAACGCCAGGAATATTATCCGTACTATCGCCCATAAGGCTTAGATAATCGATTATTTGTTCCGGGGTCACGCCAAATTTTTGCCTCACCCCCTCACGATCTAACTGGGTATTTGACATGGTATTAATCAATGTAATATGCTCGCTAACCAGTTGCGCCAGGTCTTTATCACCTGTTGAAATCAGGGTGGTCATGCCTTCGGCTTCAGCTTGAGTTGCTAAGGTGGCGATGATGTCATCTGCTTCAACACCCTCCACCAGGATCAAAGCAACTCCCATGGCTTGAATGGATTCGTGCAAAGGTTTTATTTGACTAACGAGTTCGGAGGGCATGGGAGGCCGATGCGCTTTGTAGGCCGGGTACATTTCGTCGCGAAAGGTTTTTGCCTTGGAATCAAAAACCACACCGACATATTCAGGATCGTACTCGGTAATTAATTTTCGCATCATGTTTAACACCCCGTAGATAGCCCCCGTGGGCTCACCACGGGAGTTAATCAGTGCTGGCAGGGCGTGAAAGGCTCGGTACAAATAAGAAGAGCCATCGATAAGGATAAGAGGTTTTTTCATAACAATAGTAATAAACTAAATGAGGAGAAAAATAAATGCCCAGAGCTGGTTTTTTTGCTGGTGTAGCATACGGAGTTGTAGGTAACGTACTAATAACAGAAGGAGGGGCTATCCGAAACGGTGATGGAACTCCTACGGTAGATGTTTTGGAAAGGCAGGCGTCAATGGTAGTCCTGGGGCTTGGATGTATCACCTATGGCGTTCAACAAAGAGACAATTTGACGTTAGGTATGGGTGTTGGCCTATTGGGTACAGCAGTACTGCGGGCTGCTACTGGGTGTCATGATCTACTTACCTGTAATCAAGCTCCTGCTCCTGCCATCCGATAAATCCTGAATGATCCTTCTCCCCTTGTGGGAGAAGGATCACACGCGGGGATATTGTGCTAATAAAAATAAAAACAGTATTGGTGAATGTGGCGTTGGGTCTTGTTTATGGGATATCTTCTCCTATTTTTGCCTTGGATAAAGCGAAAACATTGGCCGACTTGCCTTCGGCTATTATGGTTTATTGGGGCAAAATGACTAACGAAGAGTTGATGGATGATATTGTCTTCAACTTTACCACTCGAGGGGAGACTTTATATTCAATCGAATTTTCTCGGCAATTAGCAGAGAGAAATCTTATTCGGCGTTTCTTGCAGCCGTTACTGACCACGGTGGAAATGGTGGGGAACTTTACCTATAAGACTGATCCAGTTGGACCCATTTATGAAGTCAATCCCTATTTGGCATTTCGTTGGGCTAATTTTCCTTGGAATAAATATTTACTCACTAGCTTTGCGGTGGGGGAAGGTTTATCTTATGACAGCAAAGTGCCAGAAATAGAGATTCCCAGTGAAGGGACGCCGCAGCGGGTGCTTAATTATCTGATGTTGGAGCTAACCTTAGCTTTACCTCAGCATCCGCAGTGGGAGTTTGTGGCACGGATCCATCATCGTTCTGGCGTATTTGGTTTGTATGATTCGGCGAACTCAGGTTCAACGGCAGTGGGTTTGGGTTTGCGTTATCGATTTTAATCTAATAAAAGTAAAAGGAACGAAAATATGAATGTGAAGCGATCTGTTAGTTTATTGATGATGGCGCCAGTATTTGTGGTGTTAAGCAGTTGTACCACCAATCCTTATACTGGGGAACAACAAGCCGGTAAAATTGGCATAGGAGCGGGCTTGGGTGCGGCGACTGGGGCTATTGCTGGCCAGCTGATTGGCCATAATACGACTGCCACTTTAGTGGGTGCCGCTGTGGGTGCGGGTGTAGGTGGTGCTGTAGGCAATTATATGGATCAGCAAGCCAACATGTTGCGTCAGCAGTTGCAAGGAACTGGAGTCAGTGTGGTCCGTAATGGTAATGATGTGCAACTCATTATGCCAGGTGATATAACTTTTGCGGTCGATCGAGCTCATATTAAGCCGCGTTTCTATGCCGTGCTGGATTCAGTTGGATTGGTTTTGAAGAAATATAACAAGACCGTTGTCCGGGTAGCAGGTTACACCGATAGCACAGGTTCCGATTCACATAATCAAGAACTATCTGAAAACCGCGCGCAAAGTGTGGCTAGTTATTTAATGAGCCAAGGAGTTGCCCCGGGTAGATTTTCAGTAGTGGGTTATGGCAAACGTTATCCTGTAGCGAGCAATGCTTCTGAGGAAGGCCGAGCCAAAAATCGCCGGGTGGAGATCACTTTGCAGCAGATTTAGCTGTTTCTCGCCAGCTTCAAAAGCGCTTGTTTCAATGCCGGATCGGTGACGCTATTAGCGACTTCAGCGAGGGCAGCAGCGCTTTCAGCTGCGATGGCAGTTGGAGTACGTGTTGGTGGGGTTGGCTCTTGGCTAATGGGTAAAGTCGTGACTTGAATTGCGTCAATAGATTGAAACTCAGGATGCCCATGCAATTTGGTTAGTAGAGTGGGAATACGGTATTGCAGATGGGCTGCCCATGCCGTATTTTCCACCCCAAGTAGCAAGCAGGTTTGATTAATGGATAGTACCAGGCAATGAGGCGCCAGACTAAAATCCGTGAGGCGGTCAAATAATTGTTGCAGAAATTGCAATTTTTGCAGCTGTGCCTGCAGCTGGTTAAACCATGCCGTTTGTGATATTTGCGCTGCTAACGGTTTTACAGTACTTTCTTGTTTATATTGACTAGATTGAGCTAGCATTTTGTGCGATACTCCAAAAATTTTCCGTCATCCCTGCTTCCTGCGGGGACGACGTTTAGGATCAACTGAGATTAAGCAAATATGCCTTCCACAACCTTACTAAGTAAGATCTTTGGTACTCGCAACCAGCGGTACATCAAACGTATGAGTAAAGTGGTTCACAAGATAAATCAGCTTGAACCTGAAATGCAATCTTTAAGTGATGAAGAATTATCTCATAAAACTGCTGTGTTCAAACAACGCTTTCAAGGAGGGGAATCACTCGATAGTTTGTTACCAGAGGCCTTCGCTGTAGTCCGTGAAGCCAGTGTCCGTACCCTAGGGTTGCGGCATTTCGATGTACAGCTTATTGGTGGCATTGTTCTGCATTCCGGGAAAATTGCTGAAATGCGTACAGGAGAAGGAAAAACCTTGGCTGCCACGCTAGCGGCTTATTTAAATGCCTTAACAGGTCGGGGCGTAGATATCATTACAGTCAATGATTATTTGGTAAAGCGCGATGCTGCTTGGATGCTACCGATCTACCAGTTTTTGGGATTAACAGTCGGGGTCAATATTCCCAGCAGCAACCAGCAGGAGAAGCGCGAGGCTTATGCGGCTGATATTACTTATGGCACCAATAACGAATTTGGTTTTGACTACTTGCGCGACAATATGGCCTTCAGTCCTGAAGTCAGGGTGCAGCGTGGCCTGCATTATGCCATTGTCGATGAAGTGGATTCCATATTAATCGATGAGGCTCGAACACCTTTAATTATTTCAGGATCAGCTGAACAAGGTTCAGATTTATATCTAAAAATGAATCAACTTGCGCCGCAACTCACGAAGCAAGAAGTGGAAGGCGGTGAGGGGGATTACACCGTAGATGAGAAAACGCGGCAGGTATTCTTGACTGAAGCAGGTCATGCGCAGGTGGAGAAGCTCTTAATAGAAGCTGGATTATTAGAGACTGGCGCTAGTTTATATGATATTTCGCATATTGCTTTAATACATCATTTGTATGCCGCCTTACGCGCTCATGCTTTGTATCGTCGTGATGTGGATTATATCTTAAAAGATAACGAAGTCGTCATTGTTGATGAGCACACCGGTCGTTTGATGGTAGGTCGTCGTTGGTCTGATGGCTTGCATCAAGCAGTTGAGGCTAAAGAAGGGGTGCCCATTAAAAGTGAAAACCAGACTTTAGCCTCTATTACCTTTCAAAATTTTTTCCGTATGTATCAAAAATTAGCAGGGATGACCGGTACCGCGGATACGGAAGCTTATGAATTTCAGCAGATTTATGGTTTAGAAGTGGTAGTAATTCCAACGAATAAATCTGTGATTCGCCAAGATTTACCTGATCAAGTTTTTTTGACTACCAATGCTAAATATCAGGCCATATTGACTGATATTAAAGCTCGTATTGCTCGGGGTCAGCCTATTTTAGTAGGCACTACCTCTATCGAGTCTTCGGAATATTTGTCGGATTTATTAACTAAAGAGCAAATTGCTCATCAAGTATTAAATGCCAAATTTCACGAAAAGGAGGCGAAAATTATTGCCCAAGCGGGTCGACCCGGCGTAGTGACGATTGCCACTAATATGGCAGGACGGGGTACTGATATTGTCTTAGGTGGAAACGTCAATGCTGATTTGGCGGAGCTCGAAGATTCTGCGCCCGAAATAACCCAGGGGGTAAAAACCGAGTGGGAACAGCGCCATGCTCAAATTGTCTCCGCGGGAGGCTTGCATGTATTGGGAACAGAACGTAATGAAGCACGGCGTATTGATAATCAATTGCGAGGTCGTTCGGGTCGGCAAGGGGATCCAGGATCTTCGCAGTTTTATTTATCACTAGAAGATAATTTGATGCGGATTTTTGCGCCAGAACGGATGGGCATCATCATGCGCAAATTGGGTATGCAGGAACATGAAGCGATTGAAAATGCGTTAATTACCCGCGCTATTGAAAATGCCCAGCGTAAGGTCGAAGGACATAATTTTGATATTCGTAAACAGCTGCTCGAGTACGATGATGTGTCTAATGATCAACGTAAAATCATTTATCAACAGCGCGATGAATTAATGGCCACCAATGATATTTCCGATACGATCACGATAATTCGTCATGATGTGATCCACGCCGTCGTTGATGAACATATTCCCCCACAAAGTTTAGAAGAGCAGTGGGATGTTGCAGGGTTAGAGCGCCAATTAGAGCAAGAATTCACTTTAAAATTAGCACTGCGATCTTGGATGGAGCAAGATGAGGCACTGCATGAAGAAAGTTTACGGCAGCGCATCGTTGCAGCAGTCACAGCAGCAGTGCAAAAGAAGGAGGAAATGATTGGGACCCATGCAATGCGTCAGTTGGAAAAATCCATTATGTTACAAAGCGTAGACCTGCATTGGCGCGAGCATTTGTCGGCTATGGATCAGTTGCGTCGAGGAATCCATTTACGTGGTTATGCGCAGAAGAATCCAAAACAGGAATACAAACGTGAAGCATTTTTGATGTTCACGGAATTGTTAAACAACATTAAGCGCGATGTCATTGCGAAATTAAGCAGTGTCCAGGTACAAGAGCCGACGGAAGCGATAATTTTAGAAGAGCAACGGCGAAAGCAGAGTGAAATGGGTAATTTGCAATTTTTACATCCTGAGATTAGTCGAGTGGAACAAGCCATGGGTGACTCGGTGGACCAAGAAGAAATGTTGGCACAGGCGGCATTGTCCCCTGCGCCAGTGGGAGAGAGCTTTGTACGTACCCAACCTAAAGTCGGTCGGAATGACCTCTGCCCTTGTGGCTCCGGCAAGAAATATAAGCATTGTCATGGGGCATTGAAGTGAGAGTCCCCTCTCCCCCGCCCGAGCGCTAGCGAGGGAAGGTAGGAAAGCGTTAAGGTCTGCACCTTCCCTCTCCCCCACCCGAGCGCTAGCGAGGGAAGGTGGGAGAGGGTTAGGGAGAGGGGGGGGGATATTATGCCTCACTTAATATCTTTTGCTAAAAATCTCCGCACGAATTGTACAGATGCTGAGCGCGTTCTCTGGCAACATCTACGAGGGCATCGTTTCTTAGATTTTAAATTTAAAAGACAAAAGCCCATCGGAAAGTATATTGTTGATTTTGTTTGTTTCAGGCTTAGATTAGTAATTGAGATCGATGGCAGCCAACATCTTGAATCAAAATATGATCTACAGCGAGATCAATGGCTTAATAATCAAGGATTTAAAATATTGAGATTTTGGAATAATGAAATTTTTGAAAATTTGGCAGGAGTTTTAAATAAAATCTATGCGGAGGTCGAGACCCCCTCTCCCTAACCCTCTCCCACCTTCCCTCGCTAGCGCTCGGGTGGGGGAGAGGGAAGGTGCAGGCCTAACGCTTTCCTACCTTCCCTCGCTAGCGCTCGGGCGGGGGAGAGGGAAGGTGCAGGCCTAACGCTTTCCTACCTTCCCTCGCTAGCGCTCGGGCGGGGGAGAGGGGACTTAAAGGACGTGGACATGATTAAACTCAAAATCGGATGGTTTGCTGACAGAAAGGGTAAATCCCGCAATTGTGCTAAAGTGACCCAGGCAATGGACTGGCCCTCCCGCCCATAAGCTTCTCCCGTGAATTGATGAATTTGCCAAACATCGAGCCAAACCGAATAAGTCTCATAGTGATGCCAACACTGGGTCAGTGGTGTGGGGGCATGGATTTCGATGCCAACTTCCTCCAGCAACTCCCGCTGCAATGCGACATCAACTGTCTCACCGGGCTCAACTTTGCCCCCCGGGAATTCCCAAAAGCCACCAAGTATTTTGTGATCGGGTCGCAAAGCCACTAAAATTCGCCCGACTGCATCAAATACGATACCGACAGCCACATGGACGGGTGATGACTTAAGTACCATAAAGATGATCATTAGTTATTGTTACGTTAGTGCTATTCCGGGGAAGAGCATTCGTCCCCTCAGATTTGTGTTCTTTTTGATACAAAGGGCTGTCAGGATCGCGTTGCGATACTATCGTTATAAGTGAAGCAGAGGAAGGAAGACTTGGATTCCTGGTTTTTTCAAGAATTGCTTGGAATTTCTGTGGCGTAATACCCCCGTCCACCCTCTTTGCCCTTTCTAAGTCTCCAGAGATTTTATCCACAACGTCTTTATCTAAGCTAATAATATATTCAAAATCTTGTTGTGAAACTTTAATGGTTGTTGGCAGTTTCTGTAAACATGGAAGAATAAACTCAAGCCGCTCCACATTTTCCTTTATTAATTCAAAATTATTACCTTGCTCCTCTGTTAACCAGTCCCATCTAGTCCAGTTACCTTGCATAAATAATAATCTGTTTATGTTCTGTGCATGATGTGAATGGTTGATTATAAATTCGCAATCTGCTTGATTTAATACAATTACTCTGTTCTTTATTGTTTGCACTAGATCTAAAACTGGGGTATTTGGTCCCTCCTCAAGTACTGCATGCCAAAACGGATGATATGCTGGGATGTCAAAGAGTGAACAATGCCTGATCCCATCACTGATCGATTTTATTTGTTTGTGATCAGTAGCTATCTTGGCTGCAATTTTTGCATAATCCCCATCATCTAAGACAATTTTTTTTAATCGCAAAGCCTGCAATAAGTCTCCCAATGCTGCGGCATTGGCACCTGCCCTAATTATAGCTTGTTCCTCTTTGGGGTTAGCGGGTAACGGCCGCTGCAATTTTTCTTCAGTAGCAGAAAATAATGACTGGCTTCTATTATCACCTGAATAGGATTTCAGGCCTTGACTAATACTTGCAGAATGCTCCACATTGTCCTTCAATAATTTACTATTATCGGGAGCATCTAGAAATGCAGGAGTGACATGGGCAAGCATGGATGCCATCGCCTCGGCATTGGCGCCACTCTCTATTAATAAATTGAATTTTCGTTGTTTTACCTGAGCGGGATCATTGTTGGATGTTAAAACAGGTACGGCCTTTAAAAATTCTTTGGGATGTTTTATTTCTGCGATGGCTTGTCTATTTGCTTGGTTTTCTTTTCCTTCCATGAGGGGAGTATTTTTTAGGCGTTCAATAATCTGAAACTTCGAATTTTTATCCTGATAATCCGGACTGGCAACAAGCTGATCAAAAACCTGTCGCGCGGAAAGCTCAGGATGAGTCTGCATTTCGGTCTGCACATTTTCCGCAATTTCTTTTGCAACGCCAATATGTTCTGCCAACTTCCACCCAATGGCCATGGCATTACCGCGAGACCAAAGTCCGGGTATTTTTTCCATTATCTCAATTGCCTCAAGTAACTTGTCAGAATTAACCGCTTGATAAATAAGTCTAAAAACTCCGGTTTCCACTCCTAGGTCCTTGTATTTCTGGTGTATTTTAGCCGTACTTTCTGGAAACTGAGTTTCATACATGACATGACTCAGATAAGCCTCTGCATATTCGTGCATGGGGACCCGCGTTTAAGAGTGCAGTAAAAATTTTATGTTGCTTATCAATGTCATAGGGACTATTCGTGCCCACTATATTTTTTAATCTTGTCTGTTGTAATACTGCAGTGAAGGAAGCAGTCTGTTGAGGATGATCAATAATTGTTTGGATGTTACCTGGCGTGAGCAAGAGAGTTCCTATCAACGCAGAGATTGCTAGGAGGGCAGACTGATCATTTAACAAGCTGCGTGGCTTTACGAGTGACTTTGAGAAGTAGTCGATTTTATCTAATTCTACCAGAGCGCTATTCAACTCTTCGGAATCGGGCGAATTCTGGGTAAAGGAGGCATAGAAATGTGTTTTGCTCGCTCTGCCCAAAAAAGTAAAAGCCAATGCTGACTTTAAGGTTTCCTTAGTCGAAGGTCGCGTTGCGGCGTTTCCTGGAGAAATTTCATGGACGGTATAAGCACTACCCAGCAGAAAGCCTATCCCACGTCCCAGCATACTAATGCCAACCATGGCTCCATAGGTTGCGGCAATTTCCCAACCTAAACTCAGATTGCTGAAAATCTCGGGCATCCCATACCAATAAAGACCCCCCAGTGCGGCACCTGGCAGCAGGATGCTGCCGATACCCGCTCCCAATTGCAGGTATCGGTCAAACTTATGCCGATCCATAATCGCACGAACTAAGCTCCACGGTGGGACGAAGAACCCTACAATACTTTCCAAAATGGGTGCGATTTTGCTGGCAGATGAAGGCGCCGGTGGGCTGGATGTTAAGATACCTTGCTGGTTTTGGGAGGTTTCTTTAACGTCTAACATATCGTTACCTGTAATTTTGATATTGGCATGATACTTTAGTTAGCTTATAGAAGTATTAAGGACAGGGGTATTAGCACGATTACCCTCACCCCTGTATTGCATCACTTATTGTAGCCTGCTAGTCTTGAATTACTGAAATAATTGGGAGGCACTATGGGTGGGTTAGTCAGCTTTGATTGGGCAATCAAACACTTATTAAGAAACAAAGCCAATTTTGATATATTGGAAGGCTTTTTATCGGAATTACTTGGGGTTCCGATTCAGGTTGAGCGAATTTTGGAGTCAGAAGGCAATAAAAATCATGCGAAGGACAAATCGAATCGGGTCGATTTATTAGCTCTAACAGCACAGAAAGAACATGTTATTATTGAAGTCCAGTGTGACCGACAGTGGGATTATTTGAGCCGCATTTTGTATGGCACTTCGAAAGCTGTATGTGAATATTTGCACGAAGGAGACTCCTACGGCAAGATTCCTAAAATCATTTCAGTGAGCATCGTCTACTTTGATGTGGGCCAGGGCGAGGATTATCTTTATCGTGGCCAAACGGTCTTCAAGGGCTTGAACTGTCAGGATACCTTAGAGCTCAATCCTGGAGAAATGGAAATTTATTATCAAGCTAGCGGTTTGCATTTAGAAACTCCTGAAAAAGTGTTTCCCGAATATTACCTCATCAAGGTTCCACAGTTCAGGGAGCGAATTCGAAATAAGATAGATGAATGGATTTATTTTCTTAAAAATAGCGAGATTAAGCCCAATTTTCAGGCCAAGGGCTTGCAAAGTGCAGCAAAAAAATTAGATGTTTTGGCTTTAAGTCACGAGGAGCGGCGTGCTTATGAGGATTACAAGGAGGATTTACACGATCAAGCAAGCTTTAACCTCGTCCTAGAAAAGGCGGAGAGAGATTCGCGTGCGAAAGGACATGCAGAGGGACATGCAGAAGGTGGGAAGGAAATGCAATTATCCATAGCCAACTCATTAAAGAAAATCGGTTGGTCTGATGCTGATATTGCAAAGCATACGAATTTATCGATAGAAGAGGTTAAAGCAATTATGGCGGATGATTAAGGAACTCATCAGCTCTCACTCGACGCGCGCAGTGGCAAGCAACAGGTCAGATCAAAAGGAATAGTGTGCATGGCTTGGCCAGCGCGGCCGTGGATATTTAATTCCAAAAATCGAATGCTTAATCGATGCTTACCCACGCTGATTTCTGGATAAACTTGCTTGGTGATAGGAACGGTCACTCGCAGCAAATGATAGGATAACTTAGGATCCAGAGTAAGGTGATAAAATCCTTGGTAGGCCGTGAGGGGTTGTGGCAAGGTGCTGCCCCGGGTTAGCTGCAAGAGTAATTTCACAGCTGTTTTCATCTGATCGAAGTCTGAAAACCACGCTAGCAGATCTTGGATCCGCTCTTCTGCTGGCCGCTGTAGCCATAAATAATAGGCAGGAGTGGTAAAGGGACTTGCTCCTCCCGGGTTGGCCATATGCTGTCGAATGTTTGTTAAAAAATTGTTAGATCGTAGTTGGTGCCCCATTTTATCTTGGCTTTTATAAAGGCCATCCATGAGATAATCGAGTTCAATGAGTATTTCTTGGAGCTTTTTGTGATCGACATTAGGCCGCTCCTCTAGCAGAGTAAGTGCTGTAGCATGTTGGGATAAGGCCTTGGTTATTTTTGATTTTATGTCTGGCCTATCAATGACATTAAGAGCCTCTAAAATTCCGGTTAAGGCAATCCGGCATTCCCACTCACTGTTACCACCTATGTTTTGTGCAATTTGATTGAACAAATGCTCAAGCCGCAAGCAAACTCGAATGTATTCATTCAATGGTTGCTCAAAAGTTATGGTTGCGTCCTGCATTAGAGTTCATCCCACGTAATTGAGGGGTAGATCATAACATGTAATATCATTTATAGGGATCTTTTTAAGATGCTTAAGAGTAGACAAACTTCGATCTTCATGCAATGAAAAAATCCCACTCATTTCGTCATCCCGCGGCTTGTCTGCCGTCATCCCGCGGCTTGTCCGCGGGATGACGGCAGACAAGCCGCGGGACGACGGAGTGAGTAGTTAAAAAAGGGGGCAAGGGGGGATTTCTTTTAGTCAAATATTGGTTTACACTGCCTGCCTCTGTAGAATCCAAGGGTTGAAAAGTGTTCAAAAAATTCATGCCAAAACAGAATAATTTTTTTGCCCTTTTTCAGCAAGCGGCTCATCAAGTTGTTGAAGCAGCAGAGCAATTTGCAAAACTCGTTAGTGACGTACAACGCGCTGAACAATACGCAAGCATAATTGCTAAACATGAAGCGACCGCCGATAATTTTGCTCGCAACACTTATGATCTCTTACATAAAACTTTTATTACCCCCTTTGATCGACATGATATTCATTGCTTGACCCGTAAATTAGATGACATCCTCGATATCATCAACCGTACTGCACAGCGCATTGCCCTCTATCAATTTTCAGCTCTTCCCGCAGGTATTGAACAAATTGCTGGATTGGTATTAACCTCCACCCAAGCCCTAAAAGTAACTTTGGGTCAGTTAGAAAATTTAAAAAATACCCCAGATATCATTCAACGTTGTCGAATAATCAGCGAGGCAGATAATAAAGCCGAAGATATTATGTTGCGCAACGTCAGCCTATTGTTTGTGGAAGAGCAAGATTTTAAGCAATTGCTAAAAACGAAGGAGATTTACGAATATAGCACTGAGATTCTTCATGAATGCCATCATTTAGCAGACATTATTAAAGGCATTGTCTTGGAGTATGCTTGATGGATGTAGGTATCTTTTTTGTTATCTTCCTTGTTGGATTAGCCCTTGTCTTTGATTTTCTTAATGGCTTTCACGATTCAGCCAACGCCATAGCCACCATTGTTTCAACCCGCACGCTCAAACCCCATTGGGCGGTAGTATGGGCCGCGTTTTTTAATTTTATTGCGTTTCTATTTTTTGAGCTGCATGTGGCGAATACCATGGGAGTGGGTTTAATTGATCCTCGTATTGTCGATCAGCAACTTATTTTTGCCACTTTAACTGGAGCCATTTTTTGGAATTTATTCACTTGGTATTACGGATTACCTTCGAGCTCATCTCATGCCTTAATCGGGGGATTATTAGGTTCTGCTTTAATGAAATCAGGGATTGACTCTGTTAATTTTGCGGGTGTTAGCAAAGTCGTTGCTTCTATTTTTATTTCACCAATATTAGGTTTTAGTTTAGGTTTGCTGTTCATGTATTTGGTGATCCGGATTTTTTTTCATTGCTCCCGAAACCGGGTTGAAAAATGGTCCAAACGAGTGCAGTTTATTTCCTCGGCGATGATGAGTTTAGGTCATGGCGCTAATGACGCGCAAAAAACGATGGGTGTGATTGCTATTTTATTGTTCTCATCGAATTTACTCGGAGAAACTTTTTATGTGCCCTGGTGGGTGATTGTGACCTGTAATTTTGTGATGGCTTTGGGTACGTTGTTGGGAGGTTGGCGGATTGTCAGAACCATGGGTATGCGTATCACTAAATTAAAGCCGATTCATGGAAGTTGTGCAGAACTTGCGGGAGCTTGTACCTTGTTTTTGGCAACTGATTTAGGCATTCCAGTTTCTACTACTCACACTATTGCTGGCGCTATTTTTGGGGTGGGTACCACGAATCATGCTTCTGCGGTACGTTGGGGTTTGGCAAGGCGTCTTATTATGGCTTGGTTGGTCACTCTACCTGCTGCTGCTTTAGTTGCTGCCGGAGTTTGGGTCCTCGCCAATGCTTTCCGTCATTGGATTGGCGGTTAAACGCAAGAATTTCTGCAGCAATTGTTCTTTAGATTCGACATGCGCGGGATCTAGTGGAATGCAATTCACGGGACAGACTTGTTGACATTGCGGCATATCGAAGTGGCCAACACATTCAGTGCATTTATTGGGGTTGATTTCATAAATCAGTTCACCCTGATAAATGGCCTGGTTGGGGCATTCGGGTTCGCAAACATCACAATTGATACATTCTTCAGTAATTTTAAGTGCCATATATGTCATGATTCCTTCTCCCCTTGTGGGAGAAGGCGGATGAGGGATGAGCTTCATTACATGCTGTAACTACTTTGGGTGGCACAAACAGCGAAATATCCCCGCCCATGCGAGCTATTTCTCGCACAATGGTAGAAGAAATCGAGGCAAATTGCGCCTCTGATTTTAAAAATAGGGTTTCAATATGCGCATCCATCATCTGGTTCATGCCCGCCATTTGGAACTCATATTCCATATCGCCGATACCGCGGATTCCTCGTAATATTATCTGTAAATGATGTTCTTGCATAAAATCAACTAGCAAGCCGGAAAAACTGGCTATGGAAACATTTTCAAAGGAAAGGAAAATTTCCCGAGCAATCGCCACTCGCTGTTCTAAGGAAAATAGCGGCGTTTTTGCGGGATTAGTGGCGATGGCAACCACTACTTGGTCGAACAAATGAGAAGCTCGCTCAACAAGATTGACATGCCCATGAGTGATAGGATCGAAAGTACCTGGATAAACAATTTTTTTGATCATGGTTAGTATGCTAACATAGCTGTCTCCTAACGTCATCCCGAGGAGCAACGTCATCCCGAGCGAAGCGAGGGATCTCCTACAACTGGTATGGGGATCCTTCATCGCAAAAGCTTCTCGGGATGACAAACACATAAAAAAAGAGAACACTATTATGAGACCAAGTCAACGTGCTGCTGAAGAGATGCGATCTATCACTATTACTCGCCATTTTACTAAACATGCAGAAGGCTCAGTGCTGGTAAGCTTTGGAGACACCAAGGTGTTATGCACTGCTAGCATTATCCCAGGGGTACCACGCTTTATGAAAGATTCAGGCCGTGGTTGGGTGACTGCGGAATATGGGATGTTGCCCAGATCCACTCATGAACGTACGGATCGCGAAGCGGCTCGGGGGCGCCAAGGGGGCAGAACCTTGGAAATCCAGCGCTTAATTGGCCGCTCATTACGCTCAGCAGTTGATCTCAAAGCTTTGGGCGAATATACCATCACCATTGATTGTGATGTGTTACAAGCGGATGGTGGTACACGCACGGCTGCAATTACCGGCAGTTGTGTGGCCTTATTTGATGCTATTAATTATCTACGTGAAACCCGTAAGTTTAACAAAGAACCTTTTAAACGCTGGATTGCCTCGGTTTCAGTTGGTGTTTATGAAAATAAGCCGGTGCTGGATCTCGATTATAAAGAAGATTCTGCTGCGGATATGGATATGAATGTGGTGATGACCGAAGCCGGCGAATTTATTGAAATTCAGGGCACCGCAGAAAAAGCAGCGTTCAATAATGAGCAGCTTGCTATTTTGCTAAGCCTTGCTGATCACGGAATCAAAAATTTAATCGAAAAACAAAAGGCTTCGGTGCTGCTTTAAGAAGAATGTCAGCGTCGCCAAATTTCTGTTAATTTATCAAAAAGGCGTGATAATCTTGAAAATGAAATAAAGTTTACTTCACACTGATCGATAATAATTTTTTTATTAAAATCTTTGGTGATATAAAAACCGTGTTTGGGTAAATACGCGTCAATAAAAGAACGAAATCCTCTGCTAATTACAGCGCCTTTCATATTTCTAAATTTAACTTCAATTGGAATAACCGAGTTTTCGTAGCATAGTATAAAATCAACTTCTGCACCGCTTTGAGTTCGCCAAAAATGAATGTTGGCATCATAAAAATTTTGCATTTTAAACTTTAACAATTCTTGAAAAACCGCACTTTGAACTAATAAACCTAAGTCAAGTCGAGTTTCAAGCGGCTGGGATAAATTATGCAATGACTGATTTCTAAAACCAATGGCACTACCTTAAGGAGCAAAGATGAATATAAGCCTATGATTTAGATGAAAAAAGATGAAATCAGTTTCCAAATTTAATATTATTGTTGTAGCAAACACACAATAATAAAAAAAGGAAACTGATCTGTGAATTTTAAAAAGAAAAATAAAATTAAGCAAGTTAAAAATAAAAGACAAGAATTGGCTGATGGTGCACCAGACATTTTCCTGTTAAACCTATTGAATTCAGAAAAATGTCAGAAGATACTTAGAGAGTGCCGGGAATATCGTGACCGGATATATAGCCCCACCAAAACCTTATTTACGTTTATTAAACAAGTTTTAAATCCAGATAAATCCTGCAAAAAAGCGGTTGCTGGTGTTGTTGTGGAGCAGCTGCATAGTAAAAAAAAGAAGCAGAATAAAATAAGCTCAAATACTGGCCCCTATTGTAAGGCCAGAAAGCGATTGCCTGAAGATACTGTGAAGGCATTAGTTAAAGAATCTGGAGCTTTCCCTTTGAAATCTATTCCAATGAGATGGAAAGTCTATGGCCGAGAATTAAAAGCATTTGATGGATCTACCGTCAAAATGTCGGATACAAAAGCTAATCAAAAAAAATTTCCTCAGCATGGTAATCAGAAAAAAGGGGCTGGATTTCCTATGGCGCGAATAGTAGCCGTTATGTCACTGACGCGGGGAACCGTAATAGATTATGCAATAGGGGCTCACAAAGGAAAGGGCACAGGAGAAATCTCATTATTAAGAGAAATTATAAACTGCATTAAAGCCGACGATATTGTGCTGGGTGACCGTTATTACCCCAATTTTTTTCTTATGGCGGACTTAAAAAAAATAGGAGCTGATGGTGTTTTTCGCGGACAAAGTCAAAGGAATTATGATTTTAGAATGGGACAAAAATTGGGTAAAAATGATCACATTGTCAACTGGGAGAAACCACAGAAACCGGAATGGATGACACAAAAGCAATATGAGGCATACCCCGATCAAATTTCCATACGGGAATTTAAAGTATCAGGCCACATATACGTTACAACATTTTTAGACAAAAAATACCACAAAGCAGAGCTTGCCCAAATATATAAGCGAAGGTGGGAGGTGGAGCTTAATTTGCGAAGTATTAAAAGTATCATGAATATGGATATGTTATCGTGCAAAACACCAGAAATGGTTAGAAAAGAAATAGGAATTCATTTATTAGCATATAATTTTATCAGAATAATTATAGCAAAAGCTTGTTATGAGTATGGCGTTAATCCATGGGAAATAAGCTTTAAGGGAAGTGTGCAGCTACTAAATGAATTTATTCCTTATTTTATAAGCTCAAATCAGGTGAGCAACCATAAAATGTATATTGAGATGTTAAAATTAATTGTGCAAAACAAAGTTGGAAATAGACCAGATAGGGTGGAGCCCAGGCTAGTCAAGCAAAGACCGAAACCATTTCCAGCCTTGAAGAGAAACAGAGCAATCGAAAAAGAAAAATTGCTACGTAAAATAAATAAAAGGATTTTAAAATATTCTGTGGCTTAAGGTAGTGCCATTGATTTCTAAAACCATTGTCAATAAAATAAAAAATGGGATTACTAGTAATTTCTTTGCGTTTATTCCCGACGAAAGGCAAAACACGTGCGAGAATATAAGTGTTTTCCAATATGGAAAGATAGTTTTGGATTGTTGCAGACGCTGCCTGGCAATCAGTAGCTAATTGATTGTAATTTACTAATTGTCCCGAGCTATGTGCAATTAGTGTGATAAGGTTTTGCATAACATCGGCTTTGCTGACTTTTAAAATTTCAATAATATCTTTGTTAATGTAATCTCTATAAATTTGCTGCAGTAGCAGTGTTTTTTCGCTCGATTTTACTACAGCAGGGTAGCAACCATAAATGAGCCGTTGTTTTCCGTCTATTTGAACTATTTCTTGATAACTCAACGGCAGTACCAATACTTCCAAGTGACGGCCGGTTAAATATTCCTGCACCTTGCTTTTCATTTCTAATTGCGAAGAACCAGTCGCAATCATTTTGATATTTAGCTTTAAGTCAGCACATGCTTTTAATAACAAACCTGGGTTTTCTAGGCGTTGAACTTCATCAATTAAAATTATCGGTTTTTCCAGCTGAAACTCTTCCATCGCTTCTTGAATAAATAGCGGGGTGGTTAGCCAATCTCTAACGTCGATTAGATCACAATTAAGATACAATAAGTTGTTAAAGCGTTGCTGGGTAATGAGTTGCTGCGCCAAATGCATCGCTAAAGTGGTCTTTCCAGCCTGACGAGGCCCGACTAATACCAGCCACAGCTTATCCCATTCGGGCAATAGCAGCTTCGATGCCTGAAGGCGGGGTATATAGCCATCATTGCTAATAGGCAACTTTGGGTTTTTGAGCCAGGGATTAGCTTGGTGGATAAGCTTAATGAGCTGATCTTTCATTTTAACCGGGTTAATATTAAGTATGGTTTATATTAACCCGGTTAAAATTAAAGATCAAGGATTTATTCCCATTTTCTTAATCAGTAAACACCTCATCTAAACTTCCAGCATCAAGTACACGATCTCCCCACAAGAGTATCAGGGTCTGCTTGCTGAACGCGTATTAAATAATTAGAGGGTATCTGGTGAAAGCGACGCTGCAGTAGGCGAATTAATAAGATAGATTCACCTTCTTGAATCCCTTCCTGTCTGCCAATGCGTTGGGCAGTATTTATATAATTCATGCGTTTTTCCTCTTCGATATGTCTTACGGCCTGATTGTATATTGGTTCAAATTCTTTGGGAAGGGCGATCTTAGCCTTTAGGCGTGCTTCACTATCTCTCTGTGTTTCTAATACAAGTAATTGTGCCAGCATTATCATTGCGAAACGATTGTTGATAGCTTCAAGCTCTTGTCGACGGTTTGGAAAGTCCCATAATTTTATTACCAGATAACGAATTTCTAGATAGGTATCAAAAGATTGCTCGCGATGATAATCGATTCGCCAATTGCGATCATCATCAATCAAGATTGCAATGCTGAGGATAGGCAACTGATATAAATCATAAGCTCGGCAGCGATATACCATCATCCGTTGTAGTGGTGCTACGCAGTATGAAGAAAAAATCAACGAAAAATGTTGCATTATTAAGAAAGTCTGAGCATAATGCGCAAGCGCAGTCAACGAGGTATGCACCCTTGCCGACTGCTGGTCACAACAAAAATCTTAACAGGAGATTTTCATCATGGTTGCAACTAGTGTACCGCATCGTGCGTTTTCGCAAAACAGTTTTTGGCACTTGCCACTCAACTTAAATCATTGTTTTGCCTGGTTCAGGCAAACCTACAGAGCTATTTCATTTAAATCCTCGCAGTCCATGATGCATTGTGACGCTGGAATAGCTTTTGGGAATGGTTTGGGCGGTGGCGAAATGCCAGAGGTTGGGTAGGTAAAATGGTAGAGGTGGTTATGGTGGAGCAGCGGGCTCCGCTGCTCTGCTTTAATCTTTAGTCTTCTACCATTCCTGCCCGCAACGCACCTATCTGATAATTTCCAATTTGTGTGTGTGTAGCATCTTCATTTTCTTACAACAACAACTATCAGGAGCATTCTATGCATAAAAAAGAAAAAACCCCTCCCATCGCGCGAACTTTATTGGTCGAAGATAATTTAATGTGTGGCAAGGCACAACAAGGATTGTTGCGGATCGCTCATTGTCAGGTAGACCTAGTTCCTAACGCGACTGAAGCCTTAAATAAAATCGAAAACGAAAGTCCTTACGATTTTGCCGTAGTGGATCTTGGCCTTCCTGATATGAGCGGCCTCGAATTAGCGCGCGCTATTCGCAAGTTTCCGGATAACATTGGCGCGTTACCGATTATTATTTTAACCGCACATGGCAATGAAGAGCATAAACAAGAAGCGCGAGAATGTGGCTGTAATGGTTTTTTATTTAAGCCACTTTCCTATGAATTATGTGAGGAATTGGTTAAGCGCTTTGTATTATCTCGTTATAAGGATTATTTTATGGAAAACTAGTATTCCTCTTAAATCCCTCTCCCGCAAGGGAGAGGATTCATGAAGCAATAGCTTGAAAAGTTGAGCTCTGGTAGCTATACTCACTGGACCAATTTTAAATATATCAACGATTCGCGGAAAGCTTGCATATGCCATACCCCGCCAAAACCATTGCCAATTATTTTATCGAAAAAGCTATAGAGCAAGGCGATAAAACTTTAAATCCAATGAAGTTATTAAAGTTAATCTATATAGCTCATGGTTGGAGCTTAGCTGTTTATAACAAACCGTTGATAGATGAAACAATTGAGGCTTGGAAATATGGTCCGGTAATACCCAATGTGTATCATTCAGTTAAACATTTTGGAATGAATCCTATTGCTGAAGTTGTTAAGGATTTAGATATAGATGATCAAAGAAATGTAGTTATAAACAAGTACGAAGAAAATTTCCCTGAAGAAACTAAGGAATTTCTAGGGCAAATAATTAAAGCTTATAAAGAAAACACCGGAATACAGCTTTCTAATTGGAGTCATAAGCCTGATAGTCCATGGGATAAGGCGTGGCGCAATGGTGGTAATAAGCGAGATTTTTGCTCTATACCTAATGAAGATATAAAACAATATTTCTTACAATGGAAGAAGGAGCATCAAAATTCCAGCCATGTCATAACTTAATTTACCTAGCGTTACCGCGAATGGAAGTGCTGATTTAAAGACGGAAGTGGAAATTTTTAATTATGAAGATAATCAGAAAGAGTTTAATCTTGGAAAGGGTAATTTACTAAAAGAAGAAATTGCGACCAGAAAAATTCATAATAATATTTTGAGCCAATATTCAGATTCTTTATCCAAGGAAAATGAATCTAGAGCCAAGTGTTCGTTTGGAATATTTTTGGCTGTTTCTATTTATATCCTGATTTCTCTAATTTTAGTTATTTTTAATCATTCGTTTATTGAAGTGAAAGGTTATGTAATTGGCTTTAGTATTAGTGACAAAGTTCTTATGGCTTTAATTGGATCCACTTCAATCAATGTTATAGGTTTGGTAACTATTGTATTGAAGTTCATGTTTACTAATCATCATCATAAAATATTAGACAGTCGTTATAGCCTGACAACGGGAATTCGCTAGGCCTTTGTTGAGGGTGGCATCTGGCAGGAAACGTGCACGAAATAATTCCGGCATAATCTGAGCCTGGCATTGAGGCTGAGAGAGTCAAACGGCCGAGGAGGTGCGGCCCACGGAGGTGGGGCCCCCAAACCGTGCTACGCGCGGTGGGGTGGCCGCAGTAGGCGGATCCCCGCAGGCCGCTTGACTCTCTCAGCCTCAATGCCAGGCTCAGATTATGCCGGAATTATTTCGTGCACGTTCCTCTTTACCCCCGCTCCGCGCGCTTACGATCTGGCTCCTTAAGAAATTTTTTACGTAGACGAATCGAAGAAGGTGTTACTTCCACCAATTCATCTTCATTGATAAATTCTAGTGCTTGTTCCAGTGATAATTTAATCGGGGGTGTTAACAAAATATTTTCATCTGAGCCGGCAGCGCGGATATTGGTTAATTGCTTGCCTTTAATCACATTCACGACCAAATCATTTTCGCGCGAATGCAGGCCGATGATCATCCCTTCATAGACTTCAGTTTGGGGCTCAATTAACATGCGGCCGCGTTCTTCCAAATTCCACAGCGAGTAAGCCGTTGCCTTACCTGGCGCGTTGGCAATCATCACCCCATTTTTTCGCTCTCCGAGTGAAGTTTTAACCTGCGGGCCATAGTGATCGAACACGTGATACATCAATCCCGTACCCGAAGTTGAGGTTAAAAATTCGGTGTGAAAACCAATTAAACCTCGAGTTGGAATCACATAATCGAGACGCACCCGGCCCCTGCCATCCGGTACCATATCTTTAAGTTGGGCTTTACGCGCGGCCAATTTTTCCATAATCGAGCCTTGATGAATTTCTTCGATATCGACAACTAAATTTTCATAGGGTTCAGTAATTTCTCCGGCTGCTTCCCGAATGACGACTTCCGGGCGGCAAATGCCCAATTCATACCCCTCACGGCGCATGGTTTCGATTAAAATACCGATATGTAACTCACCTCGCCCTGAGACCTTAAATTTATCCGGATCACCCGTATCCTCCACACGCAGAGCTACGTTGGCAATTAATTCACGTTGCAGGCGCTCACGGATTTGTCGACTCGTGACGTATTTTCCATCTTTTCCCGCAAAAGGAGAGTTATTCACTTGAAAGGTCATCGATACCGTCGGCTCATCTACGGTCAGGGCTGGCAAAGCTTCCACTTGATTGGGGTCACATAAGGTGTCGGAGATGCGTAAGTTTTCAATTCCAGTTACGGCAATAATGTCACCTGCTTCGGCTTCGGGAATTTCCACCCGATCCAATCCTAAGTAACCCAGGACTTGTAGCACTCGCCCCTGCCGTACCTTAGCATCTCGATCAATAATGGCGATGGGCATATTGGTTTTAATTTTTCCGCGGGTAATTCGGCCCACCCCAATGGCGCCGACATAACTGGAATAATCCAAGGAGCTGATTTGCATTTGCAATGGGCCACTGATGTCTACTTTGGGAGGGGCTACTTTTTCGATAATCGTGTTAAATAAGGGTTCCATATCGCTGCTGGGAACCTTGGGGTCTAGGGTGGCATAACCTAGTAAAGCTGAGGTATAGATGATAGGAAAATCGAGTTGTTCATGGCTGGCGCCTAGGCGATCAAATAAATCAAAAACTTGATCGACTACCCAGTCGGGCCTTGCCCCAGGTCGATCAATTTTATTGACGACTAGAATGGGGTGCAGGCCGTGCTGAAAAGCTTTCAAGGTGACAAAGCGAGTTTGTGGCATGGGGCCATCAACGGCGTCCACGAGCAATAAAACGGAATCAACCATCGATAAAATACGTTCGACTTCGCCACCAAAATCGGCATGTCCTGGGGTATCAACAATATTGATGCGATAATCTCCCCATTCAATCGCGGTGTTTTTCGCTAGAATGGTAATTCCGCGTTCTTTTTCTAACTCATTAGTGTCCATGATACGTTCAGTCTGCGCCGCGCGCCCTTTCACCGTGCCGCTTTGCTGCAGTAGTTTGTCCACTAAGGTAGTTTTGCCATGATCGACATGGGCAATAATAGCAATGTTACGTAAGTTTGTTGTCATATTTTGTGTTTATGCATTATTTCCACAAAATAGTCAAATAATCTACTCATATCATGGGGCCCTGGGCTGGCTTCAGGATGGCCTTGGAAGCTAAACGCGGGCTTACTGACATGGTGGATGCCTTGCAGACTACCATCAAACAGTGAATGATGGGTGGGACGTAGGGTAGAGGGTAAGCTGGCTTCATCAACAGCAAAACCATGGTTTTGGCTGGTAATCATGACTTTCTGAGTTTCTAAGTCTTTGACCGGATGGTTGGCGCCGTGATGACCAAATTTCATCTTACTGGTTTTTGCTCCGCAGGCTAGGGCAAGGAGCTGGTGGCCTAAACAAATGCCGAACAGAGGGATATTTTGATCCATGAAAATCTTAATAGCCTCAACCGCATAAGAACAAGCCGCAGGGTCGCCAGGGCCATTGGATAAGAAAATGCCGTCTGGATGAAGTGCCAAGGCTTCTTGTGCTGAGGTTTGAGCCGGGACTACTGTCACTTGGCAGCCACTGGTGGCAAGTTGCTGGAGGATATTGCGCTTAATGCCAAAATCATAGGCAACGACATGAAAGCGCGCCTGGTTTGTCGAGCTGTCAGTCCAGGTGTAGGTAGTGCGAGTACTGACTTCTTTTGCCAGGTCCAGGCCATTGAGACCCATGAACGTCTGCGCTGCCTGCAGGGCTGTGGTCTCGTTTAGATTTTCTTCGGCCAGAATGCAGCCGTTCAGCGCGCCTTTTTCACGCAGCAATCGGGTAAGCCGGCGAGTATCAATATCAGCAATGGCAGTAAGCTGGTGTTGCAGTAAGTAGTCGCTTAAGGTCAGTTTCATGCGCCAATTGCTGGCGATGGATGAAAGACTGCGGATCACTAATCCAGCAGCCCAAATCCGGTCTGATTCTTCATCTTCGCTATTAGTTCCTACATTACCAATATGCGGGTAAGTCAGGGTAACAATTTGTTTTGCATAAGAAGGATCGGTGAGAATTTCTTGATAACCGGTGATGGCGGTATTAAATACTACTTCCCCAATGGTTTGACCCGGGACCCCAATTGAGGTACCCCGGAATATACTGCCATCTTCGAGTACTAATAGAGCAGATTTTTGCATAACATAACAGTTCCAAAAACAGTGATAATCTGAATTCTACGTTATCTAATCTGCATAAGGAAGTAATGCAGAATTCTCGCCTTCGGCATCTCGATAATGCTCCAGAATGGGGGTAAAGAAATCAGCATTTCTGGGCAAATTTGAGTTCAGCGAGCTTAAAAAGAGTGTTTTTTGCTCTTCTAGCCCGTATTTTGCCACAACAGCAGCAAAATCCTTCAGTTGCGCAGCAATTGCCATAGTAAGTTTCTCATCGGGTAATGACATGAATTGAATGCTCTGAATCATCGCATTTGCAGCTGTTTTGGTAGTATGGATCACCCGCCCTTTTTCCACTCGGTAGACCGCTATAATATCTTTCATGTGCTGCAAAAATTGGTGGGTCCCAGAATAACGTAAACGCGTGTTGACATTCTGTGTGTCCAGATTTGCTTTATTGAGCACATTGACTGTCAACTGATAGAGCGCGTTCTCACGCCCTGGCAATTTTTTATCTAACCCCAGTTCAGAGAGCTTTTTAGTGCTTTCTTCAGGAAAATGCTTTTTAATCAAAAGCTTATATTCCTTTAATAGTTTTGTTGCCACATAAGAAAATTCGTACATAAGCCTCAGTTTCATGAATGTTACCAATTATTTTTAACCTTCGATAAGCCTATTATAAGCCTACTCTACTTAACAAAATATTAAGAGCCCGAAAAAAATTTACGAAATTAAGAACTAGGGCCCCTCCTCCGCTAGCCTGCCCTGAGCCTGTCAAAGGGGCGCCTTCTCCCACAAGGGGAGAAGGAGAAAAAATTTGCTACCCTTGAATTCTTGACTCTAATCCCTATATACCATTAGCACTTGCTTCATTATGGGCGGGTGCTATGAGCTCGTGTTACCCGTGAAGTAATGAAATGGGCGCAGTCTAAAATTTAAATGTTGGAGAAAATTGCATGAACTTAAAGCCATTAAATGATCGCGTTGCAGTCAAACGCATTGAAAAAGAAGCCACGACAAAATCGGGCATTGTACTTCCTGATACAGCGAAAGAAAAACCCATTGAAGGAGAAGTGATAGCAGTTGGCAATGGTAAGCTGGATGAAAGAGGTCAGCGCGTCAGCCTAAGTGTTAAACCAGGTGATCGAGTATTGTTTGGTAAGTACGCTGGCACCGAAATCAAGCGTAATGATGAAGAAATCGTCATCTTACGTGAGGAAGAGCTTCTTGCTACTGTTGAAGATTAATTGTCAACCAATTTGGAGAAATAAATAGAATGAGTGCTAAAGATATTAAATACGCAGATAACTCTCGTGATTCCATCATTAGAGGCGTAAATGCCCTAGCGGATGTTGTGAAAGTAACTTTAGGCCCACGCGGTCGGATTGTAGTGTTACAAAAATCCTATGGTAGCCCTACCGCTACTAAGGATGGCGTGACTGTCGCTAAAGAAGTTGAGTTGAAAGATCCATTTGAAAACATGATTGCTCAGATGGTTAAAGAAGTGGCTTCGAAGACCTCTGATGTTGCGGGAGATGGAACTACCACCGCTACTGTATTGACGCAATCGATTGTAGTGGAAGGTATGAAAGCGGTTGCCGCCGGTATGAATCCGATGGATCTCAAGCGTGGGATTGATAAAGCAGTGGTTGCCGCAGTTGCTGAGTTGAAAAAGCATTCCAAAGAGTGCTCTTCTAAAACTGCCATTGCCCAAGTCGGTTCGATTTCTGCCAATTCTGACACCGTTATTGGTGATCTGATTGCTGAAGCCATGGAAAAAGTAGGTAAAGATGGCGTCATCACCGTTGAAGAAGGCTCCCTAGATTACGAACTTAAGACTGTGGATGGGATGCAATTTGATCGCGGTTATTTATCGCCATACTTTATTAGTGACCAAGATAGCATGAGCGCTAACTTAGAAAATCCATTTGTTTTATTGGTGGATAAGAAAATCTCTAATGTTCGCGATTTATTGCCCGTCTTAGAACAAGTTGCCAAAGCAGGCCGACCCTTATTGTTAGTAGCAGAAGATGTGGAAGGCGAAGCATTAGCGACTTTGGTGGTCAACTATATCCGTGGCGTTGTCAAAGCAGTGGCAGTTAAAGCCCCAGGATTTGGTGACCGTCGTAAAGCCATGCTTCAAGATATCGCCATTCTCACTGGCGCTAAGGTCATTTCTGAAGAAATTGGTATTACTTTGGAAGGTGCTACCTTACAGGATCTTGGTGCCGCAAAGCGTATTGTGGTGACTAAAGAAAACACCACGATTATTGATGGCGGTGGTGAAGCCAAAGATATTAAAGCGCGGATTAGTGCCTTGCACAAAGAGATTGAGAAAACTACTTCTGACTATGACCTGGAAAAATTACAAGAACGTTTAGCTAAGTTATCAGGCGGCGTTGCTATCATTAAAGTGGGTGCTGCGACTGAAACCGCGATGAAGGAATTAAAAGCGCGGGTGGAAGATGCACTCCATGCAACGCGTGCGGCTGTTCAAGAAGGTGTAGTACCTGGAGGCGGGGTTGCTTTAATTCGTGCCTTACAAGGGATGGCGAATCTTAAAGGCGAGAATGATGACCAGAACACCGGTATTGCGATTCTGCGTCGGGCCATGGAATCTCCGCTGCGTCAGATCGTTGCCAATGCGGGTGAAGAACCTTCCGTGATTTTAGCTAAGGTAGTCGATGGCAAAGGTAATTTTGGTTATAACGCCGCTTCCAGTGAGTTTGGCGATATGATCGAAATGGGTATCTTAGACCCAACCAAGGTCACTCGTACTGCATTGCAAAATGCGGCCTCGATTGCTGGCTTGATGATTACCACAGGCGCCATGGTCGCTGAAATTCCGAAAAAGGAAACAGCTATGGCTGGTGGTGAAGGTGGTGGTATGGGCGGCATGGGAGGAATGGGCGGTATGATGTAATGATGGAAAAATCCTTCTCCCCTTTGGGGGAGAAGGAGGCCGTAGGCCGGATGAGGGTGTTTGGAATGGCTTTTAGCACTGTAAAACACTCTCACTCGACTCTTCGGTACCCTCCCCCCAAAGCGGGAGAGGTGTTTTTTTTAAGCTCCAAAAATACCTTCTTTATCTGGGCGGCCCAAAAGATTCTTATCATCGCTAGTATTAGCGCCAATAAAATAGAGAGTGTCCCCACAACTATTAACAGCATCTCCAACATAGTCTTTAAGTTTCTGCCATTTTTCAGGATAAGCAACTGTTAATGCTAGCAGCGCCAATAAAACCAGCACCGCGATACTGATACCAGTTGTATAATTATGCCCATGAGGACCTGTCGCCATTAGAGCAGTAATGACGTGATCTTTAAAAGCTCCATCGGGGAGAAGAGAGAACAGCTTTTGATTCTGTTCAACATCTAAACAAGACGCTGTTAAAGCTGTTACACTGGGTGCACTTACTCCAAAAAATAGCAGTCCATAGCCAATTTTTTCACCAGTAGGGGGTTGGTAAGCTTGTAATTCATTTATTATCTCCTGTGGAATGTTAAGTATCCCGCTGTGGGCAATTGGTAAACTGGTTGTGCCTCGCGCATATCTTTCAGGGTCTTCGGTGTCGGTGGGAATAGGCTGTTTATACTTTGGATTGTAATTTGGTAGTAGCGCTATGTAATTTGGTGGTGGATCAAGCTTGGTTTCTAAAAAAAATTTTCCTATAAAATGTTCCAGACCCCATGTGCAAAAAAGTGAAACAGTCTTTTCTTGGTTATTTGTTACGCAATCATATCCTTTAAAGGCTGTAGTGATCCCGACTTGATCATCTGTTGTGGTGGTTTTTGATTTTTCGCAATAACTTATGAATAATTCATATAATTTCGGATCGTGAAACGTTAAATGATAACGTGGTTTATATTCCTCGGAATCGTCGTATTTAAAAACACACGCTTCTTTTTTAAATATTGCCATAATGTAAATACCTGTTTCTGAGCTGTTGTCCTGTTAAATGTAAATGGTGGAGTAACTTCCCAGGTGTCATCCCGAGCGAAGCGAGGGATCTATTGGGATGAGGCTGAACTTTTACCTGGGCACACATAGTCTTTAGCAGTGTCTTTAACTGTCTGCCATTTTTCAGGATAAGCAACTGTTAGTGCTACCAGCGCCAATAAAACCAGCACCGCGATACTGATCCCAGTTGTATAATTATGCCCATGAGGACCTGTCGCCATTAGAGCAGTAATGACGTGATCTTTAAAAGCTCCATCGGGGAGAAGAGAGAACAGCTTTTGGTTCTGTTCAACATCTAAACAAGACGCTGTTAAAGCTGTCACACTAGATGCACTTACTCCAAAAAATAGCAGCCCATAGCCAATCTTTTGACCAGTTGATAAGGGTTTTGAATCAGGGAGAGATAGTAGTTCGGAGTCTGGGCATCTTTGGTAAGCTTGTAATTTATTTATTATCTCCGGTGGAATTTCAAGTGTCCCGTAGCGGCCAAGTTTTAAAGTGGTTGTGCCTTTTGCATAGAGACTAGGATTCACCCCATCGGTAGGCTGTTTATAGGCAGGCTCGTAGCCTACTATTCCTTGTGTATACTCTTCTGGTAGATCAAGTCCAGTTTCTAAAAAAAATTTTCCTATAAAATTTGCGTCACCCCATGCCGCGACAGGTACTGAAATAGTCTGTTGCGAATCATCCGTTTGGCAACGAACAACCTCAAAGCCTGTTGAGCCAATTTTAATTTTTGATCCCTCAGGATCATTTGGTTCGAGGATAGTCTTTGATTGTGTGCCGTACTCTTTGAATAAGTTATATAATTGCTGATCGCGAAACGTGAATCGATAGTAGTTACTAGGATCGTCGCGCTTGTCGTGTTTGAAGACATAAACTTCTTCTTGATGTGTTGCCATAATGTAAATACCTCTTTTTGAGTGTTGTTCCTGCGTAAATGGTGGGAACAATAAAATTAATAGTTGGGGGTAATTGTACTTGAATATATTTTTAATGCAATTCTTTTAAAAATTATGCGACCATTCGGTAGTTTTTTTCTGAGCATGGCATAATTTCTTCGGTTCTATGAAGTTTTGAGTGGGTAATATATCCTTCTCCCCTTGTGGGAGAAGGTGCCGAAGGCGGATGAGGGGTAAGCTCATTACGCGCTCTTATTCAGATGAGGTTGAGCTATTACCTGGGCACACATAGTCTTTAGCAGTGTCTTTAACTGTCTGCCATTTTTCAGAATAAGCAACTGTTAGTGCTAGCAGCGCCAATAAAACCAGCACCGCGATACTAAATCCAGTGGCATAATTATGCCCATGAGGACCTGCCGCCATTAGCGCAGTAATGACGTGATCTTTAAAAGCTCCATCGGGGAGAAGAGAGAACAGCTTTTGATTCTGTTCAACATCTAAGCAAGACGCTGTTAAAGCTGTCACACTGGGTGCGCTTACTCCAAAAAATAGCAGTCCATAGCCAATCTTTGCACTAGTAGATAGTCCTAAGTTCTTTGTTTTGTAGTGTTCGTAGCCAGGAGGGGGTTGGTAAGCTTGTAATTCATTTATTATCTCCTGTGGAATTCCAAGTATCCCTTGACGGGCAAGCGGTAAAGTGGTCGTGCCTCTTTCGTAGCGACTAAAATTGATCTCATCGGTAGGCTGTTTATATTTAGGATCGTAGCCGTCTATTCCTTGTATGTACTCTTGTGGTAGATTAAGTTCAGTTTCTAAAAAAAATTTTCCTATAACATTGTTAAGACCCTGGCAATCTAAGAGTGAAACAGTCCATGTTTGGTCATCTTTTTCGCATTCATATTCCACAAAGGCTGTTATGCCAGCTTCGGTTTTTTTTTGTTTTGTAGGATCTTCTGTGATGGATTTTTCTAAATATTTTACAAATAAATTATATAATTTCCAATCTGAAAAACTGAAATGATATCTGTCAAGCCTCGAAGGATTGTTTGGTTTTTCATTTCTAAAAGTGTAAAGCGATTGTTTATCTTCTGTCATAATAAAGACTCTTATATGAGATTAAAATCTTGCCCATGCCACTCTGGAATGTAAATCAGCCATTTACCAGATCCATACCAGGACGACGAGGTGAATAATTAGGGAGTAATTATACTCAAATATAGTATTAATGCAATTTTTTTGTAAATTATGTGATCATTCGGTAGTTTTAAATAAACCATGATCTTGAGCCAACTGCTGCACCCTCACCCGCCTTCGGCACCCTCTCCCGCAGGCGGGAGAGGGGATTTAGTTCGAGCATGTTATAAATATATTGACATTCCGATTGTACTATCCCAGAATAACCAGCTTACTTTTTGGAGGGGTTCCCGAGCGGTCAAAGGGAGCAGACTGTAAATCTGCCGGCTCTGCCTTCGAAGGTTCGAATCCTTCCCCCTCCACCGTCTGGATAGGGTTGGGTGGTGTGCGGGTGTAGTTCAATGGTAGAACTTCAGCCTTCCAAGCTGATAGTGTGGGTTCGATTCCCATCACCCGCTCCAAGAAGGCCCACATAGCTCAGTCGGCAGAGCACTTCCTTGGTAAGGAAGAGGTCACCGGTTCAAATCCGGTTGTGGGCTCCAGTGAGCTGATTCTCTCTTTAAATTATTTGGAGAAATAATGTATGGGCAAAATGAAATTTGAGCGTACGCTCCCGCATGTCAATGTAGGAACCATAGGACACGTAGACCATGGTAAGACGACTCTGACTGCCGCAATCACTAAAGTCATGCAAAAGTATGGGTTGCCGGCCTATGCCTTTGATCAAATTGATAAAGCGCCCGAAGAAAAAGCGCGCGGGATCACGATTGCCACAGCACATGTGGAATACCAATCGCCCAATCGCCATTATGCTCACGTGGACTGCCCAGGCCATGCGGATTATGTGAAGAACATGATTACCGGTGCGGCGCAAATGGATGGAGCCATCTTGGTCGTCTCTGCTGCAGATGGTCCGATGCCACAAACCCGAGAACACATTTTATTAGCCCGACAGGTGGGTGTGCCCAAGATTGTAGTATTTTTGAACAAAGTGGATATGGTTGACGATCCTGAATTATTAGAGCTAGTCGAGATGGAAGTCAGAGATTTATTGAATAAATATGATTTCCCAGGAGACGATACCCCCATCATCCGAGGATCCGCATTAAAGGCCTTGGAAGGAGATAGCAGTGACATTGGCACCGTGGCGATTGAGAAATTAGTCCAGGCCATGGACGATTACATCCCAATTCCTGATCGTCCCGTAGACCAACCCTTCTTGTTGCCGATTGAAGATGTGTTTTCGATTTCAGGTCGCGGCACTGTAGTCACGGGTCGCATCGAGCGCGGAGTTGTCAAGGTTGGGGAAGAAGTGGAGATTATCGGCTTAAGAGCGACGCAGAAAACGATTTGCACCGGAGTGGAGATGTTCCGCAAGCTGTTGGATCAAGGTCAAGCCGGAGACAATGTCGGGGCATTACTCAGAGGGATCAGTCGAGAAGATGTAGAGCGAGGCCAAGTATTGGCCAAGCCTGGAAGCATTAAGCCGCATACGAAGTTTGAAGCCGAGGTATACGTGTTATCGAAAGATGAGGGAGGCAGACACACCCCATTTTTCAAAGGCTATCGTCCGCAATTTTACTTCCGTACCACAGACGTCACCGGGGAAGTCCATTTACCGGCAGATGTGGAGATGGTGATGCCGGGGGATAATATCACTGTGACAATTGTATTAATATCGCCGATTGCGATGGAGAAGGGCTTGAAATTCGCCATTCGAGAAGGTGGTCGCACGGTGGGTGCAGGTATTGTTGCAAAAGTAATTGAATAAAATACCTTTACCCTCTCCCCCGAAGGTGGGAGAGGGTAGGGAGAGGGGGTCATAGGTCAGTAGCTCAATTGGTAGAGCAGCGGTCTCCAAAACCGCAGGTTGGGGGTTCGATTCCCTCCTGGCCTGCCAGAAGTCAATCTTGTAAAGTTTGTGTTCATGAATAAAAAAAAGACTGATACAGCCACAATTTCCTTCCGTTTTGATGCACTAAAATGGACTTTAGCCGTCATCTTGGTGATCGCAGGATTGTGGGCTAATTATCATTATGCCGAGATTGATTGGCCACTCAGGTTGGGAGGATGGATTATTTTAGCTTGCGTGGGCCTTGGGATTATTTCACAGACTGCTGCTGGCAACCGCATGTGGGAATTTTCTAAGGGTGCACGTGCAGAGTTGCGTAAGGTAGTCTGGCCGACACGTAAAGAAACTATCCAGACTACTGTCCTCGTCATTGCCATGGTCATTTTAATGGCGCTCCTTTTGTGGGGAATTGATTCCTTTTTGTTGTGGATAGTGGGCTTGCTGACAGGACAATGAGGTAGCAATTCTTGTTCAGCGTGAATTGCTGAAAATGAGGTTATAATTATGACTGAACAGAAATCAGCTGATTTCCCTTCAACTAAACAATGGTTTGTGGTACATACCCGTACCGGTGAAGAAAATACCGTCGTCATGCGTTTGCGTGATCGTATTCTGAGCCATCACATGGAAGATAAGTTTGGTGACATCATAGTCCCGACAGAAGAAGTGGTAGAAATGCGCGCCGGGAAAAAACATAGAACCGAACGCAAGTTTTTTCCCGGCTATGTCTGGGTAGAAATGGTTATGGATGCGAAAACTTGGCATTTCATCAAAGAAATACCCGGAGTAATTGGATTTATTGGTGGCAAAACACCAACGCCTATCCCTGCCAAACAAGCAGAATCCATCTTGAGAAAAGTAGAAGAAGGGGCTAGCAAGCCTCGTCCCAAAGTTCTCTTTGCACCTGGAGAGGTAGTGCGGGTTATTGATGGACCTTTCGCAGACTTTAATGGGGTAGTAGAAGATGTTAATTATGAGAAAAACCGCTTGAGAGTTTCCGTGCTGATTTTTGGACGTTCAACCCCTGTTGAGCTGGAATTCGGTCAAGTAGAAAAAAGTTGATCTTTAGGAGTGATACAAAATGGCAAGAAAAGTACAAGCCTATGTCAAATTGCAAGTAGCTGCTGGAAAGGCAAACCCAAGCCCCCCAGTGGGCCCGGCTTTGGGTCAACATGGTGTCAATATTATGGAGTTTTGTAAGGCATTTAATGCAAAAACCCAGGCGATGGAGCAAGGCACGCCTATACCGGTAATTATTACGGTCTATAACGACCGCAGTTTTACTTTTATCATGAAGACCCCTCCCGCTTCCTACTTATTAAAGAAGGCGGCTGGTGTTCAAAGTGGTAGTGCAACTCCGCATACCAACATCGTGGGTAAGGTAACCATCATGCAATTAGAAGAAATTGCTAAGGTGAAGCATCCGGATCTAACTGCCGGCGACTTGAAAGCAGCACTGCGCACCATTGCGGGGACAGCTCGTAGTATGGGAATTGAAATTGAGGGTGATATTGATGCCTAAGTTATCGAAACGTCAACAAATGATTAATCAAAAAGTAGCTCCGGGGAAGTTATACTCGCTAGATGAGGCTTTGGCTTTGTTGAAAGAGTGTTCAGCGGTTAAATTTACTGAGAGCGTAGATTTGGCTGCCGTGTTGGGGATTGATGCGAAATTGCCTGACCAGGCCATCCGTGCTGCCACGGTGTTACCTCATGGTACCGGTCGAACAGTCCGAGTGGCCGTGTTTGCCCAAGGGCAACAAGCAGAAGCCGCTAAATCTGCGGGAGCCGATCGTGTGGGTTTTGAGGATTTAGTAGAAGCTGTGAAAGCAGGAGACTTGGATTTTGATGTGGTTATTGCCACTCCCGATGCGATGCGTTTTGTGGGCCAGCTAGGACAAATCCTAGGCCCCCGTGGTTTAATGCCCAATCCTAAAGTGGGTACTGTTGCCGCCGATGTAGCCACTGCAGTAAAAAATGCTAAGTCAGGTCAGGTCCGTTACCGCTCGGAGAAGGGCGGAATTGTGCATTGCACCATCGGTCAAGTGAATTTTGACACCAATGCTTTAAAAGAAAACTTAATGGCATTACTAGCAGATTTGAAGAAATTGCGACCCACTTCAGCTAAGGGTGTCTATCTGAAGAAACTAGTGTTATCAAGTACGATGGGCCCAGGTTTGGTAATTGACCCAGCGAGTGTTTAAAGTAAAAAAGAATTCACGGTATCAGTGCTGCTACTGATCCGTCGAAGACCGCAGGCGCCATAAGCATAATCACAAGTCATTGTGGCCTGCGCAGACGGTGAACCGGATCAAGCTATGTTCGAGACGGGCACCACATAATATGTTGTCAGCTTGGAGGTATTAATGGCGTTGAAGTTAGAAGATAAAAAGGCCATTGTCTTGGAAGTGCATGAAAAAGCTAAAGATGCAGGATTTGCTGCTGTTGCCGATTATCGTGGTTTAACAGTTGAGCAAATGTCTTTGTTACGTTCTAAAGCAAGAGCAGCAGGTGCTTACTTGCGCATAGTTCGCAACACTTTGGCCAGACGTGCAGTGCAAGATACTGCTTTTGCTTGTTTGCAAGAAGTATTAGTGGGTCCGATGATTCTGCTGCTTACTTCTGGAGATGCAGGTGAGGCAGCTCGAGTGTTTCGTGATTTTGTCAAAGAACACAAACGCTTAGAGGTAAAGGCCTTGTCCTTTGGCCAAGTATTATTGACAGTGCAAGACCTTGAAGCGGTCGCAAACTTACCGAACCGCGATCAAGCTATTGCGATGTTGATGGCAGTGCTTAAGGCGCCTGTGGTGCAATTGGCGCGCACTTTGGCTGAGCCTTACGCTAGCTTTGCTCGCGTTTTATCCGCAGTTGCTGAGAAAAAACAAGCTGCATAGTGTTGGAGTGCCCTAGGGCGCAATCTAAATATTGATTACTTAAATAGGAGAATATTCATCATGTCCAGTCAAGTATTAGAACTAATAAAAGGTATGACAATTAAAGAACTTGTTGACCTTGTCAAAGCCATTGAAGACGAATTTGATGTTTCAGCCGCTGCAGCTGTAGCAGCACCCGCAGCCGCTGTAGCAGCACCCGCCGCCGCGGAAGAAAAAACTGAGTTTGATGTGATCTTAAAAGCATTTGGCGCTAATAAAATTGAGGTAATTAAAGTGGTTCGTGCTGTCACTGGTTTGGGCCTTAAAGAAGCTAAAGATATGGTCGAAGGAGCGCCTTCGATGGTTAAAGAGGGAGCCAGCAAGGCAGATGCGGCAGAGATCAAGAAGAAGCTTGAAGAGGCAGGTGCGGAAGTTGAGGTGAAATAGTTTGTTTCCGTCGTCCGGGTGGTTTCCGTCGTCCCTGCAGGAAGCAGGGATCCAGTTGACAAGGACGTTAAAGTTTCATGTCCCTATGTTCTGGATCCCGGTATCCATGCCGGGACGATATATGTTTTTCTGATGAGGCGTGCCAATGGCATCAAATACGATGACGAATTCTGCAACTCCAACTTACTCAAATACAGAAAAGAAGCGCATACGCAAAAGCTTCGGTAAGAGCCAGACTGCGATGGCTATTCCCTACATGCTACGTTCGCAATTGGATTCTTATAAAGCATTTTTGCAAACGGGTATTCCTGTCAGTCAGCGCACTGACACTGGTTTACATGCTGCTTTCAAGTCTGTTTTTCCCATTGGCAGTTATTCTGGGAACGCCATATTAGAGTATGTGAGTTATAGTTTGGGGGAGCCAGCTTTTGATGAAAAAGAATGTAAATCCCGAGGGTTAACTTACGAAGCTCCTTTACGGGCAACACTGCGTTTGGTCATTTTCGACAAAGAAGGCGCTGGAAAAGGGCAAAGCATCAAAGATATTCGCGAGCAAGAAGTGTTTATGCATGGCTTGCCGCTCATGACTGGCACTGGCAGTTTTATTATTAATGGTACCGAGCGCGTGGTGGTCTCGCAATTGCATCGGTCCCCGGGTGTTTTCTTCGAGCATGACAAAGGCAAAACGCACTCCTCAGGTAAATTACTGTATTCAGCTCGGATTATTCCCTACCGTGGCTCGTGGTTGGATTTTGAATTCGATCCAAAAGATTTACTCTTTGTTCGCATTGATCGTCGTCGCAAATTGCCTGTTGGTATCCTATTGCGCGCTTTGGGTTTGAATACCGAAGAGATTCTGCGTACTTTTTATGACATGAATCAATTTCATGTTAAGGATCATGAATTTGTATTAGATCTTATTCCAGCTCGCTTAAGAGGGGAAATTGCTTTTGATGATATTACAGCCAAGGACGGAAAAGTTTTAGTTGAAAAAGATCGCCGTATTTCCTTGCGCCATATTCGTCTACTGGAAAAAGCTGGGATAAATCAATTAAAAGTGCCGACTGAATATCTTCATGGTAAAGTCATTGGTGAGTCAATAATTGATCCTAATACAGGTGAAATACTCATCGAGTCCAATACGGAAATAACTCATGAGGTACTGAATAAATTAAGAAAAGCCGACATTAATTCATTTAAAGTTTTGTATACCAACGACTTAGATCGTGGTGCTTATATTTCTGACACACTCCGTACCGATACGACCAATAGTCAGTTAGAAGCGTTAGTAGAAATTTATCGCATGATGCGACCAGGAGAGCCTCCTACCAAAGAAGCCGCAGAAAATCTTTTCCAAAGCTTATTTTTTGTGCCAGAACGATACGACCTTTCTGCTGTAGGTCGGATGAAATTTAATCGTCGGGTAGGGCGTGAGACTTTAACCGGCTCTGGAACCCTGTCTAAAGAAGATATTGTCGATGTAATTAAGGTGATGATCGATATTCGTGATGGACGAGGAGAAGTGGATGATATCGACCACTTGGGAAATCGTCGGGTGCGTAGTGTGGGTGAAATGACTGAGAATCAATTTCGGGTCGGTTTAGTCCGAGTCGAGCGCGCGGTTAAAGATCGTTTAAGCTTGACTGATATTGAAAGTTTAATGCCCCAAGATTTAATTAACGCGAAACCCATTTCAGCTACCATCAAAGAATTTTTTGGATCTAGCCAATTATCACAGTTTATGGATCAAGATAATCCTCTATCCGAGGTGACTCATAAGCGTCGTGTTTCTGCTTTAGGCCCAGGGGGCCTTACGCGAGAACGAGCCAGTTTTGAGGTGCGTGACGTGCATCCGACCCACTATGGTCGCGTTTGCCCGATTGAAACTCCTGAAGGTCCAAACATTGGTTTGATTAATTCCTTAGCGGTGTTTGCTAGAACTAATCAGTATGGATTTCTAGAAACCCCTTACCGAAAAGTCGTGGACGGTCGGGTCACCGGGGAGATCGATTATCTGTCGGCCATTGATGAAGGACAATATTATATTGCCCAAGCCAATACTCGACTCGACAAGCAAGGTCATTTATTAGGCGAGCTAATTTCCTGTCGTTGCAAGGGAGAGACTTCGTTTTCAACCCCTGATAAAGTCAATTATATGGATGTTTCTCCAACGCAAATGGTTTCGGTAGCAGCCGCGCTCATTCCTTTTTTAGAACATGACGATGCGAACCGTGCTTTGATGGGATCCAATATGCAGCGCCAAGCGGTGCCGAATTTGCGCACTGAAAAACCCCTAATTGGCACAGGCATAGAACGGGTGGTCGCCATTGATTCAGGGGTCGCTATTGTTGCCAAACGCAAAGGTGTGGTTGATTTTGTGGATGCTTCGCGAATTGTGGTTCGAGCGAATGAGGAAGAAGTGGGCGCTGATGAATCCAGCGTGGACATCTATTCGCTAACCAAATTTACCCGCTCTAACAAAAATACCTGCATCAATCAACGTCCCTTAGTGGAAGTGGGAGGCGAAGTTGAACCAGGAGATGTCTTGGCGGATGGTCCTTCCACCGATTTGGGAGAGTTAGCTTTAGGCCAAAATTTATTAGTGGCCTTTATGCCCTGGAATGGTTACAACTTTGAAGATTCCATCATCATCTCGGAACGTTTAGTGGAAGAAGATCGTTTTACCACCATTCACATTCAAGAGCTGACTTGTGTGGCTCGGGACACGAAATTAGGCCCCGAGGAAATCACTGCCGATATTCCCAATGTGGGTGAAGGGGCTTTAGCTAAGTTAGATAAATCCGGTATTGTTTATATTGGTGCGGAAGTGGAGATGGGCGATATTCTAGTAGGTAAAGTCACTCCCAAAGGTGAAACCCAGCTCACACCAGAAGAGAAATTGCTTAGGGCTATTTTTGGTGAAAAAGCTTCCGATGTGAAGGATTCTTCATTACGCGTTCCTCCGGGCTCAAATGGTACTGTCATTGGTGTACAAATTTTTACTCGTGATGGCGCCAAAAAAGACGAGCGTGCTTTAGCAATTGAAAAAGCAGATATTGATGCCATCAAAAAAGATCTCGATGATGAGTTACGAATTAAAGAAGATGCTTTGTATCGACGCGTCGAGAATTTATTGGTGGGTAAAGTCGTGCAACGGGGGCCAGGTGGTTTGAAATCAGGTCAAAAGGTCACTCAGACTTATTTACAAGACCTGTTACGGGAGAAATGGTTTGACGTCCATTTAAAAGAAGAAACCAGTGCTGAAAGGCTAGAATCCTACGCTAACCAATTAAAAGAATTACGTAAAGATCACGACATTAAACTTGACCAAAAACGCCGAAAATTAGTGGAGGGAGACGACTTAGCTCCTGGCGTTATTAAGATTGTGAAGGTTTATCTGGCCGTGAAAAGAAAGATTCAGCCAGGGGATAAGATGGCAGGACGACACGGCAATAAAGGGGTTATTTCCACTATTGTTCCGGTGGAAGATATGCCTTATTTGGCTGATGGCACCCCGGTGGATATTGTCTTAAATCCGCTCGGCGTACCTTCGCGTATGAACGTGGGTCAAGTACTTGAATGCCATTTAGGTTGGGCAGCGAAAGGCCTAGGCCGAAAAATTAATCAAATGCTTGAGGAGCAACGAAAAGCCACGGAATTACGTCAATTTTTAGATAAAATTTATAACTTAGGAACGGAAATTAAAACCGATTTCAGTAAATTTAGTGAAGAAGAAATACAAACCTTAGCGCATAATCTGACCGATGGGGTTCCGATTGCCACCCCAGTATTCGATGGGGCAAACGAAACTGAAATTAAAGAAATGCTGAAATTAGCCGGTCTTCCTGAGTCAGGCCAGGTCACCTTATATGATGGACGTACTGGTGAGAGCTTTGCCCGCGACATTACCATTGGGTATATGTATATGCTCAAGCTCAACCACTTAGTAGATGACAAAATGCACGCGCGTTCCACCGGCTCTTATAGTTTGGTCACTCAGCAACCTCTGGGTGGTAAGGCGCAATTTGGTGGTCAGCGTTTTGGTGAAATGGAAGTATGGGCGCTGGAAGCTTATGGTGCTTCTTATACCTTACAGGAAATGTTGACAGTGAAGTCAGACGATGTCAGTGGTCGTACCAAAATGTATAAAAACGTGGTTGATGGTGACCATCGCATGGAACCAGGTATGCCGGAATCCTTTAATGTGTTGGTGAAAGAAATTCGCTCATTAGCTATTAATATGGAGCTTGAGCACGAGTAATTATAATTCCTCTATTTTGAATCACAGGAGAATAGCTTTGGCTGCTTTGCAAGATTTAGTTGGTTTTATCCGAAAAGAACGTACTGAAGAGTTTGATGCTATCCGTATTAGCTTGGCTTCTCCAGATATGATCCGCTCTTGGTCGTATGGTGAAGTTAAAAAACCAGAGACCATCAATTATCGTACGTTTAAACCTGAGCGTGATGGTTTGTTTTGTGCCAAAATTTTTGGCCCGGTTAAAGACTATGAGTGCTTGTGCGGCAAGTACAAACGTCTCAAACATCGAGGAGTTATTTGCGAAAAATGTGGCGTTGAAGTCACTTTGGCGAAAGTCCGGCGTGATCGGATGGGACATGTTGAGTTGGCAAGCCCAGTTGCGCACATTTGGTATTTAAAATCTTTGCCTTCTCGCATTGGGTTATTGCTGGATATGACACTGCGAGATATTGAACGAATTCTGTATTTTGAAGCTTTTGTGGTAGTTGAGCCTGGCATGACTCCGCTCAAGCTGGGTCAACTGCTTTCTGAAGAAGCTTATCTAGATGCCGTTGAAGAGTATGGCGATGAGTTTGAAGCCTACATGGGTGCGGAGGCCATCCAGCGTCTATTAAAAGGCATCGATTTAGAAACAGAAATTGCTAACTTGCGTGAGGAAATTCCAAATACCAGTTCTGAAACACGCCTCAAGAAACTGACGAAACGCCTTAAAGTGATGGAAGCCTTTTTAGCTTCGGGTAATCGACCAGAATGGATGGTTCTCAATGTACTTCCAGTATTACCACCGGACATTCGTCCTTTAGTTCCTTTGGATGGTGGACGTTTTGCTACCTCGGATCTCAATGACCTCTATCGTCGAGTAATCAATCGCAATAATCGTCTCAAGCGCTTACTGGATTTAAATGCTCCTGACATCATTGTGCGTAATGAAAAGCGGATGTTGCAGGAAGCAGTGGATGCATTATTAGACAATGGCCGACGTGGTCGAGCGATTACGGGCGCAAATCGCCGTCCACTGAAATCCTTAGCTGACATGATAAAGGGTAAGCAAGGTCGTTTCCGCCAAAACCTATTAGGTAAACGCGTAGATTATTCGGGTCGCTCAGTGATTGTAGTAGGCCCCACCTTACGTTTGCATCAATGCGGCTTGCCCAAGAAAATGGCTCTGGAATTATTTAAGCCTTATATTTTTGGTAAATTGCAGCGCCGTGGCTTAGCCAGCACGATTAAAGCAGCCAAAAAAATGGTCGACCACGAAGCGCCTGAGGTTTGGGATATCTTAGAAGAGGTGATTCGCGAACATCCGGTATTGCTAAACCGTGCTCCTACCTTGCACCGTTTAGGTATTCAAGCATTTGAACCCGTGTTGATTGAGGGCAAGGCGATCCAATTACATCCCTTGGTCTGTACTGCTTACAATGCGGACTTTGACGGTGACCAAATGGCGGTGCATGTGCCATTAACTCTCGAGGCGCAACTAGAAGCCCGCTCCTTGATGATGTCGACCAATAATATTTTGTCCCCTGCTAACGGTGAACCGATTATTGTGCCGACTCAAGATGTGGTATTGGGCTTATACTTTGCGACGCGTGATCGCATCAATGCCAAAGGGGAAGGCATGGTGTTTGCTGACTCTGCCGAAGTGCACCGTGCTTATGGGAATAATGCGGTGGAACTGCAGGCAAAGATTAAGGTCCGTCTCCAGGAAGTGAATTTTGATGCGCAAGGGGAGCGCCAAGAAGTCACTAAATTATTTGATACGACGGTAGGTCGTGCCCTGTTCTGGGATGTGGTGCCCGAAGGTTTGCCTTTTGAGTTAGTCAATCAACCGATGACCAAAAAAGCGGTTTCTCGTTTACTAAACACCTGTTACCGCGAATTAGGTTTGAAAGCTTCGGTGATTTTTGCCGATCATCTGATGTATGCTGGCTTTCGTTATGCCACGCTCTCCGGGGTGTCGATTGGGATAGAAGACTTGGTAATTCCCGACACTAAATACGACATTATTAGAAAGGCAGAGGAAGAAGTCCGTGAAATTGAGGCACAGTTTGCCTCAGGTTTAGTAACTCAGGGTGAGCGTAAAAATAAAGTGGTGGATATTTGGTCCCATACCAATGACCAAGTGGCTAAGGCGATGATGGAAAAAATATCTACAGAAATGGTTGTGGATGCTAAAAATGAAGCGGTACGTCAGCCTTCCTTTAATTCCATCTTTATGATGGCCGATTCGGGCGCTAGAGGATCAGCAGCCCAAATCCGGCAGTTAGCAGGTATGCGTGGTTTGATGGCAAAACCCGATGGAACGATTATGGAAACCCCGATTACCGCCAACTTCCGCGAAGGTTTGAGTGTATTACAGTATTTTATTTCAACCCATGGCGCCCGCAAAGGTTTGGCAGACACCGCACTTAAAACGGCTAATTCAGGATACTTAACCCGTCGTTTAGTCGATGTTGCCCAAGATATGGTGGTCAGTGAACACGATTGCGGTACTGAAGATGGTGTTATGATTGCCGCTCATATTGAAGGTGGCGATGTCGTTGAGCCCTTACGCGACCGTGTATTAGGACGCGTCTTGGCTGAAGAAGTCTATAATCCTGAAACTAATGACATTGTCATAGCGCAGAATACCTTGTTAGATGAGCGTTTAGTGGCCACTTTGGATGAATGCAATGTGGATCGGGTGAAAGTGCGTTCGGCTATTACTTGCCAATCCCAGTTTGGTATTTGCGCGATGTGTTATGGACGTGATTTAGCGCGTGGGCATTTAGTCAACATTGGCGAGGCGGTTGGGGTGATTGCAGCACAGTCGATTGGTGAACCAGGTACTCAGTTAACTATGCGTACCTTCCACATCGGTGGTGCGGCTTCACGAACTACTGCGGTGAGCAGCATCCAAGTAAAATCGAAGGGTATTATTAAGTTACATAATATGAAGACTGTGCATCATAGCAGTGGACATTTGATTGCTGTGTCGCGTTCTGGGGAGCTTTCTGTCATTGATACCAGAGGACGAGAGCGCGAACGTTATAAAGTTCCTTATGGAGCTAATTTAAGCGTAGATGAAGGCTCTGAAATAGAGGCTGGACAAGTCGTCGCGCAATGGGATCCCCATACCCATCCCATTATTACTGAAGTCGCTGGCTATGTTCAATTCAGCGACTTGATTGATGGGGTCAGTATGAATCGTCAGACCGATGAAATTACCGGTTTGAGCAGTTTTGTGGTTACCGGCGTTAAACAGCGGTTGATGGGTGGCAAAGAATTAAGACCCATGGTCAAACTGGTCGATAAGTCCGGGAAAGATTTGTGTTTACATGGTACGAACTTACCGGCGCATTATTTCTTACCGCATGGCTCGATTGTGACCTTGGAAGATGGAGCCGAAGTCGGTATTGGTGATGTAATTGCGCGTATCCCACAAGAAACTTCGAAAACCCGTGATATTACCGGAGGTTTACCTAGGGTTGCTGATTTGTTTGAAGCGCGCCGGCCAAAAGATGCTGCTGTATTAGCCGAAGTTTCAGGCATTGTTGCTTTTGGCAAAGAAACCAAGGACAAACGCCGTCTCATCATTACCAACCCTGAAGCCGAATCCGATGTTTATGAAGTGTTAATTCCCAAGTGGCGTCATGTCGCTGTGTTTGAGGGAGAAAGTGTGCAAAAAGGTGAAGTCATTGCCGATGGTCCACGTGATCCCCATGACATTCTGCGCCTATTAGGGTCTCATACTTTAGCGGATTATATTGTGGGTGAAGTACAGGAAGTGTACCGCTTACAGGGCGTGAAAATTAATGACAAGCATATTGAAGTGATTGTGCGGCAGATGTTGAGAAAAGTATTAATCCTCCACCCAGGCGATACTAATTTGCTCAAGGGCGAGCAAGTGGAAAAGAATCAGCTGATTGAGGAAAATCGAGAAGCGCTAAAAGAGAATAAAAATCCAGCTTTGTATGAGCCTGTGCTGTTAGGTATCACCAAAGCTTCATTGGCCACCGAATCGTTCTTTTCAGCAGCGTCTTTCCAAGACACCACTCGAGTGCTGACGGAAGCCTCTGTCAGTGGCAAGCGTGATGTGCTACGTGGCTTAAAAGAAAATGTGATTGTGGGTCGATTAATTCCCGCCGGAACTGGATTTGTCTATCATGCCCGGCGCCGTAGTAAGCGTCTAGCTGTCACGGAAGAAGTAGTGGAAGATTCAGCCACGCAAGCAAGCAAAGCCGAACAAGCATTAAGTGCTGCCTTAAAGTTGGAGAAAGAGGAATGAAAGGCAGATAAATAATGCACCATAAATCCCCCCTTTGAAAAAGGGGGATAGCGGGGATTTTGGGAAAAAATGGCCGAAGGCCGGATTATATTTTTTTTCCACAGGATCTAACATCTCTGCGCGTTTTTCAGAAATTAACTTATACCGTGCTGCCCATTTTTCGCGAAAACTTTTCAGCCCTGCTGATAAAGTTTGAATCTCGAGAGCCATAGGAACATTTCCTTGGCTAGTAGCCATCCCAATTGAACCATCCAGCAATTGACAAATTGTTGTAAATGGGAATGTTTGTTTAAGTCTGACTCCTTTGAAACCCAATCGCATTTTATTGGCTGAGTTGCGTGGTGCTTTGGTTTAATTCTTTTGATCATATAAATGCTTTAGAAATATTAATGGCAGAACCTACAGCGATGAAAGCAGATGCAGCTTTAGCCGAATTAACAGAATTAACTGGAAGTGAAGCCATGGGACGTGTGCAAGGATTTGCTCGTTCGGAGGTGCTAGGTCTTAATAGTTGGCAGATCAGAACCTTAGCTGAGCTTAAGGACTTGGGATTAAATGCGGATGATCTGCGTAAGCAACCTTTATTTGACGATCTTAATTACCAAGATGCGGCCAGATATTTAATGCGGCTAAAACAACCTCCTTTGGATGCTAAAGCTGCTATGGATGAATTGCATGGGCTGAGCGCCGAGCTTTAGTGCCCAGCGTTCAGAGTCTGTCTAGTGATCGGCTATGGAAATTTCGTGAGCTGCTCAAACTGAACTGAAGTCCCGTAGGCGGGCGACGGGACTTCAGTTCAGTTTGAGCTCACGATTTTTCTAGTTTGCCAGGCATTGACCAGGAAGAAATTTCGCCAGAGAGAACTGAAAATTATGTAAACGATTTCTTCAATATCATTGATAGAGCATGTGGTGATGGCGATGATGCACAGCGCGAAATTTCACCTAAAATGCCTCATTAATAATAGATTGTGCTTCTTCTAAGATACATTGTAGATGATTTTTTCCTTTAAAACTTTCTGCATAAATTTTATAAATATCTTCGGTTCCTGATGGGCGTACCGCAAACCAACCATTTTCAGCAATTACTTTTAACCCATCAATGGGCGCATTATTTCCTGGGGCACGAGTAAGCATAGACTGAATAGGTTCACCGGCTAGTTTTGTAGAGTGTATTTGCTCTGGCGAAATTTTTTTTAATAATTCTTTTTGTGCGGTGGTTGCTGGGGCATCAATGCGAGCATAATTAGATTTACCCAATTCTTCTTCAAGTATGCTGTAGATCTCGCCTGGATCATGTTTTACCCGCGCAGTCATTTCGGCCGCCAATAAACCAGCGATAATGCCATCCTTGTCGGTAGTCCAGACCTTACCGTTTTGTCGCTGGAAAGAAGCACCACCACTTTCTTCACCACCAAAACCTAGGGAGCCATTTAGTAGTCCATCGACGAACCATTTGAAACCAACTGGCACTTCATAGAGTTTGCAATCCAGTTTAGCATTAATCCGATCAATGATTTGGCTGCTGACCAATGTTTTGCCAACGGCAGTTAATTTAGACCAACTAGGACGATGCTGAAAGAGGTAGAAAATGGCAGTGGCTAGATAATGATTAGGAGGTAACAAACCGGCACTGCGGGTGATAATCCCATGTCGATCGTGATCGGCATCACAAGCAAAAGCGACGTCAAAGCGATCTTTCAGACTAATAAGGCTTTGCATGGCATAGGGTGAGGAAGGATCCGTGCGAATCTGACCATCCCAATCCACAGTCATGAAGCGAAAAGTGGGATCGATCATGTCATTTACTATCGTCAGATCTAGTTGGTAGCGTTCGGCAATAGCTGGCCAATAGTGCACGCCAGCACCACCCAGAGGATCAACACCCATGTGAATATGGGCGTCACGAATTATTTTCATATCAATAACTTGATCAAGATCATTAACATAATTGTTTAGATAATCATGTGTATGCGTTGTAGTGGCACGAAGTGCTTGTGTTAAGGGAATTCTTTTTGTGCTGTTTAATTGGTTGCTTAGAAGTTCATTTGCTTTAGTTTCAATCCAATTAGTAATAGCTTGATCGGCTGGCCCACCGGTGGGTGGATTGTATTTAAAACCACCAGCCTGAGGTGGATTATGCGAAGGAGTGATTACAATCCCGTCGGCCAACCCGGTAGTACGATCACGATTATACGTCAGTATAGCGTGAGAAATTGCTGGGGTAGGAGTGTATTCATCTCGTGTGGAGGTCATCACTTCTACGCTGTTGGCTGCTAATACCTCAAGTGCGCTGGCAAAAGCAGGTGCTGAAAGCGCATGGGTATCGAAGCCGATGAATAAGGGGCCGTTGATGTTATGTTGTGCACGATATAAGCAAATAGCTTGAGTGATAGCTAGAATATGCCATTCATTGAAACTATTTGTAAGGGAGGAACCTCGATGCCCGGAAGTGCCAAATGAGACCCGTTGTGCAGGTAGGCTGGGATCAGGTACTTCCGTATAGTAAGCAGTGAGGAGTTTTGGCACATTGACCAATAGCGAAGCTGGGGCGGGCTTGCCAGCAAGGGGACTAATATGCTCCGGGTTGTACATGTTGTAATTCCTTTTACCCCATGGGCCCAAGTCCATAGAGAATATGGTTTTAAATATTTTTTATCCTATATTGTATTATAGAAGGTAAAACGTAGAATTAGGTCTGTCATCAAGGCTCGTCGTCCCGGCATGGATGCCGGGACGACGTAGGGGGTAACCACCGGGACGACGTACTCATTCCGAATTCAATGCGATTGCCATGCCTGGAGACCGGATACTCTATCTATAATTTATCCATCGTGCCGTAAGACCCCGCCATGAATGACGGGGTCTTACGGCACGATGGATAAATTGGGCCTATGAAGTTTGAGTGGGTAACATCCCTTCTCTCACAGGTTTTGCTATGGGAGAAGGTGGCCGTCAGGCCGGATGAGGGTGCATTTAGGGTTCAGTTTGTTATCTTTGCCATAAAATAAGTGCTGATTCGAGTGGCACAGCAACTCCTGGAAAATAAGGTATGATTCGAGGGGTGAAGCTGGATGCTGGATATGTAGCTGGAATCTCTACACGATAAATATATCCATTTAGAGCGTCAAGAATTTGTTTCTCATATTTCATTTCTTTGGTTATGGCTGCTGAATAAAGCTCTACTTTTATGGCTTGACGGACTAAATTATTACAATAAACTTGGACCTCAAATGAATTCTGGTCTTTACCAGTGTCAATTTTTAATTCACCAAATCTTAATGTTTCCCAATTTTGCTCAAGTGAGCGTTGCCAATCAATTATCTGTTTTGCTAATGCACCATTATTTTCTGTACGTTGTTGATAAGCCAGTGCTGCTGGAAGATAGAATTTTTCTGTATATTCACATACCACCCGATTGGAGGAAAAATAAGGTGTCAATCGTGACATACTTTCTCGGATCTTGGTTATCCAGGCAGTGGGGATATTGTTCGCATCTCGGGTGTAAAATTCTGGAATTATTTCTTGTTCTAACAAATCGTAAAGCGTGCTTGCCTCTGATTTATCCCAGGCAGGATCATCGCCATGCTCTTTATAATCCCCTAATGCCCACCCCGCCTCAGGCGTATATGCCTCTGCCCACCAACCATCTAACTCTGAGAGATTCAATCCACCATTGACAAGCACTTTCATCCCGCTCGTTCCACTTGCCTCCCAAGGTCTTCGCGGGGTATTAATCCATACATCAACTCCCTGAACGAGGTATTCTGTCAAAATCACGTCATAATCACTAAGGAAGATTATGTGTGGACGTACTTCAGGCCTCCTGATAAATTCTATCCATTTTTTAAGTAAGAAGTGCCCTTCCATATCTGCTGGAGGGGCCTTCCCTGCGATGATTAATTGCACAGGACGTTCTTTGTTTGCCAGTATGCGAAGTAGGCGATCCTCATCGGTAAGAAGCAAATCTGGTCTTTTGTATGCTACAAAACGACGGGCAAACCCTAAAGTTAAAGTATCTGGATTTAGAAAAGTTTTGGCCGTTTCAATTACCTCGGCAGATTCTCCTCTGGCTTCCCACTGCCTGGCTAAGCGAGCACGAGAATAATCGATCAGGTAAGCTCGTGACTGATTGCGCATTTGCCAAATTTCTGCGTCGGGTACAACGCGGATTTTCTTCTCTAATTCTTCTGTTTTTCCGAGCCATCGTCCTTTTCCACAAGCTTTTGTCCAAAGCTGGTCAGATACAACAGAATCCCAACTTGGCATATGAACTCCATTAGTCACTGATCCAACTGGAATTTCTTCTTCAGGCCAACGAGAGAATAAAGCTTCAAACAGATGTCGACTTACGGCACCGTGTAATTGGCTAACACCATTGATAGCTCCGCTTCCTCGGATAGCCAAATAAGCCATGTTGAAATCGTCATATGGATTTAATTGTCCTAGGGCAAGTAGTTTCTCAATTGATATGTCTAGTTTGGTTTGTGCGTAGTTGCCTAAGTATTTGGTAATGAGGTCAGGAGCAAAACGATCAAACCCGGCGGTCACTGCTGTATGGGTTGTAAACAGATTACCTTTTCGAGTGGCTGCTAAAGCCACTTCAAATGGTTGTTTGGTTTTTTGCATAAAACTTAAAGCACGTTCCAATACCACAAAAGCGGCGTGTCCTTCGTTCAGATGACAAATTTCGGGCTGTATGCCAAGGGCTTCTAGGAGTCGCCATCCACCGATGCCTAGTACCAATTCCTGTTTTAAGCGCAGTTCTTGATCACCCCCGTAGAGTTCGCTGGTTATTCCTCTATGTGCAGGGAAATTGGCTATATCATTGCTGTCTAATAAATAAAGCTTTACTCTTCCTACTTTCACTTCCCAAGTGCGAAGCCAAAGCGACCAACCAGGCAGTTCAATTCTCAGGCGAAGCCACTCTCCACTCGGTTTACGCAAGGGTTTAATGGGCAATTGCCCCGGATCGTTGTATGGGTAAAGCTCTTGTTGATCTCCATTCTTGTTAATGAATTGTCGGAAATAGCCTTGGCTATAAAGCAGCCCAATGGCAATAATAGGTAACCCAAGATCGCTTGCCGTTTTGAGCTGATCACCAGCTACATTGCCTAGACCACCTGAATAAATGGGAAGTGCTTCGCTCAACATGAATTCCATACTGAAATAAGCAATAGAAGTAAGAGGTGATTTAGCGTGGTTCTTCTGAAACCAAGTTTGTGAACTTAGCTCAAGTTTCTTCGTTTCTAGGAGGTCCTGGAGGAGATCGCAAAATTTTGGATCTGCTAGGAGCGTTGTGAATTTTTTTCTGGATGCGGTTTGTAACATAGCCCAAGGGTTATGCGTCGACGCCCATAGTTCAGGGTCAAGCTGGCGCCATATCGCGTCAGCACTGTGATTCCAAGACCAACGCAAGTTTAGAGCTAGGTTCTTCAGAGCATCATATTCCTTCAGATCAGCCTTTTGGGCTATATCACGTGGATGCATTTTTTTATCCTTGAGTGTAATTCACTGGAACCAGAGATTATCTAAACTATAATTGCTTAATGAAGAAATACAAGTCATTGATGCTAAAAAAGCCAATGCGAGGATTATGATGAAGATCACCACATTGTTTGTGGATATAGGTGGGGTTTTATTAACCAATGGCTGGGGGAAGGAATCCAGGAAATTAGCTGCTAAAAAATTTAATTTAGATCTCGATGAGATAGAAGGGCGACATAATTTAACTTTCGATACCTATGAATTAGGCAAACTTAATTTAAAAGAATACCTACATCGAGTAGTATTTTATCAGAAACGTTCTTTTACCCAGGATGAATTCCAAGAATTTATGTTTGCTCAGTCCAAGCCCTATCCTCAGATGATTGAGTTAATTTGTCGCCTCAAAGCTCAGTATGGACTGAAAATTGCCATAGTTAACAATGAAGCATACGAACTCAATGCACACCGAATTAAAGAATTTAAGTTGAGAAGTTTTGTAGATTTTTTTATTTCTTCCTGCTTCGTGCATCTGCGCAAGCCGGACGCTGACATTTTTCGTATAGCGCTGAATATCGCCCAAACCCCAACTCGTGAAGTACTTTATATTGAAAATACACCTATGTTTGTCACCGTTGCGGAAGATTTAGGAATTAAAAGTATCCATCATACTAGCTTTCAGTCGACCCGGCAGAAATTGGCTCAATTTGGATTGAGCGTTAAACCTGAGTAGTTACCATAATCTTAAATATGGAGAGGACAAATGCAATTGAACTCTTTGAAAAAACTAGAAGCGCTGGGTCAGTCAATCTGGCTGGATTTTATCAACCGAGATTTGATAACAAGCGGTAAACTTGCACAACTCATTGAGAAAGATGGCCTACGAGGGATTACATCCAACCCTTCAATTTTTGAAAAAGCCGTTGCAGAAAGCCACGATTATGACAAAGATATCAAAACAATGACAAGCGAAGGTAAAGATATTAATACAATTTATGAAGCACTCACGCAACAAGATATCCAAGATGCTGCAGATAAATTTCGTGATCTTTATCACAGGACTCATGGCAAAGATGGTTATGTTAGCTTAGAAGTGAATCCACATCTTGCCCACGATACAAAAGCTACCATTGCAGAGGCGCGACGGTTATGGAAGGCGCTTAACCGTTCAAATGTTTTGATCAAAGTTCCAGGGACGAAAGAAGGGCTTCCTGCCATTACACAACTGATTAGTGAAGGAATCAATGTCAATGTAACGCTATTGTTTGGTGTTCCACGTTATCAAGAAGTGTCTGAGGCATATATGAAAGGCTTAGAAATGCGCGTTGCGAAGGGAGAGTCAATTAAACAAGTAGCTTCTGTAGCCAGTTTTTTCTTAAGCCGTATTGATGTGCTAGTGGATCCTATACTGGAAAAAATCATTGCCCAAGGTGGGGAACAATCTGCCCTGGCAAAAAAAATACAAGGGCAGGTTGCCATCGCTTCAGCAAAAATTGCTTATGAAACTTACAAAAAAGTAATTAGCCAGGAACGTTTTCAAAAATTAATTGAAAAAGGCGCACAGAAACAACGATTGTTATGGGCTAGTACAAGTACAAAAAATCCAGCATATAGCGATGTAAAATACGTGGAAGCGCTTATTGGCGTAGATACTGTTAACACTGTTCCTATGGAAACTTTAGATGCCTACCGTAATCATGGCAATCCAAAACTTGAATTAGAACTAAATGTCATCGAAGCTGATTGGATTTTTCAGCAATTACCGACAATGGGCATCAACTTGCAGCAGATAACACAGCAGCTTGAAGACGAAGGTGTGGATAAATTTATTCAATCTTTTGGCCAGCTGATAAAGGCTTTGAAAAAGTTTTAAATGACCCTCTATTAATCCAATCCAGACCCCCTCCTCCGCCAGCCTGTCCTGATCCCTGAGCTTGTCGAAGGGGGACATCTTCTCTCACAGAAAATCGTTGTGGGAGAACGGATCAATAAAAAATCTTATTCATTGCATAACTGAAAAGTAGATGTTTACAATAGACGCTATTTCGATCTCTTTAAAGGATTATCATGTGGATTGTTCGAATCGCGCTAGCGCGGCCTTATACATTTATTGTGCTGGCCATTTTGCTGTTGATTATCGGTCCGCTGGCCATTATTCGTACTCCCACTGACATCTTTCCTAATATAAATATTCCAGTAGTTAGCGTGGTGTGGAGCTACACTGGCATGCCACCTAAAGATATGGGGCAGCTCATTACAGCCCCTTTTGAGCGTGCGCTTACCACGACTGTATTGGCGTTAACACGTTCTCGTCATAAAAATGGCGCTGTGCCTGGTTCCGATGTAGATGAGGCGGAGTCTCAACTTGAAAATGCTAAAACTTTGGCTGCAGATATACGCATCAAAAGGGCACAAATGGAGCATGCTATCGCCGTGTTAATTGGCTTGCCGCCAGCCGATTTCTCAATTGCTCCAGCCAAGACAAAAATGCAAAATGTGTTGATATATACCCATCTTCCTTCCACATTATTACAACGCCGACCTGATATTGCTGCTGCTGAAAAGCGTGTTCAGGCAGCCAATGCACAAATATGTGTCGCTCGGGCCGCATTCTTTCCTGTATTTGATCTTGTTGCGGAAATTGGCTTTCAAAGTAATAAATTATCTAACCTTTTTTCCAATATTGATAAAAGCATTAGGGGGTGGGTGGGCAGAAATTAATGACAATGATCGACATGCACATGACTTACCGTCTTGAGTAGGAGCAATGGGACTGATTTTGCTATTCCGGCCTGGCCCCATTTAACTTTTTAATTTGGCCCCACCTAGGTCAAAACTCCGTTATGATAATGATTACCAAATTGGTGAGCTCAAAGGGGGGTGAATTGAGTTTCGGCCAAATAAAAAACATGATATTGATGTGGATTTAGCGTATGAATGATGTGGCGTAAAGCGGGTGTCTTTCCGACGCCAGGTTCGCCTGTTAATACACCAATACCCGGCATCTTCATGGATTGCATCACATATTCTTTGAGTTGAACGAAGGCTTCATCCATCCATAGCGATGCGCTTGACCCGGTGAAGAAACAAATCATCAAAGCGTTCTGCCCAATGGCCTAAGGAGCGGATATGCACCAAATCCTGTCGCCATCGTGCCAAGGGTGTCTGCCCGTCCAAACCCTCGTGTGGTCGTTGATGATAAACCTGTTCAATCCATGCCCATAGCCGACTATTTCATTCCGCTCGCTCTGCAAAATTATCTATCCGGAATGAGATAGTATGAGCTGCCAATTCATTGAATAGTTTTTTGAGTTCCCCGCGCGCAAAATGCTCACGGCTGGCCAGTGGACCCAAAACAGATAGCCGAAACAAGGCAACGGGATGCAGTGGTTTTGTCATATGTTTCCTCCGAAAGTTAAAAATTTAAGGGAAACGTATTGAATCATAACCGTTGGTTCTACCCGGATGGTCAAACTGTGTGGGTTACTGGATTTCCTCTAATTTTCCTGTCTAGGCTAGTCGCTGACTATTCCTTTATTGATTCCGATCAATGTGCTGAAAAACAAGGGTGGAGGTATAAGAAAGCAGGTGGTTCAGCTCATGCCTGGGGAAGATTAAGAGGAACGTGAAATGACTACCAGAAAATATCGGCATTTTTCTTTGTTAAAGAAAATTGAGAATCTTGTGCGACTTAGTCGAGAATTTAACTTATGAAGCGGTCGCGCCATCACAAGGATGAATGCGATCCTCTCTTAAATAGGGGTAGTATGAATGGGTAATGAGAAATATATTTTACACGTGGGTGATAAAACCAGTGATCGATTAAAATTACTGAATCAAATATATAATTCATTTAGTCTTGACTGGTTAAAAAAACACGGTCTAAGGTCAGGAATGACGATTCTGGATATTGGTTGTGGATTTGGCATTATGACTTGTAAATTAGCCGAGTTGGTAGGTAGCAGTGGCTATGTGGTTGGCATTGATAATAGTGCTGAGCAATTAGAAATGGCTCACAAAAAAGCTACTGAAAAAAAATTAAAAATATCAAATTTATAAAATTATCCGTTTATGATTTAGAATGTCTTGATCAAAAATTTGATTTGATATGGGGCCGTTTTATTTTGTCTCATCTCACTGAGCCTGATAAAGTAATTTCGAAAGTTTATCAGCAGCTATATCCAGAAGGAATTTTTTTGTTCTGATGAAACTTTTACGCCTCTTTTTAGCTACCCAGAGCACATTTTATTTGATCAATTTGCTCGTGCGGTAAGTCATTTATTCGAAGCTCAATGGAAAAATTTTAATTTAGGGATGTATGTTCCTGCAAAGTTAAAAGCAGTTGGTTTTAATAATATTACTACAAAAAGCAGTTTTCCTATTTTATCTTCTGCATCGGAAAAAGTTTTTTTGTCCCAATCTATTATTGAGTTTAAATCTGCCATCTTAGAAACAAAAACGTTAACTGAAACCGAATATGAATGCATGTTGAATTGGTTTAATGCCGCAGTGGCTAATGAAAATTGATATTTTTCTGCTCCAGGCATAATGCAAACATCGGGCTGCAAATAAAAAGGCTTGACTGAGTAAACTTAGTCATGAGTTTCCATATTGTATATTTTTTTCATAATAATCTCAGTTAGCTTTTAAAGCATCAACGGATAGCGCCTGAGTTGTTGCCGATTTGCCGGAATTTTTTAATTCACGCAAAAAATTACTCTGATTCTTAGAAAGCTTACAATCATCTTTGGATCAATGGCACTACCTTAAGGAGCAAAGATGAATATAAGCCTATGATTTAGATGAAAAAAGATGAAATCAGTTTCCAAATTTAATATTATTGTTGTAGCAAACACACAATAATAAAAAAAGGAAACTGATCTGTGAATTTTAAAAAGAAAAATAAAATTAAGCAAGTTAAAAATAAAAGACAAGAATTGGCTGATGGTGCACCAGACATTTTCCTGTTAAACCTATTGAATTCAGAAAAATGTCAGAAGATACTTAGAGAGTGCCGGGAATATCGTGACCGGATATATAGCCCCACCAAAACCTTATTTACGTTTATTAAACAAGTTTTAAATCCAGATAAATCCTGCAAAAAAGCGGTTGCTGGTGTTGTTGTGGAGCAGCTGCATAGTAAAAAAAAGAAGCAGAATAAAATAAGCTCAAATACTGGCCCCTATTGTAAGGCCAGAAAGCGATTGCCTGAAGATACTGTGAAGGCATTAGTTAAAGAATCTGGAGCTTTCCCTTTGAAATCTATTCCAATGAGATGGAAAGTCTATGGCCGAGAATTAAAAGCATTTGATGGATTTACCGTCAAAATGTCGGATACAAAAGCTAATCAAAAAAAATTTCCTCAGCATGGTAATCAGAAAAAAGGGGCTGGATTTCCTATGGCGCGAATAGTAGCCGTTATGTCACTGACGCGGGGAACCGTAATAGATTATGCAATAGGGGCTCACAAAGGAAAGGGCACAGGAGAAATCTCATTATTAAGAGAAATTATAAACTGCATTAAAGCCGACGATATTGTGCTGGGTGACCGTTATTACCCCAATTTTTTTCTTATGGCGGACTTAAAAAAAATAGGAGCTGATGGTGTTTTTCGCGGACAAAGTCAAAGGAATTATGATTTTAGAATGGGACAAAAATTGGGTAAAAATGATCACATTGTCAACTGGGAGAAACCACAGAAACCGGAATGGATGACACAAAAGCAATATGAGGCATACCCCGATCAAATTTCCATACGGGAATTTAAAGTATCAGGCCACATATACGTTACAACATTTTTAGACAAAAAATACCACAAAGCAGAGCTTGCCCAAATATATAAGCGAAGGTGGGAGGTGGAGCTTAATTTGCGAAGTATTAAAAGTATCATGAATATGGATATGTTATCGTGCAAAACACCAGAAATGGTTAGAAAAGAAATAGGAATTCATTTATTAGCATATAATTTTATCAGAATAATTATAGCAAAAGCTTGTTATGAGTATGGCGTTAATCCATGGGAAATAAGCTTTAAGGGAAGTGTGCAGCTACTAAATGAATTTATTCCTTATTTTATAAGCTCAAATCAGGTGAGCAACCATAAAATGTATATTGAGATGTTAAAATTAATTGTGCAAAACAAAGTTGGAAATAGACCAGATAGGGTGGAGCCCAGGCTAGTCAAGCAAAGACCGAAACCATTTCCAGCCTTGAAGAGAAACAGAGCAATCGAAAAAGAAAAATTGCTACGTAAAATAAATAAAAGGATTTTAAAATATTCTGTGGCTTAAGGTAGTGCCATTGATCTTTGGATTCATTCATTAAATGTGTCTCACAATTTTGACATTTAAGCAGTATACAACATAAAGATTAAGTGAAACTTAACACGTCAGGACAGGTGAATTAATTTCTCTGCAGTGGGCAAAAATTGAGATCTAAACGTGCCCGATTGCGTGCCCGTGCCCGCACGTTTAGATTCCCTGCAGAGGATTAATTAGGGCTCTATGAAGTTTTGAGTGGGTAAATATGAAATTGGCTCTAGGTGGATAAGCAGATATGTCATTCCCGCAAAGGCGGGAACCTATAATACTCTCCAATTTCTAGACCACTGAGAAAGACATAAAAAGTTGTTAAAATTGTCTATTTTGGAGGTTTGAAATGAGTAAAAAGACTCAAAACAACATAGAGCCATTAATTATTTGTCGTAAACCAGATGATATTCCGGCATTCAATGCGGCGATGATTTTATTTTAAACACAAAGATACGACAAAAATTGGTGGTTTCCCACAATCCTTGTCGTATTTCTGGAATTTACCGGGCAGAAGGTTTCTTTCTAACCAAATGAATAATTAAACTTGCTATAAATAATACTAAAAAGATATAAAATAATATTTGTGCTATCCCTATTGCAGCAGAAAAAATACCAGTAAATCCTAATATTCCTGCGATAATGGCAATAATGAGAAATGTAATAACCCAAGTTAACATAATCTCCTCCTTTTAAAGTTTTTAGAAGCTAGTCAAAGTATAGGCAAAAAATGAAGAAATAAAATAATTGTTTTTAATTTCGAGTTTTTTCATACTAAGTTTTGCAAAATGTAAGCAAATCGGTGTTTGCTTGATCTCACGATTTATTTATTCCTTTCATTGACGAATCTCTAATAAATCATCCAGAAAACTAGTTATCGCTGCTTTGGGAGTTGCCCAAGAAGTAACTAACCTAATACAGGATTTTTCGTTATTGTATTTTGCCCATACATAGAAGCCATAGATTGTTTCTAATTTTTTAAGCACAGAATTGGGAAGAATAGGAAACACTTGATTGGTGGTAGAATCAGAGAAGAGTTCATAACCTTGCTTTTTGATTCCTTCTGTTAAATAAGCTGCCATTTTATTAGCATGTTCAGCTAATTTGTAATATAAATTATTTTTAAATAATGCTAAAAACTGGGCGCCTAAAACTCTACCTTTAGCTAATAAAGCACCTTTTTGTTTAAGAAAATATCTAAAATTTTCTTGTAAAAGAGTATTGTTAATCACGATAGCTTCGCCTAACAAAGCACCGTTTTTGGTGCCACCAATATAAAAAATATCCACTAATTCAGCCAGCTCTGCTAGGGTTAGATCATTATTATTGGCAGTAAGCGCTGATGCCAAACGAGCGCCGTCTAAGTAAAGATAGAGATTTCGTTGCTTACATACAGCTGAAATATCTTGAAGTTCTTTTTTCGAATATATTGTGCCAATTTCGGTTGCATTAGAAATGAAAACTACTCTGGGCTTAACCATGTGTTCATCAGAATGCTCATCACATACCGCTTGAATCTGTGCGGGAGTAATCTTTCCATCAGTACTGGATACAGGATTAATTTTATGCCCAGTTGCTTCTATCGCACCTGTTTCATGGATTAGAATATGGGCAGTATTCACAGCAATTACTGACTCGTAGGGCTTCATTATTGCGGATAAACTTATTAAATTAGCTTGGGTGCCTCCTGTAACAAAATGCACCTCAGCATTAACATTAACTATTTCCTTCTTTATCAGGTTAGCGGCTTGTTTGGTTAGAGAGTCTTCGCCGTAACCTGCTTCTTGAAGCAGATTACTTTCGTGTAACGCATCAAGAACGCTTTGGTGCGCGCCTTCGGAATAGTCATTAAAAAAACTATATTTATATTTCAAGGTAAAATCTCATGATTGATTAATCAAAATCGTAACTATTCACCACGATTTTTCCTCTACCCTTGTGGGAGAGGCCGCCGCGCCGTAAGGCGCGCGGGTGAGGGGTAAGAGCAGTTAGCATTTAGCTAATAAAATGCTTCTTGCTGGTTTCAAGCTTACCCCTCATCCGCCCTTTCGGGCACCTTCTCCCACAAGGGGAGAAGGATTTTTACGCACAAACAGGTGAATGGTTACTCAAAATCTTAAGTGTGTCTTTAGAGCAAAGTAACATAGTAAAATTAATGAATTCTTAAGATAGTCCGCTGACTTTTAAATTATTTCGGTAGGGGGCAAAAATAATCCCTCCCTTTGGAAAAGGGAGGGTAAAATTTAGGGATTTGGCAGGCTATTCCCAAAAATCCGTCTCGCCCTTGTGAACTCCTGCTAATAACCTTGCGCACAACTCATCGGTAAAAGGCTTGTCAAATAGCCCATTAAGTTTTAAGGCTTTTCCTCGCGTATAACAACTTTCCTCATGTACGGCATGGACTGACAAAATCACAATCGGCACATTGGCATTGCCATCCAAATGCTTGCGCATGAGTTGGGCCAAATCGAGGCCATAATAATCCGGAAGTCCAAGATCAAGTAAGACTAGGTCATAACGATTGCACAATAATTGAATGGCTTGAGTGCCATTGACTGCTAAATCCATTTGGCAGTTTGCTGCAGTAAGGATAGATTCAGCAGCTTTGCTAGCCATTTTATTATCCTCAACGACGAGGACTCTTAATTGTGTGGTATTCATGGGTTGCTCCTATTATTGTTATAAAGCATATCGCCCTTACAGGGACGACGACATGAGTAACCAAGAAATCTTCAGGAGTAATAGTGGCAGAGATTAAAGAGATGGCAGAGCAGGAATTACATCGCTACCCCGCCACCGCTACCCCTGCCACTTTATCGACCCAACCTCACTATCTCCCTCCCACACCCCAAATCGCCACAAAATGCTACCCTACCACCCCACAATGGCTGCGAGGATTTAAAGCAGATAACATTCTGATTTGACAATGGAAATACCACGAACGATTGACACGTGAAAGAAAAATAATTGAAGCTGTTTTGCACGGACGCAAGATGCGCTAAACTGACAACAGCCATTGTTGAATCTCCTGTGTTAGATTCCAGTGGTTAGCGTGCGACTAGGTGTTTGAGCACCTACCGCACGCGCCTATTATCCTCAGATTATTTTAATCTAGCAACTGTTTTTTTAGAAACGCGGTGGGCGCTAAAGTGACAGTATGAAATATCACGCAGCCGGCTTTTTAATGTGTGCAAGGTGCTTTTATGCAATTACCCTTAGGTCATGAGAATTTTAAAGAACTTATCGATTATCGCCTTGATTTCGTTGATAAGACCCTGTTTATCAAAGAAGTCCTCGATGATAGGGCGACGAAGGTTGCTGTGATCACTCGTCCGCGCCGTTTTGGCAAAACCCTCAATTTATCAATGCTGCATTATTTTTTAGCAGCTGAAGCCTATGGTCAATCTACCCAAGGATTATTCGATGGCTTGAAAATTGCTGCTTTGGGCAATGAATATATGCAGCACCAAGGCCGCTATCCAGTGATTTTTATTACCTTAAAAGAGGTTAAAGATCATGTCTTTGCAAGTGGCTACTGAGAATTTACAGCAATTACTTCGTGCTACTTATGCTAAGAGCATCCTATGTTCTGCAGGGTTCAGTATCAGTGCCGAAGAGCGAGTCATTTATCACAAAATTTTAGCCAAGCAAGCCGATGGGGCAGATTTACGTCGATCACTACGTAAATTTAACCTATTATTTGTTTCATCACTCTGGTCGAAAAACCTTGGGTTTTGATCGACGAATACGACAGTCCCATTCAAGCGGCTTATGTCCACGATTATTACGATCCGATGGTGGATTTGTTACGAGGGCTTTTAAGTCCGGTGCTAAAAACCAATCCCTATCTCGAAAAGGCAGTGATTACCGGTATTTTACGGGTCGCAAAGGAAAGCTTATTCTCGGGTTTAAATAATTTAGAAGTCTATACCCTGATGAATTCTAAATACGGGCAGTATTTTGGTTTTACTGAAGAAGAAGTAGAAAATTTACTACTACAGGCAGGCTTACAAGCACCTGCGATTCGTGATTGGTACAATGGTTATAAGGCAGGAACTTATACTGTCTACAATCCTTGGTCGATTGTCAATTGCATTTGCGAAAAAGGAGAATTAGCGCCTTATTGGGTCAATACCAGTGATAATCAACTGATTAAAACCTGTTACTGGGATCGAGTGAAGATTTTAGAGCGCAATTTGAGGATTTATTACAAGGGAAGACGATTGAAAAAGTGCATTGATGAAACTATGGTATTTGCTGCTTTGAAAAACAGCGAAAAGGCCACTTGGAGTTTATTGGTTGCAGCGGGTTATTTGAAAGTGGTTTCTTCACAACGGGTTGAAGAGGAGTTGCAGTGTCAATTGGATATTCCCAACCGCGAAGTACGTGGCTTGTATCGAAGAATCATTCGAGAATGGTTAGTCCGATGGTCATGGCACAAAATGGCTTGATGCTTTTTTAAATCATTTGCTCACGGGTGATTTAGTCGCCTTTGAACACGATTTAAAACACCTGGTCGAACAAACATTTAGTGTCCACGACATTTCTAAAGATCCTGAAGCGTTTTATCATGGGTTTATGATTGGCGCGACGGCAAGTCTATACCACAATGCAAATTATGAAATTAAATCGAATCGGGAGAGTGGCTATGGGCGCTATGATTATATGATTTTTTCTCATGATGAAAACAAACCGACAATTTTAATTGAGCTCAAGCGAGTACCTAAAGATACCCCTCATTTAGATCAGGCATTAGAGCAAGCGGCACAACACGCTTTGGAGCAAATGGAATTACAAAATTATGCGGCTGAAGCCACGCAGCGTGGCAGAACTAAGATACTGCAGATTGGTCTAGCGTTTTCTGGAAAACGGTTTAAATTATTGTGGCGTTAAAGGGCCGCTAGTTTGGGGAGCCATCCAAATCCCTTCTCCCGCAGCGTTTTTTTGTGAGAGAAGGTGCCCGAAGGGAGAAGGTTTAAATGCGGACAAGTAATTTAATTGATAATGAAAATTTTAAAAAAATTATAGTGATTTTTTGGACCATATGGTGGTTAATCGCTTTATGGACCGATATTGTGGGTGGAGTAGCTCATTTAGGTTGGCTTAGTGCTAGTTGGGCTCCTGACACGAATTATCCCTTTTTAATCAGTTCTTTAAAGATGTATCCGCTACCGGCTTGGTTGCCACCTATTTTTTTTCTGGGGATTATCACTTGGTCTTTAATAGCTTCTCTTGCCTTTGTTTATGCCAGCTTTAAAATGTTTTCAGTGGGTTTGAAAAGAGCCATGAAATATATTGAAGTTGCATTTATTCTGTCATTAACTTATTGGTTAGCTTTTTTTATTGCAGATCAATTAGTCATGAAATTTGATTTAGAAGAAAACCATATGGTACAGGGAGGGTTTCAACTGTTAACTTTCATTGCTTTGTATTGCTTGCCTGGAAATCGTGAAGTGAATACAAAATGAAGCTTTGATTAAAGCTACTTCAATGTCTGCTTTTACAGAAAATCCATATTAAGCCATAATGGTTTCTCCAGGCGCATTGGATTAAGATTAGTATCTATTACTAGAGAGTGCTAAAGTGAAATTATGAAATATCACGCAGCCGGCTTTTTAATGTGTGCAAGGTGCTTTTATGCAACTACCCTTAGGTCATGAGAATTTTAAAGAACTTATCGATTATCGCCTAGATTTCGTTGATAAGACCCTGTTTATCAAAGAAGTCCTCGATGATAGAGGGACGAAGGTTGCTGTGATCACTCGTCCGCGCCGTTTTGGCAAAACCCTCAATTTGTCAATGCTGCATTATTTTTTAGCGGCTGAAGCCTATGGTCAATCCACTCAGGGATTATTCGCTGGCTTGAAAATTGCCGCTTTGGGCGATGAATATATGCAGCACCAAGGCCGCTATCCAGTAATTTTTATTACCTTAAAAGAGATTAAAGACCATTCTCTGCAAGTGGCTACTGAGAATTTACAGGAATTGCTCCGCGCCACTTACGAGGAACATTCCTATGTTCTGCAGGGTTCAGTACTCAGTGCCGAAGAGCGAGTCATTTATCACAAAATTTTAGCCAAGCAAGCCGATGGGGCAGATTTGCGCCGATCGCTGCGTAATTTAACCGAATATTTGTTTCGTCACACGGGTCAAAAACCCTGGGTGTTGATCGATGAATACGACAGTCCTATTCAAGCGGCTTATGTCCACGATTATTATGAACCCATGGTGGATTTGCTGCGAGGGTTGTTGAGTCCGGTGCTAAAAACCAATCCCTATCTCGAAAGAGCTGTGATTACTGGTATTTTACGGGTTGCAAAAGAAAGCTTATTTTCGGGATTAAATAATTTAGAAGTCTATACCCTGATGAATTCTAAATACGGGCAGTATTTTGGTTTTACTGAAGATGAGATAGAAAATTTATTGCAGCAAGCAGGTTTACAAGCACAAGCCCCTGCGATTCGGGATTGGTACAATGGCTATATGGCGGGAACTTACACCGTCTACAATCCCTGGTCGATCGTCAAATGCATTCGCGAAAAAGGAGAATTAGCGCCTTATTGGGTCAATACCAGCGATAATAAATTGATTAAAATCCTGTTACTGGGGTCGAGTGAAGATTTTAGAGCGCAATTTGAGGATTTATTACAAGGGAAGACGATTGAAAAAGTGATTGATGAAACTTTGGCTTTTGCTGACTTAAATCCTCAGGGAGGTGGTGGAGGGTCAGCAAGTTGGAGTTTATTGTTTGCAGCAGGTTATTTGAAGGTGGTTGCTTCACAGCGTATTGGGGCAAAATTACATTGTCAGTTAGATATTCCTAATGAAGAGGTGCGCAGTTTATATCAACAAATTATCGAGCAATGGTTAGCTGATGGTCGTGACGAAGTATGGCTTGATGCTTTTTTAAATCATTTACTCACGGGTGATTTAGTAGCCTTCGAGCACGATTTAAAACATCTGGTCGAACAAACATTCAGTGTCCACGACATTTCTAAAGATCCTGAAGTGTTTTATCATGGTTTTATGATTGGCGCGACAGCGAGTTTGTACCACAATCCAAATTATGAAATTAAATCGAATCGGGAGGCTGGTTATGGTCGCTATGATTATATGATTTTTTCTCATGATGAAAACAAACCGACAATTTTAATTGAGCTTAAGCGAGTACCTAAAGATACCCCCCATTTAGATCAGGCATTAGAGCAAGCGGCACAACACGCTTTGGAGCAAATGGAATTACAAAATTATGCGGCTGAAGCCACGCAGCGTGGCAGAACTAAGATACTGCAGATTGGTCTAGCGTTTTCTGGTAAGCGGTTTAAATTATTGTGGCGTTAAAAGGCCGCTTTGTTCCTCGCAATGATGGTCACATCGACTAATAATATGAAATTTATTAAATCTCTCTATTTTTGGATAGTAGTAGCCTTTCTTAGCGGCTGCGCCTTAGGCGTATTTAATCCTAAATTGGCAGTTTTAATGGAGCCGTTAGGCACCAGCTTTATTAAGCTTATTAAAATCTTTATAGGTCCTATTGTTTTTTTTACTGTAGCAACTGGTATTGCACAAACAGGTTCCTTAAAAAAACTTGGTAAAATTGGAATCAAAGCTTTCCTATATTTTGAGATCGTTTCATCCATTGCTCTTTTAATTGGATGGGCTGCTGCATCAATGATCAAGCCAGGATCGCTAATTCAGGCAAACCTGAACCTGTTAGATGAAAAACCCGTAATGCATTTTTTGGAAAGTGCGGACAAGCTTTCTTTGGTAGATTTTTTCCAAAATCTTATTCCAACTAGTATTATCGAACCTTTTGCTAAAGGTGATATGTTGCAAATATTGCTAGTTGCCATTCTTTTTGGTGTTTCATTGCTTGCTATAGGTGAAGGTCGCTCAAAAAAACTTATTAAAGCGATGGATAAAATGACGCAATGTTTATTTCAAATAATCCGCATCATAATGTACACCGCTCCTCTTGGCGTATTCGGTGCAATGTCATTTACTATAGCTAAATTTGGTGGTAATTTTCTAGCACCTTTACTTGGATTAATCGGAACATTTTATTTGACAGGTTTCATATTTGTATTTGTAATCTTAGGAATAATTGCAAGGCTGTCAGGTTTTTCAATACTAAAATTCCTCAAATACATCTCGTCCGAGTTATTCCTTGTTTTGGGAACATCGTCAAGCGAATCTGCTTTGCCACAATTGTTACGAAAATTAGAAAAACTTGGCTGTCAAAAGGAAACTGTCGGTGTTGTTGTTCCTATGGGGTATTCGTTTAACTTAGATGGAACAAATATTTATATAACTTTAGCTGCGTTATTCATTGCTCAAGCATTAGGAATTCAATTAACAGTAACTCAACAACTTGCTCTTTTTGCTACAGCCATGTTATCGAGCAAAGGAGCGGCTGGAGTAACTGGTGCAGGTTTTATTACACTTGCGGCTACATTATCCGTTGTTCCATCAATTCCTGCTGTAGGCATCGTGTTAATTCTGGGGATAGATCGATTTATGAGCGAAGCGAGATCTCTCATAAATTACATTGGAAATGGGGTGGCTTCCTTGGTAATAAGCCGATGGGAAAAAGAAATTTCAGTGCAGAGCTTAAGTCAGGCATTAGGAGAGCCATCTAAGTCCCCTCTCCCACAGCGCTTTGCTGTCGGAGAGGGTGCCGAAGGACCTCATCCGGCCTTCGGCCACCTTCTCCCCAAGGGGAGAAGGGATTTCTAGCTCAAATTTTTGCAATTCATTCCTTGACAGGGGGTGGAAAATTCTTTTAGAATCTCGCCTCCATTTTGGTAGGATCCCTGTAATATCGAATTGTGGTTCTCGTTACAAAATCCTTATGATGTGTTTTTATAGTTTGGAGTTATATAAAAGATGCCAAGAATTAGCCAGCTAGTGCGTAAACCTAGAGTACAAAGAAGGCGCAAAACCACAGTTCCTGCATTAGCTCGTTGCCCACAAAAACGAGGTGTTTGCACGCGTGTTTATACCACGACCCCTAAGAAGCCCAATTCGGCGCTACGTAAGGTGGCTCGGGTTCGTTTAACCAACGGTAATGAAGTCAGTGCTTACATTGGGGGCGAGGGTCATAACCTACAGGAACACTCAGTGGTATTGATTCGAGGGGGTCGTGTCAAAGATTTGCCAGGGGTACGATATCATATTGTACGTGGTAGTTTAGATACGGCGGGTGTTTCCGCTCGCAAACAAGGCCGATCAAAGTACGGCGCGAAAAGATCAAAGAAGTAAGTGGTCGTCGTCCTGGCATGGATGCAGGGACGACGGGCTTTGTAAAACAAGAGGATTAATTTGTGGCAAGAAGAAAAGCAGCTCCAAAAAGAGAAATAATACCCGATCCATTATTTGGCAATGAGACAATTTCCAGATTCGTCAACAGTGTGATGCGAAGTGGCAAGAAGTCGGTTGCTGAGAAGATTGTTTATGGCGCTTTAATTCGAGTACAACAAAAAGAAGCAGGGAAGGACTCCGGGGAAGAAGGTGGTACAGGTGGCACGGGCGGTATCCATTTTTCCGCGCAGGCGAAGCAAGCAGCGATCAAGGCTTTTGAGAAAGCATTAGAAAATGTAAGTCCTACGGTTGAGGTCAAATCTCGACGGGTGGGAGGCTCAACCTATCAAGTTCCTGTAGAAGTTCGTCCTGGTCGTCGTGTTGCTTTAGCTATGCGGTGGCTGGTAGATTTCGCCAAGCAACGGAATGAGAAAACAATGGTTTTGCGTCTGGCTAATGAAATTCTAGATGCAATTCACGGTCGTGGGGGAGCCGTCAAGAAACGTGAAGATGTTCACCGTATGGCTAAAGCTAATCAAGCATTTGCACATTATCGTTGGTAATTACCATGTCAGTACGCACAACACCTATAGAGCATTATCGAAATATTGGTATCATGGCTCATATTGATGCCGGTAAAACTACTACCACAGAACGAGTTCTGTTCTATACGGGTGTTTCTTATAAAATAGGAGAGGTCCATGAAGGTACAGCAGTCATGGACTGGATGGCTCAAGAACAAGAACGAGGTATTACCATTACTTCCGCCGCAACGACTTGTTTTTGGCGTGGTATGGATGGACAATTTCCCCAGCATCGAATCAATATCATTGATACCCCGGGGCATGTGGACTTTACCATTGAAGTTGAGCGCTCTCTCCGCGTATTAGACAGCGCTGTCGCGGTGTTTTGCTCTGTCGGGGGTGTCGAACCGCAAACAGAAACCGTTTGGAGGCAGGCTAATAAATATGGCGTTCCGCGTATGGGTTTCGTCAACAAAATGGACCGGCCGGGCGCAAATTTTTTCCGAGTGATCGACCAAGTTAAAACCCGTTTAGGCGCCAATCCTGTACCGATTCAAATTCCGATCGGTGCTGAGGAACATTTTAAGGGTGTGGTTGATCTGATTCGTATGCAAGCTATTTATTGGAATGAAGCAGATCGTGGGCAAACTTATGAAGCTCATGAGATTCCGAGTGAATTGCAAGCAGAAGCGGCTAAGTGGCGCGAAAATATGGTGGAAGCGGCTGCTGAAGCCTCAGAAGAAATGACCGAAAAATATTTGGAAACAGGAGAGCTCTCGGAAGAAGAAATTAAGCGTGGTTTACGTATTCGCACCATTAAGTGCGAAGTGATCCCAATGCTATGTGGCAGTGCTTTTAAAAATAAGGGTGTGCAGGCATTGCTGGATGCGGTCATTGAATTTATGCCTGCGCCGAATGACATGCCGCCAATTAAGGGCGTTTTAGATGATGCTGAAGGCACTGAGGCACATCGGGAACCTTCTGACGATGTTCCTTTTTCCGGTTTAGCTTTCAAAATTGCGACAGATCCTTTTGTAGGAACTTTAACGTATTTTCGTGTGTATTCAGGGATCTTACAAACTGGGGATTCTGTGTATAACCCCTTGAAGCACAAAAAGGAAAGAATTGGTCGTTTGGTACAAATGCATGCCAATGCTCGGCAGGAAATTAAAGCTGTGTGCGCAGGAGATATTGCTGCTGCAGTCGGTCTTAAAACTGCAATCACGGGTGATACTCTATGTGATATAGATAATATCATTACCTTGGAGCGGATGGAATTTCCAGAGCCGGTCATTTCTGTTGCCGTTGAGCCAAAAAGTAAGGCTGATCAAGAGAAGATGGGTGTTGCTTTAGGCAAGTTAGCTCAAGAGGATCCTTCTTTTCGTGTGCATACTGATGAAGAATCTGGTCAGACGATTATTGAGGGCATGGGTGAGTTACATTTAGAAATTATCGTCGATCGTATGAAGCGAGAGTTTAGTGTTGCGGCTAATGTTGGGAAGCCACGAGTTGCTTATCGTGAGACGATTCGTAAGACTGTGGAGCAGGAAGGAAAGTACATTCGACAGACCGGTGGTCGTGGTCAATACGGTCACGTCTGGGTTCGTATCGAGCCCAAAGATCCTGGTACAGGTTATGAATTTGAAAATGGTATTGTCGGTGGGGTTATTCCTAGAGAGTATATACCTGCAGTAGATAAGGGTATCCAAGAGCAATTAAATGCTGGTGGCCTCGCCGGATATCCAGTGGTTGATGTTAAAGTCACCTTATTTGATGGTTCCTATCATGATGTAGACTCCAGTGAAATGGCTTTTAAAATTGCGGGATCCTTGGCGTTTAAAGAAGGTACAGCCAAAGCCAAGCCAGTTTTACTTGAACCCATCATGAAGGTTGAAGTAGTAACCCCTGAAGAGTATATGGGAGATGTGGTTGGGGATCTAAACCGTCGCCGTGGGCTAATCTTGGGTATGGATGAAAATCCTACTGGCAAGATTATTGATGCTGAAGTGCCATTAGAAGGCATGTTTGGTTATGCTACCGACCTCCGCTCTTTAACCCAGGGTCGCGCTACTTATACCATGGAATTTAAGAAATATTTAGAAGCACCCGCGAGTGTGGCGGAAGTCATTATTAAAAGGGAAGAATAGAGATGCCATTTCTTCTCCCCCTTGGGGGAGAAGGTGCCGAAGGCGGCGGCGGATGAGGGATATTCTGAAGGCCCTCTTGCTCCCCCTCATCCGGCCTGCGGCCACCTTCTCCCCCAAGGGGAGAAGGAATAATGCCAAAGGTTTATTGGGGGAGAGGGGATTTATTAATATTAAAAGAGGTTAATTATGGGCAAAATGAAATTTGAGCGTACGCTCCCGCATGTCAATGTAGGAACCATAGGACACGTAGACCATGGTAAGACGACTCTGACTGCCGCAATCACTAAAGTCATGCAAAAGTATGGGTTGCCGGCCTATGCCTTTGATCAAATTGATAAAGCGCCCGAAGAAAAAGCGCGCGGGATCACGATTGCCACAGCACATGTGGAATACCAATCGCCCAATCGCCATTATGCTCACGTGGACTGCCCAGGCCATGCGGATTATGTGAAGAACATGATTACCGGTGCGGCGCAAATGGATGGAGCCATCTTGGTCGTCTCTGCTGCAGATGGTCCGATGCCACAAACCCGAGAACACATCTTATTAGCCCGTCAGGTGGGTGTGCCCAAGATTGTAGTATTTTTGAACAAAGTGGATATGGTTGACGATCCTGAATTATTAGAGCTAGTCGAGATGGAAGTCAGAGATTTATTGAATAAATATGATTTCCCAGGAGACGATACCCCCATCATCCGAGGATCCGCATTAAAGGCCTTGGAAGGAGATAGCAGTGACATTGGCACCGTGGCGATTGAGAAATTAGTCCAGGCCATGGACGATTACATCCCAATTCCTGATCGTCCCGTAGACCAACCCTTCTTGTTGCCGATTGAAGATGTGTTTTCGATTTCAGGTCGCGGCACTGTAGTCACGGGTCGCATCGAGCGCGGAGTTGTCAAGGTTGGGGAAGAAGTGGAGATTATTGGCTTAAGAGCGACGCAGAAAACGATTTGCACCGGAGTGGAGATGTTCCGCAAGCTGTTGGATCAAGGTCAAGCCGGAGACAATGTCGGGGCATTACTCAGAGGGATCAGTCGAGAAGATGTAGAGCGAGGCCAAGTATTGGCCAAGCCTGGAAGCATTAAGCCGCATACGAAGTTTGAAGCCGAGGTATACGTGTTATCGAAAGATGAGGGAGGCAGACACACCCCATTTTTCAAAGGATATCGTCCGCAATTTTACTTCCGTACCACGGACGTCACCGGGGAAGTCCATTTACCGGCAGATGTGGAGATGGTGATGCCGGGGGATAATATCACTGTGACAATTGTATTAATATCGCCGATTGCGATGGAGAAGGGCTTGAAATTCGCCATTCGAGAAGGTGGTCGCACGGTGGGTGCAGGTATTGTTTCGAAGGTAATTGAATAATGGCGAAGAAAAATCAAAGAATATTGATACGTTTGAGAGCTTTTGATCATTGTTTGATCGATACCGCAATGCGAGAGATTGTGGATACTGCCAAGCGTACCGGGGCGCAAATTCGAGGCCCCATACCGTTACCAACACGTCTTGAGAGCTTTTCAGTTTTGATTTCACCTAATGCTGATAAGATCGCGCAAGATCAGTATGAAATGCGCACGCACAAGCGATTGGTAATTATTGTTCAGCCTACGGATAAAACAGTAGACGCTTTAATGAAGCTTGATTTAGCTGCTGGGGTAGACGTACAAATAAGTGTGGATTAATGCTAATGCCTTTTTCCTTAAGGAGAAGGGATCGAAGCGAACGCTAACCCCTTCTCCCCTTGGGGAGAAGGTGCCGAAGGCGGATGAGGGGGGGAAATACTAGTGGAGTTAATAATATGTCCATAGGGTTAGTTGGCCGTAAGTACGGCATGACGCGAGTTTTTACCGGAGAGGGTGTCTCAATTCCAGTGACGGCACTTTTAGTGGATCAAAACTATATCGTCCAAATTAAGACAAATGAAAAAGATGGCTACAGGGCACTGCAGGTTTCGGCGGGCTCGCAGTTAGCATCGCGTATTAACAAGCCATTAGCCGGGCATTATGCGAAAGCGGGTGTGGCAGCGGGCCGTGGCTTGTGGGAATTCCCTTTAGCTGAGGGTGAAGCAGAGGAGCTTTCTGTAGGATCTTCATTAACTATGGATTTGTTCCAAATCGGGCAAAAAGTAGATATTACTGGGGTTACGAAGGGTAAAGGTTTTGCTGGAACCATCAAGCGGCATCACTTCCATTCACAGGATGCTACCCATGGAAATTCTTTGGCGCATCGGGTTCCTGGATTTGTGGGTATGAATCAAAGTCCTGGTCGTGTCTTTAAAGGTAAAAAGATGGCGGGGCAGTTAGGGAATGTACAACGTACTCTGCAGAATCAAGAAATTGTTCTTATTGATACCGCTCGTAATTTATTGTTTGTAAAAGGAGTGGCGCCAGGTGCAGTAGGTGGATATGTATTAATTAAGCCTTCGGTCAAACATTCAAAGAAAGAAGAGAGATAGTCACATGCACATTAGTATTATCACTCCGGGGCAATCCGAGAAAACGACCATAGAAGTCTCTGATAGAGCTTTTAGTTGTGTATATAACGAAGCTTTAGTGCATCAGGTTGTGACTGCCTACCAGGCAGGTGCACGTGCGGGTACTAAAGCCCAGAAAACCCGCGCTGAGGTGAGTGGCGGTGGTGCTAAACCTTGGCGACAAAAAGGTACAGGCCGTGCTCGGGCTGGCTCTATTCGTAGTCCTTTGTGGCGAAAAGGCGGTAAGATTTTTGCAGCAGTGCCACGAAGTTATGCGCAAAAAGTCAATCGAAAGATGTACCAAGGGGCTATGCGTTCAATTTTATCTGAATTATCGCGTCAAGATCGTTTAGTTGTAGTTAATGATTTCTTGTTAGACCAGCCAAAGACTAAGGCCTTATTAATTAAATTAAACGAATTAAATCTGCAAAATACCTTAATTGTCAGTGATAGCATTGATCGCAACTTAATTTTGGCTGCAAGAAATTTACATAAAGTGCTACTGTGCACACCTGAACAGGTCACTCCCGTTAATTTGATTGCTTTTGATAAGGTGTTGTTCACAGTTAATGCAGTAAAACAAGTGGAGGCTGTATTACAATGAGCTATACATTTCCTGAAGAAAAACTCATGAAAATTTTGTTAGAGCCACGAATTACTGAAAAAAGCTCTTTGGTAAGTCAGTATCGACAATATGTATTTAAGGTCCACAAGGATGCCACTAAGCCAGACATCAAACGGGCTGTGGAGTTTTTATTTGAAGTCGAAGTAGAGGCGGTACAAGTAAGTTTAGTGAAAAGCAAGGCAAAACGTTTTGGCGGCATTCAAGGTCGGCGTAAAGGTTGGAAAAAGGCCTATGTTAAATTGGCAGAAGGTTACAAAATAGAATTTGCTACTGCGTAGGGATTATTTAGACTGCGCCCGTGGCGTGAATCCACAGGCTTGCCCAAGAGGGAGAGTTGCACTTCTCCCTCTTGGTAATCCCCCCTGGCTTTGTTCATGGGCTTACGTCCATGGCTTATTTTAGGAGCTATAAAAGTATGTTAGTGAAAAGCAAACCCACGTCTCCAGGGCGTCGGTTTTTAATCAAAGTGGTCAATCCAGAATTGCATAAAGGCCCTCCGTGCAAGGCATTATTGAAGAAGAAAATCCGCAGCGGTGGGCGTAACAATCAAGGTCGGATTACCGTTCGTCAACATGGGGGCGGCCATAAAAAACATTATCGTGTTATTGATTTTAAACGTGATAAAGAAGGTATCGTGGGTGTTGTTGAGCGGTTGGAATATGATCCCAATCGGACTGCTTATATTGCTCTAGTTTTATATAAAGATGGTGAGCGTCGTTACGTGATTGCTGCGAAGGGAATGGCTTAGTGGCGCAGAAATAGTTTCTGGGGTGAGGGCTCCGATCAAACCAGGCAATACGATGCCTTTACAAAACGTACCGATTGGCGCTACTATTCATTGCATTGAGCTAAAGCCTGGTAAAGGGGCGCAAATTGCGCGTAGTGCAGGTGCCTCAGCCCAATTAGTAGCACGTGATGGAGCTCATGCCTCAATTCGCTTGCGTTCGGGTGAAATACGTCGAGTGTTAGCTGCTTGCAAAGCGACCATTGGTGAAGTTTCTAATGCTGAAAATAATTTGCGTTCCTTGGGCAAGGCGGGTGCTTCGCGTTGGCGAGGCATTAGACCCACCGTCCGAGGAGTTGCAATGAATCCTGTAGATCATCCTCATGGTGGTGGTGAAGGTAAAACTTCAGGGGGTCGTCACCCGGTTACTCCTTGGGGGCAGCCAACTAAAGGGCTATAAAACACGTAAAAATAAGCGTACTGCGAATCAAATTATTAAGGACCGCCGTGCTAAATAAAATCCTTTTCCCCTTGTGGGAGAAGGTGCTGAAGGCGGATAAGGGTAATATTTAAGAGGCAGGTAGAAAATATGTCGCGATCAATAAAAAAAGGTTATTTTGTCGATCATCATTTATTAAACAAAATTCGAGAGGCATCCTCGAAGGATAGTAAGCGCCCCATAAAAACTTGGTCGCGTCGATCAATGGTTATTCCTGAAATGTTGGGCCTAACCATTGCTGTGCATAATGGTAAGCAGCACATCCCCGTTTATATTAATGAGAACATGGTAGGGCATAAGTTAGGAGAGTTTGCATTTACTCGTACTTTCTGAGCCCATTCTGGGGATAAAAAAGTCAAGAAAGAAGGTGAATAGTATGGAAGTTGTAGCTAGAGCTAAAAATGCACGAATTTCCGCACAAAAAGCTCGATTAGTGGCGGATTTAATTCGGGGTTACCTGTTGATAATGCATTAGATACTTTACGGTTTAGTCGAAAAAAAGCGGCAGCCCTGGTTAAAAAAGTTTTGGATTCTGCGATTGCAAATGCAGAACATAATGAGGGAGCTGATGTTGATCGAATTAAAAGTATCTACGGTTTATGTAGATGAAGGCCCGACTTTAAAACGGATGCATGCTCGTGCTAAAGGGCGAGGGGCACGCATTTTGAAACGCACCTGTCATATCACAGTCAAAGTTTCAGAAAATACTGAATAAGAGAGAGAGCTTCATGGGACAAAAAGTAAATCCAGTAGGAATTCGCTTAGGTATTATTAAAGATTGGACCTCCACATGGTATGCAGGCAATCAATATGCTGATTACCTTAATACTGATATGAGAGTCAGAGCCTATTTGCAAAAAAAATTAGTGGGCGCTGGAGTAAGCCGCATTCAAATTCGCACGACCTGCACGCAATGCGCAAATTACTATTTACAGCGCTCGACCTGGCGTTATTATTGGAAAAAAAGGCGGAGATGTTGATGACTTAAGGCAGGCTGTTGCTCGACTGATGCGTGTTCCGGTGCACATTAATATCGAAGAAATTCGAAAACCTGAACTAGATGCTAAATTAGTAGCACAAAGTATTGCTCAGCAAATTGAGCGCCGCGTGATGTTTCGACGTGCTATGAAGCGTGCGGTACAAAATGCCATGCGGCATGGCGCCTTAGGGATTAAAGTGACAGTCAGCGGCCGTTTAGGGGGGTCTGAAATTGCGCGTACTGAATGGTATCGTGAAGGTCGAGTGCCTTTACATACTTTTCGAGCTGATATTGATTATGCAACCGCTGAATTTCACAAACTACTTATGGTGTGATTGGTGTCAAGGTTTGGATTTTTAAAGGTGAAGTGTTTGGTCGAATAAACCAACAAGAAAAGCCGGTAGAACCATCTAATAAAGAGCAAAGTAGCTAAAGAGGACTGAAGGATGTTACAGCCAAAACGAACGAAGTTCCGTAAACAATTTAAAGATCGAAATCGTGGTCTAGCGATTAGAGGATCGAAGATCAGCTTTGGTGAATTTGGTCTTAAAGCAACAGGTCGTGGTCGTCTGACAGCTCGACAACTTGAAGCAGCAAGACGAGCCATCACTCGTCATATTAAACGTGGTGGTAAAATTTGGATTCGGGTTTTTCCAGATAAGCCAATTACTAAAAAACCTTTAGAAGTGCGACAAGGCAAGGGTAAAGGTCCGGTTGAATATTGGGTCTTTCAAGTACAGCCAGGTCGTGTATTGTTTGAAATTGAAGGTGTCCCTGAAGAATTAGCACGTGAGGCCTTTGCCTTAGCGGCAGCTAAATTGCCAATGGCTACCTCATTTGTTGAAAGGACGGTAATGTAATGAAAGCAAATGAATTAAGACAGAAAGAACCGGTTGGGCTTAAAGAAGAGTTGCGTGAGTTATATCGTGAACAATTTAACTTGCGAATGCAGGCTCAAGAAACAGCTGGAAAGGGCCAACCGCAGGGGTTAAAGCGGGTTCGTCGTGATATAGCGCGAGTTAAAACCATACTGCGCGAAAAAGAGGAAAAATAATGACAGAGCCAGAGAAAAAAAATCTTCGCACCCTGGTGGGTAGGGTCATCAGTAATAAAATGCGTAAATCAGCAGTAGTTGCTGTTGAGCGGCGGGTTATCCACCCAATCATAGGCAAGCATGTGCTTCGGTCGACTAACCTCACAATCGATGATCCAGGAAATGCCTGTCAAGACGGTGATGTGGTTAAAATCCGTGAACGCCGACCTTTATCCAAAAATAAAAATTGGGAATTGGTTGAAGTCTTGGAAAAAAACCAATAGAATCACCCACCTTTGTGAGTGGAGAATATTATGATACAAATGCAGTCCCTTCTCGATGTAGCTGATAATAGCGGCGCACGCAAGGTAATGTGTATTAAGGTGTTAGGGGGTTCAAAACGAAGATATGCTGGAATTGGCGATGTCATTAAAGTGACGGTTAAAGAGGCAATTCCGCGTGGGAAAGTAAAGAAGGGTGATGTATACGATGCCGTGGTAGTTCGTACCAGAAATGGGGTTCGACGACCTGATGGTTCAGTGATTAATTTTGATGGTAACGCTGTGGTTTTATTAAATCAGCAATTACAACCAATTGGCACGCGTATTTTTGGACCGGTGACCCGAGAGCTACGTACAGAGAAATTTATGAAAATTATTTCTTTAGCTCCGGAAGTTATTTAGTAGCGCGCATGTCGTTCCTGCAGGAAGCAGGGATCCAGTCTGCAGGATGCAATGAGTTTCACATCCTTGTGGTCTGGATCCTGGCATCCTGCCGGGATGAAGAACGGGAGGAGTCATTTAATGGCAGCTAAAATTAAAAAAGGTGATGAAGTAATTGTCATCAGAGGTAAATATAAAGGTCGTCGTGGCTCGGTGATTCGGAAAATGACTACTGGACGCATTTTAGTTGAGGGCGTTAACATCATTTCCAAGCATGTGCGTCCTAATCCAAACTTAGGGATTCAAGGCGGAATTGACAAAAAAGAGGCGCCAATTGATGCTTCTAATGTAGCGATATTCAATCCGGTCACTCAAAAAGCCGACCGTGTTGGGTTTAAAATTCTAGAGAATGGCAACAAGGTTCGTTACTATAAATCCAATAACGAAATTATAGATATTGAGAAGGTCTGAAAAAACCATGGTAGCTCGATTGAAACAACAATATCATCAAGAAATAGTCCCAAGTTTGATGAAAAAATTTAATTATAGAAGTGTCATGCAAGTGCCACGACTAATGAAAATTACTTTAAATATGGGAGTGGGTGAGGCAACTTCTGATAAGAAAATCATTGATCATGCTACGTCAGATTTGGCGCGTATTTCAGGGCAAAAAGCGGTGGTTACGAATGCACGTCAATCTATTGCTGGCTTTAAAATTCGGGAGGGGTATCCTATTGGCTGTAAGGTGACTTTGCGCGGGGAACGGATGTTTGAATTTTTGGATCGTTTAGTTAATATTGCGATTCCACGCATCCGAGATTTTAGAGGCATGAGTGCCAGGTCATTTGATGGTACAGGCAACTATACCCTGGGCATTCGGGAGCAGATTGTTTTTCCTGAAATTGAATATGATAAAATTGACAAGCTTCGTGGGCTCAATATTACTATTACCATGACAGCTCAAACTGATGCTGAAGGCCGTGCTTTATTAGCTGCTTTTAAGTTTCCATTTAAGGAGGGAGGTTAAAAAATAAATGGCAAAAAAATCGATGATTGCTCGTGAAAAACGTCGAGTGGTGTTAAGTGAGCGAAATAAAACAAAACGTATTGCTTTGTCTATAACAATTGCCGATCCGAATTCTTCTTACGAAGAAAAGTTAGCTGCTGTTGTTAAATTGAATAAGAGGTCGCGCGATGAAAGCCCTTGTCGGGTAAAAAGACGATGTCAGCAATGTGGTCGACCAAGGGCTGTTTACCGAAGATTTGGTTTGTGTCGAATATGTTTAAGAGAAGCCGCTATGCGGGGTGATGTACCTGGACTAACTAAATCCAGTTGGTAATTTCAAAAGAGGTTAATTCATGAGCTTGCAAGATCCAATAGCCGATATGTTAACTAGGCTACGCAATGCCCAAGCAGTGGAAAAAAAGAAGTTAGTTTAATTTATTCACGAATAAATTTTGCTATCGCACAGCTTTTAAAAGAAGAAGGGTATATTCTCGACTGTCAGAAGTCGGAAGTGCTTGGTAAAGCGTCATTACGAGTAGAGTTAAAATATTTTCAAAATAAACCAGTAATCAGTTATATTAAACGGGTCAGCCGACCGGGACTACGCCGGTATTTAGGTACACGAGAGTTGCCTAAAATTTTAAATGGGCTTGGTATAGCCATTGTATCTACTCCTAAAGGTTTAATGACCGACAAAAAAGCTCGAGCAGTAGGTCATGGTGGTGAAGTATTGTGTTATGTCTACTAGGGGTTAGGGGAGAGGATGTCAAGAGTCGCAAAAAAATTAATTGAACTTCCTAAGGGAGTGGATGTTGCTGTTGAAGGACAACTCGTTACCATTAAAGGTGCGAAAGGAAATTTGCAAAAAACTGTCCACTTTGCGGTACGGGTAGTCAAAGAAGATAATGTGATTAAGTTACTACCACGCACAGATGCGGGGGTCGATTTTAAAATTGCCGATGCCAATGCTGGGACAGCCCGGGCAAATTTACAGAACATGGTGATTGGAGTTAGCCAAGGATTTGAACGTAAGCTTGTTTTGATAGGGGTTGGTTACCGTGCTCAGGCTCAAGGTAATGAATTGTCTTTATCGTTAGGGTTTTCTCACCCAGTTAAGTATAGTGTTCCTAATGGAATTAGTATTGAAACTCCCAGTGCTACGGAGGTTGTGGTTAAAGGGAGCGACATTGAAATGGTCGGCCAGGTGGCAGCCAATATTCGGTCTTTTAGGCCGCCTGAGCCTTATAAAGGTAAAGGAATTCGCTATTTGAATGAGCAAATTGCTCTGAAAGAAGGTAAGAAGAAATAATGGATAAGAAGCTAGCTCGAATAAGAAGATCTATGCGTGGTCGATCTAGAATGAAAACACTGGCCGCTATTCGCTTGTGTGTTCACAGAACACCTCAGCATATTTATGCCCAAGTCATTGATGGTTCCAATGTTTTGGTTTCTGCATCAACCTTGGATGGGGAGTTTAAGAGTCAAACCGCCTCGTTGGGGAATGCCAAAGCTGCTAAAGAAGTGGGTAAATTGGTGGCTAAGCGTGCCTTGGAATTGGGAATAAAAAAAGTTGCCTTTGATCGTAGCGGGTTTAAGTACCATGGTCGAGTCATGGCCTTAGCCGAAGGTGCTCGTGAAGGTGGGTTAGAATTTTAGCAAAAGGGTAATTTAATGCGCAGCTATGATACTGCAACAACAAGTGATGGTAATCAAGAAAAGCTTGTTCATGTTCGACGCACAGCCAAAGTGGTAAAAGGAGGACGCAAGTTTCGTTTTTCTGCTTTAGTTGTGGTGGGAAATGGTAAGGGAAGATTAGGTGTCGGGCGCGGTAAGGCGAACGAAGTGTCTGGCGCCATTGAGAAAGCGAATCAAAATGCCAGACGTAACATGATCCAAGTTGAGTTGTGTGGAACTACCTTGCAACATGCCGTTGTGGCTCGACATGGTGCCTCTAAAGTTTTAATTAAGCCTGCTTCAGAAGGAACCGGGGTCATCGCTGGAAATGCAATGCGAGCTGTGTTTGAAGTGATGGGTGTCAGCAATGTATTGGCAAAATGTATTGGTTCTTCTAATCCTGTTAATGTAGTGAGAGCTACTATTAAAGGATTGCAATCAATAGTTTCTCCTTCCTATATTGCTGAGAAAAGGGGTAAATCTGTAGAAGAAATTTTGGAATAGGCATTATGACTCCGCAAGTTAAGCAAGTTAAAATTACGCTAGTGCGCAGCTTATGTAAATGTCTTCCTAAACACATTGCTTGTGCACATGGTTTAGGCTTACGTAAGATCAATCAAACAGTAGAATTACCTTACACCGATTGTAATCGTGGGATGATAAATAAAATATCTTATCTTCTTAAAATAGAAAATATAACTTGACGTCATTCCTGCGTCGATTTGAAATAGGAAAGTATTATGCGTTTCAATACATTAAAACCAGCATTCGGATCAAAGAAAACGCCTAAGCGTGTGGGTAGAGGCATTGGTTCAGGATTAGGCAAAACTTGTGGTAGAGGCCATAAAGGACAGCGTGCAAGAGCCGGGGGATACCATAAAGTAGGTTTTGAAGGCGGGCAAATGCCTTTGCAACGTCGTCTGCCTAAATTTGGTTTCACTTCCTTGTCGGCAATTTATACCGCTGAAGTTCGCTTACATGAATTAAATAAAATTTCAGAAAATCAGGTATCTTTGGAGTTATTGAAGAAATTTAATATCATATCCAGTTGTATTTGCCGAGTAAAAATAATTGCTTCGGGTAAAATTGATCGAGCTTTCACGTTCTCGGGGGTAAAGGTTACGGCAGGTGCAAAAGCAGCCATTGAAGCGGCAGGCGGGAAGGTTGTGGAATAATGGCAAATCCAAGTTTGGGTCTGGGATTATCTCAAGGTGGGCTGGGTGAGCTGAAGCGTAGGCTCCTCTTTGTCCTCATTGGTATCATTATTTATCGGATTGGAGCGCATATCCCCGTCCCCGGTATAGACCCGGTACGATTAGCCAATTTATTCAATCAAGAAGGACAGGGAGGGATACTTGGTTTATTTAATATGTTTTCTGGCGGTGCTTTGCAACGCTTTACGGTGTTTGCTTTAAATGTAATGCCGTATATTTCTGCTTCCATTATAATGCAGCTGTTTACGGTGGTTTCTCCACGGCTGGAACAGCTCAAAAAAGAAGGTGAGGCAGGTAGACGAAAAATTAATCAGTATACGCGCTATGGGACATTGTTATTAGGTGCTTTTCAAGGATTGGGGATTTCTAAATGGTTGGCGAGTCAAGGTACAGTATTAGCTCCTGGTTTTGGCTTTTATTTTGTGTCAACGCTTACCTTAGTGACTGGAACTATGTTTTTGGTTTGGTTAGGAGAACAAATAACTGAACGTGGTGTTGGGAATGGGATATCCCTCATTATATTTGCTGGAATTGTTTCTCGTTTCCCTTCTGCTATTGCCGAAGTCATGACGCAAGTGCGGCAGGGGCAAATGCAAGTGATTTCCATGCTTTTACTGTTAGCTGTAGTGGTTGGCGTTACTGCATTTGTGGTTTTTATGGAGCGAGCCCAGCGGAAAATTACGGTAAATTATGCGCGGCGACAGCAAGGAAGAAAGTTATATGCGGCTCAAAGTAGTCATTTGCCTTTAAAAATTAATATGGCAGGAGTTATCCCGCCGATTTTTGCATCAAGTATTATTTTATTTCCAGGAACTATAGCTCAGTGGTTTGCTAATGTGCCAGGAATGGGTTGGTTAACCCAAGTGAGCGTTATGCTATCGCCTGGTCAGCCTTTGTATTTATTGTTTGACGCGATTGCTATTATATTCTTTTGTTTCTTTTATACTGCGTTAGTATTTAATCCAAAAGAAACTGCAGATAATTTAAAAAAATCAGGTGCATTTATCTCAGGTATGCGACCTGGAGATCAAACTGCGAATTATATTGATTTGGTGATGACGCGATTGACATTGGTGGGTGCTGCTTATTTGACGTTAGTATCATTGATGCCTGAATTTTTTATTATTACTTGGCATGTGCCATTTTATTTTGGCGGTACTTCATTATTGATTGTGGTTGTGGTGTTGATGGATTTCATGGCACAAATCCAAGCTCACCTGATGTCTCATCAATATGAATCAATTTTGAAAAAAGCGAATTTAAAAGGTCGCAGTGGTTTTGGTTTTTAATTTATCCTTCATATATTCTCGGCATTAATCCTTCTCCCCTTGTGGGAGAAGGTGGCCGCAGGCCGGATGAGGGGGGAAGTTAGGTAGAGGGTGGTGCTGGATTCAGCTCACCCCTCATCCGCCTTCGGCACCTTCTCCCACAAGGGGAGAAGGAATAAGGTTGAAGGTATTAATTGGGGGATCCAATAATGAAAGTGCGTGTTTCAGTGAAAAAATTGTGTCGTAATTGTATAGTCATTCGGCGCAACGGTGTATTACGGATTTTGTGTAAGGATGCACGGCACAAACAAAGACAAGGTTAACTTTTTGCTTTCGAGTAGGAGAATTAAATGGTAGTTCGTATCGCTGGTGTGAATATTAAACCTGATAAGCACCTTTGGGCTGGCTTAACACAAATTTACGGAATTGGGCGTAGTCGTGCCATACAAATTTGTGAGTCATTGGGTCTTACTCCTGATGCAAAGGTCCATTCTTTAACTGAAGCTGAATTAGAAAGTTTACGGCGCAAAATCGCGGAATTTCCTGTAGAAGGAGACTTGCGGCGTGAAGTTTCTATGAATATAAAACGTTTGATGGATATGGGGGCCTATCGTGGTTTTCGTCACCGAAGAGGCTTACCTGTCCGTGGTCAACGTACTAAAACCAATGCTCGAACTCGTAAGGGCAAAGCAAAACCAATTCGTAAGTAATGGAAATTAAATTATGGCAAAATCGACAACAACACGCATACGAAAGAAAGTTAGACGTGGCAAAATTCATAAGGGTATAGCGCATATAAAGGCTACCTTTAATAATACCCTAATTCTGATTACCGATGCGCAGGGTAATGCCTTGGCATGGGCAACATCGGGTGGCAGTGGATTTCGCGGCTCTCGTAAAGGAACCCCTTTTGCAGCGCAAGTCGCTGTAGAAAAAGTAAGCCAAGTAGTTAAGGAATTCGATATGAATACCTTAGAGGTTTTGGTGAAAGGACCAGGTCCGGGACGCGAAGCAGCTATTCGTGCTTTTTATTCCAATGGGTTTACGATTAGTAGCATTTCCGATGTAACACCCTTGCCTCACAATGGGTGTCGTCCTCCCAAAAAACGTCGAGTGTGATGAGGCATGTGGGGGTCCCTGTAGGAAGCAGGGATCTAGTTTGTAGGATGCAAAAGTTTCATTTCCTTGTGCTTGGATCCTGGCATCCAGGCCAGGATGACGCAGATGTAGGAGTTTTAGATGGCTAGAAATGTGGTAAAGTTAAAGTTTTCCCGACGAGAAGGCACCGATTTAATGAGTAAAAGCGGTGTTCGGGAGATTGGTACTAAGTGTAAATTAGACACCCTACCGGGTCAGCATGGCGCTAAACGTGGTCGACTATCCGATTATGGCAGTCAATTACGTATGCAACAGCTCATTAAACGGTATTATGGCGTGTTACAAAGACAATTTAGAAACTATTATGAAAAGGCTGATCGACAAAAGGGTTCTACAGGTGATAACTTGATTCGCTTGTTAGAGGGGCGATTAGATAATGTGGTTTATCGCTCAGGTTTTGGCAGTACGAGGCAAGAAGCACGTCAATTGGTGAGTCATAAAGCTGTTTTAGTGAATGGAAAAATAGTTAATATTGCTTCCTACTCACTGCAGCCCAATGATGTCATTGAGGTGCGTGAAAAATCGAAGAAACAATTGAGAATACTTGCTGCTATGGAATTAGCACAACAACGTCCACAGCCTCAATGGATTGATGTTAATGCTAAGGAATTGCGTTCCGTGTTTAAATTTTATCCCGATCCATCGGATTTTCCAGCGATATTTAAGGTTAGTCTGGTGGTCGAACTCTTCTCGAAATAGAGGTATGATCTAATGCAGTATGATGCAATGCAGGATATTTATAGTTTACTTGTGCCACGCAATATTCAGGTGAATCCCATTACCCCAACCCACTCGATTATTGTGTTAGAACCATTTGAGCGCGGTTATGGTATTACCTTGGGGAATGGAATACGTCGTATTTTACTTTCCTCTATGCCTGGTGCTGCGGTGGTTGAGGTGGAAATTGCCGATGTTTTGCATGAATACAGTTCTATTGAAGGTGTTCGAGAAGATGTAATTGATATTCTTCTGAATATCAAAGGTATCGCGATTAAATTACTCGGTCGAGACGAAGTGATACTAAACTTAGAAAAGAAAGGGCCAGGGCCAGTGTTGGCAAGTGATATTACGCCAGAACATGATGTGGAAATTATTAACCCCGATCATGTGATAGCTAACTTAACTAAGAACAGTAAGATTAAAATGTCTCTTAAGGTAATGAGAGGTCGTGGCTATGTTCCGGCAAGTATGCGATTAGAAGCAGGAGAGTCTGTCCCTGTCGGTAAGTTACAGTTAGATGCTTCTTTTAGCCCTATTCGTCGTGTTTCTTATCAAGTTGAAAATACACGCGTAGAAAAACGCACTGATTTAGATAAATTAATTTTAGATATTGAGACCAATGGCACCATAGACCCTGAAGATGCTATTCGTTATTCTGCCACCATTTTGCAACATCAACTGGCTGCTTTCGTTGAATTAAAGCACGCCGCAATGCATCTGCCCAAGGAAAAATCGCGCAAAATCAATCCGATATTATTACGGCCGGTAGAAGACTTAGAATTAACCGTTCGAGCAGCTAATTGCCTGAAGGCAGAAAATATTAACACCATCGCTGATCTCGTGCAGCGCAGTGAGTCTGATTTGTTAAAGACACCTAACTTAGGCAAGAAGTCTTTGACAGAAATTAAAAACGTGTTGGCAACCCGTGGATTGCATTTAGGCATGAAGCTAGATGAGTTGTCAGTTTCTGAATTAAATAAAGAATAAGGTATGCACCGATGCGACATCGAAAAAGTGGTAGACATTTAAATCGAACCAGTAGTCATCGTCGGGCTATGTTCCGTAATATGGTAAGCTCTTTATTTGATCATGAGGTTATTAAGACTACTTTGCCTAAGGCAAAAGAGCTTCGTCGCTATGCTGAACCTCTTGTTACCTTGGCGAAGGTAGATGACGTTGCTCGTCGACGATTGGCATTTAATAATTTGCGCGATAAAGTAGCCGTTGGAAAATTATTTACTATCCTAGGGCCACGATTTAAAGAAAGACCCGGGGGTTATTTGCGGATACTCAAGTGTGGATTTAGAGCAGGTGATTCAGCCCCAATGGCTTATGTTGAATTTGTGGAGCGGGGGGAATAACAATATCCCCTCTCCCGCTTGCGGGAGAAGGGATATTGTAGCTTCAAAACGGTATATCATCCTCCCCTATATCACCAGTCATTGCCGGCATAGGTTGAGGCTGAATCTTTAATTCGTCCATTTTGCCATTTTCTTGTTGCATGAACCCTTGATGGCTACCGCCTTTACTATCCAAAATATGCATTTCATTAGCAATAATTTCCGTAGTATGACGCTCCACACCGTTTTTATCTTGCCACTTGCGTGTTCTTAAACTTCCTTCCACATAAATTTTAGAACCTTTGCGTAAATATTCACCTACTATTTCTGCAAGCCGATTAAAAAAAACGATGCGATGCCATTCAGTTCGATCTTGTAATTCACCGCTTGTTTTATCCCGCCAGCTTTCACTGGTTGCTAAGTTTACATTTGCGACGGCGCTCCCGCTGGGAGTATAACGAACCTCAGGGTCGCTACCTAAGTTTCCAATGAGGATAACCTTATTCACACCTCTAGCCATGACGCTCTCCTTAAGTAAATGTTATAAAATAATTAATTCATACCTGTGCTTAAAGCTTCAAATACTTACATTATTTCTATAAATTGTCTAGGCTCTCTTGCAGTTTTGTTAAATTAATATTATTTAGAATGTTTTTATTTATCTTTAAATAAGCAATTTTCTCATTAATATCAATGGATGCTTCAATTACTCCAGGGGTTGCTTTTAGTAATTGATTTACTTTATCGATTTCCGCGGCGTTAAATCTTTTTAGAGGAAACATGACAGTCTTTAAAAAAACTGGGGGTTTCATGCGGATAGCAAAGCCCAGCCAAATACAAATTAAAACGAAGTTAAGGCAGATAATTCCTACTAATTGATAGTCGCTGTAGATCCAGCCGCCTAGACTACCGCCCACGAAAATACCTAAAAATTGCGCACTAGAATAAATTCCCATCGCGGTACCTTTATTGGTAACCGGGGCAATTTTTGAAATTAACGAAGGCATGGTCGCTTCAAGAAAAGTAAACGCACTAAAAAACAATGCCAGAATCAGTCCTAATTCCCAGGCTGAAGAATGAAATTTCCACAACAACAGTTGCGTCAAACCCAGTAACATAATGGTGGTTACGAAAAGCAATTTCATTTTTTGAAATTTTTCAGCTGCAATGATGCAAGGAATTAGGGTAATCAATGCAAAACTTAAAGCAGGTAAATAGACCGCCCAAGCATGAGTTCTAATCCAAGCGCTTGATGAATGCGCCAGCAAAATGGGCACCACAATAAAAGTGGCTGTTAGTAAAGCATGTAAGACCAGGATTCCAAGATTCAATCGCACTAGCTCTGGATTGAACAGGGTTGCTTTCAGTAGGCTGGGCACTGTTTCACTGTCACGGTGAAACAGACAATGCGGAGGTTGAGGCACTACTACCAGCAATAAACCGATGCCCGCCAAGCCAAGTAGGGCGGTTAATCCAAAAATCCCCGATAAGCCGATCCATTTATTTAAGAGGGGTCCGAGCACAATCGCCAGCGCAAATGAAAAGCCAATACTCATGCCGATCATGGCCATTGCTTTGCTGCGATTTTCCACGGTGGTGAGATCGGCAACCAACGCAATCACTGTACTACCGATGGCGCCAGCGCCTTGTAAAGCCCGGCCAATAATCACTCCGTAAATTGAAGTAGAAACGGCAGCAATTAAACTACCTAATACAAAAATCAATAGTCCTGCGACAATAATGGGTTTCCGACCCCATTTATCAGACAACATGGCCAGTGGAATTTGGCAAATTGCTTGACTCAAGCCGTAAATTCCCAAGGCAATTCCGATTAAGCTGGGTGTACTGCCTGTCAGTTGCGGGGCATATAAACTAAAGATCGGCAAAATAATAAATAAGCCCAGCATACGTAAACTAAAAATAGCTGCCAAGGATAAAACGGATTTTGTTTCGGATGTGCTGGAAATAGCCATAGGTTTTCTTTCAATACTTCGGTAGAATCCATCATACCATGGACATTATTCGAATTCGCGGTGCGCGCACGCATAACCTCAAGAATATCAATTTAGACCTGCCACGTGATAAGCTGATTGTCATTACTGGTCTTTCTGGTTCGGGAAAATCTTCCTTAGCCTTTGATACCCTATACGCCGAAGGACAACGGCGTTATGTGGAATCACTCTCAGCTTATGCTAGACAATTTTTGTCAGTGATGCAAAAACCCGATGTCGATCATATTGAAGGGTTATCTCCCGCCATTTCCATTGAGCAGAAAGCAACTTCCCATAATCCCAGATCTACCGTCGGCACCATCACTGAAATCTATGATTACCTGCGCTTGCTTTATGCCAGGGTGGGTCAGCCCCAATGCCCTGATCATCACATTGTATTGGAGGCCCAGACGATCAGCCAAATGGTGGATATCACCCTGGCCTATCCTGAAGGCACTCGCCTGATGATCTTAGCGCCAGTAGTGCAGGCGCGTAAAGGGGAGCATGTCCAGTTATTGGATAATTTGCGTCGGCAGGGCTACATTCGTGGACGGATTGATGGCAAAGTCATGGAATTAGATGCCATCCCTCCCTTGAGTCTGCGCACGAAACATAGCATCGAGGTGGTAGTAGATCGGATTAAAGTGCAAGCGGATATTGCGCAAAGGTTGGCAGAATCCTTTGAAACCGCGCTCAGTTTGGCAGATGGCGTGGTGATGCTGGCTACCCTGGATAAAAGTGAAATTCCTGACCGGGTATTTTCAGCCAAATTTGCTTGTCCTCGTTGTGGTTACAGTTTATCCGAATTGGAGCCACGTCTCTTTTCTTTTAACAGTCCTTCAGGTGCCTGCCCTGAGTGTGATGGCTTGGGTGTCACCCAATTTTTTGATCCTGAGAAAATTCTGCAAAATCCTGAATTAAGTTTGGCAGGAGGTGCAGTGCGCGGGTGGGATAAGCGGAATGTACATTATTTCCAAATGCTCAAATCCTTAGCCAAGCATTATCATTTTGATGTGGAAAAACCGTTCTACCAATTGCCGACGAAAATTCAAAAAATTGTGTTGCGGGGGAGTGGTGAAGAGGAAGTTGAGTTTACTTATGTCAATGATCGGGGTCGTCGCATAGTGCGTGTCCATCCCTTTGAGGGGATTATTACTAACATGGAGCGACGCTATCACGAAACCGAATCTTTAGCCGTGCGAGAAGATTTAGCACGTTTTTTGGCTACTAGCAAATGCCCAGTCTGTGAAGGCGCGCGGTTACGGCGTGAGGCACGCTATGTATTTGTGGCAGGGCAGAGCCTACCCCAGATCACCCAATTGCCGGTGGAAAAAGCCTATGCGTTTTTTCAGACCTTATCCTTACCTGGCTGGCGAGGCACGGTGGCCGCTCGCATCGTCAAGGAGATCCAGGAGCGCCTTGGGTTTTTGGTCAGTGTGGGATTAAATTACCTGAGCTTAGCCCGCAGTGCTGATACTTTATCTGGTGGCGAAGCCCAGCGTATTCGCTTGGCGAGTCAAATTGGCTCCGGCTTAGTGGGCGTGATGTACATCTTAGATGAGCCTTCCATTGGCTTACATCAACGGGATAATGATCGTTTACTGCATACCCTGCGACGCTTGCGGGATTTGGGTAATACGGTCATTGTGGTGGAGCATGATGAGGAGGCCATGCGACATGCCGATTATATCGTCGATATTGGTCCGGGTGCTGGGCTGCATGGCGGAAAAATTATTGCGGAAGGCTCTCCGGCACAGATTTGTGCCACCCAAGAGTCTTTAACCGGGCAATATTTATCTGGCAAATTAAAGATCGAAATTCCAAAGGTTAGAATTCAGCCTGACAGCAAGCGTATGCTGCGATTAATAGGAGCCAGTTGTAATAATTTAAAAAATATTGATGTTTCTTTTCCTGTCGGTCTCATGGTTTGTGTCACTGGGGTGTCGGGGTCGGGAAAATCGAGTTTAGTGAATGATACTTTATACCCGATCGTCGCGAAAAAATTACAAGGAGCAGATTCTTTAAGCCCGGGAGCTTATCGGCAAATAGCGGGTTTAGGCCATTTTGATAAAGTAGTGGCTATTGACCAAAGCCCTATTGGTCGCACGCCACGATCTAATCCCGCGACTTATACTGGGCTCTTTACGCCCATTCGTGAATTATTTGCTGGCACGCAAGAAGCCCGGAGTCGCGGTTACTCGCCCGGCCGCTTTAGTTTTAATGTCAAAGGAGGGCGCTGTGAAGCGTGTGAGGGTGATGGCTTAATCAAAGTAGAAATGCACTTTTTACCCGATGTGTATGTCGAGTGTGATGTCTGCAAGGGGCAGCGCTATAATCGTGAAACTCTGGAAGTACGTTACAAAGGAAAAAATGTGCATGAAGTATTAAGCATGACCGTAGAAGAAGCGCGCACATTTTTTGATCCGGTTCCAGCCGTGGCCCATAAATTACAGACCTTGATTGAGGTTGGGTTGTCGTATATTAATTTAGGGCAAAGTGCGACTACTTTATCTGGGGGTGAAGCCCAGCGAGTGAAATTAGCTAAGGAATTATCGCGGCGTGATACCGGCAATACCTTGTACATTTTGGATGAGCCGACTACCGGGCTGCATTTTCATGACGTTAAGCAATTATTGGCGGTGCTAAGGCAATTGCGCGATCGCGGCAATACGGTTATTGTGATTGAACATAATTTGGATGTGATAAAAACCGCGGATTGGATTATTGATTTAGGTCCTGAAGGTGGGGAGCTAGGAGGGGAGGTGGTGGCCGTGGGAACACCTGAGACCATTGCCGCCACTACTAAATCCTATACCGGACAATTTTTAAAGCCATTACTATAAATCCCCTCTCCTAATAAACCTCGGCATTATTCCTTCTCCCCTGGTGGGAGAAGGTGGCCGCAGGCCGGATGAGGGGAGGGTAAGGGAGCCGGGGGTGCAAGATTCGGCCCACCCCTCATCCGCCTTTGGCACCTTCTCCCACCAGGGGAGAAGGAATAATGTTGATGATTTATGAGAGGGGTATATATGACCACTGATCGTTTTTTGAGGGCCTTGCGCCGCGAATATGTCGATAGGACGCCTATTTGGTTGATGCGCCAAGCCGGCCGTTATTTGCCTGAATATCGGCGTATCCGCGCTCAAGCAGGCAATTTTCTCAACTTGGTCAAAACGCCTGAGCTGGCCTGCGAAGTCACCTTACAGCCCCTAAAGCGTTTTCCTTTGGATGCCGCAATTATATTTTCCGATATTCTAACCATTCCCGATGCGATGGGCTTAGGCTTACATTTTGTGGAAAATGAAGGTCCGCGCTTTGAGCGGCCACTGCGTTTTCGGGAAGATATCCTGGCGTTAAAATTACCCGAGGTGGAAACGCAACTGCGCTATGTGATGGAAGCTATTCGTTTAACCCGACGAGAGCTCGCGGATAAAGTGCCATTAATTGGCTTTTCCGGCAGTCCCTGGACTTTAGCCACTTATATGATTGAAGGCGGCAGCAGTAAGCACTTTGGTTTAATTAAGCGCTGGCTGTATACTGATCCAGAAAGCATTCATCACTTATTGCGACTATTGACTCAAGCGGTAGCGGATTATCTTGCCGCACAGATTAAGGCGGGAGCACAAGTGGTGATGTTATTTGATACCTGGGGGGGTATCTTAACCCAGCGCGATTATCGCGATTGTTCTTTAGATTATATGACGCAGGTGATTCATCGACTGCGAAAGCAATTCTCAGCAGTGCCCATTATTTTGTTTACGAAAAATGGTGGGCAATGGCTCGAATTTATGGCCATCAGTGGTTGCGATGCCATTGGTCTTGATTGGACGACCGATCTCAGAGCAGCACGAATTCGCGTGGATGGTAAAGTGGCCTTGCAAGGTAATATGGATCCAGCCTTGTTATACGCTTCACCACAGCGCATCCAACAAGAAGTGCGGGAAATTTTGGACCGTTTTGGCCCAGGACCAGGGCACATTTTTAATTTAGGGCATGGCGTGTTACCGGATACACCACCAGAACATGTAGCCGCTTTGGTGGAGGCCGTGCAGAGCTAATGTCGTCTCCGCAGCGCCATACCGGGACGACGCTCTTAATATTGCGGTAAGATTATTCCTGTAAAATACCTTTTAGAAATCACGTCATATAATCCTAGATTCGGCAGTAGAAACCTACTGCGAGGGCTTAATACATTGAATCTCTCGCTTATTTTTATATTTTTTTCTTTCACCGTACGGGTGAGTACGCCTTCAAGAAAAAAATTTAAAAATAATCAAGATCTTCAACGCCTTAATCCCTCTCGCTACAGTTTCTACTGCCGAATCTAGGATAATAAAGCAATGCTAGGGGCGACGCCGTGAGTAATCAGTTCACAACTTAAAAGGTAAATTAATGGAGCAATTAGACCCACTATTAGAGGTGAAACAAGCACAACTCGAAGAAAAAAAACTTCAACCTCCCTCGGCCATAGGCTTTTCCCTGGATTGGGATAGTAGCGGCGATGTACTTATCAAAGACCACAAAGACTACCTACTCAAAAGAGCGGCGTATTGCCGACTGATTGCCTTACTGGCAGGTCAGGATGTACCTGATAATGTTAGTCACTTACTGCCCTCTGGAATTGACCCTAAGAATGTTTATGGCTACACAGGATCGGCACGTCAGAGCCTTAAACTTGAGGTAGAGAATTACAAGCAGAATCGGACACTTTCTTTCCAAGCTTTCATAAATTTTTTTAAAAGGGCAAGGTTTAACTTTAATAAATTGCTTTACAAGGATGTTGAAGAAATACAGAAACAAACCAAGGGATGGTATATCGGACAAGCAATGGACGAGGCGATTGAGTATTGTAATAAGAATTCCAATAGCCTCCTGCAGGTCAACCTTAAAGAGTTATCTGATTGTAAGTCATATACCAAGGGTCCGATGCTAGCAGCCCAACTAAAAAACTTTGCTGAGCAGATAAAAAATAAAAATAGTACTAACACTCCATGCCCATTTTATTTTATTGATGATAAGTCTGAGGAGATTGAGGAAGTAACTAAGTACTTCAACACGCAGCCAGAAAAAATTCCGCCGGGAGTGGAATTACATATCATCCGAGATGATCAGCAACGCTATTATTGCGGAAAGTTTGAATATCAGAATATTCTCACATCTCAAGGGCTTCGAATTCCCACTAAGGAAGAAATAATACTAAAAGAAAAGGTATTACGCTGTTTAAAAAAACCTGTGGCTGAATTAAAAGTTCCTAAACACGAAATCACTATCCAAAAACATCCTCTAACTTCTGCAATCTTAAATCCCTCTACTTCTGTGGATTTTAATAAATTAATTGCTGACATGGATAAAGAAGAAGTTAATTTTACTTTCTACGATCCTCAATCTGGACCTGATTTTAAATATAAGTATGGCACTCCTTTAATATTAGCAATCCGCGCAAAAAACCAAAAGGCCATAACGGCTTTATTGGAATCTGAAAAAATTGATGTTAATACAGATATGGTAGATGACAACTATGCCAACAACGAGAAACAACATACACCACTTACCGAGGCATTAAGGTCTAAAGATGAGTCCCTGATAGATACTTTATTATCCCCCATCCAGCAATAACAAACACTCATAAGCCTGAGCCTCTACTGGTTGTTTTCGAAGGAAAACCTAACTTAGCTTACTTTAAAAAATTACTGCGTTGTTATGAAAAGATGGATGTTCTTGATCTATTCATAAATCCGAAGCATCGCACCTCACCTATAGATTACCTCGTAGGGCAAATAGCAGAGGCTGGTAAGGATTTCTTGCTGGAACTTTTAAACGTACCAGGAATAAAATTAAATATTAACAATACGCCACTAAATAATAGCTCTAGCAGAAAGCCACTAAAAAATCTTCTTTTAAGCGTGCTGCAGGGGGATCCGGAGAATATTGAGCGCTTTAACCGGGCGTGTATAGATGTGGGTGAAGAAGTAGCTGAATCTAAACCACAGGATACTACTACTACTACTACTGCTACTGAATCAAAGGATACTATTCCTACTGCTCCTGTTACTGCTAAATCAATTGTTGCATCAGAGCTTGGCACTCAGGAGTCTGAGCAGGGGAAGTCCAGTTGCTCATCTAAGATCGGAGCTGGTTTTGCCTGGTTGCTGGGATTGGGTGTAGTTAGTTTGGTGACATTGGAGATTTACCATACCCAAAATTCTCTTGAATTCCTCGGCGAACTGAACAAGTCGTATCTTGAAAATATGTCTTTGGCAGGAAGTCTCAGTGTGGTATACGCTCTGCTGTTTGCGGTTGCGGTATACGCCTGGGGAAAGGGTAGAAATAATTCTGATGCGGAAAAGGATTCTTCTCAAACTTCATGGTTCTCCTGTTTCTCCGGACATGGGTAACCCCATTTCCCTAACCTCTCGGTCCGGTCACCTGTTGATGAAAATTATGGCTCTATGAAGATTTGAGTGGGCAATATATCCTTCTCCCCTTGTGGGAGAAGGTGCCCCTCCGACAGGCCCTAGTAAGATTCAATTTGATTTCGATGCCTGTTTAGTTACGCATCTCAAAAATTACTCCTAAAGTTGCATTTGGCTCCTAGTCGACTATGCTTCAATGGCACTACCTTAAGCCACAGAATATTTTAAAATCCTTTTATTTATTTTACGTAGCAATTTTTCTTTTTCGATTGCTCTGTTTCTCTTCAAGGCTGGAAATGGTTTCGGTCTTTGCTTGACTAGCCTGGGCTCCACCCTATCTGGTCTATTTCCAACTTTGTTTTGCACAATTAATTTTAACATCTCAATATACATTTTATGGTTGCTCACCTGATTTGAGCTTATAAAATAAGGAATAAATTCATTTAGTAGCTGCACACTTCCCTTAAAGCTTATTTCCCATGGATTAACGCCATACTCATAACAAGCTTTTGCTATAATTATTCTGATAAAATTATATGCTAATAAATGAATTCCTATTTCTTTTCTAACCATTTCTGGTGTTTTGCACGATAACATATCCATATTCATGATACTTTTAATACTTCGCAAATTAAGCTCCACCTCCCACCTTCGCTTATATATTTGGGCAAGCTCTGCTTTGTGGTATTTTTTGTCTAAAAATGTTGTAACGTATATGTGGCCTGATACTTTAAATTCCCGTATGGAAATTTGATCGGGGTATGCCTCATATTGCTTTTGTGTCATCCATTCCGGTTTCTGTGGTTTCTCCCAGTTGACAATGTGATCATTTTTACCCAATTTTTGTCCCATTCTAAAATCATAATTCCTTTGACTTTGTCCGCGAAAAACACCATCAGCTCCTATTTTTTTTAAGTCCGCCATAAGAAAAAAATTGGGGTAATAACGGTCACCCAGCACAATATCGTCGGCTTTAATGCAGTTTATAATTTCTCTTAATAATGAGATTTCTCCTGTGCCCTTTCCTTTGTGAGCCCCTATTGCATAATCTATTACGGTTCCCCGCGTCAGTGACATAACGGCTACTATTCGCGCCATAGGAAATCCAGCCCCTTTTTTCTGATTACCATGCTGAGGAAATTTTTTTTGATTAGCTTTTGTATCCGACATTTTGACGGTAGATCCATCAAATGCTTTTAATTCTCGGCCATAGACTTTCCATCTCATTGGAATAGATTTCAAAGGGAAAGCTCCAGATTCTTTAACTAATGCCTTCACAGTATCTTCAGGCAATCGCTTTCTGGCCTTACAATAGGGGCCAGTATTTGAGCTTATTTTATTCTGCTTCTTTTTTTTACTATGCAGCTGCTCCACAACAACACCAGCAACCGCTTTTTTGCAGGATTTATCTGGATTTAAAACTTGTTTAATAAACGTAAATAAGGTTTTGGTGGGGCTATATATCCGGTCACGATATTCCCGGCACTCTCTAAGTATCTTCTGACATTTTTCTGAATTCAATAGGTTTAACAGGAAAATGTGGTGCACCATCAGCCAATTCTTGTCTTTTATTTTTAACTTGCTTAATTTTATTTTTCTTTTTAAAATTCACAGATCAGTTTCCTTTTTTTATTATTGTGTGTTTGCTACAACAATAATATTAAATTTGGAAACTGATTTCATCTTTTTTCATCTAAATCATAGGCTTATATTCATCTTTGCTCCTTAAGGTAGTGCCATTGGACTATGCTTAATAAACTGGAGAATCATATACCAGAATCGCAACGATTGACTGGCGGGCAGTGTTATGGAGGATTACAATGTATTATTACCAATTTCAGAATATCAAAAACGATTCTTCTTGGAATGGGCTTTAGCCCCAAAGTCAAGCACCTATAATACATCCTTATGTTTCAAAATTACTGGAAAACTAAATAAACAAGCTTTAATTCAAGCATGTGATCTTTATATTAAAACAAATCCCATAGCAAGAGCCAAATTTAATGAAAGCGGAAATGAATGCTATCCCTCTAGCTATGAAATAAGTGATATTTATCATGAATTAGTCTTAGACTTCAACAAAAGTCTTAGATCAAAAATAAAACTCCTCTTAAAAAAATCATTTGATTTAACCAAGGGTAAATTATTACAATTTTACTTACTATCAGATGTACAGTTTCCTAATGAATATTATTTTATAATTCGAGCTCATCATATCATCTTTGATGGATCCATGAGCTTCATTATTCAAAAAGAATCTAGCATTATTGTATAACAATCTTATTGAGAAAAACATAGACATTTCACATCTAGACTCATTAGGGAAAAATCATTTAATTCAACTCAATCAATTAATAGAGATTGAAAAAAACTATTTTAGTCAAGAATATTTTAAAGAAGCAAAAAAATTTTGGTTAGATTTTATATCTGACATCCCCTTGAATGTTCAACTACCTTATAAACCTGATTTTTTGATCAAAGATTTAAATAATAAATTAGGAAATATTCATGGGAAAAACATTGATTGTAAATTAGATAGTGAGCAAACAGTCTTACTTAAACAGTATGCAAAGAACAACAAAGTTACTCTATTCTTATTGATCGCAGCTATATATGGTGTAATAGTTTCCAAGTATTCCAATCAGAATAAAATACTAATTAATTATCCTGTCAATATGCGACCACCAGGCTACAAGGAAATTCCTGGATGTTTTATAAATAACACCCTATTAAAAACAGAACTAGATAACTTCGAAAGTTTTGAAGATTTAATCAAGAGCCTAGCAAGTCAACGAAAAAAAGTGATCAAACACCAAGGTTATTTATTAACCAATATTTTGTATGATCAACAATTAGCTAATGAAATTAATATAGATAATTATTTCAATGTTAGTCTTGTCCGTACAAATTTGAGCGCAATTAATCTACTCAGCTTAAAAAACGTAGAAGTAGATGCTCTAGATATACCTTGGAGAACCAATGCAATTTACGAACTTGAATTGCTATATGATGATAGCGAACTGAAACAACTAAAATTTAGATTTAGTTATCGCTCAGCTTTATTTGACTCTAAAATCAATGGCACTACCTTAAGCCACAGAATATTTTAAAATCCTTTTATTTATTTTACGTAGCAATTTTTCTTTTTCGATTGCTCTGTTTCTCTTCAAGGCTGGAAATGGTTTCGGTCTTTGCTTGACTAGCCTGGGCTCCACCCTATCTGGTCTATTTCCAACTTTGTTTTGCACAATTAATTTTAACATCTCAATATACATTTTATGGTTGCTCACCTGATTTGAGCTTATAAAATAAGGAATAAATTCATTTAGTAGCTGCACACTTCCCTTAAAGCTTATTTCCCATGGATTAACGCCATACTCATAACAAGCTTTTGCTATAATTATTCTGATAAAATTATATGCTAATAAATGAATTCCTATTTCTTTTCTAACCATTTCTGGTGTTTTGCACGATAACATATCCATATTCATGATACTTTTAATACTTCGCAAATTAAGCTCCACCTCCCACCTTCGCTTATATATTGGGCAAGCTCTGCTTTGTGGTATTTTTTGTCTAAAAATGTTGTAACGTATATGTGGCCTGATACTTTAAATTCCCGTATGGAAATTTGATCGGGGTATGCCTCATATTGCTTTTGTGTCATCCATTCCGGTTTCTGTGGTTTCTCCCAGTTGACAATGTGATCATTTTTACCCAATTTTTGTCCCATTCTAAAATCATAATTCCTTTGACTTTGTCCGCGAAAAACACCATCAGCTCCTATTTTTTTTAAGTCCGCCATAAGAAAAAAATTGGGGTAATAACGGTCACCCAGCACAATATCGTCGGCTTTAATGCAGTTTATAATTTCTCTTAATAATGAGATTTCTCCTGTGCCCTTTCCTTTGTGAGCCCCTATTGCATAATCTATTACGGTTCCCCGCGTCAGTGACATAACGGCTACTAATTCGCGCCATAGGAAATCCAGCCCCTTTTTTCTGATTACCATGCTGAGGAAATTTTTTTTGATTAGCTTTTGTATCCGACATTTTGACGGTAGATCCATCAAATGCTTTTAATTCTCGGCCATAGACTTTCCATCTCATTGGAATAGATTTTCAAAGGGAAAGCTCCAGATTCTTTAACTAATGCCTTCACAGTATCTTCAGGCAATCGCTTTCTGGCCTTACAATAGGGGCCAGTATTTGAGCTTATTTTATTCTGCTTCTTTTTTTTACTATGCAGCTGCTCCACAACAACACCAGCAACCACTTTTTTGCAGGATTTATCTGGATTTAAAACTTGTTTAATAAACGTAAATAAGGTTTTGGTGGGGCTAATATATCCGGTCACGATATTCCCGGCACTCTCTAAGTATCTTCTGACATTTTTCTGAATTCAATAGGTTTAACAGGAAAATGTCTGGTGCACCATCAGCCAATTCTTGTCTTTTATTTTTAACTTGCTTAATTTTATTTTTCTTTTTAAAATTCACAGATCAGTTTCCTTTTTTTATTATTGTGTGTTTGCTACAACAATAATATTAAATTTGGAAACTGATTTCATCTTTTTTCATCTAAATCATAGGCTTATATTCATCTTTGCTCCTTAAGGTAGTGCCATTGGACTCTAAAATAATTAATTTTCTCATAGAATCATTCTTAGAATTTATTAAAAAAATAACTATCAAAGTTAAAAATGAAGAAAACACAAGAATACTATTAGGAAACTTTTATCTTTTAAGCGATTTAACTTATAATCAAACTATAAAAAAATGGAATAACACAGAAAATAATTATTCAACAAAAAAAAGTATTCTCCAACTATTTGAAGAACAAACTAAAAAAATTCCTACACAAATCGCTGTAGTAAGCCAAGGAATAAAACTTAGTTACCACGAGCTTAATGTACAGGCTAATCAGCTAGCACATTTTTTACAGCAGAAATATTCATTACAGGGAGATGACTTAATTGCCATATGCCTAGACCGAAGCGAACAAATACTAATAGCAATATTGGCTGTTTTAAAAGCTGGAGCCGCATATGTACCATTGGATCCAAATAATCCAGACAAACGGATCAGTTACATTTTACAGGATACCGAGGCCAAAGCTATATTGGCAAATAGCCCATACCAGAAGAAGTTAGTCGAAATAATAAATTATCATCAATTGAACATTTCACTTGAAATTATTGACAGCACTGAATTAAAAAATAAGTTAAAAATTTACCCGCCAACTAATGTTCCATCTAATATTCTCAGTAACAATTTAGCGTATATAATTTATACCAGTGGCACAACAGGTACACCCAAAGGAGTAATGATTGAACATTCTAGCCTTATTAACTACACTTTAGATATCAGCCAAAGATTTAATGTTGAAAACAATGAATCTGCAATATTGATTTCCGAGTATATTTTCGATTTGGGAAATACCACTTTATTCCCTATTTTAATTAATGGTGGCACTATTCATATTCCTAGTAAAGAACAGGCAACAAGCCATCAATTCATATTTAATTACATTAATTATAATGATATAAATTGGATTAAATGCACTCCTCTATATTTTGAGTTTGTCATATTGAACTTAGATTACACTCTCACTACTTCGTTTAAAAAAATAATTTTAGGAGGAGAAATTTGCAGCAATTCTTTAAAAGAATATTTAACAAATCAAACCAACGTGCAAGTTTTTAATCATTATGGGCCTACTGAGACCACAATCGGCTGCATCTGTAACACAGACTTCAAACATGGATATAATAATATTATTGGTAAACCGCTTGCAAACACCGTTGTATTTATTTTAGATAAATTTTTAAATATACTGCCGATTGGCGCAATGGGAGAACTCTATATTGGTGGCGCAGGCCTAGCACGTGGTTATTTAAATTTAACTGATTTAACTCTAGAAAAATTCATAAAAAATCCTTTTCAAACAGAAATAGAAAAACAAACAGGAAAAAATTCTCTCCTATACAAAACTGGGGATTTAGCCCGTTATTTACCTGATGGTTCTATTCAATATCTTGGTAGAAATGACCTCCAGGTCAAAGTCCGCGGCTTCCGCATTGAGCTAGGTGAGATTGAAAATCAACTTGTAAAATATCCAAGAATAAAGCAAGTAATTGTATTGGCTAGAGAACATCACGAGAATAAAACCCATTATCTAGTTGGTTATTATGTAGCGGATAATCGATTAAATGAAAACAAAATTCTTGAATACCTTTCTGCGCAATTACCAGACTACATGGTACCAAATATTCTAGTTTTCTTAGACAAACTACCTTTAACGATTAACGGTAAATTAGACAGAAAGGCATTGCCAGATCCAGAATTTAACAAAACAACTGAATATATACCGCCGCGTAATGATTTAGAACGAAAAATTTGCGAAATGTACGCTGAAGTATTAGGTTTATCCGAAGAATCCATTGGGATCCATGACAACTTCTTTCGCCTAGGTGGTAACAGCATTTTGGCTATAAAACTAGTTAGTCAAATGAATAAAATTATTTTCAGTGATCCTACATTTCATTTACCTCCCATTCAAGTAATAGAGATTTTTAAACATAAAAGAATTTTAGATTTATTGGACAGTATATTAAGTGAAGATGATAGAGAAACCATAATCATACCTAAAATTCAATATACCAAAAATCAAATAGAACAAGAAGAAAATAAAATTGCAAGCTTATCTTTTGCTCAAGAGCGCTTGTGGTTCATTGAAAATTATGAAGGTGGGACCAATGCTTATAATATACCTATACTAAGAAAATTATTACCCAATGTAAATATAAAATTATTGGAATTTGCGTTACATGAAGTTGTTGCTCGTCAAGAAATTTTACATAGTCTAATAAAAACAGATGATCAAGGGAATGGTTACCAGGAAGTAATGGATTTATCAATATTCCCATTCACCATAATCCATTATATTTTCTCACACGCTGAAGAACGAAAAATTTATATTGCTGGGGAAATAAATCATATCTTTAGTTTAGATAAGGAGTATCCCATTCGAATTCATCTTTTGAGGCAAAAAGATACAGAGGAAGAATATTTATTGATTGTAGCACACCATGTTTCATTTGATGGTTGGTCGATTCCTATATTTATTCACAATGTACAAGAATATTATAACTATAATTTAGCGCTAGAAACTGGTGATAACAATCATGCTAATGCAATAAAATTAGCCATACCTGAGTTAACCATTCAATATAGAGATTTTGCCATTTGGCAAAAGAATTATTTAACTGGAGAGCGCCTGACACATCAACTAAAATACTGGAAAAATAAACTCATTGATTATGAAGGTTTACACTTACCTACGGATAAACCAAGACCACCGAAAATTAGCTATGTGGGACGCGATGTTCATTTTAGCATTGATCTCAACATCAGCAACCAATTAAGAGCGCTGGCAAAAGAAAAAGGGGTCAGTTTATATTGTGTATTATTAGCTGGATTTAATTTGCTGTTACGGAGTTACAGCAATCAAGACGACATTGTCATCGGTACGCCCATTGCGAATCGACATCACCAGCAACTCGAAGATCTAATCGGTTTTTTTGTTAATAGCTTGGCTTTGCGAAGCCAAATAAATTCAGAACAACCCTTAAACGATTACATAACAGGAGTCGGACATGATGTGATTGAAGCACAACTGCATCAAGATCTTCCATTTGAAAGGTTAGTCGAAGAATTGAAAATTCCCAAAGATCTTAGCCGTCACCCAGTATTTCAGGTAATGTTTGGTGTACAAAGTTTTTTTGCGACCACAACAGCCACATTGTTCGAAGCTGCTGCTTTAGAACTGGATTACTCCGTAGCAAAATTTGATTTAAGTGTTTTTGTCGATGACAGCCAAGACGAATTATTTGGAGTATTTAATTATGCTGAAGGTTTATTTAAAAAAGAAACTATTACTCTGCTCCTTGCAACTTATCAGCGTATTTTATTCCAATTAGCATACGAACCATTTATATTAATAAAAAATTTAAATTACCTTGATAAAACGAGTTACCAAAAAATTATTTATGCCTGGAATCAAACCGAGAAAGAGTACCCTGACAATAAAACAATTCATCAATTATTCGAAGCACAAGTGGAAAGAACTCCTGAGCATATTGCTGTAGTATATAAAAATACCCAACTCAGCTATCGTGATCTTAATGCCAAAGCCAATCAATTGGCTCACTACCTAAGGCACAAATATCCAATTCAAGGCGATGACTTAATTGCTTTGTGTTTAGAGCGCAATGAACTGATACTCACTAGCATCTTAGCTGTACTAAAAACTGGGGCTGCATATGTGCCAATTGATCCAGATTACCCTGACGAAAGAATCAACTATATTTTGGCAGATACAGCTACGCATTTGATCTTAACCAATGAAAATTCGCAAATGAAGCTAAGTGCCATTATAAACCATCATTCCTTACAAACACGAGTAGAGGCTATTGATAGCCATGAGTTACAAAATAACCTAAATGCTTTTCAAGAAAACAATCTAGAACAACATATTAATAGTAATAATCTAGCTTATGTAATTTTCACTAGTGGCACTACTGGCAATCCTAAAGGAGTAATGATTGAACATAGGAGTGCTGTTAATACGATAACAGCTTTATCTGATATTTATTCTGTGTCAAGCTCAAATGAGACAACTGAGTTTACATCTTATGTATTTGACGTTTCGGTAGTTGAATCATTTGTTACTTTGATCAATGGTGCAAGGCTTCATTTATTATCAGAGGAAACTAAAAATGATATTAAACAATTAAGTCAGTATCTTTTAGTTAACAAAATTAATGTTTGTTATCTACCACCTGCCTTATTATCACATCTCGACAAAATAGAGTATCCTAATTTAAATAAAATATTTTATGCAGGGGAATCCTGTGATTTAACCACCGGCCGTTATTGGTCGAATGCCAAATTATTATTTAATTATTATGGACCAACTGAAACAGCTATCTATGCGCTAGGTAAGCAAGTTATAAATAATGATGTCAATTTAATCGGACGCCCAATAACGAATACAACAACCTATATTCTTAACTCTAATCTTAATCCATTACCTCTAGGTGCAGTAGGTGAACTATATATTGGTGGTGCTGGTGTAGCACGTGGTTATTTGAATCTTCCCGATTTAACTACCACACGCTTTATCATCAATCCGTTTCAAACGGAAGAAGAGAAAAAATTGGGGGGAAATGCTCGTCTTTACAAGACCGGTGATTTAGTGCGTTATTTACCCGATGGCAATCTTGAGTATATTGGTAGAAATGATTTTCAAGTTAAAATCCGCGGTTTTAGAATTGAGCTGGGTGAAATTGAAAATAAATTAATAGTCTATCCAGAAATAAAACAAGCGGTGGTATTAGTTAAGGAGCATCAAACAAACAAAGAAAAATACCTCGTTGGCTACTATGTTTCAGAAAAATCCTTAGCACAGGATAGTATTCTAGATTACCTTCGCAGTCAATTACCGGACTATCTGGTTCCCAGCATTTTAGTTTGGTTAGAAAAATTTCCCTTAACCATCAATGGCAAATTAGATCGAAATGCATTACCTGATCCTGAATTCAGTCAAATCTCCAAATACGTTTCACCCCGCAATGATCTGGAACGTAAAGTTTGCGAACTGTATGCAGAAATACTAGGTATTCCCACAATAGATGTGGGCATACAAGATAATTTTTTTCAATTAGGAGGGAATTCTATATTGGCAATTAAACTCGTAAATATAATAAAAAATGAATTAGGGACAAAAATTCATTTGAAGGTAAGCGACATTTTTCAATACAAAACAATATCTAGTTTAGTCGAGAAATTATTCGAAGCTCCTTCAACCACTATTTACGATGAGGGAGAAATTTAGATGAACGCATTGATCCTCCTATATAGATGTAACAACCAAGGTCTATATTTATACGTAGAAAATGAAAAACTAAAATATAAACAAGTGACGATTATAAATGAACCTATAAAATCCCAGCTAATGCAATTAATTAAACAACATAAACAAGAATTATTGTCCATATTATTAGATAATAACATTACTAGCTTTAATTTAGCAGACTATCCAATTATTTATCGAACAAAATCAAAGAAATCATCTTTGTCTTTCGCCCAAAAACGTTTATGGTTTATTGAACAATATGAAGGCGGAAGCAATGCATACAATATTCCATTACAAAAAAAATTACTAGCACAAACAAATACTCAATTATTGGAACACGCATTATTATCGGTTGTATCCCGTCATGAAGTGTTGCACAGTTTAATCAAAAAAAATAGTAAGGGTAATGGCTATCAAAAAGTAATCGATTTAAATAGTTCACCACTCAAGATAGTCCATCATTCACTTTCCGATTCTGTCGATCTCAAAAGTTATATTGATACTGCGATCAACCATATTTTTAATTTAAATAGCGAATATCCAATTAAAATTCATCTCTTGGAGCAACAAGATACCTCAGAAAAATATTTATTAGTTATCGTACATCACATCGCATTTGATGGTTGGTCAATCGATATACTGATGCGTGATTTACATGGTATTTTCGATCAGAAAATATTACCTGAATTAACCATACAGTATAAAGATTTTGCAGTATGGCAACGGAAATATCTCAGCGGCGAACGTTTAGAGCAGCAATTAAATTATTGGAAAAATAAACTTAGTGATTATGCAGGATTATACCTACTCACTGATAAGCCAAGACCTCCAGAAATTAGTTATCTAGGCAACGATATTTATTTTAGTATTGATCCAAAGACCAGCATTCAATTAAGAGAAATTGCCAAAAAGCGAGGCATTAGTTTATACAGTGTATTATTGGCCGGATTTAATTTGCTATTAAGAAGCTACAGTAATCAAGATGATATTGTCATCGGCACCCCCATAGCTAATCGTAATTATCGACAACTTGAAAATCTCATCGGATTTTTTGTCAACAGTCTGGCTCTGCGAAGCCAAATAAATCCTGAGAAAACATTAAATAATTACCTAGAAGAAGTGGGTCGTGATGTCATTGAGGCACAACTGCATCAAGATTTGCCGTTTGAAAAATTGGTAGAAGAATTGGAAATCCCCAAGGATCCGAGCCGCCATCCCTTATTCCAGATAATGTTTGGGGTGCAAAACTTTGGCAGTACAGATCTGTCACCTGAATCGCTGTTTGCACCTAGTGTTCGCGAAGTTAATTATGGAATAGCAAAATTTGATTTAACCATCGTTATTGATGATAGCGAAACAGAATTACAAGGAGTGTTTAATTATGCGGAGAGTTTATTTAATCAAGAAACGATAAAGGGATTAGTATCCACCTATCAACACATTCTACAACAAGTGGTTAATAAGCCATCTCTTCCTATAAAATCCTTGAGCTATCTCAGTGTAGCCAGTTATCAGAAAATTATTTATGAATGGAACCAAACTGCCAATGATTATCCTGCTGATAAAACTATTCAGCAACTATTCGAAGAGCAAGTGGCGCGAACCCCTGAAAATATTGCGGTAGTCTATGAAAATACTCAGCTTACCTATCACGAACTCAATGCTAAAGCCAACCAACTCGCGCATTATTTACAGCAGACCTATCAGCCGCAAGCAGATGATTTAATTGCGCTATGCTTGGATCGCAATGAACAAATGATTATCACTATTTTAGCGGTATTAAAAGCTGGCGCTGCCTATGTTCCCATCGATCCTGGTTATCCGGAGGAACGCATCCATTATATTTTGAAAGATACTGCCACAAAACTAGTGCTGGCTAACGCCAACAATTACGATAAATTAATTCATATAATTGAAGGGGTAAGTAATAACCAATTGCCAATCCATACCGAAGCCATCGATAGTACGAAGTTTTCCAACAAATTAAATGCTTATCAAGAAACTAATCTCATACTACATATTCATAGTAATAACTTAGCTTATGTCATTTACACCAGTGGCACTACTGGGACACCTAAGGGAGTCATGGTTGAGCATACTGCGGTAGCCAGTTTTGCTATTAATAATAATTATATTATTTTAAACAGTGAATCCAATGTTTTGGGTTATGCTAACTATGTATTTGATGGGAGTATTTTTGATATTTTTGTCACTTTATTAAATGGGGCTAAATTGCATTTAATTAAAACAGAAGATGCTCTTAATGTTGATAAATTTTCTGCGAAAATTAATGCCTATAAAATAAATTATATTTTTACCACAACAGCATTATTTCAAAACTATATATTGCTACCAAATAACCCATTTTTACTTATACAAAACATTTATTTTTGCGGTGAAAAAGCAAGTACTGATTTAATCTCTACCTTTATCGATCAAACTACGGTTAATCTTACCCATGTATACGGTCCAACAGAAAATGTCGTATTTTCTACTTACTGCGTTTTAAATAAAGATAATATAACTATTTCTCCTATCGGCAAACATTTAAATGATAAAACTCTTTATATCCTTGATACCCAGCTACATCCTGCACCTATTGGCGCAATTGGCGAGTTATATATCGGTGGCGCTGGAGTCGCACGCGGTTATTTAAATCTTCCTGATTTAACGGCCGAACGCTTTATCACCAATCCCTTTCAAACAGAGGATGAAAAGAAACTCGAGAAAAATGCTCGTCTATACAAGACCGGTGATTTGGTGCGTTATCTCCCTGATGGCAATCTTGAATATATCGGCAGAAATGATTTTCAAGTTAAAATCCGTGGCTTTCGAATTGAGCTGGGTGAAATTGAAAATAAATTACTAGCCTATCCAGGAATCACACAAGCAGTGGTATTAGCGAGAGAACATGAAGAAACCCAGGGAAAATATTTAGTAGGTTATTATGTTGCGGAAAAATCCTTGGCGCAGGACTGCATCCTTGACTATCTAAGCGGTCAATTACCCGATTATATGCTCCCCAGCAGTTTAGTGTGGTTAGACACATTGCCCTTAACCATTAATGGTAAATTAGATCGAAATGCATTACCTGATCCTGAGTTTACGACTCTATCCAATTATGTCGCCCCGCGCAATGATCTCGAAGCTAAAGTCTGTGCCATATATGCTGAAGTTTTGCATGTACCTGTTGCCAATATTGGTATTCGAGATGATTTCTTTCGATTAGGTGGTGACAGTATTGTCAGTATTCAACTCGTCAGCCGTTTACGCCAACGCTTGGGATTAACGCTTAGCGTTAAAGATATTTTTACCTACAAGACCGTCGAAAAACTTTACGATAGGTTGTTGGCAGCACAGGAATTAATCAGCGGTGAAAGAGCTGATTTAGTGCTGCGTGAAAGCGGTTTACTCTCTGGTGATCTGGGGCTTTTACCGATCCAAGCCTGGTTTTTCAACCACGTGACGAATGGTTTCTATCCACAACCCGGGCATTGGAATCAAGCCTTTTTAATCAAAACAGAGAAACTTGGCCCCGCATTATTAAAACATAGCTTGGTAAAATTAATCGAGTATCACGATGCCTTCAGATTAAATTATCGCTTAACCGATGCAGGTGATTACCAACAATACTACAATCCAAGCATTAATGATAAAAACCTAGATTTTGCTTATTTGGACATAACACCTTTCACCAATCCTGACAAATACCAACGTATTTTAACCGATTGGCAAAGTCATTTTGCATTATTCAGTGATTCGCCCTTGTATCAAATAGGATATCTGGAAAATTATCCTGATGGCAGTAGCCGTATTTTTGTCGCGCTCCATCATTTATTAATCGATGCCGTTAGTTGGCGCATCATTACTCATGATTTACATGAACTGTATGAAAAATTAAGTGCTGCAGAAATAAATAATCAACTCGATCAAGTCATGCAACAAAGCAGTGAAACTTTACTCGGTAAAAAAGGCACTAGCTATCGTCAATGGGTAGAACAAGTGCACGCGTATGCGCATCACTCCGATGAGCAAGAATATTGGCTAACGCAATTATCCGATCTTGCCGCCATGGAACAGCAATTAACCAATTTAGTCGTAAGTGAGACTACGAGAAACTACGTGCAATGGAGTTTGGATCGAGAAAATACTCGACGATTACTCACCGAAAGCAATCGTGCTTATCACACTGAAATCAACGATTTATTATTAACGAGTTTTGCTCGGGCATTGGTCGAATTAACCCAACAAGAAATTCATCATATTATTACCTTAGAAGGCCATGGTCGCGAAGAAATTGCACCACACCTTGATATTACGCGGACGGTAGGTTGGTTTACTACTTTGTACCCCGTTAAATTGGCAATACACCCAGAAAGTATGGCAAAATCTATTGTGCAGGTGAAAGAACATTTGCGCAAAATTCCACACAAGGGCATTGGTTATGGCGCCTTATTAGGCTATATCAATCATCCCTTACCTCGCATCAGTTTTAATTATCTTGGCCAACTTAATGCCGGCATAGAGCAAGCTCATTGGCATATCACCGGTGAACCTTGCGGCATCACCATCGTTCCGGAAAATCCAGACCCTAATATCATTAATGCCAATGGTATAGTCACTCAAGGTGAACTACGATTTATCATAGCAGCTAAAATCAGTCAGCAAAATTTAGCACGATTTGCTGAGGCTTTTAAACAACAATTACTCTCACTGATTCAGTATACCGTCGACTTGCCACGAACGTATTTAACTGCGAGTGATATTGACGATATTATCAGTCAAGATTATTTAGATAAAATCCAGGATACGCGTGAAATCAGCCACGTCTATCTCGCCAATAGTTTACAGCAGGGATTTGTTTATCATGCCTTAAGTCAAGAATTAGATACTGCTTATCGCGTGCAGATCGTATTTCATTACCACAATCCTTTAGAGCCCGAATTGTTACGCATGGCTTGGCAAGGAGCATTGCACAAATATCCTGCTTTAAGACTACGATTTTCCTGGGATGAAGCCTTAGTGCAAATCATCGATCAGCATCAAGAGTTACATTGGCAATATAGCGATATCAGTGCACAAACATCAGAGTTACAAGAACAATTTATTCATGACTTAGTCAGCCAAGATCGTCAACATCCGTATCATTTAGATCAAGGGCATTTGTTGCGGATTTTCCTAATCAAGCAAGGAGAGACACACTATACCTGTCTTTTCAGCTGCCATCATGCCATTCTTGATGGTTGGAGTAATCCTATCTTGCTGGGTTTTGTGCATGATTTGTATGAGCAACTGTATGCTAACCGCACTAACAGCACAGCACAAGCACGCATTTTATCCACAATTCAAGAAGAAACCGCCTACCCTTTAAGCCAGGCTTATTGGCAAAAAACTGATGTAGCTAGTCAAGCGTTTTGGCAACAGGAAATAGCGCGCATTACTGACCATGCGAATTTAAATGGCCTACTTCGCCCTGAGAAACGAAGCGTGCGTTTAGCAGAATATCGGTTTATTGAACATAAATCAGAGGTAGCTAGCAAAATTCAAGGACCGTTGTATCAAGCCATCAAAGCATATTGCTCTGAGCTTGGGGTAACGGTGAATACCGTACTGCAATATGGGTGGCATAAATTGCTGAGTGTGTATGGCAATAGCCCTATTACGGTGGTGGGCACCACAGTTTCAGGACGAAATTTACCCATTGATCATATTGAAAAATCAGTGGGTTTATATATTAATACCTTACCGTTAATCCTTGAACATGAGGATGATAAAACGATTGCCGCTCAAATAACCCTACTTCAAAACAAAATTAATGAGATCAATAGTCATAGTGCGATCAGCTTAGCGAAATTACAACACTCGGATAGCAGATTATTTGACAGTTTATTTGTTTTTGAAAACTATCCCGTTCCACAAAAAATTGCAGACCGTGTACTTAAAGTCAGTGGCTTTCGCGGTACCGAGGAGCTGGATTATCCTTTGGCAATCATCGCCTACGAACAAGCGGAAACTCTCCAGATTAATCTAAAATATGCAAGAGAGTTATTTAGTCAAGCAACCATTACCACTTTATTACATAATTTAGAATTCGTGTTATACCAAATCACGGTCAGCAAAATAGCACAACCCAAAAGTCTTAACTATCTTGACTCAGACAATTACCAAAAAATTATTTATGAGTGGAACCAAACGGAAAAAGATTACCCTGCTGATAAAACTATTCAGCAATTATTCGAAGCACAAGTCGAGAGAACGCCCGAACATATTGCTGTAGTCTTTGAAAATACTCAGCTTACCTACCACGAACTCAATGCTAAATCCAACCAACTCGCGCATTATTTACAGCAGACCTATCAGCCACAAGCCGATGATTTAATTGCGCTATGCTTGGATCGCAGCGCACAGATGATTATCACTATTTTAGCGGTGTTAAAAGCGGGTGCCGCCTATGTGCCAATTGATCCTGGCTATCCAGAGGAACGTATCCAGTATATTTTGCAAGATACCGACACAAAATTAGTGCTGGCTAATGTTAACCATTACGATAAATTAATTCATATAATTGAATGCGTGAGTAATAACCAATTGCCGATCCATACCGAAGCTATTGATAGTCCGGAGTTTTCCAACAAATTAAACGCGTATCAAGAAACCAATCTCAAGCAACATGTTCATAGTACTAATTTAGCTTATGTGATTTATACGAGTGGCACTACCGGAAAACCAAAGGGAGTATTACAGCAACATAATAACGTTCATCGACTATTTTCAGCAACAGAGGAACTATACCATTTTCACAGCAATGATGTATGGACGCTATTTCATTCCTACATTTTCGATTTTAGTGTATGGGAAATTTGGGGCGCTTTATTTTATGGTGGCAAACTGTTCATCCCAAGCTACGAACAAACTAGGGATATAAGCTTATTTTATCAACTCTGTGATCAGTATGGCGTAACAGTGTTGAATCAAACTCCCACCGCCTTTTATCAATTGATCAATGCAGCTAGCGCTAACCCTCATCATCGCTTAGCTAGCCTACGATATGTTATTTTTGGTGGCGAAGCCCTGAATTTATCACAATTACTGCCTTGGTTTAATGTTTATGACTATGATAAACCCAGGTTAGTAAACATGTACGGCATAACCGAGACTACTGTCCATGTAACTTATAAACTAATACAAGCAGAAGATCTAGGAAATAGTTCCTATATAGGAGAACGGCTACCTGATCAAAAAATATATATCGTCGATGCTGACCTTAAGCCAATACCTATTGGCGCAATTGGCGAGTTATATATCGGTGGCGCTGGAGTCGCACGCGGTTATTTAAATCTTCCTGATTTAACGGCCGAACGCTTTATCACCAATCCCTTTCAAACAGAGGATGAAAAGAAACTCGAGAAAAATGCTCGTCTATACAAGACCGGTGATTTGGTGCGTTATCTCCCTGATGGCAATCTTGAATATATCGGCAGAAATGATTTTCAAGTTAAAATCCGTGGCTTTCGAATTGAGCTGGGTGAAATTGAAAATAAATTACTAGCCTATCCAGGAATCACACAAGCAGTGGTATTAGCGAGAGAACATGCAGAAACCCAGGGAAAATATTTAGTAGGTTATTATGTTGCGGAAAAATCCTTGGCGCAGGACTGCATCCTTGACTATCTAAGCGGTCAATTACCCGATTATATGCTCCCCAGCAGTTTAGTGTGGTTAGACACATTGCCCTTAACCATTAATGGTAAATTAGATCGAAATGCATTACCTGATCCTGAGTTTACGACTCTATCCAATTATGTCGCCCCGCGCAATGATCTCGAAGCTAAAGTCTGTGCCATATATGCTGAAGTTTTGCATGTACCTGTTGCCAATATTGGTATTCGAGATGATTTCTTTCGATTAGGTGGTGACAGTATTGTCAGTATTCAACTCGTCAGCCGTTTACGCCAACGCTTGGGATTAACGCTTAGCGTTAAAGATATTTTTACCTACAAGACCGTCGAAAAACTTTACGATAGGTTGTTGGCAGCACAGGAATTAATCAGCGGTGAAAGAGCTGATTTAGTGCTGCGTGAAAGCGGTTTACTCTCTGGTGATCTGGGGCTTTTACCGATCCAAGCCTGGTTTTTCAACCACGTGACGAATGGTTTCTATCCACAACCCGGGCATTGGAATCAAGCCTTTTTAATCAAAACAGAGAAACTTGACCCCGCATTATTAAAACATAGCTTGGTAAAATTAATCGAGTATCACGATGCCTTCAGATTAAATTATCGCTTAACCGATGCAGGTGATTACCAACAATACTACAATCCAAGCATTAATGATAAAAACCTAGATTTTTCTTATTTGGACATGACACCTTTCACCAATCCTGACCAATACCAACGTATTTTAACCGATTGGCAAAGTCATTTTGCATTATTCAGTGATTCGCCCTTATATCAAATAGGATATCTGGAAAATTATCCTGATGGCAGTAGCCGTATTTTTGTCGCGCTCCACCATTTATTAATCGATGCCGTTAGTTGGCGCATCATTACTCATGATTTACATGAACTGTATGAAAAATTAAGTGCTGCAGAAAAAAATAATCAACTCGATCAAGTCATGCAACAAAGCAGTGAAACTTTACTCGGTAAAAAAGGCACTAGCTATCGTCAATGGGTAGAACAAGTGCACGCGTATGCGCATCACTCCGATGAGCAAGAATATTGGCTAACGCAATTATCCGATCTTGCCGCCATGGAACAGCAATTAACCAATTTAGTCGTAAGTGAGACTACGAGAAACTACGTGCAATGGAGTTTGGATCGAGAAAATACTCGACGATTACTCACCGAAAGCAATCGTGCTTATCACACTGAAATCAACGATTTATTATTAACGAGTTTTGCTCGGGCATTGGTCGAATTAACCCAACAAGAAATTCATCATATTATTACCTTAGAAGGCCATGGTCGCGAAGAAATTGCACCACACCTTGATATTACGCGGACGGTAGGTTGGTTTACTACTTTGTACCCCGTTAAATTGGCAATACACCCAGAAAGTATGGCAAAATCTATTGTGCAGGTGAAAGAACATTTGCGCAAAATTCCACACAAGGGCATTGGTTATGGCGCCTTATTAGGCTATATCAATCATCCCTTACCTCGCATCAGTTTTAATTATCTTGGCCAACTTAATGCCGGCATAGAGCAAGCTCATTGGCATATCACCGGTGAACCTTGCGGCATCACCATCGTTCCGGAAAATCCAGACCCTAATATCATTAATGCCAATGGTATAGTCACTCAAGGTGAACTACGATTTACCATAGCAGCTAAAATCAGTCAGCAAAATTTAGCACGATTTGCTGAGGCTTTTAAACAACAATTACTCTCACTGATTCAGTATACCGTCGACTTGCCACGAACGTATTTAACTGCGAGTGATATTGACGATATTATCAGTCAAGATTATTTAGATAAAATCCAGGATACGCGTGAAATCAGCCACGTCTATCTCGCCAATAGTTTACAGCAGGGATTTATTTATCATGCCTTAAGTCAAGAATTAGATACTGCTTATCGCGTGCAGATCGTATTTCATTACCACAATCCTTTAGAGCCCGAATTGTTACGCATGGCTTGGCAAGGAGCATTGCACAAATATCCTGCTTTAAGACTACGATTTTCCTGGGATGAAGCCTTAGTGCAAATCATCGATCAGCATCAAGAGTTACATTGGCAATATAGCGATATCAGTGCACAAACATCAGAGTTACAAGAACAATTTATTCATGACTTAGTCAGCCAAGATCGTCAACATCCGTATCATTTAGATCAAGGGCATTTGTTGCGGATTTTCCTAATCAAGCAAGGAGAGACACACTATACCTGTCTTTTCAGCTGCCATCATGCCATTCTTGATGGTTGGAGTAATCCTATCTTACTGGGTTTTGTGCATGATTTGTATGAGCAACTGTATGCTAACCGCACTAACAGCACAGCACAAGCACGCATTTTATCCACAATTCAAGAAGAAACCGCCTACCCTTTAAGCCAGGCTTATTGGCAAAAAACTGATGTAGCTAGTCAAGCGTTTTGGCAACAGGAAATAGCGCGCATTACTGACCATGCGAATTTAAATGGCCTACTTCGCCCTGAGAAACGAAGCGTGCGTTTAGCAGAATATCGGTTTATTGAACATAAATCAGAGGTAGCTAGCAAAATTCAAGGACCGTTGTATCAAGCCATCAAAGCATATTGCTCTGAGCTTGGGGTGACGGTGAATACCGTACTGCAATATGGGTGGCATAAATTGCTGAGTGTGTATGGCAATAGCCCTATTACGGTGGTGGGCACCACAGTTTCAGGACGAAATTTACCCATTGATCATATTGAAAAATCAGTGGGTTTATATATTAATACCTTACCGTTAATCCTTGAACATGAGGATGATAAAACGATTGCCGCTCAAATAACCCTACTTCAAAACAAAATTAATGAGATCAATAGTCATAGTGCGATCAGCTTAGCGAAATTACAACACTCGGATAGCAGATTATTTGACAGTTTATTTGTTTTTGAAAACTATCCCGTTCCACAAAAAATTGCAGACCGTGTACTTAAAGTCAGTGGCTTTCGCGGTACCGAGGAGCTGGATTATCCTTTGGCAATCATCGCCTACGAACAAGCGGAAACTCTCCAGATTAATCTAAAATATGCAAGAGAGTTATTTAGTCAAGCAACCATTACCACTTTATTACATAATTTAGAATTCGTGTTATACCAAATCACGGTCAGCAAAATAGCACAACCCAAAAGTCTTAACTATCTTGACTCAGACAATTACCAAAAAATTATTTATGAGTGGAACCAAACGGAAAAAGATTACCCTGCTGATAAAACTATTCAGCAACTATTTGAAGAGCAAGTCGAGAGAACGCCCGAACATATTGCTGTAGTCTTTGAAAATACCCAACTCAGCTATCGTGATCTTAATGCCAAAGCCAATCAATTAGCTCACTACCTAAGGCACAAATATCCAATTCAAGGCGATGACTTAATTGCTTTGTGTTTAGAACGCAATGAACAGATACTCACTAGCATCTTAGCTGTGCTAAAAACTGGGGCTGCCTATGTGCCAATTGATCCAGATTATCCTGACGAAAGAATCAACTATATTTTGGCAGATACAGCTACGCATTTGATCTTAACCAATGAAAATTCGCAAATGAAGCTAAGTGCCATTATAAACCATCATTCCTTACAAACACGAGTAGAGGCTATTGATAGTCCTGAGTTATACAACAAATTAAATGCTTATCAAGCAACAAATCCCACGCCGCCTATTCATAGTACTAATTTAGCTTATGTGATTTATACCTCAGGTTCTACCGGTCAACCTAAAGGGGTATTGATCAAACATGGAAGTTTGATCAATGCATTGCAGGCGGTAGATGCGATGATTCAAGTTTCCAGCCATGACCGCTTCTTGGCTTTAACGACATATACATTTGATATTTCTGGTTTGGAATTTTATTTACCTCTGCTTAAAGGAGCTACTTGCGTGATTGCTCCAGACAAAGCCAGAATAGATATGACTGTTCTTAAACAAATTCTTCACACCAAAGCTATAACTATCATGCAAGCCACCCCAGCTACCTGGTTAATGCTTCGTCATTCAAACTGGCAAAGCAAGAAACCATTAAAAATACTTTGTGGCGGCGAAACATTAACTATGCAACTCGCTGCCTCCTTGATTGAGAATCATCATCAAATATGGAATATGTATGGTCCAACAGAAACTACCATTTGGTCATCCTGTTGCTTATTACAGGCTGGCAAAGTTAATCCTCCACCAATTGGAAAACCACTAGCAAATACTCAATTTTACGTGCTAGATCCCCTTACAAATCCTGTACCTATTGGAGTTACCGGTGAGTTATACATCGGAGGAGATGGTCTAGCACGAGGTTATTTAAATCTTCCTGATTTAACTGCCGAACGTTTTGTCATCAATCCATTTCAAACAGAAAATCAGAAAAAGCACGGGAAAAATGCTCGCCTATACATGACCGGTGATTTAGTGCGTTATTTACCTGATGGCAATATTGAATACATTGGGAGAAATGATTTCCAAGTTAAAATCCGCGGCTTTAGAATTGAGTTGGGTGAAATTGAAAATAAATTAATAGCCTATCCAGAAATAAAACAAGCGGTAGTGTTAGTTAAGGAACATCAAACAAACAACGAAAAATACCTCGTGGGTTATTATGTGGCAGACCAGCCACTCGATGAAAATGCTGTATTAGATTATCTGCATCATCAACTTCCTGAATACATGGTGCCTAGTGTCTTGGTTTATTTAACCCAACTACCTTTAACCATCAGTGGGAAATTAGACCGTAGCGCATTACCTGATCCAGAATTGAGTAAAATCACTGAATATGTACCTCCTCGCAATGATTTAGAACGAAAAGTCTGTGAGATCTACGCAGCAGTTTTAGGTTTACCACCTACTTCTGTGGGCATTCGGGATAATTTCTTTCGCTTAGGGGGTAATAGTATTTTAGCTATTAAGCTTGTCAGCCAATTAAATAAGCAAATTTTTTCTGACCCCTCTTTTCAAGTAGAAAAATTAATTCAAGTCGCTGAAATTTTTCGGCATAAAACTATCTTAAGTTTATTAGACAGTCTTTTAAGCGAAGACGAAAGCGAGACCATCATTATTCCTAGCCAAGGACCTATCCAAAAAGCAGGTTTATCTTTTGCCCAAGAACGTTTATGGTTTATTGAACAGTATGAAGTTGGAAGCAATGCCTATAATATTCCATTGTTGAAAAAAATACCTGCACAAGTCGATGCTCGATTGTTGGCACAAGCGTTACTCTCGGTTGTATCCCGCCATGAAGTATTACATAGTTTGATCAAGACTGATAGTCAGGGTAATGGTTATCAAGAAGTCATCGACTTAAATAGTTCACCATGTAACATTGCTTATCACTCGTTCTCTGATTCTGCCGCACTTAAAAAATATATTGATACCGAAATCAATCATATTTTTAATTTAAATAGCGAATATCCCATTAGAATTCAGCTCCTAACCCAACAAGATACTGCAACAAACTATTTGTTGATCGTGGTACATCACATCGCGTTTGATGGTTGGTCAATTGAAGTATTTATGCGTGATCTGCAAGCGCTTTATCAGCACGAGCCCTTGCCAGAATTAACCATTCAATATAAAGATTTTTCCATTTGGCAAAGGAATTATTTAACTGGAGAACGCCTAGCCCATCAATTAAATTATTGGAAAAATAAACTTAGTGATTATGCTGGATTACATCTACCCACCGATAAACCAAGACCTCCTGAAATTAGTTACCTAGGCAACGATGTTTATTTTAGTATTGATCCAAAGACTAGCACTCAATTAAGAGAAATTGCTAAAAAGCTAGGCATCAGTTTATACAGTGTATTACTGGCCGGATTTAATTTGCTACTAAGAAGCTACAGCAATCAAGATGATATAGTCATAGGCACTCCCATTGCCAACCGCCACCATCAACAACTCGAAGATCTTATCGGATTTTTTGTCAATAGTCTGGCTCTGCGCAGCCAAATAAATCCCGAGCACGCATTGAATCATTACCTAGAAGAAGTGGGTCGTGATGTGATCGGGGCACAACTGCATCAAGATCTACCCTTTGAAAAATTGGTAGAAGAACTGGAAATTCCCAAGGATCGCAGCCGTCATCCCCTGTTCCAAGTCATGTTTGGAGTACAAAGTTTTGCAACTACAACAGCTGAATTATTGGAGCCTGCTTCTTTCACACTGAATTATCCTGTAGCGAAGTTCGATTTAAGTGTTTTTCTCGATGATAGCTACGCCGAATTAAGGGGAAATTTTAATTATGCGGAGAGTTTATTTACGAAAGAAACCATCAATATTCTCATTGCCATCTATCAACGTATTTTGTCACAATTAGCATATGAGCCATTGCTACTAATAAAAAACTTAAGTTATCTCGATGCCACGAGTTATCAAAAAATTATTTATGAGTGGAACCAAACGGAAAAAGATTACCCTGCTGATAAAACTATTCAGCAACTATTTGAAGAGCAAGTGGCACGAACCCCTGAAAATATTGCCGTAGTTTATGAAAATACTCAGCTTACCTACCACGAACTCAATAGCAAAGCCAATCAACTCGCGCATTATCTACAACAAACCTATCAGCCACAAGCCGATGATTTAATTGCGCTATGCTTGGATCGCAGTGAACAGATGATTATCACCATTTTAGCGGTATTAAAAACTGGCGCTGCCTATGTTCCCATCGATCTTGGTTATCCCGAGGAACGTATCCAGTATATTTTGCAAGATACTGCCACCAAGCTAGTGCTGACTAATGCCAGACATCAAGATAAATTAACTCATATAATCGACGGTGTGGGTAGTTATCAATTACTGATCAACATCGAAGCCATTGATAGTCTTGAGTTATACAACAAATTAAATGCTTATCAAGCAACAAATCCCACGCCGCCTATTCATAGTACTAATTTAGCTTATGTGATTTATACCTCAGGTTCTACCGGTCAACCTAAAGGGGTATTGATCAAACATGGAAGTTTGATCAATGCATTGCAGGCGGTAGATGCGATGATTCAAGTTTCCAGCCATGACCGCTTCTTGGCTTTAACGACATATACATTTGATATTTCTGGTTTGGAATTTTATTTACCTCTGCTTAAAGGAGCTACTTGCGTGATTGCTCCAGACAAAGCCAGAATAGATATGACTGTTCTTAAACAAATTCTTCACACCAAAGCTATAACTATCATGCAAGCCACCCCAGCTACCTGGTTAATGCTTCGTCATTCAAACTGGCGAAGCAAGAAACCATTAAAAATACTTTGTGGCGGCGAAACATTAACTATGCAACTCGCTGCCTCCTTGATTGAGAATCATCATCAAATATGGAATATGTATGGTCCAACAGAAACTACCATTTGGTCATCCTGTTGCTTATTACAGGCTGGTAAAGTTAATCCTCCACCAATTGGAAAACCACTAGCAAATACTCAATTTTACGTGCTAGATCCCCTTACAAATCCTGTACCTATTGGAGTTACCGGTGAGTTATACATCGGAGGAGATGGTCTAGCACGAGGTTATTTAAATCTTCCTGATTTAACTGCCGAACGTTTTGTCATCAATCCATTTCAAACAGAAAATCAGAAAAAGCACGGGAAAAATGCTCGCCTATACATGACCGGTGATTTAGTGCGTTATTTACCTGATGGCAATATTGAATACATTGGGAGAAATGATTTCCAAGTTAAAATCCGCGGCTTTAGAATTGAGTTGGGTGAAATTGAAAATAAATTAATAGCCTATCCAAAAATAAAACAAGCGGTAGTGTTAGTTAAGGAACATCAAACAAACAACGGAAAATACCTCGTGGGTTATTATGTGGCAGACCAGCCACTCGATGAAAACGCTGTATTAGATTATCTGCATCATCAACTTCCTGAATACATGGTGCCTAGTGTCTTGGTTTATTTAACCCAACTACCTTTAACCATCAGTGGGAAATTAGACCGTAGCGCATTACCTGATCCAGAATTGAGTAAAATCACTGAATATGTACCTCCTCGCAATGATTTAGAACGAAAAGTCTGTGAGATCTACGCAGCAGTTTTAGGTTTACCACCTACTTCTGTGGGCATTCGGGATAATTTCTTTCGCTTAGGGGGTAATAGTATTTTAGCTATTAAGCTCGTCAGCCAATTAAATAAGCAAATTTTTTCTGACCCCTCTTTTCAAGTAGGAAAATTAATTCAAGTCGCTGAAATTTTTCGGCATAAAACTATCTTAAGTTTATTAGACAGTCTTTTAAGCGAAGACGAAAGCGAGACCATCATTATTCCTAGCCAAGGACCTATCCAAAAAGCAGGTTTATCTTTTGCCCAAGAACGTTTATGGTTTATTGAACAGTATGAAGTTGGAAGCAATGCCTATAATATTCCATTGTTGAAAAAAATACCTGCACAAGTCGATGCTCGATTGTTGGCACAAGCGTTACTCTCGGTTGTATCCCGCCATGAAGTATTACATAGTTTGATCAAGACTGATAGTCAGGGTAATGGTTATCAAGAAGTTATCGACTTAAATAGTTCACCATTTAACATCGCTTATCACTCGTTCTCTGATTCTGCCGCACTTAAAAAATATATTGATACCGAAATCAATCATATTTTTAATTTAAATAGCGAATATCCCATTAGAATTCAGCTCCTAACCCAACAAGATACTGCAACAAACTATTTGTTGATCGTGGTACATCACATCGCGTTTGATGGTTGGTCAATTGAAGTATTTATGCGTGATCTGCAAGCGCTTTATCAGCACGAGCCCTTGCCAGAATTAACCATTCAATATAAAGATTTTTCCATTTGGCAAAGGAATTATTTAACTGGAGAACGCCTAGCCCATCAATTAAATTATTGGAAAAATAAACTTAGTGATTATGCTGGATTACATCTACCCACCGATAAACCAAGACCTCCTGAAATTAGTTACCTAGGCAACGATGTTTATTTTAGTATTGATCCAAAGACTAGCACTCAATTAAGAGAAATTGCTAAAAAGCTAGGCATCAGTTTATACAGTGTATTACTGGCCGGATTTAATTTGCTACTAAGAAGCTACAGCAATCAAGATGATATAGTCATAGGCACTCCCATTGCCAACCGCCACCATCAACAACTCGAAGATCTTATCGGATTTTTTGTCAATAGTCTGGCTCTGCGCAGCCAAATAAATCCCGAGCACGCATTGAATCATTACCTAGAAGAAATGGGTCGTGATGTGATCGAGGCACAACTGCATCAAGATTTACCCTTTGAAAAATTGGTAGAAGAACTGGAAATTCCCAAGGATCGCAGCCGTCATCCCCTGTTCCAAGTCATGTTTGGAGTACAAAGTTTTGCAACTACAACAGCTGAATTATTGGAGCCTGCTTCTTTCACACTGAATTATCCTGTAGCGAAGTTCGATTTAAGTGTTTTTCTCGATGATAGCTACGCCGAATTAAGGGGAAAATTTAATTATGCGGAGAGTTTATTTACGAAAGAAACCATCAATATTCTCATTGCCACCTATCAACGTATTTTGTCACAATTGGCATATGAGCCATTGCTACTAATAAAAAACTTAAGTTATCTCGATGCCACGAGTTATCAAAAAATTATTTATGAGTGGAACCAAACGGAAAAAGATTACCCTGCTGATAAAACTATTCAGCAACTATTTGAAGAGCAAGTGGCACGAACCCCTGAAAATATTGCCGTAGTTTATGAAAATACTCAGCTTACCTACCACGAACTCAATAGCAAAGCCAACCAACTCGCGCATTATCTACAACAAACCTATCAGCCACAAGCCGATGATTTAATTGCGCTATGCTTGGATCGCAGTGAACAGATGATCATTACCATTTTAGCTGTGTTAAAAGCTGGTGCTGCCTACGTACCCATCGATCCTGGTTATCCTGAAGAACGCATCCATTATATTTTGCAAGATACTGCCACCAAGCTAGTGCTGACTAATGCCAGACATCAAGATAAATTAACTCATATAATCGACGGTGGGGGTGGTTATCAATTGCCGATCCATATCGAAGCCATCGACAGCCCTAATTTACAAAACCAATTAAATGCTTATCAAGAGACTAATCCCATACTACATATCCATAGTAATAACTTAGCTTATGTCATTTACACCAGTGGCACTACTGGGAATCCAAAAGGAGTGATGATTGAACATAAGAACGTTGTGAACTTAGCTGTAATGCAAGCCAAGGAATTTAGTTTATCGACACAATCGATAGATAACGCAAAAATTCTAAATTGCTTAGAATATGCAAATTATGTGTTTGATGCGCATGTTTGGGAATTATTCACAGTGATAAGTAATGGACATATCCTACATATAGCAAGTGATAGAATACGTCCAGACATAGAGCTATTATCAGAATATATTAATCTTCATAAAATTTACCTAGCAACCATACCACCCGCATTATTATCGGTAGATACTTTATTGCCACTGAGCATTTTAGTAGTTGCCGGAGAAAAAACAACAAAGATATATTGAAGTTTTACCGAAATAATCAAATAGCTGTAGTCAATGGTTATGGACCTACAGAATCGACAGTCTGCGCCACATTAAATCACTATCATGAAAATGATTTAAGTACCGACATTGGGAAACCAATCGCTAACATTACAATCTATATTTTAGATATCTATTTAAACCCAATACCGATTGGCGCGATAGGTGAACTGTACATCGGAGGAGCCGGGCTAGCCCGCGGCTATTTAAATCTTCCTGATTTAACTGCCGAACGTTTTATCCCCAATCTATTTCAAACAGAAGACGAAAAGAAATTTGGAAAAAATACACGCCTCTATAAGACCGGTGATTTAGTGCGTTATCTTCCTGATGGCAATCTCGAATATATCGGCAGAAATGATTTTCAAGTTAAAATCCGTGGTTTTAGAATTGAGCTGGGTGAAATTGAAAATAAATTAATAGCCTACCCAGAAATAAAACAAGCGGTAGTGTTAGTTAAGGAACATCAAACAAACAACGAAAAATACCTTGCGGGCTACTATGTTGCAGACCAACCACTCGATGAAAACGCTATGTTAGATTATCTACATCATCAACTTCCTGAATACATGGTGCCTAGTGTCTTGGTTTATTTAACCCAACTACCTTTAACCATCAATGGGAAATTAGATCGTAGCGCATTACCTGATCCAGAATTGAGTAAAATCACTGAATATGTACCTCCTCGCAATGATTTAGAACGAAAAGTCTGTGATATTTACGCAGCAGTTTTAGGTTTACCACCTACTTCTGTGGGCATTCGGGATAATTTCTTTCGCTTAGGGGGTAATAGTATTCTTGCAGTCAAATTAATCGCACTATTAAATAAAAAGTGTAATACTTATTTAAAAGTTGCAGAATTGTTTAGTTCTAAATCTATTCTAGATTTAATAAAACTAATAACAACAATGCGTATAAAATATAAGACCATTGTAAAGCTTAATAATGCTAAAAATAAACCATTAATGTTAATGATCCATCCAGGTAATGGTGGGTGTGAAGTTTACGCAGATTTAGCAAAACGCTCGTCCAATTTTTATGCTTGTTATGGCATAGATAATTATAACTTATATCATAGAGATAAATTTCAAACGCTGCACAGTCTATCTAATTACTACTTAAGTCTTATAGAAAAACAATTTGACTTAAACAACAAACAAACTGAAATCATATTATTTGGGTGGTCATTAGGGGGTTTAATTAGTCTTGAAATAGCCAATATCCTAGAGCAACGTAGTCATACTCGCATAAGAGTTTATTTATTAGATACTATTATCGACGACGAACAATTGACACAACTAAAACAATTAAATGAAAAAATAATTAAAAAACAAATTTATGAATATTTTAAGAAAAATTATAATAAAAATTATGCACGAAAAATCATTGATAACTTTAGTATCGAAGAAAAAATAGGTCATGAAAAGATTTCTGATTTTTTGCGTTATACAAAAATAACTTTATTCAAAGCCATGCAGAAAGATACCACAATTGAAGCAACTGCTTCAATTGGTGAATATATCGAAAATTTACCCTACAACAATGTAGACAAAATTGTACGCGATCTTTCTCAACTGACGGTTGTTAATGTCGAGCAGGCTAATCACTCAAACATTCTGAAATTTCAGGAAATATTGTTACAGCACTTAGTTAGTCCAAAAATTCTCTAATTCCTTGAGGAAGTTTGATTTGGGTCTTAGCCTTATAACGCATCTCATATACCTATCCGATGCACATAAATCGGTCAGCAATTCTCGCTGAAACCCTATTCCCCGACGGGTCCTGCCGCGGCACCCCACCGTGCTCGTAGCATCATATCCCTTCTCCCACAATGCTTTTTTGTGGGAGAAAAGGTGGCCGCCAGGCCGAATGAGGGTGTTTGAAATGGCTATAAGAAGGGATATGATGCTACTGCGCGCGATGGGGTCCCCGCCTCCACGTCACCCGCCGGTGTAATGACGGAGCAGGAGAATTGTTGCTTTTTTTTGATCTCATTGATCCGTGATAAGGCTTCAGTGGGAATTGCTGACCGAGTGCATCGGATAGCTCCCACAAGGGGAGAAGGAAAATCTACCCACTCGATTCTACATAGAACCAAAATTATTTTATTGAAAATTGATTTTTGCATGATACAGTGGCCAGTAATATTTAAGGTTTTTAAAAGGAGATAGGATTGCAAACTTTAACAATCAGTGGTGGTTCTTCTGGCATTGGTTTAGCCACTGCCAAACGCTTTGCCCAAGCGGGTTATCGTATTTTTAACTTAGACGTCCAAGAGCCCTGGGAAGAGATTCCATCGGCAATTTATATTCCTTGTGATGTTTCACGCGTTAGTGAGATCAAAGAGGCAGTTGACAAAATTACGCAACAAACCTCTCGCGTCGATGCCTTAGTGTGCAATGCTGGCATTCACTTATCGGCCAATGTACAGCAAACCTCCGAAGAGGATTTTCAACGCGTGATGGATGTAAATTTCAAAGGTTGTTTTTTTCTCACTCAAGCCATCCTGCCCTTGATGATTCCTCATCGCCGAGGCGCTATTGCCTATTTGGGTTCCGATCAAAGCCTTATCGCCAAGACCAATTCGGCTGCATACGGAGCCAGTAAAGCGGCGCTGGCCAGTCTTGCCAAAACTACGGCCATTGATTATGCCTCAGTAGGCATCCGCGCTAATTTAATCGCCGCTGGCACGATTGATACTCCGCTCTATCGATCGGTCATACAACGCTATTGCCAACGCACTGGGGCCGATTTTAATGTGGTCAATCAAGCAGAAGCCGACCTCCAACCTCTTGGCCGGCTTGGCACTACAGCAGAAGTCGCTGAGCTAATTTATTTCCTCTGCAGCGAACAGGCTGGCTTTATTACCGGCGCTGTTTATCCGATAGATGGGGGTTACACCGCGAGATAATATGAAGTGGTTCTGGCCTGTGGGGGCACCTTCTCCCGCAGAAAGACACTGCGGGATTTCTGCAGAAGGATGGTTAAATCACCTGTGTCTCATACAAGAACCAAGTACGACGCTCAGTTTCGTCAATGAACACTTCTAAGAGACTAGCAGTACCCACATCATTATGATCAGCACACACTTGATGGGCAGCACGCAGTCGCGCTGTTAGCGCTTTATTTTCTTCCATCAACCGATGAATCATTTCTGGGGCTTCGACCAGGGCATCATTATCGTCAACCACACTTTGTAATTGTCCAATATGTTGAATGGAATGGATGGTTAAGCGTCCTAATTTACGTATTCGTTCAGCTAAGGCATCAATCATGGCAAAAATTTGTCCAGCTTGTTCATCGAGCAATAAGTGATAATCACGATAATGACTACCCGACATATGCCAATGGTAATTTTTAGTTTTCACAAACAAAGCAAAGGCATCTGCCACCAAAGGATTCACAGCTGCCGCAATATCATTGCGCGCTTTTTCGCCAAGATCGCTAGGAGTGGCCAACTTACTTGGGACCCCGACAAATATAGATTGTGGTTGTTTCATAATAGCACTCCCATAGATATCAGTTTCGAGTTGAGAAAATAATAAGTCAGACATTTTACCTCCTTGTAATAAGAAAATTATAGCCCTTTATTTACTTGATTGCTAAAATTTTATCTCATTTATTTGGTATTGCAAGGCAACCCTTAATAAATCCCTAATTTTTATCTGTTAAAGTAAGCAGAAAAATTAACCTTAATCCATTAATGGGACAAATTTTTATGGTTGAGACAGCACATCAACAGGCTGACGGTGGGACTTTTATGGTGGGGGTTATAGTCCCAGGAATATTGTTAGGTGTTGGAATTCACTATGCGATAAGTAGCGTTAAAAATAGTATTGACCCCCATAGGAAAAATTTATGCGTCACTTAATAATAAGGTCAGTTTTATTCCTTTGTATAACAACTAGTGCACTTGCTGAAGAAAGATTGATTTTTGCGGTTGATGTTCTTCGTCATGGTGATAGAACACCTACAATAAATATTCCTAAAGCACCTTATCATTGGAAGGAGGGGTTAGGACAATTGACCGCCAAGGGTATGCAGCAAGAATATTTCCTTGGTGCTAATTTAAGGAAAATTTATGTGGACAAGTATCACTTGCTTCCGTCCCATTATGCTGTTGAAACTTTGTATGTGCGATCTAGCGATGTGGATCGTACTCTTATGAGTGCGCAATCTTTCTTGATGGGATTGTACCCGCTAGGAACTGGACCTAGCTTGTCTAAATCAAGAATCCCAGCCTTACCTCAATTATTTCAACCCATACCAATTCATACGATTGCAAAAGACCAAGATAATTTGCTGATAACATGGACTAAGTCGCCGGTATTTAAAGAATATTTAAAAAAATATGTTTATTCGACTGCTGAATGGAAAGAGAAAACGACTAAATTGACTCCAAAATTTACAAAATGGAGTCAAGCAACGGGTATTAAGATTACCGAACTTTTTCAGCTTATCTCTTTGGGAGACACCTTATATATTAACCAACTTTATCAGGTACCGTTACCTGCAGGACTTACGTCTAAAGATGCTCAAGAAATAATTGATGCGGGTCGATGGGCGTTTACGACTGCGTTTAAATCCCAGGAGATAGGTAAAAATACAGGGAATACACTACTTAGGACAATTGCTAATTATCTACAAGAGGTGGCCGTGGGAAAGACTCAAATAAAATATTTATTATTTTCTTCACACGATAGTACACAATTAAGCTTAATGAGTGCCATGGCGGCTCCTTTGAAGGAGGTTCCACCCTATGCTGCAGATTTAAATTTTTCTTTATTCGAGCATGGAAAGAATACTTATTATGTAAAAATTTATTTTAATGGGAAAAAAGTCATCATCCCTGGTTGCAATAAAAGTAATATTTGCTCTTTAGCAGAGTTTAATGCATTAATTAACCTAAAAAAAGCAGTTGAACTATGAGAATAATGCGACCCTTATAACAAAATTACAGGGGAAATCGCATGAAACTACCTCCGGCTCCTCTTCACCCAACGGGTGAACTGCCACAAGACTTAAAAGAAGAAAATTTATTAGCCAAAAATGTCTCATTAGCCCTAGATACTTTTGGTGGTCGCATCTATGTGGAATGGGATCCTCAAGCTGCTGTAACTCCGCTAGGACAATTGGCATTTTTTATTGAATTTTTAAAGATTGGAAATTTATTTAACCCTTGGGTTGAAGATTGTCCATTGTAATTAGTAAGTCCCAACGCTCCTTCAAATCGTGACATTTTAGGTACGCTGTTATTAGCTGTTTTAGCAGGTCATAGTCGCTATGCTCATATCACTACATTGCGTTGTGATGGAGTAAATCCAGATTTATTGGGTATGAAAAAAATAGTGAGTGAAGATTCACTCCGGCGTGCTTTTGTAAAAATGGAAGAAGAAGCTGGAATAGTATGGCTACAAAAACATTTAAATAAATGTTATGTGCCATTGCTGAGTGTGCCATGGATATTAGATGTTGATACAACAGTTAAAGTACTTTATGGAAAACAGGAAGGAGCTGTATTGGGTTATAATCCAACAAAACCTGGCCGCCCTTCTCATACCTATCATTCCTATTTTATCGCCAATTTACGTTTAGTACTGGATGTTGAAGTACAGCCTGGTAATCAAATGGCATCCAGTTATTCGGCGCCTGATTTATGGGAATTATTAGATCGTATTCCGCGTGCACAGTGGCCTCAATTTTTGCGAGGTGATTGTGCTTTTGGTACAGATGGTGTGATGAAAATTGCTGAAGAAAAGCAAATACCCTATTTATTTAAATTGAAATCAACGAAGAATGTAAAGCGTTTAATAGAAGAAGTAAAAATGGTTCGTCAAGATTGGTATTTTGCTGATCAGGGCTGGGAAGGGACTGATGCCTTATTGAAATTAGATGGTTGGGAAAGATCGCGTCGAGTCATCGTGTTGAGAAAAAAAATACAAAAAAATTTAATGCTTATTTCACAACATGCAGGAACAAAACAATTAGAGATATGTTTTGGTGAGGTTGATGATAAAACCTATGTTTATGAATACGCTGTATTAGTTACTTCATTACCGGATGAAATACTGACTATTGCGCAACATTATCGCGATCGTGCGGACAGTGAAAATATATTTGATGAATTGAAAAATCAATGGGGTTGGAGCGGGTTTACAACCCAAGACATGAAGCGTTGCCGCTTTATGTCGCGCGTGGTTGTCTTCTTATTTATAATTGGTGGAATATATTTGCTCGCCTGGCAGAACCTGACAAACATTTAGAAGCTATTACGAGTCGTCCCTTATTATTGCATGCTATGGCAAAACAAACTGTCCATGCAAGACAAACACACATTGTTATCAGCAGCACGCATGGAAATATTAATAAAGTTCAAATGTTATTAAGCCGCGTGGTGAAATTTTTTAAAGGATTAAAAAAAGATGCGGAGCAGTTAACACATGATCAATGTTGGTATCGAATTTTGAGCCAAGCAGTAGGAAAATATTTAAATGGAAAGTCGCTGCAGCCACCACTTGGTTTATCAGCACCCACATAAAATTGAAAAAAAGGTACTTTGTTGGAAGATATTTGATCAGAGTTTTATCGGTTAAGGAAGTCCTTCAACTGCCGTTTTTAGATTAAGTAGCTTTTTTAAAAAGAGGAGTTTTTATGACTGAGATACAGCAAGAGGGTGACTGTAACAAAAATACTGCCCATTGGGTTGTTGGAATATTTGGAACACCATTATGTTGGGCTGGTGGATTTTCCTTTGAAGTCAAAGGAATCTGGGGCGCTTCAGTACCTTGTTATGTAGGGGTTGTGCTTTGTATGGCAGTACTTGCCTACACTGAATATAACAGGCGTAAAAATTTACCGGCTGCAGATAATAGCCCACAAGAGCCTAATGTTGATAAGGTCAGTGATCAGGACCCCCTCCCTACAACACCCTTATCGATAAATAACTAGGGCGGGGGGGCGCCCCCTATAATTCCTTCTCCTGGTGGGAGAAGGTGCCCGGGGATTCTTTTACTTCTCCATATGCCTAATAATCGCCTCGCCAAATTCACTGCTACCCAATAAAGTCGCGCCTGGGATGAGTCGTTCAAAATCATAAGTGACAGTTTTCGCTGCAATGGCGCCGCTAATGCCTTTGATAATTAAATCAGCAGCTTCTTTCCAACCCAGATATCGCAGCATCATTTCCGCTGATAAAATCAAGGAACCAGGATTAACCTTATCTTGGCCGGCATATTTAGGCGCTGTGCCGTGAGTGGCTTCAAAACAAGCCGCTCGATCACCCATATTAGCCCCGGGGCAATACCAATACCGCCCACCTGGGCTGCTAAGGCATCTGAAATATAATCGCCATTTAAGTTTAAAGTCGCAATCACGCTATATTCTGCCGGACGCAATAAAATTTGCTGTAGAAAAGCATCGGCAATCATATCTTTAATCATAATTTCTTGCCCATTGTGAGGGTTTTTGATCACATGCCAAGGGCCCGCCATCTAAAGGAGTTGCGCCAAATCGTTCGCGGGCAATAGCATATCCCCATTCCTTAAATGCACCTTCAGTGAATTTCATGATATTGCCTTTATGCACCAGCGTAACGGAATCGCGTTGATTATCGATGGCATATTGAATGGCGCGGGTGACTAGACGTTGCGTGCCTTCTTTTGAAACTGGTTTTACGCCAATACCGCAGTGCTGGGAAAACGAATTTTCGTCACCTTCATTTCATTGTTGTAAAAAATGAATGACTTTTTTTGCTTCAGGGGAGTCGGCTGGCCATTCAATCCCAGCATAAATATCTTCAGAATTTTCTCGGAAAATCACCATATTGGTCTTTTCTGGTTCTTTTAACGGGCTGGGAGTGCCGGGAAAATAACGAACTGGGCGTAAGCAAACATACAAATCTAAATCTTGACGCAATGGCCACATTTAACGAACGAATGCCCCCGCCCACCGGTGTAGTAAGAGGGCCTTTAATGCTGATGACAAATTCACGTAAGGCTTCTAAGGTTTCTTCCGGCAACCATATGTCCTGGGCCATAGACATGGGTGGATTTTTCTCCAGCATAAATTTCCATCCAAGCAATTTGCCTTTCACCGCCATATGCTTTAGCAATAGCCGCATCCACTACCTTGCGCATAGGGGGGGTAATATCCACGCCAATACCATCGCCCTCAATAAAAGGAATGATTGGTCGATTGGGGACATTTAAACTAAGTTCTTGATTAATGGTAATTTTTTCACCATGAGCAGGAACGATAACTTTTGAATAGGACATCTTGGCAGGCTCCAGAAAAGTGGTTAGAGCAGAGAATGATACTATAGAGCTGTCCTATTAAAAATAGCTATTTGGCATGAAATTTTCATAATTTAGACTAATGTTATACATGGGTGGCCAGAAGAGGATTGGTGGTATCAGGTAGAAGACAGTATGAAAGCATAGAGTGGCTGAGCAAGGGGGCATGTAATCTGACCAATAAAACTACACTCTTGAGTGCAATTAGGAAGATTGGCTGAGAGCAAGCAAGAGGATGACCATGTTCAGCAAATCACTAGAAGTCACGTTAAACCTGGCGTTTGCGAAAGCAAAAGAACGACGCCATGAATTTATGACGGTGGAGCACCTATTATTAGCATTAATTGAAAACGTGGAGGCCGCAGAGGTTTTAATTGCCTGTGGTGCTAATTTACAGCGTATGCGTGCGGGCTTGGACATTTTTGTAGAAGAGACCACGCCCCATGTGCTTCCAAATAAACCATTCAATGTTCAACCTACTATGGGCTTTCAGCGCGTTTTACAACGAGCAGTATTCCAAGCCCAAGCCGCTGGTAAGACCGAAGTCACCGGGGTCAGCGTGTTAGCCGCTATTTTTGGCGAGCCAGAAAGTCAAGCGGTGTATTTCCTGGAGCAGGAAAATATTAACCGGGTCGATGTGGGTCATTTTCTCTCAACCAACGTGACTCGGATCCAGCAGCACTACAATGAACCTGAGATGGATTTTGAGCGCCCGCCAGCGCAAGAATTGGACGGCGAGGCACTTTCGGCAGAAGCGCTCTTAGAACGTTATGCGGGTAATTTGAACGAGCAAGCTAGGCTAGGCAAAATTGACCCACTTATCGGGCGCAAAGAAGAAATCGCGCGGGTTATCCAAGTATTATGCCGTCGCCATAAAAATAACCCCTTATTGGTTGGTGAGGCAGGTGTGGGGAAAACGGCCATTGCTGAAGGTTTAGCGCGATTAATTGTCGAAGGTAAGGTACCCGCGCCGATTAGTCAAAGTATTATCTATAGTTTAGATTTAGGCTATTTATTGGCGGGAACCAAATATCGCGGTGACTTTGAAAAACGTTTTAAATCGGTATTAAAAGCGTTAAAACAGATTCCTAATTCCATCGTTTTTATAGATGAAATCCATACCCTGATTGGAGCAGGTGCGGCGTCTGGGGGGGCAATAGATGCTAGCAATTTGATTAAGCCCCTCCTGTCATCAGGAGAGATCCGTTGCATTGGTTCTACCACTTATCAGGAATTTCGTAATATTTTTGAAAAAGATCGCGCGCTGACGCGGCGCTTTCAGAAAATTGATATTCCAGAGCCTTCAGTCGATGAGACTTATCAAATTTTGAAGGGATTGAGGCAGAAATTCGAACAATACCATGGCACTATTTATTCCCTACGGGCATTAAAATTGGCTGTGGTTTTATCAGAGCGTTATCTCAACGACCGACGTTTGCCTGATAAGGCGATTGATGTCATTGATGAGGCGGGAGCTTATCAACGCTTGCAGCCGCTTTCAAAACATAAAAAAGTGATAGGGCGGCATGAGATAGAAGAAATAGTGGCTAAAATGGCGCGTATTCCTTCTTCACACGTATCTAGCTCAGATAAAGATGTATTGCGTCATTTAGAAGAGAGCTTGAAAAGACAAGTTTTTGGTCAAGATCAAGCCGTGGAAACGTTAGCTTCCGCGATTAAACTTTCTCGCTCGGGATTGCGCGATGCTGAGAAACCCGTGGGATCCTTCTTGCTGTCCGGACCAACCGGGGTGGGTAAAACCGAATTATCTCGACAGCTGGCTAAGCAGCTCAATATTGAATTAATTCGTTTCGATATGTCGGAATATATGGAGCATCATACTGTATCTCGCCTTATTGGTGCGCCTCCTGGCTATGTGGGCTATGACCAAGGTGGCTTGTTAACCGAAGCGGTGATTAAACATCCTCACGCGGTAGTGCTTTTAGATGAAATTGAAAAAGCCCATTCTGATGTATTTAATCTACTATTGCAGGTCATGGATCACGGTAGCTTAACCGATAATAATGGACGGATGGCAGATTTTCGCCATGTGGTCTTAATTATGACGACGAATATTGGAGCAGCACAGCTGGATAAGATGACCGTGGGCTTTGCTGAACACCGAGACGATAATAATTCGGAGGATATCGAGGCTATTCGGCGCCTTTTCTCGCCAGAATTTCGGAATCGCTTAGACGCCGTACTCTCTTTTCGTCACTTAACTGAGGAAATCATCAATCGAGTCATTGATAAATTTTTACTCGAGCTTGAAGCCCAATTGCAGGATAAAGGCGTCAGCTTACTTGTCGATGCCCCTAGTCGGCATTGGCTCAGTGTTCATGGTTATGATCGCAAAATGGGCGCTCGTCCTATGGCACGGATTATTGAAGAACAAATCAAAAAGCCACTCGCAGAAGAGCTGTTGTTTGGAAAATTACTCGGAGGAGGTTCGGTGAATGTGCGGGTGAAAGATGACAAGCTGAGTTTGGTGATTAGCGGACTAGAGAAGGTGGCGGCTTAGGGTCTGTTAAAAAATCATTTTAAAAGCAGGTAAATTTAAGTCATTTTTGTCACTTAATTTTCCCTTAAGATCCTTACTCTATAATCATTAAAAAGGTAATAATACGAAATAACTCAAGTGGAGTTTTGAATACCTATGCCTAGAGATTTAAAAGATTTTTCTGGTGATTCACTGATTATCGGAGGCGCGTGTTCCGACAACGCTGCCGTTCTTCTACACCCTGTGCGCACACCAGAAAACTGTTATACAGTGGATATTGATCACAACCCGGATGCTATCGCTGACATCACTAATATAGACCAATGTGCATTCATTCCAAATCAGCGGTTTAGTTTTATCTTATTCGAACATATAACTTATTTAGGGGAAGAAGGATCACGAACAGCGTTTGAAACAGCACGCAGAATCCTCAAAGATGATGGTACTTTAGTATATATAGGAGGGGGTGATGATATTCCAGAGTTCTTAAAAAAAGCAGGATTCGGAGCTGTTTATAAAAAAGAATATTACCCATTTATGGCTAAAAAACCTTGCATAGCAATACTCGCATCAAAAGAAACAAGGCCGAGTAAGGACGAAAGTATATCCATATCTTCATCTCCTCAAGCTCAATACTACATCAATTATTATAGATTCTTCAGCGACAAACCCTTTGTTGATATTATTTCGCTCCAATCTGAAATCCTTGCTGAAAATAAAGTTGAGCATGTAAATAACAATCAAAGCTTAAACCAATCGAACATGGCTGAAGCCCAACCCCTTGATGAGAAGCAACGAGGGGTAAGAATTCTGCAGGTTGGTATGGTTGTTGCATACCTACAGGCTAAATATTTATGTAATCCAACGAACTGTCAGGCAAGTGAGATTCGACGCCTGATCTCTGACCTCCAAGGAGGAAACTGTAAATCTCAGACCCTAACCCGAGATAAGGAAACTGTAGGCATTACTGTCCAATTTCTTGAACAGATGCTTAAAATGGCAGCAACAGGTACCCTCTCTGACAAAGATATTCATTCGAAATTACACAAGGAACTCTCAATACTGAAGGAGCAGCCCGAACATGTCCAAGGGCAAGGGTTTCAACCCCATATAAACCGACTCCAAGGCTTTCTTTCTCAGAAATTTAAAGCATGGGATGATGCTTATGGAACACAATTTAGCACTATCTTGACGCATCAAGTGCCCCAATCTCTTTTAGACAACCCAACGGCTGGGCAGTCTACTCCCTTATTAGATACTAAGCTCAATAAGCAACAAGCCCCGCGATTGCCATGGCCAGACCCCACAACGACTGAGCGTACTCCGTTAGATACCAAGCTCGTGCTCAGTGAGGAACAAGCCACTAGAGGAGGTGATTTGGTTTATGTCATGCAGATATTAATGGATTCTTATCTAGGAGAAAGTACTCAGTATCAAAGCCTACAAAATATTATAAATGAGGTCCAAAAAAATGGGCTTGGTGTGCATTCAGCCAGCCCGGATCATAAAGCAATTGCGGTGAAATTCCTTGTGAAATTACAACCAATAGAGAGGCAAAAAGGTTTGGCGCAAGTCAAAGCAGACTGTAAACAAATTAGTTCAGATTTCCAAGAGGTTGGCATTCCTTTATTGAATAAGGGGGCACCAAATAAGCGTGCACGCAATGCACAAGGGGCATTTAGCGTTTTAAAGAAGTGGTTTGAGGCTTGGGATCGCTCTTATGACACACAATTTAAGGAGCTCGCTGAGTGGATTTTGAAGTTGGGCCATTATCACCCTTCCTATTCCAAAGCTTCCCCGGAAGAAAATCAAGGTCGCCAAAGTGAATTCAAAAAATTACAGCCTTCATCGCTGCAACCTGTGAGAGAAGGCGCATTAGTTGTTTATCAGAGCCGCCCAGTAACAGGAACTCCTCCTCCGAACCTAGGAGCTGATCTACCTGCAGAAGGTCCTGCACTTGGAAATTCAACTCCGCGTTGCTCTTTTTGGCATAAGTTAGCTGTTGGTGGCGGAATAGGAGGTTTGTTATTAGAAGGCTATGATTGGGGCCTTAATAATGGAGAAATTTCGAAAGCAGCTTGGAATTTGGTTTCGACTGAAGCGCTAGTGTTTGATAGTAGTTTAGTAGTAATGGCGCTTATTGCCTTTTGTGTGGAGCGTTATCGTAGTGGAACTAAGGTTACGCATCCTAGTCCTCCTGAGAGCACAATGGCTTCACCTAACATTTCCTAATTGACAATTTCAAACGTAACCATTCAGCATCTTTTTGCGTAAAAATCCTTCTCCCCTTGTGGGAGAAGGTGCCCGAAAGGGCGGACAAGGGGTAAGCTTGAAACCAGCAAGGAGCATTTTATTAGCTAAATGCTCATTGCTGCTTACCCCTCACCCGCGCGCCTTGGGGGTAGGGGGGGTTAAAAGGGTCAGCAGCTACCAACCAATAAAATAGTGATAGTCATACCAAAGTTTTTTATTTTTGTCAGGGTATCAACGAGGGGAGGGCGATGCCCTGGTTGACGAAAGCATTTAAAGGGGATGTTAATGTTATTATCATTCATGAATATGCTCCTGGATTTATAGTTGAAAAAACAACGAATCAAGGAAGCGGCAGCAGAGGATTTTTATAGGCGAGGGCGGAGGCGGTAGCTTAAGAGAAGGAGTGCCTCACGCCCTACCTATTTCCTCTGCTACCAGCCCACCTCCTCTTGTCCTGCATACCAGCCACTAAAAAACCCACAGCAAATCTCAACCTGATGCCAGCAACACCGCTGTGACATTCGAGGAAAATCTTTCGGCAAGGATTTGTTGCTCCAGGCGCAAAATATCCGCCCAACGCAATGTAGGTGAAAAAAAATGAGTGGCATACAGAAAAGAGTTTTACGCAAACGCGCAATCGAGTAAGCTGTATTTGACACGGCGGACCTCTTGGTTAGGTTCGTTGCTGTAAGTGCCTCAAGAATGGTTTCGACATTCTTTTGGCGCGGCCGTGGGCATTGCCCACGGTTACCGAGTATTATTCATGGTTTTTTGCGAAAAGCAAACTTTTTATTAAGGCAGGTGATAAGGTGTTCGTGGACTATGCTGGGCCAGGAGTTGAATCATTGACCCACAAGCGGGTGAAGTGCGTAAGGCGCAGATTTTTGTTGGTGTGCTGGGCGCATCCAATTATAAATATACTCTTCATTATTGCAGGATCGTGAACACTTTGAGACAATTTTCTGCTCTCAAAAAACATGCCTGATTAGCACTGTTCACGTTCGCAATAATACACAACTATTAAATATTCAATATATCGGTGTCAATTGTTTAATCAAAAAGAGGATAATAATAATGATCGAACAAAAATTAGTGAAATTAAAATCAATAGGAGACTCAGATCAGGGGATCATCAAATTCTGGAGACAATATAAGCAACTAGAACTTGATGATTGCGCCTCGGAGATAATAATAAGGTTCGTTAAAAAAATGCCTGAATTTCGGAAATTAATTTTGTCTGATCATTTCTCCATTGAAGAATTGTCAAAAATTTCAATAGCCATGCTAAAGCCAAAACGAGCTTTGGAGTTTCGTTCAACGGATGAAAAGAAAATACTAGCAGTTGCGAATGCACTGGGTGTGGGAAATCATCTGATACTTCCGATGGTTTTTGATAGTGAATTAATGCGTAAAAAGGAGCAGAGAACCCCACCACTATTTGAGGATTCTCAAGGTAATACGTTTGCAATTATTTTTCCAGAAAAAAAATGGACGATACAAATTAATAAGATTCCACAGTCATCCCTTAGCGAAAACCTCATTGATCCGAATATTTTAGAACAGGTTGAAAATTTGCATAAACAGTTAAAAAAATTGAAAGAGTCTAAGTCTGCAAATTTTAACGATGGATTTAAAACCTTTGAGGAGTTATATACTTTGTGGTGTGATATCGACACAAGAGGCTGTGAGGAGACTGCAATTGCTAGGATAAAGCTTCTTAGCGAGAGATATCCAACGATATCTAAATCTTTAAATCCAAAAGAAAAATTGCTGGAATTATTTAAGTGCGCATGTTTAAAGTATAATAAGACAGCTCCTAATTTTATTGAGGAAAACACAAGACTAGAGTTAAATAAAAAAGAAACCCAGCAAGAAAAGTTGAATGAGCCGAAAAACGATGAGCCATCTGAAAATTCAGAAATTTCAAGTTTAAGAGTTCTCAGTGTCACTATAGTATAATATTCTCTAATTTTTAGACTACTGGACTACGTTAATTATGTGGGCCAACATGTTCAACAATATTTTTTATCGGAGAGTTTTCATGAAATTAATAGATTTGCAAAGGCAATATGATCAAGAGGCATATGATAATGAATCTGTTACAGACGCAGATTTTGCCAGTCCTCTAATCGCTGATTTGATAAAAAATTTTCCAATAAGTAGTAATCTAGAAATTAATAATGAAGTAGAAAAATTAATTGATAATGCCAGTCACGACCTGTACTTAAAAATTAATCTAAGAGACATGATATCCCAAACTGGAACTTGCGCAAATACAAGTGAGTATTATTGGGCTTATCAAAATTTAGTATCCAATTTAAAAAAATGCGGTTTTCTTGTGCCAAGAGTTCAAGTGAAATTATCTATAGCAGAGCATAAAAATGCAATTAAAATGGTATTTCCTACGATGGAAACGTTATATTACGCCATAAGATACCTGGGCGGTGACAATTCAAAGTTCAGTGATGTGCAAATAGCAGGATTAAAGAGATTATCAAGTTCTATATTCAATAATAATCCTACGCATAAATGTTTAATGATTGAGCACAAGTCAACAAAGTCTGGCAAAGTAGAGATTGATAATAAAAGCAAAACTTTGTCTATACCCGCGTATGTAAAAGAGGACAATATATATATTGTATTTCCAGAAAATAATGGCCTAGAAAGATTTAAAACCTTATTCCAACTAGAAAATCAAGAATTACACATAAAATCTGAAAAATTAGAATTTAAACATTCAGCATTATTACGCGTGGCACATAGAGAGTGGGCGAATAGATCTGGTTATTCACTGCCAATTCCTATACAACAACCAAAGTGTGCAAGAACAGAAAGTATTTGTTTTTTCTTTCAGTTTGATGTGGAGTCTTTCCCAGAAGCACTGGTTCTATTAATTGCTGAATATGAGAACCATGAATGTGCTGAATTTAGCGTTGATTGTGGTCAATATAGAGAGCCAAGTTCGCAGCAGTGTATAATTCTTTGACATCCTTGTATCTTAATTCCCAATCACTCCATGTGATTCAGCACTTGCGTTGATGGCTTTATATATAATAGTATATTTGTCTTTGCGAATATATGCGATAACGTATGAAAATAAGTATCTTGCAACAACTAAAGGCCGCTCGTCTCGCGATGAGAATAAATCAATCCGAGCTTGGAAAGAAGCTGGGCATGCCGCAAAGTCATATCTCGAAAATAGAACAAGGCGTCACCGACCCACGGCTTTCTACCGTTGCTGATATGGCGCGTGTTCTGGATCAGGAGTTGATGCTGGTTCCTCGCCAATTGCTGCCCTCGCCGTCTAACTTTCACCATTCTAATTGGCAATGGTGATATGCATCTTAAAATTGGTCTTTCATCTACAGGGATGGGCGTACACCAGCGCTTGCGCCTGCTTACGATTTGGTTTCCACGATCCCTTATATCTCAACCGATGGTTTAGCGCTTACTTTGGGTGATACTAAGGATATGAGAAATGTTGCATTGGTGCACTTCACAAAGCTTGTGAAGAAAGCGCAAGTGCCAGAGCATCTGGTACTACAAACTGTGCGTGATACGGTAAATGCCACCTTCACTGCTTGGAATGCATCCTACAAAAATTACGGATTGCCTACCGACATTTTTGAGCATATTCAGAGGCATATGAATTCGCTAGCACTTAGGAAAGTGTAATGCTTTAGAGAAAGCTCAAGATATAAAAATCTTTTCATTTGTTAATATTTTCTTAATGTGCTAGCCTTTACCACGAAGAATAATAAGTTGTCCGTACGTTAGGAAGACAAGTATTTGTGGTGAGGGAGAACAGATTAAAACACTCTAAACGTGCTAACCTCATGAAAAAATATTCTAACCCCCAGGCACAGCCAGAAAAGGTTGCGCCAAAAGTTGCCTCCTCTAGTCCTTTTAATGTCCTTTTGGTTGAAGATAATGTGATGGCGCAAAAAGTCGCACAATCCATGCTTGGTAATTTAGGTTACCAAGTGGTAGTGGCAGATTGTGGCGCTGCAGCATTAGAATTATTTGAGCCAGGAAAATATGCTCTGGTCTTTATGGACATTGGGTTACCCGATTTTTCTGGCTATCTAGTGACCAAGCATATACGCGTTATTGAGCAAGATATCGATCCAGAACAGCGTGTGCCAATTGTTGCGTTGTCCGCTCATGTTGACAATGTGGATGAATGTATTGAAGCAGGCATGGATGCAGTGCTGCATAAGCCGTTGTCTGTAGAAAAGGCACTGACTATGCTTAGGCGCTATGTTCACCAGCGTGGAGGGCAAGTACCCGATGCAGTGCTTGCTCCAGAAAATGGCTGCCCCATGGAAGATCTACCTATTATTGAGGACAATGCGGAACAAGAACTGCTGAGTCTACTGGCGGCTTCACTACCCAAGTTTCGTCAAGACTTGCAGCATGCTTTTGCCAAAAGGGATCGCGAGTCCTTAATGCAGTTGGCACATGCGATGTATGGTGGTCTTTGCTATACGGGCACTCCTCAGTTGCGAGAGGTGGTACGATCTCTTGATGCCGCTTTAAAAAAAGCCAAATTTGCTATCCAAGTGGGTGATCATTACCATGCCACGTTACGGGCATTAGAGGCCTTTGAGGGTTCGTACAAAGCTATGTTATGATACCTGCCCCTTTAACATGACAATTTGATGGAGAAAAAAATGGACTGGAAAGTAATTGATGCGGCCATTCAAAATAAATCCTTGCTAAGACATGATTTTTATCAGGCTTGGTCGCAAGGGGATTTGACCCTTGATGATCTTAAGTTCTATGCCTGCCAGTATTATTCTCTAGAGAACACGATTCCTTGTCTTATCAGTCGAACTCACTCTCTGCTTTGGGACAAACCAGAAGTGCGAAAGCCCCTGTTAGAGAATTTGGTTGATGAGGAGCTGGGTGAGCCAAATCATCGTGGGCTATGGCTTAATTTTGGTGAGGGCCTAGGGCTGACCCGGGCAGACATGATGCAAGCCCCGTTACATCCCTTAACTCGTGCCTGTATTGATTCCTTATTGCAATTGGTTGCCACAGACCCGGTGGAAGGCCTAAGTGCTCTTTATGCTTATGAATCCCAATTGCCTGAAATCAGCAAAGCTAAGATTGCGGGTTTAAAACAGCATTATGGCATTGAAGAGCCAGAAACCCTGCGCTTCTTTGAGGTGCATAAAGAGCTTGATGTGTGGCACGCCGAGCAAGAAAAAACCATGCTTGAAAGCTTAGGGGCGACCGAATCCAAGGTGTTGGCTTCGGCTGAGGCAAGCTGCGATGCCCTCTGGGGATTTTTAGATGGTGTTGATCAATCAACGCGGCAGATGAGGGTCTAGAAAATCCTTTTTTCCCTTAAGGTGTCATCCCGAGTAAGGTGTCATCCCGAGTAAGGTGTCATCCCGAACGAAGTGAGGGATCTCATGAATGTGGCAAAGAATATGGAGATCCCTCGCTGCGCTCGGGATGACACCTTACTCGGGATGACACCTTACTCGGGATGACACCTTACTCGGGATGACACCTTAGGGGAGAGGGGATATTTGCGGAGAAGCTTGACTTAAATAGCACTAATTTGGTACTATATTGCATAAATTAATTATTTTGAGATTTCTTTATGTTGCGAATTAGTAAGTTAGCAGATTATGCTACAGTCATTATGCATTGTTTAATGGCTGATGAATCCCAGGTCCTCAGTGCTAATCAAGTAGCGCAGCGTGTTTCTCTCTCTGCGCACACAGTTAGTAAAATCCTCAAGATACTCTTGGAAGCTGGGTTGGTGGCCTCTGTTCGTGGGGCAGGGGGAGGTTATCGGTTGGCCAAACCAGCTCAAGCTATTACCGTGGCGGCAGTGATTACTGCAATTGAGGGAGAAGTGGCTTTTACTGAATGTTCACAGTCAGCACAAATATGTCGGCATGAAAGTACTTGCACAATTAAGCATAATTGGCAGACTATTAACCGTTTTTTAATTGATACCTTGGAAAGTGTGAGCCTAGCAGATATGGCCCAGCCATTAGCTTTAATGAGAAAAAATGCCAATGCAGCAAGAACGTCATTATTTAGATAATCTAGTCAATAAAACCTATCAACATGGTTTTGTTACAGAAATTGAGTCTGATACCTTAGCTCCTGGGTTAAATGAGGATACTATTCGCTTAATTTCTGCCAAAAAAAATGAACCCGAATTTATGCTGGAATGGCGGCTACGAGCCTATCATCATTGGTTAACCATGACACCGCCACAATGGGCGCATTTGCATTATCCGCCCATCGATTATCAAAGCATTATTTATTATTCGGCGCCAAAATCTACTAAAAATGCCCCTAAAAGTTTAGATGAAGTCGATCCTGCAATTTTGGAAACTTATAAAAAATTAGGTATTCCTTTGCATGAGCAGGGGCGTTTAGCCGGCGTTGCCGTCGATGCGGTTTTTGATAGTGTTTCTGTGGCTACCACTTTTAAAGAAAAATTAGCTGAAGCAGGAGTGATTTTTTGTCCTTTTTCAGAAGCGGTACAAAAATATCCTGACTTAGTGAAACAATATTTAGGACAGTGTGGTGCCCTATCGTGATAATTTTTTTGCAGCCTTAAATTCAGCAGTATTTAGTGATGGCTCTTTTGTTTATATTCCCAAAGGCGTGCGTTGCCCGATGGAGCTTATCCACTTATTTTCGAATCAATGCTGCCAACACCGGCCAATTTGAGCGCACTTTGATTATTGCTGATGAAGGCAGTTATGTTAGTTATTTAGAAGGTTGCACTGCGCCGATGCGTGATGAAAATCAATTGCATGCCGCCGTGGTGGAATTAGTGGCCTTGGAAGGTGCACAAATTAAATATTCCACCGTGCAAAATTGGTATCCAGGCGATAAAGAAGGCAAAGGCGGTATTTATAATTTTGTGACTAAACGCGGGGCTTGCCGTGGCGCACATTCTAAAATTTCTTGGACACAAATTGAAACGGGTTCTGCCATTACTTGGAAATATCCAAGTGTTATTTTGCAAGGTGATAATTCCGTCGGTGAATTTTATTCAGTGGCATTAACCAATCATTATCAGCAAGCAGATACTGGCACTAAAATGATTCATATTGGCAAAAATACCCGCAGCACGATTATTTCCAAAGGCATTTCTGCGGGCTATGGTCAAAATACTTATCGTGGTTTAGTGCGGGTGAAGCCTGCAGCCGAATGCCGCAAGAAATTATACCCAATGTGATTCTTTATTATTAGGAGATCGTTGCGGCGCACATACTTTTCCTTATATCGAAGTAAAAAATAACACGGCGCAAGTCGAACATGAAGCGACAACGTCTAAAATTGGTGAAGATCAATTATTTTATTGTCAACAACGCGGCATTCGTCCAGAAGATGCGGTATCGATGATTGTGAATGGTTTTTGTAAACAAGTATTTAAAGAATTACCGATGGAATTTGCAGTGGAAGCACAAAAATTATTGGAAGTGAGTTTAGAAGGCAGTGTGGGGTAAGTACGATGTTAACAATCAATAATTTACAAGTAAAAGTTGCAGAAGGTAAAACAATTTTGCATGGCATTAATTTGCAGGTTAATCCTGGGGAAGTCCATGCCATTATGGGACCCAATGGTTCAGGTAAAAGTACCTTGCCAATGTCTTAGCGGGACGTGAGGATTACGAAGTGACTGGCGGAGACATCAGTTTTTAGGCCAAGACTTGTTCAGTTTATCTCCAGAAGAGCGCGCCATTCGCGGGTTATTTTTAGCTTTTCAATATCCCGTAGAAATTCCTGGCGTGAATAATATGTATTTTTTAAGAATGGCCTTAAATAGCTTACGAAAGCAGCGTGGTGAACCCGAGTTGGATGCGTTTGATTTTTTGTCTTTAGTGAAAGCTTATTAAAACTATTGGAAATGGATGAAAATTTCTTGCATCGTTCAGTAAATGAGGGTTTTTCTGGCGGCGAAAAAAAACGCAATGAAATTTTACAAATGTTAGTGTTGCAACCTAAGTTAGCAATACTGGATGAGACAGATTCTGGCTTGGATATCGATGCATTGCAAGTTGTCGCCAGGGGTGTCAACAGTATGCGCAGTCCTGAGCGTTCGATGATTGTCATTACTCATTATCAGCGTTTGCTGGAATTTATTACCCCAGATTACGTTCATGTGATGCATGAGGGTCGTTTAGTGCATTCAGGAGGCAAAGAATTGGCTTTGGAATTGGAGCAGAAAGGTTATAGTTGGCTGGAAGGGTAAATATGCATCAAGTCATAAATGAATACGCGCAGTGGCGGCAGCAATCCCTAGAGTTATTTACTCGGGATGGGTTTCCTACGAAAAAGAACGAACATTGGAGATACACAGATTTAAATTTTTTAGCAAAGAAAGTTTTTTTCTCGTCAGAAAGATTTAATGCAATAGGAAAAATAACCTATCCCACCTTAGAGCAAGCCTATCATCTGGTGTTTATTAATGGATTTTACAGTGAGGCTTTATCATCGACGATTGATTTAACCTCGGTAGCCGAAATTTTCACGGTACCCGAAGCATTTCGATTAAAAATCTTAGCTAACGAATATACCAATTTGGCGCCACCGACTGCTTGTGCACGAAATCGGTTGCTGCACTGGAATGCCGGGTCAATGACTGATGGGTTGGTGATTCGTATCCCACGAAATTGTGCACTCACTAAACCGATTCAGTTATTGTTTATCACCACTGGGAGCGTTGATACCTCATTGTATTATGCGCCGCGCAATATTTTCCTGTTAGAAGAGCATAGTCAGGCAGTTATTTTTGAAGAACATGTGGCATTAAATGCTGATAATTATGTTAAAAATAGTGTCATGCAAATTGATATTAAGCCAGGAGCAAAGTTACAGTATTATAAATTACAGCAAGAAGCACCCGCAGCGGTACATTTGGCTAACACCCAAATTAGCCAGGCTAAAGACAGCCATTTGTTGAGCTTTAGTATTTCTTTAGGCGCAGAGTTAGCCCGAGAAGATTTAACGGTTGCTTTAAACGAGCCAGGTGCAACTTGTGATCTCAAGGGATTGTATATCACGGCAGGCAAGCAGCATGTTGATCATCATACTCGTATTGATCACTATGCGGCACATACCACTAGTGTTGAACAGTACAAAGGAATTTTATCGGGCGAATCTACTGGCGTTTATAATGGTAAAGTGATTGTTCATCCTAAGGCACAAAAAATTTGTTCGCAACAAACCAATAAAAATTTATTGCTGAGCCCAAAAGCACACATTAATACCAAACCAGAATTAGAAATTTACGCCGATGATGTTCAGTGTACCCATGGTGCTACCGTGAGCTCAGTAGAGGCGGAATCCTTATTTTATTTGCGATCTCGCGGCTTAGATGCGGCAAGCGCTGAAGCGGTGCTAGTGCAAGCCTTTGCCGAAGAAATTTTAGCTCAAATGGCGCCAGAAATAAGGTCGAAGGTTATTATTAGGTAATTTTATGCAAGCATTCATTCCTTCTTCATTTACTGTCGAGCAAATCCGCTATGATTTTCCTATCTTGCGGGAAACCATGCATGGGTTGCCGCTCGTATATTTGGACAATGCTAATACCACCCAAAAACCTATAGCGGTATTGCAAGCCTTAAATGATTACTACTGTGAAAGTAATGCCAATATTCATCGTAGTGTTTATGCATTAAGTGAACGTGCGACAGAATTGTATGAAGGAGCGCGCGATAAAATTCAGCAATTCATTCACGCTGCGCATCGCCATGAAATTATTTTTGTTAAAGGGGCCACAGAAGCGATTAATCTAGTAGCTCAAAGTTTTGGCAAAGCTCATGTGCAAGCTGGAGATGAGATTCTCATTAGTGCTATGGAACATCATTCGAATATCGTGCCCTGGCAATGGGTTTGCGAAGAACGCGGTGCGACCCTAAAAGTTATTCCAGTCACTGATGCAGGAGAATTAGATTTAGATGCCTATGCGCAACTACTCACTCCCAAAACGCGATTAGTCGCTGTTACCCACATTTCCAATGTATTGGGAACCATCAATCCGGTACAGCGTCTCATCGCCATGGCGCATGAGCAAAATATTCCAGTATTAATTGATGGCGCACAAGCGACCCCTCACCTATCTGTCGATGTACAAGCATTAGATTGTGATTTTTATGTATTTTCCGGCCATAAAATGTATGGCCCCACCGGCATCGGGGTGTTGTATGGCAAGACTGCCTGGCTGGAGTCGATGCCGCCTTATCAAGGTGGGGGTAATATGATTGAGCAGGTAAGCTTTGCCAAAACTACTTATAATCGCTTACCTTATAAATTTGAAGCTGGGACTGCTAATATCGCCGCAGTAGTGGGTTTGGGAGCAGCGGTTGATTATTTAATTCAGTTAGGGTTAGAAAATATTAAGCAGCATGAAGAAGATTTATTGCATTACGCCACAGAAAAATTACGTGAGATATCCGGCTTGAATATTTTAGGTACCGCAAAAGAAAAATCGGCGATTATTTCGTGGGTGATGAAAGAGGTTCATCCGCATGATATTGGTACGGTATTAGATCAGCGTGGCGTTGCCGTACGAGTAGGGCATCATTGTGCGATGCCGTTGATGGAGCGTTTTGCAATTCCGGCTACAGTGCGGGTATCGTTTGGTTTGTATAATACCAAAGCAGAAGTAGATGTTTTGGTAGAGGCGCTGCGCGAAGTACAGAAGTTGTTTAACAATTAAAATTCTCTCTTGTGGGAGAGGGTTGTCATCCAGATCCCCTCTCCCCCGCCAAATCCCCCCTTTGAAAAAAGGGGGATTTGTAAGGTGGGAGAGGGTAAGGGAGAGGGGGTATTATGAACTTACACGAACTATACCAAGATGTGATCCTCGATCATGGGCGTCGGCCACGAAATTTTGGGGTTTCGGATGGGGCTAATTGCATCAAGGAAGGGTTTAATCCCTTATGTGGTGATCGCTTAACGATCTATCTAACGGAAAAAGAGGGGGTTGTGGTCAATGTTAGCTTTCAAGGCAGCGGTTGTGCTATTTCGATGGCTTCTGCGTCATTAATGACAGAAGCAGTGAAAGGCAAGCCGATTGCCGAAGCAAAACATCTTTTTCAGCAATTTCATCAATTGCTCACCCAGAAAAATGCTGGTCAGGCAGATTGCGTCGGTAAATTAAGCGTATTAGCGGGAGTTGCTGAATTTCCGGCTCGAGTAAAATGCGCCACGTTAGCTTGGCATACTTTGATGGGGGCCATTAATCATGAAGCTAAACCAGTCACTACGGAGCAAGAAACATGACCATTATTTCCTTCACTGCGCCTGCGCGTGCTTATGTGCAAGCATTCATCAATAAATCACAACCTAATGGTGGCTTTCGCGTGGCGACCACGAAAAGTGGCTGTTCTGGTTTTAGTTATGTAGTAGATGCTGTTAAAGAACCGCAACCTGGTGACGTATGTTTGGAAGATGAGCTGCGAATTTTTATCGATCCGAATTGCATTGAAATCATTCGCGGGATGGTGATTTCTTTAGAAGAAAAGGCAGGTGGGCAAAAACAATTAGTTTTTCGTAATCCCAATGCAGAACATTTCTGTGGTTGTGGCGAAAGTTTTACCGTAGCTCCCTCTCCCCCGCCCGAGCGAGGGAAGGTGAGAGAGCTCGATTCAGAATCCCTCTCCCCCGCCCGAGCGCCAGCGAGGGAAGGTGGGAGAGGGTAGGGAGAGGGGGTCTTAATATGTCCGAAAATATCCTCGTACTATCCCGTGATGTTGATGCCTTACTCATTCCTTCTGGTGCCCCGATTTATTTACAAAAAGGCACTGAGGTAATCATTACCCAGGATTTAGGAGAGACTTATACGGTTAATATTTACGGTAATTTAGCCCGCATTTCTGGTAAAGACGCTGACGCTTTGGGAAAGCAGCCCAGTGTTTTAAAGACGGAATTACCTGCCGGCATGAGTTTAGAAGAAGCCATTTGGGAACAATTAAAAACTTGTTTTGATCCAGAAATTCCCGTCAATATTGTTGACCTGGGCTTAATTTATGATTGCAGAATAATCACGCAAGCGGAGGATCAACATCAGGTTGAAATTACCATGACCCTCACTGCCCCAGGCTGTGGTATGGGTCCGGTATTAGCAGGTGATATTAAGCAAAAAATTCGCAGCTTACCGACGGTGCAAGAAGTTCAAGTGGAGGTGATATTTGACCCTCCTTGGGATCGTGAACGAATGTCAGATGCCGCCAAATTACAATTAGGTATGCTATAGGAACTCTATGAACCACGAACAACCCTCTGCATTTTCTCCGGTGCGCGGCAATATTCATGGCCAACGCATTTTGATCCTGGATTTTGGTTCGCAATATACCCAGTTGATTGCTCGCCGCGTGCGTGAATGTGGTGTGTATTGTGAAATTTTTGCACCCACCGTATCACCTGAGGCCATTGAACAAGTGGCTCCAGATGGCATTATTCTTTCTGGGGGACCAGAAACAGTGACTGCCACTGCAACCTCGCGTGCCCCGCAAATCGTGTTTGAATTAGGTTGTCCGGTATTAGGGATTTGCTATGGAATGCAAACTATGGCAACTCAACTGGGAGGTGAGGTGATTTCTGCCCTAGGCTCGGAATTTGGCCATGCTCAAATTGAAGTGCATGGCCATTCTGGATTATTGCGGGATATAGAAGATCATTTTGCCGAGAATAATGTCGCCCTACTTGATGTATGGATGAGTCACGCCGATCAAGTGCAGCGCTTGCCTGCGGGTTTTGTCTCAATTGCCAGCACTAAAAATTGCTCAGTGGCTGGGATGGCCAATGAAGAGCGACGTTTTTATGGCTTGCAGTTCCATCCTGAGGTTACCCATACCCGCCAAGGGATGCGTATTTTAGCGCGATTTATCCATGAAATTTGTGGTTGTGATGGGTTGTGGACCGCCCAAAATATTATTGAAGAGCGTATTCAGTATCTTCAAGAACAAGTGGGGCGCGATCGAGTATTGCTTGGCATGTCGGGTGGGGTTGATTCTAGCGTAGTTGCTGCTTTATTACATAAGGCTATTGGCCAGCAATTGATTTGTATCTTGGTGGATACTGGATTATTACGTGCTGGAGAGGCAGAGCAAGTCGTGCAGGCCTTTCGCCAACATTTTGGCATTGACATCATCAGGATCGATGCGCACCAGCAATTTTTCCAAGCTTTGGCCGGCATTTCGGACCCAGAAGAAAAGCGTAAGATAATTGGTCGAGAATTTGTTCGAATATTTGAAGCCGAAGCAGCAAAATTTAAGGAGGTAAAATGGTTGGCACAAGGGACCATTTATCCCGATGTCATTGAATCAGCTGGTGCTAAAACCGGAAAAGCACAGGTCATTAAATCGCACCATAATGTGGGCGGTTTGCCAGCGCACATGCAACTCTCTTTGCTTGAACCACTCCGTGAATTATTCAAAGATGAAGTAAGAAAAATTGGTTTGGAAATGGGCCTGCCTTATGATTTAGTTTATCGCCATCCCTTTCCTGGTCCTGGTTTAGCAGTGCGGATTTTAGGAGAAGTTAAACCGGAGTTCGTGGAAATTTTGCGACAGGCCGATGCGATTTTTATGGAGGAGTTACGGCAGGCAGATTGGTACTATAAAATTAGCCAGGCATTTGCGGTATTTTTACCAGTGAAATCGGTGGGTGTTGCGGGTGATGCGCGTAAATACGAATATGTGATTGCTTTGCGGGCTGTGGAAACGGTTGATTTTATGACAGCCCACTGGGTCGAATTACCCTATACCTTACTGCATCAGATTTCTCAACGCATCCTCAATGAGGTGTCGCGTATTTCCAGAGTCGTTTATGATGTTTCCGAAAAACCCCCCGCCACCATTGAGTGGGAGTGACGAGGGAATTCCCGCTGAAGCCCTAGCTCCGACGGGTCCTGCCGCTGCAGCACCCCAGTGTGCTCATAACTTCAAGGAGGCTGGCCTCCTTGAAGTTATTGCGCGCGCTGGGGTCCCCGCTTGCGCGTCACCCGTCGGTCAAATTACTACAGAGCGGGCTATTATCGACCAACATTGGATGCAGCAAGCACTTAGTCTCGCACGCCAAGCGGCGACAGTGAACGAAGTGCCAGTAGGTGCTGTGTTGGTGCATGAAAATCAACTGATAGGTGCAGGCTGGAATCAACCGATTACCCACTGCGATCCTACTGCCCATGCAGAAATTGTCGCACTTCGTGCTGGAGCGATCGCGCACGGGAACTATCGATTACTCAATACTACGCTGTACGTGACCCTTGAGCCTTGCGCCATGTGTGTGGGCGCCTTGCTGCAAGCTCGGATCCGGCGCCTGGTTTTTGCTGCCTTAGATCCGAAGGCAGGTGCAGTCGCCAGTGTTTTTCACCTATTAGATACGCGGCAATTAAATCATCGCATTGATTGGGAGGGTGGCTGCTTGGCGGAAGAAAGCCGTATGATTTTACAAGGCTTTTTTCAAGCTCGGCGGGGTTGAGTCACCCCTCTACATACGATATGCTGCAGGTCATAAAAATCCTTCTCCCCTGGTGGGAGAAGGTGCCCGAAAGGGCGGATGAGGGATAAACTTCAAACCAGCAATGAGCATTTGATTAGCTAAATGCTAACTGCTGCTTACCCCTCACCCGCGCGCCTTAGGCACGGCGGCCTCTCCCCCAAGAGGAGAGGCAAAATCGTGATGAATATAATAATAATAAGGATCCAATATGTCCCAGGAGCAAAAACAATCTCCGCAATTTACCTTCACTTTACCTACGCAATTTATTACCTGCCCCATTACTCACGAAATTTATGTTGATCCGGTCATGTTAGATGATGGGATCATCTATGAACGAAAAGCTGCAATTAAGTGGTTCGAGGAGAATTCAGAACCACCAGTCATCGGACCCTCAGGAAAAGAGCTAAAAAATAAGGAAATGGTGGCTAATATTGGATTGCGTGATGCTATCAGCAGTTTTCCTCAAGCGGCTGCCAAATGGCAGCAAGAGCTGGAAAAGTTACAGAAAATGCAAGAAGAATTGCAAAATTTCAACCAGCAGTTCGCACAAGAAATGGGGGGGGCAAACGGAGAGTCAAAAGAAAAAGTAATTTCAGAAGAAAAATTGCCTCATCCTCTGGAAGAAAAAATTTTATTTTTCCAAAAAGTTGAACCCTTAAATACATTTTTACAGAAGATTAAAGCAAGTTGTGAGGCATTAGAACAAATTGTACCGGAGGGATTTCTTTGCCCAATTACACATTTGCCGATGGAGAATCCCCAAGTGTTACCTGATGGCCATAGTTTTGAGAAAACAGCCATTGAAGCATGGATTAACGAAAAAAATCCTGGTGCTACTTCTCCTCTCACTCGATTGTCAATAACTCATGATGCTTTAAAAGCCAACCCTTGTCTGCAATTGGTTATCAAAGAAGTTTCTTTGCAACTACAATCAGCGAAAGCATCTCAGTTAAAGGTAATTGATGAGTTGTTAGATAAGATACATGCAAACTATCTCTTAAAAAATAACGCGTTGTTTCGTGCGGGGGAAAAATACTATCAATTATTTCAATATCGCGCTGCCTTACCTTTGTTATTAGAAGTAGCCAAGATCCCGCATCCCAGAGCGTATGCTTATTTAGGGACGATTTATACTGTGGCTGGTTTTGGAGTGCGACAGCATCTACCCACAGCTCGTTATTATTATTCCCTGGCAAGAGAGATTGCGCATTTTATTAGCACTGCTGCTCCTACATTACAACAATTTACTAGCACTGATGCTCCCATGTTAAAACAATTATTTATAGCACACGCCACGATGGGAGATCCTGCTGCGCAAACTGAATGGGCAATTTATGCTGAATTTAAAGACCCCAAGCTGGCTGTGGAAAAATATCGGCTTGCTTGTGAGCAGAATCACCCCGGCGCTTTAAATCGATTAGCCTGGTGCCATCGCTATGGAACGGGTGGAACCGAAATTAATTTAGAAACTGCTACGAAGTTGTGGCGACGTGCTGCAAAAGCTGGACATAGTGTGGCGCAAAATGAATTGGGAGAATGCTATGAAGAGGGACAGGGTGTCACGAAAAATTTGAAACGAGCAGTTTCTTGGTATCGAAAGGCGGCGAAGCTAGACAATGCTAATGCGCAAAAAAATTTAGCACGTTGTCTTGAAAAAGGTATAGGAACAACCCAAAATTTAATTGAGGCAGTGCAATGGTATGAGCGGGCCGCATTGCAAATTCCGCTAAGCACGGTTGCAGATCAAGCTTGGCTGCCTGCGATATTGCGTTATTATCACTTATCTTGTGGTAGCCTGGAACCGGAATGGGATCTTTTGGAAAATCATCGATCGCTCTTAAGCAGAATTCCAGTAAATGAAGAAAAAGCACTGAGTATTAAGGCCAATGAATTACTACAATCTGCAGTTGCTGGCGATGCTATTGCGCAATGTTTACTCGCAGATCATTATTTGGCTGCGCGAGATTATTCGCAAGCGATTTCTTGGTACGCGAAAGCGGCCGAACAAGGCAACTCAGCAGCAAAGAAAATGTATGCAATTGTTTTGGCGTCTCAGCACGAGTTAACACAAGAGTTGGAATTTAAGCAATTTTTAGCACTATTAACGCAATTCCCTCTCGTGGTACAGCAATTAATTTTTGCTTATTGCTGCTCCGAAGAGCAAGGCACAGCAATAATTTCCCCCTTTGAAAAAGGGGGATTAAGGGGGATTTAAAGAGATATTGTGTACTACGAAAATAATGTAAGTATCCTGATCTTTTTAAATTTCTCCTAATCTCCTTTCCCGAAGGGAGGGATTATTTTTGTCACCTATAGAGATCTTGAGTAAACAGCGCGTTGGCTTTGCATAGGTTAATATTCACTGAAGTAAAGCCAGGTAAACTACCATGGATTGCACAGAGCAATTCTTAATGGAAACATAAAGAGTATGAGGCCCGTCTTATGTCTATAGAAAGTGCGAAAATCTTTGTCAAGAAAACTGCTGGGCTTGGGTTAGCGACAGCGAGTAGCATCTGGATTATTGCTGGCTTTTCCAATTTGTACAGTCAGTACAGCGCTTCTGGATCGATCATTGACCCAGGAGATTGTTTTTTGCGCTGGGAAATTGCTGACACTGTTTTCATGTTAACGTTCTTAACTATTATGCTATCCTCTTTTTACTTTTGCTTAGCTCCTCGAGGTATGTGGGAATGTCCTGAGGCTCCTTATGAAGCCAAAACTTCGCAGGTTACAATGACAAAAATCGTTGGAAGTGGATTAGTTGGCGCATTTGTTGGTTGGTTGACTGGGTCTTCGATAAATTACTATAGTGCACATAGTCTATTTGATAGGGCGGAAATAATTATGGATGATTATGTAGGATCGGAAGTCAGTCGAGATGCGCTGATTGGAGCTGTATTATTTATGACTGTCAGTATAATTTATTATGCTTGGAACGCATACAAAAAGGGGAGCGAGTCGCAGACTGATCTTACAACCCAAGAGCCCCAGCCCCCTTGCTGTTAATATTTCCTGCAGTTTCATGGGGTATTCTGTTATTAATTATTCAAGCGATTAACCATCCAGGCAAAGATGGTGTGTTTCCATTAAAACAATTGGCGAGGTTTAAACTAATGAGTACTCAATCCACCAGTCCTGAAAGTAAAACCACTTTAGATGATAAACGAAAATTTGTTGGCATCATGCGGCAAGTTTCCATGGTGTTGACCGAGGGAAGGCGGACAGAATATGACCCGGATTCCATTGAGGGCCTCTTAGAGGCTGAAGCAAACTCAGAAGACTACGACGACACAACGATAATAGATGGGGATGGTTTTACCGCGAAAGAGGTGGAGGATGTAGCGCGGCAAATTTTAGAAGCTGTACGAAAAAAAGAAGGCAACTTGGATAGTCATAACAAAAGAAGAACCGCAAGCGAGCTTTGCGAGTTCGTTTCTGCAGGGCTGGATAAATGCTTTCACACATCACACAGCTGCAACTTACTGGACTTACGCGGTGACCCTTCTTTCCCAAAGGTATCTTCATTATCTGAAGCTGAGCTTGATACTGCGATGCAGAAGATAGATACGTTTTTTGGTCAGAAACAAATAAGTAACAGCTTGGGCAAATTAAATCAGTCATGCAATAGGACACCAACGCGACCTAGTGAGGTTAAAGCAGAGACCCCATCGGCTAAGCAGCAGCACCTGGGAAGAAAAGTGGTAGGCATTGTAAAAGAACAAAATGATGAGGATGCACCTCCCACTTTTTGGAACTATTTCGCTTTTGGTTGTGTCCTCGAAGTGTTGGCTTTTGCTGGGACGTGTGTGGCGATGGAGCCCGGGGCATTTGTTGATTTCCTAAGGCCGTCTGGCGATTTCGTAGGTTTAATTCAGGGAGCAAGCAATCCTTCTGTGGGCGATATTATTGGAAACAACCTAACTACAGGTACGGGAATTTTTGCCACCATTTTAGTGGGGATGGCGCTACTCACTTTGGCGGCCAATTGGGCAGCTCGAAGGCATTATGAAACATATGATCCTAAAGACTCTACTTGTAACAACATACGTGCGGCATTTGGCTGTGGTAGCGGTCAAGGGTCAAGTTGAACAACAGCTGAGGCTTGCGTACAATTCCTTCTCCCACAAGGGGAGAAGGAAAATCTACCCACTCGATTCTACATAGAACCGGGGGATAAAACTTCAAGATTTCGATTGGAAATCTCAGACTGATAAATTGCGAGAGCAACTCAAGCCCCCTATTGAATTACCAACCGCTAGCAAAACCTATGAAGATTGGGACCCTTCGCATAGCGGCCAAAATATCAGATATCACAAGCCTTTTCCCCGTACTCGGGCTTTGTTCCAGGACAAAGCTTCATTACGCGAGTTATTTTTTTCCAATGATCATGATCGCGCTGCAAGTAAGGGAGAAGGTTTGGCACGACCGGAATGGGAGGCTTGGTGTCAGAATGAACGCCCACTCTTTGCCAATACCCGCGCCTTTTTTAATGGCAATCTCAATCCACAACGCGCCCAACTTAAACAGGCGATCGATCAACTTCATGCAGCAATACTCCAGCATCCTGAGTACCAATCAGCAGTAAAATTATTCTTGGATCAAATTGGAGTTCTTAGTATTCAGGCTGATTATAAAGATTTTGAGAGGTTAATCGCTACCGTGAAACAGGTGACTGCTAAGGTGCAAAGCGAGAAGTCAAAGTTACCCGACTTAATTGCTCAATTGCGAATCAATCGTTATTGGGAGCGGGCAGGTGAAACATTCGCTGCGTGCTTTGGTTTGGCTGCTTTTTTAACCTTTACCAATACCTGCTTGTTGCTTGCCGATTTAAAGACACCCATTGATATGGACCTCACTCGCACGGCCGATTTATCGCACTATTCACTAACTGCGGTGGGCGCCAGCATTGGCTTATTAATGCTCAGTATTTATGCTAATAAACTTTTTAGTGCTAAAACTGAAGTATTAGAAACACAGCTCGAAGCAATTGATCGTTTTCAGAGCGAAGTCAAGTAAAGCAGCCTGGATTCGCCTATTCCCCAAATCATTGATGAATCTTAGGGACCGGAGAATTGGCAATTCTGGCCCCGATAAGCATAGCAGAGAAAATTATCGCTTTGGCGGTCTAACCACCAGTTGGTTTGGGTGAGCAGCGCATCAAATGAATTTCTATTTTGGATAATAAATAAGCCATTCTCTGCGTCAGGACCAACTGCATACAAGCAGAGGGTGTGAACCACATGCGCGTGATATCCGTCTGAATCAAAAGAAGCGTGTGGTGCATGAAGCCTGGCGCTCGAAAAAGAAACGGGGCCCAATGCAGTGATGGGTATATTGTCTCCCGAATAACTAAAGGGAACAGGAGGTATCACAGTAAATGTCCCGTTCGTTTGCTGTGTCACCGTGATTGAGTTAGGTGGTGGACAATCTGCAAAGCCGTGAGTTGTCGTCAGTAATCCTGAAATAACCACGAACAATAGTGAAAAGCATTTTTTCATTTAGAATCACTCCAGAGTCAAAAATTTCTTACTAATAGCCTATTGTGTGGCTGCTACTGCAACCTCTTTGTGGCGAAATGCTAATCCTAATTGCAGGATTCGCTGAATATTTTTACTGCGCAAGATTTGCGCGTAATCACGATTGATAATTTGCCGCAGAGCTTCTTCAGCAGCTGCGGTTAATGAAGTATTGAGGTCGCGTACCGTTTTAAATTCCAAAACAATGCCTAACTGTGTAAGGTCTTTTGGGATGAGCATTACATCAAAACGCCCATAACCCCCTTCTTTATTTGACTGAATCTCATAAGTATCTTGCAAACTTATCATAAGTCCTAAAACAAAACCATGATAGAATTTTTCTGGATTTAAGCCAGTGACATCAAAAAAACTTAGGGTGGTTCGTAAACAATCCTGCAAACGCAAAATAAATTCTTCCACTTTTCCCTGCACCAAACTTTGTAAGAAGCTTTGATAATTGCTATAACCTAAACTGTCTGCAAACCAAGCTTGAATAATGCCGCGATACAAGGAAGAGATTTCTCGGTTAGGGGAAGCCAATTGTGCTTTGATACGATCATCTACTCGTGTTGTGCTTATAGCTTTTAGGTAGCCACTAAACAACATTAAATTCCAAAAGGCATTATTATCGCGAGCTAAATCAGCAAAGATGATAGTTTCTTCAATGACTGCTTCAATTGCCTTGCCTTTTAGCAACAATTCGAGATTTGCTTTGAGGGTGGCATCGCCTTGGGCCAATAAGTGTTTGATTAAATCATTACTGCTTGTGTTAACCCAAAATGGACGAAGCTCTCCTTGGGCATGAATGCATTGAACCATTGACCAGGGATTATAAATGATAGTATTGCCACACTGATAACCATTGTACCAATCCCGGATGGCTTCCGACCTTGACTCTAAATGCGCTTCTTGTAACAGGGAAGCTACTTCTGTTTCAGTGAAGCCGAAATATTCGCTATATTGGGTCTGCAGCAGGGTATAGACTTGAATATTATTTAATCCCGAAAATAAACTTTCCTTGCTAATACGTAAAATACCGGTAATGACAGCTTTTTCTAAATAGGGATTGCTTTTTAACGCAGCGCCAAATAGACCGCGAATTAAGGAAATCATCTCATCATAATAATGATGCAAGAAAGCCGAGTGCATAGGGGTATCGTACTCGTCAATTAATAGCCAAGGGCTTTTTCCATAGTGTTGAAACAAATAGCGAGTTAAAGACGCCAAGGATTTTTCCAGTAAGCTTTGTTGGTTAGTTCCCCCTAAGATCGTATTAAAAAATTGCTTATCGGTAGCTTCTAAATGGGGGCTATGTAATAGGTAGCTATGTTCTCGATAGACTTCAGCTAATAACAGCCCTAATTTTTCTTTGGCTATGTCAAAAGAATGATCGCGGACGTCTTTTAGTGTCAGGAAAATAACCGGGTATTGACCTTGGTGCTGCATGTATTTTTCACCTAAAGCAGCGATTTTTAAGCCGTCGAATAATCCTTGCGTAGATTTTCCATAAGCTTCTGCTGCCAAAAAGTAGTGCAACATGGATAAATTTAAAGTCTTACCGAAGCGGCGGGGGCGGGTGATTACTGCTACGTTCGTACCTCTGTCATCCAGAATTTCTTGGATAAATAAACTTTTATCGACAAAATCCAGTCGATAATCAATAAGTTTTCTAAAATTGTCATGGCCTAGGGGTAATAGCATGAAAAGCCTTATTAAATGAATTGAATGAATGAATTTTAGCTTAAAGTTCTATGCGCTGTCACGATTCTCTTTCATTAGGGAAAACTGCACACATAACTTTGTAGGGACAAAAATAATTTAAGCAGAGCAGCGGAGCCCCCTGCGGGGATCCGCCTCCGTGGCACCTCCTCGGCCGATTTACCTACGGCCTCATCGCCCTGCTCAAGTGACGCCGGCATTATTCGTGCACGCTTCTGGGATCTTCTGACCGCAGTTTTAATTACACCCAGCGTTGACGCCTAGGTTGTCAGCAATTGCCTTACCTGGTTACAATACGGGCTTGAGCTATTCAGGACCGACCCCTAAATGCAACTAAAGACGATAAAATTAGCCGGATTTAAATCCTTTGTGGATCCCACCACGGTATTGCTGCAAAGCCATTTGACGGCTATTGTCGGCCCGAATGGCTGTGGCAAGTCGAATATTGTCGATGCTATTCGCTGGGTGATTGGCGAGAGTTCGGCCCGTCAATTGCGCGGCGAATTATTAACAGACGTGATCTTTAATGGTACGGCAAGCCGCAAGCCGGTCAGTCAAGCTTCCATTGAATTGCTTTTTGATAACAGCCAAGGGCGTTGGGGAGGGGCTTATGCCCAGTATGGTCAAATAGCCATTCGGCGGGAAATTCTGCGGGATGGTCAATCGCAATTTTATCTGAACGGTAGTCACTGTCGCCGGCGCGATATTACTGATATTTTCTTGGGCACCGGCCTTGGTGCTTCAAACTACGCGATCATTGAACAAGGGACGATCACCAAGTTCTTTGAGAGCAAGCCTGAAGAGTTGCGTGTCCACTTAGAAGAAGCGGCCGGAATTTCCAAATATCGCGAACGTCGGCGTGAAACTGAAAATCGTATAAAAGCAACCCGCGAAAATCTCAGTCGCTTAAGTGACCTGCGTCAAGAAATTGCCAAGCAGCTTGAGCATCTAAAGCGCCAAGCGAATGCCGCCGAACGATATAAGGCTTTAAAACAAGAACAACGTGGTTATCGAGCACAATGGCACGTCCTGCATTATCGAGCTATCAATCAGCAGCTTCAGGAAAAACAGCAAGTGCTGCAAGTCCAAGCTACTCAATTAGAAGCCAAGATGGCTGACTACCGCCGGTATGAACGTGATATCGAAGTGGAGCGTGCTGAACAAAATTCTGCCAATGAAGCGGCCAATGCGGTGCAAGCGCAGTTCTATGCCCTGGGCGCCGATATTGCTCGCCAAGAACAGAGCATTACCCATATTCAAGAACGTGAGCGGCAATTGACTGCAGACATCCGGCAGCTTGAGCAAGCTTGGCAAGAAGCCGACGCCGCGCTGCATGAAGACCAAGCGCAATTAGAGAATTTGGAGTTAGAGCTTGAGGCATTGCGTCCGCAACGCGAGCAAACTAGGGCAGTTGCAGAGCAGGCTCAAGCCAAGCTGCAGCAAGCGGAAAATCAATTAGCGATTTGGCAAGAACAATGGGAGCAGTTTCAAACTGAGACGGCGCAAATCAATCAACAGGCGCAGGTGGAACAAACTCGCTTGCAGCATTTAAGCCAAAGGCAACAAAGCTTGGAACGAAACCTTGCCCGCGCCCAAGAGCAAATGCAAGCGCCTGGGTTAATTAGCTTGCCTGGCGAAATCACTCAACTGGCCGAGCAAACCTCGCAACAAAAACAACAGCTGGATGAGGTTCAGGCGGCTTTAAACGCACTAAATGAGCAGATCCAACTCCAGCGCCAAACCAATCGTCAAGCAGAGTTGACGCGTGAACAAAGCCGACAAACCTGGCACCAATTGCTACAGCAACAAACCTCGCTTGAGGCTTTGCAACAAGCAGCCCTGGGTAAAAGCGAAGCTAACCTCAGTGAATGGTTGAAACAACAAGGTTGGCAGGATAAGCCACGATTATTGGAAAGTTTAAGGGTTCAAGCAGGATGGGAAGATGCAGTGGAAACCGTGTTGGCGGCGTATTTAGAGGCTATTTGTGTCGACACTGCTGCAGACATCCATCATGCAGTTGCGCAGTTTACGGAGGGTAAGTTAGCGCTATTCAATCCCCAATACCAGCCCAACTTGCCGCCTAGCCAGGTGCAAGCGGTTGCCCTCGCTAATAAGATTCAAACTCCAGATTCGATTCGGCATTTATTAGCGGGTATCTATGCGGCAGAGACCTTGGCTGAAGCTTTGGATTTAACTGCTGTGCTTGCCGCACACGAATCGGTGATCACCAAAGAAGGCTACTGGCTTGGCGCTACTTGGCTGCGCTTCAACAAAAACCATGATCCGCATCAGGGTGTTTTGCAGCGTAAACAAGCATTAGAAAACTTAAATCCGCAAATTCAACAACAGGAACAGCAGCTACAGGAAGCAGAACATCGCTGTCGTGCCGGCCAGGAAACCTTGGCGAAGTTAGAGGAGCAACGTGACAGCAACCAGCGCTTATTTCGAGAACTTTCTGCTCAATATCATCAACTGCATGCGCAGTGGCAGAGCAAGCAAACGCAGCTGGAACAATTGCAAAAACGCTATCATGGCTTGCAGCAAGAATGCCAAGAACAGCAACGGCAGCTGCTGGAAACCCAGGCAGAATTAGCCCTAGCGCAACAAAACCTGGAACAGGCTTTAGCCCAACAAGCTAAAGTGAGTGCTACTCAGCAATTTTTAGTCCAACGTCGCGATAGTTTAAGGCAAGCCTTGCAGCAGTGTCGTCAGCAGGCGCAGACTGATAAACAGGTCGCCGATGAACATCAAGTGCGTGTATCCTCTTTAGAAAGCCAATATCACTATTTGCAACAAAATATTGTGCGGGCGCAGAAACAATTGTCGCAACTGACAGAACGTCGCGAGGATATCACGACGCGTTTTACCGAACTTAAGCAACCTTTGCCACAATTGCAGGAGAGTTTGCAAGCCTTGTTAACTCAACGCCTAGAGGTGGAAAAAACCTTAGCTAATGCTAGAGAAAACGTTAATCAACTCAACCAGAAATTGCGCAGCTTAGACACCTTGCGCGTGCAAACTGAAAGCGAAGTTCAGGCAATTCGAGAGATTTTAGCGCAAATTCGCATTGATCAAGGCAGCTTGCAAGCCCACCAAGAAAATCACCGTGAGCAAGTTCTGGCTCTAGATTTTGCTATCGAACCGGTCTTAGCAGAACTGCCCGAGGAAGCCAATCTCGATGCCTGGCAGGAGCGGCTGAATCAAATTGAGGACCGGATTCGGCGTCTGGGTGCTATTAACTTAGCCGCAATTGATGAATATAATGTAGCCCAAGAACGTAAGACTTATTTAGATAGTCAAGATCAGGATTTATCAGAGGCATTGGCTACTCTTGAAGAAGCTATCCGCAAAATCGATCGTGAATCGCGGGAACGGCTGCAAGCAACTTTTGATCGTGCCAACGCCGGATTTAAAGAGCTTTTTACTAAAGTATTTGAAGGAGGCCATGCCGAATTAGAATTAACTGGAGATGAGCTGCTCAATGCGGGGGTGGTGATTCGTGCCCAACCGCCTGGGAAGCGCAACGCCCTACTGCACTTGCTTTCCGGTGGAGAAAAGGCCCTGACCGCAATTGCTCTGGTATTTGCCTTATTCCAGCTTAATCCTGCGCCTTTTTGCGTATTAGATGAAGTTGATGCCCCTCTGGATGAAGCAAATGTGCGACGTTTTTGTCGTTTAGTGGAATCGATGTCTGCTAGCGTACAATTTATTTTTATTACGCATAACAAGGTGACGATGGAAATGGCTAAGCAGTTAATTGGCATTACCATGCAAGAGCCAGGGGTTTCACGTTTAGTATCGGTGGATATTGATCAAGCCATAGCGATGGCGGATTCTTAAAAGGAGGTAATTATGAGTTACATTATTTTACTGGTTTTATTAGTGGTGGTAGGTTTTAGCATCTACCGTGCTTCAGTGCAAAGAACCCTGTCGACCCGCAAGCACCAAGAACCTAGTTTTGGACTGGGCAATGGCGATGAATTCAATGACCTCAACGACAAAGAGGAGTGGGTAGGCCCGGTTCGCTATGTCACGCAACCCAAATCTGCTACCGCAAATGCTCCGAGCAAGCCAATAGATCTCAATGATTTCATTATCATCCACCTCTTTGCCGAACCCGGAAAATTTTATGGTGGTTATGAATTGTTACAAGCGTTGCTTTCTTGTGGCTTACGTCATAACAATAAAAGAGACATTTTTCATTCCCACGCCACTGCCCCAGGCCAAGGCCCAGAATTATTTAGCTTAGTTTCGGCGGTAGAACCGGGTATTTTCGATCTCTCCAAAATCAGCAGTTTTTCCACGCCGGGATTGACCTTATATCTGCAAATTTCAGCGGTTAAAAATCCTAGTGAAGCCTTAGCGCAAATGATTGAAGCCGCAAAAGACTTAGCAAATCATCTGGGGGGAGAGGTCTTCGATGCAAAACGGGAACCGTTAAGTGTCGAAAAAATGGCGCAATTGCAACAGCTGGTCACTCAAAAGGCACAAGTTTATGCTGACTGAATTTTCTGCGATTCATTTTCGTGGATTTCAAGAAATTAAACTCGATTCCCTAGCCCGTATTAATTTGATTATTGGTAAAAATAATGTGGGGATAGCAGCACACTTGAAGTTAGAGTGGGAGGTCCGGTAGTGGAGATAAAATCAAACACTAAATTTCCTAATTTACGTTTAGGACAGGCTGCGCTAAAAGGTCTATTTAACTTTGAGCATGAAGCGTTGAATGCTTTAAACCAATTTATTAATATCCTCAGTCAGGAAGAGGTAGCTTTATGTCCCAGTCCGCAGTTCTCCACCGTATAAATCAACTTCGGCAGGAAATTGCAGAGCATAATCATCGTTATTATGTGCTTGATGCGCCGAGCATCCCAGATGCGGAATACGATAGGCTATTTCGCGAGCTGCAAGGATTAGAAGCACAACACCCCGGCTTAATTACTCCTGATTCTCCCACCCAACGTGTCGGCGCCGCGCCGCTGAAGCAATTTGCTACAGTTATTCACGAAGTTCCCATGTTATCGCTGGAAAATGCCTTTGATGAAGCAGAGCTGGTAGCGTTTGATAAACGCGTACGCCAGCGCTTGGATCAAGAAGGGCCGATTGAATATGCCTGCGAACCCAAGGTCGATGGCGTGGCGGTGAGTTTACTTTATGAGCGAGGAAGGTTGATTCGTGCGGCGACGCGGGGTGATGGGGTCACTGGGGAAGATATTACCCAAAATGTGCGCACCATTCCCCAAGTGCCCTTGCATTTGAGGGGGAAGGATTATCCGGGGGTGTTAGAAGTGCGGGGTGAAATTTATATGCCGATTGCTGCTTTTGAAGCTTACAATGCCCGTGCTCGCGAAGCGGGTCACAAGGAATTTGCTAATCCCCGCAACGCCACTGCCGGCAGTTTGCGTCAGCTCGATCCGCGAATTACTGCCAGTCGCCCCTTAGCTTTATTCACCTATGCGCTGGGTATTGTGCGCGAAGGCCAGTTACCCCCAATGCACAGCGCGATGCTAGAGAACTTTAAAGAATGGGGCTTGCCTGTGAATGCAGAAATTCGCGTGGAAACGGGTGCGAGTGGCTGCTTGGCTTTCTTCCATTATCTGCAGGCAAAACGCGATCAGCTGCCCTATGAAATTGATGGCGTAGTGTACAAAGTGAACCGTTTTGACTGGCAGCGCGAACTAGGCTTTGTTGCTCGCGCACCGCGCTGGGCTTTGGCGCATAAATTTCTCGCGCGGGAGCAAATGACTCAAGTAGTAGCGATTGAATTTCAAGTGGGTCGCACCGGGGCGCTAACCCCAGTGGCGCGGTTAACCCCGGTCAACGTCAGTGGGGTCATGGTCAGTAATGCGACTTTACACAATATGGATGAAGTGCAGCGCAAGGACGTGCGCGTGGGGGATCAGGTGATCGTGCGCCGGGCGGGTGATGTCATTCCCGATGTGGTCTCGGTGATACTGGAAAAACGGCCCCCCCACACCACGCCGATCCAGTTACCTGCCCGTTGTCCGATTTGCCAAGCCGAAGTGATCAAACCTGAGGGCGAAGCCATTGCCCGGTGTACTGGCGGTCTGTATTGTCCCGCGCAACTTAAAGAAACCGTGAAACATTTAGCCGCACGCAAAGCCCTGGATATAGAAGGTTTGGGCGATAAAATCGTCGAACAATTGGTCAATACCGGCTTAGTGAAAGATATTGCGGATGTGTTTTTATTAGATCAACCAAAAATGTTGACTCTCGAACGTATGGGGGAAAAATTAGCCGATAACATTTTAACGGCAATTGACCGCAGTAAAGCCACCACCTTACAGCGATTTCTTTATGCCCTGGGGATTCGTGAAGTCGGGGAGACCACAGCCCTGAGCTTAGTCCGGCACTTTGGTCAATTAAAGCCGATTATGCAGGCCGATGAAAACGAACTGCAGGCGGTACCGGATATTGGCCCCATCGTCGCTGCTACGATAGCAGCGTTTTTTCGGCAAACTCATAACCGAGAGTTAATTACCAAGCTGCAGAAATTAGGAGTGCATTGGCAAGAAGCTCCTCCCAGTGCCAAGCCAAAATCGCAGCCACTTGCGAATCAAAGCTTTGTCTTAACCGGTGCCCTGACCGCAATGACGCGTGAAGAAGCCAAGGAGCGCCTGCAAGCTTTAGGCGCAAAAGTTAGTGAAAATGTTTCAAAAAAAACTAACTATGTTATAGTAGGGGCCGAGCCTGGGTCGAAATTAGCCAAAGCCCAGGAGCTAGGGGTGACGATAATGGATGAAAATGAGTTTTTGGCACTTATATATTTGCCTCTCCCCTTGTGGGAGAGGCCGCCGCGCCGTAAGGCGCGCGGGTGAGGGGTAAGCAACAGTTAGCATTCAGCTAATAAAATGCTTCTTGCTGTTTTCAAGGTTACCCCTCATCCGCCCTTTTGGGCACCTTCTCCCACAAGGGGAGAAGGATTTTTACACACAAAGGATGGTGAATGATTACAAAATTTTAAACAATCAACGAATGAACAACCATGAGAATCACCGAAGAACAAAAACCCCTTTTAACCAACTATTTTAAAAAATTATTTCCCCAAAGCAAGAGTGTGACGTTTATAAATAATTCTGAAGGAGAGATCGTGGGTGTGTCTATTTTTTATGGCGAAAAGCATGCAGCGTTGCAACAAGAACTCCCTATATTAGAAAAAAAACTTGCCTCACTGTATCCCAATCAGGAGCAACAACCCCAGATCAAAATTGGTACGGGTGAAACATTTCGCCATCTTACTGTGCGTAATTCTGACGCAATGGCTCGCTTTTACCAGGATGCTCTGGCACAACAACAAGCGATTCAAGATAATAATAAACAGTGGAAAAAAGGGGTATTGGCTTTTCTTGGAGCTTCATGCCAGAGGAATAGCAGTTCCTCGGCCTATGGCAAGTTTTTTCATCACCCCAATTTCGAAAAGAAGCTGATTGAAAAACATATTCTACCCTTTGGATTATACCCAACCTCTGTAGGGGGGGGGGGAATAATCCCCCCCTTTTTCAAAGGGGGGGATTTCGGTTTTCTAATTGAATAGAAGGGTCCTCTCAGGGACCGTCTGCGGATCTTGAGCAATTTGCTGCAGCAAGGCCTGGGATTCTGGAACATTGGTCTTTTGCAATAATTGCCGTGCCGTAACTCCAAACATATTAGGCAGGTCGACTTTAGCTTGGGCTGAAATCAAGGCCTCAGCAACTTCAAAGTCGTTTTGCCTGATAGCCATATGCAATGGGGTATCTCCAAAGGTATTTGCGATGTTTATATCCGCGCCTTTTTCGATGATTGATTCTATTAATTCAGGATTTTCAGCCTTCGCGATCAATAAGTGTAAGGCAGTATTGCCATGATTATCTTGAAGGTCGAGATTCACTGTGTTCGAATTTATAAGTCTGGTTAATTCCTTCATGTCGTCTTGATAAATAGCCTGATGCAGCAACAATGGGGCTTTTTTCAGGTGCTGAACCGGATTTTTTTTCACCTCCTCCTTTTGAGGTTTTGGTGCAGGTTTAAAATGGGATAATAAACCCTGATAAGTTGATTTAGACTCAGTTGGGGGTGTGGCTTTTTTTAACTTATCCTCCTTGGCAAGAGTTCCTTGGGAAAATTCAAGGAGATCAGTCACATGAGGCAAAATTGTTTTCTCAGCCGCTTGATATTGGTCCGCGCCGAGTACCGTGCTAAGCAAAACTTTATGGGTCTGCATTTGTTCATACACGGCCAGCTTTTCTAGTGGGGGCATCCGCTTCAACTCTTGGGCAAAAGAGAAGGGATACTCTTGGGTAATTAAATACTTTAGATCCCATAATCCTGCTTCAATGACTTGCAGCTGAGCTCGAGCAACGACCTTTTGTTGCTCTTTTTCAGTCGAAGGAGCTCCTTCATAAGCCTGGGTCAAATTAGCAAAAGCTCGATAAAAATCTGCTACTTCCGCCATAGTCGGCCTTTGCTTTGGATTTAAATTTTCCGTACGCGCGATAAAGTGAGTGAGCACATCTCGATCCTCAGCTGACATGCCTTGTGGAAGATCAAGTAAGCCCGCTTTAGCAAAGGGACTTCTAATGTGCGCGCGTTTTACTGCATCGCTAGCATTTTTATTAAAGCGCTTATTAGCTAAGGGATCAGGAACTCGGAGTAAATATAAGGCAATATTATTCATCATATAAACGTCGGTAGCCAAGCCGATTTTAGGTCTACCATCTGCAGAACCTAGCCTGGTTGCTTCGGGAGCATAATAGGTCGCGTTTCTATTGCTTTTCAATTCTTTTAAATTTTGCGGATTGGGTAGTGTGTCCGCGAAACTAAAATCGATGATGCGCAGAGTAGGTGGGGATTTGCTGAGGTTAACGATTACGTTGTCGTTTTTTAGGTCAAAATGACCCACATCATTTTCATGCAGGAGTTTAAGTTGCTCTGCCAACTCGGCAACTAGATGCAATCGATCAGCAGGACTAAGCTGATCTAATGCTCCTTGTGATATTTTATAAAGCGGCTTACCTTCAAATAAGGGTTTAAAAATAAACTTGCCGCCGCTGGGAAACTGCTTTGAGCTTTGAGTAAATTGTTTTACCTCATTCGCATCAACCGGTTTAAACCATTCCGACTCACCATATAATAGTTTTTCTGCTTCCCATTCCCTTGGTAAAAACTGAGTTTTATCTTTAATATATTTAATCCCAAACGGTTGTTGACCTCCTTCCGAATAAATCGCATAGTGGAAACTACCGAAGGAACCCTCACCCATTGCGTTTGGGTCAACGGCAAAAGTCTTGCCTGAAGGGTGTTTTATTATTATGGGGTTGATGATTGCTTTGGTTTTAGGCACGAATTTTGAGACTTTTTGGTCTGACATATATTTATCCTATGTATTTCCGTCATCTTGCGGCTATTTCTGGATCCCGCGGATGATCCCGGATCAAGTCCGGGAGCGGGACGACAGAAATAAATAAAGATATAATGTAACACAAAATTATTAAATTAATATTAAACATGGTTATAAAATACATGAATTTTACAAAATATTTCCTTTACTGCAGCGGCATATTGTTACTGACTGCTCAAGCTAGCACTCCTTTAAACTCAGAGCTGCAGCATTTGCAGCAAGCTTACCCTCAGAGCTTAACCCCAGAAATTATCCAAACTCTGGCCGATGAAAATAAGCCAAAACCCAATCGATCTTGGGAAGAAAAATTACGCGATCCCTCACTAATGGATCAAATCCACGCGGTAAATTATCCGCTTGGCAAGATTGATCTGAACTCAGTATTCATGGCTAAACACGACCCAGGACGCATTCGCTTTCAGCCTTTGTTTGAAGCAATGTATGGTCATGATGAAAAGGAGGTTCGCGCTCATTTGACTACAGTTGCTTGGATGCCCCAGGTGTTTAAAAAGCCTGACGGCAGTCCTCGGTATCAAATTCGAGCGACGACTATTAATGGTGTGGCAGAAAAATTAACGCAAATTTCTACGGAATTAGAATCTTTGGTGCGCATTCACCCTGAATATATTCCCTATCTTGATCTTGGTGACGCAGGTGGAGTGTTCAGCTGGCGAAAAATTGCCAACAGCAACCGCATCAGTGTCCATAGCTTTGGCATTGCGATGGACATTAATCCCCAAGCGCCTTATAGCGATTATTGGCAATATGGTTTAAAGAAAAATGAGGTTCTGGACCATCGAGGGCGTGAAAACTCTCAGCTGGCTCATTATGCGCGATATATCACCCCCTGGCCTATCGTGTTAATTTTTGAAAAATATAAATTTATTTGGGGTGGGAAATGGTATCACTATGACACCATGCACTTTGAATATCGACCGGAGTTGTTTTAGCTCCTAAGTCCCCTCTCCCCCGCCTGAGCGTTAGCGAAGGAGGGCGCGCGGGAAAAGGCAATAATAGCAAGCGGCTACTGAATGTTGGGATTACTAGGATTTAAAGAAGGAGAGGCATTATCCGGCGGCGCAGAACGTCTCGTTAAAGACTTGCGGGCTTCATTCGCTTTGCTCAACACATACCCTGCGACCAACAATATGATGAAATACTGGAGAAAAATATAACCAGCTTTTTCCCAGCCAGCAGAGCTACTCAAGCTAGAAGATCCGTTCACATAATTTCTTAGTAAACTGTCACTATCCAACCCCAGCTTAAAATTATCCGTAATAGGTAATATCATATCTCCTACTGGATCAGAACCGAAGCTCGCAGCAGCTATATCTGGATCAAACGTCGAAGCGACCGCGCCCCCAACGGCAGCTATCCCTAGCTTGCCCATGTGCCTTTTGAACCATGAAGGCTGATTTGAGGAGTTTGGCATATAACGAACCTTTCATACAATAGTCTATATTAATTCCCTGACAGCCTACCTTTGGCTGCCAGGGAGATAATGGACGATAAATTTTTTATCAACTACTCGTTCTCATTAGCACCATTATTAGTCAGACCCGGTGTCATAGACGTTGTAGTCGTCTGGTTGGTTGGAGTAGTAGTATTATTTAGCGAAGTAAGCGGCGGCTGCCGCTGTTGCGTAAAGAAGCCGCTAGGCACTTGCTGCGACTGCTGCTGTGGCATCGTCGTATAGCTGCTTGAGTACGGTTGATACTGCTGCTGATGCTGCTGCACGGGAAAAGCCATCATAGTAGGTGGTTGTCCCCCCCCCCAACTGGATGACGTTGCGGTTGAGTTGAACAAATTTCCAAACCCGTAGTCACTTTGATATTGGGGTTGATATTGCGAACTCGATGCTAAGTCATTAGGGGGGATGACAGTACCTTTATTAAGTCTCCATGGTTGGTTACCTAACTCACTTCTGACATTATTAGCGTGCTGGATGGCTGAGCCAAGGGCATTGTTGGTAATCAAGTTGGAATCTTGGTTGCGTCGGTTCAAAGCGGTTTGCACTCTGTGATCTGCGTTGGCCATATCCTCAGTATCGTAGTACTCAAATAGTCCTCTCTGAGGCGTAGCAGGGACGGTGTTACGAGCACTTCGAGTAAAAGGTGTGCTCCCTCTTCCCTCTTCTGGAGTATCAAGCCCCTTTTTAACTCGTTCAGTTCGGGCCCTTGTTGCTTCAATCTCTGCATTGGTTCTTTCAAGTTCAAGCTGTATTTTTGCTCTTTCCTGGGCTAACTTTACCTGATGCGTCTCGGATTTTTGAGTTCTTTCTGCTTTTTTATCCTGAAGCTCTTGATCACGTGTCTCCCTTATATGTTGTCTTTCTGCTGTTTTGTCATTTCTATCTTCTGCCAACTTCGTTTTTCTTTCCTTCTGTTCGTCGCCCCTATTGGCCCATTCCTCTTTCGACTCTTTGTAGGCATCATGTAACTTCTTCGTAACATAGAGCATTGCGAAAACAGCAAGCGTTGTGAGGAAAGCATTTCCTCCGGCTGAGTCAAAAGGACCTAGGTTCTCTGGGCTGTGTATACGCGCATTAAAATAAGCAACACACAGGGAAAACATTCCTGCAGGGAGCAGGTATTTCTTTGCAGCCTCTACTGAATCATCTACTAACTTATCGGTTGGACCTGGCATTTTTTTACCCTCGAAAAAATTTACATGTTTATGGTATATTCCACTTCACTTTACCATAATCCAAAAACAAATTTTGTTTTAACTACTCAGCTGCCTAATAAAACTAAACCTCTTCAATTACTACACCGTTGCCGCTATTCGACCTGCTGCAGTGCGTTCAGCACTACTCATCGCCTGACTATTCACTGCGTCATCCACTGAGGCAAAGGCAGCAATCACGGCAAATAATATTGCGGCTGCCATAAATACCGGCAGCATTTGGGTAGTATCGTTCAGCAGACTGTCGGGTGCTCGGTCTAAGCCGAAATGCGAACCAAATTCTGAACGACAGATATCCCCTAAGCTCAGGGTATCGCCTGCCGCTATTCTTTGCTGCACCCAATACGCTGTGATACCTAAAATACCAGTTGTAATGGCATGAATACTGGTAGCACCTAATTGATTCCTACTGCGTTTATCAAACTCATCGACGACCTTAATACGATCAATAGGGTCTGTAGGGGCTGGGGCTGGGTTTAGGTTTTGGCCTGGAACTCTTCGGTCTGTTGACATAAACTTTTTATCCAAAATGGTTTAACAGGAGATAGCGGTTTATCCTAGTCTTAGCTTTGTCCTTGCTATCGATTAACTACATAAATTAACTACTAACTACTTTTAACGACTTTAATGGGCGTATTATCGCATATGTTTCTTAAGCCAATATTAATTGGATGAAATTTTTTTATAACCCCCTCTCCTTAACCCATTCCCCTCATCCGGCCTGCGGCCACCTTCTCCCGCAAGGGGAGAAGGAATAATGCCAACAGGTTATGAGAGAAGGAATTTCCCCATAGCAATTTCTCTGCTATGTTAGCACATGAATCTAGTCCACTGAGAGCTTTATTTTATGAATTTATTGAACTTAATTGACTTATTTCCCCAAGCACAAAGTGCCTTATTCATTCCAGGAGCGGTAGGACCCTTAGAAGCCATTGTGGAGCCGCCGGCGAGGAGAGAAGAATCGACCACCATCGGCATTATTTGCCACCCGCATCCTATGTATGGTGGCACGATGAACAATAAAGTGGTCACCAGTATCGTGCGGGCATTTCGTGAATTAGCGGCATGGTCGTTGCGTTTTAATTATCGCGGTGTCGGTAACAGCATGGGCAGTTATGGTGAGGGCATAGGGGAAACCGAGGATTTACTGGCAATTTTGCGCTGGGTGCGTGAGCATTTTCCGGGTTATCGGATTTGGTTGGCCGGTTTTTCTTTTGGTTGCTATGTGGCGATGAATGCGCTTAGCCAAACTTCAGCTGATTATCTCATTACCATTGCTCCTGCAGTAAATCATATGGATTTTTCCCCTATTGCAGCAGTGTCGATCCCATGGTTGCTCATTATCGGTGATCAAGATGAAGTTGTACCGCTAAACCAAGTGATTGAGTGGGCGCAAGAACTTACGACTCCGCCACAATTGGTGGTTTTGTCAGGGGCTGGACATTTTTTTCATGGGCGTTTGTTGGAGCTTCGGGAGGAAATAAAAGAGGTTTTAGGAAGTAGATAGAAGCGCGACTGCTCCCCCAACGGCAGCCTTGATAATGCTTGACTTAAGACTATTGTGGTATATCCTTACTTAAATCTAAATTTTTAAATTTAAGTAGGGTTCAATTTTGGACACTTTGTTATTAGATACAATTTATCAACAAAATCCTTGGCTGCAATTCCCGGAAAAGCCTATCGTGGCCCGCGATTCCTATATTGAACGCATCCAATTTAAATTCTTGTTAAATCCGGATTGGGACGGAATATGGACCCTCCTGATTGGTCCCCGACAAGCGGGAAAAACCACTTTGGGTATGCATCTGGCTGAGGAATTAATTAATACTAAACGTTACTCCAAATTACTTTATTTAAATTGTGATTATTGGCAAATCCGTACTTGGTTAAATGCACCTACTTTCTTGTTGGAAGTTGAAGAAATATTAAAACTTAAAAATTACATATTATTCATCGACGAAGTGCAACGGTTAGAAACGCCCGGGTTACTATTAAAAATTATTGCCGATCTCAAATTATCTATCAAAATGCTTGCCACTGGCTCATCACAATTAGAAATAAAAAGTAAGGTACAAGAGCATTTAACCGGTCGTCAATTGGAGGCGCTTATTCTTCCTTTGAGCTGTCGAGAAGTAGATTTTAAACAAAACTATGATAGTTTATTGCAATATGGTGGCTATCCTCAAGTTTATCTGGCGCAACAAAAACAAATTTTTTTGCAAGAACTGTTTAATAATTATATTCGAAAAGATATCACGGAATTTTTGCAATTAGGTAAACCCGATATTATCCCTCAATTACTAGGCTTACTCGCGCATTCTTCAGGCCAACTCGTGAATTTCCAGCAATTAGCAGCTGATTGCCGAGTAAACGTCGCCACCATTCGTCATTATTTGAACATTTTAGAACAAACATATGTGATCAAGATGATTCGGCCTTTTGTCGGAAACAAACGCACTGAATTGACTACTAATCCGGTTTGTTACTTCCTTGATAATGGTTTTCGAAATCAGTCCCTGAATAATTTTACACCTCTCAATACACGTACCGACAATGGGTTGCTGGTGAAAGGCCTAGTGTTTCAGGAGCTTTACAAATATCAAATGCAAGAAAGAAAAAATTGGGATATTTATTATTGGCGCACCAAATCAGGTGCTGAGGTTGATTTCATTCTGAAAACGGATTTTACGACCGTCATCCCCATCGAGGTTAAATATCGTCGTTCATCTGAGATTAAATTAACTCGCGGCTATAAATCTTTTTTAGAAGCGTATTCTCCTGGTAAAGGTTTCGTTATTACTCACAATCAGCAGGGAAGATTAACCTACCGAGAAACAGAAGTGTTTTTTATTCCCTTAGCTTCCTTGCCGACATTATTGGAGCAGCTCTCTCCCAAATGAGATGTGTGCATCGGATAGCTCTCAAGGGATATGCAGCAGCAAAGATTTTTGCAGATCTGCCGGCAGTACTTGGATACAATTTTGCAGGCATTGTTCGATATCGAACGACAAATGTGCCTGGAGAAAAGCATCGAGTTTTTCCGCGGGTTCTTCTGCCAGCAGGCGGGCTATGGTTTGGGTAGTCGGGTTGGGAAATTCCTTTTTGTTCAGGATATAAGCAAACAACAGGACTATTTCCAAGATTGGCAGAATGACTAAGGTGGGAAGATTTCGTTCTTGTAACAGGGAGGCAGCATAAAGTGCATCAATCACGGCATGACGAACCAAAAAACCTTGCTGCCACTGGTCCTCTGCTAGGCCGATACGCAGCGCTACTTCCCATTGCCGGGTACCGCCCGCGCCTTGATTTAGCAAGTCAAAAAAATCAACTTGTTGGGGAGCTAGATGGGTCAAACCTAATACATTTTTGTGCAACACGGCCCCGAGCGAAATACCTAATAAACCATGGAACAGCAACACATGCCCAACCAATTTCACCGCCGCGGCTAGGATCAGTTCTTCGCCAAAATATTGCGGTTTGCCAATAGCGGTTAGCAGGGGCGTGAGTTGCTCATATAAGGCTTTATCACCACTGGCTAGAATCAGCATTTGCCCACTTTCAGCTCCCTTAGCACCACCAGTCAGGGGGTAATTGGCATATTGAATCTCGTGCTGAGCACAAAGTTCAGAGGCGGCAGTAACAAAGGAACAGCTGACCGTAGAGCAATGCAGGATGAATTGATTCTCGGTCAGGAGCGGGACTAATTCGCGAAGAATATCCCAATCATCCCCATTTTTTCCTGCGCAAATCACCACCCCAGAAAACTCATTATCCCCCACGAGCTGCGCTAATGAATTGACTAACTCGGCGCCATGCTCTCGCCATGCCACGCGGCGCTGTTGTTTAATGGGGCTGTCATCCGCGCCACGATCGAGCACTCGTAAAAAGCTCGCAGCTTCATTATTTTTTAGATGTTGTGCTGCCGGCCCTAGCATGGTGCCCAGGCCGCCGATGGCGATAAGTTTTAGTTTTGTCACTTTTAGCTCCGTAGGTCCGTTCTCCCACAGAAAAACGCTGCGGGCGAGGGGATTATAGAGTATTATTTGCTCCTTTTGAAACCCTTGAGCACCGATGATGCAAGCAAACACTGATCTCTCTACTTTTCAAGGCCTAATTCTTGCCCTGCAGCACTATTGGTCGGCTCAGGGCTGCGCTATTTTGCAACCCTTGGACACTGAAGTGGGGGCAGGGACGTTCCACCCCGCTACCTTTATGCGTGCCATCGGTCCTGAGCCCTGGCATGTCGCCTATGTGCAACCTAGTCGGCGTCCCACTGATGGGCGCTATGGGGATAATCCTAACCGTGGCCAACATTACTACCAATTTCAAGTTGTCCTCAAACCCTCACCCTTGGATATCCAAGAACAATATCTAAACTCTCTGCGCTCGTTAGGGGTTGATCCTTTAGTGGATGATATTCGTTTTGTGGAAGACAATTGGGAATCGCCCACCTTAGGTGCTTGGGGCCTGGGTTGGGAAGTTTGGCAAAATGGCATGGAAGTGACTCAATTCACCTACTTCCAACAAGTAGGCGGTTTGGAATGTCGGCCGGTGACGGGGGAAATGACCTATGGTTTGGAACGCATCGCCATGTACTTGCAGGGCGTTGATAACATGTTTGACTTAGTTTGGGCGCATACCCCAACGGGAACTTTAACCTATGGCGATGTCTTCCATCAAAACGAAGTGGAAATGTCGGCCTACAATTTTGAACAAGCGAATGTCCCGGCCTTACTAGAGCAATTTCATTTTTACGAACAAGAATGCCACCGCTTAATTGCCGTAGCGTTACCGCTGCCCGCCTATGATATGGTGCTGAAAGCCTCACATAGTTTTAATTTATTAGATGCCCGCCGCGCCATTTCCGTAACCGAGCGCCAAGCCTATATTTTGCGCGTTAGAAAACTCGCGTTTGTGGTGGCGCAAGCTTATTTTGACTCACGAGAAAAGCTCGGATTCCCCTTGTTGCGATCCCCTCTCCCCCACCCGAGCGCAGCGAGGGAAGGTGGGAGAGGGTTAGGGAGAGGGGGTCTTAAAAATGACCGTCCGTGATTTATTGATTGAAATTGGCACCGAAGAATTGCCGCCCAAGCAACTGAACGCGTTATCGCTTGCCTTCTGTGCCGCAATCGAGGCGGGCTTGACCAAGCTGGCTTTGAGCTATGCAAGCGTAAAAACCTTTGCCACCCCGCGCCGTTTAGCGTTGTTAGTGCATGGCTTGGCGACGTCACAGAAAAGTCAGCTCGTGGAAAAGCGCGGTCCGGCTTTGAGTGAGGCCTTTGATAGTGAAGGCCAACCCACACGAGCGTGCCTTAGCTTCGCCAATTCTTGCGGAGTGACTGTCGCAGAATTGCTAACTCATAAAACTGACAAAGGCGCCTGGTTGTTTTTTAAAAAAGCACAACCGGGGAAAAAAGCGGCAGAATTATTGCCGCAATTGGTGACGGAAGCACTCCAGCAACTGCCGATTGCTAAACCGATGCGTTGGGGCGAGGAATCGGTCGAATTTATCCGACCCGTGCATTGGGTGGTGTTACTGTTAGGAGAAGAACTGATTCCTGGTACGATTTTAGGCATCCCTACTTCTCGGCAAACCTATGGACACCGTTTTCATTGTCCCGAAGCGATCGATATTCCAGAGCCACGAAAGTACGAAGCTTTATTACACCATCCTGGGCATGTCATCGCCAATTACGCTACTCGCAAGCAAGTAATCCAGGAGCAAATCCAGCACCTGGCGGCAGCAGTGGGCCAGGCGGTGGTGGAAGAAAATTTATTAGACGAAGTCACTGGTTTAGTGGAATGGCCAGTTGCCTTATTAGGAGAATTTTCCCAAGCCTATTTAGAACTTCCAGCTGAAGTGATTATCACCGCGATGAAGACCCATCAAAAATATTTTGCTGTGACTGATCAGCGTGGCCAATTACTGACGCATTTTCTCACGGTGAGCAATATTGCTAGCCGCGATCCGCAACGGGTGATTCGGGGTAATCAACGGGTGTTACATGCACGTCTAGCCGATGCGCAGTTTTTTTATCACAGTGACCTGATGCATCGCTTAGAATATCGCTTGGAAGCATTACAGAAAGTAATCTTCCATAAAAAATTAGGTTCCTTATTTGATAAAGCCCAGCGCATTGCTGCTTTAGCTGCCTATATTGCTGGGCAGTTAGGTGACCAGCAACAGTTGGCGAAACGCGCAGGTTTGTTAGCGAAAGCGGATTTAATGACCGCCATGGTTGGAGAATTTCCTGAGTTGCAAGGCATTATGGGTTATTATTACGCCAAGCAAGATGGCGAAAAAGAAGAAGTCGCACGCGCCATTGGCCAGCATTATCAACCGCGTTTTGCTGGCGATGCATTGCCTGATTCCCGTCTGGGTTGCTATGTGGCGATTGCGGATAAAATTGATACGTTGGTTGGATTATTTGCCGCACAGCAACCACCCACTGGCGAAAAAGATCCCTTTGGGTTGCGCCGCGCTGCTTTGGGGGTGTTGCGGATTTTAATCGAAAAACAATTGCCCCTGAATTTATCGGCATTGCTTGCAGCGGCTTTGGAGCAATATCCAGATACAGTGAGATCCCTCGCTTCGCTCGGGATGACAACTTCGCTCGGGACGACTTCGCTCGGGACGACTTCGCACGGGATGACAACTCCGTCCTTTGAATTTATTTTAGAACGTTTGCGTGCCTGGTATTTAGATCGTGGCATCGCCCCCGAAGTTTTTGCCGCAGTTTTAGCGCGTAAGCCCACTGAACCTTTAGATATTCATCGCCGCATTGAAGCAGTGCAACATTTTCAAACTTTACCCGAAGCCAAAGCACTCGCAGCAGCCAATAAACGCGTGAGCCGTATTTTGCGTGACCAACCTGGCGAATGGTTGCATCATCCAGTCAATCCGAGCTTGCTTGAACACCCCGCAGAATCCCATTTACTCAGCGCGATGGAACAACGCAATCGCATGATTGATCCTTTATATCGAGAAGCCAAATATACTGAAGTGCTCAGTCTATTAGCAGAATTACGCCAACCGATTGATCAATTTTTTGATGGAGTTATGGTGATGGTGGAAGATGAAACCCTGCGTAATAATCGCCTAGCGCTGTTACATGAATTACAAGCCTTATTTTTGCAAGTGGCTGATATTTCTTTGTTAGTAACCTAGGAGAAAAAACATGATAAGAATACCAGTAGGTTATGATAATTTTGGTTCAATTTGCCGAGAAGGTCTTGATTTTATTGACAAAAGTTTGTTTATTAAAGAATTACTTGATGAGCAAACTCAAGTCACATTAATCACCCGCCCCCGACGTTTTGGTAAAACTTTGGCTCTTTCCATGTTGCAGCATTTTTTAACGCCAGAAGCCTATGGTCTTGCTACTGCTGGCTTATTTGATAGCATGAAGATAGCACAATGTGGCGAAGCTTACATGCAGCATCAGGGCAAATATCCGGTAATTTATGTGACGTTCAAAGATGTGAAGGATCATAACTTCGAGCGATCCTTTGGTAATTTCCGCAATTTAATGTCACGCTTGTACACGGAACATAATGCCATTTTAAAAAGTGATCAGCTGTCTGAGTCGCAAAAAGCGGTGTTTAGCAAGATAGAAAATAGTGAAGGAACACCAGAACAAATACAGGCTGCCCTATTTAATTTATGCCAATATCTGCACCAGTGCTACGGGGTGAAACCTTGGTTATTAATAGACGAATACGATACTCCATTGCAGGCGGCTTATGCGCATGATTATTTTGATGAGATGTTGGCGTTGATTCGAGGCGTGTTTAGTTTGTCGCTAAAAAGTAATCCGCATTTAAACCGGGCTGTGATTACCGGAATTTTACATGTAGCCAAAGCTAGTTTGTTCTCGGATCTCAATAGTATTCAATCTTATTCCTTATTAAATTCCCGCTACAGTGAATATTTTGGTTTTACGGAGCAGGAAATGAGTGAAATTCTTGAGAAATCAGGATTGAAGGAACAGGCTGCTGTTATTCGGAATTGGTATAACGGTTATCAGGTGGGCAAGACGGTCATCTATAATCCTTGGTCAATTGCGTGCTGTCTTGCCAATGATGGAGAATTAAAAGCCTATTGGGTGCACACGAGTGGCAATGTCCTGATTAAACAATTGTTGGCACATGCCGGCGCCGATGTAAAACAAGATTTTGAACAATTATTACGGGGTGAACCTATTGAGGCTACGATTCATGAACATACAGTTTTTAGCGATTTACGAAAATATGATCGTAAGGCACTGTACAGTTTGTTGCTACTCAGTGGTTATTTAAAAGCTTTGGATTCTAAAGAAGTAGATTCTGAATTTATCTGTACTTTAGCCGTGCCAAATCGCGAAGTTCTTGCGTTGTACCGCACCATTATTGTCGATTGGTTTGCAGAACATATAGAGAGAGTGGCGTATACTTATGATCGATTCTTAAATGCTTTAGTCAGTGGCCAGATCGAAGAATTTTCTGAGGTATTGCGTTATTTTCTGCGTGAATCTTTAAGTGTTTTTGACACCCAGGGACAACATCCTGAAATTTTTTATCATGGCTTCGTTCTAGGCTTAACGGTCAGCTTGCGAGAGACTCATGAGGTTCGTTCTAATCGTGAGAGCGGTTATGGTCGCTATGATGTGATGTTAATTCCTAAAGACACCAAGCAATTAGGTTTGGTATTGGAATTTAAAACCATGCGCGAACCGGAAGTTATTTTAGCAGAGGCAGCGGAAAAAGCACTAGAGCAGATTGCGGACCGTGCCTATGTGACCGAATTACAGCAACGAGGAATTGCTAAGACCTTAGCAGTAGGATTTGCTTTTCGTGGCAAGGAAGTTGCAGTACGGTGGAAGTTTGAGAGCAAATAGCGATGTCCGAAGAAGCTGCTTACGAGATATCGAATGTTAATTGTGGCGACTGTGTTAATACCGTCAAGAATGAATTAGCAAACTACAAATCCAAAATTACTATTGTCAGTGCAATAGTGGTTCCAGGAACAGGCAAAGGGTACTTAGAGGTTATCTATCGTAACAGGGTTGAAGATGAAACTGAGGTTAAGAACGCATTATCTGCTATTGGTCATGATATAGAAGACACCCTGCCGCGAGTAGATTCCCGTACATTGCTGTATCGAGGCATCATCGCTACTGTGCTAGGCATCGTGCAGCTCGTGTTGTCAATGTTGCAAATTACTTTCACCGGAAATACTCTTTATGTAGCCCTAGCGTTGAATTGTCTCGTGATGCTTTACAGCGGGCAAAAGATATATGCTGGAGCCTATCACAATTTAAAAATCCCGAAATTTAGTATGGACTTGCTATTTAGTGTGGGCGCCACACTAGCGCTTGGAATGGCATTACTTCCTGTATTTGTCCACACCATGCCAGTGGATATGATGATGTGTAGTGCACCTTTGCTAATGTTTGGTATCCGCAATTTAGGCAAATATATTCAAGAAAAAATCTCCCGATATTTAGCTGATGTCAATTTATTAGCGCGTCTGCGTACGCAAAAAGTCACGGTAATTAAGAAGGGCAAGCAAACTTCCGAACCTGAATATGATATTTATCAGCTTGAGACAGGTGATGTGATTGAATTAAATTCTGGCGAAATTATTCCCACGGATGGCGAATGCGTAACTGAAACTGGAGTGCAAATTAATGATAGTGTTATTTCAGGCCAGAATAATTCTAGGCTGTTTAAAAAAGGAGAAAAACTTGTTGCCGGAATGGAAGCAAGGTCTAAGTTTCAGATGAAAGTTGCTGTCCCCGTCAAACAATGCAGTGTGGCAGTGCGGCAGCGGCGCATGATTAAAGCTTTTTCCCAAAAAACCCCGATTGAAAAAACTGCGGACACTATGTTGCAGTATTTTGTTCCCGCCGTATTCTTAACCAGTTTGGCCAGTGGGCTCTCAGTATGGTTGGTAACTCACGATCCGTGGCTGGTGGCACATATGGTGGTGGTGATTATCGCTGGCAGTTGTCCTTGTGTACTGGGAGTTATCATCCCGCTCATTGTGGCGGTAACCCTCGATAAAGCACGGAAATATGATCTGGAAATTCATTCGGCAGCGGCGTTAGAAATTGCCAAGCGGGTGAGTTTAGCCTCTTTAGATTTAACCGGCACAGTAACTGAATCAAAAGCGCTAGTGAAAAATTTTAAAATTTATGGCCAGCCCCATGCGGATGTATGGAAAATAGTTTATGCTTTAGAGCATGATGTGGATCATATCTTTGCCAGAGCAATCAAGGAGTATGTTGAGACGAACCATCTTGATGCCACATCTCCTGTACTTGAGGTCAACAATAAAATTACTCATGCTGGGGTAAGAGCGCAAATCGATGGAACTACTTATCTGCTTGGCAATGCTAAATTCTTAAAAGAAAGCAAAGAGAATATCCTCGTTTCTCCTGCGATGGAAAAAAGCGATGACCTCAGTCGTGTGGTTTATTTAGCCAGCGCTAATCGGGTATTGCTAGGGTTTGAGCTGACACTCCCTGTTCGCCGTGAAACTCCGACCCTGGTTGATCGATTAAAGCAAATGAATATCGATGTTGGTCTATGTACTGGCTCCGCTGCAGATGAGGCAAATCCTTATGGGGTAAAGCTAAAGATTCTCCCAGGAAATATCCAAGCTGAGTGCCAAGGTGATAGGGAAAAAAAATTTCCTAAGGTCAACGAAATAAAACAATGGAAGGAAAAGCATGTAGTAATGCATGTAGGTGATAACGTAAACGATGAAAGCGGATTTGTTGAATCTAATTTAGGAGTTCTGGTACAGCTTGATGCCAAGGAGAAGAAGGCAAGTTATGGTGCTGAAGTGCAAGGTAGTTTAATTACTATCAAAGGGCCCACATTATTGCGCCTGCTTTCGATCTTTGAGCTTTATCAACCCATGCAGCAATGCATTTATCAAGTACTATTTTTTAGCTTGTTGTTTAATATAGCCCAGGCCACGGTCCCTGAAGTGTTAATGCTTACTAGCGGTTATCAAATGAATCCTGGGGTGAATACGGGATTGATGGTTTTGCAAGTATTATTAATTATGGCCTATGTTTATCGTTACAAACAACAACCACTACCAGAATTGCCGGAGCTTAGTGATTCTCAATCCTCGGATTTGCGTTCGTCTACTCTGGTTTCAGTTAGCTGAAGATTCTGTAACCATTTGCGTAACCTTGGTTACCGTAACCATGGTTACGCTAGCAGGGTTGATGGTAGAAACTCAAGGGGATTCGGTAATCCTAATCATATTTTCCATGGCTTTGCGAGCATTCTGGACCAATTGTTCTTGCTCTGCAGAAGACAGGCGCTGTCGTTGCCCGGTAAATTCATTCACCACATCGCCGGGTTTAACCTCATTATATTCCAGCGATTTTCCTTGGCGCAGTAGGTCCAACAGAGCCACTAAGTGGGGGGGGTCGTTGCGCGACATGGTGGCGCAAGCACAGCCAACACCAGGTGCGTTTTCGATTTTGGCTTCGCCAAGATTGACCACGGTAATACCTTGAGTTTGACAAGATTGCTTCAGATTTTCGACAAAATGATTTTCCGTGCCCACCGCATATTTTCGTGTGCCGGCCCGATCATGACTCACGTGGTCCCAAAGAAAAGCAGTTGATCCAGCACTATCGGCACAATCCACGACTTTTTTCGGGCATTCAGGATGCACTGCCACATGATAGTCTTGCGCTTGCCAATAATGCACCATCTCAGGTTGATAATAAGTGTGCACCCCGCAATGACTGGAAAATAAAATTAACCGCGCCTGATCAAAACGCTGCTGTATTTCTGAAGATTGTTCTGAGAGACGAAATTGCGCTGCTTCAATACCTGCCGGCCAATAGGCGATTTGCTCCGGTGGAATATCAAGCCATCCCGCCACATTTTCCCCCATGTGTTTATCAGGAATAAAAAGAATTTTCTTTTGTTGTGCTAAAGCCCAGGCGAAAATTTTTCGGACATTGCTACTGGTGCAAACCGCGCCGTTTTGCGCGCCGGTGAGAGCTTTAACTCGCCCTGAGGTATTCATGTAACAGATCGGTAATATAACGTCTTCACCGTAGCGTTGATTTAATTCTAAAAATGCTGGTTCTACCATAAAATCTTTGGCGCGCATTTCCATGGTGCAGCCTGATTTGGGGTTGGTAATATAGACATGTTGCGCAGGTGTCGCCAGTAAGCTCACGGATTCTGCCATAAAATGCACAGCAGATTGGACGATCAGCGATTTTTCCGGACGTTTCGCAGCAATCACGGAAAGTTGATAAGAATCGCCGACGTAACCACCAAAATGTTCGATTAATTTTACAATTTCCCCGCCCATATAATAATGCGCGAGCAATAATAACGCATCGCCAAAATGTTGTTGTGCTCGCTCCATATACGGCTTCATCCAGGCAATGACGGTGTCTAAACGCCGGTTGGGCAAAGCTAAATATTCTTGAGCATAAGGCAGAAAATCCGCTTGATACCAATCCAGGGGATAATCTTGTTGACAGAGGAGTTGATCAGTAGGAATTTGTAATTTCATTGTCTTCTCGATAGTGGCCGCCGCAACTTTCACGTCGTTGTAACGCCGAACGCACAATCAGCTCAGCGACCAAAATAATATTGCGCAGTTCTAATAAATCTTGGGTGACGACGTGAGTACGATAATATTCTTCAATCATTTGCCGACGCGTCAAGATTAATTGTAATAAATCTTTTAAGCCGGCTTCAGTTCGGACAATTCCCGCATAGGAAGTCATTTCACCGCGCAAACCACGCCAATGCGCATTTACTTGGCTCGCACGCCGTAAATCAGTGACGCCCTGGGAATTCCAATCCGAAGGCAAATTCGCATAAACTACTGGTGCATCTAACCAACGCAGACAATCGTGTGCAGCACGCTGCGCCATCACCCCAGCTTCCAATAAAGAATTACTCGCTAAACGATTTGCTCCATGCAAGCCAGTAAAGCCTACTTCACCAATAGCATAAAGGCGAGGCTTATCGGTTCGACCTTCGGTATCACTCAATATTCCACCACAAAGGTAGTGGGCCGCGGGTACCACTGGAATTGGATCGCGACTCATATCAATGCCTAAATTAACCAGAGTTTGAAAAATATTCGGAAAACGTTGTGCTAAAAATGTGCGTGGACGATGAGTAATATCCAAATGGACATAATTATAAGAACTGCGTTCGATCTCGGTAAATATTGCTCTAGCCGCCACATCGCGAGTGGCGAGTTCTTGCTGTTTGGGCGCATAACGCCGCATAAAGCGCTTGCCAGTATCAGCTAAACGTAAATACGCCCCTTCGCCACGTACCGCTTCGGAAATGAGAAAATTTCGGCACTCTGGGTGATACAGCAGCGTGGGGTGAAATTGATAAAACTCCATATTTCCCAACCGTGCCCCAGCCCGATAGGCCATTGCAATCCCATCACCGGTCGCCACATCGGGATTGGTGGTGTAACGATAGGTTTTGCCAGCACCGCCCGTCGCGAGCACCACCACATCTGCCAAGAAAGTGTGAATTAATTGCTGTTGGATATCTAGCACATAAGCGCCAATGACTTCGCCAAAAAAACCTGGCTGATGTTTTTCGTGCTGGACGATCAAATTGACCGCCATATGGGATTCGAACAGCGTTATGTGCTGTTGTTCAAGGATGCGAGCAGTTAGAGTTTCAATGACGGCTCGACCGGTGTGGTCGCCATAGTGATAAATGCGCCGTTGCGAATGACCGCCCTCTTGGGCTAGATCAGGTTCTTGCTGGGAATTCTGATCAAACTTAACCCCCTGGCACTTAAGGTAGTCAATAAACTGAGGGGCCGCTGACAATAGGGTGTGTGCCGCTTCCGCATTGCTGAGCCCGTCTCCTGCAGATAAAGTATCTGCAACATGTTTGGCTAGAGAATCCTCTGCACCAGCCACCGCGGCAATGCCGCCTTGTGCGTGATAACTGTTGGAATCTGCCAGAGTCGTTTTGGTAATCAAGGCAATACGCGTTTTTGGCCGCGCAGCAAGCAGTTCAAGGCAAAAAGTCAGCCCGGCAATGCCGCTACCAATGACAATGACATCAAATGACGCGCGAGCACCGCGCTGAGAAACTACATTCATTAATTATTCACCAACCCAACCATAGACAAATCAACCTGCCCTGCGCTATGAGTTAATGCTCCCACTGAGGCGTAATCTACACCTGATTCAGCGACTTGTACAATGCTATCAAGGTCAATGTTGCCGGAAGCTTCGGTGGCGAAAATACCCGCACAAGCAGTGACACAGGTTTTTAATAAGAGGGGAGACATATTATCAAGTAATACGCGATGAACTTTATCTCGTCCATAATCAAGCACCATTGCTAATTCTTCACGACTGCGCACTTCAACAATCACCGGCAGCGGGTTATTGATTAACCGAGGTAAACGCATTAAGGCCGTTTTCATTCCGCCGACAAGGTCAACGTGGGTATCTTTTATCATGATCGCGTCGTACAAACCTAGACGGTGGTTCACCCCACCACCACATTGCACAGCGTATTTTTCCAAATGGCGCATCCCAGGAGTCGTCTTTCGGGTATCGAGAATTTTTAATGGGGTATGCATTACTTTAGCGACATAGTGAGCAGTGAGTGTCGCAATAGCCGATAAATGACGCAGAAAATTCAGCATCACCCGTTCCGCTTGCAGGATGATTCTTGCCTCGCCTTCAATCCAGAGCAAGCTTTGTCCATAGGATAGAGTTTGCCCGTCTTCGTAATCGGAAAAAATTTGGCAAGAAGGGGCGAGCTGGGCCAGCAAGGCTGGGATTAATGCCAGGCCACAAATGATAATTGGCGTGGGAGATTTGGAAATGATCTGTGCTCGGCGCGGTAGGGAATGTTCCCCAAAAAGTAAATCAGAAGTCACATCACGCCACGGGCTACCTAAGTCCTCTTCAAGCGCTAAATTAATGAGTGTTTTATCGATTGAGTTTAGTTGCATACTAGGGCCTGTCGTCAATTAGCTCCCGCTACGTCGTCCCGCTCCCGCGACTTGATCGCGGGATTGTCCGCGGGATCCAGAGGCCCTAGCTTATAAGCTAGGAGTTTGATAACTGTCCAAAACTTCTTGCATATCAGGGTCATTGATAATTGATTTCATTTTGTCGACTTGTGCTCGTAATACCTTGGTTGGGATTTCGCCTGAGATTATAGCGGGTACCCAAGGCAGGCGTGCTGGGTCTGGAAGTGGATTTGATGAGCAGGTCATTCTGATCACTAGATGATGGCAAATCATGAGAAAGGAATATACACCTACCCAATGAAGCAATGATTCAGGATTTCCCTGGAATAACTCTTGAGACATGGAAGGAAGACTCAGGCAATGTTCTGCAACTTCTGCGGTTCCATATGCTATTACCGGCAAAATGCCAAGATAATACGCGACCTTACCTGCGGTGCTACCTCCAGCTGGGTTTTCCAATACTTCATCACATTTATTAAGAAGGAATTGTTTTGGATCTTTGGTATCTAATTCCTGCTTTTTAGTCAAAACTCGTTCTAGGCAAGAATAGGCCACCAAAAAAGCAGTTAGACGGCTAGAATCATTTTCGTGGCTTTTGCTTAGTTTTTTATGTGCTTGCTTAACTGTCTCGATGCTCGCCAGTAGCTGTTGTGTATTCCTCGGTTGCTTTGCTTCACTCATTTTCAGGTCCTCTTAATATTTAGGCGTTAATCACAATGTCTTATCCTTAACGTAAAATACAGCAGTAATTAAAGTGTCTAACTGCCATAAAAAATCTACTGAATTATTTCATAATTATGATTAATTGGCAATTTCTGGCAAAAATTTTTGGATTGATCCCTATCTTATTTCACAAATTGTGACTAATTGGCAGGAAAATTAGCAATCCTCGGCAAACCCTCCTTCACTTACCCAAAAATTTTTGTCGACGCGAATTAATGAATGATATCGCCTCTCCTGCTGTGCGATGATGAGGCACTTCAGGTAATAGACCACTAGCTAATTTTCGAAGATGTTCTCTCAGTTTTTCTGCCCGATCTTCAAGCGTAGTAATAATACTAAGATCAGGGAGGTGAGCTGCAGTTTCATGTAAAGCTTTTTGTAAATCATTCAGTGGCGCCCTATTAGCAGCTTGTAAATCAGCAGTACTCTCCTTATAAAGGAGTGGCGTAATGGCTAGCGGCCCATGATTGCTGGGTTGGTCTAGCATTAAAACTTGTTCTAAATCAGGAGCCACTGCATCTCGAATACTCAGCGGAATTTCTAAGTTAAAGCACTTGCGTATAGTAGCAATAACAGAGCAATGATCAAATGGATAAGGTGGCCCTTGATGGGGTAATTTACCATCATCCGCGATGCGTAATATGGTTCCCGGTTTAATGTAAGGAGAAATGATGATCGCAGGAACACGCACCCCGTAACGATCAAAATTAAACGGCGTGGTTGGGGTATTGTTGGGCGGGACTGCCAAGGGTGGCGATTCGTGATCATAACAACCACCATGTTCGTCATACGTGATTATCAATAACGTTTTTTCCCAAGTGGGCGCACTCCTTACCGCGTTATAAATTTCTGCGATTAATTCTTCTCCTAAGCTAACGTGATGGGGTGGATGTTGGTCATTGGGCAATGCTAAACCGGGAAAATAACGTGGCTCAATGAAAGAGTACGCGGGTAAGTTACCCTTTTGCGCATCTTCTTTAAATTTATCTATAAAATGGAAATGATCAGGATAAGGCCAAAGTTTACTTAAAGTTAACGTTTGGGGAAAGTCGTGAAAAAATATGGTCCAAGATTTTTTTGCGCTATGTAGGTGATTGAAGATAGTATCCATCAAATAAGGGAAATGAGTAGGAGAATTATTTTCATATCCATTTGCTGTTCCAGTATGGATAAAAAATCGATTAGGCCATGTTTGACAAGGTGCAGAAGCAAACCATTGATCACTCACAGCAAACTCTTTGGCCAGTTGACTAAGCACGGGAACTTGGGTCGGAGAATAAAAATGCATGATCGCCTGCGGAATATAATTTTCTGTTGGGTGTGCATTTTGTCTAACATAGTTATTAACAAAACCATTCATCGGAGGTGGTTGAATTCCTGGTTTACCATCAAGACCAAATAATTGCATATTGATATCATTCCATAACTCCCCAGGGTCAGGGTCAGGAATAGACATCGCTTTTGGATCCAGGCTATCATTGCTCCAGACACAAGCATCAGCATGTCCATAATGGGGGTTGGTTTCATTTCCAGATAGTCCATTAAACGCTGGACTCTTAATATAAAGGTTTCCCAGCATGCTATCAAAAGATCGATTCTCCATCATGAGTACTACAATATGTTCAATTTTTTCAGATAATTTTTTCATCGCAATTTCCTTCTATTAAAAAGATGTGAACAATATCCCTACCATCTAGGGAAATTTGTGTGGTGATGCCATGTTCTCCAGGACGTTTCCCAGGTGGTGGCTTATCTGCATTTACAAAGATGGGGATATTTAAATTCAAAATATTGCAAAGGCGGGTTGGTATTTTCTGCATTTGTTGTAGCTCCTTGCGGAAGGAGTTTCAAAAAAAAATTTACAACTTCAAGTTAAAGTATATCCTTGAAGGATGTGAACATGCAATCCTTCTAAATTAATTGAGCTCATACAAGAAAGTTTATCTGATAACTCACAGGAGAACGTTATGACCATTGCGCAACAATTTAGGGAACAGGGGCTCATCTGTTTAAATCCCCCTTAATCCCCTTTGTCAAAGGGGGGAAATTATTTTTATCCCTTACAGAGGAATCAATTCTTATTGAAACTTGTCGTAAGCTTTTTTTAAGAAAATGTTTGCATTTAACCAAAAGCCGTTGAATAATACTGAAACCTCAGATGCTCACGCACCTGAGGCCGCGCCCTACAGATGGTGACACATCTGCGAGGGTACTTCCATAACCCCAACCTTTCTGGAGGTCGGCAGCCATGACCTATTTAGCTTACTTCATTACGCGTTGGCGTAGAACTCTTTTCTGTAGGTTTGTCACATTTTTTTACCTGCTGTTATTCAGGCGGCTTTGCTGCGCTTGGATAAACAGGCTTTTACCTTATATACACTCCTCTCGTGTCCGCGCTGTGTTATGGAACTGGATAGGAGCTTGTGGCAGGTTTTTTGGTGACATTCATTCATTACAAGAGGGTAGGCAGTAGCAGAGGAGTGAGGTATGGCGAAGGGTCCCTGTATCCTGCAGGGATGACGAGAAATTGTCTCTTCGCCATTACCTACTAAACCTCTGCACTGCCTACATTTTTCATGTTGATTACCCAACACTTTCAGAAAATCAAATTCAATCATTTCTCGGAGAATTTTATGACACAACAATCACAAACTATTCCTGTCGCACGTATTTTAGTAACAGAAGACAACCGAATGGCCGCAAAAGCCGCACAAGGTTTGTTCAAAGATAAAAATTGCCACGTCGTTGTAGAAGGTTGCGCTAATGCAACACTCGAACATTTACAGGATCACTTCGACCTGCTGGTGGTCGACCTAGGTCTTCCGGATTTTAGTGGCCTTATTCTTGCGGAGAAAATTCGCAACTCTGGTGCTCCACTTGCAACTGCCCCGATTGTGATTTTAACCGCCCATGGCGATGAAACGCATAAAACCCAAGCTAAAAAATTGGGATTAAATGGATTTTTGCAGAAACCCTTAACCTCTGCATTATGCGATAGATTGTTGTGGCGTTTTGTGCGTATGCCTGTCGATAAAAATTATTTTCTTGAGAATTAGTAACTACGGTATTGTTTATTATTGTTGTAGGCTAGACTAGCCTTCTTTTTAAAAGAGGGCTAATCATGGAAAAAATATATTCCCCGCATGACCGATTTTTTCGCGCGGCAATGAGCGAGCCGCGTGTGGCGAAGGCGTTTTTCGAACATCATTTACCAGAAGAAATTCTCAAAACCATAGATCTCGACACCTTGCGGGTAGATAAAGAAATTTTTGTGGATTCAAGGCTAAAGCTAGCGATTACAGATATAGTGTTTTCAGTAAATTATGCTAACAAGCCTGGTTCTTTGTATTTGCTGCTAGAACATCGCAGTAGTTTTACTCGTTGGCAAGCATTTATTTTATTGGTCTACATGGTTGAAATCATGAAACTTCATCATAAAAAATTTAAGGACCAGCAGCATTTGCCTTTAATCTATCCCATAGTTTTCTATCACGGTGGAGTTGTCTATCCTGGATCAACAGATTTATCGGATTTATTTCAGGATTCTCAGGAATTAATGCCACCCATATCCTGCCAACCATTTCAGCTGATTGATTTGAATACCATTCCAGATCAAGCTTTGAAAAAAGATGATTGGTTAAGTATAATGCACATCACAATGAAGTATATTCGGGCACCGGATATATTGCCCCATCTGGCGGGCCTGGCAAATGCCTGGAAAGAAGTGGATCGGGCAGGAGGGCATGATTATTTAGAAGCAGTCTTCACTTATATTTTTGCTGCAGCTGAGATAAGTGATCTCAATAAATTAATTGAGCTCATACAAGAAAGTTTATCTGATAACTCACAGGAGAACGTTATGACCATTGCACAACAATTGATAGAGCGCGGGAGACAAGAAGCTAGGACTGAAGTTATGACTATTGCAGAGCAGTTCGTAGAACGCGGGAGACAAGAAGCTAGGACTGAAGTTATGACTATTGCAGAGCAGTTCGTAGAACGCGGGAGACAAGAAGCTAGGACTGAAGTTATGACTATTGCAGAGCAGTTCGTAGAACGTGGGCGTCAAGAGGCTAGGGCTGAGGTTATGACTATTGCAGAGCAGTTCGTAGAACGTGGGCGACAACAAGGACAATCTGAAACGGCGGAAGCAATAGCCATGAAACTTTTGCAAACAGATTTTTCTGTTGAGCAGGTAGCACAATTAACCATGTTGCCGGTAAAAATAGTGGCTAGGCTAGAGCAAGGAGAGAGTGTTACTTAACCTCATAGCTGCCTGGTTTTGCCAACTTTAGCAATGTAGTAGTGAATAGTTACCAAAAATGATAGAAATGATGACGCTGATGCCAAACCTCAATTGATTCATCGGCTCAGCAGCATTAGACTAGTCCTCTTTTTAAAGGAGGGCTAATCATGGAAAAGAAATTTTTGTGAACTTAAAATTAAGGCGAGCCATGACAGATATAGTATTTTCAGTAAATTGTGCTAAAAAGCTAGGTTCTTTGTATTTTTTGCTGGAACACCGTAGTAGCTTACAGTATATTCAAGAATCGGACAAATGGCCCCATCTGGCAGGCTTGGCAAATGCCTGGAAAGCAGTCGATAGGGCAGGCGGGCATGATTATTTAGAAGCAGTCTTTACTGATATTCTTGAGCAAGCTGAGATGAGTGGATCTAGGTAAATTAATTGAGTTTCTACTAGAAAGTATATCTGAGTTACAGGAGAGCTGATCTAGGCTAATTTCCTTAGCGAATGCTATCACCCCCATCGACAAAAATGGTTGTTCCTGTGGTAAATTCATTGCACATCAAATACACGGCTGTTTGCGCGATATCTTCAGGTTTCCCAATTCTATTGAGTGGTAAATTTTTTGCGGTTTGTTCAAAAAATGCTTTCCGTTCAGTTTCTGGCATCGCTGAAAATAGCGGAGTGTCCACTATCCCAGGGCAAATAACATTAACACGCAAGGGCGCTAACTCTAAAGCCAAGGCTCGTGCCAAGGATTCCACTGCGCCGTTAATTGAGGCAGGAATAGCCGATCCGCGAACTGGTCGATGTGCCCAGCAACCTGAGAAGAAAGTAATCGAGCCGCCGCTATTTAAATTAGAGGCAGCAAATTTCGCCGCATAATATTGCCCCCAGAATTTACTCTGATAGGAATTATGTTCATCCTCATAAGCCATTTGGGTAAAACTCCCGATAGAGACACTCGCTCCTGGAGTTAGCAAATGATCAAATCGACCGATTTGGGCAAAAAATGCTTGCAATTCTTCTGGCTGCGCAGCATCCAAAGCATGGATAGCTGCTTGCCCCGATAATAGATCGTTGGCCTGCTGCAGTTTCTCGATACTGCGCCCAGCCAAAATAAGCTCTGCGCCTAAAGAATTAGCTGCTACTGCAGTAGCCAATCCCATGCCAGAACTGCCACCTATTATAACGATTTTTTTCCTAGATAAATCGAACATCAAAATCTCCTAATTAAAGTTAGCCTCTATAGGGGACAAAACATAATCCCTCCCTTGGGAAAAGGGGGATTAAGGGGGATTTAAAAAGATGAGGATGTTAATGTTATTTTCGTAGTACTCAATGCTGCTTTAAATCCCTCTTAACCTCCCTTTTCCCAAGGGAGGGATTATGTTTTGTCTCCTACAGAGAAGTTAATAGAGTAGGCTGTCCTCTGGGTTTGATTCTATGGTAAGCTTGAGTTGGTGAACTTCGCGCAGTATACAGCCTTCTGGCAAAAATTGTAAATTAAAATATCTCCTCAGGATACAATTGTGATTTTCTGCATTCCCATCTAGTCCTTCCCTGATCAATTCTTGAATAATTTCTTGCTTATTGGTGGGCTCTCTTAAGCAAGCAAGGGTTTTATCCGATGATGAAGGCTTTTCGTGCCATAACCAGCTTTGTTCGCCAAGCTTTGCTATTTCAGTTTGATATTGTTTAAACACAGAAGATTTATCCTCATTGGCCCGATATTTTTGTGCGTAATCTGCATAGAGGTCATGTAATTTTCTATAAGATATGGATTTATTTAGTTGATTTATACTGATAGGATCATCGGCCCATACTGTTTGTAAGCTCTGTCTAATTGTAGAATTATTTTCATACAACAATTGCAAGTTGATATAAGCTTTTTTTGCCATGCCAGACAAATCCTTCAGCTTATCACTTGCGGCCAGTGTATCTAGCATAACCTCCATGTTTTCTGCATCAGAATAAAAATCCAACAATTCTTTAGAAGGTTTAAAATCTTGCTGGTTTTTCGAGTCACTGACCTCAGCTAAATCTTTTACCGCTTTAAAATAGAGGGCTTCAGCCAGCCTATGTTGTTCATAATGCGACACTATTTCTGGCGAACCTAAGGCTTTTTTAAAATTATTTTTAAAGGAGTGGGCTGTATAGGGACTATCAAAGGTAGTTTGTAGTAAATTTATTGCCCTCCCAGCGTTTTTAGCCGCTTCAGAATCTGTTTTTTGTTTAACAAGTGCCCTAAAAATACCCTTTAATATTTGGTCCATAAGCACAGCACCCTCCTTTTCATCGTAAAGTTTATTAATCACAGGCTCTGCACTCTTATAACCATTGGCCATATTTGCTATATGCTGAGTTATTTGCTTGGATTCCATAGATTGAATTTCAGTAAAAACGCTGAGTCGTTCTGGGGGCGCCACATCTAGTGGGGTAGGGGATGAGATTGTATTTGAATTTTTATGGGATTGATTAGGTTCTAGCGGGAAAGTTTTGTTTAATGGTTTTGTTCTACTACCAATAAGTTCCTCATGCATAATTGGTTCTTCTCCTTTGGATGTTTTTGTAGGATCTTTGGGGTCTAATTGCAAGTTGGAACTTATATTCACAGTTTCGCTTGCTTGTGTCAATGGTTGAGGTAAGGTCGAACTGACAGGATTGCTTGGATTGTTTTGTGGTGCATCACCTTGTATTTCATCTGAAACTGGACGTGAGGATTTTATTATCCAATAAATAGCATAAGGAATAATCCACAGAGGAAATGATAATATTATTAATAAAGTTTTCCACCAGGCTCTAGTAGGTTCTGGCTTATTCAGTAAAGGAGATTGATCTAAGGTAGATTTTGAACTTGGCTCTTTCTGCTCTAACATATTTTTTCACTTTCAGTAGGATAGTTAATTTAGCTCATAGTATACTATTATTCTTAAAATAGGATTAAGGGTGACTCTTATACAAGCATTAAAAATGGCCAAAGTCCCGGAATAGCGATAGCAGCAAAACCAGATTTGCCACTACAATGAGACTGCCAAAAACCCACCCTATATATCGCATCCAGCGACGATTGACCAAATCTCCCATACAACTTGTATTGGAAGTAAGTAAGAGTAATGCCAGCATGGCTAAAGGCAATTGTAGGCTTAAAAAAACTTGTGACCCTACTAACAGCATTGTGGTGCTGCTTTCACCACAATAAGCAATCACTATTATCGCAGGAATAATCGCCAGCAAACGGGTAATAAGACGCCGTAGCCAGGGCTTGATATGCAGCTTGATATATCCGGCCATCACTACCTGGCCGGCTAATGTGCCAGTAATGCTGGCGCTTTGTCCAGCTACTAATAACATGATCGCAAAAATAATAGCTGATACACTGGTTCCCAACAGGGGTGTGAATAGGCGATGGGCATCTGATAATGCTGTAATCTCTAGATGCCCGTTGTGATGAAATGTACTTGCCGCTAAAATTACCAGTGCGATATTGAGAAGCATGGCTCCTCCCAGAGAAATAATGGTATTACATGTAGCTTGCATCGCGGCTTTATGAAGGTCATTCGAGCGATCTTTTATAACTAAATTGGAATGCAGATAAAGATTATGAGGCATGATCGTAGCCCCGATCACGCCTATGGCTAAAAAAAGTAATTGTGGATCAAATACCAGACGTTGCGTAGGTACAAAACCCTGCAAGATTTCTTTCATGATAGGCTGGGAAAGCGAAAGTTCATAGAGCAGACCGCAAGCAATAATAAATAAAAAAGATACAATGATGCGCTCTAGCAATCGTGACTTTCGTTTATCTAACGCAAGCATTAAGAACACATCCAATGTCGTCATCACTACGCCGATGGCAATAGGAATATCGAACAATAATTTTAGCGCAATTGCTGCGCCTATCACTTCAGCCAGGTCAGTGGCCATGATCGTCAGTTCTGCAGCGATCCAGGCAGGTAAAGCGAATTTTGGCCAAACTTCACGTGATAGTTGAGCTAAATCTTTACCTGTGGCAATTCCTAAGCGTGCACTCATCACTTGTAAGAGCATAGCAATTAGACTGGAAGCAAATACGATTGATAAAAGCGCATAACCTGCATAGGCACCCCCGGCAATATCCGTCGCCCAATTCCCGGGGTCTATATAGCCAACAGCTATCAAAGCGCCTGGGCCGATTAATGTTAGTTTTCGCCACCAAGCGGCTTTTTTAGTTTTTGCCGTTAAACTATGGGGTGTTTGAATTTCACCCCCTATTGCTTTGGAAGAGGAAGTTTCTACCATAATTAATCTGGCACTATGGGTGTGTCGCTTTTGGGTATGTTTGCCAGTACCGATTCATCAATATGCAAATGGGCGCGAACTAGCTCATGGGGTGTTAATGATAACCATTGTGCCAACGAAATATCTTCAAAGTGATCACTGCGAAATAATTCAAGAAATCGCAAGGTGGTTGTGCCAGTATTTTCAACATAATGGGGCATGAAACGTGGCACATAACCAATATCGCCCGCCTGATAATCGTAAGTCCCGGCATTAGAGTCGGCATTGAATACTGTCATGCGTGCCAGGCCAGAAAGATAATATTGCAATTCATCGCCATTGCTGTGCCAATGCAGTTCACGCATTCCGCCGGGTGCTACTTCCACCAGCGCTGCAGCGATAGTTTTTGCCGCTTTGAAAGTATTCGAGTCAACAATGCGAATGGTGCCACTTTTGGTTCGCAAGGGTTGTTGAGTTAACATCCGATAACTAAACCAATCAGGTACTGGTCCCGCGCCTGCCAGGCGATCAGCGGTCAAAGGACCTGGAATAGCGGCTTGGAAAATATAAAGCTCTTTATCAGGTAGATGAGCAAATGCCTTTTCGGTTACCCCAAAATTTTTAGCAAGTATGTCCTTTGGCATATGCGACAGGACATCTGACAGCAAAAATGTTTTATTTTCATCGAAATAACCGTCATCAAAAACTAGCAAGAATTCACAACCATCCGGTTCAAGACCTTGAATAGAATGTGGAACTCCCGCAGGGAAAAACCATAAATCGCCTTCACCCACATCATCAGCAAAGGTACGATAATAGGCATCAACAGCGGTGATTCGCGCTCGACCTTTGAGCATGTAAGCCCATTCTGCCTCTTTATGCCAGTGCAACTCCCGAATGGCGCCTGCTTTAAGCCGCATATTAACCGCTGAAAGATCAGTTGCGATGGAAAGTTCTCTAAAGGTGACCTGACGTGCCCAACCACCCTCTTCCAATCGCATATGGCTATCGGTAAAGGACCATTTCAAATTAGGCATGGTACCCGAATCGGTGGGGGGAGGGCTGATCCTGTCGGGGTTTTCAAGCGCACGAGAAGGGTTAGTAGGCCCTAAAATAGATGCCCCTTTGTTACCGCGAATCGGGAGAGGTGACTGAGAGATTTTACGAGGTGTCTTTAACTTCGATCTGCGTGGCATACTAAAACCTCCATATTTTATCGCTTAATTATAGGAGGGATTAGAAATTTTGCACGAGACTATACGGGTGCTCGAAGAACTGGTTTATTCCAACATCGGGTAGCGTCGCGTCAATTGTTTAAATGCCTTCATTACGCGGCTCACAGAAATAAAATATTTCCAATAGCGTTCTTTCCAGGTTTTTAAAATGAGCGGCACGGAAGGAAGTAAGGCAATGCCAGGCGCCCAGCTGGGTCTCCAGCGGAGTTTCAGTTTGCGGCGCTGCATTAAGGTTAGGGTAGGGATGCCCAGATTAGAGGCCAGGTGGCCAATGCCGGAGTCATTGCCAATAAACCAGCCGCTTTCGTAGAGCCAACGTGCTAATTGATCTAAATTATCTGGGATCTTATTGGCTAAATGATGAGTCTGAATCCAAGACACTTCCTTCAGCTCAGTAGGGGCCACCACAAACATCGGCTGATAACCAGCATTTATAAGTTGGTGGAATAACTCAATAAAACGATTCGCTAACCAATAACGAATTTTCATGTGCGCGGTAGGGTGAATAGCGACACGTTTTTGATGCTGGCGAAACAATAGGCCTGGAGGTGCTATAAGACCATTTGAGTGCACGACATCGGATAATTGCAGCAGTTCCTGACAGGCCGCCACTTGTAAATCGAGCATGGATTTACAACGACGATAAAGAGGATAATTATCAAAAGCTTCGACAAAGGTATGCCATTCTCGCGCTTGAAATAGCACGTCATGGGGATAAGAATGTAACAGCAAGTCAAAAGGTTTTAATATTTGCGTTGCGCTGGCCTCATCCGTGGGGTAGGGTTGAATATTATTCTCAGGGAACCAAGCACGAAGTGCATAAAGGTAATTGCTAAAAACAGTAACTGCATAATTATTACGGCGCAAGTTATGTACCACGACCATTGCTAATAAAGAATCCCCTAGCCGTGGTGACATAATAAAGGCAATGGTTTTCACTGAGGTCAAATTGATTGTCATGAGCGGTTTCCTTCTGGAGAAGTCCTGGCAAAAAATAAGCTGGTAAATAACACATAAAAATGTCCGGTAACGCTAGCATAGATGAATGTATTAAACAAGGAAGCGAGCATGAAGGAAAAGATCAGGGCTTGTGCTATTTGACGTTCCCGACCTAGGTTAAAACTTATACGCCATTGCCAATAATAAAAATACAAGAAAATAACTAAGCCTACTAAACCAAATTGCACCAAAATGTGTAAATAATCACTATGCGGAGTGACTAAGTGTCCCGTCCAGCCTGGAATGCCCCCCACGCGTCGATTGGCTTCAGCAAAAGAGCCAGTGCCTAAACCAAAAATAACATTATGTTTAATCAAGTGCAGACTAAATTTATAAAAACTAATGCGAAAGCAACCCGAAGTTTTTTCCTGGGTGAGGACAGAACATTGCAAATCGGCACTCGCCTCATGGATTTTCGATTTAAAGGCTGGAGAAAATTGATAAGCTAACAGGCTGAGCAAAATTGCTATGACTGCTCCTATACCAATAGCTCTAAAAATTAGCAGGAGCCGATAGCTAAATTTCATAGGAATAGGACTCAGTGCATCTTTTTGGCAATGATGGATACAAAATAATACCACCAACCCAAAATAAACGATCCACCCGGTACGTCCATCATTAATGAAAAATTCTTGATAGGTAAATGCTATGACTAGTATCCAATAAATCCAGCGGTATTTTGCTGCAGTCCAAGCTCGATGGGCTAAAAGATAAGTAGCGAAAGCAATAAAATAGCTAGTTTCAATGTGGTTAGTAAAAATATAACTAGGATGAATTTGAGAATGACCAAAGACAAACTGGATCCCTAAAAAAGCTTTGAAATAAGAGAGCAGGACGGTAATTCCCACCGCCAATAAAAAAGCATTAATTATCCACGGGCGCCAACGCTTGTTCAAGCATAGTGGGATCAAAAGTGGAATATAAAGTAATTTAGCATATTTATGTAATGCAGATGAAATGTCATGCCAGACGCCAATGCCCCACAAGGAGTCGATTATCACTAAGCCAAAAAATACTAGGGCAATGCGCACTAAAGGATGAGATTTTACTAGCTTAAACTCGGAGAAAAATAAACCGGATAGCAGGCATAAGGCCGCAGCAACAGGCATAAAAATATCGGTAGCGGTAATACTAATCGGACAGACAAAGGCTGCTAACACCAAAGCAATGTGCCCTAATCGGTCTAAATAAGGGCATGAATTAAGATAAAATTTACGCAAGTTAGCAAAATACATTTTTTAAGTCTCTAGCCAGAACTCAGCATATAACGGGGCATGATCCGATAAACGTCGCCAAGGTAATTTATAGAGGCATTTACAGCTCAAGGCTTTGGTGCCTCGGTAATAAATCCGATCCACCGCTAAAGTAGGCCGCCAAGCAGGAAAAGTTTTGGCGTGTTTGCCGGTTAATTCTTTAAAAACTTCTGATAATTGCAAATGCGTTTCAAGAAAACGCTCTGCCTGGGCCAGCCAGTCATTAAAATCGCCGGCAATAATCAGCGGTGCGTCTTTCGGAACATGAGATTCAATGCGTTCGCATAAAGTTGTTAATTGGCGCAGTCGTTCCATCCTGAACAAGCCGAGATGAATGCATATCACATGGATAGGGGACAAAACATGAGGAATATTCAATATACCATGCAATAAACTGCGGCTCGCTCTTGTGTGTTCAGAGACATCAATATTTTCCCAGGAAATAAATGGAAATTTACTTAAAATCGCATTTCCATGATGGCCTTGGTCGTAGATAGCATTTTTACCATAAGCAAAATGCGGCCAAAGTTGTGCGGCCAAAAATTCAAATTGAGATTGACTGGGCCAATTCTCAATCTTGGTTTCATAAACTTTGTGTTGGCCCTGAATTTCTTGTAAAAATACAATATGAGGATGTATGGTGTCGATGGCTTCCTTAATTTGGTGGAGGACGAAACGCGAAACCATTGCGCTAAAGCCTTTATGGATGTTATAGGTAAGAATTTTGATCACTTCTTGATCTGACATGTTAAATCCAGAATTTTAAATATAAGATTAACTTACCTACGGCTTTTTGAAACCAAGTGCGTTTTTGCCAGCTTTGTAGATCTATTTCTTTTGCCAAGGATAGATCAGTAAGAAATTGTTCCTCGATGAGTTTTTTTGAGGTTGTTGATCGGATAGTGACGTCAACCTCCAAGTCATGCAATAAACTACGATGATTTAAATTGCTAGACCCCACAATATGCCAGTCATCTAAGATGAGCGATTTTGCATGTAACATACTCGGTATATACTCAAAAATTCTTACGCCGGCTTTGAGTAAGCTCTCATAGAAGGTGGCAGAAGCCCAGGTCATCATGAGTATATCAGATTTTTGGGGCAATAAAATCCGTACATCAATACCCGATCTTGCCAGGTCCTGCAATTTTTTCAATAGAAAATTATCTGGCACAAAGTAAGCATTAGTAATCCACACTCGCTGCCGACATTTGCCCAAGCGATAAAGTAAGTTTCTATATAATACCCGACGTTGGTGGCGAGAATTATTTAACCGAAACATAGCTTGGGTGTTCACGGGCTCCACTATGTTGTGCAGCCGCTCTTGAATTGGGATGTGGTTCCAGGCATCTTCAAAGGCTGCTTTTAAATTTGCAATGGGAGCATTACTTAAGCGGACCACAGTATCTCGCCAACTTTTTCCACCTAGCTCCACACTTAAATGACATTCGCTAATGTTAGCGCTGCCGATATAAACATATTTTTGATCAATGATACATACTTTACGGTGATTTCTTTTATTCATTCGGGAAAAAAGATAAGCGATTCTAACCAAGAATGGCATTTTGATAATGACACTACCCCACTGCCAAAATCGCCACGGGATAGGATTAAAGACTCGCGTTTTTACCCCACTGGTTTTGAACTGATGAAGAACTGCCCCCCCCCAGCTGGGTGTTCCGATCCCATCAACTAATACGCGCACTTGCACTCCTCGCTTGGCCGCTTCAGCCAGTGCGGTGGCTACTTTAATACCCAAATTATCATTGTTAAAAATATATGTTTCTAAATCAATTTTATCTTTCGCTTTGGCTATATCAGCGAGTAAGGAGTCAAAATAATCTTGACCTTTTAAAAAAATTATTTCTTCTGAAATAGCGGTCGAGTTTATCATGTTTTCTTTGCGATCTTACTTAATTTATGATGAATATAATCAAGCGCCTCTTCAGGGGAGTCAGTGACCAGAAATTTATCAAAATCTTGGCTTAAGATTGTTCCTTGTTGGAGCAAGGTTCCCTGCATAAAATCCATCAATGGCTGCCAAAAAGTTTTTCCCATTAAGATCAGCGGAAAATTACGTATTTTGTTAGTTTGGATTAAAGTGGCCATCTCAAACAATTCATCCAGAGTGCCAAAACCGCCGGGCATAGCAATAAAGGCTAGGGAATATTTGGTTAACATCACTTTACGCACAAAAAAATAATGCATAGTAATCTTTTTATCAACATAGGGATTGGGGCTTTCTTCCGGTAAATTATTTAATTGAATATGGCAACTAAATGATGGCCCTCCGGCTTCTTTAGCACCTCGATTAGTTGCTTCCATAATTCCAGGGCCACCTCCCGTCATGACGGTAAAGCCTGCTTGAGCAAGCGCGCGTCCCATAGAACGTCCCATAGCGTAATAAGCACTATTTTCGGAAATACGGGCTGAGCCAAATACTGTGATGCAATTTTTGACATGTCTAAAGATGTAAAATCCGCGCATATATTCATAGAAAATTCTAAGTGCCCGCCAGGCACCGGTAATGAAATTTTCTCGTTGCACCAGAAATCTTTCTTCTTGCAATTCAAATGTAGGTTTTTGTAGGTAATTTTTCATGGTATAAATCCCCCCTTTAAAAAAGGGGGGTAGGGGGGATTTCTTCCTCCTTCCTTTCTGCTAAAATCGAGCTCTTAATTATACACTAGGCTGCAAGGACTATGAATAACAAAGAGGTTCCACGGGGGCGGGGTATTTATTTAATCCCGAATTTGTTCACGCTAACCGCTTTATTTGCCGGCTTTTATGCTATTGTGGCTGCCATGAAGGGTAGCTTTGATTTGGCGGCTATTGCTACCTTTACTGCCTTGGTGATGGATACTCTTGATGGTCGGGTGGCCCGACTCACGCACACTCAAACCGAATTTGGGGCCCAACTCGATAGCCTCTCTGATATGGTTTCTTTTGGGATAGCGCCTGCACTTATTGCATATATCTGGGGCTTAAATAGCTTAGGAAAGGCAGGCTGGTTGGTATCTTTTATTTATGCCGCAGCCGTTGCATTGCGCTTAGCGCGCTTCAACATCCAAATCACTGTGACTGATAAACGCTTTTTCAAGGGCTTACCCTGCCCCGTAGGGGCTTCGGTCCTGGTAAGCGCCATTTGGGTCCTCGATCAGTTTAGTATAGACCATAATATAGTAATCCTAACTCTGGTGGCCGTTCTTGCCGTGCTCCTGAGCTTATTGATGGTCAGTCGGATTGCTTATTACAGCTTTAAGGATATCAATTTGAAAGATAAGGTACCCTTTGTAGCTATCTTGGTAGTAGTTCTATTCTTCGTTTTAATCTCAGTCGACCCACCTATCGTCTGGCTGAGCCTCTCTTTTTTATTTGCTTGCTCAGGGCCAATGCTTTGGGTTTGGAAAAAATATCAGCGCAGGAGGAAGGTGAAGCCTAGTTAAAATCATAATGTAGGGTTCGTCATTGCGTTAAGTCAGGACTCGTCATTGCGAGCGTAGCGAAGCAATCCATTCAGCCTACGGATATAAACGTGCCCGATTGCGTGCCCGCGCCCGTGCCCGCAATCGGGCACGTTTAGATCTATGGTATCTCACATTTTTTTACACCTCCGCCAAATTGCCTTTTTGTTCTAACCATCGCTTACGATCAGCCGCCCGTTTTTTTGCCAATAACATATCCATAAGATCATGCGTATTGTCATCAGCAATTGATAACTGCACTAGGCGCCGGGTGTCAGGCGCCATGGTGGTTTCACGTAATTGTGATGGGTTCATCTCGCCTAAGCCTTTAAATCGCACAATTTGTACCTGCCCTTTTTTCTTTTCAGCGGCAATGCGGTCCAAAATGCCTTGTCGCTCTTCGTCATCCAAGGCATAAAAAACCTCTTTACCCAGGTCGATGCGATACAGGGGGGGCATGGCGACATATAAGTGTCCAGCAGTAATTAAAGGGCGAAAATGTTGGTAAAACAGCGCGCATAGCAGTGTAGCAATATGCAATCCATCTGAATCAGCATCCGCTAAAATACAGACTTTCCCGTAACGAAGTCCACTTAAATCAGCAGAGTCAGGATCCACTCCGATAGCAACTGCGATATCATGAATTTCTTGCGAAGATAAAATTTCTGCAGAATTGATTTCCCAGGTATTAAGTATCTTGCCCCGTAGTGGCATAATTGCCTGAAATTCACGATCTCTAGCTTGTTTTGCTGAACCGCCTGCAGAATCCCCCTCTACTAAAAATAATTCAGAGAATTTTATATCTTGGCTGCTACAGTCGGCTAATTTCCCTGGCAAAGCGGGTCCTGCCGTTATTTTTTTGCGTAACACTCGCTTGCTGATACGACTACGTTGCTGGGCATTTTGAATTACAAATTCGGCTAAAGCTTCTCCTGCAGCAACATTTTGATTGAGCCAAAGGCTAAAAGCATCTTTGACTATTCCTGAGACAAATGCCACGCATTGGCGCGAGGTGAGCCGCTCTTTGGTTTGTCCGGAAAATTGGGCATCGCGCAATTTCACAGAAACCACATAGCAGCATTGCTCCCATATATCTTCACTGGTTAGCTTAATGCCTCGCGGCAAGAGCTTACGCATCTCACAGAACTCTCTCAGAGCTTCTAGTAAGCCGGTGCGAAAGCCATTTACATGCGTACCGCCTTGCACGGTGGGAATTAGATTGACGTAACTTTCGGCAATAATTTCGCCGCCTTCTGGCTGCCAAGTTACTGCCCAATCAACCATTTCTGAGGTCCCTTCGCTATGTCCCATAAATAAATCCTCTGGCAAGCAGGGGGTGTCAGCTAATCCTTCTTGTAAATAAGTCTGCAAGCCGCCTACATAGCGCCATTCCTCTTCTTCGCCCCCCTCTTGCTTAAATCGGACCGTCAAGCCAGGACATAAAACTGCCTTGGCCCGCAATAGCGACTTAAGCGGTGCGAGAGCAAATTTAGGCGAATCAAAATACTTCGCATCAGGCCAAAATCGCACGCTAGTGCCGGTTTTATTAGCTTCTTGCTTAGGAACTGCCCCCATTGTTTTCAGGGGAGTTTGCGGTTGTCCTTGGGCAAATGCCATCTGATGGACCTGGCCATCGCGCTTGACTTTAACCTCAAGGCGGGTGGATAGCGCATTGACCACCGAGATGCCTACTCCATGTAAACCCCCCGAGAATTGATATTCTTTCTGGCTAAATTTAGCTCCAGCATGTAAGCGAGTCAGGATGAGTTCCACCCCGGAAATTTTTTCTTCGGGATGAAGATCCACCGGCATACCCCGACCGTTATCGATGACTTCGACTGAATTGTCAGCATACAAAATGAGGGTAATTTCGCTGGCATAGCCGGCAATGGCTTCATCGACGCTGTTGTCGACAGCTTCCATGACTAGATGATTAGGATCACGCGTGTTGGTATACATGCCAGGACGCACGCGGACGGGGTCTAATCCAGTTAAAACCTCGATAGATTGTGCGGTATATTGACGAGTTTTTGGGTTCACGGGATCCTCTTGTTGCTGCTATTTAGCCAATCTTGCCTGATTTTATGATGATTTAGCTCTAGCCACATAAAAGCTACTAAGCCAATCGCATTTTTAATTTTTCCACTATGCAGCATAGTTAATGCCTCTTCACGAGAAATCGTGCTCACGCGAATATCTTCGTGCTCTTCCGCCATCCCGTAAATCCCCCCCACATTGCGTGCATCAACCCTGCCGCAAAACAAGGAAATATGTTCATTGGTGAATCCTGGACTGGCCCAATAATCAAAAATGGGGACTAATTCTAAAACTTCTAGCCCGGCTTCTTCTTTGGTCTCACGATGAACTAATTCAACCGCTGTTTCGCCTGGTGCGATCAAACCCGCAACAATTTCAATCAGCCAGGGGGTCGTGAAATCTTCCAAGGCTCCGATGCGAAATTGCTCTAAAATCACGACCTTATCTAACACTGGATCGTAGGGTAACAGTGCTGCAGCATGGGGGCGCACCACCAATTCTCGGGTAAACTCTGGGCTCCAGCCACCAATAAATAACTTATGTTGCAAGTGATATTTTTTTACTGCTAAAAAGCCTTGATAGGGCAAGTGCTCTTCAACAATCCTGACATCTTCCTTTTCCATTTTTATCCCCCTCACCCTGCCCTCTCCCACAAGGGGAGAGGGGATTTGTTAAAAAATAGGTTTACCTTAAATCCAGCTTGCCGTAAGATACGCCCCATTATTATCGATTTCAAAATGCTATGGAAGTGCCGCATGCAAAACCGCCTTAGTTTTAGGATTATCGGACTAGTCTTATTATTAGGTTGGTCTCACTCTAGTTTGGCAACAGACCTGGTTGACGCTTATAAAGATGCAATGCGCAATGATCCCACATTTAAAGCAGCAGAAGCTCAATTCCTTGCAGCGACTCAGTTACTACCCATCAAAGCTTCCGTGTTGTTGCCGCAGCTCACCACAGCGGGCTCAGTCCAGCGGGCGCATATTGATGAAACATTTGGCCCTTTTTCAGTAAATTTTGATCAAACCACCACGCAATATCAAATCAACCTTAATCAGATTATTTTCAATTTACAGGCTTGGCAAAGTGTCGCATTAGCGTCCGATCAAGTAAAACAAGCAGCGGCTACTTACAATGCAGCAGCCCAAGATTTGATGTCCCGCCTTAGTAATGCTTATTTTGGCGTCTTGCAAGCTTACGATATCTTACGCGCTACGCAAGCACAAAAACAAGCTTTGGGACAACAGCTTAATCAAACTCAGGAACAATTTAAAGTAGGCTTGATTGCTGTAACCGGGGTAGAGCAGGTTAGAGCCAACTACGATACGGTCATTGCCACAGAAATTGCCAATAAAAATGCCATTGCAGATAAGTTGGAAGAATTAAGAGCCATTACGGGTGTGTTCTATACTCACCTGACAGGCTTAAGAAACAATACTCCTTTGATAAGTCCACAACCTTCAGATATTAATGACTGGGTCAAAATAGCTGGGAATCAAAATTACACGATTAAGGCGGCCTTTTTTGCTAAGGCAGCGGCTTGGGAAAATATTAAGGTTCAAGCCGCAGGAAACTTCCCGGTGGTGGTTGGGAATGCCAACTACTCTTATCAATATCAAAACCCAGTTGAAGTCGATACGCTATTTTCAGGAAAACAAGTTATAAAGCAGGCGGCTGTGGGCGTTTCCGTTAATTTCCCAATTTATCAGGGGGGATTGGTCACCGCAGAGACACGCCAAGCTTCTTTTCAATATTCGCAAGCCTCAGCACAATTGGAGCAAACCTACCGTAATGTGCTGTTGCAAACGCGTGAGTCTTACTTAGGTGTTATGACCGGTATCAGTAAAGTCAAAGCCGATAAGCAGGCTGTTATTTCTGGACAAAGTTCAGTAAATTCTACCCGCGCAGCTTATAATGTGGGAACAGCCACTATTGTCGATGTGCTGCAGCAATTAACTATTTTATATTCAGCATTAAGTAATTTGGCTGTCGATCAGTACAATTACGTCCTCAGCGGGATCGCATTGAAGAATGCAGCAGGAACCTTATGTGGTATGGATATGGTATTAATTAATAAATGGTTGGGTAAAGACATTGATTTCTCTGCTTACAACTTTAATGTGATTAAGCCTGCTTATTGGACCGAAACCGATCAGTTTCCCCTTGTTACCGGTTCAGGGCAAGTTTCCAGGTCTAGGGCAAAAAAAACACCGAACAATACATTACCGGACAATAGTCCGCCAGCAAACACCTCCACCCAAAAATATTCACAAGCAGCCAACAAGCACCATATAAAGCATCCAATTAAATTAAGTGCTAATCACGCCAAAAAGACTGCGAAAAAAGTCAGTGTGAATCGTCATGTGAAGAAATCCGCGAAACTTCAGGCGAAAAATGTGCCCAAACATGCGTTCTCCCTATCTTGAATTTCCAAGACAAGTATGGCGTGAATTCCGCAAAGAAACCCCGCTCACCCTAAGCGAAGAGGATTTACAGCTACTTAAAGGCCAAAATGAACCAGTGTCTCTTGCTGAAGTAGTTGAGATTTATTTGCCCTTATCCCGATTACTCAATCTCTATATTGCCGCCACACAACAGCTTTATCGAGCCACGACGGAATTTTTAGGGCACCCAGAGCCTAAAGTGCCTTATATTATTGGAATCGCCGGAAGTGTGGCAGTCGGTAAAAGTACCACCTCTCGCATTTTACAAGCCTTGTTATCTCGATGGCCACATCACCCACGAGTGGCATTAGTAACCACCGATGGTTTTGTGTATCCAAACGCCCACTTAGCGCAGTTTCAATTACGCAAGGGGTTTCCTGAGAGCTATAACCGCAGAGAATTGATTAATTTTTTGGTGGATTTAAAAGCTGGGCAACCTAATTTAAAAATCCCAGTTTATTCACATTATTATTATGATATTTTGCCAGGACAATATCAGACCGTTGAGCAACCTGATATTGTGATTGTTGAAGGGCTGAATGTTTTACAATTACCTATCCAACCCCTAGCCGATCACTCTCGATGGTTTGTGTCTGATTTTTTTGATTTTACTATTTATGTCGATGCCCCCACTAGCATAATTAAACAATGGTATGTAAATCGATTTATGGCTTTTCGTGCAAAAGCGCAGCAGGATCCCCAGGCTTTTTTTTATCGTTTTGCGAAACTAAGTGATGCTGAAGCTTTAACTGCTGCCTACCAGGTATGGAGTGAAATTAACGAATGTAATTTGCATGAAAATATTTTGCCCTTTAAAAACCGTGCCCGACTCATATTAGAGAAGAGCGAGGATCATGCGATTAAGAAAGTTTTTTTAAGGAAGCTTTAACTCTGGACCAAAAAAAACTCTTGTCCACGCTACAGCAGATGAAATCATGCTTAAGGCTGCTAATAATGAATATTAATGTGAAAAAATTTTAACCTACAAGATCCCATAAGAGACAAGGGTTGCAACAATAGCCTTAATACCTCCTTCATATTTGCCTGATATACTCTAAGTTTTAATAAGGGCGGATCTACTCTTCCGTCTTCCTGCGCCAACAGGAATTTGAAATTTCACCATAGAACTTTTGGAGAAGTTTAAAATGTCACAACAATCCGCTTTGCCGGAATTACAAATACTTACTACTGCAGAAAAAAATATTAGAATTGCTGATATAGCTTATGTTGTTAGGGTATTAGCGAAGCAGTATCTAACCCCAGGTTATAAAGAGGAGAAGGATAAAGTTCCAAATCTTGTGGAGAAAATCCGTTCCTCTGGGGAACGTATTTGGTCTAATCCAACACATGTAGGAATTGCTCTCTTAATCCTGGGACAATTTCGGCAAGTAGAAGATGACTTTGGTAAAAATGAGATTGTATCTCAATTTCAACTACTGCATGGCAATCTCAGCTCGCAGGTGTCTACTGGTCTTCCTAACCCGGAGAAAGTTAATAAGTGTAATCTTATATGGACAAAATTACCCTTAATAGATTCATCTTTAAAGCAGACATTTCAAGAGTTCGATAAAAAATTCAATCATTTTGCGAATAAGTTTTCCGATTTTTATTGTGGGCTTTCGACTCGCGAATTGCCTCCACGGTTATTAAACTGGATCAATATATCGAAACCACCCACATTGGAGGAAATAAAAAAAAATACTCCCAATCTCAAAGATGAAGAACCAAAAGGTATTGGAGCTTACAATTCACCGAAGATAGTAGAGTGCGATGCGAAAGAGTCCAAACCTCTCTTTCCTGATGAACCGACTCAGCATGATACTCTTCCTCCAGCAAACGCGCCTGCAGCTGAACTTCCTGTAACTGCACATTGCTCTTTCTCCTTTTGGAAGATTGTAGTAGCCACGGGGTTAGGTGTCGGTGGAGGTGGGGTTGGTATATGGAAGCTAGTCGAGGACGGTAAAAATGATTGGAGAGGTTTGAAAAAAGCCGGGGATTGGTTTTTGGATAATTCAGAGACTCTTACCCAGGTTGCTATTGCTGTAGCGGGAGGAGTAGCGGTGATAGCGCTCACAGCCTACATCATGTATCGTTGTCGCAAAAATGCGGTTCAGGATCAGCATCTTCCTGATGCAGCGAAACATCCAATGAGACAAAATACCCATGAAGGGGAAACATATACGGCGACCAACACATGAGGAGCTCCATCGCCTAACTAAAAAACTTGCTGTACCTTCTGAGAAACTACTTAGGGATGAACGCGATGAGCGATAGTGTATATTTGGATACTTCGATATTGGCGAAGAGCCCTATCCAAATTGAATCCCCTGCGCCAGGGGCAGCGCTGTGCCCCAATTAATAGTATTGGTTTGGCGACGCATATAAGCTTTCCAAGCATCAGATCCTGCTTCCCGACCGCCGCCAGTTTCTTTCTCGCCCCCAAAGGCGCCACCAATTTCTGCACCTGAAGTACCGATATTAACATTGGCAATGCCACAATCACTGCCGCAGGTGGAAAGAAATAGTTCGATGTTTCTCATGTCGTTGCTAAAAATAGCCGAGGATAGGCCTTGTGGTACGGCATTATTCAGGGCAATGGCATCCTCGATCTGCTTAAATGACATAAGGTACAAAATAGGAGCAAAAGTTTCACGTTGGACAATAGGCCAATGGTTTTCAGCATGAACCAGGGTAGGTTGTACGAAATAACCTCGACCCTCGATGCTTTGGCCACCATATAAAATCTCTCCGCCTTCTCGCTTAATTTCTGTAATGGACTGGGTGTACTGGGTCACTGCTGCTGGGTCAATTAATGGTCCCATTAAAATTCCAGAGTGTAATGGATCTCCAATAGTAATGCTCTTATAAGCGGTAATCAGTCGCTCCATCAATTCTGAGTACCGGGAGTGATGGACAATAAGTCGGCGGATGCTGGTACATCGTTGGCCTGTGGTACCCACAGCGCCAAAAACAATTGCGGGTGTGGCTAAATTAAGGTCTGCGGACGCATCGACTATCACTGCATTATTACCGCTTAGTTCTAGTAAGGTGCGACCCAGTCGATGCGCAACAATCTCATTAACTCGGCGGCCCACAGGAACTGAGCCAGTAAAAGAAATTAATGGCAATTGTGGATGCTTGACAAAATCAGTGGCTAATTCATTATTGTCGGTAATGAACAAAGAAAAGACCCCTGGATAGCCTGCTTCTGTCATGACTTGATTACATATTTTTTGCACAGCGATAGCGCAAAGTGCTACTTTAGGTGAGGGCTTCCAAATGACGGTATTACCACAAATAGCTGCAATAAAAGCATTCCAAGCCCAGACAGCTACCGGAAAATTAAAGGCGGTAATGACTCCAACTGGTCCCAACGGGTGCCATTGCTCGTACATCCGGTGTGCAGGCCTTTCTGAATGCATGGTTTTTCCATACAACATACGCGATTGACCTACCGCAAAATCGGCCATATCAATCATTTCCTGCACTTCGCCGTCGGCTTCTTGCTTGATTTTGCCCATTTCCAAAGCAATTAAATTACCTAAAGCATCTTTGTGGCGACGTAATTGAGCGCCAAGCAGTCGCACCAATTCTCCCCGCCTAGGAGCTGGCGCCTGACGCCATAGCTGAAAGCTAATTTGCGCCTGCTGAATGATTGTGCTGAGGTCCTGCGCGCTTGCAGTATTCACCTGTGCTATGACTTCAGTGGTGCTAGGGTTTATGGAAGCTAATAAACCTCCAGGAGCAGGATTCCTAATGCTGACTCCAGAGTTTAGGTCGCTAATTCCTAATGTTTGCAGTATTTGTTGCATAGAATATCCAGTGCCTCCAATGGTTATCTTATAAAAAAATCCGCACTAATTCCGAACCTTTTTTTTAATCCAGCAATCTGTTTTTTAGATAAAGGACGCTCCCCATTCAGATATTTCGATACATTAGCTTGCCCACCAAAAATATCAGCTACATCCGTTTGATATAAATTATGTAATTTCATTAAGTATTTAACCATTTCAATCTCGGTGATATTGTTTCCAATTGCGGGATGATGCTCGTTATCATATTGTTCTAAGTTTTCTCCAATTATTTGCATCACAATGGTTAACGGATGCTTTTCATTATCTCGTATTTCGTCGATCAATTTATCAAGTATTTTTTCCAATTTAGCATATTCTTTGGCATCAGCAGGCTTTTTTAGTGCGGCAATAGGTATGTGAAACTTATGATTTGAGTTTTTATCAACGTAATCAATTGCTAGAGCTGGCATATTCATAATTCACCTCGTTTTAACTTAACTTGGTTATAAGGTTTACTATATTCGGCATGAGAGCATATCGTTCTAATGTAGCAGTATTGGGTATTATAATGAATTGCGGTAATCAAACGATAATTATTCCCACCAATGTTAAAAATTGTATAGTTATAAACAGAATCAACGTTTTTAAAAATTCCTCTCAGCTCGTTTAAATTCTTTGCTTGAGAGGCTCGCATTTTTATATGCCATTCTACTAATGGAAGTTCTGCTTGAGTATTATCATTGTAGTAATCACGAATTTTCTTCTTTGAAATAATGCGCACAGGGTGCCTCAGGCTTTATCGTTTTTCTTAAGTATAGGTAGATTAAATAGTTATGTCAAATAGATATATTGTGTTTGTGGCATTCTTGAGGTATCCTTCCCAGCTTTAAATCATCAAAGCGGGGGAATGAATCATGTGTGGTATTGTAGGTGCAACGGCTTCAAGTGATGTAACTCCTATCCTCTTAGAGGGCTTAAAACGACTTGCCTATCGAGGTTATGATTCTTCTGGAATTGCAGTAATAAATGATATTGGGGATATTGATCGCCGACGAGCCGAAGGCAAGGTAAAGCAACTGCAGCAATTGTTGCTGACCAATCCCCTGATGGGGGAAACGGGCATTGCTCACACCCGTTGGGCTACCCATGGTGTGCCCTCAGAAAGGAATGCGCATCCTCTTGCATCGCAGGTGCTGGCCATTGTGCACAATGGCATTGTTGAAAATCATGATCAATTCCGCGCCCAGTTATTAGCTAAAGGTTATACATTTCATTCTGAAACCGACACCGAAGTAGCTCTCTACTTAATTGATAGCTTTTTGGGGCAGCATGACTTACTGACTGCCGTGCGCTTAGCTACCCAACAATTAGAGGGTGCCTATGCCATGGCAATTATTCACAAATCTGATCCCCAGCATATTATTGCTGTGCGTAAGGGCCCGCCTTTGGTAGTCGGCTTATCAGATTCAGGTAATTTCGTCGCCTCGGACGCACTGGCCTTATTGTCGGTTACTAACCAATTTATTTATCTCGAGGATGGGGACATTGCCGATATCAGTCTAGAAAAAGTCGTCCTATATAACGCCGAGGGAACGGAAATCACCCGTCCGGTGCGTATCTCCCAGCTTGATAAAAACAGCGTAGACAAGGGCAACTATCGGCATTTCATGCTCAAGGAAATTTATGAACAGCCCATGGCTATTGATTACACTTTGGAAGGTCGTCTCAGCAAGGACCACATCTTAGAACCCGCCTTCGGAATCGATGTCGCTACGCAGTTTGATCAAATTCGACACGTGCAAATTGCTGCTTGTGGAACTAGCTACCATGCTGGACTGGTGGGAAGATATTGGTTAGAAGGGATTGCGGGAGTTCCTTGCCAAGTAGAAATAGCCAGTGAATTACGCTACCGCTCTGCTGTCGTGCAGCCAAACAGCTTATTCGTAGTGCTATCGCAATCTGGGGAGACAGCCGATACCTTAGCTGCCTTACGTCAAGCGAAGGCACTTGGCTATGCCTGCACCTTGGCTATTTGTAATGTGCCCGAAAGTTCTTTGGTTCGTGAAGCGGATTTGACTTTTCTTACCCGTGCCGGTACTGAAATTGGCGTCGCTTCAACGAAAGCTTTTACCACGCAACTAGTGGCTTTGCTGTTATTAACCGGGGTACTGGGCCGACGATTTAAGGTCACCCCCGATGTGGAAGCACAGATTGTCACTCAATTGCGCAGCTTGGCGCGTCAGATTGATACCGTTTTGAGACTAGATCCGATGATTGAGCAGTTGGCACATGGTTTTGCGGATAAGCAGCACGCACTCTTTCTCGGGCGTGGTGTGCAATATCCTATTGCAATGGAAGGTGCTTTGAAACTTAAAGAATTATCTTATATTCATGCAGAAGCCTATCCTGCTGGCGAATTGAAGCATGGGCCTTTAGCATTAGTCGATAAAAATATGCCTGTTATTGCCGTAGCTCCCAATGATGCCTTGCTAGAAAAATTAAAATCTAACTTGCAAGAAGTGCGGGCACGCGGAGGTGAATTAATTGTTTTTGGGGATGTTCAGGCTCCGTTTAATGACTTAACTAATCCGCGCATCTTACCTGTACCGCATGTGGGCGAATTTGTTGCCCCCATTGTTTATACTATCCCGCTGCAGCTATTGGCTTATCATGTAGCTGTGCTCAAAGGCACGGATGTAGATCAGCCGCGTAATTTAGCCAAATCGGTTACTGTAGAATAATTGGGATGGATGTAAGTCCTCAAAGAGCGAATCCAGAACGAGCAGACACTACAGTACGTTGAGCAGCAACCAAAACCCAAATAATCGAAGGAGTGCCTTATATCCCCGTCATGAATGACGGGGATATAAGGCATGATGGATAAATGTCACAATCATCAATTGTATAGGGAACAAGTCTTATGTTCATGTTCATAATATAAGCCTATTTTTGGCATCCACATATCCTTAATATGTCCTCGGGTCTTTTTGCCACGAATGATGGTTCATGTTGCAAAAGGATTTTTTCTGAATTATAACCCCAAGTAACTGCAACAGATTTTACATTATTCATCTTGGCAGCATCGATATCTCTAGTTTCATCACAGATGAAAAATACTTTAGATTTATCTATCTTATATTTTTGCAGCGTTTTTTTTAATAAATGCTCCTTTGAATAAAAATGTGACTCGGCATGAATAAAATTAAAATAATCATATAGGTTGTGCAGTTTGAGCCACGTCAATACGTTTTCAACCGAATTTGAGGTCAAAATTCCAAGGGAAAAATTAGCTTCAAAAAGTTTTTTTAATACATTTTGAATTTGCGGAACAGGAGCTAATTTAGGTATTTCTCTGTGTAAATGTTCTCGCATCTTCAAAATTAATTTAGGAATTTTAAAAATCGGAATTTTCAAAAATTTAATAATATTTTTAGATGATAAATCTCTTAATTGCTCTATCTCGTGCTCTTCTATTTTTCCAAGGTTAAATTCCTTAGATAACAAAATGGCTTTTTTTACAACACAGTTAAAACTATCAACTAATGTTCCATCAAAATCAAATATTAAATACATTTAGCACACCTAATATTAATCATGTTAACTATTGATTCTTAACTGCTAGATTCATCCATGCAATAGTAATATGTGGTTCGATCGTATAATCTTTTAATTGCATTTTATCACCAAGCCCATATTTTTTCCGTATTTTAATTAATGCTGGTGCATCAACTTTAAGTACAAAATATCGAGTATCAGCTAAATCAGCATAATATAATCCTGCTACTTCAAATGTAATACTTTTATCACTTTCAATTGGATCTAATTGTGTATTTTCTTCTGGATAAGTAATGCTAATGTGTGCACCAATGTAGTTATTGCTAGCGCAAAAATAATCTGGTTTCATTACTCCAGGATAATCTAACAATGGATAAACTTGATAAATAAAATTATCGTCAATATCCAAATAGGAGAAACAATTTGCTGAAATTTTAATTCTGCCTTCCTGAGGCAAATTCTCTATTACTTGACGAGTAGCTGATGACATCTCAAATTGTTGAATTTTTAACTTTTTGCTCATTGAAACTGTAACTCCTTGATTATTTGGTGAAAATTGCTAAAATCAGTTTCCAAGCGTAATAATTAGGAGAGCCATTATAAATGACGAATCATTGGAATGCCCAGCGGTATGATACCTACTGTGATTTTGTGTCACATTATGGTGCAGATCTTTTGCCATTATTGCAAGCCCAACCTGGACAGCGGATCTTAGATTTAGGTTGCGGTACGGGCACTTTGGCGCATGAAATCGCTAAAACTGGAGCTGACGTCATTGCCATCGATATCTCTACTGAGATGATTGCGCAAGCCAAAAAACATTATCCTGAAGTAGATTTTAGAGTGATGGATGGGCAGGATTTCAGTTTTGATAAGAACTTTGATGCTGTTTTTTCAAACGCCGCTTTGCATTGGATGCTAAAAGCCAGCAATGTCATCCAATGTGTGAGCCACTGCTTAAAAAATCAGGGTCGTTTTATATTAGAAATGGGTGGAATAGGGAATATTCAGCAAATGCTTAATGTCATTAAACAAGCAGCGCTGGAGTTTGGTATTTCAGAATTGTCATTGATTAATTACTATCCTAGCATCAGTGAATATACTAGGCTTTTAGAAGCAAGTGGCTTGCGAGTTGTTTATGCTGAATTAATTAATCGGCCGACTCAACTTCAGGGTCCCATGGGGTTGCGAAATTGGGTGAGTATGTTTCGCAATGCGCTCTTGGTGCAAATTCCTGATAACGAAGCTTTCTTCCGCCGACTTGAAGACATTGCCCGTCCCCTTTTGTATCACTCTGATAGCTGGTGGGCAGATTATGTTAGGTTGCGTGCTATTGCGATAAAAGTATAGGAGGTTTGTGGCTATTGATTTTATCAATAGTTCCTTTTAATTGTGATAATTCCTTTACTAGAAATTTGGCTGCAAACAAAAAAGTATTGGCATCGAATACAGCAGAATATTCAGTGCCGGATAAGATTTTTTTAACTTCTTCTTCCATTAAGCTAATTTTCTCACCTGCAAGAAAATCAACAGGTTGAATATCTTTGGATTTCACCATTCCGGATAATTTTAATAAAAAATCACTAATTTCTTTTTTGAAATATTTAATTTCACCTAAAGACAGAATAAGTTTTCGGCCTTTAGTAGTATCATTGAGACTATAGTAAATAAGATTGATGGCTCGATATATTCTTCTTTCTGTTTGGATTATTTCTTGAAAAATAGTTTGATCTTTTCTTCTGCTACCAAGTTCCTGCCCCATTTCAAGAATTAAACGACGTTGTTGAACAAAGGTGGTGGTCATTTTTTCGTCTAAATCCAGAAAGCTTTCATTATTCTTATCTGATTTTCGAAAACTATTTTCAAAATATTTTTGCAAATAAGATAAAGTCTCATGTAAGTTAGCAAGAAATATCGAATGAGAACGAATGGGGAAAACAAAATAGGAAACGCCGGTGGCTATTAACAAGCCAATTAAAATGATGGTAAAGCGTTCGAAGGCAATAATTAAATTAGTATTTTCCGCTAAAAGTATAAACGCCACCGTAACCGCACCTAAGGTACCGACAAGGCTAATATCTCCGGAAGTGCCAGCGGTGTAGGTGAAACATATGATGGCAATAAAAAAAGCAATCGCAAGAAGTACAGGATTGTTGCCGCAAAGTAAAATAATTGCTACCGCAGCTAAAGCTCCCAAAAAAGTACCCCAGAAGCGCATTTTTGCCTTAATAAAAAAACTTCCGATGCTTATTTGGGCGCTCATTACTATAATAATAGTAATCACAATCCATTGTGATTGGGGTAGGTGAGAAAAGATTACAATCAGGTAACCAATTAAGCAGGCTAGGGTAGTTCGAAGGCTGTTAATTGCTCTTGGCGAAGAAAAACTAAATGAGTTCCAAAATGGTCGTATCCTTGAAAAAATATTTAGCATAGAGCTTCTCCTAGGTCTATCCGATGCCCATATTTCTGCCGTCATTGCGAGGAGCGAAGTCTCGCGACTGTCATTGCTCCTCGCAATGATAACGTAATATCATACTATGGGGTCATCGTAAAGAACACAAAGAATTTTGCACATCCATTCTCTATATTCGCACAGGCCTAATTCCTATACGAACGTCGTTGTCCCCCTTGATCAACTTTATTTGGCGCTGCATCATAACCAATTCCTCGAGTAACTAAATCTCCCAGCAGAGGAAGAATTATGAGCGCAATACACCATCCCGTAATACTAATTGAAAGGTTCCAATCCACAGAGTCAAGCCACTGCTTCATTGGGCAGGAAGTAAATAACTCTGGGTTGTATTGATAAATCATGCCAAAAATCACTAGGCTGGTTGCAAACCAGGTCCCTACGGCTCTCACAGTTGCATGATGTCGTACATCATCATCTTCTTCACTGGAAATTGCCTCAAGAGTGTTATAAATTTGCGGTGTTAGAAAATAAGATATTCGTTTTAGACAGAATTTTGACATAATTAAGCCTCTTTTGAAATTAGAATGTTCTTGATACTATTTGACACTAGGATAATAATAAGTACGGATGGGATCATATGGCTGAATTAAAATAATTTCTATACCGTAGTTCAAAGAAATTTAAAAAGGAAAAATGATGGATACAACGAAAATTCAGATTGGTAACCATAGTATTATGGCTTACACCTGTGGTGCGGGTAATAATGTTTTTCTGCTTATCCATGGGGGTCCTGGATGTCCATCAGATTATTTGCAAGATAGTCATGCGCATTTTTCTAACTATGGATACCGAGTTGTAACTTGGGATCAATTAGGATGTGGTGCTTCTGATAAGCCGAATGATAGTTCTTTTTGGCGATTATCGCGCTTTGTAGAAGAAGTTGAAGCAGTTAGGCACACGCTTAATCTTGGAAAAGTCAATTTATTGGGACAGTCTTGGGGCGGAGTTTTAGGTTTAGAATACTGCTTGCAGTTCCCCCAAAATGTGGTCACGTTTATTGCTGCTGATACAGCATTTGATCTACCACGTATGCAACGGGGATTTGAAAGAAAAAAATTAGCCTTGGGGGAAGAGACTTATCGGATGATGGCTTTGCGTGAGGCTGAGGGTACTACAGAACACCCAGAATATCAAGCTGCGGTAACGCTGTTAATGCATCGTCATATGTGCAGGCTAGAAAAATGGCCGGAAGCTGTTACTTGTTCCTTGGAAAATATTGCTAAACCGGTATTTTCTCAGATATTTGGGCCTTATTTTTTTAATTGCACTGGAAATATAAGAGATTTCAATCGGTTAGAAGATTTACATCAGCTAAAAACGCCAACGTTAATTATTCATGGTGAACACGATTATATTATTCCAGAGCTTGCTTGCATTGCCCGAGATAACCTGCCAAATGCTGAATTGACTATTTTTAGGGGATGTTCCCATATGCCATTTTATGAAAATTCTGAACAATACACTAAAGTGGTTTTGGACTTTTTAAGTAAATACAACGTTGATTGCTCACGCTAGTTAATTTTTCGATTACAATGAATTATATGCTCTTAATCAAATACAGGCCTGCAAATTTTCAGGTTAAACCTGGTGCTAGGGTGAATAGATGAAGGAATATTTAATAAATTCCAAAAGTGAATATTTACTGAAAATTTGTGCTGAGTGCGTAAAAATTCAAAACCTTAGTTTAGATGAATCCGTTCATGCAGAACTTCGTGGTGAAGCACAAACGTCATTTCACAAAAAAATTCCTATAGCAACCTCATTAATATGGGCTATTGATCTATCTGGTATTTCAGTCGATATGGCTTGGGCTTGCCTTGACTTAGAGTTGTTGGATTCAAGCACAGAGTTTGTTATATCAGCAGCTATTCTATCCTTCTTAGTGGCCATTGGTACTGCTTTATATATTTATTCAGAAACTCTAAAAGAAATTGAAAATAATCAATGCTTAAATATTCTCAAAAGGCACATTTCTGAAGAACTCATGAGGAGAATTCCTGATAATAAAAAAACAGATGAATCTAAGAGTAGCTTTGTATTCACAGAAAGTGAAAATAAATTAAAAGATTCTATTTATGCTGGATCTAGTTGTGCTATTGTTTTATTCACCTCATTTTATTGGGGTATTCCAGACATCTTAGAAATTTATGGGCAGGAAAATTCTGCCAATTTTATAAAAGACCGGATATTTATGGGTGTTGCCATTATATTGATGGTATTAACCAGTTTCTATTTAGGCTATCAGCATTTTCTAGAATCAAATATAAAAAATATTTTGGGTGGTCAGGAAAATAAAGAAGAGCAGCCCATCATTTCGAATTTATAAGTGACTTGCTGTGACGCTCAATTTATAATATTATTTTTTCAGCTAAGTGCATCCAATTGTTCGGACATTATGATGTGTTCTAGGTTTCGATATTTTAAGTTAGTACTTTTATTTTGCTTTTTGATTATTACGTTAGCAATATTTTCTTCGTCATTAGGAAAAAATGAAATGCGCAAGCAGTTGATCGCAAATATGTCATGGGATGAAGTAGCTGCAGCGCAAGAAAATAATCAAGTTGTTCTTATTCCTTTAGGTGCTGCTGCTAAGGAACATGGTTTACACTTGCCGTTAGGTAATGATAGCGTCATTGCAAACTATTTGCGTGATCGAGTTTTGCAAAAACTCAAATATGCTCTGGCGCTGCCAACAGTAAATTATAATTATTATCCGGCTTTTCTTGAATATCCTGGTTCTACCAGTCTTAGTTTTGATACCTCGCGTGAATTAATCAGTGACATTTGTAGGTCATTAGCTCGGCAAGGATTTAAAAAATTTTATGTTTTAAATACGGGGTTTTCAACTGTAAAACCATTGCAGGCTGCAAAAGAAGAACTAGCCAAAGAAAATATCCAAATGGAATATCTTAATTCACCAGATTTTTTTGATTCCCCGGTAGTGAGGAAACTACAACAACAAAAGTTTGGCAGTCATGCCGATGAAATTGAAACTTCCATGATGTTATACCTGGCTCCTCAAATTGTACATATGAACAAAGCTTTAAAAGATGAACATCCCAGTTTTTCAAATCCTGGTCCTTTAACGCGTAATCCAAATGCGGGTAAAGGTACGTACTCACCCACGGGTGCCTGGGGTGACCCCACTTTAGCAACACGAGAGAAGGGGAGGATAATTACAGAAGCTTATGTAGAATATACAATGAAGCAGATTAATCGCTTTATTGCTGAAAAGTGAGGGCATCGTCGGTTAAGGTTTGTTCTCAAAATTAGGTCTACAGCACCCTAATGTTTCCCTAATTTTGGCGAGCTGCTTATAACGAAAACAATCTATAGTATGGTCATTTACCATACCAACTGCCTGCATGAAAGCATAACAAATTGTACTTCCCGTAAACTTAAATCCACGTTTTTTTAGGTCTTTAGACATTGCATCTGCAATAGCCGTGGTAGTTGGAACTTGCTTTGATTCTCTCCAGTAATTCAAAATCGGCCTTCCAGAAACAAAATGCCAAATATAATCTGAAAAGCTTTGCCATTCTTGTTTTACTGCTACAAAAGCTTTGGCGTTTATAATTGCTGCTTGGATTTTCAAACGATTTCGAATGATGTCTTTGTTCGCAAGTAATGAATTAATTTTATCTTGCTGGTAATGAACCATTTTCTCCGCCACAAAATTGTCAAAGCATAATCGGTAGTTTTCTCGACGTTTTAATATGGTAATCCAACTTAATCCAGCCTGCATACCTTCTAAAATCAGAAATTCGAATAATAATCGATCATCAAAAATTGGCACACCCCATTCCAAATCATGGTAATTAAGATTAATTGGGTCACCAGTAGCCCATGCACATCGATTCTTTTTCATTTATGCTCCATAAATATATAAAATTGCTTCCGGTAAAGTATTTTGCCAACAGATATAATCATGGTTAATTTTTAAGGCTTGGAAAATTTAAGCATCAATCGTATCCCAGATAAATTTTACCCGATATTGTATGCCTGTTAAAAGGCTATAGGAATTTTGTTTAGCATACTCTGCTATGGTTTCTACTGGCAGTCCATCTCCCCACAAAGTTACGGAATCCCCCAATTTTGCATTTACGCAATTGCTTAAATCGACAGCTAACATATCCATAGAAATTTTCCCAATCAAGGAACATAGTTTCCCGTTAATAAGTACTGGAGTTCCTGTGGGAGCCGTGATTGGATAGCCATCGCCATAACCAATTGCCACAATGCCAACAGACATATTTTTAGGGCAAATAAATTCGCTTAGATAACCAATAGAATCACCTTTAAGAAAATTTTTAATAGAAATTAGTTGACTTTGTAATGTTAATACTGGCAATAAACCTAATGCTTTGGCTGATTGATTTAAAATGGGGGATACTCCATACAGTGCTATACCAACGCGCACAAGATCCTCATCAATTTCTGGAAAATCAAAGACACCGACAGAATTAGATAAGCTTTTAATTCCAGAAAAATTTTTGGCAATTTGATTAAATCTCATGATTTGTGTTTGATTCAGTACATGATTTTTATCGTTTGCATTAGCAAAATGTGACATTAAGTTTATGGGAGAAATGACATTTTTGTTTTTCGCTAAACGCTGGCTGATGGCTTGGATTTGATTAGAAAAAAAACCTAATCGCCCCATGCCGGTATCTACTTTTAACCATATTTTAATGGGTGAAGCTAATGTAACAGAGTCCAGCCAATCCAATTGAGTTTCATGATGGCATATTACTTGAAGGTCATGTTGTGTTGCTAAAAATAATTCTTCCTTTTCAAAAACGCCTTCCATGAGCGCGATAGGTGTTGTTATGCCTCGGGATCTAATAATTAAAGCTTCTTCAATGGATGCTACGCCGAAATAGTCGACATGGTTTGATATGCGAGAAGCTATCGAACGAATGCCATGACCATAACCATTGGATTTAATCATCGCCATGATTCTTTTATTTCGAATAGTTTTTTTGATAGTTTGAATATTATGTAAAAGATTTTTTTCAGATAATATTGCAATAGTAGGTCTGCTCATGTTTCCTTCAAAATTTGTTAATTGAAAAGTTTAAATGCCTTGGTTTGTTTAATCCAAAAAATATTTAATACTGCAAAATCTTCGAGTAAATTTTGAATACTTATGGAATCGCATCAATCAGCTGTCGAGCCAAGCTAATTTTTGATGGTAACATGGGTAGTTTGTCACGAGAGAACCATTGAGCATCTTCAATTTCTCTGGGATTTATTTGCAGAATCTCCACTTGCATATTCTGCCGTGAATCCTATCATTAAGTTACTGGGAAATGGCCAAGGTTGGGAGCCAAAATAAGCAATGTTTTTAATTTCGATTCCTACTTCTTCCCTAACCTCTCTAATGGCAGCTTCTTCGGCAGTTTCTCCAGGCTCAATAAATCCAGCCAAAACGCTGTAAATGCCAGAAGTAAAATGAGGTGAGCGAGCTAATAAAAGTTTATCATCGCGAGTAATACGAGCCATAATTACTGGAGCTACATGAGGGTAATGGTGGTGATTGCATTGCGGACATATTTTAGCGCGTTCAACAGGACTGATGCTTGTTTTTGTTCCGCAATGGCCACAAAATTGGCTGCTTTTATCCCACCACACTAACTCTTTGGCGCGAGTCACAAGTAAAAAGAGCTCATGGTTATTTAAAAGCTCATAACATTGTCTTACAGGATATGGCTTAAAATTTTGCGAAATTACTGCTTGCGCTTCAAGTTCAGCGGTGAAGCAGTGAATTCCTTCATAAATGCCAAGGTATTGTTGATGACTAATTTTGATGGCCAGAGAATTAGGATTGATTATTCGAGGAATCCCATGAGGGGTAGCATCGCTTTGCAATAAAATATTTTCATCCTGAAAAATAAACCAAAGAGCAGATTCTGTGAATTGGTTCATGAGAGTGTCCTATGTGATAAATAATCATCTAAATTCATTAAGCAATGTTTATTCAAAAATATTAACTACTTTTGTTCGGACTTCGTACATGGAAAAATTTTAGGCCTTTCCTTCTTCGTGATTTTTTGGAGAGTAGCTATGTAAGAGCATTAATCTTGGCAGCACAAATAAAATCGTTTTTTGATAATCCGTTTACAGCATGAGTGGTATAACGTACTAGACAATCCTTATATCCTAGTTCTAAATCTGGATGATGATTTTCTTGATGGGCGATCCAGGCAATTGCATTAACAAAGGCCATTGTTTCATAGAAATTTTTAAACTCAAAATTACGGAAAATGACTTGCCGTTGTTCGTCAAGTTGCCAACCGATTACTTGCGTAAGTAATTGTTTAGCTTCTGACAAAGTTAACGCAGGGTTTCCGCCTTCGCAGGGCAGACATTTTTTTTTAGCTAGATCTGGCATAAGATTCCTTAGGGATAAGCTGCCGAGTTTTGCTATTATTCATTGACTTTGGATGAAATGCAAATTTTCTTAATGCCGGACCTTAACTCCTTGTGCATCATGGCCAAGGACGGAGATTGGCTAATGCACTTCCTGATACAGGGGGTGGTAACGATAGTGAATGTTTTATTTTAAGCTAAAACAATGCTATAAAGTGCTATTTAAGGTTCTTATTTCTGATTACTATGAAAAACATCGTTATCATCGTCGACGGCTATTCAACGGGCCGTTATCTCGCAAAAGCATTTTTAAAATATGGCTTGCTGTGCTGGCATATAGAATCTCGGGAAAAAAAGCCTGCCAATTGGAACGGTCACTTTGTAGCAGAGGAATATCTTGGACACAGTCAGTGGCAGAATGATTTTTCTCTCATTCAGCAATCTCTACCAGAAAATACGCAAGTGGTAGCAGTGTTGGCTGGCGCAGAAACTGGTGTAGAACTAGCTGAATTCCTAGCCAATCAGTTTCATGTGGCGGGCAATCCCCCTGCAACCAGTCTGTGTCGACGCAATAAAGCAGCTATGGCAAATGCCTTGCGTCAGGCCGGGGTGCGCACTATTGCAGATTGCGTGTTAGAAAATCCGATGCAAGCTTCAAAGTGGCTACAACAACAGCATCATTATCCCGTGGTTGTCAAACCCATCGATAGCGTCGGCACGGACGGTTTTCACATTTGTCATGATTCTGCCCAAGCCATGACAGCAGTACAAACGCTGTTGGGTCATGTCAATGTGCTTGGAAAAATCAATCACCAAATTCTGCTGCAAGAATATATTCAGGGAACTGAGTATATTGTCAACACCGTTTCCTTAAATGAGGAACATTTTTTCGTCGATGCCTGGCAATCGGACAAACTGGAAATTAATGGCACTCGTATTTACGATCGTGAAATACTGCTCTCACCACTGGACCCGATTGTCAAAGATATACTCCTGCCTTATCTGCGCCAAGCACTCTCAGCCCTGGATGTTCAATACGGACCCTGCCACAGTGAACTGTTCATCGATGACAAAGGGGTGGTATTGATCGAATCTGGCGCACGGCTACACGGCTCTATTTTTCCCGATGCGGTGCGCTATGCAACGGATTGGTCCCACCTGGATGCCGTTATTGAGCTTGTTGCTGATCCCCAACAATTTCGTCTGATCGCACAACAGCATGAAACCATGTCTTACTCAAAATTTGTGTTTTGTGTGGAGCATATTGCGCATAAAAGTGGCAGAATATCTGGGCAGGCTATGGCGTTAATCCGGCAATTACCCTCCTGCTTCATAAGCCGATGGGGAGTTGCTGAAAATGAAGAAGTGGTTATCACCCGCGACCTTTTTAGCAGCCCGGGAAACACCTACCTGATTCATGATAATTTGGACTGTTTGGAACGGGACTATCAGCGCCTACGTCAAATCGAGCGCGATTATTTGATCACATCATCGGATAACCATGGTTAATTCCAGAAGAAAAATCGCTTCAGGAACACTTGGCCTAATCTTCCTGATAGCTTATGCTATTTTTGGCGGAATCAAAGACATTGTCGTTGGCCATCAAGGCGGACGTTACGACGTTTTCATGATGGTGTTTGTGGTATTCGGAATAACCACGCTGTTCTTTCAAATACTATGGCACTCCAAACGGCAAACCACACCGGGGTTACGCCAATTGGCTCTCATTCCCGGCGCGCAGCGCGATTTGGTCTTACTCAATGTGGCCACCATGATTGCCTGGCTTGGAACTTACAAAGGATTGGTTTTGCTTGAGCCTGCATTGGCCGTAGCATTATGGAGTGGCTTCGTGCCTATCTTGATGGCTACCGGGGACTGGTTGTTACGTGGAAGGCCACCCACTCCCGTGGATTGGGGCATAGGTGCCGGGACCATGGCAGTTAGCCTTGGCATCATGTGGCTCAGCCTAAGTGGATACAGCGCAAGGCCAGCACATGATGCGATGCTAGGCATTGCTATTTGCTTATTTTCTGCTTTGGGTATTACGTTCGTTAGCCTGTTCGCCAAACGGCTATATGATCATGGCTGCAGCGCCGTGTTCATCATGGGGAACCGGTTTTATGTATTACTCATCGTCGCATTGCTGCTGCAAGAGGATCCTACCCGTCTGATCTCCTTTATCGCCAATGAGTGGCATTGGCTTGTACCGTTGACCGGTATTGGCGTTATTCTAAGCTTGTACTTACTGCAGGAAGGGACACGACTGTGCCAACCGATTACTGTTGGCTTTATCGTTGCCATTTCCCCATCGGCAACTTTGTTGGCACAAGGTTTCGACCCAGAAATCCACATGCGGGCATCGTCGATTGTGGCTAATCTTCTGGTGGTTGCCATTAGCTGCATTGGCTTGTTGTGGCACTGGAAAAGGGATCTGCTGTAGTGATTTGTTCTCTAAGTTCCTGTAAAAAATTTGTGCTACCCTAGCCTAGGTTTGTAGGGTATAGAAAACGAGGGTGTCTGGAGTAAATTACTTAAATAAAAGGAGGATTTATGGCAGTTCAATCGCTGGAATTTAAATATCGGGAACAACAATCTCAAGCTTTAAAATCACAAACCACTTATGCTTTCCTGAAGCAAGCAGTAGACCAATTTGGTGATCAAGAAGCATTAATTTTTCTACCTCCCGGCAATCTCTTGGGAGACCCCATTGTTTGGACTTATCGAAAATTATTGGCACAAGTAAATCAAACTGCGAATATGCTTTACAAAATAGGTGCCAAAGGAAAATCCATTTCCTATATATTGCCTAATACCCCAGAAGCCAGCAGTTTGTTGCTTGCCGCACAGACCATAGGAATTGCTAACCCCATTAATCCCGCATTTACGTCTGAACAAATAGCCGATCTCATTGCTACTGCTGGTAGTGAAACTTTAGTGATCTCTGCAGTCCCTACCCCCACATGCAATCTCGATGAAGTGCGAAATTGCTTAAAAAAAAGAGGGCATACGCTAAAAAATATTCTAATCATTGGAGGAAAAGAACAGCCTGAAGAAGGCATTTATAATTATGAGAAACTCTTGCGGCAAGCGCCCAATGATCAATTATTATTTCCACCAGAATGTAACCCCCATGCTCCGTGCATTAGGATCCATACCAGCGGTTCCACCGGTGAGCCAAAGCTGGTTGAACATACTCATGCAGCATTACTTGAAAAAGTAACTCGCGTACAAGAAAATTTTTTTCATCCAGGTACTGCTTTCCCTAATGGCTTTCCTTCATTTCATGTTGGTGGTATTGCAATATTAATGGCTGCATTAAGAGGGGGAACTAAAACGGTCATGCTGAGCCCTAGAGGATGGATGGATCCCGATGTGGTCGCTAATTTTTGGAAAATTGCTGCTAAGTATGAGGCAGATTTTTTAATGACATTTCCCAATGTATTTAATTTTATTGCTCAAACACCCGTAGATAAAAACCTTGAATTGAAATTAACTAGGGCATTGATTTGTCGCTCTTCTGGTATATCCCAAGAAGGAGTGTGCAAATTCACCAAAGAAACCGGCATTGATAAATTTGGCTGTTTGTATGGTAGTACCGAAAACATTATTGGCACAGTCAAATCACCAGGACTATTGAATGATTATGATATGGGTAAGGCTTTGACCGATCAGACTACAACCGTGATGAAATTTGATAGTAAGGGAAATTGCTTAGGTTTTTGTATGCCGGGAGAAGTAGGTATTTTGTGTGAAAAACGTGAGGGTACCCGCTACGTCAAAGAAGAATTAAATCAACAAGCTCGTACTAAAGCCCCTGATGGTAGCATTTGGTACAAAACAGATGATTGGGTAAAACAAAATAAAGATGGTTCCTTTAGTTTTGTGGGTCGGGAAGAGGACATGATTCGACACCAGGGTCAACTATTTTCGCTAACTCTGCTCGAACAAACAGCAATTCAACATCCTTTCATCAAGGAAGTTACAGCATTTTCAGTTTCTGCAAAAAATAGTCTCGATCAAAAATCCGTGCTTTGTGTGGTTTTGCAACCTAAAATAAATGCTGAAAGTGCTCTAAAAGAAATTTCCACTTGGTTAAAAGAAAAATTACCGAAGGGCTTGATTCCCAATGACGACGATATTTTTTCTTTTGTAGAGTTGCCTAAAATTGGTTCAGGTAAATACCTGAAATATAAATTAAGAGACAAATATCAACTAGGTCAAGCCAAGGATGCAATAGGGCTGTTTAAAATCCCAAAAGTGTCATCTTTCAAACCTGACGAGAGTCGATTAAATAGCAACTTAGTTGCCGTTTCTAAATTATAGTTAGGACTGAACCTCAACCCTGGAAATTTTTCCGGGGTGATGGCCATTAACCGTGGTAGGTTATGTTGCTCTTAATTTATTTAAACTCATTATTTGAGTGCCATACTCATCAAAATTTTGAGGGGATAACCAGTGCTCGAATTTATATTTTAAATCAGGCCATTCGCTATCTATGATTGAATACCAAGCAGTATTTCGGTTTCTACCTTTAACGACATAATGTTGGCGAAATATCCCTTCAAAGGTAAATCCCAGCCTTTCAGCGGCTTTTCTTGATCCTGAGTTTAACGCATTACACCGCCACTGATAGCGTCTGTACCCAAGCGCTTCAAAAGCTTCCTTCATCATTAGATACATGGCTTCAGTACCTGCCGCAGTTTTCTGTAACGATTTAGAATATATTATCGATCCGACTTCAATAACACCGTGATCAGTGTCAATATCGTGAAAACTTGCGATGCCTTGAAATGTATTACTCTTAAGCTCTCGTATCGTAAAGTACAATTTTCTCAAACTTGCACTTTGTAGCCACAGTCGGAAGGAGTCATAAGTTTCAAATGGTCCAAATGGCAAATACGTATAGAGTTCATCATGATCCCTAAAAGCATTAAATAATGGTTCTGCATGTTGGTTAATGTTTAATGGAAGTAGCGTGCAGAAATTACCTTTGATCTCTCTAAGAATTGGCATTTTTCTAGGTTGCCAATCTTTCACTAAATCTCCAATAATTTGACCAAATTGATTTTTCATGAATAATCACCAGAAGTTTTTAAATGCGAGATCAAGGTCCTTAGTGACTTGTCGCAAGGTTTGGGAAGGCGATTGTTGCAGGTAGGGCATTTCTTTTTTCCATACTAACAACCAGTGATTCATACCAAAGCTATGGGTAAACGGTTTGTTTTCGGCATAGAGTTCTTGTTGACGCGCTAATGCTAAATTCCAAACCTTACGTGCATTACCCGAAAACTGACTCATCGCGCGTTTTTGCGCACCATTCGGCTCAATACGGAATTTAAATGCTTGCTGGATTTTCATGCGGCTATTATATTCTGGTCTATGCCAAACTCAATACAGTAAAGAGCGAATCCAAAACGGGTAGACACTACAGTACATTGAGCAGCAACCAAAACCCAAATAATCGAAGGAGTGCCTTACATCCCCGCCATGAATGACGGGGTCTTACGGCACGATGGATAAACGAGAAATTACGAGAAATGAAGTATTAAGACCATGAATAACCTATTTTGGAGCTATCCGATGCACATATTTCCCCATGCTTTTGTGGGGTGGGCCACTAGACTTTTTGGTTAAAGCGGATTTAAACGTGCCCGATTGCGTGCCCGCGCCCGTGCCCGATATTTTTTGTCAACTTCTATCAATCATAAGTTATAATGGCGATGTTAATTAAAATGACAAAAAATTCTGATAAGGGATAAGAAGGTCGAGCACGCAATCGGGCACGTTTAGGCCACAGAGAAGGCTGCTCTGTTATCCAATGAAGTTGTGTGCATCGGATAGATTTTGAGACTTCACGATTATTATTGAAATTTCTTACAATGGTAAAACAATTATGCAAGATACGATTCAAATTACAGCAGCCACGTTATCAGATCATCCTCTCATCCAAAATATGGCGAGATTTTATGTGTATGATATGTCGAGGCAATGTGGATTTCAATCCAAAGATTGGTCAATGCCCGAAAATGGTTTGTATCAATTTCTTCCTGATTTAAAGGCTTACTTTGAAGATGATTCACGTCGCGCCTATCTAGTTCGAGTCAATAATGAATTAGGTGGATTTGTATTACTGAATCAAATGGTGATGGATAATAATAGTAACTGGAATATGGGTGAATTTTTTATTTTAGCTAAGTATCAAGGCAAGGGTATTGGTTGTTATGTCGCTCAAGCAATTTGGGATCAACACCCAGGAATCTGGGAAGTGACAGTGATCCCAGAAAATCAATCTGCATTAGCATTTTGGCATAAGGCCATTGGGCGTTACACGCAGCAACATTATCAATTTGAAACCAAATTGGCTCGACCTGGTCGAGATCAGCCTTATCGTGTTATTTTTACTTTTGAAACGCGATTAAAAGGTCAAGAACTACCGAAATCGAAACTGTCAACTGCTTTAGATTATGTCATTAATTATCATCCGAGAGCTCAAGACGATGCTGTCATCCGTGATGAAATCATCGAGTTCAATAAGCAAATACTTAAGGAAACTGCTAAACACTGGAGTATTTATGTCAAAAATAAGCAGCAACTGATTATTGGTGGAGCGCTAATTTGGGAATACAGCAATGCGCTTTATATTGATGTACTTTGGGTCAACGATGCTTATCGGGGACAAGGGATTGGCCGAGAAATCCTGAAAAAGATTGAAAATAACGTCAAAAATAAAGGCTTAGCCAAACTCTATGTGGACACTTATTCTTTTCAAGCAGAAGAGTTTTATGAAAAGCAAGGCTTCTATCACATTGCCAGAATTGATGATTATTTGCTGGGGTTTGATCGATATTTTATGCGTAAGGATATGCAAGCTATAACACCGTATCAAGACATTAACGAATCCTTATTATTTATTTCAAGTCGTCTACAGAAGATCCTAAGTGAAAAGCTTATCGGCTTGTACCTGTTTGGCTCTTTGAGTTATGGTGACTTTAATCCAAATAGTAGTGACATTGATCTCATTGTGATTATTCAACAACCTCTTAACCACACTGAACTTAAATCAGTAAAACAATTGCATAGACAATTTAAGAAACGCAACTCCAAGTGGAGAGACAGAACAGAATGTTCTTATACACCAATTGAAATGTTTAAAAACAATTTGCCTCCCAAAGAACCTAGGCCATACTGCGGTGGGGGTATTTTTTACGATGCAGCACCTTATGGAAATGAGTGGATCATCAATAATTATTTGTTATATCAACATGGGATATCGTTGATAGGCCCTGATATTAAAAAATTAATTCATCCCATTGAAATAGTTGCAGTCCAAAAAGCATGTATCCGAGATTTGTTTCAAGAATGGGAAGTAAAGATAGATGACTTTGAATGGCTAGATAATAGTCATTATCAATCTTATTTGATTATGAATTTATGCCGTATTTTGTATACTGTTTTTTGTGGAATTGCTGGTACAAAAAAGGAGGCTGCTGATTGGGTAAAAAATGAATTTGGAGAACCATGGCTGAATTTAATTGATGCTGCCCTATGTTGGGAATATGGTAAAGAAATGGTTTTTAGAAAAGAGGCCAATGATTTTATCAAATTTGCTATATATAAAATTAAGCAGAATAAATTATACTCTCTTACTTATACAAATAATTCCTACTAGTCAAATTTAGATCAAGAGATTGTTTATGAACACTCAATGTGCAGTATTTATCGCTACCAGTCTCGAGGTGTCTGGTGATGCGAGTCGTAAACCCAACATCCATTTAGGGAGCTGAATTGCAGGATTTAATAAATGCTCACGATAAAATTTTAATGGAAGGAGCTATTGTTGAGCAGTTGCGTCATGGAACATCTGCTGTTCTACATCCAACTTTAATTCATGCCCCACTTATTTATGACCGACAGGGGCGAGGGGACCTTGCTGCCCTGTATCGCGGCTATCTTGAAACGGCGCTAAAAGCTAATCTACCTTTTTTAATGTGTAGTCCAACCTGGCGCACCAACTTTGAAAGGGTGTTGAATTCAGGTATCACTACGAATATTAATGTAGATGCTGTGCGTTTTCTGCAAGACATCAGGAACCAATATCCCCATTTCAGCGACAGGATCAAAATTGGTGGTATGATGGGTTGTAAAGGTGACGCTTATAAGCCTGAAGAAGGATTATCTTGTCAGGAGGCAGAAGCTTTTCATTCCTGGCAAATCAGTGAACTGGTCAAAGCGGAGCCCGATTTTATCATAGCTGAAACCTTGCCGGCACTTGAAGAAGCCAGAGGCATTGCTATTGCAATGGAAAAAACATCTATTCCTGGCATTATCAGCTTTGTCATCAACCGCAAAGGTTGTTTGCTGGATAACACGCCACTTGCCGATGTAATTTCAGATATTGATGCGGCAACTCGAAAAAAACCCCTTGGTTATATGGTCAACTGCTCCTGGCCAGCTTTTTTAAACGCGAGAAATCAGGATAAAAATATATTTAAAAGATTAATTGGCTTTCTTGCAAATGCATCTTCACTGGATCATTGCGTATTAGATCAGTCCTTGATCCTAGAATTGGATAGCATAACAGACTGGGCAAATGCCATGCTGGAACTGAATGAAAAACATCGTATAAAAATACTTGGAGGCTGTTGTGGAACCAACTCTGAACATTTGAAATATATCGCCTTAAACTATCAAGCTTTAGACTAATTTTTCACATATAAATAATACATTTTTTTGCTTTGATGGTACAATCTTCATCAATAATGCACGTAAGAAACACCTTAAGGTTATGAGAGCATAATTATGCAAACAACTACTGAAGACAAGCTCCTATCATTGCCTGATGACGCAATTAGCGATGAATTTAAACTGATTAGTCGGCGCAGTTTTGATAACAAAGAAACCGGAGAGTTTATCGATCCAGACATTGGTTTAGTCCATGTTTTGTCTGCCAGATGTACTATCCTACAAGGAAATCCTGGGAATTTGCCAGAACCTTATGATGCTTTAGACGATTACATCCGCTTTTTGAAGGGAATCGAAATAGCTAAGAAAATTGCTGCAAAAAGGCTTGGTATTTCAGCAGAGAAACTTAGCCAAGAACAATGCATCATCCCAATCCTTTACAATGGCCTAGACATTCATAATGAACATCTAAAAAAAGCCATCAAAAAAGGAATGATAGCTTACCCAGCAAATAAAATTATTATCAGCAAACTTGACCCTCGATTCCAACATACTGGTGGGCAAATGGCCTCGTTGTCTGACGTTTTTGATGAAGGGTGCGTGAAGGGACATCAAGGAGATGAAGATATTGACTTAGCAAAGGTTAACCGCATTGCTATCGTAACCAGTGCCTATCATGCGCCTCGCACAGCTAGAACTGTGAGTGCGGATTCTCCTGCATTAAGGCTTGGAAAAGATCCAGAAAGCAATAGCCCATTAGAATCAAAAATATTTTACATCTTTGTAGCTGATCCTGAATTCACGAGAACCAATGCCCTAGCTGATAAAGTAGGAGAGCATAAGCGTATTTTAAGCTACCCTTTTGGGACAAATCCTGCTATTTCTCTGTTTACTACCTCCAACGTATTTTTTTCTCCTACTCAAGTCTTTGAACAACAAAGCTTTAATCTACAATCCAGGTCACTTACATACAAGCTCCCTGAAGAGGAAAAAGATAGCGCAAAATCTTATAACACAGATGAAGAATTATGCGACCCTTCTTACATAAGTACTTATTAGTTACAAAAATTATAGTTTAGATTGCTGAATTTTCATATGCATGATGCGTTTCTCTAGTGCTCTGAGAAGGTCATGACCATAAAAAGTCTGCCAATATCAAGTAATAGATCGGTACCACAGCAGACTAGATCTACTACCGTGGATGCCAATAATTTTGATTTCTGGGGATATTGATAAAAAGGATAATACCGTAAATAGCGATTGACTAATTTTCTGATCACTGCAATTAAGTCTTGTTGTGCCAATATGGTAGTCAAACTTAGGCTCACTACTGTATTGAGGTGAGTTAGAAATTCTTGCGCATCAACCCTGGAAATTTTTCCAGGGTGATGGCCATAATATTGAAAGGTTTTCCCAAATAAATCAGCAAGCTGCGCAATTTCTGCTGGTTTATAAGGAATCTTAGGCACATGATTTTTCATGTTAGTTTTCCAGAAAATAATCTTTATCGTAATATAGTACAAGATGCTTAACCAATTGCTCACATAATTCTCCGAGCAGTGGCTTAAATAAAAAACCATTACAGCCGATCTCCCGAGCTTCTTTTTTATGTTCTTCAGTGCCATGTGCGGTTAAAATGATAATCGGTAGCGTGTTGATTTTATCTGGGAACCTGCGAATAATTCGCGCTAATGCTAAGCCACTCATATCCGGAAGACCTAGAATCCAATGGCACTACCTTAAGGAGCAAAGATGAATATAAGCCTATGATTTAGATGAAAAAAGATGAAATCAGTTTCCAAATTTAATATTATTGTTGTAGCAAACACACAATAATAAAAAAAGGAAACTGATCTGTGAATTTTAAAAAGAAAAATAAAATTAAGCAAGTTAAAAATAAAAGACAAGAATTGGCTGATGGTGCACCAGACATTTTCCTGTTAAACCTATTGAATTCAGAAAAATGTCAGAAGATACTTAGAGAGTGCCGGGAATATCGTGACCGGATATATAGCCCCACCAAAACCTTATTTACGTTTATTAAACAAGTTTTAAATCCAGATAAATCCTGCAAAAAAGCGGTTGCTGGTGTTGTTGTGGAGCAGCTGCATAGTAAAAAAAAGAAGCAGAATAAAATAAGCTCAAATACTGGCCCCTATTGTAAGGCCAGAAAGCGATTGCCTGAAGATACTGTGAAGGCATTAGTTAAAGAATCTGGAGCTTTCCCTTTGAAATCTATTCCAATGAGATGGAAAGTCTATGGCCGAGAATTAAAAGCATTTGATGGATCTTACCGTCAAAATGTCGGATACAAAAGCTAATCAAAAAAAATTTCCTCAGCATGGTAATCAGAAAAAAGGGGCTGGATTTCCTATGGCGCGAATAGTAGCCGTTATGTCACTGACGCGGGGAACCGTAATAGATTATGCAATAGGGGCTCACAAAGGAAAGGGCACAGGAGAAATCTCATTATTAAGAGAAATTATAAACTGCATTAAAGCCGACGATATTGTGCTGGGTGACCGTTATTACCCCAATTTTTTTCTTATGGCGGACTTAAAAAAAATAGGAGCTGATGGTGTTTTTCGCGGACAAAGTCAAAGGAATTATGATTTTAGAATGGGACAAAAATTGGGTAAAAATGATCACATTGTCAACTGGGAGAAACCACAGAAACCGGAATGGATGACACAAAAGCAATATGAGGCATACCCCGATCAAATTTCCATACGGGAATTTAAAGTATCAGGCCACATATACGTTACAACATTTTTAGACAAAAAATACCACAAAGCAGAGCTTGCCCAAATATATAAGCGAAGGTGGGAGGTGGAGCTTAATTTGCGAAGTATTAAAAGTATCATGAATATGGATATGTTATCGTGCAAAACACCAGAAATGGTTAGAAAAGAAATAGGAATTCATTTATTAGCATATAATTTTATCAGAATAATTATAGCAAAAGCTTGTTATGAGTATGGCGTTAATCCATGGGAAATAAGCTTTAAGGGAAGTGTGCAGCTACTAAATGAATTTATTCCTTATTTTATAAGCTCAAATCAGGTGAGCAACCATAAAATGTATATTGAGATGTTAAAATTAATTGTGCAAAACAAAGTTGGAAATAGACCAGATAGGGTGGAGCCCAGGCTAGTCAAGCAAAGACCGAAACCATTTCCAGCCTTGAAGAGAAACAGAGCAATCGAAAAAGAAAAATTGCTACGTAAAATAAATAAAAGGATTTTAAAATATTCTGTGGCTTAAGGTAGTGCCATTGGACCTAGATCGATCACTTATGTGGAGCTCCACATAAGTGATCTTATGTTGACACTTCACTAATGTGGAGTAATTTTTATATCTATACGCTTACAGGGGTGGTGGTGTAACGAAATGTAATCACTCATTTGGCGCGTGCCAAAAAAAGATACTGCGTGTAAATCTCATCAACCAACCGTAGCAACCCCTGTTGCTCATCACTGAACACTGTGGGGCGAGGTGTGTAATAAACACTGGATCTGTTCAGCTCCAATATCGCGCATTGTTGCCGCACTGACAACAGCGCATGCTCGGCATCAACCCACCCCAACCGTTCATGTACAGAACACGTCACACTTTTTTTAGAAAATCATTTTCTACCTTTAATCGACCGATCTGCTCATATAACTTACCTAATTGCGTTTCATAGGTGGTTATTTCCTGCTTACCTTTATCATTAAACGCATCGGGCAAATACGCTAATGCCTGCTTTTTCCACGCATTTACCTGGGTTGAGTGAATTTTGTACTTGGCCGTAATCTCGGCCAACGTCAATTCTCCTTTGATCGCTTCTAATGCAATCTTGGCTTTTTCCGCCGGACTATATTTTTTACGTTTATCGCTCATCTCGTCTCCTGGTTTTTAGACGAGAATTATATCTTAGCTACTCCGTTTAGTGGTCCGAATTTATTGACCTACTATAAAGCACGGTGTATGCTGAACTTATTAAATGGATGCAACTATAAAAAAACATGATTAGCAATGCGCCTTTCCAGTAGGACTGTAAACTATTATTGCAGCAGGATGCGGGGAAAATTACGCTGTAAAAATAAAAAAGAATTGATTATCTTTAGGTTTAATAGTTGATTCACTAAGTATAACTCAAGTAGTTTACGCTGCTTCGGAAGCAACCATTAGTTATAAAAATCTTGGAACTCAAATATTGTTGGATCAGATTTGTATCATAAAATTAAGTAACCATGGCTAGATCTTGACCTTATGCGCCTCTGATTTGTAAAGAAATGCGATTATTATTTTTATACTGTTTAATTTATTCTAAGGAAAGAGATGAGTATGGCTAAATCTCAAAAAACCGAAGTAAAAAAGAAAAAATCGAATGTATCGGTGACTCGTAAGCTACCTGGTGTGCCTCCGGGTTATCATACTGTCACCCCTTATTTAATAGTCAAGCAAGCTGCCAAAGCTATTGATTTTTATAAGATTGCTTTTGGAGCTATAGAGGTCGCACGCATAGAATATCCAAAAGGCAGCATTAGGTACGCTGAATTAAAGATGGGTGATAGTAAAATCATGCTGACAGAAGCAAGCCTTAAGAGGAATATGTACAGCCCGCAAGACTTACAGGGTTCTCCAGTATTTATTAGCTTATATGTAGGAGATGTAGATGCAATGGTTAAGCGTGCGATAGCAGCTGGAGCAAAACTACTACAGCCGGTCGAAAACATGTATTATGGTGGTGATCGAAGCGCAGATTTAGAAGACCCTTACGGGCACAAATGGTTTATTTCAACACGGGTTGAAAGAATATCTATGACTCAAATTAGAAAGCGAGCGATAGAATGGTATAAGAAAAACGAAAAATAGGCATAAAAAAAGTAATTATTGGCGTACAGTGCAACATGAAAGTGTGGGTCATAGACCAATGGCACTAACTTAAGGAATAGTCATTTTAAGCGCTCACTTTTTTATAGTAAGATTTCCTTGGTTTTTGCAACCGAGGGAAAGATTTTGGCCGACGCTTAACCATTCGCGGTTCACTACGCCCCGGTCGATTTCCAACTTTTTTATATGCAATTGCTTGAAGCATTTTACTGTAAATTATTTCGTTTTGTTCAGAAAAAATTTTTGCCTGACGAAATGCAAGAATAATTTGCAATGCTAATTTGAAGCTCAATTCGCGGGGATTTTTATTATGCTTGATTGCTGCTTGAGCCATTATTTTTCTAACCAAGTTATAAACCAGTAAATGCGCCCAAACCTCCTTGTGTACCATCTTAGGCGATTTCCCACGTAAAACATCCATTTTCATGGTTTTTTTGATGGCTAACAAATTAATTTCCACAAACCAACGACAATCATATAATGTCCCTAATTCATTCTTATTTACTTCAGCAGTACCCAAAAAAGTGGTTACAAGAACTCGTGACTTTACTCGAAATCCTGGGCGATGATGGCTAATTGATACTTCACGCACCGTTATTTCGTCAGGAAATTCCTTATAAGTGCCTTCATCCATCCATTCGGGTTTGGCAGGCTTTTTCCACTGAACAAGATGATCTTTTACTCCAACCCGCTTGCCCCTGCGAAAATCACAATCACGTGCATGATGAATTGGAAAAACAACGTCAACGTTCATCTGTATAAATTTTGCTACGAGAAAAAATGAGGCATAATAGCAATCGCCCAATACAACATCTTTTGGCTTAAAAACAGATGTTACTTGACGCAACAATGCATGTTCTCCTGTTCCTTTGCCTCCGTATGGCCCGCCCAATCGCCAAATCCCGGTGGCCCTTGCCCACCTTTAGGCAAAACTCATCGTTATGTATTCGTGCTGCGGCTTTAGAACCACCTACCAGTTCTAAAAATTATGGTTATCTAATTGGGCGCAAGCGGAACTGCTGTTCTTTTTAGAGTTATTGTTTTATGATAACGATATTAATTACCATCCTGATTTACCTAATTATTAAAGAGAAGTTATATGCACAAACTCAGACAATTTCTGTTTTTATTATTCCTTTTATGCCTAAATTCTGCTGTTGTCGCGAAACCTGAAGCCAATCAAAGCGTTCTCCCTTTGAAATTTGATACTGGAAATTTAGCGCCTTATGGCTTGCCGTCAACAGTGATTAACATAGCTGGCAAAGAATACCCCGTTATCTTTGATATAGGCGCAAAAAAATATGCACTTGCGTTGACTAAAAAAGCATTAGAAGGCATTCAAGTTCACTTTACGGGCAAGAAAATTTGCAGCACTTCAGTCAGAGGTAAGGACTGCCTGGATGAATTTATTGTTCCTGAAGTTCAACTTGGCGCATTTACTGTAAAAAACGTAAAGGGTGTAGTATTAGACAACAGTAAATTATGGGGTGGAAATGGCCAGGATTTCAAAGAAACTGAGGCATCTCAAATCGGTCTTATGGGTTTTCCATTGCTATCTGAGTTTAATCTGTTACTTGACTACCCGCATGCAAAATTAATAGTGGTTAAATCAGGAGCAAAACCCACTGACTATCCAGTAGATCAATGGATTTCCATTCCTTTTCAGGGACATTTACTAACCAAATTAAATTTTGACAATAAACCTATTTTATTAAGTTGGGATACAGGTGCTCTACCTTCTGTGATTAAAGAATCTTTCGCGAATAGCATTCTAAAAAAACCCTGCCCAACGGACGCACCTTATGCAAAAAAAGAGTGCAGCAGTATACAATCCACTTCATTCAGCACAACAGAACGAAAGCAATTACCCAACATTTGGTTTAAAACAATTAATACACTACCACCAATTGCTCCTTTCGATGGCTTAGTCGGAAGTAATTTTTATGCCGATAATATGATTTATTTTGATTTTGATCAGAAAGTGATTTTTGTAAAACCCCATTAAACTATTAAATATGCCATGCAGCCAACTTTTACAGACAATCAGCATTTTAATTATTTAAAAGATCGAGTAGATATTATTGATACAATTCTACGTAGCGCTTATGCCATGGACTTGCATGATTGGTCATTGTTGCGTTCCTGCTTGGACGATGAAGTTTTCGTTGATTATTCTGCATTGCGAAACCAACCTGCACAACTAATGTCTGCTGATGAATTTGTAGCTAAAAGGGCTAAAGATCTGTCGCACTTGAAATTGCAACATATCAGCACTAATCATTTGGCCACTATTGAAGAAAATAAAGCAAAATGTACTTGCTGCTTTCTGATTCATCGGTTAGAGCCCATTACTTGCGCTACATTTGATACTGCAGGTCATTATGCTTATGAGCTAGTTCGCAAGAAAACAGTTTGGTACATTAAGGAAATTATACAAACCGTACTCTGGAATCGAGGTGACAGTAGTATACATGGAGCACTCAGAGATAAAAAATAGCCGTTGTTGATAGCATTACCGATTACCCAGCGTTGTGAATGATTTAAAGCATCATGGGTTCAAACCATTCCACTAAACGCGCGCGTAAACCTCATAAACGTAAATTACAGGAGTCTTGATCTTGGAAATTTTTTCAAACAACGCATTTAATCATAAAAATATCATCATTATTGGTGGCGCAGGCGATATTGGTTCAGAAATCGCCATGCAATTTGCAATGGCTGGCGCTCCTAGAGTTGCCTTGCTAGATAGAGATAAAGAAGGTCTTGATAGAACAACTAGCCAATTAAAAAATACTGCATCTGAGGTCTTGCAATTTGAAATTAACCTTGCAGATGAGCATTCCATAGAGCAAACCATCAAAAATCTTTATATAGATTTTAAATCTTGGAACGTTTTAGTGACTACAGCTGGTGTTTTCAAAGGTGGTGAATTAATTGATTTAAAAGCGGATGATTGGGATAGATTAATGACTATCAATGCCAGGGCTGTATTTCTTTCCTCAAAATTAGTTGCTGAAAAAATGATGGAAATAGGTGGTGGAAAAATCATCCACGTGGGTTCGAGTTCAACTTACTATGGAACCGCCGGCAGCGGTGGTTACGCCGCTTCTAAAGTAGTAATTAATCAACTAACGCAAACTATGGCTGTAGAATGGGGGCCGCATAACATACAGGTAAATACTGTTTGTCCGACTGTCACTGAAACTAAATTTTTAGGATTTGTTGCTGGAGATGCATTACATGAAAAATTTAGAGAAAAGTTAAAAACACGTATCCCGTTAAAGCGCTTACTTAAGCCATCTGATATTGCACCAACTGTTCTATTTCTTTCCAGCGATGGCTCTCAATTGATTAATGGCGCCATCATTCCAATTGATGGTGGCGCTCGCTGGGTTTCAACCTAAAAAAACATATCAGCATCTTAATTGAAGGAATATGCATGAATAAAATTTATTGGTTTCCAACGGTTGCAGGTTTATGGGTTTTATTCATTGGCCTTGGATTATGTCGATTTTCCTACACGCCACTCATACCCGATTTAATTAATCAAGGTTGGGTGAATCAAGCCCAAGCAGGTTATTTAGGTGCTATCAATTATTTAGGTTATTTGCTGGGGGCACTGCTGGCTAAAAGGATCAGCCATATTTATCCTACCCCAAAATTAATTCGATTGAGCCTCATTTTAGCGATCATAAGCTTAGGGTTGTGCGCCATTAATATCAGCTTCAGTTGGCTTTCCATTTGGAGATGGTTGGCTGGCTTAGTGGGCGCTTTTTTTATGGTGTTGACGCCTTCTTTTATTGTGAAAGATATCCCAGTCACTTATCAAGGCAGAGCAGTAGGCATTATTTTCACTGGCATAGGTCTGAGTATTATGATTTCTGGATTCGCCTTTCCACCACTTGCCAAACTGCACATAGCATTGGCATGGTTGGCGATGAGCCTATTAGCACTAATAGGCGCCCTTATTGCCTGGCGTACTTTTCAGCCCACCTCAAAATACAGTAATGGCAGCGTAATAAAAGCATCCAGCATTATTCACTCGACCCAATCCAGAAACTTAACATTAACAGCGATATCATATATTTTATTTGGTATAGCCTGTGTGCCCTATCTATTATTTTTAGCTGATTATATTCATAGACAATTACACATTAGCTCCCTTGCAAGCGGTATTTTTTGGTCATTGTTTGGTATTGGTGCGCTAATTGGCCCATTCTCCTTCGGCTGGCTCGCTGACAAAATTGGTAATTACAAAAGTTTGTTTGTAATCTATTTTTTTTCATTTCTTGGTGGGGCTATGATGATAGGACATCAAATTAACATTTTGTATGCGATATCTTGCTTTTGCATGGGGGCATTTTTGTTTGGCATTCTTACGCTCACTTCTCTTAGAACCCATGAATTCGTAGGTGGTGAACTACATTCTCTCTATTGGGGGAAAATGACATTATATTACGCCATCAGCCAAGCAGGCAGTGCCTACTTAATGTCTTTTCTCTTACATCGAGGTGTAAGTTATACGACTTGCTTCAGTATGGCTGCTTTACTTTTATTGTTAGCTGCGTTCATCACTTTTTTCACAAAGCAAAAAAAAAGTTTGTTAGGTCCTTGAAAATGCTGTTTATCAATCAGGGTTATATCTGGCGCCATTATCCAATTGAATCATGGCGCCATTCATACTAGCAGGCTGGGCTAGCGTTGCACCACAACAGCATGCTCTGGTGACGCAGAATCACGCACATGCCACCTCGTCTATCGCGTGGAACTCATCTGTCAATTATCTGGGAAGTGCCGTTGGTGCAACAGTTGGGTCAGTAGCATTGAGTGCGCATATATCTGCTTCGTGGCTGCCGTTGGGTGCAGTGGCGGTAGTAATTGTAGCGGCAGGGATTCACCTCATTAAAATGAGATAGAAGTTAATGCAGGTGGAAACTGTCAATTTTGATCTTACTAAGACAAAGCCAAAGGATATACACTTCTCTACATGATCATGAAAAGGAAAAACCCCTTTAATTAAAAACGACTGCTAAGTTTAAATATCGTGTACAGAAGCTTTGTTTAAAAAATTGATTGCTGTTTTGCACATTACCATAGCTGCAATGCGCATAATATCGTCTGGAAAATCGAATTCCGAGGTATGTACTGGAGAAGAGTTTTCTCCAGCCCCCACCAAGAAAAAACATCCGGGCACCTTATATAAATATTCTGAAAAATCTTCGGCTGCTATTTGAGGAGTAGGAAATTCAATTGCTGTTGCCAAAACAAGGTTAGCTTCATTTTCAGTATTAATGGTTGGCGTATGAAATTTGAAATAATCAATTGAAAAAGTTGCTTCAAAAAAAGTAACAATTTCTTGACACTTTTCTTCAATTTCAAACTTTAATTGGGATAAAACCGTGTCATTTTCTACATAATACATGCCAATAAGTTTTACCGTATCAGTCATTCCGCCCTTAATCTCACCGCTTTCAAAACGGATCATATTAATGATTGTACTTCCCGAACTGTATTTTTTATGCAATTCCTCTAGTGTAGTAACTATTTTTGCACCAACAATTTCCTACCGAGGAATGGCAGAATCTATTTGCAATTCGCTCATTGTTGCCATCTTGGATGGCCAAGAATATTGGCAAAATCAACTTTGGTATAGATAAACATGCCTGAATATTTTCTTACCCTTGCTCCTAAAGATCGTGAAGAGTCATAAAATGGAACGGAAATGAGCACAAAAAAAATAAATCCTGAAAACAAACATAAAAAAGGCGAAATGCTTGTCTACCAAACTGATGACGGGCAGATCAAACTTGAGGTGCGCCTGGAACTGGAAACCCTTTGGATGAGCCAAAGCGATATGGCGCAACTGTTTCGGAGTTCTACTGATAATATTTCCCTACATTTAAAAAATATCTATGAAGAAGGAGAACTAGATCCTCAAGCAACTACCGAGGATTTCTCGGTAATTCGCCAGGAAGTTCAACGACAGATCCGGCGAAAGCTGACACTTTATAATTTAGATGCTGTAATCTCGATCGGTTACCAAATCAAAAGCTTAACAGCAACCCGCTTCCGTATCTGGGCTAGTCAGCGACTTAAGGAATATATCATTAAAGGTTTTACAATAGATGACGAACGACTGAAGAACCCACCTATCAAAGATTCATCTATCCCTGATTATTTTGATGAAATGCTGGAGTGCATCCGTGACATACGCGCCAGTGAGCGGCGTATGTATTTGCGGGTAAAAGAAATTTTTTATGGCGGCTGATTATGAGCCAACTTGGAATGAAACTCCTAAGTTTTTCAGCGTTATCCAAAATAAACTGCATTTTGCTGCTACAGGAATGACGGCAGCAGAATTGATTCATTCCCGTGCTAATCACTTATTACCAAATATGGGGCTAACTACTTGGAAAGATAGTGAAGTTCGTAGAACCGATGTGACTATCGCCAAAAACTATCTTCAGGAAAATGAAATCGAAGAATTGAACCGTATTGTGACCATGTGGTTAGACTTTGCCGAAGATCAAGCAAAGCGCCATAAGCAGGTGTTTATGAATGATTGGAAACAAAAACTCGATGACTTCCTGCGATTCAACACACGGCAAGTGGCTAACTCGCTTTTAATCAGATGGCGCCACTCGAATTACGACTGAAGAGCTTATTGAGAAGGTAAAATGACGGAAAATTATGAAATAGGATATGGTGGCGCGACAGCTCCATGAGATGCTCCCTAGTTAATTACTTAGGTTAGACTATATAGAATGCAGGTATGTAAGGAATTGAAGACATAACCTTCTCGCTTGAGCTTGTTCTATAAAATTCTATAAATGTCTCAATTGTTTGATTTTATAGATGTTTCTAATTTTACTAACATCTCTAAAATGCTACAAAGTTCTGTACTTTTCTTGGCACGATTAAACAAGAATTACACCAGAATCCCTTTGCTTACACATAACCGCATGTTGCCCTGTGGCGTTTCTTACTTGCATTTAATCTCTAATGATACCTATAATACAAGAACTATTGGAGATTAAATGCAAGTAAACATTGATCTTTTTTTCTATGAACACCCCGTTTTTCGATACGAAGAATTTGCTTCCTGGAAAACTTCTCAAGGAGCAATTCGTGAGCATTCAATCAATACAGCCCTTCAGCATTACCTAAAAAGTGGCCGAATTATGCGCCTTCGACGAGGGTTATATGCAGTAGTGCCCCCTAATCAGTCGCCCGAAACAATGACCATTGATCCCTATCTAATAGCAGCACTAGTTGTTGAAGATAGCATACTGGCCTACCATACTGCCTTAGAGCTTCATGGGGTAGCTTATTCTGCTTTTCAAAAATTTACGTTCACAACCCAGCAAAAAATCAAGCTTTTTTTTTATTAAAAGCCAACAATTCCAGCCAGTTGCTTATCCTAGCGTATTGCGCCATCAACAAAATGAGGATTTGAGCGTAGAAATCATTAATCGCCAGGGTTTAAATATCAGGCTTACTAGTATGGCACGAACTTTTGTCGATGTATTAGATCGTCCTGAATTAAGTGGAGGCTGGGAAGAAGTCTATCGCTCGATCAATTCCATGGTAGCATTGAATATAAACGAAGTAATAAGGTATTGCTTGAAACTTGATAATTCACGGTTAGTGGCTAAAGTAGGATTCATTTTAGAACAACGAAAAGGAGCATTTGCAGTAACTGATCAGCAACTGGCGCCCCTATTAGCCACTAAACCAAAGTCGCCAGAATATTTGTCCCAAAGGACTCATCGGAATGGTGTTTTAATCAAAAAGTGGAACTTAATTGTACCAAAAAATATATTAAACCAATCCTGGGAAGAGCCCAATGTTGACATCTAAGCAAGAACTATTACAAACAGCTAAAGACAGTGGTTATAGACCTGAAATACTTGAAAAAATTATGCGATTACTTATGGTATTGGAACAATTTATGTTAGTACCCTATTTAAAAGATCGCCTAGTATTGAAAGGCGGGACGGCTTTAAATTTATTTTATTTGGACCCCGTGCCACGGCTGTCCGTGGATATCGATTTAAACTATGTAGGGCAGGTTGGGCGTGAAAAAATGTTGGAAGAGCGCCCTGTAGTTATAGATGCAATTTCTCAAATTTTGCTGCAAAACCAATTTGATCCGGAGCGTGCTCCTAATTATCACGCCGGCGGTAAGATGGTATGGCGTTATCCTAGTCTACTGGGACAAAAAGGCAACTTAGAAATTGATTTAAACTATATGTACCGTCAACCCCTTTGGCCGTGTTCGCAAAAAATGCCAGTACTAGCCTTCAATAAAATTTTTAGCGTCCCAGTTTTAGATATTCACGAATTAGCGGCTGGTAAGCTCTCTGCTTTGTTTTCACGACAAGCCAGTCGAGATTTGTTCGATGCTCATTCTTTATTTACAAAGTGCGCCCTAGTATCCTCTGCAACTACGCTTATCATTTGTCATTTATTTGGCAATGACATCTATCGAACTTTCTAAGTTAAAAGTAGAAATTATCAACTATGATATCGTTGATTTGCAAAATAAGTTAGTGCCAGTACTGCATCAACCCACACTTCCTCGATCACTTACAGCGCTAAGAGTATTTGCTAATAAATTGGTTAACGAATTGCATACTTGACAATACTCTTACCATTGGATGCACAAGAAACTGATTTTATTAAACAAATACGGCATAAGAATCTAATTATTCCAGAATTAATCACTGAAGATAAATCGTTACATCAAAAGATATTAGCTCATCCAGCAATTTTATGGGCAGCTAAACAAAAAATTTAGATAGGTCTAAGTACAAAAAATAATCTATCTTACGCATTCATAACTCGCAAGAATGGTCGGCCACAGGAGAATCCCATTTTTTGGAGGTGCAATATTTTCCAAAACGGAACATGTGACTTTTTAGTCTAACTCGAATAAGATTTTAGTACATACCTTATTGTTTCGTAAGCGTTCAGTCAATTACATCTTTAAATAAAATAACTTCATCCGTAAGCTGTAGTCTTTTACCCAGGAGACCAGCTAGTGAACGCTCATCCTCAAACTCATACCGACTGGCACAAGCTTATTGAAGAATATAAAAAAAGCGGCCTTAAGCGCAGTAAATTTTGTAAAGAGAAAGGAATGCCAGTCTCTCGATTTGCTTATTATCTTCAGGCGTACAATGCCCAACAGAAGCCTGCATTTTCTCAGGTTGTTGTGCAATCACAAATTATATCAACCACAAAGATCAAAATTGATTTACCTAATTCCAGGGTATGAAACGGTGTTTCCCGTTTACGAACGCGATCACTACCGTCTGCCCTAAAAATTAATCTAGTAAAGCAAAATTATTATGCTTATTGTGTTATTGCCACCAGCCATGCGTTTGCCAATTCAATGGCAACCCCATACCTTGTATCAGCAATAGATCATTATTTACGGATGTGATTAACTGTTCAATATTTTTTTTCCAATCAATACCATTACCATTTGCATGAATTAATTGTTTAAGAATAACCAATACTACAAAGAAATTATCGTTTTTTAGATTCTTGGGTAATAATTTTTGTTTATTCGCTAGGCCTTGTAAATTGGGACGAATGGCTAATTTCCTATTCCAAAGCCTTGAGTGATGGGCACAAATATTTCTAACATAGGTTAATACATGTAACCAGTCGGCTAATGTTTTTGGATGTAGGTCATATATTGCTGCAATGGGATATTTATCTTTATGATGTAGTCCATTAAAACCTAGATAATAAGCCAAAAGACATTATTTCAGTGGCCATCCATACTGGTAATCGAGGAAATCCGCCGTATTTATTTTTATAGTGAAGTATAAATTCTTCTTGAGAGCGTGGTGACTCTTTTTGCTCTAGTTCTTTGAGCCACTCTTCATGTTTGAATTTAGGGTGAAAATTAGCAGGAAGAATATGCGCGTAAGCACCATAGTGGTGGGCAAGATGGTAGGTGATGCGAGTACGTAAAGAGACTTCGATGCGCTCAATGGCATCTAATACAAGTAAGGTAACTTGCGATCAAATTCATATCGCCTAACTGCTTGCTCAAATGAAGTTCCTGGAATAAAGTTATCCGAGACTTGACCTGTTTCATCTCGTTTACGGAAAGGGAACCAATAAGCACTTAAACGATAGTAATTAATATGCGATATAACATTTAATGCATTTTGGTGGTCATCAATCTTAAGCCCACGTGTTTGTAGTTGAGCAAGCTGTTCTTCGAAGGTTAATGCCTTTTTACTATAAGTTTTAGACATAGTTAAAGTTAGTTACATCCAGATATAAAAAACCGCCAAGGTTACGCATGGAACTAAGTTCTATAGGCGTGGCGGTTCTGTTAAGGGTAAGTATAATCTAAGGAGACATTAAAGCAATATAAATTGTAATTAGTTAGCATGTTTTTCTGCAATCATTAGCCAATCTCGACCTAGCTTTTAGCTCGCCTAGGTGTGACTATACCTAAGTGGGCACTTAACACGAGGTTATATACTCGAAGCGTTTGAAATTTAGGCTTTATAGCGGCTCGTCTTGCGCTGATCTTCGCCCGATTCAGTAATAATTCCAATCCACAAGAAGTCAAATCTACGCTTTAAAAATTTTTAAAAAAATTAGAATAAGTGATTTATTTTTCTTATTAATTGGGTTATCATTTCTTTAAATTAAATTGAAACTTTTAGAGATGCAAGCATACTCAAAGTAATTCAAGCCAGTAATATCAAAATAGGGGGAAACTTATGGAAGATAAAAAAAGCAATTTGAAGCAGCGAAGCACGGCTAGTCTATTGCAGGAGGTATCGTCAAATATAGAGTACCCAAATAATGAAATTATCAGAGAATTATTCGAGAGAAAATTTGAAACTACAGAACAAGCCAAACAAATAATCAACGTAGGTGAGAAACTTGCCATGAGGGGCAATGTGGAGGCCCAATTCCAATTGGGATGCTGCTATGGAGCCGACAAATGGGTTAAGTATGACTCCAAAAAAATGATGAAATTCTATAAAATTAGCTGCTGATCAAGGTTTAGTAGAAGCGCAATTCAGCTGGGCCTACAACCAATGCCACTTCTGCTTACTCCCCGGGATAGAAAACCAAAAAGAAGGGTTGAGGATGTATCTGCTTGCTGCTCTACAAGGTCATTTAAAAGCAAAGGAGAATCTACCTTATTTGAGGAAGTTCCCTAAAAATACTGATGCAGCCTATGAGTTAGGAGTACAATTTGTTCTGGAAAAAATACATTCCACAAGTGAACAACACAAGCAATTACTAGAAAATCAATTGCGGCTTTTAAAAGAAAATTTTGATCCCCATCTTGGAAATAAAAAAATCGCAACCTTCGAAGAAGAAACAAACGCAAGTTTGTTCCAACAAAAGAATACTTTTTTTAATAGTCAAAAAGCTACAGAAGAAAAGAAGCCCATTAATCAGTCTATGGGAGGGAAAGTTAAAGAAAAAGAACTGATTGTCCCAAAGTGTTTTGGTCCGCCACCTTAGCTGAAAGTTAAGAAAATACGATGAGCAAGATGGGCCGCTATAAAGCCTAAATCTCAAACGCTTCGAGTATATACCCATCGCCTTTGAAGGCGCTGGGTATAATTTTTTAAATATGACTGTCGCAAGCAAATCTTGCAACAGCCACTTAAGAGGGAAAATGGCGATTTTCCCTCTTAAGAATCTCCCATCGCCTTGCCGCACTTCAAGATGCTAAAAAGACAGCATCTTGAAGTGCAATGGGTATATACTGAGCTGCACCACGAAAAAATCACACCCCATTTAAATGGATTTAAACGACTGCAAGCTGTTAATGTGCTCATATAAACTCTCAGTCAATGCGCATTGATTTTTTTCATATTCTTCGTAGCGCTGATTAATCTCTGCATGTTGATCTAATAGTAATTCTGCCGCGCCGTTAATAATAGGATTTTTGTGCTCTAACTCTTCCTCGAGATCAGAAAAAAACACCTCGAGTGTATTGGCTTTGGCATGGTCTTGATACAGTTGCCATAAATCTTCATACCGCTCTTTAATTTTTTGAGCTTTTTTCAAAGCGAGATAATTCTCTGGAGTTTTTTCTTCTTTAAAAAGTGTCAATTGTGTACTCCTCTATCAATATCCAAGCAATGGAGGCGCCCTCATTAACTCAGGATGCTACGGCATTCTAGCATTTGGGGCTGGAGCCAATCAATAATATTCATATTCTCAGGCTAAACAGACTATGTTTTTTAAGCGACGCAAGAGTACTCAAATTTCAAGGGCAGACGTTGCGCGCAGTTATGCGCAGCATCCTTCCTTGGCGCATCGGCTGCCCTGGTGTGATTATCACGAAGCCCATCAGGTTTTTTTACTGCAAGATTTGTGCAGCCTGGGGGTTGGCTTTGAAATTACCCCCATTGCCTGTGAGGCTCGACCCCCTGAAATGTTAGAGGCGATCCATCAGTCTTTGAAAAATGCATTGCAACACGCCATTCCGTTTGAGAAGGACCACCCGTGGATTTTGCAAATTTTTGTGCAGCGCGACACCAATTTATCTTGGGTGCTGGATAAGGTGACCCAAGCGATCCCCAAGGAGCGACGTGATACGGCTTTAGTCCAAGCCCATCTCAATACTCTAAAAACCCACTTGGATTACGTCAGTCAACCGGGTGGTATTTTCATGGATACTGATGTGACCCAATAGGTCCTAGTTAGTGTCAGTGGCAGGAAGGCAAAATTTTTTAGAAGGAGGCATAGGAGGTAGTGCCTGTTGCCGTTGCGTTATCTCGTTTATTTTCTGCTATCTTTTTCAACACCCAATCAATAGTATTTGAAAGATGAGGGTCCAGGAAGTAATTAGGTATTTGGGGATGACGCAAGGCATTACCTTCTGTTATTGCCTTGCGCAACCATGCGAAAAATTTTATTTGTTCTTCATTTGATACGTTATTGTCATCAAGCATTTGATTAAAATTTTCTTCTTTTTTTCCATTGGCTAACGCAGAAAGAAAATGATTTGCTAACTGATACGTCAACGGCGCATTTTCCTCTAATAATATTCTTTCGCCTTTCATGCTGTGCCACAGCGTAAATATATCTGCTTCATTTATGGGTTGTTCTGAAGTGCAATGACCCATTAAATTTTTTAATGAACCATTGCGCTGCAATAACCATGCTAATGAAAATGGGTCAGGTTCTGTTTGCGAGATATTAACCACTGTATTAATAAATTCATTATATATTATATGCAGGTCGGATAAGTTTAGGTTCTGCAGTAAACTGCGCCCATGGATTAAATTATGCTGTAATGCGTCTAAGCGATCATGTGATCCTTTCGAATAATAACATTTTAATACTTGAGCAGTAAAATACATGCATCCTTGCTTAGAAAACGTGCGAAGAGTGGATGTGATTTTCTTAGTATCGACTGAAGTAATATCTTCTTCATGTTTTATTGCTGTAATAAAACGCCGGATTGCGGTTAAATTTTCACTAAATTTCGGCAAGTTATCTTTGGAATCTTTTTGGAAAAATGTCGTCGAACTGGTAGAACTACTCCTTCTCCTGATACTAGAGGGAGTTGTTTTAGCATCTATTGGGAGATTGGATGGTGAATAAATTCCTCGTAATCCAGCTTCTATAGAAGCTCTTCTTTCCCTGCCACCATCAGGAGTGCTTCTAGATGCTATCGGGGGAGGAGTAACTGAATAAAGCTTTAAGGAATCGGATTCTGTAGACTTTTTTCTAGAAGTAGCTGTAGTTCTTCTTCGTTTTATTTCTTTTCCATCGGTGGACTGCAATGAAAAAGATTTAGTTCGCGGCTTTTCGGTGTGCGAAGCTAAGAAACAGTTTTTCACAGTTTCATACGTCGAACTGTATGCTTTAAGTTCATTAGATATTGATTTTAATTGTGACTCCACGAGAGAGCAATTTTTAAAGATAATTTTAGTTTGTTGCTCATTAATCGCTTGTTTTTTTAATTTATCCGCATTTTCAAGAATTTTAGTTGTATCTCGTAAAAATTTTATATAATCATTGTGATAAGGAGAAGTGCTATGCTCGTTTGGCATAAATTCCATTCTACTATCTGAAATTTTTTTTGCTAGAGTAGCATACTCTTGCTCGGTATCTTTTATTATTTTTATTAAATCATTGATTTTTTCCTGCGGCACGGTTTTTTCCATAGTGTCGATTTTTTCTTTCTGCGAGTCATTCAATGTGGAAGAGGGTGGTGACGAAGATGGTTGCACCGAAGTTTGATCTATATCATCGGATGGAAGAGGTGGTTCCTGTGTTTTGGACTCTCGTTTAGGTGTCGGTTTTTGTTCAGTGGTTCTTGTCTCTTGCTGAGGGTTATGTTGTTTAAGGTTGGACTTATTTTTAGATTTATTTGAAAAACAAAAGTATATAAAAGCGCCTATCCCTGCCACTACTATCAATAGGGGAACGAAAATAAAGGTGTTTTCATTTTTTGAAGTCTGGTGCTCGCTAGTTTCACCACTGTTAGGCTCAATCTGTGGATTTTCATGACACAGAAAGCTTGAATTCCTATGTGTATCGATATAATTTTCTGTCAAAGGAGTTCTATAGCGATTCACAGATTGGTCGCGTTGTGTTTCAGCATAATTCTTTAGTAATTCAATCATAGGTACTGCAATCGTAGGAGGACGTCCAGAGAATTGAAGTATACCAAGCGCTGTTTGGTCTTTCTTATTTTTTTTGTTAATAATATATGGATTTTTTCTTATTATTTTTTTAATAAAATCAACATTATGAAATAACACTGCCAGATGCAAAATAGTATCTCCGTTGTTGTTTTGTACGTTAAGATCGATCCTGTCATCAGCTAATATTAATTTAGTGATAGCTATCCTATTAACAGTTTTTACAGCATAAAATAACGCAGTTTCGCCAACATTATCTTGCAAATTAATGTCCGTTCGAGTATTCCTTAGAATTGATTTTACTATGTTTTTTCGTCCTTTTAAGACAGCAAACATTAGTGCCGTCTGACTCTTTTTATCTTTTAGATTAGGGTTTGCACCTTTTCTCAGTATTTTTTTTATAATATCATGGGAAGCAGAATATATAGCTGCATGTAAAAGCGTATTTCCATGCCCATCTTTCAGATCTAGGTTAATTCTTTTATCATCTAACAACAAGTTAACAATATCTAAATCTAGATCTAGATTGTTTAATTTCAAAGATACAAATATAGCAGAGTGGCCATTGGGGCCAAGGATATTGATGTCAGTATGAGATTTATTCAGGAGTAGTTCTATTATGCCCCTATGTCGTTTTATAGTAGCATATATTAGCGCCGTAAAATCCATGGTATCTTTTAGGTTAGGATCAGCGCCTTTTTCCAATAATTTATCCACAATGTTTAAGTAACCATAATTTGCTGCCATCATTAATGCTGTCTCTCCTCTATTATTTTGTTTATTAATATCAGTGACTTGTTGTTCTAGTAGGTCAAAAACGATTTTTGGTTTATGATCTTCAAGTGCCTGCATTAAGGGGGTATTTCCCTTTTTATCTTCTGTTTTCGTTGATTGTTGTTGCGCATCTACTGTAGAAAAGAAGTAAGTATGTGTAGCAACAGCCAATGGTCTAATGCGCTCAGAGGGGTAAGTAGACAACTTGATGAGTTTGTTTTTTGTACGATAAATTAAGTGATCTAATGCGGCGTTAGTTTTATTCAGTAAGGTTGATTGCTTCACCCAGGTAATACCCAATAGGGGAAGAGAGATAGCTATATTTTTAGGGAAGGGAGACGTAGGGCCGTTAATATAATGCTTGATCCCATGTAAGCAATTGATACATAACTCGGTATCCCAGTAATCCGGTGTACGTGCAATATAATCTTGTAACGCCGTTATTAGATGTTTTACTGCGACATCATCGTTTTTTTCTATCTGGCCGTTACCTGCTATCGTATAATATTCGGAGAGTTCATCAGCGACAAATTCAACTAAAGGTTGCACATCTTCAGCGGTTAAATCTTCATTTTCCTTCAAAATAAATTTTTGTAGCTTGAGCTCATCTTCGCCGCTTAGTATAAACTTAAAAGTTGCAGGTTCACTATCTTGCATAATCCCTACCTCACAATGGCATCACCAAAAAATCTTGGTTTTACCCCAAAAAAAAGGGGGGGGGGCATTTTTAATAAACTAATAACAATGAGACTATACTATCATAATGTAAAGCCTGGCAAGGTTTGGAATGATGGTGTATTATACCAGTCCACCCAAGTGGCGAGCAGCTAAACATGATATTAGACATCGTCCTACTTTCAAGGTTGCAATTCGCCTTCACTATATTTAGCAGAGGTTTTGCAAAAGCCCGAGCTGGTCGCTAGCAATAAAACTTTACAAGTGGGTTCGCGCACCACCGCAATGCGTACAAACAAAGCCTGTGTGCATCCCGATCTGTCGAAAATCACTGATCCTTATGTTAAAGCCTCGGTAGAATTGCAGCGCGTCTTTGGTTTGCGGCGCGAAGAATCGCTCAAAATCAAACCCCATCTGGCCGATCAAGGAAATAAATTATCATTACTCGGTTCTTGGTGTAAAGGCAATCGCAGTCGCGAGATTCCGATTCGCACTGAAGAGCAACGCCGGTGTTTAGATCAAGCCAAAGGCTTGCTACCCACGCCCAATCAATCGTTAATTCCCGAAGCTAAAAGTTATATTCAACATCGCTATGTCTACGATAAACAATTACAACGCGCCGGCATAAAATCTCATGGCTTACGTTATGCGTATGCGCAACAACGTTATTTCGAACTCACCGGTTGGCTCGCCCCGATTGCCGGTGGTCCAAAATTTCGCGACATGAACTATACGGAACAAAATCAGGATATTCGTGCCAGGATGATACTGACCGAGGAGCTGGGACATAGTCGCATCCAAATAATACAAGCGTATTGTGGAAAGTAAGTTGTTATGCAAAGTTACTGGAAAATAATTTTCCAACCTATTCCTATAAATTCTATACTTCTCTTCGCATGATTACCAAGAACGATACAGAATTTTTTATACCACAACGTGTTTTTGTTGCTCAAATACACGCTGCGATGCAATTTTTTGATCACCTAATTTTTTTCTAGATTGAGGTTTACTTAAACTATCTCGATTGATATGCTACTTTCCTTGCGTTTCATTCTTAATCCCCAGATTAGCTATTCGCTGCGGCTCCAATCCAATGAACACGATAACAAAAAAGGAGAGCACCCCATGTCATCACAAACTAAACTGGAAACCAAACCCAAATCACCGACCCAGCTGATTCGACCGGATGGTGCTACAACAGTATTCCTTAACATTCCCTACAGCGAGTTATCTTTTGATGATAAAAACCAGCCCTTAGGCAAAGGTGTTCATGGCAAAGTATATAAAGGAACGTGGGATTATAATCCTGTAGCTATTAAGGAATATGACACGCAAGACTTTTCTGAGAAAACCCAAAGGGAAATTCGTACAGAAGCAACTGTAATGGTGCAAGCCAGCACCCAATCCGATTATTTAGTGCGGTTAAAAGGCATGAGTTTAGAGAAACCGCATTATTGTTTAGTGATGGAGTATATGCCTGGTGGTGATTTATACCATTACCTACACAGCGATCAGGATATTTCCTGGAACATCCGGTACCGCATTGGTTTGGATATCAGCATTGGCTTGCATCATTTACACAGTAGAAAAATTTTGCATCGTGATTTAAAAAGTTTTAATGTCCTACTCGATAGCAATGGTCGTGCTAAGTTAGCGGATTTTGGCTCAGCGACCATTAAAACTTGTTCTACAGCAAGTACAAGCTTTAAAGGCACCATATTGTGGGCTGCACCTGAAACGTTCACAGATGAACCTACCCAAAAATCAGATGTCTACAGTGCTGGCATGATCTTGTGGGAACTGGCTAGTCGTGAAATTCCTTACAAGAAAGCGGGAAGTATGGCAGGGATGTGGATTATGCAAGGAAAAAGGGAAACTTTTCCACCAGATACTCCTACAGAATTTCAGGCCATAGCTGAAGATTGCTGGCAAGCCCCTGAAAAACGTCCTGAGGCTAAGGTATTAGCCAAACAACTCGATCAATTATGGCAAGCTGCTCAAAAGAGTGAAATAAAAGAAAAAGCGGCACCACCTAGTACTAGCCCCAGCTCTTCTGTTGGAAAAAAACTAAATGATGGTAGCCAATTTGCCCCTACTCAACCCATCGACATTAAGACACCTAAAAAAACAGAAGAAAAAGAAAGCATCCACTTTATGGCGCAATCCGGCCTGATGACGCATCAATCCACCGTTGCGACGCAGACCTCGACGAGCACTACCCCCTCCCTACATGCCAGTCAACCGGCATTCTTTGGTGGAGCTAGTAGCTCTTCTAGCACCACATCGAGTGAAGTCAAAATAAAAACAGCTCCTCTGGATGAAAAAAAGCGCCAACAATTGATGCCACTACAAAATGAATTAATCATGGCTTGTGAAAATGGCAGTTTGGCGAAAGTGAAAGTCGCCATCGCTAAAGGGGCCTTAGTGGATTTACCCAATGCCCAAGGTAAAAATCCTCTGTATTGTGCGGTGTATGGCATGAATCCTGAAGTAGTGAATTATGTCATTGCGCAATGGAGTAAAAATGTTTCCGCCAATTCGTGGCAAGCGTGTGAAGAACACAACAGAAAATACTATGGACAAACTTTTTTAAACATGAAATTTGCGCCTGTTACTTACAAAAATTGGTATGATTTACTAGAGAAGATCAAACATAATGAATTTTTGGCGGGGTATCATCTCACACAGGCGCGGAAGTATTATCCAGAGGCTAAGAAAGTAGCAGACTTCGAGGACTTCATGATCATTATCTGGAGCGGGCAAGACGCTCAAATCGGAAGGCAGGGGCGTCATGATCAGTTGGGATATGCGTTCGCGTGGCAATCTCAGACTGAAAGAGGATTTGCAAGTTACCGGAATCAAATTAAGCAGGCGATGGAGGGATTACAGGCTGTACAAACTAATCAGTCAGTGAGTATGACTGGTAGTACGAGTACGAATTAGCCGACGAGATTCACCAAGGAGTGAACCGTCGCAGATAATTCGTGGCTTGCCAAAAAAATATTCTGTAATCCTGCCACGCACCAGGGCTTAAATTTGACCGCATATTGCCGAAGTCGAGAGGGACTTGTCTTTTGCTCTTTTGAGCTCGAAAATGTGCTTTTTACTCTTCCAAAAACCGCATCCCTTCCGGCCAAGACAAGCCAAATTCGTCAACGCCAATTCTACAGGTATTGCTCCAAAGCACACTGCGATGTAATTTTTTGACCACCTAAATTTTTTCTCGATTCAGGTTTACTTAAACTACCTCGATTGATATGCTACGTTCCTTGCATTTATTCTTAATCCCTAGATTAGTTATCTGCTGCGACTCCGACTCCAATTAATACAACAAGGGAGAGTGTCCCATGTCATCACAAACCAAACTTGAAATCAAACCTCCATCCTCCACGCAACTAATTCAATCGGATGGCGCCGTGTCAATTTCTTTTAACATTCGCTACAAAGATTTATCTTTTGATAATAGAGACAATCCCTTGGGTGAGGGTGCTTATGGAAAAGTTTATAGAGGGAAATGGGATTTTAATACCGTAGCCATTAAGGAATACACTGCACAAGATTTTTCTGAGAAAACTCAAAAAGAAATCCGTACGGAAGCTTCTGTCATGGCACAAGTCAGTACTACGTCTGATTATTTGGTGCGTCTCAAAGGTATGAGTTTAGAAAAACCCCATTATTGTTTGGTGATGGAGTATATGGACGGTGGCGATTTGTACCATTATTTGCACAGTAATCGAGATATTTCATGGGAGGCCCGTTATCGTTGGGGTTCGGATATTTGTATTGGCTTGCATCATTTACACAGCAAAGAAATTTTGCATCGGGATTTAAAAAGTTTAAATGTGTTGCTTGACAGTAATGGTCGCGCTAAGTTGGCTGACTTTGGTATGGCAACCATTAAAGCCAGCTCTTCGGTAAGTACGAAAGGAGGTTTTAAAGGTACTTTGTTATGGGCTGCTCCCGAGCTATTTAAGCCACGTAGTAAACCCACTAAAGCCGCCGATGTTTACAGTCTTGGCATGGTACTTTGGGAATTAGCCAGTAGAGAAATCCCATTTAAAGGTGCAGGAAATATGGCGACTGCTTGGATTATGCAAGGCACCCAAGAAGAAGTACCCGAAGATACTCCCCCTGAATTTAAAACGATGATTCTCGATTGTTGGCAAGCGCCTGAAAAGCGTCCCGAGGCTAAAGTATTGGCCGGACAGCTCGATCAATTATGTCAAACCGCTCAAAAAACTGAATTAAAAGAAACAGTGGCGTCATCGAGTACCAGTCCCAGTTCTTTTGGTAAAAAACTGAATGATCTATTTGCCCCTATTCCGCTTATCAGCCAATTGACCCTTAAACCCATTGATATTAAGACAGCTAAGAAAACAGAAGAAAAAGAAATAGCTCACTTTATGGCGCAATCCAGCTTGATGACGCATCAATCCTCTGGTACAACACAAGTCTCGACGACTGCTCCTTCTCTACATGCCAGTCAACCGGCGTTTTTTGGCGGAGCCAGTAGCTCTTCTAGCACTTCAACCAGTGAAGCCAAAACAAAAGTAGTTCCCTTGGATGAAAAAAGTCGCCAACAATTGATGCCGCTACAAAATGAATTAATTCAAGCTTGCGAAAATGGTAGTTTAGCGAAAGTTAAGGCCGCCATTGGCAAAGGGGCTTTAGTCGATTTACCCAACGAACAAGGTAACAACCCGCTGTATTGTGCCGTGTATGGCATGAATCCTGAGGTAGTGAATTATGTCATTGCACAACTTGGTGAAAATGCTCCTGCCAATTCTTGGCAAGCGTGTGAAGAACATAACAAAAAACACTATGGACAAACCTATTTAAACATGAAATTTGCGGATGACTTATTGATAAAAACTGAATCCAATGAATTTTTAGCGGAATATCATCTAGTTCAAGCACGAAAAATGATGAAAGATGAGACCAATAAGCATTGTGAGACTTTTGATGCTTTCAAACAGCGGAAGAATGAGGGACGCCGTATTACGTGGTTGACCGATTATCGAGATCTCGATGGGCGGGTCACACAGATGACAGAGACGGGGTATGAAGTTTATAGAAATCAAATTAAGCAGGCGATGGAGGGATTACAGGTGGCACAAATCGGTCAGTTGGTTGGTAAAAAACTGAATGATCCATTTGCCCCTATTCCACCCGTTGATAACAGCCACTTTTACCTCATCGATATTAAGACACCTAAAACAGAAGAAAAGGAAAGCACCCGCTTTATGACGCAATCCAGTGTGGTGACGCAACAATCCTCTGCTACAACACAAGTCTCGACGACTGCTCCTTCTCTACATGCCAGTCAACCGGCATTTTTTGGTGGAGGTAGTAGTTCTTCTAGTACTACATCGAGTGAAGACAAAATCAAAGAGGTTCCATCGGATGAAAAGAAGCACCAGCAATTGATGCCACTACAAAATGAATTAACCACTGCCTGCGAAAATGGCAGCTTAGCGAAAGTTAAGGCCGCCATTGGCAAAGGGGCCTTAGTGGATTTACCCAATGCCCAAGGTAAAAATCCTCTGTATTGTGCCGTGTATGGCATGAATCCTGAAGTAGTGAACTATGTCATTGCGCAACGAAGTGAAAATGCGCCTGCTTCTTGGCAAGGTTGTGAAGAGCACAACAAAAAACACTACGGACAAATCTTTTTAAACATGGAATTTGCGCCTGTCTATTACCAAAATTGGCACGATTTACTGTTGAAGATTAAATCTAATGATTTTTTGGCAGACTATCATCTTAAACAGGTTCAAAAGTATTGTGATAAGAAAAACGCTGATTGGTACACAAGCTTGGAGCGATTGATAGAATGGTTGGGGCGGTGGGACCTAGTGTCACCAGGGTATTGGGTGGAGTCGATTCCTAGTTCGTGGGCTGCGGTGCGCAACACTGAGCTAGGGTACCAGGTTAACAGGAGCCAAATTAAGCAAGCAATTGAGGGGTTACAGGCGGCGCAAACCAATCAGTCAGTGAGTATGACTGGTAGTACGAGTACGAATTAGCCGACGAGGTTTGAGCTCGAAAATATGCTTTTTACTCTTCCCAAAACCGCATCCCTTCCGGCCAGGATAAGCCCAATTCGCTAACCCCATGATGGATACAGCCGCTCAGTGGTTCAATGAGTAATACATTTTTCATGGGTAAGTTTCCTGTTGTTGGAAGGGAATGAACAGAGTGAAGATGCTGCCTTGATTAAGTGTGCTTTCTACTCGAATTTCACCGCCTAACTCGGTTAAAAATTGTTTCACAAGACTTAATCCCAGTCCCTTGCCTTCATACTGCGCTTGATAGGAAGGAGTGAGGCGATGAAAGGGTTCAAAGATTTTCTGGCGTTGCTCTGCAGGAATACCGATGCCGCTGTCGCTTACGGTAAAACGAATTAACCACTGGTGTTCACGTTCAGACTCAACCGCGGTTTGTAGGCGCACAAACCCTTGGGGCGTGAATTTGATCGCATTGGCGAGAACATGTAGCAAAATTTGCTGGGTGCGCAGCCGATCACCACAAACGCTGGTGGGCAGAGACTGGGTCACTTCCCAGGTAAAATGTAATTGCTTGGCTTGAGCGGTCGGCGCTAGCATCGCATAGGTGGTTTGCACCAGGGCCGGTAAATCAAAGGCCGCTTGACTTACCAGGGTCCTGGCTGTGGAGCGTACATAGTCTAAAATTTCATTGAGATGAGTGAGTAAGGCCTCAGCTGAATCCATGATGCATTGCAGACCGATTTTCCGTTCCGCATTTTCCTCGTTTAAAGCCAGGGTTTCGGTCATGGTCACCAGACCACAAAACGGCGTCCGTAAATCGTGGCTGATATTGTGCAGAAAATCGTCTTTGGCTTGCAGGGCTTGCAACAACGCCTTTTCGGCTTCGATGCGGGCGGTAATATCAATTGAAACGCCCGCCATTCCTACAATTTGACCGCGACGCCGCAACGGCACTTTGTGAGAGAGAAAAATCGCTTCGCGGCCATTCGGCAACAGGGCGGGCTCTTCGACAATTTGTGCTTCGCCGGTGCGCATAATGGTTTGATTGAGCGCATCTAAAGTTTCGGGTAATTGCCCGGCATTGATATTCCAGGGTAAATCGCTATTACGTTTGCCGACAATGTCTTCACGCGAGACCAGACCTGCGGATTCGGCTTGCTGATTATTGCAGCCTAAATACCGCCCTTTACGATCAATCCAATACAAATGTTCTGGCATGATGGCTAATAAATTATCGAGTAATTCGTATTGGTCCTGCAGCGAAGCAGGGGGCGGACGCTGTCGATAGGCGAGAATGCTCCCAATCACTGCGCCACAGGTGAACATGCTGAAGATATAACCCCACACCAACCACCAATCTCGTTGCAAAAAACCGTGCCAAACAATTGTCGCTTGAATTAGCCAAAAGCCGACAAAGGTCAGCAAGGAAACTTCTTGAGCAGTTTTTTCTTTGAGGATTTTGATAAATTGCGGAATAAACTGTAGGGCATTGATAAAAAGCGCAGAGCTCAATAACAGATCAGAAAGAGCAGGGAAGTTCAGTAGCATCGAATAGGCTCCTCTAAGTTAGCTTAGGTTCAACGGGAGGTAAGGACATAAAGCGTTGCGGCTTGAACTGCTTGCGCTGCTTAAACTTAATCGCGATCGGATGTAATAAATCGGGATAGCGTGGAAGTAAGAATTGTTGATGGGTATAAGTCATCGCCGCATTGCGTGGGCTGGGGTAGATTTCATAATGGCACTGCAATTCCGGCCATAAACAAAGCGCAGTGCATTCTTCCAGGACATAATCTCGGCATAACTCTTGGGCACGGGCGTAATTAAATTGTCTCAGTATTTCAGGGGACAAACGTGGGGTGTAGCGCTGTAAAAAAGTGCGGATCGTGCTATGAATGGCTTGTTGATAGGCCGGGTATTGGGTCACTAAATAGTTGACGCGTCGAAAAGTGGCGGGATAACGCGGATGAGTTAACCAATAATCCCACTGCACTATTTTAAGCTGCGGTAACTGTTCATAAACAATTTGATTGCGCGCTAACCAGGCTGCGCCTGCTTGCTGCGTAGTCGCTACAAAATCCTCAGCTCGAAGCATAGGGTGTAGTAATGCCAGAGTATGGCGCTGCAGGGTATCATCAATTAGCAAAGTGCAGCGTGCAAATTGCTGATGCACCAAAGCTACGGTGGCCGCAAAGGGTTCTCCTTCGTGCACTTCTTGACCGACGCTAATCGTCAGTAAACAATGCGCCTGATCGAAAGGAATGGGCGCGTGAATTGCGTCGTATTTGAAAATGGGTTTGATTTTGTTCGGATTCATCGGCGCGTTCCTGGGTTGATGCGATAAAAGCATCGAACCAGGTAAGCGGCAGCAGAGGATTTGGGTAGGTGATGGCGAAGCGAGGAAAATACAGCGTTACTTCGCCATACCTATTCTCCTCTGCTACTCGCTTACCCCTCGTCCACTGGATGAACACCCCCCAAAAACCTGGACACTCGTACCCCAAGTCCACAACACGCCGCGGACAATCGAAGAGTTTTCATGGGGTAAAAGCTTATTGATCCAGGTATACCACTTTTGCCTAGACCAACGCCAAGTGAAAAAATGGGTGAACATCAAGAAAAGAGTTTTGCACAAACGCACATTGCGATAAGCTTCCATCGTCACGTGCGCCGTGGAGGCGCTAAACATTGAGTGTGATAACAATCATTAGGATTGCTGGAATATCCTATATCTACCCAACTTATCCTTGCCTAGTAATAGGCTGGAATCTCGAAAGAGAAAGGGGAGTGTAGCATGTTGGGAAAAGACTTCTAATTTTAGAAATTATCTATAGAAGAGAGGTCAAGATAAGACGTGTAAGGTTAAGGTTGGATTACTTGAACCCTAGTTCTGACGGTTTTTACGTACAGGCACAGACGAAAGATAATTGAAACGTCTGTTTTAAATACATAGTAATCATTGTGACGGATTACCATGACCAGTTATTTAAACGTACCCTCATACAAGGGATACGGAACGAACGGGGAACCTAACCACGCCGCTTCTCTGGTTTAGTGTAACCATGGGATTACCTAAGTTGGTGTGAAATATAACCAATAAGGTAACGGAGCTTCCATATTACCCTGTCACTTCTGTAATGGAAGTGGCTGATTACTGGGAAAGTAATACCGACATGGTTATAAGTTGGCAGTAATGTCAATGAAAGACCCACTGTCTGGGGGGAAGGGAAGCAGCCTATTTTTCGTATTGAAATCTTATGAGAGGCTGTGCTGATGCTAGCCGCTACTACGATTAAGAGAATAAATACACTAGGAATATTATCTAATAAAGGGAAACGTATAAATGGTCTTTTTAGACTCATGGAGAACCCTTGTCTGTGGATGCAGGCATACAGCAAAATCTATGCCAACAAAGGTGCCACAACACCAGGAATAGATGGAAAAACACTGGATGGATTCTCCAAGGAACGTGTTGGCTATTTGATTGAGCAGCTCAAACAAGATCATTATCGGTTTAAACCAGCAAAACGAATATATATTCCAAAAGCGAACGGTAAACAGCGACCATTAGGTATACCTTCTGGAGATGATAAATTAGTTGCTGAAGTTGTCAGGATGATTCTGGAAAGAATCTATGAGCCGATATTTTGCAAGAACGCCCATGGATTCAGGCCAGGAAAATCCTGTCACACAGCACTAAGAGATATACAACATCAATGGACAGGCATGAAGTGGATCATTGATATGGATGTTCAAAGTTTCTTCGATAATATTGACCATGCAATACTCATTAGCCTTCTTAAAAATAAGATTGATGATAAGAGATTCATCAACCTTATTGAACTAATGCTGCAAGCAGGTTATGTCGAAAACTGGAAATTCCATAAAACGTACAGCGGTGCTGCCCAAGGAAGTGGTATTTCCCCATTGCTTGCCAACATCTACTTGCACGAACTGGATCAGTTTGTGGAGGAAATCCAAGTAGAATTTAACCGAGGAAAGAAACGAGCAAGCAGGAAGAAGTATGCTTGTATATCTACCACCCTCTCAAATCTAAGGAAAAAGGTGGATAACCTGAAGCAACAGGAAAATACGGAAGAACAAATTCAGGTTATCAAATACCGAATTAAAGCCTTAGATTTAAAACAGAAGGAAACTGTGGCACTCGACCCCCTAGACCCGAACTTTAAAAGATTACGCTACTGCCGATATGCAGATGACTTTGTAATTGGAATTATCGGTTCCAAACAGGATGCCATTACATTGCGAGATAAAATTCAAAAATTTATCGAAGCACAATTGCACCTGAACATTGCACCTGAAAAATCTTATATAGTACATGGTCAAAAGGGGGCTAGGTTTCTAGGCTATGACATACGGATATACTCCGATGATAAAATAGTCAAAACTATCAAAGGAGGGCGTCATTGTCGTGTGAGAAGTATGACGAACAAAATGCAGTTGCACATCCCGCACGAGAAAATCAAATCGTTCTGCAAGAGTAAAAAGTACGGAAACTATGGTATAACTAAAGCACGCCATAGACCAGAGTTACTCAACCTGAGCGACGCCGAAATTGTTGAAACCTATAACGCTGAGTTACAGGGATTGGCGAATTACTATGCCCTATCCCAAAACTACTGGGATCTAAGCAAGATAGCGTGGATCTGGCAAAAGAGTTTATTAAAAACCCTAGCAGCCAAACACAAAACCACAAGTTATCGAATATGGAAGCAGCTGAAAACACCCAGTGGTTTAGCACTCACCGTTCGCAGTCCGAAGAAAATTCGCCTCTTTAAAATTTTCAACATCAAGGACATCGATCGTGAAACCCCCATCTGGGGGGATGTTGATCAAAAGGCCAATACGAGGAGGTTTACATGGTGTAAAACTGAACTTATAAAGCGGCTGAACGCAGAGCAATGTGAATATTGCGGGCAGCGCGACGGCAAGTTTGAAGTACACCATATCCGAAAATTGAGCGACATTAAAGATGGAAGGAAAATGTGGCAAATAATTATGGCAAGGAAAAAGAGAAAAACTCTTGTATTGTGTACCCTTTGCCATAAAAATCTACATACTGGTATACTCCCTGACTGGAGAAATCCTACACAAAAACGGGTGGAGAGCCGGATGAATTGAAAGGTTCAAGTCCGGTTCGGAGGGGGGGTGACGGGTTATCCTACGGGAGGCCTCGCTCCCTACCCTACGGCTATAACCTCCGGGGTTATCGTTGTGAAAGTGCCTCAAGAATGTTAGATGCATTCTTTTGGCGCGGCCTCGGAGGCGCAAGCCCCCGAGGCTTTGTCATTATTCATTGACTTTAGCCGAAATGCAAATATTTCTTAATGTCGGCTTAATTTAGTAAGTGCAATCGATGGTCCTTAGCCCCTAATTTATATATATTGCTTTTTATACCCTTGGAGGGTATATTTATGGTCTTCATAGAAACACATATATTTACAAAACAGCTTAACGATTACCTCTCAGATGAGGAATACCGAAAGTTACAGGAATTTCTTATTGAAAATCCTCATGTGGGCGATTTAATTCAAGGCACAGGCGGGTTACGCAAGCTGCGTTGGGGGTTGGAAAATAAGGGAAAACGAGGTGGGGTAAGGATCATTTATTATTGGCAGACATTTTATAACCAAATTTATTTGATGACATTGTATGCAAAAAATGAAATGACTGATTTAACTGCGAAAGAGAAAAAAGCACTCCAGCAAATGATAGAAAGGTGGTAATAATGGCTACACAAAAAAAGCGTAACTTATTTGAAGAGCTGAAAAGTGGCGTCGAAGAAATTAATGAACATAAAGCAGGCAAAATAACCTTACGTAACTTCACCTTTAAAAAGAAATCCAAACCCAAAGTTACTGCTAGTTTTATTCGTAAAACGCGCCAAGAATTTCACATGTCGCGCAATGTATTTGCTCTAAAATTACGAGTGTCCCCTCGAACTCTCGAAAAATGGGAACAAGGCGAAACCACACCTAACGATCAAGCAGCCACATTAATTTTAATGGTACACAAATTTCCTGATACTCTTAAACGCCTTGAAGAAATTTAAAATTTTTAATTTTATCTCCATTATTTTCGACTTTGGGCAAATCAAAGCCTCTTTCCACAACCTGAGCGCCAGTGCCATTATCAGCCGTATTCCAAAAAGAATTGTGAGGATATTTTCATAAATCTTTTGCTACACTTGTTAATTTTTCCTTAAGCTAGTAGACTCTCTCTGTGGTTGGGCAGTATCGCAAGTACGACAGGCCAGCCCACTGTTATTCTGAGCGAACCGAAGGGCCTCCTAATAAGCGTTGTCCTGGCATGGAGGTCAGGATCCACCCACAGGGATGTGAAAGTTTCGCTTCCTACCTTGGATTATTAGTGATCAAAAACCATCCATGGTTTTTGCCCTGCGGGTCGCTTCGCGTGGCTAATTTGTTCCTGACAAATTAGTCCTGCAGGGATTAGGAGGTCGGGGGAGGTCTTTCGCTTCGCTTAGAATGACAAATTTGTTAGGAATTTATTGAGGAGGGAATTTAAAAACCCACGTGAAGTTATTGCAGTCCTATGGCCCCTAATATTTTTACTTGTTTTATCATTGGAGAGGATAATCTCCATTTGGAATGTGCCAAAATTATCCAACAACAAGGACAGCAAATCGTAGGCATTATTTCTGCGTATGAAGCCGCAGAACTCTGGGCCTTGCAACTGGGAATTCCCCACTACGCCTCTCTAGCAGCCGCCCAAGAAGCATTCAACAAAACTTCTTTTGATTATTTATTTAGCATCGTCAATGCACAGATTTTGCCTGCAGCGATACTCAATCTGCCTCGGCAATTGGCGATTAATTTTCATGATGCGCCTTTACCGCGATATGCCGGAGTTCACGCCACTTCCTGGGCAATCTTAAATCAAGAACAGACCCATGGCATCACCTGGCATGTGGCCACAGAAACCGTCGATGCCGGGGATATTTTGCAGCAAGTGACGGTGCCGATTACTGAAGATGAAACTACGTTGAGTTTAAACCTCAAATGCTACGAAGCCGCACTGCAAAGCTTCCCGGATTTAGTGCAATCTTTAGCGAAGCACAGTTATCAACGCCAACCTCAAGATTTAAGTCAACGTACCTATTTTGGCCTTCATCAAAAACCTGCTGGTGATGGTTGGATTGATTGGAATGCCAGTGCTGAAGCTACTGAGCGATTATTTCGGGCTACTCAATTTGGCTCTTATCCTAATCGTTTTACTTGTCCGAAATTTAAACGAGGGGAAGAGGAATTTATCATCACTCAATTAGAGCTATTATCCGAGTCATCGACTGCAGCTCCTGGAACCATAGTTGCTGTTACTGCGGACTATTGGCGCATTGCAACCGCTAGTTACGACATTGCCATTCGACAGATTTGTACTTTAGAAGGTGATGCAGTCACTCTTGCAGAAGAGAGGGTGCTAGATCAAGCTTACCCCTCATCCGGCCTTCGACCATTAATATAGTATTTTACCGTTCCAACCTTGATACTCTTTAGTAAATTTAGGTCTTCAAGTGTTTGTAAGTAAAGGGCTGCAGTTTGACGTTTAGCCAATCCCGCATCTTCTAAGAAACGAGCCTTGCAATAAGGATGCCGGAATATGATGTCTATTAAATCTCTACTATAAATTTTAGGGGCTTTAGTTTGTACCTTCTTTTTAGCAGTTTCTATGGCCTCGAGTATCTTGATTACTCGCTCTTGGGTTTCAAATGCTGTAGCTCGAATGGCCTCCAGTATGTACAAAACCCAATCAGCCCATGCCCCTTCCTCTGTCACCCGCCCTAGCCCCTCATAATATGATTGCCTTGTCCGCAAGATATAATCGGTTTATCAAGCAACCCTTTTTCAACCAGGAACAGAATATTAATTACACGACCAGTACGGCCATTGCCATCCACAATCGGTCAGTGGTCATACCATGAATATTGAAGCCTTTCCGCCGTGTAGTCGAGGCAGCTGGCTTGAATCCCAAGGAAATTGTCCGCCATACCCTACGGCACACAGCAATTACCCACCTAGTGCAAGCTGGTGTTGATCTGCCTACAGTGAAACGAATCTCAGGGCATAAGACGTTGCAGATGGTGGAACGGTATAGTCATCAGAATGGGGCACATATTCAGGCAGCGATGGATAAGCTGGAGGAAAGGTATAAACAGACCCCTTCTTCCTTGATTCTTACCTCTAAATAAGGGGTTAAACACATTTCCAGTGTCCCTCCTTAAATATAATTGATATTGATAGCGTATGTGCTATCATTTTGAAATGAAAAACATTTTAATTGATACTTGCATATTTGTATCAGCTTTAATTAGCGAGAGTGGGGCAAGCCGAGAGGTACTACGGCGCTGCCTTAACAAAAAATATCAGCCATTAATGGGAAATGCCCTTTTTACTGAATATCAATCCCTGCTGCAGCGTGATTTGTTTAAAAATTGTCCTTTATCTGCTAATGAACGAGAAACACTCCTGGATGCTTTTATGAGTGTTTGCCAATGGATTCATATTTACTATCTTTGGCGACCTAACTTAAGAGATGAAGGCGACAATCATGTTTTAGAATTGGCGATTGCAGGTAATGCAAGCGCAATTATTACAAACAATGTCAAAGATTTTAAAAATGGCCAACTACTTTTCCCTGGAATTAATATTTTAAAACCAGAGCAATTATTGAAGGAGGATACTTAAAATGTCGACTCTAACCATTAGATTACCTGATGACAAGCATGAACGACTTAGGCTCCTAGCTGAACAACGGCATATCAGTATTAATAAATTAATGGAAGAAATCTCTACAATAGTGCTTGCCGAATTTGATGCAGAAATGCGATTTCGTGCCCGAGCTGCTAAAGGTTCTCCAAAAGAAGGGCTTAAGCTGCTTAACCAATTAGATAAGCATTTTCATGAAAAAGATGATAGCAAATCATGAAGGATGGTTAATCAATTCTTTGAAAAACAAAGAAGAATCTGCTGCATATTTGCAAGTAGCTCTAGAAGAATACCGAAAGGACAATGATGTCGAATGCTTATTGTTAGCACTGCACCACGTCCCAGAAGCTCAAGGCGGCCTGGATAAGTTACCCTAAAGAACTCATGTGGATTATGTGAGAATATTGCAAATACTAATTTAGGTATCTATTGTCTTCCTGAGAAACCTCACGCCAATTAATTTTCCCATTGAAGAAATTATCGGCACATTTCAAAGGCGTGACTGTATAGGAAAAGCTTTTATTATCGACATTGTCAACCCTATACCATTTTGCAGATAGGAGAAATAGGCTTTCATTAACCAAGTGTGGAGTAAATGCAAAATTTTCAGCATTAGCACGCATTGCAATAGTTGGGTATACAATGCCACAACTAAGTTGCTTCATTAAAAATTTTTCTGCAATTACTGCAGTAAGTGTATACCTATTTTCCTCAGGGCAAGTAAATATTTCTGAAAAAAAATCGATAATATAGCTATTTGGCTTTTTAAGCTCATTTGGATGCCGCTTTTCAGGAGGAATAATATGAGGACATTTTCTAGCTGAACACAATTGCGCAAAAATTTGCTCAGAATACCCGAGAGGAATACATAAAATCTCGTTAGCTATCCTCCACTTGGAAAGCACTACAGTATCACCTGCTTGGATATTCAACTCAAAGAAAGGTGTTCTAGGATCACCGCTACAATAAAATAAAGGATTACCAGGTAAATTAGCCCTATTGAGCCTAACCATATCAACAGGTGGATAACTTAGTTGTGATACGTCTAAAGGCATCTCGCTATATTTAACTGCCCGATACAAGCTACCATCCCCCCACTGAGTGGGAATAAAAAGGACAGTATGAATATATACGTCATACAAAAAAGCAATCTGTCTTCTTAAATCCGATTTTCTTTATAACCTTTTAGTTGAAAGAAAAAAAAGCAGCGTGAGTTCTTATGTTTTTCCTGGTCCAGGCCAACAAGGTTTTTTAATCGAGCCACGAAAACAAATGAGTAAGGTTATTGAGGAAACAGGAAAAAAATTTACTGTGCATGATTTGCGCCGCACTTTTATTACAGTAGCTGAAAGTTTAGATATTCCAGCCTATGCGCTAAAAAGGCTATTAAATCATCGATCCAGCAGTGATGTGACGGAAGGTTATATTATTATTGATGTAGAGCGACTACGTAAACCTATGCAAATGATCGCCAATTGTTTATGCCAATTCATGAAGAATGATAATATCAATATGTAGAGAGCTTCTCAGGTTCACCACTTTTATCCATGGAATCATTCAGGTCCTATATTTTATGACTATACTCACTGGTAGAATGAAATGTTTGATGTTGTTCAATCCAATTGACAATGTCACGTTTATAATATAAGCATCTTAGGCCCATTTTCTTAAATGGGACGCCGCCTCCTTGCCAACGCATTTTTTCACACCAACTCACTGATTTATGGGTCACGATCGTGTTTTGATACAGCTCCTCGTCGATTGGTTCGTTCAAAATATTTTTTTATTATTTCCCAATCGTTATCTGTTACATCACTTGGATATCCCATTTCAACCCTCCTACTATTTTTTCTAGTAGGAGAAATTATATAGGATTTTCTTTAACCAAACAGCTTCTCAGAGCCAGAAAAACACCTATCACAAACCCGCCTAATCTCCCCCCGCAACCAAACCAATCCCGCATCATTATCCTGCTGCCGATGCCAGACTTGCACGATAGGAAAAGGTGCAATAAAGAAGGGAGGAGGAGCAAATTTCAGCTGATATTTTTTCGCCGACTGCAAGATAATATTCCTAGAAAAAGTACCAACCAGGTCAGAAGAAGCAAGTATTTCTAATGCCGGGAGAGCATTAGGGAGGGAGAGTTTAATATTACGTTGCAAATTCAGTTTTCGCAGCGCCTGATCAGCTCTGGGTAACTCTTCAGAATAGACACAGGCCGCCAGATGTTCCGCCTGCAAATAGCGCTCCAAGGTCAACGGTTTTTTAAAAATAGCATGATTCGCACGAGCAACGCATACCGGTTGATCCATAAAAAGCTTTTCCGCCTGCAACTGCCTGGGAAACTTTTTAGCTAAACCAATGCCGATATCCAATTTTTCCTTTTCAAAATCCTCCGCACAGAATTCATTGTGGTGAAGAATTTTTAAGGAAACTTTAGGTGCTGACTTTCTGATCTGCTCATAAATTTTTCCCAGCAATACATATTCCGCATAGTTCGTCATACCCAATTTGAATGTACGCGTGGAAGTTTTATATTCAAATTCATCGCTATGGAAGAGTAAAGTTTCTAGCTCATTCAAGGCCTGATCGACTTTTGGCGCTAAAAATAAAGCCTTTTGCGTGGGGATCATCCTCTTCGGGCCACGAATCAATAACTCGTCCTGAAATAATTCCCGTAACTGCTGTAATGAATTACTGATAGCTGGCTGAGTAAGATGTAAGCGATTAGCGGCGGCAGAAACATGTTGTTCCTGCATAAGCACGGAAAATACTTTTAAGAGATTAATATTGATTCTATAGATGTTCATAGGCGACAGATTCTAATGTAGTAAAAATATAAAATAACCTAGAAATATCGCCGCAATAAACAACAGCATAAGATTTAATTCCTTCCTCTTGCCAGTGATAGATTTCAGAATCACATAGGCAATAATGCCCATGCCTATGCCGTCAGCAATGGAAAAGCTGAATGGAATCATGACAACGATGAGGATGCAGGGTATGAAATCAGTGAGATCCTGGACATTGAACAAGGTGATATTCCTCATCATCAGTATGCCCACATAGAATAACGCTGGCGCCACTGCATAAGCTGGAATAGACATTGCCAATGGCGACAGAAACAATACCAGTAAAAATAATAGCGCAACCACAATAGCGACCAGGCCGGTTCGCCCTCCAGCTTCAATACCCGCAGCGCTTTCCATATAAGGACTGGTGGGGGCAGTTCCGAGCAAAGATCCGGAAATAGTGCCAATGCTCTCAGCCATGAGCGCGCGGGAAGTTCTTTGTACGCGCCGCGGATCCTGACGAAACAGAGAATGTCGTAATAAACCAACCAGAGCTCCGGTGGAGTCAAAAAACGCGGCCAATAAAAAGGTAAAAATAATGGGTAAAGATTGGTACTGCAGCGCCCCTTTTAAATCCAGGGCCAGAAAAGTTGGCGCTATGCTGGGAGGTAATGAAAAGAAACCGTGAAATTGCGACATGCCCAGCAAGAGGCTTATCAGCGTAATGATGAAGATGGAGATAATTAAGCCGCCGTGGATGCGAAAATGATCTAAGGCGACGATGATAAAAAAGCCAAGGAAAAATAGAATACTCGGCCCAGAACCGAGATGACCAATGGCCAAAAGCGTTTTACCACTGGGCTTGATAATGATTTCAGCATTTTCCAGAGCAATTAAGGCGATGAACATCCCTAGGCCAACGGTAATGGCAAGATTGATATGCTCAGGCATGGATTCAACAATCCACATTCGTGCCTTAGTCAGAGTGATTATGAAAAAAATGACTCCGGAGATAAACACCATTCCCAAAGCTTGTTGCCAAGAGTAACCCGAGCCTAGGACTACCGTGTACGCAAAGAAGGAAACAATTCCCATCGCCGGCGCGATCGCAATGGGATAATTAGCTATTAAACCGAGTAATACACTGGCAATAATAATGACTAAGCAGGTTGCCACATAAACCGCGCCCTTATCCATGCCAGAGGCGCCGAGGATAAGGGGGTTCACGAAGATGATATAGGACATGGTCAGGAAAGTAGTGAGCCCAGCCAGACACTCTCGGCTTATGGTTGTTTTATTTTCTGACAGTTTGAATAATTGAGTAATAAAGCGCTGCATGGCTGGGTTCCTGAAGAAGGTTTAATGTTTTTAATCAATAGGTTATATATTTTATTTGCGCGTTTTCTGGGTTCTAATATTATCTTAGAAGCTGTTTGGTTAAAAAATATATATAATTTTTCATTTTTTGGCTTTTCCACCTTGATTGGAGCAATATTCAATCCTGTGGCCGTCATTGCGAGGAGCTTGCTTTGAGCAATCCAGTTAACCTAGCTTTATTGTGGATTGCTCAAAGCAAGCTCCTCGCAATGACGGCCAGGGGACTTTTATTTTTGTCTACCCGCATAGAATTTTTTAACCAAACAGCTTCTAAGCAAACTATTGAGCAAGTGTTCGCCTCTCCCCTTGTGAGGGGGAGGAGCACAATTCATGACCTTTGATCCATTCTGTATTGCCATCAATATAGTGTTCCTGCTTCCAGATCGGACATCGATGCTTAATTGCCTCAATAATATAACGGCAGGCTTTGAATGCCTCATCACGATGGATAGCACTTACTGCAACAATGACGCTGATACCACCAATCGCTAATCTACCTTTAAAATGTTCAATGTATATTTTTAGGTATTGATCAAATTGTTGTAGGACTTCTTGACAAATATCGTCCAATACTTTTAATGCCAATTTCTCATGCACATCATAACTCACGCCTATCACGTTTTTACCAAGATTATGATTACGAATAGTACCTATAAAACTAGTGGTAGCGCCTTGCATTGAATCACCGACAAATGCGAAGGCATGAGCAACCATAATTTCGCGTTCTGTTATATTGCAATAATATAACCCGTTCATAATTTATCCTCCACACACGGGCGGTAAAATACTTAATACGGTATCTTCCTGTAAGATATGATTATTAGATAAAATCTTACAGTCATCCGCAAAAACAGATTGCGTGAGTAGGTCATGCTCCAAAAATTCGCCATTTTGTTTAAGAATTTCAGCAGCTACAGATGATCTTACATCAATTAAAGAGGCGCCGCTCCATAGAGTAATTTTAATTTCACGATCAGCGATATAACGTCGAAATTGTCCATACAGATTTATTGTGACGATTATGTTTTTTTTATCATTCATTTTGCCTACTTCCTAAGGTGTGACGCGGATGCAATGGGTAAATTTTTATAAAATCAGAGGCTTGATAATGCGCATTATTTTCTTCTAAAATAGCCCAGCAATTGGCAGCTAATAACGAACTTATTTTAAATGATTCTTGACCTTTCAGAATATCAACTTTTGCCACACCATCGTCAATATGCAACACAGCCTTATAAAAGCAACGCAACTCTTTTGGCTTGCTAATATCTGCTTGTAATCTCGCTATTAATGGTTGATCTACTGCTGTTTGTTGTAAGGCACAAAGTAGAGGATAAAGAAAAAAACGTACCCCTACCACCATAGATATCGGGTTCCCGGGTAAACCCAGGATATAGGTTTTATTTAGTTTTGCAAATATAATGGGTTTCCCAGGTTTTATAGCTACTTTATGAAATATGATATCCGCGCCAAGCATCTTTAAAGCAGAGGGTATGAAATCCCATTTCCCGGCAGATACCGCACCTGTAGTAATGATAATGTCAGGTGTATTACCTGTGCTCATTAAATTTTTAATTTTCTGTACGAATGTTTTCGGTTCATCGAGAACTGTGCAATAATCGTCAACCTGGAGCCCTAATGTTGTAAATATAGTACGTAAATAAATCATATTAGCATTTCTAATTTTTCCAGGCTGTAGCGGTATTGAATAGTCATCTATCAATTCTTTCCCGGTAGTAATCACCCAGATACGGGGTTTCTTTTTCACATGAACCATAACAGTTCCTGTGGCTGCTAATGCCATCAAATGTTGCGCTGTGATCACTGCACCCTTATGAATAATAGGCGCGCCAATAGAAAAATCTTCACCGATAGAACGAATGTTTTCATGTTGCTTTATTTCCTTATGCATCGTAACAGTCTGGTTTTCAGCATCAAGTATAGCATGCTCAATGGGAATTACAGCATTATAAGCATCTGGGACGCTTGCACCTGTCATGATTTCTATTGAACTATAGGGTGGGCAGTGTGTACAAACATTATGTTCTCCTGCAGCTATACTAGAGATCACTTGTAAAGTGAGTGGTTGTTGAGCTGAGACATTTTTAGTTTCTTCTGCTCTAATTGCAAAGCCATCCATCCCCGAATTATTGAAGGAGGGGATTGGCTCTTTTGCAATAATTGTCTCTGCCATTATTCGATTTAGCGCATCAAATAACGAACATTTTTCTTCACCCAGTGGTTGGGTCGATTGCGTAAGTTTTGTTAGCGCCTCAAGATAACTGATCATGATTTCTCTCATTTAACATTGTAAATGCATGTGGCAATAAATTTTTTAAAATATCGATACTTTCACTGACCGCTTTTGGCTTGCCTGGTAAAGCAATCAGTAATGTACTGCCAATGGATCCTGCGAGACAACGACTTAACCATGAAAACTCAGTATACAGCTTAGCACTCGTGTAACGTAACAATTCACCAAATCCGGGAATAATACGTTCACAAATTGTAGTTAAAGCTTCAGGGGTAACATCGCGTGCAGACAATCCAGTTCCGCCGGTAGTGATGATTAATTGAGGTTTTTGTGCTGCCATTAAATATTTTATATGTTGAATCAAAGCGTCTTTGTCGTCTGGTAGTACAATATGATTAAAAACATCTGCGCCTAAAGCAAGTAATGAGTTATTCAAAATAATACCTGATTCATCAGAATAATACTGGGCACTGGCACGATCGCTTAATGTAACGGTTGCTGTACGTATCCCGGTTAAGAGTAATCTTTGCTGTTCTTTTTTGGGGAGAAAATTTTGTAATGAAGCAGGAACGCCATCAGGATGCTGCCAAAAAACTGTTTTACCACCTTCTTTAATTATTAAACGAATATTGCTTAGCGTGATTGCAGGTTGGATCATTTTGGTTAAATCATAGATAGTCAATAAAGCAGCATTAACACCCGCGAGTGCTTCCATTTCGACACCCGTTTTCGTTGTGGCGATTACGATACAGTACACAATAATTTTACTCTCTTCTTCATTCAGTTCAGTTAAAATGCTCACGTGTTCAAGTGGTAATAGGTGACATAAGGGAATTAAGTCATAAGCTTTTTTAGCACCAGAGATACCAGCGATTTCAGCTAATACTAAAGCATCACCTTTGGGCAGTTTGCGTTTCTTAATCAGTAGGAATGATTCAGAACCTACAAAAATTTCTCCTTGTGCTATTGCTTTTCGTAAGGTTGCTTTTTTATCTTTGATGTTGATCATTTGATATTGCTGAACTAATTTTGATTTTACAGAATTTTCCATCATGTATTATCCACCAATTGAAGAAAAATTTGAATTGATACCAGTATCACCTTCTGAGAGAAAATGAGATATACGCTTATTTTTAAGGTGATGAGTAATCATTTGTTTGAGTTGTGTCTTTTGTGAATCGTCCTTTAATAAAGCTCGCAGTGAATATCCAATTGAAGTGAATAAGCAAAGATGCAAATTGCCTTGAGCTGAAACGCGCAAGCGGTTGCAAGTTGTACAAAAATCTTTGGAATATGGTGCAATTATTCCAATTTTTCCAAGATAGTCAGTGTGGCTAAACATAATGGCTGGGCCTGCATCCAAATTTCTTACATTACGTACCCAACCATTTTTAATTAATTGAATTTGAATAACGTCGGCACTTATATGATATTTTTTAAAATAATCGTAATTTGTACCTGTTTGCATAAGTTCTATAAAACGAATATCAATTGCTTGATGTTTGATGAATGCCAAAAATTTTTCGAGCTCCACATCATTAACGCCTTTCATTAAAACAACATTGATTTTAATCGCAGAAAAACCCACTTGTAGCGCTTTGTTGATACCTACTATAATACTAGCTAGCCGATCATGTCCCGTTATTTTAAAAAATTTATCTCGATCGAGGCTATCTACGCTTACATTAATTGCATCTAATCCAGCTTGATGAAAAGCTCCCGCATAATGTTCTAATCGATAACCATTAGTAGTCAAGGCAATTTTCTTGATACCTGGAATGGCTGCAGCGGTACGAATAATATCAATCAAATCTCTTCTAACAGTAGGTTCGCCACCGGTTAAACGTATTTTATGCATACCCAGTTCAGCACAAGCACAGAGTAATCGGCGTATTTCTTCAAGCGTTAAAAATTGTTTTAATTGAGTCTGATAACCATCAGGAAGGCAGTAATCGCAGCGAAAATTACAAACATCTGTAATTGATAATCGCAAATAAGGAAACTGACGACCGAAGCTATCTGAAAGCATAGTTGTTCAAATCCATTTTGATATGTTAAAGTGATAGGTAACTGCTCACCCCGCAATTTGGGGCTACAAAATTCATGCTATTACCAAATCCTGTGGCCGTCATTGCGAGGAGCCTGCGACGAAGCAATCCAGAAAAAAGCTTGGGTTACTGGATTGCTTCGTCGCAGGCTCCTTCTAATGACGCCACTTGTAAGTAGTTGATTTACAAGGGAGTCATTTTTCATCTTAATTCCTTAGCGGTCAGAAACCCCGCCCTTTAGGGCGGAAGGAAGCGACTCACCCCGGCCTAAAGGCCGGAGACTTTATTGCTTTCCCCATTTTTTTTATGGGGTGGGAGGCTCGCAATGACGGCCACAGGAAAAAAGGTAAAATGGCCAAAGTTGAGAGCAATAGATCCATTATATTAACGGAATAAACTTATTTTGAATAGAGGCGGCAATTTGCTTAGAATTGCTGGAATAGAGGCAATCTCATGAAATGTTTCAAAGTCTATATTTTATGCCTATGGATTATTAATTTCAGTATAAATAGCGTGGCTTACGCTGTCACTTCTTGTACTAAAAACAATACGGTACAAGTCGCGGTTACAGCAGATTTTTCGTCCACGTTTATAAGCTTATCTAGACAATTTATGCAGGAAACACATTATTGTGTGAAACAAAGTGTTGCTTCTACAGGCATACTCTATACCGAAATTACGCATGGCGCCCCATTTGATATTTTTCTGGCAGCAGATACTAAAAGGCCAAAGTTGTTGGTGCAGCAAGGTTTGGCATCGCAACAATACTTGCGGACCTATGCTATTGGGCATTTGGTGTTATTTGCACCACAACAAAGACCATTTTTAGTAGATAAAGTTCTCCATAGTAAAAATCTCCGACTTGCAATCAGCAATCCAACTTTGGCTCCTTATGGCCAAGCAACAAAAGAAACATTAATATATTTACGATTATGGCCACAGCTACAAAACCATTTATTGATGGCAAATGACGTGAATCAGGCTCTGATGTATGTGATGCAAGGTGGCGCAGACGCAGGCTTTATTTCTTTGGCGCAGATAAAACAAATGCAAGAAAAAAATAAATCTGATCATGATCTTAACAATTACTGGCTGGTTCCTGAAAAATTGCATCAACCGATTGCGCAGCAAGCTGTTTTGTTAAAAACGGCTGAAAAAAATCCTGCCGCATTAGCTTTTTTTCACTATTTACAAACAGTTTCAGCTACAAGCATCATCCATACTGCGGGTTATACTAGTATATAACTATGAATAGTATTTTAAATTCATTAGAATTAAGTTTTCTGCTCGCAGTGATTACCACCATCATTTTACTGATCCTTTGTATTCCGTTTGCTTATTGGTTGACAGTCACCCAATCATGGTTGAAACATCCGTTGACAATTATTACAACTTTGCCAATCGTATTACCGCCTACTGTATTGGGATATTATTTGCTATTATTGATGGGTAGCCATGGTTTTCTGGGCAAAATGTGGTTTGCTTTGACAGGTGTAAATAGTTTGGCATTTACTTTTCCAGGATTGGTTATAGGTTCAGTCATTTATTCCATGCCATTCGCAGTGCAACCATTACAATCTGCATTTGAAAATAATAGTAAAAAATTTGCTGAGATTGCTATGACATTAGGCGCATCTCCACTGGATCGCTTTTTTTCTATCATATTACCACTTGCTAAACGCGGTATTTTAACTGCGACCATCTTAAGTTTTGCCCATACGATAGGAGAATTTGGCGTGGTTCTCATTATTGGCGGCAATATACCTAATAAAACGAGTGTTGCTTCAGTCACTATTTATCAAGCTATGATAGAAATGAATTATCAACAAGTAAATATTCTGTCGTTAATATTAATTATAATTTCAATATTAGTATTAAGTTTAGTACTTACCTTAAATAAAAAAGCCGCGGCAAACCTGTTATCATGATCAGTTTAAAGATCAAGCATCAGTATCTGAAAGAAAAAAATCTACAACTGAATTTAGATGTAGAGCTACCTGTATCAGGAATAAACATGATTTATGGTCACTCCGGCGCAGGCAAAACGACATTATTGAAATGCATTGCTGGCATCGAAAAACCGTCTATTGCAAGAATTGCAATAGGAGAAACTGTTTTATTAGATACACAACATCATATAAATATTGCAGCACATAAAAGAAACATTGGCTATTTAATGCAAGGGTCACAGTTATTTCCACATTTAACGATTCTTAATAATTTGCTTTATTCGATTAAACGCGCGAATAAATGTAAATCACCAATGTGCGAAGCCTTTATTAATATCGATGAGGTTATCGATTTTTTTTCATTAAAATCTATGTTACAACATTATCCACATCAGCTTTCAGGGGGTGAGCAACAACGTGTTGCTATTGCCAGAGTTTTACTTAGTAATCCTAGTTTATTATTGCTTGATGAAGCTATGACCGCTTTGGATAATTCTATCCAGAAAAAAATATTATCTTATTTTCTAAAGATTCAGCAAAAATATACCATCCCGATCATTTTTGTGACTCATGCTATAACAGATCTTGTGGCTGCTGCGCATCACGTTTTGATTTTAGAAGCTGGAAAAGTTATCGCTCAAGGTAAATTCCAGTCAATGTTATTACAGCAAACATTCAGTCAGATAGTTGGCGAAACACATGTGTTAGAGAGTCAGGTCATTTCTCATGATGCCTTATTAGAACAAACGGTCATTTCTTGGAATAATAAATTTTTCACCGTACCACTGCTTGCTGCATCCGTAGGTAGTACTGTGCGTTTATGGCAATATTATAGTGGATCTGATGAATAAACAACTTCAAGTGTGGAAATTTATTTCTAGAAGCTTACAACATGAGATTCCAGTGACGTTACTTTATGTGTTGGAAAGTTCTGGGAGTAGTCCAGGGCGACAAGGATTTTTTATGGCTGTCGATGCTGATGGTAAAATGGAGGGATCCATCGGCGGTGGTATCATGGAGTATCGCTTTGTAGAAATAGCGAAAAAAAAATTGATTAAAGATAAAAATTCAAGCATTCGCAAACAAGTTCATAATAAAAATTCAGGGAAAAATAATAGTGGCATGATCTGTTCTGGGGAACAGACGATTCTCATTTACCCTGTTAAACCATCAGATATTCATACGGTTCAATTGATCGTTGCTTCGCTCGAAAACCATCAACATGGAACCCTTACTCTCTTTTCTGGTGGAATGCAATTTGATGACGTGTCCCCGCTTAATGATTTTTCATTCAAAATGTATTCGGACAATGATTGGGTTTATCAAGAAAAAGTGGGGTATAAAAATACTTTATCAATTATTGGTGGAGGTCACTGCTCACTGGCTTTTTCTAATCTCATGAGCCAAATGGATTTTTATATCAGAGTATATGATAAAAGAAAAAATCTGAAAACCATGCTAGAAAACTATACCGCACATGAAAAACATATTCTCCCTCATTACACAGAATTAAATCACTGGATTTCTCCAGGACAGAATCATTATGTTGTGATTATGACTTTTGGTTACCGCACAGATGATGAAGCATTGCGAGCTTTAGTAAATAAAGAATTCCGTTACCTTGGATTGTTGGGGAGCCAAAGAAAAATTGAAAAAATGTTTGCAGATTACAGAAAAGAAAATTTAGATGAACAATGGCTAAATGGCATTTACACTCCTGTGGGCATCCCGATCAAAAGTCAGACCCCAGAAGAAATTGCGATCAGCATAGCTGCACAAATTATTCAGGAAAAAAATAAATTTCTGCCTTGATTCTAAAAAATGCAGTTAAAAAGTTAGCGAATCTGTCGTAATACCACAAAGTTGCTGGATTCGTTGGCAAGTCAACGGCAATTTCGCATCAATCCAATCGTCTTTTCCAGTTAATTCTTTGCGAGCATCCAAAATGGCATGTATCAGTGCAAAATAGACGGATACTCCTAATGTCAGCGTTGATTCAGTAAACGCTTTTGTTGATTTTACAGCTTGCTTTTCTGCTAAATGTTCTTTTGCATTGCGTTCAGGGTTAACCGGATGAAGTCTTGTACGAAAATCTATGGGAATCGTCTTAGTACAAGGCGGTTTGTAATTCAAGATGTTGTCTGTAATAAGCCTTCCGTCATGATTGTAAATAAGTTCCTCTGTGGTCGCCATGCCAACACCTTGAACAAATCCCCCCTCTATCTGACCGATATCAAGTGCAGGATTAGGTGTTTTACAACCATCACAAGTCACATCTGCACGAATGATTTTGAACTCACCTGAAAGAACATCGATCTCCACTTCGGTAACAGCAGCGCCAAAAGAGAAGTAGAGAAACGGCTTGCCCTGCGGATTTTGATAGGTCGCTCCCTTGTAGTGAGGAAACTTATAGGATTCCGCTTCAGTGAGATTAATTCTATGAAACCATGCTTTGAAAACAATTTCCTTCCATTTTTCAGCCCAATGGGTACGCCAGTTTTCAATCCTTTCATTGGGTAGATACTGTTCCATCGTGGCACAGAACTCCTGGAGCCGCGCACGCAATGCCAGACAAGCCTTTTCAATAGCGCCGCCATTAAGATCAAAGCCTGTTTGTGCCGCAGTGGGAGGCGCGTTCGTGATAAAATCAGAGTTGTTGCCTCCCACCCTGATCCATTCGAGCGGAATGCCCAATGTGTTAGCAGCTAGTTGTGCAAGTTTGGTGTGAACACCTTGCCCCATTTCTACGGCACCATGATGAATAATCACAGATCCGTCAGCCATGTTAACACTAACAATCGCTGTTGATGAATTCAGTGATCCACGGGGTTCAGTAAAAGCTACCCCATGTTTTTGTGGCATCATCACAATGCCACGTTTTCTCCAACGATTCTGACGATTAAATATTTGAACGGCATGCTCACGCTCTATGAAATTGGACGACTGTTTCAGTGCATCCCATATTTCACGTATATTGCAAAAGTCGAGCTCCTGGCCAAAGTGTGTTGTATCATAGGACTCTGGAGTGCCATTACGATACATATTCTTTTCACGGATTTCTTCAGGCAAAATCTTACGCCCATGTTTTTTTGATAATTCAAATGCAACTCGTTCAATAGCACTTTCTAAAATGCTCCACATTTGCACCACACCAAACGTACGATAAGCGGTATTGCTGGTTTTGTTGGTGCGATAACAGGTTCCATTTGCTTGCAGAGTATTGACCATGTAACAACCATCTGCCATAAGCAGACTCATCTCCATAACCGCTAATGAACAATCATAACTGTCCCCCGCCTCGCTCTTAAAATCTAAGCGCATCGCTTCAATTTTTCCATCATCAGTGAATGCCACATAATATTCGCCCTCATACGGATGATGTTTACCAATCATTTGCATATCAGTAGCCCGATCATACAATAATCGCACAGGGCCCTTGCATGCATGTGCCGCTACCGCAGCCTGCGCAGCAACGAAGTTCGCACGATGCTGCTTTCCACCGAAACCACCACCAATTTGTTCAATAATAATGGATACTTGGTTAAGGTGTATGCCCAGGGCTTGAGCCACTGAATTTTGTGTGCCATTAGGACTCTGTGTGGAAGAATAAACGGTTATTTGATCGTATATACCAGGTATAGCAAGCGCACATTGGGTTTCTAAGTAAAAATGCGCAACAGGTGGTGTTTTTAGAGTACCCCTGACCACCATAGTATTAGGAAGTGGTTTTGATGGATCTTTAAGCCATTCTTGATTACTGCCTAAACGCTCTATCGTCGATATTTGTTGATGAATATCATCTTCAGGATTAATTGATGTCACGATCATTGGCATCACTGTATTTTGTTTGATGGCATCGGCTAATGTAGTAACAGCAGGAAGATCTTCATAGTCAATGCACTCATCGCTAATGAATTGCACAACTATTTTTGCTAGAGGAAAGGTTTCTGCTAACACCATGCCAATTGGCGCCCCAACTGATGTTACCAATCCGTCGCTAAAGACAGGGTCATCATCTCTTAATCCGATCATATTGCTTCCACCTTGCGGAATATCTGCTGAAGTCACCAAATCTTTAAAGCCAGGAAATTTTTCCTTGAGTAATTCTTTTAGCGCTGCAAGTCCAGCTGTTTTTTTTGTGAAAGCAAATTTTGCATGAGGACGGGAGCTGAATACCATAGCGCCATGCAATCCTCTCATAGGCAATGCAATATCTTGTGTATATTTTATTTCACCGGTTGCCTGCACAAATGCAGTACGTTTAATGAATGGTTTGGTTAAGGGATACATCTCAGGATACTCGAAATACTCCTGAGTGCCTGTGGATAAAGGGCGTATATCATGATTGGCAGCTGAAATGTATTCCGATTTAACATCTTCTGGATTTCGCTTAAGTGCAACATGTAGAAAAAATTTGTAAAAAAAGGTTTCTGCGAGTTGCAATCGATATTGAGTTGTTATTCCCTCTTTCTCCATGGAAACGGTGAAATTCAACACTTCTTTTTTTAGCACTGGTAGTGCAAGACGTAATGTCTCTGCATTCCATTTTTTATGCTGCAAAAACTGTTCTGTTTTATAGCAGCGACGTACCATCGTATCTAAACCCCCATAAACGAGTGTAATTTCGTTGGGTTTTATCCTATTTTCTTCATCGAGACTCACACGAAAACCTGCATTAACAATAGGCTGAGCCAGTTGTAGACGACGTGCAATACGATAAGTTTGTAAATATTCTGTTTTTCGAGTATAGGGAATATCAAAGCACACAATGACAGCATCTTCGGGTAAAACTTCGGTTGCTGGCATATCAATTAAATCGAATTGCTTGCGACCTTTTTCATACTGAAAGGATGCAATTGTAATTTGAGTCCCTAGTACAGATAACACCGTAAATAAATCGGAAAGAAAAGCTTCTCCACGCGCGGCATGATCTCTTGTCATGAAAATGTTACCAGCGACGCTTCCAGCAGAGCGGATTTGTAATCCTGCAATAAATTGACCATGATAGACAAGTGATTCAAATCCATGTCCTTTTTCAGAACCTACTTCAGTCGCGACATTTGCTGCAAATTCAAGAAGCATCTGGATCGGCGTGACCGCCCCTACTGTTATGCCCATTTCATTTTGGACTAATTGATTTAGTGCTTGAATACAAGAAATATCTATCAAATAAGGCGATTTTTCATTAGGATATATACTCGATGCTGTATTACCAACTATTAATTTTACGCTATCACGCCCATGTGCTTTAACCAACTGTTTTTTGATACGCATAACTTCTTCAAGCGTATTGGGTCTGAACCACTCACAACCATGACCCGAAAAATGAAGTAATCGTGGTGGTGAAGTAAAATCAGGCAATAACTTGAGATCAATATGCTTAAATTCGCTGTTGCAGTGAACCTCGAAGCATGGATCTATGAGACATTTTTGTGATTTATCATTTTCTACTTGATAATTGGAAGCCAGTGTACGCACTCCAGCCAAGATAGGACGATATCCTGTACAGCGGCATAGATTACCGCCATAAATATTTTCCAATTCCTCCTGTGTAGCTGCAGGATGCTGCTGCATATAGGCATGCGTATTCATAACAAATCCTGGTGTACAAAAACCACACTGGCTGCCATTATTTTTTGCAATACAATATTGTGCTTTATCTAACCCTTGATGGACATTACCAATGCCTTCTATGGTTGTGACCATGGTTCCATCGACAGCGCAGAGTGGGTAAATACAAGCGTTGATAGCACGGTGAACAGGCTCATCAGTGGATAAATTTTTAGACGATAACATGACTGTGCAGGCACCACAGCCTCCTCGTCCGCATGCAATCTTAGTACCTGTTAAACCCACGGTGTGAAGGTAATGAGCAAGCAGCATGGTTGGATTAGGATTTGAAATTTCAACTCTCTCACCATTGAGCCAAAAGATGAGCTGATTGGAATATGAATTGTTTGAAACACGGTCCTTGTTCATAGCTGCTCAGGCATAGTAGAATTTTGAATAGGCCCTAGGCTCTTACTTAATCTTTTCTTCCTTAAATAACACATGCTTACGTACTTTTTGGTCAAACTTCATAAATTGAGTTTCTCGTTTACAAGACTTTTGCTTTCGGTTACATTCTTTTTGTTTCGGGTGCTGGTATAAAAATACCCTGTTCCAGCGGATGAAACGAATTTAATAATATCACGCACGATTTAAGCTCTCCAGATGACTAGAGGCTGTTTCGAAAACAGCTCTAGATGATTTTGCCTTCCTCAATGAGCGCTAATACTTGCTCAATACCTAATTTATCAATCATACGTATACCCTTGGTAGATATACGCAATGTTACAAAACGCCCTAAACTTTCTACCCAAAACCGATGGGTCTGTAAATCGGGTAAAAACCGACGCCTGGTTTTATTATTTGCGTGGGAAACATTATTTCCCGACATGGGGGATTTTGCAGTCACTTGGCATACTCTAGACATAGTCCTAGCCTCTTGTCTTATCTTAAAAAGGTTCCTTTTATATCAGAAGAATAATCCCTGTGTCAACTATAGTGGGCGAAGAAATTCAGACAGTTAAAATGGCAAGCTAAGATATAATTCTCGCTTCGGATCAGGAGACGAGAATGAGCCAAAAACGTAAAACATATACTCCAGCAGAAAAAGCAAAAATTGCTTTGGAAGCTATTAAAGGGGAGCTAACATTGGCACAAATTAGCTCGAAGTATGGTGCCCATGGAACGCAAATAAACGCATGGAAAAAACAAGCCTTAGCCTTGTTGCCCGATGTTTTTAGTGATAAAAATAAAAATGAAATTACGGAACATGCTACTCAACTGGCTGAATTATATGAACAAATTGGTCGTTTAAAAGTAGAGAATGATTTTTTAAAAAAAAAGTTTGAGTTGTTCCGTGGATGAAAGGCGAGGTTGGGTTGAGAGAGAACACCCATTGTTGTCAGTCTGTCGACAATGTGATCTACTGGATTTAACCCGTTCCAATGTATATTACGTGCCACGTCCCAAGGTATTAAGTGATAAACAGCTAGCATTACTGCGCTTAGTGGATGAAATTTACACAAAGCATCCAGCTTTCGGTACAAGGCAAATGAGTGACTACATTTCTTATCACCATTACCCTTGTAAACGCCATGAGACACGTTGGGCTTATGAGCATTTAGGATTGCACTCATTGGCGCCGGGCCCTCATACCAGTAAGCCGCATCCTGAACATAAAGTATATCCGTACTTACTGAATGACGTTGCAATAGTCAGGCCTTGCCAAGTTTTCAGTACAGATATCACGTATATTAGGCTACGACGAGGTTTCGTTTACTTGATGGCCATAATAGACTGGTATAGCCGTTTTGTATTGGATTGGCAGCTTAGCATCACTATGGAGGCTGATTTTTGTGTAGAAACACTTAAGCGGGTATTAGCGCATTCACGCTGCGATATATTTAATACTGATCAGGGAGCGCAATTTACAAGCAAAGATTTTACTGATGTGCTCGCCGCGCATCAAATCAAAATCAGCATGGATGGAAAGGGACGATGGGCAGATAATATTTTTGTTGAGCGCCTATGGCGATCGGTAAAATATGAATGTGTGTACCTGCAGGAGTGGGAAAACGTTACGACTGCGCGGGAAGGATTGGACGAGTACTTTCAGTTTTATAATTTTGAAAGACCCCATCAAAGTTTAAATGGGCTCACACCTAACAGGGTACATTCAAAATTGGTGCATTAAAGATGCGGATTAAGGTGGGGCTCCGCCCCACACCCCGGGATATTTAAGACGTGATTTAAATAACCGGGCAGTGGCTTGGGTGGCAAAAGCTGCCCGGAATCACGTCACGGTCATTGCCGTCCCCGGCTGTATCGTGGCTTTATTTTAACAAACACTGGACGAGAATTTATATCTTAATTTTTTAAAAAATTGTCTAGATTTTTCGCCCGCTATAGTGTGTATTGGAAAGATACTAATGGAGGCTATCGTGGTGGCAATGATGAATTAGCTCGCCTAGCAGGTTTTAAATCCAGGAAAGAGATTCGTGGAAAAACAGATATTGATTTTTCCAAGGCGTTCCATTGGGATAAGGAAATGTTAGCGGGAGTTATTGCTGTCGACCAAAAAGTCATGCAAACAGGTGTTGCACGGTTAAATCATGAAGAAGAACCCTTCATAGACGTTAATGGGAATCTCATTTATCAATTAACGAATAAAGTCCCTCTGCCTAATCCTGCTAAAAAAGTTACTGGCGTAGTGGGTATTTCTATAAATATTTCCGAATTAAAAAAAATGCAGAAAGATCTGCGTTTAGCCTTGGAAGCCGCCGAAGCTTCCGATCGTGCTAAAACGGATTTTATCCAAAACATGAGTCACGATGTCAAAACGCCGCTGGCGGGTATTATTTCCATGGCGCACAGGATCGGCACGCAACTCGAGGAGCCCGATGCTCTCGAAGATAATTATGAAAATGTGCAGATGATTAAAGATTCGGGCAGGCAATTGATAGAATTTTTTATGAATTGTTTAGAGATGGGGCGGATTGAAACCGAAGGGGTGGCACTTAGCAATGAAAATTTCAATCCCCAAACCATAACGGATCAGCTTGTCGAGATGTTGACCCCTTCCATGAAACAAAAAGGCTTAGGATTTTATTCCACTTATGATCCCGCTATTCCTGAAATGGTGTATGCCAGCGCGCCGGGATTTTATCGGATAATTTTAAATTTACTAGGCAATGCGATTAAATTTACTGAGGAAGGCTCGATAAGCATGGACATTCTCTTACGGAAAACTCGCGATGAAGACACTGGCAAAGACAAAGAGGAACTTTGTTTAAAAATCCGCGATACTGGTATGGGTATTCCCCAAGAAAAAATCGCGACTATTTTCGACCGCTTTACGCGCTTGACCCCTTCCTATGAAGGCAAATTTGAGGGCCATGGGATTGGGCTGTATATTGTGCATAAATTTGTCACTTTGATGGGAGGAAAAATTGATGTGGACAGCGAAGTGGGTAAGGGCAGTTGCTTCACCATCACGTTTCCTTTTCTACCCGCCAAGGCATTCCTTAAACCAAGAGCAGTCAAACCTAAGTTTACCAAGCTAGCACCGCTTGGGGGTGCTGCCAGCGAGGAAGAGAAGATAGGTCCGCGTATTTTGTTGGTTGAGGATAACCGGATGGCTCAAAAAGGCGTGGAATCAATACTCACGCACTTAGGTTATACGGTCGATATTGTGGATACAGGTAAGAAAGGCATAGAGATTTTTGAATTGGATAAATATGTACTGATTGTGCTCGATATTGGGTTAAAGGATATGAGTGGGACGACGGTAGCAGCGCATATTCGTACTGCAGAAAAGGGTCGAAAAAATCCAGTGCCGATTGTGGCTCTGACGGCCCATAATGTTGAAAAAGTTCAAGCGGCGTGTCAGGCAGTGGGCATTAATGGGGTACTGGAAAAGCCTCTGACTGAGGAAGTGGCTCAGGAGGTGTTGGATTGTTTTCTGAAGCAATGAAGTTTTAGATCCCTTCTCCCACAAGCTAAGGCTCGTCGTCCCGGCATGGATGCCGGGATCCACGGCGCAGGAAGCGAATCTTTCACATCCTTGTGAACTGGATCCCTGCATCCTGCAGGGACGACGAACCCGGTCTGTTGGGCCTTAAAGTGAGTTGTGTGCATCGGCTAGCTACTCACAAGGGGAGAAGGAATAAGCAGGAGAGGGAACTTGAATGCGCTCGGGTGGGGTCTCTTCGTCATCCCGAGGAGCTTGCGACGAGGGATCTCCATATGCCAGTTGCAGGAGATCCCTCGCTTCGCTCGGGATGACGGAGAGCCCCCTGGGGCGAGATGATTTTAGTGTGGAGGTCACCATGGATGTCTTACGATACAATGAATTAAATATTTCCGCGGTAAAAAAGCAGTACGATACTGTAGTGGCTTTACTCCAACAAAATAATTTTGCAGCGAGTGGGGTCAAGCAATTTGCAGGAACACCGTTTTACTTAGTGCCTCTAGATTCAACCCAGGGCTTGTTGTTTCGAGTAGTTTCCCACTAAAGTAAAAACTGTGTGCTGTTATTAGAAATTTTTACTGAGAAAGCAAAGTCGCGTTTTCTGCAGGGTATTCTTGATACTAAGTTAGAACCCATCGCTAATCATCATTTTGAGCAATTTCCCGTCGATGCATTCAGTTATCTCAATCTCGAGCATCCTCATTTTCATATTTTGGATAAAATTATTTCCTTTGATGCCACGCAACAGAACATTTTCCAATTGCATCCGCCGTTAATTGTGATCGGGTCGGCGGGCAGTGGCAAAACCATGCTGATTCTAGAGAAAATGAAAACCTATCCGGGGAACATTCTTTATGTCACTGGTTCGCCTTACTTGGTTCATAATGCCCGTCAGCTCTATTATGCGCAGCATTATGAAAATGATGGCCAAGAAATTGATTTTCTTTCCTATCACGAATTGTTAGAAACGATCCAAGTACCTCCCGGAGCGAAAATCAATTTTCAGCGCTTTGCGCGATGGTTACATACTGTCAACCCACGGGGGGCGATTCAAGATGCCAATAAATTGTATGAGGAATTCCAAGGCGTCCTCACTGGCAATCGCTTGGATGCTGCCTATCTGTCTAAAGATCACTATCTGAATTTGGGTGTTAAGCAATCGATCTATCGCCAAGAAGAGCGATCTCTAATATATGACTTATTCCAGAATTATTTAACCTTTTTAAAACAACAGCAACTTTACGATACGAACCTGATTTCCTATGAATACCTGACTGCTTGCGAAGCGCAATACGATTTTGTGGTGGTCGATGAGGTGCAGGATTTAACTCCGGTGCAACTGGCATTAATTCTCAAAAAACTAAAATATCCACAGCAGTTTCTGTTGTGCGGGGATTCCAATCAAATTGTTCATCCAAATTTTTTCTCCTGGGCTAAAATAAAAAGCTTGTTCTATCAGCAACCCCGGGAGCAGCATAGCGACATTCTGCGGGTCTTGAATAAAAACTATCGCAACGCCCCGGCGGTAACATCGCTCGCGAATAAATTATTAAAAATAAAAAATGCGCGGTTTGGTTCAGTGGATAAAGAAAGCCATTATCTGGTTGAGAGCCAAAATAGCCATTCCGGCGCGGTGTATTGCTTATTAGACCATGAAGTGATCCGCCAGGAAATTAATGACAAGACGCGCAAGTCGACGCATTTTGCGGTGTTAGTATTGCATGAGGATCTCAAAGAGCAAGCCGCGCGTTATTTTCAAACCCCGCTGATTTTTTCGATTTACGAAGCCAAGGGTTTGGAATACGACAATGTCATCCTCTACCATTTTATCTCCAGTGAAGAACGCAATTTTCGCGAGATTGCTCAAGGTGTGAGCACAGCAGATCTGGAAAGCGCCTTCACCTATGGTCGGGTTCGTGATAAAACGGATCGTTCGCTGGAAATCTATAAATTCTTTGTCAATGCCTTATACGTCGCTATCACCCGGGCGATCAAAAATGTTTACTTGATTGAAACCCTCGACCAACATCCCTTATTAAACCTCTTGGGCTTAACTCTCACCGCCAGGCTAGTAGCCATCGAAAGCCAAGAATCCTCCCCAGAGGAGTGGCAAAAAGAAGCCCGACGCTTAGAAATGCAAGGCAAACAAGCGCAGGCCGAGGCGATCCAAAGCCGCTTACTGCAAACCAAGCCGGTACCTTGGCCCGTGGTAACCTATGATTACTTGATCTCCTTACGAGAACGCGCGCTGAATAAAGTCCATAAAGACAAAGAAGCCCGACTCCTGCTATTTGAATATGCCCTGCATTATCACCAACTTAAGCCCATGATCGAATTGGCGGCCGTGGGATTTGCCCCCGTCCAAAAATCCAAAAAAGATTATAGTTTATTAGAGCGCAAATATTTTATGGGCTATTCCTCGAGCTCCACCCACTTAGTCATGTCCCAGGTAGCGCTTTACGGGGTAAATTTTCGCACTCCCTTTAACCAAACTCCCTTGATGGTCGCTTGTCATTTTGGCAATCCTATATTGGCGAAGCAATTACTGGATAAGGGCGCCAATCCTGATTTAACCGATAATGCCTGTCGAACCGCATTTCAAATTGCGTTACACAAAGCAGTGGGTGACAAACGCTTTGCCAAGGAAAAATTTTTGCTATTTTACGAATATTTTTCGCCTCAAAGCATGGGCTTACAATTAAATAACAAATTACTCAAGCTCGATGGACAACGTATCGAATTTTTTTTAATCAATGCCATCATGGCGATCCAACAACTAAGTCTCCAATCTGAGGAGGGTATTAGAATTTTTCAGGTTAGTGATTTTGTAGAGATTTTGACCCCTTTTCCAGAGATCATCCTTCCTGAGAAACGCAAGCGACGTGCTTATTTGTCTGGTATTTTGGCTCGACACGAAATGAATAGAAACGATATTTACAACAAAAAACTATTCGTGCGAGTGAAACGAGGTCACTATGTTCTTAATCCAGAGTTGGTGATTAAAGCAGGAGAACAGTGGTTTCATCCCTACTTGTTTTGGTTCCACCACCATTACCAGTTTTCCGGTAGGATCCCCAAAGTAGAATTAGATGAGATCGTATCGAATAAGGAACAATTACAAATCAGAGTAAGCAATGAGGCTTACTCTGGAAAAGCAATACTACAGCTATAGAGGATCAATAAATTCAGACTACAAATATCGATTTCAAAGCTCTGATTAGATGTCAATCTCCAAAAAAAATGACAGACGGTTGAATAGTAATTTAGCAGGACAATTGCTGCGGCACAAGTGACGCACTCCTAATCGGCCTGGCAAAAATAATTTCCCCCTTTGAAAAAGGGGGTTAAGGGGCAATGGCACTACCTTAAGGAGCAAAGATGAATATAAGCCTATGATTTAGATGAAAAAAGATGAAATCAGTTTCCAAATTTAATATTATTGTTGTAGCAAACACACAATAATAAAAAAAGGAAACTGATCTGTGAATTTTAAAAAGAAAAATAAAATTAAGCAAGTTAAAAATAAAAGACAAGAATTGGCTGATGGTGCACCAGACATTTTCCTGTTAAACCTATTGAATTCAGAAAAATGTCAGAAGATACTTAGAGAGTGCCGGGAATATCGTGACCGGATATATAGCCCCACCAAAACCTTATTTACGTTTATTAAACAAGTTTTAAATCCAGATAAATCCTGCAAAAAAGCGGTTGCTGGTGTTGTTGTGGAGCAGCTGCATAGTAAAAAAAAGAAGCAGAATAAAATAAGCTCAAATACTGGCCCCTATTGTAAGGCCAGAAAGCGATTGCCTGAAGATACTGTGAAGGCATTAGTTAAAGAATCTGGAGCTTTCCCTTTGAAATCTATTCCAATGAGATGGAAAGTCTATGGCCGAGAATTAAAAGCATTTGATGGATCTACCGTCAAAATGTCGGATACAAAAGCTAATCAAAAAAAATTTCCTCAGCATGGTAATCAGAAAAAAGGGGCTGGATTTCCTATGGCGCGAATAGTAGCCGTTATGTCACTGACGCGGGGAACCGTAATAGATTATGCAATAGGGGCTCACAAAGGAAAGGGCACAGGAGAAATCTCATTATTAAGAGAAATTATAAACTGCATTAAAGCCGACGATATTGTGCTGGGTGACCGTTATTACCCCAATTTTTTTCTTATGGCGGACTTAAAAAAAATAGGAGCTGATGGTGTTTTTCGCGGACAAAGTCAAAGGAATTATGATTTTAGAATGGGACAAAAATTGGGTAAAAATGATCACATTGTCAACTGGGAGAAACCACAGAAACCGGAATGGATGACACAAAAGCAATATGAGGCATACCCCGATCAAATTTCCATACGGGAATTTAAAGTATCAGGCCACATATACGTTACAACATTTTTAGACAAAAAATACCACAAAGCAGAGCTTGCCCAAATATATAAGCGAAGGTGGGAGGTGGAGCTTAATTTGCGAAGTATTAAAAGTATCATGAATATGGATATGTTATCGTGCAAAACACCAGAAATGGTTAGAAAAGAAATAGGAATTCATTTATTAGCATATAATTTTATCAGAATAATTATAGCAAAAGCTTGTTATGAGTATGGCGTTAATCCATGGGAAATAAGCTTTAAGGGAAGTGTGCAGCTACTAAATGAATTTATTCCTTATTTTATAAGCTCAAATCAGGTGAGCAACCATAAAATGTATATTGAGATGTTAAAATTAATTGTGCAAAACAAAGTTGGAAATAGACCAGATAGGGTGGAGCCCAGGCTAGTCAAGCAAAGACCGAAACCATTTCCAGCCTTGAAGAGAAACAGAGCAATCGAAAAAGAAAAATTGCTACGTAAAATAAATAAAAGGATTTTAAAATATTCTGTGGCTTAAGGTAGTGCCATTGGGTTAAGGGGGATTTCAAAAGGTGAGGATACTAACAGTATTGTCGTAGTACTCAATGCTTCTTGAAATCCCTTGTATTTTCCAAAGGGAGAGAGTATTTTTGTCCGCTGAGGGTGTTAATGTTTCCTTAAGATTTCTCAAGAAGAAAATGGTGAATATATTTGTTCATATTTTTAATAGCAATTACTTAATTACAATAATTAATTGAGAGAGTAATGCCTAAGCCAGGTTTTTTTAACTTTAAAGAAGCTGCGGATAAAGCTGCCCATGTTTTGCTACCGCAACTTTATAATACTTCTCAGGCCTTTACTGCGAGTAATCCTGATGTAAAAAAGGATGCAGCAATAAGGGCTGCTGCAGCTTGGCTTGGAACAGCAGGGGTGATTGTTTTCATTATAAGCCAACATCATCCTGAGCTGGATATTCACGGCGCTAAAGAATCCATTGCTTCTCTCTTAAACAAAACAACATTAAATCTTGATGCGCAAAATTTTCTGCAGGTTATTACTTACATTGCGCTGCTTTGGGTCATACCAAAAACTTTTGAATGCATTGCATACATTAGACGGCAGCATCCAAGTTCCAAGAAGATGGAGATTAACTTAGATGATGATGAACCAGAGTTGCCCTCCCAAAGTAATGATGATCTACCTCCCGATTCAATTTTCAATCCTAATAGGTTGGACCAAGATTATTTTAAAGCTCATCAAGTTGATGCCTATACAGATTGGGATAACCGGACAACTGCATTTGCCCGCGCTTCAAAAATAAGAGATGAGATGAGTAAAAATCGGCATGACAAACATAAATGTATTATTTTGTAACTATTTAGCAGATACCTCTGTAGCCTATTAGGAGCATTTGGTTGTGGGCTTCCATTAATTTTTGGTTTAATTGTCGACGGATAATGCCAAGAGTGGCGAGTGTTTATGTTCGAGGAATTTTTTTGCTCTAATGACACAATAAATTCTTTGCTTTAACAATTATACTGTAGTTAAAACTGAAAAAATTTGTTGACAGCTTCTTCATTCATGCTCTACATTAATTTCAGGATTATAGTCTTTTGCTCATTTTCGATTTCGTATAGTATTTTTTCTTATCGTGATTTTCATTAGCTTTTTGTAGCGACTTCCAGTTAATTTAGAGTTCAAATAATAATGAGGAAACTTTAATGGCAGAATCTAAAAATTTGCACTTGAATGATTTAGAAGAAGTCGAGGAGCATAAAAAATTTTTTCCTCAAACTGAAGAACATCCTGAGATTCCAAAATCAAAACCGTCTATACTCAACACTAATAACCCCAAAGAGAAAAAAATACCAGTATCAGACAGCTTTACTCTACCCCAGAGCCAACTAGTTCCTGATCATCCTATTTCGGTGGCATCTCAAAGTTTATTACCACTCTCGCAGTTTAACGACAATTCATTGCTCTCACTTTCTCAGGGGAACCTCGATGAGAAACTGAAAACTTCAACATCAAGCAACTTTAATATTTCAGATTTTATTTTCGATCAAGATAGGTCTATCGCTATAGACGAGCACAAATTAGATACCAATGAAGAGCATAAAAATGAGAAACAACCCTTAGGTGACATGCCGCCCATTTTGACTGAACTCTTGCAGGAATTAGCGGCTGAATTGAAATTAGAAAAACCAAACCTAGAAACCCTAGATGCCGCGTTTACTGTGTTATATCAGCACTGTACTCGGTTGTCGATCGAGGGCTGGCAGCAGTTTTTGCCTTTAGTGCACCGCTACATGCAGCAATGCTTGCCGGAGCGTCATACCCTGTATGCCTATCACCAACAAAAAACGCATTCTAAGATTTTACAGCAAGCCCAACGCCTCTTGTGGCAGTATGAGCAAATTGGGGTGTATGCGCAGCAGAGTTTAAATCACTTGGTGGTGCATGAGTTTTATCGACAAGGAGCCATTCACTTAGTTAAAAAGGGTTACCACCATCCTGAGCAATGGCTTGGAGGACCTCAACCTCCTGGCGTTACGATCACCAAGCCAGTAGAAAAAATTGTTTTTGATGAGGCTAAAGCCCAAAGGCGTTGTCAAAATAATCCTAAACTAAAAAATTACTATGATGAATTTGTGCGGCATCTGGCGGCATGCTTATGTGCGGCCATCATTATTTCTTCGGAGCGTGTTGATCCTTCTCAAGGATTTACACAGACCATTACCGCAGCACTCATCGAGAAGCTTATTCCTGATATCTTACACCTGACTCCTCTCGCAGGCGGAAAGATCAGTGCGGTTGCTAAAATAATTCAAACCGTGTCTGATTTTGCCTTTAAGCTACGGGCACAGCGTGATGCTAGGCGCGTCTGCGCTTGGTCGTTAACCGCCTATGATAGCGGTCGATTAGCTCGATCACTCGGGTTGCGTTTGGCTTTATTACGCGAGCCCACCCTCATGTCTACTTTTGCTCCCTCTGAGATTTCAACCCAATCCTCAGGTATCGATAAACTCAAAGAAATCAAAGAGTATGCCATTACTCAAGCAGAAGCGCTGACCGATCAAGCGATGGTTAGTTTGCAAGGATTGAAAGAAAGCAAAAATTTTGATTCCGCGGGAGCGCTGGCTTTAAAAGATACTGATAGGATGTTGGATTTGCTGCAACAACGCACCCCAAATACCCAGCATTGGGGAGGTTCAGATGATTGGCTCAATGCGAATGTGGGATTTTTAGTAGACCAATTTCAAAAGCAGCTGAATCAAAAACCTGTATCCAATTCATTTTTCTCAATACCGCAAAGTATTGTCTCCATAGAAATTTCTTGCCAATTAACAGCACCCAGCACCTCTTTCCCGTCTGCCCGATTTTATCAAGGCAGTTATCAACCATTGACTGAAACGACCTGGCTGCAGCATAAGCAGACGACTGATGCGGAAATGTGGCATAAGGAGCATGGGCGGCTGTGGGATTTACTCGATAAAACCAATTTGGATGCCTTGCTGAAGTTTCAACAACAAATACTGGAAGATTTACAGCTGTCCTTCGGATGGAGTGATGAGGAACGGCAAGCAGTTTTAGCCCACTATGTGCGCCCTTTATGGGCTCAGGACCTGGGAATCAAAGTACTTGCCCAAGCGATTCAAGGTGCTGCTCATCAACCCTGGTCCTCCTGGGAACCCCGCCATCAACAGCTACAAAGAGCATTAGAGCGTCTGCGCTCTCAAGACGGAGAATTAGCTGAAATCGTGGGTCGTTGCTATTTTCGTGCTCTGGCCGAATGGCAAGTGCAAGTAGCAGCGGCGAGTGAACGGCAAGCGCAAGAAGTGGAAAAATTAACCTTAGAACAAAAGCGGTGGGAAAACCGTGCTGAAACTTGGAAGAACGATTTTCACGCTAAGGTCAAAGAATTAGGGATAGATTTAAGCGCTCCGACACCCGGTGTACCACCTCTGACTGAAGAGCAACATAACATCTATGCGAATCCTGAACAATTTCGTCACCTTGCTGTCGCAATTTGGGGAAGTGGTCAGGATTTTAGTATATTAGAGCCCCATAGTCATTACTGGGAGTCCAACTGGAAAAGTGCCCGCAATCAGAACCGACCGGAAGCCAACCCGATGCATTTGGCGTTAAGTTGTGCTTATCGAGAAGCCCAGCACGCCATTGAGGATGCCGCTGCCAGCAAACACCATGCGCTCCATGCGCGCCGGGAATCCTTGAAACAACAACAGATGCAAAGCAAAACGACGGCAGAGGCAATTACTAAAATATTCCAGGCTCAAAGAGTAACAGAACACAAACCCCACGGACATGTGCAACCCACTACACTTCCACAACTTCCTAGTGTGGTGAAAGTGCTGGATCAGAAAACTCCCTCCCTTAAACCTAAAAACGGCAGTTGAAGGACTTCCTAACCGATAAAACTCTGATCAAATATCTTCCAACAAAGTACCTTTTTTTCAATTTTATGTGGGTGCTGATAAACCAAGTGGTGGCTGCAGCGACTTTCCATTTAAATATTTTCCTACTGCTTGGCTCAAAATTCGATACCAACATTGATCATGTGTTAACTGCTCCGCATCTTTTTTTAATCCTTTAAAAAATTTCACCACGCGGCTTAATAACATTTGAACTTTATTAATATTTCCATGCGTGCTGCTGATAACAATGTGTGTTTGTCTTGCATGGACAGTTTGTTTTGCCATAGCATGCAATAATAAGGGACGACTCGTAATAGCTTCTAAATGTTTGTCAGGTTCTGCCAGGCGAGCAAATATATTCCACCAATTATAAATAAGAGCAACCACGCGCGACATAAAGCGGCAACGCTTCATGTCTTGGGTTGTAAACCCGCTCCAACCCCATTGATTTTTCAATTCATCAAATATATTTTCACTGTCCGCACGATCGCGATAATGTTGCGCAATAGTCAGTATTTCATCCGGTAATGAAGTAACTAATACAGCGTATTCATAAACATAGGTTTTATCATCAACCTCACCAAAACATATCTCTAATTGTTTTGTTCCTGCATGTTGTGAAATAAGCATTAAATTTTTTTGTATTTTTTTTCTCAACACGATGACTCGACGCGATCTTTCCCAACCATCTAATTTCAATAAGGCATCAGTCCCTTCCCAGCCCTGATCAGCAAAATACCAATCTTGACGAACCATTTTTACTTCTTCTATTAAACGCTTTACATTCTTCGTTGATTTCAATTTAAATAAATAGGGTATTTGCTTTTCTTCAGCAATTTTCATCACACCATCTGTACCAAAAGCACAATCACCTCGCAAAAATTGAGGCCACTGTGCACGCGGAATACGATCTAATAATTCCCATAAATCAGGCGCCGAATAACTGGATGCCATTTGATTACCAGGCTGTACTTCAACATCCAGTACTAAACGTAAATTGGCGATAAAATAGGAATGATAGGTATGAGAAGGGCGGCCAGGTTTTGTTGGATTATAACCCAATACAGCTCCTTCCTGTTTTCCATAAAGTACTTTAACTGTGGTATCAACATCTAATATCCATGGCACACTCAGCAATGGCACATAACATTTATTTAAATGTTTTTGTAGCCATACTATTCCAGCTTCTTCTTCCATTTTTACAAAAGCACGCCGGAGTGAATCTTCACTCACTATTTTTTTCATACCCAATAAATCTGGATTTACTCCATCACAACGCAATGTAGTGATATGAGCATAGCGACTATGACCTGCTAAAACAGCTAATAACAGCGTACCTAAAATGTCACGATTTGAAGGAGCGTTGGGACTTACTAATTGCAATGGACAATCTTCAACCCAAGGGTCAAATAAATTTCCAATCTTTAAAAATTCAATAAAAAATGCCAATTGTCCTAGCGGAGTTACAGCAGCTTGAGGATCCCATTCCACATAGATGCGACCACCAAAAGTATCTAGGGCTAATGAGACATTTTTGGCTAATAAATTTTCTTCTTTTAAGTCTTCTGGCAGTTCACCCGTTGGGTGAAGAGGAGCCGGAGGTAGTTTCATGCGATTTCCCCTGTAATTTTGTTATAAGGGTCGCATTATCTCATAGTTCAACTGCTTTTTTTAGGTTAAAAAATCCTTCCAAGAGCGGGTTACCGAATTTTGGCAATGGGCGGCCCAAGAAGCGAGCGAGTTAGAACGCCAACTGGGTAATCCCCCCTGCGGCTTTAGTTTCCTAGCCTGGCCAGTCGATGGTCCCCAGATATTGCAAGGAATTTGGCGCTGTGGTTTTTTTCTCACCGAGCCTGCTAAGGTGGACCATCTCTATTGGCGCCGGTATTATGGTTTCCTGCAAGAACGTTTGAAGACCTTAACCCAGCTTCTGGCCTTACCCCTGCAATGGACAGAACCCACTCAGGCCGAGCAATATCAAATCGACTCCCAAAGTGTGATTCCTTATCGTCATGTGGCTTGTTGTTTGAGGGTCAGCGAGGCTGAAGCGCAGCAAGCACAGCATTTATGGCCAAGTTATCAAGAGCGCATCCAGGCCAGGCTTGCTGAAGTCACTTTACTAGAACACAAAATGCCTCTCTCACGTGCCCTAGCGCAGCAAGACATGAAGGCTACACTTACTCCTGTGCCTGCTGCGATGAAACAAACAGTCGCAAAGCATCTAGTATGTGACCCGATTGCTACGTTACTGCGTCCTTTGCAATTATGGTTACGGGATGCCGCCAGCTTTTATGGCCTGGCTCCAGATACACCAGAAAATCTGTTGAATGCATTGCAAACCCAGGGTTATCTGCACCCGGACTTTATTACCGATTTGCGTGCAGCTTACACCTGGGCATTGGCTCACAGTGAAGCGTTGCAGGATGCTTGGATACATGAAGAGCCACCAGTCGGTCTTAAACTTGGGCAAGCCATTTTGCTTGCAGAGAATGAGGCAGTACCCGAGCAATACCATAGCGCTTTTTATTTATCCGCTCGACACTATCGACAGCACTGTCGTTACACCTTAGAAGTACTGCAACAAACTTATAGGGTGACGTATGCGCGTTGGTGCCACCAGGAAGCAATTCCTAAGGCCTTTAATCCCGTGGCCTTTCAGGCTAACTATTTATTAGAGCAAGCGGCCAACTCAGAGTTAACGGATCGACAAGCCTTTGGGGTTTTAGACTCTATTATTGAAGCGATCGCCCATCATCCCTCACTGCGAAAATCAGCGGATTGGCAACTCGCTAATTTTTTACAATTAAGCGAAGCACGGAAATTGTATTATGTAGAACATCTGGCTCCTTATTTAACTTATGGGGAGCAAGACGCTCCTGAGGGGCTTATACAGCAGCTTCTGAATGTCCCAGAATTGAGTGGTCGGCGCCTACGTTGGGTCAAGGAACAAAGGGAATGGCAGGAGCGACTGCTCCCAATGCTTTGGGCAGAAAACAAGGCGACGACTACGACAGGATTACCCCCTGCTCAGAGTTCTGAAGCGTCGACTTCTTCAACAAACAGAGAGCACGATACTTCAATACAACCTCCTATCCGGGAGGAAAAAGACCAGGTAACGCCGAATGAAATAAAGGCGACGGTACCACCCATTCAGATGAGTGTGGTACGGCAAATCCAAAGCAATGGTGAATTACTTTGGCAAGTCCAGACACACGTACTCAACCCCAAAATAGCTGAGAAACTTTTTGATTCTAAAGGACAATGGCTCCCAAAGGATCCCAAAGTTCCGGGGAATCATCGCGTTTTCCCCATCAAAATTGACAATCAACGGTTTTGGGTCAAGGTTTATCCCGAGCAACCCGCTATAGAGTGGATTGTTCACCAATTGGATCGCCGCTTGGGAGTATTTGGTACCCCACGCTTTGAAGTGGTGAAATTTCATCACGGGGGTCAAACTTCTTGTGCATTACTTAGTGAGCATGTCATGGGGTCTACACTGAAAAAGGTTATTCAAGAAAAACCTCAAAGACTCGCCGAGTTGGATTTTATTTCGTTCGCTCGTACTTTATTGCGCGTTTTGCTGATTAATCCTGAGGATGATAAAGATGATGATTACTTGCTTGAAATGCAGCCAAACGGTCAACTGCATTTAAAACGAATTGATAACGATCGCGCATTTTTTGAACCCTTTACAGCAGAGGGCAATTACTTTTTTAGCAAGGCGACTTTGCAAGTCAAAAGTGTGGTGTATTGTTTGGAACAAATGCGTCAAAACTGGCCTTGCGAGCCCATGATTCAAAGCCTTTTGGAAGAATGGCGGCAGATACAACCCCTGACGCTGATGCAAGATTTATTGGATCAGGCTACGGAACAACAGCTGGCGTGGAAAGAATTGTTTTCATCCACTGAGGTTGAGGATCATTTTAATTTGCCTGACCCTGATAAATGTTTAGCCGTGATGTTTTTCCCCCCCGGAGTTACCAAGGAAGTTATCAACCGATTGACTTTGATGCAAAATTCGCTTCGCGTAGCGGCCCAAAAACTTGCTGAAGCTAAAAGCTTTGATACTGACTCAAAGCCCAAAACGCCTAGTTTTTACCCACTGCATGGATTGACTTTACTGTGCGATACTCAGCCGAAACTAGGGCGGTATTATGCTAAACCCCATGGGGAGCATGTCAGTTCACAGGGCCAAGAACCTAAGCACAGTGCTGAAGTTACGTGTGATCATAGTCAAGTAGCTCATCGTTTTTCCCAAGCAGTGGGTTCTTGGTATAAAAGAAATACTCAAGGGGAAATGACAACTAATATATCAAGTTTCAAAGCTTTTCAATTGAGTGTTCGGTTACAAAAACCTTTAGAAATTCAGCAATTAAGCAATATGTGGCTCGGACAAGAATTCAGTCCTCAGCAAGAATTAAATGGGTTAAAAGAGTGGCGGATGACACGTCTACTCGATTTAGAACAAAAAATGTTAGCGCCTAGGTCCACTGTATTAGCTGAATCAAAAATATTACCCCAAAATGTAAGTCTTACCTCTCAAGATGAAGAAAAACTTTGGCAAAATCATCATGCACATGCAGCAGAGGAATTTCGGGCCTTACCACAGCCCCAACGCGAGAAAATATGGAATAATTTTTATTTAAAACTGCGGCGTCAACAGCTGAATGATCCGCAGCAATTAATTATACTCCATGCCATGATCGGAGCTGGTTGGCGGAAACTTGATTTGAGTGTATTTAATCCTAAATTAATTACCGACGAAAAGGTAATGGCATTACTGAGAGGGACACAGACAGCATTACCTGTCATACCTTTGCTTGAGCTTAATCTGAATGGTTGTTATCGCTTATCGGAAAATATTTTAGATATAATTCACCGTTACAGCTATGAAACCCTTGAGCGCTTATACTGTAATCGCCTACTGTGGCAAAACATTGTTTTGGAAAATTGGGATCGATTGCTTTATTTTAAAGGTATAGGCACTAAAGTTTCGCAGTTCGTCATGAATAGGGTGCCTAAATTAGAGAAATTAAACTTATCTAAAACAACAACTCTGGTAACGCTCAGTGGGACTGCGCCAGAATTAGCTTATGTAAACGTGGATGGCTGCCACCAGTTACGGCATATTGGTAAGCCAGGAGTAATTACGGGTCAGCCCTTGAATGCCCCGCAGTTAAAAGTGTTAAATATCGCCAAGTGTGTCAATTTAGAATATCTGTGTTTACCCAAAACACTTTTTTATGAAGTTATTATTTCACAACTACCCGAGTATCCTAAATTACAGGCGATCGAGTTACAAATCGATCAAGATTTTATTTCTATACCGAGCTATGCTATCCTCCCTCTGATTGCGCAAAACAGGACTTTAGATTGTGACGGCGCAGGATTGTCCTCGTCACAAATTACTAAGTTAACTGCTTATTTGGCGCATGATCAATTTTTCAACCATGTAGACTTGAGCAATAATCGTTTCATTTGGGATTTGCCTGGATGGGAACAGGAAGCATTGCTTGCTTTAGGCAAGGCATTGGCGAGTAATAAAACCATTACGCATCTTAATATAAGTCGCCATGCGGTGAATATAGGGGATAGATGGCATGGTATGGAGGAAATACCACTACGTACTTGCCAATTGTTTTGCGATATGGTTGAACATAGCTCACTGATTAGTCTGGACATGTGGGGGGTTTGGGTGCATCCCTATGCAATTAAAAGGATCAGTGCAGCTGCCCGAGCGAATCCAACATTCCAAGAACTGAGGCATCATTATATCCACCATGTGGTCTCGGTATGGAATAAAAAGGGGGAAAAAAAACAATGGGTAAAAAAAGATGACTGTATCCAAAAGATACCGCAGTTAACTGAGGCTAAAACTCCTATAACCGGTAAACTCGAAAATTTCTCCTCTGCAATGCCTGGTGAAGCAGAGCCTTTGCAACAGGTCTCAAGTAGTAATTCCCTATTTGAAAGTCCAGTGGTATTTTTTTCTACTCCTGATTCAAAGCAGACTAGCGCAATGGGTGTAAACAAAACAGTCACACCCACCTTTATCCGATGCCAAAACCAATTAATCAAAGAATGTGAACAAGGTAATTTGGCTGGTGTCATGAAATGGATTGCTAAAGGTGCCCAAGTGAATGAATCGAATGCGGAGGGAAAAAAACCTTTATATTCAGCCGTATATGGCCTGAATTTTCGGATAGTACAATATTTAATACAACAGCATAAAAAAGGGGTGGAATCTATTAGTTGGAAAGGTTGTGAGGAGCACAATATAAAACATTATGGCAAAACATTTCTTATGGAAAAGCGTATTGTCGAGACTAATGAGGATTGGTGTCATTTAATGGAAACGACTCAAGAGAGTGAATTTTTGGATGGGTACCTGTTAAGTAAATATCCAAACACACATAAGTGGCAGTTCGCGAGGTTCGAAGTTGCTTGTTACCAACATGAAAAGGCGGATAGTGGGGTTGCAAAGCCTCTTTCTCAAGACATGATGGTGTGGTGGATAACAACAGCTGAGGGGTTGGAAGTACTGAAAGAGCAAATTATATCTGAATTGCAGCAACAGGAGTGCTCCAGCCAGAGTAAAAGCACCATGACATCTACATCCTAGCTTTGAAAATCCCAAGGCTTTTAATAATTTTTTAAGCATTTTCCCGTGGTGTTTTGCGATTTTTTAAAGGGTTGCATTATATACTTGATTCCGCAGTTTTGAGCGGTGCACAATAGGGTAGAATAAGATCGGGCTACTGAAACAGCTCCTGTTTTCGCTCTGCAAAAACAATCAACGCTAAACCAGTAGGCCGATACGAGGTATATTACCTATCCCGATCATTCAAAACAAGGTAAATGCCTATGCTAATTCGTCCAATCCAGTGGGTTGTTGATTATATTGGCGCACTAAATGAGTCACTTCAAAAGATATCATCAAAGCCATTAACGAAAAGTCAGTGCGGATGGTTTACCATTGTTTTGATGAGGCTAATTGTAGCGGGAACTTTTAATTGGGCTGCATTTGAAAGACGCAGCCTTGGTGAATGCAAAGAAAGTGGTTTGAGATGGGTATTTCGTCACGCAAAAATAGCCTGGGTTTATTTGCTACAAGCCAGCTTAATTCATATTTTTTCGCACTATGAGATACAAAAGGGGGTTTTGGTTCTTGATGATTCTGACAAAATGCGCTCACGAAACACATCTAAAATAGCTGGTGTGCATAAAGTCAAAGATAAAAAGACGGGCGGATATTTTGAAGGACAAGAATTCCTTTTTCTTTTACTGGTCACAGAAAAAATTACTGTTCCAGTTGGTTTTCGATTTTATATTCCAAATCCAGAGCTAAAGAAATGGAAAGAAACAGTGAAAGCAGAGAAAATAGCAGGAATCACTGCTAAAAATCGCACAAAACGCCCAGAGATAAATCCGGAATATCCGAGCAAACAAATGCTTGGATTGGATTTACTAAAAACGTTTTCGGAAAATCATCCGGATATTACTGTACAAGCTGTGTTGGCTGATGCGCTTTATGGCAACCAAGAGTTTATGGATGGAGCCGCAAAAGTAACAAATTGCGAACAAGTTATTAGTCAACTACGAAAAAATCAGTTAGTAACCTATCGTGGGAAAAATATTCCACTTACAACTTATTTTTCTCGCACTGCTGGCGTTGCCTGTAATCTTAGCGTGCGTGGTGGTGAAACAAAAAAAGTGACTGTTCTTGCAGCAAGATTGCGCGTTGTGTCACATAAAAAGAAGCGCTTTGTCATTGCATTAAAATATGAAGGTGAAACAGACTATCGCTTTATTGTCGCCCGAAATCTTACATGGCGACACATGGATATTGTGCGAACTTACACGTTAAGATGGCTCGTGGAGGTTTTTATTGCGGACTGGAAAGGACATGGGGGCTGGAGGAATACATTGAGCAAACAACAAGGCGTTGAAGGCGCTGCGAATGGCGTAACGCTGAGCCTGTTGTGCGATCATCTTTTACTCCTGCATCCATCACAATCTGTCCTCATGAAAAACAAACAACCCGGAATGTCCGTTGGTTGCCTAATAGAGCGCATTAATTCAGAAGCGCTGATTGATGGAGTAAGTCATATTGTTAATTCAGATGAACCAAAAAAGGAGCTGAAAAAATTTGCTATGGCGCTAGAAAATTCGATACCTAATCGTTCATCTAGCAAGCATCTTGTTGGTAGAGATTTAGGAAGAATGGAACCTACGGCATCGCTTCGATATCAAAAAGCGGCTTAATTCATTCATATGATGATTAATTGCAACTGCTAAAAACTGCGGAATCAAGTATATAGGAAAATAAAATAACTTATGCGGTACATTCAAGGCTGTATTAGCCAATAGGCTGACGTGGCCCACTTGCGGTTCAGGAAGTCCTGTCCTCACTCTAAGAACTTACAGCATGAGGTTTGAATTTCGAAGAATAGTGCGCTGAATCGCCTAAAAAAATGAGAGTATTACTAGTCTTACCATTTTGTTGGGTGCGCTACATAAAAACCTACCCAATGAACCATTATTGAGATAGCCGGAATTTAGTTATTTCCGACAGGGGGCTATGGTTTTTAACAAGAACTTATTTTTAAAAGCTATCCGCAAATAAAACACAATGGAATTTTGCTTGTAACTGATTACCTGTAGTTCCCCAAAGTTAGCGAGCAATCAGGAAAATATATGATTTGTTCCCCCTACAGAGGGCAAGGAATTTATTTTAAACGTACTTCATAATTCCTTAATAAGTCTCATGTACTATAAATTTACTTTATTTTTTTAAGAGGGCTTTATGCAGGATAATTCAATACCTTTTGAAGTTTTACAGCAATGCTATGACGATTTATGCTATATATATGATAATGAGAGTTTAGCTAGATTTGATTCATGCGTATTAACGCAGCATGCAGCAATGGAAGAGGCTTTTTCGAATCTTTCTGAGGGGGAGGAAAACTCAGTAAAAAGGGTAGATACATTTTACAATTCAGCCCAAAGTATGGTGAATTCATTAAAGCTTCATAAGAAGTTTCCTGATGAATCGCCGGCTAAAAAGAGTTTTGACGCTTGCGAGAAAGCGTGTTTGAAATATTCAGGATGGGAAAAAGGGTTAGTTTTGTTGGTTGAACGGGAGAATATACCGATTTCTGATACAGAAAAATGGCTTGCAGTTCCAGAGAATAAGGCGGCCCTTGATAAATATCATAAAGAGTCTGTAGAGCGCACTTACCAGAGATTTCTAGAGCAGCAAGCGCTGGAGGAGAAAAATAAAATTTGTACTAGATTTAGTAATTTCTGGAAAGATAATCCTAAGTTGACAGCTAGAATACCTCATTTATTTTGGCCAATCCCCGTGTCAATAGGTCTCACTTATCTGGCAAGTCTAGTTTATGATGTTTGTTCTCATTCATCGAGTATCGATGCGGTAAATAAATTTTTTAGTTCTAGGTTGCGGGATGCTTCTTCCCTTGAGATGTTAAAAACTCCTGGGGCTATATATGGATTGGCAACTTTACTGGCCGTTGCCGTTTGTGTTGGTGCTTGTTATTGGTGCAGCAAAAAACAACCAAAAGAACAAAAATACATCCCGCAGCAAAAGCTTAATGAAAAAAATGAAATTTGTTCTAGGTTTAGTAATTTCCGAAAAGATAATCCTAAATTAGTTGCAAGAATACCTCATTTGCTTTGGCCAATCCCCGTGTCAATAGGTCTCACTTATCTCGCAAGCCTAGTTTATGACGTCTGTTATCATGCATCGAGTATCGATACAGTAAATAAATTTTTTAATTCCAGGCTGCGGGATGCTTCTTCCTTTGAGATGTTAAAAACTCCTGGGGCTATATATGGATTGGCAACTTTACTAGCCGTTGCCGTTTGTGTTAGCGCTTGTTGTTGGTGCAGCAAAAAACAACCAAAGGAACAAAAATACACCCCGATTCTAGATAACCGGATTGTGGGGGGAACTTCACACAACAAATAGATGATTTGTTGCCCAGGGTTTAAAACAAATAGAAATTGTCCTAGTGGTTAGGGCGTTTGCGTTGCAAGGAAGATTTGTGGTAGATCTATATTACTGGTTGATGCCTAAAACCATATAAATAATTACTGGATAAGTAGGCTGCGCGTATTTTGTTTGGTCGGGATGACAGCACTGTGTGTGGTCGTTAGCCAGGTGAAAAACTGCGGATCAGGGTTTTGTCTATATAAAGTTTATAATTATTCTTGCTTGAATTTTGCGCGATTCAGTGCTGCTCTAATGAGCTTTATTAGGCATTTACAGTGAAAAACCCGTCTAATAAAAACTTTTAAAATCCGTGGGTTACGACACAACTCCCTGATTGTTAATCACTGGATTGTAGGTTCGAATTTTTCGGAGAATTGTTCGGGGAAAATAGTGTTCAGCGCTTATGTTGTACTGCAGAAAAACTTAAATTTCAGCAGTAACTAGTAACTCTCTTAACTTTTGCTTTTAACTAAACTTGCGAGTAGAATACTTTCCATATAAATGACAATCAGATTTCGACAATTCCTTGCCTCCGATTTAATGAACTGCTTCAGCGACTCCAGGTTATCAAAACAAATATAAAGAATAAAAAAGTTTTTTTGTAAATAATTAATGACTAATACATCGCGAAGAATAACGACGGATTACTCTGGATAACAAGATTAAAATAGAATAAAAAAATCAGGAGGAACAAGTATGTCCCTTTCACTAGAGGAAAAAGAGAAAAAAATCGAACATTTAAAAGAGATTCCAGATGACCTCACAACTACGTTTCATTTTTATCAACTTGCCGCGGAAGCAGGCAATACATTAGCGCATTATTATTTAGGACGTTGTTATCAAACCGGTCGTGGTGTGACTGTGAGTCTACCCGATGCAAGGCGTTGTTTTAAAATAGTAGTGGATCATTATCCTGAAAATCATCCTCAAGCACAGGCTGCTGCTCAGCGGTTGCAGTCTATACCCTCTACCATTCCAACGTCTGTAGTTATTCCTACCATCGAGATTGCTGAATTTGAAGAATCAGAAGAGAAAAAGTTAGGGGATGGTGGACAAGGTAAAGTATATCAGAATAAGTGGCGGGATGAAGTCGTAGCCGTTAAATATTTTTCAGCACATATTACCGAAGTGCAAAAACAGGTCCAACGTTTAGCAGAGGCTAAAACCAATCAATCGGATTATTTGATGCAGGTGAAAGCGCTGTGCTTAAAACCTCCCTGTGTGGTGTTGGAATATATATCAGAAAGCAATTTAAGTCAGTTTTTGGGAGCACGTCCTAATATTATTTGGTTGCATCGCTATCGCTTAGCACATGATATTATCCAAGGAGTTGCTTATTTGCATAAACAAGGTTTACTCCACCGTGACCTAAAAAGTATAAATATCATGGTAATAGAAAGACCCCGTTTGCATACGAAGTTATGCGATTTTGATTCGCTAAAAAAAAATCAAGTGGGTGAAACTGGCTCGACTGGCGTCATGACGACACCCTATTATTTAGATCCAAGATATTCGGAGGGATTTTCAGAATCCTATAAGAGTTACGCTTGGTATAACGAAATCTATAATTTGGGTTGCGTATTGTTGGAAATTACTACATGTAAAGATCTACCGTCAGTGCACATCCACGGAAATGATTTTTACATTCGAAAAGAGCAAAAAGATATACCATTAAGAGATAGCATTCCTACTAATTGTCCTGCTAATTTTGCACAATTAATACGCGATTGTTTGCAGTATGATGCTACTTTGCAACCTCGTGCAGAGGTCCTAGCTCAACGAATGACGGCTCTGTTAGAAGCTGAACAATGCAAACTTGCCAATACACCCGATGGAAAAGGTCACACTCCATTAATGCGAGCCATTTATCACAGAAAAATAGGAAAAGTAGCGACATTATTAGCCTGTAAAGCAGATGTGAATCACATTGATTCTCATGGCTGGACCCCCTTGTTTTGGGCAGTACAAGGTGGCAAGCAAGCCACCCGCATGACGCGATTACTGCTGAAAGCTAAAGCAGATCCTACTATAGTGGGTCCAAAACAAACAGTATCGGTTCTACAACTGATATTACAAAATTCACTAATATTACAAAATGAATTAATTTCGGCTTGTGAAAATGGCAGTTTAACAAAAGTTAAAGCTGCCATAGCTAAAGGAGCATTAGTAAATTTACCTAATATGCAGGGCAAAAATCCTCTGTGTTGTGCCGTATATGGTATGAACCCTGGGGTAGTGAACTTTGTTATTACGCAACGAAGTGAAAGTGTCCCTGCTAATTTTTGGCAAGCTTGTGAAGAACATAATAAGAAACACTACGGGCAAACTTTTTTAAGCATGGAATTTGCTCCTGTCTATTACAAAGATTGGTATGATTTACTAGAGAAAATTGAATCCAATGAGTTTTTGGTAAGATATCACCTCGCGCAGGTGCATAAATACGAGAAGAATAGATGTTGGTGGGATAAAGATTTGATTGAATTAAAGAGGGTGGTGGCGATGGGTATAAGCGAAGCGCTGTCGTTGGGGTGGCGTTGGGTTGGAGTTGGAAGAAGCGTAGCTGAGACAGAAGTAGGGTATGCAGATTACCGGAATCAAATTAAGCAGGCAATAGAGACTGTGCCGCTACAAAATGAATTAATCAAGGGTTGTGAAAATGGAAGCTTAACTCAAGTTAAAGTGGCCATAGGCAAAGGCGCATCAGTAGATCTGCCTAATTGGCAAGGAAAAAATCCGCTGTATTGCGCCGTATATGGCATGAATCCTGATGTGGTGAGCTATATCATTGCACAATACGGTGAAAATTCTCTCATCCCCTCTTGGGAATCCTGTGAAGATCACAACAAAAAATATTACGGACAAATATTTTTAAATATGAAATTTGCTTCTGTCTATTACCGTGATTGGTATAACTTACTTGTTCAGATTGAACACAATGAATTTTTAGCTGGATATCACCTCACGCAGGTTCATAAGTATTATGGGAAGGATGGTTGGTGTAAGAATTTTGGAAGTCTGAAGGAGTACGTAAAGTTACGGTTTGATGGGGCGGAGCGTGGCGGGTCTCAATCAACGGATGGAACTGAGCATGAGTATGCCGGTTGTCGGAATCAAATTAAGCAGACAATGGAGCTGTCGCTACAAAATGAATTAATCACAGCCTGTGAAAATGGCAGCTTATCTAAAGTTAAAGCTGCCATAACCAAAGGTGCATTAGTGAATTTACCCAATGCACAAAACAAAAAGCCGTTGTATTGTGCCGTGTACGGCATGAATCCTGAGGTAGTGAACTATATCATTGCACAGCGTAGCAAAAAAGCATCCACTACCAGCAGTTGGGAAGCCTGTGAAGAACACAACAAAAAACACTACGGACAAACTTTTTTAAACATGAAATTTGCACCGAAAACATATAGTGAATGGTATACGTTATTAACTCAAATTGAGTCTAATGAATTTTTGGAGGGACATCATCTCGCGCAGGTTCAGGGGTATTACGAGAAGACTGAATGGTGTGTTAATTTACAGTCCTTGCTGGAGTGGGTGTCAAGTAGAGCTGCGCGTACCCATTACCTACTAATTTACTACGATCGACGAAGCGTTTTTCCCGAGACGGAGGCGGAGTATGATGGTTGTAGGAATCAAATTATTCGAGCGATGGAGGAGGCTGAGGTGGTACCTAATCAGGAGACCACCCTCTCTCTTTATGCCAGCCAACCGACATTCTTTGGCGGAGCCAGTAGCTTTAGTATCACTTCGAGTGATGCCAAAACAACAGCAGCTCCCCTGGATGAAAAAACACGCCAACAATTACAAAATGAATTAATTCAGGCTTGTGAAAATGGTAGTTTGGTGAAAGTTAAGGCCGCCATAGTTAAAGGGGCCTTAGTGGATTTACCCAACGCACAAGGCAAAAATCCGCTGTATTGTGCCGTGTATGGTATGAATCCTGAAGTGGTGAACTATGTCATTGCGCAGCGAGATGAAAATGCCCCTGCCAGCTCTTGGCAAGCTTGTGAAGAACATAACAAGAAACACTACCAGGGACAAACTTTTTTAAACATAAAATTTGCACCTGATTATTACAAAGATTGGTATCGTTTACTAGTTGAGATCGAACCTAATGAATTTTTAGCGGGGTATCATCTTGCGCGGGTTCATAAGTATCATGGTAAGGCTAAGTGGTGCGAAAATTTTGAGGCGTTAAAAAAAGAAACAGGTGAGTGCGGGGCGTATGGGCTGGGGCCTGGTGACAAGGTGGCGGGAGTGCGATTCATGGTGGAGACTGATCAGGGGTTTGACAGTTATAGGCATCAAATCAAGCTGGTGATTGAGGGATTACAGGCGGTGCAAACCAATCAGTCGATGACTCTGAATGGGGGTGGTACGAATTAAATATAAAAAGGAATTACTGCATTAGTTCAGGCTTGATATGACAATTACCTATTTGGGGGAGCCTAACCATCAAATTGAAGTTATAACAAGTATACTTATGCAAAATAAGGAGGCAAGAGATATATTAGAAAAAAATCTTGACATTCTTTTAGAAACTCATAATCGGTTGAAAAAAAGAAAATTTTCTGAGGATGAGTTTACGGATAACACCTCTACAAGTCAGTCCGATAACTCTAATCCCTATTTAGGAAATTGCTGAAACAAAAGGAGCCTTGCTTGTATAATAGTTATAGCAAAATAACCAATCACTCAATGGGTGCAACAGGGCAAGGGTGATCCTCTTCAAAGCGCGAGGTTGACGCTAATGGCTCAACAATTTTTAGAAATTTTCTACAATAAATCCTCTATTAATGCATTAACGAAAAAGTTTAATATCAGTAGCAAAGAGTTATTTGTACATAGACCTATTTTATCTATGTGGGAAGAGGGCGATCCCTTACATTTTATGGTTTCTAAGAATCCAACGACAGATAAATCGCTTCCTCCTGGTTCCTCTTCTTTACTCGAATTTTCAGAAGAACTCCAGCAATTACTTCCTTCCTGCTCAATCGAGGTGAGAAGCAAAGAGCTGATGTATTTTGTGGCTGATGATATAGTGGATAAGACGGCAAAAGAATGGGCTAAAAAATATTTAGATACGGCTATTTCCGTAGATGCGTTAACACAAGCTTCACCAGGCGAACAATTTGTCGAACGGGAAAAATCACTAAAAAATTCTGAAACGGATCCACAAGGCACTTTCAGAGAAAAAACTGAATCTAAAGTAAATAAAAAACGTAAGACGATGGAAGGCACGGTCACTATAGCGTCAGATTTTTTTTCTCAAAGAAAGCACTTCTCTCTAGGACAGGACAGCAATGAAAACGAACATAGTTTAACTGCTCCAGGCGATAAATCCGATAGTAGTAGTCCCTAGCCTGGATAACCAAACAGTTTAGCTACAGAATATCGCAATGATCGAGAACATTGTGGCCAAAGCTAACCACCCAACCCCTTTTAATCCAGCCTTCCAGGCCATTGAGTTATTAGGTTTTTTATATTTATCCAAAGCATAAGAAAATACAAATATTGCTTGCCACCGGAATCTCTCATTAAAAAGATATTCCTATTTCAAGAAATCAATGTAGATGTGCGGGTTGGGTAAGTGGCATGAGGCTGTTTATCGTTTTTTCACAACTATCGGTCCGACGGAAGCAATGCAGTTGTGGCACCGTCCTTCCAATGCGGCTTGACTCAGTGGAAGATTGCTTTGACATTATAATGATATTAATAGGTCGCATTGAGTGCTAAGATCTTTTCCTCCAACCTTCGACACATGTTCGACACGGGATTTTGATGCTTTAGTGGATTTCATTGTAACTCCTTGATTTACTGGTGGGCCGTGTAGGGATCGAACCTACGACCTATTGATTAAGAGTCAACTGCTCTACCAACTGAGCTAACGGCCCGGGTCAATACTGGCTAAGGCTCGGCATAATACAATACTTTCCACCCCAACTCTAGGGACTGGCAATTTTTTTTGTTATACTCCCGTCAATTTTACGATTAACGATATCAACCCTAGGAACCATACCATGAAATCACGTTGGCTTATTCCCATCCTATTCCTACTAGGAACGACTTTCTCGGTTCTCGCTTTGGCCGATGAACAAGCAGCCGCACTTTCCCCAGAAATTGCTGCCAAGGTTTACAATCCTCAGGGCAATGTAGCCGCTGGTAATCCAAATGGCTCTATCACTTTGGTTGAATTTTTCGACTATAATTGCCATTTTTGTCGGGCATTGCAACCCACGCTCGAAAAAATAATTGCCAAGAATCCGGACTTACGTGTCGTTTATAAAGAATACCTATTATTTGGTCCTTTTTCATTACCCGCAACTGCTGCTGCATTGGCAGCTCAGACACAAGGTCAATATCTCAAGCTCCATAATGCGTTATTAAAGGCCAATCGACCACTCGATGAAAAGGAGGTGCTTAAAATTGCTAAGGAACAAGGATTTAACACGGAGCAGTTAAAAACAGCGATGCATAGCCCCGAAGTAAAAGAACAAATTATCCAAAATGAAAAGCTGGTTGAGCGAATAAACTTAGATGCAGCCCCGGCTTTCTATATTACTAGCACCCGCCTAGCTCATGATCCAACGCAGCCGAATATTCCGCAATATTTCTATGTCGGCAGTGAAGATGCTCAAGACAATTTGCAAAAGCTGATTGATCAAGTGCGCAAAGGCTAAGGCCATGATCCGGTTTCTTTGCGCACTGTTCACACTGTTATTTCTGTCATTTCTGCCTATTTTGGCGACTGCCTCCCAACAGCCCATGCCAGTGGACCAAGCCTTTTCTATCTCAGCCAAACCTTTTGGTAGTGATACTGTCCTACTTCATTGGACCATTGCCCCCAAGCATTACTTATATCGTGAACGTTTTAGCTTTAAACCACTCAAGCCAGAGCAAGCCAGTGTTGGCAGTATTTTGCTCCCACTTGGCATCCCCAAAGAGGATACCATTTTTGGGAAGTATCAAGTATTTGCTAAAGATTTAACGATTCCAGTCCCGCTCATTCATGCCGATTCGACCGACACTCAGCTGCAAGTAAAATACCAGGGTTGTTCTGAAGAGGGATATTGTTATCCACCGACTACTCGAGTGATCAACATCAATTTTACCGCTGGCACGGCGCAGCTAGTGGCAAGTCCAAAACCTCCCGCCGCCATAGCGGATCAGCAAGACAAGTTTATTCGCTTATTGTCAGGTCATCACCTGATAACAATTCTGCTTGGTTTTCTTGGCTTTGGGATCCTTCTTTCATTTACTCCCTGCGTTCTGCCTATGTTGCCTATTCTTTCCGGCATCATTGTCGGCCATCAAAAAACCATCACCACGGGCAAAGCTTTTCGTCTCTCTGTGGTTTATGTGCTTAGCATGGCATTGACTTATGCCATTGCCGGCGTATTAGTGGGCATGATCGGCGGCAGTGTTCAGGCAACCCTGCAAAAGCCCTGGGTATTAATCCTGTCTAGCCTATTATTTGTGTTATTGGCCCTGTCTTTTTTTGGTCTTTACCAGATCAAACTGCCAGCACGTTTTGAAGAAAAGATCGCAAATCTCAGTCGACACCAGAAAAGCGGGCATTATGCTGGTGTTGCTATTATGGGTTGCCTAGCCTCATTAATCATCTCCCCCTGCGTAACTCCTGCCTTAGTTGGAGTACTCAGCTACATTGGCCAATCCGGAAACGCTTTATTTGGCGGGATTGCTTTATTTGCTCTCGGTTTAGGGATGGGTTTCCCCTTGTTGCTGGTGGGTGCTGCCGGAGGTAAATTACTGCCTAAAGCGGGCGCTTGGATGAAAACCGTTGAATCGGTATTTGGGGTATTATTTTTGGGGATGGCGATTTGGATTTTAAGTCGGATTATCCCTGCGCAAATAACTTTAGTGTTATGGGCTTCTTTGCTCATTATTTCCGCTATATATCTTGGGGCATTCTCTTCCAATCCAGTTCATGGTTGGCAAAAGCTATGGAAAGGATCGGGGATCATTATGCTCGTCTATGGAATTTTAATGATTGTAGGAGCTGCGCAGGGCAACATCGACCCCTTACGACCTCTTAGCTTAGGCAACACTCCTCATGTTACTCAACAAGAACAGCAACGCCCGCTGTTTGTACGGGTGAAGACTCCTGAGGACGTTGCTTCGGCTATTCAAACCGCGAAAGGGCAGGGGAGACCTACCCTGTTAGACTTCTATGCCGATTGGTGTGTAAGTTGCATAGAAATGGAGCGCAGCAGTTTTCGCGATCCAGAGGTACTTGCGGCTCTGGAGCAATTTATTAGATTAAAAGCAGATGTAACGCATAATAACCCTGAAGATAAAAGTATGATGCAGCACTATCAAGTCGTTGCTCCTCCCACTCTTTTGTTTTTTAGCCCTAAAGGAGATTTAATGACATCCTTGACCTTAGTTGGGAAAGTGGATAAGCAAGTCTTATTGGCGCATTTACACCGAGCTGGTATGATTCAGGACCATAATTTATGAACCACCTATAGGATATCACTATGGATAAACAAAAGATCAAAAAAATCAAAAAACTCATTCAATTATTGCAAGAGACTGGAATCGGCGAAATTGAAATTCATGAGGGGGAAGACTCTATTCGGATTAGTCGAAATGGCGCCGCAATGATTGCGACACCCCAATTTATTGCACCTGGCTTTGCTCAAGCTCCGGCCGTCGCCACTACACCTGCCTCGCACATCACACAGATCCCTGGAAGCCCTGAGAGCAAACCTGCCAAAGAAGTCGAAGGACATTTGGTCAAATCCCCTATGGTCGGCACTGTGTACTTAGCTTCTGCGCCTGGCGAAAAGCCGTTCGTCGAAGTGGGTCAATCAGTCAATATGGGTGACACCATTTGTGTCATCGAAGCCATGAAAATGTTCAACCAAATTGAAGCGGATAAAACAGGCACCATCAGTGCACGTTTAATTGAAAATGGTAACCCTGTCGAATATGACCAAGCTCTTTTCATAATCGAGGAGGGTTAGGCATGTTAAAGAAAGTGCTGATCGCTAATCGCGGCGAAATTGCCTTGCGTGTCCTGCGTGCTTGCAGAGAGTTGGGCATTAAAACCGTGGCCATTTACTCTACTGCAGACCAAAATCTAATGCATGTACGTCTGGCGGATGAAGCTGTCTGCATTGGCCCAGCCAGCTCAGCTGAAAGCTATCTGAACATTCCCGCCGTGATCAGCGCAGCAGAAATTACTCATGCGGATGCAATCCACCCAGGCTATGGTTTTTTGGCAGAAAATACCGATTTTGCTGAGCGCGTAGAAAAAAGCGGATTCACCTTCATTGGCCCGACCAGTGAGGTCATTGAAACCATGGGAAATAAAGTATCTGCGATTGCTGCAATGCGCGAAGCGGGAATTCCCTGTGTTCCAGGCTCTAATGGCATTTTGGGTGATAACACTGAAGAAAACTTACGAATTGCTGAAGAGATAGGTTATCCTGTCATTATTAAAGCTGCTGGGGGCGGTGGTGGGCGCGGTATGCGGGTTGTCCATAGTCATGAATTATTACTGAACTCGATTGCCATGACGCGCACCGAAGCTGAGGCAGCTTTTGGCAATCCTAAAGTCTACATGGAAAAATTCCTGCAAAATCCGCATCACATCGAAGTTCAAGTGCTAGGGGATGGGAAAGGCAACGCCATCCATCTAGGCGAGCGAGATTGCTCACTCCAGCGCCGTCATCAAAAAGTGCTGGAAGAAGCACCTGCAGTTATTATCACTGAGGAACAACGTCGCTTTATTGGCGAGCGCTGTGTGAAGGCCTGCCAAGAAATAGCTTACCGTGGTGCTGGCACCTTTGAATTTCTCTATGAAAATGGCGAATTTTATTTTATTGAGATGAACACGCGCATTCAGGTGGAACACCCCATCACCGAAATGATCACTGGCATTGATATTGTTAAAGAACAACTGTGCATTGCTGCTGGTAAACCACTTAGCTACAGCCAAAAAGATATCACCCTGCGGGGACATGCGATCGAATGTCGCATCAATGCTGAAGATCCCCGCTCATTTATTCCTTCGCCAGGAACTGTTAGCGTCTTTCATGCACCTGGTGGACCAGGCATTCGAGTGGATTCGCATATTTACACCGGCTACAAAGTGCCTCCCTATTATGACTCGATGATTGCTAAAATTATCAGTTATGGAGAAAGTCGCGAAATTGCCATTGCTCGGATGCGCAATGCCTTGGATGAAATCATTATTGAAGGGATTAAAACCAATATTCCCTTGCAGCAAGAAATTTTGCAGGATAAAAACTTTATTGATGGAAAAATCAATATTCATTATTTGGAACATAAGTTGAGACAGGCTAGCAAATGAGTCTGGTTGAGTGGCAGCAATTAAGGTTCTCTATTTCCGGTCAACAAAGCGATTCAGCAGAAGCATTGCTGCAAGCCGCGGGAGCCTTTGCTGTGAGTTTCCAAGCCGCGCAGGAAGAAGAGGAGATATTCGAGCCCGACCTGAATGACACCCCTTTATGGGAAGAAGTTCAAGTCACTGCTTTGTTTGCAGAACACGCTGTGCTGACGCCCGTTATCGATCAACTACAACAAGCATTCGACTGCAGTCACTGCTCAATCGAGAAGATTCCAGAACAATCTTGGCAACGAAACTACCAACAACAGGTTAAACCGGTTTGTATTGCCGAGCGCCTGTGGATTTACCCAAGTTGGGAACCCATTTTAGCGCCAGATAAGCCACACATTATCCTCGATCCTGGCTTGGCTTTTGGTACTGGCACGCACCCCACGACTGGACTTTGCCTCGAGTGGCTAATCGAACATGTCTATGCGGGGGTCTCTCTGTCATCCCGAGCTCCGTCATCCCGAGCTCCGTCATCCCGAGCGAAGCGAGGGATCTCCTGCAATTGGCATGGAGATCCCTTGTCGCAAGCTCCTCAGGATGACGAAGGGATGCGGGTAATCGATTATGGGTGTGGCTCCGGTATCCTGGCTCTTGCTGCGGTAGCATTGGGTGCACAAGAAGTGTGGGCAGTGGATAATGATCCGCAAGCCTTAGAAGCTACGCGTGAAAATGCACGTCGCAATCAATGTGAGCACAAGATCCACCCGGTTCTGCCAGAAGCACTACCAGAACTAATGGTCGATCTCTTAGTAGCTAATATTCTTAGCAAGCCCTTAATCACCCTGGCCCCACACTTCGCCGCCAAAGTTAAGCCCGGCGGCCACCTCGCTTTATCCGGTGTGTTAAAAACGCAAATTCACGAGGTAATTCCTGCTTACCAAGACTGGTTTTCTCTTTACCCCCCTAAAATTGCGGATATAGAGGCATGGGTTAGATTAGACGGTGTTCGAAACTTGAGTTATAATCGCCTCTAGTTTCAACTGATGGCTACAAAACATAAAACTTAAAACTATGCTCTTTTCGATCGGATTGTTACAAAATCTTACAGTTGAAATGCAAGGAAGATAAAAGAGTATGGTGGCGTTGTTACATACTTCCATTTTACACTGTGAACGGGATGTCTTTTAACCATGAATACTGTTGATGCTTTAAGCACTTTTCAGCAAAAATCCTTACGAGAATTTATTCTACATATGTTAGAAAATTATTTTGCTCAGCTGGATGCCTCTTTATTACCAAAAAATCTTTACGATTTAGTGATTGAGGAAATTGAGCCTCCTCTGATAACGGCCACTTTAAGTTACACCAAGGGTAATCAGTGCAAAGCAGCTGTCCTGTTAGGAATCAGCCGCAGCACCTTAAGAAAAAAAATGAAATTATATAATTTGAATTAGCCTATGGCGAATCAAACCAACAACCCAGTGATACAACGAGCGCTGATCAGCGTTTCTGATAAAACGGGTATTGTGCCATTAGCAAGGGAATTGCAAAAAAGAAACGTGGTGCTCCTCTCCACCGGCGGGACGGCGCAATTATTGCAGGCCGCAGGCATTCTAACCCAAGAAGTGGCCGAATATACTGGGTTCCCCCAAATCATGGGCGGGCGGGTAAAAACATTACACCCAAAAATTCATGGCGGTCTCTTAGCGCGTCGGGACCTAGATACGGAGGTTATGCTGGAAAACCAAATCCTCCCCATTGATTTGCTTATTGTCAACCTCTATCCCTTTGCTAAAACTATCCAACAACCCTATTGTGGCTTAGAAACTGCTATCGAACAAATCGATATTGGTGGGCCGAGTATGCTTAGAGCTGGTGCAAAAAACTATCGATTTGTCACCACTTTAGTCGATCCCTTGGATTACTCCATGTTATTGCTTGAACTGGAGGCTGAACATGGCGCAACTACGCTTGAGACACGCTTCAAATTAGCACAAAAAGTTTTTGCTCACACCGCGAAATACGATGGCAGCATTGCTAATTATCTGAACAAAATGCATCTGGATAATAGCCAAAACGCTTTTCCACAAGTCTTAACGATGCAATTTACCAAGCAGCAAGAGCTGCGCTATGGAGAAAATCCCCATCAACAAGCCGCATTTTATGTTGAGGAACCCATTACCGAACCCAGCGTAGCTACGATTCATGCCCATCAAGGTAAGCCACTTTCTTTTAACAATATTGCGGACACCAATGCGGCGTTGGAATGTGTGAAATCTTTTTCGAGAAATGCTGCCTGCGTGATTGTCAAACATGCTAATCCCTGTGGAGTAGCTTTAGCGAATGATCAACTTGAGGCTTATCTTAAGGCCTGGCAAGTCGATCCTACCTCGGCGTTTGGAGGTATCATTGCTTTCAATCAACCCTTATTGGCTGACACCGCGAAAGCCATTTTGGATCACCAATTTGTTGAAGTGATTATTGCTCCCAGGGTAGAGGATAAGGCCCTAACTTTATTGGCGAGTAAACCGAATATTCGGGTGCTGAGTTGCGGAGAATGGCAGACACAAAATCCCTATCTGGATTATGCTCGAGTGAATGGGGGACTTTTGGTACAAGAAGCAGATACCGTCACGTTTTCTCCCAGTGATTTAAAAATCGTCAGCCAGCGTCAACCTTCTGTACAGGAATTTAATGACCTCTTATTTGCCTGGGAGGTAGCCAAGCATGTCAAATCGAATGCCATTGTTTATGCTAAAAACGAAACGACGATTGGGATTGGCGCTGGCCAAATGAGTCGCGTCTTTAGCGCCATCATTGCTGCCCTCAAGGCTCGCGATGCCCAATTGGAATTATCTGGTGCAGTCATGGCCTCCGATGCATTTTTGCCGTTTCGAGATGGGGTGGATACAGCAGTCAGCCAAGGCATCACGGCCATTATTCAACCAGGAGGATCATTACGTGATGCGGAAGTGATCAAAGCAGCCGATGAAGCAGGTATCGCCATGGTATTTACTGGCATTCGACATTTTAAGCATTAACCCGTTGTCCTGGTATGGATGCAGGGATGAAGCTCAAGGTACGCATATGAATATTCTAATCATTGGTCAAGGCGGAAGAGAACATGCAATGGCTTGGTCTATCAAACGCTGCGCAAAAACAGCGGTGATCTATGTAGCTCCCGGGAATGCCGGAACAGACCAAGAAACAGGCGTTGAAAATGTCCCCATTGCCAGCAATGACATCCCAGAGCTCATAAAATTTGCCAAACAAAATAACATTGATTTGACCATCGTCGGGCCCGAAGCCCCCTTAGCTGCTGGCATCGTGGATGCTTTTGCTGCAGAAAATTTAGCTTGCTTTGGACCAAGCCAGGAAGCAGCCCAGTTAGAATCCTCAAAAGCCTTCAGCAAGCAATTTATGCTACGTCATAATATTCCCACGGCGTGCTATGCTGCTTTCACCGATTTAGCTCAAGCCAAAGCTTATGCGGAACAACAAGCATTTCCGCTGGTGATTAAAGCTGATGGGTTAGCTACTGGTAAAGGGGTGGTTATTGCCCATAATCTTGCGGAAGCTTTCACAGCTCTGGAACAAATGTTGCAAGGTTACTACGGTAGCGCTGGTCAATGCGTCATTATTGAGGAATTTCTTAGTGGAGAAGAAGCGAGCTTTATTGTCATGAGTGATGGGGAATTTGCATTAGCTTTGGCCACATCACAAGACCATAAAACCCGCGACGATGGTGATCAAGGGCCAAACACCGGAGGGATGGGTGCTTATTCTCCGGCTCCCATTATTACCCCCGAAATTCATCAACAAGTGATGGACCAGATTATTTATCCTACCCTAAAAGGAATGGCAGCCGAAGGCCACCCCTATGTTGGTTTTCTCTATGCTGGGCTGATGATAGCAAAGGGGGGTAGGGAGGATTTACAAGTAAAAGTTCTCGAATTTAATTGCCGTTTAGGCGACCCAGAAACCCAAGCGATTTTATTTCGCTTACAATCTAATTTAGCTGAAGCTTGCGCTGCTGCCTTAGAAAAACGCTTAAATCAGGTCCAGTTGTCCTGGGATCCACGAGCTGCCCTCGGCATTGTGTTAGCCGCTAAGGGCTACCCGGAACAATATCCCCGGGATGAAGTTATTCAAGGATTGGAGCTGGAGCGAGAGGATTGTAAAATTTTCCACGCTGGCACCGTATTAGAAGACTCACAAATCAAGACCGCAGGAGGGCGGGTTTTGTGTGCTACCGCATTAGGATCGAATCTCCGGGAAGCACAAGCATTAGCCTATGAATTAGCGAAAAATATCCAATGGCCAAGTAAATATTACCGAACTGATATTGGCTACCGAGGAATTTTGCGGGATTCGTCGTCCCTGCAGGATGCAGGGACCCAGATCACAAGGACGTGAAAGTTTCGCTTCCTGCGCCGGGGATCCCGGCATTCATGCCGGGATGACGAGCCATCGAATAAGCTCGAGAGAAGGATCTTAAGGAAACCATGGCTATAAATTTTTCTTTCCAGCGTTTAGTCGCGATGATTGTTAAAGAATTTATCCAGATGCGCCGCGACCGCTTAACTTTTGCGATGATGATTGGGATTCCAGTCATGCAATTAATTTTGTTTGGCTTTGCCATCAATACCAATCCCAGGCATTTACCCACCGCAGTATTGGCTGAGGATCATAGTCCTTATACCCGCGCCTTTATTCAGGGTTTGAAAAATACCGACTATTTTAAAATTAGCCATGAAGTCAGCAGTGAAAGGGAAGCAGCACGGCTCCTTGCTGCCAATGAAGTATTATTCTTGATTTCTATTCCGACAGATTTTACCTACCGCTTGATTCGTCATGAGCATCCCAGCATTTTGTTAGAAGCGGATGCAACTGATTCGGTGGCGGTGGGAAACGCAATTTCGGCTGTGCAAATTATGGCGCAACACGTGTTAGATCAGACGATCAAGGGTCGGGTCCATTATTTAATTAATGCGCCTCTTAGTTATAATGTCATAATACATGCAAAATATAACCCTGAGAGTAATACCCAATATAACATTGTGCCGGCATTAATGGGGGTAGTGCTCACGATGACGATGGTCCTAATTACCAGTTTGGCTATTACTCGGGAACGAGAGCGTGGCACGATGGAAAATCTTTTGGCAACCCCGCTACAACCGCTGGAAGTTATGCTAGGCAAAATTACTCCTTACATTATGGTAGGTTATCTCCAAGTCTTGTTAATTTTAGCACTGGCCCATTGGCTGTTTTTTGTGCCTATTTTTGGCAGTGTAGTATTGTTACTGATTGCTGTATTGCCATTTATTCTCGCGAATTTGGCTGTTGGTTTGACATTTTCAAGTATTGCAAAAAATCAGTTACAAGCGATGCAAATGGCCTTTTTTTTCTTTTTACCGTCGATTTTACTTTCGGGGTTTTTATTTCCTTTTCGTGGAATGCCAGATTGGGCACAATATCTGGGACAAATCTTACCATTAACACATTTTCTCAGGATTGTGCGAGGTATTTTGTTGAAAGGTAATGGTTTAGCAGAAATATGGCCAGATGTATGGCCAATTGGCGTATTTATGCTAGTGATTTTGATTATAGGCTTGAAGCGTTACCGACGAACTTTGGATTAAAACAGGCATCTATGGCCTATCTTTCGCAACGAAATGGATGAAAAATGCTCATGTACTAATTTGTACACTGCGCTTTTTCACCCATTTCGTTACTTCAACCTAGGCTCATAGCTGCCTGTTTTTGGCAACTTTGGCAATGTGGTGAATAGTTACAGTTCTTTAAAAAGCAAGGAGAATTTACATGGGAGTAAATAAATGCATCGCAGTTTTTTTTATTACAATTTTACTGTTATTAGGAACAGGATGTCAGGAGAAAAGTAAACCAGAGAGCAGCAGCCCTGCCCAAAAGCCTGCCGCCATCCAAGAAAGTTCCAATATTTATCTCCACACTCAAGCTAATAAGTTGGCCGCGGTAACGCACAGCGCATTGCCGCGCGTGTATGTGCCAAATAGCCGAGATAACACGGTGAGTGTCATTGACCCTAGCACTTATCAAGTCCTGGCCACTTTTCCAGTAGGCAAAACCCCGCAACATGTGGTGCCATCTTATGACCTTAAAACTTTGTGGGTATTAAATAACGATGGTGATAGCGTTACCCCGATTGATCCTAATACGGCTCAGCCTGGGGATAGGATTGCTGTGGTCGATCCTTATAATCTGTATTTCACCCCCGATGGTCGGTTTGCCATTGTAGTGGATGAAGGCAAAAAACTGCTGGATTTTCGCGACCCCCAGACCATGGCGCTGATAGATTCTATCCCGGTGGAATGCAAAGGGGTGAATCATATGGACTTTACCGTGGATGGTCGTTATGCCATTGCCACTTGTGAGTTTTCTGGGCAAGTATTGAAACTGGATGTCTTAAATCGCAAGATCTTAGCTTATCTTTCCCTGGGGATTAATATGCCAGAGCGAGGCTGTATGCCGCAAGATGTGCGCCTCTCTCCCGATGGTCGGATTTTCTATGTGGCGGATATGAATAAAGGCGGGGTGTTTCTGATTGAGCCTGATTCTTTTAGTGAGGTAGGGTTTATTCCAACTGGTGTTGGTACTCATGGCATTTATCCGAGTCGGGATGGCAAGTTTTTTTATGTTGCCAATCGAGGTTGCCCGAGTTTAGGGTGTCGCCTGCCTGGTTTTTGTCCTCCCAATGGGCCCGGCAATATTGCTGTGGTTGATCCCGTTGCGAAAAAAGTAGTTGCGCAGTGGCCAATTCCAGAAGGGGGTAGTCCGGATATGGGGAATATCACTGCGGATGGTAAAGAATTATGGCTATCAGGACGTTATGACAGTGAAGTCTATGTATTTGACACCAGCACCGGCCTATTAACCCACCGTATACCCGTTGGCCGCGGCCCGCATGGACTCACGGTTTGGCCACAACCCGGGCGCTATTCATTAGGGCATACTGGGAATATGCGCTAAAACAGCGTGCAGATTTGATCTCGCGTAATTATCCTTGTATTATGGTAGGAAGCATACCAATTTACAAGGAAAGCATTCGGTGAAACGAAGTCATTACCTCGCTCGCATCCAAAAAGCATTTGAAATCCACAAAGTGGTCGCTTTACTGGGGCCCAGACAATGTGGCAAGACCACGCTTGCCAAAGACTATATCCAGCATGAGCCTCAGTTGTCTACAGCCCGAAACTACTTTGACCTAGAAAGAGCGACTGATTTAGCTCGCTTATCCCATCCTCAATTAGCCCTTGAGGCACTGGATAACTTGATCGTCATTGATGAAATTCAACGCCTTCCCGAATTATTCCCTACTATACGAGTATTGGTCGATCATACAACAACCCAGCGCTACCTGGTTCTAGGTAGCGCTTCTCGTGATCTCATTCGACAATCCTCTGAAACGCTTGCTGGTCGAATTCAATATATTGAAACAACACCATTTTCATATGAAGAAACCCATGATCTGCATCGTTTATGGTTACGAGGGGGGTTCCCTCTATCTTATTTAGCAAAAACAGATGAAGACAGCATCATTTGGCGCAGAGAATATACTCAAACCTTTCTTGAGCGTGACATTCCTAATCTTGGTATACGAATCTCTCCAATTGAGTTAAGACGATTCTGGATGATGATTGCCCATTATCATGGCAACGTATTTAATGCCTCTGAAATAGGAAAATCTTTAAGACTGAATCACAAAACAATTCGTTATTACACGGATATCCTAGTTGGAACATTTATGTTACGCGAAATCCCAGCCTGGTTTGAAAATATCTCCAAACGCCAGATAAAATCGCCAAAAATCTATTTTCGTGACAGCGGCATTTTGCATTATCTGTTGAATATATCCAACGAAGATGATTTATATCAACACCCTAAATTAGGATCATCGTGGGAGGGATTTGCGCTAGAATCAATCATCAGACATCACGAAGCTGTCGATGGGGAATATTATTTTTGGGGAACACAAGGACATGCCGAATTAGATTTATTAATTATCAAAAATGGTAAGCGCTTAGGATTTGAATTTAAATATACCGATATGCCCAAGATCACAAAATCCATGACTATTGCTATCGAAGATCTCAAATTAGATAAATTATTCGTTATTTTCCCCAGCAAAGAATCTTTTCCATTATCCACTCAGATTTACGCGGCTGGGTTAGAAAGTTATTTGCAAGCCCATTCTTCACCACCCTAAATCCCCTATCTTATTCCAAAGTAGAGACAACTGAAGTTTGCCTGATATGACAAAAACTGTTAATACAAGTTTAAGCTTAATGCGTTATTATACCGTTCAGTTTCGCCATTAACTGAGATAAACCATGCAAATCACTAAAGCACTACTGCGTTTTCTCTTGCCACCGCTCAGCATAATAGACGCTTGGACGGATCGGCGTAAATTCGCCAGTACGATGTTGTGGGGCGGGGGTTTGGGAGCAATCATTGGACCGATTTTGGCTCTGCCATTAGGCTTATACTTGTTTGGGTTTTTTGGATCTTCTGTTCCATTACTTGCTTTGAACACATTACCCGGTCTCCTCATAGTCTGTTTAGGTCTCTGGGGGGCTAGTGTATTGGGTCGCTTTGTGGGCTTTTTGTTGGGATGTGCCCAAACTGGTACTGATGTCCCCCATAATCCCCTGGAATTCCGTGAAAAAATATTGCAAGCGGGACTCAGGTTTGCCTTGTTTGGTAATGGGGTGATGGAGCAGTTTTACCACTTATTTTGTAGATCAGTAGAGTTGGAAACTCTAGATGGGATTGATTTGTTACGCCCAGCCATCAGGGCTAACACCTATGTCTATTTCCAGAGGGGAGGCGAACAATGGTTAGGGATGGTCAATTTTTTACGCATAAGTTGTGCCCCTAAATTTACAAACTGGCTTAATGACGATTATTCAGCGCAATCAATTTTAACTGCACTGACGCCTGTTCCGGTGGGGCATCATGTTCGATTGTGCGAATTATTAGGTCGCTTCTACAATTTGAGCTATTTTAATCAGGGTACTGCCGTAGGGGTAATCACGCGTTATGCGACTGTTTCTCTCCTAAATAAGGAAAAGTTATGCACAGAGTTGGATGTTCTAAAAGATTGTGGTTTGTTGGTGGCAGGTACAAATAATCGAACAAAAATAGAGATGATCAATCAGGGGTTTGGTTGGTCTACATTTCACTGGCAGCAGCAAATGCCAGCTGGCGATTTGGCTCAGGTTGTGCAAATTGCCAAAGCATTGAGCTTATTTCGTCCTGAAGAACAATTGCAAATTATTCGCCATCGCTACAATGCTTTAAAAATACGTCCTGTGCTTCATTTGCTGCAGCAAGAACAGCTAGCAACTTCCGCTATTTTTTCGCAGGTGTTAGAAAATTCTGGGTCAGATATTGATGTACCTGCCTGTTATACTACAGCCGAGCAATGTGGGTTATTTAGCGATGAACCCACTAATGCTTTATGGCGCGCACCTGAGGATGAGAAGGGGGCATTGAGTAAGTTGCGAAAACAGAGGTTCTTTAATGTGTATAATATGTTTGCCCAATTTAGTATGGGGAGTTGCCAGATAAATCCGTGGTTGAAACAATGTTCATTGATTAAGTTTGATTTAATAGCCTCAGGTCAGTATCCGTCTCCAACTTATGAAATGAGTGTGGTATTGAGAGACGTACCTGATGCTTGGTTAACCAAGGAAAATTGCCAGCGCATATTGCAGAATCAGAATTGTAGTTTCATTGCTAAAGGCTTAAAATGTTTGCAAGAAGGGAAAATAACAATACCTAGAGAAGGAGTTCGGCGAGTTAATTTACTCGGGGTTGAGCAGGGTCGGCAATTTTTTGAGTTAGTTATTGCGAGCAGTTCAAATGCTCCTAGTGTCGCTGCAGCATTGCCTGCCCTTTTTGCGCTTGCCCCATCCAAGCTTGGAGATTATCTAGAATTAATTAAGCAAAAATTACCGTCATTTACTTATGATCAAATTTCTGCAGTAAATGAGTTCATTAGTAAAAATTCCCATGTATTGGAAAAAATAAGTCAGGAGGATTTTCAGCGCGTGTTTGCTTATCCAGAAAAATTAGCCGTGCTTCAGGAGACCTTGAACATTCAGTCAATACTTTTGAAGCCTCATAATTTAAGTGCACTATTGCAATGCTTGCCGGAAATAGAAGCGATTAAGCAAACTCTTGAGCAGCAACGAAATTCTCAAACCCTAAATCAAGCGACTTTTAATGAATTGATTGCCAAATACTATCAAACGCAGGCGAGGGAAGCGGTGAGATGGGGGAGTAAAGAGGTGCGAATCGGTAAGGAAAAAGCAGGGATGATGGAAGGTGACTTATCAGATGATATTTTTAAGCTGATTGCCACTTATACTTCTGAGAATGTCTGGGATAAATCGCCTCATCAAGAATTATTTGCAGCATTAGAAGCAAATCACTGTGCTGATTTGCTGGAAGATACTGAACTTGAGAAACAATTAATTGGCCAAACCGATAGTGCTATTGAAGCAATTACTCGACTGATCAAAGTAGTAGAATCCACTGACGTTTTTACTCAATTCGAACAAAAGGGGGCTAGTAATAATAGCCCAAGCAGAGTAGAGATTTTGTTAAGGATGAGTAGGCCAAGCCACGTATGGCACTCGAGAGATAATTTTTGGCTGGTTCGTATCTTGAGGGAAGGTAAATTACTACAAGGTAAAAAAGCGCCCGGAAATTTTCTGCAAGTGCTGAACAATGTCAATCATAGTGATGCTATTAAGCAGCTTCTTGAGAACAAAGCTGTTGCCAATTGCCCTGATTATTTTGTTCCGATTATCTCGCAAGGAAAGTATGCTGAAGCTATCAATGAACTGCTGGTTGCATTCGAGGCTGATTTTTTTGATGGAAATAATACATCCAGTATTGATAACTTAGATCGAGTGATTAAGCGTGCTCCCGAGGCGAAAGAATTTAGGAAAATCTTAGAAATAATGAAACAAGAGGGGTTGCTTGACTCGGACGTCTCTAGGCAAGTACAAAGCAATTTCGAATCTTTATTTAATGCTGGCCCAGCGAGAAGCATTTTAGATCGGATAAATCAGCATAGACAAAGTGGCACTCCACTGACTCAGGAAAAATTTAGGGAAATAGTTATCTTACCATCGAAAAATTCTGTACCTCAGTCGGTTGTAGTGTCAGGTGGCTCACCCATTCATACACTACCAGTACGGGATTCCAAAAAGGAGACTGATACTTCGCAAAATAATGATGATGGTCCTTTGCTCTGCATAATTTTGTAACAGTAGCTTGCTTTTAATTTCAACCCATTGAATAATAGGAAACCTCAGGTGGTGACACCTGAGGCGCGCGGAACAGATGTTGACGCATCTGAGCCGAACTTCCACATGACAACTCAGAGAAGGAGTTAGCCACATGACGTTTTTGATTTTAGCCTATCGTTGGTTGTTTCCAAACTGCTTTTTACATTTTGCCTCTGGCTGTCGTTTTCACTGTACCCTGTTGCAGTCCTCTGCCGTCATTGGCTGCGTGTGGAATGGGGGTATTGCTGCGAAACGTGTTGGGTCAGGGGATGATTATGTCAAGAGCAGGATAGACTAGAAGCAGCAGAGGTAGGATTTGGCGGAGCAGCTGAATGTTGCTCTGCTGCTTCGTTCGTAATCCTAGGTTTTTGATATTCACATCACTTAGGAGTTTGAACATGAATAATAAAAAAGTCTTATTAATTGAAGATGAGGACCTGGCAATCAATGGCACTACCTTAAGCCACAGAATATTTTAAAATCCTTTTATTTATTTTACGTAGCAATTTTTCTTTTTCGATTGCTCTGTTTCTCTTCAAGGCTGGAAATGGTTTCGGTCTTTGCTTGACTAGCCTGGGCTCCACCCTATCTGGTCTATTTCCAACTTTGTTTTGCACAATTAATTTTAACATCTCAATATACATTTTATGGTTGCTCACCTGATTTGAGCTTATAAAATAAGGAATAAATTCATTTAGTAGCTGCACACTTCCCTTAAAGCTTATTTCCCATGGATTAACGCCATACTCATAACAAGCTTTTGCTATAATTATTCTGATAAAATTATATGCTAATAAATGAATTCCTATTTCTTTTCTAACCATTTCTGGTGTTTTGCACGATAACATATCCATATTCATGATACTTTTAATACTTCGCAAATTAAGCTCCACCTCCCACCTTCGCTTATATATTTGGGCAAGCTCTGCTTTGTGGTATTTTTTGTCTAAAAATGTTGTAACGTATATGTGGCCTGATACTTTAAATTCCCGTATGGAAATTTGATCGGGGTATGCCTCATATTGCTTTTGTGTCATCCATTCCGGTTTCTGTGGTTTCTCCCAGTTGACAATGTGATCATTTTTACCCAATTTTTGTCCCATTCTAAAATCATAATTCCTTTGACTTTGTCCGCGAAAAACACCATCAGCTCCTATTTTTTTTAAGTCCGCCATAAGAAAAAAATTGGGGTAATAACGGTCACCCAGCACAATATCGTCGGCTTTAATGCAGTTTATAATTTCTCTTAATAATGAGATTTCTCCTGTGCCCTTTCCTTTGTGAGCCCCTATTGCATAATCTATTACGGTTCCCCGCGTCAGTGACATAACGGCTACTATTCGCGCCATAGGAAATCCAGCCCCTTTTTTCTGATTACCATGCTGAGGAAATTTTTTTTGATTAGCTTTTGTATCCGACATTTTGACGGTAAATCCATCAAATGCTTTTAATTCTCGGCCATAGACTTTCCATCTCATTGGAATAGATTTCAAAGGGAAAGCTCCAGATTCTTTAACTAATGCCTTCACAGTATCTTCAGGCAATCGCTTTCTGGCCTTACAATAGGGGCCAGTATTTGAGCTTATTTTATTCTGCTTCTTTTTTTTACTATGCAGCTGCTCCACAACAACACCAGCAACCGCTTTTTTGCAGGATTTATCTGGATTTAAAACTTGTTTAATAAACGTAAATAAGGTTTTGGTGGGGCTATATATCCGGTCACGATATTCCCGGCACTCTCTAAGTATCTTCTGACATTTTTCTGAATTCAATAGGTTTAACAGGAAAATGTCTGGTGCACCATCAGCCAATTCTTGTCTTTTATTTTTAACTTGCTTAATTTTATTTTTCTTTTTAAAATTCACAGATCAGTTTCCTTTTTTTATTATTGTGTGTTTGCTACAACAATAATATTAAATTTGGAAACTGATTTCATCTTTTTTCATCTAAATCATAGGCTTATATTCATCTTTGCTCCTTAAGGTAGTGCCATTGGACCTGGCAATTATTGCAGCTCGAGAAATGCTGAACCGTGCTGGTTGCGAATGCGAAGTGGCCAAGTCAGGCAAGGAGGCAATTACAAAATTCGATCAGTCTTTTGATCTCATTTTATTGGACATTGGTTTGCCTGATACTCACGGGCTGGATCTGGCTAGATTAATCCGTAGTCAGAGCGGTGCAATCAGCCAAATACCCATTGTGGTAGTGACTGCACGAGAAAAGGATAGTGGCTGTGATCAACGAGCAAGCATAATAGGCTTGAATGGGTATTTCGCCAAACCTCTCACTCAGGAGCTTTGCCAAAAATTAATTGCTGGCATTTCTCGTGGCGAAACAGATTTTTGGGAGGAATGATTTTCACGTCCCTTCTCCCGCAGCGTTTTTCTGCGGGAGAAGGTGGCCGAAGGCCGGATGAGGGTGTTTGAAGTAGCTTTCAGCGTTTTGAAACACCTCACCTGCCTTTGAAACTACGGTATTGTTTGCGTTGCTGTTGTGAGATTATCATCCTTCTCCCGCAAAGGAGAAGGATTTTGCAGTTCTGGACAGCTGAGTGAATATTGCAGTAGGATCAGACTTGAGCTGAGTTGGGGTTAAATTTTTACTTTTTGGGGGTGAGCTATGTCGCTGGTACGTTTTGATTGGGCAATTAAACACTTGCTACGGAATAAGGCCAATTTTGATATTTTAGAAGGTTTTTTATCCGAACTGTTGCACGACACAATTCATATTGAAAGCCTGCTCGAATCTGAGAGTAATCAAGAGCACGCTACTGATAAATATAATCGGGTAGACTTATTAGTCAGAACCAAAAGTGGACAATTTATTATTATTGAAGTGCAATGTGCTAGTCAGTGGGATTATTTGAGCCGAGTTTTGTACGCTACTTCTAAGGTAGTATGCGAACATTTGCATCTAGGAGATGAATACCGCAATGTCCGTAAAGTAATTTCGGTCAGTATCGTATTTTTTAATTTGGGGTCAGGTAAGGATTATCTATACCAGGGCAATACGATATTTAAGGGTTTGCATTTTCATGATACTTTAGATTTGAATTCGCAGGAAAAAGAGTTTTATCGACAAACTTATCAGGTCGAGCCACAGACGCCAGCTCAGATTTTTCCTGAATACTATATTATCAAAGTGAGCCAGTTCCATGAAAAAGTGCAAGATAAAATTGACGAATGGGTGTATTTGTTGAAACATGCTAAGGTTAAAGAAGGATTTTCAGCCCGTGGTATTCATAGTGCTGCTAAGAAACTGGATATCTTACGACTAAGCGCAGCAGAACGTCGATCGTATCAGCGTTATATGGAAAGTTTAAGTGATGATGCTAGTTTAATGGCTATGATAGAAATGCAGAAGGAAAAGGCTCAGGTTGAAGGCCACGTCAAGGGTCATGCTGAAGGTCATGCTGAAGGTCGTGCAGAGGGTCGTGCAGAGGGTCGTGCAGAGGGTCATGCTGAGGGCCATGCTGAGGGTTCTAAACGAGAGCGACTTAAAATAGCAAAATCGCTTAAGCAGGCTGGCCTAACTAATGAAATTATTGCTCTACATACGGGCTTATCCCCTGAAGAAATTCAGTAACTTTAAGGGACTCCTGGTGAAAGTTTGATGAAGGTATCTTCCCGAATGGTCAAAAATAATTCTTCGTATCGCTTAGAAACAAATCTAATTCATGCGGGGGATCCTCTGCCAAGAATAGATGGCGCGGTGATTCAGCCTATTTTTCAGAGTGTCATGTATGAAACAGCGGGGGAGACGCATTACAATGCGGTTCGTTACGTTCGCTTAAACAATACACCCAATCAAATCAGCTTGCAGGAAAAAATTGCTGTGTTGGAACACGCTGAATCCGCCCTCGTCACGGCTTCTGGTATGGCAGCCATTGTGGGTGTCCTGTTAACGACTTTGCGGGCAGGCGATCATTTGCTGGTGCAGAATTGTCTTTATGGGGGAACGCATACCTTTATCACTCATGATTTTTCTAGTTTGGGTTTGTCTTATGATTTTATCGACCCCCATCATTCCGCTACCTGGCAAGCTAAATTGCAATCACATACCAAAGCCATTTATGTCGAAGCAATGGCCAATCCTTTATTACAAGTCGGCGATCTTAAAGCGGTGGTAGCTTTTGCTAAAGCCCATGGCCTGCTTTCCATCATTGATAATACTTTCGCTACTCCCATAAATTTTTGCCCAATTGATTTGGGTTTTGATGTGTCCTTGCACAGTGCTACAAAATATTTAAATGGGCATTCTGATGTGGTTGCGGGTGCCGTGGCGGGGAGAGCGGAGTTTATAGAGCGGCTCAATCATAAAATGGGTCATCTTGGTGGTTGTCTTGATCCCCATGCTGCTTTTTTATTACAAAGAGGTTTAAAAACATTGGCTTTACGTGTGCGTTATCAAAATGCTAGCGCCGGAAAAATTGCCGAATTTTTACAGCATCATCCGAGTATCAAGCAGGTCAATTATCCAGGGTTGACTAGTTCCCGCGATTATCGACGGGCTCAAGAATTATTTCATGGCTGTGGTGGTGTGTTAAGTTTTGAACTAGAGGGTGGTGCAGTTGCCGCTGAGCATTTTCTTAAGAAGCAGCACATTGCTGTGCAGGCTCCTAGTTTAGGAGGAGTGGAAACGCTGATTACTCGTCCTGCCACGACTTCGCATGTGGGCATGTCCGCAGAAGAGCGTCGGCAAATTGGTATTTCTGATGGATTAATTCGTTTATCAGTCGGAATAGAAGCCACTGAAGATTTAATAGAAGACTTTAACCAGGCGTTGCGCGGATAAAACCGACCTATGCCAGAACTTCCTGAAGTAGAAACCACTCTGCGTGGGATTTTGCCACATATTCAAAACCAAATTATCATGCAAGTAGTGATCAGAAATCGGCAATTACGTTGGCCCATTTCACCTCAGTTACCGCAAATTTTGCCAGATAAAAAAATTCTGAGTGCTAAACGTCGTGGGAAATATTTGTTACTGCAAATAGTGCAGGGAACGCTGATTATTCATTTAGGAATGTCAGGAAGCTTACGGGTATTACCTGAGGGCTATCCGCATAATAAGCATGATCATGTAGATATTATATTTCGTAATCAAAAAATTTTGCGTTTTACTGACCCGCGGCGCTTTGGGGCACTGTTGTGGACTGAAGAGAATCCCGCGAGTCATCCATTATTAAAAAATTTAGGAATAGAGCCATTAACGAGAGGCTTCACGGGAAAATATTTGTGGCTACATGCACAAAGTCGGCATGTGCCAATTAAAATATTGTTAATGGACAACCACGTGGTCACTGGAATTGGCAATATTTATGCGAATGAAGCTTTATTTGTTGCAGGAATTCATCCAGCGGCAGCAGCCAATTCATTATCAGCAGAGCGCTTGCAGTTATTGGTGAAGGCTGTTAAGCAAATTTTGCGTCACGCGATACAGCGGGGTGGTACAACTTTGAAAGATTTTACTAATAGTGAGGGCAAACCCGGATATTTTGCTGACCAGCTAAAAGTGTATGGTCGGGCCGGGCTGGCCTGTGTGCGGTGCCATGCGCCATTGCAATTCCTGCGCATTGGCCAACGCAGCACTGTGTATTGCCAGCATTGCCAACTCCTAGACTAGTTGAGCCTTAAACCTAGATTCGGCAGTAGAAACCTACTGTGAGGGCTTAATACATTGAATCTCTCGCTTATTTTTATATTTTTTTCTTTCACCGTACGGGTGAGTACGCCTTCAAGAAAAAAATTTAAAAATAATCAAGATCTTCAACGTCTTAATCCCTCTCGCTACGGTTTCTACTGCCGAATCTAGGTTAAATGAGATGTGTGCATTGGATAGCTATATAGGGATTACTGAAAGATATTCTTTTTGGGCGTAGTCCAAAATTTTTTGATCATGGGTCATTAAGCTAAGTTGATGTATCCGTGAAGTAGCTACGATCATGCGATCGGCAGGATCGCCATGAAAGCCATTGGGAAGCTGAGAACTTTCTACAGCTATTTCTGGGGTCAATGGTTTTAGCTCAATGCCAGGTAATGCCAAGGCTTCTTTAACCCAAGCTAATAAAGGTTTTTCTAGTTTAATTCGACCTTTTTCGACCAACATAGCAACTTCCCACACTGAAATGGCGGGAATGGCTACTACACTATGTTGCGTGGCCTCGTCAATTATTTGCTGTTGCTCGGAATTTAATTCCATTCTTCCTTCCATCAGCCAAATCCAAACGTGAGTGTCTAGCAACAAGCCACTCATGATTCAGCATCCCATTTTTCATCGATGGGAGCGATAATATCCCCTTTAATTTTTACAGTCCCTTTTAAAGCGCCGTATAGGCTGAGTGGTTGTTCTTCAAAGGGTACTAATTTAGCAATAGGAACTCCATGCTTAGTAATTATAAAACTAAGATGTTTTTCACGCACATGATCCATTAATTGTAAACATTGTGCTTTAAATTGCCCGGCAGCGATTTTTTTTTCCATTTTAACCTCGAATAACCATGGTTACAGTTCTATGGTCATAATTATAGTGGTTAAATTTAAAATGGTCAAAGGTATTGGCCAACTAGAGTCTCTTTTCATCCTTAGCTCCCCAAGTTTTTAACCAATCTCGTACTTCTTGACCTGTTAAATGTCTGCCTGTTTCTTGGTAATTTTTCCACGACATTAAAGCTTCTTGGTTGAAACTTTCTCTTTTTCCTCTCGTTCTATAGAATGATAATTGCCCTTATCATGATCGAATGGGCTGAGCGGTCCTTCAAGTCTGCGAGTCGTTGCATACGTTTCTTTAATTTTGCATCAAGTTTAAGGGAAGTCGTCATTATAACCACCTAGAAATAAAAAGTATTACCGTTGTTACTATATCCATACTTTTCAGTAGATGCCATCAAGTAGATTCTAATTCGCCTATTCAATCCACATCGCATCTCCGTAACTGTAAAAACGATACTCGGCTGCAATAGCTTGTTGATAGCTGTTCATGACAGCCGCATGGCCGCCAAAGGCAGCAACTAACATTAACAAACTAGATTTAGGCAAATGGAAATTGGTGAGGATGGCATCGACACAACGGAATGTATAGCCAGGATAAATAAATAAACGGGTCTCACCATAATAGGGTGCGATTTGCGCCCCTTGGCTCGCGGTTTCAAGAGCTCGTACGCTGGTAGTTCCCACCGCAATGACCCGTCCTCCCTGCGCCTTGGTTGCGGCTACTTGCGCACAAAGCTCTGCTGATACTTCTAAATATTCCGCATGCATCTGATGATTTTGAATCATTTCTTCGCGTACGGGCTGAAACGTGCCTGCTCCGATATGCAGGGTTAAAAAAGCGGTTTTGATCCCACGTTGTTTGAGCTTGGCAAATAAGGCCTCATCAAAATGTAATCCTGCGGTAGGTGCCGCCACTGCCCCCGGTTGGCTGGCATAGAGGGTTTGATAGCGGGTCTTATCCATTTCCTCAGCGTCGCGCTGCATATAATGCGGGATGGGGATATGGCCATGGCGTTCTAATAAAGAGCCCAAGGATTGTTCATGCAAGCATTCTACTACAAACAAAGACCCTCGACGGTCCAGCACTTTTACTTTAATATCTTGCTCCATCAGCAAATAGCTGCCTATTTTAGGCGTTTTACTGGACTTCAAGTGGACTAGAGCCTGATCGTAGTCCAAGATGCGTTCAATCAGTAATTCTACGCGACCGCCACTGACTTTTATTCCCTTCCAGCGTGCAGGGATCACGCGGGTGTTATTGAACACGAGCAAATCTTCAGGAGATAGTAGCCCAGGAAGCTCACCCATGTGGCGGTGAGCAATTTCTTTGGTGGTTTTGTTTAAACACAGCAGACGGCTGGCGCTGCGCTCTGCCAGGGGATAACGGGCGATTAGATGGTGGGGTAGGTCAAAGTTGAATTGTTCTAAGAGCATGGCTTTACAATTAATGTTGGCTTAAGGAGAGCATAGTACTATATAACAATTTGACAGTTTCTCGAGGTTTACACTATGCCAGTTATAGCGAATCATAAGCGTCACCCAAACGATTTATCGGTTTTCTATGGACTATTAGGGCCCTTTTTCTTATTGTATTCCGTTTACTATTATGGGCGGGTACGATCGTTATCTCTTCCCAAGCTATTAATGCGCATCCTACCGGGATTCCTTATTACTGGGGCCTTATATTATCAATTCTTCATGGGTAGTTCATTGTTATTTTTCTTCCCGTTGGGGATCGTGACTAGTTTTGTTTTTCTCGCATTGGCGGAGGGTATCGTTAAGTTACCTAATTTTTCCAGCTTGAAAGAATACTTAGAGTATCCTGAATCGAAACGTTTGTTGTTTTACTTTCTATTATTGAGTGTACTTTCCGGCTGGTTTAGTTTTGTTTTTGACCCAAGAATTTATTTTGAAGCTGGAATGAATTGGTTGCAGTCTACTGTTGGCAATACTCTTTTTGGCAATGTTTTTGGCTGGTTAGTAACAATATTTGTTCTCTCCTGTGCCATTAATCTTTGTAACCGTAGTATAGGCGTGCTCGATAAAGTGGGTTTCAGGGCACAGGTCAATCAGCTCTATTATTTTTTCCCGCACACGCATCAGCGGTGGGGATTAGTGTTAATTAACGTTTTATTTCCAATAGGAGTAGCCCTGATGGTGAGTAGGCTGCCGATGCTGGAGCCTTATGCTGTGTATTTATTCTTAGCGACGCTCCCCTTAAATATTGTTAATTATTATGCCAAAAGCAAACCTCCTCCCCTGAGCAAAGGTGAAAAATTGTCAATGTCAGGTCCAAATATGGCATCGCGGATGTTAGTTTTTGATAAATCCAACGAAGCTGCTCATATATTGAGTATCCCCAACCATGGAAATCAAGCTGCCCGCCGCACTACTAATAGTTTTTTCTCTAGAGTGCTAGGTGGAGAACGTACCGATCAGTTTGAGGGTTTTACGAAAAAAATGACTCATGCGCTCCGAACGGGGATTGACCATGTTGCAATAGAAGAAAGTAAACACTTAGCAGACTACCAAGGAAATTGTAAATTATTTTTAAAACAACTGCTTCAGAACATGGAAGATACAGAAAATATTGATAAGACAAAACCCAGCATAAATTTTGTTTCTTCCAGCGGTCATCGCATATTTAGAGTGAATTTGGGGCAACAATTTATTGTCGGTAATAGAGGCGATGGCTTAGAGGGATCCTATGTGGCTAAAATCTGTAATGTGAGAGATCAAGTGCGTGATATCGATCGATATGGCAATTATTTTGGTCAAGATAGCAGTACGGCTGAGGTTATCGAGAGATTAAATATCATTGCAGCGGATAAACCATTTTTTGCCGTTGACAATCAAAAGCCGCAGAAACTAAACACTTGTGCCTGGACTAGTCTGAAAGCCTGTTTACAACCAGCCATTATTTTGTTTTATGTGCACTCGATTTTCGAGAATGTGCAGAATCAAAATGGTACGATCAGTTTACGTAACCCAGAACTTGAAGTGCCATTTGAAATTTTAGATAAGACAAAACCAGATCAGGAGCGTCGGAAGTTACTTCGAACAGCTTTACAAGCAGTAAACCATGAAGCAAAGCCAACTGATGAGCAATTAACTAATAAGCTGCAGCAAATAAATGCCATTGAGGAAGAGGCTTATAAGTATTATAAAGCAATTACCAAAGCAACTAGGAAAGAATATGTTTTAGGAATCACGGCAGAGATTTCCAACCCTCAGGATAATGATGCGGAGGACACATTATACAATACGTATATACTTGCAACTAATAAAAAAAGAAAAAAGGTGATTTCTGCAAAGAATAGAGAAATAGTGGCTGCTTATCTTAACAATCACCATGGTCAAGGTGTTGGATTGTTTGGTTATCGTCAAAGCAAACGAGATTTTGAACGAGATTTGGCTCGGGAAGTTTGGGGGGAGCTAGCTAAAGAAGAGCAGGAGGAAATTCAGCCTCTTCTAACGCCAGGAGCTTTGGCAGCTTGTATGGGACAAAAATAATTCACCATCCTTTGTGTGTAAAAATCCTTCTCCCCTTGTGGGAGAAGGTGCCCGAAAGGGCGGATGAGGGGTAAACTTGAAAACAGCAAGAAGCATTTTATTGGCTAAATGCTAATTGTTGCTTACCCCTCACCCGCGCGCCTTACGGCGCGGCGGCCTCTCCCACAGGGGGGAGAGGCAAAATCGGGGGAATAGTTACTTTTTCAGGGGATTATGTGGAATTTAAACGACTGGCTCAGGACGGCAAGGCACGTCGTGGGCAATTAATTTTTGAGCGTGGCGTGGTGGACACGCCGGCATTTATGCCGGTGGGTACTTATGGAGCGGTGAAAACCGTCACGCCAGAGGAAGTGGCTGCCACCGGCGCGCAAATCCTCTTGGGTAATACCTTTCATCTGATGTTGCGGCCTGGAACTGAGATTATTAAAGCCCATGGTACGCTGCATGATTTTATGCGTTGGCAGAAACCCATTTTGACCGATTCCGGTGGTTTTCAAGTATTCAGCCTGGCTAGCATTCGTAAAATTTCTGAAGCAGGGGTGCGTTTTCGCTCCCCCTTGGATGGTGCTGAAGTGATGCTCACTCCCGAGCGTTCGATGCAAGTGCAGCAGGCTTTGGGGTCTAATATCGTCATGATCTTTGATGAATGCACCCCTTATCCGGCAACGGAGGCGATAGCGGCCACGTCCATGGAATTATCCTTGCGTTGGGCCCGACGCAGCAAGCTCGCCCATGCCGACAACCCGGCAGCCTTGTTTGGGATTGTGCAAGGTGGCATGTATCCGCAACTTCGCCAGCAATCCTTGGCAGGGTTAGTGGAAATTGGCTTTGATGGTTATGCGATTGGGGGACTATCGGTGGGGGAGCCCAAAGTGGAGATGTGGCAAGTGCTTGCTGAACTCACGCCCATGATGCCTCAAGATAAGCCGCGTTATCTGATGGGGGTAGGTTCCCCAGAAGATTTGGTGCAAGGGGTGCTAATGGGGGTAGACATGTTTGACTGTGTCATGCCCACCCGCAATGCCCGCAATGGCCATTTGTTTACTACCCAAGGCGTGGTGCGCATCCGTAATAGTCGTTACAAAGCAGATCCAAGCCCCTTAGACCCTGAGTGTGCCTGCTATACTTGCCAGCATTATTCCCGTGCCTATCTGCACCACTTGGATCGTTGCCATGAGAGCTTAGGGGCCAGGCTAAATACCCTCCATAATTTATTTTATTATCAACAGCTCATGTTGGGTTTGCGTACAGCCATAGAACAAGGTAGATTAGGCAGCTTCGTGAACAATTTTAAGGAGAAATTACAATGAGTCTTTTAAACTTGCTTGGTATCAGCGATGCTTTTGCTGAGGCTGCCCCTGGAAGCTCGGGTCAGGGTAGTTTACTTTCTTTATTGCCAACCCTGATTATTTTCTTAGTCGTGTTTTATTTATTATTAATTCGCCCCCAAACTAAGCGTGCCAAAGAGCAGCGTAAGCTGATGGAAGGGTTGGCAAAAGACGATGAAGTGGTAACCACGGGCGGTGTTACCGGAAAAATAGTCGACATGGTCGATAATTTTGTCGTATTGCGTGTCGCTAAAGAAGTCGATATCACCGTGCAAAAAAATGCGATTGCCATGGTACTACCCAAAGGCACATTAAAGTCGATTTAATCTAGTCTAAATATGAATCAATATCCTGCGTGGAAATATGTGCTGCTGGTGGTCCTGATTTTATTTGGATTAATTTATGCGGCTCCTAATTTATTTCAAGAAGACCCGGTTGTCCAGATTTCAGCTAAAGGGTCGGCAAGCATTTCTCCTGGAATTGAGCAGCAAGCCACGCAAGCTCTGAAAACACAGGGTATTCCTTTTCTCGCCGTCGAAGCGCAAGGAGCGAATCTCACGATTATTCGTTTTCTCAATACGGATAACCAATTAAAAGGCCAGGATGCTATTAAGGCGGCTTTGGGAACTGATTATGTGGTGGCCTTAAATCTGGTTCCTCGTACCCCCGCTTGGTTGACAGCCATCGGGGCGCATCCCATGAAGCTTGGCTTAGACTTGCGTGGTGGCGTCAATCTGGTACTGGATGTCGATGTCGATTCGCTCGTCAAAACTCGAGTAGAAGCGGATGTCAACAATATTAGTAGTGAATTAAGGGAAAGTAGGATTCGTTATGTAGGCATTACTTCGAATGCAACCAGGCATCAAATTAGCATTGTTTTTCGTGATGCGGACAATCGTGATGCGGCTTATCGTTTGTTAGGAACCCGTTTTACTGATTACAATCTTGAGGAATCTACGGCGCAAGGTCAATTTTTGCTCACAGCCACGATGACTGTTGCCGCGATGCAGAAGATTAATACTTATGTTATTGATCAAACTCAAAATGTTTTAACCAATCGTGTCAATGAATTGGGGGTGAGTGAGGCGGTAGTGCAGCGCCAAGGTAAATCGCAAATTAGTATTGATTTGCCTGGGATCCAAGATGCGGCACGAGCGAGAGAATTGATTGGTAAAACCGATACCTTGCGGTTTCAATTGGTCGACATGCAGGGGGATTTACCAAGTGCTGTAGCCGGGACGCCGCCATTAGGAAGTCATTTGTATCAATATGAGGGTCGCCCCATCTTACTAAAAAACCAGGTGATATTGACAGGTGGGTCAATCACCTATGCAAATGCGACCCTCGCTTCTGATGGTCGTCCCGCCGTGGCAGTGCGTTTAGGTGGGGGCGGAGAAAGCCTGTTTAGCCGTATTACAGCAGAGAATGTCGGGAAATTATTAGCAGTAGTTTATGTAGAATCGATTCCACAAACCAAAATGATTAATGGCCAGTTGGTAAGATCGCGTATCCAAAAAGAAAAGGTGATTAATGCCGCTACCATCCGTTCGGCTTTACCCAGTAATTTTGAGATTAGTGGCTTAGATAACATGAAATATGCCCAAGATTTAGCCCTGTTATTACGCTCGGGTGCTTTGGTGGCGTCTGTCGATGTGATTCAAGAACGTACGGTGGGACCAACCCTCGGAGCGGCAAATATTAAAAAGGGTGTGCTTTCAGTATTGGTTGGGGCTTTGGCGGTAATTGTATTTATGGCGCTTTATTACCATTTGTTTGGGTTAGTGGCGAATATTGCGGTGATATTAAACGTGGTTTTTATAGTAGCTATTTTGTCCATTTTGGGGGCCACCTTAACTCTACCTGGAATTGCCGGTATTGTGTTGACTATGGGTATTGCGGTGGATGCGAATGTCTTAATCAACGAGCGAATTCGGGAAGAATTGCGTCTCGGGATTAGCCCGCAAGCGAGTATCCACACCGGGTATGAAAGAGCCTTTGTCACGATTGTTGATGCTAATGTGACTACTTTAATTGTAGCCATAATTCTTTTTTCTTTAGGTAGTGGGGTAGTGAAAAGTTTTGCCATTACTTTGACAATTGGTATTCTCACCTCAATGGTAACTGCAATATTTTTTACCCGAGCTATCATTAATTTAATTTATGGTAGGCGCAATGTTAAAGAGTTGTCGATTGGTATCAAACTGACGAGAAATTAACATGGAATTTTTTAGAGCGAACACCCAGATTAATTTTATGGCCCAACGCAAATGGGCGGCGTTATTTTCTATTGTGTTATTTGTCGCTTCAATTGTTTCACTCATTGTCCACGGTTTGCATTTTGGTTTAGATTTCACTGGGGGCACCCAAATAGAATTAAGTTATCAACAACCTGTTGATTTAAATACCCTGCGTGAGAAGTTGAATCAGGCCGGTTTTTCTTCAGCGGTGGTGCAATCTTATGGCACGTCAAAAAATGTGCTCATTCGCATTCCTCCACTAAAAGAAGTTTCTGAAAGTGCATTAAAAGAGCGAATATTACAGGCATTACCTGGTTCCCAATTTCAACAAATAGAATATATTGGTGCGCAAGTAGGTAGAAGTTTAGTGACGAATGGCTTATTGGCTGTGTTGGTTTCATTATTAGCAACGATTGCTTATATTGCTTTTCGTTTTGAACTGCGTTTTGCGGTGAGTGCCGCTGTGGCGCTTATACATGATCCAATTTTAATTCTCGGTGTTTTTTCGTTTTTCAATCTGCAGTTTGATTTAATTTCTTTAGCCGCTCTTTTAACCTGCATTGGTTATTCCTTGAATGATACGATTGTGGTATATGATCGGGTTCGGGAAAATTTTCGTAAAATTCGCAAGGGAAGTGCAATTGAGGTAATGAATCAATCAATTAATCAGACCTTATCACGAACGATCATGACCTCTGGCTTAACTTTGTTAGTAGTGGTTGCCTTATTAATTTTTGGCGGAGAGATGTTGCGGGGGTTTTCAATTGCTTTAATCGTCGGTATTGGCGTAGGTACTTATTCTTCCATTTATGTAGCAGGATCTTTGGCAATCGCTTTGGGCTTGGATCGCACCCATTTATTGCCGGCGGCCAAAAAAGAAGAGGATGGGCTACCCTAGTAATATATTCCTTCTCCCCTTGTGGGAGAAGGTGCCGAAGGCGGATGAGGGGAACCTCCCTCAGAAACTGCTGGATATTCAGCAGCATTTCGCCTAAGATTTGTCGACCCCGGCATGTGCCGGATGTGCAGTACCTTTGAAAACCTTTTCAAAAGGAAGATGGACCATGATTTTACTCGGCATACTCTTTCTCATTATCGGCTACTTGGTGGGTTCTCTATCAAGTGGGGTTCTGGTTTGTAAGGCGATGAAATTACCGGACCCCAGAGAGGCTGGGTCTGGAAATCCGGGCGCAACCAATGTATTGCGATTATATGGTAAGTTGCCTGCAATCTTAGTACTGGTGTGCGACGCATTAAAAGGCTTTATTGTGGTATTGCTGGCTAAAATATTTGGAGTCTATGGCTTCATGTTAGGTTTAGTGGCTCTAAGCACGGTGGCGGGTCATATGTTTCCAGTGTTCTTCCAATTTAGAGGAGGAAAAGGAGTGGCAACTGCCTTTGGTGCTGTCTTGGTATTATCGTTTTGGGTGGCCATCATTGCAGTGGTGGCTTGGTTTGTCGTAGTGCTAGTTACCCGCTATGTTTCTTTAGCTTCTTTGGTGGCCAGTATTTTTGCTGCGATCTTAATCCTTTTTATCCATACCAGTTATTTTTTACCGATGGCTATAATAGCAGCATTAATTATTTGGAAACATATGGAAAATATTGAGCGACTAAGAACAGGGACAGAAAATAAGGTTGAGTTGAAGTAAGCCCACAGGAATAACCCGATGCCACCCAAGCGAGATAATCTAATTTGGATTGATTTAGAAATGACCGGGCTTAGCCCCGATCGGGATCGTATCCTTGAAATTGCGACGGTAGTAACAAATTCTGATCTCACTGTAGTGGCTGAAGGCCCGGTGATGGCTATCCATCAGCCAGATAGTATCTTAGAAATGATGGATGAATGGAATATCAATCAGCATACTAAGTCGGGGTTAGTGGTTCGCGTGCAAGCAAGTTTGATCACTGAAGAGCAAGCCCAAGCAGAAACTATTGAATTCCTGATGCAGCACGTTCCCCCAGGAAGATCCCCGATGTGTGGAAATAGTATTTGCCAGGATCGCCGATTTTTATATCGTTGGATGGGGAAACTCGAGCAATATTTCCATTATCGGAACTTGGATGTCAGCTCTATAAAAATCTTAGCCCAGCATTGGGCCCCGCAAATATTGCAAGGGGTGAAAAAGGACGTAAAACACCTAGCTCTTGATGATGTCTACCAATCAATTGCCGAATTAAGGCATTACCGCCAGAATTTCTTCTTGTTGCCCCCCTTGGAAAAAGAGGGTTAGGGATTCGTCGTCCCTGCAGGATGCCGGGATCCATGCCGGGACGACGAGCCCCCTCTCTCCCCTTTTTAAAGGGGGAATTTCCGCAAAATATTCTAACTTATTGATTCTTAAAGACCATTTATTTTTTATCAAATAAAAGTGAAATCTCACTGCCATATACTATAATCTTCCAACGAGGGATGTAAAAAGGATAAAAAATCAGGTATGGAGTGGGAATCCTCAGTCCTAATTAACAAAACGTGGAGATTAAAAATTATGTTTACCTATTTAGCTGATGTAGAACTTGACACAATTGTTGGTGGTGGCGGATATGGTGGTGGCCATAAAATGCAACAGCCAGCATTGCAAATTACTACATTGAATGTATCTAGTGAATCGAAATCATTCTCTTATTCACAAAGCAGCTCAAGCTTACAGTTCTTTAACTTACAAGTTGGTAAGACGAATGCAAGTCCTGTTAGTATAACCCTGTAGTGATAAATGATTAAACTCCCCCTTAATCCCCCATCCTCTGCGTTGGATGGGGTGGTTAATGAGGGGTTCCAAGAAGGTCATATGAACAAAAATTTGGGGGGGTCTTATATGATAAATACCGTACTTACTGATCATTGTTTAGATACACTGAATGTAGTAGGAGGAAGAGGGTTTGGATATCACCCGCAACATACTGGCTCACAGAGCTCTGGGCAAACGCCGGTGCAGATAACACACTTACAAATAACCAGTTTCAGCGTATCGTTTTCTTTTTCTGTAGCTTTTTCAAGCTTGCAATTTACCAATATTCAAATAGGAAATACAGGTCCCAGTCCAGTGACTATTGCGATTTAGGTTACGAAGGCTGATGCCTGGAGTGTGGTAAGGAAGTTTTTTATGGACTCGTGAAGGATCAAATAGGATACGTAGGAATGCTGAGTCCAAAAATGTAGTTAAAATGTGGAGATTAAAAATATGTTTACTTATTTAGCTGATGTAGAACTTGACACAATTGTTGGTGGATGGGGAAATCACACACCAAAACAACAACAAGCGTTGCAGATTACTACACTGAATGTATCTAGTGAATCGAAATCATTCTCTTATTCACAAAGCAGCTCAAGCTTGTCGTTCTTTAACTTACAAATTGGTAAGACGAATCCAAGCCCAGTTTCTATAAGCTTATAGTATTTGGAAATTAACCCCCCCCAATCCCTCTACCCCTTTTCCAAAGGGGGTAGAGAGATTTAAAGGGGAAATAAATTGAAGCGAATTGTAGTGTCATTAATTGGAGAGACAATCATGATTAAATATTTAAAAGATGTAAAAATGGAAAAATTAGCCGGGGGAGGTGGGTGTAGGCCAAATCCATGCCGTCCACGTCCACCTATCTGCAAGCCGCCCGTAGTGTGCCAGCCTGTAGCATGTCACCCGGTGTCATGCCATCCCCGTCCTCGCTGCGGTTATTAAGGTTGTGAAATTCCTTCTTCCGCTTGCGGGAGAGGGTGCCGAAGGCGGGTGAGGGTGTTTGAAATGGCTTCAAGCCACGAAGAACATCCTCACCCGCCTTCGGCATTTTTCTTCTGAAAAAGTGGTTGATTTATATGAAAGACCCACCTATCATGTGATAGATTTGGAAATTAAACCACACCTACGGGAAAGGAGTTCTCAGTGCAAGACAAACCATTATTCCGTGAAGCTGCTTTAAAGCATTTCTCTTCTCCAGAACAGCTAGATCAACTGATTCAAGTAGTTACTCCTAGGGCTTGGATTGTGGCAGGGACCCTCTACGCTCTTTTATTCATCATCATTCTCTGGTCCATTATTGGCACCATCCCAACCCGCGGTGAAGGGAAGGGAATTTTATTGGCTGGCAATGGTGACATTTATGGCGCTGTGGTTCCCCAGGGACCTAGCCGCGTGAGTAATGTTCTGGTAAAACCTGGGGACAAAGTAGTTAAAGGCCAAATAGTGGCTACTATGTCTCGACCTGATTTAACCGATCAAATCAAAGTCAGCCAAAATTACGTTGCTGAACTACAAAATAAATATAATCAGTTGCTGACATTGTCGCGTGGTGCTGTTGCCACTCGGGAGCAGCAAGTTGCTATGCAGCAACAAGCACTGCAGCGCTCTTTAACCGATAGTCAGTCAAAACTGGATAACATCAGTGAATTATTATCCATTAAGCAAGGAGCATTTAAAAAAGGCATTGAAACCAGACAAAGCGTTGATCAAACGACCCAGGATTATTATAACGCTAAAAATATCCTCGAAGGATTTAGAAATCAATTAATTCAATTACATGTAGAAGAACGTAGTTTCATTGATCAATGGAATCAAAGATTGCGAGACCTTGATTTAAAGATTGTTGATGAAAAAGTTAAGTTGGCCAACTTGCAAAAAGCATTAATTCTTTCCTCCGATGTTGCCAGTCCTGTTGCCGGTATAGTCACTGGCGTTCAAGCGACTTTAGGGAGCATTCTGAATACGGGTGATTCTGTCGTGAGTGTTGCTAACGAAGGTCAAGGCTTAGATGCTCTGGTTTATCTTCCCCCACAAATAGGTAAACGCATTAAGCCTGGGATGAAAGCTTTAGTTGCACCGACTACAGTCGAAAAAGCGGAATATGGCAGTATTTTTGGTCATGTAGTGCGGGTGGCGGCATTTCCATCAAGTCCCCAAGCAATAGAATCAGTTTTGCAAAATCCTGATTTAGTAAAAGCATTTACCAAAGAAGAATCTCCCATTGAGGTGCGTATTCATTTAGAAAAAGATCCCGCTACTTATAGTGGATTAAAATGGTCATCTTCCCGAGGGCCTCAACAAAAAATTACGATGGGTACTTTAGCAACTGCCATGGTAACGATACGTGAGCAGGCTCCGATCACTTTGGTGATCCCTGCCTTTAGAAAATTTACTGGAATGGAATATTAAAATCCCCCCTACACGTCGTCCCGCGGCTTGTGCGCGGGATGACGTAAGTAGGGGGGGATTTTAGAGGGATGGAATGTATGGAAAAGTGGTATCGAAGTTTAAAAGCTAAATGGTTGGCTTTAATCACGCGTTTTAATAACCAGAAAACGTATGTAAAAACTCCTACCATTTTGCAAATGGAAGCAGCAGAATGTGGTGCTGCAGCACTGGGTATTATACTAGCGTTTTATGGACGTTATGTCCCTTTAGAAGAATTACGTACTGCTTGTGGTGTGTCACGTGATGGCAGTAAAGCGACGAATATGCTCAAAGCAGCGCGCCGTTACGGGTTAAATGCTCAAGGAGCTAAAGTTGAGCCTGAATCTTTTGCCGAACTAAAATTACCGGTTATCGTGTTTTGGGAATTTAATCATTTTGTCGTAGTGGAAGGTTTTGATCGCCAATGGATTTATCTGAACGATCCTGCTACTGGCCCTCGGACTGTCACCCATGCTGATTTTAATGAATCGTTTACTGGGATTGTCTTATTATTCGAGCCTTCTGAGCAATTTGAACCCGGTGGGCAGAAATCTAATTTTGTGGAGAGTTTGGTACAACGCCTTAAAGGATTAAAGCATGATTTAGCTTTTGTCGTGCTAGCCAGTTTAGTCGCTGTGGCGCCTAGCATTGCTATTCCAGGACTTACCAAAATCTTTATTGACCAAATACTCATTCAACATCTGTCTGGATGGTTGCTGCCGTTGTTATGGGGTCTGCTTATTACTGGGGTTTTTCGTGCACTGGTTTCCTATTTGGAACAAATGTATTTGCTCCGGTTGCAATTAAAAATGCTGTTGACTTCTTCTGCTCGGTTTATTTGGCATGTGTTGCGGTTACCTTTTGGATTTTTTAGTCAACGTTTTGCTGGAGATATTCAATCGCGTGTTGAGTCTAATGATCGGCTCTCAGAATGGTTATCTGGGGAATTATCCGCAAGCATGGTCAGCATGTTTAGCATGGTCCTATTTGCGGTGGTGATGTTCCTTTTTGACTGGGTACTCACGCTAGTTGCCATCGTAATTGCTTCAACCAATGCTTGGTTATTTCTCACTATTTCTCGTGGTATCGAGAACGCAAGTCGGCGCTTACAACAGGAATTCGGTAAATTAAATGGAATTGAGATGAATGGCTTACAAGCGATTGAAACCATCAAAGCTAGTGGCATAGAAGATGATTTCTTTGAGCGCTGGTCAGGTTATCATGCTAAGACATTAAATAGCCAACAAAAAATTCACTTATATAGTCGTATCCTGCTCGTCATTCCGCAATTACTCAATGGCTTCATGGCTATTATAATCTTGGGTTTAGGTGGCTGGCGGATTATTCAAGGGCATCTCAGTATTGGCGGACTAGTGGCTTTCCAAAGTTTATTGGCTAGTTTCAATGCGCCGCTAATGACTTTGATTGGCGCTGGCAATAAATTGCAACAAATTAAAGCTGATATAGCTCGTTTGGATGATGTCCAAAAACATCCAGAAGATTCACGTCTTACGATTGAAGAAGCACAAGCTCATCAAGAGCCTTTAAAGGGGCAATTAGAACTTAGCAATATTAATTTCGGTTATTCTCCCTTGGACCCTCCTTTTATCGAAAACATCAATTTGAATTTGCAGCCTGGAAAGCGCATTGCTATCGTGGGAGCCTCTGGCAGCGGAAAATCTACTTTAGCGAAACTTATTTGTGGCTTGTATTCTCCTTGGTCCGGTGAAATTTCCTGGGATAATGTTCCGATGACAGCTATTTCTGCGGCAACACTGAGCCGATCTTTGGCATTTGTCGATCAGGAGGTTTTTTTATTTGAGGGCACCATTCAACAAAATCTTACTTTGTGGAAAAAAGGAGTTTCTTTTAGCATTCTGGAAAGTGCGGTTCATGATAGCTTATTAGAATCAGTGGTGCTAAATCGCCCGAAAGGGTTGTTCAGCGAAGTCATTACTGCGGGTGCTAATTTTAGTGGTGGACAGCGCCAACAATTGGAAATTGCTCGAGCTTTAGTGCAAGAACCCGCCATTTTAGTTTTGGATGAAGCCACTTCAGCTCTAGATGCTACTACCGAGCAAGGCATTATGGATAATCTAAAGAAACGTAATTGTAGTATGCTGTTAATTGCTCATCGCTTAAGTACCATTCGTGATTGTGATGAAATTATTGTGCTAGAGCAAGGAAGAGTCATTGAACGCGGTACCCATGACCAGTTGTTTGGTTTACAGAGTGCCTATCATCATTTAGTCCAAACCGAAGGTGAGATAATTCATGCCTAAGAGAAATGAAGACTCCATTGTCAACGAAGCCGTGATGCATTTGGCTTCTGTGTTTAGCGAAGAAAATTTTAATGAACCTAGCAGTGAGCAAACAGATGCGCTGTGGATTGCGTGCGAATATATTTGTCGTGATCTAGCGATGGCTATTCAAAAACCTGCGCGAATTCCTGAACAAGCAAATTATCATAGTTTATTGATGGAAATTGCTCGCGCTTCTTCCTTTCGAGTTCGCCGCGTAGCGCTAAAAGGGCAGTGGTGGCGTTTTGATAATGGTCCCTTGTTAGTATTTGATGCCAATACTCAATCTCCCCAGGCATTGGTTTTAGATAAAAAAGGCCAGTACCAATTAATTGATCCGATCACTGGTGACAGACGTTTGGTGGATGAAAAAGTAGCACATGAATTAGCTGGCTTGGGTTATACCTTTTATAAAAGTTTGGCGAATGCCAAGTTAACCTGGTGGGGATTGCTACGTTTTGCATTCCAAGGACGGACTCGTGATGTTTGGCGAACTTTAGCTTTGCAAGCGGGTGTGGGTTTGTTCGCACTTTTTATTCCGATTGCGACGGGCATTATTTTAGACATAGCCGTACCCAATGCTAACCTTTCTATCTTAGGTCAATGGGTAATAGGATTACTGGTTTTCACCCTCGTGGCAGCAATTTTTAATGCCAGCCAAGTTTTGTCATTATTGCGTCTGCGTTTTAAGATGAATGCTTATACCCAAGGGGCTATTTGGGATCGTTTGTTGCGATTACCGGTAGGTTTTTTTCGTACCTTTACCCCAGGGGATCTTGCTGTAAGAGCCTCGGGTGTTGATACCATTCAACAAGATTTGACTGATGCTGCGCTGCAAACCTTACTAAGCGGCGTGTTTTCTATCTTCACTTTTGGGCTGATGATTTATTATTCGTCTTCTTTAGCGTTGGTTGCATTGGTGTTGTTAGCTTTGTTTGTCGCTGCAATCATTCTGGAAGCTCAAATTGAATTAAAATTTCAGCGTCCGGTAGCAAAATTGGGTGGGATGTTAGCTGATTTGATGCTGCAATTTCTCACGAATATCAGTAAATTGCGGGTTTGTCATAGTGAAACCCGGGCCTTTGCAATTTGGGCAAAACAGTTCTCCAGGAAAAATCGGCTTTTTCTCGGTGCCTCATTGTGGGCCATTCGTTTTTCCATTTTTCGGACCTTGCTGGCAACCTTAGGCATAATTGGCTTATACGGTTTGGTGGGCAGTAAATTCTCATCTTTGAGTTTTGGTAGTTTTATTGCATTTAATGCGGCTTTTGGGCAATTTTTTGTGTCTGTATTAGGATTGGCGGGAGTGTTTGCAACGATTATCCGTATCATTCCGCTCTATGAACGTATTCAACCTATTCTGCATGCGCAACCCGAGCGTGATATGGAGGGCATTGATCCAGGAATTCTCTCAGGACAAATTCATTTGGAAAAAATAGGTTTTCGTTATCATTCTGAGGATGCTTGGGTTTTGGAAGATATTAATATGCATATTCCTCCCGGTAAAATGGTTGCTTTTGTAGGTCCGACAGGTAGCGGAAAATCAACTTTATTTCGCTTGTTGTTGGGTTTTGAAACCCCTGTGACTGGAACTGTAGCTTATGATTATCAGGATCTCAGTAAGCTTAATTTGCGCATCCTTCGAGAACAGTTAGGGGTAGTGTTGCAAAATGGAGTGTTGATGTATGGAACCATTTTTGAAAATATTGTCGGTTCATTTCCTCTGACGCAAGAGCAAGCCTGGGAAGCTGCTGCGATGGCTGGTTTAGCTAAAGATATCGAGGCAATGCCCATGGGGATGCAAACGTTAATTGCGGAAGGGGGGACCACCCTGTCGGGTGGACAGCGCCAACGTTTAATGATTGCTCGTGCTTTAGTACATAAACCACGCGTCTTATTTTTAGATGAAGCGACTTCTTCTTTGGATAATCCAACCCAGAAAGAAATAATGCAACAGTTAGAGCAATTGAAAATAACGCGAGTTATTGCGGCACATCGCCTGAGTACCGTCATTAATGCGGATTGTATTTATGTAATACAAAATGGCAAGGTCTTGCAAAGTGGTACTTATGAAAGTCTCATTGCTGAAAAAGGCTTGTTTTTAGAATTGGCAAGTAGGCAATTAATTTAAAATCCCCCTACCCCTTTTGTGGCCCCTCTCCCCCACCCGAGCCTCAGCGAGGGAAGGTGGGAGAGGGGGAGGCCAAAAGGGGTAGGGGGATTTTAATTGCTTCGTCGAGTTTTTTCATGGATTAATAAGGCTCCAAACAAAATTATTAGCCAAGATATATACAACCAAACTAAAAAAATGGGAATCGTCGCTAGAGCACCATAAATTAATTGGTAATCAGCGAAATTATTAATATAAAAGCTAAATCCCTTTTTGGCTAGCTCAAGTAAAATAGCTGAGATGATCCCAGCAAAAATACTATCTAAGTAGGATACTTTAAAGTTTAATACGATAAGGTAAATTACGCTTAATATAAAAGCATCGACGATTAAGGGAAAAACCGAGATAAAGAAAGGAGCTTTCGAGGCTAGCGAGAATAGAAAAACACTGAGTATTATGCTTAAGCCCATGATAAAAGGTACAATAATTAATACTGTCCAACGCAAAATGAATGAGGATTTTTTCTGGGGACATTGTTTATTATTATTAACTGCATTTAAAGAGTCGTTGACAGAAGAGATTAGCAATATTACCGTGATCACAAAAAATAAAATACTGATAGTTGGGAGTTTGGCGGCTTGATTAATAAAAAGAATGAGATAAGGGACAATTACATTTTGAGTACTGGGTAGGAAATAAGTCAGAGCATGATCCTTAATGAAGGAAATGGTGTCATTAAAGAAAGGAAAAAATTGCAGAAAAAAGAGCATTATCACGAAAAATGGAACTATAGATAAAAGCGTGGTATAGACTAATCCTGAGGCGCGATAAGTAAAGTCTTCTTTGAACAAGCGAAGGAATGCCTGCAAAAATACCCCCAAGATTTTTGGGCGAATTCGATCCTGTTTCTTCATGTTGATTACTCCAGCCAAAAACTTTAGCAAGATTTTCTTTTAAAAGCAATTGCTTGCACGCTATAATTGTCCTGTACGCGTTCCTTCTTCTCATAAACCTTCGGCGGGATATAAAATGCATTTTAAAAATCGAACTGAAGCAGGGCGATTATTGGCTCAGGCCTTAAAGCAATATTGTGATCAAGACGTAGTAGTTTATGCTATCCCTCGTGGTGGGGTAGTCGTTGGGATAGAAATAGCTCATTTTTTGCGAGCACCACTGGATTTAGTGATCACTCGAAAAATTGGCCATCCTTTCCAAGAAGAATATGCGATAGCGGCTGTTGCTGAAGATGGACATATGTTAGGATCAAAAGTACAATTACAGGCCCTTGATTCAGTTTGGCTAAACCAAGAGATAGATCGGCAACGTCAGGAAGCGCGCAGAAGAAGAGAAAAATACTTGGGCAATAGGCCTAAGATTGATGTCCAGGGGAAAACCGCCATTTTGGTCGATGATGGTATTGCGACCGGGATTACGCTGCTTTTGGCTATACAAGAGCTTAAGCACTCTAAGTGCAAGCGAATAGTCGTTGCAGTTCCTGTGGCGCCTAAATCCACAGCAGTGCAAATTAAAGAAGAAGTAGATGAGTTTATTGCTTTAGATATTCCCGAAGTTTATTTGGGAGCAGTGGGGGCTTATTATGGTAATTTTGCCCAAGTCGAAGATGAAGAAGTGATAGCAATTTTAAATCAACAAAAGGAGTAATTAAGATGGATGAAGGTTTAAGGAGCAGTTAGCGTGAATGGATTTGTGAGTTTATTGGATCTGATAAGGCAGCGTGCAGCTGAATTTCCTAATCAAATTGCTTATCAATTTGTAACGAGTCATGGTACCTATGATTCGCTTACCTATGCTCAATTAGATCACAGAGCCACGGCTGTTGCCGCCGTGTTACGGCAGAGCTCTTGTCAGGGTGAAAGAGCTGTGGTGTTATTACCCCCTGGCCTAGATTATTTGGTTGCTTTTTTTGGCTGCCTTTATGCGGGCGTCATCGCAGTGCCGGTCTATCCCCCTAGTCGAAATCGACATTCACAAAGATTATTTAATATTATTGATGATGCTAAAGTAAATTTTTTTATTACCCATCAAGTTTTTGCTAATCAATATCCAGCAGCTCCCGCGGGGATAAAGATCATTTGTGTTGATTTAATACCAACGCAAGCTGAGCAAGCAATTCCATCGCTTACTCCAGGTCCTGATGAAATTGCTTTTTTACAATACACTTCGGGTTCGACCAATAGCCCTAAGGGGGTTATGGTTAGCTTTGGCAATATCGCTGCTAACTTAGAGGTTCTCAAAAATAATTTTGGTGAACAATGTCATGTGACTTGCTCTTGGCTACCTCCTTACCATGATATGGGATTAGTCGCGGGAATTATTCTCCCTTTATATCTTAAATCGCGGACTATTTTGATGTCCCCCTCGTATTTTTTGCAGTCACCTGTGCGCTGGTTGGAAATTATTTCCAAGGAAAAAGTAGTTCTAAGTGGGGCGCCTAATTTTGCCTATGATTTATGTGTCAAAAAAATTCAGGCTGAGCAATTACGAAATCTCGATCTAAGTTGCTGGAAATATGCAGTCAATGGTGCGGAAGTCGTTCGACAAGCTACAATACAACATTTTATTGATACCTTCGCGGTGGCAGGTTTTGCTCCGGAAAGAATCTATCCTTGCTATGGTTTAGCTGAAGCAACTTTGATGCTGACAGGTAAAAAAGCTGCTGCAATCACCCATTCATTACCATTACTGAAGACAGAATTAGAACGTGGGCAAGTGGTTATAGCTACTGAAGAAAATGCAGAAAATGTGGTGAATTTTGTTTCTTGCGGCGTAGCTCAAAAAGATCATGATATTTGCATAGTCGATCCGCACACGCATAAACCTCTTCCAGAGCGAAGCTGGGGAGAAATATGGGCCTGTGGTCCCAGCATTGCTAAAGGTTATTTTAATAAGCCAGAAATGACAGAAACAATTTTTCATGCTGAATTAACTGAGCCTGTTGCCGGGAAGGAATCAAATTCCTATATGCGTACCGGTGATTTAGGTTTTATTTATCAGAATGAGCTTTATGTTGGTGGGCGTATCAAGGACCTGATTATTATTAAAGGATTAAACTATTATCCAGAAGATATTGAATTAACTGCCACTGCTAGTCATCCTGCATTTGTACCACATGGGGCCGCTGCTTTTTCTGTAGTGGTTGAAAATGAGGAGCATTTAGTAGTTTTGCAGGAAGTTGCCCGGGATCAATTACATAAAATTGATGTTGCAGCGGCCTTGCGTGCTATCGAAGTGGCTTTGTTAAATGAGTATGGGCTGCAAGCTTACAGTATTGTGCTCATTAAACCCCATTCTCTTGCAAAAACTTCCAGTGGGAAAATTCAGCGGTGGGTATGTCGAAGTGAATTTTTAACTAATTCACTACGTGTCCTTGCTACCTCTCACGCTGCTAACGAAGTTAATCACTCCAACTGCGAAACTTATGAGGCAACGCGAGCTTGGTTAGTCGCTTGGTTTGCTCAGCAATTGCGTGTCTCTGAGAGTGAAATTAGTGGCAGGGATTTGCATGAATTAGAATTTAGCTCTTTAACAGCCGCTGAATTAGCTAGTGAATTGTCTAATCGATTTGGTAAACGCTTTGAAATTACTAGCCTACTAGAGCAACCTTCTTTAGAAGATTTAAGCCGATTTATCACGAATCATGGAGTAGCGAAAAATGTTCAGCAAAAGAGCTCAGTAGAGATCGCAGAAAAATCTTTAGTAAAACCTTTAGACCCAGATTTATTGAGTGCAGTAAAAGATATTTACTTCAAGGTAAATGCTGGAATTTCAGCTAACAATACTATCATTGATGGTTCGCAGTATATTAATTTTTCAGGTTACAACTATTTGGGAATGTCCGGCGATGCTCAAGTGACTGCCGCTGTGGTGGCTGCCATTCAAGAATTTGGCACCTCAGTTTCTGCGAGTCGTTTAGTCTCTGGAGAAAAACCTTTACATCATCAATTAGAAAATGCCATTTCAAAATTAATCGGGACAGATGAGACTGCGGTTTTATCTTCGGGATATGCCACTAATTTAGCCGTGATTACCCATTTATTTGGTCCGGGAGATTTGGTTATTTACGATGCCTTAGCTCATAACAGTATTTTGCAAGGAGCGCAATTTTCAGGCGCTACTTGCATGGCTTTCCCTCATAATGATATAGGAGCATTAGAAGCAATATTGGAGAAGAAACGCGATCAATATAGGCGGGTATTAATCGTATCCGAAGGGGTATTTAGTATGGATGGCGATATCTGTGAGGCAACAGCATTAATTGCCATTAAAAAAAGATTTCAATGCTTTCTCATGTTAGATGAGGCCCATTCCATGGGGGTTATTGGCAATACTGGTTGTGGAATCCGTGAATATTACAATCTTAATCCTAAGGATGTGGACATATGGATGGGAACTCTGAGTAAATCATTTGCAAGTTGTGGAGGCTATATTTCAGGTAGTTCTGAATTAATTGAAAACTTTAAATATAGTTCAGCTGGGTTTGTCTATTCAGCTGGTATTTCTCCTGCTAATACTGCGGCAGCTTTTGCTGCAGTTGAGCTCATGAGACAACAACCGGAGCGGATTAATAATTTACAACAACGTCATTCCTTATTATTGTCTTTATTAAGGAAGGCCAGTATTCCAACCGGCAAGAGTAGTGACACTCCGATAATTCCGCTGATGGCAGGATCAACAGAGGGGGCAATTAAATTGAGTTCTTATTTAAAGACCTGTTACATCAATGCCTTGCCGATTTTTTATCCAGCTGTTGAAAAAACTTTGGCTCGGGTCAGACTATTTGTGAACTGTTTACATACTGAAGAACAAGTGCATTATACAGCTGATGCTATTATTGCGGGCTATCAAACATTATGAATAAAAATCTCTATTCAAACCAAGTAGTCAACAATGATGGCTGCAGTCCTAGATTATTTGCTAATCCTATTTTAGAGCGTTTAAGTTGTACCTTACCAAGAACCCTATTTTTTGCTTACGCGCCGCTGGTAGTTTTTTTTCTGTACCAATCTACTAGGCAATGTGCTTATGGGAAAACTGTATTAATTTTTTGTCTAGGTATCTTTCTTTGGAGCTTTGTTGAGTATTTAATTCATCGTTTTGTTTTCCATTATGTGCCTACACAATCAAAGTGGGAAAAAATAAACCCGCTTTTTTATGGCAATTTTATTCACAACATTCATCACGCTTACCCGAAAGATCCCTTGCGGTTGGTGACCCCGTTGGTAGTTACTTTACCCTTAGCAGTAATTTTTTATGGGTTATTTCATATTATATTCGCTAGCTATGCTCCAGGATTATTTGCTGGTTTTTTGCTAGGGTACCTTGGCTATGATTTGTTGCACGCGTTTACTCATGTTGCTCCTATGCGCAGCCGCTTAGGGAGATTTTTGAAGCGTTACCATATGCAGCACCATTACTTAGTAGAATACCAATCATTTGGGGTCAGTAGTCCTTTATGGGACTATATTTTTAATACTGTTCAATCAAAACCTAATAAGAACAGTAAATAATTGAGGTAAACTGCGATGTCCATCCAAATCGTTCCAGTTAGTTCAAGACAACATTGGAAGCATTTTCTACAATTACCAAACGTGTTACATCAACATGATCCCAATTGGGTTCCCCCCTTACAAATTTCAGTCAAAAATATTTTAAATCACAAAAATCCTTTTTTTAAACGGGCTAAAGTGCAATATTGGTTGGCTTATCAGCATGAAAAACCTGTAGCGCGTATAGCTGGTATTATTAATGAGGTACATAACGAATTTCACGAAGAAAAAGTGGCCTTTTGGGGCTATTTTGAGTCTATAGATAATACTCAAGTAGCAGCGCAACTGTTTGTTGCATTGTCACATTGGGTAAGTGGATATGGAATAACCACTTTGCGTGGACCAGTCAATCTTTCTACTAATTACGAATGTGGTATGCAAATATCTGCTTTTGACACTAAGCCTTTTGTGATGACGCAGCAGAATCCCGCCTATTATCCTCACTTGATCGAGTCTTTAGGTTTTGTTAAAGTCAAAGATTTAGAAGCCTGGAAAATGGATCATAAAACAGCAAAATTGGATCCGCGATTGTTGGAACGGACAAAAAAATTTGCACAAATGAATGCTATTACAATTCGAACTATTCGCTTAGATCAATTTGATCAGGAAATTTCCGCAATTTATCATTGTTACAACGATGCTTGGGAACGAAATTGGGGATTTGTCCCCATGCCAAAGGATGAATTTTTATTTCTCGCCAAAGAAATGAAGAGCATTCTTATGCCAGAATTTTGTTTTATTATAGAGGTCGCTGGGGAAGTTGCTGGTTTTTCTATCTGGTTGCCCGATATTAATCAGATAGTCATTAAAATTCGGGATGGAAAGTTATTTCCTACAGGGTTGTTCAAGCTATTCTGGTATTCGAAAGTACGCAAGGTAATCAATCAAGGAAGAATTATTGCTTTAGGAGTTCGAAAAAAATTTCGACATTTAAACTTAGGTTCATTGTTATATAATAAATATTTTGAAACGCTCCCGGCGGCAGGTTACCCAATCAGTGAATGCTCTTGGGTATTAGAGGATAATGAGGCAATGCGGACTGCGTTGCAGTTTATGAATGGGGAAGTGTATAAGCATTATCGGCTATATGAAAAAGCAATATAACTTATGAAAGTTTTATTAACAGGTGCTTCTGGGTTTTTAGGTTCTCACACGGCTGAATGTTTAGTGCAGCATGGTTATCAAGTGCGTTGCTTGGTTCGTCCCAGTGCTAGCCTTAATTTTATCAAGGAATTTACCTCTGCACTTGAGTTAATTGAAGGGTCTTTAGAAAATACTTCGTCCTTGCAACAGGCGGTGGCTGGAGTAGATGCTATTATTCATTGCGCAGGTTTGATAAAGGCTAGGACTTCCACGGATTTTTTTAACACGAATGCTAGTGGTACCTTATCTCTACTGGAAGCTGCAAGAAAAACGACACCTTGTTTACGGCGTTTTATTTTAGTATCTAGTTTAGCAGCCTGCGGCGCTGCATTAAATAATTTTCAGCCTACTTCAGGTGAGATACTACCTCAACCCGTGAGTAATTATGGCCGCAGTAAACTGCAGGCTGAAGTGAACGCAATAAAATATGCTGAAGCGTTTCCGGTCACAATTATTCGTCCCTCTATTGTCTATGGTCCCCGCGATTTAAGTATGTTAACGCTTTTTAAAGCTTTTAATCGGGGGATTATTCCGCTGATTGAGGGTGGCGCAGGCGCAGTGAGTACCATTTATGTCAGGGATGCTGCACAAGCTTTGGTTAAAGCCGTAGCGGCAGAGGTCCCTAGCGGTAACGCTTATTTCTTAGAAGATGGCAGGACTATGACTTGGCGGGAAAGGTATTCTATCTGGTCCCAAGCTATTTTAACTGGAAAAAATATTAAAATTCCCGTACCGAATCTATTCCTGGGTCTAACAGCCTGGGCTAACGAATGTTATGGAGCATTGACCAAAAAAACAGTATTTTTAACTCGGGATAAATTACGCGAACTGCAGCAAACTTATTGGGTATGCAGCAGTGCTGCAGCTTCACAAGACTTATCATGGAAGGCTGCCGTTTCTTGGGTAGAGGGAAGCAAGTTAACTTATCAGTGGTATAAAAAAGAGGATTGGTTGTGAAAAAATTTCTTGAGAAATTATATTGGGCAACTGTTTTTTCTTTGCGGGGATTGCGTGCTGCTTGGCATTTTCAATGGGCATTTCGGTTGGAAGTTTTGGCCTTTATCTGTGGCATACCTTTGGCTATTTATTTTGGACACGAGACCTGGCAAAAATTTATTTTAATATTTTCTTTGCTTTGGATATTAGTAGCAGAACTGCTTAATAGCGCGATTGAAACGATAGTGGATCGCATTGGAACAGATCATCATGAATTATCAGGCCGAGCAAAAAATCTGGGGTCAGCTGCGGTATTCATTTTGGTATTAAATGCTTTGCTCACTTGGGGGATTATTTTATTGGGAAACCCCCCTTCTCTCTAACCCTCTCCCACCTACCCTCGCTGGCGTACGGGTGGGGGAGAGGGGATTTCTAAAGCATAGCTGGGGATAAATTTGGGCTTAAAGTAGGCTAACTGATAAGTTACCAAGGAGATTAGCAGTAGGGCAATGCAGGAGTAAGCAATCAGGACGTTGTTTCTAGGATACATATTAGCAAAACGTTGCAAATAACCTTGTATTTTCACGGTCTTAAATAATTGATAGGCACATTCGGAAATGATAATGCCGACGATTCCATCCAGCAAAATATGAATTTTCAGAGTGAAGGCGCCAATAGACATGCCAATAAACCAAAGTAAATAGATATAACTTAGTAATTTAAATCGTTCAAAGCTATAGCGCAGGATTATCCAGCCACTACCGATGTGATACGAGGGAAAAGAATTCCAAGGAGAAGTGATAGACATAATAAATCGAACATTGGCTGTTAGCCAGTCTGTGTCCTGTGTTTGCCAAAATGTTATAAATCCAGGATCTTCCCATAGTGGAACTTGGGTAGGAAATAGGAAATACAGGGCATAATGAATGGATAGTACTAATAAACAGGTGAAAAAGATTCGATAAAATAGCAGAAAATTGAGCCTTGATTGAACAATAATGATCCAGGACATCAGAAAAGGAACAATTAAGGCACTGGAATAGAACAATGACCAAGAAATTGTAAAATGGATGTTTTTATCGATAGGTGTAGTAATTAACTCGATATAATTTACTTGGCGATAACCGACCAGATCGCCAATAAATCCATATTGCGCCCAATAGCAAAGAGTGATAAGAAATAAAACCGCTATTTCTAGAAATCGTAATAATGGGGTTGAATGAGTATTTACGTGTATTTCTTGCTGCAACATGGGCTTTGGTACCTTCGAAATTAGGAGAGAATTATAGCGCTTATCTTTGCTTCGTCAATCCTATATAATCCGTTAACCAATTATCGTTAAGAGGAGAATGCTATGCTGCCCACACGTGGTTATGCTGCTGTAAGTGCGGATGCGCCTTTACAAGCTTTTAATTTTGAAAGACGTGAGCTTGGCCCTCACGATGTTTTTATTAAGATACTTTATTGTGGCGTTTGCCATTCTGATATCCATCAAGTCCGTAATGAATGGGGGCACACGACCTATCCGGTGGTGCCAGGCCATGAAATTGTGGGCAAAGTGGCTGGTATAGGCAGTGCGGTTACGAAATTTAAAATAGAAGATATTGTTGGCGTAGGTTGCTTTGTCGATTCTTGTCGGCAATGTCTTAACTGCCAAGAAGGTGAAGAGCAATTCTGTGAAAACGGTGTTTCCTATACCTATTGTGGGACAGAGCAGGATAAGAAAACTTCAACTCAAGGGGGTTATTCTGCACAAATTGTCGTCGATGAGAATTATGTCTTAAAAATTTCTGCAAAATTATCCTTGGCTAATGCTGCCCCGCTGTTGTGTGCAGGCATTACCACCTATGCACCTTTGAAACGGTTTAAAATAGGGGCTGGTCACAAAGTAGGCATTATTGGGTTAGGTGGTTTAGGCCATATGGCGGTGAAATTTGCTGCTGCTTTTGGGGCAGAAGTGACTGTTTTTAGTACTTCTGCCGCTAAAGAGGCGGATGCACGCCGTTTTGGAGCCAAGCATTTTGTGCTTACCAACAAACCCGAAACCCTGCAACCTTTGCTAGGACAGTTTGATTTTATTCTGGATACGGTTTCGGCAAAGCATGACATCAATAGGTATTTAAGTCTGCTTAAACGAGGGGGTACTTTAGTACTGGTAGGTGTCCCAGAACATCCGTTTGAAGTTCAGCCATTTGCATTACTTGCGAACCGTAGAAGCTTTGCTGGCTCTAATATTGGTGGCATTCGAGAGACTCAAGAGATGCTAGATTATTGTGCTAAACATAATATTAGTTCAGAAGTCGAAGTAATTCCCATCCACGAAATTGAAGCAGCCTTCGCGCGTACGATTAAGGGCGATGTGCGTTTTCGATTCGTTATTGATATGGCGAGTTTATAGAAAATCCCTTCTCCCCTTGTGGGAGCTATCCGATGCACACAAATCGGTCAGCAATTCCGCTGAAGCCTTGCTCCCCGGCGGGTCCTGCCGGCTGCGGCACCCGCCGGTCTAATGACGGAGCAGCGACAATTGCTGACCGATTTGTGTACATCGGATAGCTTGTAGCTGAAGGTCGGATGATGGTGCATCATTATTCGGCTTTTAATACGGGAATACGGTATTGGACTTTCATTTAATCAGTTAAGCTTCCTTGGCTAGTTTGTTACTAGCAATGATAAAACCTATTTTAACTATTAAAGGAGCACACTTATGCTATATCGTATTATTCTTCAGGGCTGTTTGATTTTTTCTTTGTTGTTTTCAGGACTTGCAGGCGCAGAACCAAGTTCCAAAATGGTTTCTGTGAGTGGGACCCAAGCTTCACCAACCATCAATATTAATATCGCCGACAGCAATCAGCTGCGAACTCTCAAAGGAGTGGGGGCTAATAAAGCTCAGGCTATTCTCGATTATCGGGCACAACATGGGGCATTTAAATCTGTCGATGAACTAGCAAATGTCAAAGGCATTGGCGAGAGACGCTTTGCTCAAATACAGAAAAAGAATCCCGGTAGAATTGTAGTGCAGTAGTTTTGTTGAGTTCCCTCTCCCGCAAGCGGGAGAGGATTTTCCAATAAGGCAGGCCCAGGATTGATTCTCCTGTGTGCTGCTCTTGCTTTTCGGTATATAAACAGCAGGCCCTCCTTTGATACGGCACAAATGGAGGACTCAACAACTAAATCGGCAGCAGCTTTAACTCAGCTCCAGCAACCGGGTAGAGGCTGATTATTAATGCAAGCCCTTAATCTTCTATGAGCTCAGTTTTTTCCTTCTGGGAAAATCTGGCATGATCCGTTTCATGAATTCTCCAAATAATGGCACTGTAAAGGCAGTGTCGCCATGTTTTGGGCTATAAATCATCCCTTTTTTTATTAAATTATTCCGCAGAGGGGCCACGCTTTGTACATCGAGGCCGAGTTCTTCGGCGATTTCTCCAGATCGTTGAGCGGCAGCGCCTAATTCAGCAAGCGCTCTGAGATATTCTTTTTCTCTTGGGGTTAAACGGTCAAACCGAACGCGAAAAAAATTTTGGTCGAGCTTTTGAATGGCAGTAGTTGTGGCTTGTTTTGCCACATCAATGTCTATGGGCGATTTAGTAGCAAGATTCCATGCTGAGTAACCCCATTCTTGAAGAAAATAAGGATAGCCTTCAGTGACCCGAAGGATTTCATCTAAGGCTTTTTCTGTGAAACTTACTCCTTCTCGCTTAACGGGGGCTTGTAAAGCTACCTTTGCATCTTCCTTTTTTAAAGGCCCTAATTCTGGAAAGTCAAAAAGTCGCTCGGCATAGGATTTAGCGAGCCCTGTTTTTCTCACAAGTTGGGGTAGTCCAGCCCCAATGAGGACTACTGGCAGGGATTTTTGTGATAGTTTGTGTTGAGCCATAATAAGTGAACTTAATTCTTCTTCATTTAAATATTGGAGCTCATCAATAATAATAGCGATGGCGGTATTACGCGTTTTTGCTGCTTCTCCAATAGCAATAAAAACCTGAGCGAGATCAGCTTCTAAGTCGCCACTGTCAGCGATTCCTTTTTCAGGGTCGATATCCAAACCTAAATCGATATTTTGGATTTTAATGTTAAGATTAATTCTCGATATAAAGCTTTTTAAAATCCGCAGGGCTCTTTTTACTTTACTATTTACTTCCTTGTCATCAAGCACGAAAAGTATTCGACGTAGCTCAGGGAGTAATAATTCAGGAAGTAATTTTTTTTCATGAGCTTCTATCATAGCCATTTGATATCCTTCCAATTCTGCTAATTTAGAAATTTCATGTAAAAGAACAGTCTTACCTGTTCCCCGTAATCCAATAAGTAGAATACTTTTTTCAGCTCGACCACGCTTGACCCGTGCCAAGGTCATCATAGCCTGTTTTAGAATATCGCTTCTGCCCGCGAGTTCTGGGGGAGGGGTGCCAGCGCCAGGAGAAAAAGGGTTATGTAAGGGATTCATTTATAACAACCTTATCTTAGTTTATCAATGTTACTGATTTTATCGAATACATAGATAAGGTCAAGTAATTTAGCTATAAATAGATTTGATAAACTCCTACCTGCGGCCACTTTCTCCCAAAATCCAAAGGGGAGGGGGTAGGGGGGGGCCCCGCCCGCATCACTTCTTCTGTATAAACCCCACAATGATCAGCATGAGCATGATTAATAATATCGGGTAACTCCCCATTTTCATCCAGGGGGTACTTCCGATCATGGCATGGATGGTGCCGGTTAATACCGCAACTTGGTACAGGGGGGCAAAAGCAATTACTTTTCCTTGAGGATTAATAATGGCAGTGATTGCATCATTAGTGCTCATTAAGAGATAACGCCCTGTTTCGAGAGCACGCATTTGTGCGATTTCAACATGCTGAGCCGCGGCGAAGGATTTTCCGAACCAGCTATCGTCACTCAAAGTAATGAGCAATTGTCCCTCGGGTAAGCTACGCAGGACGAGTTCTGGAAAGGCGATTTCATAGCAAATATAGGTGGCTACTGGAATGCCATTGGCAATAATTAAAGGTTGATGGTGAGAGCCACTACTGAAATCCGACATAGGAATTTGTAAATAATTGCCAAACCACTCGAGTAGAAATCGTAATGGGATATATTCGCCAAATGGCACCAGATGTTGTTTTAAATAAATTCCAGTACCATTGCCGATCGCAATTGCGCCATTATAAAAACGATTATCTTGGTCTACAGGAATTCCAGTAATTAAGGCACTATTCTGAGATTTTAATTTATCATTGAGTTTGTTAATAAACCCTTCCGCTTGGTTCAAGGGATAGGCGATAGCTGCCTCTGGCCAGACAATGATTTGATTATCCTGTAAAGGATAGGTCAGTTTTTCGTACAAATTTAAGCTGGCAATAGTATGTGCCTCATCCCATTTTATTTGAGTTGGGATATTTCCTTGGACTAGACTGACTTTAGTAGCTGGACCTATGGGTTGGGTCCATTGGATGTGGGTTAAGGCGAAACCCAATGACCAAACTCCAATGAACAATACTATGATCATCAGGGTTAGGCCTAATTTTTTTCGGGCAAATACGAAAAGCACAACCAGCAAACTACTAGAAAATGCTACGGCCCAAGAGATTCCATAGATTCCTGTAACAGGCGCTAAACCTCGTAAAGGGGTGGCAACTTGCGAATATCCTAAAAACAGCCAAGGAAAGCCGGTTAATAGCCAAGACCGTACCCATTCAAGTAATACCCATAAATTCGGGAAAATTAATAGTAGTTTAAAAAGGTTATTTTTAGGAAAAAATTTTGTCAATAAAACCCCCAGCACAGCTGGGAATAAGGCCATAAATAAAATAAGTAATGCAGTCAGAAGAACTGACACGAAATGGCTGGCATGGCCAAACACATGTAAACTGACATAAACCCATGAAATACTGATGCCAAAAAAACCTATGCCAAACAGCTCTCCTCTAAGGAAAGCACGAAGTGGGGAAACCCAAAGCCAGCTGATTAAGAGCAGGGCCGGACACAGGATAGCAAGTGCGTATAGGTTGAAAGGAGCAAAAGCTAAGGATAGGAGTGCACCCGAAGCTAAAGCACCTAAATCAGCATACCAACGAGCTGGTTTCTTGAGGTCATGAATTTGCATAAATTATTTATTATTATTTTCGTTCTTGATTTAATGGGCTCGGTAATGTGACTTGTAATAAGCGTATTCTGCGTTTATCTGCATAGAGTACTCTGAATTCAATCTCTTCATACATGACAAATTCATTGCGCTTAGGCAGGTAGCCAAAGCAGCTAGTGATTAAGCCTCCTACGGTATCGAATTCCTCGTCACTAAAGTTGGTGGAAAAAAAATGATTAAAATCACTAATTTTAGTAAGTGCATTAAGGGTATATTGCGTTTCATTAATTTGGGAAATAGTACTTGATCCCTCATCGATATCGTATTCATCTTCAATTTCGCCAACAATCAGTTCAAGCACATCTTCAATCGTTAACAGGCCGGAAACGCCACCATATTCATCAGCAACAATTGCCATGTGATTACGTGTACCTCGAAATTCTTCTAACAAGACATTCAGTCGTTTGCTTTCAGGAATAAAAGCGGCTGGCCTTAATAATTGTTTTAAATTGAATTCCTCTTCTTCTTGTTTATGTGAAGTAAAACGCAATAAATCTTTAGCCAGCAAAATTCCTACCACTTCATCGCGGTTTTCTTTAATGACAGGAAAACGTGAGTGCGCTGAGGAAATGATAATGGGCAAAATTTCCTCTAAAGATCCATCCTGAGGAATTACTATCATTTGTGAGCGTGGAATCATGATATCGCGTACATGCATATCATAGACTTGCAGAACCCCTTCCATCATGCGTAGGGCATCACGTTCTATAAGATGGTGTTCAACAGCATCTTGTAGACAGGTGAGAAGCTCTTCTTGGTTTTTGGGACGTGAAAGAGCTTGGGCTAAACGTTCTAACCAAGATTTATTGGATGAGTCATGGTTCATTTATTACATGTTCTCCTGTGGTGGAGAAGCTACTTCCTGTGCTCCTTTTTTGAGCCGTCGTTTAAGCACGCGCAGTTCTTGCTTTAATTTTAAGAATGGAAAAATCGTGGTAAGCAATCCAAGTAAGATTCCTAATCCTAATACATACACGAGTAACAAAGAAAGTGAAATCTGTGTAGTTCCGAGGTAATAATTTAAACGAATAGGACTTGCATTGAGTGCAGCAAAAGTGATTGCAAGTATAATAATAATTAATAAGAAGATGTATGAAATAATCCGGGTGATTTTCATGGTTATCCCTTTAAGAAAACTTCCCCCTGACAAAAAGGGGGAATGTTTAACCCCCTTTTTTCAAAGGGGGAATGTTTACTTAGAATCATCCTTGCCTTCAACCTGTTCGCGAAACAAATCACCTAAGGTTGTGTTGACGACGGTATCTTTTTTGCTTGGTGTAGTACGGGTTTCTTTGGGGGATTCTTCATTTAATGCCTTTAAAGATAAGCTAAAGACCCCAAATTTACGATCCACTCCAATCAATTTGGCCGTTACTTCTTCTCCGACTTTAAGGAATTCTTGTACATCCTTGACTGGTTCCGTGCTGATCTCTTGAGCCCGAATATGTCCTTGTAATTCGCCGCCCAAATCGATGACTGCCCGCTTGGTATCTACAGAAAGTACGTGGCCAGTTACAATTGTTCCTTTGGGATGTTCTTCCAAATATTTCGCAAATGGATCATTTTCTATTTGTTTAATGCCAAGTGAGATGCGTTCTCGTTCTGGATCAATAGCAAGGATGATGGCATCAATCTGATCTCCCTTGCGGAAGCGACGAATTGCGGCTTCTCCTGACTCTTTCCAGGAAATATCAGATAAATGCACTAATCCATCAATACCACCATCCAGGCCGATAAATACGCCAAAATCAGTAATAGACTTGACAGTGCCAGTAACTTTTTCACCTTTATTATGATTATGCGCAAACTCTTCCCAAGGATTGGGCTGACATTGCTTCATGCCCAGTGAAATGCGGCGTCGGTCTTCGTCAATTTCTAATACCAGCACTTCCACTTCTTCACCAGGTTGTACTAATTTAGCTGGATGTACATTCTTGTTAGTCCAGTCCATTTCAGACATATGAACCAAACCTTCAATCCCGTCTTCAATTTGTACAAAGCAGCCGTAATCTGTGATATTTGTCACTTTGCCAAATAAGCGTGAGTTAACCGGGTAGCGACGTGCGATGTCTGACCATGGGTCTTCACCCAATTGTTTAAGTCCTAGGGATACGCGTCTCTTTTCTCTGTCGTATTTGAGTACTTTCACTTTGATTTCATCACCGACTTTTAAAATTTCGTTGGGATGTTTTACCCGCTTCCAGGCCATGTCAGTAATGTGTAATAAACCATCAATGCCACCAAGATCAATAAAGGCGCCGTAATCGGTAATGTTTTTGACTACTCCTACAAATTCTTGCCCTTCTTGTAGGGTTTCTAGTAATACTTGGCGTTCACTACCGGCTTCTTCTTCCACTACAGCGCGGCGGGAGACCACAACGTTATTACGTTTTTGATCCATCTTGATGACTTTGAGTTCTAAGCTTTTTCCTTCAAGAATCGAAGTTTCACGCGCTGCTGAGCGGGCATCAACCAGAGAACCAGGTAAAAATGCACGAACTGAGTCAAGATCAACTGTGAATCCACCTTTGACTCGTTCAGTGACTAAACCTAGTACAGTTTCGCCTGCTTCATAGGCTTTTTCTAATTTTTGCCATGCTTCAGTGCGTCGGGCTTTTTCTCGGGATACACGAGTGGACCCATGACCATCTTCTAAAGCCTCTACCACAACCGCAACTTCATTACCTATCTGGATGGTTTCGCCACGAAATTCTTCTTTGGGAATAAAAGCATCGGACTTAAGTCCTGTGCTGACGACCACGGCGTCTGGGGTAACATTAATAATCTTGGCATTAACAGTTGTTCCTGGCCGAATATTGGCGCTGACAAGGGATTCCTCTAATAAATCAGCAAAGCTCTCGCTGGATGCGTTCATAATAAGTTATTTCCGAATTAAACGTTGTTTCATTTTGATTACTTACGTCGTCCTGGCATGGATGCCAGGATCCAGTTCACAAGGATGTGAAAGCATTGCTTCCTGCGAACTGGATCCCTGCATCCTGCAGGGACGACGGTTACGAAAAATCTTTCGAAAATATGCACGAAAGCATACACAATAAACACTAACAATGAGGTGGCAACGAAGGAGGGCTATAAGAGCAAAGTAGAAATTGTTTGTCATGTAGTATTCAATGTTTAGACTGTGCTCATGGTTTGTTTTAGTGTTTATCTCGAAAGACCCCTTGAGCTGTAAATTCAACAGCTCTTCAATGATTATTGCCAGCTTTGCACCAGAATTTCCACGGGTTGCATAACCTGAGAAAGCACTTGCTCCACATCCAGATGAGTTGTGTCAATTACTAAAGCATCATCAGCGGGCTTAAGTGGTGCTGTGTTACGCTCTTGATCGCGGGCATCACGCTGGATCAAATCTCGCAAAATCTCCGCAAGACTAGCATGGACACCTTGTTTTTTCAACTGATTAAATCGTCTTTTTGCACGTTCATCCGATGTTGCTTGCAAGAAGAATTTCAAATTAGCATCAGGAAAAATAACGGTTCCCATATCCCGGCCATCTGTTACCAGCCCAGGCCATTGTCGAAAGGCACGTTGCTTTTCTAACAAAGCATGGCGAACTAAGGGCAATACCGCAATTTTTGAGGCAGTAATACCGCATTGCTCAGTACGAATAGCCGAGGTGATGTTCTCCCCAGATAAAAAGATGCAGGTAGTATCCTCTTCCTCAGTAAAATGCGCGTCTAAAGAATAGGCCAAGTCTTGTAGCTTGGCTTCATTCTCTAGATCTATTGACTTAAGTAGGGCGCTGTAAGCTAATATCCGATAAAGTGAGCCACTATCTAAGTAGTGCCACCCTAATTTTTTAGCTAATTGCCGACTTATGGTGCCCTTTCCTGTGCCGCTTGGTCCATCAAAAGTAATGACAGGCGGAAATTCTTCAACTGGTTCCTTGCAAAGTGCTAGTAAGCCTTCTAAAGCCACTTGGACTGTTTTAGCTCTTACGGTTTGTCGGTCGCCGTGAAAAAGATGGTGTTGGACTTGCGTTGGAAAGTCCCTCCTCGCAAAAGCGATCCATACCGTTCCTATGGGCTTATTCTCAAACCCGCCTTCAGGGCCCGCGATGCCAGTTGTGCTTACGGCGATTTGGGCCTGACTTGAGTTCAGAGCTCCTTCAGCCATTTCTTTAGCAGTGGCTTCACTCACTGCTCCCTCTCGAGTTAGAGTAGCAGTGCTAACTCCGAGCATTTCTTGTTTTGCAGTGTTGCTGTAGCAGACAAATCCTCGATCGAACCATTGCGAACTTCCTGGAATTGAGGTTACAGTTTCTGCAATCCCGCCCCCAGTACAAGATTCTGCGGTGGTTAGTAGCCAAGATTTTTTTTTTAATGCCTTGCCTAATTGTTCAGTGAGTTCTAACATAATTATCTTTTAATAATAAAGTGCCTTGTTAGAATACCCTTATGGAAACAGAGAACGCAATAATAAGTTCAGAAATCCTTTCTGCACATACCCCAGTGATGCAGCAATACTTGCGTCTGAAAGCACAATACCCAGATATGTTGCTTTTTTACCGTATGGGTGATTTTTATGAATTATTTTATGCTGATGCAGAAAAAGCCGCACAGTTACTTAATATTACTTTGACCTCCCGGGGTCAATCTGCTGGCAAGTCAATACCGATGGCTGGGGTACCCTATCATGCTCTGGAAAGCTATCTAGCGAAACTTGTTCAGTTAGGGGAATCCGTTGCCTTGTGTGAACAAATAGGTGATCCAGCTGCGAGCAAAGGTCCAGTAGAGCGGCAAGTAACGCGAATCATCACGCCAGGAACGGTCAGTGATGAAGCGCTTTTGGATGAACGAAATGATAATCTGCTGCTAGCTCTTTGCCATGAACGAAATTGTTTTGGCATGGCTTACTTGGATATTACCAGTGGTCGTTTTGCTATTCTTGAGGTTCAGGGGGAAGATGCCTTGCTAGCTGAGCTAGAGCGCTTACAACCGGCTGAAGTTTTGTTCAGTGAAGATCTCTCCCTGACCTTACACCTGCCAGAACGCCGACTACGCCGTCGCCCTCCCTGGGAATTTGACTTAGATACTGCAGTGCGTTTATTGATCCAGCAATTCCAAACTCAAGATTTAAGTGCTTATGGCTGCGAACATTGCACTTTGGCCCTCTGCGCAGCGGGAGGGCTACTCCATTATGTCCAATATACTCAACGCGCTGCTTTACCACATATTGTAGGTTTGACCGTGGAGCATCGTGAAGAAACCTTGATACTGGATGCAAGCGCCCAGAAAAATTTGGAATTAGTAACCAACTTGGTCGGAGGTAAGGAACATACCTTGATTGAAATTCTCGATAACACTGTGACGTCCATGGGCAGTCGTTTATTAAGGCGCTGGTTAATTCGCCCATTACGAGATCCGCAAGTTTTACTGGCTCGGCAAGGCGCCATTGCTGAATTGCAAAACGAAGCCCGAAATCATGCATTATTCACTATACTGCGTGGTATCGGAGATATGGAACGTATTTTGGCTCGTATTGCCTTAAAATCAGCCCGTCCTCGTGATTTGCTACAATTTCGTGAAGCGCTACGACGCTTACCTGAAGTACGGCATAGCTTGAAAAGCTGTGGTCAACCGCGCCTACAAGTATTAGCCAATCAATTAGGTGAATATCCTCAATTATTCATGTTGTTGCAACAAGCTCTGGTCGACAATCCGCCTGCTTTGCTGCGCGAGGGTGGGGTGATAGCCGCAGGTTATGATGCTGAATTAGATGAATATCGGCAGCTCAGTGAACACAGCGACCAGTTTTTATTAGACTTAGAACAAAGAGAACGGCAACGAACCGGCATTACCCATTTAAAAGTAGGGTATAACCGCATCCATGGATTTTTTATTGAAATTAGTCGTGGCCAATCCTCTTTGGCCCCTGCGGATTATATTCGTCGTCAAACTTTAAAGAATGCTGAGCGCTATGTCACCCCGGAATTAAAACAATTTGAGGATAAGGTGTTAAGCAGTAAAGCCCGCGCCTTAGCTCGGGAAAAATGTCTTTATGAAGCATTGCTCGAGACATTGATCCAATCCTTAGCTTCATTCCGACAAACCGCAGAAAGTCTCGCTGAATTGGATGTGTTAAATAATTTAGCGGAGCGGGCTAACCAGTTAAATTTGGTGGCACCAGAATTTTCGTCAACTCCGGGAATCCATATCGAAAGTGGCCGGCATTTAGTGGTGGAACAAGTCACAGAAACTCCCTTTGTGCCCAATGATACCGAGCTTCAGGCTCAGCGCCGAATGCTGATTATTACTGGTCCTAATATGGGGGGGAAGTCCACCTATATGCGACAGACAGCTTTGATTGTATTATTGGCTTATGTGGGTAGTTTTGTGCCAGCCAAGCGAGTGGTGGTGGGTCCTGTGGATCGAATTTTTACTCGGATTGGGGCGAGCGATGATCTTGCCAGTGGTCGTTCCACTTTTATGTTAGAGATGACGGAGACGGCGACGATTTTGCACAATGCAACGGCACAAAGTTTGGTGTTGATGGACGAAGTAGGGCGCGGGACTAGCACCTTTGATGGTTTGGCGCTAGCCTTTGCTTGTGCGGATTATTTAGCACGTGAAATTCGGGCTTTGACCTTATTTGCAACGCATTATTTTGAATTAACGCAATTACCCGAACAATGTTCTGAGATAGCCAATGTTCATCTCCAGGCGATTGAGTATCACGATAAAATCGTATTTTTACATACGGTCAATGAAGGAGCTGCTAGTCAAAGTTATGGACTCCAAGTGGCGCAATTAGCGGGTATTCCGCCTAAGGTTATTGCAAAAGCTAAAGAAAAATTACTTGCTTTGGAAGGTGGGTAGGTAGGATTATGATCTGGAACAAAATTCGCAATTTTTTTATTGGATTGCCACTCAATCCGTTTGACAAAACTACGCGCAAAAATATTGCGCTTGTCGCCTTTTTAGCCTGGATTGGATTGGGGGCTGATGGTCTTTCTTCGACTTCCTATGGTCCTGAGCAAGCTTTTTTGGCATTGGGATCTCACTACCACTTAGCACTTTATTTAGCCATTTTAGTGGCAATCACCGTGTTCATTATTTCTCTTGCTTATAATCAGGTCATTGAACTTTTTCCAACCGGGGGAGGCGGATACAAGGTAGCCAGCAAACTAATTGGCAGACATGCGGGGGCTATTTCTGGTTCGGCCTTAATTGTGGATTATGTGTTAACCATCGCTATTTCTATTGCGAGTGGGGTGGATGCCGTATTTAGCTTATTACCTGTAGCCGGACAAGACTACAAATTATATATCGAAGTGATTGCTTTAGTGATTTTGATCATATTGAATCTTCGTGGGATGAAAGAATCTATTAAAATCCTAATGCCGATTTTTTTAGGGTTTATTCTTACCCATGCCGCGCTTATTTTTTATGGAATTACTTTACATGGTGCAAATTTATCCCATATGGTCCATGCCACTGTGGACGACACGCGCGAATTTATTACTCATAGCGGTTGGTTTGTCGTTTTGGCTTTGTTTTTACGTGCTTATTCATTGGGAGGCGGAACCTATACTGGGATAGAAGCCGTTTCAAATAATATTAATCATTTGGCTGAACCCCGGGTAAAGACGGGGAAATGGACCATGTTTTATATGGCTGTTTCTTTAAGTTTCACGGCGGGTGGAATTATCCTGCTTTATTTATTATGGGACGTAAAACCGGTCAATGGTGAGACGTTAAATGCCGTAGTATTTCGCTCAGTTTTAGGTGATCTTCCTTTTAGTGGAATTATTTTAGTGATTGTCTTGTTTTTTGAAGCAGGACTATTATTTGTGGCCGCCAATACCGGATTTTTAGGGGGGCCTGCAGTCTTGGCAAACATGTCGATTGATGCTTGGATTCCAAAACAATTCCGCAGCTTGTCCACTCGTTTAGTTACACAAAATGGGATTTTAGTTTTTGGCTTGCTGGCTATTTTGATTTTATTGGGTACGGGTGGTGAAGTGTCGATGCTGGTCGTGCTTTATAGCATGAATGTGTTTTTAACTTTTTCATTATCTTTATTAGGGCTCTGTATTTATTGGTGGCGACATAAGCAGTGGACCTGGAATTGGCTTTTCCGCATGGCGCTCTCTGGTATTGGTTTGCTGGTATGCGTTAGTATTTTATTAGTCACGTTGTTGGAAAAATTTACGGTAGGTGGTTGGCTAACCGTGCTAATTACTAGTAGCGTGGTAATATTTTGTTTAATCGTCAATAGACATTATGAGGCTATCAATAAGCAACTAAAATATCTGGACAAGGTGATGACCTTGCCATTAACTGGCTTCATTCCTAATGTCCCAAAACTAGATCCCCAGCTGCCTAGCGCGGTATTTTTAATTGGTAATAGCATTGGCGAAGGAATGCATACTTTATTATGGGTCCAGCGAACTTTCCCCAAGCATTTTAAAAATTTCGTTTTTTTAAGTGTGGGTGTTGTTGATGTTGGCAGTTATGGTAGTGACAAGGCTTTGGAGAGATTGCGCGAACAAATTCAAGCAAGGATGAAGTATTTTATCGAATTTTCGCACGAGCATGGTTTTGCTGCGACATCGGTGGTGGATTACAGTAACGATTTGGTGTCTGGCATCGTTAAATTAGCGGAACAAGTTAGCCAGCAATATTCGAATTGCGTATTTTTTGCCGCTTCATTGATTTCGAAAAAAGATAATTGGTTCCATCGACGTTTACATGGTGATATTTCTATCAACTTACAACGCCATTTAAATTTGCGGGGGTTACAATTGGTTGTGATGCCTGTTAAACTTGAGCGGTGAGGATTTAAACTATGCCATCATTTGATATTGTTAGCAAAGTTGACCTGCATGAAGTCACAAATGCAGTCGATCAGGCCAATCGTGAGGTAGGTACGCGCTTTGATTTTAAAGGCAGTAATGCTCGTTTTGAGTGGCTGGAGAATAAAATTAACTTACTCGCTGAAACGGATTTTCAATTAAAGCAGATGATTGAAGTTTTACTGGGAAAATTAGCGAAGCGTGGCATTGATGTGCAATGTCTTGACTATAAAGAGCCAGAAATTAGCCATCGTCAAGCCAAGCAAGAAATAGAGCTAAAACAGGGAATTGCAACGGAAACAGCAAGAAAAATTGTGAAATTCATTAAAGATCATAAATTAAAAGTACAAGCTGCAATTCAAGGTGATCAAGTTCGTGTGACTGGTAAAAAACGTGATGATTTACAAACGGTGATTGCAGTTTTACGCAAAGAAAATTTTGGGTTGCCCTTGCAGTTTGAGAATTTTAGGGAATAATCCTTATGCCCCCCTTACCTAGCTTTAATACTTTAATTCTGGAGACTATCCAGCCTTATTTGTTAAAAATAACTCTAAATCGTCCCCAAGTTTTGAATGCGCTTAATGCAGAAATGATGGAAGATCTACGCCAATTATGGGCTTGGCTTTATGCTAATGCAGACCCATTTCGTTGTATCATTCTCACGGGAGCAGGTGAAAAAGCCTTTTGTGCAGGAGCAGATCTTAAAGAGCGCTATCAGCTTGATATGCGTACTTGGCAACAACAACATGCCCGTTTGCAGCAAGCGATGTTGGGGATGATGGATTGTCCCTTACCGATTATTGCTGCTGTCAATGGGGTGGCTTTTGGCGGGGGTTTAGAATTATCTTTAGGCAGTGATTTTGCGTATGCATCCGATTTAGCTATTTTTGCCCTACCAGAAACGAAGTTAGGAATTATGCCTGGCGCGATGGGTACCCAAAATTTGCCGCGAGCTTGTGGTTTGCGTCGCGCAAAAGAATTGTGTTTTACTTCTGAACGTTTTTCAGCGCAACAAGCTTTTGAATGGGGCATTGTCAACCAAGTTTTGAAGCCACAGGAGTTAATGCCAGCCGTGGTTGCAGTGGCAGAAAAGATTGCTAACAATGCTCCCTTAGCAGTCAGGCAGGTAAAAAAAGCCTTAAGCATGTCGCTGCAGACTGATTGGAAATCAGGCTATACTTTTGAAGTGCAAGCCTATAATTATCTGTTAACCACCCGTGATCGAGAAGAAGGAATTAACGCGTTTAATCAAAAACGTGCTCCTGTTTTCCAAGGTGAGTAGGTATGAGTGTAATTAATTGTGACGAAATTGATGATTGGAATGTAGAGCGTCCTGCATCACTGAAAACCTACCTGATTAATTCGCTTGAATCAGGCGCATTGCTTTTTTTGCCTAGACTTGCTTTTTTATTAAAGGATGAAGAACGAAAATTTTTGTCGCCGCAGTTTGTGCAGAAAAAAGTAAAAAATATTAGCTTTAATCCTGCTTTGCAGTCGCTCAAGGGAGTTGTTGGTTCTGCTACAGAATGCCAACAAATCCAAGCAATGTTGGCACGTTTTTCGCAGCAATCGCAACTCATTATCCAGATTTTATTTCCCCATTATGCCAATGCGTTACAAATGGGGCGTACTAGTTTTCGTCCTTGTGAAGTGAGCAAGCGACGACTTTCCTATCGTAAAGATGACCGCCTCTTACATGTCGATGCATTTCCTAGTTCTCCCAATCACGGCCAACGATTATTGCGCGTATTTAGTAATGTAAATCCGCATGGCCAGGATCGAGTGTGGCGTATAGGCGAGCCGTTTGCATCCGTTGCACAACGCTTTCTGCCCTTGATTCCCAGGCCTTGGCCGGGAAGTAGTCAATTACTACGTTGGCTGAAGATTGCTAAAACTTTAAGAACTGAATATGATCATCTTATGTTGCAAATACATGATCGAATGAAGGCAGATGCCTTTTATCAACAAAATGTTGATCAAATCCAATTACGCTTACCTCCTGGAACTAGCTGGATTGTACAAACTGACCATGTTTCTCATGCGGCGATGAGTGGCCAATATATGTTTGAACAGACATTTTATTTGCCTGCCCAAGCAATGTTGGATCCAGGGAAATCACCGTTGAAAATTTTAGAAGGGATGTTGAGCAGGAATTTGGTTTAGTGGAGAAAATAATCCCTATCTTTAACACCGCAATTCATCCAGGTTAATGTCATCCAGCCCAGAGGGCTCCCGGCACCTTCTCCCACAAGGGGAGAAGGATATATGTACCCACTCAAATCTTCATAGAGCCAATATTTGATTTTAGGAAGTGAAGTGCTGATACTACTATTCGTCGCTATCTTGATATTTTGTATGGAACCTGTGGGCAAGAGCATATTTTCATAAATCTTTTGCGACACTTGCCATTTGCTGCTGTGATCTGATGGTCGCAATTACTCCGGAAATGAGCAACAAAATAGCAATAAATTCATTCAGATAAGGCAAACGGTGTTGAAAAATAAAGCTGTAAATTAATCCGAATACAGTTTCCGACACGATGAGCGTACCGTAAATGGACGGCGGAGTATTTCTGCAACAATAGGCCCAGAAGAAATTAGCTATCCAGGAAGCGCCAATGCCCATAATACCACCCCACACTATCAGTTGAGGAAATTGTGGGTGAGTAATCATCGGTTGTATATCATGAGTCAGTAGAAAAATAGGTAGCATAAAAACCAAACTTATAATACCCATAAGGGACGTGTAATCCAACGAGCTCATCTGCATATGTTTTAGAATAAAACGGGAATTGGTAATCGCATACCAGGTCCACATGATTAATGCACAGAATAATAAAACAATGCCTGACAAATGGACATTGCGCAGTGAGGATCCTATCGTATCCTGCAGCAGAGGCGCGACCAATAACACGATGATTCCTGCCAGAATCAATGTTAAACCAAATACTAATTTATAATTAAATGTCGGTTTGCTGCATAGTGTGATCGTTAACGGTAATGTACCTATAATCAAAGCTGAGATCACACCATTAGTCAGCTTTACGCCAAAAAATAAGATAATCGTATATAACCAGAATCCAGTGGCACAAACCAAAATGGCCTGTAGAAAATCATTAAAAGTAAATTTTCTCAATAGCAGTATCAGTCTAGGCAAGAATATAAAACTGATCATTCCAAAAAATAAAAAACGTGAAAACGCGATTTCAATTGAGGAATACCCACTAAGAATTAAAGGCGCAAGAAAAGGTGTACCCCAAAAAGCACCGGATAAAATACCTGCGGTTATTGCTTTAGTTTGCAATTTTGACATCAAGGCACCTACTCATTCGAGGATCATTTTTTTGCGATTTCTATTGGATTATATTCTTATTATAAGGGCCAAATCATAACATGGTTCATCATGTTCATTCAATCATCGCAATTTCCTTCGAGTTATGGGCTATAATCACCATTAACTCCGCAAGAATGATCAAATCTAAAAGATAAATAACCAGTATAGTGGTCCTTGTTCTTACACAAATAGATTGGAAGCGAAAAATACATGCGTTATCAGCAACGTTTAACAAAAGTCATTGACTTTATTGGTAAGCATTTAGACGAAGACATTACTCTTGAGCAATTAAGTGCTGCTTTTTGTGTTTCAAAATTTCACTTTCATCATTTGTTTACGGCACTAACAGGATTATCCTTACAACAGTATATCCGATGGCTGCGTTTGAAGCGTGCAGCACATCAGTTAATTGTTACCCAGGAACAATCGATCATTAACATTGCAATCAATGCAGGGTTTGCTTCTCATGAGGCATTTTCTCGCGCTTTTAAGAAAACTTGTGGATTAACCCCCAGTGAGTTTAGACGGCAGGGCAACTGGTCTTGTTGGAATACGCCACCGTATTGTTTGCCTAAACAAGGTAAAATTGAAATGAAAGTAGAAATTAAACAAGTTGATAAAATCCGCTTAGCAGTGGTAGAGCATCGAGGTGATCCTCAATTTGTTGGTAACAGTGTCAACAAATTGATCAATTGGGCAAAAGCGCAAGTGATTAATCTAAAACCTAAGCCTGGTGAAGCGTTTGCAATTGCTTATGATGATCCTAAAACCACTCCGCCAGAACAATTTCGGATGGACTTGGGCATAAAAATTCCAGCAAGCCTTAAGTTAAATAATATTGTAATTGAAAAATACCTACCAGCCGGTCGTTATGCAGTTACCATGCATCAAGGTTCTCGTGACAAGCTAGGTGATACGGTTTATCCCTTATATCGTGAATGGTTGCCAACTTCTGGAGAAGAATTAGGCGATCTCCCTTGCATATTTTGTTATTATAATTTTGATTATGAAGTTGCGGAAACAGAAAGCTTAACAGAAGTTTGGCTTCTACTACGTTGACATCCTCTCCGGCATAAATGCCGGAGATTCCATACATGTGGCTGTGCCACGAGTATGAGGTTCTCGTTTCTACGCCGCACCCAACGCGCTTGCTCCACGAGCCATCACAGCATGCCCTGCTGCTAAAATATTTTTCGCCGCGTTCAAGTCAGCATTTGCTGCATATCCGCACGATACACACACAAATTCACTTTGGGTCTGACGGTTTTCCTTGGCAACATGCAAACAATGAGAACAACGCTGGCTGGTATAGTGGGGTGATACTTCAATGAACATCCCTCCATTCCACGTCAGCTTATATCCCAATTGTCGCCTGAATTCATACCAGCCCTGGTCTAATATCGCCTTGTTTAATCCAGACTTCGCAGCAACATTCACCCCGGGATTTTGTAAGTCTCCCGATGCGGATCGACTCATATTTTTTACTTGCAAATCTTCCACAACCACTACCGCGTGGCTTTTGCTGATGCGGGTTGTAGTCTTGTGTAAAAAATCTCGTCTCATGTTCGATGCTTTTTGATGCAGTGCCTCTACTCGAGCCACTTGCTTCTTCCATCGCCCAGAAAATTTTTGCTTCTTCGCTAATTTGCGCTGCTCTATCCCTAATCTTTTTTCTATCTGCCTAAAACTATTCAAGGATTCTATAGTGTCACCATTGGATAGGGTCGCGAATTTTGCAATGCCTGCGTCTATACCTACGCTATCGACTGCTGTTGACTGCGAAGAGATGTCTTGTTGTACTTGGATACTGATATACCAATGTTTTCCTTGCCGCGATACCGTTACATTTCGTATGTCCCCTATGACCTCCTGGCTTCGGTAAAAATGAATCCAACCTAATTTCGGTAATTTCAGACGGTTGCCTTCTAATTCGATTTGCTTCGGCTCCGGAAATCGAAAACTATCGTGACGACCTTTTTTCTTGAAGCGGGGTAATCGTTTATTTGGCTGCGTTTTGTTAAATGCATCGGAAAATGCTCGATCTAAATCACGCAATTTTTGTTGCACGATATGTGCTGGACATTCTTTCAAAAAACCATATTCTGCAGATTGCTTCCATTGCTTCACCCAAAAATCAAATTCTGCATAGCGCAGAATACGCTCCTGTCGTTGCAAGCGTTCCAAATTCATGCGGCAACATTTATTCCATACAAATCGACAATGTCCTGCATAAGCGGACAGTTGCTGCTCAATCTCTTGGCTGGGTTTTAAGCGAAAACGATAGGCTTTTTTGATTTTCATAGTACCAATGAATATACTATTGGTCTATGAATAGTTCAATGGACATCCGACACGGCAGACATTGTGTTTTTAATTTACATGCTCACTTGGTATTTGTGACAAAGTATCGCAAATGTGTTTTTACAAAACCCATGCTAGAGCTCTTGAGTGAAGTATTTTATAGTGCCTGCGAAGACTTTGACGCAACATTGGTCGAAATGGAAGGAGAGCGTGACCATGTGCACTTATTGGTTAATTAGCCACCCAAAATATCGTTGTCACGGTTAGTCAATAGCCTCAAAGGCGTTTCTTCTCGTCGCCTTCGCCAAGCACACTCTCAAAATCTGCAGTGTTATTGGAAAGGAGTACTGTGGTCTCCCAGTTACTTTGTTGCTTCCTGTGGAGGAGCGCCCATCTCTGTCATTCGACACTATATTGAGCAACAGAACTCTCCCCACTAAGCGCTCACTTCGCTTCGCGGTTGTGCGCCTTATATCCTCGTCATGAATGACGGGGTTTTACGGCGCCAGGAGGATAAACTTGCAGGAATTGTGGAGGAAAGGACATTTTCATAAATCTTTTGCTACACTTGTTAATTTTTCCTTAAGCTTGTAGACTGTCGCCGTGGTTGGGCAGTGTCGCAAGTGCGGCAGACCAATTCACTGTTATTCTGAGCGAACCGAAGGACCTCCTTCGTAAGTGGCACCATATAGCAGGGATGTTTTCTATAAAAGAAAATTTTGGATTGCCCTTGCAGTTTGAGAATTTTCGGAAATAATCTCCTCTTTTGTTGATGGGAGAAAGTTAGGGAGAGGGGGTATTAATTATGCTCACAGCTACTTTTGCTGCAGGATGTTTCTGGGGAGTGGAAGAGGCGTTTCGAACTTTGCCGGGTGTTCTTACAACTGCAGTGGGATATTCAGGGGGAAGTTTTGAAAATCCTACTTATGAAGATGTTTGTAGTCATACGACAGGACATGCTGAAGTAGTACGTATTGACTATGATCCCTCGCAAATTTCCTATGAACAACTGCTTGAGGTGTTTTGGAATATTCACAATCCTACTCAGTTAAATCGTCAAGGACTTGATGTTGGATCTCAGTACCGATCTGCAATTTTTTTCCATACCAATGAACAGAAGCAAATTGCTCTACAATCCAAGAAAAATTTGCAAAGTTCAGGAAAATTTGCTGAAAAAATTGTGACCGAGATTACTCCTGTGGGTAAATTTTATCGAGCTGAAGAATATCATCAAAAATACTTGTATAAAAATAAGTTAGGTGCTTGTCAGGTGCCGGAGGATAAAAATAAATGACCTTACCTCGCTTTAATACTTTAATTCTGGAGACTATCCAGCCTTATCTGTTAAAAATAACCCTAAATCGTCCCCAAGTTTTGAATGCGATTAACGCGGAAATGATGGAAGAGCTTAATTCCTGAGTATTAATGAAATTCGAAATTATAGAGAAGCTGAATTGCGGGCAATGAGATCAACGTAAAAAGCAGCAATTCTCGCTGCTCCGTCATGAGACCGGCAGGACCCGTCGGGGAGCAAGGCTTCAGCGGAATTGCTGACCGATATGTGTGCATCGGATAGCTACAGAGGGAGATTTGTTTGCAAAATATTTAACACCGCAATTCATCCAAGTTTTTGAAATATTCCAAGCTTTCTGGATTCACTAAAGAATCAATATTTTTGACTGCGCGGCCATTAATGACATCGCTGACTGCTAGTTCCACCATTTTTCCACTTAAGGTTTTTGGCATATCAGGGACAGCGATAATTTTTGCGGGCACATGGTGGGGAGAAGCATTTTGCCGCAATAGAGAATTGATTTGATCCTTTAATTCTTCGGTAAGCAGGAAATTATCCTGTAATTTAACAAATAAAATAATGCGCACGTCGTGGTTCCATTGTTGGCCGACTGCTAAACTTTCTACCACTTCAGGAATTCGTTCTACTTGACGATAGATTTCTGCAGTGCCAATGCGTATTCCGCCTGGATTTAAGGCAGCATCAGAGCGGCCATAAATAATTAATCCCCCATGGGAGGTGATTTCAGCATAATCGCCATGTGCCCATACCCCTTTAAATTTTTCAAAATAAGCATGATGATATTTCGCCCCTTGCGGATCGTTCCAAAAATAAATTGGCATTGCCGGAAAGGGGGCGGTACACACCAATTCGCCAGGTTGGTTCAACACAGCATTGCCCGACTCATTATATATTTCTACTTTCAACCCCAGGCCGCGGCACTGTAGTTCGCCAGGATATATGGGTAGTAGGGGATTCCCTAGCGCGAAGCATGAAACAATATCCGTACCGCCAGAAATCGAAGATAATTGCACATCGGTTTTTATATGCTGATAGACATAGTCATAATTCATCGATAATAAGGGTGAGCCCGTAGATAAAATACATTTCAGCGCAGTTAAATGATGAGTTTTTCGTGGTGAAAGACCGGCTTTTTCTATCGCCGATAGATACTTGGCGCTGGCGCCAAAATGAGTAATGTGTTCTTCATCGATTAAATTAAATAAACTATTGCATGGATATAAAGCAGCACCGTCGTAAAGTATTAAGGTCGCTCCGGTGACTAGACCACTGACTAACCAATTCCACATCATCCAACCACAGCTGGTATAGTAAAAAAACACGTCGTGGCGGTGAAGGTCAGTGTGCAACATTAATTCCTTCATATGCTGTAATAAAATTCCTCCAGCGCCATGCACAATGCATTTCGGAAAACCTGTAGTGCCTGAGGAATAAAGAATGTAGATTGGATGATCAAAAGCAAGTTGGACAAAGCTAAATGTCGGAAGTGGTGATGGCGAAGCTACAAAGTCAGCATAAAAAATTTGCGTTATTCTGGCACTCGTGCTCGTCATCCCGGCATGGATGCCGGGATCCAGATCGCAGGGATGCAAAACTTTCACATCCATGTGACCTGGATCCCGGCATCCTGCCGGGACGACGGCGTGTGTAGCCAGATAAGGGACGACAATAATTTTTTCTAAACAATTAATTTGCTGGGCTACTGCGGTGATTTTTTCATGCAAAGAATAAATCTTACCGTTGTACGGATAGCCATCGGTAGTAAAAAGGATTTTCGGTTGAATCTGCCCAAAGCGATCTACTAGGGCACTGCTGCCAAAATCAGCAGCGCAACAAGACCAAATAGCCCCTAGACTGAGGGTGGCTAACATGGCAATAAGCGTTTCAGGGATGTTAGGCATTACGCCTACCACTCGGTCCTGTGGTGAAACTCCGGCCCTTTGTAGTGCTGTGGCTAATTGTACCACCGCTGTGTAAAGTTCAGCGTAGCTCAATACACGACGTTGCCCTTGTTCATTGCGAAAAATGATGGCTGTTTTCTCATCGCGAAAACGTAATAAATTTTCCGCAAAATTAAGCCGTGCGCCTAGAAACCATTGCGCTCCCGGCATTTTGTTCCCGTTAACGAGCACTTCAGTCCACGGCTGTGTTGCCTGAACACCACAGAAGCGCCAAATCGCGGGCCAAAAATATTCTGGATAATTAATCGACCATTGGTAGAGGGCGGCGTAATCCGTGCAGTTCACTCCATATTCGTGCTGAACAAAGCGCATAAATGCATACATCTGTGAATTTGCACTCGACGCAGCAGAAGGGCGCCAAACAGGCGCTAATGAGGCCATTGGTGTGCCAAAGCTACTTTAGAGCGAGAAGGTCGGCCAAGGTATTGGCTAATAAAGTGTCCTGTGTCGCAAAGTTTGTTTAGATCTACCCCAGTGGTAATATCCAAACCATTGAGCAGATAAAGCACATCTTCACTCGCCACATTACCCGAAGCGCCTGGCGCATAAGGGCAACCACCTAGGCCGGCGACAGAACTATCGATCACGGCAATCCCTTGCTCTAAAGCCGCATAAATATTTGCCAATGCTTGGCCATAAGTATCATGAAAATGCACGGCAATTTGGCTGATAGGGATTTCTTTGGCAATTGCTTGAATAAGTGTCACCGCTTTACCCGGAGTACCCACGCCAATTGTGTCTCCAACGGAAATTTCAATGCAGCCCAAGGTAAATAATTTTTTTGCGACAGCGACGACGGCTTGAGGATTCACTGCTCCTTCATAGGGGCAGCCTAAGGCACAGGATACATAACCTCGCACGCGAATATTATGTTCCTTGGCCAAATTAATCACCGCAGCGTAACGATCGAGGCTTTCGCTAATAGAGCAGTGAATATTTCGTTGCGAAAATGTTTCAGTAGCAGCAGCAAAGACTGCAATCTCTCGTACTCCCGCAGCTAGCGCATTTTTCAAGCCTTGTAGATTGGGCACCAACACTGGATAACTAATGGACGGATCTTTAGGTAGCTGTGGAAATAATTCGGCTGAATCTGCAAGCTGTGGAATAGCTTTGGATGATACAAAACTGGTGGCTTCAATAGTTTTTAACCCAGTGCTAGTTAAGCGCTGAATCAATTCTAGCTTGATGTTAGTCGGAATAAAGCCAGCCTCATGTTGCAAGCCATCGCGAGGGCCGACTTCCACCATCTTCACTTGATTGGGTAATGCCATTGAAACTCCCTGAAATACCATCCAGCCCAGATGGGCGCTCCTAAAACCCAGTGGATGCTGTCCGCCTGGAGAACCCTAAGCTTACCTTGGAGCCTTTGCAAGGTATCATTGTGATCGACCAGATTCAATATATACCTGACATTTTTAAATTAATTCGGGTATTGGTGGATAAAAAAACTTTACAACAACAATATTTGATTTTAGGAAGTGCTTCTCGAGAGCTGCTCAAACAATCTGCAGAAAGCCTGGCGGGTCGAATCAGTTACCTAGAATTAACCCCTTTCTCCTATTCTGAAGCCAAAGACTTAGCGGCACTATGGTTGCGAGGTGGTTTTCCTAAGTCTTATTTAGCAGATACATTAGAGGATAGCTATGAATGGCGTGAATCTTATATCACAACGTATTTAGAGCATGATTTGCCTGCGCTAGGGATTCAGATTGCCTCACAGTCATTGCGGCGTTTTTGGCAAATGCTCGCTCATTATCACGGGAATGTATTGAATGCTTCAGAATTAGGGCGTTCATTTGGAAGTGCTGATACTACTATTCGTCGCTATCTTGATATTTTGTCTGGAACTTTCATGATGCGCCAATTGCAACCGTGGCAGGTGAGGGCACCGCTTGCGTAGCTTGTGGAGAGAAGACGCAGTCAGGTCGCTCGAGGAAGCAAGAACCCACTGAAGCGAGTTGCGCACAGGTTGCGTAACCGCAGTAGGAATCCTCGCCCTTCAGGGCGAGGCAGATGTCAATTTCTGAATTAGTAATACCAGAAAACCCTTTGCCATCGTTACAAAGTATGAATTCCTGATTTTTTCTTGCTAGCTATACCATAAAATACTATTATGTAATACAGAATTGGGAGGTTATTTATGCATAGAAATACAAGTGTTACTTTGGGGGGGCATTTTGAGCAATTTATTGATGCTCAAGTGAGGGATGGGCGATACCATTCAACTAGCGAGGTTATTAGGGCTGGGCTCCGTTTGCTCGAAGAAAGAGAAAATAAGGTGGCCGCCTTGCGGTCGGCATTAATTGCTGGCGAGAAAAGTGGATTTGTTGATTATTCCTTACAAGATATCATTGCAGGGTTAGATGAAGAGATAAAATAAATTGCTTAAATTACGTGTTAGCACACTTGCGCGCGAGGATTTAAAAAATATCGGGCGTTATACTCTGAAACATTGGGGCGCAGTACAAAGGAATCAATATTTATCACAGCTAACTGTTTGTTTTGAGAAATTGTTGACTACGCCACATATGGGTTCGAGTTGTGGTGCTATTAGGAAAGGATATCACCGATTTCGCGTAGGGGAGCATGTTATTTTCTACTGTGTCAATGAGTTGACTCTTGATATTGTTCGGGTTTTGCACAAAAGCATGGATGTGGAAAATCATCTTTAAACCATGAAATGTATGTTATTATCTCATTTTCCAGAGAAATAGGCTTTTTTGATGACAATGAATGCTAAAGAAATTATTCGCGTTTCGCTCGAACAAGAAATGAAACAGTCCTATCTGGATTATGCGATGAGCGTTATCGTTGGCCGTGCGTTTCCTGATGTGCGAGATGGTTTAAAACCAGTGCATCGTCGCGTTTTATTTGCCATGCAGGAATTGGGTAATGATTGGAATAAACCCTATAAAAAATCTGCTCGTATTGTCGGTGATGTGATCGGTAAATACCATCCTCATGGTGATACCGCGGTATATGACACCATCGTGCGTATGGCACAGCCATTTTCCATGCGTTATTTATTGGTAGATGGTCAAGGAAATTTTGGTTCAGTCGATGGCGATGCCCCTGCTGCCATGCGTTATACCGAAATTCGCATGTCGCGTTTTGCCCATACATTATTGGCTGATTTAGAAAAAGAAACCGTTGATTTTGCACCCAATTATGATGGTCAGAACGAAATTGCCCAGTGTTATTACCGACACGCGTTCCTAATTTATTAGTCAATGGTTCTTCGGGTATTGCGGTGGGTATGGCAACCAATATTCCGCCGCATAATTTAAACGAAGTCATTGATGCTTGTATTGCCTTGATGGATAATCCAGAAATTCCGTTAGATGACATTAATGGAATATGTTCCTGGCCCTGATTTTCCAACAGCTGGCATTATTAATGGTCGAGCAGGTATTTTACAAGCCTATCAAACAGGGCGTGGGCGTATTTATGTGCGCGCTAAAACCGAAATCGAAGACACGATAAAGTACAGGAAAAACAAGCGATCATAGTGCACTGAACTACCCTTATCAAGTGAATAAAGCGACGATTGATTGAACGAATTGCCGAACTGGTGAAAGAAAAGAAAATTGAGGGCATTACCGCGATGCGTGATGAATCAGATAGAGAGGGTATGCGCATTGTCATTGAATTACGTCGTGATGAAAATGCCGGAAGTGATATTAAATAATTTATTTGTGCAGACCCAATTACAAGTGGTTTTTGGTATTAATATAGTGGCATTAGATCGATGGCCGACCGCAGCGTGATTAAATCTTAAAGCAATTATTTGAAGCTTTATTCAGCATCGTCGCGAGGTGGTGACACGGCGCACGCATTTTTGAATTACGAAAAGCCCGTGAACGTGCGCATATTTTAGAAGGGTTAGGTGTTGCGTTGGCCAATATCGATCGAAATGATTGCTTTAATCAAAGCAGCTGCCTGATCCTGCTAAAGCTAAACAACAATTATTAGCGAAGACTGGCCTGCCGGCTTGGTGCTAGCAATTGCTGAATCGATCCTGACAGCGAAATGTTCAAGTCCGGAAGGATTGAGCCTGAATATGGCTTATCTGAGCAGGGTTATCGTTTATCTCCTGAGCAAGCACAAGCGATTTTGGATTTTCGCTTACATCGTTTCACGGCTTTGAACAAGATAAAATTTTCAATGAATACCATGAATTATTAACGATAATCAAAGATTTATTCGAAATATTGACTAATCCTGATCGTTTATTACAAGTGATTCGGAACGAATTGCTCGAAATTAAGGAACAATTTGGTGATGCAAGACGTACTCAAATTCGTTGAAAGGTGATGAAGATTTTACTGCTGAAGATTTAATTCCACATGAAGAAATGGTTGTCACGGTTTCACATGAAGGCTATGCCAAAACACAACTTTTGGATGATTATCAAGCACAACATCGCGGCGGCAAAGGCAAATCGGCTACCACGATGAAAGAGGAAGATTTTGTTCAACAATTACAGATAGTGAATACTCATGATACCTTATTGTGTTTTTCTAATTATGGCAAAGTGTATTGGTTGAAAGCGTATATACTACCAGCAGGCCAGCCGATTAGCCCGTGGTCGACCCTTTGGTTAATTTATTACCTCTGGCCGAAAGATGAACGTATTAGCGCAATGTTAGGGTTGCGCCTGTATGCGGAAAATCAGTTTGTTGTTATGGCCACTGCCGCTGGGACTATTAAAAAAGTGCCGTTGAGTAATTTTTCCCGTCCACGCGCCGATGGTATTATTGCTATCCTATTAGATGAAGGCGATCAGTTGGTGGGGGTTGATATTACCAATGGAGAAAGTGAAGTCCTGTTGTTTAGTGATGTAGGAAAGGTCATACGTTTCCACGAATCCCATTTGAGACCAATGGGACGTAAAACTCGTGGAGTGCGTGGCATTCGCTTACAGGAGAAGCAACGGATGATTGCTATGATCATTGCCAAGGCAAAGGGTAGTATTTTAACTGCGACTGCGAATGGTTTTGGTAAGCGTACCCCGATTGAAGAATATCGGCAGACGGCAAGGGGTGTGCAAGGGGTGATTTCCATTCGAGTGAATGAACGAAATGGCAAAGTGATTGGTGCGTTAGAAGTTTTTGAGGGTGATGAGCTGATGTTAATCAGCGATCAAGCACGCTTGATACGCACTCGGGTGGATGAGCTCAGGGAAATAGGTCGTAATGCTCAGGGAGTTAAATTGATTCATCTCAATGAAGGTGAACATCTGGTTGGTTTACAAAGAATAGTTGAGTAAGGGGGGATTCTTTTATGACACGTGTTTATAATTTTTATCCAGGTCCGGCAACATTACCAGAAGAAGTGCTGCTGCAAGTGCAAGAAGAATTGCTTAATTGGCAAGGGCTCGGATTGTCCGAGATGGAAATCAGCCATCATGCGCCAGAATTTGTGCGTATGACCGAGACAGTTGAAGCCGATTTGCGTGAATTGATGGCAATTCCGGCACACTATAAAGTGCTGTTTGTCCCTGGTGGCGGTAGAGGGCAGTTTGCTATGGTGCCCTTAAATTTACTCGGGGAGAAGATCCACAGCGGATTATATAGAAACGGGAATTTGGTCTAACATGGCAATTGCAGAAGCAGGACGTTATTGCCAGGTAAATGTGGCGGCGAACAGTGCAGCACAACAATATTCTACCATTCCACCTGTTTCAGAATGGCGTTGTAATCCTAATGCGGCTTATTTGCATTACACCGATAATGAAACAGTCAATGGGGTGGAATTTGCCAGCATTCCTGAAGTGGCTGTTCCCCTCATTATCGGATATATCTTCAGGTTTGGCCACTCGAGTCATAGAGGTAGAAGAATTTGGCGTGGTATGTGCGGCAGCGAAAAAAATCTGTCGGTCCCGCAGAGTGACAGTAGTGATAGTTCGCGAGGATTTATTTAGATGGGCTTTGTCATTACTCCCAGTATGTTTACATTACAAGGCTGATGCCGATGCCAGATCTATTTATAATACTCCCTCCACTTTCCCGTGGTACGTGTTAGGGTTGGTATTGCAATGGTTAAAGCGACAAGGCGGAGTTGCTGCGATCGAAGCCATCAATCGCCGTAAAGCTTTGATAAATTATATCGATTGATGCGATCACTCCGATTTCTATCGAAATAGTATTGAACCTCGTTATCGCTCACGAATGAATGTCGTTTTCGTTTAGCCAATGAAAGTTTAATCGAGCGGATTTTACAAGAATCGAGCCACGAGCAGGTTTAGTCGGTCTAAAAGGACATAGGAAGGTAGGTGGTATGCGCCGGCAGTTCTTTATCGCCATGCCGAAAGCTGGTGTTGATGCTCTGAGTCCTCTTCTATGACTGATTTCGAGCAGCGTTGCGGCTCAAGTATCGCCGTCGTAAATCCCTTCTCCCCTTGGGGAGGTTGCTGACTGTTGTCTATTGAAATTCCTTAATGCAAATAGAAAAAGACGAGATTCGTAAAGTTAACAAACCCACTGACGAGTAAGAATATAGCTTCCTATTTGATCAATCTGACCATGATGTTGCATTCCATTTAATACCCACAGCGACCGCCAATTCAACGAAACTCCCACAACATAAAACAAGCCCGATGCATCCAGCACGGTGTACATTTTTTTCAGTGTTTGTGGTTGACATATAGCACCTATATCGACACCAGGCAGCTTTTGGGAGTGTCAGGATTTTGGGCATCAGCAGCGGGATATCGTCTGTTAAAATAAATGAGTGCACCTGCCAAAAGAAAAACCCCTATACCCGCAGCAGCTACTGCTGAGTCTAGGAAATAACTTCCTATCTGATCCATTTGGCTATGGGGCGTTGCATTCCATTTAATGCCCATACCAGTCATGGCTACAACTATACTTGCACCATACAATCCAAGCCCAACGACTCCAGCGCGAACTATATTTTTTTCAGTGTTTGACATAAGATCTTCCTATAGTAAAAATTTATAAGGATTATGGCAAATGCAAAGATAATTTTCAATAAATTTTATTAAAAACTAATTCGCTCAACTTCTTCCCTTCTCTCCCTGGAAAGAAGGTGGCCGTAGGCCGGATGAGGGTGTTTTTTCTAGCTTTAAGCTATTTCAAACACCCTCACCCGCCTTCGGCATCCTCTCCCGCAAGCGGGAGAGGGGATTAAGTGCGGCCCCCTCGGCACCTTCTTCCACAAGCAGGGGAGAAAATTGAATCTTTTTCTGCAGTGGTAAATACCCACCAAACTCATCGCAATTACCCCAAGCCCCATCAGTAATAAATAGAGATTCACCTGGTTAAAATGGATCATAGAACTTAATACCAGCGGTAACCCTCCGATAATGACGGCGGTGGAAAAATTAACACTAATAGTATAAATACTATTCCGATAGGCTTCAGGAGATGCGCGTACGATTAATTGTGGAATCGCGATAAATACTAAACCTGATAAAGCGGCTTGGCTGTAATAAAAAATTAAAATCCATTGTGGTGTACCGGCAATGAATAATATGCCCATTAGGATATGTAATGTGACAATCATGGTTATGATTAGAGGAATTTGCCAGTTTTTAAATCCAGATTTAAAGAACAATCGTCCTGATAGAAAACAGCTAAGACTGGCAATAATGCCGCAGATTAATCCGGTATGCGGGCTGTTAATTTGATATTTTTCTAAAATGCTAGTGCTGGTCATCATATAAAGCCAGTTAATGTTCACCAGGCAATTCGCAAAACATCCAAATAAAACCGGTTTTAGATGGTTCGAAAATAAATCATAAATACTCACTTGATGCCTGCGCTCTGGAAATTGAATGGTGCGGCGGATTAAATACACGGCCAAACCAAAAATTCCGCCAAAAATAAACGGCAAGCGCCAGTAAAAAGACATCGAACCGGTACTTTTGACCAATAAGACAATTAAGCAAGCGATGACAAAACCGCCAAAAAGGAAGGTATAAAGTACGCTGTGGTTTTTATAGCGTTGTTCTGGCTTGGATTGTTCAAAGAGCAGCACAATCGCTGAGCTGAGCTCACCACTGATCGACACGCCTTGCAGCATTCTCAAGGCTAACAGTAAGATGGGGGCCGCCATACCAATTTGGTCATAAGTGGGTAAGAAGCCAATCAACATCGTCACGACCGCCATAAACAACATGGAATTACGAAACACCCAAGACTTTCCTGATTTATCTCCTAAAATTCCCCACAGCACACCACTGATGGGGCGGATGATAAATATAATGGAAAAACTCAGTGTGGCGAGAAATTCCTGGTGCGCGCTAAATTTTAAAAAATTCCTGGCGATTTCCGGCATTAAAAAGGCGAATAAATAACTATCGTAGACTTCTAAAAAAGTGCCAGCGCAAATAATGAAAATGTGTTTTAAGGAAAAATTTTGGGACATGGTGGTTAGTCATCTGGCTTAATTTTCTTTTTTCGTGCTGAAGCATGACGTTCACGCAATTCAATGTCAATGTACTTGTCGGTAATAGCGCTAGAGCTGTGCCCAGCGTCATCACGCACGTGCTCACGTGGGCGGTGCTTCACATCATCTGAAATCCCGGTATGTCTTAGCCAATGCACCGTGGCTGCTTTTAATTGTTCAGCTTCTTCAATAAATTGATCTTTCTGTAGGCGCAAAATTGCTTGATCAAAGCAATGTTGAACAATAATGCGAATTTGTCGTGTGCTGCTGATAGCACCGCGGCCGCGATTTTTTTTCAGTAATGGGGTGGTTTCCCCTGGATAGGGCAGGGGGGTAAATTTAAATATTGGCGATACTGCTTTAATGCCGCCAGCATATCATCACTGACACTGATGATGCGTTGTTTATTGCCTTTGCCTACTGTAGTAAACCACCAGTGACCATCTTGATCGTGGTGAAAATGCCCCATTTGGGGTTCCCAACGTTTTGACACCGCCAATTCTGAGATCCGCAGATACATACTATATAACGCTTTGATTATGAATAAACTGCGTTCGTGGATCTCGGGCTCTGCCTGTGCCATGAGTTCTGTGGTTTCAATGACGTAGGCCCATTGGGTCTCGCTTAGACGGCGGATGATCGGTTTACTTTGATATTTACGTAGAAATTTACTTTTTTGCCGAATTTGCGTGACCGGGTTGACCTCGACATAGTTCTCTTGCAGTAGATAATTAAAAAAACTGCCGCTAATTGCAAATAGTGCCTGTAATGCCTGTTGCGAGGGGGTATATTTCGAGGGCTCTGGTTGTTCACCATGGCTATGTGCGATCTTAGTTACCGTCGCGATAAAAGGTCGCCATTGCGGATTAGCGATCCGTTCGCCCAGATGTTGAGAAAGCGCGGCGCTTGTTTAACGCCAATCCAGGCATTTGGTGGTCTTTGACAGAATTCCACCCATTGTTCAATATCCGTCCGTTTAATAGCGGGTAGATTTTTGTTAGCCACTCTCCAAGTCCATTGCAGAAGACGCTCGATTTCACGCCGATAAGCATTAAAAGTAGCCTCACTGCCTCGATACATGCGTAAAAATTGGCAAGCATGGAAATAATCTTTTTGCTGTTCTGCCTGCAGGGTAAGTCGTGAGGCATGGTTATCCAGATAATCAAGCTTGTCAAATAAGGGCTGAGGAGGCTGTTTTAGGTATTCCATAAGAGCTCATTGTAATCATTAGGCTAAAAAAAGAAACAGCCTTTTCTGGATTATCTTGCCTTATTGCTAATAATCCTAAAAACGGCAGTTATACTAAGTTTGACGCAATCTAAATAATATTGAAATAGGAGGGGTACGTTCATGAAAAATACCAGCTTAAAAATCTCTGCACTAACAGTTTCACTGTTAGGTTTTATGAGTTTTGCTTATGCAAATGACCTCAATGTGAATTTTGATTCTGTTGCTTCAGGTAAAAGCACTGAGCAGCGTATTGATGCCCAGCAAAACCCAAATGCCGCCAGCACAATTCAATGTAATATTTTATCCAATGCGCCAAAAATCGCTACAGGACAATCGACAATTTGGTTGAAATCTGATCAAGGGTCTACAAATCGTGTTGGTGCCTTAGATAAAAATAATGATACATCCGCTGAATTTACGCTTAATGCCAATTCAATTCCCGGGAGTGTTTATCTCGATACTACTCCAGATTTGGTTTTAGAAAATAATGCTGCTTCTACCTCAGTACAGTGCACAGTTAAAAATGTTGCTCCTACTGCAGCCGGCGCTTACACAACGGCCCCTGCTGCACCTGGGACTTATCCAACCGAACCTGCTGCCCCCCCAGCTGCACCCATAGCGCCTACCCAGGATAATATGGGACAGTAATCGTTGCTGCTAATCTTTTTCCTAAATTGTTTAATACCCTCTCCCACAAATCCCCCCTACCCCCCTTTTTTAAAGGGGGGTAGGGGGGATTTGTGGGAGAGGGCTTCCATAAAAGCTATAACGCAGACCTTAGGTTAGAAACTTCTAGTTGTTGAGTGGAGTTTATTTGGGACGGCGCTGTAGTTGCGACACTCAGCATCCGATCCTGCTCTTGAGTAGTACGGGCCATGGCTCTTGCTAATTCATGCTGAATGGCAGTTGCCTGAGGATCTTGCATGCGCTGTGCGGAATTATAGACAATGCTAGCAAGCCAGGCAGGAAACTCTGCATTTCCCAGGTTGCGAATGCTTATCGCCACGGTACCATTGGGGCCTGATAATGTAGCCAGGCCTTGCATGTAGTTAGTATAGCTTTGGGAATCTTTCGCCAATGCTGCTGCCTGAATAGCCATCGCATAGGTCCACATGACATTGGAAAGAGAAGCTTTAATCTCCCTCTCCCCCGAAGATGGGAGAGAGTTGAGGAGAGGGGGCTCATAGTGCCCGTGTTGATATTGGACTGCCGCTTGGAGTGCTGCTTTATTGGCTTCATAGGCAGATTTATTATGCAATGCATAGTAAGAAAGCAGATAACCCAGGGCCCAACCAGCAAAAGCAGTATTTTCGCTATAATTTGCTTGAGTGGGAGCATACCGGGTTGAAGTGAGTGCAGGCCGCAAATCGGCTGCAATGCGGGCCGCTTCTTTTTCTTGACTGGCATGCATGGCAATTAATAATTGACGCCCTTTCATCCATAAACCAAATTCCAGACCTTCTTTGCCTTCAGCCAATAATGTTTTGAATTGCTCCGCAATTTTTGGATTCGTGTAATGCTTTGGATTAGCTAATAAAGGCATACTCATCTGGTAGGCAGTTTTAGCTTCTTGCAAATATTTTCCTGCTAATTCATTCACATTAACTGTCACTTGTTTGTGTTCTTGAAAATAACGGCTGCTCATGGGTTCCTCTGTTGTTGTTATGGATAAACTACTGATTGAATCAAGCCCCAGGAGAAATCCTGTGACCACGATCACGACTATGTGCATAATATCTCTCTTTAACTTCATCGCTATTTCGAGGTTGCTATTGTAGCACGGGGGCTTATAATGACAAGCTGCAGTGTGAGCGTGTCGAAGGGGCATCTTCTCCCAAGGGGAGAGGAAATAATGTTGATGATAATAATAGAGAGAGTGATATGAGAAGATACTTATTAGCTGGTTTGATGTTTGTCTGGTGTATTGGTTCTTTGGCAGAAGCGCCACACGGGCCGGCATGCCGTCCTGGAGAAATTACGACGGCAAATGATTACATGGCAATTCAGTGGTATCGTACTTCCGCAGAGAAAAATGCTTTATACCGCGAGATATTTTCCATGGCTGAGCAACAAGTTCGGGCAAAAAAACGCTTTTTGAAACTAGAGCCACAGCAATGGGGAGTTGTTTTTGATATTGATGATACGTTACTTGATAATAGCCTACACAGCTATGAAAATGCCTTGTACTGTGCTGGCCAACATTCTATTGGTTCAACCGCTTTCTTTGTGCGAGAAGTTTCCGTCCCGACACCGGGTGCTAAAAAAATTACCTGTGATATTCGCAAGATGGGTGGTTATGTGTCATTAGTGAGCAATCGTGATGGGAATCAGACCGATCCACGGACTGGAAAGAATTTACTCGACGCCACTGTAGAAAATTTAAAGAAAGCAGGCATTTGTTTTGATCAAGTAGTGCTGGCCAATTCAGTGAATGGGAATAAAAATCCGCGTTTCCAAGCCATTAACTCAGGCGAATATCCTGCGGATATGATTGTGACTCGCAAGCTGCCGGCGCATCGCGTCATCGCTTACTTTGGTGATAATATCCAGGACTTTCCCAATACATTTCAGCAAGAAATGAAGCAAGAAAATCCTGAAGGACAGGCTTATGCTAATTTTGGAATTTCTTATTTTGTGTTGCCAAATCCACTTTACGGTAGTTGGCAGCATGCCACAAAAAAACCTTAAGGAGTATTTATGGACACCCAGGAATTAAAAAATTTAATCCGCGAGATCCCCGATTTTCCAAAACCGGGTATCAACTTTTATGACATCACTACGCTACTTAAAGACAAGGTCGGATTACGAATGGCCATGGATGCTTTGGCTGTGCCCTATATTAAGCGACATGTCGATTGTGTCGTCGGTGTTGAAGCACGAGGTTTTATTTTTGCTTCTGCGATCGCTTATCAATTAAATGCGGGTTTTGTTCCAGCACGCAAAGCAAAAAAGCTCCCAGGTGAAGTCACACGGATGGTTTACGATTTAGAATATGGCGAAGAGATGTTAGAAATCCACAAAGATGCCATTATTACCGGACAAAAGGTGTTAATTATTGATGACGTATTGGCGACTGGCGGCACGGCAGCTGCTACGATTGAGCTAGTAGAAATGCTTGGCGGGGAAGTACTCGGGTTGGGGTTTCTGATGGAGCTTGGATTTTTAAATGGTCGAGATAAATTAAAAGGCTATGAAGTCTTTACCGTATTGCAGTACTAGCTGTTGTTTAATCTGCTCAAGACCTGGTTCAACCAGCAAGGGATAAGTTTCGCTAGGATGGGTAGCTTGGAAATCCGCTAATTGCTTTTGGCAGCGCTGCTGGATTTCGGGTAGGCTAGGTTTCTTATACACACACAGCCCTTGCTGGAAAATCGGTGTTAGTAAATCTTCATAATGCGTGGCAGATTGAACTAGTGGAATGTCGTCCGCATTTAGGCCGGTAGGCAGATCGAAGAGTACATCCGCCAAATAGTTTTGATGCTGAAAATAACGGCGTACTTGCAAAATTCCTGGATAAGTTGCTTTGTTCGGTGAATCAGAGATTTTTATTTTATAATCCCAAGTGCCTGTGTCATTTGCGATGGCTGTTAGCTTATAAATCATATCCAAAGCAGGATGCTCATAGGCTGTTATTAGCCGAGTGCCTACTCCCCAACTATCAATGGGTGCGCCTTCTCCTTTTAACTTAGCAATACTGTATTCATCCAAATCGCCGCTGGCTAGGATTTTCGTTGCGGTAAATCCAGCAGCATCTAACCGTTGCCGGGCTGTGCGACTTAATTCTGCTAAATCACCTGAATCAAGGCGAATGGCTTGTAATGAGTAACCTTGGGCTTGCAATTGCTTACCGGTGTTAATGGCATTTTCAATGCCGGTAATGGTGTGGTAAGTATCAACGAGCAATGTTACCTGATCTGGAATGGCAGTAGCAAAACTGTTGAAAGCTGCAGCCTCATCTGCAAAAGCCATAATCCAGCTATGCGCCTGAGTTCCTTGCACCGGGATCCCATAAAGTTTACCAGCTAACACATTGGAGGTACTGTTGCATCCCCCAATATACGCAGCTCGGCTGGCGCTTAAGCCGCCGTTGGGACCTTGTGAGCGACGTAAGCCAAATTCGATTACTGTATCTTGTTGCGCCGCTTGTCGCACGCGGCTGGCTTTAGTGGCAATTAAACTCGAAAATTGCAATAAATTAGTCAGCGCGGTTTCTAACAACTGGCATTGTAACAGTGGCGCTTTTATTCTTAACAAAGGCTCATTAGGAAATACCGGGGTACCCTCGGGGATCACATCAATATCGCCAGTGAAGGCCAGTTGAGACAGATAGTGGAGGAATTCTTGGGTAAATAGCGGCTGGTGAGCACGATTTGTAAGTGAGCTTAGGTAATCAAGATCTGATTGGCTGAATTTCCAAGCGTGGATAAAATCAATTACTAGTTCTAAGCCAGCACAAACGGTGTAGTTGCTGTTGAAGGGATTGTGACGAAAAAAATTTTGGAAGACGGCTTCTTGTTCGGCCTTACCCAAGCGCCAATAACCATAGGCCATAACTATTTCATATTGGTCAGTAAAGAGCGGGCTGTGGGCGGTTTCCATTGGTATTCCTTTAGCAGCAGTCACCCCTCATCCGCCCTTCGGGCACCTTCTCCCACAGGGGGAGAAGGAATTATTCAGGCTATTCAGGAAGATCAGGTGGCAACATTCCCTTCATATTTTGCATCATGCGATTCATTCCGCCACCTTTCATTTTCTTCAGCATTTTTTGTGTTTGTAAGAAATGCTTGATGAGGCGATTGACATCTTGGACTTGGGTGCCAGAGCCATTAGCAATTCGGCGTTTCCGGGAGCCATTAATTAAATCAATATAATGTCTTTCTTCCTGGGTCATGGAATTAATAATGGCTTCCATTTGCGTGACAAATTTATCGTTCATCATATTTTTGGCCGCTTGAGGAATTTGTCCCATGCCCGGAATTTTTCCCATAATGCTGGCGATGCCTCCTAACTTGCGCATTTGCTGCAATTGTTCGCGAAAATCTTCTAGATCAAATTCCTTGCCTTTTTTAAATTTTTTCTCAAGCTTCTCTGCTTGTTTTTGATCCATCTTCCGCTGAGCTTCTTCGACCAAGGTGAGAATATCACCCATGCCTAAAATACGCGAAGCCATCCGTTCAGGATGAAAGGGCTCAAAAGCATCAATTTTTTCACCAACGCCCACAAACTTAATCGGCTTACCGGTAATGGACTTAATGGAAAGAGCGGCGCCTCCGCGCGCATCGCCATCTGTTTTGGTGAGGATTACGCCAGTCAGGGTTAATGCATCATTAAATGCTTTGGCAGTATTCGCCGCGTCTTGGCCTGTCATACTATCAACGACAAATAAGGTTTCTGTCGGTTTAATTGCGGTATGAATTTTTTGGATTTCCGCCATCATCTCTTGATCAATATGTAAGCGGCCAGCGGTATCGATAATCACAACATCGAGCAGGTGGGTTTTAGCATATTGCACTGCGCCAGTAGCAATGGCGATGGGAGATTGGGAAGGGTTACTGGCAAAAAACTCTACGCCTATTTGCGTAGCTAAAACTTTTAACTGTTCGATGGCCGCGGGTCGATAAATATCAGCGCTGGCAATTAATACGGATTTTTCATTTCTGGTTTTTAATAAATTAGCCAATTTAGCCACAGTCGTGGTTTTACCGGAACCTTGCAGTCCCGCCATTAAGATGACGATCGGGGCTTGGGCTTTAAGATTGAGATCGGTTAAGCTGGGTCCTAGCAGGTCAACTAAGGCGTCATTGACGACCTTGATTAGAGCATCGCCTGGCTTTATGCTGCGGATGACTTCTTTGCCAACCGCCTTACTGCGAATGGTCTCGGTAAAGGTTTTAACCACCGGCAGCGCAACATCGGCATCCAATAGCGCAGAGCGGACTTCCTTTAGGGTCTCCTGGATGTTTTCCTCAGTTAAGCGCCCTTTGCCAGTCAGGCGTTGCATGGTTTTGGTCAATTTACTCGATAATGTTTCAAACATACAAATAATGAATCCTGTCTGGTATACTTTTGTAACGATTAGTGGAACCGCGCCAAGTATACCCCTAACTCCACTCAGGAAAAAGGCCCAAATAACATGCAAAATGTGCTAACAGCTTTAGGCGTCAAAGAGCTTATTCATGTTTTATCTGCAATGGCCGCTTTTAGCGTTATCTGTCTTGGCACTCTGCAAGCCATATTTGTTGCGATTCAAGAACATTTGCTGCGTTATAATTATGCGGGTACGGTGATCAAAAAATTGCCTCCGTTAGAGAGGATGGAGACAATCCTATTTCAACTCATTTGGCTAGGATTTATTCTGCTAAGTTTGGTTCTAATTAGCAGCTTATTCTTTTTCTATCCAGTTTTTTCCCCTTTCTTGTTAGAAAAAACCTTATTAGCAAGTTTTGCTTGGATGATTTATGCTATTTTGTTATTAGGTCGTTATTTCGTTGGTTGGCGAGGTCGGAAGATTATTTATTACACATTATGTGGGTTTGCCTTATTGGTTATTGTTTATTTTTGTCAGTAGTTTTGTTTAGACTGTAGAAATGGGAGCTTTTATACATGTATTTGCTGTTCCTCGGTTTGGGTTTCTTAATTTCCGTCTCTAGTTTTTTTTCAGGATCAGAAACAGCCATGATGGCAATTAATCGTTATCGCTTACGGCACTTAGTCAGTAAGCAGCATCCTGCAGCCATGCGCGTCAGTCGTTTACTGGAACGACCTGATCGATTGCTGGGAGTCGTGTTGATCGGTAATACTTTCACCAATATGCTTATTTCTGCGGTAGCCAGCTTAGTAGCCATTCATTTGTTCGGACCAGTTGCTGTTATTCCTGCTTCCATTGCGATGGCGCTGATCGTACTTATTTTTGCCGAGGTGGTTCCTAAAACCTTAGCTGCACTACGCCCGGAAAGTTTTGCGTTCCCTGCTTCAGGACTACTTGCAATATTATTAACTGTGTTATACCCCCTGGTTTGGTGTGCTAATGCAATTTCCAATGGATTCTTGCGTTTATTCAATGTGAATATAAAATTGTACGGGAAGGTGCTGGACCATTTAACTGGGGAAGAAGTGCGCACGATTGTGCATGAAGCAACCCACCAATTGACTACGGGTTCCAAGCATATGATGTTAGGAGTTCTAGATTTAAGTGCTATTACGGTGGATGATGTTTCAGTGCCGCGCAATGATATTGTCGGGATTGACCTTGAGGATTCTTGGCCGGTGATATTAGAACAACTAGCCGCTTCAGAACATACGCGATTACCGGTATTTAACAGCAATATCGATCAAGTCCAGGGAGTTTTGCATGTTCGTAAGGCTTTAAATTTAGCGACGCAAGGGCAATTGAGCAAAACAACATTAATGAACAATTTGGAAGATGTTTATTTTATTCCCGAAGGAACCCCCCTGAATGTGCAATTATTAAATTTTCGGCAAGCAAAACGTCGCATCGGCTTGGTGGTTGATGAATATGGAGATATTCAGGGACTGATTACTTTAGACGATATACTTGAGGAGATTGTTGGAGAATATACGACTAATTTAGCGGCATCTTATAAAAATATCCAACGGCAACCGGATGGGAGTTATTTGATTGATGGTGGAGCAAGCATCCGAGAGCTCAATCGGCGTTTTCAGTGGGGGCTACCCACCAGCGGTCCCAAAACCTTAAGTGGGCTGATTGTTGAATATCTGGAAATGATTCCTACTGCTGGAGTGGGCTTGCGCATCAGCGGTTATCCGATAGAAGTTTTAGAAATGGAAGAAAATACCATTAAGGTGGTGAGGATTTGGCCAGAACGGCGCCGTTATGAATAATTTGTTCGAGCTGTTACTCGTTTTATTTATTGTCAGTATTTTACTGATGGCTGCTGTACCTTCCGGACGGAAATTTTTAGTAGAAAAAACTACGGCTACCGCGATTAATTCTTTAGTGGCTGGTTTAAATTTTGCTCGTAGTGAGGCCATTCACCGTAGTGAAAAACTGCTATTTTGTAAGAGTTCTAATCACAAAACTTGTGGTGGAAATTGGGCCGATGGGCAGCTGGTCGTGAACCACTCAGGAGTAGTTTTGAAAGTGTTACCAGCAATCCCCAAAGCTGCGCATTTAGCGTGGAATAGTAGCGGCGGTAAAGACGATTTTCTGGAGTGGTTGCCTACAGGCTATACCAATGGTCAACGTGGCACTTTTTACTATACTGCGCCTGGAAGTCAAGCCAATTCACAGGCGATCGTAGTTTTAAACACCGGGAGAATTAGTGTGCAATGAATTCTAGGAGAGGGGAGGTGCTGTCCAGAGCATTTTTAATCTCATCCATCATCCCATAAAAATCTGGGTTGTAGTTTAAGCGTTGAATTACATGATGAAGTAAATTGGTCGGCTGCAGTGATCCAAGATAAATGTCGCCTAATTTGGGCGGTACGGAATGGGGATAATGGATGAATTCTTGATAATCTCCTTGTCTGCCATAATGAGGATTCTCGGGAGAATTGGGGATGCTTGTATGAGCAAAATCTAAGATTTTTTCTTCGGGAAAATAACTGCTGCGCTCAATGATACGTGGATCTGGCAGATGGAGTGGTTTTTTTGTATAAACTAGTAAACGATTTTGCGGGTTTTGATAGTGGCTAAAAAAATCATAAACAGCCTTGGTGACAATGACTTCATCCTCATGACTGAGAGCGATAAATAGTTGGGGTAGCTGAGGATTTAATGCCAGTAATCGGCGAGTTCTTTGGATTAATCGATAGCATTGATAACCCGCATTAAAGCAAAAGGACTCATATTTAGCATAATTTTTGAGTGGTGATCGTTTGTACCATTTAAGTGCATTAAAAGCCCAATCAATTAAGTGGAACCAAACGCTTAAACGAATGATTCCCTCTCCATAGAATTTTAAGGCGGGAGCAAATAGGATTAAGCCTTGGATATGGCTATTATTGATAGCTTGGTCGAGGGCCAAAATTGCCCCTGTTGAATGTCCCCCTATATAGACCTGATCTACAACTTTCGTCAATTCTTTGATCCCATAGTGGGCTGCCTTAATCCATTCTTGATAACGAATATTAAGTAAATCGCCAGGTACGGTACCATGACCTGGAAGCAATAGCCCATACACTAAAAAGCCTTGCTCTTGCAATTGACGACCTACATCGCGCATACCAAAGGGAGAATCATAAAGACCATGAATTAATAAAATGCCACGACGTATTGAAGATGATTTTGTGGGCTCAAAGATAAAGGGGCTATTTGCTGCTATGATATGCTCCTGGTGAATATTTTCATGCGATGATAAATCCAGGCGAGCTTGGCGGATCATTTTTTGAGTTTCCGCGATATAGGAAGAAAAAGATAATCCTTCACCAATAAATTGGTTATTTAGGCCTGAGGGTTTTAGTAATCGCGGATCATAGTACATGCGGCTATCATAGCAAAAATTAACTAGCAATTCCCACTGCTTCAGAGCTACAGGACCTGATAACCTTGAAGTGATATAGTACTTCACAGCCTGGAGAGTTTGAAATGGTGTTTAATCGTGATTATTTGTCCCAGATATTGCAGCAATTAAATTTACCACCTCAGATTATGGTTGCTTATAGCGGCGGCTTAGATTCCCACGCGCTGTTATATGCCCTAGTTGAGTTACGCAACTTAAATCCAGGACTTTCCTTGCGGGCAGTGCATATCGATCATGGCCTTAGTGCGCGTTCCGTCGAATGGAGTGCGCATTGTGTTAGGGTATGTCAACAATTAGCAATCGAATGTATCATCAAGAAAATCCAAGTTATAGCCGCCGAGGATAGTTTGGAAGAAGTGGCGCGAAATTTAAGATATGCCGCTTTCGCTGAAATAATGATGCCCGGCGAATGTCTGGTGACGGCACACACCGTGGATGATCAAGCCGAAACCGTCTTGCTGCAATTATTGCGAGGAGCAGGCATTCCAGGTTTGGCAGCAATGCCCGTGGTTAAACCATTGGGACCGGGTAAATTAGCTCGCCCGCTATTATCCATAAGTCGAGCAGCATTACATACTTTTGCGTGCGAAAAGCAATTACGTTGGATTGAAGATGAAAGTAACTTAAATACTAATTTTGATCGCAATTTTATTCGCCATCAGGTCTTGCCGATACTACGAAAGCGTTGGCCCAGTACGGCTAAAGTAATCGCCCGAACCGCGCGCCATTGTGCAGAAGCCAATGATTTACTAGCCGAACTTGCCACATCTGCAATTCCCGCTGAAGCCCTGTTCCCCGACGGGTCCTGCCGCGCGGGCAACCCGCCGTGCTCGCACACTGCGCGCGGCGTTGTTGCCCCACGCGTCACCCGTCGGCCAAAGTACTATAGAGCGGAAATTGCTGATTCCATACTGGGCGGAAGGAGGGGAAATTTCGCGTTAACCATCTCATGCTTACAATCATTTGATCCTAGTCAGCAAAAAAATGTATTGCGGGTGTGGCTGCGATCTCAGCAGTTTCGGGTGCCAAGTGAGGTGAAATTACATCAATTACAACAAGACTTTTTACACTCCAAAGCGAGTGCAACGCCCTATATGCAATGGGCGGGAGTAGAGGTGCGACGTTTTAAGGATAATTTATACGCCATGCCACCCTTGTCCGCTCATGATCCCGGAATAATCCTAACTTGGGATTTGCACCAGCCCCTGGCTTTACCCTCAGGTATCGGCGTTTTGCAACCGCACATGCTGGCAGCAGAAGGTGTCGATCTCTCAAATGGTTCTTTAGTGACGATCCGTTTTCGGCAGGGGGGCGAACGGTTTAAGCCAGCAGGCCGTTTTGGGTCTCATCCTTTAAAAAAACTTTTTCAAGAATGGCAAGTACCGCCTTGGCTGCGTGATCGTATACCGCTCATTTATTTGGAAGGACATTTGGTCGCCGTGATTTGGCGGCCTTTTATTAGGGATGTGGAGTAATGGCTAAGATAGTGATTGCTTTTTTATTAGGTCCATAATACCAAAAAATGCGATAAGCTGCCGGAGTGTTATTTTCAGCATAAGCTTCAAAAATTTCTTCCCCATGAGGTCCCTGCAGGGAAGAGAATTTATGAGTATTAAGACTTGAGTGTTTAGGGTTTGTTTCTAAGTAGCCTAAGGCTTTACGGACAGCTTTAAAGCGTTTTGATAACGCAGCACTTTGTTCAAGTTCATCTAAATCATGACTGGCTTGGGTACTAAATAATAGTTTGAACATTTCAATTGTAATTGTTAGTTAGTCGATATCATCCTCATCGACATATTTTGCAAAGCTGCCTTTTTCGTGGACTTGCTGTGAAGCAGCATCTTTTATTCCTTGTGCCACTTTTTTCAAAGCAGCTTTATTATCAAATAACCATTTTTCGCGTGCTGGGATTTCGGTATAAGGCTCTAAAATAATTCGGTCATCTTTATCTTTTTTGATTAAAAATCCACTCACACCCTCTGCCCATCGACCTAGGGTAATTCTGCCTTTGGAATCTGGTCTTACCATTTTTACACATTTCATTTCACTCACCTCACAAAAAAGAATAGCCCTATGTGGGATATAATTCAAGTGGGAAATAAGAAAATGTCGGAACTCAGTGAAAATGTCCCCATAAAAACTCAATAGAAATCCCCCTTTGAAAAAGGGGGGGTAGGGATTAAAGAGGTTGACAACTACACAGCCAACGAACGGCGGCCGTTCTTGATTCTCAAAAAAGTAACCTGTTGGTGGCTGCGACAAAACTAATCTATTTAGTATTTGTTCGCATAATTCATATAGTACGGGTTTGTGCAGAAATCCGCCTAATTCTAGGTTTCGCGCTTCAGTTTTTAGTTTTTCATCCCCATGCGCGGTGGCGATGAGAATTGGTGTTTGGCTATATAGGGCCTGGGCTGTGCCGAAACTGGCGAGCAACTTCCATCCCATTTAAGTCGGGCAGACCCAGGTCACAGATGATTAACAGGTAGGGGTTATGCAGCTTCTCCAATGCGACTAGCCCACAATTGGCTATATCCACATGACAACCAAGCTGTTTAAAGGAGCCGCTGATGGCGCGGGTGGCCATTGGTTCGTCATCTCTGAAGGATGAAGACATTAATAATTTGATGGATGCTACTTTTAGAGATGGTTCTACTATAAGAAGCACGTGGTAGTAATTAAATGAAATAGTGTTTCTTTGTTATCTTTTATTTGTTTCACATACCTCACCTCACAAAGAAGAATGGCCTAATGTGGGATGTAATTCAAGTGAGAAACAAGAAAAACATATGTTGAAATGATTAATTGCCTTTCTTTATTGAGTGTGATAAGTTTTCTAAGATTTTTAACAAAAAATATTGTAACTATTCACCACAATTTTGGTTGCAATACTCCTTCTCCCCTTGTGGGAGAAAGAGTTCGCCCCATATCATGCTGAATGGTTACAAAATATTTTTAACTACATATATAGAGGTGATTTATGGCGGAGATCAGCATTGAAAGCAAAAGACCTGCGCAGCCAGGGTTTTTTGAAAGATTAATTTTACCTCCAGCACGATTAAATAAAGAGGATGAGATTATTAAAGGCTTTACTCTTGAGGGAAAAGAAAAAGAAAAAGAAAAAGAACAACTGATAAATTGGGTAAATAATAGCAAGTTTTGGCTCTGGGAAGGTAGGCTTGGAGCTATATTGTTTGGTGTGCTAGATACGACCCTCATTAGTATGCATTTTGGTTATGGGCAGAAGGCTAGCCCAAGTGATGTAGGCCTATATTTTATCGGATTGCTATCCGCGGTGTTTTTATATTTCGTTGTTAAGGGTGTCGTGGGTTATTGCTGTAAATTACAGGGCATCGCGGACTTGACTGAGAGCTTACAACAAAAGAACTGGGGGGAGGATGAGATTAATAAGGTGATAGATGGTACTTTTGGAAATGATGCTACTATAAGAAGTACGCGGTAGTAAGCAATCCATACCTCGGTTTGTAGATCAACTAGGTCCTCGTTTTTTCGTAACCATCCACCACGATTTTGCCTCTCCCCTTGTGGGAGAGGCCGCCGCGCCGTAAGGCGCGCGGGTGAGGGGTAGGCAGCATTTAGCTAATAAAATGCTTCTTGCTGATTTCAAGGTTACCCCTCATCCGCCCTTTCGGGCACCTTCTCCCACAAGGGGAGAAGGATCAATAGACTGGGTCTGCTCTTGTTGTTAAAATGCCAGCTGTTCCTGAATGGTACAACAATTCCTACTTCATCATGCCGACGGGCGGCGGATTGGCGGAGAATCATTGGTCATGACATCTTATGTTTTTATCACAGGCGGCGTGGTTTCTTCTTTAGGGAAGGGAATTAGTGCCGCGTCTCTAGGGGCTTTGCTCGAAGCTCGGGGACTTAAAGTCACCCTGATAAAACTCGATCCTTACATCAATGTAGATCCTGGCACTATGAGTCCCTTCCAGCACGGCGAAGTATTCGTCACCCATGATGGAACTGAGGCAGATTTAGATTTGGGCCATTACGAACGCTTTGTGCGCACCACCATGTCGCGCCGCAATAATTTTACTACCGGACGGGTGTATGCGGATGTGATTCGCAAAGAACGTCGAGGTGATTATTTAGGGGCTACGGTTCAAGTTATTCCGCATATTACTGATGAAATAAAACGCAAAATCAAAGAAGGGGCGGATGAATTTGATATCGCCTTGGTCGAAATTGGCGGGACGGTGGGTGATATTGAATCCCTGCCTTTCCTGGAAGCCATTCGGCAAATGCGCATTGAGCTAGGTGCACGCCATACCTTGTTTTTACATTTAACTTTAGTCCCTTACATTGCCATCACCGGTGAAACTAAAACCAAACCCACCCAACATTCCGTTAAAGAATTGCGATCCATCGGTATTCAGCCCGATATTCTGATCTGCCGCTCTGAGAAATCGTTAACGGCAGAAGATCGGGCCAAAATTGCTTTATTTACTAATGTAGAAGAGCGCGGCGTCATTTCTTTACCCGACGTGAATCCGATCTACGAAATTCCATTATTATTATCGCGGCAGAATTTAGACAATTTAGTGGTCGAAAAACTTAATATTCCTGCTGCTCCCGCTGATCTTGGTGAGTGGCGGCAAGTGGTGGATGCTTATCGCCACCCGTTAACGACCGTCAAAATCGCGATGGTAGGCAAATATACGAATTTGACCGACTCCTATAAATCTTTAACTGAAGCATTAACCCATGCGGGCTTGCGTACCAGAACCCGAGTTGAAGTCTCCTATGTAGATGCTGTGGAGATAGAGCAGCAAGGCATGGTGCTATTACAAGGGATGAGCGCTATCCTAGTGCCAGGTGGTTTTGGCTATCGCGGCATAGAAGGTAAAATTATGGCAGCCCAATATGCCCGAGAACAGGGAATTCCTTACTTAGGTATTTGCCTGGGGATGCAAGTGGCCATCATCGAATATGCGCGTCACGTGGCTCATTTAACCGACGCTAATAGTACAGAATTTAATGCCAATACCCCTAGTCCAGTGATTGCCTTGGTTACGGAATGGGTGACATCCCAGGGTCAGGTCGAGAGACGAGATCATGCGGCGGACTTAGGAGGAACGATGCGCTTAGGCGGACAAATTTGCCACCTCAGCCCAGGATCTTTAGCTGCTGCCTTGTATGGAAAAATCGATATTGTGGAACGTCATCGCCACCGCTATGAAGTGAATAATGCTTTACTAGGCCAGCTGACAGCTGCTGGTTTAAAAGTGTCAGGGCGCTCTGCCGATGGCCAGCTGGTTGAAATTATCGAATTATCCACCCATCCCTGGTTTGTCGGTTGTCAATTTCATCCTGAATTTACCTCCACCCCGCGCGATGGTCATCCCTTGTTTACTGGCTTTATTGAAGCCGCGAATAAGATGAACAAGCCCCCTCACCCTAACCCGAGCACGTCATCCCGAGCGTGTCATCCCGAGCGAAGCGAGGGATCTCCTGCAACTGGCACGGAGATATCCCTCGCTTCGCTCGGGATGATGTGGCTAATGCTTGGGATGGAGCGTGTCAACTACATAAGAGAATAATTTCGTGAAAATCGGTCCCTATCAGGTAGGTATCCAACATCCCTTTTTTTTAATTGCGGGTCCTTGTGTCATTGAAAGCGAGCAGCTCGCTTTAGATACGGCGGCAGAATTGCAAGCAGTAACCCAAAGTTTGAATATTCCTTTTATTTATAAGTCTTCTTTTGATAAGGCAAATCGTACCTCAAATAAAAGTTTTCGTGGTTTGGGATTTGAAAAAGGCTTGCAAATCCTAGAAAAAGTGAAAAATAGCTTAGGGGTTTTGGTGCTAACCGATGTACACGAGGATACGCCTTTGCAGGAAGTGGCGCAGGTGGTGGATGTGTTACAGACCCCAGCCTTTTTATGTCGGCAAACTAATTTTATTCAAAAAGTAGCTGCTTGCGGCAAGCCCATGAATATCAAAAAGGGACAATTTTTGGCGCCGGGGGACATGTCCCATGTGGTTGAAAAAGCCCAGGCGATGGGGAATCAACAAATAATGGTTTGTGAACGTGGGGTGTCATTTGGGTATAACAATTTAGTTGCGGATATGCGTTCTTTAATGATCATGCGCCAGTGTGGTGTTCCTGTGGTGTTTGATGCTACCCATTCAGTGCAACTTCCAGGAGGAGCAGGAGGTAAATCCGGTGGGCAGCGCGAATTTATCCCTGCCTTAGCACGAGCTGCTATGGCGGTTGGGATTGCAGGGATATTTATGGAAACTCATCCCGACCCGGATAAAGCTTTAAGTGATGGCCCTAATTCATGGCCCTTAAATAAAATGCCTGCATTATTGAAAACATTGCAAGCTATTGATCAGATAGTTAAGGCGAAAGAAGGATAAGTTATGACTGCTAGTATTATTGCTGTGCAAGGTTATGAAATTTTAGACTCAAGGGGCAATCCGACCGTTGCCGCCCAGGTGACTTTATCGGATGGAAAAACCGGTTATGCTGCTGCTCCTTCAGGTGCGTCGACTGGGTCTAAAGAAGCGTTAGAATTACGCGATAAAGACCCGCGACGCTATGGTGGTAAGGGAGTATTAAAAGCAGTGGCGCATGTCAACGGTGAAATTAGCCAAGCTCTGGTAGGGCGTGATCCTAGTCAACAGGACGAAATTGATGAATTGTTAATTACTTTAGATGGCACTGAAAATAAAAGTCGCTTAGGTGCGAATGCCTTATTGGCAGTTTCGCTTGCCGTAGCCAAAGCGCAAGCGGCCAGTGCGGGTGTGCCTTTGTATCGTTATTTATCTCAAGAGCCCTTTATTTTGCCAGTCCCGCAGATGAATATTATTAATGGCGGGGCACATGCCGATAACAATGTAGATATGCAAGAATTCATGATTATCCCGGCAGGCGCCCCCACTTTTGCTGAGAGCTTGCGGTACGGCGCAGAAGTTTTTCATAGTTTAAAAGCAGTGTTGCATCAAAAAGGCTTGCATACCGCAGTGGGAGATGAGGGTGGATTTGCGCCAGATTTAGCTTCTAATGAAGCAGCAATTGAAATTATTTTACAAGCGATTGAACAAGCGGGATTCCGTGCCGGTTATGATATTTATCTTGGTTTAGATGTGGCAAGTTCTGAATTTTATAATGGCCAACATTATCGTTTAGAATCTGAAAATCGTTCCCTAACTTCTGAGGAATTTATTGATTATTTAGCGGCTTGGGTAAAGCAATATCCGCTGATTAGTATTGAAGATGGAATGAGTGAAAACGATTGGAATGGCTGGTCATTAATGACCGAGCGCTTAGGAAATAAAGTTCAATTAGTGGGTGATGATGTTTTTGTCACTAATCCCGCTATTTTTGCCCGGGGAATTGAAGAAGCCATTGCGAATGCTATTTTAATTAAGCTAAATCAAATTGGTACCCTCACTGAAACTTTAAAAACCATTGCTTTAGCAAAAGCCAATCATTATCGGGCGATTATTTCTCATCGCTCTGGCGAAACTGAGGATACAACTATTGCTGATTTGGCGGTGGCCACTGCCGTGGGTCAAATTAAAACCGGCTCGCTCTGCCGATCAGATCGTGTTGCTAAATACAACCGCTTACTTTACATTGAAAGCGAATTGAGCGCAGATGCCAAATTCCTGGGTCGGAAAGCTTTTGCGTTATAATCCCCTTTCCCCCGAAGGTGGGAGAGGGTTAGGGAGAGGGGGAGTGAAACCAGCAACGATCTTTCTAGTTTCGTTAGTAATTTTACTTGCTGTATTGCAATATAAACTTTGGGTCTCTCCCGAGGGGGTCCCCCAATTTTGGAAATTAAAACATAGCATTCAGCAAGTACATAAAGAAAATGCAGTTCTCCAAGAAAGAAATGCTTGGGTAGTGAGGGAGGTCAAGGAATTAAAGCATGGTATGGACGGAGTTGAAGAACGCGCTCGTGATGATTTTGGTTTAACTAAACAAGGGGAAGTTTTTTATCAGATTGTTGAATAATTCCTTGGCCCCCCTCACCCTAACCCTCTCCCACGAGGGGAGAGGGGATTTTATAAAATACTGGGCTATTATTCCTGCTGCAGGTCTTGGTAGACGGTTTGGTTCTGACACGCCGAAACAATACCTAATGCTCAAGGATAAAACTATCTTAGAACATACCCTCAATGTTCTCTTATCCTATCCTTTGTTTCAAAAAATAGTCGTTGTGCTAGCTTCAGCAGATCCTTATTGGTCAACATTAACATTACCCAGTCGCACTAAAGAGCGGATTATCTGCGTTACTGGGGGCCAAGAGCGTTACATTTCGGTATATCAAGGTCTGGAAGTCCTTGATAAAATAGCCGCTCCTGAGGATTGGGTACTGGTGCATGATGCGGTGCGCCCTTGTCTTAACCATGCTGATTTAGATCGGCTTATCCAGGCATTAAAAGATCATCCCGTAGGAGGGCTACTTGGCATTCCAGCGCAGGACAGTTTAAAAGCAGTTGATCCACAGCAGAATGTGCAGCACACCGTAGATCGATCCAACATTTGGCAAGCGCAATCACCACAAATGTTTCGGTTCAATAAATTAAAGCAAGCTTTGGAAAAAGTGATTCGAGAACAACAGTCAGTGACTGATGATGCGGGGGCCATTCAGCTATTAGGCGAATCACCCCTGATGGTTGAAGGTAGTCGAGAGAACATAAAAATAACACGTCCCGAAGATTTGTTACTGGCAGAGAAGTTTATGCTATAAATCCCCTCTCCCGCTTGCGAGAGCGGGTGCTGAAGGGGAACGTCGTCCCGGCATGGATGCCGGGATCCAGGGCATAAGGACATGAAACTTTAACGTCCTTGTTAACTGGATCCCGGCATCCTGCCGGGACGACGGTTGGGGGAACATTATGCGCATTGGCCATGGTTTTGATATTCATTGCTTCGAGCCAGAAAAACCTCTGATGTTAGGTGGCGTTCATATTCCTTTCCCGCAAGGGATGAAAGCCCATTCCGATGGTGATGTTCTCTTACATGCCCTCTGCGATGCTTTGTTGGGTGCCTTAGCTTTGGGCGATATTGGCCAACATTTTCCCGATACTGACCCTGAGTTTCGTTTGGCGGATAGCCGTCAGCTTTTGAGAAATGTGCTAGTATTGATAGAGAGTCATGGTTATGTTGTTGAAAATATAGATGCGACAGTGATTGCCCAAGTCCCAAAACTCTCGCCTTATATTGAGCCAATGCGAGTCAATATAGCCCATGATTTAACAATTGACACGCAGTGTGTCAGCATTAAGGCAACTACGATGGAAAAACTGGGTCCGATTGGAGCAGGTCAAGCCATTGCAGTGCACGCCGTTGTTTTGTTAAAACGTAAGACAGAGGGTGTGCCAAAGAATGAACATACTCGTTTGTAATGATGATGGAGTCTATGCAGAGGGAATGCGCTTATTAGCAAATTCTCTGCGTAAAATTGGCAAAGTGACCATTATTGCGCCAGATCGTAATCGTAGTGGTGCTAGCAACTCCTTAACTCTTGACCATCCCGTGCGGGTAAAAGCCTTGGAAGAAAACGTTATCAGTGTTGAAGGCACTCCCACCGACTGCGTGCATTTGGCGCTAACTGGCTTATTAAAAGAACCGCAAGATATCGTTGTTTCAGGTGTCAATGAGGGTTCGAATTTAGGTGACGACGTGTTGTATTCAGGCACCGTAGCGGCTGCTATTGAGGGACGCTTTTTAGGATTACCGGCAATCGCAATTTCCCTGGGCGCCCAAGGAGGTGTGAATGCCTTGACTTCCTTGTATTATGAAACTGCTTGTCATGTGGCTTCTCGTCTAGTGCAGCATCTCAATGCCGATCCCTTACCAGCTACTACCATTCTGAATATCAATGTGCCTAATGTGCCATTACAAGAATTAGTTGGGTATCAGGTGACTCGCTTAGGGACGCGCCATCAGGCCGAACCGACTATCCGTCAGCTAGATCCTCGAGGGCGTCCGGTGTATTGGGTCGGCCCCCCAGGTTTAGAGCAAGATGCAGGGCCAGGAACTGATTTTCATGCTATTCACTCCCGATGTGTATCAATCACGCCTTTGCAGGTTGATTTCACTCACTATCAAGTGTTCGATCAACTCGTTAAATGGATCGATGGACTAAAAGAATAATCTATGTAAATATGCCGCATAAAATCCCTCTGCTAATAAACCTCGGCATTGTTCCTTCTCCCCTTGTGGGAGAAGGTGGCCGCAGGCCGGATGAGGGGAGAGGGGTAATATGCGTCTTTTTTCTAAATTATATAATCTGGTGATGAGTTGGTCTCAAAATCGTCATGCCCCTTATTACTTAGGTGCGGTCAGTTTTATTGAGTCTTCCCTATTTCCTATTCCCCCTGATGTCATGTTAGCGCCGATGGTGATGGCCAAACCTGAGTCTGCTTGGCGCTATGCAGCATTGACAACTATCGCTTCGGTGTTGGGGGCGTTGTTTGGCTATGTATTAGGCATGTTTTTTTTCCATTGGATCATGCCTTATTTTGAGCATTTGGGTTATCTCTCTGCCTACCAGCATGTGCAAACATGGTTTGCCGAATGGGGGGGCTGGGTTTTACTCGTGGTGGGTTTTACGCCCATTCCGTTTAAACTATTTACCATTGGCGCGGGAGCTCTGCATATGAGCTTGCTACCTTTTACTGTAGGGGTCTTTGTGGGAAGGGGTATGCGTTTTTATTTGGTATCTGGGTTTATGAAGTGGGGTGGAGCTAGCATGGATGCATTACTGCGACGCAGTGTTGATTGGATTGGCTGGAGTGTAGTTGGTCTGATTATCGCAGGATATAGCATTTATGCCCTTTGGAAATAAATTTAAAGCGGGAATTGCGGTTCTAATCCTAAGTTTATTGACACCGGCCTGCACGCTAACTCCCACGGAGGAGGCGCCGATCATTGATGGCTGGCAACAGCCGGCATTCAGTGGGGATTATCGAGTGCAGCCTGGGGACACTATTTATTCCATTGCTTGGTCTTTTGGGATGGATTATCGTGCTATTGCTAAGTTCAATCAGCTCACTGAGCCTTACCACTTACATCCTGGACAGTGGTTGTATATGGCTTCTCGTCCCGCAATTTCTGCTGCAGCTCTGATCCCCGAGGGTGTTGCCCCACGCGTCACCCGTCGGAGCACGGTGGGGTGCCGCAGCGGCAGGACCCGTCGGGCATCAGGGCTGCAGCGGGAATTGCTGAAGGATCCAGTGCACAGAGATGTGAAAGCGTCGTCCTGGCAATGGCCAACGGTTGGTAAAGTGGTACGTGGTTATTCACCTGCCTTTGGCGGCAATCGTGGTTTGGATATTAAGGGTAAGTTTAATCAACCGGTGTTAGCCGCTGCGGCAGGTAAAGTCGTTTATACCGGGTCAAGTATGCCGGGTTATGGTAATTTAATTATCATTAAGCATAATGATAATGATTTGAGCGCTTATGCGTTTAATAAGACCCTGATGGTGACGGAAGGCCAGATAGTGAAGACGGGTCAGACGATCGCGATGATGGGGAAAAATGAGCGTGGTGAAACCATGTTGCATTTTGAAATTCGTCGAAGTGGCAAGCCTGTAGATCCTAGGAGATACTTAAAGAATGATTGAGCGCATCCAACGATTAGATACTTTATTAGCAAACCAAATTGCTGCCGGAGAAGTGGTGAGCCGTCCTGCCTCTGCGTTGAAAGAGTTAGTTGAAAATAGCTTGGATGCGGGGGCAACGCAGATTGAAGTGACGTTAGAAAAAGGCGGTATTCAATTAATTCGCGTCCGGGATAATGGTCGGGGGATTCATAAAGAAGATTTACCGTTGGCTTTAAGCCGACACGCCACCAGTAAAATTTCCACGCTGGAAGAGTTAGAATGCATCCAATCCTTAGGTTTTCGTGGAGAAGCTTTGGCGAGCATTGCTTCGGTATCACGTTTGGTTTTAACTTCGCGCCAAGCCAATGAAACTTTGGCCTGGCAAATTAAAGCGGAAGGTCGGACGGCAGAAATTGAATTTAATCCGGTATCTCATCCCATGGGCAGCACTATTGAAGTGCGCGATTTATTTTTTAATACACCAGCGCGGCGAAAATTTTTACGCTCAGAAAAAACCGAATATTCCCACTGTGAGGAATTGATTAATCGCATTGCATTAGCTTCTTTTCATGTTGCTTTTGTGCTGAAACATAATCAAAAAACTATTTTGCAATTGCCTCCCGCTATTTCTCAAGCAGAACAAGAGCAACGCGTGGGCAAATTGTGCGGAAATTTTTTTATCGAACAAGCCAAGGCTATACAGATTGGAAACCATTCACCCGTCGTCCCGCTCCCGCGACTTGATCGCGGGATTGTCCGCGGGATCCAGGATCCAGAAAGCAGGGATGCAGGATTTTCATTAGCGGGTTGGTTGGGCTTGCCGATTATTTCGCGCGCGCAGGCTGATTTGCAATATTTCTATGTCAATGGGCGCATGGTCCGTGATAAGTTAATTACTCACGCCATTAAACAAGCGTACCACGATGTAATGTATGGTCATCGCTATCCCGCCTATGTGTTATTTCTTAGTTTGGATCCAACTTTGGTTGATGTTAATGTGCACCCCACAAAATCCGAGGTGCGGTTTCGTGACAGTCGCTTTATTTATGATTTTTTATTTAGTCGCATCCATGAATCTTTGGCGCAAAAAGAGCAAGTCACCGCTGGAATTTCTGCTATAGCCGATTCAATATTCGCGCCAGAACCATGGGGGATGCAGCATCAATTGCAGATTAGTGAAGCAAAAGCAGACTACTTAGCGTACCAGGAAATCCCCCCTACCCCTCTTTTTCAAAGGGGGGGCGATAAAATTCCCCCCTTTTTCGAGGATGGGGATCAAGAAATTCCCCCCTTTGAAAAAGGGGGGGTAGAGGGGATTTCCTGCAGTTTAGCTCCCAGCCCCGTGCGGGAACGACTTGAGGGAGCTCTAGGCTATGCTCTTGGCCAATTACATGGCATCTTCATCCTAGCCGAAAATCAACAAGGCTTAGTGATTGTCGACATGCACGCCGCTCACGAACGTATTTTGTATGAAGAATTAAAGCTAGCTCATCAGCGCGAGAAAATTGTGCGCCAAACCTTGTTAATTCCACTGACTTTATCATTGACGACGCGAGAGGCGGACTATGTGCAAGAACAACAAGCTTTGTTTGCTGAGCTTGGGTTTGAACTCGAGCGAATTAGCCCAACGAGTTGTATTATTCGCCAGGTTCCTGTGTTATTGAAACAGGTGGATGTTTTGCAGTTAATCCGTGATGTGATAGCAGATTTTCTAACTCTGGAGAAAAGCCAGCGCATCGAACAACAATTCCATAAAGTTTTGGCGACTATTGCCTGCCACAGCTCGGCACGGGCTCATCGCCGTCTTACCCTCCCGGAAATGAATGCACTGTTGCGGCAACTGGAACAGACCGACCGCAGCGGTCAGTGCAATCATGGCCGTCCTACGATCAGGCAGTTTTCCCTGGAAGAATTGGATAAGTTATTTTTAAGGGGAAGATAACACGAGCGCGTTTGATCACTGGATTAAACTAAAAATTTTTGCAATATTTTTAAAATTTACCAGATGAAAATCCTCAATTTGCTGTTCGTATTCTCCGGTATAAATTAAAAAACCAGTAGGGCAGCGGTCATTGACTAATTTTTTAAAAAACCGCAGATTTTTTAATAACGCGGGATGAAAAGTTTGGGTAGATTTAATTTCAATGGGTATTAGTTGATGACCGACTTTTAATATGGCGTCTACTTCGTTGTGATGGTTGTCTCGATAATAATAAATTTCTGGTTCCATCGCATGATTCAAGCGAAATTTGATCAATTCTAAGATGGCTAAATTTTCAAATAACGGACCACGCAGCGGGTCACGATCCAGTTGCTCGGGTGTTTGAATACCTAATAAATAGCTGGCTAAGCCTACATCGGTGCAATAAATTTTTGGGGACTTAATTATTCGTTTACCAAAATTTTCAAAATAGGGCTGAATTCTAACCATGAGATAAGAAGCTTCTAGTACAGATAACCAATTTTGGATTGTTTTATGGGCTACGCCTACATCATTGCCCAAGCTTTCCAGATTTAAAATACTGCCAATTCGTCCGGCGCATAAGCGCATAAACCGCTGAAATTGCGTTAAATCTTTTACATTAATAATTTGTCGGACATCTCGTTCCACATAAGTTCGTACATAATTTCGATAAGCGAAGCTGGGCTCAAGATCTGAGGCATAAATACGGGGGAAAAAACCTTTAATTAACAGTTCTGGAAAGGAAAGGGATTGAATTGGTTTTTGTATCTCATCTAAGCTAAGTGGCAGTAAGTCGAATAAGGCAGCACGGCCTGCCAGTGATTGACTGATCGCTTCTTGCAAAATCAATTGATGGCTGCCCGTTAAAATGAACATGCCTGCTTTTTGCTTTTGATCGACAATGGATTGGATATAAGAGAGTAAAGTAGGAACCCGTTGAATCTCATCCAGAATTGCACCTTCTGGGATACTAGCAAGAAAATGTCGAGGGTCAGCTGCAATTAAAGCCCGAGTGTCAGGCTCTTCTAAATTGAAGTAGGGCTTATGGGGAAATAAATACCTTACCAGGGTAGTTTTACCCGATTGCCGAGGTCCCATTAATACAATCGCAGGGTATTGCTGAAATGCTTTTTGGACTGCGTCTTCAATTGTTCGCTTAAACATTACCACTCCGTACAAAATTAGAACTCAAGTGCTAAAATTGTACAGATTGGGTTGGGAAATACAACTTTTTAGTGATGTTACACACAAACTCCCTTGGTTAATACTCTAATTTATGGTAAATTTTATAAAATTTATTTATTAATGAGGAATTTAGGCATGAGCGAAGATAAAGAGACTAAAGAAAATAAAGAAACCAGGGTTGAGCCAGAGGGTGGAGAATTACTGAACCAGTTGAGTAATTTGGATTCAGTCACGCAGGGGGTGCTTTTCGAACAAATGGGCCAATATTTAACTCCCAATGATCAGAAAGAGTTAAGTGAGGTCAATCATAACTTTCATGACAATCATCCTTTCCTGCCAACTACGTATGAACAGCTAGGGCTAAGCGATTCTGAAATTAAAATTCCTTCACATGAACGTTCCAATATTCATCAAATTCTCACTGCCTACTTTAAACACTGCAATTTCGGAACTGAACCACGACCTGATCAAATAGCTGAGCTTTTAAAAGATGAAAACTTAGGTGGCAAGTTGGCTGTTTTTTGTAGTAAAAATTGGAAAATGGCCCATCTGGTTTGCAAAACTCCCTATTTATGGAAAAAATTACCCCCCAAAGAGCGAGAAGAATTGCAGCAAGCTATTACTTGGCAAAGTAGTTTAGCTGGCGGTCTAGGCGCTGCAGGCTTAGGTTTGTTAGGTGTGGGTATTTCAGGGGCTATGATTTTTGGGTTCGAACAATTCTGGGAAAGAGTTGCTTTACCTGGGCTAAGTGCTCAGGTTAATGGCAAACTTCTTAATGATCCTCAATTGTTACAAGATGTTGCTTGGGTTTTGGCTCTTGTTGTTGTGTTTTTTATATCCACGATCATGCAAGCTTCTGAGAAACCAGAAACAGGTAAACAGGGGGCGCCAGCTGGGCCTACTATAGCCCCCATACCTTTTGCCTGGTTTACCTATTTATATGATTGCTTTTGCTTTGGTTGGAAGCATGGCCATAAAGTTCTTAATGCGACAAATGCAGATAAACTCGTTAGCTATGGGATGTTTGCGCCTAGTCAAGGGGATGGGTTTGCTGCTCGAATGTTGCCAATTTGTATGTTGGCGCAGAAGTATCAACAAAATATGGAAGCCAAACCAGAAGCAATGCTACCTGCAGCTTCCTTTTGGTCATCGGCGCCTACGCCACCGGTTGACGACCGGGGGGAGGGAATTGAATTTGCTTTTAGAGATCCTAATAGGGATGCTAACGGGGGCGAACAGGCTCCTTTGCTTGTCCCTTGTCAATCTTGAGCTCAGGGGAAGAGGGGACTTAAAAAATTGATTGAAAATGCACTTGCGTAAACGTTAAGACACTACCGATGCTCACACCTTGTTCTACGACTTCTTCGCGTAAGCTTACAATTTGTTCTCCCAGTTTTTTAATAGCATCGTTGACAGCGCTGATTAAATTGCTCACGAGGGTTGAGAATCAATTTTCCTGGAAAATTGTTGACAGTGTTTAAAAAATTCTGCATCCTGGAGCCATGCTTATTCATCGCCTATTAGAAAATGCTCTGCTTAAATATCTGGGAAAAGGTAAGAGCATTTTATTGTTGGGGCCGCGACAAACTGGCAAAACCACTCTAATTAATCAATTATCTTTCACTCGTCTGATTTCTCTAGCCAATCCTCAAGAACGCTTGCGCTATGAAAAGCAGCCTGAGCTGTTAACCGCGGAAATGGAAGCTCTTGCGGCAGCAAGTGCAGGTCAGCGTCCTTTAATTGTCGTTGATGAGATACAAAAAATTCCGTTTCTGCTGGATGCTATTCAAGATTTAATTGATAGAAAGATAGCGCAATTTGTTTTGACAGGTTCATCAGCAAGAAAGTTGCGTAAAGGCACGCAGGTTAATTTATTACCTGGACGCGTTATTCCGTTACGCTTAGATCCTTTATTACAAAGTGAAATACCAACGGAATTGTGTGAACTCAATCATTTGATTTTAGATGGTTGTTTGCCGGAAATTGTGCTGGAAAAGGATGCGCAGATGCGCGAGACTTTGCTTGATGCTTATGTCACTATTTATCTCGAGGAAGAAATTCGTGCTGAGGCTCGTGTGCGAGAATTAGGCCTTTTTGCTCGCTTTCTTGAACTTGCGGCATCTGAATCAGGTAAAATTGTTAATCTCAGTAAATTATCGCAAGAAATTGGCGTCTCACATTCAACCATTGCAGGGTATTATCAAATACTTGAAGATTGTTTAATCGTAGAACGCATTGAGCCTATCACCACGAGTAAAGTTCGCAAAAAATTATCCCGATCTCAAAAATATTTATTCTATGATTTGGGGGTCAGGCGGGTTGCTGCTCGTGAAGGGAGGCGCTTATCTCGCGATCAATTAGGACATTTGTTTGAACAATATGTCGGATTAGAGCTAATTAAGTTATTACGCTTATCATATCCTCGTTTTGTTCTCAAATATTGGCGCGATCCTGGTGGACCTGAAGTGGATTGGGTCGTTGAGACGGATTCGGGGTATATTCCTATTGAAATTAAGTCTACCACTGCACCTGGAGTTCAAGATGCCAAGTATCTGCAGATTTTTTTAAATGAATACCCGCAAGCTAAACAAGCTTATATTATTTGCCAAAGCCCACATCCGATGAAAATTGCGAGCAATATAACAGCTTTACCCTGGCAACGCCTCGCGGAGATTTTTTGAATGGATCCTGACCATTCTGACACCAATTCCGTTTTGGTCATGACTAAAACGGAATTGGTGTCAGAATGGTCAGGATGATATTATCATTTGAAACTCTGAGCAGGATCCCCATATTATGGTTAATGAACTTAACTCTTGAAATCGGAGGAAATAATGCCACGACTAGATAAATTCACCACCTCATTTCAAAATGCCATCATGGATGCCAAATCCATGGCGTTAGGCTTAGATAACCAAGTGATCGAACCCTTGCATCTAATGAAAGCTTTACTCGAGCAAGAGGCAGGAACAGTGCCGGCTTTGTTAGAACAAGCAGGGGTCAATCTTAATCAATTCCAAGCAAAGCTACAGCAAGCATTAGATCGTGTACCCAAAGTGGAGGGAGCTGGCGGTGAATTAATGATTTCTCATGAATTAGATCGCTTGCTGAATGTGATGGATAAATTAGCGCGAGAGCGAAATGATGCTTTTATTGCTTCTGAACTTTTTGTAGTCGCTGCTCTCAAGGATCGAGGTGAATTAGGGCGAATTCTGCGAGAATCAGGCGCCAATGAAGCAGCGTTATTAAGCGCCATTGATAAAATTCGAGGAGGAGAGCGAGTGGAAAATCCAGAATCTGAAGGTCAACGTCAAGCCTTGGAAAAATATACGATTGATTTAACTGCCATGGCGAGAAAGGGTAAATTAGATCCAGTCATTGGTCGTGATGCGGTGATTATGCGCGTGATTCAAGTGTTGCAACGTCGCACTAAAAATAATCCCGTGTTGATTGGCGAACCTGGGGTGGGTAAAACAGCTATTGTGGAAGGATTGGCGCAGCGTATTGTCAATGGTGAAGTTCCTGAGGCGATGAAAAATAAACGCATTTTGGCCTTAGACATGGGTGCATTAATTGCCGGGGCGAAATTTCGTGGTGAATTTGAAGAACGTTTAAAAGCGGTGTTAAAAGATTTAGCCAAACAAGAAGGCCAAATTATTTTATTTATTGATGAATTGCATACGATGGTGGGGGCGGGAAAAGCAGAAGGTGCCATGGATGCAGGTAATATGTTAAAACCTGCTTTAGCACGAGGTGAATTGCATTGTGTTGGCGCGACCACATTAGATGAATATCGCAAATATATTGAAAAAGATGCAGCGTTAGAACGTCGTTTTCAAAAAGTATTAGTGGATGAACCCAGCGTTGAGGATACCATTGCTATTTTGCGTGGCTTAAAAGAACGTTATGAAGTGCATCATGGCGTAGAAATTACTGATCCTGCCATTGTCGCTGCGGCCACCTTATCGCATCGTTATATTACTGATCGAAATTTGCCTGATAAAGCCATTGATTTAATGGATGAAGCAGCCAGTCAAATTCGCATGGAAATTGATTCCAAACCGGAAGAAATGGATCGATTAGAACGACGCTTAATTCAATTAAAAATTGAACGCGAGGCTTTGAAAAAAGAAAAAGATGAAGCCACTAAAAAACGCTTAGAACGATTTAGAAACAGAAATTCAAGCAAATTAGAAAAAGAATATGCGGATTTAGAAGAAGATTTGGAAAGCAGAAAAAGCCAGCTTGCAAGGCACGCAGCAAATTAAAGAAGCACTGGAACAAGCGCAGTGTAGAATTAGAAGCTGCACGTCGTGCCGGTGATTTAGCGCGCATGTCGGAATTACAATATGGCCGTATTCCTGAGTTAGAAAAACAATTAGCGAAGCTGCCAATTCAGCAGAAAGAAAGGCAACATAAATTATTACGTAATAAAGTGACTGAAGAAGAAATTGCTGAAGTTGTTTCAAAATGGACGCATATTCCTGTAGCAAAAATGATGGAAGGTGAGCGAGAAAAATTATTGCATATGGAAGAAGCGTTGCATAAACGTGTTGATTGGTCAAGATGAAGCGATTAAAGTCGTTTCTAATGCGATTCGCCGTTCGCGCGCTGGGTTGTCTGATCCTAATCGACCCATTGGTTCTTTTTTATTTTTGGGCCCCACCGGTGTTGGTAAAACTGAATTATGTAAGGCCTTAGCTGGATTTTTATTTGATACTGAAGAGGCGATGGTGCGTATTGATATGTCTGAATTTATGGAAAAACATTCGGTGGCGCGATTAATTGGCGCGCCTCCTGGTTATGTAGGTTATGAAGAAGGTGGTTATTTAACCGAAGCAGTGCGTCGTCAGACCTTATTCGTGTGATTTTGTTAGATGAAATTGAAAAAGCACATACGGATGTATTTAATATTTTATTGCAAGTGTTAGATGATGGTCGTTTAACCGATGGTCAAGGGCGCACAGTTGATTTTCGTAATACGGTGATGGTCATGACTTCAAATTTAGGTTCGCATTTGATTCAAGAATTGTAGCTGACGAAAGTTATACAGTAATGAAAAAAGCCGTGATGGAAATTGTTAGCAAACATTTTCGTCCTGAATTTATTAATCGAATTGATGAAATGGTGGTATTTCATCCCTTGGATAAAGAGCAGATTACCAGGATTGCTGCGTTGCAAATGGAGCAAGTGCGAAAACGCCTGCAGGAAAAAGAATTACAATTACAGCTTGATGAGCCTATTTTAGATTTCTTAGCTGATGCGGGCTATGATCCTGTTTATGGCGCCAGACCATTGAAACGTGCCATCCAGCAATATCTAGAAAATCCTTTGGCGCAGGATATTTTGTCCGGAAAATTTTTGCCAGGGGACACTATCGTGGTGAGTATGCGTGATCGTGGTGGGTTAAGGTTTGAGAAGGGATAAGTCCCGATCAAGAAGGAGTACCAGGAATACTTGTCACATGTTGTTCTGGTGGAGATGGTTTGTCACGTGAGCTATCTTTGGCGACGACAGATGGTGGGCTTTGGCGATGCTTAAATAAATCGGTTAGGTTGTTTATTTTCTGTAGTGCGGGTACAGAAATTTCCAGGTCAGGCAGGCCTGAGTATTTTATCTCGAGTTTTTTTGGTGATAAATTTTGGGATGCTTCATACTCACGCAGGAGTCTGATCTTTGATTTCTCAAATAACACAGCATCAATCTCTGGAATAAAAGGGACCAGGCCGATTAAATTGAGGCTGTCTTCTATTTGCGTCAGGTGTTTAACGATGAGTTTAAATTGTTCTGGGGTAAATGCTCGGCGAAATTCTGCAACCGCTTTAAAGATTATAAGTCCATAGGAAAGCCAGTCTATATTGTTTTGTGTTTTTCTTTGGTGCATATTTATTTTTTTTAAATATTTAGCGCAGAAATAAAAATAATCTGGGTCATGTTGTAATTTTTCACATTTTTTTGTCAAATCATCCAGGAAATGAGATTGTCTATTTAGAAAATTCTGCCAAGATTCGTTTTGGTTCATCCGATAGGGCTTACTATCAAAGAAAGCAGCTATTTGCTCGAGTTTTTCGTGAAGAGCTTGGAATTGCTGTAGAGAAAGTGAAGGTGTTAGATCAAAATAGTCAATACCATACTGTTTAAATAAATTACGCAGCTGTCGGGCACTGAAAACATTGGAGATTAGCACTTTCTCGGTGATATAGGCAATTAACGTACTGTATTTTTCTTTACTTGGTTTATCGGATTCCAGCTCGCTCGCGAGCTTCACAGAGTGCTCTTAAGTAATGAAAAACGATATAAGTTTCAGACCGATGTTTTTCACTATCATGAGCTAAGGGTTTTGTCAGATTATCAATCCATAATTGGGCTTCATTTAAAGAATAGTTTAAAGCATTTGCAAAAAAAATAGATTTTGGTTGAAAATCATGAGGATTGATGGTTGGCAAATGGGGAGGTTTTCGTTGTTCCATAGCAATCTCCTGGGTTTCAAGTGTCATCCCGAGCGCAGCGAGGGATCTGTTGTTCATGCCACATTCATGAGAATCCCTCGCTTCGCTCGGGATGACACCGCTCGGGATGACACCTAAGGGAATTTTCTTAAACTAACATACTTAGGTTCCCAAATTTGCTCGTTGATACAGGTTGCGACATCCGCATAAGTGAGGGTAGCCACGCCGTCTTTTTGGGCTTGCAATGCAACACAAATGGCAATTTCACGAGCAATTTTTTGTGCATTTTTAAGCGGTGGTAATACCGACCCATGCCTATCTTGATGGATAGGCGCACACCGATTCAGCGCTAGGCACGCTTCCCACAGCATGTTATCAGTAACCTCCTTGGCTTTGACGGTAATGACGCCTAACCCAATTCCTGGAAATATTAACGCATTATTGCATTGAGCAATAGGCCAATCTTGATTTTGGTAATGAACAGGTGGGAAAGGGCTGCCAGTGGCAATGAGAGCTTTACCTTGGGTCCAGTGAAATAAATCTTCTGGCGTGGCCTCAACTTTTTCTGTGGGATTTGAGAGCGGAAGAATAATTGGTGTTGCAGTGTGTGCTGCCATGGCTTGTACCACTTCTTTCGTAAAAGCACCACTTTGCGCAGAACAACCAATCAGAATGGTTGGTTTGATATGGGTTACGACATCATATAATTGTGGCGAAGGCAGCCAATCCACTAGTTCATCGGCGGGGCGAGCAAAGGGGACTTGGGCTGGAGTTAAATCAGTAATGGTATCTACGAGTAAACCGGGTTTATCAATCAACCAAAAGCGTCGGCGGGCTTCGCTGTAACTTAGGCCCATCCGCACCATGGCAGCGGTGATTTGATTAGCGACCCCAGTTCCGGCACTACCGCTGCCGAAAATGACAATGCGTTGCTCGATTAAAGAAGAATCCGTACTTTTAATCGCGGCCAATAACGCTGCCAAGGTGGTCGCTCCTGTGCCTTGGATATCGTCATTAAATGAACAAATATCTTGTTGGTAACGGTGTAAGATGCGATTGGCATTATCCCGACCAAAATCTTCCCAGTGAAGAAAAACTTGCGGTAAGTTTTCTTTGACTGCCTGCACGAAAAGCTCGATAAACTCATCATAAGCTCGGCCGCTAATGCGCGGATGGCGTAAACCAAGATAGAATGGGTCATTGAGTAGATCTTCATTATCAGTGCCAAGGTCTAATAGAATTGGCAAAGTTCTTAAGGGATTAATTCCGCCGCAAATCGTGTAAACCATTAGTTTCGCCACTGGAATTAACATCGCACCAACCCCTTGGTCGCCAATGCCTAAAACCCCGCCGCCATCGCTGACTACAATCAAATCCACTTCAGGATTACTGCGGTTCATTAAAATTTCTGGGATACGAAAACGGTCTGCATAGGAAATATATAAACCACGAGCTTGCTGAAATTCACGGCTAAATTTTTTAATTGCCGTGCTGACAGTTGGAGTGTAGACGATGGGAATCATCTCTTCTTCATGATGTTGCATCAACTTGTAAAATAACACTTGATTATAATCATGGAGCTTGTTGAGAAAGATATTTTTTTGCAGTGGTGTGGTATAAGTTTGATATTGCAAATAAGCACGTTGTACTTGTTGCTCTAAAGTTTCTATTTGTGCCGGTAATTTTCCAGTAAGATTAAACAGACTGCGCTCTTCTTCGGTAAAAGCGGTCCCTTTGTTTAGTTGTGGTGTGGTCAATAAAGGCTTGCCACTGAGAGAGGTTTCAATCCAATTTTTTTTAATTTTAAAATTCAGCATTATTATTTTTCACTAGTATCAGATTTTTGCCAGGTGTCATCCCGACTCCAGGGTTGTCATCCCGAACGAAGTGAGGGATCCCTCGCTGCGCTCGGGATGACACCCTGGAGTCGGGATGACACCCTGGAGTCGGGATGACACCCTGGAGTCGGGATGACACCCTGGAGTCGGGATGACACCCTGGAGTCGGGATGACACCCTGGAGTCGGGATGACACCCTGGAGTCGGGATGACACCCTGGAGTCGGGATGACACCCTGGAGTCGGGATGACACCCTGGAGTCGGGATGACACCCTGGAGTCGGGATGATGCCCCGAGAGTCATGTTTTTTTTTCTTGCTTTTGTTCCTTTTTTTCTTCCTCGAAGTGGGGATTCGCAGTTGGTATCAAACTAATTAATCGCTTGTGATTTCCTTTCGTTTTGTTGCTCTCTGGATGATTTTGAATTCGAATATATTCTATGCCACTGGTTTGATCTTCTTGCCAGGGCAAGTGCTGATATACACTTTCACCAATCAATGGCAGCACAGGATATTTAATGATATCGAAAAACGGGGAGAAATCAAAATCTTTGGGAGTGAACAAGCGTGGGTTGCGACTCACCAGAGTGATTCCTTCTTTATCTTCAATGATTTCCGGTAAAATCGGGAAGTGCACTGTTTGAAATGCGCTAGCAATCATTGAAGAACATATTTCCTCCGTGGGTTTTAGCGCGTTATGTACAAATAAGGTAGAACGCCATTTTCTGGGCAAAACTCCCCACGGAAATAAAAAACGAAATAAATCGATCACATGCCTGAGACTATAGCGCATTCCAAGGTGGTTAATGCCATAGCCAATCACTTTTTGTGCGTCTTCGCGTGATAGCCCACGGGGGCGGCAGATGCGAATATTGTAATCTTTGTAGCGCACCAGCGAGGTCACAATAGTTCCCCGGCCGACCATGCTTTCAATCAGCAATTGCTCATCTGGTGGCCCTTTGTAATATTTTTTAACCTGAGCTCGCAGGTGAATATCATCGATATCATACAGGCGACCAATATACAGGGTAGAGTGAGACCACATGCTATGAGTGACCTGCTTAATAATATCACTCATGCGATTACGCCCTTCTACCAGCAGGACATCGCCAGGTCTGATTTCAAAACGAATTTTTTCAAAATCGTATAAAAAGGCCGGTTTTAGTGGGGGTTCGCGTAAGAACCATTTGCTAAAACTAATAATAATCCGTTGGGCAAATTTAGACTTCATGTCAAATATCTTCAGCAAGTTGTTGGGCATAGCCCAAATAGTTATAGGGAGAAAGTTGTTTCAGGTGTGTTTTGACATCCTGGGGTAATTCTAGGTGGTCTATAAAATTTAGTAAAGTCGCCTGATCCATGGTTTTTCCTCGCGTCAGTGCTTTGAGTTGTTCATAGGGTTGTTCCAGTCCGTAACGCCGCATCACGGTTTGTACCGCTTCAGCCAAAACTTCCCAGTTTTGGGCTAAATCAGTGGTTAAACGTTCTGGATTGACTTCAAGTTTATGCAATCCTTGTAGTGTAGCATGATAAGCCAGCAAAGAATGGCCGAGGGCCACTCCCAGATTGCGCAATACGGTGGAATCGCTAAGGTCACGCTGCCAACGTGAAATGGGCAGCTTGCTAGCCATATGTTCTAATAATGCATTGGCAATTCCTAAGTTTCCTTCCGAATTTTCAAATTCAATGGGATTGACTTTATGAGGCATGGTAGAAGAGCCAATTTCATCGCTGCGAAGCCGCTGTTTAAAGTATCCAAGTGAGATGTAGCCCCAGAGGTCGCGATCTAAATCGATTAATATAGCATTGATCCGCAGTGTCACATGGAAAAGTTCCGCTAAAAAATCGTGTGGCTCGATTTGAGTGGTATAAGCATTCCAAGCTAACCCAAGTTTTTCCACAAAGGATTGACTAAGCTCTAACCAATTAATATTGGGGTAGGCTGTAAGGTGCGCATTATAATTACCTACGGCCCCATTAATTTTCCCCTGTAGTGCAATTTGCTGTAATTGTTGTGCTTGCTTTTCTAATCGTGCGACAAAATTAGCCAACTCTTTGCCTAAAGTGGTAGGAGAAGCAGGTTGACCATGAGTACGCGAAAGCATGGCTTGATTCGCATATTGGTGCGCCATTTGTCGTAAAGTTGCTATGAGTTGGTGAATCTTGGGCAATAGCACTTGGTCTTTGGCTGCTTTTAGCATTAAAGCATAAGCTAGATTATTGATGTCTTCCGAGGTGCAGGTAAAATGAATAAATTCACTGATGCGTTGCAGTTCTGGATGGGAAGCCACTTGTTCCTTTAAAAAATATTCTAATGCCTTAATATCATGTTTAGTGATCGCTTCAATCGCTTTAATTCTGGCGGCATCCTCAAGGCTAAACTGAGTCGCGATCTGCTCAAGGATTTCTAGCGCGTTTTGGCTTAATGGTGGCACCTCGGTGATTTGCGGGGTTTGTGCTAAAGTTTGTAACCAACGGATTTCTACCAGCAGACGAAAGCGCTGCAAAGCGAATTCGCTAAAAAAGGGTCTAAGTTCCTCGAGTATGGCATAATAACGACCATCGAGCGGGGAAATGGCTGTGAGTGAGTGAAATTGTTCTAGTTCCATAGGACCTGTCGACCTGGCTGTTCAAGCGTCGTCCTGGCATGGATACCAGGATCCAGATCATAGGGACGTGAAACTTTGCATCCTGCAGACTGGATCCCTGCTGCCATGCAGGGACGACGTGCTTGCAGGGGATTTTAACATAGTCCATTGAGGTCAAGACAATAAAATATGACGATTGCCATCTGTGCTGAGGATCTTAGTGTTGGATATAAAAATCAAGCAGTGGTTTCTGCCTTTTGTGGCCACATTGAGCAAGGTCAATTTGTCGGGGTATTTGGGGCCAATGGGGCAGGGAAAACCACATTATTACAATGTGCACTTGGCTTGCTAAAGCCCGTGGCGGGCCGACTTTTGGTTTTAGGAAAGGTCCCGCGAGTGGGAAACCGGAATATCGGTTATGTGCCGCAAGTTTTGCCTGCAATCAATGTGCCCATTACGGGGCGGAGCTTTTTATTGGCAATTCTGCAAGGCAATCAATGGGGGTTACCTATAGTAAGGGCAAAGCACCGGCAGGAAGTTGATCGGGTCGTGGAACTTGTGGGCTCGGAACATTATATTAATCGGCCCTTCATGCAACTTTCAGGCGGCGAGAAGCGCCGCTTATTATTGGCTCAAGCTTTGTTGAATAAACCGAAAATTTTGTTGCTCGATGAACCCTTGGCAAATTTAGACCCACATTATCAATATGTGCTTATTGATTTGTTGAAAAGAATCCACCGAGAGTTAGGTATCACGGTTTTACTGACTGCTCACGATGTCAATCCCTTGCTCGAGGTGATGACGCAGGTGCTGTATTTAGCGCGAGGTAATGCGGCAATGGGGAGAGTCGAGGAGGTGATCACCAGCCAAGCCTTATCTTCTCTTTATGGTTCCCCAATAGAGGTAATTCGGCTTAAAGGTCGGATTCTTGTGATCCACAGTGCTACAGGACAACATGAAGATGCTGCATGTCATCATTGATTTCTTTACTCTGCCATTTCAATACGATTTTATGCGCAATGCATTTTGGGCTGGCAGCATGGCTGCGATCGTAGCAAGCTTAGTGGGTTTTTTTGTGGTGGTGCGACAAATTGGTTTTGCGGCCCATGCTTTAGGACATATCAGCTTTGCCGGCGCTTGTGGGGCGATTCTGTTGGGTTGGTTGCCCATTATTGGCCAGCTGGTTGTTACTTTAGGCGCAGGCATTATTATGGGCAGTATGGGTCGACGTTTGAACGAAAAGGATACCATTATCGGGGTGACATTAGCATTGGCTTTGGGAGTGGGTGTGTTGTTGCTACATTTTTTTCGTTCCTATAGCGGTCAGGCCAATAGTATTTTATTTGGTGATTTATTGGGCGTATCCACTTCCGCTTTGCGTTGGATGGCTTCTTTGATGCTATTAGCGATTTTGGGTTTGGGGTTGCTAGCGCGCAGGCTGTGGTTTGCAAGTTTAGTGCCGACATTAGCTCAGGCGAAAAGTATTTCATTAACCTGGATTTCACTACTATTTTTTTCTATCATGGCGCTAGCAATTACTTTAGCTAGTCAGGTTGTTGGAATTTTATTAGTATTTACCCTAATTGTGGGCCCTCCTGCCATTGCCTTGCAGTGGTCGAAAAATTTTTGGAGTGCCATGGGCGTATGTTGTGCTACCGGAGTTTTAATCGTATGGCTAGCGGTTTATTTATCTTATTATACTGACTGGCCAGTTAGCTTTTGGATTAGTACAGCTGTATTCGTGCTTTATGTGATAGGGGTACTTTTGCGAGGCCAGGTAGTTTCTGAAGCGTAACTAAATCCCCTCCCCCCATAAGCTTTTGCATTATTCCTTCTCCCCTGGTGGGAGAAGGAATAATGTCAAAGGGTGTATCAGGAGTAATATATGAAAATTTTATTTTGGTTAACAGGACTAGCACTGCTAGTCTCAAGTGCTGCCTTAGCGGACACCATATTAACTGGAGCGGGTGCCACTTTCCCTTATCCACTTTACGTCAAATGGGCACAGGCCTATCAGAAGAAAATCGCTGTGCGTTTAAATTATCAACCTATTGGTTCGGGTGGCGGTATTAATCAGATACAAGCTAAAACAGTGGATTTTGGCGCTTCAGATAAGCCTTTATCGAAAGAAGAGTTAACAGCTAGTCACTTAATCCAATTTCCTACAGTGGTGGGTGGGGTGGTTCCTGTGATTAATTTGCTTGGAATCCCCAGTGGACAGCTGAAACTTTCAGGTCCAGTCTTAGCCAATATTTATTTAGGTAAAATTAAAAAATGGAATGACCCAGCCATTGTGGCTTTAAATCCACAGCTTTCCCTACCGAATAAAGGTATTGTAGTAGTCCATCGTTCTGATGGTTCAGGGACAAGCTATCTCTTTACCTACTATTTAAGTCAGGTAAGCCCAGAATGGCAAACGCGGGTAGGTAGTAATACAGCAGTGGCTTGGCCTGTGGGAATTGGCGGGAAAGGTAATGAAGGGGTAGCTTCCTATACCCAGCGGGTCAATGGCAGTATTGGTTATGTTGAGTATGTCTATGCGGCACAAAATAAACTGAACTATGTGCAATTGATTAATCAAGCAGGCCATGCAGTTTCTCCTTCATTAGAATCTTTTGAAGCAGCGGTAAGTCAGCTACTTGGGATTCAGAGCAGCAATTTGCTGGCAGCATTACCAATAGCCCAGGTGCAGATAGTTGGCCTATTACTGGCGCCACATTTATCCTGATGCAAACTGAACAAGATAATCCTGAAAAAGCCAAGGCAGTATTGGCATTCTTTGCTTGGGCCTATAAAGAGGGACAAGCAATGACCAAGGAATTAGATTATGTTCCTTTAGAAGATAAGGAAATTCAGCTAATTCAAGCCTCTTGGAAGCAAAATATTAAAGACAAGGCAGGAAACCCCATTTGGTAACTAAATTGTCACAGCAATTCCAAACCCAGCGCCGCTTCGATCAACTGTTATTGGCAGTTGCTCTTTTCTTTGCCATTGTTTTACTCGTATTAGCTGGCTGTATTGTTTTTAAATTGTATCAGGCTAGCATCCCAAGCCTCCAAGCCTTTGGTTTGAGGTTTTTGATTAGCAGCGAATGGAATCCGGTAACCGAGCAGTTTGGTGCTTTAGTCGCAATTTTAGGGACTTTAACTACAGCTTTTATTGCGCTTTTGCTAGGAATCCCGATTAGCTTTGGTATTGCTGTATTTCTTACTGAGCTAGCTCCGACTATGCTTCGTCGCCCGTTACGCATTTTAATTGAATTACTTGCTGGAATTCCCAGTATTATTTATGGCATGTGGGGACTGTTTATTTTTGCTCCCCTTTTCGCAGACACAGTCCAGCCTTGGTTAATCGAACATTTGGGTAGTAGACCCCTAATTGGCCCATTTTTCCAAGGGGTCCCAATGGGAATTGGGATATTAACCGCTGGAATTGTACTCAGTATTATGGTGATTCCTTTTATTGCCTCGGTAATGCGTGATGTTTTTGAGATTGTACCTGATCTACTTAAAGAATCTGCCTATGCTTTGGGCGCCACTCGTTGGGAAGTAGTGTGGAATGTGATCCTACCCTATTCTCGTATTGGTGTTGTGGGTGGAATTATTTTGGGATTAGGCCGTGCTTTGGGAGAGACAATGGCAGTCGCTTTTGTGATTGGCAATTCACATGCATTATCCGCCTCAATTTTGATGCCAGGCAGCAGCATTTCCTCAGTATTAGCCAATGAATTTACTGAGGCCACTGGAAAAATTTATAGCTCCTCTTTAAGCGAATTAGGGTTAATTTTGTTTGCGATCACTTTAGTGGTTTTTGTGTGTGCCAAGTTATTGACGCAGAGGTTAAAAAAGATCCTCCTCTCTCATGCCTTCTCCCCTTGTGGGAGAAGGCGCCGAAGGCGGATGAGGGGAAAACCGGAAAAAAATATGACACTACTGTATATTAAACGCAGATTAGTTAATTTTATTAATCTATCCCTTGCGACCTTGGCTATGCTGATTGGCCTATTGTGGCTAAGCTGGATTTTATTTAGCCTGGTTCAAAATGGCTTACCAGGTTTCTCTTGGGCACTTTTTACCCAGATTACCCAAGCACCGGGTGGCCAAGGTGGGTTATTAAATGCCATTATTGGCAGTTTATTAATCGTGTTTTTTGCGGTCATCATTGGTGCTCCCATCGGTTTATTAGTGGGCACTTATCTTGCCGAGTTTGGAAAATATAGCCGATTTGCCCGCATCGTACGCTTTGTTAATGATATTTTATTGAGTGCTCCGTCGATTATTTTAGGTTTGTTTATTTATCAACTCTATGTCGTCAATGTGCAACATTTTTCAGGCTGGGCTGGTTCTTTTGCCTTAGCATTCTTAGTGGTGCCTATTGTCGTGCGCATTACCGAAGATATGTTTCTATTAGTGCCTAGTTCATTGCGAGAAGCGGCGGCTGCTTTAGGTGCTCCGCGGTGGAAAGTAATTGCTGAAATTGTGCTACGGGTGTCGAGAACGGGGGTGATCACTGGGATTCTATTAGCTTTAGCCAGGATTAGCGGTGAGACAGCCCCCTTGTTATTTACTGCGTTAAATAACCAATTTTTGAGCTTTAATATGAACCACCCCATGGCCAATTTACCTTCAGTAATTTTTCAGTATGCCATGAGTCCTTATGCCGATTGGCACCAATTAGCATGGGCAGGAGCATTACTCATTACCGCCTGTGTTTTGGGATTGAATATTATCGTGAGAGTTGTGTTTAAACAAAAGCCGCCAATCACTTAGGGGTTTGCATGAAACAAGACGAAAAGATCAGGACGCGCGATTTAAATTTTTACTATGCCAAGTTTCGTGCGCTTAAAAATATTAATGTGAGCGTCATCAAAAATCATGTGACAGCACTGATCGGCCCCTCAGGTTGCGGCAAATCGACTTTGTTACGCACTTTTAATCGCATGTATGAGTTATATGATGAACAACACGCTTTAGGGGAAGTGTGGTTAGATCAGGAAAATATTCTAACGCCTCGCTATGATTTAAATCGATTGCGCAGCCGAGTTGGGATGGTATTTCAAAAACCAACGCCATTTCCTATGTCGATTTTTGATAATGTCGCCTTTGGGGTAAAGTTATATGAAAATTTAAGCCATGTGGAGTTAGCTGCCCGAGTTGAATGGGCACTTCGCAAGGCTGCCTTATGGAGAGAAGTAAAGGATATATTAAAACTAAGTGGCCTAGGACTTTCGGGTGGTCAGCAGCAACGGCTTTGTATTGCTAGAGCCATCGCGGTAAGACCTGAGGTTATTTTATTAGATGAACCAACTTCGGCATTAGACCCGCTCTCTACCGCTCGTATTGAAGAATTAATTCGGGAATTAAAAGACGATTATACTATTTGCATCGTCACGCATAATATGCACCAAGCAAAAAGAATTTCCGATTACACCGCATTTATGTATTTAGGGCGAATGATTGAATACAATAAAACTGAAGTAATTTTTTCTAACCCAACAGAGCAAGCAACCAAAGATTTCATTTCGGGAAAAGTGGGATAATTTTTATGCAAGCAAATCTGGGCATTTTAATTGTCGAAGATGAGGAACCCATTAAGGAAATGCTTAAACGTTGTTTAGAAATGGCGGATTATCGTGTCATGGAAGCTACAGATACAACTCAAGCTGAAAAGCGAATTCAGCAAGAGATGCCGGATTTATTATTGTTAGATTGGATGCTGCCTGGCCTAAGTGGCATTGATTATGTGCAAGTGTTACGCAAGAGCGCTCTAACCGCACATTTACCTATTATTTTGTTAACAGCTCGTGCCGAAGAAGAAAGTAAGATCCGCGGCTTAGATATGGGTGCGGATGATTATGTCACTAAGCCTTTTTCACCACGAGAACTTATTACGCGCATCAAAACGGTGCTGCGACGTGGTCCTTTGGTGGAGGCAAATGCTATTTTGATGGTGCGAGGTTTAATGGTTGATACTCAGTCCTGCCAGGTGACACTGGCAGGAAGGAAATTATCGCTCACCACCGACAATTATCAGCTGTTGCTTTTTTTTATGCAGCACCCTCGAAAAGTTATTTCTCGTGAAAGTTTATTAATGCATGTTTGGGGTGGAGATAAAGGCGCCAGTGATCGCAGTGTCGATGTTCAGATATTGCGCTTGCGCAAGATATTAGCACAGCATGGCTGTGATGATTTGATTCACACGGTAAGAGGTTTGGGATACCAATTTCGCTGATGCCAATGAATAGTAATGAACTCGTGTTGACCTCTTTAATATTTTTAGATACCCAATTGCGTCTCTTGGAAAGTATGCGGCAAGATTTTGTCGCGAATGTTTCTCATGAATTACGTACGCCGCTTACCGTATTTCATGGCTATTTAGAAATGCTTTTGGATCTGACAAATCAACCAGGTAATGAGCAACATCAAATCTTAGAGCAAATGTATCAACAAAGTTTACGCATGAGCCAGTTGATTGAAGATTTGTTGCTTTTGTCACGTTTGGATAGTTATGTCAGTAAAGATAAATGCAGTTCAGTTGATGTGCCTTATTTACTTAAAACCATTGCTGAAGATGCTCGAGTGCTTAGTCGAGAGCAACAGCACAAAATCGAACTCTATATCGATGATCAATTAAAAATCCAAGGGATTGAGCGTGAATTAAGCAGTGCATTTTCCAATCTTATTATTAATGCTATTAATTATACCCCGATGGGCGGTGAAATTAAGATTCGTTGGTTTAAGCAACAGCATCAGGCCTACCTGGAAGTCATTGATACCGGTATTGGTATTGCGCCCGAACATATTCCTCGACTGACCGAGCGATTTTATCGAGTAGACAAGGCTCGTTCACGCAGCACCGGTGGTACTGGTTTAGGCTTGGCCATTGTGAAACATGTTTTGTTACGACATAAAGCCAATTTAAAAATTGCCAGCGAGTTAGGTCAGGGCAGTAGCTTTACCTGCATTTTTCCGCTGCTCTAGGGAGAGGGGACTACGGTATTGTTTTTAAGCTTCATGCTATATGCTGTGAAGCCTAAAACAACCGGAGATCTTTACTATGATTGAAACAATTCAAAAATTGAAACAATTAAGCTTAGAAAAAACTGCAGATTTTTCCCATTGCTTTAATATGTTTATGGACCTTGCGGCAGAGCCGCAATTTGCTCAAGCAGGGCAAGCACTGCAAAGCAATAAAGAATTTTTCCAAGCGTTACTGGCGCCAGTAACTAATTTTTTTGGCGAAACTATTACTATGACTACTTTGTTTCCAGTCAGCGTCCAGCAATATCATTTAATTCATGGCTTTGCCAATCTTTCGAATCACTATATGGTTGCCTTTTATTTTTTTGATGATATTCAATGTGGAATAGCTTGTGCTTCTAAACTAGGTGAGATACGTAGCGAATTTTTTAGAATTACCCTGATAGAAACTAGTTCTTCGCCTTCGTCGCTGCTGCATTAAAAATCCCTTCTCCCAATGGTTCCCTACCCTTTCTCGGCGAAAACGTCGTCCCGCGACTTGATCGCGGGATCCATGCCATTGAGACGCACGAAACGTTAACTTCCCTGCTCCCTGGATTCCAGCTTCCATGCTGGGACGACGAGGCTTTGGAAATTCACCGGGAATTGCTGGACTTGCATTGCTTAAATCGCTCATCTCAACTAGAATTCCTAATCAGATAACTTTGTTTTTAATTTTTAAAAGAAGAAAATACAGTATGTCAGAACAAACCGGTAATCCTATTTCACAGCATTCATCTGGCAGCGGGTTTACCGCAGAGTTCATTCCAATCTCTGAACTTCAAAAATTTCTTCCGCTATTCAATAAAGAATTAAGCGAAAAAGTTTTTTCATACCATTTAATTCCTCAACCTTTTCCAGTCCAATTCGCATTTGCTTGTGATTTTTTTAAAGCTTTTGTTAATGGAAATCCATTACCCGAATCAATACCTAATTTTTTTGAAAAGTGGTTTGATTCTGGGCGATATAAATTGGCACATGGTGATGATTCAATTTTTACATTGCAAGATGAGAAAGGGCAAAATAAATCAAGAGGGCGCCGTGTCTTTGACTTATTTATTAAATTTGATAATTGGGGAGAAAGAGGGGTAACATTTGAAAAATATTTCAAAATTACTAACGGTTTACAACAACATCTCACCGTAGTACAAGAATTATTGAATGTTCTTAAACGTTATGACCCACAAGGTTCGCAAGCAGATGAGAAATTACAAAACGTAACAGCTGCTCCCTCATTGATTACTTCTTTTCAATGGTTGTCATCTGAAAGTCTAAAAACTCCATTTTTGCCAGAGAAAAAATTTACAGGTATGGCTGGACAAACCAACATTTCTATTCCACGGAATTTACCTGAAGGTCAGTCGTTCTCAAAGTTACCTCCAAGCTCTGAACTGGATACAAAAACTTCATTTTTATCAAAGAAAAAATTTATAGGTATGGTTGGCTTAATCAGCCTTGGGGGCTTGATTACCACAGCTTTAATGGCCAAAGATCGATTGATGATCGAGGTTTATATTGCAGTCGTGATATTGGAAATTTTATTAACCACTTTTTTTATAGGTTTAACTGGTAAAAAAGTGTTAGATGATTGCCGTGAAATTTCCAGTCAGAACAATAGCATGGCTTAAATCAGTCATGAGATCCCTCGCTTCGCTCGGGAGGACAGCTGGGATGAATCAAGCATTTTAAAATCCTTTTGCCCTAATCATCATATTTCTCCTAACAATTGAGCAATTAGTTCGGGACTGGGTAATTGGCTTTTTAACTCCTTGGGCAATTTAGTAAATACTCGATATTGAGCAACACCAATAGGTTTATTTGCATCATGCAAAGTATATTCAACAATAGTTTTGCGCTTGCTTTTGCAAAGAATAATGCCTATGGATGGGTTTTCATCTGGCAATCTTACCTGCACATCCAGGGCGCGTAGATAAAATTGCATCTTGCCAACATATTCTGGCTCAAATTCTCCTATTTTTAATTCTACCGCTACGAGTGCCTTCAGTTGACGATGATATAGCAAAATATCAATGAAAAACTCCCTGTTGTCTACTTCAAGCTTATATTGGCTGCCAACAAATGTGAAAATTCCACCCATTTCTCTTAGGAAATGCTCTATTTTCGCCAAAAGTGCTTGTTCCAGCTCATGCTCACTGTGGGCTTCACCCAATTCCAAAAAGTCAAAAGTGTACTCATCTTTAACTGCCAATTTAGCTTGTGTTTTGATTTCTTTAGGCAGGGTGTTTTCAAAATTGTTTTGATTTAAAAGGGTTTTTTCGTAGGCTTGATTTTCAATTTGGTGGATAAGGACATTTTTTGACCAGCCAAATTTGCGAGTCATCCGTAGGTAAAACTCGCACTGCAGCTCGTCCTTACACTGATCCATAATGATGAGATTATTAGACCAGCTAATTTCTCTCACCAGTGGTGAGAGTTTTGGGTTTTGGTGGTAAGTTTCGTAAAATGAGCGCATTCGCCATAAATTAGGGGCAGAAAAACCTTTTATTTCAGGAAAATCTATTTTTAAATCATTAGCTAATTGTTCTACTACAGACTTCCCCCAACCTTCTATTCGCTGACGTTCAATAATCATTTTTCCAATATCCCAATAAAGTCCCACTAGTGTTTTATTAACTGTTTTTAACGCTTCATATTGTGCCTCAGCAATGCGGGTCTTGATTTCTTTCAGGAGGCTGGCATAGTTTTTTATTTTTTGGTTAGTTGATGTCATTGGAATATTCAGCAGGTGAATCAAGCATTTAAAATCTTCTAGGGGACGTGCGCAAAATAACTTCAAACTATTGTGCACGTTCCTTTGTTCCTACCATCACGCAGAGTGCATAACAAGGTTCAGAATTATTATTGATCCAAGTATGTTCTGGACCAACCTGTACTAGAAAATCTCCAGCATGTAAATCAATTTTATTTTTACCGACAATGCAGGTAATTGATCCAGATAAAATGAAAATATAATCCACTGAATTGGTGCTGTGTAGGTTAAATTTTGTCCAATCTGTGGGAATAGCTTGCCCAGAATTTTGCAGGTCTGCGGCTATTTGTGCTTGGGTGGGCATACAAATCTTTAAAAACCGCATCGCACCCTCTGGCAAGTGAAGATCGTAAATATTATCTAGATGTCGAGTTGCCAAGGTTTGTGGATTTTCTTCTGTATAGAAAAGGTCCTGCAAATAAAAAGAGGGAAGAGAAGGGTATGGTGCAAGAGCTGCAATTTTTTCATCGGCAAGGATGGTTGACTTTTGATTGGCATTGATGCCTGATATAACTCTGCGGGTTTTTTTTAACATTTTTTATCCTTTTTAGGTTAAGCCACCGCGATTTGAGGTCACAATTTGTGACCTCAAACTTTCAAATTCCTGAGGAAAAAGAACTGGTAAGAAATTTTGACCGGTTTTAAAGGCTACAATGATTCGTGTGCTTCTGCTCTTACCGCGACTTGTTGGTAATTCGTTTTATTACGCCATGGCCATAATAAACATAGTAAGTATTATGCCGTCTTATTCTCTGTGTGCTTTTTCCAATGTATACCCAACATCACATTAAATTTCGTAGCTTTGGCGATAGGGCAAATAGTTCTATGACGTTTTTCGAGCCTCACAAAACCATAAGCCGACAGTGTTTTTAATGTCCTAGACAAGTTATTGAGTTGACGTCCTGTGATCGCAGCTAATTCACTTATAGAATCAGGTTTTTTCTCTGTAATAATTTGTAATAAGGCTTGATTTTCATCACTTAATACCTCTGCGAGTGACCTTATTGAAGTAAACCAAATTTTAGGCTCATCTGGTTTTGGTTTGTATTTACCTTGTGCAACCGCAAGCGTTCGTTCTCTGATTTCTTTTTGCGACATAAGGCCAATTCTGACAGTCTTCATTATGGTTACTCCTTTATTCCGAGTGCATTCAATCTCTCCAATCCTAGCTTAAAACAAGGGGTCCCCTCAACCGTAAGAACGTAGGAACCCCCTCATCTCAAGTTTATTACTTCTTAGAACAAACCGGTCTGTTTTTTCTGCGTGAGCAGGTCCATGAACCGGTTACATTCTTCCCAGGGTACGTCCCCATGACGATAACTCAGCGCTTTACACAGCAAGCGGCAGAATTCACCATGGTAGACGGGATATTTCACAAAGCTAAAAACATAAGCTCCGCCAGCTACGATTTCTGCAATGGCTCGTGAGAACATATGCAAATACTCCAGATGCTCCTTAAATTCTCGGTAGCGTATGAAGGTTTGCAGGCGAGACTCATAGATGCATAGCAGACGCCCATCGGTTAAGATTGCCGTGAAACTAAGCCCCACTAACGCGGAGATTTCACGTAAATACTCTTTCTCGTTGGGATCGCATACGTCGCAGTAACGTTTGAAGCTAGAGTGGAATATTTCAGCAAGACGATAAATGTCGTTGCTCGATAGCGGCAAAGCCGCTAAAGTAGGATTAGCCATCTTGACCTCCTATAACAGGTTAATTTGGTTAGCATCGTCATTGGGCTGCAATCCCTTTGACGGTGCGCTTACAAGATACGGAGACATTTGCTCCCCATTGGAAAACTGATGTCTCCATCTCCCGCTTCCTTGTAGTGGATTTAATACACAACAAGAAAGCGAGTTGATTATCCCCTCTAAGAAAAAGCCTGTCAACGCGGGTTTCAAATTTTTTAAATTAGGTGAGTTTACTGTGTCTTCGATGGGCGAATAGTATATTGTTATTCATTTCTTTCAATACTTTAGTTGTTTTGGTTGTGACAGAACTGATGCACCCAAGGTTGAACAACAGAATTCACAAAACCGTCCATCGGAGGTTTAAGCATGTCACAGATCCCACCCTGCCTCGAACAAATTTTTGACGATCTAAATAACAGTGATGAATTCAAAATTCTTCTCATTATTTTTGCTGCCTGTATAGTAGTAGCAATGGGCCTATTTCCCCTTCTGGGTTCTTGCTGCTGCGGAATTCAGGATCAAGGAGCGCCGGATAATAACAATCCACCACTTCCACAAAACCAAATGCGTACGACGCAGTAGCTTCAGAAGGCCAGCCTTGAGGATTAACGCAACTTCAGCGAAGCGAGTCCGCATAGCACCAGCATGAAGGTAATAATCCAAAACCGCACGATTACTCGAGGTTCAGGCCAGCCTTTGAGCTCAAAATGGTGATGAAGGGGAGCCATTTTAAAAATACGTTTACCGGTGAGCTTAAATGAAGCGACCTGTAATATCACCGAAAGCGTTTCTATTACAAATACCCCGCCCATAATAAAGAGCACTAATTCTTGGCGAACAATTACTGCCACAATACCTAAAGCAGCGCCTAGTCCTAAAGCGCCTACATCACCCATAAATACCTGGGCAGGATAAGTGTTGAACCATAAAAAGCCTAAGCCTGCTCCGACCAGAGCGGCGCAAAAGACTGCGACTTCTCCTGCACCAGGGACATAGGGAATGGTTAAATATTTAGAAAATTCAAAATTACCACTTAAATAAGCAAAAATAGCCATAGCGCCAGCGACCATTACTGTGGGCAGAATGGCCAGCCCATCTAGGCCATCAGTCAGGTTGACGGCATTACTGGTGCCGACAATCACAAAATAAGCCAATAAAATATACAACAAACCTAAGTTAATACTGACATTCTTGAGATAGGGAATTAACAACTGGGTTTCAGCAGGTGTTTTCGCCATGTAGTAGAGAATAACAGCGATGGTAATACCCAATATAGATTGCCAAAGATATTTCCAGCGCGCTGGTAAACCACTGGGTGATTTCTTGCTAAGTTTTAGATAATCATCTAACCATCCAATAATGCCAAATCCCAGCATACCAAACAGGGTTAGCCAAATGTAGGGATTGGCTAAATACCCCACAACAAAATGCTGGCGCTGATAGCAATGAGGATTAGGGTGCCTCCCATAGTGGGTGTGCCGGCTTTGGAGAAATGGCTCTTCGGTCCATCGTTGCGCACCACTTGCCCGACTTGATGATGACTGAGCGCATCAATCATTTTGGGGCCGACAATCAGAGCGATCACCAGCGCAGTGAGCGCGGCGAGAATCGAGCGAAAAGTGAGATATTGAAAAACCCGAAAGCCTTCGTAATAGTGTTGTAAAAATTGCGTTAGCCAAAGTAACATATTAAGCCTCTCCTTCTAAAGCAGCGACAATTTTCCCATTTTGCATCGAGCGCGATCCTTTAATCAATGCGGTCGTTTGAGCATTAAGTTGTAATTTCAAGGCAGCAATTAATTGCTGTTGTTCAGAAAAATGTTGGGCTTGCTGACCAAAGGCTGCTACTGCTAAGCGGCTCAACTCACCATAGGCAAATAATTGCGTAATGCCCAAACGCTGTGCTTCATAGCCAAGCAATTTTAATGAAATATTCGGGCCCATAGGAGCCTAATTCTTTCATGTCGGCAAGTACCAAAATTTTAATTCCGGGCATATGAGCTAATACTTCAATAGCTGCTTGGGCTGAGCGTGGATTGGCATTGTAACTATCATCAATAATCCGTGCGCCATTGGTTAAGTATTTTATTTGTAAGCGTTTGTTTACCGCTTGAGTATTTTCCAAGCCCTGTTTTATCGCAGTCAATGGTATATTCAGTGCGCAAGCGCAAGCAGCTGCTGCCAAGGCATTGGCAATATTATGTTTTCCTAGCAGAGGCAGTTGAATAAAAATGGTTCCATAGGGGGTATGTAGAGTAAATTCAGGATTTCCTTCGGGATTTATTAAGGGACTTTCTGCCCAAATAGATGCTTTTTTCTGAAGGCCAAAGTGGAGAATTTTCTTGGTTGGCACGAGAGATTCCCAATAGGGGGCAAAGTGATCGTCAGCATTAATGATGGCAATTCCAGTCTCATCGAGTCCGCGAAAAATTTCGCCTTTTGCCTGTGCTACTCCTTCTAGAGTTTGTACTCCTTGCAAATGAGCAGGTGCTGCATTAGTAATTAGGGCAATGGTCGGATGAGCGAGCTGCGATAAATGAGCAATTTCACCAAAATGATTCATCCCTATTTCAATCACGGCATATTGATGATCAGAATTTAATCCCAATAGGGTCAGCGGGACACCGATTTCATTATTAAAACTTTTTTCGCTAGCCAAAACTTTGTTGGATCCCTCGCTGCGCTCGGGATGACACCCCTGCTCGGGATGACACGCCTGCTCGGGATGACCCCCCCCCTGCTGCAGAATGCTGGCGAGCATAGAGCGCACGGTAGTTTTACCACAACTACCGGTGATGCCGATCATTGGCAGCGTAAATTGTTGCCGATGAAAACGCGCAAATTGTCCCAGTGCCTGAATCGTGTCGTTGACTTGTAGCTGTGGTAGCGGGCAGGGCAGGGGGTGCTGGACCAAGGCGGCAGCGGCCTGCTGTTGTTTTGCCATGGCAATAAAATCATGGCCATCGAAATGAGGGCCTTTGATGGCGACAAATAATTCTCCAGGTTGTAAGCTGCGGGTATCCGTGCTCACACCTTGAAAACAGACATCTGCGCCTAACAGTTGGCCGCTAAGTAAATGGCTAAGACTTGAAAGTTGTATCATTATACACTCCCTCTCCCTACTGCCCTCTCAAATCCCCCTCATCCGGCCTGCGGCCACCTTCTCCCACAAGGGGAGAAGGGATGCTGCCGAGAGTTTATAGAGGAGAGGGGATTAGATATCGCAAAACTTGTTCTACATCATTAAACGGCAATTTTTCCGCACCAATTTGTTGATAATTCTCGTGACCTTTGCCCGCCACTAAAACCACATCCCCTGCTTGCGCATGGTGGATGGCATAAGCAATAGCTCGTTGCCGATCATGTTCCACTTGGATGTCTTCAACAGCTTGCAGACCACTTAAGATATCGTCAGTAATGCGTTGCGGATCCTCAAAACGCGGGTTATCCGTGGTAATAATCATCCGATCACTATAACGCTGGGCGATTTGCCCCATCAGTGGACGTTTCCCCGCATCTCGATTGCCGCCACAACCAAAAACGCACCACAAAGTTCCTGAGCAATGCTCACGTAAGGCGATCAATGCTTGTTCTAAAGCATCCGGAGTGTGCGAATAGTCAACGACCACTAAAGGCTGATTGATTCCGCCCAAAGCTTGCATACGGCCATTGATCGTGGACAAAGCAGACACCTGTCGCAGGATATCAGTCCAGGGCATCCCTAAAATCCCTAAGGTGGCCACTGACGCTAGTAAATTGCTTAAATTGAAGCGCCCTAATAATGGACTTTGAATCAGGCCTTGACCCCAAGGAGAACTCACTTGAGCTGAAAACCCTCTGGCATTAAGTTGAATCTCAGAGGCCGAAATAGTAGCAGTAGCAGTAGCTTTAGCATTTTGAGTAGTATAGGCATAACAGGGTAATTTAGTGGAGAATTCCTCTAATAATTGCCGACCAAAGGCGTCATCGGCATTAATGATGGCGGCTTGCAAGGGCCGCAAGAATAATTGTCGCTTGACTTGACCATAGGCTTCCATGCTGCCGTGATAATCCAGGTGGTCGCGAGTTAAATTAGTGAATACGGCAATGTCAAATTTTACCCCAGCTACCCGATGTTGTGCCAAACTGTGCGAGGAAACTTCCATGGCAACACATTGGGCTTTTTGCGCTTTTAATTCAGCTAAGATACGTTGCAGACTGATGGCGTCTGGTGTAGTCAAAAATCCGGGTTGGATTGCTTCAGGAAAGCCATAACCTAGGGTGCCAATCACCCCACAACGGGAATTTAATTGACTTAAGGCCGCAGCAATAAATTGGCTGCAAGAGGTTTTGCCATTGGTGCCAGTGATACCAATGGTTGTCAGATCGCAAGAAGGATCCTGATAAAAACGCGCGGCAATAGGCCCTACTTGGGCTTTTAGGTCGGGAATCGCTAAAATGGGGATAGTCTGCTGACCAAATTTCTGCAGAGTCAGTGCAGAAGTGGCGTTATCTGCCTCTTGTAATACCGCAGCAGCTCCTTTGCTAAGGGCTTGTTGGATAAAACGCGGTCTAAATTCCATGGGTCCGGCTGCAGCAATAAATAAATCAGCGGCCTTGGTTTGGCGACTATCTGAACATAGGCCAGTGATTTCAAGTGGGAAATCACTGGGCCAAGGGGCTATGCCATCTAATAATACACTAAGTTTCTTCATCACTAGTTCCTCTCGCTGCAGCTGCTGCTAAATTATCCGGCGCAATATTTAAATATCGTAAAGCGCCTCCCATCACTTGCGCAAATAGGGGAGCTGACACTTGGGCGCCAAAATGCAAATTCCCTCTGACATCATGCAAAATAACGGCTACGACCAATTGCGGATTGCTTAAGGGTGCAATGCCGATAAACGAGGAATTATAACGATCTTTTTGGTAACCGTTAGGCCCAGAAATATAAGCCGTTCCTGTTTTGCCGCCAATTTGATAGCCAAAAATGCGGGCTTGTAAGCCACTTCCCCCCTCAGCGACGGCTTGCAACAGAACTAACATTTGATCGGCTAATGAACGTGTAATCACTCGTTCTCCAGCCGGCGCTTGAGTTAGTTTCACAAACGTCACGGGCTTTTTTACCCCATGGGCAGCAAGAATGGCATAGGCTTGAGTGAGTTGCAATGCTGTTGCCGATAATCCGTAGCCATAGGACATGGTGGCTAAATTAGCTGGGTATTTAATGCGTTCCTTGATTAAGCTACCACTGGCTTCTCCAGGAAAACCACTCGCAGTTCGCTCGCCAAAACCCATGCTGCTTAAGAACCGCCACAAATTTTCCGGAGGTAAGGATAAAGTGATTTTAGCAGCGCCAATATTACTGGATTTTTGTAGCACTTGGGTCAAATTAATGACGCCGTAATTTTCATGATCCCGAATCACTCGACCACTGATGGACATCCAACCCGGGTGAGTGTCGACCATAGAATTAGGCGTATATTTACCACTGGCGAGAGCGCTGGCGACGCTGAAGGCTTTCATGGTGGAACCTGGTTCAAATTGATCTGTCACCGCACGATTGCGGTAACGATTATCATGAGCGGAGCGGGCATTAGGATTGTAAGAGGGCGCATTGGCCATGGCCAAAATTTCTCCGGTATTAACATCCAGCACCACAATCGAGCCAGATTCGGCGTTGAATTTTGGTACAGCGGTTTGTAATGCGGTATAGGCCAAATATTGAATTCGCGAGTCGATACTTAAACTAAGATCATGTCCTTCTTGCGGCGGACGTAACACTCCAAGATCAGAGACAATTTGCCCAAGGCGATCTTTCACCACTTGTCTTTTTCCGACGACCCCTTGTAAATAGTCGTTAAAGGCCAATTCCAATCCCTCTTGCCCTTGATCATCCACGTTATTAAAACCTAGGATATGTGCAGTAACTTCACCTGAAGGGTAAAAACGCCGATATTCCCGTTGAAAAGCGACGCCGTTAATTTTGAGTGCGGCAATTTTGTTGGCTGTTTCAGGAGGAATGCTGCGAGCAAGATAGACAAATTCACGATCTTGATTTTTCCTGATTTTCTGTTCAATTTCTGTCGGGGTAAGCTTAAGCCAGGCGCCTAATTGTTTTAATTGGGCAGGATTGGCGTCAAAAACTCGCGGATTAGCCCATGCTGAATCCACTGGGGCACTGATGGCCAGAGGGACGCCATTTCTGTCAGTCAACATTCCACGATGTGCTGGAATATCAACCACACGTAAGACGCGGGCTTGGCTTTGTTTTAACAAAAAAGTTCGATTAATAATGCTCAGATCCAACATGCGGCCAATTAAACCGATGGCTCCCAATAACATGAGGATAATGAGCACCAAAAATCGCCACGAGTTTTGCATGGTTTTAACCTTCAGGCTTCATCAGCAGGAGCGTTGCTTGAGCTCTTAATGATCATAATTTTATCGTTGGCAGGTGCGCTCATTTCCAAATGTTGTTGCGCTAAATTTTGGATTCTTGCTTGCGTGGACCAGGTACTTTCTTCCAGGAGTAAATTTCCCCATTCTTGACGAATTTGGCCTTGAATAGTTTGCGCCATTTGCAATTCCATAAACAGGCGGCGATTGATATCTGTGGTGTAGACGACGGCCAAGCCCGAGAGCATGACGACAATGGCTAACAGCAAGGTTCCCATGCTGGGTTTGATGAAGAAAAGGAAATGCTGCTTTTTAAATGGTTCATTGTTTTGTGGTAAAGCTCTTACAGCAGTGTTCATGAGAGTTTCTCCATGGTGTGTAGTTTTGCGCTCCTTGCGCGGGGGTTAGCTTGTAATTCGCTCTCGCTGGGACGAATAACGCCGTTGATACGTTTTAAACGTCGTAGCGATTGCAGTTGAGCATGAGTTAACGGCAATTCTCGGGGCACATGCGCGGTGTTGGCGTAAATTTGAAGAAACGCCTTGATGATTTGTTCCTCCAAGGAATGAAAGCTAATCACCAATAAACGCCCGCCGATGGTTAATGCAGTCAAGCACTGCGGGAGCACTGCCGTTAATTCCTCTAGCTCGTGGTTAATAAAAATTCGAATGGCTTGGAAAGTGCGCGTTGCCGGATGTTTATTGGGTTCCCAACGTGGGTGTGCCTGCGCCACAATTTCCGCTAATTGCAAAGTGGTGGTGATCGGCGTTAGTTGGCGCGCTTGGGCAATAGCAGTGGCAATGCGCTTGGCGAAACGCTCTTCGCCATATTCTTTTAATATTTGGCGAATTTCTTGCTCGCTGGCTTGATTGAGCCAGCGAGCTGCATTCATTGTTTGTGTGGTATCCATACGCATATCTAGAGGTCCGTCTCTAAGAAAGCTAAAACCGCGGTCAGCTTCATCTATTTGTGGTGATGAAACGCCTAAATCCAGCAGGATGCCATTGACTCTACCTTCCCAGCCACGTTGGCTGATGTTTTCGCCTAAACTGACGAAAGAACCTGCTTGCATGGAGAAGCGAGGGTCATTCATTAAGCCGCTTGCTGCGCTAACAGCCTGCGGGTCTTTATCTATTGCCAATAAGCGCCCAGCTGGCCCCAAATGGTTTAGTATCGCTGTGCTATGGCCGCCTCGACCAAACGTCGCATCGACATAAATGCCATTAGGCTCTATTGCTAAATGCGCAATCACTTCGTCAAGTAATACAGGTCGATGCTTCATAAAAAATGCGTTCGTAGATATTTTTATTATTATGTTCTTATAACGAAAAAGACTGCAGTTCCGGTGGCGTCAGTTCCTCTTGGGATTCTTCAGACAACCATCCGTCTCGTCCCGACTGCCAATTTTTCTCGCTCCAAAGCTCAAATTTTTTCCCTTGCCCTACCAAAATGACTTGTTTTTCGAGGTGGGCATAATCACGTAATAAAGTAGGCAATAAGAATCGACCATTACTATCCAGTTCTATTTCAGTGGCATGTCCAATCAGCAGACGTTGAATTCGTCTGGTGGCTTTATGAAAACTCGGTAGTGCATCGATTTTTGCTTCAATTAACTCCCATTCGGGGAGTGGATAAAGTAATAAGCAAGCTGCTTGTGTATCGATAGTGAGAATAAGCTGTCCCTTGGATAGGGTTTCCAGACGAGCACGATAGCGAGCGGGTATCGCTAAACGTCCTTTAGGGTCCAGACTTATTAAGTTTATTCCTCGGAACACAACTTTACTCCACTATCACCCACTTTTCTCCACATTATGGCACTAAATTTCCAAAATGCAAGAAGGTGCGCAATGCGCACCACCCGAATTTCCTTCTCCCCTTGTGGGAGAAGGAATAATGACGGACAGTCAAGCTCGCTTGATAATCCCCATGTCCCCACAAGACATGCTACGAGTTTTTGGGGAATGGTGATTTTTTTTGGGGGGGGGAAAGACTCTGGGTTGAGGAGATTTTCCTCCGATCTGGATATAACTTTTGGATCCTTTGGTATTTTAAAAACTTGTTGCGCTTTTTGTTCTTGGATTTGTTGAAATTGTTTTTCTCGTTCTTCTTCTTCATCATCAGAGTGGTAGGATGCAGCATTACTCATCAGGCTTTCTCTGCTTATGGTAGGGTATACCCCCTTGAAGGTTCGTATATAGGGGGGGCTGGTAGGATCCTGGTCGATGCGGCGTTGGCTTAGATTTAGATTTGAATCATCCGTCGTTCTTGGTTGCACTTCTGGGGTTTTGGGGATAGGGAGTGTTTCAAGTAGGGGGATATAGCGTGGTCTCGAGAGCAAAGTTTTATAAGCAATTTCGGCCCCTTCGCCAAACAGGCCATGCGCAAGGCCATAACTTAAATCTTTTCCCACTAGACTGAGCCTAGTTTTCCAAGGCAGATGTTCATCAATCTCGGTGGTCGAGATTTTGCATGGCTCGGTGAATTGTGCATAAATACTATCGGTAATAATTCGGGCAATGAGTATGGTGATAGAGAGCATCATTAGATAGTGCATTTCTGTGGATAGAGAGTTTGAGCTAATATTTAGTTTTCTTTTAATAAACTCGAGAGAAAGTTGCGTAGATTGATAGTCTTTAGCGAGCCAAATTGCAGGAATTGCCGTGACGACAAAATCAAGCGTGTACTCGCTGAGTTTTTTTTCATAATTTTTATTTTGTAAATAGATTTCCTCATCGGATATACGCGCTAGTTGCGTATGCAGGTCTTTATACTCAGCACTTGCTATAGCAATTTTATAGGCATTAATAGCCTCAATTTTCCTTTTTCGCTGATGCGCTAATTTGTGCAGGGCATTGTCCTTGTTGAAATAACGATAAAGCGTTTTGAATAAAGAAAGGCAGGAACCTAGAAAAGGTAAACTAAGATTTAAAATACTATGCAGACCCACGCTAATCCAGGATGCCCACCCTGGTGCTGGGATATTAGCTTGTGCTTCTAGTTGCGCTTGCTGGTGTGGCTCGGAAAGTTGTGGTTCTTTCCCAGTGGTTGGGGCTTTGGGAACCTCTGGGTCATAGTTATCACTAGAATCAGACCTTGATTTTTCTTCTTTGATGTTTTCCAAAGTTTTTTCCTATAGATCAGGATGTTACATTAGTGAATTATGCGGCAGTTTAGCTGGTGATTTAAAAAATATCATCAATTTGATGGTTTTAGCTTTAATGTTTAGCTAAATAACAACGTAAAGCTCGTTGTCCTGGCATCCTGCAGGAAATCCCCTCTCCCCCGCCTGAGCGTCAGCGAAGGAAGGTGGGAGAGGGTTAGGGAGAGGGGGGTGGTGGATCTGGCTCTGCCCTCATCCGTATGCTTTGCCACATTCATGAGATCCCTCGCTTCGCTCGGGATGACATCTTTCGCTCGGATGACACCTGGGGGGAGGGAATAAAGCCGAGGCTAAAAAAACATTGGAAAAAAATCCTAATTTTTGGTAAATTATTGCCATTCAGATTATTTAAAATTAAGAGGGGTGAGATATATGGCAGAGCAGCCTGAGCAAAAGCAGGGCGAGAACAAAGAAGAAAATAGTGGGTCAGGGGTGTTTGAGCTAGTGCTTAATGATTCAGCAACCCCTGGAGGGCCTGAGCCACCAAAGGGGACCACCGATCCGTCTATTATCATTTCTATCGACCCTAACAGCCCAATTACACCTCTGAACAAGGATTTCAGGCCTTTGAGGGGTGTGGTTAATCCCGATGCTAATCTGCCTCTTACTGGTAAACTTAAATCCGAAGTTAAAGAAAAAAAGGAACCTTACCCGGATCTGTTCGAGCACAAATACCCATCATTCTCTTTTTTCCACCCGTCTCATGAGCAACCTACAGAAATAAAAGTCCAGGGGGATGACATTGCCTCATTAAAAGCTCTCGCCGAAAAGATTAATAAAGGCGATTGGTACGAGGCAAAGAGTTATGTTGTTAATGGTCAGTGGAAAGATTTACGAGATAATCCTGAGCCATTTGTCGCATTTCTAACACAATTTGTAGGCTCGATGGGTAAGTATTCAGCTTCTTTTACTCAGCGCTTGTTACTATTACGTGAGATGCGGACCAATCTTGTTTTTAGTCCATTCTTTAACTGCCAGGAGAAAAATTATCCTATATTCTATGCAGCATTAGCATCTAACCAAGGAAAAGTAATCGACGAACTAATACGAGATAATCATAGCGATGTCACAGAATATATTCTTCACTGTGCTGTATATAAAAATAATGTACCTATGTTAGATCATTTGTTTGGAACAGTGAAACACCAGCGTGATCTGATCCGGAGAGCTTTAAGCATAGCCGTAGAGCATGAAAAAATTCAAGGTTTTGCTAGCCTACTACAAAAATTGGACTTGAATTTACCGGAGCATCATCAAATTATCTCGGATCAGGTTTCTAGGATTGCCTTGGGAAATTTACCCCCACGCACGAAAAATAAATTTCAAGTTTTATTGTTGAAAAAGTTACAAAAAGCTCCTTTTACATCAAGCGATACTAACTTAGCGGGTCAGGCGCCTTCTCCGTTCAAATTGGTTTTAGACTATTTCAAGTCAGATGCACCAGCTGATGATTATTGGGATCAAGTGATCCCTTATGTCATGCAATCGCCGGAAGAAGAGAAAAAAAACGGCATGGCCACAGAACACAAAGAGGAATCAAGTTATCTAAAGATTCCAGCGAAGAAAGAAAGGGCAGGGAAATTACGTTGCAGTCAAGCTCTTGCTGCAGCTGCACAAGCCCCAATTGAGGGTGAACATAGTTTTTTTGAAAAATTAGTAAAGTATGTGCGTGAGAAAATTGCCATTGAGCTAAATTACCATGAAAACTTTCATATTGTGGGGGGTATACCGGAAGAACTAGAACGTAAGCCTGGTGTTCTCTATGTTGTACTAGGTTCTTCACAGGTAGAAGTTGCTTCTGCGAAAGCTAAACAAAAAATAGTAATGAAAGATGGGGCGATAATCCAAGCTGTAACTGAGATTGTGGGAAATCAAAAGGGTCAAGATGCAATTGGCAATATTATATCAATATGTGGTTTTGTTCCTGATGGTTTTACTAAAGCTAAGAAAGAACTTATTTCTTACGTCACTGAAGAACTTGACTATGTAATAGAGTCTAGTGCTAATAATTCTGGGTTCCATTTCCTCCCTGATTATGCCACTCGATTAATGAATGTAAAACAGCAATTGGAAGAAGAATTGGCTCGTGATTGGGATACCGCTCATAGAAAACGCTGGGCAGCTCTAACTGCGGCTTTTGCCAAAATGGGAAGTTTGCACGATAGATGGCATCATCGTAGAGCGCCTGCTCCTTCGTTCCATGAATTTATGTTGGCTTATCAGGAGATTTTGCAGCGCTGTGATGCTTTACCAGAATTAATGCAGCGTAAAAAATGGACTAAGTTAGGCTTTTATTGGGGGTTGCCAATAATGTTGGCAATACCAGGAATCTGCATTTTAGGGATACCGCCTGTTACTGATGCGCTCATGAATTTAGTAAACGCACCTAGTCTTACTACTTTTATTACGTATAACATTTTTCCAGTATATACTTTCCTCCTTACTGCATATGCCGTGGTAAGGAAATATGTGGAGGAAAATAAATTGTTAGAGGATCCTTTGCTTAGCCAGGCCAAAGCGCTGAGTGCGCCAGGGTGAGGGACTTCACAACCCCCAATCAATCTCCTTTTTGCCCATCTGCTGCAGTAACGCATTGGTCCTGGAAAAATGTTTGCAGCCAAAGAAACCCCGATGCGCTGATAAGGGTGAGGGATGGGCGGCTTTTAAGATGTAATGCTTGGTTGGATCAATGAGTTCTCCTTTGCGTTGCGCAGGGGATCCCCAAAAAATAAAAATCAATCCTGCTTTTTCTGCATTGAGGATTTCAATGACTTTGTTGGTGAAGAGTTCCCAGCCGATCTTGGCATGAGAATGCGGCAGTCCGGCTTCGACGGTTAAGATGGTGTTGAGTAATAACACCCCTTGCTTGGCCCATTTTTCTAGGCAACCCTGCTTAGGAATTGGAACGCCCAGATCATTATGCAGTTCCTTAAAAATATTTTGTAATGAAGGGGGTGGGGTAATCCCGAGTGGTACGGAAAAACATAGGCCGTGCGCTTGGTTAGGGCCATGGTAAGGGTCTTGGCCGAGAATCACTACATTCACTTCCGCAAACGGGGTGTAGCGAAAGGCATTGAAAATGTCAGAATTTTTCGGGTAAATTTTCTTACCTGTCGCGGCCGCTTTTTTGAGAAAATCGAGGATCTGCAAAAAATAGGGTTGTTGTTTTTCATCAGCCAGTAAATTTTGCCAGGTTTTATTAGCGAGAACCGCTGTTTTATTGTTATCCATGGTGACTCCAAATGTATATTTTAGGCATTGAAACCTCGTGTGACGAAACCGCTGTGGCGATTTACGCGACCGAGGGAGGGTTGTTGGCGCACACATTATATAGTCAAATTGATTTACATGCGCAATATGGCGGAGTAGTGCCTGAGCTGGCTTCGCGTGACCACGGGCGCCGCTTGTTGCCACTGGTGCGCCAAGTTCTGAGTGAGGCCCAGTTAAGCCTGCAACAACTTACCGGCATTGCCTATACCCAAGGCCCTGGATTAATCGGCGCCTTATTAGTGGGTGCTGCCTTTGCTCGTAGTTTAGCTTGGGCCTTAACTATTCCTTGCTTAGGGGTGCACCATCTGGAAGGGCATTTGTTAGCGCCAATGTTAGAAGCCAAGGCGCCGGTTTTTCCATTTGTAGCGTTGTTAGTTTCCGGTGGGCATACTTTGTTAGTGGCCGTTGAAGCTTTGGGGCGTTATCAGGTGTTGGGTGAGACTTTGGACGATGCTGTGGGAGAGGCTTTTGACAAGACGGCAAAATTATTGGGGCTTCCTTATCCTGGCGGGGCGCAGCTGGCGCAGTTGGCTTTGCATGGCAACCTTCAGCGCTTTCATTTTCCTCGACCCATGATCGATCGTCCTGGGGTGGAGTTTAGCTTTAGTGGTCTTAAAACTTTTGCGCGTAATACTTTGCAGATGGCGGGCGACGATCCCCAAACTAAAGCAGATATTGCCTGTGCTTTTCAGCAAGCCATTGTGGATACCTTACGGATTAAATGTCAGCGGGCACTGGCAATGACTGGGATAAACCGGCTGGTGGTGGCGGGGGGAGTAGGGGCGAATCAAGCTTTGCGTACTGCGTTGCAGAATCACTTAGCTCCACAGGGCGTCGAGTTATTTTTCCCGCGTAAAGAATTTTGCACGGATAACGCCGCCATGATTGCCTATACCGGCTATCAGCGTTTAAGTGCTGGTCAGCGTGATTTTGGCTTGGAAATCCAGGTCAAACCGCGCTGGCCAATTGAAGAGTTAGCTGCGGTGGGATAGAATTCCCGCTCCCCTCTCCCGCTTGCGGGAGAAGGAATTTATTCAACAAGGATCCCCTATGCCAATTATTACTTTGCCCGATGGGCATACTAAACATTTCCCCCAACCGGTAACTGTGGCTGAAGTCGCAGCGAGTATAGGTTCTGGTCTAGCTAAAGCGGCGTTGGCTGGAAAAGTGAACGGCCAATTGGTTGATACTTCCTACTTGCTGGAGCAAGATGTCGAAGCCAATCTGGCCATCATTACTGACAAAGATCCGGAAGGCCTGGAAATACTCCGGCATTCGTCGGCGCATTTATTAGCTCACGCCGTGAAACAATTGTTTCCGCAAGCACAAGTGACGATTGGACCGGTTATTGCCGATGGTTTTTATTATGATTTCTCTTATCCACCTGGTTTCACTCTTGACGATTTGCTTGCGATTGAAGCACGGATGCGCGAACTAGCGGCGCAGGATTTCTCCGTCAGCCGCAAGGTGGTGACCCGGGAAGAAGCCTTGGCTTTTTTTCGAGCCCAAGGTGAAATTTACAAGGCGCAGATTATCGAGGCTATCCCCGAAACCGAAACACTCAGCTTGTATCAACAAGGCGATTTCGTCGATCTCTGCCGCGGCCCGCATGTACCGCGTACCGGAATGTTAAAAGTATTTAAATTAACGCATTTAGCCGGCGCTTATTGGCGGGGTGATGCTAATAATGAAATGCTGCAGCGGATTTATGGCACGGCTTGGTCGGATAAAAAAGCTTTAGAGGATTATCTGCATCGACTCGAAGAAGCTGAAAAACGTGATCATCGTAAATTGGCAAAGAAATTAGATTTATTTCATTTGCAAGAAGAAGCTCCAGGAATGGTGTTTTGGCATCCGGATGGTTGGACGATTTATCAAACGATCGAGCGCTATCTACGTCGCAAACTGCGTCAACAGGATTATCAGGAAATCCGTACCCCGCAATTATTGGATCGAAGTTTATGGGAAAAATCCGGCCATTGGGACAAATTTGGCGAGGATATGTTTTATTCTGAATCGGAATCGCGGCATTTTGCTATTAAGCCCATGAACTGTCCTTGCCATGTCCAAGTGTTCAAGCAAGGCTTGCGTAGTTATCGAGATTTGCCATTGCGCCTAGCTGAATTTGGAGTGTTACATCGTAATGAATCCTCGGGTAGCTTGCATGGCTTATTGCGTGTGCGCAGTTTTGTGCAAGATGATGGGCATATTTTCTGTACTGAAGAACAAATTGTTTCAGAGGGGGTGCGCTTTATTCAGCAACTGCGTGAGGTGTATGCGGATTTTGGCTTTAATTCCATTATCGTCAAATTATCTACTCGTCCTGATAAACGCATTGGCAGCGATGAGATTTGGGATAAGGCTGAGCAAGCACTGAAAGAGGTACTCAATGCCAGCGATATGGCTTGGGAATTGCAGCCCGGCGAGGGGGGGTTTTACGGTCCTAAATTGGAATTTTCGCTCCGTGATTGCCTGCAGCGGGTTTGGCAGCTAGGGACCTTGCAAGTGGATTTTTTTATGCCAGAACGCTTAGGCGCTTATTATATTGCAGAAGATAATTCGAAGCGCGCGCCAGTGATGCTGCATCGCGCAGTGATTGGTACTTTTGAGCGCTTTATTGGCATTCTCCTCGAAGAATATGCCGGCAATTTGCCGCTGTGGCTTGCGCCAGTGCAGGTAGTAGTCATGAATATTACCGATCAGCAACGCAAATATGTACAGCAGGTCACTGAATCACTAAAAACTCAGGACATTCGTGCGATTGCTGACCTGAGAAACGAGAAAGTAGGCTTTAAAATCCGTGAACATAGCATGAAGCATGTTCCCTATCAGCTGATTTTAGGCGATCGCGAGTTACAGACTAATACGGTGGCAGTGCGGAATCGAGCTGGGGAAGATTTAGGCAGTATGTCATTAGAGTCATTCGTGGCGCAGCTGGCGCTTGGACCTTCCCTTAAGAAAAAACCACATTACATTGTTTGAGTATCTCATGATCCCAAAAAACCTTACTCCAGAAGTCGTCAAGTCCTTATTTAACGAAGTCTTTTTCTCTCGTGGTGAGGAATACCATAATGAGGGCAAGGTAAAATTGCTTGACATCCAGCAGAAGAAAAACCATCGGTGGAGGGTGTCCTCCGAAGTCCAGGGCAGTGATCCCTATGATTATAATGTGGATACCCAAATTGAACAAAAAGGAAATCGCTTCATTATTCGGGGAAAGTGCACCTGTCCCCTGTCTTTATCTAACTGAAAAGGAGGTCCAAATACAACGCAAAAATCAGTGGTCAGTCGAGAGGGTAAAGCTTCCGCTAGCCTAGCCACAGTGAGTTTTCGCTATGGAATTGCCCAAATCCCCTGGGAAGATTCAAGGCAGATTGTCCATGCTTTTAATGGCAAGGAGCTTGCCCAGTACAATAGAGATCTTATTGCTGAGGAAACTGCCCTACGTTACCTCACGCAGACTCATCACCTGAGTCCCATTGCATCCGAGCATCTTTCATTCAATATACCCTCCAATATCACCTCTTCGAGCAATTCGAACAGTTTTTTGCTCGGACCGGATGATGAGGCCGATCCGAATACATTTACCCTTGAGGTCCTGCCAAAGTTACGCCATGCAGGATGGCAGATTGATATTGACAGCGACTATCCCTGGGACATCATCGATGTGCCTATGGATGCTTGGTATGCCAATCTTGAAGAAGATAGTAGTGGCATTGACTGGTTTGGGTTGGAACTTGGCATTCTATCGCCCTCTGGCGAAAAGATAAATCTCTTGCCCATCTTGCAACGCTATCTTGCAAATCCGCCCAAAGATTCTGACACAGCAAAAAAGATGATCACCCGTTTAGAGGACGGAAGAAAAATTGCCCTTCCTATGGAAAGAATTAAAAATGCGGCCAATATACTGATTGATATTTTCAGTCGCACCACCGGATCTGTTGATATACTGCGTCTTTCCCGTCTTGAAGCGATGCGACTAGCCGGACTCAAAAGCGCACTCAATGCGGCAGCATTGCGCTGGCATGGTGAGCACGAAATTCTGGAAACGGCTAAAAAACTCTCAACATTAGACGGTCTTCAAGAAGTTTCTATCCCTGGGCTATTTCAGGGCCAGCTTCGCCCCTATCAACAAAAAGGCCTAAATTGGTTGCAATTTCTCAGGGAATATCAATTCAGTGGGATTCTGTCGGATGATATGGGGCTTGGAAAAACCATTCAAGCCATTGCGCACATCAGTGTGGAAAAACACTCTGGACGGCTGCAAAAACCAGTGCTGGTGTTAGCTCCCACCAGCCTGATGTTTAACTGGCAGGCTGAACTCGAGCGATTTTCTCCCGATCTTCGGGTATTGCTTCTCCATGGCGCCCAACGTAGGCAGCATCATGACAAGATCAATGAATCTGATGTTGTGCTAACCACCTACCCGTTGTTGGCGAGGGATAAGGGAGTTCTTTTGAAACACGAGTTTCATCTGCTAATCCTCGATGAGGCGCAGGCTATTAAAAACTACCGTACTCAGGCCGCCCAGATCGTTATGCAAATTTGTGCCAGACACCGGCTTTGCATGACAGGAACTCCGATGGAAAATCATCTTGGTGAGCTGTGGTCCTTATTTCACTTTATGATGCCTAGATTTCTTGGCACAGAAAAACAGTTCAGAACCCTGTTCCGAATCCCCATTGAAAAAGAACAGAATGAAGGCAGGCGTAAAAACCTTGCGCGTATTGTTGCCCCATTCCTGCTGAGAAGAAAAAAAGCCGATGTTGTCAAGGAACTACCAGACAAAACAGAAATCTTACAGACTGTTGAGCTCGATACTGAGCAGCGTGATCTCTACGAGACAATTCGTCTTTCAATGCAGAAAAAACTGCGTGAATCAATAAAAAAAATGGGGCTTGCGCGCAGTCATATCATGATTTTGGATGCTCTACTGAAGTTACGTCAAATATGCTGTGATCCCCGCCTGCTGAAGGGAGACCCAAAAGCCAACAAGCTGCCTTCGGCAAAGCTTGATCTATTGATGTCCATGCTTCCCGAGCTGGTAGAGGAAGGACGACGGATTTTGCTGTTCTCGCAGTTTACTGAGATGTTAGGCCTGATCGAACAAGAGCTGAATGCCATCCAGATACCTTATGTCATACTGACAGGTCAAACCCGAGACCGCAGGAAGCCTGTTGAGAATTTTCAATCCTGTAAAGTAACGATTTTTCTTATTAGCTTGAAAGCAGGTGGAACTGGCTTAAATCTGACTGCAGCAGACACAGTGATCCATTATGACCCTTGGTGGAATCCCGCAGTAGAAAATCAAGCGACCGACCAGGCACACCGCATTGGACAGGACAAAAAAGTTTTTGTATACCGTCTTGTGACACAGGGCACAGTTGAGGAAAAGATCGTGGAGCTCCAGCAACGCAAACACGCGTTGGCAGAGAGCCTTTTGAATACCGATGCTAAAAGTGGCTCAGCATTCTCTATGGATGACTTGCAGATCCTGCTTGGGCCGCTTAAGTAGGAGGCTGGGAAGGGGTTGTTTTTAAAACAAACCGCTTGCCAGAAAATGCTAAACCAATCTGCAGTTTATCACTGGCAGTTAAGTGTGGACTCTCCGGCAGAATATGCTGATATTCCTGATAAAGCTGTGCCATCATGGCTTCCATCATTCGATAGGCGGTCGCAAACTGATTATTTTTCACCTCTTTAAAGGTGACAAAGATCACGGGGTAACGGCCCTGATGTTGCATATATTCATTACCTAAGGCAGCAATCTTCGTGCCATCAAATAAACCTTGGGTGGGCTTGCCCTGGGCTTTAGCGGTCAAAAAGTAGTGCAGCATGGACAAATTTAAGGTCTTACCAAATCGGCGAGGGCGGGTGATCACAGCGACTTCAGTGGCTTTATCATCAAGGATTTCTTGAATAAATAAACTTTTATCAACCCAATCGAGTTGTTTATCTCTAATTTTTTTAAAATCATCATACCCTAATGGTAGTTGCATAAAAAAGCATCTCGCTAAGGGAAATTTATCTGAATTCGTAACTATTCACCGCATTGCCAAAGTTGTCAATTTTTTTATGGACTTTATTTGGTTGTTCTGTATAATTTTTTGATAAATTTCAGTCAAATAGAGTTATAAATCCATGAGTGAAGAAGGAAAGAGTCCAGATAAGCGAGAAAGCAAAGATAAGGATAAGGTCGGAATTTTCTCATCTACTATCCTAAGTAGCAAAAGTATATTTTGGGCGCCTATTCAGAGAAATCTTCCCAATAATTCTTTAACTCTTTCTGGCAAAAGAAAAACTGAGGAAACAAGGGTTGTAACGGATTGGAAAAATAGGCTCGTGGAAGCGAAAGAATATAAATTCACTCAAGATGCAGATCAGCCATTAAGTCAGTTGCAGCGCAATACGGTCTATTTGAAGGTAAGTAAGGATGGTCAATTACATTACAGAGTTTTGCCCCCCCAGAAGCTTGGAAATGTGCCTGTGTCCGGCACTTTCCCTGTTTCTATAGGACAAGATTTCGATCCAAATACTTTAACAAAACAACAGCAGGATGCCATTTTAAGAACTCTCTGCGACGAGGGTCAGGCTTATATATACGAACATTTAGGTCCTAAATTTTACCAATTCCAAGCCCAGATTCATCGACAGACAGAGGGTTTGTATTGTGAACAAGGGCGGGTTATTCAACTTGATGATATGCTACGAGCAGCTTTGGGCAGTGAGATCCAATGTGCTTTAGTATCGTCAGATAAAACACCTGACTTGAGTCATGTGGATCTATCAGGCTGTAATATTGGATATGTGCATGTGCCGAGCCAACGTAAACTATTCTTTGTGAATAAATATCAGCAAGAGCTGGTTGAGGTAGAACTGAAAGGCGCCAGAGATCAACAATTTCTTGATCTGATGCAGCTAGCTCAAGAGTACAAATCAATACGATTAACCAACAATCAGCTATCTAAGCTGGCCGAGATTCACCCCATGTTTCTGACCTATATTGAAAGAATTTTGGAAAATAGAAAAAAACATCTGGATTTTTATCATACGGAACTAGGTTTGCTGTGTTTGCTTAGTCCGATGGCTATGATTGGGGGAGCTTCCCTGACTGGAATTGGCAAGGCGAGAATTTTGGATCCGACTTATCTGAAATTAATGTACGCAGGAATAGGGATTCTTGTGCTGGGTGTAGTACTGTTCGCAATAACCAACTATGTGGACAACAAGAGGGTAGCCTTGGAACCCTGGTCTCCACTTGCCCCACTTACGAATTCTGAAATCCAAGGGGGGCGTAGCTATTGATCGCCATCTGTCCGCGAATAAAAGACGCTTTATGAATTTTAGAATTTTATTAACCAAGAGAGGAAAAGATTATGGGTGATGAACTAAAGGAAAATACACTAGAAGCCAAAATAAATGCGCACAATGATGTTGGAATTGCGTCATCCCCAAGCGTATGCAACAAAAATATGTTTTGGACATCTGTTCAGCAACAAGGTATCGATCCTGAGATATCTCTTTCTGGCGAAAGAAAACAGGAGGAAGAAAGCATTCTGAGAGCATGGAACGGTATGCTTGTGGAAGCGAAAGAATATAAATTGGTTCAAGATACTAATCAACCAGCAAGTCAATTGCAGCGCAATACGGCCTATTTACAAGGGGAAAATAAGGAGGGTCAATTACATTATAGGGCTTTAAACCCCCGGAAACTTGAGAATGAGGTGGTGTCTGGTACTTTATCTATTCCTATAGAAGGAGATTGCAATCCGGATAAGTTAAGTGACCAATACAAAGCTTACATTTTAAAAACCCTGTGCAATGCGGGTCATGCTTATGTATACGAATATTTAGGTCCTAAATTTCCGAAATTTCAAACCAGAATTCATGAGCAGACACGTGGTTTGTATGCTGAAGAATGGAGTGCTATCCAACTTGAAAACAGGCTAGGAGAAGCTTTAGGCCTTAACAACCGATGTGCCTTGGCATCATTACCATTATCTCAGTCTGTTTCCTCGACAAACTCGAATTATTTGCAGTCAGGACCTGGGTGGCCGCCATCTGTTGTGGAAGGTGTTAATCTATCAGGCTGTAACATCGGCTATGTGCATTCGCCAAAGCAGAGCAAGCTTTACTTTGTGAATAAAAGCAAGAAACTGATCATTGATCTAGCCTTGGATGAAGCTACCTATCAAGGGTTTGTTAAGCAAATGCGCCCACCCGAAGAAAAAACAATAATATTAAATCCACAGCAACTATCGCAGCTAGCCAAAATTACCAAGCACCGCATTTTCCTGGAGTATATCGAAACAATCTTGGACAATAGAAAGAAACAGCGGGATGGTTATAATTCGGAGCTGAGCTTCCTGTGTATCGTTGGCCCGCTGGCGCTGGTTGGAGGAGGTTTCATGACTGGAATTGGTGGGGCAAAAGTGTTGGACTCCTCGGCTGATTTAAAAGTAATGTACGCAGGAATCGGACTTCTTGCGCTGAGCGTAGTACTGTTCGCAATAACCAACTATGTGGACAACAAGAGAATAGCCTTGGAACCCTGGTCTCCACTTGCCCCGCTCACGGATTCTGAAATACAAGGGGGGCGTAACTATTTCTCGTCGTCTTCCCAGACATAAATTCCGTAAGTCAGGGACTCTAGCAAATCGTTGACGGCTATGCCATAAGACGCTATCCTTACGCACCAGTTCATACGGAGGAAAGGGAAATTACAGTTAAAAAAACACGAATTAATTATGAAATCACTGCCCCTGAGGTGTTTTTAATTAGTGCAGAAGGTGAAAAGATCGGTGCAGTAAAAATTCGGCAAGCCTTAGAGCGTGCAGAAGCCAGTGGTTTAGACTTAGTTGAAATCTCACCGCAAGCACAACCCCCAGTCTGTCGGGTCATGGATTTTGGCAAGTATCGTTTTGAGCAAAATAAGAAACTAGCTAAACAAAAGAAAAAACAAAAACAAGTACAAATTAAGGAAATCAAGCTGCGTCCTGCCACCGACCTGGGTGATTACCAAGTCAAAATTCGCAATGCCAGGCGCTTTTTGGAAGAGGGCGATAAAGTTAAATTTACTGTGCGCTTTCGTGGGCGGGAACTGTCTTATCCCCAGCTGGGAATGGATTTATTAAAACGGATCGAAAAAGATTTAGAAGATATATCAGCGGTTGAGCAATTGGCCAAGATGGAAGGTAAACAAGCAGTGATGGTCATTGGCCCAAAGAAAAAGTAAGTTACTAGGAGTTGAAGAATGCCTAAAATGAAATCAAATCGGAGTGCGGCAAAACGATTTAAGCCGACTGGCGCTGGTGGTCTTAAGCACAGATCAGCTTCTCGTAATCATATCTTGACTAAAAAGAGAATGAAGCGAAAACGCCATTTGCGGGGTATGGCGATGGTCCATGAAAGTGATTTAAGATCCATCAAACGTTTATTAAATATTCAGTAATAATCTAACCATTGAACATATAGGGTATCTCTATGCCAAGAGTAAAACGTGGGGTGCAAGCTAGAGCACGTCATAAAAAGATATTAAAGCTAACTAAAGGTCATTATGGGGCGCGAAGTCGGGTATTTCGGGTAGCGAAGCAATCTGCTATTAAAGCAGGGCAATACGCTTATCGTGATCGTCGGCAGCGCAAGCGGGTGTTTCGGGCTTTGTGGATTGTCCGCATTAATGCGGCTGCGCGTGAGGTTGGCTTGTCGTACAGTCGTTTCATGGACGGGTTGAAAAAGGCCAATATATTAATTGACCGTAAGGTATTAGCCGATATGGCAATTTTTAATAAACCGGCATTTTTGGCAATAGCTGAGCAAGCAAAGCAAGTGTTAATCCCTTCTCCCTAACTTTCTAAAACTCTCTTCTGCATTATTCCTTCTCCCCTTGTGGGAGAAGGTGCCGAAGGCGGATGAGGAGTGGTCTCCCCTTCATCCCGAGGAGCTTGCGACGAGGGATCTCCATGCCAGTTGCAGGAGATCCCTCGCTTCGCTCGGGATGACGAGGAGCTCGGGATGACGAGGAGCCCCCTCATCCCGGCCTGCGGCCATCTCCCATGAGGGAAGAAGGAGTAATGTGAACCTCGGGTCGATTCAAATGGCAAGATTTTTAATTCACTGTCTCTTATTATTATTTAGCTTCCCTACCTTTGCTCAGGAGCAGTTTAATCAGCCCATTCCTTTAAATGAAACAACTGCCGTCCAACAATATGTGACTTCAGAGTCTGGGAATCCTCCGAGTCAGCCTGGTTCTTTGCCCACAGTAGGAGGAGATACCCAGGCCGCGGGAGCTGCGCCCATTAGTCCTGTTCTTGCTTCACCTACTCCGGCACAGGCGCCACAGGTGGCGGTACCCACTGCTGTAGTTGCGCCTACTACGGTTGCTCCAAATGCACCTCTTGCTTCGACCGTCATTCCGTCTCCTTCAGCTGCGGTGGCTGCCGCTGCTGTGGCGGCTACGGCTTCCCTTCCAACGCCTGCATTGCCTGCTTCAGGTTATACGCTTTATCCTAATGCGCCGAATGGCACACCGGTACCAGTCCAACCTCCACCTACGGATTTACCGCCACCCGTATTGCCAACCGTGCAAACTATATTACCAACCCCCTATTTACTGCCAGCCGCACAAACTACCACGAATGCAGTATCAATTTCTGGAGAGAATATTCCTGCTAATTCCGCAGCCCAGGCTACTGGCCAACCCACCACTCCTGATTTTCTGGTGGAGCGTCCTCCTGTTCAAGAATTTGTGGGTGGACTTAATCAAAATGCTTTTGTGGCTTGTGAAAAAGCCGTTACCCAGCTTTGTACGCGTGCGCCCGATATTGCCCAGTTTCAGGTCTGTTTAAATCAATTTAGGGCCCAGCCTGGCTGTAAGCAATTCTCTACTTTTGCCTCGTTATCGGGCTTTGCTCCAGGAAGCTTTGTTGATTTAATGCAACACTATAAAGAAGCACGCCTGACTTTACTGCACTTAAGTCGTGGGGGAGTAAATTATGCCGGTGATTATTATGCTGTTGGGGCGGATGGTAATTTTGTCAATCTCACTTCTGGACCAGAAGCCCAAGCCATTGATATCACTAAAAATGTGGCATATCCCGCCCTTGTTGAACGCTTTTCTAATGTGCAATTATGGTCTTTGGTGGATCAACTGCCTCGAGCCAGTGTTCCCGCCAATGGTCGAGGACTAAGTTTAGTATTCCGCTTTCTAATGCTGAATGGCTGTATTAGCTGTGAACGAGTAGGTTATGCTTATGTCGCCTACGATTTTTCTGAGTTAGGCGCTTTACAAAATATGCGGCTATTGACCTTAGAAACATTGGGGACAGAAAGGGGGTAGATTTTCCTTCTCCCACAAGGGGAGAAGGATAATAGAGCGGAAATTTTAGAATGAGGTAATCATGCAGGAACAAATCACGAAAATTGTCACCACCGCCCTTGAGCTCATTGCCGCCACCTCCACGAGTGCCGCGTTAGAACAAATTCGCACCCAAATGCTAGGTAAAAAGGGGCAATTAACTGAATTATTAAAAACGGTTGGTAGCTTACCTCCTAAACAACGTTCTGTGACTGGAGATCTCATTAATAAGGCAAAACAACAGTTGCTGACGGTTTTGCAAGAACGCAGTAATGCATTAAGTCAATTAGCTCTGGTAGAAAAATTACGAACCGAAGCGATTGATGTCACCCTGCCAGGGCGTTCTTTTACCGGGATAGGCAGCTTCCATCCGGTCAGCCGGGTACGTGAGCGCTTGGAGCAGCTGTATCTTTCTCTGGGTTTTAAGCTAGTAGAAGGGCCTGAAATTGAAGATGATTATCATAATTTTGCCGCCTTAAATTTTCCGCCTGATCACCCCGCTCGCGCCATGCATGATACTTTTTATTTCGCGGATGGGTCTTTATTGCGAACCCATACCTCCACGGTACAAATTCGCGCCATGGAAACTTCAGCGCTACCCTTACGAATTATTACCCCGGGCCGGGTGTATCGCTGTGATTCAGACCAGACTCATACTCCGATGTTTCATCAGTTAGAAGGGTTAGTGGTGGATGATTCATGTACCTTTGCCGATTTAAAAGGGCATCTACATGAATTTATGTTGCGATTTTTTGAAAGAGATTTAACCGTGCGTTTTCGTGCCTCGTATTTTCCTTTCACCGAACCTTCGGCAGAAATGGACGTTTCTTGCTTTTGTACCGAGCGCGAAAGTTGTCGGGTTTGTGGTGGTACGGGATGGTTAGAAGTTTTAGGTTGTGGTATGGTGCACCCCAATGTATTAAGCATGTGTGGTATTGATGCAGAAAAATATACGGGTTTTGCTTTTGGTATCGGGATGGATCGTCTGGCTATGCTGCGTTATGGCATAGATGACTTACGCAAGTTTTTTGAAAATGATTTACGGTTCATGAATATCTTATGAAGATAAGCGAACGTTGGCTGCGCGAATGGGTCAATCCCGCGATTAGCAGTGCACAATTAGTCGAACACCTCACCATGGCGGGTTTAGAAGTCGATGCCGCTACGCCAATGGGTTTTTGGTTAGAGAAAGTGTTGGTGGGCAAGGTGCTCAGCATAGTGCCTCATCCTGATGCCGATCGGTTACGGGTTTGTACGGTGCTGATTCATGAAGAGAATCCTCCGCTAACTATTGTCTGCGGTGCCCCCAATGTCCGGGAGGGTCTGAAAGTGGCCGTCGCGACGGTGGGGGCAGTTTTGCCCGGCAACTTCGCGATTAAGCGCGCTAAAATCCGCGGGATTGAATCGAGTGGCATGTTGTGTTCCGAGAGCGAATTAGGCATCGGTGAACCTGGGGGTGGCATTATGGAGCTGCCTGAGGAGGCTCAAGTTGGGCGAGCACTTAGTGACTTGATGCAGTTTCCTGATCAAGTGATCGATATTAGTGTCTCTCCTAATCGTGGCGATTGTCTCAGCGCTTTAGGGATTGCCCGGGAAATTGCTGCGGTGACAAAAACGGCGTTGCAGCCCTTAGCCATTGACGAATTGGCTGCAACTCATGCGGAGACTTTGCCGATCCAAGTCTTAGCGCCGCAAGATTGCCCGCGTTATTTAGGTCGGATATTACGCGGGATTAATCCCCAAGCCGTGACGCCGTTTTGGTTGAAAGAGCGTTTGCGCCGTAGTGGAATTCGTAGTATTCACCCCGTGGTAGATGCCGCTAATTATGTGATGTTAGAGCTTGGGCAACCTATGCACGCCTTTGATTTAGCGACTTTAACCGAGCACATCCAGGTGCGGCGTAGTCATCCCGGGGAGCAGGTGACCTTACTGGATGGACAAACTCTCAGCTTGCAGCATCCAGCACTTGTGATAGCAGATGCCAGCCAAATTTTAGCGATCGCAGGGGTGATGGGAGGGGAATCTTCGGCGGTATCGGCACATACCACTGATTTATTTTTGGAAAGTGCTTTTTTTAGTCCGGCTGCAGTTCGCTCTAGCTTACGCCAATATCCCTTGCAAAGTGATTCCGCCCATCGTTATGAGCGCGGGGTAGACCCGCAATTACCTCAGCAGGCCATGTCTCGGCTGACGAGTTTATTACTAGAAATAGTCGGTGGTTCCCCAGGCCCCGTGGTGGAGGTTGCGGCGCAAGAATATTTGCCGAAACCACCTACGTTGTTGCTGCGCTTTGAGCGCATCAAGCGTGTCTTAGGAACTGCGCCAGAACAATCCAGGGTAAAAGAGATCTTGCTGAGCTTGGGGATGCAGGTCTCGTCTCACCCAGAAGGGTGGTTGGTGGTACCCCCGAGTTTTCGTTTTGATATGACAATTGAAGCCGATTTGATTGAAGAGGTGGCTCGGGTTTATGGCTATAATCAAATTCCTGATGGAGCTATTACCGCCGCCCTCACCATGCTAGCGGTGCCTGAAAATCGGCTGACGCCCTCGCGAATTCGGCATTATTGGATTGATCATGGTTACACGGAAGTCATTAATTACAGTTTTATCTCGCCCAAATTATCTTCGCAACTCGATCCAGAACACACGCCTCTGGCGCTTGAAAATCCTATGTCGTCTGATATGGCGGTGATGCGGACGAGTTTGTGGCCAGGGTTAATCCAAACAGCGAGTTTTAATCTCAACCGGCAGCAATCGCGACTGCGATTATTTGAGCTGGGTACTTGCTTTATCCAAGTCGGTCCACAGTGGCAGGAACAACTTAAATTAGCCGGTTTGGCCATCGGCAGTACTCAGCCTGAACAATGGGGAGTGCAGGGCCGGCTCGTGGATTTTTTTGATATCAAAGGGGATTTAACCGGATTAATTCGTTTGACAGGTGCCCAAGATCACTTTAAATTTGTCGCAGATAGCGCGGTTCCGAGCTTGCATCCTGGTTGTACGGCGAGGATTCAACGGGCAGGGAAGTGGGTGGGGCATGTGGGTCAGTTGCATCCGCTGTTGCAGCAGCAATTGGACTTTCCCGATCCGGTATTTTTATTTGAACTATTTTTATCCGAAATAACTGCTGCCGAACTACCTCGTTACGTTTCGCCATCTAAATATCCTTCAATTCGGCGTGACTTGGCTTTTACAGTGGATGAACAAGTTTCTTACCAGGCAATATATGCAGCCATTCAGTCGTCGGTAGCAGAGGTTCTGCGGGAAGTGAAACTTTTTGATGTCTATCAAGGGGAAAAAATTCCTCCTGGAAAAAAGAGCATGGCAATAGGCTTGACGTTTCAAGCAAGTTCCCGCACTCTAACCGACCAAGAGGTTGATGAAATGATGCTGTCAATCATCAGCGGGCTCAAGCAAGATTTTGCTGCAATCCTGAGGGACTACTAAATTATGGCAATCACCAAAGCAGAATTAGTGGAATATTTATTCAAGATGATTGGCATCAATAAGCGAGAAGCCAAGGAGGTGGTTGATTCGCTCTTTGAAGAAATTTGTCTTGCCTTAGAACAAGGGGATAATGTAAAACTATCTGGTTTTGGTAATTTTATATTACGCGATAAAAAAGAGCGGCCAGGGAGAAATCCCAAAACCGGGGAAGTCGTTGTTATTGAGCCACGTCGGGTGGTCACTTTTCGTGCTGCTGGAAGATTGAAGGAGCAAGTGAGTCACTATGCAGGAAAAGAACAAGAAGACAAATCTGAGCAATAATGCCCAGTTGCCTTTGATTCCAGATAAGTTATATTTTAGCATCGGTGAAGTGTCTAAACTGTGTGAGATCAAGCCCCATGTGTTGCGTTATTGGGAACAAGAATTTGAACAACTTAATCCAACCAAACGCCGCGGCAATAGACGCTATTATCAGCGTAACGATGTGATTATGGTGCGGCAAATAAAAAATTTATTGTATGAAAAGGGGTTTACGATTGAAGGAGCCCGAGTACAATTAGTGCAAACCGCTAATGCCGTTCAGACAACAGAGACTGGGTGTCTGCAGCGAGTGTTGGTTGACTTAGAAGGTTTATTGTTGTTGTTAGAAAGCTAGATTCCTTCTCCCCTTGTGGCAAATTCCCTCTCCCCCGCCCGAGCGTCAGCGAGGGAAGGTGGGAGAGGGTTAGGGAGAGGGGGTGGTGAAATTGGCTCTTTCCCTCATCCGGCCTGCAGCCACCTTCTCCCACAAGGGGAGAAGGAATAATGCTGAGGATTTATTAGGGGGAGAGGGAGTTTAGTATTATTCGGGGCGTAGCGCAGTTTGGTAGCGCACTTGCATGGGGTGCAAGGGGTCGCAGGTTCAAATCCTGCCGTCCCGACCAATTCTATAGGGTTGGCAATGGATTATAAATTATTAGCTATACTAGCTTGTCCAATTTGTAAAGGTAAATTAATTTATCGGAAAGAGACGGAGGAGCTGATCTGTAAATTCGATAAATTGGCTTATCCTATTTGTGATGGGATTCCAGTAATGCTGGAGGATCGAGCCCGTCAAATTTCTGAATCTGAGCACGAGGTGTTGTAATGGAGTTTAAAGTTGTTATTCCTGCTAGATATGCTTCTTCTCGATTACCAGGTAAGTTATTGATGGATATCGGGGGTAAGCCGATGATTCAACACGTCTATGAGCGTGCTGTGGAGAGTGGTGCTGAAAGTGTGGTGATTGCTGCAGATGATACCCGCATTCGTGAAGTGGCCGAAGGTTTTGGCGCTCCAGTTTGTATGACTTCTCCTGACCATATCAGCGGGACAGAACGCTTGGCTGAGGCCGTAGTGGCCTTAGGCTATATGGAAGACGATATTATCGTTAACTTGCAAGGCGATGAACCCTTAATCCCTTCCGTCGTGGTACGGCAAGTGGCAGAAGACTTGGTGAAATATGAAAATGCGAAAGTGGCCACGCTTTACGAGCCGATCAAAACGATTGAAGAATTATTTAATCCTAATAATGTCAAAGTAGTGATGAATAAGCGTGGTTATGCGCTGTATTTTAGTCGTGCGCCATTACCCTGGGATCGTGCGCAATTTCGCTTACCACCCGAAGAAAATCAAAAATTACATACCGAACACTTTCGCCATGTAGGCGTTTATGCCTATCGCGTGGGAGTTTTGCAAGAATACATGGAGTGGGGACCCTCTCCGATAGAAGAAATAGAGCATCTGGAACAGCTTCGAGTTTTATGGAATGGTGGTCGAGTGCATTTAACTCCGGCAAAAGCCGCAGTGCCTCAAGATGTAAATACCGCCGAAGATTTGGACATAGTACGAAAATTACTCGTGTAAAATAGCTGTGCAACGACGAAATTTATTGATCTTATTCATTGGTCTTGGCGCCATTATTCTCAGTTATTACTTGGTTGATAAACCAGTAGTGTACTGGGCCTATGCGCATCAGTTGCGTCAATACGCGATCCTTAAGCTCTTCACTCAACTATCTGAAGTACTGACAGCGGCGGTCTTTATTGCATATTTATGGTTGCTGTGGCGTTTTTATGCTGGGAAACGCAGTTATCACGATTTTGCCATCTTAATCATCGCCAATAGCGTGGTGATTACCGCCTTTTTGGTCACGGTCTTGAAGTTTATCTTTGCCCGTTATTGGCCAGCCACTTGGATTGACGATAACCTTTCTTTATTAAGCAATCAAGCCTATGGATTTCAATGGTTTAAAGCAGGAGTGGCCTATGAATCATTTCCTTCTGGGCATATTGCCAGAATGGTTGCGGCGATGGTTGCACTTGCTATTGTGTACCCACGTTACGTTTGGCTAGCGGTGCTGCTGATTGCGTTAATGGTGATTGGTATTGTGGGTATGTATTATCATTTTGTGAGTGATGGACTAGCGGGTGGCTTATTGGGGTATTTAGTAGCTTCCGTTACTGCCGCTTGGGTCCTCCCACAAGATGAGAAGGAATAATGCAAGTTACCGTCGGCATGTCAGGTGGGGTGGACTCTTCAGTAGCAGCCTTGCTGCTGCAGCAGCAAAATTATGCAGTGCAGGGTGTTTTTATGCAGAATTGGGAAGAGTCTTCTGCAGAAGCCTTTTGCAGCGCTAGTCAAGATTTACAGGATGCACAGGCGATATGTGAGCGCTTGCAGATTTCCTTTCATACCGTCCGCTTTGCGGAAGAATATTGGGATCGAGTATTTCAACATTTTCTCAATGAATACGCCGCAGGACGCACTCCCAATCCAGATATTTTGTGTAATCAAGAAATCAAATTTAAAGCATTTTTAGCTTATGCTCTCGCGCAAGGCGCTGATTATATTGCTACCGGACATTATGCACGCATTCATGTTGCGCATGGCATTTATTATTTGTTAAAAGCCAGCGATCTCAGTAAGGACCAAAGTTATTTCTTATATACTTTACAGCAAGCACAATTGGCGCGAAGCTTATTTCCCTTGGGAAATTTAACAAAATCAAAAGTACGGCAAATGGCCAGGGCGGCTGGATTTATTAATCATGCGAAAAAAGATAGTACCGGGATTTGTTTTATTGGTGAGCGCAAATTTCGCAATTTTCTTAATGAATATTTATTAGCGCGACCGGGAAATATTGAGGGGCCGGATGGCGAAATTTTAGGCAAGCATCAAGGACTCATGTTTTATACTTTGGGGCAGCGCCAGGGCATTGGTATTGGTGGCAGGCGTCATGCTCAAAATGCGCCTTGGTATGTGATTGCAAAAGATACCGCGCGTAATGTGCTCGTGGTGGCTCAAGATCATGACCATCCACAGCTATTACAAAGCTATTTACGTTGCCATGATGTCCATTGGGTGGCAGGTCATCCTCCGAAATTTCCTGTGCATTGTGCCGCTAAAACTCGTTATCGACAGACTGAGGCTAATTGCATAGTGCGAGAAACGCAAGATGGTTGTGAAGTGGAGTTTACCGAACCACAATGGGCTATTACTCCCGGGCAATCAGTGGTATTTTATCAGGCAGATATTTGCCTAGGAGGAGGAGTGATTGTCTAAGAATTTAGGAACTGCACTTGCTATAGTGCTCACTGTTGTTACTTGGTCTTCAGCATTTGTCGGCATTCGCGCTGGCTTGCAAGGTTATGACCCAGGGAGTTTGGCGCTTTTCCGTTATTTAATTGCCTCTTTGGGAATGTTGATTTTATTTATTTTTCAGAAGTCACAGCGCAAATTGGCTTGGAAAGAAATGGCGCTAGTAGCAATCAATGGGGTGATTGGTTTTGGGATCTATAATTTGGCGCTTAATTACGGTGAAGTGACTATCGATGCAGGGATTGCTGGATTTATTATTAGTCAAATCCCCGTACTGATGACATTATTGGCCGTAGCTTTTTTGCGGGAAAAAATTAGTATCCAGGCTTGGCTAGGCATGGCTATTAGTTTCTTTGGTATTGCTATGATTGGTGTAAGTCAATCACAAGCGGGTGCTTTTAATTTTGGCGTTGTTTATGTATTAGTGGCGGTCATGACTGCCGCTATTTATGCGGTATGCTGTAAGCCCTTGTTGAAAAAATTAAATCCAATCACCTTGACTGCCTATTGTATTTGGTGGGGCACTTTGTCCCTATGCATTTATCTTCCTAATTTAATTCGGGAAATTCCAACTGCACCTTTAAGTACTACTCTAGCCGTTATTTATTTGGGTATTTTCCCAGGATTAGCGGGATATCTCTCCTGGAGTTATGTTCTAGATCGCCTTCCTGCTTCTCGGGCAAGTAGCTATCTCTATGTCATGCCTATCTTAGCCACCATTATGGGGTGGCTATTTTTGGGAGAAATTCCGACCTGGATTTCCTTGGTAGGTGGATTGGTGGCATTGGGTGGAGCAATATTCATTCAACGCGCCAAAAGTTATCCCGAAGATCCCTCGTCGCAAGCTCCTCGGGATGACGAAGGGACGGTGGCATGGACCTCTACATCCTGCAAAGACGATAAATCCCGCTAAGAATCTCTTAAGAAACCTATGATACATTAACGATATTCGTAACCAATCACCACGATTTTGCCTCTCCCCTTGTGGGAGAGGCCGCCCCGCCGTAAGGCGCGCGGGTGAGGGGTAAGCAGCAGTTAGCATTAGCTAATAAAATGCTTCTTGCTGTTTTCGGGCACCTTCTCCCACAAGGGGAGAGGCAAAATCGTGGTGAATGGTTACGACTTAAATAGCGCCTATTTAAGTGAGGGTCTTAGTTGCTTTGTGCTTCCCAGCTCACTATATGGCCTGCGCCTACCAAATTACCAATATAGGCAACTGCTGGCCGCACTTTTTCGGGTAGATCAAAAAATTCAACTATTACTGGCAAATCTAATGACATACTTAATAAAGTGCTGCTGTGTAAGGCGCCAGACTTCCCAAAGCCGCTGATGGCTCTAAAAACTGTAACACCTTTTATTTTAATTTGATTATGTAAATAATCCATTATGGCATTAAGCAGTTTATCTGCCTCTGTGATGTAAACTCTGGCAATCATGACGGTAGTATTCATAATATTCTTCCTAAATAAACACCTGATAAGGTAGCGAAAAGGCAAAGTATAAGGGTAAGCGCCACATTTGTAAAAGCGGCTAGATGAGCGCCTTGTTCAAAAAGATTGTAAGTATCCAAGGAAAACGTCGAAAATGTGGTAAATCCGCCTAACAGGCCAATGAGAATTCCAGCGCGCCATACGGCCGATAAATCTAAGCGCTCAATAAGTAAGGTGCTGAAAAAACCGACCAGCAGACATCCCGACACATTCACTAGCAATATGCCATAGGGGAAATGAGCGCCCCATAATTGATTAATTTTCTGAGAAATAATAAATCTCAACACTGAACCCAGGGCGCCGCCGAGAAAGACAGCAAGTAGTGTACTCATAGGTTAGGACCTGTTAAAAAATAACTTGAACATTTAGCATAGCACGTAACGAAATACGGTATTGATAATTCTCTCTCGATATTTATAGTGAGCAACTCTGCCACTATTTTATGCGAGCAATTTATATGTTAACGATATATAGTAAATCTGAACGAGAAAATATTGATGCGACAACTTTGGCTCGCATAGCTAAATCTTTGGAGACAATCAAATGAAAAATAGAGACCTTGGGAAAGAGATTTTAGAAGGTATTAAAGAAATCAGAGCGTGGCAATTAGGAAAAAAAGAGTTGAAGGTTTCACGGGTTGCTCTACCGGCTGCAAAAGAAGTTGCCCAAATTAGGCATAACTTGGGATTAAGCCAGCAGGCATTTGCTTCTTTGATGGGTGTAAGCGTAGCTACTTTGCGGAATTGGGAACAAGGAAGGCGTGAACCTCATGGCTCAGCACGTAGTTTATTACTGATCGCAAAAAAGATTCCAAACGCTTTTTTAAAAGCTTTTGAACTTCCAAACAAGGCGACTTAGAATCCCGATCTAATTTTCGCAATTCCTCTAATTTTTCTGCGATTTTAATTTCTAAGCCACGTGGTGCTGGGTTGTAATAACGGCGATTTTCTAACCCTTTGGGAAAATAATTTTCTGCTGCTGCATAGGCTTGGGGTTCATCATGTGCATAGCGGTATCCCGCCCCATAACCTTGGGATTTGGGTCAACTGTCATTCCAAATCAAGTGTCATCTCGAGTCAGATAATTGTGATCCTGTGAAAATGGTTGATTACAATATGATATATTTCATATTTATGTTATTCTGAAATATAATACTTTCTTGGGGCATTACATGAATAACGAAATTTTAAAAGCGATTTTAGATTGGAATCCATGGATTACAGGGCGTTTTCCTCAAGAGCTTCGAGGTTATACCCGAGATTATAATATCCTGGAATATCTCAAGTTAAACGAAATTAAAATTTTAGAGGGTGCTCGTCGCGTTGGAAAAAGCACCTTACTTTACCAAGTGATTGAACATTTAATAGCTGAAAATGCTAAGGTGCTTTATATCAACTTTGACGATGCTGAATTATCTAAATACCCACTGAAGACTATCATTGATACTTATTTGGAACATGGAGCATCGCTCGAATGTTTATTTATTGATGAAATCCAACATTGCCAGGATTGGGTCCATTGTGTGCGTAATCTTTATGATCGAAAAGAGGTGAAGCAGATTTGGATTACGGGTTCGAATGCATCACTCATAAAAAAAGAATATAAAACGTTATTGTCAGGTCGTAACATTACTGTTCCCGTTTATCCCTTATCATTTCATGAATATTTACATTTTAAGCACTGCGAACTTCCGCAGAGCGGGTTATCTACGCAAAAAGAAATTGAAATCAAACGACATATAATGAGTTATTTAACATTGGGAGCATTTCCGGCGGTTACATTACGCGAAGTTTATCAAAAGGAATTGCTCCTCAATTATTTTGAAGATTTTATGTATAAAGATATTGCGACTCGCTATTCAGTTAATGCCATCAAATTAAAAGATTTAGGAACTTATTTAGCAAGCAATAGCGGAAAATTTTTCAGTTATCGTAAAGTAGCGCAATCATTAGGAGTACATGTTAATACGGTCACGGATTATTTTTCTTATTACCAAGAAGTATTTCTTTTTCGCGAACTTTATAAATTTGATTACTCGCTTAAAGGGAAGTTTGGTAGTGAGAAAAAAATTTATTGCCTTGATACCGGATTAGCGGCTGCGATTTCATTTCGGTTTTCTGATGATAAAGGACGGATGTTGGAAAACCTTGTGCATAATGAATTAAGACGGCGATCATATGAAATTTATTTTCATAAAGGAAGAAAGGAATGTGATTTTGTTGTTAAAGAAAATCTTGAAATTACTCAAGTCATTCAAGTGTGTCACACTTTATTCGATCCTGAAACTAAATATCGAGAACTGGAAGGGTTGAAAGAAGCGCTGGAAGTGTATTCTCATGCAGAAGGAATGATTATTACTGCGGATGAATCGGGTGAGGAAAAAATTACTGTTGGAGATAAACAGCAGATCATTAAAATAACGCCGGTTTGGAAATGGTTATTAACCCTAGGTTAACCGCTTACAATGTATTTGCGCTTTAAGAAAATCATAAGAGAAAGAAAGTATAATCTGCTCAACTTATATTCAAATAATTAAAGAGAGGTGAGGTATGTCAGTTGGAAGTGAGTTAATTGAAGATGATGAATCCAGTTTAATGCTTAAGCGTGTAGGGTGTGGAGTGGGTTTTTTTGTAGCAGTAGTTGTAGCTCCGCAAGTGACTGCGATGTATACGAATGAAAATGCCTATAATTTCTACTCTGATACTGCTATTGGAAATATGCCCAACATCGTAGCCACTACTGTAGTAGGTCCTGTATTATTAGCAGTTGCAGTATTGTGTCTTGCGTTGTTTGGGGAATGTATGCAGGCAATTGAAGATACAGAGGAGGAAGCGCTCGAAGATTGGAGAAGCACACCGTGGACATCATCTGACGAACTTAAGTGGAGGAGAGAGCAGAGAAAGCAGGGAAACTACGTCTGACCCTAAAACCTTGCGAGAAAAGGTGCCCGCTTTAATCATCTCTTAGCAAGCCTACTAGCAGGCATCCCGACACATTAACCAGCAATATTCCACAGGGGAAATGAGCGCCCCATAATTGATTAATTTTCTGAGAAATAATAAATCTCAACACTGAACCCAGGGCGCCGCCGAGGAAGACGGCAAGTAGTATATCCATAGGTTTCACTTCCTTTTTGAATCCCGATCCAATTGCCGCAATTCCTCTAATTTTTCTGCGATTTTAATTTCTAAGCCACGCGGTGCTGGGTTGTAATATCGGCGATTTTCTAACCCTTTGGGAAAATAATTTTCTGCTGCTGCATAGGCTTGGGGTTCATCATGTGCATAGCGATATCCGGCGCCGTATCCTTGAGATTTCATCAAGGAAGTAGGGGCATTGCGAATGTGCAATGGCACTTCCAGTGAGCCATAGTTTCGTGCATCTTCCATGGCGGCGTTGGTGGCGGCATAAACTGCGTTACTTTTAGGCGCACAGGCTAAATAGACCACTGCTTGGGCTATAGCCAACTCTCCTTCAGGGCTACCCAGTCGGCGGAAAGTTTCCCAGGCGTCTAGTGCTAAGCTGAGCGCTCGGGGATCGGCATTGCCAATATCTTCACTTGCCATGCGCAAAACTCGGCGAGCAATATATTCCGGATCACAACCGCCATCGATCATGCGCGCAAACCAGTATAAAGCTGCATCTGGGGCAGTGCCGCGCACCGATTTATGCAGCGCGGAAATTTGCTCATAAAATAAATCACCGCGTTTATCAAAGCGTCTTGCGCCACCGGATAAAATTTCATCAAATGCAGTATCAGAAATTTGTTCTAATCCTGCTTTTTCTTCGGCAAAATCACTGAGAATTTCCAGCATATTTAGTGCTTGACGGGCATCACCATCCGCATAACGTGCCAGTCTTTGTTTTAATTCAGGAGGAATAGCTAATTTTCGTTGGCCCAGACCGTGGGTTTTATCACTCAGAGCCACATCGATGATTTGTATGATTTCAGGCTCTTCCAAACGCTTTAGCACATAAATTCGACACCGGGATAATAAGGCATTATTTAACTCAAATGAGGGATTTTCAGTAGTCGCCCCAATTAGAATTAAGGTGCCGTCTTCTACAAAGGGTAAAAAGGCATCTTGCTGTGCTTTGTTAAAGCGATGGACCTCATCAACAAATAAAATAGTGGGTTTGTGTTCTTGTTCTTGTACTTGTTTTGCTCGCTCGACAATTTGCCGAATGTCTTTTACTCCGGCGAGTACGGCAGAGATACTTTCAATATGTGCTTGGGCATTTTGCGCGAGTAATTTCGCTAAAGTAGTTTTGCCACTACCTGGAGGTCCCCATAAGATCATCGAATGCAGGAGCTGGTTATCGATGGCTTGCCGTAAAGGTTTGCCACGCGCCAGTAGGTGCCTCTGTCCACAAAATTCTTCGATGCGTTTAGGGCGCATACGCGCCGCCAGAGGTTCGAATAGGGGATTGGAGTGCATTAATTCTTAATCACTTCGACGCCTTTAGGTGGTTTGAAGTGGAAGAGATTATTACTCAAGGAGGGATTCATTTTTACATTCTGAAAATGAAAATCAGTAATTGAGCCAGTATTATCAGCCAGCTTCATACTGGATAATTTGTCAGCGATGAAGGTTAATTCGATCCATTTAAATAAGTCATGCTGACTATTGGGTCGCAGCTGGTAACTTTGAGTTTGGGCTGTGGCTTTAAGTTGTTTGACATTAAAGCGATTTTCTAGAGTTTCAACTGAGCCACTCAGTAAGGAAGCTGGGCTATTAGCATTGTTTTTGTCCATGGCTTGACGTGTCGCTTGTTGCAGATCTTTGTCGTAAACCCATAAATAACGGCCATCCGCCAGGAGCAACTGTGGGTTGGGCGAGACGACCTCCCAGCGGAACTTGCCGGGTCGTAGTAAAGCCATTGTGCCAGTGTTTTTCTGCAGTAGATGACCCTTGCCATCGAAAACATTTTGTTGAAAATTTGCACTGAGCGATTGAAATTTACTCAAAGAAGCCGCTAAGGTTTGGCTCGCTGTTTCTGCTGTGGCATTAAAGCTGACTGCAGTTAAGAGGCCAATCAATAAGAATTTTAAAAATTTCATCATAAATTTAAGTCTATTTTACTCGTAGTTGTTGTAGTGGGGTGGCGAATTCATCACACTTCTAGCCTGGTCCTCATAATGTTTTTAGAGACGACCCATGGTAAATGTTATAAAACTAGCTGATGCCAGAATGATAGCAGTTTACAGCCATGCGTCAACATCAGTTTGCTTTATGGTAAGGAGGATCCTTACTCTAATCCTGGTGTGAGCATTCTTTAAAAAGTATTGTTTTGTTCTAACCCTGTTTTTTTACCCAATTAATTAAGCTCCCTGCCAGTAAAATTTCCAATTGGCGAGGGGAGAGGTTGTGGCGTAGTTCGAGAGAACGGTTATTAATGGTAGCTTGCAGTATGTCGGATTTTTTCAGTTGTTGATGGACATTCGCGATTGCGATCACATCGTTTTGTTTAATGCTATCGTAATCTTTTGGATCGATAAAGGTTAAGGGCAAGATCCCAAAATTAACCAGATTTTGCCAATGAATACGGGCAAAACTTTTGGCCACGATGAGATGCAGCCCAAGGAAACGGGGAGCTAAGGCGGCATGTTCGCGACTAGATCCCTGGCCGTAATTTTCTCCGCCGATAATTGCATGTCCCCCTTGATAATGAATGCTTTGTGCACGTACGTGATAATTTGGATCAATGATGTTGTAAACAAATTCACTAATTTTGGGAATATTACTGCGAAACGGCAGAACTCGCGCGCCGGCAGGCATAATGGTGTCTGTAGAAATATTATCTCCCACCTTGAGTAGCACAGGCAGTTCGAGCGAAGTTCCTAAAGCACTTAAATGCGGTAATGAAGTAATATTTGGTCCTTTAATTAATCGCACCTGCGTTGCTTTATTTTTACTGATCGGTGCTTGCACCATTTCTTTATCCACGGTGTGTTTTTTCGCTGGCTTGACTCGAGGATAGGGAATTTTTAGGTCGCGAGGATCGGTGATTTTTCCTTTTAAGGCCGAGGCGGTTGCTGTTTCTGGGCTGCATAAAAATACGCTATCTTCGAGGGTTCCAGAACGCCCAGGAAAATTGCGCGGAACGGTGCGTAAGCTATTGCGTCCCGTAGCGGGTGCTTGTCCCATCCCAATACAGCCATTGCAACCGGCTTGGTGGATGCGGGCTCCGGCGGCAAGCATCTGTGATAAATGTCCTTCGTTGGATAAATCTTCTAAGATGCTGCGGGCGGAAGGGTTAATGTCGTATGAGACATTGGGCGCGACTTGCTTGCCTTTGACCATTAAGGCTGAAATCGCAAAGTCACGGTAGCCAGGATTGGCGGATGAGCCGATATAGGCTTGATAAATTGCTTTTCCAGCTACTTGTTTTACTGGCACTACATCATCGGGACTGGAAGGCAAGGCAATTAACGGGACTAATTTATTCAGGTCAATCTCGTCCTCTCGATCATAGAGCGCGCCAGGATCGGCGGCCAAGGGTTGCCACTCTTTTTTGCGGCCCTCCGCAGTTAAGAAGGCCAGGGTTTGTTCATCAGAAGGAAATAAGCTTGCGGTAGCGCCTAATTCTGCCCCCATATTGGCAATCACATGCCGATCCATGGCGCTAAGGTGTTTAAGCCCTGGACCGTAATACTCTAAGATGTAGCCTACCCCCCCTTTGACGGTATGGCGTCTGAGCATTTCGAGAATAATATCTTTGGCACTGACCCAGGCCCGCAGTTTACCCGTTAAGTGTACGCCGAAGGTTTTTGGCATTTTGACATAAAAAGGATGACCCGCCATCGCCATCGCTACTTCTAAACCACCGGCACCCATGGCGAGCATCGCCATACAACCAGCGGCGCAGGTGTGGCTGTCAGAGCCTAATAATGTTTTACCCGGCTTTCCGAAGTATTGCATATGAATTGGATGGCTAACCCCGTTGCCAGGGCGGCTATACCAAAGACCAAATTTTTGGCAAGCGCTTTGCAAAAATAGATGGTCATCAGCATTTTTAAAGTCTTCTTGCAGTAAATTATGGTCGACATATTGCACAGATAATTGAGTTTTTACCCGCTTCAGACCCATGGCTTCGAGCTCTAACATAACCAGAGTGCCGGTAGCATCTTGGGTGAGGGTTTGGTCAATTTTTAGCCCAATCTCCTGGCCTGCCAGCATCTTTCCTTCTACTAAGTGACTATTGATCAGTTTTTGAGCAAGGTTCATTGCCATGGTAGTGGCTCCTTTTTGACAGGTAATAGGAACTAAAGGATTGGTAATTCTCTAAGAATAGCAGGATCGGTGCAATTCGCGAGGCCCCATAGGCTGTATGGATTCCTTCTCTCACAGCGGTTTTCTGTGGGAGAAGGTGGTCGCAGGCCGAATGGGGGTGTTTGAAAGGGCTTTCAGCATTTTGAACCCACCTATTACCCCTTTATTAATACTAAATTAATTCTTTGACTTTATAATCAAAACAAATATATGGCGAGGAATCCATGTTTGAAGATAAAGAGAGCAAGGTTGAGAAAAATTTTGAGAAACACAAAGTTGTGCAGCCGCGAAGTGCGTTTCAGGAAAACGGGGTATCGTATCGAGGTGGTAATAGCAATTGTATAGGTGTAACGAAATCTGGAACTGATGAAGAATTTGTTCTTAAAAATTTTAATGATGGCTTTTATTGTGCCCATGAAAAGCTTTGCTATGATTTGCTAGCACTTTGTGGGGTTAAAGTCCCCGAAACCTATATAGTTCATGAGGACAAAGCTGACAAATATTGGTTAGCTTCGCGAAAAGAGCCGCGCTACCAAGATTTGTACCAGTGGCTTTTTAAAGCTGGGCCGGACCCTAATCCAGACGAACTTCCGAGATTTTTTGCTCAGATCACGGAAAAGCTGCAAAAACAATCCTTACTAGGAAGTGATGGTGGAGAAAAACCGATAAGAGGCTTATATGAAAATGTAGCCATATTTATGTTTTTACAAGATATGGATACAATAGGTTCTCTATATGGAAACATTGGACTGATTGAACAAGAGGATTGCTTCCAAGCAGTTAAGATTGATCCTGGGAGCTGTTGGCTTTTCCCAACTGGTGAGGGTTATGAGCGGAATTTACGTCAATTGCAGAATGGAAAGATTGAAAATTTTTATAGTCCCCATGATGGGAATAAGAGTATTTCGGTCTTTAAACATTGCAAAACGGAGCAAATTTATCCATCGTGCCGTAAGACCCCGTCATTCATGGCGGGGATGTAAGGCACTCCTTCGATTATTTGGGTTTTGGTTGCTGCTCAATGTACTGTAGTGTCTACCCGTTTTGGATTCGCTCTTTACTGTATTGAGTTTGGCATAGACCAGAATATAATAGTCGCATGAAAATCCAGAAAGCATTTAAATTCCGTATTGAGCCGAATGGTGCGCAAAAACGCGCGATGAGTCAGTTTGCGGGTAATGCACGTAAGGTTTGGAATTTAGCATTAGCGCGTCAACAAGAGCTCTATGCCGAAAACAAACCGTTTACCCATAGCTTTGGTATGAATCACTGGTTGTTAGTATGGAAAAAAGAAATGCCCTACCTGCAACAATCGCCTTCCCAAACCTTGCAACAAGTCACTAAGGACCTTGATCGCGCATTTAAAAACTTCTTCGCCCACCGTGCTGCTTTCCCCAAATTCAAGAAAAAAGCTCACTCATCAGATAGTTTTCGTTTTCCACAAGGGTTTAAGCTGGATCAAGATAATAACCGTATTTTTCTGCCAAAATTGGGATGGATACGCTATCGCAACAGTCGCGATGTAGTAGGGAAAATTAAAAACGTCATCGTTAAGCAATGCAATGGCTTGTGGTTTGTATCAGTGCAGACCGAGCGTGAAGAGAGTCAACCCTTGCCAACAGCTACTACCCCAGTGGGTATTGATATGGGTATTGCACGTTTTGCTACGATGAGTGATGGGACCTATGTCGAACCCATGAATAGCTTCAAAAAACATCAAGCACGCCTTGCGCATTATCAACGTCGCTTGAAGCGTAAGAAAAAATTTAGTCGTAATTGGATAAAAGCCCAAAGGCGGGTTCAAAAGACTCACAACACAATTGCCAATGTCAGACAAGATTTTCTGCACAAAACCAGCACCGCGATTAGCAAAAACCACGCGCTCGTCTGTGTTGAGGATTTGCAGATAGCTGCCATGTCGAAATCTGCCAAAGGCAATTGTGAGCAGCACGGTCGCCAGGTCAGACAAAAGGCAGGTTTAAATCGCGCCATACTGGATCAGGGTTGGGGTGAATTCCGACGCCAGTTAGCTTATAAGCTTGAGTGGAACGGCGGCATTTTTCTAGCAGTGGATCCGAAAAATACCAGTCGAACCTGTCCTGCCTGTCAGCACGTTTGTGCAGACAACCGCAAAACGCAAGCTGAGTTTGCGTGCGTGCGTTGTGGCTATAGCCACCATGCCGATGTGGTTGGCGCGATCAATATTTTAGAGCGGGGGCACCGCTTGCTAGCTTGTGGAGAGAAGACGCAGTCAGGTCGCTCGAGGAAGCAAGAACCCACCGAAGCGAGTTGCGCACAGGTTGCGTAACCGCAGTAGGAATCCTCGCCCTTTAGGCGGGGAGGAAGTCAAAATGGCATGGTGCGCGTTGCTCAGTTAACTGATGATCAGTTAAAGAACGTAATCGATAACCCGCAATTAAATACTTTTCTTTTGGAAAAAAACAGAGTTTCCATATTGGAAACTTTACAAGCAAGGCGCAATTCTTATAGACTATCCGATGCACACAAATCGGTCAGCAATTGTCGCTGCTCCGTCATGAGACCGGCGGGTGACCCGGAGGCGGGGACCCTTAACAGAAATCCTCCTATCCCCTTTGTAAAAGGGGATAGGAGGATTTTGGTGGGGTGCCGCAGCGGCAGGACCCGCCGGGGAGCAAGGCTTCAGCGGAATTGCTGACCGATTTGTGTGCATCGGATAGCTTATAGACAGGTTTTAAACGAGAAATGGATCCAATGGGAATTGAAGGGGCCAATATTTTGGTTTAAAACAAATAAATACAAAATTGCTGCTGCTCTAGTTGTTGGAGCTATCCCAGGTGCAGTTATAGGAGCAGAAAAAGAAATTTTATTTGATCCTGGCATTTGTAACGGCTTGGCTTTGGCTGGTATCGGGGTTGGTTTGGTGGTGTTATTGTTAGCAATGAAGTATGGCGTTGATAAATGCCGGACAAATAGTCATGAGTATCCTATTCTTCATATGGTAAAAGATGTGGTTTTAGCTGCTTCATCGTAAATCTCTCGGATTTTTGGACAACGGCTTGTTTAGAAAATGCCATTGCTGCAGTTATCGACGAGAATAATTTTTATTCTAAATTTCGTTACCGTTTCTTTGCCAATTAATTAAGCTGCCTTATTTGTAAGTTCAAAAGCTTTTAAAAAAGCGCTTGGAATCTTTTTTGCGATCAGTAATAAACTGCGCGCTGAACTATGAGGTTCACGCCTTCCTTGTTCCCAATTCCGCAAAGTGGCTACACTTACACCCATCAAAGATGCAAATGCCTGCTGGCTTAATCCCAGGTTATGCCTAATTTGAGCAACTTCTTTTGCATCCGGTAGAGTAACTCGTGAAACCTTCAACTTTTTTTTACCTAATTGCCACGCTCTAATTTCTTTAATACCTTCTAATATTTCTTTCCCAAGGTCTCTGCTTTTCATTGGATTGTCTCCAAAGATTTAGCTATACGAGCCAAAGTTGTCGCATCAATATTTTCTCGTTCAGATTTACTATATATCGTTAACATATAAATTTGATCTCGTGTTTTAGCCCAATAATAAATTATCCGTACCCCACCAGACTTACCCATGCCTGCGCGAGCCCAACGAAACTTCCGAACGCCACCGCTGCCTGAAATGACTTTTCCAGATTCTGGATGCTGCATTAAATAATGTTGCAATTTCCCATATTCATCATCACTAAGATAATCCGATATTAAGCGGCTGAAATAACTAGTCTCCACAAATAACATCATAATTTCAGTATAAGTCATTGGCGCACCTATTGCAATGTTTGTCGTGGAGTATTAGTAACAAAAAAAGCAATAATTTTATTTTTTGGAAACATAAATTGCTCGCATAAAGTAGTGGCAGAGCTCCTTACTATAAATATCGAGGGAGAATGATCAATACCGTATTTCGTTGCCGACAAGCTGCGAAACGACGTAAAATGGGGGATTGGTAAAAAAAAAGAAGATGGTTCTATGTAGAATCGAGTGGGTAATATATCCTTCTCCCCTTGTGGGAGAAGGATATATTACCCACTCAAAACAACATAGAACCAAAAAGATAAAGCTGGGACGATGATTCACGAGGGTGGTACAAGCCGCCCTTCATGAAACACTCATCTGCAGGCACAGCAAGATCAAACTTAATTATGGCCTTTAATAGTTTGTTAATATTGGCTTGATAGGATTATGAAAATTTACTAATTTACTTTCAATCGCCAAATTTATTTAAGACTTTCTGGAGAAAATTATGCTCAGTCGTGATGAAGTACTAGAACAATTGCAATATTTTTCCTCTGATGAGCGCGTTGCTACAGAAATCCCCACACTAATCGATTTGCTGCGTAAAATTTCTCCGGAAGAGTTAAAGCAGCTAACGACTTCGTCTTCAGAAGAGTTGTTAAAACCACTAACAACAAAATTATATACTTTATTAGGAGATCCACGCTTAGAAGGCATAACTCAAAACAATATTCTTTTTAAGAATGTATTATATGATGCGCTATTAGTGATCTCTCATGATTACCCCATACATACCATTAGCATATATGATCCTGATGATCACTTGAGTGACGACTATGATCTGGTGTTAATGAACAAAGCGCCCTCTAAAGAGCAACTCGAAAAAATAAAGTGCACTTCTGTTATTACTCAAGAACCATTTCAGCTAATTCAATACGGTCCAAAAGCAGAAATACGCTGTACTATAGGTGGTTCTATACTTGCGCAAATTGGATTTCCTGAGCACGAGTTTAAGTCATCTTTTTTGCAGCTTACAGAGGATAAGCCCATACTTTCTGTCAAGTCATCCTATCCCCCTAAAAAATTATGCGAGCTGGATCGTATAGCCATACCTTTGGGGGGTCATGCTTTAGATGGGGAAGCAGTGATTAAATTATCAGATCGGTATTGGTTTAATATTCATGAGCTTGGCAAGACTATAAATTAATACAGGACAGTGGAAGAATTGTTACACCAATAAAGCTTTTAATGCACAAGATAGAGCTAGGATTACAGACCTTCTTCAGAAAAAAAACATCACTCCACCGTCAACTGTTTCTGAGCAAAAATCTACCTTTGGATTAGACTCTGCTCTATCTATTGCAGCCGCCGAAGGATTTGATGTTGGGCAAAATTCAGTGCCCATTCAGGAATCCATAGCAGCCCTGCTCCGTACGGTAGATCAGTTTGTCAGGGCCTTTACACGTGGGATGTCTCCTCAGCAAATACAATCTTTAGGATCTCGAGCCGCCTTACGGCGTCTTGGTCTTGAAATCGCCCACAGTGATCAACTTCAGTCTGAAGTTAACCAAAGAATTCTTATGTGGGGATTGCCGGAAATTAGTCGATTAGTTGCCATTGCAACACATCCTAATGTTTATGCCTTCGTTAGAGCAAAACAACTTAATTTAGATACTATCCGAGCGTGGGGAGAAGGGGAAACCTTGAGAATATGCGGGATAGCAAATCAACCCTCTGTTGCTAGCTTCATTAGCATGAGGCAACTTGATTTAGACATGATCCGCCGTTTGGGCGAAGCGGAAACCTTGAGATTAGTCGGGATTGCAAATCAACCCCATATCCAAAGATTTATCCCTTCTGAAGAAAACGGTTTGGGTATGTATGATGGGTGGAGCATTAACCTTTTCCAGATATACGAATGGAAACCTCGTCAGCTTGCAGTGGCTAATCGAGACTATACAAATCCCGCGTTAAATATTGCTGATTTAAGTGAGCTTGATCTACGTATGGCTCAACATTTTGTAGATCAAGCAACTTCTTTGCAGGGTGTTAAGTTTCCTAAAGCTAATTTAAGAGGAATTAGTCTGAAGGGAAAAAATCTTCAAGGTGCCGACCTTTCAAACTGTGATCTTACATTAGCTGATCTTAGTGGGGCCAACCTGCAAGGCGCAAATCTATCGGGCGCCACACTAAAGGGAGCGAATCTCAGTGGTGCTTATTTACAAGATGCCAAACTATCAGGAGTTACTATAGGATCAGCTAGCAGAGGCATTTTGGAGTTATGGCAAAAAACACGATTTCTTGGTGCTGATTTGCGTAATACTATAGAGTTGCCCAACAGCTTCAGACGTCATCTGGCTGCTATTGAGGAGAATATAAATATAGGGGGGCATTCTTTACCTGGTGACGGTATGGACTTACAAGGCGCGCGAGTAGATGGGTTCAATTGGAAACAATGGAAACCTAGTCCCGATAATGAAATATTACCACAGCAACTGCTAGCTAAAGCTCATAATTTACAGGCACGAGGATATGTGCAGGAAGCTCAAGTGGCTAAAAGCTTGGCGACAGATTTTCAACGCAATAGAGCTTCATTTTTTCCAGCTGCAGAAGAGATCAACTTATTATCAAAATTTCGTAACCCTAAAATAATGCTGGCGCATACATTATTTTGGATTATAAATGTTTCCCTTTTGGTGGAAGGTGGTATGTTATTTTCAGGCTCGGATTATCTTTTTAATTTCAGTATTCGGTCTGATGAACTCTTCATTGGCACTGTTTTGTGTTTATCTGCTTTACTGGCTTTAAAGCTCAAAGAAAAAGTAACTGGAAATTATGTATATTTTACTTCGGAAACCGGGGGAATCGTTGATAAAATGTTACAAAATTCAAGAATCTCTTCAAAGAAATGGTTGAGAGCGCGTAGCTCACTTCGGGGTCCACGGCAGGTCAAATCCTCTCATCGTTTAATTATCCAAAAAATAATGGGGAGGTGATGCTGACAATACTAAATCGTCGATTAGCTGCTGGCATAATTCCTTAGTGAGGGGTTTGTATAAAAATGCTTTAACTCCTAACTCATAGGCTCGCACTTTTTGCTGCTCATCTTCGTGTGCCGTGACGATGACCACTGGCGTTCGGCTATTGGGCCCTTTACTCTGACGCAAGTGGCGGGTGATCACAAGGCCACTTAAATCCGGTAGATCTAGGTTCACTACCACTAGTCGGTAGGGATGATGCAGCTTTTCTAAAGCGGCTAATCCCCCATTGACCACTTTCACGCAGCAATGCAGACTTTCAAAATACCTGCGGGTGGTATAGGCGATCATGGGGTCAGGTTCAATCAGTAATACATTTTTCATGGGTACTTTCCTGTTCGTTAGTTGGCCGACGCTAATCGTCAGCAACAATGCGCCTGATCAAACGGAATGGGCGCGTTAGTTGAAAACGGAGGTTTGTTCGTATGCATGCGCGTTCCTGGGTTGATGCAAAAAAAACATCGAATCAGGGCAGGCAAGCAGAAGGTTTTAGGATGGCGAGGCGATAACCCCCCGCCATGCCATTCCTCTCTTACTTGCCTACCCCTCTTTGCATCGATATTAGCCACCAAAAAACCGCTAACTTAGCATCCCAGGCCCATAATCCACCGAAGACAGGCGAGGAAATTCCATGGGATGTAAGCGGATTTCCCCAGGCGTGAACAACCCGCCTAGGAGAATCCAGGTAAAAAAATGTAGCCAACAGCGAAAAAAAAGTTTTACGCGAACGCGCAATGAAGTAAGCTGAGTGAGCCATCTTCGGTTAACCTCCTCTTAGGTTAATTGATTATGGAAGTGCCTCAAGAATGCGTCTACATTCTTTTTGGCGCGGCCTCGGCGGCGCAAGCCCCCGAGGTTTTGCTATTATTCATTGACTTTAGCTGAAATGCAAATTTTTCTTAATGGTGACTTAATTTATTCTTTCTCAAATTTCCCTAGAGAAATTTGGAGAAAGTGGCCGCAGACCGGATGAGGGAATTTGCATGGCTTTCAGTTGGTGCCAAAATCAACTAGTTAACCAAGAAGTTCCTTACAAGAATTTTTTGTAATCTCTGTAGGGGGCAAAAACAATTTCCCCCTTTGGAAAAGGAAAGAAACATTGAGTACTACGAAAATAACGTTAGTGCTCTCATCTTTTTAAATCCCCCTTAATCCCCCTTTTTCAAAGGGGGAAATTGTTTTTGTCCCCTACAGAGTTTTGTAATTTCTATAGGATCCCTCTTAAGACTAACTTAATTTTTTAACGTTATAATCAAAATCAAAAAAGTTATCAACTATAAAGATAGAGGCAATCCATGCAAGAGAGTAAAGATGTTCTAAAACAGGTGTTTCAGCCATACAGTGATTTCACAGAAAACGGAAAGGTATATGCTACTAGTCAACGTAAGCATACAGGGGCAATGAAATCTGGCACAAATGAAGAATTTATTCTTAAAAAAGGCTTGGGAATCGACTGTGTTCATGAAAAACTTTGCTATGATTTGCTAGCACTTTGTGGTGTGAAAGTCCCTGAAACTTATGTAATTCATAGAGAGAAAGGAGATGGGCAGTATTGGTTGGCTTCGCGCAAAGAGAAGGGCTACCAAGACTTAGGTGTTTTCCTTCTGCGTGTTGCGCAGAAAACTGACCAATCAGGAAAACTCAAAATTGATTTTCCTAAGGCTGAGCCATGGCTACGAAAACAATCTTTGCCAGGAAAGGATGGCTTACCAAAACCGATACAAGGCTTATATGAGAATGTAGCTGTATTTATGTTTCTACAAGATCGGGATGTAATAGGCCACGGATCGGCCAACCTTGGGCTAATTGAACAAGACAATTGCTTCCAGACAGTTAAAATTGATCCTGCGAATAGTGATATTGAGCGGGCAAAAGATGATCATCTAAACAACAAAGCTTTAGAAATATTACGGGGGGAAAGTAAAGGACACTATATTTCTAATAATAAGTTTGATCGTGGGACGAGTGAGCTCGTCTTTAAACATTGCACTTCAGTTCAAATTAATGATGGTATGATTCGGGTTGCTCGATTGACCGATGCGCAATTAAAGTCCGTCATCTATAACGAACAATTTCCAGATTATTTACTTCCTGCGGTAACTAGAAATGCTATATTTGCGACTTTAACCGCAAGACGTGATTCTTATATTCAAGTTTTAGACAATAAGAATATCGATTGGAAAAATTGTAAACTGATATCAGATCACATTGCAACAGCCACTTTAACAGCACACGGGCCAATATTTTGGTTTAAAGCCAATAAATGTAAAGTGGCTGCTGTGGTTGCTGGAGCTATCCCAGGTGCAGTTCTAGGAGCAGAAAAAGAATTTTTCTTTGATCCGGGTATGTATAACGGTTTGGCTTTGGCCGGTATCGGGGTTGGTTTGGTGGTGTTATTGTTAGCAATGAAGTATGGCGTTGATAAATGCCGGACAAATAATCATGAGCATCTTCTATGTCGGTCATAGACACCCCGTAAAAATTTTTCAGTAATCAGCATTATTGGCTGTGCTTGACTATACATCACATAACTGCGTGATATTAAAGTTCCATCGTTTGTCCCGAAATGCTGTACCAGCGCTGGGTTTTGTTCTAATTTGCAGCCTAGCAATTGGCGAAATGTTTCTATTTTATTTTGTCGCAATAAGTGTCCGAGGGGAATAGTAGTGCGAAATAAATCATGCTTAAAATTTTCTGCTGATAAAGCATTAAGATTAATTAAAGAACGAGCGTACAAAAGAATTTTTCCTGATTGCTCACCTATCAGTAGGGATTCACGAAATATTAGTTCTGTAGACTCAGTTAAATAAGGCAGTGGCAGGCTTGTACCGAGAAGTCGCTCGCTTAGCTTCTGTATCTTAATTTTTTCCTTAGCATAGGATTCTAGGACATCAGTTAAAGTCGTGTCGCAGGTGATAATAATTCGCTCAATCGAGTTTAAAGAATGCAGTAGTGGATTATTAAGGGAAATCTCAGTTAAATTTTCGAGATCTTGGAAAAAAAGCATCTGCATATGTTAGAATCGCTGCCTAATTGAAGAGGGTCCATTATGTTACAAATTTTTTTAAAAGCAAAACTTCATCATGCTCGGGTTACCCATGTAGAATTAGAATATCAGGGTTCTTGTGCCATTGATCAAGAATTATTAGCGGCTGTTGGCATTTTAGAAAACGAGCAAATTCATATTTACAATCTTAATAATGGTGAACGTTTCATTACTTATGCAATTACCGCCCCGGTGGGATCAGGCATTATCTCGGTCAATGGGGCTGCTGCGCATAAGGTCAAGATTCAAGATCGGATAATTATCTGTAGTTATGCCTGGCTTAATGAGCAAGAGGTAGCACAACATCGTCCTCGGGTGCTGCAGTTAGATGCCCATAACCGCTCCACTCCGATTGCCCAAGAACAGCTATACCAGGTTGACCTCTTCTCCTAACCTTCAGTTATTATGCGCATTTTTAGCTTATGCCCAATACTAAAGTTTATCTTGTGATAGGTTTCTGACCTCATTTAATGACAAATCCATCAGCCCGGCGATTTCTTCTAGCGCCAAACCTTTAGCCATTAGCTTGCGTACCAAGACTTGCTGGGTTTTAAAGCTACCTTCTTCACGCCCAATCTCTATGCCTTCTTGCATCCCGCTCCGATGAGCAGCATTTACCAAGGTTTTTTCAACACTAATGGCATCCCAATAGCGATCATAGTCTTCCAATTCGGCCGGTGTATAGGCGGCTTCTTCAGCCAAGTCGAGGGCTTGTTTAATTTCAGGTTCCTCCAGCCAATCGCTAGGGACTTGGTTAACTTTTTCATTTAGCTCCGACATAAAACGCAGCCACAGAACTTTCAGTTTTTTCTCCGGATAATTCTTGGCTTTGAATTTAGGCAGCTCAATAAATACTAATTGTAAATCTTTAATCTCAACCGCAGGCTTCTGCACATTCACAATTTTATAGTGGTGGTACCAATGCTCTTCATCAGGATCAAAGGTCGTGTTAATCAGGCCAAGCCCATACACTGGCCGTAGTAATTCGTAGTCTTCTCCTTTTTCTAATTGACGCACATAGGCTTTACTGACATTAAATAATAAACGTTGTTTAAAACTATCCGTCCATTGGATCTGCATTTCCACAATAAACACCCGGCCTTGCTCATCAGTACACTTCACATCTACCACAGTGTATTTAAAGGCAGGAATTGTGGGGACTTGTTCACTAGGTAAGTATTCTAGCCTACTGATTAAGCCTTTTTCGGGGAGAGGTAAGATCGAGTTAAGAAAGCTTTTGAGTAGTTCGGGATGTTCGCCAAAAATTTTTTTAAAAACAATATCGGTTTTAGGATCTAAATAGCGTGGCATGGTTTCTTCCAGTAATGGGTAATGAGTTCAACCATAGCAAAATGTTTTTGACTGAGCAATACAGTAGGGGAAATCCCTCTCCAAATATGAGCCGTGTGCGGCAGGACCTTGAAGGCTCAGCGGCAATCCTCCACTCGTACATTATCAATCAATCGCGTTTTACCTAGCCATGCAGCAGCTAACACGACTAACGCAGTGTCATTGGGCTTGGGAATTTCTAAGCTAGCTGAATTTCGCACTTCCAGATAGTCTAATTTAAAGCCGAGTTTTTCCAGTTCTTCTCCAGCTTGTTGGCACAATTTTGGATAATCCAGGTTGCCGCCAATGATTTGCTCGCATACCTGGTTTAAATTTGCAAATAGATCGGGAGCTATTGCTCGCTCGCTGACATTTAGATATTGATTCCTAGAGCTCATTGCTAGACCATCCGCTTCTCGGACCGTAGCTACTGGAAGAATAGTAATGGGAAAATTTAAATCCTGCACCATTCTGCAAATAATAACCCATTGTTGAAAATCTTTTTCGCCAAAGATCGCTATTTGTGGCTGCACGATATGAAATAACTTCGCGACGACGGTAGTGACTCCATAAAAAAAATGCGGGCGGGTTTTACCACACAATGCATCGGATAAACCCGGGACAATGACCTGGCTGAGTGGCAGTTGATTATTAGGATAAATTTCATGGTTATCAGGCAGAAACAAGCTGTCGACTTCGCTGGCAATTAATTTATCAATATCGGTTTGCTGTGTGCGCGGATAAGTATCGAAATCTTCGTGCGGAGCAAATTGTAGGGGATTCACAAAAATACTGACCACAATATGGTCGGCCACTTGTTTGGCGTGTCGCACGAGCGCTAAATGTCCCTCATGCAGGTTGCCCATCGTTGTGACCAGGGCAATTTTTGTTCCAGCCATGCGTAATGGAGCTAGATGCTCGCGCAAAGATTGAATTGATTGGAAAATGTTCATGCAAAACTTTGTTCTAGGCTGGGAAACTCACCATTTTTTACGCAACGGACGTATTCTTTAACAGCTCCTGGAATACCGTCAGTTTGGCCCAACAAAAAATTACGTGTGAAGGTATATTGTTGTCCAGTGATACCTAGCATATCAGGGGTCACTAATACTTGCCCATCGCAATAAGGTCCAGCTCCAATACCAATGACGGGAATGGAAAGTTTTTGGGTAATTTTCTTTGCCAATTCGAAGGGGATGCATTCCAACACCAGCAACTTAGCGCCCGCTTTTTCAAGCTGAATTGCCGAATCAAAAATTTCATGTGCTTGCGTTTTTTCACGCCCTTGGACTTTATAGCCGCCAAAAGCATGAACTGATTGTGGGGTTAAGCCAAGGTGAGCGCAGGTAGGGATCCCTTTCTCATTGATTTGACTGATGATCGGCAGCAGCCAATTTCCCCCCTCCATTTTGATCATTTCCGCACCTGCCTGCATCAATTTAGCGGCATTCTTCAGGGCCCGATCCACGCCGCTATAAGACATAAATGGCATATCAGCTATGACAAAAGCCTGGGGCTTAGCGCGGCAGACATTCTGGGTATGATAGACGATATCTTTGACGGTCACCGGGAGTGTGCTACTATGGCCAGCAACCACCATTCCTAGGGTATCACCTACTAAAAGTATTTCTACTCCTGCTTCGCTGAGAGTTTTTGCAAATGCTGCATCATAACAAGTCAGCACGCTAATTTTTTCCCCATCTTGCTTCATTTTATGCAGCTGGGTAAGTGTAATATGTTTAGTCATAGCTTGGGTCATGTGGTTATGGGAGGACTATTTCGTCGGCTATGTTACCCAGCATTTACTATTTTTGCAAAGAAGAGGATCGTCCAATGCAAGCCTCATTAGAACACAAGCGGATTTTATTAGGAGTGACTGGCGGTATTGCTATTTATAAAAGCGCTGATTTAGTGCGTCGCTTACGGGAGGCTGGGGCCGAAGTTCGGGTAGTAATGACTAATGCTGCTAAATCCCTGATGACGCCTTTAGCATTTCAAGCGCTCTCAGGCTACAGCGTATTATCCGATTGGGACGGACAGAGTTCTGAATTTGCCATGGATCATATTGCCTTAACTCGTTGGGCCGATCTGATTTTGATTGCTCCTTGCACTGCGGATTTTATGGCTAAATTAGCGCATGGACTGGCTGATGATGTGCTAAGTACCTTATGTCTTGCCGCAACTGTGCCGATCTTAGTGGCTCCGGCGATGAATAAACACATGTGGGACAACCCAGCAACGCAATTTAATAAAGCTCAATTGGAGCAACGCGGGGCGAGCATCATCCCTCCTGAAAGCGGTGCACAAGTCTGTGGCGATGTGGGGGTAGGGCGAATGGTCGAGGTCGATGCGATCCTGAGTTCACTGGTCGAAATGTTTAGCAAAACAACGCGTTTGCAGGAGGTACGGGTTTTAATCACTGCCGGTCCAACCCAAGAACCGATTGATCCAGTGCGATTTATTTCTAATCACAGTTCTGGCAAGATGGGTTATGCTTTGGCGGAAGCGGCAGCTGCTGCGGGGGCAAAAGTGACGCTGGTAAGCGGTCCTTGTCAGCTGACCCTCTCGCAAAGCATAGAGAAAATAGCCGTGATTACCGCGCAACAAATGTTTGATGCTGTCATGGCAAAGCAAGCTGATTGTGATATTTTTATTGCCGTAGCGGCTGTGGCAGATTATCACTGTGTGAATATTGCGTCGCAGAAAATGTCTAAAGGCCAAGAAGAATTGACTTTGGTGTTACAACCCACCCCAGACATTTTGGCAGCGGTCGCTCAGCAAAATCAGAGGCTTTTTACCGTAGGTTTTGCAGCAGAAACCGAGCATGTCGTAGAAAATGCCAGAGGAAAATTGCACGAAAAACATTTGCAGCTAATAATTGCTAATGATGTTTCACAAGCTAATATTGGCTTTCATTCCGACCAAAATGCCTGCATTGCCCTTTGGGACCAGGGGGAGAAAAATTTTTCTGCGCGCTCAAAGCGACAATTAGCAGTAGATTTGCTTGATTTAATTGCTATTCTTTATTCGCAAAGGTAGGGATATTTTTGCTACGGATATTGCTTGCAGCATCAGCATTTATTCGGGTACGTAAAGTAGGAAAGCTGTGCGGAGAATTCTCGCTCACAAAATTCACTATTTTTTCCCTAATTTCGCAACCTAGACTCCACAAATCTCCGGTATTCCGGGCACTGATTAAAGCTCGTAATTGTAAAGAATTTTCTTTTAGGTCAATTACTTCTAGCTTTCCCATCTTTTTGTCCCAAAAAGGAGAATTGTGTAGAGTATCAATTAAAAATTGTCTTAGGATCTGAATGTCTATACTGTAATCGACATGAAAAGGAATAGAGCCTAATAAATTTGGATCAGGCTGAGTGAAGTGGATGAAAGGTTTATCGATAAAATAATTTAACGGCAAAACTAACCTTCTTAAATCCCATAAGCACAAGGTAACATTGGTAGAAGTAATCTCTTCTACCTTGCCAATTTCACCTTCAATCCCCAAAGTGTCACCAATTTTAATCGGTTTAGTAAAGGCTAATTGAAAGCCAGAGATGATGTTGCTGACTAATTTTTGCGCACTCAATGCAACGATGGCACCTGCAACTCCAGCGGAAACCAATATGCCCTTGCCTATTTCTCTAACACTCTCAAAGCTCAATAATAAAAGTGAGATGGCAAGTATAAATATAAGTAACTTCCCAATATTTTTTAAGACATGATATTTAGTAATTAAGACGGTGTAACGTAAATCTTTATTAGTGGTTAATGATTTTTTTAGCAGCCAAATGTCTAAATAATCCATTATTTTCAGCGCCGACCAACTCATAGCCAGAATAAATAAAACTTTAACGATGTGACTAATAATTTGGGAAGCAGAATTTAAATCCAACGCTGATGCAGCTAGAGTAAAATAAAATAAAACAAAAATTACATACAGTGGATTTTTCAGATGATGTAAAAAAATTCCAAGTAAGCTTGCTTGCATTTTAAAATGTTTGACTAATAGGATATAAACAACGAAATGGGTTAGTAACCCGAAGAAGATGCCTATACCAACAGCGATTAAAATTGGGACATATAGTTGAAAATTATTCATTGAAAATTGCATGGGTATCATATTGGGATTCCTGCAGGAAGTGAAGATAAGGAACTACTACTGCTTTCTTGGTGATAAGTTAAAAGTTTGTTATTATTAATTTTTTGGCTGATAATACCGAGTTGTGCTAATATTTTGTTAGTAATTTCATTCCAATTGCGGAGTTTTTCATTTTTTGTTTGCTCAGTTGTTAGATATTCTTGAAATGTTTCTGGGTAGTAATTTCGTGCAGCTCCTTGATAATGTTTGTTTAGAACAGCAAAAGTGAGTAATAGGCCAGCAAGTGCTACAATGGCTAAGGTAATATAGAGGCCTTGTCTTGTCATTACAAAGTCTGCTGCTTTTCCTATGCCTAATGTATGAATACTTTCCAATTTAGCTTTAGCCAGTTTAATAATAAGCATGGGGAAAAAGAAATTCCCGGCACACGTCCCTAAAAAAGTGCTTATCCCAACCCAGATGAGTAGTCTTTTTTGTTTTTTCCACCATTCCTTGGCAGATAAGCGCTTGGTTTTTTCATTAGATTCAGCCGATTGCTCGTCTGCAAAATTACTATGGTCGTACTTACTCAATGAATTTTGAGCTTTAACTCTATTCTGGGGGTGCAGATTCTGAGTTGTAGTTATTATTTCAATAAGTTCATTATATACCTGTTCTTGGCCTTTGACAGATAATTGTTTTAATTCTTTGATAAGTTGTAGGAGTTGATCAGCGTCTATATCAATTTCCTTAAACATTGCTTGTAACTGCATTTCTAGCTTAGTTAAGTTGGCACCACTTAGAAAAAATGTTGCTTTGCTCAATATGGATGAAAATTCATTGCCACTTATTGATTTATCTTCAGTGTTATTATCCTTTTCTTTAATATATTGATTAAAAGGAGATTGGTTAAGGCTATTTTTTATTCCTTGCAGATTTTCTTCTAGTTCGATTATTATTTTTCTGCGAATGATGAAGAGTATTTGTTCCCTCAGTTTGGCCAGTTTTACCGTGCGAATCCTATCTTTCTCTTGTAGACGCAAGTCTTTCCAACTTATCTTAACCAGGGTGGAAATCGGTAAAAGGCAAAAAATTCCCAATCCTAAAAAAGTAACTACTAAGTTGACGTCAGAGATGGCGAAAAATCCTAAAACTGCTGAAGTCAAGCCTAAAATAGTAGTGATGATCAGATGACAGATAATAAAGATATCACAAGCTCTTTCATCAACATGAACCTCTAATTTGTTTTTCTCCAATTCGGTTAAATTGACAAAGCTTAGTAGTTTATGGAAATTATTGAGGTTATTTTCAGTTTTAAATGTTTTCTTTAATTTATTAACTGGAAACGCCAATTTTTTATCTATGTCCAAAGATAAAGTTCGATGACTATAGGCGTCTGATTCCAGTTGTTTAAAAAATTCTATTTTATCTTTGGTGTCCTGCAAAACCGTATTCAATAAATTTTCAGACATAATTCACCTCTTTAGATTATACAGGTAAATGCTGAGTCTTATAACTCTTGAATAAATAAATTGCTTAGCAGAGGTTATAATACAAAAAAATAGATTGCAAGCTTTTTTGGCAGTGCTTTGTTCTAGCTTTTATAGGTAGTTTATTTATTAGAGAGCCTAATCAAAAACTTATTTTAAAAGGCACAACACTGGCGCATCACTAGAAAATTTTGTAGGATATGAGCTCTTATGTGCTGCGGGTGTAGTTCAATGGTAGAACTTCAGCTTCCCAAGCTGATAGCGTGGGTTCGATTCCCATCACCCGCTCCATCCATCAATAAAGAAGGAAGGATATAATAATGAATAGGCTGCTGAAGATTATTGTCTGGATCGTCGTAATCCTGGTTCTTTTGGCGGTGGGCTCGGGGATAGTGTTGTTTACTATGATTAAACCTAGTGTCCTTAAAAGTCAAATGACCACTTGGGTGCATAATAAAACAGGCAGAGAATTAATTATCAGCGGTGATATTGAGCGTTCCATTTTTCCCTGGGTAGGCTTGCGCATCCATGACTTACGCTTAACGAATGCCCCTGGTTTTGAGCCTCAGGATAATTTTGTCAGCATTGGTCAGGTCGATGTCAAGGTAAAACTTCTCCCTTTGCTCAGCCGAACAGTGGAAATAGGGAAGATAAGCTTTGATGGAGTACAGCTCAATTTGGCGAAGAATGCGATTGGTCAAGGCAATTGGCAAGATTTAGGGAGAAGAAAAGCTTCCTTGGTCGGCTCTGATAGTGCTTCTAATACATCCGCGCCCGCCTCAGCAGCATCCGCTTCTTCTAGGCATTTTGAAATTAGTATTGCTGAATTAGAGATAAAGCGAGCTAATATTTCCTGGAGAAATGCTCAAAATGGTGATCATTTATTGATTAAAAATTTAGATTTAACTAGCACGCATATGGGCTTTAATCAAGCCTTTCCATTTGCAGTAGCGTTTACTCTAGAAGGAGCAAAACCTCAAATTACGGGTCAATTTTCCTTAGATAGTAATGTGATTGTGGTCCCTGCGTTACAACAGTTTAAATTTACGAAACTGCGCTTGAATAGCGCAATTTTAGTACCCAATTTACCTAAGGCACAATTAGCAGCCGATAAACTGGATTTTTCTCTAAAATCACAACTGTTAACAGCTGAAAATCTAGTTTTCACGCTGGGGGATTTAGTGGCTAAGATTGAACTTAAGGGAGAAAATCTAATCAGCCAACCTGCTTTTCAAGGTCATATTCGGGTGACGCAATTTAATTTGCGGGATTTTCTGAGTTTGATAAGGAAAAATTTCCCCACACGTGACCCAAGTGCCTTGCAGCGGGTTTCTTTGTTAACTGATTTTACAATCAATAAAAATTTACTTAAGCTCAGCTCATTAACCATGCAGGTTGATGACTCTACGGCGAAGGGAAATTTCGCATTAGAAAACAATGGTCCTAAAAAATTAAATTTTAACTTGGATGTTGATCAAATTAATTTAGATCGTTACTTGCCGAATGGTTCGATGGTCGGAATGAAATCAGCAGCAACCGCGGTAAAATCAACACCGGCAACGCCAGTTACAGTTGCGACAGCAGTAGCAGACCCAGCAGTTGTCGAAAAGAACCGTTTAAAATTAGCCGCAATTAATGGAACTTTGCAAGTTAATTTACTCAGTTTAAGCAACATTCGAATTAATAATGTTTTTGCCTTAATTAATACAAAAGACGATTTGATCCATATTTCGCCTTTTAAGGCAGAAGTATTTCAGGGCACTAGTGATGGAGAAATAGCCATCGATGTCCATTCGGACATCCCTAAATATTCAGTTAAAGAAGCTTTAAGTAATGTGCAATTAAGCCAATTATTTAAATCGGATCGGCTGACCGGAACTGCTAATATTAATTTAAATGTCACGGCACTAGGGAAAAATAAAAATGTCATTTTACATAGTTTAAATGGCACTACTCAGTTTAATATAAAAAATGGCGCCTTGTTAGGGGTAGATATTCCTTATGAATTAGCGCGCGCGGTTGCAGTATTAAAAAAACAAACGATTCCTCCTGAGCCTGCCATTAGGCAAACTGAATTTAGTGAATTTACTGGTTCGGGAGTTTTAAATCAGGGAGTGTTGGCGAATGAAAATTTACAAATTCTCTCGCCAGCTTTTAAAATTACTGGGAAGGGAACAGCCAATTTTGTGGATCAACAATTGAACTATCATTTGTTGGTAGCCAGACCTCAGGAGGAAGAGAAATTTGCCATCCCCTTATTGATTACTGGTACTTTTAGTAAGCCGAAGGTAACGCCTGATTTGGAAGCAATTTCAGGTATGCTACTCAAACAACAATTGCAGGATAAAATCCAATTACTGCGGAAGTGGATTAAATAAAAACAGGCATCTATGGCCTATCTTTCGCAACGAAATGTTTGAAAAATGCTCATGTACTAACGTGTACACTGCGCTTTTTCATCCATTTCGTTACTTCAACCTAGGCTCATAGCTGCCTGTTTTTGCCAATAGGGTGAATATTAAAGTGAGGATTACATGGATAAAAATGCACTAAAGCAATTTGTAGAACACATCTGGGATGAGTCAATCATCCCCGTCTTGTCTCGTTATGTCGAAATTCCCAGTAAATCTCCGTTTTTTGATGCTCATTGGGAACGAAATGGCTATTTGGAGGAAGTTGTTGCTTTGGTTTGTCAGTGGTGTCAGAGTTTGAAGATTACCGGAATCCAAGTGCAAGTGCATCGTTTGCCCGGTCGCACACCATTGCTGCTGTTGGAAGTTCCAGGGCAAAAAGAGGAAACCGTATTACTCTATGGTCATCTAGATAAGCAACCAGAAATGGTGGGTTGGGATGAGAATTTTGGACCCTGGCAGCCAGTAATTAAAAATAATAGATTATATGGTCGAGGTGCAGCGGATGATGGTTATGCAGTATTTACTTGCCTAGCTGCTATTAAAGCCTTGCAGCAACAACAATTACCCCATGCACGTTGCCTCATATTGATAGAAACCTGTGAAGAAAGTGGTAGCTATGATTTGCCTTTTTACATGGAGCATTTAGCCGACACCATTGGGCAGCCTAGTTTGGTTATTGGCTTAGATTCGGGTGCTGGAAATTATGAGCAACTGTGGAATACCGTGTCCTTGCGCGGCATTATTGCCGGGGTATTGACTGTGGAAATTCTCACCGAGGGGGTACACTCTGGAATAGCCAGCGGTGTCGTTCCTTCTAGCTTGGGTATTTTGCGCGAGTTATTAAATCGCATCGAAGATGCAAAAACCGGGAACATTCTCGTAGATGAACTGCATGTGGATATTCCCAGCTACCGCCAGGAAGAGGCCAAGTTAGTGGCGGATGCTTTAAAAGATGATGTTTGGCGCCAATTTCCCTGGGTCGCCGGGGCTGGGCCTGACCAGGAGGTTGGCTATGAATTGGTTTTAAATCGTACTTGGCGTCCTACTTTATCTGTGATTGGGATGGCTGGCATCCCGCCGGTCGAAGATGCCGGAAATGTTTTGCTTCCAAAGATTAGTGTATTACTGTCCTTGCGTATTCCCCCTTTATGTGATCCTGAACGAGGAGCTAGGGCGCTTAAGCAACGCCTTGAAACCAACCCCCCTTATAATGCCAGGGTTACCTTTGAACCAGAAAAAGGCGTTTTTGGTTGGAATGCGCCTCCCATTCAAGATTGGCTAGCGACAGCCATTGATGCAGCTTCGCAACAGTATTTTGGCAAGCCGGCTGTGTTGTGGGGGGAAGGCGCAACGATCCCTTTTATTTACATGCTAGGAGAACAGTTTCCTCAGGCACAATTTTTAATTACCGGGGTTTTGGGCCCTCATTCCAATGCCCACGGCCCGAACGAATTTTTAGATTTACCCACGGTGAAAAAGCTCACCTGTTGTGTGGCTGAAGTGCTATATCAACATGCCCTGCAATAAATCCTGCCTGACTCTTTTTGTTGACCACCGCCACAAATAGTCCTACTATTTGTGGCATGTATACACGAAAACTGCAAATCAATCTTCCTGCTCGTAAATCGGCATTTTTATGGGGCGCCAGACAAACTGGAAAGTCTTCTTTTCTTACAGAGCCATTACCCAGACTCAATTTATTACGATTTGTTAGATACCCATGAGATGCTTCGCTTGTCGAAAGCGCCTTATCTATTACGCGAAGAAATTCTAGCTTTGGATAAGCAACAATTAGAGTTTCCCATTATTATTGATGAAGTGCAGAAAGTTCCTGAATTGCTGAATGAAGTCCATTGGTTAATCGAAAATACTCCGGCACCCAATTTATTTTGTGTGGCTCAAGTGCTCGGAAGCTAAAAACACGAGTCCAGTAATTTATTGGGTGGCCGTGCTTGGCAATATCATTTTTATCCCTTGGTTTTTCCTGAGATTCCTGATTTTGATTTATTAACAGCTTTGCAACATGGCTTGATACCCAACTCATTATTTATCTGAAGAAAAATTTATCTGCCGATAATTTACAAGCCTATGTGGATATTTATCTGACTGATGAGATTCGCAACGAAGGCGCGGTACGAAATTTAGCCAGCGTTTGCTCGATTTCTGGATGTTGCTGGACTGAGTAATGGTGAAATGATTAATGCTACCAATATTGCTAGAGATTGTGGCGTTGATCGCAGCACGGTCCAAGGATTTTATCAAATTTTAATAGATACATTACTTCGGATATTTTATTTATCCTTTTCGCAAAAAAATCAAACGCGATATTAATTTTGGCTAGCTCCTAAATTTTATTTATTTGATGTGGGTGTTGCGAATTATTTAGCACGACAAAAAGTCATTGATTTAAAGGGTATCATTGCAGGAAAAAATTTAGAGCATTATATTTTAATGGAATTAATTGCTTATAAAAATATCAATCGCAAACGCATTGAGATTTATTATTGGCGCACTAAAACAGGTTAGAAGTCGATTTTATTTTAGGTAATGCTGAAATAGCTATTGAAGTAAAAATTAGTGAATCAAGTCCACCAACAAGATTTAAAAGGCTTAATTGCTTTTTGCGAAGAACACCCCAAAACTAAAGCCATCGTGGTATCTCAAGATCACCGCGCCCGCCAGCTAAATGTGAACGAAAACTTGAGTATCACCATTATGCCTTGGCGCAGTTTTTTGCAAGCACTTTGGCAGGGGGGGATTATTTAGGGTTCTATGTAGAATCGAGTGGGTAGGTTTTCCTTCTCCCACAAGCTATCCGATGCACACAAATTCGGTCAGCAATTCCCGCTGAAGCCTTGCTCCCCGATTACATATCCCCATAATTCGGCCCATCACCCCCCTCAGGAGGGACCCAGTTGATATTTTGCCTGGGATCTTTGATATCGCAGGTTTTACAATGAATACAATTGGCGGCATTAATCTGCAAATGCGGGTTGCTGTGGCGATCGAGAATTTCGTAAACTCCGGCTGGGCAATAACGCGACTCCGGTGAATCGTAGTCTTTTAAATTAACCGTAATCGCCAATTCAGGATGTGCTAATTGCAAATGGCAAGGTTGGTTTTCGGCATACGAGGTATTCGATAAATACACCGAAGCCAGTTTATCAAAGGTCAGAATTCCGTCATGTTGAGGGTAGACAATGGCCTGACATTCGGAGGCGTCTTTCAAACATTGATAATCGGGCTTGCCATGCGCTAAGGTCCAAGGGGTTTTGCCGCGTAGCACATAGGTGTCCAGGGCGGCGTACCCTAGTCCAGCCCATAACCCCCAGCGAAAAGCAGGTCGGATATTACGCGCTGTTTTTAATTCCAGGCCAATCCAAGAATCTTTAATAACCTGGTCAAAAGCATTTAATTCCCCATTTAAATCCTCACGATTCATCAGAGTTTCTGCAGCCAATATTCCTGATTTCATACTGGTATGGATCCCTTTAATCCGGGGAACATTTAAAAAGCCAGCGCAGTCACCAATTAACAGTCCACCGGGGAAGCTTAACTTGGGAATGGATTGCCAGCCGCCTTCATTCAAGGCTCGAGCACCGTAACCCAGTCGCTTAGCACTTTTGAATGTTCCGGCAATGGCCGGGTGCGTCTTAAAGCGTTGCAATTCTTCATAGGGATCCAAATAAGGATTTTGGTAATCTAAACCCACGACCAAACCTACAGCCACTTGCTGATTTTCCAGGTGATACACAAACGATCCACCATAAGTTTGGGAATCCAGTGGCCAACCGACCGTATGTAACACTAGCCCAGCATGATGTTGCGCTGCGGGAACTTCCCACAATTCTTTAATTCCAATGGCATAAGTTTGTGCTTGGGATTTTTGCGCCAAGCCAAAACGAGCTAGCAGCTGTTTGGTAAGCGAGCCGCGACAACCTTCGGCAAATAAGCTCTGTGTTGCATAAATGGGGATGCCGGCTTGATAATTTGCCGTGTGCTTGCCTTCCTGATCCACTCCTTGCTCTCCAGTGACCACCCCGCAGACCTGGCCGTTAGCATCGTAAAGAATATCCACAGCTGGAAAACCTGGAAAAATCTGCACGCCCAAGGATTCTGCTTGCGTTGCGAGCCATTGACAGAATTTGCCTAAGCTAATGATATAGTTACCCTGATTTCGCATCGGGGAAGGAGTTGGCAAAGAGAAGCTTCTCGTTTGGGTTAAGATCCGAAATTCGTCTTTTACCGCGGGAGTGAGCAAAGGAGCTCCTTGGTTTTTCCAGTCGGGAAGGAGCTCAGTTAAGGCGCGCGGATCGATAACCGCTCCTGAGAGAATATGTCCGCCGATCCGTGCTGATTTTTCTAGAACACAGATGCTTAATTCGCGTCTTTGCTCTTTGGCAAGTTGTGCCAGGCGAATGGCTGCCGCTAAACCCGCAGGCCCGGCACCGATAATCAAGACATCAAAATGGAGTGATTCCTGGTCCATAGCTATTTCCCTGTGCTATACTGCAAAATTTCATGAAATGCCTATACTATAATTATTAACCGAACAATGCCAAGATCAAATAGTAGTGCGCGCTGGTTGAACGAACATTTTAATGATCCTTACGTGAAGCGGGCGCAGCAAGCCGGCTATCGTTCGCGAGCCGCTTTTAAGTTATTAGAAATTCAAGAAAAGGATAAACTATTGCAGCCGGGGATGCAGGTTGTTGACTTGGGAGCGGCGCCGGGTAGTTGGTCCGCTGTGGCGACAAAGTTGGTGGGTGTCAAAGGTCGTGTGTTTGCCTTGGATCTATTGCCCATGGATTCCTTGGCCGGTGTTGAATTTATTCAAGCGGATTTTAACGAGGAACAAACGGTGCAAGAGTTGCTTCGTTACATTGACAATAGCCCCATTAACCTTGTAATGTCTGATATGGCACCCAATATAAGTGGGATTGCTGCAGTTGATCAGCCAAGATCGATGTATTTAGCAGAGCAGGCATTGATGTTTGCGACACAGGTGTTAAAACCTGGGGGAAGTTTCATAGTGAAAGTTTTTCAAGGCGTTGGGTTTGATTCATTTATGCAAGGAATGCGTGTTTGTTTCACTCAGGTGAAGGTACGCAAACCCAAGGCTTCTCGGTCGCGCTCCAAGGAAGTTTACTTGGTGGGCGGCGGTTTCCGCAGTTTTACAGGTTGATTATGGCAAAAAATTTATTATTGTGGTTGGTGATCGGTATTATTTTGATCACAATATTTAGCAATTTTGGTCCGCGCAAGGAAGCCGGAGAAAAAATGAGCTATTCGCAATTTTTGCAGGCTGTAGATCAAGGCCAAGTGAGTAATGTCACGATTGAAAATCAATCTATTCGCGGGGTCACTCGCAACAACACCTCATTTACCAGCTATATGCCCATTACCGATCAATACCTATTGGGCGATCTGATCAAAAAAGGTGTCAATGTCACAGGTAAGCCGCCGGAACAAGAAAGTTTGCTGATGCATATTTTTATCAATTGGTTCCCGATGCTGCTACTGATCGGTATTTGGATTTTCTTTATGCGGCAAATGCAGGGCGGCAGCAGCGGCAGAGGGGGGCCGATGTCGTTTGGGCGTAGTCGCGCGCGTATGCTCAATGCGGATGAAGTCAAAATTACCTTTGCGGATGTGGCGGGGATCCAAGAAGCGAAAGAAGAAGTACAAGAGTTGGTGGAATTTTTAAAAGATCCTTCTAAGTTTCAAAAACTGGGAGGAAAAATCCCCTGTGGGGTGCTCTTAGTGGGAGCGCCTGGAACGGGTAAAACTTTATTGGCGAAGGCGGTTGCTGGGGAAGCGAGGGTGCCGTTTTTTAGTATTTCTGGATCAGACTTCGTGGAAATGTTTGTCGGAGTGGGCGCTTCACGGGTGCGTGATATGTTTGACCAAGCTAAAAAACATGCTCCCTGTATCATATTTATTGATGAAATTGATGCCGTGGGTCGTCATCGTGGTGCAGGTTTGGGGGGTGGGCATGATGAACGCGAACAAACCCTGAATCAATTTTGGTGGAAATGGATGGCTTCGAAGGAAAAGAGGGTGTGATTGTGATGGCCGCCACGAATCGCCCTGACGTTTTGGATCCTGCGTTGCTTAGGCCGGGACGATTTGATCGACAGGTAGTAGTTCCGCTGCCTGATGTACGAGGTCGTGAGCAAATTTTATCCGTGCATATGAAGAAAGTACCTCTGGATAAAAGCGTTAAAGTGTCTAACTTAGCCCGTGGTACTCCCGGATTTTCTGGGGCCGATTTAGCCAATTTAGTCAATGAAGCCGCCCTGTTTGCCGCCCGCGCAAATCGCCGTTTTGTAGGTATGGAAGAGTTTGAAAAAGCCAAAGATAAGTTAATGATGGGTGCTGAGCGGCGCTCGATGGTGATGAGCGATCAACAGCGAAAACTCACGGCCTATCATGAGGCTGGACATGCGATTGTTGGTTTGCAAGTGCCGGATCATGATCCGGTGTATAAAGTGAGTATCATCCCCCGCGGTCGTGCTTTAGGGGTCACGATGTTCTTGCCGGAAGAAGATCGTTATAGCGTCACTCTTCAGCATTTAAATAGTCAAATATCTGGGTTATTTGGCGGTAGGGTGGCAGAATTACTTATTTTTGGGCCAGACTTTGTTACGACGGGTGCTTCGAATGATATTGAACGCGCTACGGAAATTGCTCGTAATATGGTCACCAAGTGGGGTCTTTCTGAAAGATTGGGGCCATTAACTTATGGTGAGGATGAAGGTGAAGTATTTCTGGGTCGAACGATGACTCGACGCAAAGAAGTATCCGATTCGACGGTGAATGCGATTGATCAAGAGGTACGGATCATTATTGACGGCAATTTTGAACGTGCCAAACATATTCTTTCTGAGAAGATGGAAGAATTACATTTGATGGCGGAAGCTTTATTGAAATATGAAACCATTGATGAAGAACAAATCCGCGATATCATGGAAGGTCGCCCAGCTCGCCCCCCAAGAGACTGGACCGATGAAGCAGCGTCGGGAACTGAATAGCTACACTTTATTCCCTCAAGTGATGGGCATTTTAAACATCACTCCCAATTCATTCTCTTCCGTAGGCCGTTTTCTATTGCTCGATGAGGCCTTGCAGTATGCACGGCAGATGGTCGAAGAAGGAGCAGCTATTATTGATGTGGGTGGAGAGCCTACCAATCCTGGCGTTTTTCCAATGATTTCCCTTCAGGAAGAACTTGACCGCGTTATTCCCGTAGTCGAAGCCTTAGCACGCGAATTGCCAGTGCCTATTTCAGTAGATACCAGTAAGCCTGAAGTAATGCGTGAGGCGATTGCCAAAGGCGTTGGTTTCATTAACGATGTGCGAGGATTGATTGATCCGAAAGCAATGCAAGTAGTGGCTGAAACCCAAGTCACTGTCTGCTTAATGCATATGTTATATCCTCATGGAAAACCCGAAATTGCAGAAGAAAATCCTTATGGCGAGGATGTGGTGCTCACCGTCAAAGAATTTCTGCAGGAGCGGGTTGCTGCTTGTATCCAGATGGGTATTTCACCACAGCAGATTGTGATTGATCCGGGGATTGGTCATGGAAATTTTGGCAAAAATCTGCACCAGAATTTAACTTTACTAGGCCGCTTATCTGAATTTAAAGCGCTTAACTTGCCAATTTTAGTAGGCGTTTCGCGCAAGACTTTTATTGGTGAGCTTCTCAATTTATCCGTCGAAGAACGCCTGTTTGGTAGCCTAAGTGCGGCTGCCCTCGCTGTTTATAACGGCGCCTCCATCATCCGCGCGCACGATGTGAAAGCTACCGTAGAAGCCATTCGGGTTGCTGTCGCTATTTTCGAGCATTGATTCCATCTCAGTGATCCTTTATAGTGGCGGGCTTTCCTTGGCGAGGGCATATGGAACAAACAACGAAATATTTTGGTACAGATGGGATTCGTGGGCGGGTTGGCGCTTCATTAGTGAATCCTGAATTTGTGTTAAAACTGGGCTGGGCAGCAGGAACGGTATTGGGTCCTGGCAAGGTGTTAATTGGTAAAGATACCCGCATTTCTGGCTATATGTTAGAGTCTGCGCTAGAAGCAGGTTTGTCTGCAGCAGGGGTTGATATTCATTTGCTAGGCCCGATGCCGACACCTGCTATTGCCTATTTGACTCGTACCTTCCGTGCCGAAGCGGGGATTATCATCAGCGCTTCGCATAATCCTTATTATGATAATGGCATCAAGTTTTTTTCTATGCTTGGGGTCAAAATACCTACTTCGGTTGAAGAGGCTATTGAACGCCAACTCCAGCAACCAATGGTCACGGTGGATTCCGCCAAATTAGGGAAGGCGATTCGCATAGAAGATGCTGCAGGCCGTTATATCGAGTTCTGTAAAAGCACAGTTCCCCATGGTATGAGTTTAGCTGGAATAAAAATGGTGGTTGATTGTGCTCATGGTGCTACCTACCACATTGCTCCCCATGTATTTCGTGAATTAGGCGCTAAGGTTATTATTCTAGGAGGGGACCCCAACGGACTGAATATCAATGAAGCTTCCGGTTCCACCTATCCAGCTGCCTTGCAACAGCAGGTATTGCGAGAAGAGGCTGATTTAGGCATTGCTTTTGACGGGGATGGTGATCGAACCATCATGGTAGATCGTCAGGGAAATATCGTCGATGGTGATGACATTTTATATATCATCGCTCGTGACGATTTGCGGAAAGGCCGTCTTGCCGGTGGTATTGTGGGCACCATCATGAGTAATTATGGCTTTGAACAAGCAATTAAAGCCTTGGGCATCGACTTTATTCGCGCTCCTGTGGGTGATCGTTTCGTGATGGAACAATTGAAAAGATCAGGTTGGTTGCTAGGTGGCGAGCCTTCAGGCCATATTGTCAATTTGGGTCTGACAACGACCGGAGATGGCATTATCTCCGCCTTACAAGTATTGCGAGTCATGTCAGAATCAGGCGAGGCATTACACGAATTAACCGCAGAGGTGCAGAAATTACCCCAGGTTTTGTTAAATGTGGGCATGGATCAACCGGTTGCGTTAGAAAGTCATCATGAGATTAAAGTAGCTGTGTCTCGGATTGAGCAACAACTGGCAAATTCGGGTCGCGTGTTACTGCGTGCTTCAGGCACCGAGCCGGTTATTCGGATTATGGTAGAGGGGCAAAACTGGGAGTTAGTACATCAATATGCCAATGAATTGGCAGAAGTCGTCAAACGACATAATTAAAAATTCCCTCTCCCACAAGGGGAGGAGGAATAGGGTTGGGTTTTTATTATGAAGTCATTAATTGCCGGAAATTGGAAAATGCATGGCACTTTAGCGAGTGTCCAAGCATTACTCGAAGCTATCAAGCAGGGGTTGAGTCAAGGTCTACAAGCTGAATTAGCTGTTTTCCCCCCCTTTGTTTTTTTACCCCAAACGCAAGCTTTGCTGCAAGGAACTGCTGTAGCCTGGGGGGCGCAAAATGTGGCCACCGCCATGAGTGGCGCTTTTACCGGTGAAGTGTCTGCGGCAATGTTGCAAGAGTTTGGCTGCCAATATGTATTAGTCGGTCATTCTGAACGACGCACTTTATTTGCCGAAACCAATGCCATGGTCGCGAGCAAATTTCAAATTGCTGTTCAGGCAGGGTTAGCGCCTATTTTATGTGTAGGGGAAACCAAGGAGCAGCGCGAGCAGGGGCAGACTTGGGAGGTTATCCGCACGCAACTGGAGGCGTTATTATCTCAAGACGAGGGTATTGCCTTGCTGGCCAAGGGGCTCATTGCCTATGAGCCGATTTGGGCAATTGGCACAGGATTGACTGCTGAACCACAGGTGGCCCAAGAAGTTCATAGTAAAATTCGGGAATGGATTGCCCAAAGTAATAAAACTGTTGCTCAACAGTTACGAATCTTGTATGGTGGCAGCGTCAAACGTGATAATGCTGCCGCGCTGTTTTCAATGCCCGATATTGATGGTGGCTTAATTGGCGGGGCTTCACTTAATGCAACCGAATTTTTAGATATAGCGAAGTTATGCAGCAACTCTTAACCATTTTACATATTTTAGTAGCCATTTGTGTCATTGCGTTGGTGCTCATTCAGCATGGCAAAGGAGCTGATATTGGCGCCAATTTTGGCAGTGGCGCATCACAAACAGTTTTTGGTAGCCAAGGTTCTACGCCATTTTTGGTAAAACTAACTGGAATCTTGGCCTTAGTTTTTTTTATCACGAGTGCAGTTTTAAGCTTTGTCGTTGGAAAACAAGCACATCAAGGAGTCGGGATTCCCATTCCTGCAGGGGTAACTCAACCTGCTCAAGGAATTCCCACCGATCATTGATCGTCGTCCCGGGAGGCTGGGAGACGGTAGAGTATAGCCGGAGTGGTGGAACTGGTAGACACGCTGTCTTGAGGGGGCAGTGGCGAAAGCCGTGTCGGTTCGAGTCCGACCTTCGGCACCAATAGGTGAACGTAATGCTACAAAATTATTTACCCGTATTAATCTTCATCGGGATTGGAATTTTATTTGGAGTGTTGCCTTTGGCTGCGGGGTTTATTTTAGGTCCACGTCGGCCTGATGCCGCAAAAAATTCTCCTTATGAGTGCGGATTTGGTCCAGTAGGATGATGCTCGTTTGCCCTTTGATGTGCGATTTTATTTAGTCGCCATTTTATTTATTATTTTTGATTTAGAAACTGCGTTTTTATTTCCATGGGCGGTTAGTTTAAGAACGATTGGCGCATTCGGTTTTTATGCCATGTTATTTTTCTTAGCTATTTTAGCAGTGGGCTTTATTTATGAGTGGAAGAAAGGGGCTTTAGAATGGGAATGACCCAATCTGAACTCATCGATAGCAATCATCCGGGTTTCTTTACTACCTCATTAGATAAACTAGTCAAATGGGCGCGTTCTGGTTCCTTATGGCCCATGACTTTGGTTTGGCTTGTTGTGCTGTAGAAATGATGCACGCCGCAGCTGCTCGTTACGATCTTGATCGCTTCGGCTTAATTTATCGCCCCAGCCCACGCCAATCCGATGTCATGATTGTGGCAGGAACTTTATGCAACAAAATGGCGCCGGCATTACGTAAAGTCTATGATCAGATGGCAGAGCCGCGTTGGGTGATTTCTATGGGTTCCTGTGCTAATGGCGGTGGTTATTACCATTATGCTTATTCGGTAGTACGAGGCTGCGACCGCATTGTGCCCGTCGATATTTATGTGCCTGGATGTCCTCCTACTGCGGAAGCCTTAGTGTATGGCATTATTCAATTGCAAAATAAAATTCGTCGTCCTCGGGTGATCCGAAGGGTGGAGACTCCTGAGTAGATTTTTTAGCATGATTTAGATTGTTAGTAACTGTTCACCACATTGCCAAAGTTGGCAAAAACAGGCAGTTATGAGCCTAGATTGAAGTAACGAAATTGATGAAAAAGCGGAGTGTACATGTTAGTACATGAGCATTTTTCAGATATTTCGTTAGGAAAGATAGGCCATAGATGCCTGTTTTTATGGAGATTAATTATTGCCTACATTACTTACACAACTTAGAGAGCATTTCGCACACAAGCTGCGCGATTATAATCTCGCACACGATGAAGTGACGGTGGAAATTAATGCGGCTGATTGGCATGACATTGCGTTGGCCTTACGCGATCGCGAAGAGTTTCAGTTTACGCTGTTGATCGATGTCTGTGGCGTGGATTACCTCTACTATGGGTTTTCACAATGGCAGACGGAAGACACCACCTTGACGGGTTTTAGTCGAGCGGTAGAGGCTCGTGCTGAACATCCTGCTGTCTGGTCTAAGCCACGTTTTGCTGTGGTATATCATTTACTTTCGATAGCTCACAATCGACGCCTGCGGGTGCGGGTTTTCCCCACCGAGGACCCACCCAGGGTTGATTCAGTGGTGGATTTATGGCCTGCAGCTAATTGGTTCGAACGTGAAGCATTTGATTTGTTCGGGATTATATTCCAAGGACATCCTGATTTGCGTCGAATTCTGACGGATTATGGTTTTATTGGTCATCCCTTTCGCAAAGATTTTCCATTAATTGGGGAAGTAGAAATGCGCTATGACGCCGATTTACAGCGTTGCGTCTATGAACCGGTCAGCATTCAGCCGCGCACCTTAGTTCCAAAAGTCATCAGACATGACAATCGCTATGTGGGAAGGGGGGGGGTGAATGACGGAAATCCGTAATTACACTTTAAATTTTGGACCGCAGCATCCTGCGGCACATGGTGTGTTGCGCTTGGTATTAGAAGTGGATGGGGAGGTCATTATGAAGGCCGATCCCCATATTGGTTTACTGCATCGGGCTACGGAAAAATTGGCTGAAACCAAGCCTTATAATCAAAATATTGGTTATATGGATCGCCTCGATTATGTTTCCATGATGTGCAATGAACAGGCCTATGTGATGGCCATCGAGAAACTTTTAGGCGTTACTCCCCCCATCCGTGCCGAATATATTCGCACGATGTTTGCTGAAATTACCCGGATCTTGAATCATTTATTATGGCTAGGCGCACATGCGCTAGACCTTGGGGCGATGACCGTTTTTCTCTATTGCTTTCGTGAGCGCGAAGATTTGCTGGATTGTTATGAAGCGGTTTCAGGCGCCAGGATGCACGCAACTTATTTTCGTCCCGGGGGCGTCTATCGAGATTTGCCGCAGAAAATGCCTGAATATAAGCCTGTTCCTTGGCGTAGCCAACGGGATATGGCTGAAATTAACCGCAACCGCCAAGGTTCTTTGCTCGATTTTATTTGGGATTTTAGCGAGCGGTTTCCTAAGTTGCTTGATCAATATGAAGAACTCTTAACCGAAAATCGCATTTGGAAGCAACGTACCGTCGGGATCGGGGTGGTGACTGCGGAGCGAGCCATCGAATTAGGCTTTACCGGTCCCATGCTACGTGGTTCTGGAGTCGAGTGGGATTTACGCAAAACCCAGCCGTATAGTATTTATGAGCAGTTAGATTTTGCGATCCCGCTTGGAAAAGTCGGCGACTGTTATGACCGTTATTTAGTGCGCATGGAAGAAATGCGTCAATCTAACGCTATGATTCGCCAATGTGTGCAATGGCTAGAACGAAATCCGGGTCCAGTGATGATCGATGATCCGAAAATAGCCCCTCCAAAGCGGGAAGTAATGAAACGCGATATGGAAGCCATGATCCATCATTTTAAGCTATTTACTGAGGGTTATTGCCTTCCCCCTGGCGAGGTGTATGCGGCGGTTGAGCAACCCAAGGGAGAGTTTGGTATTTACTTAATATCTGATGGGGCCAACAAACCGTATCGAGTCAAGATTCGACCTGCAGGATTTCCTCATTTAGCCGCTCTGGATGAATTGTGTCGTGGTCATATGATTGCTGATGTTGTCGCTATTTTATCGAGTTTGGATATTGTGTTTGGAGAGATCGATCGATGAGTGAAGTGAAAGAATTGCTTATTTCTGCGCCCGTGCGCGCTGAAATAGAGCAATGGATGCGGAAATATCCGCCAGAACGTAAACGTTCGGCTCTGTTATTTGCCCTGCGTCGAGTCCAAGAACAAAATGGCGGTTGGTTAAGTGTGGAATTAATGGATGCGGTCGCTGATTTTTTAGAATTGCCGAAAATTGCTGTTTATGAAGTCGCTACTTTTTACAGCATGTATGATTTAAAACCGGTAGGCAGGCACAAAATTGATGTCTGTAATAACATTTCCTGTATGCTCAATGATTCGGAAAAAATTATCGAACATCTTGAGCAACGTCTTGGGATTGGCGTGGGTGAAACTTCTGCCGATGGCTTATTTACTTTAAATGAGGTGGAATGTTTAGCGGCGTGTGTCCATGCGCCGGTATTACAGCTTGATGATACAGTTTATTATGAAAATATGAGCTTAGAAAAGGTTGATGCCTTGATTGATGAGATTCGGGCGGTGGAGGCAAAAGATGCCTAATGCTGTTTGTTTTCGCAGCTTACATTTAGATCAGCCCTGGACTTTGCGAACTTATGAGAGTATTGGCGGCTATGCACAATGGCGCAAAATTCTCCGCGAAAAAACCCCACCAGAATCGATCATTGAGGAATTGAAAAAAGCTTCGTTGCGGGGGCGTGGTGGCGCTGGATTTCCTACAGGGTTGAAATGGAGTTTTATTCGACGTGATACGCCAGGACAAAAATATGTGTTATGTAATTCCGACGAAGGGGAACCTGGCACTTGTAAAGATCGGGATATTCTGCGTTATAACCCCCATCAAGTACTCGAAGGCATGGCGATTGCTGGCTATGTGATGGGTGCGACGATTGGTTATCATTATTTGCGCGGTGAATTTTGGGAGATGTTTAATCGTTGCGAGCAAGCTTTGGAAGATGCGCGTGCCGCCGGTTTATTTGGTAAAAATATTTTAGGTTCTGGCATTGATTTTGATCTGCACCATCATTTGGGCGCGGGTGCGTATATTTGTGGTGAAGAAACCGCGTTGATGGAGTCTTTAGAAGGTAAAAAAGGTTTTCCACGTTTTAAGCCGCCTTTTCCTGCGACTTATGGCATTTATGGTTGCCCGACGACGGTAAATAACACCGAAACCTTTGCTTCGATTCCAGTGATTTTAGAAAAGGGCAGTGATTGGTTTTTGCAATTGGGTAAACCCAATAATGGTGGTGAAAAGATTTTTTGTGTCAGCGGTCATGTCAATAAACCTGGAAATTATGAGTTGCCCTTGGGCATTCCTTTTCCAGAATTGTTAGAAATTGCTGGCGGTGTTCGGCATGGACGGGCGCTGAAAGCGGTGATCCCAGGGGGTACTTCGATGAAAGTCCTGCCTGCGTCTATCATCATGCAGACCTCGATGGATTATGATAGCTTGATGCAGGCGGGGTCGATGATTGGTACCGCCGCTGTGATTGTGATGGATGAAACCACTTGTATGGTGCGAGCGCTGAGAAATATTTCTACGTTCTACAAGAAGGAATCGTGTGGACAGTGTACGCCCTGCCGGGAGGGGAGTGGCTGGATTATGCGCATTGTTTGTCGGATTGAGGAAGGTCGAGGCGAACCCGACGATTTACAACGACTAGCTGAGGTGGCTAAAGGTATCGAGGGGCGCACCATCTGTGCTTTTGGTGAGGCCACTGCCTGGCCTGTGGCGGGATTTTTAAGGCATTTTTACGATGAATTCGAATATCATATTAAGCATAAAAAGTGTCTGACTCATGATTGAACTTGAAATAGACGGTCGAAAACTAAGCGCCAGGCAAGGCGAAATGATTATCCAAGTGGCGGATGAGGCAGGGATTTATATTCCGCGCTTTTGTTATCATAAACATCTGTCTATTGCAGCTAATTGCCGGATGTGTTTAGTTGAAGTTGAAAAAGCTCCTAAAACTTTGCCTGCTTGTGCCACTCCAGTAGCAGCGGGTATGAAAGTATTTACCCAGTCGGAAAAAACTATAGAGTCGCAGAAAAATGTGATGGAGTTTTTGCTGATTAATCATCCTCTTGATTGCCCGATTTGCGACCAAGGTGGCGAGTGTGAGTTACAAGATTTATCCATGGGTTATGGTAAAGGAGTTTCCCGTTATAACGAAAGAAAGCGCTCGTTCAAAGACACGAACTTAGGACCATTAATTTCCTCCGAAATGACGCGCTGTATCCAATGTACCCGCTGCGTCCGTTTTGGCGCTGAAGTGGCAGGAATGCGCGAATTAGGTGCTACCAATCGGGGCGAGGTGATGGAAATTGGCACTTATGTCGAGCATGTGATCCAATCCGAAGTCTCCGGTAATATCATTGATCTTTGCCCAGTTGGCGCATTGACCTCTAAACCTTATCGATTTACTGCCAGAGCTTGGGAAATGAAACAGCATCCTGCTATTGCTCCTCATGATTGTCTTGGTTCTAATATTTTTATTCATAGCCGTGGTGAAGAATATAGTCCAGTTCGTCAGGTGATGCGCGTAGTGCCGAGGGAAAACTCGAGTATTAACGAAGTGTGGTTGGCCGATCGTGATCGCTATAGTTATGAAGGAATTCATAGTGAAAATCGCGTCACTCAGCCATTAATTAAACAGGGGGGAGTGTGGCAAGAAACCTCCTGGGAACAGGCATTGCAGCATGTGGTGGAATACCTGCGAGCAGCCGGACCGACGCAGATGGGAGCTTTAATCAGCCCAAGTGCCACCGTGGAAGAGCACTATTTATTGCAGAAATTGCTGCGGGGAAGTGGTTGCCATAATATCGATCATCGTCTCCAACAAACTGATTTTAGCGATCAAGAATACAGCCCCCTCTACCCGTCCTTAGGATTACCTATTGCGGAATTAGAACAATTAGAGGCATTTTTCTTGATTGGCGCTGATGTGCGGATGGAGCAGCCCTTAGCAAATATTCGCTTGCGTAAAGCAGCATTAAAAGGCGCAACGACTTTGCTGGCTAATCCGATGCATTATGACAGCAATTTTCCGGTGACCGAATCCTGGTTAGCGGCAGGGCCGGATTTAATTAATGTCTTGGCCAAAATACTGAAAGCACTGCAAGAACAATCAAGCTATCAACTGCCTGAATCACTACGCGTCTCGCTAGATTCCGTGACTCCTGGTGAGGTCGAACAGGCCGCAGCGACGAAATGGTTACAAGCAGAAAAAAAAGCAATTTTATTAGGTGCTTATGCTCTCAATCACCCCCAAGCTTCCCTAGTGCGGCACTTGAGTTACGCTATTGCACAGTGTAGCCAGGCAAGCTGGGGGGTTTTTTCAACCGGGGCTAATAGTGCTGGTGCCCATCTGGCGGGTGCAGTGCCGCATCGCGGAGTAGATGGTGAAAATTTAGCTAACCCTGGTCTTAATGCACGCAGCCTCTTTGAGAAGCCGTTACCGATTTATATCCTCTTCAATGTCGAACCCGAATTGGATTGTGCCGACTCTGCTGCTGCTCTGCGAGGGTTAAGTGCAGCAGATAAGGTGATTAGCCTAGCGACCCACCGAGGAGGCGCGATGGAGGAATATGCTGATGTGATTTTACCGATTGCCAGTTTTGCAGAGAATTCAGGGACCTATGTTAATGCTGAAGGTTGCTGGCAATCGATGATAGCAGCGGTGTTACCGCTTGGTAAAGCGCTGCCAGGGTGGAGGTTATTAGCGAATTTAGGGAGTTTATTAGAATTACCGGGTTTTGATTATGTTGCCGCTGAAGTGGTGCGGGATGAACTGAAAGGGAAGTTGGAGAATATTAGTTTTGTGGATCCACTATCAGAGACGGCCGCGCTGAGCCGAAGGGGTGGCGCGTTGGGCAACCATGCCGCGCGCAGCGTGCGAGCACGGCAGGTGCCCGAGCGACAGGACCCCGTAGGCGGGGACCGGCTACGGCTCTTATATAGAATCACCGAATGGCCGATGTATCGGATAGACAGTATGGTTCGAAATGCAAAATCCTTGCAAGCAACCTTATCGGCAGAGCTTGCAGCCATACGCATTCATCCCCAATTGGCCAATGAATTACAGCTCAAAGCAGGGGAGTGGGTCACGGCAATTCAAGAGGGCAGCGAGGTGAAACTAAAATTAATCCTCGACGAGCGCATTGCTCCAGGGTATGTTGCTATTCCAGCCGGCCTTGAAGCCACCGCCGGATTTGGTGATGCGATGGGGGAGATTGAGTTAATGTAGCCCCTTGTCCCCTCTCCCCCGCCAAAATCCCCCCTATCCCCTTTGCAAAAGGGGGGTAGGGGAGGGATTTGGAAGGTGGGAGAGGGGGTATAATCTAGAGGTATAAACTTTGCTACAACAATTATTACTTATAATCTGGATAGTAATAAAAATTCTGGTATTAGTACTCTGCTTGTTTGCTGCTGTCGCCTATTTAATGCTAGCGGAGCGCAAGGTTGTGGGCTATATGCAATGCCGCATTGGACCTAATCGGGTTGGGATCATGGGATTAGGCCAACCCATTGCTGATATCATTAAATTATTATGTAAAGAAATTATCATTCCTTCCGCTTCGAATCGTTATTTGTTTATTATTGCCCCCATCTTAACTCTGGCTCCCGCAATGGTTGCTTGGGTAGTCATTCCTTTCGACCAAGGTTACGCGTTAGCCAATATCAATGCCGGACTGTTGTTTTTGTTCTCCATGACCTCACTTGGAGTTTATGGCATTTTAGTTTCGGGTTGGGCTGCCAACTCCAAGTATTCCTTATTTGGAGCCTTACGTGCTTCGGCGCAGACTATCTCTTATGAAATTCCGATGGGGTTTGCTTTGGTAGGAGTCTTACTAGCCGCCAATAGTATGAATTTGCAGGATATTGTTTTGAAGCAGAGCGGGGGAATTTGGCACTGGTTTTTCTTGCCCCTGTTGCCATTATTTGTGGCTTATTGGATTTCTGCTTTGGCAGAGACTAATCGCTTGCCCTTCGATGTGGCGGAAGGAGAATCCGAAATTGTGGCAGGATTTCATGTGGAATATTCTGGAATGTCCTTTGCGCTCTTTTTCTTAGCAGAATATGCTAACATGATTTTGATTTCAGCCATTGCTTCGTTATTGTTCTTAGGTGGATGGTTATCTCCCTTCGAAGGGATCCCGATATTGGGGAACTTTTTTGCTTGGGTTCCTGGAATCATTTGGCTGTTGGGCAAAATGGCTATGTTTTTATTTCTTTATTTATGGATTCGCGCTACTTTTCCGCGTTATCGCTACGACCAAATTATGTATCTCGGCTGGAAGGTGTTAATCCCCGTCACTCTGATCTGGATTTTGCTGGTTGCGGCGGCAGTGCAATTCCAGGTACCCCCTTGGTTTATTGGTTGATTGAAACATGAACGTTGCAAATAAATTTCTCCATGTACTACTGCAGTGGCTCAAGCGCTTTTCGTTGTGGGAGTTATTTAAAGGGCTATCAGTGACCGGACGTTATTTTTTTACTCCCAAGGTCACGATTCAATATCCTGAAGAAGAAACCCCGACTTCGCCGCGTTTCCGAGGGATGTTGGCCTTGCGTCGTTACCCCAATGGCGAAGAACGTTGCATTGCTTGTAAACTGTGTGAGGCAGTTTGCCCGGCTTTGGCCATTACGATTGAGGCTGAACCTCGTGAGGATGGTTCGCGTCGCACGACTAAATATGAAATTGATGTTTTCAAATGCATTAATTGTGGTTTCTGTGAGGAAGCCTGCCCCGTCGATGCGATTGTTTTAACGCGTGAAATGCATTATCACCAAGAAAATCGTGGTGAAAATATTCAAACTAAAGAAAAATTATTGGCATTAGGGGATATGTATGAACAGCAAATCGCCGAAGATCGAAAGGATGACGGAGATTATCGTTGATGACGGTTTTAGAATTACTTTTCTATGGCTTTGCCGCCCTGGTGTTATTTTCAGCCGTGATGGTCATCACCTCACGCTATCCAGTGCGCGCGGTATTATTTCTAGTGTTGACTTTTTTTGCCAGCGCTGTGCTATGGATGATGTTACACGCAGAATTTCTTGCTCTAGTGTTAATTTTTGTCTATGTCGGTGCTGTCATGACCTTGTTTTTATTTGTGGTGATGATGTTAAATTTAGATATTGTGCCGCGACAAAAACAGTGGGTGAAATTCCTGCCGTTGGCGTTGTTGATTATTGGCGTACTGTTACTCCTCATGCTGTGGGCACTGCAGCCGCATTTCTTTTCTAATCAGGACTACCCTTGGATATCACAACCAGAAAATTACAGTAATGTTAAACAGCTAGGGGCGCTGTTGTATACCGACTATATGTATCCGTTTGAATTAGCTGCAGCACTGCTTTTAGTGGCGATTATTGCGGCCATCAGTTTGGTATTTCGGGGCAAACATGGCAGTAAGGCTCAGTCAGTCAGTCAACAGGTTGCTACTCGCCCTCAGGATCGTCTCCGTATAACTAAACATCTGCAGAGAAAACGATGATTTCCTTGTCCCATTACTTAATATTGAGCGCGATCTTGTTTGTATTGAGTATGGCGGGTATTGTACTTAACCGCCGTAATTTAATTGTGCTGTTGATGTGTATTGAGCTGATGCTCTTAGCTGTTAATACTAATTTAATTGCCTTTTCACATTTTTTGCAAAATGAAAGTGGCGAAATATTTGTGTTTTTTATTTTAACGGTGGCCGCGGCGGAATCAGCAATTGGATTGGCATTAATCGTGCTGTTTTTCCGCAATCGTGGCAGTATCCAAGTAGATGAAATGCGGTCCTTGAAAGGTTAAACATGCAATCGGCTATTTATACTATTTCATTACTGATTATATTATTGCCGCTATTAGGAGCTGCGATTGCGGGAATTTTTGGCCACTTTATTGGTCGTGCCGCATCCCATTGGGTCACTATTTTGGGTGTGGCTTTATCTTTTATGGGTTCCATTTATTTATTTTATGCGATGGTATTAGGTGACGTCGCACCTATGGATCGTTTTATTTATACCTGGGGGATTAGTGGCAGTTATTATTTGGGTGTAGGTATTTTAGTGGATCAATTGACAGCGGTGATGATCACTACGGTCACTTTTGTCTCTTTATTAGTCCACATTTACAGCATTGGTTATATGAAAGAGGATTCGGGATATCAGCGCTTTTTTGCGTACATGTCTTTATTTACCTTTTTTATGCTGGTGTTGGTAATGGCCAATAATTTTTTACTATTATTTTTTGGCTGGGAAGGGGTGGGATTAGTTTCCTATTTGTTGATTGGCTTTTGGTTTCAACGAGAATCTGCTGCTCAGGGTGGCTTAAAAGCGTTTGTGGTCAACCGCGTCGGAGATTTTGGCTTTATTTTAGGTATTGCTGGCATTGTCGCTTATTTGGGGGTATTAGATTACCAAGAAGTATTTAGACGGGCACCTGAATTAATCAATGAGACTCTAGCCATTACTTCACATATTCATTGGTCCGTCATTACCGTCATTTGCTTGTTATTATTTGTCGGCGCCATGGGGAAGTCAGCGCAACTGCCGTTACATGTTTGGCTGCCAGAATCGATGGAAGGTCCCACGCCGATTTCTGCCTTAATTCATGCGGCTACCATGGTCACCGCGGGGGTGTATATGGTGGCTCGTCTTTCTCCATTGTTTGAATTGTCTGCAGTGGCTTTGAGTGTTGTGTTAGTGGTAGGCGCGAGTGGAGCGTTATTTTTAGGTATTGTTGCTTTGGTACAAAATGATATTAAACGCGTCATTGCCTATTCGACCATGTCGCAGTTAGGTTATATGATGGCAGCCAATGGGGTGTCGGCTTTTTCTGCGGGCATATTTCATTTAGTCACCCATGCTTGTTTTAAAGCCTTATTATTCCTGGCGGCAGGTTCAGTGTTGATTGCTTTGCACCATGAACAAGATATGCGGCGCATGGGCGGGTTGCGCAAATACATGCCGGTCACTTATCTGATGTTTTTAATTGGGGCTTTGGCTTTAGCGGCTTTGCCTCCTTTTGCAGGCTTTTATTCAAAAGATGCCATTATTGAAGCAGTACAAAATGCCAATCTTCCGGGAGCACGATATGCTTATACCTGTCTACTCTGGGGCGCTTTCGTAACTGCCTTATATATTTTTCGTGCTTTTTTCTTAACTTTTCATACTCAAGAACGTTTTGATCCCCATTTACGTGAGCAGGTCCAAGAAACTTCAGCAGTGGTGCTGGTGCCCTTGATCGTTTTAGCGATTCCCTCCATGTTGTTGGGGATATTAATGGCGGAGCCAATGTTGTATAACTTTTTTCCTTTGTTGGGAAATAGTGTTTTAGTATTGCCACAATATAATTTTTTTAGCCAAGTTATTGCTGAGTATCATGGCACATTAAATGCTGCGTTAACCTCGGTTTTTCATTGGCCTTTTTGGTTTTCTGTAGCCGGAATTTTTGTCGCCTGGTTAAGTTATGTTCGTTTTCCTAAGTTCCCAGCTTGGTGTGCTGAACGAGCGCGATTAGTCTATTTGATATTAGTGAATAAATATGGCTTTGATGCCTTCAATGACTGGTTATTTGTACGCGGAGGGCTTAAACTTAGCCACTTTTTCTTTGATTTTGCGGATGTAAAGTTAATTGATGGAATTCTTGTTGATGGTTCAGGACGCGAGGTTACTCGTCTTTCTGCCCTGTTGCGCCGTTTACAATCGGGTTACCTCTACCATTATGCTTTAGCGATGGTGCTTGGGTTAATTTTATTTTTGGTATGGTTTTTTATCTAAATCCCCTCTCCCGCTTGCGGGAGAGGGATGTCCAATTATTCTAAGGTATAGCATGTCCCAATGGCCTTTATTGAGTCTATTAATTTGGCTCCCAGTATTGGGTGGCATCGTCATCCTGGTTGCAGCAGGAAATGATCGTCACGCCATGTGGGCACGTTTTATCGCCTTAATTTTTTCTTTCAGCAGTATTGCGCTCTGTGTTCCTTTGTATCTCAATTTTGACGAAAGCACTTACTTATTGCAATTTCAAGAAAGTATTAGCTGGATTCCGGCCTATGGAGTGAAATATTCACTCGGGGTTGATGGAATTTCCATGCCGTTAGTGCTACTGACCGTATTTACCACTTTGTTAGTGGTTTTCTCCTCTTGGGAGACAGTGCATAAAAAAGTCGCACAATATCTAGCTACTTTTTTGATTATGCAAGGCATGGTGATTGGGGTATTTTCTGCGACAGATTCTTTATTGTTTTATATTTTTTGGGAAGGAATGCTGATTCCGATGTATCTGAGTATTGGTATTTGGGGGAGTGATAATCGATCCTATGCCGCGATTAAATTTTTTCTGTTTACTTTTTTAGGTTCGGCTTTAATGTTGGTGGCCTTCCTATATTTGCGTATCAAGGTCAACAGTTTTAACATTTTTGCATTTTATGATGTGCCACTGACTATGCAAGAACAAATCCTGCTCTTTGTGGCTTTTTTACTGTCATTTGCGGTCAAAATTCCGATGTGGCCAGTGCATACTTGGCTTCCCGATGCGCATACCGAAGCCCCGGCCGGAGGTTCAGTGGTGTTAGCAGCCCTGATGTTAAAAATGGGTGCTTATGGTTTTTTACGTTTTACTCTGCCCATTGCTCCCGATGCTTCTCGTGCGTTGGATTGGCTGATGATCGTCTTATCATTAATTGCCATCGTCTATATTGGTTTTATTGCGATTGCCCAAACCGATATGAAAAAACTTATTGCTTATTCCTCAGTAGCTCATATGGGTTTTGTGACTCTGGGATGTTTCATGATTTATATCATTATTGAACGCGCTGGAAACTATGATGCTGCATTCATGAGTTTAGAGGGTGCTTTGGTACAAATGATTTCCCATGCCTTTGGTTCTGGGGCGATGTTTTTGAGTTTTGGGATGTTATATGAACGCTTGCATACGCGTTTGATTTCGCACTTTGGCGGCATCGCACGACCGATGCCAGTTTTTGCGGCCTTTTTTATGATCTTTGCTCTTTCAAACGTTGGCTTGCCAGGAACCTCGGGATTTGTCGGCGAGTTTTTAATTATTTTAGCCAGCTTTAAAGGCAATGTTTGGGTTGCCTTATTTGCAGCGACTACCTTAATCATTGGTTCGATTTATACTTTGTGGATGTATAAGCGAGTTTTCTATGGCCCAATTGTTAATGAAGGCGTGGCCATGCTGAAGGATGTTAATTTTCTGGAAGTCGTTATTTTTGTGTTAACTGCGGGTGCAGTATTCTTTATTGGTTTATATCCGGGACCGTTACTGTCTATTTTTCATAGCACAGTGGGTCATTTATTAGAAATCAGTATGCGATCAAAGCTCGTGATTTAAGGATTATTATTCCTTCTCCCCTTGTGGGAGAAGGTGCCGAAGGCGGATGAGGGGTGAGTTATACCAATGTCATTTACAATACCTGATTTTGTGCCAGCGTTGCCTGAAATAGTAGTGCTTTGTATGGCATGTGTGATCTTGATCGTCGATTTGTTTATTCCGAAGCGAGCGCGCTGGATTACCTATGGGTTGGTACAATTAACTTTAGTGATTGCTGCTGTTATTAGTCTTTGCCAATATGGACATCCTGCTGTCACGACATTCAATGGCACTTTTGTTTTAGATCGATTAGCCGTCATTTTGAAATTTTTTATTTATTTTTCATCCTTCATGGCTTTTGTCTATACCAGGGCTTATTTACCCAAGACGAATGTTCCTCAGGGAGAATATTATATTTTAGGCTTATTTTCAGTGTTAGGGATGATGGTGTTAGTTTCGGCAGCAAATTTCATGACTTTATTTTTAGGTCTGGAGTTATTTTCCTTACCCTTATATGCCATGATTGCCTTGCGCCGTGATTCCGCTATTTGTGTTGAAGCCGCAATTAAATATTTTGTGATTGGTTCTTTAGCTTCTGGAATGTTGCTCTATGGTATGTCGATGTTTTATGGTGCGGCCAAGAGTTTAGATATTTATGCAGTGGCGAAGTTTATTGGCCAACCAGGAGAGCTTTACGGGATTTTAATGTTTGGTTTGGTATTTATTGTGACCGGAGTTGCTTTTAAATTAGGCTCGGTGCCGTTTCATATGTGGATCCCAGATGTGTATGAGGGATCTTCCTCTCCGGTGATTTTATTTTTGGGTTCAGCATCGAAGATCGCGGCCATTGGCTTAGCCTTTCGGTTATTGGTGGATGGCTTGTCGGGTTTAAGTCATCATTGGCAAGATTTATTAATTATTGTTTCCGTGCTGTCGATGGGCTTAGGGAATTTAGCAGCGATTGTGCAAAGTAATATCAAACGTATGTTGGCTTATTCTTCAATTGCGCACATGGGTTACATGATGTTAGGGCTATTAACCGCCACGCCGTCGGGCTATGGGGCAGCTTTATTTTATATGATTACTTATGCCTTGATGACTCTTGGCGCCTTCGGTTTGGTGGTGATGATGAATTATTCCGGTTATGAGGCGAGTAAAATTGATGATTTGCGCGGGCTGAATAGCCGCAATCCTTGGTTAGCGTTGATGATGTTATTGACGATGTTTTCCTTGGCGGGCGTACCGCCCTTGGTAGGTTTCATGGCTAAAGTGTCGGTATTAGAAGCTTTAATTGAAGTGCATCTGGTATGGTTAGCCGCAGTGGCTTTATTATTTGCCATCATTGGGGCGTATTATTACATTCGCATTATCAAAGTGATGTATTTTGAAAATCCCCTAGAGGCACGACCCATCCGCTACTCCCGTGATATGCAAATTGCTTTGACTGTTAATGGCTTATTATTATTGATCCTCGGGATGGTCCCCGGCTTCTTATTTACCCTCTGCCAAAGCGCGTTTTCTTGATGCTTGGGGGTGCAAAAATCCCCCTTCTCCCACAAGGGGAGAAGGATATATTACCCACTCAAAACTTCATAGAGCCATATTAATTAAACACAAATCACTTCAAAAATTACTAGACAATTAGATATAAATAAATTAGCATTCACCAATTAATTAGGATCATCTAATCATCCACTTAGCCGAGGAGTTAACCCATGAGTCGTGAATTATTAGAATTGAAAGCCGCCCTTCATAAGCTTGATGAGACCGATTTAAGTCTTAGAAAGAAACATCAAAATGCTCAAAATGTATTAGGGCAGATAGAAAAATATTTAGAGGATGGATCACCTGATAATGAAACTAAAGCTTTAATTAACACTGCACTAGAAAAGATCAAGGGAGTGGCTAAGCATTATGCCCAGAACTGGCATGACCATGACCATGACCATGACCATGATCATGAAATCTCGCCAGGTCAGCGGGGGTTGGCTGGTGCATGGTTTGTGGCTGCAATTGCGGGACCAATCGCGTCAAGCTATGCACCAGACGAAGTGACTCGACGAATTTTAATGTTTTCACCTGTAGAATCATTCGCTCTCTTGGCGTTGTATATAGCTTTTCAGAACTGGCACAATGCTTCTGCTGAAGAAAAAGAGACTTTGAACAGAGTTAGAAAAATAGAAGAAAATTTTAATCAGAAGCCTGGGGAAGCACAATCAACTAACGGATGGAGTCTACTAACTGATTTCGTTTCCTAATTCAGGGATTTAATTTGTTGAGGAGTTCAAACATAATACCAGCCTTCTTTCCTTGCAGAATCCGCTTGTGAGCTCTTCTCGCTTATGCTACATTTTGTACAAGAATTTGTGTACATAACATAGTGAGGAATTGATGAAAACTTCTGTTCATGTGTTCATGAACTTAGAATATCAATGAAACGCATACTCGGTGTAGTTCAGCGTGGTCAAGTAGTGACTGTTTATTCCAGAAAGCTTCCTATTGCCAAAATTATTCCCATCAATAAACGACAGACTGAAATCCAGGAAGTAGGCTTCGGCATGTGGAAGGATTATAGTGAAATTGCTGACGTCAATAAATATTTAAGAAAAATAAGGAAAGGACGACAGCATGATATTTGATACAGATGTACTTATTTGGTATTTTCGAGGTAATAATAAGGCCAGGGAAGCCGTGTATGAAACAAGTGAAATTGGTATAAGTGCTGTTACATTAATGGAATTAATCCAAGGTGTCAGAAATAAACAAGAGCTTCAGTTGCTGCATAAATTTCTAACAACTAATTCCATCCGAGTTTTTTATTTGACATCCTTGTATCTTAATTCCAATCACTCAATGTGGTTAAATATCCAAGGGCACTTGGATAGGGGTAAATATGCCGGTGACATCCTAAGGCATTAAGCCTGTAGAGGAGATTTTAGCAATTTACCCCGTACTTTATTCATACAGACCGGACGGTATCTTAGGACTTGAGGTAAATATCAATGATCCTGTATTCACAAGGTTGGTCCGAATAAAGCTATCCAAGCTATTCGCAACATGTAGGATACTACTATGAAGAAAGCATTTCTAGGCATTGATATCAGTAAAAATACATTTGATGTAGCTGTGCTAATGGAAGATAAGATAAAAACTCAAAAATTCAACAATAACGAGCAAGGCTTTAATAAATTACTTGTATGGCTAAACCAGAAGGAAATCGTGTTGTCTCAAGCTTGTATGGAAGCAATCAGTATTTACGGGCAGGCATTAGCCGAATTTCTTTATGCTCAAGAAATCCCTATAAGCGTTGTTAATCCTGCGAGAATTAAAGGATTTTCTCAAAGTGAATTAGCCCGCTCTAAAAATGATATTCTTGATGCAAAATTAATTGCAAGATTTTGTAAGTTGATAGGCCCAGAATTATGGCAACCAACTCCTGAACCGATTAAAATATTACAGCAATGGGTTAGGAGATTGGATGATTTAATCGCTATGCACAGACAAGAAGAAAACCGATTAGAAGTTTCTGATCATTGTTTAAAGGAGCACATACAAGAGAACATTAGCCACTTAGAAAACAATATTAAGGAAGTTAAAAATGTCATTAAAAATCACATAAATAGCGATCCTGACATGAAGAAAAAAAGCAAGCTATTGCAATCTATTCCTGGTATTGGAGAAGCAACTACAGCGCAGATATTGGCTTTTATTGGGAATGTGAGTAAATTCAATAATGCGAAAGAATTGGCGGCATTCGTTGGTCTTAATCCCAAGCAACGACAATCAGGAACCTCTATCAATGGTAGAGCTAGACTCTCTAAAACAGGTGATTCGGCTCTAAGAAAAGCATTTTATATGCCCGCTGTTGTCGCCATGAGACATAACCCAATACTCAGAAATTTTTCTATGCGACTAGAAAAAACCGGCAAACACAAAATGGTTATTATTGGCGCAGTAATGAGAAAGCTTGTTCATATGATTTACGGGATACTAAAATCTGAAACCGTGTTTGATCAAAATATATTAAAATTAGCTTGACAGATGAGACGGTATCTCCTCGCCCTAAAGGGCGAGGATTCCTACTGCGGTTACGCAACTTGTGCGCAACTCGCTTCGGTGGGTTCTTGCTTCCTCGAGCGACCTGACTGCGTCTTCTCTCCACAAGCTAGCAAGCGGTGCCCCCGCTCTAAAATATTGATCGCGGCCAACCACATCGGCATGGTGGCTATAGCCACAACGCACGCACGCAAACTCAGCTTGCGTTTTGCGATTGTCTGCACAAACGTGCTGACAGGCAGGACAGGTTCGACTGGTATTTTTCGGATCCACCGCCAGAAAAATGCCACCGTCAATACCCATATCAATACCCACTGGGGTAGTAGCTGTTGGCAAGGGTTGACTCTCTTCACGCTCGGTCTGCACTGATACAAACCACAAGCCATTGCATTGCTTAACGATGACGTTTTTAATTTTCCCTACTACATCGCGACTGTTGCGATAGCGTATCCATCCCAATTTTGGCAGAAAAATACGGTTATTATCTTGATCCAGCTTAAACCCTTTGAAAACGAAAACTATCTGATGAGTGAGCTTTTTTCTTGAATTTGGGGAAAGCAGCACGGTGGGCGAAGAAGTTTTTAAATCGATCAAGGTCCTTAGTGATTGTTGAAGGTTGGGAAGGCGATTGTTGCAGGTAGGGCATTTCTTTTTTCCATAGAAGAAATTAATTTACATGCTATCCATCTTTTAGAAGACTATGTACTTTCTGATGGAATTGAGTTGGCTGATGCGCTAATAGCAGCAACCTCCTTGCACTACGGTGAAGAGATACTTACTTCAAATATTAAACATTATCGTTGTTTGCCCAATTTAGTTTTAAACAAATTCGTTCCAGCCTAGTCACCTATCTGAGTCTTAAATGAGCTGTCTGCATCGGCTAGGTCTGGTCACAGGCTCTCAGCTCGCGTCCACACGATTGGAGGGATGTGGGGGGTGGTAATTAATTACAAATTCACCCACAAAATTGCTAGACAACTCAGTATGGATAAGTTAATCTTTTGCGACTTTGCAGGATCCATTCCAATCATCACCTAGCCGAGGAGTAAACTATGAGTACTGAAACGCGAGAACAGCAGCTGAAAAAGGCTATTAAACCGCTTGAAAAGCTTGTTCATTCATCATTATCTGAGCGGAGCCGCTTTGAACCTATTGCACAACAACATCGAATTGCTCAAAGCGCATTAAAAGTGATAGAGGACTATGAGCCTAATTCTGAAACAGATTCACAGACTAAGGCCGAAATTCAGCAGGCACTACTAGAGATAAAAAAAGTAGCCAATGACTATGCTCAGCTATGGGAAGAGCATGAAAGTTCAACGCAGAGTTCAGTAGTAGCTTGTCTGTTCTGGGGAGCTGCTTCAATTGCTGGACCCGTAGTAGGAGCGGAAATTATTGAATCCAATCCGTTGGTCGGTCATGTTTTAATGTTTTCACCTGTAATATCATTTGCCCTAATGGCGATCTGTCTCTTTTTAACCAAGTGGAATAATGCTTACTCTGAAGAAAAAGAGACTTTAAAAAGAATTGAAACAATTCAAGAAAATCTCAATAAGCAGTCTCAGCTTCAGTCGAAGCTTGACGAATCTGGTAATGATGGGCGCACTTTTCCATTAACTAGTGTTGTCTAATTCAATACATTTTCGTACTCCGCAGGTGTCATCCCGAGCGAAGCGAGGGATCTCATGAATGTGGCAAAGCATATGATAAAAAATCTGTATGGGACTCTTCTTTAAACAGCGAGATCCCTCGCTTCGCTCGGGATGACACCTCTGGGGCGGGATGACATTCGCTCGGGATGGCACCTGGGAGTTACACATTTTCTGGCATAACAGCCCGGTAATTATTTGCACTAGGCTGTTGTTTTGGGAGGGGCTTAGATTCCTCCCGTCTTAATTACTAATAATAATATTTAGGAACTTAGCTTATGACTCTTCGGCAATTGCAAAACATTCTTAATACTCTTAATAATCCCACAGCTGCAATTATGCGCCAATATTCTACGTATCAATATGCCAGAGGCGTATTAATAGCGTTGGAAAATAGTTTAAATCCCAATATAAATAATCCAATACCTAATAATCAAGTTGAAGTGATGAGAGCTATATTAAGTAAGATAAAGCAAGAGGCTCGACACTATGCTTGCCAATGGTACAAGCGTATTGGTTCATGCAAAAATTTAGCTACAATACTGGCGGTAACTATATGTTCGGCAGTTGTGGCTACAGCCGGATTTTTAGGAACGATGTTTGCAGTTGGACTTGCGCCGGGCGCATTGTATTTTTGGTTTCTCCCTGTGGTGGGATTAGTGGGGGCAAGTGTATATGTCTCTTTAAGAGAGGGGGTCAGAGCGCTTACTGAACTGAGAGATATATTTCGCAGAGTTGGCATTTTAGAACGAAACCTGAACCTAAATGTTGAGCAGCCTCAGCAACTTCGTGAGGAATCGGAATCTAAGTGGGAATCTAAACGGGGATCTGAGGTAGAATTAGTGTCATTTTCCAATCATCCTCCCGATCCTCCTGATTCTGAGCGAGGAATAACGCTACCTGGCGCTCTTACGGTATAGTAATTCGCCAGCTATTTGTTACAGTTTCCTTTCCCTTGTCTCGTAGGTTGCTACGCCAATGAAAGGTTTCGCTTTAATTGAAATATTGCTGACACTGTTTATTCTTTCCTTTGCTTTGTTGGCTTTGGCCGGGATGCAAATGTCAGCTTTACGTCACAGCCAAGCGGCTTATCTGCGCAGTTTGGCTCTGGTGCAATTATCTTCACTTATTGACCGTTTGCAGGTAAATCACCCAAGCTTGCATAATGCGGAATTAGCCCGTTGGAATGCGCAAAACGCTCGTTTATTACCTAAAGCCCAAGGCTCTTACCATTGTCTTGGTGTGACTTGCGCAGTAAGCTTGAATTGGCAATTTGGGCAGCTAGAGCAAGCGACTTTGTCAATTACTTTGCGAGAATAAGATGTGGCAGCAGAGAGGCTTTTCATTACTCGAAGCTATGTTAGCTTGTAGTTTGGGATCATTTTTATTATTGGGCTTGTTGCAAATTTATTGGACCGTGCATACTAATTTACCGCTGCAACAAGCGATTGCTAGTATGCAAGAAAATGGTCGTTTTGCCAGCCATTTATTGCGACAAGCTATCGCCATGGCGGGCGATGCCCGTTGTGTTTCTCCGCCTCCTTTCGTAAATCACCACCTTGCTATTCGCGGTTACGAAAATACTGTGCCGGAATTTCTGCGGGGTAAAGTGATGCCGTCTACCGACAGCTTAGTGGTTGGTCGTTGTCAAACTGTTGAAGGAAAAGCCCAGTTTGCGCAATACGGATATTTTATTGGCAAAACCATTCGCAAAAATTTGCAAGACGAATTTGTGGCAGCTTTGTATGAATCACCGGTGGTTGGCTATAAACAAGAATTAATTCCAAATGTGAAAGCAATGAAAATTCATTATGGCATAGCAAGTCATGATGGCAAGTTTATTGAAGCTTACCAGCCGGCTTCTGCTATTACTGATTGGTCGCGAGTTAAAATTGTTGCTATAGCTTTATTGCTGAGTTCGGAAAAGCCGGTATTATCAAAGCCGATTCCCTATGAATTTGCTGGTCAAACTTTTCCACCAAGTCGTTTTTTACATCGTGAATGGGATATTGATATTGCATTACAGGAAGGATAATTCTAGGATTTGAATCCGCCGGAGAGGTTTTTAATGTTATCCTCCTGCGCCGTAAAACCCCGTCATTCATGACGAGGATATAAGGCGCACAACCGCGAAGCGAAGTGAGCGCTTAGTGGGGAGAGTTCTGTTGCTCGATATAGTGTCGAATGACAGAGATGGGCGCTCCTCCACAGGAAGCAGCAAAGTAACTGGGAGACCACAGTACTCCTTTCCAATAACACTGCAGATTTTGAGAGTGTGCTTGGCGAAGGCGACGAGAAGAAACGCCTTTGAGGCTATTGACTAACCGTGACAACGATATTTTGGGTGGATAATTAACCAATAAGTGCACATGGTCACGCTCTCCTTCCATTTCGACCAATGTCGCGTCAAAGTCTTCGCAGACACTATAAAATACTTCACTCAAGAGCTCTAGCATGGGTTTTGTAAAAACACATTTGCGATACTTTGTCACAAATACCAAGTGAGCATGTAAATTAAAAACACAATGTCTGCCGTGTCGGATGTCTATTGAACTATTCATAGACCAATAGTATATTCATTGGTACTATGAAAATCAAAAAAGCCTATCGTTTTCGCTTAAAACCCAGCCAAGAGATTGAGCAGCAACTGTCCGCTTATGCAGGACATTGTCGATTTGTATGGAATAAATGTTGCCGCATGAATTTGGAACGCTTGCAACGACAGGAGCGTATTCTGCGCTATGCAGAATTTGATTTTTGGGTGAAGCAATGGAAGCAATCTGCAGAATATGGTTTTTTGAAAGAATGTCCAGCACATATCGTGCAACAAAAATTGCGTGATTTAGATCGAGCATTTTCCGATGCATTTGACAAAACGCAGCCAAATAAACGATTACCTCGCTTCAAGAAAAAAGGTCGTCACGATAGTTTTCGATTTCCGGAGCCGAAGCAAATCGAATTAGAAGGCAACCGTCTGAAATTACCGAAATTAGGTTGGATTCATTTTTACCGAAGCCAGGAGGTCATAGGGGACATACGAAATGTGACGGTATCGCGGCAAGGAAAACATTGGTATATCAGTATCCAAGTACAACAAGACATCTCTTCGCAGTCAACAGCAGTCGATAGCGTAGGTATAGACGCAGGCATTGCAAAATTCGCGACCCTATCCAATGGTGACACTATAGAATCCTTGAATAGTTTTAGGCAGATAGAAAAAAGATTAGGGATAGAACAGCGCAAATTAGCGAAGAAGCAAAAATTTTCTGGGCGATGGAAGAAGCAAGTGGCTCGAGTAGGGGCACTGCATCAAAAAGCATCGAACATGAGACGAGATTTTTTACACAAGACTACAACCCGCATCAGCAAAAGCCACGCGGTAGTGGTTGTGGAAGATTTGCAAGTAAAAAATATGAGTCGATCCGCATCGGGAGACTTACAAAATCCCGGGGTGAATGTTGCTGCGAAGTCTGGATTAAACAAGGCGATATTAGACCAGGGCTGGTATGAATTCAGGCGACAATTGGGATATAAGCTGACGTGGAATGGAGGGATGTTCATTGAAGTATCACCCCACTATACCAGCCAGCGTTGTTCTCATTGTTTGCATGTTGCCAAGGAAAACCGTCAGACCCAAAGTGAATTTGTGTGTGTATCGTGCGGATATGCAGCAAATGCTGATTTGAACGCGGCGAAAAATATTTTAGCAGCAGGGCATGCTGTGATGGCTCGTGGAGCAAGCGCGTTGGGTGCGGCGTAGAAACGAGAACCTCATACTCGTGGCACAGCCACATGTATGGAATCTCCGGCATTTATGCCGGAGAGGATGTCAAAAACGCTACCCCCTAAATTAGCCTCGTATAAACCATGATGCATTTCTTGTATGGCTTTTACCAACACCTTATCTTTTATCTTCTCTTGCAATGCCCACTTATGAAACTCTTTATTTTTCAAAATATACATTGGCATTTCTCTCTATAAGTATACCACCTTGTGCCATAGGGTTGAATATAATTTAAAATTTACTGAACTTTAAATGCATTATCTACATGGAAATTCTCAGGTTCAATACCGTATTGCACGATATGAAACATCCACTCTCCCGCTTGTACGGTATGGTTCAGGGGTTAGGAATTTGTTACTTTAGGCATGTAAGGAGCAAAAATAAGCTTATTGCTGGTATTATCCAAACCGATTTTCTATGAATTTGCCGGCCAAATTTTTCCACCGAGTCGTTATTTACATCGTGAATGGGACATAGACATTGCATTGCAGGCAAGATTATTCACAAGGCTTTGTGCTGATTACCGCACTATTATATTTAATGGTAATAACGCTATTAGTCATGAGCGCTTTTGGCAGCAGTATCCTCCAAGGCCAAATGACACAGCATATGAACGATGAATTGCAAGCCTTGAACGAGCTCAGGCAGCATTGTTAATGGCAGAGCAATCAATTCAAGGTACTGAACTGGTAGGGTAGGGGAGTGACCATGGGGCAAATTATTCTTTTAAGCGATTGGTGGAAATTAAAGGTGGTATTTATTATCAAGTAAGTGCTACAGGTACTTTTGCTGCGGCTCAAAGCCAGTTGCAAAGCATTTGGCTGATGCCGGATAAAAAAAGAGTGTGGTGGTCGGAGGGCTAAGGAGCTTAATCGTTCGCTTCTCTCTTCGAGACTTTTTTAATACAAAAACCCAAACAGCCACAGAGGAATGCGTTTTTGAAAACCGTGCTCAATATTATCAACAGCTAAGTAGGCATTTTCCAGCTCTTTCACTTGTGATAGGTCTTTATTTTTTCCTCCTACTTCAATCTGAATTTCGTTATCAATACAGAAATCTGTTCGTGGATGGCCAGTGATTTTGTGTTGGGGGCTCAGCATACTTAGGAAAAATGTCTCACGTACATTGCCAATATTTGGCTGCGTTTCTAGGGTATAGAGTAGATTGGGGTTACTAAGCAGAATTTTATCCGTCATTTCCAGGTGTTTAAGTCGCTGATTACCGGCAGGTAAGCAACGCACAATACTGGCATCTTCTAGATATTTAAAATAAGTTTTGATGGTGCGATCATCCTGAATGTCAGTTAGGTTTTTAATTTTTTGCCAATTGGGGGTAAAGGGTACTTCTTGAGCAATATAGGCCAGTAATTGTTTAATTTTTTTAATGCTATTACCGGTGAGATGAGGATAAATCGCCGCTAAATCCGCTTCAATTGTAGTATGTAAATTTTGTTCCAAGGTAATTTTAAATTCGTTTAGATCTTTAAATTCTCGGAAATAAGGATAATAGCCATGCTGGCGATATTGTTGAAAGAGTTTGAGAATTTTGAGTTCTTTGGAAGCAAGCAATTCAATAATTTCAAAAGCATGTTGCGTGTGTTGCTGCAGAATGTCGGTGAGAGTAAAGCTGGGTAAGGACAGATCATGACTTAATTCGATAAATTCTCGGAACGAGAGGCCAACCATCCGATAAGTCACAGCTCGGCGGCTTAGGTCATGGCTGCCTTGATGAATTTCTAATGCAGAACTGCCTGAAGCGATAATGCGTAATTGTGGAAAAGTATCACAAATGCTTTTTAGCTCCATGGACCAATTAGGATATTTGTGCAGCTCATCAAAGGCGATGAATTGTCCTCCTAGTTGGACAAAGGTTTCGGCGATCTCGTATAAACTGAGATTTTGCACTACGAAATGGTCAGCCTGGATATATAGTATTTCATCGCTGTAGCGATTTTGGTGGGCATAATCGAGTAAATATTGAATAATGGTCGTGGTTTTACCAATTCCCCGCTCTCCTAGGATAATGGCGAAGTGATGTTTTAAAAGAGTGGTCCGAATAAAATAACGGCGATATTGCGCAAATTTATGTGTAATGAAAGTTTGACTGAGTTCAAATAAGGCTTGGATATTCATAGATTCGGGTATCCTGTAGAGCGTTTCAAATATAGCTCACGAATATATGGAATGCAAACCATTTCTAATCCGCTTTAAAGGCTTAGCTCTACTGTATGTTTCAGAGTGTGGGAATTTGTTACATTAGTCTATATAAAAACTGATTTACTTTGAATTTGCCGGCCAAATTTTTCCAGGTCTGTAGGGGACAAAAATAATTCCTCCTTTTTCTCCCCCTATAGAGTTTTTTCAGCGAGTCGTTATTTACAGCGTGAATAGGATATAAACATTGCATTGCAGTAAGAATAATTCAGAAGGTTTTGTGCTGATTACCGCATTATTATATTTAATGGTAATAACCCTACTGGTAATGAGCGCTTTTGGCAGCAGTATCCTACAAGGTCAAATGACACAGCACATGTATGATGAGTTGCAAGCATTAGAGCGAGCTCAGGCAGCATTATTAACAGCAGAGCAATCAATTCAAGGCACAGAACTGATGGGAGAGGGGAGTGATCATGGGGTAAATTTTTCTTTTAAACGGCTGACGGAAAATAAAGGCGGTATTTATTATCAAGTAAATGCCACAAGTACTTTTGCTGCGGCTAAAAGCCAACTGCAAAGCATTTGGCTGATGCCGGATAAAAAAAGAGTGTGGTGGTCGGCGATTTGACATCCTCACCTTCCTAAGGGAAGGTGAGGATGTCAACCATGTATTTAGCTAAATTTAATCTGACTTTGAGAGCATTTCATCTCTTCTAATTTTTGCTGCTGCAATGTCGAACTTTGATTGAGGCAACAACGCCATTTTATATTAAAAATTGGTAGACTTCGGCATTGAATTAGGTTATTTTTCTGTAAGTAAGAAACATCTACCCCAATCATGAGGAATTGACTATGAGTACTGAACAGAAGTATAGCCAAGTTAGTAGTTTGGAGCGCAATTTGGGTGATTATCTCAATGATTTTAAGCAAAAAGCACATAAATTACCCACTCATAGATTCGCAGTGGGTTACGAACAAAACCTTGAGGATGCTCGAAAAAGGCATAAAGATTCTCTACAAGTGCTGAAAGATATTAAAGCTTATGTGGATAAGAACCAAGCATTGAATCCGGAATTACAGCAATTAGTTCCACAAGTATTAGAAGCAGTAAAACAAGATGCGAAGGAATGGTATAAAATAAGCACGAGCTCTCATAACCAGGAAGAGTACTTCTATCCCAATGGTAGGGACGATAGTAGGCTACCAAGCTTCATGGTAACTGCCCTCGTTTCAATAGGTGGAGGTGTTGCTAGCAGATCAAATATTTGAAACCGATGGTCTTGCTGTGGGTATCGGAGCTGGGGCGTGGGTCGTGCTTTTTTTGCTTGCTGTTACGGTACAAAACCGAATTTATGCTACTAATGATAAGAATGAGGTGCTGGATCAGGTTGAAGAGATTGGGGCTAAGATAAAATCAACAGATGATGTGTCCTTAAGAGTTGTAGTGGTTGACCCTGTATGAGCCCAAAATAATTCCCCCTTTGAAAAAGGGGGATTAAGGGGGATTTAAAAAGATAAGGATACTAACGTTATTTTCGTAGTACACAATCTCTTTAAATCCCTCCTAACCTCCCTTTTCCAAAGTGAGGGATTTATTTTTGTCTCCTACAGAGAGTTGTTAATGCATAGTTTCTCTTGTTAATATTCCATTAATCTGGGTTTGTTACAATATAGACAATGAAAAAGTTGAGGAGGTGAGTTATGGCACAAGAGAGACTAGGGGCACAAGCGATGCCGAGCTGGGCTGCGCGAGGGATTGATGCACGGTTAGGGGATACTTCCTTGATGGATTATGGGCTTACTACTGATGGTAGAAATACGGAGTTATATTTGGGTGAGGCGCGTAAACGTAATCACATTGGGGCTCGTGATGGTGAAGAATACAATGGTGTTGCAGATAATGCATGGCAGAAAGGTAATGCCAGGCGTAATCGTAATGACGGGCTGACTGAGGAGAGATTAGATCAAAACGTAGATTTAACTAATGCGAAGTTGAATCAGCAGCAAGCAAGCGTTGATGAGAAAACTGAGGACAATACTCCTAGTTTTGGGATGTGATTAATACCCCCTCCTCCCACAAGGGGGGAAGGAATAATGCCGAGGGTTTATTATGGGGGTTCTACTTCGAGCGATCCTTAGCAAAATAGGTATACATGGTTGGGACGACAAATAAAGTGAAGGCCGTTCCAATTAACATTCCGGTCGCAATCACCAAACCAATATTGTAGCGGCTAACCGCACCCGCTCCGGTGGCAATAAGCAGCGGTACCACGCCTAGAATCATCGAAGCAGTCGTCATCAAAATAGGTCGTAAGCGAATTGAGGCGGCTTTCTCAATCGCTTCACGGACGCTTAATTTCTCTGCGACCTGCAATTTATTGGCAAAGTCCACCATTAAAATGCCGTGCTTACTAATCAGTCCAATCAGGGTAATTAAACCCACTTGGGTGTAAATATTAATCGTGGCTAGCCCTAAGTTTAATGGGATTAAGGCTCCACAAATCGACATCGGAACGCTAATTAAAATAATAAAGGGATCACGGAAGCTTTCAAATTGTGCTGCCAGCACCAGAAAAATAATGATAATGGCAAAAAAGAAGGTATAAATTAAAGCACTGCCTTCTTCAATGAATTGTCGCGATTGCCCGGCAAAATCATAGCCCATGCCTTTGGGGAGTATTTTATCTGCTTGCTTTTTAAGAAAATCCAAAGCATCGCCAATAGTTTTACCAGGAACCAAAATACCTTGCAAAGTGGCGGCGTTTAATTGTTGAAATTCGGCTAAATTATTGGGTTTGGCTGCCTCGGTAATACTCACCATGGTAGACAAGGGCACCATAGTGCCATTGGCCGCCTTGACGTAAATATTGGCTATTTGCTGCGGGTTTAACCGCAATTCTCGTAAAACTTGCGGAATCACTTCGTAACTCCGTCCTTCCATGCTAAACAAATTAATATAATTACCTCCTAAGGAAATGGCGAGGGCATTACCGATATCCTGCATACTGATGCCAAGTTGTCCGGCTTTATTGCGATCAATATGCACCACTAATTCTGGCTTATTAAACTTTAACGAGTTATCAATAAAGATAAATAAACCACTTTTTCGAGCCGCTTCTTCAATTTGTTGAGAAATTTGATAAATTAATTCAAAACTGCTGGTGGAATTGATGACAAATTGAATGGGAAGCGGTGTTCCTCCAACGGGTAAGGAAGGCAGGGGAAAGATTGCGGTTTTTAATCCAGCAACATCCCGAACTTTTTCTTGGATGATCGGGTTCAATTGCTGCTGCGAGCGACTTCGTTCATTCCAAGGTTTGAGGATAATTCCCGAAAAAGCACTGGTCGGGTCATTGTTCATCCCATTGACCGCAAAATAGGCTTCAGTTTCTGGGAAACTTTTAAAGATTTTGTCAAATTCAGCAGTATAGGCGGTGAGATAATCAATATTAGCGTATTGGGGTGCGGTAGATTGCGCAAATAAGACGCTTTGATCTTCATCTGGGGCTAATTGTGATTGAGTAGTGCTATATAAGAAATAACAGCTAATTATTACTAGAATGGCAAATACCGCGACGACAGGCCGATAATTAAGCACGGCGTGGAGGCGCCGGCGGTAGGTTTCTTTGAGTTCTTCAAATTTGGTGTCTAGATAATGAACCATGCGTCCTTGACTAAGGTTGGCATTAAGCACTTTTGAGCACATCATCGGGGACAGGGTCAGGGCAATAATCCCAGAAATAATCACCGAACTTGCCAGAGTAAAAGCAAATTCCTTAAATAGGGCGCCGGTTAAACCGGTCATAAACCCAATGGGGGCATAAACTGCAGCGAGAGTAATTGTCATCGCAATGACGGGAGTGGCAATTTCTCGGGCGCCTTTGATAGCGGCATCAACAGGTGACAAACCTTCTTCAATATGACGATAAATATTTTCTACCACGACAATCGCATCATCCACCACTAAACCAATGGCCAATACCATCGCCAGCAAAGTCAGTAGGTTTAATGAATAACCTAGGGCTAACATAAAAGTACAAACGCCAACTAAGGAGAGCGGGATCGTGATGATCGGGATGGTGACTGAGCGTAGTGATCCTAAGAAGAGGAAAATCACTAAGATAACAATAACAGTTGCTTCGACAATAGTCTTGATTACTTCTTCAAGAGAAGCGCTAATATAACGGGTGGAATCATAGGCTATTTTCAGACCTAGGGAGGGAGGAAAATTCTTTTCCAGATCGGGTAGTAATTTTCGTACGTCCTCAATGACAATGAGTGGATTGGCGGCGGGGGTAGCATTAATACCGACAAAAATAGCTTTTTGCCCATTAAAGGTCACCAAAGATTCATAGGTTTCTGAGCCTAGTTCTACATTGGCAATATCTTGTAAGCGAATTAAAACACTATTTTGTTGTTTGACTACCATATTCCGAAAAGTATCCACATCATGAATACCAGTTTCGGCGCTGATATTAAATGCGACATATTCCCCCTTGGTTTTTCCTGGCGCGGATTGAAAATTGTTTTTCTTCAGGGCATCGGTAATATCATTCGGCGTGACTCGCAGCGCCGCCATGCGTTGCGGATCAAGCCAGATGCGCATGGCAAATTTGCTGCCACCAAAAATGTCAGCACTAGCGACACCGGATATCGTTTGCAGCCGTGGTTGAATGACGCGTGTGATGTAGTCAGTGATTTGTTCTGGGGTCATTTCGCTACTAAAAAAGCTCAAATACATCAGCGCTACAGTAGCACCCGTACTTTTTTCAATGGTAGGCTGTTTGGCTTCGGAAGGTAATTGTCCCTGGACTTCAGCTACCTTACTCATGATGTCGGTAAAGGCGGTATCAGGGCTGTAATTGAGCTTGATATAAGCTTGGATTGTGCTGACCCCCTGGGAGCTTGAGGCAGTGAGGTAATCAATGCCATCGGCGCTGGCAATGGATTTTTCTAAGATGGAAGTGATAAAACCTTGGATAACGTCAGGACTTGCTCCTGGATAAGCAGTCGTTACGGTAATGACAGTATTTTCCATTTCTGGATATTGCCGTAACTGTAAATCATTTATGGAGCGCAGTCCGACAATAAAAATCAGTAAACTCACCACAGTGGCTAGAACGGGACGCTTGATGAAAATGTCAGTAAATTGCATACGCAGCCTAGTCTATAAATAAATCATGGGCGCAGTTTAACCTATTTTAATTGCCCTGGCGCTAGTTCAGGTAATTTAACGTTATTGTTAATCTTTACTTCTGTCCCGTTATCTAATTTGAGCTGTCCTGAGTTGACGACTTGTTCGCCTGGTTTTAGGCCTTCTAAAATCGCAATTTCATTGCCACGACGATCACCAATGGTGACATATTGTTGTCGTACCTTATAAATAGGGTGGTCATTTTCATCTTTGTCTTTTTGCTCAACCACATACACGGTACTACCATAAAGGCTTATGGAAACAGCAGTTTGTGGTACTGTCACGACTTTGTATTGTGTAGGCAGCAATACTTGCACGTTGGCAAACATCCCTGGGTACAATTTGAAATTATCATTGGGTACAGTAGCTTCAATTAAAATATTTCGGGTGATGGGGTCGACTTGGGCATCAATAGCGGTAATTTTGCCCTGGAATTTTTCACTAGGATAATTGGAGACTTCCATGGCTATGGGTTGGCCGTAGCTGAGCAGTTTGAAATTTTGCTCAGGTAAAGAAAACTGTACGTGCAAGGGATTGAGTGATTGTAAGTTGACTAAAGCGGTTCCAGGCGAGACATATTGGCCGAGATTAACCTCACGAATACCGATTTTGCCGGCGAAAGGGGCAGTAATAAGCTTTTCGCTAATTAATATTTTCGTTTTATTGACCCCGGCTTGGGCTTGTTGCAATTCCGCATTGGCAGAATCTACGCTGGCCTGTGAAGTCGATTTGGTTTTAAGGAGTTGTAGTTGGCGATCGTAATTCATCTGCGCCAGGGTTAATTGAGAATTAAAATTGACTAAATCTTGCTGATCGACGCGATCATCAAGCTGCACAAGTTTTTCTCCGGCTTTTACAACTTGACCTGATTGAAAGAAAATTTCTGTGACCATCCCAGGAACCTCTGGGCTCACTTGCACCCCATTGATAGCCACTAAAGAACCAATAGCATTGATGGTCGGGACCCAGTTTTCTTGTTTGGCAGTAGTGGTGGAAATAGTCACTGCACCGAGACTAAAGTGCGCAAAAAAACGGTTCATGAAAAATTTTCGGAGTCCGTTAATTAAAAATATACTGCCAAATAATACAATGACAATGATCAACATGGTGATCATGCGTTTACGGAGCAGGCTTTTTTCAGGAGGCTGTTCAGTCATAGGTTATTCCATTTGTAACTCATTTAACAAAGCTGCTATAAAACGCGCTGCCTCTCCACCCGTGATAGCTCGATGATCGAAGGTTAAAGAAATGGGTAATATGGAGTGCACAACGGCCTGGCCTTCAAAGGCGACTACCGAGGGCCGAATTTTACCAAAGCCAATGATGCTTGTCATCGGCGGAATAATGATTGGGGTTGAATATCGTCCGGCAATTGTACCGAAATTGGTGAGTGTGATAGTGGCGCCTTTCAATTCTTCAGAGGAAAAATGATGCGTGCTAGCTTTGGCTTTAAATTCATTGAGTTTCTGCCGTAATTCCGCAGCGGATTGCGCAGCCGCATTTTTAATCACGGGAACATATAAAGCTTCTGGGGTGTCTACAGCAATCCCAACATTAACTTCCTGAAAGGTTTGGAGGCGATTCTCTCCCCCATGAAAATGTGAGTTTAATACCGGAACCGCCGTGCAAGCGGCAATGATCGCGCGAACAAAGCGGACGGTAATATCAGAGGATTTTGGCCATAAATGTAAGTCGACATCTTCAAAAAGGGTTACCGGGACAACTTCAGCATGAGATTTGGCCATTTGCATGGCCATGATGCGGCGTGCGCCCTGCAGAGGGGTGCCTGCTTTGCTCGCTATTTCTGCTGTTACTGTGGAAGCAGCGGCGGCATTGGCGGCACGGCGTACATCTTCTGCAGTCACTGCACCTCCTGGTCCAGTGGCAGTCACTGTGGCTAAATCAACTTGCAATTGCGCGGCTAAGGCACGGATAGCCGGTATTGCCTTAATTGTCGAGCGACTTTCAGTCTTAGTTTCTAGCAGAACTTGCGCATTCTCCGGTAAAATATCGCTGCTTTGGATTTCGCCCACTACCGTACCGGTATCAGAATGTGGCGGCTCTCCAGCGAAAGCTACTAGCGGGTCACCGGTTTTGATGGTTTCACCTGGTTTGCCATACAGCTTCTCGATTCGTCCTGTATGCGGTGAAGGGACATCAACCATTGCTTTAGCTGTTTCCATCGCGACAATCGGTTGATCAACTTGTACCTCGTCTCCTTCAGCTACGTACCATTGTCGAATTTCCGCATCCGGCAGACCTTCTCCGAGGTCTGGTAACTTAAATGTAATCATGCATACTCCATAACTTTGGTGACAGCAGTTAATATTCGCTCTACGCTTGGCAAGAATAGTTTTTCCATTTTGAAATAGGGCACTATCGTATCATATCCAGTCACACGCTGGACGGGCGCCAGTAGGGAAGTTAAGGCATATTCGCCAATTTGTGCGGCTATTTCAGCTCCCATACCCCCAGTTCGTACCGCCTCGTGGATAATAACGCATCTTCCGGTTTTTTCAACTGAGCGTAGTATAGTCTCAATATCCAGCGGTTTGATGGTCGCTACGTCAATAACTTCCGCAGCTAGGCCTTGGCTGGCCAACTGATTGGCTGCTTGCAAGGTTTCGTTGATCGAAGCTCCCCAGCTGACTAGAGTGATGTCGCTGCCAGTACGCAACACAAAACATCGATCGAGTGGTAAGGCTTTTCCGTCGTCGGCTACCTCTTGTTTGCCATAGCGATAAATACGCGCAGGTTCCATAAAAATAACCGGATCAGGATCTCGAATTGCGGCCAGTAATAAACCATAGGCCCGGGCCGGGGAAGAGGGAATGACCACACGCAAGCCAGGAGTATGAGCAAATAATGCCTCAGTACTTTCAGAGTGATGCTCGATTGCGCGGATGCCAGCGCCAAAGGGAGTTCGAAAAACTAGTGGACAGGATAAACGACCACGCGTGCGGTTGCGTAACCGCGAGATATGGCTAATGATTTGATCCAGTGCCGGATAGAAAAAGCCAAGAAATTGAATTTCTGCAACTGGCCGTAAACCTTGTGCCGCCATGCCGCAACTAATTCCTGCGATCATGCTTTCGGCCAAGGGGGTATCAAGTACGCGCTCTGGGCCGAATTTTTGCAACAAGCCATTGGTGATTCTAAAAACGCCGCCGTTGACGCCAATATCTTCCCCTAAGAGGATTACGTTGGGATCATTGCACATTTCGTAATGAAGCGCTTGGTTGAGGGCTTCAGCTAAAGTAATTTCTGTCATGGAGATTCCTTGTTAAATGTCGCCCCGACCTACGTCGTCCCGACGACTAAAGCAGTGCAATTTCTTCTCGTTGTTTTGCATAGGGGGCGGGTACTTCGGCGTATAAATAATCAATGATGGCGGTGTTGGGTTGAGGAGGCATGTTTAAATAGGCATCCGCCTCTTCGGCCACTTTGGCAGTACATTCTGCTTGTAAACTTTCTTCCTGGCTTGCTGACCATAGGTGCATAGTTTCAAGATATCGTCTCAACCGGGCGATCGGCTCTAATTTCCAGGCACGCTCCATCTCTTCTTTAGGGATATAACGTCTCGCATCATCTGCCGTTGTGTGATCGCAGAGCCGATAACTGATTGCCTCGATTAAGCTAGGACCGCCACCTTGACGTGCCTTATCGAGAGCTTCATTAAGACTGTGGGTGACGGCAATGATATCATTGCCATCTACTTGCCAGCCTTCAAATCCTGCGGCGATGGCTTTTTGCGCCAAGGTTTGACTGTGAGTTTGTTTACTGCGAGGTTCGGAAATGGCCCATTGATTATTGTTAATAATAAATACCAAAGGCAAGGCTTGGGCGCCGGTGAAGTTTAAAGCTTCATAGAAATCCCCTTCTGAAGTACCACCATCGCCACAAATACTGAGCACTGCCCGGGGTTGTTGGCGCATTTTCACCGCATAAGCTACTCCTGCGGCATGTAAGTATTGGGTGGCAATGGGAACGCAATTAGGGAAATCTTCTGCCAGCGGAAAATCCGCATTGCCGCGTTCATCACCGCCCCAGTACGCAAAAATGCGTGACATCGAGACGCCACGCATCATTAAAGCGCCTTGATCTCGATAGTAGGGGACGAATATATCTTGTGATTGCAGGGCTTTTCCTATGCCAATTGATATGGCCTCTTGTCCCAGTGAAGAAGCAAAAGTGCCCATTTTCCCGGTGCGTTGTAAGGCTACTGCTTTGGCATCACCTACCCGCGTTAACATCATCCAACGGTAAAGATCTAGTAATGTTTGCGAATCATTAGCAAACTCTGGCCAGGGTTGAGTGGGCTTACTGTCGGCATCCAGAAATTGTAAATATTTAACTGAGAACTCAGCGATGGTTTTCATGTATGTAGTCCATTGTTTTAGTTTATACTGCGCGTCTTCTGGCATCTATGTCAGGACGACGGCGTGTCAATAAACTATCATTCCTCTCAAGGAAAAGCTATATGTCATCAAAAGTTCAGTTGCCGAAAGTGATAGGTCATCGCGGCGCTTGCCATTTTGCTCCTGAAAATACTTTAGCTTCTTTAGCCAAGGCAAAAGAATTGGGAGTAGCCTGGGTTGAATTAGATGCGATGTTGACAGGCGACGAAGAAGTGATTGTAATGCACGATCAGACAGTGAATCGTACGACTAATGGCCAAGGTGAAGTGTCGCAAATGAGCTATGCTGACCTAGCAAAATTGGATGCTGGCAGTTGGTTTGGTTCAGAATTTTCTGGAGAACGAGTGCCCACCTTGAGTGATTTCCTGGGTCGTGCTGCTGAATTAGCAATCGGGGTTAATGTTGAAATTAAGTCTTATCAGGGTAGAGATCGGCAGACTGCATTTCGGGTGATTGAGATACTCAATCAGCATGATTTTACGAATGGTATTATTGTTTCGAGTTTTTCTTGGGAAAGTTTAGCCGTTGCGCGTGCGCTGAGTGAAGTTTATCCTTTGGCGATGATTCTAGATCACTGGACTGCAGATTGGCAGGAGTACATACGTCAATTGGCTTGTTTTTCCGTACACGTGGCTGCGGGAATGTTAACACCCAAAATAGTAGATCAAGTTAAATCACTTGATGTACGCTTAGCGGCTTATACGGTTAATTCACCTGAACAGGCAGCAAAATTATTTGCCTGGGGCGTTGACGCAGTGTTTAGCGATTGTATCAATCAAGGAGATTATTTTTGATTACTTTACTTTGGATTATGGCATTTTTTGCGATTATTTTGCTATTAGCTTATCGTCGTGCTTCATTGTCAGTTTCGAGCATTGCCCTGTTGCTGTTTTTACTCATGGTTTCAGCATTTAGCAGCTTAGGATTAGCTGGGCAAATTATTTTGTGGCTGATTTTTCTTATTATTGCTATACCGCTTAATGTCATTCCGCTGCGCCGACGTTTATTGACCCAGCCTATTTTTTCGCTTTATCAAAAAGTAAAACCCATGGTGTCGTCCACCGAAAGAGAAGCATTATCGATTGGCACTGTGGGTTGGGAAGGGGAATTATTTAGTGGAATGCCAGATTGGAATAAATTTTCTGCTTATTCCGCACCACAACTAACAGCTGAGGAGCAAGCTTTTTTAGATACTGAGGTAGAAGAACTTTGCCGCATGATTGATAACTGGGATATTAATCATCGGCGGTTTAATTTACCTGCGGAAATGTGGGAGTTACTAAAACAAAAAGGTTTTTTTGGCTTAATTATCCCGAAAAAATATGGTGGAAAAGAATTTTCTGCCTTAGCGCATTCAGCGGTAATCGTCAAAGTAGCAGGATGTAGCACGGCTGTGGCTACAGTTATTGGTGTGCCTAATTCCTTAGGCCCAGCTGAGCTATTGTTAGAGTATGGAACCGAAGACCAAAAAAACCATTATTTGCCAGGTTTAGCTAAAGGTGAGGAAATTCCTTGTTTTGCTCTGACTAGTCCTGATGCAGGATCGGATGCCAGTGCGATGCCTGATCGGGGAATCGTTTGTAACGGCAGTTGGGAAGGACAAGAAATTTTAGGAATCCGCTTACACTGGGATAAGCGTTATATTACCTTGGCGCCAGTAGCGAGTTTATTAGGTTTGGCCTTTAAATTGTTTGATCCAGATCATCTGTTAGGTAGCAATAAAGATATCGGCATCACCTGCGCCTTAATTCCCACTCATCTCCCAGGAATTACCATTGGTCGGCGGCACTTTCCCTCGCAATGTGCATTCCCCAATGGCCCTACCCAAGGTAAAGAGGTATTTATTCCTCTGGAGTTTATTATTGGCGGAAGAGAAATGGCAGGTAAGGGCTGGCAGATGTTAATGGAGCGGTTAGGCGTGGGCCGTTCGATTACCTTGCCCTCTTTAGTGACCGGGGGGGCCAAAATTTCTGCTTTTACAACCGGAGCTTATTCACGTATTCGTACCCAATTTCATTTAGCTTTGGGTAAATTTGAAGGAGTGGAAGAAGCTTTGGCGCGAATTGCGGGTCATACCTACATTATGGATGCTACCCGGTTATTTTGCGTTTTAGCTGTGGATCGTGGCGAACGCCCTTCAGTACCTTCGGCAATTAGCAAATATCATACGACTGAAATGGGCCGTCGCGTGATTAATGATGCTATGGATATCCATGCTGGGAAAGGAATTTGTATGGGACCGCGCAATTATCTGGCCCAAACTTATCAAGAAACTCCAATCGGGATTACAGTTGAGGGCGCTAATATTTTGACGCGTTGTATGATGATTTTTGGCCAAGGAGTGATGCGTTGCCATCCTTATTTATTTAAGGAATTTATGGCAGCTCAGAATCCAGACCAGCAGGCAGGTTTAATTGAGTTTGATCGAGCTTTGTGGGGACATATTGGATTTTTAATTAGTAATAAGGTGCGTGCATTTTTATTAGGTTTGACTGGAGGGCGCCTTGCGATCACACCCGGTACAGCGGTTAGCAAGTATTATTATCAGCAGTTAACCCGGTTTAGTGCTGCTTTTGCCTTTATTGCAGACATGACGGTGCTCAATTTAGGGGCAGAATTTAAACGGCGTGAGCATTTGTCAGGTCGCTTAGGGGATGTGCTGAGTATGCTTTATATGGGCTCCGCCGTGCTGAAGCAATTTGAAAATCAAGGGAATCCCTCCGAAGATTCGCCCTTATTGCATTGGGCTTTTCAAACCCTATTGTATCGGTTACAGGATGCTTTGGAAGGCATTCTGGGCAATTTTCCCAGGCGGTGGCTAGGGATTACTATGCGGTGGGTGCTATTTCCGCTAGGTCGCCCTTGTAAGCCGCCCAATGATGCTTTATGCAATCAAGCGGCCAGCTTACTGGTTAGCGCGACGGCGACGCGTTACCGATTAACCCAGGGGATATACGCCACTCCAGACGCAAATAATGTAGTGGGTTTTATTGAGCAAACTCTGCTTAAGACGATTGCAGCCGAAGCTTTATGGACAAAAATTCATCTTGCCGAAAAAGAAGGCCAGATTCAGGGGGCAAATAAGCTCGAAAAACTTGAGGCTGCCTCATCTTTAGGCATCATTAGCCCTGAAGAGATTCAACTACTGGAAGAAGTTGATCGTATGCGTAAAGAAATCGTTGCTGTAGATGACTTTCCCCCCGACTTTCCTGCCTCATTTTGAAGTGAAAACGTCATCCCGTGACTTGAGTGAAAACGTCATCCCGTGACTTGATCGCGGGATCCATATGATTACATTTTTTCTTAAATTTTCATTTAGTATTACAGTTGGTTCAAGGACTATTTACCATAAAAGGAAACTTTATATGTTAGGTACCATTTTGCTAATACTGCTTATATTGTTGTTAGTAGGCGCGTTGCCTGCTTGGCCTTATAGCCGAGGGTGGGGTTATTATCCAAGCGGGGGAATTGGCTTAATTGTAATCATTTTAATTATTTTATTACTTTTAGGCAGAATATGATCAGGAGGATTTATGAAAAAAGTGCTGTTCTTAAGTTTTGCTTTAATTGCTCCATTATTTTTGTCTTATGGAGTTTATGGTGCTTCAAGGGATATGAATGATAACATGCCAATGAACGTCCAGATGACAAAGATGATAAGAGGCTTGGAAAATAATGGGTATATAGTCATCCGTGATATTAAATTTGATAACGGAGTCTATAAAGTAGATGCTATTAATGCACAAGGAAAAGATGTTGAAGCTAAAGTAAATCCAACTACGGGCATGGTGACTCAATCTGCAGATGGTAAAGTGAGGATAACTACTTTTGATGCAGCACAAAAAGTTGAAAATGCGGGATATAAAAGCATTTATTCCATTGAAGCATCAGGAGATAATTATAAAGTAAAAGCAATACAAAGTAATGGTGATAAAATCTCCTTAACTGTGGATGGAGCTAACGGAAATATCAGGAAAGATCTATTTTAAAGGAATATTAAACAAAGGAGGATATACTATGAATAAAGATGTCATTCAAGGTAATTGGCACCAAATTAAAGGTCAATTAACGCACCAATGGGGAAAGTTAACGGATGATGATGTGACGAAAATGCAGGGATCGTATGAAGAGCTTTGTGGTGTGTTACAAAAGAAATATGGTTATTCCAAGGACAATGCGGAAAAAGAGTTGAATGAATTTATCAAGAAAAATAATTGTCACTAGAATAGTGATTATTGTTTGGACATTTTTTTAACTAACCAAAAGGAGAAATACCATGAGTCCACTTTATCCTAAAGAACATAATCCTAGTGTCGAGAGACCTGAGCCAAATCAACCTAAACATCCTACTGAACCTCGCCGTCCTGAGCACCAAAAACCTGGTGAACCAAGAATGCCGCAGGGTGATCGTAAAAAGATGAAATAGTAGTGGTTCGATGTCTGTAGATGTTCTTGTTGTCTCTGCAGGGATGACTGCCGTCCTCCCTGCATTTTTTCGTCCCATCTTTCCGTCCTCCCTGCATGGATGCAGGGATTCTAGCACGCAGGAAGCGAAACTTTCACATCCTTGCGATCTGGATTTTGGTATCCATTCCAGAACGACACTAACCAAGGCACAATAAGAATTGACAAATACATTCCAGCAACCACATCGCTTAGATAATGCGCAGTAACCACAATCCGAGAAAGACTAATTACCAAAAATAAAAGCACAAAGGCAATCCAATAACGGGTAAACAAAAAACACAGCCCTAACATGAAACTGGTTATAAGCATACTGTGTCCAGAGGGAAAAGAAAGATAAGCCACTTGGCTTTTTAGCAATGTAAAACCATAGATATCATGATGAAAAAGAAGTGTGGGTCGGGCACGGCCTAATATTCTTTTTATGATGTTACAAACTACAGCATTGGTTGTAATAGATAATAATAAAAAACCGCTCATCCAACTCCAACGTTTATTTTTCAATAAAAATTTAGTCACAATAAAGAGGATTGATAGAGACAGAAAGTAAGCTGTACCATGGCCCATAGCAGTAAGTATTTTATTCATCGAGACGAAATTTCTGTTCGCCGCATATTTCATATAAAGTGCAATGGGTTGGTCCCAGTAAAGAAAACTTAGGATACAGAAAGCTATGATAAAGCAAAAAAAATAAAAAGAATGGGTGATAGCAATAAACTTGTTGAACGAAGTGGATGAGCTATATCCTTTGTGTTTTAATAAAGTTTTAATGGCTCTATCCTTTTAAACTCGACTATCGGAAAGCTCAGGTAAGATCACATTAAGTTCTAATACGGAACGATTTTCATCGCGTTGCAATTCAACACTCACTTGATTTTTTTCAATATGAAGATATTCAGAAATGACCTCAATTAATTTTAGTTGTAATTCCTGAAGGTTCACCACCCCATTTTTACGCTGGATACGTTCATGTGCGACAATAATTTGCAGCCGTTCTTTCGCTATTTCAGCGGTGTTGGGGCGGTTAAGTTTTAATTTAAAATAATCGATTAACTTCATGCTAAACTGGTCTCCGTGTTAGATTTGCTTCCAAAGAGTCGTTTAAAAAATCCTTTCTTTTCGATATTTAAAAACCGATGAGGAACGGAATCGCCCAAAAAGCGACTGACTGCATCCGAATAAGCTTGGCCAGCATCACTCATTTTATCCATAATGACTGGAATTCCAGAATTGGAGGCACGGAGTACAGCTTGAGATTCAGGGATAACCCCAAGTAAAGGAATCGATAAAATATCTTGCACGGTTTCAAGGCTAATCATATCGCCTGATTCAACGCGACGCGGGGAGTAGCGTGTAATCAATAAATGTTCTTTAGGAGCGGGCAGACCTTCTTCAACGCGTTTGGTTTTGCTGGCTAAGAGACCTAAAATTCGGTCGGAATCCCGCACCGAAGAAACTTCAGGGTTGGTGACAATAACCGCATTATCAGCAAAATACATGGCTAAATGCGCCCCACGTTCAATACCTGCCGGGGAATCGCAGACGATATAATCAAAATCTTGTTGCAATGCATCGAGAACTTGTTGTACCCCTTCTAGAGTGAGGGCATCTTTGTCGCGGGTTTGTGAGGCAGGTAGGATATGCAAATTTTCTGTGTGCTTATCTTTAATCAATGCTTGGGAAAGCTTGGCTTCGCCATTGATTACATTGACAAAATCATAAACGACACGGCGCTCACAACCCATGATTAGGTCTAAATTACGTAAGCCGACATCAAAATCAATGATGACAGTTTTGAACCCGCGTAACGCGAGCCCGGTTCCAAAAGCAGCACTGGTGGTTGTCTTTCCTACCCCACCTTTACCTGAAGTCACAACAATAATATTGGCCAATGTTTTATCCCTTGAGTTTATTAATAAAGTCGCCATTAACTAGGCATTGGCGGCATTGTACTGCACAAATCCCTTCTCCCACAATGCTTTTTTGTGGGAAAAATCCCCTCTCCCCGCCAGAGAGTAAGCGAGGAAGGTGGGAAAGGATTAGGGAGAGAGGGTATTATTTGATTTAAATCGGTGATATTCTTACAAATTTTTATAGGGAGCTTATTTAAGGAATGGTGGTTATGTCTGATAATTGTGTTGGGACTATTTTTAAATATGCGGGAATATCCGGGTCTGTGGCAGGAGTGTTTTTTTGTATGATTAATTACTTAAAAGACAAGGATAATCAAATTAGCCCCCAAGTTTACCTTAATCTCGCACTGGTGATTATTGGTGCTGCTGTAGCAGGTGGCTTGATTGGGTGGTTAAAGAATTGTTATCAGCAAAAAGATGAAGATTGGACCGATATTGTGGAGGTGGGGGAACAGATAATAGAAGAGCCTAGTAATCTTAACCCTTAGTTCCCTCAATACAGATCTTCTCGCCCTCTAAATAAACCTGGACCATAGGTGCAGTAATTTTTGGGATATCCTCCTGCAATTTGTAGAACCCTGCTATTGAGACCAATTCCGCCTCAAGTTGTTGGGCAAAAATGCGCGCTGTTTTATCACCTTTTACTCCTGCTAAGGCCCGGCCACGTAAACTGCCATAAACATGAATAAAACCATCGGCAAGAATCTCAGCGCCATGGCTCACAGAAGATAAGATGACCAAGCTACTATTGCGGGCATAAATTTGTTGCCCTGATCTTATAGGCTTATCCACCAGTAAAGTAGATAGGGGCGCAGCAACCTTGGCCTTAGCTGGGGTGGCGCTACTAGTTTGGTGAGAAAGTAAAGCCAAACCCGCGGTTTCTGCAGCCTTGTTTTGGATGGTGTTGCCATGGCGGACTCCAACTGGAATTAAACCATGTTCGCGCAAATAATGTTGAATGGCAGTGAAGTCAACATTGGTTTCTACTTGATTAATTCTTTGCAGATCAATAACTAACGGCATGTTTTTAAATAAATTTGGAGTTTTTTGGGCATGTCTTCTTAGATCAGCGACAAAGAGATTAAGATCGGGATTTAACAAGTGAAGCACCGTAAGGGTAATCATACTGCCTTTGAGTTCAAAAGCACTTTTCATTTTTGCACATACCTTATGCAGGATAATCGGAATGCAAATTTTGCACCAGTTTAGCGGTGAACACAAGCTGCAGACGCAACGCCTTCGGAGTCCTGCCGCTCGGTCACCCGCCGTGTGGGAAAAGGGATAAGAAGTAGCTGCCGTACCTTCCGAGGGGAGAAGGTTGGTACGGCACAAGCCGAAGGGTTGCTCGCGCGTCAGGACCCGTAGGCAAGCTGGGAGTGGCAACGTTGTAGACTGAGGCACCGGCTTTTGTTTATCATTAGCAAAAAGGAGAATTTATGTCGGAAAAAATTTGGCTCAAAAATTATCCCCCTGGTGTTCCTGCGGAAATTGATTGCCATGCTTATGAATCCCTGGTCGATTTATTTGAACAATCCTGCACACAATTCGCTGATAAACCAGCACTTAGCAATTTTGGCACTACTATTAGCTATGCCAAATTAGACAGCTTAAGTCGCGATTTTGCCGCTTATTTGCAGCAAGTACTACAGATTCCGCCAGGTGAACGCATCGCTATCATGTTGCCCAACGTCATGCAATATTACGTAGCCATGTTTGGTGCTCTGCGCGCTGGTTTAATCGTGGTGAATGTCAATCCTCTGTATACCCCACGCGAACTTACTCATCAGCTCGTTGATGCGCAAGTCACCACCATCATTATTATGGCTAATTTTGTCGAGACATTAGCTCAAAGCTTGCCTCAAACCTCATTGCAACAGGTGATTGTGACCCGCCTAGGGGATTTATTTCCCTTCCCAAAAGCGACTATTTTTAACTTTGTGCTGCGCTATATCAAAAAACAAGTGCCTGCTTGCCGTCTACCCAAGGTAATTTGGTTTAAACAGGCTTTATCCACAGGTAAAAAATGCAAGTTTGAAAAAATTGCTCTGACCCAAAAGGACATCGCCTACCTCCAGTATACTGGAGGCACTACTGGCGTCCCCAAGGCAGCAGTATTAACTCACGGCAATATGGTTGCGAATGCTGAGCAAGCTTATGCTTGGGTTATGGCGAGTAATCTACAACCAGGTAAAGAAATCATCATCGCGCCATTACCCCTGTATCACATCTTTTCCCTCACCGCTTGTGCCTTATGTTTTTTTAAACTGGGAGGGATGGCGGTGTTGATTACTGATCCACGCGACATTAAAAACCTAGTGCGCGAACTAGAAAATACTGAATTTTCGGCGATAATTGGCATCAATACTTTGTTTGCTGCTTTGCTACATAACCGACATTTTCGCCAACTTAACTTTGCAAAATTAAAACTCGTGGTTGCAGGAGGTATGCCATTACAACGTTCTATTGCTGAGCAATGGTATCAACTTACCCATATGCCGATCCTAGAAGGTTATGGTCTCACGGAGGCTAGTCCTATTGTGACGGTGAACACTTTCAATAGTCAGGTTTTTACTGGCAGTATTGGCTTGCCTGTGCCTTCAACCGATGTAGTCATTCGCGATGATAATGCAGACTTGCCAATTGGAGTAGCGGGTGAACTATGCGTTAAAGGTCCGCAGGTGATGAAAGATTATTGGCATTATCCCGAAGAAACCAAAGCAGCCTTTACCGACGATGGCTGGTTGCGAACAGGTGATATTGCCAAACTGGATGAGGAGGGCTATGTCTACTTGTTAGATCGGAAAAAGGATATGATTTTGGTCTCTGGATTTAATGTGTATCCTAACGAAGTGGAAGAGGTATTGGTAAGTCATCCTGGGGTATTGGAAGCGGGTGTGGTGGGTATTCCCAGTGATACTACCGGGGAGGCAGTAAAAGCCTATATTGTCAGACAATCTCCCGCGTTGACTAGCAAAGAAATTATTGCTTTTTGTCATCAGCATTTGACAGGATATAAAATCCCGCGGGTGATCGAATTTGTTGATGAGCTGCCGAAGTCTTATGTGGGCAAGGTGTTACATCGAAAACTAAGAAAAATTCCCTCTCCCCCGCCCGAGCGCCAGCGAGGGAAGGTGGGAGAGGGTTAGGGAGAGGGAGAGGAAATGAAATCTGCAGGTCAACGTTTTAGAATGGCTTTAAATCAAGAGCAGCCATTGCAAATACCGGGCACGATTAATGCCTATTCTGCCCTGATGGCTGAGCGAGCAGGTTATCGCGCTATTTATTTATCAGGTGCTGGAGTTGCGAATGCCTCCTATGGTCTACCGGATTTGGGAATGACTAATTTAACTGATGTCTTAATTGATGCTCGACGTATCATCAGTGCGACAAATCTGCCCTTGTTAGTCGACATTGATACCGGCTGGGGGTCTGTGTTAAATATAGCCAGAACCATTCGCGAAATGCAGCAAGCCGGAGTTGCTGCAGTGCATATTGAAGATCAGATTAACGAAAAGCGTTGCGGTCATCGTCCTGGTAAAGCAGTGGTAGCGATTGCTGAAATGCAAGACCGGATTAAAGCGGCGGTAGATGCCAGAACCGATGCTAACTTTGTTATTATGGCACGAACTGATGCATTACAATCCGAAGGAATTGACGCTACTATTGAGCGAGCCTGTCGTTACCAAGAAGCTGGAGCTGATATGATTTTTGCGGAAGCTTTAGGCGAATTAGTTCAATATCGCCGTTTTGTGGAGGAAGTGCAGTTACCTCTATTGGCCAATATTACTGAGTTTGGGAAAACGCCTTTGTTTAGTTTAGAAGAATTGCGGAGTGTGGGAGTGAGCATGGTGTTATATCCCCTCTCTGCTTTTCGGATGATGAGTGCAGCAGCTAACACTCTTTATGTTGGGCTACGCCAAGAAAGCAGTCAGCAAAAATTTATTCAGCAAATGCAAACGCGAGAAGAGCTGTATGATGTTTTAAATTATTATACCTATGAGAGGAAATTTAGTTCATGAATGCCAAGAAAAAACAAGGTGGGTTGGCAGGTGTCATCGCAGGACAAACTGCCATCGCTACCGTAGGCAAAGCAGGATTGGGATTAACTTATCGAGGTTATTCTATTGATGATTTAGCACAACACGCTACTTTTGAAGAAGTTGCTTACTTGCTGATTTATGGAGAATTGCCGAATGCGAGTCAGTTGCAGAATTATCAGCAACGGTTAAAAGCCAATCGATTTTTGCCTGATGCTTTAAAAACTGTTTTAGAGTTAATTCCTGGCCACACGCATCCGATGGATGTGTTACGCACCGGTTGCTCTGTTCTTGGGACCCTGGAGCCAGAGTCGGGTAATTTAGCAGCCTTGACTATTGCTGATCGTTTAATAGGTATTTTCCCCTCAATGCTTTTATATTGGTATCACTTTCATCAGCAGTGCATCCGCATTGATACTGAAACCCCGACTGAAACAGTGGCAGGGCATTTTCTTTATCTTCTTACTGGCAAGGCAGCGGATGAATTGCAGCAACATGCCTTGGATGTATCGCTCATTCTATATGCGGAACATGAATTTAATGCCTCGACGTTTGCGGCTCGAGTGACGACTGCGACCGGTTCCGATTTTTATTCTGCGATTTGTTCTGCGATTGGTACCCTACGCGGAGATTTACACGGAGGTGCTAATGAAAAAGCCATGGAACTCATTGAGCGCTTTAATTCTCCTGAATCTGCTACGGAAGGTGTGCGACGTTTGTTAGCGGAAAAATATTTAATTATGGGTTTTGGTCATCGAGTGTATACGCAATCGGACCCTCGTTCAGATATTATTAAGCCTTGGGCGAAACGCTTGGCGGATGAGACCGGAGATCAAGTCATTTATCCAGTTTCTGAGGCTATTGAAAAAGTGATGTGGGACGAGAAAAAACTTTTTCCTAATTTAGATTTTTATAGTGCTAGTACTTATCATTTTTGTGGTATTCCCACGACAATGTTCACACCGTTATTTGTGATTGCACGTACTGCTGGCTGGGCTGCCCATATCATTGAGCAGCGGGCTAACAATAAACTAATTCGTCCTGATGCCGAATATATTGGTCCTGAGTTAAGAGAATTTAAGCAATTGGAAGAGAGATAATGCCACGCCATAAGACAGTTGCTGTACAAATAGGTTCGATGATTATTGGTGGTGACTCGCCAATCGTCGTGCAATCGATGACGGATACGGATACTGCAGATTTAGCAGCGACCGTAAAGCAAGTAATGGCTTTGGCGCGAGCAGGCTCGGAATTGGTCCGCGTGACTGTCAATAATGAAGCCGCTGCCCAACAAGTGCCTGCCATTCGTGAGCGTTTAGATGCCATGAATTGCCAGGTACCGCTCGTGGGTGATTTTCATTATAACGGACATTTGTTGCTGGCAAAGTACCCGGCTTGTGCCGAGGCGCTCGATAAATATCGGATTAATCCGGGAAATGTCGGTTTTGCGGGAAAACGTGATAAGCAATTTGCTGAGATGATTGAGATTGCTTTAAAACATAACAAAGCCGTGCGTATTGGGGTCAATTGGGGGAGTTTAGACAAAGCATTAGTGACGCGTTTAATGGATGAAAATGCCAAGATAGCCCAGCCAAAAACTGATAAGGAAGTGATCCAAGAGGCGTTAGTATTATCCGCGCTTGAAGGAGCAAAATTTGCTGAGTCGATTGGAATGGCTCGAAATAAGTTGGTGCTTTCTTGTAAGGTGAGTGAGGTGCAAACGTTAATTGCGGTTTACCGTGAATTAGCTGCACGCTCTGATTATGCGTTACATTTGGGACTCACGGAAGCGGGCATGGGATCAAAGGGCATTGTAGCTTCAAGTGTGGGCATTGGAATTTTATTGCAAGCAGGTATTGGTGATACGATTCGTGCTTCGCTCACTCCTGAGCCAAATGGTGATCGGACTCAAGAAGTGATTGTCTCACAGCAGATTTTACAAACCATGGGTCTGCGTGCCTTTGCTCCTTTAATCACCGCTTGTCCCGGCTGTGGCAGGACGACCAGTCAATTTTTTCGGGAATTAGCTGAACAAATTCAAAATTACACCCGAGAGCAAATGCCGATTTGGCGTGAAAAATACTTGGGTGTCGAGACAATGACCGTCGCGGTGATGGGCTGCGTGGTCAACGGACCTGGAGAAAGCAAGCATGCCAATATTGGGATTAGCTTACCAGGAACCGGCGAAGAACCTGTGGCCCCGGTTTTTATCGATGGGATGAAAGCCGTCACCTTGCGTGGTGCGAATATTGCCGCAGAATTTGTGCAGTTGTTAGATCAGTATGTAAAAACCAAATACGCCTGTCGTTGAACGGCCGCCTGTCGCGTTATAGAAACCGACAAGGTCTTAATATTTAGTTAATATTGATCATTTATGATGACTTAACATTTTATCGTAACTATCGGAGTCGTGTATGAGTGAAACAAAGGTGAACGAAACAAAAGTAGAAAAACTAGAGGAATATACGTTTACAGATGTACAATCTTCTCTGAAAATTCCAGAAGGTTTAACTGATGCTTTTGAGCCGCTATCAAGATTGGTTAATGAAGATAAAAGGACAGTAGAGAGACGTGCTTTCAGGGAAACATTATCCTTTATTATGGGGGGGATATTAAACCCTACTCAGGATGAGAAGAGTATTACTTCCAAAGAGCAGGATAGGGATAGTAATATTTCCAAAGTGGATGCTTTTATAGGGCAACTTCCAGGTGAAATAGTGTCTAAGTGGAAGTTACGAGAATTGTGGGAGCTTAAACAACGCAGTCTACGTCCTGTAGAAGCGAAACCAAAACCTAAGTCCTTTAATTATATTAATAATTATGCCATCGGAACTGCTTTTTTTTCGCTTGTTCCAGGTATTGGGTTTGGTCTATTGGATCTTTGTGGTGCAGACTCTTCTGCGGATAGAATAGATAACCTCATCAGTTATCTTTATATTAGCCTGGCTGCGGTGGCTTTTTCCTATTTAATGATTTGTCTTTATGCTCACCTAAGAAAAACACCAGTTGAAAGTAAAGCTACAGAAGCACCCGGTGAAATTAACGTAGTTTCATTAGATTATGATGATTGTGCAGATATCATTTTTTGGGAAAAATGCACTCCTAAATGGCGTATTTGTTATGCGGAGTCTCATTTTAAGGGTGAACTAACTCCAGAAGAACAAAAAGAATTTAATAGCTTAAATGATACAGCGAAATCCTATAGCGTAATGGAGGAAAAGCTATCCTTAGGATTGAAGGATACGTTGAATGCTCTTTTCAAGAAACATGCGGATAAATTTCGAGATAAATTAATATCTCTAGCCAAGAATAGATCGCTTGAATTTTTTACATTGTCAAATAGACTGTCCTTAAAACGAGAGCGAGAAAATGTGCAGGAGAAGGGAAGTGGATCTAGTTTTAAAAACTATAGTGACTTATGTGAGACAGAGAATTGGCATTTCAATCAACTGTTGTTACACGATCAGATGGGTCAACTGAGCGATGGCGCTACATTATTGCAATTTTTCAATCCCAAATCTGGTTTTGTAGAAAAAAGCACAAGCACTTTTCTGAACTCATCTGAACATGAGCTTCATGATATGAACTTTTCATATTATGATAAAGAGAAGAGTTCATCGAAAATTTTATCTATTATAAATCAGTCAAGAGCCATAGCTAAGAAACAACCGAAAGCAATAATCAATTTTTATTGTATAGATGACAGGGGAGACCTGCTTGATGATATTAAACGTTTTTTTACTGTTTATCCGCAGCTCCTTCCTAAAAATATTAAATTGCATGTCCTACAATACATAGTTGAGGAGGATGAGCCATTTATTACGGTTTTCTCTCCTTCCCCTACTAAGGAAAATACTTTTTCGAAAAAATTGCTAACTTTTCTAGCAGTATCAGGGATTGGTTTAGGTATTGTTTCGTTGGCTAGCAAGATAAATACGCAGGATTCGAGCGCCTATTTACGCACCGAAATTTTCGATGGAAATTCTTTTAATGCAATTGAGTGTATTACAATAGCCGTGGCTTTGATGGCTATTGTTGCCATTGGGGTCAATAGTAGGCTGCAGCAATCTCATGTATCAGATGTGAGGGATGCTCCCGAGATTGCCATCACGAAGGCACTGCGCGGCATAAACTTAGCATATCCAGATCGTTTGAAGCGTGGTGATGCCTGACAGCATTACTAAGGCAATTAATAAATATCCTGCCCATAGAGAATTATAAAGGCTATTGATTGGGATAACTAACATGAGCAGGTACATCTCGCCTCGGTTTAAGATGCGCCAAATGATAGTTTCATCTGGATCGATGACGGCTTTACGATGGTTAGCATAGGCCACTTCAAACGATGGCATAATGGCAAAGAACATTGCAAGACAAATCCATTGTGATAATGGTAGCCATGGCGGAGTGATGGGTAGCCAAAAATAGCTAAAAAGCAGCATGAAATCAATAAATCGATCTAGGCTCCCATCTAACTTTGTGCGTAAAAATCCTTCTCCCCTTGTGGGAGAAGGTGCCCGAAAGGGCGGATGAGGGGTAAACTTGGAATCAGCAAAGAGCATTTTATTAGCTAAATGCTGCTTACCCCTCACCCGCGCGCCTAACGGCGCGGCGGCCTCTCCCACAAGGGGAGAGGCAAAATTGTGGTGAATGGTTGCCAACCTCTTTGTATATCAAGAGTTTGTATCGTTACAATCGTTTAACCTGTTTGATCTTTGCAAATTTTTCATCAAAAGTATAAAAATCTTTTGCATCAGCATTTTTAGCTGCTACTAATATCATGCAATCAGAGAAGTCAGCATTATTTTCTTTAAAAAGTACAAGTCCTTCTAGAAAATTTTGCTCACGTTCAACAACAAAGGCAGAATTTTCGTATATTTCCTGCAAAACGACAAGAATTTGTTGTTTGGTAAGATCATAAGCTCGATCTAAAACCCATACCATTTCGATTAATACGATTTCGGATAAAAAAATATGCTTGGCTTTTTTTGCTAGGTCTCTAGATTTTTTAACTTGACTCTCATTTAAGTCATCGATAAAAATTCGAACCAGGATGTTAGTATCAATTGCTATCATCACTATATCCCTTTTCAATTGCTCTTTGGATTTCCCCAAGAGAAACTTTTTTCTCGACTTTAAACATACCGAATGCTTGAGTGATGTCGTCTCTTTTTTTAAAAATCAATATCTTTTGATCCAATGCTTCAAAAGCTACTGTATCTCCAGGATGTAAATCTAAAGCTTGTCTTAAATTAGCTGGTATGGTTACTTGACCCTTGGATGTTAGAGTTGAAGAATACATGGGGACCTCCATAAAAAAGTAATACATGTGTAATTAAGTATTACTTAACTCTCTTTGTATGTCAAATATTTTTAACTAAGTAGGCTATAGATCAGCCCCTTTGTATATTAAGAGCTTTTTATGCCTTGAAAAATAATTTCAACTGTTTAAAATGACATTTGTTTAGAATGACATTTTTTCCAGTGGTTCCTATTCATTATATTAAGGAGATTTTTTCATGAAGAAATATTTAGTAATGACTGTTTTAGCTAGTGGTTTGCTTTTTGCAGTCAATAGTTTGGCTGATGACCAACTTCCAGCGAATGCCGTAAGTGCTTCTACGGTATTGGAAAATTTGCAGAAAGCAGGTTTTACTGGGGTCCGTAAAGTTAAGTTTGAAAACGATGTTTATGAGGCTGTTGCCATTAATCATGAAGGCAGACCTGTAAAAGTTGCGGTAAATCCAACGGATGGACAAGTTTCCAAGGAGTCTAAAGCAATGGCGGCGCAATTAACCATTCTTGATGCAGCAAAAAAAGTGGAGAAGGCTGGTTATACGCATATTAGCGAGATTGAATTGGAAAAAAATAAGTTTGACGTAAAAGCTCTGGATAAGAATGGTAAAAAAGTAGATTTAGAAGTGGATGGGCAAACTGGGAATATTAAGGAAGACTAGGAATAACATGCCGCGGCTAGCCCGCGGCATTTTTTGTACCTAGGATTGACGCTCTCTATAATTCATGTTAATTTGGGACATATAACGCCCGTTAATCAACTTAAGGAGGCTAAAATGTCACAAATATCTGCCTTGCCTCAAGCTGTGCAAGAAGCTCTGCAAATGCTTGGCGAGCTCATACAATCCGCTCGCAGATCAGCAAATTACACCTCTGAAGAAATAGCCCAAAAAGCTGGTGTCAATCGAAAAACCATCGCTCGTTTGGAAAAAGGTGATCCTGGTATTGGGCTGGGTTTATTTCTTAGCGTCCTTTGGTTATTAGATATTCCTTTATTACGTGGCTTTGACCTAGGCAATCGCCAATCTAGGACACAAATAGCCCTCTTATTACGTAGTTTAGGGCAAAATCAGGTTCAACGTGTTCGCCGCTCATCCAAAAGTCACTATGACAAATCCTAAACAATACAGCGCCTATGTTTGGATATGGCTGCCTGGTACAGAGCATCCAGTACCCTGTGGGCAACTCACGGATCACTGACCTGAATACCGTGAAAACTTTAAACTAATCCAGATCGTCTGAAAGGTTGTAATGCCTGACAGCACTACTAAGGCAATTAATAAATATCCTGCCCATAGAGAATGATAAAGGCTGCTGATCGGGATAAGCAGCATAAGCAGGTACATTTCACCTCGGTTTAAAATACGCCATATGATAGTTTCATCTGGATCGATTACAGCTTTGCGATGATTAGCATAGGCCACTTCAAACGATGGCATAATAGCAAAGAACATCGCAAGACAAATCCATTGTGATAATGGTAGCCATGATGTGGTGATAGGTAACCAGAAGTAGCTAAAAAGCAGCATGAAATCAATAAATCGATCTAGACTCCCGTCTAAAAATGCTCCCCGGTAAGAAGCACAGTTTAAATGTCTAGCCAAAGCCCCATCCACTAAATCCAATATGCCAGCTAGCAGGAAAAAACTGCAGCCTAGCCATATCGCATGAGTAATGATGGCGATAAGACCAATTAAGGCAATGGGTACTGTGCTCCAAGTGTAGAAGTCTGGCGTGAAGGGCAGTTTTGAGAATATTTGGCCAATTTTGCGTGAAATGGCGGCCCAGGTTTTAGATTTCTCTTTTATCACGATATTATACAAATCCCTCTAGCACATTGAATGAATGCAGCTGTCCCCTGGGGAAGTTCAAATTTGTCGTGGTGATTCCTTTGAAAAACCAATGATCCTCCACTGTTGATGGCGATGCCATCAAAGTAAATTGGGTCATTAACGGTGATATTTGCGCCATTCCCTCCGACAACGAGCTGCGGGGTATTGGGCCCAATGACGATAGAGTGGTCGATATATAAGCTTGTTAGTTCGTCTACTGCAAATCCCACGGCGTTATTCTCGAAGATCGAATTACCGACATAGATGCTGAAATTATGCGAGGATAAATTATCTGCAATTAAACCGATGCCATTGTTGCTTACATTAGAATTAATGACCGTGAGTTTCGATCGGCCAGTATCATTCAAAGCTAAAATTCCCGAAGAAATATTATTGGTAATGCTGGAGTTGGTAATAGATAGCCAGGAATTACCTAGTAGATTAAGGTTACTGTAACCTAAACCAAAATTATTAATGCTGCTGCGGTCCATCACAAAGGTCATAGTACCGGTGGTATTGGTTAATGCCACTCCCGAGCCAATCCCCAGGCCAGATAACTGCGTGCGAAGCAAGCGAATATTCATATCACCCGAGGAAAGATTTTCTGCGTTAATACCATTCGAATTACCGAACAAAGATGAGTCTTGAATCGTCACATTCAGTTGCGAATCGTCAAAGAAATTTTGGTCCAGAATTCCTATGCCAAGGTTAAAATTAGTAATGAATGAATGGTCAATCAACACTTCGACATTATCATCGATAGGATTGCTAATTAGTATGCCAGTGCTATCAACCAGAGGACCGGCACCTTCTAAGATTAAGTTGCTTAAGCGTGTCGTCCCTTCAGTGGGAACGATGAGGGCATTATTGATACCACTCGTATTATTTTGAACTAGATTTAAAGCAGAAAATTGATTATTCCCAAATAAATAGGCGCCATCATTGGCAAAGAAAATAACGGGTAAATTATTGTCAATGATAGTGGCAGGTTTTTTGTAGCTGTAGTCACGTCCGCTAACATTGTCGTAGGTAAAAAATAGAGCGGGTAATCCATTGCTAGGATCACCATAAATTCCAGATTGAATAAAGAAATTACGGTTATTTAAATCATTCGCATTGTCAATATTAGTTTGATTTAAGGCGCAGCGATTTTCATAGGTGCAGTTGCCGTCTGCAACACCATTGGGCGAGAAAAAGGAAATATTAGAGAGCAATACTCCTTCTTTATCAGTTAGTTTTTTACTTTTTTCGATAGGTTGTGCCGTGGGTGAATTACCGGCAATAGACACAAGATTACGTTGAATAGGGTCGACTAGCCGCTGGGTTAAATCGTGGGGCTTGTAGGAATAGTGGCTATTGCGGCCACCTAAGTAAAGCGTCACTCCACCCTTAAAAACATTATGCGCTTCGGAATCGTAGGTTTCACTGAGGTCAACACTGAGGTAAGAGGTGAGTGGGATGCGCAGCCTGGCAGATGCTCCAGTAAACGAATCGGCATCTTTAGGACTAAAGTGGTAGCCGCCTAGATAGAGTTCCGGATTATTTTTTAACGGGAGTCGAAACCCCACTTGAGCATCGCCACCAAATCCTACTGAATTAAAAGTATCTACGAGGCGGTCGTAGGCTTCATGATTAGTAAATCTCAGATATTTATATTCGTCTGTAGATTCAGCAAAACAAGTACCGGTGGTTGCTCGCCTCGGCCCGACTGGCACATAAAGATTTGCGCTGAAATCGATCCTATCGCCTAGTCGTTCGATTCCGGGGCTAATAAACCAAAAACCGTGAGTATCGCTGCGGTGATTGTAATCAGCAAAGACATACGCGCCCAGGATACCTGCTTGGGAGTGAAGTTGGCGAAAACCCAATCCTAGGCTGCCAGTATAATCTTGAGAATTGTGATATTGGGTTTGTGGATCCAGAAAAATAAAGCGATTGGTTTGGCCAAAAACAGGAGCTAGTATATCACCATACCCGGTAGTGCCACTGCCGGTAAAACCACTGATGGAAACGCCTGGTGTGAGCGGAAAAGGAGTGTTATCAGAAGCAAATCCATTATGAGCTAGAAGGCAGCTACTTAACACCAGCAATTTTACCGATGACCTCATCAGAACGACTCCTTAAGAAATTCTTAACCTTATATCGAAAGCCTAAAGCGAGGTCAAGTATTTTTCGAGGAACCCCATCCCGGCCAGCGCGCGCTGGGCTCTGTGCCACCCCCTCCTGGCCCCTTTCTTCCTGACTCAGCAGGGGGGAGTGCGTTTGCTGATTACTGTCGCTTCTGATGGATATTTTCTGTATTATGTATAGCTCTTACAGTCGTTCCAAGGTGTAACTATGTCAGGCAAATTAAAAATAATGGGAGCTGGTGTTGCGGGAGCTGGGGTCTATACGATAACAGAGCTTGGATTTTTTGCTAAAAACCACCCGCCAGTTAAGGGTTTGGACTGCTGGGCAGTCGTTTATGCCTTGTTATTATAGTTATGGATGACCTAAAATAACGAAGTGTTTTTCATATTTCTTGCTTATTATTGTCGCTTTTTAGAGATATTTCCTATATTATGTGTAATATTTTCTATGCTAGGGGGGCTTACTGCCGACTATCCCTCTGCTAGTGACGAGGTGACGGGTGGAGGCACCCATTATCCGGCCTACGGCCACCTTCTCCCACAAGGGGAGAAGGAGTAAGGTCGCAAGTGTATGAGAGGGGAGAGGGTTTTTTTAACCTAGATTCGGCAGTAGAAACCGTAGCGAGAGGGATTAAGACGTTGAAGATCTTGATTATTTTTAAATTTTTTTCTTGAAGGCGTACTCACCCGTACGGTGAAAGAAAAAAATATAAAAATAAGCGAGAGATTCAATGTATTAAGCCCTCACAGTAGGTTTCTACTGCCGAATCTAGGTTTAACAGTGTGGAGAAGGTAATGACACAACTAACAGGCGCTCAAGCGATTATGCAATCTTTACTCGGTGAAGGCGTCGACATTTTATTTGGTTATCCTGGAGGGGCGATTATGCCAACCTACGATGCCTTATATGATGTTCAGTCGCAATTGCGGCATATACTGGTCCGACACGAACAAGGCGCCGTTCATGCGGCTGAGGGTTATGCCAGAGCCTGTGGTAAACCTGGGGTTTGCTTGGTCACTTCAGGCCCAGGGGCCACTAATCTTATTACCGGCATTGCTGATGCCATGCTAGATTCTGTCCCCGTGGTATGTATTACTGGCCAAGTGAGCAGTGTTTATTTAGGAACCGATGCCTTTCAAGAAGCCGATATTATTGGAATTTCCCTTCCTGTCACCAAGTGGAATTATCAAATTACCTGCGCTGACGAAATCCCAGTGGCAATTGCGAAAGCATTTTATATTGCCCGCTCGGGTCGCCCGGGCCCGGTTTTACTCGATATGACCAAAGATGCCCAATTAGGTTTGCTGGATTTTGCTTATAAACCCTATGTAAGCCCGAAAAAAACCCTTGACGCTACCACGAATGCTAGTCAGTGGCAGGAAAAAATAACTCATGCGATGCAATTAATTAATCAGGCAACTAAGCCATTATTATTGGTAGGGCATGGGGTGTTATTATCTGGAGCCATGGAGGAATTAACGCAATTTGCCGAAAAAGCCAATATTCCAGTGGCTTGTACCTTGTTAGGCTTATCAGCATTTCCTACAGATCATCCTTTATACGTTGGCATGTTAGGTATGCATGGAAATTATGGTCCTAATTTATTGACTAATCAGGCCGATGTTATTATTGCAGTGGGGATGCGCTTTGATGACCGAGTGACTGGAAATTTAAATTCTTATGCCAAACAAGCTAAAATCATTCATATTGATATTGACCCGGCTGAAATTAATAAAAATGTTTCGGTCGATGTTGCCTTGTTAGCGGATGCCAAGCAGGCATTGCAAGCACTACTGCATCATGTCGACGCAACTCGTTGTCCACAACAACATGAACGGTGGATTGGTGAGTTTAAATCTTGTTATGATCAAGAATATCAGCAGGTCATTACCCATGAAATTTCCCCCAAAGGGCCGCAAATTAAGATGGCCGCTGTGATCCATGAATTGGCGAGAAAAACTAAGGGTGAATCTGTGCTCGTGACCGATGTTGGGCAGCATCAAATGATAGCGGCACGTTATTATCAGTTTAGAAGGACTAATGCGCATATCACTTCAGGGGGTTTAGGCACGATGGGATTTGCTTTGCCCGCAGCAATTGGGGCTAAATTGGCAAATATGTCCCAGCAGGTCATTGCAATCATCGGGGATGGTGGTTTCCAAATGAATATCCAAGAGTTAGGCGTGATTGCTCAGGAAAGCCTGCCGGTAAAGATAATTATATTAAACAACAATCACTTGGGCATGGTTCGACAGTGGCAGGAGTTATTTTTTGAACAACGCTATTCCTTTGTGCACTTAAAAAATCCTGATTTCATTAAAATTACTGAGGGATATGGCATTGAAGCGCATCGTATCTCTGATATTACTGATTTATCGGCAGGTTTAGATCGATTATTAGCGGCTGAAGGCCCTTATTTATTGGAAGTTGTCGTCGAAAAAGAGGAAAATATGTTCCCCATGATTCCAGCGGGAACCGGGGTAGGTGAAATTCGTTTATCATAGGAACTTTTATGCAATATATTTATGCCATTTCAATCATCACTGAGAATGCCTTGCGCGTTTTGCAGCGTATGGCCGGCATTTTTGCCCGTCATCGGGTCAATATTGAACAAATGCATGTTTTTGAAACCAGCAATAAAGGGATCTCATATTTCAATGTGGTCATCCACAGTGATGATAAAACGACAACTAGAGTCATTATGCAATTACAAAGAATTTTTGAATTCGTCGAGGTCAAAATTAATAGTAAAATTGCTATTAAGCAATAAACCATGGGCTTAATAAGCCCATGGGCAAAGCAATGGGGGTTAACCAAGGGGGAGAGAAGCAGTTCTCCCCCTTGGGCAAGCCCTTGGATTCATTCCAAGGACGCAGTGTAAACAATCAATCAATGAGTAAGGAGAAAAACTTCATGCCTAATATCAAATTTGGTAGTGACTATGAAAATGTGGTAACCCGTGACGAATTTCCATTAAATCGAGCTCTGGAAGTTCTCAAAGATCAAGTGATTGCGATTATAGGTTATGGGGTGCAAGGGCCTGCGCAAGCACTGAATTTAAAAGACAATGGCTTTAAGGTGATTATTGGGCAAAGACAAGATTCAGCGTCTTGGGATAAGGCAGTGAGCGATGGTTGGGTTCCTGATAAAGATTTATTTTCCATTGAAAAGGCCTGTGAAAAAGCCACTTTTATTTGCTACTTACTCTCTGATGCGGCACAAATCCAGTGGTGGTCAGAGGTCAAAAAATATTTAACTGCTGGTAAGACCCTATATTTTTCTCATGGATTTGGAGTGACCTATAGCGATAAAACCGGAATTGTCCCCCCCAAAGACATTGATGTAATTTTAGTTGCTCCTAAAGGGGCAGGTCGTAGTGTCCGTAAATTATTTTTAGCCGGGCAAGGTATTAATTCCAGCTATGCGGTATATCAGGATAATTCGGGCAATGCCAGAGAAAAAGCCTTGGCTTTTGGTATTGGCATTGGTTCGGGTTATTTATTTGAAACTACCTTTAAGAGGGAAGTATATAGTGATTTAACTGGGGAGCGCGGTACTCTGATGGGCGCTTTAGCTGGGATAATTAAGGCTCAGTACAAAGTCTTACGCAAACATGGGCATACCCCGAGTGAGGCATTTAATGAAACGGTTGAAGAACTCACCCAAAGTTTAGGACCTTTATTAGCAGAAAGCGGTATGGATTGGTTATATAGAAATTGTTCTACCACTGCCCAGCGTGGGGCACTCGATTGGCTGCCTCGTTTTGAAGCTGCCGTCACTCCAGTTTTCGAGTCATTGTATGAAAGCGTAGAAAATGGCACAGAAGCAGAGGTTGTCATTAAGGCGAATAGCCAACCGGATTATAAGGAAAAGCTAAATCAAGAATTGGAAGTGATGGCTAATGAAGAGCTATGGCAGGCAGGTCGAGAAGTCAGAAAATTGCGTCCAGTAACTAAAACGTAATTACTCACGCCGTCGTCCTGGCATGGATGCGTAACGTCGTCCCTGCAGGATGCAGAGATCCAGTTCATCAGGATGTGAAAGATTCGCCTCCTGCGCCGTGGATCCCGGCATTCATGCCGGGACGACGTTACGCCTCCTGCAGAGACGACGTGCTTAAAATGGCGATGATTATGTACCAACTTATTGATTTTATAACTAAAAAACCAGTTCAAGCTCGAGGTTTTGTATTTACTGGAGAACAATCTCCATGGGAAGTTTCCATGGAGATGAAAGCCGTCGCGGTCAAAATAAATTTGGATTATTTTAAAACTTCTCCTCCCGGGCTTTCTAAGTATTTGCCCCTGATGCCCATTAAAGCCATAGCAAAATTTATCTCGTTAAATGAAGCCGCTACTCCTCTCATTAAAAGTAAAGTTTTAGGAGCGAAATTAAACCTAGATTTGTATTTTAAAGTAGAAGGGAAAAATCCCACCGGTTCTTTTAAAGATCGTGGTTCTGCAGTGGATATTTCCATTGCTCGTGAGTTAGGAGCGGAGGGCATTGTCCTTGCTTCGACGGGTAATATGGCAGCTTCCTGTGCTTGTTATGCCGCAGCGGCAAAAATGCCGTGTTTTATCTTAATCCCTGAAGGAGTGCCGGTAGGTAAGTTGGCGCAAGTGCTTGCTTTTGGTGGCCATGTAATTCAGGTGAAGGGCAATTACAACGATGCGGCTCAGTTAGCGCAGAGGATCGCCGAAGAAATGGGGTTTTATTTAGCGGGCGATTATGCTTATCGAGTGGAAGGTCAAAAAACTGCCGCTTTTGAAGTCATTGATCAACTATTTTTTCAGGTACCCGATTGGGTGGTGGTGCCCATGGGTTGTGGCACTAATATTACCGCCTATGCTAAGGGGTTTAAAGATTACAAAGATTTGGGCTTAATAGAAAAACAGCCCCGATTACTGGGGATTCAGGCCGAAGGGGCGGCAGCCATTGTGCAGAGTTTTCAGGCGGGGAGAACCACCATTGAAGCGTTTTCAAGCGCTAACACTTTGGCGTCTGCCATTGCTGTGCCCAATCCTCTAGATGGAATTAAAGCTTTGGATGCGATTTATTCTTCGGAAGGCTCAGCAATGTCGGTGACTGATCAAGAAATATTGGAGGCACAATATTTGCTTTCTACCGAAGAAGGCTTGTTTGTAGAAAGCGCTTCTGCTACTACAGTGGCTGCTTTACTAAAGGCCGCAAGAAATGGCCAGGGAATTGAAGGGCGGGTGGTGTGTGTGTTAACCGGTGATGGTTTGAAAGATGCCAATGTAATCCTGCGAGCTGCGGTTAAACCGGTGACCATTTATCCAGAGATAGATGAATTTTTACTGCTCTACAAAAATAACTTTTTTAATAATAAAAATATGATTTTTGTTGAGAAGAACCAGGTTCTTTTTGCTGCTGACCCCAGCTTAGAGCAAATTGAAGAGCAAACAATGTCTTTGCTCGGCGCGCATTATTCGCAAGAGTATTTGCTGAAGATTAAGGATATTTTGAGCAAAATTTTGCAGAAAGGAAAGAAAATCACTGTATCGGATTTCCAAGACAGTGTCCAAGATGCTTTGGGCACTCCCCACGTTTCAGGCACCGCAGTATTTTCAGTCATTGATTTTATGGTCACCACTGGGAAAGATCGGATGCCCAAGGCAACAGTCACGGTTAAAATCGGTGGACAAGAAAAAACTGCTGCCTCTGAGGGTGTTGGCCCTGTGGATGCTGTGATTAAGTCATTGATCCAAGCTTGTGGAGAAAAGATTGACTTTACCTTGACTGATTATAAGGTGGAAATTCGTAGTCAAGGGGTTGATGCAGTTGTTTATGTCGAATTGAAATTGATGAAAGGAAACAATTTTTCTTTGGGACGAGGGGTGTCACCTGATATTATCCAAGCTTCGATTGAGGCTTTTGAAGCAGCTTATAATGGCTTTTAAAATTCCTTTTCCCCTTGTGGGAGAAGGTGCCGAAGGGCGGATGAGGGGGTAAATGGCCCCCTCTCCCTAACCCTCTCCCACCTTCCCTCGCAAGCTCGGGTGGGGGAGAGGGGAAGTGTTCATTTAGAGGATTTACCATGTCACAACTTAATAAATACAGCGCCAAACTAACTCAGACACCTTCGCAAGGGGCTTCACAGGCAATGCTATATGCGACTGGTCTCACTGAGGATGATTTACGCAAAGCGCAAGTAGGTATTGCGAGCATGTGGTATGAAGGCAATCCCTGCAATATGCATCTGTTAGATTTGGCTCAACAGGTCAAGGTAGGGGTGAGGGAAGCTGATCTGGTGGGGATGCGATTTAATACCATTGGCGTCAGTGATGGTATTTCCATGGGAACAGAAGGGATGCGTTATTCTTTGCCATCACGCGATTTAATTGCCGATTCCATTGAGACCGCCATGGGGGCGCATTGGTACGATGCGCTGATCGCCATCCCAGGTTGTGATAAAAATATGCCAGGCTGCGTGATAGCGATGGCGCGTTTAAACCGTCCTAGCTTAATGATTTATGGTGGTACTATCAGAGCTGGGCACATTGACCATAACACCATCGATGTGGTGACCGCATTTCAATGTTATGGTGAATTTCTTAGTGGCAAAATAGACGATCAGCAGCGCCGGGCTATTATAAAACATGCCTGCCCAGGGGCAGGGGCTTGTGGTGGGATGTTTACTGCCAATACTATGGCCTGTGCTATTGAGGCTTTGGGTATGAGCTTACCCTATAGTTCTTCTACCCCCGCAACCGATCCAGGGAAACTGCAAGAGTGTTTGCGCGCAGGTCAGGCTATCCGATATTTACTGGAAAAAGACCTTAAGCCCAAAGATATTATGACGCGGCGCGCCTTTGAAAATGCCATGGTTTTGATTGTCATATTAGGGGGATCTACCAATGGAATCCTACATTTACTGGCGATGGCACATGCCGCAGGAGTTCCTCTGGAATTGAGTGATTTTCAAAAAGTCAGTGATCGAACCCCGTTATTAGCTGATTTTAGGCCCAGCGGAAAATTTCTCATGGAGGATTTACAACGTTATGGTGGGACGCCAGCCGTGTTAAAAATGCTATTAAAGGCGGGTCGCATCGATGGGGATTGTTTAACGGTAACCGGAAAAACTTTGGCAGAAAATCTTGCTAATGTGCCAGATTTAGCCGTGGATCAACCTATTGTTCATTCTTTTGCGAATCCATTAAAGCCGACCGGGCATTTACAAATATTAAAGGGCAATCTGGCTCCTGATGGTTCTGTGGCTAAGATTACCGGCAAAGAGGGTTTGTATTTTAGTGGTCCTGCTCGGGTATTTGACTCAGAGCAGGCTATGGTTGAAGCATTTGAACAACAGAAAATTGCCAAGGGCGATGTGATTGTAATTCGTTATGCTGGACCCAAGGGCGGTCCAGGGATGCCGGAGATGCTAAAGCCCACTTCGATGTTGATGGGAGCTGGCTGGGGAAAAGATGTCGCATTGATTACCGATGGGCGCTTTTCAGGCGGGTCACATGGCTTTATCGTGGGTCATATTTCTCCCGAAGCCCAAGTCGGGGGTCCGATTGCTTTAATTAAGGATGGGGATCGTATTACTATTGATGTAGAGCAAAATTCTATCCAAGTGGAGTTAACGCCTGAGGAATTGGCGGAACGTTATAAATTATGGAAAATGCCTCCTTTCAAGGTAAACCAAGGCCAATTATTTAAGTACATTAAAAATGTCTCATCGGCTAGTTTAGGATGTATTACAGATGGACAGTAGGCTTTAATCCCCTCTCCCCCCCGAGCGTTAGCGAGGGAAGGTGGGAGAGGGTCAGGGAGAGGGGGTATACCAATGCTAAAGCGAGATATTTCAACCACCAATGTATTAATTGCAGCCGCTGGCGGGATGATTGGCTCTGGCTGGTTATTTAGCCCTTTTATTAGCGCACAGATGGCTGGGAGCAATGCATTAATCTGCTGGGTTATAGCCACCATTTTCATGGTATTTGTTGCCCTGCCATTGTGTGAATTGGGTGCTATGCTGCCCATTTCCGGGGGTATGGCCAATTATCCGACTTTTACCCATGGTAAAGAGGTGGGCTTTTTATTTGCTTGGGCTTCTTGGCTATCTTATGTGGTCATGACCCCGATTGAAATCCAAGCTATTTTGCAATATGGCAGTCATTTCTTGCCTTGGCTCGTGATTAAAGGGGAAACCGCATTTACCTTATCTGGCTGGGGGTATGGGGTTGCTATCCTCGTGATGTTATTTGTAGTGTTGTTAAACACCTTTGGTATTAAATTACTGGCTGAATGTAATAAATACGCTAGCATTATAAAGTTTGCTGTTCCTATTATTGCTGTTATTGCCTTGCTGCACACCTCGCATTCGTTTGCCAATATCTCTATCAATCTGCATACCAAAGCAAGCTGGATGGGTATTTTTTCCGCCTTATCGACAGGGGGAGTCATTTTTGCTTTTACTGGATTTCAAAATGGTTTGATGTTGGCGGGCGAAGTACGCAATCCACAAAGAAATATTCCTATTGCCATTTTAGGTGCTGTTTTCATTGGGTTTGTCTTGTATTTCCTGCTGCAACTTAGTTTCCTGGCCGCCATCCCAAAGTCGCTACTTAACCATGGTTGGCATCAGCTGGCTTTCGTGGGAGATAGTGGGCCTTTAGTGGGTTTAACTTTGTTGCTTGGATTGGGGCTAGTGGCCACATTACTCATGATTGATGCCTCTTTTTCGCCTTTTGGCACTACCTTAGTGTATACGGCAGCCACCTCGCGTATTTTATACGGCATGGCACTTAACGAACACTTACCTAAGTTCCTGCTTAAGGTTAATCGTTATCGTATCCCTTATATTACTTTGTATATCAATTTTGTCGTGGGGATCTTATCGTTTTTGCCTTTTCCAGGATGGCAAAAAATGGTGGCATTTCTTTCCTCGGCCAGTATTCTGTCCTATGGTATTGGGCCTATTTGCTTGTTAGCATTTCGTAAGTTGCAGCCTGACAGGGCTCGGCCATTTCAATTAAGCGCAGCTGGCCCGTTGTCCTATGTGGGGTTTTATGTGTGTAATTTAATGCTGTATTGGTGTGGTTTTGACATTATTTGGAAGCTTTTTCTTGCCATTTTGGTGGGTTTACTAATTAATCGAATTTATCAACGTAAAAACCTGCTTAGCTTCAGTCGCAGCTTAACGTGGTTTTTTAGCTATCTGGCCTGTTTATTGGGACTTTCTTATTTAGGTTCTTTTGGGGGAATTAACCTGCTGTCATTTCCTATCGATGTCTTACTCATTTTGCCATTGAGTGTGTTTATGCTCTATCTTTCCCAGCGCTGCCTGGTGACCGAGGAAGATGGATCACCCCTCATCCGCCTTCGGCACCTTCTCCCACAAGGGGAGGAGGAATAAGGAAGATGGCTCACCCACAAGGGAGAAGGGAGTATGTCGAAAGTTTATGAGGGGGTTATTTTTAGGTCCAATTTGTGCTATAATGCCGGCTTTGCAAGGATGAGCAAAATTAAATACTGCCAGTGAGGTGGCAATTATTCTTAATTTTTTTGTTTTGGAAATTTAAATCGTGAATAAAGTAAAACGTATCAACTGGACTAATACCCTGTTCCTAACCATCACCCCTTTAATAGCCATTTTTGGAACTCTTTTTATTATTCTAAACCATCAGTTTCATTCAGGAACTGCATGGCTTGCCCTTGGTATGACTATTGTTACCGGGCTTTCCGTCACCGCAGGTTATCATCGTTTGTTTTCTCATCGAACCTATAAAGCAAGCTGGCCAGTCCGTGTCTTTTTTCTTTTATTTGGCGCCGGGGCTTTTGAGGGTAGCGCCGTAGAATGGTGTACTGATCATCGTCGGCATCATCTTTATACCGATACCGATAAAGATCCCTACAACATTAAAAAAGGATTTTGGTATGCCCACCTTGGGTGGTTGATATTTTTGGATACGTCGAAGCGAGATTTTAATAATGTAAAGGATCTGACTAATGATCCCTTAGTAAAATTCCAGCACCGTTTTTTTGTGTTCCTTGCTTTTATTATGGGCTTTGGATTGCCCATGGCTATTGCTAGCCTTTGGGGAGATCCTTGGGGAGGCTTAATCATTGCTGGCGCCTTGCGTATTGCTTTTCTGCAGCAGATGACTTTTTGTATTAATTCAGTCTGCCATATGTTCGGCAAACGTACTTACTCAGAAAAGCTCAGTGCTCGTGATAATTGGTTTACGGCCTTATTTACTTTTGGGGAAGGTTTCCATAATTTTCACCATCAATTTATGTTTGATTATCGTAATGGGATTCGGTTTTACGATTTTGATCCGAGTAAATGGTTAATCCGTGGCTTGGCCTATTTAGGCTTAGTCAGTGAGCTCAAGTGTGTCAGCCAAAAGCAATTGCTGCAGTATCGGATCCGCAATGAAGAACATCAGCTCATTCATGTAGTTAAACAACATTCAGAAGCTTTGTTGCACTCGGTAGAACATTGGTTATATCCCTTGCGAGATCGTATCTTAAAAACGGCTGCTTATATTGAGCACTTAGAAATGAAGGTACATATAGATCGGCAATACAAGCAATTAAAGGAAGCGCGCTCAGAATTACGAAAATTATTATTACACTGGAGTCAGGTAATACGAAATCCAGAATTGGTCCTTTCTCTTTCTAGCTAGTCGGGGGATGACACTAGCTAATCGATCGGGATGACGCCTGGGAGCATTCTATCTATGTTACAAGCCTATCGAGAGCAAATTGATGATCTAGATGCCAAGCTGGTAGAAATGATGAATCAGCGCGCCCAATTGGCCCAAGCCATTGGAAAATTGAAGGCAGGCTCGGTTTATCATCCCGGTCGTGAGTTAGAAATTTTGCATCATTTACAGCAAATAAACTCAGGGCCATTATCTCACCAGGCTATTGCTCTTACATTTAAGGAATTGATATCGGCTTGTCGGGAATTGCAAGATGTTTTAACTATTAGTTATCTAGGGCCTCCTGGCACTTTTAGTCAGGCAGCGGTTTTTGCTCATTTTGGCCATGGAGTTAAATTGCATGATTGCAGTTCAATTGATGAAGTTTTTCGTAGTGTTGTATTGAAGCAAGTGCAATTGGCGGTAGTTCCGGTAGAAAATTCCACTGAAGGCGCAGTAAATAAAACCTTAGATTTACTCACAACGACAGATTTGCGCATCGTCGGAGAAATAGTATTACCGATTCGGCAGCAATTATTACGCAAGACCAGCACTCTTGAGGGGCTGGAAAAAATCTATTCGCATCCACAATCCTTGGCACAGTGCAACCAATGGCTTAATAGCCAAGTGCCAAATGTGCAACGAATTCCGGTAGAGAGCAATGCCCAAGGAGCACGTTTGGCTGCTGAAGATGCGACTGCCGCTGCTATTGCAGGTGAGGTAGCCGCTGAATTGTATCAGCTGCAGGTAGTTGCGGCCGATATTCAAGACGACATTAATAACACGACCCGATTTTTGATTTTGGGACATTTGGATAGCGCTCCTACCGGGCAGGATAAAACCTCCTTGGTGGTGGCAATTAAAAATCGCAGTGGGGCCTTGGTCGATTTGCTCACTCCTTTGTTCCGATATAATGTCAGCATGACTAAATTAGAATCCAGGCCTGCGCATACTGCTTTATGGGAATATTTATTTTTTATTGATGTGGAAGGGCATGAAAGAGATCCTAATGTAGCGAGTGCCATTACAGAAATGGCTCAGCAAAGTATTTTTATAAAAATATTAGGGTCGTATCCAAAATATGAATAAGCCACTGTTTGAAAAAGTAGTGATTATTGGAGTTGGGTTGATAGGAGGGTCTTTAGCTAAAGCATTAGTCGCTAATCAGGTGGTAAGTTTAGTGGTAGGAGTCGATCAAGATACGAAAGACAGCTTGCCGCAGGTTCTGGAGAAAGCGGAAGTTATTATTCTGGCAGTACCGCCGCTGCAGATGGAGCAAGTGCTGCAGCAAATAAGCCCATTTTTAGTGGCTGATATGATAATCACTGATGTGTGCAGTGCCAAACAAAAGCCGATTGCTTGGGCAAAAGAGCATTTAAATGCTTATTATGAGCGCTTTGTTCCTGCCCATCCTATTGCCGGATCAGAAAAATCGGGAGCGTCTTATGCCGGTGCAGACTTATTTCAAAATAAGCGCCTTATTATTACCCCAACAGCAGAGACGAATCAGCAGGCTATTGATTCTGTCAGCCAATTGTGGCAACGTTGTGGCGCTGTTGTCACCCAAATGTCTCCACAATTGCATGATTTTCTTTTTGCTTGGGTGAGCCACTTACCCCATGTTTTGGCCTTTGCTCTTTTAGACTGCATAGTGCAACAAGCGGAACTGCCTCCTTACCTGGAATATGTAGGCGCTGGATTTCGAGACTTTACCCGCATTGGCAGAAGTAACCCGGTATTGTGGCAAGAAATTTGCGCAATCAATCGAGAAGAAATTATACAGGCATTAACTCATTATCAATCCGAATTAGCGCAGGTCATTGAAGCCTTACGTCAGGGAGATGATCACAAGTTATTAACCATATTTAAGGGCGGGAATTCTTAAAGGCACCAGTAATTCCCGCTCTACAATAATTTGACCGACTAAACTATCAGGGGCCATCAAATGAATTATCAGGTTAAACCATCTAAACTATCAGGGGTCATCAAAATACCGGCTTCCAAATCACATACCTTACGCGCTATTTTATTGGCGAGTATGGCGCAGGGGAAAAGCATCATCCGTGATTATTTAGCTTCGCCTGATACCTGGGCTATGGTAACTGCTTGTCAACAAATTGGCGCTAAGATTCAATGTGAGCCGGCGCAACTGATTATTGAAGGTGTGGCCGGAAAACCAAGCTTACCAGATGACGTGATTAATGCGGGCAATTCTGGTCAAGTTCTGCGTTTTGTAGCCGCAATAACCGCTTTAATTCCAGGCTATACGGTATTTACCGGCGACCATTCCATCCGCTATAGTCGCCCCATGCAGCCGCTATTAAATGGCATAACTCAACTCGGTGGATTTGCCGAATCAAGCAAGGGCGATGGCCACGCCCCTGCAATTATTAAGGGCCCGATTCAACCAGGAACCGCCCGAGTAGAGGGGCAGGATTCTCAAACTGTCTCAGCGTTGCTGATGGCAGCGGCTTTTTTACCTGGAGAAACGGTGATTGAAGTGGAACATCCTGGAGAAAAACCTTGGGTTAATTTGACCTTACATTGGTTAGCACGCCTCGGAATTGTTTGCACCCAGCAAAATTTTGAACGCTACATCGTTCGGGGTAATGCTGCTTATCACGGTTTTGATTATACTGTGGCGGGAGATTTAAGTTCGGTCGCTTTCCCTCTGGGGGCTGCCTTAATCACCGGTTCTGAAATTCAATTAGAAAATGTGGATATGAATGATCCGCAAGGCGATAAGGCTTTGGTTTATGTATTACAACAAATGGGCGCTCGTATTGAGATTGAGCCTGCTACTAAGCGCTTGATTGTGAAGAAAAGCCCGCCTTTAATTGGTCAGACGATTGATATCAATGATTTTGTGGATGCAATCGCTATTTTGGCGGTAGTGGGTTGCTATGCGGAAGGGAAAACAGAAATTACTGGGGCTGCCATTGCCAAACGTAAAGAGTCGAATCGGGTAGCAGCCATGGCAGCTGAATTACGCAAAATGGGCGCAAGCGTTACCGAAACCGAAGAGGGTCTCATTGTTCAGCATAGTGACTTAGTGGCAGCCGCAGTGACCAGCCATCAAGACCATCGCATTGCCATGTCCCTTGCTGTGGCAGGAATGGCCGCCAAGGGTACGACAGAAATTACCGAAGTGGATTGCGTACAAAAAAGCTACCCCGAATTTGCCCAAGCAATGCAGCAGTTGGGAGCAGACCTAACCGTAACTCCCCCCTTTGAAAAAGGGGGGTAGGGGGGATTTACCATGAATATTATTTTAATTGGTTTTAAAAAAACCGGAAAAACCACTATTGGTAAAGCATTAGCGAAAGCAATGGGAATGCAATTCCTTGATACCGATCATTGTATTGAAAATGATTTTTATCAGACTACCGAGATGAAATTTAGTGCCCGAAAAATTTATGATTGGTTAGGAGGTGAGGCATTTCGCGGCTTAGAAAAACAAGCGATCAAGAAGTTGCTCCCGATCGAAAATGCGGTTATTTCTACGGGCGGTGGCAGTTTGGTGGATCCTGAAAATGTGGCTAGTTTAAAACAAATCGGGCAATTAATTTATTTAAATACTCCTAGCCAAGTGTTATTGGAGCGCTTCCGCCATGGCGGCCAGTTGCCTTCATTTATCGATGAAAATGACATCGAAAATAGTTTTGAAAAACTCTATCAAGAAAGACTAACATTGTATCAGGCGAATGCAGATATTATCCTAGATACAGGACACATGAATGTTAATCAAGTGGTTAAAGCAATCATTGCAAAGTTACGAACCTAGGAGTAAACCCCATGTCCAGTAATTCATTTGGAAATATTTTTCGCATCACCACCTTTGGTGAATCTCATGGCAAAGGAATTGGTGTCGTGATCGATGGTTGTCCCGCAGGATTAGCCCTAGAGGATGAAGATATCAACCAAGCCTTGGCCTTACGTGCTCCAGGTCGAAATCCCTATACTTCGCCACGACAAGAAGCGGATCGAGCCGAAATTTATTCTGGGGTTTTTCAAGGAACAACCACGGGCGCTCCCATCGCCATCATTATCCTCAATAAAGATGCCGATTCCACTAAATACGAACCGATAAAAAATTTATTGCGCCCGGGCCATGCTAATTTTACCTATCTGGAAAAGTATGGCATTTTTGACTACCGTGGCGGAGGGCGTTCCTCAGCTCGTGAAACTGCCTGTCGGGTAGCTGCTGCCGCGGTGGCGAATAAATTATTAGCAACGGCAGGTATTACGGTAGCGGCTTATTTATCTGCAGTCGCGCAAATAAAAGCCAGCGTCAAACTGGATACTCCTTTAGAGCAGTGGCTTCCCAATATTTTACAAAGCCCTATTTTTTGCCCTGATCCAGTAGCCGAAACGCAAATGCAAGACTTGATCCTAAAAGCAAAGGAGCAAGGTGATTCCTTAGGTGGGGTGGCCACATTTGTGGCGACTGGCTTACCTGTGGGCCTAGGGGATCCGATCTATGAAAAAATAGAAGCCAACCTGGCTAAAGCCATGATGAGTTTACCGGCTACTAAAGGGTTTGAAATGGGAGAGGGTTTTCATGCCGTAGAAATGCATGGTTCCGAACATAATGATCCATTTATTATGGCTGAGGCGGAGCATAAAATCAGACCGGCAAGTAATTATGCCGGCGGAACCTTGGGTGGAATAACTACAGGCCTGCCCTTATTAGGCCGGGTAGCGTTTAAGCCGACTTCCAGCATTACCAAGCCGCAAACCACCGTCAACTTAGCAGGGGATGCTAAACCCTTTAACTTGCCTGAAGGATCACGCCATGATCCCTGTGTCGCCATTCGTGGGGTACCCTGTGTCGCGGCGATGTGCTCTTTGGTGTTGGCGGACGCACTCCTATTGAATCGTTGTGTCAGGCTATGAAGACCTTATTAGTTCAGGCGGTAAGACCTTATTCTATCTATATCGCACCCGGCTTGCTAGACTCCTCTTTTTTAGTTGAGAAAATCCGCCCGCTAGGGCATCGGTTTGTAATCATTAGTGATTCTCAAGTCGCCGAATTGCTAGGCGAGCCTTGGTTAATTTTCTTATGTTCCCAGGGTTTGACTGTGGGTCTCATCAAATTTCCTAGTGGAGAAGCGTTCAAAACTCGCCAGACTAAGCAGCAACTTGAGGATGAATTATTTTTATTAAGCTGCCAGCGTGATACGGTCATTTTAGCCCTGGGAGGCGGGGTGGTTACGGATTTAGCTGGTTTTGTTGCCGCTACTTATTATCGTGGTATACCGGTTGTATATATCCCGACCAGCTTATTGGCCATGGTCGATGCGAGCATTGGCGGGAAAACCGCAGTCGACACTCCTTATGGTAAAAATTTAATTGGGGCATTTAGTTCACCACGAGACGTATTTATCGATCCCAGCTTATTGCAAAGCTTACCAGAGCGAGAATTACGCAATGGCGCAGTTGAAATGATTAAGCACGCATTGATTGCTGATCCGGATTTGTTTTTGCAATTACAACAACAACGCGAAGCCTTCTTCGCCTGTGACCCATTGATTCTCCAAGATTTAATTGAACGAAATTGCCAAATAAAACGCCATGTTGTAGAGATAGATGAAATGGAGCAAGGTTTGCGGCAATTATTAAATTTTGGGCACACGATAGGACATGCCATAGAAAATCTAGATCAGTACCAAATACAGCATGGCGAAGCCGTTGCGATCGGCCTTATTTTAGAGAGTTTTCTTTCTCACCGGCGTGGTTATTTGTCCGCGGAAAATTTAAAAAAAATTCAAGAGATTATTTTTGCTTATGGAGTTAATTTGCAAACTACTGCATTGCAAGATGAGAACGCGTTTTGGCAGGCTTTAACTTATGATAAAAAAGCCAAAGCAGGGCAGGTACAAGTCGTAATGCTCGATGACATTGGTAAACCTCATCATGAACAAAATCAGGTTACCGTCAGCATTTCTCGAGAGGAAATAGCTGTTATGTTGCGAGAATCTGCTAGTTTATTGAATCATTAAAAATCACATGATCCATATTAAAAATGGTTCTATGTAGAATCGAGTGGGTAGATTCTACATAGAACCTAATTTTCCCTTAATCTAGCTCTGGTACAATCTGGCTTGTACCATGAACAGAGGGTGTAAAAAATGAGCACAGCAAGGTCTGAAAAATTATTGAAAGCTATCAGGCAAGATGATGCAACCGCGGTTAGACAGATAATTGCCTCTGCAGAAGAAAATATTAATCAACTATTTCCCATAGATAATTGGAGAGAAATGGTCCCAATAACCTATGCAATCACCTTGGGGAAAACACAGGCTTTAAGTGCTTTATTAGAAGCAAAACATTTACAAGTAAACCAAATAAACCTCGAAGGAGAAGACCCTCCCTTATTTCTTGCAATGAAAAACGACCAGTTAGAGTGCTTCAAAATTTTATTAGCCGACCCGAGGGTTGATATCAATGCAACTGGCACCATGTACAAATACACTCCATTGATTGCGAGTGTTTCAACAAAAAAAAAACAATTCTTCCAGGCTTTACTTGACTCAAAAAGAGCGAGCGAACTTGATGTAAACAAACAATGTCAAGACACGGTAGGCTCAGCAATTGGTTGGGCTGCCTTTAGAGCTGACTTATTTTATCTGCAAAAATTGTTGCGCCACCCTAAAATAATAATACAGGATGATCAGAATCATATTAAAGATAAACTTGATAATGAGAAGAATCTCTCCAAAGCTGAAGATTTGAGATTGCTTGAAGAAGCCGTTGCACGCGGGCGTTTGAATGCAAATACAAATGAAAATCCCCAGCCCCCTAGTGAAAATAAAGTTACTGCACTTCAGCCTATCAGCGACGAAACAAGGCCTAACAGATTACTTCAAGCAATAAATGATGATAACGAAGAGGAGATTAGGCGGATAATTACCTCAAAGGAAGAGAATATTAATAAACGATTTACTATTGATTGTGGGGACGTCATGGTTCCTTTAACCTATGCAGTTACTAAGGGCAAAGCAAAGGCTTTAAAAGCTTTATTAGAGGCAAAGGATATAGAGTTAAACCCCAAAGAAGTGTCTGGCCTCCCTTTATTTCTCGCAATGAAAAACGACCAGTTAGAGTGCTTCAAAATTTTATTAGCCGACCCGAGGGTTGATATTAATGCAACTGACACTATGTACGCCATTACTCCCTTGATTGACAGTGTTTATAAGAAAAAAGAACTATTCTTTAAGGCCTTACTAGAATCAAAAAGAAAAATAGATGTAAACAAATCTTCTGAACTATCCACAGCACTTGAATGTGCTTGCAAGCCTACTGAACTATTTTATCTGCAAGCGTTGTTGCGCCTTCCTGAGATAACAGTACCTGATAAATCCCTCTATGGTTCAGATATTCAAGTTGCTGCGCACATTAGATCCAAGCTTGATACAGCGCAAAATCTCTCAAGGACTGATGATTTGAGATTTTTAGACCAAGCCATTGCATGTGGAAATCCTGACCAAGGCAAATATAAGCGTAGATCAGGCATTTTTGTAGCTGTAGCAATTCCTTTAATTTATACCATTGGAGTTATCGGAATCCCTTTGGGATTTACGCGCAAACCTCAGGAGACCTATGAAGCTTTTGAAAAATTACATTTAGACGGTTTAATAGATAACATTTCGGAGTCGACAAAGGCCCAAGTAATGGCTGGGATGATAGGAGGGGTGCTTTTAATTGCATTGTTAGTTACTGCAGGTATTTTAATTAAGAACAATCCACCACCCGCAAAAGAATCTAAGGATGATGGTAACCATTCACCACAATTAAATGGCAGCCAAGCCTTACAATGATAAATTTAGCTCTATAAAGTTTTGTGGGTAAAAACCAGTGAATGATCCCTTCTCCCACAGCGATTTTCTGTGGGAGAAGGTGCCGAAGGCGGATGAGGGCAGATGTACTCCGATTTATGGATCAGGATTATGTCCCTTTCACTAACAATCAAGGTGAAAATGACATTCGTATGACCAAAGTTCAGCAAAAAATATCAGGATGTTTAGGCGCGCATTACTATCTTGCTGAGTTTCTAATACAGTTAATTGCGCTAGCAGGAAAGCAGGTTAGACTAGAAGCAGCAGAGGTAGGATTTTGGCGGAGCAGCCGAAATGTTGCTCTGCTGCTTCGTGCATAATCCTAGGTTTTTGGTGAGCTCAAACTGAACTGAAGTCCCGTCGCCCGCCTACGGGGTCCTGCCGCGCGAGCAACGGGACTTCAGTTCAGTTTGAGCTCACGAATCTCCTAACCTTATGTAGTAGAAAATTCGCAGCTATATACTAGACTTACACGGAATAGGTTAAGTTATATGTGGAAATTTGTGAATTTTATGGGAGGTGTGTTATGAGAATTGAGAAAAAACCTGTTAAAATTTTAGATCCAGATTATGGTCGAAAGTGGACTAATGGAAATGGACCAGGAAAAATTGATGAAAAAGAATATTTGTCGTTGTGTGAAAAGGTAAAAAAATTGGAAAAATGATCCGCAGGGTCAAATTAAATGCATTAACTAAATATTAAGCTGTCATATGACATGGCAGCTTGATTTCGTTCGTTATATAATCCGGCGGGCTTATTCCTATCATGATAAATTTCGAGCGTTCCTTCTCTCCCGATAATGCAATACACTATTTTGATAATAAAGAACATAATTTAGAGATTGATTTAATTCGTTTTGATGGTAAATACCCAGTATATAAATGTTATTTGACCGATAATAATAATTCTCATACCTATATTGGTGGCGGTGGAGGATTGGGGTCTGCGAGCCAGGCTGCTGCACTTTTTGAATCTGCACAACATTATTTTTCGACACGTGGGTTACAAGATAATCTAAAAGACATCCATTTTTTTCCTATCGTTGAAGCCCCAGAATTGGGATATCTGTCAAAAACTGAATTTTTACCGGGTAATTTATGCAACTTCCCAGATCAAGAGCTTCCTTGGTTACAATATAAAAGTTACACGGATGAACAAATCATCTATTATCCAGTAACATTGACCGAAGTTAGGTTGCACCATTTTCCTAAATTTAAAGATTATATGGATTTTAATTGGATGAGCCATGATACTGGCATGGCCATTGGCAGTGATTTTATGGAGGCAAGTATACATGGCATCAACGAATGGATTGAACGCGAATCATATGGTTTTTTATTATTGAAGTTATTTATTAATAAATCGAATAAAAAAATTCGTTTGCTAGATCATTTCACTATCCCAGAACATTTATTTCAACTTGTGAAATATATTGAGCAAAATTTTAGCGATGATCTATTGATCGTTGATATAACTAGCGATATAAATGTACCTGCTTTTCTTGTCTCATTTACCAAACAACCAGCAATTTTCCAACCAAGGGGAATGGCTGCCTCATTATCCAAATCTTGTGCCTTGGAACGTGCTATCTATGAAGCTTTGCAGGCACGCATGCTTTACAATGAGAAATCTAAAGAATCGGAGTTTCATTGCATTAAGTCTTTAAAAAATACTCCTTTATTGTTAAAAGCTGCAGAATGTAACCTGACAGATTTAATCAATAACGACGAATATGTGTCTATTAATTTTTCGCAAGTTGCTGACTATTCTTCTTTGACCGACTTATCTGAACAGCTCAATAAACTGCATAATTTATTAAGCAGTAAAGGTCTTAAGGCTTTTTATCATTACTATGCATTAACTGATCACCTGGTATGTTTAGGGGTTATTATTCCAGGGCTAGATCAGTTTTTTATGGTGAGATGTGGTAGGTTTATTATGCCAAATTCTCGAGGATTGCAACTTTTGTAAAAATAAAGGATAAATATTTATGGATGAGAACTTTATCAATTGTGAACGCATTGTTCCTTCTATCCAAGCTTTGAAGATTGTCATGACGGAATTAAATCATCTGGGTTTAGATTTGGAGTATAAATGTGCGGGAAATACTCTGCAAACATATCATTGCAAATTGATTGATCCAGTGAATAATTGGATTTTTTATGGTTGTGGTAAGGGTATCGGCATCCAATCGAAGGTCAGTGCTACATTTGAGGCTCTGGAACATTATTATTGTTATAAACTTGCTACCAATAATAAACATGATTCTTTAAAATTTATGAGTTATGCAGAGGTGTTGGGTAAAGAGTCAAATCTACCGGTATCAAATTTTTTACCTAAACGCATGATCGCAGAGGAATTTAGCAACATCACTCTGCCTTGGGTTGAATTTGTAACTTTTCAAAATAACAACGAATTTTATTATCCGTTATTCTTAATCGAGCCCCACTATCTTAAATTTGGCGATAAATTTAATGAAGATTATTATGATTACCAGGATTTATGCTCATTAGCCTGTGACTCGGGGACAGCTTCAGGTAGTTCATTTATTGAGGCAGCGCTGCATGGACTAAATGAATGTGTTGAGCGTGATGCAACTTCAATTTTTTTAGTAGAAGCTTTCCTTAAACAAAACCCTATTCATTTAATTGATAAACTAACTTTACCTGAGAACTTGCTTCAATATGTCAAATTAATTGAGGAAGAATTTGATGATGAATTGGCAGTTGTAGATATTACCTCTGATAGCGGTATCCCAACCTTTTGTGTAGCGTTTACTAGACAAAATGTATTGATACAACCCAAGGGATTTGGTACTTCATTAAATAAAAATTATGCCTTGGAGCGAGCACTATTAGAATCATTACAGCCTTTGCACTTACGTAATGCAAATTTAGTGCAAATGGAAAAAATTATTTTACAAAATTTTGTGTCATATCCTAAATTACAGGCTGCAGCTATTGCAGATATAGCACAGATGGTTACGGATAAGAATTTTATTACCACTTCTTTTCAAAAATTAGCGGATCCTATCCAAAATTATTCAGACATTTCCAGTCAATTAGTAGAAATTATCCGTAGAATAAACGCGATTGGATTAACCCCACATTACATGTATTTAACTGCAGCAGAAAATGAAGTGACTTGCTTAAAACTTATAGTTCCTGGGATGGATAACTTCTTTTTAGTTAGCGATGGAAAGTTAGTGTTGCCTGGTAAACGTAGTCTTAAAGAGAAGGATTTTTAGGATGTTGAGTGAATTTGTGACTCAACAACCGATCTAATCAGCAAACACCTCATCTAAGGTTTTAGCATCAAAAATACGATCAGCCCATAATAGGAGCGTATCGGCATCAGCTTGCATAACCTGGGTTAGGTAAGTGGAGGGTATCGAGTGAAAGCGACGCTGCAGCAGGCGAATTAATATAGTAGATTCACCTTGTTGAATCCCCTCTTGTCTGCCAATACGTTGTGGGGTAGTAATATAATTCATACGTTTTTCCTCCTCAATATGTTTTATGGCCTGATTGTATATTGGCTCGAGTTCTTTGGGAAGGGTAATCAGCCAATCAAGCAAAGTAAATAACCGAATAATATCTTGTTTACTATAGCCTTTCTCATATAATTGGCGTGTAAGAGCCGTCTTAGCTTTTAGGCGTGCTTTACTATCTTGCTGAGTTTCTAATACAGTTAATTGCCCTAGCAGCACTATGGCAAAGCGATTGTTGGCAGCTTCAAGTTCTTGCCGACGGGTTTGATATGAACTCTTTATCCAAGGATTCGTAGTCTTTAAGACCAATCAATTTGTGTTGCAATATGGGGAAAACAAAACTCCATAAAATCGCGAAAATAAAGGCCCAAGCTTTGTTTCCAGGGACTGTCATAATCGGGGCGAGTATCTTGTTTTTCAATAGGTGTAATTGTCTCGGTATTCATCCGTTCATCTTAGAAAAAAATGAGGCTTTCGCAATACCGTAGTGGTGCCCACTTACACCCTAATGCAACACCGTTCTTGCATTTATTATATCTCGTTGAATAATAAGGAACCTCAGGTGGTGACACCTGAGGCGCGCGGTACGGATGTTACAAGCATCCGCGACCGAACTTCCACATGACAACTCAGTCAGGAGTTAGCCATATGACGTTTTTGATTTTAGCCTATCGTTGGTTGTTTCCAAACTGCTTTTTACATTTTGCCCCTGGTTGTCGTTTTCACCTTACCTTTTTGCAATTGCGTAATGCAGCGATTAGTAATTTGTTAACGCGCAAGGATCCTTATTGGAAAGAGCTTCCGCTGCACTTATCTGCACGATTGGCATTAGTCCGCAGAATGGACAAATTAAAAGCGAGCCTCCAGGAAGATAAAAAAGTAGTAAGATCTTTATACCCTTTGGTGTCATACATTACTGATTTTTCTGGAATTACTAATTTTTTGCCTAAAGAAGGCAAGTTAACAAAAAACGTTTTGGATGCGGATAGCCGGGCATTAGAGCGAACAGTAACATTGTATGAACGATTTTGCTCATCTACCTCTGAAGTCAAAGAGGCAAAGGACACAGATCATAACCCCACTCTCGAAATTAAAGGCACAAAGCCTCGAGACCTTGAGCTCGTCACAGATAATTCCGGCTCTTGTTGCAATATTAAGAAGATATTAAATTTTACTGCGCAAGGCATTGTTACATTACATGTATCCTCAGCTGTGACAATTGCTGTAACGGAATTAGGAAGCGTGGTAAAGGAATCCATTGGTAGAGGTTTTTTTGCCACAGTTACTAAATTCAATGACTTAATGTTGCAATCGAACTTTACTAAGGGAATAAGCGGGGCTTATTTTGGATTAGCAGTTATATTATTTTTACTATGGCTTGCAAATAACTATCGTAAGAATAATTATATTCAAAAGGCACAGCATAACGACTACGAACAAAGACTGCCTACAGCTAATTCTGCTATGACTCAACAACCGATTTAATCAGCAAACACCTCATCTAAGGTTTTAGCATCCAGAAAACGATCAGTCTGTACTAAAGCCTTTCAATGCGGTCTTGCATTTGCTATAAACTTGTTAAATAATGTGTTCCAAAATGCTGAAAGCTATCTTCAAACATCCTCATCCGGCCTGCGGCCACCTTCTCCCTAATCCCCTTCCCCTTTTTAAAGGGGAAGGGGATTAGGGAGAAGGGATATTAAGAGAGATAATTCTGATGCGTGTTGCAAGTATTATTGCTAATAATTATGTCACTGCTCAGCAGCAAATAGCTGAAGCGGTCCCCTATGCTGACGTGATTGAATTACGTTTAGATTATTGGTCTAGTTTAGAGATTAGTGAAGTAAAAGAATTACGCGATTCCCTCACTTTACCAGTATTATTTACCTTGCGCACGAAAAGCCAAGGGGGTCATTGCACGCTTGAAGAATCGCAGCGTTTATTGTTGCTTGAGCAATTGGCAAGTTTATTACCAGATTATATGGATTTGGAATTTGACGTTCCGGTTGAGTTTGCGCTTGCTTTGCGAGAAGAGTTTCCACAAATTCAATTGATTCGCTCCTACCATGATTTTACTCAGACCCCAAATAATTTAGAAGCTTTGCTGCAAAAATTATATCATCCAGCCTTTCATTTCATTAAGATCGCAGTGTTTGCGCACACTATTCTCGACACGCTGCGTTTATTGCTATTTATCCAGCAAAATAGCCAAAAATATTCACTCATTGGCATTGCTATGGGCGAGTACGGCGAAGCCAGCCGCATTCTGGCACCAATATTGGGTAGTCGATTTACTTATGGCAGTATCAATACGGAGCAAGCAGCAGCGCCAGGGCAACTTAGTTTGGCAGAATTAACTAACACCTATCGGGTGCAGTTATTAAATCGGAGCACTGCTATTTATGCTTTGCTGGGGGACCCAGTAGCTTCAAGTCGCGGACCGATCTGGCATAATGCTTATTTTGCTAGTCATGATAAAAATGCAGTGTACATTCGCCTGCGTATTCCACCGGCTGATTTAGCGGCAGCAGTTGGGTATTTACGACAATTACCCTTTTTTGGTTTTAGTCTCACCATGCCGCTAAAAGAAGATATTTGTCCGCATTTGGATCAGATCGATGAAGCGGATAAAGCCATTGGGGCGATTAATTCTATTGTAGTTACCGATGGAAAATGGCTTGGATTTAATACTGACGGTAAGGGAGCTATTGCTGCCATTGCTCAGCAGACAAGTGTCGCGAATAAAACCGTGGTTATTTTAGGCGCGGGTGGGTCAGCAAAAGCGATTGCATTTGAGGCCGCAAAGCAAGGTGCTAAGCTTATTGTATTAAATCGCACTCCCGAGAAAGCAGAGCAATTGGCGCGATGGCTCAAAGCTAGAGGAGGTGGATTTGATCAACGCGATGGGTTATTAACAGAGGGTTATGATGTACTGATCAATACCTTACCTCCTGCGGTCAATAATCGTGTCGAAGATTTTCCCTTACAAGCCACGCATTTTTTGCCAGGCGCAGTGGTAATGGATATTGTTTACAACCAAGGTGACACAGCCTTTCTCAAGTTAGCTAAATTAGCTGGCTGTCGCATTGTCGACGGTAATGAGATGTTTGTCCAACAGGCACTTTTACAACAGCAACGATGGTAAGAGGGTGACAGTACCAGGAGTTCTGAGCTAAAATTCAGGAAATTCCTTAATCAGGCCTCTTTATGCAATTACCATTAGGTTATGATAATTTCAAAGCAATTATCGACAAACAACTGGATTTTGTGGATAAAAGCTTATTGATCAAAGAAATTCTTGATGACTTTGCAACACAGATCGTTGTAATCACCCGTCCGCGCCGTTTTGGCAAAACTTTAAATTTATCCATGTTGCATCACTTTTTAGCAGCAGAGGCGTATGGACAATCCACGCAGGGATTATTCGATGGCCTAAAAATTTCGGCTTTGAGCCAGGAGTATCTGCAACATCAAGGCCACTATCCCGTGATCTTTGTTACCTTTAAGGATGTTAAAGATCATGGTTTTGAAGAAGCGCTACAAAAACTAGCGATCTTAATGATGAAAGTATATGCAGAACATCGTTATTTATTAGCAAGTCCCCAATTATACGCGGCAGACAAAATATTTTATAACAATATCCTAAATCTAGAAGCCAATCAAAGCATGCTGGAAGCAGCACTAGAACGCTTAACTTTTTATCTATTTCAGCATCATGGCGTCAAACCCTGGCTGCTGATTGATGAATACGATACGCCGATTCAATCTAGTTATTTGTATGATTATTACCGACCCATGGTAAATTGCTTACGTAATGTATTTGGCGTTGCATTAAAAACTAATCCTTACCTGGAAAAAGCGGTGATTACCGGTATCTTGCGAGTGGCAAAAGAAAGTTTGTTTTCCGGGTTAAATAACTTAAAAGTGTACACCCTAACCAATTCTCAATACGGGCAGTATTTTGGTTTTACTGAAGAGGAGGTCGGAAATTTATTACATAGGGCAGGATTGCAACAACAAGCTCAGGCTATTCGGGATTGGTACAATGGCTATCAAGTAGGAACCCACACGGTTTACAATCCTTGGTCCATGGTGAATTGCATTCGCGAACAAGGCGAGTTAGCGGCTTACTGGGTCAATACCAGTGATAACCAATTAATTAAAACCATCTTGCTTGGTTCCAGTGAAAGTTTTAGAACACAATTTGAGGATTTATTACAAAATAAAACAGTCAAAAAAATCATCGACGAAAATATGGTATTTGATGATCTGAGAAAAAATGAAAAAGCGGCCTGGAGTTTGTTGTTTATGGCGGGCTACTTAAAGGTGATTTCTTCCGAGCGAATTGAAGCGCAATTGCATTGCCAATTAGATATTCCCAATCGCGAAGTGCGTAGTTTATATCGCGAAATTATTCGGCAATGGTTATCGAATGGTTATGGCACAGAATGGTTCGATTCCTTTTTAAATCATTTACTCACGGGTAATTTAGTCGCCTTTGAGCATGATTTAAAACATCTGGTGGAGGAAACGTTTAGCGTCCACGATGTCTCTAAAGATCCCGAAGTTTTTTATCATGGCTTTATGGTGGGTGCAACGGCGAGCCTTTACAACAATCGAAATTATGAAATTAAATCGAATCGAGAGAGTGGCTATGGTCGTTATGACTACATGATATTTTCTCATGATGAAAACAAGCCGACCATTATAATTGAACTCAAACGCGTGCCAAAAAATACTCCGAATTTAGATCAGGCATTAGAACATGCAGCACAACAAGCTTTGGAGCAAATACAATTACAAAGTTATACAACTGAAGCCAGGCAGCGAGGCAGAACTAATATACTAAAACTTGGTTTGGCTTTTTCGGGCAAGCAGTTTAGACTACTATCACTCTTTGAGGAACGAAAATGATTCTTGAGCAATCTGAATTAGGCAAAAATGCAGCTTACGACAGTCAGTATGATCCTAGCAAACTTTTCGCATTCCCACGTAAAATAAAGCGAGAAGAAGTTGGTATTTTCGATAAATTGCCTTTTTATGGATTTGATCTTTGGAACCATTATGAAGTTTCTTGGTTGAATGAAAAAGGCAAACCGGTGGTTGCTTTAGCCGAAATTATTTATAGTTGTGATTCGGAAAGTATTATTGAATCCAAATCGATGAAACTTTATTTTAATTCTTTTAACAACACCCACTTTAAAGATGTAAGTCAGGTACAAGCGGTTATTCAGCGGGATTTAGCAGTGCGGATTAAGGGTTCTGTTGTTACTGTGCGCATTATTCCGATTGAGCTTTTTACCGAAGATAAATTGAGTAAATTAACTGGTATTTGCCTAGATGAATTAGATGTAGCTTGTTCGGTGTACCATACCGAGCCTAATTTTTTAGTAACGGCAAATGAATTAGTGACGGAGACAGTATATTCTCATTTGTTAAAATCAAATTGTTTAATGACCAGTCAGCCTGATTGGTGCAGTGTACAAATCACTTATCAAGGCAAGAAAATAAATCATGCAGGATTATTGCAGTACATTGTTTCATTTCGTAATGAAAATGAATTTCATGAACCCTGTATCGAGAAAATTTTTATGCATATTATGCAACGTTGCCAGCCGACGGACTTGACAGTATTTGGTTGGTCAACCCGCAGAGGAGGGGTGGATATTAACTCCAAACGTTCTACCCGACCCATCGATCCAAACGCAATGCCTAATAGTAGATTGTGCCGTCAATGAGCTATCCAATTCCGGCTAAAATACTTTATGCGTTAAGGCATATTCAGCCAGCAAAAACATCGAGGCGTTCCAGGTTTGACCAGGCATACCATAGGGTTCGCCGGTAATCCCATGGAACCACTCATTGAATTCCCAATTATTTTTCTGATTGGCGATTGCTAGGGCGACTAAAGCATCGATAGCTTCTTCTTTATAACCCAGCACTCCTAACGCAATCACCCAAAAGCCACCAATAAAAGGCCACGCTCCACCATTATGATAACAATATTCACGGTTTTGCTGATGACGGACCATATAAGTTCGCCACAGCGGATCGTTCGAGGTGATGGGCGTGAGTGTCGCCTTAACGGGTATCGGGACTTCAATATGCTCGCGGAGCAAAAAGCGCACTATTTGATTACGCCGTGTGTGGTCGGGTATGCCAAATAAAATGGCCAGTAAATTACCTAAAATATCTCCTTCCTCGCCAAAAAAGGAAAAGTTTACAAAACTTAAATATAAATGCTGATAAGAGAGTTTTTTGCGCAGGTAGTGCATTAATAGGCGCAAGCGCCGATATTCAGGCAAATCTCGAGTAAATGGGTGAAATAGGTGGTTAAAATGGTGCCGCGTTTCCTGGAAGTGCGGTAATTCATAGCAGCGTTTTACTTGGTACCATAAGGCATTCGAATAAAGCACAAATCCAGAGCGAGGCATGATATCAGCCCAATCGCTTGCTTCATTTTGTTGTAACAAGTAAAGACGGGGATGCTCTTGGCAACGCAGCCAACAAAGGGCCTTAGTAATTTTTTCAGAAAGCTCCGCTTGTAAATTAATTTCGGTACGGCGGGTCACAAAATCAATAGCTAACAACCACCATAAAGTGGCATCAATACAACCTATGTACCAAAAATCTCCTTCTTTTTGGGCAGGATCAACATATTTAGGAATCTGTCCATTAGCCGCTTGATGATCAGCCAGAGTACGTAAACTGGTACAAGCCCCTTTTATTAGCTCTTCGTCTTGGGAAATGACCATGCCAAAGGCAGCAATAGCAGCATCCCGTCCAAAGATACAATGGTAATGGCGCTTATCCTCTTCAGGTTTTACATGGGCAGCAGCGATGCCGTAAGGTGTAAGATTTTGATGTAATGTTTTGCAAGCATAATAATGGCATTCTTCTAAGAAGGCTTGAAAGTCGTTTTTTCCATGGCGTATTTCCTTTTTCATAAGGAAATTATAGTTCCCTTCGAGACGCTTCGCTCCTCGGGACGAACGGTTATCTATGGCAGTAGAGTAATATTCCCATCAATTGGGATATTAATCTGGCTGCGGGGGGGGATTGTCTTAAAAATAGCCAATAAATCTTCTTTAGCTAAGCTTACACAGCCTACGGTAGGGCCATATTGCCCTGGTCCGACTAATCGAGCAACATGTACAAAAATAGCGCTGCCTTTACCCTTAACCACGGGATGGTCATTGTAACCAATGACCGCAATCAGGTCATAGACATCATCATCCCGCCACAACTTTTCATGGCTGGGAAGTTGTTGTCCATTGAAGCTAGAAATTTTAATGTGTTGATTATAATAAGTGGAGTTAACATCATCGGCCCAACCATCATCGGGTGTTAGGGCTTGCACTTTAAATCCGCGTTGACCCATTTTTTGCACTATGGCTATCTCATCATGAGTTAATTTATCCGGGCGATAAAAAATTGCTTGGATAGGAAATTGCCCAGCGGGAGTTGCTTGATCACCTTCCTGTTTATCATTACGCACGCCGTTTTTGCCGACCGCGCAAGGATATATGTGATGCGTAGTAATAACCTCGCACGTTCGCTGAGTCACTAGGGTAGGAGGCGCAGAAACAGGGCTTGCCTGCGCTAGTTGCAGAGAAAGTCCAATTAATAGGAGTAATAATTTATTCATCTTGACATCCTCGCTTCACTCGGGTGAGTAATTATAACGCGCCTAAATATGTTTGTAGCGTCAAATTTTGGGTTGCTGGTGGAGTAGTGCGCTGTCTTAGCGAATTATCAGTCAATGATGAAGGCCCCTCAATCTTCTCGCTACTTTTATGCGATGAGTTATTGCTGATTCGTAATCGATCGCTAACTTCCTTCTCAACCTCCGGCCTTATTTCATCCTCGATACCAGAAAACCTTTTTTCTCTCTCCGCTATAATTTTCTGAGATGTGTCATTTTCATTGCATTGCTTAACATAATCAATTACATGCATTCCAGGCTGAGTTTGTTGCCGCTGTTCTTCTGTAATGAGGTAGGACAAGGATCGTTTTAGGCTTTCTCTAGTGTTTTCTATAGTACTTTGCCTCTGGCTTAATCGCTCTTTATCTTCTGGTTTTGCTTTGTCTGTAACGCCAGCTTCAATTAAAGCTTGTTTATACTCCGCTATTTTCATAGTTATTTGATGTTGATACGAAGCAAGCACTGCCTCATCCATTTTCTTTGTCGCAGCTGTTCTTTCCTCCTCAGTGGTATTTTTTTTGCTATCTGCGGGCTTCGGTAATTGCTTTCGCAAGTCAGTTTGAGCTCTCGTAATCTCTTTCCGGTAATAGGGATCTATATTCAAGTCTTTCATCAGGGTTTGATTTTGTAACCACTCGGGCCAGCTTGTTTTATCAGGGTGATTTATATTGCTGAACTTTTTACTTATTTCCCACCTTTTCCAAAGTATGATAAAAAGGGCGAGAAGTGCTGCTGCTCCTACTGTAGCAGTGATTAGGCTAGCTGCTGTTTGCTCTAGTGGAATCAGATGGAAATCCAAAAAATTCATAGTGCTCGGTAAGACTGCCGTAATATCGGCAAGGATCAAAAATAAAGGTAAAGTTAGCCATCTCTCTATTTTTTCCAATTGTTGTCTTTTCGAGTAGGCAAGACAAAAACCTACGCGCGCTTTCCGCACCGCTTCTCCATAGACTTTAATGGCCTCTTGAAATTGTTTTATTTGCGCAGGGTTCTTATAATCTAAATAAATACCCAAAGACTGTAGCCATTTATTCATATTACTACAGAGGTGATTTAACTTCCCAATGTGGTTTTCGCCCAACATAGCATCGACGCTGCAGTACCGCATCTCATTGCCATTTTGCGCGAAAGCATCTGTAAATCCAAATGTTGCTATGCGATTAGAATGTGACTTTGTCTCTTTTGACTCAGGGCGTTTTAAAATATCTTCTTTTTTATAGCTAACTTGTTTTTGTAATTCACTTGCTAATTTTTCTGATTCAGTTTTAAATTGCTGGAAAACCTTAGTGTTTTGTTCATCAATTGCAGTTATTTTTTTGTTTAAGAGCGCTTTCTCCAGAGTCGAATAAGCTATTCTTTCCCTAATTTTTTCCAGCCAACTCTTCCAAAAATCTTCCAGGTAAGGGAAACTGATAGAGGCAATAGGAGTGATGTTTTCTTTATGTGGTTGCAGCTCTTTTAAGCCACGAAGTATTCCCGTGTAGTATGCTGTTGGATAAATGGAATATAGTTGCATCCATCTCAGAGGAATATCCTTCCTATTATAAAATTGTTGGTAGGGCTCCAGAAATAAACCCATTCCCAGCGCTCCTATTTTATAATTAATATTTTGTTCATCGTTTAAAATCGCCATACTAGAAGTATTAATAGCACCGGCAACTACCATATTTGCTATGTGTTGGATGTAAGGTTCGGTATCCACTATCTCAATAATAGTATCTTTTCCATCTTTGATTGGCTGGTAACGACCGCCGGATAAATAATGTGGATCCTGAATTTTTTTATTTTCGGATTGCACTGCAAGGTTTCGTTCTTGCTCTTCATACTTTTTCATAGCTTCAGAAAAAGAAATAGGCTGCTCATCTGCAGGTAAAAGCTGTTTCAGCAAAAATTCATCTAAAGCGCCTTGTCTCATTGAGTCAAATTTTTTGCCACTCTCCTTGCTTTCTTTTGTTGGATTTTTTATCTCAGTTTCGTCTCTTCTAATGTGATGTAAGCGCCCGGTATTGGAAGGCGTTTGGTATTGCAGAGCAGGTTGATCAATCAAGAAGTCTATTTCAGGTGATCCGAGTTCCGTACGTGTTGAACTTTGGGGATAGCCTCCTATATGAGTGGCCCAAGCTCGACCCGTGAGTTGACACCGGGATATTAAATCTCGGATTGTGTGCAGAATTGAGATCGGCAAATCCCCGGCGATCCCAAAATCTTCCATACCTGTGGAATTTAATCTGTGATTACGAAATAACTGTAAATGGTAGAGTGTCACATCCTTAAAAATTTGTGGGTATTCAATAATTTCTGCAGGAGACTCAGATTTTTCAATCCTTAATTTTTTTCCCGCCAGGTGTGGATGGAGTATCTCTAAAGCATCTCGTACTGCTGGATCAGCAAAAATAAAAACCGTGGGATTCTGAGCCAGGGCAACATATTTGGGGTCCTGCTTGTCTCTTGCTTGCACAATAACCGCTTCCTGCGTTGGATCGGGGAGCATAGCTTTTTTAGTATCGGGAGGAGAAAAAAAACCTGAGGGGTTCTGGGAGTCGGGCGTTGATGGCGGCTGGGCCTTTTGGTTAGTCATAATGGTTGCTCATTTAGTAAATTCATAGTGTTAGAAGTTAGAACCAACATTACCTGATCTATCTTAACTGAATATGAACAGTAACATTTTCTAGCGGCTGGCTTCAGCGATCATTAATAACGGGGTGGGTGCTAGCAAGAGCTTCTTAGTAGCGATAAAACCCATGTCGTATTTTCTCCAATTTAAACCGAATCTGTCTTTTCTGCGAGTGCTTTGAGTAATGCCTGTGCTGCGGCGGTGGAAGATGCAGGATTCTGACCCGTGATAAGACGACCATCAATAACTACAAAGCTTTGCCAATTGGGTGCTTGTTCAAACTGTCCACCTAAACGTTTCAGCTCATCCTCAACTAGGAACGGTACAATTTTCGTAAGCTGCACTTCTTCCTCTTCACTATTGGTAAAACCAGTTACGCGCTTAGCTTTTACCAGGGGCTCCCCTTGGTAAGTCACTTTATGGAGTACACCAGGCGCATGGCATACTAAAGCAATAAACTTACCAGAATTGTAAAAAGATTCGAGCAGAGCAATTGAATCGGGACTTTCGGCAAGATCCCACATAGGGCCATGTCCACCCGGATAGAATACTGTATCAAAATCTTCTGCTCGCATGTCAGCAAGCTTGGCTGTTTGAGAAAATGCTTTTTGTGCTATGGCATCTTGCTTGAATCGTGTCATGGCTGGGGTCTGATTTTCCGGCAAATCACTCTTTGGATCGATAGGGGGCTGTCCACCTTGAGGAGATGCTAAGGTAAGGTTAACACCCGCATCGCGGAAAACAAAATACGGAGCTGCAAATTCTTCTAACCAAATACCAGTCTTGCGACCTGTATTACCTAGTTGGTCGTGCGAAGTCATAACCATCAATATATCCATATTTATTTTCTCTCTTTCCGAATTAATAATTACAGGATAGCTTACATCACTATTGAGCCAGTTGATTTATTCCTAAGTGACTTATTGCGCTATCCAGTTTATAGTATTCGCTTCTGGATGAAAGTCAACTTAAAAACCATTGGATTTAGTTAAATGTGAAAGCAGCTATCCGAGGTACTGAGATCTATTTTGATATTGCTGGTATGCAATTCGCGCCGGAGGGGAAAACTTTTGTAGAGCGACCGGTGGTATTTATGCTGCATGGAGGTCCTGGTGGGAGTCATTTACGGTATAAGCAATTTAGCTTGGAATTACAGGAAGTAGCACAACTGGTTTTTATTGATCACCGTGGCTGTGGCCTCAGCAAAAAGACTCGTGCTGCTGATTATACTTTAGAAAATAATATTGAAGATATTGAGGCCTTGAGGCTCTTGTTGGGCTTACAACAGATCTGTATTTTGGGTACTTCCTATGGGGGAATAGTAGGCCAGGGTTATGCGATACGCTATCCGAAAAATGTCAGTAAATTACTTTTAGTCGCTACTGCTCCCAGTTATCGATTTATTGCTGAGGCGCAGCAAATTTTACAACAGCGCGGTAATCCAGCCCAAATTGCCATGGCTAAGCACCTCTGGGAAGGTTCCTTTAAAAATGCAGCACAGGTGGAAAAATTTTTTGCCTTGATGGATCCACTGTATTGTTTGCAGGCGGGAAAAAATAAAAATTTGCGAGCTAAATTTAAATTAGAGTGGTCGTATTTAGCTCTAAATCAAGGTTTTGCTAGTTTTTTACGTCAATTCGATTTTATTCCTCAATTGCATAAAATTTCATGTCCCACCTTAATATTGGGTGGCGAAGATGATTGGATATGTAGCCCAAGTCAGGCGAAAATTTTGGCGAAATTTATTCCTCAGGCCAGCTTGAAATTATTCAAAAATTGTAGTCATGCTATTTCTGTGGATGCACATAAAAATTACATTAAGATAATTAAAAGGTTTTTGCTTTAGCATTCTTATGCATGCATTGTCTAATGGGATTTCACTTTACATCTTTCTTAGTGTTTGCTTAAATCGCAATTCCCAATTAACGACAAGGAAACAGTATGATCTATATTCGCAAAAGTAATGAAAGGGGCAATACTCGATCTGAATGGCTAAATAGCTATCATACTTTTTCTTTTGCAGAGTATTACGATCCCAAGTTTATGGGATTTGGTAATTTGCGTGTTATCAATGAAGATACCGTGCAGCCGGACTATGGGTTTGGTCAACATCCTCATGATAATATGGAAATTATTTCCTATGTTATTTCGGGTTCATTAGAACATAGGGACAGTATTGGAACTGGCTCAACCATAAAACCAGGTGAAATCCAAATTATGTCTGCGGGATCCGGTGTTAGGCATAGCGAATTTAATCCTTCTAAGTCGGAATTAGTACACTTTCTGCAAATTTGGATCATGCCACGAGAGAGAAATTTAAAGCCAAGCTATCAACAAACAGTAATTAATAAAATCAATAATCAACTTATTTTAATCGGTTCGGGTAATCAACATGGCTTGACCGCGGTCACTATAAATCAGCAAGTGGATTTATATGCGGCCTATCTTAACCCGGGACATTCGGTTGAGCATGATCTTAGGGCTGGGAATCTTGCGTGGGTGCAATTAATTAAAGGAAGCATTCAGCTGGGTGGGAATGAATTAAGGGCGGGGGATGGAGCGGGAATCCTCGAGGAAAAACATATGGTAATTAAATGCAGCGAAGATGCAGAATTGTTAGTATTTGATTTAGTATCTTGTTGAGCTCTAGAGAAGGAAGAAACTTTCCTGGATCCCGCGGACAAGCCGCGGGACGACGTAATGGGGGCTAATTGACGACCATCCCTAGTGCTCAGAGTAGTGTAAATGACATTAAAAAATTTCGGAATTATAGAGAAACTGAATCATGGGTCAATGAGGTCAACACAAAAAGCAGCAATTCCCGCTGCTCCGTCATTTGACCGACGGGTGCCGCAGCGGCAGGACCCGTCGGGGAGCAAGGCTTCAGCGGAAATTGCTGACCGAATTGTGTGCATCAGATAGCTACTATATTCCGCAACTCATGTAAAGTTTTCCCGACTTCTAAAACATGGGTTGGCTTTTTAAGTAATTCTTGCAATTGCGGCGGGATGGGTATGGATGCCTGTATTAAAGGCTCAATGACTGTATCAAACTTCACCGGATCTGCTGTTGCTACAATGATCCAAGGTTCTGCAGAAAGTTTTTCTCTCACAAAACAAGCGGTAGCGGTGTGTGGGCAGACAATTGTGTTATGTTCCTCGTAGATGTGCTTAATAGTAGTGGCAATTTCTTCATCGCTGACACTAAAAGCCTGCACATTATTTTTAAAAGACTCAAAAGTGTTAAAGAAATATTGCAGACGCTCAAAATTACTGGGATTACCCACATCCATGGCATTCGCTAAAGTGCTAATACTTTGACGCGGTTGGTATTCCCCTGACTGTAAATAATCCGGGATAACTTTATTAGCATTGGTTGCTAACACAATTTCGCGAATTGGAAAACCCAGCATTTTTGCACAATAGCCAGCGGTAGCATTTCCTAAATTGCCTGTTGGGACAATATAACCCGGGGCAAGCTGATGTTGCTGATAAAATTGCAGACTACTAAAGGCATAATAGGTAATTTGAGGCAAGAGTCGCCCAATATTGATGCTGTTGGCACTGCTTAAGCTGATATGCTGTTGCCACCATGGATCCCTAAAAGCTGCTTTCACCAAGGCTTGGCAATCATCAAAAGTCCCATCAACTGCTAATGCCAATACATTTTGATCCCAGCAAGTTATTTGATGCTCTTGTCGGGTTGCAATCTGGCCTTTGGGAAATAAAATAATCACATTGACATTGGATTTTAAATAAAAAGCACTGGCAACCGCGGAACCAGTATCTCCTGAGGTTGCTACCATGATGGTGGTTTTTTGCCCAGTAGCAATGTGATTAATACACTCTGCTAAAAAACGCGCACCAAAATCTTTGAACGATAAGGTGGGTCCATGGAAAAGCTCAAGCATATAGGTGTTATGATTTAATGAATGAAGAGGCACTGGAAAGGAAAAAGCATTAGCACACATTGCTGATAAATTTTCTGAAAGTGCATCTCCTTGAAAAAATTCTTGCAATACTTTTTCGGCAAAAGCAGGATAGCTAGGTATATCAGTAAAAGAGTTAAAATCAATTTTAGGAATGGACTCAGGAACAAACAGTCCCCCATCTTCAGCCAATCCACAACGGATTGCTGCCGATAAAGATTTATGAATATTTTTGTCTCGTGTGCTAATGAAATTCATAAAGCCTCTTTGACTTCAATCACCCGTGCGGGATGTTTGCTAATAGGCGAAATCCAAGTATCAGTCTTTATGCCTTGCTCATGTAATGGTTCCTGCATGGCATTGCTAATCATGACTGCTTGATGTTTATTTTCCGCGAAAGCAAAGATACTGGGTCCTGAGCCAGAAAAGGATACCCCCAGCGCTCCCGCTTGCAAGGCTGCAGCTTTAATTTGATAAAAACCCGGCACAAATTGTACTCGCTGCGGTTCAATGAGTAGATCATCTAAAATTTTAGGCCATAATGTGCGATCATTTTTGTAGAGTGAGCTGATGAACGCTGCCAGATTAGCCGATTGCCTAACGTAGTCTTTTAAAGGCAATTGCTCTTTTAAGATGCTCCTGGCCTGATTGGTAGATACATGCAAATGAGGATGAACTAACACGCAATATACGTCTGGAATGGGTAACTGAATCACTGCAATGGGATCTGTGCATTGAATTAAAGTTAGACCTCCAAAAATGCAAGGCACTACATTATCTGCATGTTTTTGTCCGCTGGCCACCTCTTCACCTAATAGGGCATATTGCGCTAATTCATCCAGTGATAAGGCTGGATTTAGAAAAGCATTAAAAGCTGTTAGAGCTGCTACTGCTGATGCTGCTGATCCCCCCATCCCGGAACTTAACGGAATACCTTTTTCAATGCGAATGGAAAAGCCTAGGTCTAATTGCATGGCTTGACATAATTTTTGCACCACGACAGAGGCGGTATTTTTTTCGACGGCTAAGGGTAATTGCTCATCAGAGTTAACAAACCCAGCGGATTCAATCACAACCTTATTATCGTCGCGACGTGTTAAGGTGACGTGATCACCAACTGCTTCTAATGCAAAGCCGAGAATGTCAAAGCCCACGGCAACATTAGCGCAAGAGGCAGGGGCAAAAGCTTTTACCGAATGAATGTTTGAATTTATGGTCGACATTAATTTTACTCTATACCTGTATTGTTACTTTATATGATATTTGAAAGGATATTGTACAGCAATGAACACTTTGGCTTGGGTTTGCACTTCCTGCTAATTGACTTCAAATTTAGTTTGCATAGAATTGGATTGTGGTGGAGCTGAGGAGGATCGAACTCCCGACCTTCGCATTGCGAACGCGACGCTCTCCCAGCTGAGCTACAGCCCCAAACTAAATTGTCATCTTATACTATAATTTGATGATATTTAAAAGGATATTCGGGTGTCACATGAATAATTCAGTTCCCTTGTTTGCTGCAGAACAGATCAAACTATTAGAACAATTGGTCATGGGGCAGCTCCAGCTGTCAGCATTTGATTTGATGGAGCGGGCTGGAGCAGCTGCTTTTAAGCTACTGAGGCAGCGTTGGCCACTGGCCCATAATATTCTGGTTTTTTGTGGTAAAGGTAATAATGGGGGTGATGGCTATGTGTTGGCTCGTCTTGCCAAAGAACAGGGCTTAAATGTATTAGTCCACCATCTTCGGGATCGAGGCAATCTGCCCGAAGCAGCCAGTGAAGCGTTACAGCGATGTTTAATGGCCGGTGTGGATGTTCGCACTTATGTGGAAGGAGATTCTTTGCGCCCCGATGTAGTGGTGGATGCATTATTGGGGATTGGTCTGCGAGGAGAAGTGGCTGCTGACTATGCCCGCTATATCGAAGTCATCAACCAAATGCCTTGCCCGATACTAGCAATTGATGTCCCTTCGGGAATCAATGCGGACACGGGTACGGTAGGAGCTGCTGCGGTTCGAGCGACAGCGACCATCACCTTTATGGCTTATAAATTAGGTCTAGTGACTGGCAAAGCGGCTGAATGCAGTGGGGAGTTGCACTTTGAAAGTCTAGGAACTACCCATGATATGCTTACGCAATTGCCTTATACTGCTGAAACCCTAAGCACCCAAATTTTATCTGAAAGTTTGTCGCGTCGTGCTAAGAATGCGCATAAGGGCGATTTTGGTCATGTATTGGTTTTAGGGGGTAACACCGGCATGGCAGGAGCAGTGCGAATGGCGGGGGAAGCAGCAGCGCGGGTAGGCGCTGGTTTAGTCAGCGTGGCCACTCGAAAGGAACATGCGGCTATTATTGCCGCAATGCGACCGGAGCTCATGTGTCATGGCATTGAAGATGCAGCAGAATTAGAACCTTTATTCGCCAAGGCTACGGTGTTAGTACTAGGGCCTGGTTTAGGTCAGGACCAATGGGCGCAGAGGTTATTGGCAAAGACTTTGAAAGCGCCGCAGCCCAAAGTATTGGATGCAGATGCGTTAAACCTGTTAGCAAAGAGTCCAGCACAGCAAGCTAATTGGGTTTTAACGCCTCACCCTGGAGAAGCGGCTCGTCTGCTCAATTGTACTGTTGCGGAAATTGAAGAAAATCGCTATTTATCAGTACGTCGTTTACAAGCAGCTTTTGGTGGAGTAGCGGTGTTAAAAGGTGTAGGCAGTTTAGTGCAAAGTGAAAGTGAAGTCACCGGGGTTTGCCTTGCAGGAAATCCCGGTATGGCAAGTGGAGGGATGGGTGATGTGCTTGGGGGCGCCATTGGTGGTTTATTAGCACAAGGACTTGCTTTGGAAGCAGCCGCCCGCATGGGAGTATTGATTCATTCCATAGCGGCAGATACGGCGGCACAGCCTTTGGGAGAACGGGGTTTATTGGCGAGTGATTTAATGTTGGAATTAAGAAAACAAGTCAATTGTCTGGTGGAATAGGTCCGCAATGTCACAGTCATTTATTTTGGCAGATGAAGCTGCCACGCATTCCTTTGCAGCACAATTAGCCGAAGCTGTTCTTTCAATGTGGCCATTATTAAATCAACAAAAAAGTTTTAATATTTATCTTTCTGGGGAATTAGGCGCAGGTAAGACCAGTTTTGTGCGGGGTTTTTTACGAGCCATGGGTTATGAGGGAAAGGTAAAAAGCCCAAGTTATGGCTTGATTGAGCCTTATGTATTTTCGGAATACTCGGTCTTTCATTTTGATTTTTATCGGATTCAGAGTATCCAAGAATTGGCTTCCTTAGGTTTAGAAGATTATTTTAGCCAAAAAGCCATTTGTCTCATCGAATGGCCGGAGCAAGCATTCCAGCTCTTGCCCCCAGCCGATATTTTCTTGCGGATTAGCATTCAGGGGACACAACGTCGCATAGAACTTGATAAATCCTTTGGGAAGAAGGGATTGCTTTAGGGACACATTTGGTAGTAACGCTTAGTTCCTTGCACAATAGCTGCCGCTAAACGCCGCTGATAGTTAATGTCGACCAGTTGGCGTTCTTGCCGCAGATTGGAAATATACCCCGTCTCCACTAGCAAAGAAGGAATATCGGGAGACTTAAGCACCACAAAACCTGCTTGCTCTACCCGACGATAATGTAAATGGGTGATCGGTGCTAACTCTGTTAGAATTAGCTGCCCCAATTCTAAGCTCACAGCAATCGCATGATTTTGTGAAAGATCCAATAATACCGAGCGTAACAGGCGGTCTTTTTGTTCTATAAAAACCCCATCGATCAATTCAGATTGATTTTCTTTTTTAGCTAACCAGCGCACCATCTCGCTAGTAGCTCCTCGTTCCGACAAGGCAAAAACCGAAGCGCCCACTGCTGTATTGTTATAAGCAGCATCCGCATGGATCGCCAAAAATAACTTTGGTTTGTAACGACGTGCAATCGCTAAACGTTCTCGCAAAGGAAGATAAGTGTCGCGAGAACGGGTTAAGACCGCATGAAAGCCTGGTTGTTGATTAAACTGTCGCTGCAATTGTTTAGCAATAGCAAGCGCTACATCTTTTTCTCGATGGCCAGCTTTACCTACGGCTCCTGAATCCTTTCCCCCGTGACCCGGGTCAATCACCACCACTATGGGCTGCTTGGACCGTTTCACGGTAGGTTTGGTTTTCTGCGTGGACTGCTGGGCTGCAGCTATGCAAGACAAAAGCCCAAAGATAATGATTAACAAAACAATTAACAAAAGGCGAAGGCTAAGTACAAAATACATGTGGCAAAAGTTCCATAATCGTTCAGCAGCTCTCGGCGAAATAAACATCCTGAATTTTTACACGCTAGTTCTCGCTCAGCAAGTACCAGCTGTGCTATAATACCCGCCCTGACTTCGCAGGAGCGGAGTCTTTTTGTCTAACAAGGAAGTTAGACTTGGCAATTAATTACCAAGGAGGGAGTATTATGCCAAAGGCCAAGAAGGCAAAGGTCACCAAGGATGAAGCAGTTGCTTCTCAGCCCCTTTCGGATTCTGAAGATCCATCCGAAGAACCGTCATTAGAGCTTGAGTTAGAAGAAGAGGAATTTGTTGAAGAAGACTTGCCACAAGAAATCCCCTTGCCTCATCACACCACTGCTTCGCCGGATGCTACCCAATTATATTTAAGTGAAATAGGCTTTGCGCCACTACTCAGCCCTGGGGAAGAACTAGAAGTCGCATTGCTAGCCAGGCAAGGGAATCCAGCAGCGCGCAAGCGGATGATTGAAAGCAATCTACGACTAGTTGTAAAAACTGCACGGCATTATTTAGGCAGGGGCTTGCTCTTTCTGGACTTAATTGAAGAAGGAAATTTGGGCCTGATGCATGCGGTTGAAAAATTTGATCCTAGCCTTGGCTTTCGGTTTTCTACTTATGCTACCTGGTGGATTCGTCAATCTATTGAGCGTGCCATTATGAATCAACGGCGTACCATCCGCCTTCCTATCCATAAAATTAAAGAATTAAATGTTTATTTGCGAGCTGCAAGACAATTGACTCAGGAATTGGACCATGAACCCACCTGCGAAGAGATTGCCAAACGGGTGGACAAACCGCTAGAAGAAATTCAATATATGCTGGAGCTAAGTAAAGATACGACCTCTTTAGATGTTCCCGTGGCAAAAGATACTGAGCGATCTTTGGCTGAAACCTTGGTGGACGAAACTAATGTCGATCCGGTGGAGCTATTATCCGACGCGGATATGCATCAACATGTACATTTGTGGTTTAATGAGCTAAGCTCAAAACAAAAAGAAATTTTAGCCCGTCGCTTTGGGCTGTATGGTCATGATAAGCAAACTCTGGAAGAGGTAGGTGGGGCTATTGGCCTAACTCGAGAACGAGTGCGGCAAATTCAGATTGAGGCGATTAAAAAGTTACATGATATTGTGATTGAGCAGGGTTATGGTGAAATGAATGAATAACCATTGAATTTTTTAAATTGATCATTATATTATAAATCCCCCTAACCCCTTTTTCAAAGGGGGATTTTAAATTTTGACGGAGAAAGATATGTCAATTGAAGAGCAAAAAGAAACTCTAAATTTTCAAACTGAAGTCAAACAGCTATTACATTTGGTCACGCATTTTTTGTATAGCAACAAAGAGATTTTTTTGCGTGAGCTTATTTCTAATGCTTCTGATGCTCTTGAGAAGTTGAGCTTTGAAGCCTTGGGAGATGCTGCGTTATTTGAGAACAATTCAGAATTGAAAATATGGGTTGAGGTAGATAAACAGCAAAAAACTATTACGATTCGTGACAATGGCATTGGGATGAGCCGCGAGGAAGTGATAGAAAACTTAGGCACAATTGCTAAGTCAGGTACTCGAGAATTTCTAGCTAGGCTCACCGGGGATCAAAATAAGGATGCTAATCTGATTGGTCAATTTGGGGTAGGTTTTTATTCTGCTTTTGTGGTTGCACAAACAGTAGAAGTCTTTACTCGCCGAGCCGGAATGAATGAAAATCAGGGAGTATATTGGGCTTCTACTGGTGAAGGAGACTACACCATCCAAAATGTTATTAAAGCGGATCGGGGGACAAAGATCGTTTTACATTTGCGCGAAGATAATGAAGAATTTTTGGATGATTGGCGCTTGCGAAGCATTATTACCAAATATTCTGATCATATACCCTTCCCGATTTTAATGCCTAAATCTGAAGTTGAGGCAGAAGAAGTCGAGAAACCGAAAAAAAAGCAAAAGCAGAAAGCAGAATCGGAATGGGAAGTAGTTAACCGTGCCACTGCTCTTTGGACTTTGCCAAAAAGTCAAATTAAAGCAGAAGAATATAATGAACTTTACAAACACATTTCTCATGATTTTGAGCCCCCGTTAGTCTATTCGCACAATAAGGTAGAGGGAAAACTGGAATACACCAGCATTCTCTTCATTCCTAGCCGAGCTCCTTATGATCTGTTGAATCGTGATAAAAAACATGGGTTAAAACTTTATGTGCGGCGGGTCTTTATTATGGATGATGCAGAGCAATTATTGCCGCTTTATTTGCGTTTTGTCCGCGGAGTTGTTGATTCCAGTGATCTGCCTTTAAATGTCTCTCGAGAAATTTTGCAAGACAGTCATGTGATTACCAGCATTCGCTCCGGCTGCATTAAACGGGTTTTGGATATGTTGGATGATTTAGTCAGCAATGAGCCAGAAAAATACACTACTTTTTGGGGCCAATTTGGTGCAGTCCTCAAAGAAGGTCCAGGTGAAGATTTTGCGAATCGAGAACGTTTAGCCAAGCTATTTCGTTTTGCCTCAACCAAGCTTGATACGCCAGAACAAGTAGTTTCCTTGCAAGACTATGTCGGTCGCATGTTACCGGGACAAGACAAAATATATTATATAACGGCCGATTCTTTTAACACGTCCCGTAATAGTCCGCACTTAGAAGTATTTCGTAAAAAAGGGATTGAGGTTTTATTATTGTTTGATCGAGTAGATGAATGGTCAACTTCCTTTTTAACTGAATTTGAAGGTAAGTCTTTGCAATCAGTCGCTAAGGGTGGGGTCGATCTAGGAGGTTTAGAAGATAAAGAGGCCGCGGAGCAGGTGAAAGCAGCAGAAGGGGAGTTTACTACTATTTTGGAAGAGGTTAAGAAAATCTTGGGCGATAAAGTCAAGGAAGTCCGGTTAACGAATCGCTTAACCGATTCGCCTGCTTGTTTAGTCGCCGGTGAAGCTGAAATGAGTATTCATCTGCAAAATATGTTAAAAGCTGCTGGCCAAAATTTTCCAGGGAGTAAACCGATATTTGAGCTCAATCCGGAGCACAAAATCGTGCAAAAATTAAAGGCCGAGTCCGATATGGAACGTTTTGCCGAATGGACCTGGGTATTATTTGATCAAGCGCAATTGACGCAAGGAATTCCATTAGAAGATCCGGCAAGCTTTGTGAAAAAGGTTAATGCCTTATTATTGCAAGGATGATGCTGCCGCCGGTTCTGTGTTTGATGGGGCCGACTGCCTCAGGAAAGACTAAGACAGCATTCGAGTTATGCGATCGCCTACCTTGCGATATTGTTAGCGTTGATTCGGCAATGGTCTATTGTGGTATGGATATTGGCACAGCTAAACCCAGCTTTGCAGAGTTAGCGCAGTTTCCGCATCGTCTGATCAATATTCGAGACCCTGCGTGTGCTTATTCTGCAGGACAATTTCGCCTCGATGCCCTACAACAGATTGAAAAAATTCTGGCAGCTGGTCGCATTCCGCTGTTGGTGGGTGGGACCATGCTGTATTTTCATGTCTTACAACAAGGTATTACCCCCTTACCTCGAGCAAATCCTAAAATTCGGCAACAGCTAACCCATGAAGCAGCAGCAGAAGGCTGGCCTGCGCTGCATCGTCGTTTGCAGAGTATTGATCCGGTAGCCGCAGCACGCATTCAACCGCAAGATGCCCAACGGATTCAACGAGCATTGGAAGTCTATGAAATCACCGGGATGTCTTTGACCGATCTTTGTCAGCAAAGCGATCGAACACCTGCAGCGTTTCGGTGGATAAACCTTGCGCTTATCCCCAGTGATCGAGAGCTATTACATCAACGTATTGCAGCGCGTTTTGATGCCATGCTGCAACAAGGGTTTATAGCCGAGGTAGAAGCATTACAACAACGCGGTGACCTTCATCCTGACTTCCCTGCGCTGCGCGCGGTAGGATATCGCCAGGTATGGGAATATTTGCAGGGCAAGTTATCTAAGCAAGAAATGCGTGAACAGAGTATTGCCGCTACTCGCCAACTCGGGAAGCGGCAGCTTACTTGGTTACGGAAGTGGCCTAATATTCACTACTTTATTTGAATAAATGCTCGAATTCGTATAACAAATCATCATTAAAGAGCATTACCTTCTGGTCAGTATATTCTCGCTGTTGCGCAGTCACTTTATGGCCTGCTTGATCAAAATAATAAGCGCTAATCTGGCCAATAATTTCGCTAAAAATAACTGCTTTAGCCTGATTACTGTACATCTGCATTTGCACATATCCGGCACAAAATTCCCCAGCCAAATTAAATGCTCGATTTGTGAGGGCATGACCAAAAAGATCGTGAGTTGCTCTAAACAAATCGTTGTAACAAAATTCCACACCATCAATAATGATCCCAGTTAATTCCAACATAGGATGGTCATCATAATGTTGATCACGTTTTCCGTAACCAGTCTTGGTCATATAGACATAAATTTCCCCATTCTGGATTCCCTCAATTATCTCCTTGGATGAATGATAAGGTTGATCATAGTTGGTCCAGGGTTTTATTTTAAACCCATATTCAATTAGGCTATCGTAATGTTGTCGGGTTTCAAGTTTAAATTGGCGATAGGCATTTATAACATTAAAGGAGCTATTGCTATCTGCGAGCGCAAGATCGTAGCGATGATATATTTTAGCTATTTTACAAGCGAACTGTTGAATAACAGCGGATGCGAATTGACGATCATAAAAACTAAAGCAATTGGCCGGATCGTGCCCATGGTTAATAGGTTTAACCTAGTTTCTACTGCCGAATCTAGGTTAAATATTGTCGAACCATCTCTAAGCCAAGACTTCGGTTGGCTCCCGTAATTAGGATTGTTTTGGACATTAAACCTCCGATCTGTTAAATAATTTTCCAATTATTCTCAATAGCTATGAACGATATAGAAGTATAAGAGTCTGTGGTAGAAATAGCCAGTCTCGTGGGAATCGACCAGGAATAGATGAAAAGCATAAATTATCTGGTAACTTAACATGGTATTAGCAATTTGATCAGGAAATTAAAAATTTTGCAGCTATAATTTTTGAGTATCAATAGTATTCATCAATTTATACAACTTCTCTTACTTGGGAGAGAAAGACCAAATTGTGCTTAATAGTTGCTAAAAGACCGGAGAATCCATGTATTACCTGCATTTTTACGTCCCTGAATCTCATCTTGAACTTGTAAAAGCGGCCTTGTTTGCAAAGGGTGCTGGCCGAATTGGCAATTATGATCAATGCGCTTGGCAAGTTCTGGGTGAAGGCCAATACCGCCCCCTGGAAAATAGCAAAGCTTTTATCGGCGAACCTTTAAAACTGTCCAAGATTGCTGAATATAGGGTAGAAATGATTTGCGAGGACGACTGCATTGAGGCAGTAATCGACGCATTGCTCGCGACGCATCCTTGGGAACAACCAGGTTATGTAGTTATTCCTGTGACTTGTTCAACTTTTGAGTGATTAGAATAAGTAGGCCAATCTGGAAAATATTTTTCAGCTTGATCTCCCCATGCATCCCAATTTTTTCTCGAGCCTCGGGCAAATAGCTCAAGGTAGGGTCCGGGGCTACACGATTCCACGATATCATAAAATTCATCTGGTTTACGAGAATGCTCGCGTTTTCGTGTGGCAAGAAAATTGACTTGGCGGCGACCTGGTTCAAGAGTGCGAGCGTTTTTACCTCGCACTCCAAATAGGATAAGTTCGGTTACATTGCGAAAATAGAAACCTACACCACGTCCATCTGGACCACCATCTTTGCGTATTTTGTGCCAGACTAAATTGCCTTTGTAATGGAAGCCCCAAGCTTTCATTACAAGTAAACCTTCTGGTAGCAAAGCATTTGGTACCCATAAATATAAGTGAGCAGTTTGGTTGCTAAGTTGTGCAATGGGAAGGTTTATAATGTCTTGTAAATCCATAGTGTTATAGCGCGATAACCGCTTGTGTTCTGGGGCCATCTTCCCGGTACGATTTTGAAATTGCCAGGGAGGATCCGCTAATATGGTAAAGAAACGTTTTTTTTCGAACTTGCTAAGCAAATCCTTGGCTGCATTAAGTTCAGTTTTCAATTTTCTCATGGGGGATTCCAGTCAGTTATTAATCTCGGTGTGATTCCAAATACTAATATTGGGCATCCACCATGCCGTCCAGCATTTAAACGATAAAGTAACTTGCCCATCCAGGTAGTACTGGCGCCATATTTAGCTTTTACAGTTTTAGCTTGACCAATTTTCTTACCAACTTTATGCATCTCAACTTGACCTGATTTTGTTAATTGTGGGACAGCTTCGAATACTGCGTTTAAACTTGCACTGCGTGTTATCATGATGCCAACACTAATTAGCCCACATTCGTGAAAAGCGCGTAATGCATATAAATCACGGTCAAAGGTTTGATCCTTTGAGTTCCATTCCAAATCAAAGGCCACACGGTTTTTTACATAATCAATCTTATGGCCATCAATAAAATTAGTAATCGTCTGCGATTTATATTCAGGACGTTTGATTTTCTTAATTTTAGAATCTGATAAGAATAATTCATCATATTCTTGCATCCGTATTAGCAAGTCACCCTGGATTCGGGTTTCAGTCCAACCAGCAGGCCTTAAGATGCGTGAGAATTTCTTAGGGATATCAGATTCATTCCCACCAGGGGCGCTTATTTCTTGTAGAGTAATTTGAAAAGCTAGTAATGCTTGTTCAATTTGATGTAATTCGTTTGGAAATGAATTAGCTAAAATCGCAGCAGCGTGCCGATAGCTATATATTTCATAAAGCTCTCTGACTTTGCTACTGATGTATGGTTCTATACTATCCATATCATCAGCGTTCTGGCCAGGTCGTAGATCAATATCATCAGCTGTTTCAATAGATTTTTCTTGTATATTCATATTAGATTATCCAGTGGGTGTTTCTATCAAAACCTATTATCGTCAAATAGCTATTGCTTTTTCAACCTATGAATTTATTCTCTCTCTTATATTAAATTTAGCTAGACTTTATCATTAACAGCTTCACTTTGGTAGTTGTAGCTTAATTAAATCGCCATGGGATTGGTGAAAATGGCGTTAATTCTTTCAGGAATTCCTCTACGGGTAAGCATAGAATATGGTTTTTTTGTAGGCGGTCTTTGCCGCGATATAGGAAAAGTGGGGCTACTTCTGGATAATCCTCACAAAAGGCTTTTAATCCATTAAGGTCTTTGTCATGAATTTTGTCGGCATTTTTCACTTCGATAGCAAAAAGACCGGCTTTGCCGTCAATAATAAAATCCACTTCCAGGCCATAGCGAGTGCGCCAATAATATAATTTGTTGGGTTCTCCTTGGGAATCATTCCACGCCCGTAAATGTTGAGCGACTAATCCTTCTAGACCTGCCCCATTTAATTCAGCGACGGTATCCAAATAACCGCTAGGGCGCAAATTGTTATAAACACCCGTATCAAAGTAATAAAATTTGGGATGTGAAATCAATTCACGTTTGGCTCTAATACTGAAAACAGGGATTTGAAAGCTCAGCAGTAAATCCTGTAAAACATCTAGATAACCTTCGATTAATTTACGTGATAATTCACACTCTCGGGCAATGTTGCTGAGATTAAGGATAGCTCCTTGAGAAAAGCTCATGACCTCAAGAAACCGTGAGAAGAGCAATTCTGGCAGTTTTTGTACTTCATCAATGATAATTGTTTTAGTTTTTGCGGCACGCACAATCTCCTCCAATCGCTCTGGGTAAGCACGGTATTGACGAATTTCTGCCGGTTTTAGCAGGTCTATTCTCAATGCATTGGGGTAATTGAGCTTCAACCAAGTAGATTTGCCGGTACCACGCGGGCCGAACAAAAAATAGGATTGCTCTATTGGGATTAAAAACCGCTTAATGGAGTTGTACATCGTAATTTACCCGCGAAATTTCACCTGTCACCTCCATTTTTGCAGCAAAAATGGAGGTGATAAGTGAAATTTTGGCACGTCGTCCCGGCAGGACTGGCATCCATGCCAGGACGACATTCGAATTAATTAAGCTTACCTTAATTAATCGATGGCAAATTGCCAATTACATGGTAAACTTGCCAGCTCATCCTTCAATGCGAGGGAGGGGGTTTATTTGAGAATCCCAGTTGCGACTGTCAGCGGAATCGCTGATTAGTTTTTAGTTAGACAAATAGCAAGGAGAACGCTATGACTAAAGGACATTTGCTACAAGATCCTTTTTTAGAAACTTTATGTAGAGAAAAAGTACCTGTCTCAATTTACCTAGTAAATGGTATTAAGCTACAGGGGCAGATTGAAGCTTTTGATCCGGCCGTGGTACTGTTAAAAAATACCTCGAGCCAGATTGTTTATAAACATGCAATTTCCACCATTGTACCCTCACGCAAAATTGTGCTTGAAGGCTTTAATGAAGAGGTAGAAAGCGCCTGAAGTCCAATAAATCTGAGAAACCAAAGGGAGAGCCTGCTATCCTCGTGCATATTGATTTTCATACTGTGCACGAGGAAGAATATATTGCTGAGTTTTACGAACTTGCCTTATCAGTTGGAGCTGTGCCTAGCCAGCTTATTAGGGGGGCTCGTAAGGTGCCTGAGCCAAAATATTTTATTGGTACCGGTAAGGCAGAAGAAATTTTGCATTCAGTTGAGGCGCAAAAGATAAAACTCGTTTTGGTCAATCATGAATTATCCCCCAGGCAAAAGCGTAACTTAGAACTGCTGCTGCAGTGCCAGGTGCTGGACAGAACTGAAGTCATTTTAAAAATTTTTGCCCAGCGCGCTCGTACTTTTGAGGGAAAGCTGCAGGTTGATTTAGCGCAGATGCAATATTTATTGTCTCGTTTAGTACGGGGTTGGACGCACCTGGAACGACAGCGCGGGGGGTTAGGGTTACGTGGTGGCCCTGGTGAAGCGCAAATTGAATTGGATCGGCGCTTATTGCGTGATCGCATTAACGTGATTAAAAAGCGCTTGGAGAAGGTTCGAAAGCACCGTAATTTGAGCCGTCGTGCCAGGCAGCGGGCAGCCATTCCAACTGTCTCTTTGATTGGTTATACCAATGCCGGTAAATCTACATTGTTCAACAAGTTGACCAAGTCACAGGTTTTTGTTGCTGATCAACTGTTTGCCACTTTGGATCCGAGTTTACGTCGAGTCAATATTCCTAAAGCAGGAACTGTCATCTTAGCGGATACAGTGGGTTTCATTCGCGATTTGCCGCATCATTTAATCGAAGCTTTTCATGCTACTTTGGAAGAGACGGTAGAAGCTAGCTTGTTATTGCATGTGGTTGATGCTCATAATCCTGAGCGTCAATTTTATATGGAACAAGTGGATAAGGTTTTACAACAAATTGGAGCTGATCAAGTCCCCCAGCTGCAGGTTTTTAATAAAATTGATTTATTGCCTGAGCTGTTGCCTAGAATTGATCGTGATGCATCAGGTCGACCAATTCGGGTTTGGCTATCAGCCACCACGGGTCAGGGCATTGAGTTGCTAAAAGAAGCACTACAGGAAGTAATTTCTGCTGAAATTCGGCTCCCTTAACTCCTTCTCCCCTTGTGGGAGAAGGTGCCCGCTAGGGCGCGGAGGGGTAAGTTTTATGGGATAGCATCCCTATAAGCATTCTTACAGGGTCAGGCTTTTTGCTGTCTCTGTGCCTTTCTTTTGCTGAGGGTAGGTAGTCTCTTCCTTGCCCAAAAGCTTGTAAATAAGGCTCTTGCCCTGTTCTTCGGGAATTATAAAAATCGCATATTCTATAATTATTTTAAGTAACTCAATTGGGAAGGTCTGATGAAGATAACTGCGTAATTCTTTTGCATCTTGTTGTTTCAACCTGTTTTGCCAAAAAGACCATTTATTCCTTAGCTTCTGGTTGGGGCTCTGCGATAACAATTCGTTAATTTTTGTTTGAGTATGACCTGTCTCTTTTGCTTTTTTGTTATCTAAAAAGGTTTTTGCAACAGTTAACTGAAAAATTTCTTGCTCCTCTTCATCTGCTACTTGTTTTATTGGTTTAAAGGAAGGACGCTGCCCTAACAAATCCTTTGCTTGTTGATGTCCTTGAGCAGCAGCTTGTCTAAGCCAACGCGCACCTTCTTTCTGGCTCTCCAGGTCAATATCCCTAAAGAAATCTCTCACCGAGGTAAACCAACTTTTTTCCCTATCCGTCTGGGGAGCAGCAGGTATGCGAATTTTTCCATTTATATAAAGCGAAGCTAAATTATATTGTGCAGTGACGCATCCTAGCTCAGCAGAGGTGTATAAAAAATTCACTGCTTTTTTCTCATCTTTTTCAACGCCTTCGCCGTTCCAAAAATGTAGACCTAAGTGACAGTTTGCATCGGCATCTCCTTGTTCAGCAGCCAAAAGAAATAAACGTATTGCTTCTTCTTGGTTACCCTGTTGCGCGCAATGCCGACCTAAAGATGTTTGTGCAGGAGGGTATCCTTGCTGAACAGCAAAATCCAATAAACGCTGTGCTTCTTGCTGATTTTTTTCTACACCTCGTCCGTGTTTATAACATTTACTTAAATGATATTGTGCAGCAGCGAGTCCTTGCTCAGCAGCTAAACTCCATAGGCGCACTGCTTCTTGCTCTTGCTCATGGGTGCCATTAGGATGTTCCCGACCCAAATAATATTGTGCTATTGCCTCATCAAATTGTTTTGCCAGACCGTATAAAAATTGCACCCTTTTTTTATCGGGTTCGCTGAAAATTTCAAACTTCTCCAAAATCTTATCCAGAATAACTACCAATTCATTGGACAATTTTTTGTAATCATCCTTTATGCTGCATTTTTTTGCTTCCGCTATTTTTATTTCTAATTTATTTAATAATTCACCTAACGTATTAGTTGTATTTTTGGGGGGACTTACTTCTATTGCTGTTTTTGACTCATTCATAGTATTTTCCTCCTCTTGGTTTTTCGTAGACTTTAGGGTTAGGGTAACCTCAAAACTTAAAAACTGCGAATAGGACTATTTTTGATAATAGCCTTTGGAAAATTCTGGCTCCTGCCTAGCGGCAAGTGAGTAAGAAGTACCTCTGTAGGGGACAAAAATAATCCCTCCCTTTGCAAAAAAGAGGTTTAGGAGGGATTTAAAGAAGCATTGAATACTAACGAAAATAACGTTAGTACTCTACATCTTTATTAAATCCCCCCTACCCCACTTTTTTCAAAGGGGGGGGGGATTATCTTTGTATCCCCCTTTTTCAAAGGGGAAAATTATTTTTGTCCCCTATAGAGAAGAAGTACTACTCTTTGTTGTCCGACGTTACTTGTCGGAGTTAATGGTAACATTTGCAGGAGGTAATAAGAAGGGTTTTGCGGTGCTGTCCCGGTGTTTTGATCACATCCGGTTGCTAGAGATTCATTGCAATGCTAAGCTTGTTGGCTTCCCGAATTGCCCTTTATGTGGAGAGTGATAAAAATGCTTTGGAATCTATTTAAACAGAATGGTGAGAAAAACGTGCCCCAAGGGCCTCCGGATTTAGATGCTTTATTGCGGCAATATAAAAATAAATTGTTAGCCGCTCTTCGTGGTAAAAAACCAGGAGGTTATGGCGCTAGTACTCCTTCTGGGAAGGGGGGGGGGGTCATGATGGCGATTGTAATTTTGGTTGCAATAATAGTCTGGGCGCTACTCGGTATTTTTATCGTCTCCCCGGCAGAAAGAGCGGTAATCCTTCGGTTTGGTCGTTACGTCGAAACAGTCGGCTCAGGCCCGCATTGGATCCCCTTATTCATTGAGTCTAAACGCCTCGTGAATGTCCAGCGCGTTTCCAATTTTAAATATGAAGCAGAAATGCTCACCAAAGATGAAAACATTGTTTCGGTTGCAGTGGCTGTCCAATATCGAGTCGATAATGCCCGAGACTTTCTCTTCAATGCGGTGGATCCAGATATCGGTTTACAACAGGCTATTGCCAGTGCTTTGCGTCAAGCTGTGGGTCACAATACCTTGGATGATCTACTGACTACAGGTCGTCAACAAGTTCGTGAACAAATGGCCGTGCAGTTGCGACAAATCCTCTCCAATTATCATTCAGGATTATTAATCACTGACGTAACCTTACAATCCATTCGGCCTCCCGAAGAAGTCACCGATGCTTTTGACGATGCTGTGAAAGCCCGAGAAGACCAACAATCTTACATTAATAAAGCGGATGCTTATGCCAAGCAGGTGAGTGCTACTGCTCAGGGTCAAATAGCACGCTTATCACAAGAAGCTGAGGCAGCCAAAAAACAAATTGTCCTTGAAGCCCAAGCTAGTACAGCCCAGTACTTGGCCTTATTGCCAGAATATCAAAGATCCCCCCAAATCATGAAGGTACGTCTCTATTTTGGTACTTTACAAGAAGTATTCGCTCAAACTCCAAAGTTATTTTGGGATCAACGAAACGCTGGACCATTAATTTTTTCTTTTGATAAGCTCGCTCAAGCGGCCAGTATGCTTTCTACTGAAACTTCAGCTACTTCTGAGAATGCAAAAGCCTCTTTATTGAACTCGCTTACTAACCTGCCAAGTCAGCCAGGGCCTGCAAGATTTCCGTCACGAGGAGCGAATCCATGAAACCCTTTCTAAGAACCAGTGTGGTCATTATTTTATTCATAATCTTAGTTCTCATTTATGGCAGTGTTTATATAGTGAATGAAGGCCAAAAAGCTCTGATTTTACGTTTAGGAGAAATTGTTCACGATGCCCAAGGGAAAAGTTTAGTTATCGGTCCAGGGCTGCACTTTAAGATACCCTTGTTAAATCAGGTACGTAAGTTTGATGTTCGATTACAAACCCTTACTGTGCAATCTTCACGTATTCTCACTGAAGATCAAAAATATGTGCTAGTTGATTATTACATTAAATGGCGCATCGAGGATGTGGGTTTATATTATCAACGCACGAGTGGTGACCCATTCCGCGCCCAGACCTTATTAGAGCAACAAGTTAATGACGCATTACGTGCTGCTTTTGGGCAGCGAACTATTACCGAAATGGTTTCCGGTGAGCGTGTTAACGTCATGCTGTTATTAAAGGACAGCGCTAATAAAACTGCTAGAAATTTAGGGATCTGGGTGGCTGACGTCCGCATTAAAACGATCGATTTACCCAAAGAAGTGAGCGAAACAGTGTATGGACGTATGCGCACAAAACGTGAGCAAGTTGCGACGCAATATCGATCGGATGGTAGAGCGAAAGCGGAAGCTATTCAGGCCGCGGCTGACGCTAAAGCAGTCGTTGCTATTGCCGAGGCTAAGGCAAGAGCGGCAGGTTTACGTGCACAAGGAGTGGCATTAGCATCTAGCGTTTATGCGCAAGCCTACCAAAAAGATGCTGATTTTTATGCCTATGTTAGAAGCTTAGAAGCCTATAAAGCTGCCTTTAACAAAAATGATATATTAATCTTAACCCCTGAAAGCGAATTTTTTCGATATTTTAATAGCATTGCTGGCTCAGCCAAACCCGCCTCAACTAGTAAGGGATAGGTATGGGAAAAAATATTATAGTGATTGGTACCCAATGGGGTGATGAAGGGAAGGGAAAGATAGTAGATATGCTCACGGAGCATGTGGGTGGAGTAGTTCGTTTTCAGGGGGGGAATAATGCCGGGCACACCTTGGTGGTGAATGGCAGGAAAACGGTATTGCGTCTGCTGCCTTCTGGGATTTTGCATGAGGGTGTCCAGTCTTTTATCGGTAATGGGGTTGTTTTATCCCCGTGGGCCTTGTTGGAAGAGATGGATGAGCTTGCTCAAATAGGTGTTCCTGTTGCGGAGCGCTTGAGTTTAAGCCAGTCCTGCACAGTATTGTTGCCTTATCATGTTGCCGTCGATCAGGCTCGAGAAAAGACTAAAGGAAATCTTGCTATTGGTACAACAAGGCGGGGTATAGGACCTGCTTATGAGGATAAAGTAGCGCGTAGGGGACTGCGTCTGGGAGATTTGTTATCTTCGCAATTGGGTGATAAATTAAAGGAACTTGCGGATTATCATAATTTTATCCTCACCCACTATTTTCATCAGGAGGCGATACCGCACCAGAAAATTTTGGATGAGCTGCTAGTTTTTGCAGAAAAACTTAGCCCTTTGTTAGGGGATGTAACAGCTAAGTTAGCTGAGCTGCATCGTAAAGGGGTTAATTTGCTCTTCGAAGGCGCTCAGGGGACTTTTTTGGATATTGATCATGGCACTTACCCCTATGTGACCTCTTCAAATACCACGGCAGGCGCTGCAGCAATTGGCAGTGGTTTTGGTCCACTTTATTTTACTCATATCTTAGGTATTGCCAAAGCCTATGCGACCCGGGTGGGCGCAGGTTTATTCCCAACGGAATTACATGATGCAATGGGTCAGCATTTAGCACAGCGTGGTAATGAGTTTGGCTCAAACACCGGGAGACCACGGCGTTGCGGATGGTTTGATGCCGTGGCCTTGCGACGTTCTGCGCAACTCAATAGCTTATCTAGCTTATGTATTACTAAATTGGATGTGTTAGATGAATTTGTAACTTTGCGTATTTGTTCTGGCTATCGTTATCGGGATGAACTATTGACGACGGCTCCTTCGTTTGATTCAGAAACCTTTGCAGCCTGTGAGCCCGTTTTTGAGGACTTGCCAGGTTGGCAACGCTCTACTGTAGGAGTGAGGCATTGGGAAGATTTGCCTGAAAATGCCCGACGCTATTTAAGTCGCATTGAAACTTTGGTAGGCGTCCCGATTCATATTGTCTCCACGGGTGCGGAAAGGGAAGATACGATTGTAGTGCAGCATCCCTTCAAGGGGTCGCCTCCGGGGTTCGCCGCGCACGGCCCAACCCGCTGCGAGCAGCGTGTCATCCCCGAGCGTACAGGTGTCATCCCGAGCGTACAGGTGTCATCCCGAGCGTAGCGAGGGATCTCATGAATGTGGCGAATACTCAGTGGGGAGCTCTAGATGAAACTCTTCTTTGAACGGCGAGATCCCTCGCTACGCTCGGGATGACACCTGTACGCTCGGGGGATGACACCTGTACGCTCGGGGGATGACACCTGTACGCTCGGGGGATGACACCTGTACGCTCGGGGGATGACACCTGTACGCTCGGGATGACACCTGGGATAAGACTGATAACCTAATGTTGGTGCCGAGGAGAGGACTCGAACCTCCACAGGGTTTCCCCCACAAGTACCTGAAACTTGCGTGTCTACCAATTTCACCACCTCGGCTTGTTTTTACCCCCTCTCCCACCTTCCCTTGCTGGCGCCCGCGTGGGGGAGAGGGAGTAAAGCTCTTATCGGGTCGGCCTTATTGGACCGGATCCATTATGAATTTTGACTTCATCACAATGGTAAAAATCATATTCCTTATACAAAGCAGCGTCAGTTGCAGGTGTATAAGGCAACCCATTAGGTGGACTTGGTGGATTAGTCACATTATCATTCATGATGATGTCTTGACTTATGGTATCACAGATTGTGCTGCGTTGATCAATAGGAATTACACTTGGTTTAGACGCACAACTAACCACGAGCAGAGGGATACTTAAAATAGCGAAATAAACCGACTTGGGTTTGAGAAGCATGGGTAAATCCTTCAGTCATTATTGTTAAAAAGAGGGTGCTAACTTTAGCACTTCCAATTGGTTATTTCATTATAGTTCATATGATCACTGGCGCTTTAAAAAAAATGACGACAGCTTTGCAAACTCCTGTCGCCTATTATTTATCCTTAAATCAAGAGTTGATATTACTTAACTCTTACCTCAACCAGGAAATTCATCTTCGGTATTTAGGGGAAATTTATTGTATTCAGTGTGGGCGCAAAACGCCTAAAAGTTTTCAGCAAGGACATTGTTTTCCATGTTATCGGCGTTTGCTGGAATGTAATTTATGCGTCATTCATCCGGAAAAATGTCTTGGGTTGCTGACTCATTGTAATCAGCCCCATGTGGTTTACTTGGCTAATTCTTCTGGACTTAAAGTAGGGATTACTCGTGAAGCTCACGTTCCTAGTCGTTGGATTGATCAAGGAGCGACACAAGGTTTAGTGATATTTAAAACTCAAAACCGCTATCAGGCGGGGGTTATAGAGCAGGTTTTGAAACAATATGTCGCAGATAAAACCAAGTGGCAGGTGATGTTGAAATCACATAACCAAGATTTATTGTTATCTGAAAAACGTGATGAAATTTGGGCGCAAGCCAAGCCTATCCTAGATAATACAGTCCAGCAGTTTCCTTTGGACATTGAAAGTGTAACCCATGCAGAAATGATCTCCATTCACTATCCGATTCTGGAATTTCCGCAAAAAATTACGACTTTTAATTTAGATAAGAACCCGCTAGTAGAAGGCCTATTAAAAGGGATTAAAGGCCAATACCTAATCCTAGATACTGGTGTGATCTCCATCCGCAAGTTTGCTGGCTATGCTGTGGAGTGGCGTGCAGAATAACTCCGCGGTAACTTGAGCCTGGCGATCCCGGCCGTAGCATCAGGCGTAGTCATTTGACCGACGGGTGCTGCAGCGGCAGGACCCGTCCGGGGAGCAGGGCTGCAGCGGGAATTGCTGACAGGTTGCCAGCGTGGTAGGCGAGGTGATAATCTTATATAAAAGTTAATGATACAATCCAATTATTGAGGAAAAATTATGAGTTTCACCAATATTACTGCTGGGCAAAATCCACCAGATGAAATCAATGCTGTGATTGAAATTCCAGCCAATAGTAGTCCCGTCAAATACGAAATGGACAAGAAAATCGGGGTGCTTAATGTCGACCGCTTCTTGAGCACGGCAATGTTCTATCCTTGCAACTATGGATATATCCCCCAAACCCTATCTGAAGACGGCGACCCTTTAGACGTCCTCGTGATTACCCCGATCCCACTCATCCATTGGTCAGTGATCCGTTGCCGTCCAGTCGGAATGCTGAATATGACAGACGAAGCAGGGATAGATGCCAAATTATTGGCAGTACCTATCGATAAACTAACTCCTGCTTATCGTCATATTAAAACTATCGAAGACGTACCGCGGGAAGAGCTAGCAAAAATTGCTCATTTTTTTGAGAATTATAAAGCCCTAGAAGCTGGGAAATGGGTAAAAGTAGAAAATTGGCAGGGAATAAAAGAAGCCAAAAACGAGATTATGCAAAGTATCGAGCGCTACAAGACACATTCTGGAGAGTAAGATTAATGAGCCCCTTTATTTTTTCTGATGAATTGCTACCACTGACCCCGCTGCGCAAGGCGATTAATGCTGCTTATCACCAAGATGAGGCAGCTTGTTTAGAAGTCCTCCTTAAAGCGGCGGAGCTTCCAGAAATGCTCCTGGAGAAAATTAGACACGCAGCGGAACGGTTAGTGATTTCTGTTCGGGAGCAACGCTTAGGCAAAGGGGGGCTCGATGCTTTTTTATACCAATATGACCTTTCTACTGAAGAAGGCATAGCCCTAATGTGTTTGGCCGAGGCGACTCTGCGAGTTCCTGATCGCCGATACCATCGATCGATTAATTAAAGACAAAATTGCGACTGCCGATTGGGAGTCTCATCGTGGGAAAAGCGACTCTTATTTTGTCAATGCCGCAAGCTGGGCGCTAATGCTTACTGGCAAGATCTTGGCGCCGGAGCAAACCAGTGCAGGTTATTTTGGTCCAATCCTCAAAAATTTCTTAAAAAAGGCCGGTGAGCCAGTCGTTCGTAAAGCAGTTGGACAGGCCATGCGCATTATGGGTAAGCAATTTGTCATGGGAATCGATATTCAAGATGCCCTAGTACGTTCACGAAAAGAAGAAAAAGAGGGCTATCGTTTTTCCTATGATATGTTAGGCGAGGCAGCACGCACCCAAGAAGATGCCGATCGTTATTTTGAAGAATACCAAAAAGCCATTGCTGCCATTATAAAAGCAGAACGAGGCAAAGATGTGCTCCGCAGTGCTGGTATTTCTGTGAAACTTTCTGCGTTATATCCTCGCTACGAAGTAGCCCAGCGCCAATTTTGTCTTCCGGCATTAATTGATCGGTTGCGCGCTTTAGCTTTACAAGCTAAAGAGGGTACTATTGGGTTAACGGTGGATGCCGAAGAAGCGGATCGTCTCGATTTATCCCTGGATATTATTGAAGTTGTGGCTCAAGATTCAGCCCTAAGTGGTTGGGATGGCTTTGGTTTAGCAGTTCAGGCTTATCAAAAACGTGCCTTCTATGTGATCGATTGGTTAGCGGCTTTAGCCAGAAAAACCCAATGTCGAATCATGGTCCGGTTAGTGAAAGGCGCCTATTGGGATTACGAGATTAAAGACAGCCAAGTGAAAGGATTAGAGAATTATCCGGTTTTCACCCGCAAGGTCAATACCGATGTTTCTTATCTGGCTTGCGCCAAGAAATTAATCGAATATGGAGATATTTTTTATCCACAATTTGCTACCCATAATGCCTATACCGTAGCTGCAGTGCTGGCCATGATGGGGGAGCGGCGTGATTTTGAATTTCAATGCTTAAGAGGCATGGGTCGTGCTTTGTATGATCAAGTAGTTTCTACCGATCAAAAATGCGATTGCTTGTCGCATCTATGCTCCCGTGGGCAAGCACGAAGATTTACTGCCTTATTTAGTCCGCCGCTTATTGGAAAATGGCGCGAACTCCTCGTTTGTGAATCGAATTGTTGATGAAAAAACTCCAATTGCCGAGTTGGTCGAACATCCAGTGCAAAAAATACGCGGATTAGCCAGCAAAACCCACCCGCGCATTCCTTTGCCAAGTGCCCTTTATGGAGAAGAGCGTCGAAATTCCAGTGGTATAGATCTCTCAGATATGGAACAACTTACTGATCTTGCTCATGCCATGAATAAAACTCAAGGAATGGCTTGGATAGCGGCGCCGACTATTGGCAAATCATTAGCCGACGTACAAGCCTCGAATACCCATCGTAAAGTGACGAGTCCCAATAATCGCAGCGAGGAAGTAGGGACAGTATTAATGTCGACTAAAGAAGATTTGGAACTGGCTTTAACCCGGGCCACCCAAGCGGCTGCAGATTGGGATCGAGTTTCGGTCGACAAAAGAGCGGCGTATTTGGAAAAGTTGGGAGAGTTGTTTGAGATTAATAAGGCGGAATTGATGGCCTTGTTGGTTCAGGAGGGAGGGAAAGCTATTCCCGATGCGCAGGGTGAGGTACGTGAGGCGATTGATTATTGTCGTTATTATGCGCTAATGGCGCGGGAAACTTTAAGTCCTAAAAACCTACCAGGCCCCACTGGCGAAACTAACCAACTTTTCATGCATGGCCGTGGGGTTTTTTTATGTATTAGTCCTTGGAATTTCCCTTTAGCTATTTTTTCAGGCCAAGTACTCGCTGCTTTAGCGGCAGGAAATTGTGTAATTGCCAAACCTGCAGAACAAACGTCGTTAATTGCGGCGAAAGCAGTGGCTTTAATGCATGAAGCGGGTATCCCTTCTTCTGTAGTACAGCTGCTGCCAGGTAAGGGTTCTGTGATCGGAGCGGCAGCAGTAGCCGATGAACGAGTGCAAGGAGTAATGCTCACGGGTTCCACGGAAACGGCCCGCATGATTAATCAGAATTTAGCCCAACGTCACGGGCCGCTTGTGCCATTAATTGCTGAAACAGGTGGGCAAAATGCGATGATCGCAGATTCAACAGCTTTGCCGGAGCAGTTGGTGATGGATGTGGTGATGTCGGCCTTTAATAGTGCCGGCCAACGTTGTTCTGCTGTGCGAGTATTATATGTTCAAGATGAGGTGGCAGATCGCATTATCAAGATGTTAAAAGGAGCCATGGCGGAATTAAAAATGGGGTTGCCTGGTCTTTTAGCGACGGATGTCGGGCCGGTTATTGATGAAAATTCTCGATCCTCGCTTGAGGCTCATGTGGCACGGATGGACCGGGAAGCTAAACTCATTTTTGCGGTCCCGTTGCCCAAAGAGGCAGAATATGGCTCTTATTTCGCACCACGGGCTTATGAAATACCGCGGCTTAGCCTGTTAACCAATGAAGTATTTGGTCCGATTCTGCATGTAATTCGTTATAGTCAAAGCAATTTAGCTCAGGTGATTGCTGATATTAATGCCACTGGGTTTGGTTTAACTTTTGGAGTCCACAGTCGAATCAACAGTACGGTTGAATATATTACTAGCCGAATTCATGCGGGTAATGCTTACGTCAATCGCAATATGATTGGAGCAGTAGTGGGAGTCCAACCTTTTGGCGGTGAGGGCTTATCGGGAACCGGCCCCAAGGCCGGAGGCCCGCATTACTTATTGCGCCTCTGTCATGAACGTACCTTATCAATCAATACCGCTGCCGCTGGCGGAAACGCCAGCCTAATGTCGATGGGCGACTAGGGGGGGGCCCCTCGGGCCGGCCGGGGCGGGGGGGGCGAGGTGGCTGAGCTGGGTGGCGCCCCGGGCAGGACTCGAACCTGCGACCTATCCCTTAGGAGGGGATCGCGCTATCCTCTGTGCCACCGGGGCAAAGCATCGAAATGATATTTTATTTGACCTGGTAAGTAAATCATACCAAAATGCTGCAAGCAAAACATTAGGGCCAATGCGAGAGTGGCGGAACTGGTAGACGCGCTGGATTTAGGTTCCAGTAGGGCAACCTGTGAGAGTTCGAGTCTCTCCTTTCGCACCATAATCAATACGAGGTAACAGAGGTAATTCATGTCTGATGTAAGATTAGAGGTAACGTTAAAAGAAATTAAAGGTCTTGAGCGCAAGATGACGGTATCTGTGCCGGCTGAAGAGGTAGATAAGAAAGTGCATAAACGCTTACTGGAAATAGCCCCCAAGGTAAAACTGGCAGGCTTTAGACCAGGCAAGGTGCCAATGGCTCGTTTGCAACAACTCTATGGTGAGTCGGTGCGTAATGAAGTGATCTCTGAGGTGATTCGGAAGAGCTATGAGGATGCTCTCTCGCAGGAAAAATTAGTCCCAGTCGGTCCTCCCAAAATGCAAATTATCACTAATGTTAATGGCAAGCCTTTAGAATATGAGGTGCTATTTGAAATCTTTCCCCCTATGGAATTCAAAGACTTAACTGGTGTTGAAGTGAAAAAACTTCAAGTGGAAATTGCCGACGAAGATGTCAATAAAATGGTTCAAAAGCTGCAGGAGCAGCAAGCAGAATGGCTGCCCAATATCGAAGCTGCTAAATTAGGTGACCGTGTTAACATTGATTTTGAGGGTCAAGTGGATGGTGCCGCTTTTGAAGGGGGATCGGGTAAAAATGTCACCCTTATTTTAGGTAGTCATACGGCTATTCCAGGATTTGAAGAGGGTTTAGTGGGGCATAAGGCTGGTGAAGAAGTTCAACTTACCTTGGAGTTTCCTCAAACTTACCCTAATGAAGAATTGGCCGGTAAAACCACCCAAATTTCCGTGCAGGTGCATCAGGTAATGTCTCCCAAACTGGCCGAAGCTTCTGCATTACCAGCCAAACTGGGCATTGCCGATGGTGGAATCGAAAAATTAAAGCAAGAAGTACGTGACAACATGGAAAAAGACTTAGAACAAACCATAAAAAATCGGGTTAAAGAACAAATAGTTGAGGCTATATTAGCTAGAAATCCTGTTGAACTGCCTAAAATACTGATAGCAGCCGAACTAGAAAACATCAAGAAGCAGACGGAGGAATTGAATTCTCAAGGTGCAGGAATCAAGATCACTCCCAAGCTGGAACAGCAATGGCTAGAGACAGCTCGAAGACGGGTGGGTTTAAGCTTAATTTTTCGAGAATTTATTACTTTCCATCAGATGAGAGCTAATCCTACCCGAGTACAGACTCTGCTGCGTCAAATGGCTGCCCCTTATAAAGACCCAGAAAGTGTCATCCAATGGTATCGCAGCAATCCAGAGCAACTGGCTATGATTGAGGCTCTTGCTTTAGAAGAACAAATCATCGAGCAATTGATGAAGCAAGTTACTATCGTCCCAGAAGCAATAAAATACCCGGATTTATTAAGTAAAAACAAAACTCAACCACAGGATGAACCAATGCTATGATAAATACCCAACGTAATAGTGCCCTGACGACACACGCTCAATTAGTTCCCATGGTCGTTGAACAAACAGCTCGAGGGGAGCGGGCCTACGATATTTATTCGCGTTTATTGAAGGATCGAGTGGTATTTTTAGTAGGAGAAATTGAGCCCCACATGGCTAATTTAATTGTGGCGCAATTCCTTTTTCTAGAAGCAGAGAATCCTGACAAGGATATTTCGCTGTATATTAATTCCCCAGGAGGTTCGGTAAGCGCCGCCTTGTCTATTTATGACACCATGCAATTTATTAAGCCGGATGTCAGTACCTTGTGTATTGGACAAGCCGCTAGTGCAGGCGCCTTGCTATTAGCTTCTGGGGCGGCTAAGAAGCGCTTTTGCTTGCCTCATGCTACGGTGATGATTCATCAGGTATTGGGTGGTTTTCAGGGGCAAGCTGCTGATATCGAGATCCAGGCTCGAGAAACCCTAAGGATTGGCTCCTTGGTTAATGAAATATTATCTAAGCATACCGGCAAAACCCTGCCAGAGCTTAAGCAGGACACCGACCGGGATTATTTCTTACCTGCACAGGAGGCTGTGGCCTATGGATTGGTTGATGAGGTGATTGAACGGCGGAAATAGGGACTGTTTACAATTCGCTAGGCTGAGCTGTAGGTTGCTGATTTTTTGCGATCCGTTGCTCACATACTGGCGTGTATGCTGCGCTACGGTTCTCAAAAATCATCAACCTACAGCTCAGCCTAGCGAATTGTAAACAGTCCCTTTTGATTGAATTATATGATTGAACTAGTTGAAATATCAAACAAGGCCCCCCATGTACTATACTTTGACTGTAGATCTATTAGGTGAGAATTATGGCAGATAAAGAGAAGCTTCCTTGTTGCTCTTTTTGTGGAAAATCCAAAAAAGAGGTACAGAAGCTAATTTCAGGTCCTTCCGTATTTGTATGTAACGAGTGTGTCAAGCTCTGTACAGACATCATTCGCGAAGAAGAACAAGCTGCGGCAGCGGCGGTTGCTCCTGATCCTCAAGAGAAACTGGTTACCCCCATCGAAATAAAAAACTTCCTTGATGAGTACATTATTGGCCAGGGGGCTGCTAAAAAAGCCCTTGCGGTAGCCGTGTACAACCATTACAAACGTCTTTATAGCCGGGTTGCGAGTGAGGATGTGGAGTTAGGAAAAAGTAATATTTTACTTATTGGGCCCACCGGGAGTGGTAAAACTTTGTTAGCTGAAACCTTAGCTAGATTGCTTAATGTTCCTTTTGCCATTGCGGATGCCACTACTTTAACTGAAGCAGGCTATGTGGGTGAAGATGTTGAAAATATTCTTCATAAATTATTGCAAAATTGCGAATACAAAGTTGACAAAGCCCAAGCTGGGATTATTTATATTGATGAAATTGATAAAATTGCTCGTAAATCAGAGAATCCTTCGATCACTCGCGATGTTTCAGGTGAGGGAGTGCAGCAGGCCCTACTAAAATTGGTGGAAGGGACTATTGCTTCGATTCCTCCGCATGGTGGGCGAAAACATCCGCAGCAAGAATTTTTACAAATTAATACCAAAAACATTTTATTTATTTGTGGAGGAGCTTTTTCTGATTTGGATCGGATTATTCGTGCTCGGACTGAAAAAGGTGGTATTGGTTTTTCAGCCGAAGTGCATAGTAAGGAAAATAAACGAGTTGTAAGCGAAACATTACAATTAGTTGAACCTGAAGATCTGATCAAATATGGTTTAATTCCAGAGTTTGTTGGGCGCTTGCCAGTGCTTGCTACTTTGGATGATTTAGATGTTGATCATTTAGTGCGTATCCTGACTGAGCCACGCAATGCCTTAACTAAGCAGTATGCAAAACTATTTCAAATGGAAAATGTCGAATTAGAATTTTCTGAGTCTTCCCTGCGTGCTGTAGCTAAAAAAGCCATGGATAGAAAAGCAGGCGCGAGGGGTCTGCGTTCTATTTTAGAACATGTTTTATTAGAAGTGATGTATAGTTTGCCCTCAATGGAAAATGTGGCAAAAGTAGTAATTGATGAATCGGTTATTTTAGGGGAATCAGAGCCCTTATTGCTTTACAGGCAAGATACACCCCCGCAAGCCGCGTGAATTATTTAGACTGCGCTCGTGGAATGAATCCACGGGCTTGCCCAAGGGGGAGAATGGCATCTCTCCCCCTTGGTAATCCCCATTGCTTTGTCCATGGATAAGTGAGTAGACAATTATGGCTAGTTCAGAACTGGATACCGATAAAATAATTGAAATCCCGGTATTACCACTGCGGGATGTGGTGGTATACCCTCACATGGTTATTCCCTTGTTTGTGGGTCGGCAAAAATCGATCAAAGCCCTCAAAGTTGCGATGGAGCACACCAAGCAGGTATTTTTAGTAGCACAAAAAAATGCTTCTTTGGAGGTTCCAGAAAGTAAAGATTTTTATACGGCAGGGACCATTGCAACCATCATGCAATTATTGGAATTACCTGATGGAACAATCAAAGTATTGGTGGAGGGGAATAGTCGGGGTAGCGCCCAAGAATATACCATGACTGAAGATTTTTTCATGGCAGTTGTTGAATCCACTGCAGATGAGCCAATCACTCGATCAGCAGAAGTTGAAGTAGTTGCGCGCACTTTATTTAATCAGTTTGATCAATATATAAAACTCAATAAAAAAATTCCAGCAGAAATTTTATCTACCCTTGCTGCTGTGGAAGATTTGGGGCGTTTAGCCGATACTGTTGCTGCTCACATGTCATTAAAGGTAGAAGATAAGCAAAAAATCTTAGAGCAAACTAAGATTAAGCAACGTTTGGCAATAGTTTTAGAACTGCTAGGCAAGGAAATTGAGCTCTTGCAGATAGAGAGGAAAATTCAGTCCCGAGTCAAGAAACGGATGGAAAAGGGCCAACGTGATTATTATCTCAACGAAAAGCTTAAGGCGATCCAAGATGAATTGGGTGAAGAAAGCGGAGACGAGAAATTAAAGGAAAAAATTGCAAAAGCAGGAATGACTCCTGAAGCTAAAGAAAAAGCCATAGCAGAACTCAATAAATTAAAGATGATGCCTGCCATGTCCGCAGAAGCAACCGTGTCGCGTAATTATTTAGATTGGTTGTTGGCAATGCCTTGGAAAAATCAAACTAAAGTCAGTCACGATTTGCGCAGGGCTCAAGAAATTTTGGATAAAGAACATTATGGCTTAGAAAAAGTCAAAGAACGCATTATTGAATTTTTAGCGGTACAAACCCGAGTGAAAAAAGTCAAAGGACCTATCTTGTGTTTAGTCGGGCCTCCTGGAGTTGGAAAAACCTCTTTAGGACAATCGATTGCTAACGCTACGGGTCGAGAATTTATTCGCATGTCTTTAGGCGGAGTGCGGGATGAAGCAGAAATTCGTGGTCATCGACGTACTTATATTGGCTCCATGCCGGGGCGCGTAATTCAAAAATTAGCCAAGACGAAAGTACGTAATCCATTATTTATGTTGGATGAAGTCGATAAAATGGCCATGGATTTTCGGGGGGATCCTGCTGCTGCTTTACTAGAGGTGCTCGACCCAGAACAAAACCATTCCTTTAATGATCACTATCTTGATCTCGATTATGATTTATCGCATGTGATGTTTATAGCCACAGCAAATTCATTGGACATTCCAGATCCGTTGCTCGATCGTATGGAAGTGATCAGAATCCCCGGTTATACGGAAGATGAAAAGTTAAACATAGCTTTGCAATATTTGCTGTCTAAGCAAATTAAAGACAGCGGGTTAAAACCATCAGAAATTAAAGTCACTTCTGGTGCTATACGTGACATAATTCGTTATTATACTCGGGAAGCCGGGGTACGTAGCCTTGAGCGCGAAATTTCGAAGATTTGTCGCAAAGTTGTGAAAGAAGTACTGTTGAGAAAGGGTAAAAAGGCGCGATTACAGGTCACTTCACGTAACTTAGAGCATTATTTAGGGATCAAAAAGTTTCGTTTTGGCGTTGCTGATGAACGTGATGAAATAGGGCAGGTGACTGGCCTAGCATGGACTGAGGTCGGCGGCGAATTACTTAAAATAGAAGCCTCTGTTGTTCCTGGAAAGGGCAAATCTACTTATACCGGCCGATTGGGAGATGTTATGCAAGAATCAATCCAAGCGGCGGTTACCGTAGTGCGTAGTCGCTGCCGCATTTTAGGCATTCCAGAAGATTTTTATCAAAATAAAGATATTCATATTCATGTCCCCGAGGGAGCAACTCCCAAAGATGGCCCCAGCGCCGGGATTGGGATGTGCACGGCCTTGGTATCAGCATTAACGGGCATTCCAGTAAAAGCCAATGTGGCTATGACCGGAGAAATAACTTTGCGTGGTGAGGTATTACCGATTGGCGGGCTGAAGGAAAAATTATTGGCGGCATTGCGTGGAGGCATTCAGAGTGTCATTATTCCGACAGAAAATATGAAAGATATGAAAGAGATGCCAGCCAATATTATCGAGCATCTTGAAATCCATCCGGTTCGCTGGATAGATCAAGTATTAGGAGTTGCCTTACAACGTATGCCAGAACCTCTTACGGATGAAACTTTATCGAAAGAAGCAATAGTTATTAGTGGCATCCATAGTAAATCTAAAAGAAAATCCGAAAGTGCAAGACATTGATTCCCTTGGCGAGGGTGATGCAGAGCTAACGAAAATTGTGACTGATCTCTTGGTAGAAGCTAAGCAATTAGGTGCTACCCAAGCAGAAGTCGCTGCAAACACAGAAATAGGTTTTTCTGTGCAGGTGAGAAAAGGAGAAGTCGAAACAATAGAACATCACCGGGGTCGAAACTTAAGTTTAACTGTCTATTTCGGCCATTGTAGCGGCAGCAGCCTTACTTCAGATTTAAGTCCCCCAGCCTTAAAAACCACCTTGGAAAAAGCTTGTAATATTGCACGCTATACCGGCGAAGATCCTTGCTCGGGATTAGCTGATACTGAGCTTATGGCCACTCATTATCCAGACCTAGAGTTATATCATCCTTGGGACCTTACTCCCGAACAAGCCATAGCGATGGCAACAGAATGTGAATTCTTGGCGCTCAATGCTGATAAACGGATCACGAATTCAGAAGGAGCAGCAGTCAGCACTCATGCCCATTGGCAAATTTATGCGAATACTCACGGTTTTCTAGGTTATTTCCCGAGTACCTATCATTCGATTAATTGCACACTGATCTCACAGCAAGGAAATGAGATGCATTTGGATTCTGATTATACCTGTGCCCGGAATCCTGATACTTTGGAGTCAATTAAGGTTGTGGCGAAACGAGCGGCTGAAAATACGGCATCACGCGTAGGCGCTAAACGTTTAGCAACGCGGCGAGCTCCAGTGATTTTCCAAGCGGATGTGGCCAAAGGCTTAATAGCACATTTTCTATCGGCAATTAGTGGCGGTAATTTATATCGGCGTAGCTCATTTTTGTTGGATCAATTAGATCAGCCCGTTTTTCCTACATTTATTGATATCTTGGAACGCCCCCATGTTCGGGCTGGCATTGGAAGTGCCCCCTTTGATTCGGAAGGAGTCAGAACTCATGAGCGTCATTTGATTTCTGCAGGTACGTTGCAAAGTTATTTATTAGGCAGTTATTCTGCAAGACAATTAAAGCTGCAATCTACAGGAAATGCCAATGGCGCACATAATGTAAGCATTGTGGCAAGAGGGTCGGAAGATTTATCCAGTTTATTGAAAACTATGGGTACTGGTTTATTCGTCACAGATTTAATGGGACAAGGGGTCAATATCATCACCGGTGATTATTCCCGCGGTGTTTTTGGTTACTGGGTTGAGCAAGGAGAAATTCAATATCCTGTACAAGAAGTAACCATTGCTGGTAACCTAAAAGAGATGTTTGCGCATATTGTGGCTGTGGGAAATGATGTGGACCTACGCGGCAATATTCAAACAGGATCAATTTTATTAGAATCTATTATGATTGCTGGGGAATAAATCGTGAAACAACGTACATTATCTATCATCAAGCCGGACGCAGTAGCTAAAAATAACATCGGCGCCATTAATCAACGTTTTGAACAAGCAGGATTAAAGATCATTGGGGCAAAAATGCTCCACCTGACACAGAATCAGGCAGAACAATTTTATGGCATTCACAAAGAGCGGCCTTTTTACGCCAGTTTAGTAGACTTTATGATTTCAGGTCCGGTGTTAGTGCAGGTACTGGAGGGGGACAATGCTGTGGCTAAAAATCGTGAATTGATGGGAGCCACTAATCCAAAAGAAGCTCTGCCGGGGACGATCCGTGCAGATTTTGCTGCTTCGATTGAGGAAAATGCTGTGCACGGTTCTGATGGAGCGGAAACTGCTGCTTGGGAGATTGCATTCTTCTTTGCCCCAGAAGAGATTCATAGCCGAAAATGACTGATAAAGGAGGAATTCCCGCTGAAGCCTTAATACCCGACGGGTCCTGCCGCGCGGGCAATCCGCCGAGCTCGCTCGCTGCGCGCGGCGTTATTACCCCACGCGTCACCCGTCGGCCAGATGGCGTAGAAGCGGGAATTACTACTAATAAGATCAACTTATTGAATTTCGATCGGGCAGGCCTGCGGCAATTTTTCCAGGGCTTAGGAGAAAAGGAATTTCGTGCTGACCAACTAATTCAGTGGGTACATCAGGAGGGAGTTACTGATGTCAACACCATGAGCAATTTTAGCAAAGCATTGCGTCAGCGTTTGTCCGATTTAGTTCATGTTGAGTTGCTTGAAATTGGCCATGAAAACATCGCAAGCGATGGCACGCATAAGTGGCTCATGCGGTTAAAAGAAGGCAATTCCATTGAAACTGTATTTATTCCAGAAGTTCGTCGCGGTACCTTATGTATTTCTTCCCAGGTAGGCTGCGCTCTAGATTGTCGCTTTTGTTCTACAGGAAAGCAGGGGTTTAGTCGTAATTTGACCGTAGCAGAAATCATTGGCCAGGTTTGGGTTGCCAAGCAAAGGTTGGCGGCCCATCACGCTGGCGATCGGCCGGTCATTACCAATATTGTATTAATGGGCATGGGCGAGCCATTACTCAATCTGGATAATGTAGTGAAAGCCATGAATATCATGATGGATGATTTTGCCTATGGCTTATCTAAACATCGGGTCACTTTAAGTACTTCGGGGGTAGTGCCTGCTATGCTAGAATTACGCAAATTGAGTTCAGTGGCATTGGCAGTATCATTACATGCGCCAAATGATGCGCTACGCAGTCAATTAGTTCCATTAAATAAGAAATATCCTCTCAAGGAATTAATGGCTGTTTGTAAAGATTATTATAAGGAGCAACCGAAACGTGTCGTGACGATGGAATATGTGATGTTAAAAGACGTCAATGATCACACCGGTCACGCGCAGGAATTGGTGAAGTTACTAAAAGGGATACCTTGTAAACTGAATTTAATTCCGTTTAATCCATTTCCTTTTACCGAATATGAATGCTCATCTTATGAAACCATTCGCAGATTTCAAAGAATCACGCAAGAAAATGGTATCCACACGACGATTCGTAAGACCCGTGGCGATGATATAGATGCGGCGTGTGGGCAATTAGTTGGAAATTTCCAAGACCGTACTTTGCGCAACAAGCGTTGGACCCAGAGACACGAGATGCAAAAAACAGGAGAAAAATTATGAGTGAAATGTCCCCATCCCCGGTCCGAGGTGGACCAGGCGCTAGTCTACGTATTATGCGTGAAGCTAAAAACCGCAGTTTAGAGGAAGTTGCCGAGCAATTAAAATTATCTCCCCAGCGCTTAACGCAAATTGAGCAGGATGATTATAAAAGTATTGGCGCCGATGCTTATGCTATTGGCTACTTACGAGGTTATGCACGAATATTGGGTTTATCTGAAAACGAGGTTCACGAAATACTTAATGCGTTTGAAACCTCGGGTCTGGCGGCAGAAATTTCTCGCCAGCCGTTAGAGTTGCTGAATAAAAAAATTTCGCAGTCAGCTCCAAAACGAGCACGTCGCTTTGGTTATTTGCTGTTGTTGTTAGTCGTTGGCGTGGCTGGCTTTTGGTGGTATCACCATGTAACTGAGACCGAAAAAACTTCTCCTGTCCAGGAAGAGAGGCTCTAAGCGTTGAATTTACAAGCCATTCGCGGAATGAATGATATTCTTCCTGCACAAACACTGTATTGGCAGTATTTGGAAACGCTGTTAGCCAATCTGGCGCGCAGTTTTGGCTATGATGAAATCCGCTTTCCGTTATTAGAATTCACCGCTTTGTTCAAGCGAGGTATTGGCGAAGCCACGGATATCGTTGAAAAAGAAATGTATAGTTTCACCGATAGGAATGGGGATAGTTTAACGCTTCGCCCTGAAGGGACGGCAGGTTGTGTACGTGCTGCTATTCAACAGGGTTTATTGCATACTCCCCAGCAGCGCTTGTGGTATCTTGGCCCGATGTTTCGGCATGAACGTCCGCAAAAAGGTCGCTATCGGCAATTTTATCAGTTTGGTATTGAAGCTTTTGGGATGCCAGGCCCCGATATTGATGTGGAAATGATTTTCATCAGTGCCCGGATTTGGGAATTATTAGGGATTCAAGATCGGGTTAGGCTACAACTCAATTCTCTGGGCTCCCCGGAGTGTCGATTGCATTACCGGACAAAATTGGTTGAGTATTTTACTCGTCACTCCCAATTATTAGACGAGGACAGCCAACGACGCCTGACCACCAATCCGCTGCGTATTTTGGATAGCAAAAATCCGGCTATGCAGGCTCTGATTGCCGGTGCGCCAGCACTCATTGATTCTTTAAATCCATCCGCTCGTGCTCATTTTGATAGTTTAACCAGCCTGTTAGATGAGGCTGGAATTAGCTATGAAATTAATCCACGCTTGGTGCGGGGTTTAGATTATTATGGGGGCATGGTATTTGAGTGGGTGGCTGAACATATTGGCGCCCAAAGTGCGATTTGTTCTGGTGGACGTTATGATGCTTTAGTCGAGTTATTGGGCGGAAAAGCTACTCCAGCAGTAGGTTTTGCTCTGGGCATGGAGCGAGTCATTGGCTTGTTAGAAGAGTCTAAGCAATTAACAGAAACCACCGATGTTTATTTTATTTTAGTGGGTTTAGCTGCCGAACGAAAAGGCACGGTGTTAGCGCAACAATGGCGCAGGGAATTTCCTAAGCTGCGGCTGATTATCAATTGTGGTGGAGGGAATTTTAAAACTCAATTTAAACGAGCAGACCGTAGTAACGCACGGCTAGCTTTAATTTTGGGTGAAGATGAATTAATTCAGGCCAAAATATCCGTAAAATACCTCCGAGAAGACCGCCCTCAAGAATTAGTACCCTTTGCAGAAATTAGCCGCCTCTTTATCGATCAAGGCACCTATCCTTCTCCCCTTGTGGGAGAAGGTGGCCGCAGGCCGGATGAGGGGTAAGTCTCACTTGTGCTCCTATTCCTAGATTTTCTCCCATAGCTCACTGAAATAAGGGGTCTCTCTAGCGGACCTACAAATAGCTAAAGGATAGTTCAACCTAGATTCGGCCTGTGGATTTTCATTAAGGCTACGAAAAAAAAGCATTGTGCAAGGAACAGTGTCTCGCTATTATTGCGATGATATATTGTTCTAGATTTAAGAGGAGTGCCATTTTATGGCTCAAGAAACATTTACAATGCTGCAAGAAAGAGAACCCAACTTAGTAACAGGAAAGGAGGCGGTGACTTGGGGCCAACTTCAGCCAATGTTACAAGCAGTGGATCAGAAACCCCTTTTAGATTTTTATGGCCAGTTATCATCCGCTGAGCTGCGTCAATGCTACTGCTTGTTAGAGTCCAATTCTCAAGAAAAGTCTCACTTTTTGCGTTTGTCAAGTGTAGTAGGCCAAAAAATCCATGACGTAGAAATAGAACCTCCGGGTTGTGCCTCATCAATCCTAGGAGTTGGGGGTGGGGCAGCTGCGCTGGGCAGCTATATATACCTTGGAATATGGCTTGTAGCTAATAGACCTAATGGAGCTGGGCTGCCTTTTTATGGGCTTAGTGTATTTCCTATGGCATGTTTATCGCTGTTTTTAATGGCTGTAATAGGAGGGACTTCTTCAATGATTGGAGATTATTTTAATAAGGAACTTACTGCGCTTAAGGAATTGCGTCGTGAGATTGATGATAGACAAGATGTAACAAGTCCTTCAGGCTTGGCAAGTAAATAGAGGTTATTTCAAACACCTTCCTCCGGTTATGAAGCAAAATTTTTTATGAAAAAAAATTCTATTATAATTTTAATTATTTTTTTGGCATTCAATTTCCATGTAATTTACGCAAATCCAAATCAAATACGCAATGTTTCACTATTTGAGCCTTTGACCCAGCAGGAATTGGTTAAAACAATAAAGCTTATTAAAAAATCTCCCCACTATTCAAAAGATATAGTATTTACTTACTTGAGTTTGCAAGAACCACAAAAGACCGACCAAAAATATATTCGACAAGCGGTGGCTTTGTTATTTAATCCCAAACAAAATAAATCCTATGAAGTAATTATTACCTTAGGTAGCAAATCTTCACTGTCGTGGAAAGAGCTGCCGCAAGTACAGCTGATGGGAAGCAATTATGATTACTCAACCATACCTGAATTATTAAAAAGCAATGACGCTTGGAAAAGTGCTTTAGCCAAACGTGGCATTAAAAAACCTACTGAAGTCTTTGTTAGCCCTTGGATTGCGGAGCCTTCGAATGATCCGAACTTACAAGGTCATCGTTTATTTCACGCCATCCCTTATGACGCAAGGAATAACTTAAACGATTACGGAAGACCGATTGAGGGATTAAGCGCTTTGGTTGATTTGACCACGCAAAAAATTCAAGTACTGGATACGGGAATTATACCTATTGCGAAAAGTGATAGCCCTTATAACAGCAAATCAGTAGGCCCTTTAAGAACACCTCCTAATCTAGTGCATAGTGATCAGCCGCAAGGCTACAGTTTTCAGTTAAAAAAACATCAAGTTACCTGGCAGAAATGGCGTTTTAATATTGGTTTTAATCCACGTGATGGACTGACTTTGCATCAGATCCAATATTACGATCAAAGAAAATGGCGTTCTATTTTGTATCGACTTTCTTTAGCCGATATTTTGGTTCCTTATGGAGATCCCGATCCGCAATGGAATTGGCGCCATGCTTTGGATGCTGCAGAATATGGCTTGGGCTTGGTAACAGTCCCATTGCAAAAAGGTTTGGATGTTCCAGAAAATACGCATTTAATCAGTATCCCCAGTGTCAATGATGAGGGAAAACTGGAATTTCGCAAAGATATCATCGCATTATATGAACAATACGGCGGATTGAGTTGGAAGCATTATGATCTGGATCGAACTCACACCAATGAAGCACGCCGCGCGCAAAATTTAGTAGTGGCTTCGCACGTGAGCATAGGTAATTATGATTATCTGATTCAATATATTTTTAAACAAGATGCGAGTATGGAAGTAGTCGTTTCTTTAACGGGGATTATGTTACCTAAGGGCATTGAAAAAAATAAAGTTGATCATTTTGCTCATCAAGTTACTGCCGATATTGCTGCGCCACATCATCAGCATTTTTTTAATTTTCGTCTTGATTTTGATGTAGATGGTAGGGAAAACACCCTCGTGGAGGAAAACACCCTGCCCATGCCGCAAGGAAAGGATAATCCTGCAGGCAATGCTTTTATGCATCAGGGAACTGTGTTAGCAACTTCTGTTGCAGCACGTCGTAATCTCAACCTCGATAGCGATCGTTTTTGGATAATCTTAAATCCGAAGGTAAAAAATAGTTTGGGGCAGCCAGTAAGTTACGGGTTAATTCCAGGCAGCAACACCATCGCCCATGCTCAGCCTAATAGTGAAGTAAGACGAATGGCAGGATTTATTAATTACCACTTATGGGCGACTCCCTATGATCCAGAGCAAATGAATGCTACGGGTCTTTATCCAGTACTCAATAAACATATTAATGGATTGGAACAATGGGCAGCTGAAAATAAATCGATTGAAAATACCGATCTGGTGGTGTGGTATACCCTGGGTGTGACTCATATTCCTCGTCCTGAAGAATGGCCAGTGATGCCAGTCACCAGCATTTCCTTTAAGATTGTGCCGGTTGGATTTTTTACCCAGAATCCTGCTTTAGATTTACCCCCGCTTGGAAGCTAGGCATACACCCTCATCCGGCCTACGGCCACCTTCTCCCCAACTGCAGTTGACTTGCTAGCTGCGGTGGTGGCATACCCACTCCATATAAATACGTTATAAATACGTTGTAACTTGGTTTTTTCAGTCCTTTCAGGTACAGTTAATTATTTTTTAGGTTATATATAACAATTTTGTCTCACTTAAAGAGGAGTGTAATTTTATGGCTACTACAATTCGAGAAACAACAGTCGTAAAGCTGCAAAACCAATTCAGCGGCTTCAAGTCTCATTTTCGAGAAAAATCTGATTTTGAGGATTTGTTACGAACAGTAGACCAAAAAATTCATGATATATCCGGTCCAGGTTGCGCATCGTGGGGCCTAGGAGTAGTGGTTGGGGCAGGTACAGTGGCCGGTTATATAGGCCTTGAACAGTGGTTTGCAGACAAGGATGGAACGTTTCCCGCAGAGTTCATGTTCACATATCCTCCACTTGTCGCTTTGGCAATTGTTGTAATAGCGTTAATAATCGGAACAGCAATGATTACGTCAAAGATTACAGATTATTGTAATAAGGAACTTACTCAGCTTGAGACACTACGAGACGATATACAAACGACAATAAGGAATTTGTCTGGGGAGGGGCCCGCATACAAATAGCTAAAAGCCATTTCAAGCACCCTCATCCGGCCTACGGCCACCTTCTCCAAGAGATGAAGAGATTAGGCAGAAGCAGTTCCTCGTCGATGCCAAATGATCGGTGCGGCGGCTTTTACTTGCTGATTATATAAGGTGAAAGTGGCAACTGTAGTCTCCGGGTTGGTGCATTGCAAATGATATAAGCCTTCCTGGGAGCCTGGTTTTAAGCGGCGTAAAAGTATTTCATTATGTGCCGTTTCTATAATGCAGTCCTGATTAATTAAACTTTTAATAGCTTCTCCAGTGCGGATACGTCCTGCCACATAATCTCCAGGCTGGTAATGAGGCGACATCCCATCATCCGTTAGCATAATACTGAGGGCATTTTCATTCAGGCTGCGAAAGAGAATCAGTTCTTGGATAATATTTTCAGATGGAACCGAAGCAGAAACTGCAGGTTGACTTGCTAGCCGCGGTGGCATACCCACTCCATATAAAAGCCACTCTAGCGAACAATTAAGGCCTTCTTGTTGCAAGGCTACTAGAATGCGAACCGCTCCCTGCCGCGTTAAACCTCCTGATTTTGCTGATTCCCAGGATTGTACCGTGCTAGCACTAATCTGATATTTTCCTTCCAGGGAATGCCGGGTTAAATCCAGAACCATTCTGGCCATTTTCAGGCGTTTGCCCCGAGCTTTAGGGCTAGATTGAGGATCAGAAATTTTAGGAGATTTGAGAGTAAGTTCCATAGATAAATCCTTTTCCGTTGCTGGTTCCTGGTAGGTGCTAATGTTAGCGTGTAACGACCAATTGTCAATCTTTACTTTGTTTTGTCCCAGAAAACCCCATCCCACAAAAAACCATTGTCGGAGAAGGGATGTGCGGTTATTATTACCGTGGTAGGTTGAACTAGATCTAATTTAAAAAGGAGTGCGAGCTTATGGGTTCAAATTTCTTAGAAATGCCATCTTTGCCATCTTTGATCGAAGAATCAAAGAAGCAGGTGACATGGGCTGAGTTAGGGCCCCTGTTAAACACAAACACAAAGAAAGAGACAAAGAAGGAGAAAGCCCTGTTTGTGTTTTGTAACAAGTTATCATCTGCTCAGCTGCATGGTTGCCGCGAGTTGTTAGAAGATAATCAAGCAGAAAAGGCTCAGTGGAAGCTTTTTTCCAAGGCAGTTGATTACAAAATTGCTCAATTAGAAAGTCCTGGGCCAGGATCCTGGGTTTTAGGTGTGGGAGTTGCATCGATTGAATTGGCTGGCTATGTGTACGCTGTGTGCTGGGTTTCTGATAATGTTAGCACGGATACGGGTGGTGTGTTGCCGGCTTTAATGGTTGGATTCATAGTTGCGCTGGCGATAGCACTTCTCTTGTCCGGGGGAATAGCAGAGTTGTCTTCGAGGATTGGAAATTCTCTTGATAAGGAACTGACTAGGGAATTGAGTGCGCTTAAAGAACTGCGCGAGGACATACAATCTGTCATGAAGCCTTCTTCTCCAGCAACCGCATTGGCCTAAATACAAGGCATAGAAATGGCACTTTCTTTGTGCGTAAAAATCCTTCTCCCCTTGTGGGAGAAGGTGCCCGAAAGGGCGGATGAGGGGTAAACTTGAAATCAGCAAGGAGCATTTTATTAGTTAAATGCTAACTGCTGCTTACCCCTCACCCGCGCGCCTTACGGCGCGGCGGCCTCTCCCACAAGGGGAGAGGCAAAATCGTGGTGAATAGTTACTGTTGAACTAGATCTAACTACTGAAGAGAGGTGCAAACTTATGACTACAGTCCCTGTAGAAACGCCCCTAATTGGGAGGAAGAATCCGAAAGCATCGAGGGAGATAACATGGGCTGAACTTGAACCTCTATTAAAGGATGAAAATAGGCTTTTTACTTTTTATGGCCAGTTATCAGCTGCTCAGCTGCGCCAATGCCGCGATTTGTTAACAGCTGAGTCAGAACAAGAGACTCAGTGGCCTCTTTTATGCCAAGCAGTAAGCCGGAAAATCTTGCAATTAGAAAAGGTTTATTGGTCCCGAGGACTGATTCTAGGGGGGGGGCTTGGCGTAGCCGGAATGGTTGGCTACGCGCTTGGTATAATTTGGCTTTACGATAATGTTGGGGATCTTGCCGCGTTGCTGTCTGTGATTCCTGGAATCGTGTTTGCATTCTTGATCACAGCCTGCTTAGTGCTAGGATCAGTACGGTTGTTTTCGAGTATCGGAGATAATTTTGATCAAGAACTGGCTGATCTTAAGAATCTCCGTGATGAGATAGTGCAAGAACTGACTGATCTAGTGCAGGAAAATAATCTGCCAGGGACGCTCAAATCGAATTGAGGATAAATACACAAGGCACAGGTATGGCACTTTCACACAGTGAAGATGAACAATGGCAGGCAATTAAAACTTGGTGGAAGGCCAATGGTAAATGGACCGTGGCGATTATCCTATCGGCCATCCTTGTGGGTTTTGCGATCCAATATTGGCAAAAAGCTAAAGTAGCCAATGCCAATACGGCTTCTGCCTTGTATGATGTATTATTAAATAATTTTCAAGCGAATAAATTACCGCTATTTGAGCAGGCAGCACAGCAGTTGCAAAAGGATTACTCACATACCCCGTATGCGACCATTGCGGCGCTGTTTCAGGCAGAACAGGCAATTAAGCAAGCTAATTTGGCGCTAGCGTTGCAAAAGCTGCAATGGGCTATGACCCAAGCTCCAGGCTCTGATTTAAGGCAAATTGCGAGAATTCGTGCGGCGCGGATTTTAGTGGCGCAACAGCAAGGGGATGCCGCGCTTAATTTATTAGCAAAAGTAGAAAATACGGCATTTTTACCGGGTATTAATCAGGTCAAGGGCGATATTTATTTGATGCAAGGACGAAAAGCAGAAGCACGCGTTGCCTACCAAGCGGCTTTAAAAGAATTGCCAGCTGGGGGCGTGTCGTATTTTTATTTGAAAATGCAAGTGGATCAACTGTAGCGTCAAGGAAAATAACATGTACCAATTTTTTAGAATAACTACTTACATCGCGATTATTTGTTTCTTAGCAGCTTGTCATCGCAACCCAGAAAATATCGCCTCGTTAGAACCATTAAAACCAGAATTAGCTGTCCATCACGTGTGGTCTACCTCGGTGGGTAATGGGGTTCATAAAGAATATTTCAAATTGAATCCGGTTTTGGTAGGCGAGCATATTTATACTTCGAGCTACAATGGTCGGGTTACCGCAGTGAATGCCAATTCCGGTAAACCGGTTTGGACGACGAGAACCAAGCAGCACATTACTTCGGGGGTGGGTGCCGATGCCAACGCGGTCTATGTGGGTACTAAAAATGCGCAAGTAGTGGCGCTAAATCGTCTGGATGGACGGGTTCTTTGGCATACGCCAGTGGCCAATGAAGTGTTAGGGACGCCCAATGCGCAAGCTGCAGAGTTAGTGGTCAAAAGTATTGATGATCATCTCTATGCGCTCAATAAACAAGGGGGTCAATCGCTCTGGACTTATCATGAACCAGCGCCCGGTTTAATTTTTCGGGGCAGTAGCTCACCACAAGTGGTAGGCTCCTGGGTGGTAACAGGGTTTGCAGATGGGCAGATTGGTTTATTTAATGTGCGTAATGGACAACTATTGTGGAAACAGACCATTGCTCAACCACAGGGCTTATCTCTGGTCGAACAAATGGTTGATATTGGTGATTCGCTGGTGATTGCTGATGGAGTGATTTATGCTGCTTCTTACCAAGGGGTGGTCTCAGCTCTGCAATTAAGATCTGGGCAGCCTTTATGGGAACAAAAAGTTGCTTCTTATGCTGGGTTGACGGTGGATTCTCAATATGTTTACGTTACCGATGCCGATAGTCATATCTGGGCCTTTAATCGGCGCACAGGTGCATTAGCTTGGAAGCAAGATAAATTGCATGGTCGTGGATTAACTTCTCCGGCGGTATTACCTAATGCTATTGTGGTCGGGGATAGCAAGGGCTATGTGCATTGGTTAGCCAAAGCAGATGGACATTTACTTGCCCGCCAACGCGCGGATAAAACGGGTATTTTAGCGACGCCTGTAGTGAATGGTCAGGATGTTTATATTTATACGAATTCTGGTGCTTTAGTTAAATACCGAGCAGCTTAAATGATACCTGTAATTGCCATCATTGGTCGCGCTAATGTCGGGAAGTCGACGTTATTTAATTACTTAACCCGCTCACGAAAAGCTTTAGTGGCTGATGAACCGGGGGTGACCCGTGATCGCCAATATGGTGAGGGGGAATATGAGAGTCGGCCCTTTATTGTGATTGATACGGCTGGTATCCACCCATCTTCTAAAGATACCCAAAGTGAATTGCAAAAATTAATGACTGAGCAGTCTTGGGCTGCCGTGGCTGAAGCGGATTTAATTTTTTGGCTCGTCGATGCTCGTGAAGGCTTGGTTCTATTGGACTATAGCATTGCGGAATCACTGCGCGTGCAAACTAAGCCAGTGGTTATTTTGGTGAACAAAACCGATGGCCTTGCCCCTGATACCGCTTGTGCGGATTTTTTTTCGTTTGGAATGCCTCAGGTATTCGCCATTGCTGCCGCGCAGGGCAGGGGGGTGCGCGCAGTTTTGGATCAAGCATTAGCCTTGTTACCGCCTTCCAGTGAAGAGTTGTCGCCTTCTTCGGGAATCAAAGTTGCCATCGTGGGTCGACCGAATGTGGGTAAATCGACTTTGGTCAATCGGTTGTTGGGGGAGGAACGGGTGATTGTCTTTGATGCGCCAGGCACGACGCGTGAAAGCATTTTTATTCCTTTTCAGCGCCGAGAACAAAATTATATTCTGATCGATACCGCTGGGGTGCGAAGGCGACGCAGTATTGATAATGCCTTGGAAAAATTTTCAGTCGTGAAGACTTTACAAGCTGTCACCGAGGCCAATGTGGTTATTTTTGTTCTCGACGCCAGGCAGGGCATCACCGAACAAGATTTGCACTTACTGGGCTTTATTATTGAAGCAGGCAAGGCCTTAGTGATTGCCGTCAATAAATGGGACGATTTACAGCCGTCGGCTAAGGAAACGGTGTTTCGGCAAATTGATCGACGACTACAATTTGTGCGTTATGCACGGATCCAAACTATCTCCGCTTTGCATGGTTCGGGAGTAGGGGAGCTGTTCCCTAGGTTGGAAGAGGCCTATAGTTCGGCTACTCAGCCATTAACTACCCACCAGCTCACGGAAATTTTGCAACAAGCCATCGAATCCCATCAACCTCCGGCGGTAGTGGGTCGACGTATTAAGTTACGTTATGCCCATATTGGAGGGTATAATCCTCCCGTAATCGTGATTCATGGTAACCAAACCGAGGCCTTGCCATTATCCTATAAACGTTATTTAGCTAATTTTTTTCGCCAATCGTTAAATTTAGTGGGCACGCCCTTGCGCATTGAATTAAAAAGCGGAAAAAATCCTTATCAGAGGAGCAAAAAATGACCCAAAGAATTCCTATGACAGTAGAAGGCGCCAAACTGTTACAAGCTGAATTAGAACGCTTAGAACAAGTCGAACGTCGCCGGATCATCACCGCGATTGCTGAAGCTCGGGCGCATGGCGATTTAAAAGAAAATGCTGAATACCATGCCGCCAAAGAAGAACAGTCGCATATTGAAGGTCGCATTCATGACATTAAGAGCAAACTGGCTCATGCGCATATCATTGATGTGAGTAAAATGAAGAATGAAGGTGCGGTTGTGTTTGGATGCACGGTCGAATTATTTAATTTGGGCACGGAAGAGGAGCAAACTTATAAAATTGTTGGTGAAGATGAGGCCAATATTAAAGAAAAGAAAATCTCAATTAATTCCCCGATTGCCCGCGCCTTAATTGGTAAACGCCTAGGAGACGAAGTCGAAGTCCAAACCCCAGCGGGCGCGACTTCTTTTGAGATTTCTGGGGTGGAGTATCGTTAGGCATTGTTCCTTCTCCCCTTGTGGGAGAAGGTGGCCGAAGGCCGGATGAGGAGTGAGCCAAATTCCCTTCTCCCCTTGTGGGAGAAGGTGCCCGTTAGGGCGGATGAGGGGTGTAAGCATCGGTTTGGTAAATGCCTATGCCATGAGTGTGGCTTTTAAATTTGAAACCCATCGGCTTCCGAAAGCTGCGAGAGTGCTCGCCCCTTCTTCTCGTAGTCACTAATCTGATCTTGTGAAATCCCTTGGTCTTTGAGTTTGTTATTGCGCCATTTCAATAGCGCCCAAGCACCAACAGCTAATAGCAAACCAAACCCAAAAACAGCCCCTTGCGCTGTAAGAAAATTTTGTATGTTACACCTTATATCAGAAGTAATCGGAAAGTCATTACTATTTAATCCATGATTAGCCGCGTAGAGGCCACCGTAAAAAAGAGAGAATCCGCCAACCAAAATGCTCAGAAATCCGGCACATGTCAGTGCTACACACCCTACATTGCACTTATCAATAAAATCCATTTGTGGTTGAGTGAGGTCAGGCTGCGGAGGATTTGCTTGCTGATTTGACCCCGGACTTCCTAATTGCTCTGCAATCTCTGTAATTTGTTGAAATGGTTGCTCACTCATATAATCACTCCTCTTGCTAGATTTTTTGACAGATATTTAACTGCAGACTAACATAGCTCCCATGCTCAACAATCCTGCCCCAACTTACGTTCAACCTATCCGCTTTGCTAAACAAGCGGCCAGATTAAAAACCCACTTGAATTTGGCTGTTTTCCCGCGTCTGCAAGAAATGCTATATGAAAAACAAGGAGAAGTCACTGTAGATTTACACTTCGGCCAAGATCAGGATCAACATTATTATATTCGTGGTGAATTAACCACCACCTTCCACCTGCAGTGCCAACGTTGTATGCAGCCCATGGATTATCAATTACGAGCAGAAGTGTATTTGAGTCCTCTATTCAACGATGCCGAAAGTAAAACTCTGCCAGAGCAATATGAACCCTTGTTGCTGCAAGAGGATAAAATAGCCCTCGTTGATCTGGTTGAAGAGGAGCTATTGCTTAATTTGCCTTTAGTGCCAAAGCACGAGGAAGGGGAGTGCTAGGAGGAGGCTCCTTAAATCCCCTCTCCCCCCAACAAAAACAGTTGGGGGGAGAGGGGACTGAACGAAGTGTGCATACCTTAGGGATTTGATGAAGGCTGCATCAGGATTGCAGAGAACTTGCTACAGTGCGGTCACCTAAGCGCTTCGCGGATTTTCTCCTCTGGTTATATAATTATGGATCGCAATTTCTGAAACCCCTTCCTGGCCTAGTTTATAATTACGGTAGCGCCGTACTGCCCAAGCGGCAACTAATAGCAACAAACCAAACCCCACAACACCTCCCATGCCTATAAGAAGATTTTTTGTGTTACAGCTGGCGGTATCACTCCACGGCATTTCACTGTTTAATCCATTCTCAGCTGCGTACGTGCCTGCAAAGGAAAGTCCAAATCCGCCAAATAAAAAGCACGCAAATACGCCGGTTGCCAGTGCTTGAGCATTGGCATTACACTCGTCAATAAAATTCTTTTGGGGTTGTGTGAGAGGAGGGTGATTACCTGTGCCACCCAATAGTGGTCGTTCTTGTGAGTCATTGCCCATATAATTTACTCCTACTCCTCTTAAAGTGAATAGTGATTATTAGTAGCTACCCTCCTTGTCATCCCGTTCCCACGACTTGCTTGCTTGGGCAGTCCAGTGCTATATAACGTGTGATTATAGAAAATTTTTAGCTGAGGCTAAGATATAGTGTTGATGGAAATAGTTCTGACGAGAGCCTGAGCGAATCTCAATCAAGGGGTGAATTTTAGTTATTCCATTTGTGATTGCCATAGTTTGCTGTAGGATCAAAGTAACCATCATCATCATTTTTGTGGATTATTATCCGCGCTAGATTGGTTGCTCGCGCGCTCCGTGTGGGCTTACCCTGAGTACCATCCCCCTTGGTAAGGGGAATGGGGATGGGTGTCGTCGAATGCTCAGAATTGTTCGTATTAGAATCCCAAAACGATAACCAACCTTTTTTAATGCTATCTCGCTTGCAAAAGGCTAAAAATAGGACGATTGCCAAGAGGCAGACCTCGAATGTTAGCCTGCTAAAATTTGGAATACTTTCGTGAAAAGGGTTAAGAAAAAAATCTTTGGGGTTGGTCAGGAACTCCTTTCCCTGTTCTGCCCCTCCTTTTATGCTTAAGGCCGCGGCATGTGCTAAGTAATCTACGGACAATAACCCGACTACAAATTTAAAAGCATCGCTGGCAGTGACTGAATTAGGATCGGGATTTAGGATAGAAGTGGAGGTAGTAATTGTTGCTTGAGTAGAAGCTTGTGAATGTAAAATATCTCGTTTGTTTGTCGTGCTTGTATTATTAGCGGCCGTTTTTGTTGGGGCGATGTAGTCGTCCCCGTTAGGATTTTGCTTCAGTGGGTGGTCAATTTGTTGGGTAGCCATAATCACTTCCTCATAAGTCAGCTTATAAATGGAAAAGACATTTTCCCTTGTTAAATTTTAGGTATTAAATCTTATTTTTGCATAAAAAACAAGATTTAATTTAATCCAGGCTGAGCTAACCGTACTATATTAAAAGCCAACTGATGCACCCTCATCTGGCCTTCGGCCACCTTCTCCCGCAAGCGGGAGAAGGGAAAATCCGTGGCCTGTGGCTATTTTCTCCCACAGAAAGCCCCCTCTCCCTAACCCTCCCCCACCTTCCCTCGCTGCGCTCGGGTGGGGGAGAGGGGATTTGAGCAAAAAAGAGTATGGAAAAATCATGCAAAACCAGGGATAATAATCGCCTTTATTAAAACTGGAGAAGATAATGGCTGTACAAAAAGATAAAGTGACTCGTTCGCGGCGCGGTATGCGGCGTGCGCATGATGCCTTAACTGGCCCTACTTTAGCAATTAATGGTACTACTGGTGAAACTCATCTGCGTCATCATGTGACTCCGAAGGGCTATTTTAAAGACCGTAAAGTGGTGATTAAACAGCAAACTGCGACTGAAGAAGAAGGCTAAAACCCTTGAAAGACTATGTGATTGCGCTGGATGCGATGGGTGGAGATTATGGTCCTGAGGTGACGGTTCCTGCGGCATTACAGGCACTAGCCGCTCATCCTCACCTGAGCCTTATTTTAGTCGGGAATGCTGAGTTATTGGATAAGGTGCTAGCACTGCACAGTAACGATCAACCTTTAGATCGCATTAAAATTCGCAACACCACCCAAGAAGTGGCGATGGATGAATCTCCGGCGCAAGCCCTGCGCTTTAAAAAAGATTCTTCCATGCGGGTGGCGATTAATTTAGTCAAAGAAGGCGCCGCCCAAGCCTGTGTCAGTGCCGGCAATACCGGAGCGTTAATGGCCACTGCCCGCTTTGTATTGAAGACCCTGCCATGCATAGATCGTCCGGCGATTATTACGGCTTTTCCTACCCCGGATGAAAATAAAGTAGTACGCATGTTGGATTTAGGGGCCAACGTCGATTGCGATCCCCAGCATCTCTACCAGTTTGCCGTGATGGCTTCGGTATTGGTGGCAGTCCTTGACCAAGTTCAGCAGCCGCGGATTGGGCTATTAAATATTGGGCAAGAAGATATTAAAGGCAATGAACTAGTCAGGCGCACCGCGCGATTATTGGCGGAAAGTAAGGTGCTCAATTACTATGGCTATGTCGAAGGTGATGAAATTTTCGCCGGCAAGGTAGATGTCGTCGTTTGCGATGGCTTTGTTGGCAATGTGACTTTGAAAACGATTGAAGGGCTGGCTAAGTTTATTAGCCGTTTTACCAAGGAAGAGTTTTATCATGATGTCTATTCACGCTTTGCTGGATTGATTGCCACACCAGTGTTAAAGCGGTTGAAGGAACGTATGGATACTGGGCGACGCAATGGGGCAAGTTTTCTAGGTTTGCAAGGTATTGTGATTAAAAGCCATGGGGGTGCGAACATCAATGCTTTTGCGCAGGCGATTCGTCAAGCCGTCATTGAAGTTGAAAACAATATCCCAGAGAAAATTGCTCAACTGGTCAGTCAGTCGTTACAGAAAAATGGTGAATGATACGATGCATTATTCTCGAATTATTGGCAGTGGTGGCTATTTACCCGAACGTATTCTTAGCAATACTGAATTGGAGCAGATGGTCAACACTTCAGATCAATGGATTCTCGAACGTACTGGCATTAGTCAGCGTCATATCATGGGAGATCAGGAGACGACTTCCTCGATGGCTGAGATAGCCGCTACAAGAGCACTGGAAGCCGCAGGAATTAAACCGAATGACATTGAGGTTGTGGTGATTGCCACCTCGACGCCGGATCGATTTTTTCCTAGCACTGCTAGCATCTTACAAAAACGTTTGGGGATTACCAATCAATGTCCGGCCTTCGATGTTTCAGCAGCTTGCGCCGGTTTTATTTATGCTTTGGGAATTGTCGATCCGTTAATTCGTAGTGGCGCAATTAAAACTGCGCTAATACTAGGCGCCGAGTCCCTCACTCGTTTGGTGGATTGGACCGATCGTTCTACCTGTGTTTTGTTTTCAGATGGGGCTGCCGGAGTGGTGTTGCAGGCTGATAATGCGCCGGGCTTAATTGCTACGCATTTGCATTCAGATGGGATGTATAACGAGCTACTTTATGCCCCCAGTCATTTAGGCGAATTAAAGGAACCTCCTTACATCAAAATGAAGGGAGGCGAGGTGTTTAAATTAGCCGTCAGGATGTTAAACGATATTGTTGATGAAACTTTAACTGCAAATAATTTGAGCAAAGATGCTATTGATTGGCTGATTCCACACCAAGCCAATATCCGCATTATTCAAGCTACCGCGAAAAAGCTGAATGTGCCCCTGGAGCGCGTCGTATTGACGGTAAAAGAACAAGGGAATACTTCCGCCGCATCGATTCCCTTGGCGCTGGACATCGCGATCCGTGATGGACGGATAAAGCGCGGCGAGATTCTCTTGCTCGAGGCATTTGGTGCTGGTTTTACTTGGGGTTCCGCTTTAGTAAAGTATTAATTCGTCTTAATATGCCTGTGACATTATTCCTTCTCCCACAAGGGGAGAAGGAATAATGCAGATGTATGAGAGGCGGTATTATTATTTGGAGATCGTTAATGACTCATTTCGCTTTTATCTTCCCTGGTCAAGGCTCTCAATCCTTGGGGATGTTGCAGGATTTATATGCAGAATATCCGCTTATTGCTGACACTTTTAGTGAAGCGGCTGATCATCTGCATTACAATCTTTGGGAGCTGGTGCAAAATGGCCCAGAAACTGCTCTCAATCAAACTGAATTTACTCAACCGGCGTTGCTAACTGCCAGCATTAGCTTATGGCGCCTGTGGTTAAAGCAGGGTGGGGAACGTCCACATTTCTTGGCTGGGCATAGCTTAGGGGAATATTCCGCTTTAGTGTGTGCAGAGGCACTTAAATTTGCTGATGCGCTTTCTTTAGTAGCACTGCGTGGCAAGCTCATGCAAGCAGCTGTTCCTGAATCCACGGGAGCCATGGCCGCAATCGTTGGCCTAGAAGATGCTGTGGTAGGTCAAATATGTATTGAGGCTGCGCAAGGGGAGGTGGTGACAATTGCGAATTACAATGCTATTGGTCAAGTAGTCGTCGCCGGAAATACTGGGGCGGTTCTGCGCGTCATTGGCCAAGCTCAGCAGGCAGGAGCTAAAATGGCAAAGCAAATTCCGGTCAGCGTTCCTTCACATTGTGCCTTGATGCAACCAGCCGCTCAGCAATTAGCAGATTATTTGCAAACAGTCACTTTTTCCAAACCCCAACTGCCAGTATTGACGAATGTCGATGTGGCTTGTTATTTTGAACCCGAACAGCTGCGGTCAGCCTTGGTAAGGCAATTGTATAACCCAGTACGCTGGGTTGAAAGTATGCAACATTTAGTAAAACTTGGAATCACTCAACTCATTGAATGTGGTCCAGGTAAGGTATTAGCTGGTTTAAATAGGCGTATTGATCCTTTAATTGCTACCTATCCTATTGGCAACCTCAGCACTTTCCAAGAAACAATTCGAAAAAAGGATGTCTTATGTCTATAGCAGGTAAAATGGCTCTGATTACCGGAGCCAGTCGGGGAATAGGTCAGGCAATTTTGTTGCGACTTGCGCAAGAAGGGGTTGTGGTTGTCGGCACCGCGACCACACCAGCAGGAGCTGAGGCGATTACCCAGCGTTTGCAGGAGAATAATTATTCCGGCCTGGGGTTTGTGTTGGATGTCACCAACCCTAGCTCCATTGAGGCCTTGCTGACTGAAATAGAATCCGCTTATGGCGCACCGACTATTTTAATTAATAACGCCGGGATCACTCGAGACACCTTGTTATTGCGGATGAATGCGGATGATTGGGCTACCGTGATTGATACGAATCTCACGGCAATTTATCGATTATCGAAAGCTTGTTTAAGAGGCATGATGAAAGCTAAGTGGGGGAGAATTGTCAGCATTAGTTCTGTGGGTGGGTTCGCGGGCAGTCCCGGTCAAGTGAACTATGCAGCCGCTAAAGCTGGGATGATTGGCTTTAGTAAATCACTGGCCCAAGAAATTGCTTCTCGTGGTATCACAGTGAATGTAGTCGCTCCTGGGTTAATCGAGACGGATATGTCTGGCGCTTTATCAGAAGTGCAGCGTGCGCAAATCCTCACTAAAATCCCCTTAAATAGGTCCGGCACGCCTGAAGAAATAGCCGCTGCAGTCGCATTTTTATGCTCTTTGGATGCCGGGTACATTACTGGCGCCACCTTGCATGTCAATGGTGGATTGTATATGGCATGAACTACATCCCCTCTCCTAGGCATTATTCCTTCTCCCACAAGAGGAGCAGGAAGAAGGAATAGTTTTACGAGGGGCTTGCAACTTAACAGCTTTTGAATATACTCATCAAACATTTTACGGCTCCGTAGCAGTTCCATTGCTTCGGGTATTTGCAAAACAACTTAACAAGAGGGATTACGATTATGGCCTCACAATCAATTGAATCGAAAGTTATTGACATTGTGGCTGCACAACTTGGAGTCGATAAGAAACAAGTTACTCCTGAAGCAGCATTTGTTGATGATTTAGGAGCCGATTCACTCGATACGGTGGAATTAGTTATGGCATTTGAGGAAGAATTTGGGGTTGAAATCCCAGATCACGATGCCGAAGGCATTAAAACAGTAGGCGATGCATTAGCTTATATCGAGAAACACACGGAGCCAGCTTAATACAAAGCATGGGGTAAGATTTATGCAAAAACGCAAAGTGGTTGTGACTGGCTTAGGCATCATATCTCCGTTAGGCCTTTCAGTGAAGGAAACTTGGGATGGGATTTTACAAGGCAAAAGTGGTGTTCGCCCCATAACCTCATTTGATGCTAGTCGGCTCACTACTCGCTTTAGTGCTTCAGTCCAAGGCTTCGACCCGGATCAGTATTTATCCTCCAAAGAATCGCGCAGGATTGATCAATTTATTCAATATGCCTATGCTGCCTCCAAGGAAGCTTTAGAAGACTCAGGTCTGGTGGTGACTGAAGAAAACTCCCCCCGCATTGGCGTGGCCATTGGTTCAGGGATTGGTGGTTTGCCTTTGATTGAGAAGAACCATGATGCGTTATTAATGGGAGGGCCGCGAAAGATTTCGCCCTTCTTTATCCCTAGTGCCATCATTAATATGGCTGCTGGCTTTGTTTCGATCAAGTTCAACTTGAAAGGTCCCAATATCGCCATTGTCACGGCCTGTACTACTGGTGCGCATAATATTGGCCATGCTGCGCGCATTATTGCTTATGGTGATGCGGATGTCATGGTTGCGGGGGGAGCTGAAATGGCGACTACTGAGCTAGGATTAGGGGGTTTTGCTGCAGCCAGAGCTTTATCTACTCGCAATGAGGAGCCTGAAAAAGCCAGCCGCCCTTGGGACAAAGAGCGTGATGGTTTTGTCCTTGGAGAAGGCGCCGCCATTGTGATTTTAGAAGAATATCAACATGCGCTAAATCGCGGAGCACCTATTTATGCCGAATTAGCGGGTTTTGGAATGAGTGCTGATGCCTTCCATATTACTCAGCCGGGAGAAGAAGGTACGGTGCTTGCTATGCAACATGCCTTGCGAGATGCCGGTGTTAATCCTGATGAAGTTAACTATATTAATGCTCATGCGACTTCTACCCAAGTAGGAGATACTGCTGAAGCGGCTGCTATTAAAAAAGCCTTTGGTTCCGCAGTCAGCAAAATTCCCATTAGCTCGACCAAATCAATGATTGGTCATCTTTTAGGTGCTGCAGGTTCTATTGAGGCTATTTTTTGTGTTCTGGCAATTCGCGATCAAGTGGCCCCCCCGACGATTAATCTAGATAATCCTGATGATGAATTGCGAGGTTTAGATTTGGTTCCCCATCAAGCACGTTCCGAGAAAATTGATATTAGTTTTTCTAATTCTTTTGGTTTTGGTGGCACTAATGGCAGCTTGCTTTTCCGCCGTGTCTAATGAGGTACTTACTACTAGCAATTGTAGTTTGCATACTTCTCTCCTCAGTGACGTGGATCATCTGGCATTTTTTTCGAGAACCCATCACCATAGTGGATAAACCTGCCAGCTTTTTTGTGGCGAAGGGCCAATCGATGGCAGAATTGGCTTTTGATCTTTATCAGCGCAGAATTATTAAAAATCCTTATTATTTTCTGTTGCGGGCAAAATGGCAGGGACAGCTTAAGCAAATCAAAGCAGGCGAGTACATTATTTATCCTGGGACAACTTCAGCAGCACTGCTGCGAAAATTAGTGCGGGGTGAAGTGGTGATGCACAAAATTACTTTTGTTGAGGGCTGGACTTTTCGGCAATACTTGGAAAATTTAAAGAGTAATCCATCGCTCACCCATACTTTAGCTAATCAATCTTCCGAGCAGATTATGAGTAGTTTAGGACATCCAGGCCAAAATCCTGAAGGGATGTTTTACCCCAGTACTTATTTATTTGCTTATGGCGTCAAAGACAGCAAGATTTTGCAAATGGCCTACGATTTAATGCAAACGAAATTGCAACAAGCCTGGGAAAAACGTGTGCCTGATTTAGCATTAAAGAGTCCCTATGAAGCCTTAATACTGGCTTCAGTGGTTGAGAAAGAAACGGCGCAAAAAGACGAACGTCCATTAGTAGCTGGAGTTTTCATGCGTCGCTTGGAGCAGAACATACGGTTGCAGAGCGATGTCACTGTAGCTTATGGTATGGGAGATAACTTAACTCGCCCCCTGCTGCGTAGTGATTTACGCTTTGATAGCCCTTATAATACGTTCTTGCATAATGGTTTGCCACCCACGCCGATTGCGATGCCGAGCGAATCTTCCTTAGAGGCCGCCATGCATCCGAGCCAAGGTCGCATGATTTATTTTATGGGTCGGGGAGATGGTACCCATGTTTTTTCTACGGATTGGCAAGCTCATCAAGCAGCTGTATCTCAGTATCGAGCGACTAAACGTAAACTTGCTTTGGCTTGTCCCCCCGTTCCGCAGTGTGTCTTGGGTGCGTTGTTAATAAGCTATTGGCGTTCCTTCTCCCCAAGGGGAGAAGGGATATGCTAAAAAACAAAGGCTATTTCATTACCTTAGAAGGAATAGAAGGCTCTGGCAAAAGCACGGCATTAGCTTATATGCAACAGTGGTTGACTGAGGCAGGCATTGCTTATTGTGCCACCCGCGAGCCCGGTGGTACCCCGATTGCTGAGGACATTAGGCAAGTCTTGCTGAAACACCATGAAGAGTCGATGGCGTCTGATACTGAATTATTGTTAATGTTTGCCAGCAGAGCGCAGCATTTGCACACGCTCATTATCCCTACCCTAGCTCAAGGTCAATGGGTGATCTGTGATCGTTTTACTGATGCCACCTATGCTTATCAAGGCGGAGGCAGGGGGATTGATAGCACGCGCATTGCCGCAATTGAACATTGGGTGCAGGGCAGTTTACGTCCAGATTGTGTTTTTTTATTGGATTTGCCAGTGGAAGTGGGCTTGGCGCGAATTAAAAAACGTTCTACTACCGATCGTATTGAACGAGAACAAGCACAATTTTTCACACGGGTGCGAGAAGCCTATTTACTACGAGCACAAGCAGAACCACAACGCCATAAAATTATTGATGCCAGTCAAGCCTTACCCGAAGTGCAAAAAAGCATTGCTGCTGGCTTAAATTCGCTGCTGCGAGAATACTCTCATGCTAGAAACTAAGGCAGTCGCTGTGGTACGCGGTTGCGTAATGACTGATTTACCGCAGGATTTATACATTCCTCCAGATGCCTTAGAGATTTTTTTAGAGGCGTTTGAAGGGCCCTTAGATTTGTTATTGTATCTGATTCGAAAACAGAACTTAGATGTTTTGGATATTCCAATTGCAGAAATTACCAGGCAATATCAACAATATATTGAGCTGATGCAAGGCTTAAAATTAGAATTAGCTGCTGAATATTTATTAATGGCGGCTATGCTGGCCGAAATTAAGTCGCGTTTATTACTGCCACGGCTCGCGAGCACTGAGACAGGAGAAGAAGAGGACCCCCGCGCGGAATTAGTGCGGCGTTTGCAGGAATATGAGCAGTTCAAGCAGGCGGCTGAATTGCTAGATAATTTGCCTCGTGTGGAGCGTGATATTTATACCGTAGCCATCTCATCGAATACCATTCAGCCAATTAAATCTTTGCCAATAGTTACGTTACAAGAACTTCAGAATGCTCTTACTGATGTGATCAATCGGGCTAATTGGCGCATACCGCATTTGATCCAACCTGAAGTATTGTCCATCCGTGAGCGGATGGGAAAGATCTTAGAAAGATTAAGCACCGGAGGTTTTGTGCCGTTCCATCAGCTGTTAGAGAAAATCGAAGGCCGCCTGGGTGTGGTAGTGACCTTAATGGCGATTTTGGAGCTACTGAAACAAACTGCAATTGAAATTGCGCAAGCAGATCCTTATGCTCCTATCCATGTAACAAGTTCCTTCTCCCACAAGGGGAGAAGGGATAAGGATAAGGGTTTATGAAAGGGAGATAAAAAAATGGACGACCTATTATATTTAGATGATTTTCTTAGCACTGAAGAGCAATTGATTCGCGATACAGTTAGGAGCTTCGTGCAAGCCGAAGTGTTGCCATTAATCCCAGATGCTTTTGAAACAGCTCGTTTCCCTCAAGAACTGATTCCCTCGATTGCTGCATTGGGTGTGTTGGGTATGACTCTCCCGGAACAATATGGTGGGAGTGGCGCCGGTGCTGTTAGCTATGGTTTAGTTTGTCAGGAGCTTGAGCGCGGGGACAGTGGCTTACGCAGCTTTGTGTCAGTCCAAAGTTCCTTGTGCATGTACCCCCTGTTTAAATTTGGTTCCGAAGAACAAAAACAGCGTTTTTTACCGGCTATGGCGCGAGGTGAAATCATTGCTTGCTTTGGACTCACAGAACCTGATGCTGGCTCTGATCCAGCCAGTATGAAAACCTATGCTAGGAAAATTCCCGGGGCTTGGAAAATCAATGGGTCAAAAATGTGGATCACCAATGCGCCGATTGCCGATATTGCTATCATCTGGGCTAATACTGAACAAGGCATTCGTGGCTTTATTATCGAAAAAGAATTTCCTGGATTTACGCGCAATGAAATTACCAAGAAACTTTCTCTGCGTGCTTCAGCAACCGGGGAATTAGTCATGGACGATTGCGTGGTTCCTGAGAGTAATTTACTTCCAGGAACTGAACGTGGTATGGGAGCTGCCTTAAGTTGCCTAACCCAAGCGCGTTACGGCATTGCTTGGGGCGTCATGGGTGCGGCTATGGCCTGCTTTGATGCGGCCTTGTCCTACACCAAAGAGCGTCGCCAGTTTAATCGGCCCGTAGCTGCTTGTCAGTTGGTGCAGAAAGATTTAGCTGATATGTATGCAGAAATCATCAAAATGCAATGCGTGAATTGGCGGCTAGGTCGGCTCAAAGAACAAGGAAAGTTATCTCCAGTGGCCGTGTCATTAGCCAAAATGAGTGCTTGCCAGACTGCGTTGCAAGTGGCGCGTAAGGCCCGCAATTTATTAGGCGCCAATGGCATTAGTTTAGAGTATCCAGTCATGCGTCATATGGTGAATCTCGAATCGGTGTTTACTTATGAAGGCACCGATAACATTCATCACTTAGTCATCGGCAAACACCTTACTGGGATGGAAGCTTTCTAGCCATCCAATTTCGTCCTTCGACCAGTCGGGCAGTTAACATACTGCAAACACTATCACCGGTTACATTTAACATCGTTGCTGCAGGATCAATTAAGATAGTAATGGCAGCAATGATAAATAATGCTTGAGGAGGGAAACCATAGAGCGAGAGGATTAACACTTCTACCACCATCCCACCACTTGGCATTGTCCCAATGACAGTTCCCACCAACAATGAAATAAATATGGCGCCGATTAAAATTGACGCACCTGAAAAATCAAGGTGAAAAATACTAAATAAAAAAGCAATCTTCAGCATCCCGGCCATGACCGAACCATCTTTGTGCAGAGTGGCGCCGAGGACCACTACCGTTTCAGCAATTTCTTCAGGCACCCCCATTTTGGTAGTCGCATGGAGATTGATAGGCAGGGTCGCTGCGCTACTACAGGTGGCTAGTGACGTTATTATGGGTAATGGAGCATGGGACCAAAAGCTTATTACTGCTGATTTACCCCCGGCCAAGAAAGCGTAGAAACTAATTCCTATTAAAAGGTAGAACAATGCGAGAGGATAGAAAAGCAGAGAAACTTGCGCATAATTAGTCAGTAACTTTGGACCAAATTCGCCAATTAATACTGCAAAATAAGCAAAAAACCCAATGGGGGCATAGAGCATGACATAGGAGACCATTTTCATGGAAATCGCAGCGCCTGAGTGCAAAAACTTTGCAAACGGTTTGCCTTTTTCACCGACCGCCGCCGTGGCAACACCCATTAATATTGAAAAAATTATTAAGGCTAGAAGGTTGGTTTTGGAAAATAAGTTTATAAAATCAGGGACGGTGAAAATGCTGACCAGCCGTTCGCCTAGACTGATATTTTCTACTTGGGTAGGCAAATTGAAATTTATTGCAATATTTTGTGGAGGTAAAAAAAATTTTATTCCAATAAGCATAACGATAGCGGCAATGATGCTGGTGAATAGAAAAGTAATCAGCATCCGTGAAATCACTTGCAATATCCGCTTTAAGTTGGACATCGCCGCAATGGAGGAAGCGACACTAAAAAATATGAGTGGGATCACGATACTGAAAATGAGGTTTAGAAAAATGTCACCCAAGGGTTTTAGACTGACTGCTTTTTCGCCCAGCAGATAGCCAACGAGGCTTCCCAGTACTATCGCGCTCAATAAAGCGATGATGAGTGTATAGGGTCGAATTTTTTTAAGAAAAATTTCCAAAACTAAACCCTCTCAACGCTGTAGATCTAAGACCTGTCGGGTAGGCAAAAACATCCATTTCCCTGGCGCTAATGTTTTAGGTAAAGAAATAGATCCAAAACCTAAGCGGATCAAACGATTAATCTTTATCCCTTGCGATTCAAATAAGCGCCTGACAATACGGTTGCGTCCTAATTTTAAACTCACTTGATACCAGCGATTTGTCCCGTTACCACTGGTTGCTTCAATGGAATCAAAAGCAGCCCTACCATCAGCTAAACGTACGCCGGTACGCAACTTGGCTAATGAACCTGCTGAGAGAGCACCAAATAAACGCACGGCGTAAACCCGCGCATGGCCGTTACTAGGATGCATCAGGTGATTGGCGAGGGCACCATCATTCGTAAATAATAATAATCCCGAGGTATTGAAATCTAAGCGCCCTACCATAACCCAGCGACCAATTGGAGGTTTAGGTAGCTGATCAAATACACTTGTCCGTCCTTGTGGATCTGCCTGGGTACATATTTCTCCTACCGGTTTATGGTAAAGCAACACCGTAGGTAGTGGGGGTCCCTTCTCCTCGGAAGCTCGTCGTCCCGGCATGGATGCCGGGACGACGCTTCCATCCACCCGAATTTCACTGGCAGTTGCCTCCACTCGATCCCCTAGCTGAGCTACCTGACCATTAACTTTCACTCGACCGGCCGCAATCCACCCTTCCATTTTCCGGCGTGAGCCTAAACCACATTGCGCCAATATTTTTTGTAATTTTTCACTCATGTATTTCGTCAACAGGGGATAATATAATCTCGATTTGTCCACCCTTGGTCTCTTTAAGAGCAGGCAAATCTGCTAAATTTCGCAAATTAAAATAATCAAGAAATTGCTTGGTGGTGGAATATAAAGCGGGTTTGCCAGGAGTTTCTTTATGACCAATAATCTTGATCCATTCGCGCTCCAGCAAGCTGCGTAGCGTACTGGAGCTAATACTCACCCCACGGATTTCTTCGATTGCAGCACGGGTAATCGGTTGCCGATAAGCAATGAGCGCCAAGGTCTCTAAAAAAGCTCGGGAATAGCGCCCTGGACGATCTTGTAACCAGCGTGCCAACCAAGGCGTTACTTCTTTTTTGGCTTGAAATCGATAGCCACTGGCCACTTCACGCAACTCAATCCCGCGATTTTGATAATCTTGTGCCAATTCACGCAATAATTCCCGTAATGCTTTGGTTGTTAACCCCTGTTCTGGCTCAAATAATTCCGCCAAGCGCTCCACGGACACCGGTTCCTGAGAGATTAATACTGCTGCTTCAATAATGCGCTTAAATTGCTCATGAGAAGACATATTACTGATACCGTCCTTATTTAAACTGCGAATGATTTAAGGAATAGTATCGAATTGGGCTTTAAATGAGAAGAGAATTCCTTCTCCCGCAAGCGGGAGAAGGATTAATGCTTCAATTTACCCCTCACCCTAAGTGTCAGAACTACTAGCCCCTGAGAAGCCCTTGATTAAGGAGAGGTATGGTTATGGGTACTTCCTCTTCTTGCTGGTTTACCTGATTTGGATTAGGAACTCCATTAGAAGAAGGAAGGTCCTTATTTGTGCTTCTAAGGTGACGGCACCATAAATAAAACGCCAGAACTGCTGCCACATTCACAACCGTAGCAGTAATAACCGGCCAATGATTCATGAACCCATCGGAAGTGCCTTGCCAAGCCTGCTTCATACCCCCCCACTTATTATTTATCCCGTAATCGACTGAATAATATAACCCAGTGCCAACTCCTCCTAGTCCTACCCCTGTCTTCACAACCGGCTTCCAATAAGCGCAACTGGCGGTTGTCGATGGCGATGGTAGGGGTTGGTTAAAAAACGCCACAAACAGTGCGTTTAAAAACCCATCAGGTCGATTTACTCCCCGCTCACCATCCAGTTCCGTACATTCTTTAAGTAAACCCATTTTAGCTTTATGTAAATTTATAGGAGTAAAAGTTTGGTTTGTAATCTCCTTATTGAGTTCTCCACCTCCATGAAAAAATTGTGGTAGGTCACTAAGAGCAATATTAAATTTGTGCATGGCAAGCGCGGGATAGCTCTCTCTGCTAAGTACATCCAGAAAAAATAGAGCTATTTTTCCACGGCTAGAGTCCTTCCCTTCAGGGAAAAAACTATCCTTTGTGTCACTTATTTCTTGCATCAACTGTGGAAAGTTCACATTAGCAGTAGAGCGGAGGTGGTGGGTCTTAAATGCCTGAAATACATAAATCGTATCAGCGATTTGCTCGCGCATATTTTCTGCTTCTGCTTCTTGAAGTTTTTGAAGTTCTTGAAGTTCTTTTTGCGACGGACCAGAAGAACCCTTGGCATCTTCCAATGATTGAGGTAGGGGGGTAGATAAAGCAGCATACGGCGTACGCAAAATCTTATTCAAGGTACTGGAAAACTGAGTGTTAATGTTGTGTCCTGGAAATGACTATCAAAATCACTAAATATCTTAGACAAAATACCTTTAGCTGCTAGAGCTTGCTCTGGAGAAAGCGATTTATTTCCCCATAAAATAGGGAAAAAACTCAATTGTGTTACGTCATTCACTCTCGGGTGGAGCTGATTCTTAATTTTTTTGGCTGTTCCTATAACTAGCCCTGTACCCTCGGTATTACTTAGCATTAAAATTTTCTATTGTGCGAAATTGATCCAGCAATTGTAGGGCAATGCGTTTACGTGCGTTCGCATTTTCGGAAAAATATCCCATAGAGTTATCTGTTAGAATGAGCTGCTTAATGCTTTCAATATCATTTGTAGCACCATAGTCCGTTTGCCCGTTTATTAAGTAATAATTGGTCAATGCCTGAACAGCAGCAAGCACATCGGTGATTTTAATACGTTCCTCTGGGGTGATCTCAGAGGGTTTGGAATCCTGCGGATAAAATGACGCGTATATGTCCTCAGCAGCGGATTTTGAAGCTGACGATCGCTCAGCTTCTGACTGCCTAAGTTTCTTTAAACGGTCTACAGGCAATTTTTTTGTTAAAATTTTTTGCAAATTCAGTACGATTTTGGCTAAATCTCTGGTCGAAAGTTTTTAGCGCCACCTCCAGCTGGATTTTCGCTTTATTCTGCTCATCCGACTCAAGTCGTTGCAGCTTATCTTCTTGACTGTATAAAGAGGTGAGAATATTAGCTGTACTAAGAGCCTTGAGAAAAATTGGTTTTTTCTAGAAGAAAATTTGTTTTACCTCCTTGAGCTGCTTTCTTAAATTCCATGAGAAATTGGATTGCAATTGCTTTAGCCACCACATTGTTATAGAAAAATTGAGGATTATCGTCATCGACAGCTTGGATAAACCGGTCGAAGTCTGCAGGCTTTTTTTCCCCATTTAGATACTCTGCTGCTTTTAAAACCTGGATAGCATAAACTACGTCGGTAATGTTGGGAGCCTCTTCTCCTTTCTCAGCTGGGGTAAGCGTAGATTTTGGTGTTGAATCGACTTCCTCTTTGCCCTCCTTGTCGTCATTAGCAGTCGACCCCGTCCAGGAGTTTGAGGGAGAAGGATTTGATGGAGGCGCTGTTGCTTCAGGCTGTGCCGGCTGTCCCGTCAAAACGTTGTCATAAAAAGTCTCAAATTGCTGATTACCAAGAGAGAAATCCCAGCCTTTAAACAGAGTGTCTAAAGCCTGGCCCGCTGCTGCTGCTTCGCTAGGGGAAAATTTTCTACTGGTTGTCGACCAATCGCCCAGTTTAGGAATACCACTCTTTTCGAACTGGGAATTAATATTTATACAGTCTTGTTGAATTTTCTCTGGAGTTAGTTGGCGCTGCAATTGTAATTGATTGAGAAGTTCCAAAGCAATTTTCTTATGAACCGGGAGGTTATGATACGGAGCAAATCCTTTTTCCTGGATATCTAAAATCGTATTTTGGAGTTTTTGCTGGTCATGACTTTGGTCTAAGTGAGGTTTTAATAGCTGCATCACATAAACTAAATCAGCAACCCTAGTTATTTTCTCCGGAGTGAGCTTGGCCTCTGGTGGAGGAGTTATCTGTGTTTCTTGTGTCATGTTAAACCTCTATACTTCGTTGAGTGAAACTACTCCTCGTCATCTCCCCGCACGAACATAGGGCGACGCGAGTAGAGTATGAGTAAATTTATTTTACCTATCATACCAAGCAAATATGAAGGATATATTAAGGGAGTGGGGCCGTTTTTAAAATAACTCTGTAAATTAATAGGGTCCGGCCATTTGTAGTGGAGGTAATGTAGAGAAAATGTGACTATTTAGCGGATACCACAGATTTAAACGCGCCCGATTGTGTGCCCGACTTTTCTATCCTTTAATTGATAGAAAACTGGGCATGAGCACGGGCATGCAATCGGGCGCGTTAGGGAAATCTTTACAACACTTGTTAATTTTTCTTTAAGCTAGTAAGCTGCCAGCGTGGTTGGAGGGCCTGTTTTTAGATTTGGTAACCCTGGAAATTCGCAAACTAGCCAAACTGCCAACCAAAATGTATCCTTGCATGATCTCAGCCTATAAGCAATCTAGACTAAAATATGGAATTTCCAAGAGAACCCAAAAAAAAGAAAGTAAAACTACCTAAAAATTCAGTTGATGTTTTGGATGAACGCTTGCGCGCGTATACCGACGCACTTTTTACCTTGAGTCAAGCGTATTACGATTTTTCATCCATGGCAAAAAACTCCAATGCTCAAGTGCAATCGATACTGGAAATTAAACCAGAAATTTTACCGCCTGAATTATTAGAGTCTGGTGAAAAATGGTTGAAGAAATTCATCTGTGATCAGGCCCAGGAACTTGAATATAAATTAACTGAATCAAATTTGGCAGAGAAAGTTTTGGAGTTTAAATTATTACACATGGCTCTTGATCTTCATGGGATGAAAAAGCAGGCGGGAGATGATTTTTCATCTGCCTTAAATAAAGCATATTCGTTACAAGCGGATAATGGAGTAGAAGCACTAAGCCAGACAAAATCGCGGGTAGAGTTTCTGTTAAAATACTGGATAAATTTACCCAATAACCAAAAGGATTCTATTGCAAGGGAGAAGGCTAATGATTCTATTAAATATTTAGAAAGACAAATATCTAAAGCTAAAACTAATTTGGCAGAAAGTGGTTCAACCCAAATTGATCGTTCGAGTAATTATGAAGATAATCGAAGGAGAGGGAGGGTGGGAAAATCAGCTAAAATTCCATCTTCTAATTCTCCTTCTTCTAGCAGCATGAGTCCTCATTTTACAAATTCTAGTTCTTCTTATTTGAGATTCATGACAGGGGATTTAAAAAGATCAGATTCCGAGAAACCGCAGTTACCATTAAATAATCCAACATCTTTTGGGATAAATAACAGTTTCGACTTGACGAGCAACACATTGCTGGAAAATAAATATGAGCAAAATGATGAGGACGACGGGTATGATGCTGATGATGAGGAAGCAGATTTGGAAAAATCAGTAATAGAGCTTTCATTGGGCCTTGATCCGTCAAACGAAAAGGAGCAATCCGTAACTGCGTCTGCAAGCGGTTCATTTATCGCTGTTAATTTTGAGCAGACTGCTAGTTCTATGGTTACAGTCAATGCCAGTACACGTAGTAGATCAAATGCAACACCTGCAGGTAGCACTTTTAGATTTGTGGGTGGTAATTTTCCCAGAAATTCAAAAACTAACGAAAATGCCCGCTCAGATGCGGATTTGGATAATCTCAGCCCCTAATAACCGTCGATGGCGTATGGATATGGTGCGTACTGGAGCCTCCCTAGGTATTATCGGTAAATCTCTTAGGTTCTATGAAGTTTTGAGTGGGTAATATATCCTTCTCCCCTTGTGGGAGCTATCCGATGCACACAAATTCGGTTAGCAATTCCCGCTGAAGCCTTGCTCCCCGACGGGTCCTGCCGCAGCGGCAGGACCCGAGGTTAATGGATTAACAGTGCATCACCTTCATGTTCTATCAAATCATCTAAAATCTCTTTCTGTATTTTTGTGCTACGATTCCTATAATGTATAGCACATGCAAATAATAATAGGCTTAATCCGAGCAATATAGTCGCCGAAATGTTAAATTGCGCAAAGGGGTCATTGATGTTGAATGAAGGAGGTGACGATGATAGATCTTGGCCCATATTCCATGAATATATTATTAAAGTTCCGCTTGCAGTCAAAGTCGTTATTCCGAAAAAGACACTTCGAACTTTGTATGATTTTTGAGCACTGAAATCCATAGCAATTTTTTCTAAGCCCAAAAATTTTATTATCTTCGATTCTTGTTCAGTCATTTCTTGTTTTGTTTGTGAAGAATCATGAACTCCATGGGTTCTCCAGGTTCTTTTTACAAAATTTCTGAAATAAGTGTCAACAGGAGTTGGTGGTGTGTCCGTATTTTTTTGGTTCAGATTAAAGTCTGACTTTTTTGTTTCTAATATGTCGCTAGCAATGGCTCGATGACTGTCATACTGTGCCAATTTATTCTCTTGATTAGTCTCTACTGAAAAATAATTACGTAGCCGATAATCTTCCTTAGGGCTATGACAATCTATGAGATTCACACCTTCTTCTGTAATTCCTTGCTTATCACTGTTTATATATTGGAACCTTTCTGCTTTAGGAGCTTGCATTTTTCTATTTTTTAAGTGGTTTTTAGCTTCTATCAAAAAATTTTTAGCAAATTCTAATTTTGATAGGTTTTGTGATGTATTTTTTCCAATTTTTTCTTCTGATACTGCAATTTTAGAATTTATTTCAGTAATCCAGTGATTAATTACAGCCTTGTATTTTTTTCTTTTATCCTTCAGCGCCGCATGTATGGAAGCATAATGCACAACAACTCCATCATCCTGATGATCGTCCGTTCGATCCTGGTATTTAGTTCGTACGACTAAATAATCTTTATAAGCTAAGGGGATAGCTCGAAAGGCTTTACCGGAATTGAACTCCCATTTAACTAAGCTCACACCGAATTTCACAAAGGGTTTTGCCAGGTAACCGAGTAATTTACCGCCCCAAGTTTCTTTATGACCAATGCGCGGATGACCCCAAGCTTCAGGATGTTTGGTAGCGCGAATATTCCCCACGATATAATTGGTAATGGAAGAAAAAGATCGATCATTAAATATATTAATGGGTTGGCCATGTTGATGAAAATGATGAGCAACTAAAGTTGCTATGGCTCCTCCTAATGAATGGCCTTTTAAGATAATATTTTGGGGAGAGACACCTTCTTGGAGTAAACGCTGGACTTGAGCAATACCATCTGTGATTAAATCCTCTTTTGATCTTGGACTCCGTTTGCTCTTTATAACCCCTCGGTAATTAAAACCAATCACATTACATTTTAATTCGTTAGCGTCATTCCTCATTGTATTTTGAATTTCTTCATAGCACATTTCGTTGCCGACAAAATTAATAATGTATTTTTGGTTAATTATCGGCAAATTTTCTGGTGATTTATAGCTAAGTTCTAAGGTATCTAATTCAGCTTGATCGTGGGTGATTACTGTATATCGTTTCGCCGTTATAGAAGGAGAATTAGATAAATCTAGATCAATGGCACTACCTTAAGCCACAGAATATTTTAAAATCCTTTTATTTATTTTACGTAGCAATTTTTCTTTTTCGATTGCTCTGTTTCTCTTCAAGGCTGGAAATGGTTTCGGTCTTTGCTTGACTAGCCTGGGCTCCACCCTATCTGGTCTATTTCCAACTTTGTTTTGCACAATTAATTTTAACATCTCAATATACATTTTATGGTTGCTCACCTGATTTGAGCTTATAAAATAAGGAATAAATTCATTTAGTAGCTGCACACTTCCCTTAAAGCTTATTTCCCATGGATTAACGCCATACTCATAACAAGCTTTTGCTATAATTATTCTGATAAAATTATATGCTAATAAATGAATTCCTATTTCTTTTCTAACCATTTCTGGTGTTTTGCACGATAACATATCCATATTCATGATACTTTTAATACTTCGCAAATTAAGCTCCACCTCCCACCTTCGCTTATATATTTGGGCAAGCTCTGCTTTGTGGTATTTTTTGTCTAAAAATGTTGTAACGTATATGTGGCCTGATACTTTAAATTCCCGTATGGAAATTTGATCGGGGTATGCCTCATATTGCTTTTGTGTCATCCATTCCGGTTTCTGTGGTTTCTCCCAGTTGACAATGTGATCATTTTTACCCAATTTTTGTCCCATTCTAAAATCATAATTCCTTTGACTTTGTCCGCGAAAAACACCATCAGCTCCTATTTTTTTTAAGTCCGCCATAAGAAAAAAATTGGGGTAATAACGGTCACCCAGCACAATATCGTCGGCTTTAATGCAGTTTATAATTTCTCTTAATAATGAGATTTCTCCTGTGCCCTTTCCTTTGTGAGCCCCTATTGCATAATCTATTACGGTTCCCCGCGTCAGTGACATAACGGCTACTATTCGCGCCATAGGAAATCCAGCCCCTTTTTTCTGATTACCATGCTGAGGAAATTTTTTTTGATTAGCTTTTGTATCCGACATTTTGACGGTAGATCCATCAAATGCTTTTAATTCTCGGCCATAGACTTTCCATCTCATTGGAATAGATTTCAAAGGGAAAGCTCCAGATTCTTTAACTAATGCCTTCACAGTATCTTCAGGCAATCGCTTTCTGGCCTTACAATAGGGGCCAGTATTTGAGCTTATTTTATTCTGCTTCTTTTTTTTACTATGCAGCTGCTCCACAACAACACCAGCAACCGCTTTTTTGCAGGATTTATCTGGATTTAAAACTTGTTTAATAAACGTAAATAAGGTTTTGGTGGGGCTATATATCCGGTCACGATATTCCCGGCACTCTCTAAGTATCTTCTGACATTTTTCTGAATTCAATAGGTTTAACAGGAAAATGTCTGGTGCACCATCAGCCAATTCTTGTCTTTTATTTTTAACTTGCTTAATTTTATTTTTCTTTTTAAAATTCACAGATCAGTTTCCTTTTTTTATTATTGTGTGTTTGCTACAACAATAATATTAAATTTGGAAACTGATTTCATCTTTTTTCATCTAAATCATAGGCTTATATTCATCTTTGCTCCTTAAGGTAGTGCCATTGAAATCTAGATCAATGCTTGGGAGGCTCATCTGTTGAGCTGGTAAAACTAAAAATTTTCCTAGTAATTCTCCCAAAAACCAATTGAATAGCCACTTGAAAAAATCCCATAACAAGATGGGTGGGAACAAAATTCGCCAAAGGATAGGTTTCACCCATGTCTGTTCAGGCTTTGAAGCTGTATAGGATTTTGACTCTTGCATTTAATTCCTCACATGGAACGCCGTCAAATTGTAGTCTTAATAAAATGTTATCTGATTATTCTTAAGAGAGTATTAACGAGCCTTAAATGTGTGCATCGGATAGTTTGAAAAAAGGGGAAATTATTTTTTATTAATTCATAATTTCTTAAGAATGAATCTCTATAATTCACAAAAATTAATTAGATAAACTGGGACTTGTGCAATAGGGTGAAGGATAAATCTATAACAAAAAAAAATTAGTAGAGAGGCGAGTTATGCGATTATGGGTGCTTTCTTTAGTATGTGTTCCTTTTGTTTCTTTGGCGGCTGGTGAAGCGGATGTTGGCGGTGGGACGGATTCAGAGGTCTTGCAACAGGAGTTGGCTGAAATCAATGCTTCAGATACTGCGGATTTTCTTAAAGATGGCAGTGTGGTTTTTCGTACCACTTGGTACAGCCGCTATCGTGAAGGCTTTCCTAGTCTGTTTTATCAATCCTCTGGCGATAAGAAATTTAATGTCTTGGGTCTGGCCTTGGATATTAGTTCCGGTTATTTGTGGGGAATTTTAGGTTTTGATTTCAGCTTCAATAGTAATCTAAAAATAGGTCCCACTGTCGGGCAATCGGAAATATTATTTTATGACTATGCAACCCGTCAGGAAAAGAGTGAGGCGATGATTGGTCGGGCTTCGTTGAAATTAAAATTGGGTGGTGATGATAATGGCTTCAAGGCCAATGTGGGTTATACCCCTATTGATGTTGGGACCATTGGCACTTCCAGTGGGTTGCATCCTCATGGGTATCGTGGCTTTGATGCGAAATATATTTTTCATGATTTTGAGTTAGGTTATGGCTGGGCTGATCAATTTCACAATGAGTGGACTACTGATTTTTTACCGATCACCACTTCTGAGGCGCAGAATCAACCGCCTTTTCAGAATACTGGAAAACGCATTGATTATATCCATAGCCTAGGTGCGCGTTATAAATTTGGTCCGCAAAAATCTGGGTTTGTAGATGTGGGCGTGGGGCAGGGGAAAGATTATCGTAATAATCAACAAGTAGTGGCTGGTTACCAATTTGATCTGGCCAAGGAACGTGCTTTTAATATCACGGGCTATTATTTTCAAGGCCAATATATTCCGGAATTATCAGGTGTTGCGAATCCAAGTAATGAATGGCACACCAGTTTTGGCGTGAATTACCACGAGGGTCCTTGGACATTTGTTGCTGGTTATGGAAAAACCCATGCTCCTGATTCTGGAGAGCTAAATTTTGCCTTGGCTGCCTATGGGAATAGCGATAGTCGTGATTTTAATCAGGTTTCTGCACAGTTAGATGATTATATTTGGGATGGTGAGCAAGCAGTCAAGTTGGGGGTGAATTATGAGATTGGACGCTTAATTAATTTGCCAGGTTTGGTGACGGGTGTTAGTTACAATTATGGTTGGGGTTTGATCAATCGCAATGCCAACGGTCAAGTGATTGGCAGGAGTAAGGTTTCTGAAATTGATACTAAGTTAGTTTATACCGTATCTGAAGGCGTGCTTAAGGGGGTTAGTGCTGGGGTTTATGCCGGATGGCTACGGGGAGATAATGATTTTTATGGTAAACCACCGCGTAATGATGTAAAGTTCATTCTTTCCTATGAGATTAAATTGTAACTCACTATTGCGGATCGGCGCTCTTGGATTGGACGAGCTTAACAGTCTTGGGCAAGTTGGGGAATGGTTTAGCGACTACCTTTGTTATTACCGCTCTCTTAGATCCGCTCGTTAAACTCAGAGAAACGCAAACCTATCGAATCGCTCTTGCGGACTATGAATTTGACTTGCTTTCCCTAGGCATGGCTGGCGCACTTTGTCTTAGTCTAGTGATCCTAGCGGCAATAGCCGAATGGGATAGAAAAAATCAAAGTGTTTCTGCTCAAAAAGCGAGTTGTACAGAGACACCACAGACGCCTACAGAATCCTCCTCTAGCAAGCAATGTAAAGTGGGTAAGCAGGTGCAAAAGTGGGCAGAGCGCGGAAAATGGATCCAACATGCCCTGGAATATAGTAGTTTACCCGCATTTATATTCTTTCTCGCGATAGCGGACTATTCCTTTCCCGCCTGGGGCTCGAGTTTAATTCAAATAGCATTAATTCTAACTTATGGAATGTTTACATCCTGGGGCAGAATGCCCCGTAGCACTTCATCTCATGAAGTGGGTAATAACAAAAAGCAAATTTCTCAGTCAGTTGGGGCAGGTAACCCTGCTCCTCAAAGCAAGTTACATCATGCCGATTGGAAAACCAAGGCAGGTTATGTGGGTTCATTCGGGAGTGCTTTAGCTGATATTTTTGTGGTTGCGCAAATTTTTGTTCCTCTAGTAAAAGTGGCAAATACAGGTAAGGCATTAAAAACAGTACAGATTCTTGATTATGAATATGATGTGATCACCCTGGGGGTAGTCGGATTTCTAGGCTTAATTATGGCGTTTTATTGTGCCAAAGCAGATTGGTATGTGAATAAATATAACCAAATCTGTGAAGGGATGCCGAGCAATGCGCAGGAAAAGCTTGAGCCAGAACAAGAATGTGCGCTGCGCTTTAAGTGGATGAAAGGTGCCCTGGATAATGCTGCGTTACCTGCATTAATATTTTCAGCAAGTGATTTACTGCCTGATTGGCAAAGTCGCCTAGTACAATTAGCACTGGTTATTGTTTATGGATTGACGACCTCTTGGGCTGATGTGCAGGCAGCGCGTTCGAATATCATGGCCTATAAGCAGCGTAAAAATCAGCTTAAAGCAGAGCTGGAGCCCAGAATGTAGAGTCCCTTTCCCACAGTGTTTTTCTTTGGGAGAAGGGACCAGGCCCAAGGCTTATGGGGGATTTTTAAAACTCATAATATTCCACCGCCGTTCCATAGCCACTTGCTGTAAATGTGGATCGGGATCTACAACAATGGGAGTTTTTACTCGGCTTAATAATGGCTGATCATAAATAGAATCGCTATACAGGGTTGTGTGGCTGGGTTGAATGCCACGCTTTTTTAGCCATTGATCAAAGTGAAAAACCTTACCTTCTCCGAGACAAGGAATACCGGCTAACTGCCCCGTATACTCATCTGCTATTATTTCTTCTTGGGTAGCAATGGTGTCATGAACTTGGGCATAACGGGCTATGGGTTTGGCTATAAATGAAATGGTAGCAGTAATGAGGACTACGATATTGTTCGGATCTTTTTTATAATTTTCAATCAAACCTAAGCCAATTTTGGAGACCAGGCTTTTCACTCGTTGCTGAAAAAATTCTTCTCGCCAGGTTTCACGGACTGCGCTGGGAATTCTGCGGAGCAAAGACAAGTCAAGCTGATAACTAGCAGCGACATCTAATTTGTTTTCTATGTAATCGTTAGCAAATTTCAGCCTTTTTTCCCAGTCATCTTGAGTCATAATACCTTTTTGGTCGAGAAATTCTGACCATAATACTGTGGTGTCGGCTGATACTAAGGTTTTATCCATATCAAATAACACGACATGTTTTTCTTTGGCTGCATTTAATGTTTCCATAGACTACTCGGTGTTAATTGATTCAATGGCCACTTGGGGATCTAGGTCCTCATTATATTCCACATTGGCATTAAATCCAAATAAACGATAAAAGTCTGTTAGATATCCATCTATATCAGTAAGTTCGTGAAGGTTTTCGGTAGTGACTTCTGGCCATAGTTTCTTGATGTGTTGCTGCACATCATCCTGCATTTCCCAATCATCTAAGCGGAGGCGGTTAGCGGCATCTCGTGCTGGAGGTTCTGAGGTATAAAGATGTTCCCTAAATAGGCGATTCATTTGTTCAATACAACCCTCGTGAGTGCCTTTTTCTTTCATTATTTTAAATAATAACGAGATGTAGAGAGGTACCACAGGAATGGCAGAGCTGGCTTGGGTCACTAATGCCTTGTTGACGGCTAACAGAGCTTGGCCGCCATCACCCTTGAGCTGCTGGTTCAGCCGATCAGCGGTTTTTTGTAGGTCGTCTTTTGCGCGACCAATAGTGCCATCTTTGTAAATGGCATGGGTTAATTCGGGCCCAATATAGGTATAGGCCAGGGTGGTAGCGCGAGGTGCTAATAGATTTTCCTGTTTAAGGAAATCAATCCACATTGCCCAATCTTCACCGCCCATGACTGCTATGGTATCGGCAATTTCTGCTGCAGTGGCAGGCTCAATGGTAATATCTTTGACGATCCCACGCAGTGGATCGACTGTTTTGCCGGTAAAAGTTTGTCCAATGGGTTTTAATATTGAAGCGTGGATCTGTCCTGTTTGCGGATGCACGCGTCTGGGCGCAGCAAGGCTATAGATAATCAGGTCGACTTGTTTTAAATCAGCACGAATTAGCTCAGCGGTTTTTTCTTTAATGTCCTGAGAAAAAGCATCGCCATTAATGCTTTTAGCATATAAGCCTTGTTGATGAGCTAATCGCTCAAATGCAGCTGTATTGTACCAACCTGCCGAAGCCGTGCGATTATCGCCAGCCGGTTTTTCAAAGAAGACACCAATAGTATTAGCCTTAGAACCAAAGGTAGCCGCAATTCGACTCGCTAGACCATAGCCTGTAGAGGCACCAATAATCAGAACATTTTTAGGTCCAGAAAAATGCCCTTGCGATAGAGTGAAATTAACTTGTTCTGATACTGCTTCTGCACATCCTTCTGGATGTGCTGTGGTACAAATGAAGCCACGAACTTTGGGTTGGATAATCATAATTTTATTAATTTTCCTCTTCAATATAAGTCATTAGGGAGCAGGTGGTTGACGTTTTTTACATAGGTAAGCGATGAATATTAGTAGTATAAAAAATGGCATTATGATTGGAAATAAAATAGGGAATAATAGGATTGCTAATAACATCCAAATGAAGGCAAAACCACTCAGTAGGAAAATCATAAATCCTGGTATGACAAAAAATAGCAGTAAGGCAATAGAGAACACGACAATGGTAGCAACAATGACTCCCCAGATAGTAGCACTCATTACAAAAACAATTCCTAACAAAGGAAAAGCAAAATAAAAGCCAATTACGGAGAGAAAAATCAATGCAATAGCAAGTAGCAGCGCAAATCGAAACGGTGAATTATGAGGTTGCATGGTTCAATCCTTTTAAAGGGGGTGGTTGGTCATGGAGGATTGTATGCTTATTCAGGGAACTTGTGAATAGCTTGGCAATAAGGAATTTGAGACCGTCCCTGGTCCTTGCTTCGATAACGAGGAGTTTGCTATTATTCACTACTTATTTTTTTACACGGAAAACCAATTCGCCTGTCGTCCCGCGGCTTGTCCGCGGGATCCAGAAATGAGGTTTCTATTGGCCTTTACCTGGATCCCGCGGACAAGCTGCGGGACGACGGCGCTTAGTTACTTATAAGGAGTGATACATTATGGGTTTGATTCAAATTGTTTTAGTACTTATTATCATTGGTGTTTTGCTCTGGTTGATAAATGCTTATATCCCTATGGCGAGACCAATTAAAACTATTTTAAATATTTTAGTCATAATTTGTGTGGTCCTGTGGCTGTTATCTTTGTTTGGAATAATTAGCGGGTTAAACTTTAAACTATAGTAATCGCACTGTGATGATTATAAATAATATTTTAGAAGCAATAGGGAAAACTCCCATCGTTAAACTAAATCGGGTGGGTGCTGAACTGCCTTGCTCGCTTTATGCGAAATGTGAATTTTTAAATCCCGGAGGTTCAGTCAAAGATCGAATCGCGCTTTATATGGTTGAGCAAGCGGAAAAGCGAGGTGAAATAAAACCAGGTGATACGCTGATTGAGGCAACTTCCGGTAATACGGGTATTGGGATTGCTCTTGCTGGCGCGGTTAAGGGTTATCAAGTGATAATCACCATGCCGGAAAAAATGAGTCACGAAAAACAGGTCGTTTTGGAAGCACTAGGCGCTAAAATATATCGTACGCCTACTGCGGCTGCCTGGGACTCCCCAGAGAGCCATATTTCATTGGCTAAGCGTTTGCAGCAAGAAATTCCCAATTCTCATATTTTAGATCAATATAATAATCTCGATAACTGTGCCGCGCATTATTCCTGTACTGCTCAAGAAATTTTAGAAGATATGGATGGTCAGCTGGATATGATCGTTATGACGGTGGGGACTGGTGGAACCATTACCGGCGTTGCTCAGCGGCTAAAAGAACATAATCCCAAAATTCGTGTTATTGGCGTTGATCCTATTGGTTCTATCTTGGGAGGTGGTACAGAGATTAAACCCTATTTAGTAGAAGGGATTGGCTATGATTTCTTTCCCAAAGTCTTAGATAATCGGCTAATCGATGAATATATTAAAATTAATGATCAAGATTCTTTCTTAATGGCGCGTCGCTTAATTAAAGAAGAAGGGCTTTTGGTGGGCGGGTCTTCCGGATCAGCTGTGTGGGCCATGCTGCAAACTGCCAAAACACTGCGCGTTGGACAGCGTTGTTTAGTAATTTTGCCAGATTCTATTCGTAATTATCTGACTAAATTTGTAGATGAAAAATGGATGAGAGACCATCAATTTATAACTTAATATTGTGACATCCTTATGACCCAAAACAAGTGCTACCATTTAGCTACCAGAGTTATTCATGGTGGCCAGCATCCAGATCCCTTAACAGGTGCAGTTATGGTGCCTATTTATGCGACTTCCACTTATGCCCAGGAAAGTCCCGGGCAACATCAGGGTTACGAATATTCTCGTACTAAAAATCCAACGCGGCTAGCCTATGAAGAATGCGTCGCTAATTTGGAGTCTGGAATACAAGGTTTTGCCTTTGCTTCGGGTATGGCTGCTACAGCCACCTTGTTGGAGTTATTGCAATCAGGGGATCATGTTGTCGTCATAGATAATGTCTATGGTGGCACTTATCGGTTATTTCAAAATGTGCGCCGGCGTTCCGCAGGATTGCAATTTAGCTTCATTGATTTTAGCGATCTTGCTTCGGTAAAAGCAGCAATTTTGCCCAATACGAAAATGATTTGGGTAGAATCTCCGACTAATCCACTATTAAAGTTAGTGGATCTGCAAGCTATTGCGCAAATAGCTAAGGAGTATGATTTGCTTTCTGTGGCGGACAACACCTTTGCTACCCCACTAGCGCAGCGTCCGCTGGAATATGGTTTTGATATCGTGATGCATTCTGCAACTAAATATCTCAATGGCCACTCGGATATTATTAGTGGTATAGTAGTTGTGAATGATGCTAGGTTAGCAGAGCAATTAGGTTATCTACAAAATTCAATTGGCGGAGTTGCTAGCCCATTTGATAGTTTTTTAGCTTTACGTGGTTTAAAAACTTTGGATGTGCGGATGGAGCGGCATAGCAAAAATGCGCTTATTTTAGCAGAATGGTTAGAGGCCCACCCAAAGGTGATGCAAGTATTTTACCCAGGCTTGCCTAGTCATCCTCAATATGAATTAGCGCAGCGACAAATGGAATTGTTTGGTGGCATGATTAGTGTAAAGCTAAAGGCTGATTTGCAGCAAACCAGAAAAATGTTGTCCGAATGTAAGCTTTTTACCTTAGCAGAAAGCCTGGGGGGAGTGGAAAGTTTAATTGAACATCCTGGGTTAATGACCCATGCTTCTATCCCTGCAGCGGAGCGCGAACAAATGGGGTTTTCTGATAATTTTATTCGATTGTCAGTAGGTTTGGAAAATATAGAGGATCTTCGTGCGGATTTAGAGCAGGCTTTGGAGAAAATTTAAAAGGAGCAGTTTGCTATGGAAAAGCTTAAGTTAGTCTTGATTGCATTGCTAAGTGCTTTATGTGTTACTGCACAAGCACAGGACGAAGAAATTTATTTAGTCCCAGTACCTCAACCTAGGGCAGTTATAGTCGTCCCATCAGCTATAGTCGCACCATCAGCTACAGTACTCCCGCTTCGAGAACGGCAACCCATTAGGATGACCATTCAAAATGATTCTAATTTTGACATTAGCATGGTTAGTAGGGGTTATGATAATGTAAATGAGAAGGATGTGCACGCCCTAGAGGCACAAACCTTATATGCACACTCTACCCATCAATTTCTTATTGGCAGGGAGGGCTATCCAGCTCATTTATCTCTTGGATTTGCTATTTCCCCGACAGAAACGCAACGCTTGGATAGAATAATTGCGCAGTGGGAATATATTGAAGATGAAAACTTAGCAGACTCTTGCCATAATTACGGGGCGCGCACGGAACGCCAAACGACTGTTAGTTATGTGCCTGCAGAGACCTATGCTTATCCCTATGAAAATCCGTTATATCCTTACCCAGGCTATACTCCTTATTATTATTCTCCTTATCCTAATTATGCCCCGGTTGCGACCTATGCTTATCCTCCGCCTGAGGTAGGTTACACGGCTGTTCCAGTCTACACCAACTCCACTCCCTTTTCGGTTAGGTGCTCAGGAGACAACAGTATTATCACCCCCATAGTACAGTTGGAGTTAGAGCATGTGTAACAACAATCCCCTTCTCGCTTTAGTGAGAAGGTGCCGAAGACAAATGAGGGATTAGTATTACGCTAAATGCTGTGTTACCATGACTGAATTTTTCTGACAGGGAGTTGTTTTTATGCCGAAGAACCAGGCCAAATCCGAACAAATTGAGGCGGCAATCAAGGAAATACTCGAGAGTGGGGGAGAGCCCACCCTTGAATCTGCACGTCAAATGCTATCCATTAAAAATCTCACTACGACTGGACCCCGATTTTATAAATATTTATACAGCAATCATCTATACGATGGCAGATTAAAACGTTCTGCAAAAGAAGCGCTGGGCGAGAAAGAAACAAAAGAAAGAATTGGTGAACTAGAAAAAACTCTTTCCTTGGTAAAAGCTACCTTAGAGTCGACAGCGGATGGCCTGTTAATTCTTGATCGGGATGGAAAGCTAGTAAGCTGGAACCAGAAATTTGTAGAGATGTATCGGTTTCCTCCAGAAGTTTTGGAGACACGTGATGAGCGAGTTGCACTGCAATACATTTTAGATCAATTAAGTGACCCGCAAGGTTTTTTTAATTCTGTAGCAAAATTATACGATCATCCAGAGGCAAAAGGAGAATTAGAAGATTTACATTTTAAAGATGGTCGGATTTTTGAGCGTTATTCACAGCCACAATTAGTAGGCGAGCAAATTGTAGGGCGGGTTTGGAGTTTTCGTGATGTCACGGAGCGACGAAAACAAGAAGAGCAGCTCCGTTTGCGTGAACGTGCCATTGAGGCTAGTACCCACGGCGTCATTATTACAGACAACACCACTCATCATAATATTTTATATGCTAACCCGGCTTTTGAACGTATTACCGGCTATTCATTTTCTGAGATAAAAGAGCACCAGTGTTTTGTATGGTGCAAGGATGATCAACAACTACCCGCGATCCAAAATATCCGTTTGGCACTCAAAGAACAGCGTGAAGATCAAGTGATTATTCTTAATCACAAGAAAAACGGCGAGGAATTTTGGAGTGAAATTAATATTGCTCCAGTGCCTGATAGTACTGGTAAAGTTAACCATTTCGTTTGGATAATCAATGATATTACTCAGCGCAAAATCATGGAGGATAAATTATCCCACCAGGCGACCCACGATTATTTAACTGAATTACCAAATAGATTATTGCTCCGAGATCGATTACAGCAAATTATTTTGAATGCAAAGCGATTAGAAGTAATTGCTTCTGTGTGGTTTATTGATTTAGATCGTTTTAAATTAACCAATGATAGTTTGGGTCATGGTGCAGGTGATAAATTGTTACAAGTTATTGCTGAACGTTTAGTGAACAGCGTCCGTGAAACTGATACGGTATCTCGACTTGGCGGGGATGAGTTTGTCGTAGTTTGTTTATTACAAAAAAATGAGTTTGATGCTATTCCATTAGTTCAAAAAATCTTAAAAAAAATTTCTGAGCCTGTGCCAATTGATGACCGTATTATTAATATTACTGCAAGTATCGGTATTAGTTCTTATCCAAGTAATGGTGAAGATATTGATACCTTAATGCGACATGCTGATATTGCCATGTATCGTGCGAAAGATTTAGGGCGTGACAATTTTCAGTTTTTTACTCCCGAGATGAATGAGCAACTAGATAAACGTTTAATGTTAGAGAGCGATTTACATCAAGCGTTAGAACGAAGTGAATTTGTCTTGTACTATCAACCTTTAATTTGTTTAAAGACGGGAACTATCAAGAGCTTTGAAGCATTGATTCGTTGGTTTCATCCTGAGAAAGGCTTGATACCTCCCTTAGAATTTATTCCTTTTGCTGAAGAAACCGGCTTAATAGTGCCCATTGGTGAGTGGGCCTTAACAGCAGCCTGTAGAGACTATCAGCTTTTTCGGGAAAAAATATCCACACCATTGCACATAGCTGTGAATGTATCAAGTCAACAATTTCGTAGAAATAATTTTATTGAAGTTATTGATCAGATCTTATCTAAGACTAAGATGCTCGCCAGCTGCTTAGATATTGAAATCACTGAAAGTATTTTAATCGAAAATGTTGATAAAACCATGCTTACTTTTAATGAATTAAAAACCCGAGGGATCAATCTTATTTTAGATGATTTTGGTACCGGCTATTCAAGTTTAAGCTACTTAAAGCGCTTACCATTAGATAAACTAAAAATTGATAAATCTTTTGTAGATGGAATTGGTACTCATACCAATGGACCCGCCATTGTTCAGACCATTATTTCCATGGCTCATGTATTAGGACTCAGTGTTGTGGCAGAAGGAGTAGAAACCAAAGAGCAATTAGAATTTTTGAAAGCCCACAATTGTGATCAAATGCAAGGCTTTTACTTTAGTCGGCCACTACCCCTGCAAGAAGCACTGAAATTATTACAACCAGAAGAAGTTTTAGTGTAATCTATATAGGATTTACAATTATGGCAAATTCATTAATGCAGGAAGTTCAAGTAATTCCTAGAAATGAAATACCGGCTATTTATTCGGTGAATCAAACAGGCATAGAACATAGAATTGGTGAATTAAGAGATTTTCAATGGCATCCCTTATTAAAACAATTCATTCCAGAACAACTAGGCATTTCTTTTAGTTGGACTCGATTGCGAGGGGATGAAATTTTGCAGCCTCATTTACATCCTGAGCAGTCAATTATTATCATTGTAAAAGGAAACGGCCGATTATTAGGTCAGAAAAATCTACCATTGACTGAAGGTGATACTGTGGTGGTTCCTCCTGGTTGTGCCCACGGTTTTCAGGGTGACGGGGGGGAAGGTTTTTGTGCTTTATCCATCCAATTTGCTGGTGGTCTTTATACGCATCCAGAACAAGCACGTGTTGCATTTGTGGAGAAATAAATATGCTGACAAGGAAATACACCGCTATTGGCGCCGTTGTTTTCGCATTATGCCCGCAATTAGTTTTGGCTAGCAATTTTCAATTTTTTTCGGGCATTGATTATAATAACCCCGCGGATTTAACTTTTTTAGTTCAAGATACTCAAATTATTTTAGGATTCGAGTATTTTCCTCCTGCACCCCATGTCACGTTTAAAGGCAGTGTAATGGTACCCGATCCTACTGGTATGGGTAATAATGTTGTGACTACAGGTACAGCCAAAAATATTGGGAATTCCAGCTTTCCCTATGGGCGCATTGCAAAACGACTATCTAAACAATGGGTCGCTAGTTTGGATGTGACAGAGCCTTTTAAGTCGGACATTATTTATCCTGGAGATTCAATTGTAAGATATGTGGTAACCGATTCTATCATTCATTCTGTCGATGTCGCGCCTAGTGTGGCTTATCAATTTGGAGGGGGCTTATCAAATTTGGCAGTGGGTTTTGGATTGGATGCGATGTATATGAAAATTGCCTTGAATTCGAAGTACCCCTCTTTTCCTATACCTCCTAATATACCTTTTGGTGCTGGTCCTGATGCTATTTTTACTAATGGAGCATCAAGTTGGAACTATGGTTGGCACGCAGGAGCCATTTATCATGTATCTAAATCAACCATTTTGGCCGCGAGTTATTTTTCAGCCATAAAACAAAAATTTTCTCACGGCGAAAGTACTTTTACTGGATTCCCAGACAGCCACGATTTTGCTACGAGTCTTAATTTACCTGCCACAAGCAATTTTAGTCTTACTCAGTTTATTGGCGAAAAAATGATTGTTTTTGCACAGGCAAGTTATTCACAGTGGCATCGTTTGCAGCAAACAATATTGTATAATACTGCCGGCCCAGCTTCAGAAATTGTGCTCAATTTTCATTACCGAAATACCTGGCGCTATGGTTTAGCTGGGCGCTATAGTCTCACGCCTGACCTATCTTTAGGTGGCATCATTTGTTATGACTCTACTCCTACCAATAATGCTGATAGGAATTTGGCATTACCAGGAGCTAATTTGTTTATCTTAGGTGGGTCAGCTGAATATAAATTGACTAAGGAATTAGCTCTACAATTAGAATATGGTCATGCATTTACCATTAATGTACCTCTGAATAATGTAGAGGAGGGCTCTGGCATTACCACCGTGGGTAATGCCAGCATTTACGGTAATATATTCGGGGTGCAGTTGTCCTTTAATATCTAATGTGGGGGGGGGCGGCGGTGGCCATTCAGCACAGGATAGAAACAGGCATCTATGGCGCCCCATCTATGGCCTATCTTTCGTTACTTCAACCTAGGCTCATAGCTGCCTGTTTTTGCCAACTTTGGCAATAGGGTGAGTTACACTAAGGTTTCTGCTTTCTTTTGATTATACAAGTGCTGCAAGTATTGATATTGAGAAGGCAGTTTTTCTGCTAATTCACCTGACTTGATTTGGATTTCTTGTATAAGTTGTTCGCCTCTTTGCATAATATCATGGCGAAAATTAAGAATAGGCATAGCAGTATGGGGTAATTGACCGACGCCACATAAAATACATTGGTAATTAGTGTTTGTCCAAAAGGTTTCAAATTGAGCTGCGAAAGAGCTATACAGCTCATTATCGGGTTGTGTGCTTTGTCGAATAGGGAGCCCAGCTTTTTGACGATTCAATGTTTGCTGTAAATATTCAGGCATTTTTGTTTCGTACTTATTAGCCTTCCAAAATGGTGTGTCTTCACGTTGCGCAGTTTTAAAGTGCATGATAATAAAATTTTTCACATCTTCAACCATATAGGATATTTTTTGATTAAATTTATCCCGATAGACTGGATCAATATTTTTATTGGGGAAATTTTTAATTAATTGATAGAGTGCTGCGTAAATAAAGTAAATTCCAGTAGATTCCAGAGGTTCCAAAAAGCTACTAGATAGCCCAATGCCCACGCAATTGTTTACCCAGGCATGGCGGCGTCTACGCGATTGAAATTTAATGAAACGAATTTTTGCTTGCTCGCCGCGTTTGCCAAAAAATGCTCTCACTTCTTTTTCTGCTTCATCGTCGCTAATAAATTGGCTGGAATAGACATAGCCATTTCCTGTACGATAAAATAACGGAATTTCCCATACCCATCCCGCCTTAAGAGCGGTTGCTGAAGTAAAAGGGCGAATACCTTTAATTTCAGCAGATTCTTCAAAATTAATCGAAATTGCACGATCGGTTAATAAGCTTTCTTCAAATGAAACTATGGGCTCATGTAGAGTTTTTTCAATTAAAAACCCATTAAACCCTGAGCAATCAATAAATAGGTCTGCAGCATATTTTTTTCCAGATTCACTTACCACGCATTTAATATTCCCTTGTTCATCTAATTCAACATGCGTCAAATTATCAGACACATAATTAATTCCATGCTTAATCGACCATTTTTGTAAAAAATTAGCTAGTAATAGTGCGTCAAAATGGTATGCATAATGCTGTACTGGCGTGCCATTTAAAAATTTAGGAGATTTATTGAGTTCCCACGCTTTAGCAGTCGAAAAGCAGGCATGGTCCATGGGAATATTAAAATTCTCTTCTAGTCGTTTTTTAATCCATATATGAGTTAATGGCACTTCGTCAATCGTTGGAACTTCACCGAAATTATGATGATAGCTATCACCTCCAGTTTCAGGAGGGATTTTCCAATTAATAAATTTTACTCCCAGTTTGTAAGTGGCTTGACAACTTGGCATCCATTCTTCTTCCGAAAGTCCCAAGTGATCAAAAAATTCTGTTTTTATTGTAGGGATGGTAGCTTCTCCTACACCAATTCTAGGAACAGAGGGAGACTCGATAACAGTTATATTAACTTTAAAGCCTAAAGATTTTCCGATGTAAGCAGCAGACATCCAGCCGGAGCTTCCACCACCAACAATAATAATATTCTGAATTTTTTCTTGTTCCATAAGGGGTACTCCTATTTTGATTCGAAAATAATGGCACGTTGTCCCTGCACGGAAGCAGGGATCCAGTCTTCAGGATGCAAAAGCTTCACGTCCTTGTTGCCTGGATCCTGGCATCCGTGCCAGGACGACAGCGGTGCGTTAAGACATTAATTACTCTGTTGTTTTCATTTTTGTTTCCTAAGGTAATTCTAGCCGTGTTATGAAGCTCCTCAGGGCGCCACAGTACTTTAATGTTAGCATCATTAAAGCGATCAATTATTGTATGAGCATCAGTGAATTCGATGCAGATAAAATTAGTTTCACTAGAATAAATTTTTTTAATTAATGGAGAATTTTTAATTGCGTCTATAACCCGTATTCGTTCTTGTCGTATTTGTTCAATTCCATGATGTAGAAGTTCTGGATGATTCAGTTGTTGTTGTAACATATTCTCAATTGGACCCGGCATGTTATATGGAGGCTGGACCCGTTTCAGCGTGTCTATAATTTTTTCATTAGCAATTAATGCGCCAACCCGAAGGCTTGCCATTCCTAATGCCTTAGAACAAGTTCTAAGTATAATCAAATTAGGGTATTCTAATATTTTATTTAAATAGGAAGGCTTTTTTGAAAATTCGACATAAGCCTCATCAATAATAATTAGATTTGAAAATTTATCTAAAATGTTGATTATATTTTCGGGATTAATTCGCGATCCTAATGGATTATTGGGGTCACACAGTAACAAAAGTTTTGCCTTGTGGTTAATTATTTTTGTAATGGGTAATTGTGCTCCGTCAAGTTCAAGGTCGAACAGAACGGGGTGAATTCTATATAATTGAGCCCAATGGATAAAGGCACTAAAAGTAGGTGGAGTTAGGATTACTTCGTCCAGATTGGGTTCAGCAAATGCCTTAAATACTAGGTCTAATGCATCGACAGCACCAGTAGAAAATAAAATATTACGAAAATTAAGTGGATTATCCTTAATAGGGAGGCTTTGAGTTTTTTGATCAAGTTTCCAAATAAAATCTAGGTAATGTTGTTTAATACTTCTTTGATGAAGATCAGGGTAATGTTTAAAGGTCCCACCGAATGCATTAGTATTATTATTTAATAGCAACTGTGCGTTGTCAAAAACTTGATTTTCAGCTAGCGGTCCGGGGAAAGATAATTTTTTAACATTTTTTCTAGAAAGTTCATGAGCATTACTCATATTTTTTCTCCTTATCCATTAATGAGTAAACTCTTGAGGAAAAAGCGTCTACCATTTTCCAAGATTCTTCCAATACTTCATTGATACGTTTTGCTGTGTGTAAATTTTCTATTAACAATGGTTGTTCGTCATTTAAATTTGTTTTTATTAGGTTGAATGTTGTCGGAAATTTTATGTTAGTAATTTCATAAGATTCGCAAATATTAATAAATAAGTTAGTAACAGGTTTTGTGATTAAATGATTAATGGCTATTTTTTCCATTTGATCTAAAATGAGTGTTTGATAAATGAACCATTCTGCTAGAGATTCTAAGGTCAAGTCAAAAGATTTTTCTTCTATTGTCTGTCTTGAGAGGAAAGGTTCTTGACATTTGTTAAACCAAATTTGTATAGCATTAGAAAATATTTCTCGTTTTTTTAAATTATTTAACAGTCCAGATTTAATTTTTTTAAAGAGAAGATTAGAATAAAATTGATTTATATATTTTTGGTTTTTTTTAAGTGTTTGTGTCAAAATTAATTTTTGCTTTGAGTTTGTTTTTGCTGTTGTATAAGTATCTTGATAAAACTCATTGCCTAATTGGATGCATACACTATGCAAACCTTTTGGGCCAGCAATGAAGGAGTGAGATTGTCCAGCTGGAATTAATACTGTATCACCTTCTTTTATTTTAGTATAAGAGTTTTCTCCAATAAATTTACCACTTCCAGAAATAAACAATAATAGATGTGGAAATAAATTTTCATGGAGCGGCATAGTATGATCGGGTTTTAAATATCCTATGTTAATGGATAATGCAGAAATAGATGGTAAAATTTTATGTAAGGATTCGTGCCATGTCAAATCCCTAAACTGTCCTATATGGTGGATTTTTCCTTGAAGTTCTATCCATTCTACAGGTGCTATATCCATTAACTTTAAATGAATAATTTTTTTGGTCATGTGGAACCTCCAAAGATTACTCCATTAATCTTTTTGATCAGATAAAACCGCAATACGATTCAGCATGATATTTAGCATCTCCCAGCCTTTATCGATAACCTGGTGCAATCGTCGATAAGTAAGCGCATCTTGACCCTTAAGTAATTTTTTCCCCATTTGTGCATGTTCATCATCTCCTTCCCCGTGAATATCGAAATAATTTGAATGAACATTTTTTCCTACTTTTTCCTTAGCCCAGTTTCCATAATAAGATCCTCCTGTTTCAAGGATTAAGTGGATTAGAGCAGTTTTTTCTATATTATCTAATACAAACATTTGATAGCAAAACCAACTAGAGCTTGCATGTAAAATAGGATCTTTAATAACATGCTTGTTTTCACGATTTGCAAGTAATTCATTATGCCCAAATTCTTCTTGAAGATGTTTTAGAAATAGTGGTATGTATGTTTTGTCTTCACAAGTTGCTTCTCTACTAAACATAATGAGCTGAAAATAATCAGAAAATACCTGGACGCAATCTAAGAATCGTTGTTTTTTAAGAGAACTTAAGTGCGTTTTGTTTTTCAGAAGACTGAAAAATTCATTGTTCAAGGTTTTTTTTAAGCGTAATTGATTGTGCAATAATAATCCATCAAAGGTAAGCGCATATGATTTATAATTATCGACAGGTGTTTTGTTTTTTTTAAATGTTTTGAGATTAAGTTGTATTTGTATGCCTTGTAGCCCTTCCACACTAATTTTATTGAAGCCATAAGGGCATTGCTGTGGGATCAGTAGTATGTCACCAGCACAGATTTTCGGATCTTAGTGCCTATAAGATTAGCTGATCCCTGATATATATAAATCAGGGTACCTAGCGGTTCAGTTCTAATTGCTAATTCATTATTTTTTTGGCCAAAAATCCAAGAAACATTAAATTGCTTGTTATTAGGTAATAATTTTTTAAGGATAGCATGATGATGCAGAGTTTTTATATTTCTTATACTTGGAATTTGTTCTTGATGAATAATTTTTGATTTTTCAAGCGTTACACTAGTCATTTTTTCCATAAACAACTCCATGTGTAGTCGTAACTACTTACGCCATAGCCAGCTCAGTTCCGTCGTCCCGCTCCCGCGATCAAGTCGCGGGAGCGGGACGACAATAATGCTAGTAATAAATATATTTTTTTTCTTTTTTATATAATAAATTATACAATGGTGAGGTGATCATTGTCGTAATAATTGCCATAGTAACTAATATTGTAAATAAAGCGTGAGTTATAATGTGTTGTTGGAGCCCTATGTTGAGCACTATTAGCTCCATAAGGCCTCTTGTGTTCATGAGAATTCCTATTCCTATAGAGTCACGCCAGTTTATACCGGTAATTTTAGCTGCAAACATTGTGCTTAACCCTTTTCCTAGTATAGCAGTTAATAAGACGACTGCTAAAAGGCCTAACAAATCTATTGAATTTATTAAATTGATTTGTGTGTTTAGGCCTGAAAATACGAAAAATATGGGCAGTAATAATGAATTAGTGACATGTTCGAGTTTTTGTTTTATCTTAATACTCAAATCTCTAGCTCTAGGGATAATAATCCCAGCTATAAAAGCACCAAATACCGAATATGTTCCAGCATGATCAGTAAACCAAGAGCAAATCATTAACCCTGCTAAAATTGTTCCTAATGTTGCATTAGAGTTTAATTTAATTTTATCGAACACGGAAAAAAATTTTCCTAGAGGTTTTTTTATTAATAACATAACCACTATAAACGACGTTGTTCCGAGTATAGCTAATAATGCAATGTTTATATTGCTTTTTAGACCACTTAATAAAATGGCGAAAATAATCCATGCTAACAAGTCACCTAATGTACCAGCAGACAAGGCAATTAATCCCAGTTCGGTATGTACCGCATTTTTTTCCTCTAAAATGCGTGCTAGTATAGGCAGAGCAGTAATTGAAAGTGCAGTACCAAGAAAGATACTTTTAGATATATCAGAAATTGATTCATTGAATAAATTAAGCTGACTAGGTAAATATAGAAATAATACTACGCCCAATAAAAATGGGATACATGTTCCTATGCTGGCAATAAAAGCTGCTGATTTGTATTGATTTTTTAAAATTTTAATATCAAGTTCTAAACCGACCTGAAACATATATAATACAATTCCTATCTGACTTATGGAAAATAATATTGACATTGATGGATTGGGGATCGTCTTATGGTTTGCCAGCAAGTATTCTGTAGTTGGGAAAATCCAGCTATGTAAATCAGGGAAGAGTAATCCGAAGAATGAGGGTCCTAATAAAATTCCGGCGACCATTTCACATATTACATTAGTTTGTGAAAAAAATTTATTACCAATATAACTGATAGCCCTGCAAAAAAATAAAATTATAGCAAGTTGGATAAAAAGTCTTAGTATTAAATCAGAATAAGACATTGGAAGTTACCTTTAGGCCACTGTTCAAGCCATAACCAGCTTCACCATGTCGTCCCCCGCGGACAATCCCGCGATCAAGTCGTGAGAGCAGACGACGGTGTGAGTAGTTACTCTATATTTCAAATTTTTGGGCTTCTCTTTCATATAAGCCTTCAAAGCGAACTACATCATCATCATTTATGTAACTCCCCATTTGTATCTCTAAAATTTCAAGAACTTCTTCTGAAGTATTTTCAATACTATGCAGCATTTTTGGTGGAATATAAGTTGATTGGTTTTCATTTAAAAATAAAATTTCATCGCCACGGGTAATTTTAGCTTGCCCAGAAATGACAACCCAATGTTCTCCTCGGAAGCGATGCATCTGCAAAGCAATGCAACCTCTGGGCAAAATACAGACATTTCGGATTTGATAATTAGTGTTAGATTCAATTATTTTATAATGACCCCAAATGCGAAATACTTGCTGCGACATAGTTGCCTCAGGGCGATTTTTTTTCTCTAGTATTTTTACCATATTAGCAATTTCTTGGCTTGATTCTTTATCTGCAACTAAAATTACATCAGGAGTATCTACTACTACGATATCCTTAACTCCTACCGCAGCTATTAAACGCTTATCCGACCTTAAGTAAGAGTTTTTAGAATTCAATGCAACAACATTACCAATCGTAACATTTTGATCTTTATCTTTTTGAGTAATCTTATAAAGTGACTTCCAATTTCCTATATCAATAAATTTGGTATTTAATTTTGTGGTCACAATATTTTGTGATTTTTCCATTACTGCATAGTCTATGGATATATCAGGGGCTTTTTCAAAGTCATCTCGATTGACAAGTAATTTTTTGTTTTGTAACGTTTGATATTTTATTGCCTCTTTACAAGCATGAAATATTTTTGGAGAATGTTTTTCAAGTTCTTCTAAAATTACCGAAGCACGAAACATGAAAATTCCAGAATTCCACGTATATTTATCTTGGGTAAGGAATTTTTTTGCTGTTTGTAAATCTGGTTTTTCAATAAAACCATTAACATTGAATACATCATTGTTTGAAAAAACTTCTCCAGATTCGAGGTAACCGTAGTTCATATCGGCGTGATTAGGTTTCACACCAAAAGCAACTATTTTATTTTCTGTAGCCGCTTGTTTGGTTTTTTGAATCGCTTGGACTAATTTACGTGGATTTTGAATATAATGATCGATTGGCATTACTAATAAGATAGGATCTTTGAAATACTGTTTGGCACATAAAGCTGCAAGCGTAACAGCTGCAGCACTTCCACGGGCTACAGGTTCTAGAATTAAACATGAATAATCAAAATTTAATTCACGTACTTGTAAATCAATTATATAACGTCGGTTAAAATTACAAACAATAATGGGTGCTTTGATTTCCGAAAATTCTCGCAATCGTTCCAAAGTATTTTGCAATAAAGATTTTTCATTATATAAAGACAATAATTGCTTAGGGTGTTGTTCGCGCGACAATGGCCATAAACGTTTTCCAAAACCACCAGACAATATGACAGGAAGGATCATCCATTTTACTCCTATTAATTGGCTTCTATTAGGCGTTATTGTAACGCCTTGCTAATACCATGCTCAGTTTTATCCCAATAATTTGGTTTAAAAAATAATTGGTATAAGGCCCTATAACTTGCAATCGACATAAATAGCCAGTAAATAGGGGCAGTTAGAGCATGAAAAATTAAATAATATTTTTTCCTACGTAAGGCAGCAATTAGATTCAGAAGTATCATAATAAATAGCCCACCAATGAAATTAAAGAGTGCAATTTTTAATACTATCGGCGGAAATATTTGTTCTACGTATTCTTTGTTAAGAAAAAAATAGCTAATAAAAAATATCCATAGTAACACATTTGCTAAATTACTTACAAAAGTACCTCCTACGAATAACTGAAATCCAATAAAGCCTTTTGTGCCTATTGCTCGCCATAACTTAAATGGATTACGCATGTGGACAAGGTAGGTCTGCATATAACCTTTGATCCATCGAGAACGCTGTTTTATCCAATTATAGAGCTTGGTATTTGCTTCTTCATAGGTGGTTGACGGCATCACTTTTTCTTTATAGCCGAGACGATTAAGACGAATACCAATATCAGCATCTTCAGATACGTTGTAAGGGTCCCAAGCACGGATTTTTTTTAAACATTCAGTTTTAAAATGGTTGCTAGTACCCCCTAGAGGAATGGGCGCCCCAACATATTCTAAAGCTGGAAGCATATAATCAAACCAATAAGAGTACTCGAGAGTGAACATTTTAGTTAACCAATTATCATTTGAATTGTAAAAATTTAAGCAGCATTGCACGCAGGCTAATTTTTGTTCATTCTCTCCATGGAATACGGCAAGAGCTTTTTTTAATTGCAAAGGATCTGGCTTATCTTCCGCGTCATAAATTGTCAGATATTCGCCGCGTGCAAATTTTAAACCATAATTACAGGCCTTTGCTTTAGTCCGTGGAAGTTTATTTGGTATGTAAATGAATTCATAACATCCTGAAATGTGGAGATTTTTTAATATCTCAATTGTCTCAGTATCGTCGGACTCTAAAAGTATTTTAATATCAAGTTTGTGTTTTGGATAATCTAAATTGTTTAAATTATTAATTAAAGCTTTTAAAATTACTTCTTTTTCTTGGTAAAGGGGGATTAAAACAGTATAAATGGGGAGGTTTTTAAGGTTAGCTTCTACTTGAGTAATGTCGATTTTGCGTGACAAAAACATCCCAATTAATGTTAACAAAAATTTGTAGATTAAAATACCAAACAAAATGAACGACAGAACTAGGTTGAATACGAGTAAAGTTCGCAGTGGATTAATACTCAAACAACTTACCAGGAAAATAAAAAAAATTGCTAGAAAAATTTTATGCCAGGTGCAAAAGGTTTTTTTGGCACTAAGAGATTGATTACTTGTGTTTAATTCTGATATGGATTCCTCGATATAAGTTTCATCAAATACTTTTTGTAATGTCCATAAGATGTCAAATTTAGACGTGCATACAATTTCTGCATTTCCACCCCATTCGGCATGAATAAGCTCAAAAGTTTCATCGCTAGGATTGGCTGTGGCAACTACTATTTGATGACCAGTTTGCTTAATAGGCAATACTAATTGAGAAAAATACATATTCCGTTGCTTAGACAATAGCAAATTTTGATCAATCTCAGTGTGGATTAGGTCAACAAATTTTAGTTGAAAGTGAGAGGCGATCGCTTGGTAATAGTCTAATGATCGCAGATTTTTTATTGAAAATAAAATATCTCCTAATTTTCCTCCAATTTTTTTTTGCGTTTCCAAGGCCAATTCAATTTCATCATTGCTTGCGAGTCCCTTTTTTACAAATATCTCACCAAGTTTCATTACATTCTCCTAAAAAGTGAACCAGGCAGCTAAAAATGGTGCAGTTCCTACTCCTAAATTTCTAGCATAGATATCTTGTGAGATACCTGCTTGCAGGGCAAAAGGTTTTTTTACCCAATAGACTAAGCTCGGAACAAGTGTAAATTGATCGTAATTTGTGCCTTTTGGCTGGGTTGGATTAACTAGGCTTAAAGTATTATAACTTTGTAGAAATACCCAAAGCTTTTGATCAAACAGCTTTATTCCAGCTTCCAAGTTGATTTGTGCTTGATCGCCTGCGCCATAGCGTTGAATGATGCCATTCGAGGTATCGAAAAACCAATAGACGGATGATTTTTTTCCAAAACTTCCTCCAGTCCCGTACAGAATAGCCTCTCCGGTATTCACGTGAGTGTTTTGTGGTGGAATATTTGCTGAAGCAGCCTTGCCAAAGAAATCGGCAAATGTTTGTGCGGAGATCACGCTATTTTTGCCACGCCAAATTTGATAGCGTGCCAGTATTTCATTGTCATTGGATCCTGTGATACCCGGAGGAGTTGCTGGATGGGTAGAGATGCCGGAGAAATAGGCGCCCAGAGTTAAATTAGTATTTACGCCAAATTCAAAATATTGGTCTACTTCATACTTGGCAAAACGCGGAGCACTGGTTAGCGTGCCATTACTAGTGCGAAAATGGGTGCTGACATAATGTTTAATAACGGAAATACTCAAACCCTGGCCAGGATCTTGAACCCAAGCACCTGCAGATGCATCTTGCATAAAAAAAAATAGCAGTAATATAAATGCTAAAATTTTACTAAACATTGTTGATGCTTATCCATTTTTGACAATGCATTTGCATTTTTCATAAAATACCTGCATTGGGTGTTTCCCTAGCTGGGTATTATAGTCTAATTCACAATGAGGCAGAAGTTTATTTACAACCTTTCTGTGATTTTGCGTTCATTAATCCAATCGTTGATAGTAATTAGCAAATTTTGCTTCTTTTCTATGGCATATTCTTGGGGTAAACAAGTACTGCATTGTCCACAACTTTTGGGGTTGTTATCGCCTAATGTTTGACACAAAATAACCATTAAACAATTTCGTGATTGTTCGGCATATTGTTGCATTAATGCTAATTCAAAATGTCGTATTTGTAATTGGAGCCCATAACGATGTAAGCTAGGCTGATTTTGTTTTCCGGTCAAGTGGTATATTTGCCTTCCATGGTGACTTGCTTTTCGTATGTATTCTTGCTCGATTAATTCTGTCACTACTACGGTTAAACGTGTTGCTTGAAGTCCGGTGATCTCTTTTAAGTTGGTAATGTTGAGAGGTGTTTTAGAGTTTTCTAGAACATTTAAGACCAATTTAAAGTCCTCCATCTGTGGTCGTGAAGCATCAATAAAATATTTTTGTATCTTGCAATCTTGAGCATCGTAAAGGAGAATCCCATTCGCCGAATTTCCATCTCTGCCGCATCGTCCTACTTCCTGATAATAAGCAGTAATTGATCCTGGGAAATCGAAATGAATAATAAAGCGTAAATTTGCTTTGTCTATTCCCATGCCTAAGGCATTTGTTGCAGCAACCACTTTATAATGGTCGAGGATAAAATTGTCCTGAATTTGTTGCTTTTTCTGCAAACCAATACCTGAATGATATGCAATAGTATTTATGCCTTTGGAAAATAAATAATCGGCAACTAGCTCGGTATTTTCTCGGGTAGCACAATAAATTATGCCTGATCCTTTTAGTTTTGGTAATAAACTTTGTAAGGTTAATAGCTTCATGGCAGTGCCGGTTAGTGGAATAACAGATAGATGAATATTGGGACGATTCATAGCTTCGCGATGTACTTCGATACATTTGTCGTCTATGCTTAGTTGCTGGATAATATCGGATTCTGTTTTTTGATTGGCTGTTGCTGTGAGCCCCAAGATTTTAATATTGGAGTCTTTTTTTGCCAAGGCGCGTGCTAATTGGGTGATTTGTCGATAGCTAGGACGAAAATCGTGTCCCCAAGTAGAAATGCAATGAGCCTCGTCAACCACTAATAAACTAATGGGTAAGCTAAGTAAAAATTCGAAACGATCTATGTGTTCCAATTGCTCTGGAGAGATAAATAGGATGCGTACTTTCCCTGTTTGTACTGCTTGTCGTGCTGCCATATTTTCAGCATAACTTTGATCGCTATTAATGCTAATTGCAGATATATCGAAACGATTTTTTAACTGCATGATTTGATCTCTCATTAGAGCCAGCAAGGGTGATATCACTAAAGTAATACCGCTAAGCATTGTAGTAGGTAGTTGATATAGTAGTGATTTACCGTGACCCGTAGGTTGAATGCAAAGCAGCCGACCATGGACCATTAGGCTAATTAGTGCGTTCAGTTGTCCAGGACGAAATTGATTAAAGTGAAAATTATCTTGTAAAGCTTGAAGAAGAGCATTTCGAATTTCATTTTGCATTATTATAGTCCATCGAAAAATAAAAATAATCAGTCTTCAGCGGTTCCCGCTGAACCGCCCAGATCTTACCTCAAGGCCCTGGAAAACAAAACCTGGTATTTGACATATATATGATTCTCTGATAGACTTCCGCAAGTATTTTTAGTTACTGCAGGTGTCCAGGATGGATCCCTGAGTAGTTGGTTATAAAATGCTCAACATTTAGGGAGAAATGGTATGAGCCAAGAAAAATCGTTTGAAGTTCAAACTAATCAAGCATTTCCAAAGATATCAGATCAAATTGCTGATTATCATTCTACCGAAATTTCCTCAATTAAAAAAACGCGGAAATATCGTTCAAAACAGCGCCATATTTTACCCATCATCGATAAGCCATCTGGCGGTTCCTAGAGGTTTAATTTGTAAATTTTTGCGCTTATTTTTATAGTTTCACGATTGTTTTTCGTAATTTGGAGATAAATGAATGAATAAGGAGATTAATAAGAGTTATCTCAATACCTTAGGAAAGTATGAAAACCTTTACTGGGAAAGTGTTTTAGAAGATGACTTAGATGATATAATTGAACCGTATGAGGAAATCGAACGCCACCTACGGGAGCAATATGGTTATGACAAGGAACATGCTAGGAAGGAGCTATATTCTTCTCAGCAGAACGATGGGTGGGACGATGATTATTAATTTTTAAGGGAGGAATTTATATGACATCAATTGAATTAGATAGAGAAGTCGAAGCTAATAATCCAGATGCGAAATTTTATGATAAAAGTGAGAGTACTTTTGAAGAATTGAAAGAAATGTTAGAAGGAGCTGGCTATCAAGTGAAAAAAAAGACGGCTGCAACTAAGCAAGCAATCGAAAATTATAGTAAAACTCATCCATGGGAAGCAATTGTGATTTCAGCATTAGCAGGAGCAACACTTTCATTATTATTAAGAAAATAGCTATATGGATGAAAAAGAGATTAAAAACAGCTTACTACGTAATTTTTTCAATATATTTCGAGGGTGCTCAGGGATCTATACGGAAATACTTGAGCTAATGAAGCTTGAATTGCAGTTGGCAAAGTTAAGTATTCTGTTTTTATTGATTGTATCTTTGGCAATTTTTGTATTGTTGGGAATTTTTTGGTTTTTCTTGATGGCTTTGTTGACTGTATTTTTTTATTCAATTTCTGGTAATTGGTTCCTAGCATTAACTATTATTTTATTATTAAATCTTGTATTGATTGTTGCTTTAATAATTATTGCGATTAAGTTAGTTGGCAACCTTAAATTCTCTGCTACACGTCGCCAGTTATTATCACATAAGAAGGTTTAAAGTTCTATGTTAATGATTAAACGTAAAATTAGTTTGCTTGAGTCTAAAATTGTTGCAAAAAAAATATTGCTTGCTAATGATTTTTCTCAAACAAAAAAAATCCTTAGTTCCCCTAAATATATTGTAGGTTCGATACTGGGAGGATTGACTTTAGGCTTTATTTTATTTGCCGTGAAAATAAAAAAAACCGGAAAAAATACCAAAAAAACCCCAAAAAATGTTAATCCTGGAGCTCTCCCAGACCTGCGTTATAAATTTGTTTTTTTACTTTTAACTTTTTTAATTAGCATTATGCGTGTGATTCACTCGAGGGAGGGATAATTTCTTACATTTCAAATGGTGTGGTTATTACATTTTAATTTTATTAAATGGTATTTGATTATTAAGTAAGTTAAATAACTTTGTTACACTTTATTGATTGTCAAATGGAGAACATAAAGATGCCAAGTCAAGACATTAATCAAGCCTCAGAGGCGTTAAAATCTCATCTTAATGGGGGGCGAGAAAGATTATCTAAAGCTATTAGCGATGCATTAGGTGACACTATGGAAATGTTAGAAAAACAAGGTCATCAGATGAAAAAGCAAAGCTTGCATGCGCGTGATTCAGTAGATAAGTATGTAAAATTAAATCCTTTTAAATCATTGAGTATGGCATTAGTCGCTGGTGCTATTGTGGCACTAATTTTACGACGATAATCCGTTGGTATAGGTACAAGTAGCAGGATCGAATGATTACATTTATTTTACCTTTCTAGTCTTTAATTTGTTAATAAGATATTTGTTAAATTTTTTTAACCAAAGGAGAAAGCATCATGACAAACAATTGGCAATCAAATAACCAACGTCAAGGTTCTGACAAAAATCAACAGCAACAATCTAAAGGAAGAGACCGTGATTCTAAGCAAAAGCAATGGAGTGACGATCCAAGTCGACAACAACACGAATCAGAACGAAGCGAGGGGGAAAGAAACAAATAAGCACATTTAAGTAAAAATAGCACGAAGAATATTATCGCTTCTTTGTGCTATTTTTATTAGGAGATCATCTCAATGGATGAACAAAAATTAAATGCACAAAAATTAGCTGGGACAGCAGAAAATGTTGTTCAAGAAATTATCGATGTTATGGAAGAAAAAGGGTACCAAGTAAGAAAAGACCCTAATAAGATTCGTATGGCTGTAAAAACCTATGTAAAAAATAATCCTTTTAAAACTATTGGATTTTCGGCATTAATTGGGATAGTTATTGGTTTTTTATGGCGTCTTTAATCTTGATTAAAACCAGTGGTGAGTAAATGCATAGCTTGCCGCCAAACCAGCTATGAATCCACATACATGCCCCTCCCAAGAGGTTCTTTCCTCGCTGGGAAATAAACTCAAGGCGATGCCACTAAAATAGTATAGACAGAGCAGTGCTAATAATATTGAGATGATGGAATGTTGTTGGTAAGCATTGCTAAGCAAAAATCCCCAATATCCCACAATCAGAGCGCTTGAGCCTATGTGAAGGGCAGGGCGACCAACTAGCCAAGTTAATATTCCACTTAAAATTATAATAAAAAGCGAGACCAGCAGAAAAACAATCTTGCCATTTACTAAGACTAGGGCGCCTAAAACAAAAAAAGGTAGGGCATTAAAAAAGAAGTGTTGGAAATTTCCATGTAATAGGGGGGTTGTAAAAATCCCAATTAGACCATATATTTTTCTTGGGTATATTCCTAAGATGTTTAATCGATAGCCTAAAAGGCAATTGGCTATTTGTACACCAAAGCCTATTATTACTAGCAAGGATAGAAAACGCCAGTTGGCTTGTACGCTACTAATGATTGTCCGCAGTGCTTCTGTTAGGCTCTCAAGCATATAGGATAAGTGACCCATTAATTACTGGCAATAAACTAGAAAAAAGTCTAAAATGCTAGTATACGTTAGGATGCTACTATGACCCAAGGGGTTTTTTGGGGAACCTTAAACTAAACTTAAGAAAGTGCTCATGTTATCAAAATCTGATCGTGTTTATATTGAAAAAAATCAACGCTTGTCTAATTCTTGCCTATGGGATTTCCAACGGGAATATTTCCACCGAGAGGGCGTAAAAGCCTGGGTAAAAGATGTTCCTTTTTATGTGACTAGTAATCCCTTTTTGGCGAATACTTATGCTCATATGGCCGTTCGATTAGCTCAAGATTGGGTTCGAAAATATCCTTCTGCTAAAGATCATCCTTTTTATATTATTGAATTGGGTACAGGGTCAGGAAGACTGAGTTACTATATCCTAAAAAAAATCAAACAATTGCAACAACAACTGCAAATTGAAGATATTTCTATTCGATACATCATGACTGATTTTACGGAAAACAATATGCGATTTTGGGATACCCATCCTGCCTTACGCCCTTTCGTTGCAGAAAACCGGTTGGACTTTGCCTTATTTAATATGGAAAGCGATACGAGTCTAAATTTAATAAAGTCTGGCATCACTTTATCTCCAGGGGGCGTAGTTAATCCAATCATAGCTTATGCTAACTATGTGTTTGATACGGTATCCCAAGACACTTTTGTAGTGGAAAATGGGGAGATATATGAATCCTTAGTGACTTCATTTACAGACTCTGAAAATATGCAGGATGGAAAAGTAATCAATATGGAAAAGATCCATGTTGAATATGCTAAAGCCCCTGCCGCTGAAAAATTTTATGAGGATGATACGATTAATGCTGTGGTCAACAGCTACAAAGACAAGTTAAAGGATAGCCACTTTCTTTTGCCTATAGCTGGCATCAAAGCCATTTCTAATTTAAGAAAATTAAGTAATGACAAGCTTTTCCTTGTATCTACTGATAAAGGCAGCACTTACCTTGAAGAGTTGGAAAATTTAGATCAGCCCGATATCGTGTTTCATGGCAGTTTTTCCGTGATGGTTAATTTTCATGCTTTAGCGACTTACATTGAGCAAGCAGGAGGAACCGCCATTATTCAATCGTTACGTTCAGACATTAAAACGGTAGCTTTCTGTACGGGCTTCCAGATCAGTGATCTACCTGATTTTGCTACTGCTATAAGTGAAAACATAGAACGATTAAGTCCCGCTGATTACTTTATTTTACACCGTAACATCAGTGAAAACTTTCAGCATGCCAAAATAAACACTTTAGTTTCTCATTTAGCTTTTAGCGATTGGGATCCTCATATTTATGAAAAATTAAGCCGACAAATCAACGAGCAAATTACTCATGCTGACCGAGTAACTACTGAGTATCTGGTTAATCATATTCCAAATTTATCTAGTAATTTTTATTTTATGCCCCGTACTTACGATGTTAATTTTGACTTGGGTGTCTTATTGCATACCTTACATCGTTATAAAGAAGCTGCTGTGTATTATAAAAAGTCAGAACAGCATTTTGGGGAGCGCTTTAATTTGTTATATAACATGGCTATTTGTATCTATCATAGTGGGGATACTGAAGCTGCCTTAGCCACATTTAACCGGGCACTCTATCTTAATCCCGATTCTGCCGAAGCGAAATCCTGGGTAGAATTCTTAAGTAAAGAATAACTGCCCTAGCGTGTCCTCCCTGCAGCTAGTGCGTCTTCCCTGCAGGACGCAGGGATCCAGTCACCAGGATGTGAAAGTTTCGCTTCCTGCGCCGTGGATCCCGGCATCCATGCCGCGGGATGACGAGCTTGAGCGGGGATGACGAAATACGGTATTGATCTTAAGTTTTTTTAAGCGAATAGTTTTCCTTTTTATTGAAAGGAAAACTCGCTATGTATGTCTGGATAACGGCTTGGCTGTTTGGCATTACTGCCATTCGATGGATTTCTGTATTTCCTCCAATTACTTATCTCCTGATTGCTATTATCGTCTTAGTGGCTATAGGCTACTTTTCTCCTCGCGCAATTAAACCCGTTATCTTTTGGTTTCTGATTATGTTATTGGGTTTTACTTGGGTTGCTTGGCAGGCAAAGCGTGTTTTAGTTTGGCATCTACCGGATTTATATGAAGGAAAGCTAGTGCATATTTCAGGATATATTTCATCATTGCCCCAAGCTATAGACCATGGCACGCAATTTGAGTTTAATTTATTAAAGCTTGAAGGTAAGGAACAATCGACTAAGTTGCGTCTAGCCTGGTATCAATTTTCAGGCTATAAATTACAGGTAGGCGATTTGTGGCAATTACAGGTACGACTAAAAAAGTCCCATGGTCTTTTTAACCCAGGAGGGTTTGATTATGAGCAATGGTTATTTGCAAAAGGTATTCGCGCGACCGGCTCTGTTGTTAATAGTCAGTATAATCAACGGCTAGCTTTTAACCAATATCATCATTTCATTGATCGTTGGCGGCAGCACTTACAAGTTAAAATTCAAAAAATCTTATCTGGGCAACGCACAGCAGGATTGATTACTGCACTCATCATGGGAGCCCAAGATGATATTAACTTCGCGCAGTGGGAGATTATGCGTGCCACAGGCACAAACCATCTTATGGCAATTGCTGGAGTTCATATTGGTTTTGTATATGGATTTATTTATTTTTTAGCACAACGGATTTGGCGTCGTTTCCCTTATTTGCTTTTGTATTTACCAGCGTATCAGGCAGCTGCATTAATAGCATTTATAGCTGCCCTGGTCTATAGTGCTTTAGCTGGGTTTGCCCTACCTGCCCAACGGGCCCTGATCATGTTATCGGTATTTTTATCAGGACTTTTTTTGCGCCGAGAATTGTCTTCTTGGAATGCGTGGGCACTGGCTTTGGGTTTAGTGCTACTTTGGGATCCATTGGCCGTTTTATCGATTAGTTTTTGGTTATCTTTTATTGCGGTGGCGTCGATTTTGTATGGCATTGGCGGGCGGTTAAGACCCAAAGGCTTTTGGTGGAAATACGGGCGGGTTCAATGGGTGATTAGTCTAGGTTTAGTACCCGTGACCCTGTGGCTCTTTCAGCAAGCTTCCCTGGTTTCTTTATTAGCTAACTTAGTTGCAGTTCCAGCACTTGGTTTTTTGATTTTGCCCTTGTGTTTAACTGGGGCTTTAGCTTTGATGATTTCCGATTCATTGGCTTCTGGGTTATTGTTGGCAGCAGCCAAAATAATTGAATTGTTGTGGCAAGTGCTTGCTTGGTTTGCTCATCTCGGTGGGGCGGTGTGGCACAGTTCAGTATCCAATGGCTATTTGTTGTTAGCTACCAGCATCGGTGTCATTTTATTGTTGGTGCCCCGTGGATTTCCAGGCTATTGGTTTGGCCTATTTTGGCTGTGCCCGGTCATTTTTTATCAACCCGCCTCCCCCAAATTAGGAGCACTACGCTTTAGTTTGCTTGATGTAGGTCAAGGCTTAGCCACAGTCATACAAACTGCCAATCATTCGCTTATTTTTGACACCGGTCCTCCAATGGGATCCCTCGACGACGCAGGCCAACGGGTGATTTTGCCATATTTACAAGCTGTGGGTATTTCTCGAATTGATCAATTGATTGTTAGTCACGGAGATAGTGACCATAGTGGAGGTGCGCGCTCGCTGTTGAAGCATTTACCTATCACGAAAATTCTCACCAGTGTTCCAGAACGTTTTAGGCAATCCGCTCAGTTATGTATAGCTGGACAACATTGGCAATGGGATGGCGTTAATTTTGAGATTCTCTATCCTACGCTAACATGGCTGCATCAGGGTAATAATAGTTCCTGTGTACTACGTATTGAGGTAGCTAATAGAGTAATTTTAATTCCAGGCGATATTGAAAAACCCGCTGAAGAGTATTTACTGAAACAAGCTACGTTACAGGCCGACATTTTAATAGCCCCCCATCATGGTAGCAAAACTTCTTCGACTTCGGGTTTTGTAAGTCAAGTCCATCCGCGCTATGTCTTATTTCCTATTGGCTACAGAAATCGTTACCATTTTCCGCATAAAACGGTAATAGCAAGATATCAAAACATCCAGTCTCTGTTGTTCAATACCGCAGAGAGTGGGGCGATTATTGCCGATATCGATGCTAATGGGGTGATTAACATTACTCAGTATCGCCAACAAAATCGACGAATTTGGCATAATTAGTTTTCAATTAACCTCCGAGGGGTAATCCAACCATCCTCAAGCACTTCTCCCACCCCAAAAAATTGGCCACTACGGCGAACCAGGCGGAATCCAGCCTCTTGAAATATTGTTTGGAGGAACAATACGTTGACCGCGCTTTAAATAATAAATGGCTGCCTCGGATAATTCTAGCTCTGGCCAGGTACTAATTGAGGTATCTATAGGCAATAAGTAGTTATCCAATTGCTCTCTAGCTTGGGCTTGGTGAAGAGTTTCCAGGTGAGATAGGGTATGCATTTGTTCTGCGAAATAAGGACCTGCTCTTAAACGCCGCAGTGCTATGACATGGGCGCCACAACCTAAAGCTTTCCCTATGTCTTCTACTAAGGTACGAACATAGGTGCCCTTACTACAATGCACAGAAAAACGACATTCATCTTCCCAATGTTGCAGGAGCGTTAAGGAATGGATAGTAATTTGCCGCGGTTCGCGTTCTATTTCAATTCCTTGGCGTGCTAATTTGTATAAGGGCTGTCCATGATATTTAATTGCAGAAAACATCGAGGGGATTTGTTCAATGGCGCCAATAAATGCTTGGAAAACATCCTCGAGTGCGCGAATAGAAAGGGCAGGGACGGGGTGCTGAGCTAACACTTTACCTTCTCGATCTCCAGTGGTGGTAGTCACACCTAGTTTTAAAGTTACAACATAGTGTTTGTCTGCTTCTAAAAGGTATTGACTAAATTTAGTGGCTTCACCAAAGCAAAGCGGCAACATACCACTGGCTAAAGGATCTAAGCTTCCGGTGTGGCCTGCTTTACGTGCCTGGTAAAGTCGTTTAACGATTTGTAAGGCGGCATTAGAAGACATACCTTCTGGTTTATCTAACAGCAGGATTCCATTCACCGCACGACCTGAATTGCGTGATTTAATAGACATGGGGGGCCTTCTTATTTTTTTAATGCTTCATCTATTAAAGTACTTAGATGAGCAGCGTTACTAATAGAGCTGTCGTAAACAAATTTTAATTTTGGAGTAATGCGTAAATTAAGTGAATGAGCTAATTGCGTACGAAAAAACCCGCTGGCTTTATTGAGAGCAGCTAAAACTTTTTGCGGATGTGTTTCATCGAGTAAACTGATATAAATGTTCGCGTGCGCCATGTCTACCGAGAGCTCTACAGCGGTTATGCTGACAAGACGAAAGCGAGGATCATTGGCTTTTGTTTGTAATAAACCAGAGAGGGTGTGTTGAATTTGATCCGCTACACGTTGGATATGAAAGGTAGTCACTTAAAATTACTCTTATAATTTTCTAGCTACTTCAGTGGTTTCGAAAACTTCTATTTGGTCACCTGGTCTGATATCGTTATAGTCTTTTACTCCAATACCACACTCTGTTCCGCTACGCACCTCGCTTACATCTTCTTTGAAGCGTCTCAATGATTCCAATTTGCCAGTAAACACCACTACATTGTCACGCAAAACACGAGTGGGATTATTACGTCGGATTGAACCATCAATGACCAAACAACCTGCAATTGCTCCAAATTTTGAAGAACGAAAAACATCTCGGACTTCAGCAAGACCAAGGATGGTTTCACGATATTCAGGTTTGAGCATCCCACTAAGCGCTGCTTTGATCTCATCAATTAAATTATAAATAACGCTGTAATATCGCAGATCAACATCTTCGCTTTCTACTAGTTTTCGTGCACTATTATCAGCACGCACATTAAACCCAATTAAAATAGCAGAAGAAGCAATGGCCAAATTGACGTCGGATTCGGTGATCCCACCAACCCCACTGGCAATAATATTAACTTTAACTTCAGTTGTTGCAAGTTTCATTAAGGCGTCGTTGATTGCTTCTACGGAACCTTGAACGTCTCCTTTCAAGACCACGTTGAGGGTACTGATTTTTCCCTCACCCATTTGCGAGAAAATATTTTCCAGCTTAGCAGCGCGTTGTCTAGCGAGTTTAATCTCCCGATATTTACCTTGTCTGAATAAAGCGACTTCACGCGCTTTTTTCTCGGAAGGTACTACCATTGCCTCATCGCCTGCGCTAGGTGTGCCAGATAAACCAAGAATTTCTACGGGAGTGGAAGGAGTAGCTTGATCCCGTAGCTTGACCTAAATCACCCACCATCGCTCGTACGCGACCATATTCTCCTCCTGCGAGTAAAATATCACCCTTATGTAACGTGCCCCTTTGTACCAAAATGGTGGCAACAGGGCCGCGTCCTTTATCTAGGCGCGATTCAATCACAATACCTCTGGCGGGGGTTGCAATAGGTGCTTTTAGTTCTAATATGTCAGCTTGTAGTAATATGCGGTCAAGTAACTCATCAATGCCCATGCCTGTTTTTGCTGAGATAGGTTGGAACATAGTATCTCCACCCCATTCTTCGGCAATGACCTCGTATTTAGATAGTTCTGTACGCACACGATCTGGGTCAGCATCAGGTTTATCCATTTTGTTAATGGCGACAATAATAGGAACTTTGGCAGCTTTCGCATGTTGAATAGCTTCTATTGTTTGTGGCATCACGCCATCATCTGCTGCCACTACCAGGATCACGATATCGGTGCATTTGGCCCCTCGAGCACGCATGGCGGTGAATGCCTCATGCCCTGGAGTATCTAAGAAGGTAATCATCCCCTTGCGAGTATTAACTTGATAAGCACCAATATGTTGAGTGATGCCGCCAGCTTCGCTACTCGTTACTTTGGTTCGACGGATATAATCGAGTAAAGAGGTTTTCCCATGATCAACATGGCCCATAATCGTCACGACCGGTGCACGCGACACTGATTCTTGTGCATTAGGCTGTTCCTGTAATAAGCTTTCTTCCAATGCATTCATACTGATCAGTTTTGGGATATGCCCCATTTCTTGCACAACAATGGCTGCTGTTTCTTGATCAATCACTTGATTAATGGTGACGATGGCGCCAAGTTTCATCATGGCCTTAATAACTGCAGCAGCTTTCACGGACATTTTTTGGGCCAGATCAGCCACAGTAATTGTTTCAGGTATCGGGACTTCACGGACAATCGGAGTTGTAGGTTTGGAAAAGGCATGTTCTCGTAGGGAATGAGCTTGTTTTTTGGTTTTCTATAGCGCGGAGTCTCAAACTCTTCCTCTGCATCTAAAGCTAAGTGCCCTCGTCGTTCTCCGGTTCGCCGTTCTTTTTTCTTTTTAGAAGGTTTCCTTTCTTCTTCGAAGGTGACAGGTTTGCTGGGTTTGGGTGGTTCTGCTGAAGGTTCTGCTGTTGTAACAGGAGATTCAACAGTTTTGATAGTCGCCCCGGCTTCAGAAGTAATTGGTTCAACTGTCGTAGGGGTTGCCGCCTCAGCAACTGAAGCGGGAACTTCCGCTGGGGGAACTTCTTCCACAGGTTTTGCTGGAACAACGACTTGTTTTTTACGCTGGAAAATTACCTTAACTGAACTTTTCCCCCCTTGTTGACGTAGAGTATCTACCTTGGTATGAGTAAAAGTGACTTTTTTATCCGTGCTCGGCGTGGTAAGGGTGGCGCTACCTTGGGCACTTTTTAAGAACAGTCAATAAGGCTCTTTTTTGTTCCGCAGTCAGGGGTTGATTTGGGCTCGTCACAGTAACGCCTGCTTTTTGTAAAGACGCAAGTATCGTTTTTAACCGGTCTTCAGGGATACCCATCATTTTTAACCGGTCTTCAGGGATACCCATCATTTTTGCAAATTCTTTGACTGTGACATCCGTCATGGTTTATTTTCACCTATATATTACTTTAGAACCCGATTCATCATCAACAAACCAGGGTGCGCGTGCTGCCATAATAAGTTCCGCGGCTAACTTTTCTGTCATTCCTTCAATATCGACTAATATCATCGATAGCTTGTTCTGCTAAATCTTCTTGGGTAATAATCCCATGCTTGGCAAGTTGATAAGCAAGCTTTTGGCTCATACCTGGCAAATCCAATAAATCTTGTGCTGGCTCTACAATTGTTAATTGCGCCTCTAACTCCCTGGTAAGCAAAATATCACGAGCGCGATTATGAATTTCATGGACTATTTCTTCATTTAGACCTGGAATTGTAGCCATTTCCTCTGGAGATGAAAAAGCGAGCTCATCGATGCTAGTATATCCTTCTTGGACTAGGGCATGTGCTATAGCTTCTTCTAAATGGAGTTCTTGAATAAATGTTTGAGTATAGCGTTCAGTTTCTTCCGCATGTTTTTGTGCGGCTTCAGCTTCAGCCATCACATTAAGCCGCCAGCCTGTTAATTCACTGGCCAAGCGAATATTTTGTCCATTCCGCCCAATAGCTTGCGATAGCTGATCTTCTCTCACAGCGATGTCCATCACTTTCGTTTCTTCATTTGCCATGATAGAAGCGACTTCAGCTGGGGCCATGGCATTGATCACCAGTTGTACTGGATTATCATCCCATAGCACAATATCAATGCGTTCGCCGCCTAATTCACCAGAAACAGCTTGTACCCGGGCGCCGCGCATACCAACACAGGCACCAATAGGATCGATTCTTCCGTCATTAGTTTTGACCGCGATTTTAGCACGAGAACCCGGATCCCTGGCGACTGCTTTAATTTCAATCACTTGATCACCAATTTCTGGTACTTCAATTTCAAATAATCGAGCAAGCATTTGCTGGATGAGCGCGACTAAGTAAAAGTTGTGGACCTTTCTTATCGGCACGAACCGCATATAAATAAGCACGTAAACGATCTCCGGTGCGAACCAGCTCCCGGGGTATCATTTCTTCCCGCGTAATGAGTCCTTCAGCACCATCACCTAAATCTAAGATAATTTGGTCATGCAGCACTTTCTTCACAATGCCAGTCATGAGTTCGCCGACTCGTCTGAGATACTTGCTTTCTACTTTTTTACGTTCGGCCTCGCGAACTTTTTGCATAATGACTTGTTTGGCTTGTTGTGCAGCTATGCGTCCAAATTCAATAGACTCAATAGGCTCTTCAATGAGATCACCAGGCTAAAGCTCACTTTTTTCATCTTTAATTTGGTCAAATAAAAGATATTTTTCCGGAAAATCTTCAAATTCTTCTTTATCTGCAGTGACGGTCCAAAAACGAAAGCTTTCATAATCACCTGTTTTACGATCAATGGCTATCCGTAATTGAAACTTCTTCTGGGTATTGTTTGGCAGTGACAGCTGCCAAAGCGGTTTCTATAGCTTCAAAGATCACGGCTTTTTCTACGCCTTTTTCGTTTGAGATAGATTCTACTATTAATAAAATGTCTTTATTCATTCTAAAACCCCAAATCAGGTATGAGATTGGTTTTCTCAATATTGGCAAAAGGCAACTCTAAAAGCTGCCCATCGACTAAAATTTGTACCTGTGCTTCATCATCAGAGATGCTTTTAAGTTCACCGGTAGAAATTTCGTCTACCCTCCAGTGCTATACGAAGTTTAATTCGTACCCGTTTCCCTAAGAAACGGTGGTAATGCTCCGGTGTGATTAGTGGCCTATCTAAACCTGGGGAAGATACTTCCAAGTGAAACTGGCCAGTAATTAGATTGTTTACTTCCAACGAGGCACTAACTTGTTGGCTTACTCGTGCACAATCATCAGCACTTACACCCTCAGGTCCATCGATGTAGATGCGCAAAATTTTCTGGTGTCCTTCAGAGGCAAGCACCCAAGTTAGCAATTCAAAGCCGAGGGCTGTGACTGCAGGTGTTAGAATATGTTCTAAAGGAGCCGTCATTATTAATCCAAATAAAAAATGGGCACTTGGCCCATTTCATTCAGCTTTTTACTATACTGGTAGCGGGGGCAGGATTTGAACCTACGACCTTCGGGTTATGAGCCCGACGAGCTGCCAGACTGCTCCACCCCGCGATTTAGGCATCATATCTAAATTCATAGATAAATTCAAGCGAGTTGTCATCCCGAGCGCAGCGAAAGATCTCGCTGTCCAAAAAAGAGTTTTCATATAGGTTTTTTACCGTATGTTTTGTCACATTCATGAGATCCCTCGCTTCGCTCGGGATGACAACTGCTCGGGACGACAACTGCTCGGGACGACAACTGCTCGGGATGACAACTGGGGATGTCATCAGGAATTGCTATTACTAACATAAAACCATTGGCCATTGATGCAGTGAAACTCGCTGGTTTCTTCAAGTTTTTGTGGCTTGCCTTGAAAAACATAATAGGCAATAAAATGAACATAAGCGATATCAGCTGAGCTTGGATGAGCAAAACTCTGTAATACTTTTAACCGGCGCCATTTGGCTGTTTTTGCCCAGATTCTGGCTTGTTCACTATTATAATCCTTGGCTGCTGGACCACACATGGTTGCTTGAATATAATCAACATTAGCTTGAGTGTATGCCGTATAGCGCGATCGCATTAATGCTTCTGCAGTGGCTGGAATAGTTTGACCTTCTATATAAGGAAGGCAGCAATCTTTATAAGGCTTACCAGAACAGCAAGGACAACGGGTTGCATGAATCATATAAAATTAAAGGAAATCGCTTGGGCCACGGTGGCCTCCTTGCCTTTGGCATCAGTCCCTTGATGCTCCGTCCCTGGGAATTGGAATCCTACATGGATTCTAGTTTCCTGCGACCCAAGTGATTTCGGGACGAGTATTACATCATAATTTTTTTAAGTTAAATGTCAGCAATTGTCGGAAAATTTTGTCAGAAAAGTCCTCAAATAGCGACTATTAGGCCCCCGTAGGTAAGCCTGTAATTAACCGAACTTGAATTACCCCGCTAATGCCTTTGAGTTCTTGAAGCAAAGAGTCATTTATCTCTTCGTCGACATCAACCAAGGTATAAGCAATTTCCCCCCGTGATTTATTCAGCAGGTCAATGATATTTAAGTGCGCTGTAGCTAGTTTGGTGGAAATTTGCGCTACCATGTTGGGAATATTAGCATTGGCTATTGCCAAGCGCACTCCCTTATTGAATGACATTTCTGCACTGGGAAAATTTACTGAATTGATGATAGTCCCAGACTCTAAATAACTCCTCAGCTGTTTAACGGCCATAATCGCACAAGTTTCTTCAGCCTCTTTTGTAGACGCACCGAGGTGCGGTAGACAAATTACCTGAGGATGATTTTTTAAGTCAGCACAGGGAAAATCACACACATAGGCAGCAATATGCTTGTCGTTTAATGCGCTGAGAAGAGCCGCTTTATCGACAATAGCTTCTCTGGAAAAATTTAGCAAGATCATGCCTTTTTTTGCCAGTCGCAGTCGTGTATCTTCGATGAGTGATTTAGTTTCAGGAGTAAGAGGGATATGAAGACTGATAAAGTCGGCCTGAGTAATTAAACTTTCTAAATTACGCATTTCCTCGACATTCGCTGATAATTCCCAGGCACGCTGCACCGTGATGGTAGGGTCGTAGCCAATGACCCGCATTCCTAAAGCAATGGCCGCATTAGCCACTTTAACTCCAACATTTCCGAGGCCAATAATCCCAAGAGTTTTTCCTGGTAATTCAAAACCGGCAAATTGTTTTTTTCCTTGTTCCACTTGCTCGTTAATACCTTTATTATCCCCCGTTAAGTGGCGCGCATAATCCCAGGCCTGGCAAAGATTACGACAAGCAAGCAACATGCCTGCAATCACTAATTCTTTAACTGCATTGGCATTTGCCCCGGGGGTGTTGAGCACTGGAATGCCAAGCTGAGTGAGTTTCTGAATTGGAATGTTATTAACACCGACTCCAGCACGAGCCACTATTTTTAAATTAGCAGGCAAGGATTCTTCTTTTATGATCGCCGAGCGGACCAAGATCCCATCAGGATTAGGCTCATTCTCTGCCACGTGGTATAAATTAGCAGGTAATTGACGGAGCCCTAACGGATCAATGGAGTTAAGAGTTTGAATTTTAAACATAATTTGTTCCTCTAGCTTGGGAGCTGGTATCTTACAGGAATTATAAAAAAATGTCTCATTATGAACCTAAAAAACCGCTTGCAGCGGTTATCTTTGATTGTGATGGTACTTTAAGCTTTATCGAAGGCATCGATGAATTGGCTAGGACCAATCATGTGGGATCCCAAGTCCAAGCTTTGACTGCAGAGGCTATGGGGCACACCGGAATTAATCCGCACTTATACCAGCGACGTTTGGACTTAGTGCTCCCAACTAGGCAGCAAGTAGAACTATTAGGGCAGAGTTATTTTCAGCATAAAGCACCTGATGTATTGTCGGTGATTCAGATCCTTAAAAAATTGGGTAAGGTGGTATATGTGGTCTCTGCAGGCTTATTTCCTGCCGTTGCCAGTTTTGCAAAATTATTGGAGATCGATTCTTCTCATGTGTTTGCAGTCAACATTTATTTTGATTCCGGGGGCCATTATTTGGATTTTGACCGCAGCTCACCCCTGGTACATGCAGACGGAAAGCGGATAATTTCCCAGCAATTGAAACAGCGCCATGCACAGCTGGCCTTGATAGGGGATGGGTTAAATGACTATGATGCCCATGAGGTTGTGACACGTTTTGTAGGTTACGGGGGGGCATTTTATCGAGAAAATATCAAACAGAAGTGTCAATATTATATTGCCGCTCCTTCGATGCTCCAGTTATTGCCGCTGACATTAACAAGTCAAGAGGTTAAAACCTTATCTGAGTTAGAGTTAACTTATTACGATAAAGGCTTATCATTGTTGGAATCTTTTTCGTGATAGTCTATAATTTTCGTTATTCTGCTTTAGAAGGAAATTGCGATGAAAAAAAAATTTTTAAAAACTGTGATTTATCTTTCGACTATCCTGGTCATAGGGTGTGCAGGAGTTCCCTTACAACCTGGAGCAGAAAAAGTAGCGGTAATAACATCCCAACCACCCGGTTATTGTAAGCATGTAGGACCTGTATCAAATTTTGATATCAATGGTTCAACCGTTTGGTATACCTCAGATCAAAATTTACATGCCATGGAAGTTAACGCACTCAGAAATCAAGCAGTGGCTAAGGGAGCTAATTGTGTTGTGATTACTCATCATGTTTATACTAAAACTAACCATCCAGGTTTTACTTTAACGAATGCGCATAAATTAGCTGGTGTAGCGTATTCTTGCCCAAGAAATACCTACTTTAGTCAGACATTTGATGTTTATGCTCCAGATAAATAGCTACGGAGTAAGCAGTGGAGAAAAACAATATTGATCATGATGAAATAGGCTGGGAGGGGTTTTTGCAGTTATGTATCATCTCCCAGGATACGGAAAAACTTACTTCGGTCTTCGACTTGTTATTAACATTTGAGGAAAGAAAAAATTTATCGTTACGCTATTTAATTATTCAAGGGTTATTGAGCGAGAAAGAAACTCAGCGCGAGCTTGCACAACGTTTAGGGGTGAGCATTGCAAAAATTACTCGAGGCTCAAATGAATTAAAACGTTTTAGCCCTGAAGCAATTGAATATTTTCGCAAACAGATGGGGCTATTAAAAAAACTGTGAGCTCAAACTGAACTGAAGTCCCGTCGCCTGCCTACGGGGTCCTGCCGCGCGTCACCCCTTCGGCTGCACCGCGTGACCTCCTGGTTGAGAAAAAATTTGAGAGCCTCCTCAAGTATGTGAAAATTCGGGTGTAATTAAAACTGCGGTCAGAAGAATCCCAGAAGCGTGCACGGGTGGCGGGGCAGCTTCCTTCTACTATAACTTATTTTTTAGTAACTCATTTACCCGCTGTGGGTTAGCTTTTCCCTTGGTTAATTTCATCACTTGCCCCACTAAAAAGCCAAACAGTTGTTCCTTGCCAGCACGGTACTGAGCCACTTGATCAGGGTGGTTGGCTATGATTTCAAGCACAGCGGCTTCGATGGCGCTGTCATCGGTAATTTGAGTTAAACCTTTTTGCGCAATAATTTGATCAGGATCACCTTCTCCCTTCCAGACTGCTTCAAAAACTGATTTGGCAATTTTTCCAGAAATAGTGTTATCAGCGATGCGATTAATAATGACAGCTAACTGTTCTGGTTTGATCGGGCAGGTGCTGATATCCAGACCCGCTTTATTAAGGGCTCCTAGTACCTCACCAATAATCCAATTTGCAGCCAATTTAGCAGATTTGGTTGCAGAGAATTTTATAACTTGCTCATAATAAAACGCTAATTCTTGTTGACCCGCGAGAATAGCGGCGTCATAAGCGCTCAGCCCATATTCGGTAATAAATCGTTGCTGTTTTTCCCGAGGGAGTTCTGGAAGAGTAGCACATACCTTTTCAATTTCTTCAGTGGTAATTACTAAAGGTAATAAGTCTGGATCCGGAAAATAGCGATAATCATTAGCTTCTTCTTTGCTGCGCATCGGACGAGTGACATTTTTGTCTACATCATACAGCATGGTTTGTTGATCAATTTTCCCGCCATTTTCCAATATGGCAATTTGTCGCTGAATTTCATAGTTAATCGCACGCTCAATAAAGCGGAAGGAATTCATATTTTTGATTTCAGTGCGTGTTCCTAGCCGAGTGTCACCTTTACGTCTGACAGAAACATTCGCATCGCAACGAAATGAGCCTTCTTGCATATTAGCCTCACTAATGCCTAAATAGCGCACCAGGCTATGCAAGGTTTTTAGGTAGGCAACGGCTTCTTTAGCTGAGCGCAATTCGGGTTCGGATACGATTTCTAGCAAGGGTGTCCCTGCGCGATTGAGATCAATTCCAGTCATGCCCTGAAAATCTTCATGCAAAGATTTGCCGGCATCTTCTTCTAAATGGGCGCGGGTAATATTAATTTCTTGCTCGATGCCATCTTCAAAGGCAATCTTGAGTGAGCCTCCACTCACCACAGGCAAGTCATGTTGACTAATTTGGTAGCCTTTGGGAAGGTCTGGATAAAAATAATTTTTGCGCGCAAAGACCGTGCGTGAATTAATGTTGGCGTTAATACTAAGACCAAATTTGATTGCCATATGCACGGCTGCTTGGTTTAGTGTTGGCAAGGTGCCTGGAAAGCCTAGGTCAATCAGCGAAGCTTGAGTATTGGGATCAGCTCCAAATGAGTTGGGTGCCCCAGAAAATAATTTAGATTTTGTCGATAATTGGACATGCACTTCAAGTCCAATAACTGATTCCCATGCCATGGTGGTCACCTTACGAAGTTAGAAGGAATTTTTCTGTGCCAATCGGTAACTTGTTGATATTGATGTGCTAGATTTAGCAATTTTGCTTCTGAAAAGGCAGGTCCGATCAGTTGGATGCCAACCGGTAATTGATCAATAAATCCTGCAGGAATAGCAAGGGCTGGTAAACCCGCTAAATTGGCAGGGACGGTATAGATATCCGAGAGATACATACCTACTGGATCAGTACTTTTTTCCCCTAATTTAAACGCTGGGCTAGGGGTACTAGGACTCAAAATGACGTCAACTTCTTGAAAGGATTTGGCAAAATCATCACTGATCAAACGGCGAATTTTCTGGGCTTTTAAGTAATAAGCATCGTAAAAGCCGGCCGAAAGTACATAGGTTCCAATCATGATACGTCGCTTGACTTCTTCGCCAAAACCCTCGCTCCGGCTGCGTTCATATAAATCTAATAAGTCGCTAGGATTATCGCAGCGATAGCCATAGCGTACGCCATCATAACGTGCCAAATTAGCTGAGCATTCAGCTGGAGCCACAACGTAATAGGCTGGTATTGATAAAGAAGTACTTGGTAAACTGACTTCTTTAAATTTAGCACCCAATTTTTCAAACTGAGCAATGGCTTCTTGAATGGCTTGAGCCATCTTAGTTTCTAAGCCCCCGTGGTAATACTCTACGGGTAAGCCAATGCGTAAGCCTGAAATTGCTTCTTTTAGGGTGAGGGAATAGTCTGGGACTGGATGATTGATACTAGTAGAATCTTTATCATCGTAGCCAGCCATCACGTTCAGTAACAAGGCGCAATCCTCTGCACTTAGCCCCATGATTCCTGCTTGATCTAAGCTCGAAGCAAAGGCAATCATGCCATATCGGGATATTCGGCCATAAGTAGGTTTGATCCCAGTGATGCCACTAAAGGCAGCAGGCTGACGTACCGAACCCCCAGTATCAGTACCTGTGGCTATTGGTGCTAAGCGGGCTGCTACCGCAGCCGCAGATCCTCCTGAAGATCCTCCTGGAACACGAGTGAGATCCCAAGGATTTTTACAAGGACCATAAAAACTCGTTTCATTGGAGGAACCCATGGCGAATTCATCCATGTTAGTTTTACCGAGTAATACTGTCCCAGCAGCATAGCAGCGCTCTACGGAGGTTGCATCATAAGGAGCAATAAAGTTATCCAGCATTTTCGAAGCACAAGAGGTGCGAACACCTTGAGTGCAAAAAATATCTTTTTGGGCGATAGGAATTCCAAGCAAGGGAGTGACTTCACCCCGCGCACGTCGTTGGTCAGCATTTTGTGCTTGGCTTATAGCGATTTCCTCAGTGACCGTGATAAAACTATTGAGTTGGGTATCGTATTTTTTTATACGTTCCAGGTATAACTGGGTTAATTCTAAGCTTGAAATTTTTTTCGCAGCTAGATTTTTGGCTAATTCGGAAATGGTTAGTTCATGCATAGTAAAGGCCTTGACTATTCAATTGCTTCGATAACTTGAGGAACCAGGTAAAGGCCAAAGGCTATGAGTGGCGCTAAGCTTTGCCAAAAGTCACGATGATTGCTTCTAATGACCTCATCAGCTCGCAGAGTTAAAGTGGCATCTCGGAAAGGAGAGCTCATCGGCTCAACCTTTGTCGTATCACAGTTATTAATATGGGCGATTAAATCTAAGATATTGGAAAGGCTATGCGTATAGGTAACAATATTCTTTTCATTAAGACGTAGACGGGCCAGCCGGGCTACTTTGGCTATTTCTTGCTCAGAGATTGACATACGATGGGCCTCCTTTTTTTGTAGGCGCTGATTATAGCGGCCTTGTTACCACGGATGTCAACAAAAAGTCTGTTGTGCGATGACAAAAAATTCGGTACCTTATCTTGCATTGATGCCTTCTCCAAAGGGGGGAAGGGAATAACAAATACAGGTGTCTTATTCTCATGGTAATAAAACGACTTCGTGGCTATCTTTCAAATGCTTATGCAGTTGATCTCGGTACAGCAAATACCTTAGTTTGGGACGGGGAACTGAAGAAAATTGTCTTAAATGAACCTTCAGTAGTAGCAACTAGTACGGATGCGCATGGCCAATGCCGCGTAGTGGCAGTAGGGACTGAGGCAAAACGGATGTTGGGGCGTACGCCTGCTAATATTACCGCGATCCGTCCTCTCAAAGAGGGAGTGATCGCCGACTTTTTTATTACTGAAAAAATGTTGCAGCATTTTATTCATAAGGTACATAAGAATCGGCTTTTCAAGCCAAGTCCTCGTGTATTGGTCTCTGTCCCTTGTGGGTCTACGCAGGTAGAGCGTCGTGCAATTAGAGAATCTGCCTTAGGAGCTGGGGCTAGGGAAGTGTTTCTAATTGACGAACCAATGGCTGCAGCGATGGGAGCAGGCCTCCCCGTGGAAGAAGCTAGTGGTTCCATGGTGGTGGATATTGGTGGTGGTACTACTGAAGTAGCCATTATTTCATTGAACGGCATTGTCTATTCTGCTTCAGTACGCATTGGTGGCGATCGTTTTGATGATGCGATTGTCAATTATGTCCGTCGTAATTATGGAACCTTAATTGGTGAGGCCACAGCTGAACGGATTAAGCAAGATATTGGAGCTGCTTTCCCAAGCAGTGAAGTTAAAGAAATAGAAGTGCGAGGGCGAAATTTGGCCGAAGGCGTTCCACGAAGTTTTGTGATGAATAGCAATGAAATTTTAGAGGCTTTGCAAGATCCATTGAGTGGCATTATAACCGCTGTACGTGACGCTCTGGAAAAAATTCCACCTGAATTATCCTCAGATATTGCTGAACGAGGGATGGTGCTAACTGGCGGAGGTGCTTTATTGAAGGATTTGGACCGCTTGATCATGGAAGAGACAGGATTGCCGGTTATTGTTGCCGTAGATCCATTAACCTGTGTGGCTCGAGGAGGGGGAAGAGCTTTGGAAACAATGCACTTTTTTGGTGAAAGATTTCTCTCCAGAGAATAGGTCTATTTACAGGAGTAAATACTATTAAGCCGTTATTTAAGCGCAGGCCAATGTTTGGTTTGCGTGCGTTCATCTTAATTATTTTGGCTTTAGCCTTAATGTTCTTCAATCATCGTTCTGATGATTTTAAAGCAGCACGTTCTCAACTTTCGGTGGTGCTGGTTCCTTTGCAGTCTCTGGTAAATCAACCATTCCAATTTTTTCAATGGCTCAAGAGTAACTTTTCCACCCAACAAGATGCCTTGGAAGAAAATGCTCGTTTGCGTGCTCGTCAACTATTACTGCAGGCTAAGTTGCAACGCCTTTTAGGTTTAGAAGCAGAAAATTCGCAACTGCGGGCCTTATTAGGCTCGCCAAGCCAATTTTCAGAAAGAATGTTGGTAGCGCAGCTATTAGATACCAATTTAGATCCATTAGCCCAGCAGGTTATCGTCGACAAAGGCGAACGCGAAGGAGTTTTTGTAGGTCAACCCGTTCTAGATGCTTATGGCGTGATGGGTCAGGTTGTCGATGTAAGCGTATTCTCAAGTCGGGTCCTTTTAATCACTGATGCACGTAGCGCAATACCAGTGCAAAATAGCCGTAATGGGTTACGTGCTATTGCTGCAGGCACAAATTATTTAGATGAATTGGTTTTACTGCATATGCCTGCTACTGCAGACATACGGGTGGGTGATCTCTATGTGACTTCGGGTTTAGGAGGTCGATTTCCATTTGGTTATCCGGTTGCCGTGGTTACTACGGTGAAACGAACTGGGGATCGTTTTGTGGGTGTGGCACTCAAGCCCAATGCTCATATTAACAGTGCTCGTTTGGTAGTACTGATTTGGTCGGCCCAACGACGTGATGAATCTATTATGCCTGGTCTATCCGGTGCGGTTATCAAATCAAAATTATTGAGACCCTAATTATGAAGTCACTATTCGTGATTGGAGTAACTTTTGTAGTCGCTATTATTTTAGAACTTATTCCTTTACCTGGATTTTTATTGTGGATCGAGCCTGAATGGGTCATTTTAACGCTAATTTATTGGTCCTTAGTGCTTCCTGATAAGGTGGGTTTATCGGTAGCATTTTTATTAGGACTAGTGATGGATTTGTTGATGGGCACTTTGCTTGGGCAACATGCACTTGCCTATGTTATAATCACCTGCCTGTGTATTCGTTTTTGTACGCGGATTCGTTTTTTGCCTTTGTGGCAACAAACAGTGACTATTTTCTTGATGGTTTTTGCATATCAAACATTCCAGTTTTTTATGCATGAATTTTCAGATTCGGAACAGGTAGTGGCAACATGGTTATTTTGGTTGCCTAGTTTTACTAGTTGCTTGCTTTGGCCATTCATCTATACTTTTTTACAGTCGTATCAAACGCGCTACAGGGTGTATTAAAAAGAGTGAAGCCATTTTATAAAAAATTATTACCTCGGATTGCTGAAGTAAGTATTGCGATCCTAGTACTCCTGGCTATTTTAATAGGTATAGCACGTTTTTTTTTACCTTATGTTGATCGTTACCACTCCAACTTCGAAGATTGGGCCAGCACAATTACCCATCATCCCGTAAAGATAGAGAAGGTGAACGCAAGCTGGAAAGGCTTATATCCAATTTTTAGCTTAGAGCAGGTTGAAGTATTTGATGCTAATAAAACTACCAGGCTATTGCAAGTTACTCAGGTTCGTGTAGGCATTAATTTACTGGCTAGTCTGATTACATGGCAGTTTAAGCCCAGCTTGCTTCATTTAACTGGCACTCATTTATCAGTGCGACAAATTGATCCCCACACTTTGGAGGTCAATGGTATTAAACTGCATTTGGCTTTACCCGAGCCTGCTAGCGGCAATACTATGGAGGGCTTAATTGCTTGGTTGTTAGCACAAGGCGAAATCATTATTGATGACGTTGGTGCTGATTGGTATGGAATGAATGGCTATCATTTGCCTTTGACTAATTTGCAAGTGAAATTTAGTAAGGGGTTAACCCAGCATCAGCTGATAGGTTCAGGGGTGATCGCTACCCAAAATCCAGGTCGCTTTCGCACTGTACTCAAGTTACAAGGAAATATAGGTAATCGCAATATTAAGGTGCAGGGCTATCTTTACTTACGTAACATTGATTTAGTCCCATTGGCGAAGTTGGCTGCGTGGAATGGTTATCAGCTGGTTCAAGGCCATTTAAAACAAGGGCGAGCTTGGTTAGAGTGGTCTAATAAACAAGTCCAGTTGTTACAAGCTACTTTTGATTTGGACCACGCGCTGTTGTTTTCGGAGCATTCACTAAAGCAGTTACCTCTTGATTCGCTGTCTGGTCATGCTGCTTGGCAAAAAGTGCAGGGTGGAATAAATGTTGCTGCTAATCAATTAAAGATTCAGATCGCAGGCCAATCCTGGCCCACTGCACAAGTGAGTTTTCAGCATAAGGATGCCTCTTCTCATTCATCGTCGTTGCAGATTTTTCGTCTAGATAAGCTTAACTTAGCCAATGCAGAAGCCTTAGCCGCTTTTATTGTGCCTCGCACCAACGCAGGGACTTTTGCCAATACCAGTCAGGAATTAGTCACTGCTCTAGCGCCAAGTGGTGCTGTTGAAGATCTCTTAGTGCGCCGAGAATTCACTGCTCAAGAACAAAGTTTGCTATCTGCTTATGCTCGCCTTAACCAATGGCAATGGAGAGCTGACAAAAAAGTTCCCGGGATACGAAACTTAAGTGGTCAAATAAAGTGGACCCCCAATGCAGGCGACATGCAGCTGGATGGCCAGCATTTTGAGTTGGATTACAATAGCTTATTTTCAGCCCCGCTAATGATCGACAATTACTCTGGAAGAATAGAATGGATTAATGTGCCAGCGGGTTTAAAAATCCGTGCCACTGAATTGGTTGCGAATAATTCTGATATCAGTGTTCGTGGGAATATCGATGTTTCTCAGCCACACCCTGGATCTGGAGACACATTCGTACGTCTACTGGGCTCTTTTACTAGTGATAAAATTAAGCATCTTGCTCTTTACTTGCCTCTTAAGGTGTTTCCAAAGCCCTTAGCGGTCTGGCTTAGTCAAGCTTTTGTGGGCGGGGGGAATGTGCAGGGAAGAGTATTATTGCAAGGACCTTTACATCACTTTCCTTTTGATGATCACAGTGGGCATTTTGAGATTGCGGCAAAGACTGAAAGTCTGAATATTAATTATGGAAAAGGCTGGCCCATGTTAACCGATCTTACTGCCGATGTGCATTTTGACGGCAGAAGTATGCAGCTAGATAGTCCAAGTGCCAAAATTTTTGGTATGAGTACTAAGCCCATTCATGCCGAGATTGCGGACTTAAGCCGTGCGGAATTAGCCATTAAATCAGGGATTGAAGCGAGTTTACTAGATGCTAAGCGTTTTGTTTTTGCGAGTCCTTTAAAGAGCAGCTTGGGTGGTGCACTGAAGGAATTGCAACCCAACGGTATGATGCAATTAGGTTTACATTTGCTGCTCCCTTTACACGAGGGTGAAACAGCGATGCGTGTCAATGGCAATCTTGCCATCATACCAGGAGCTAGCTTAACTCTACTGGATTGGGATATTCGCTTTGAACAGTTGCAAGGGCAAGTCCAATTTACTGAAAACAGTGTCACGGCTGAAGACTTAAAAGCGACCTGGTTAGGGCAGCCAGTCCTCGCTCGAATTACTACCGAATTCCCCGGAGAGAAGCAACAGGTCCTTAAGATTGAAGGCCGTGGTAGTATGCCGCTCTCGTTGCTGGAACGTTATTATAATGTAAGCTCTTTATCTGCTTATTTGCAGGGGACTATTAATTATGTGGCGACGCTACAAGCCAAAAAAAATAAAGGGCAAACCCAAACTTCATTGATTCTAGATTCGGATTTAACCGGTGTTAGCATTGATTTGCCGGCTCCCTTGAAAAAAACAGCAACCGAAAAAGCGCCTTCCCATATTGAATTGGCCTGGGGGGAACCTCCAGTAAAATCTCTGCAGATGTCCGGTAATTATGATAAAAAATTAAGTGCCGCCTTGGCACTAAAAAATACCGCGGGTCAGTGGGCATTAGATAATGGTAACCTTCGTTTTGGCGCCACGCCTGCAACACTGATGAAGGTTCCGGGATTAATTATTGATGGAGAATTAGCTAGCTTGGATTGGAATCAAGTGGAGAATGATCTTTTGCCCCTCTTTGTGAAGAAAAAGACTTTGAAGCCGCAGACGCCAGCTTGGGTGCTGAACAAAATTAATTTAACGATTGGGCAATTAGCTGCTTTTGGAATGAATTTAAACCAGGCTCATGTGCAAATCCAACCTTTAAAGAATGCTTGGTCGCTACAAATTGATAGCCCCTTGATGGCTGGAAGATTGATATTGTCCGAGGACCTACTGCATCAAGGAATTCAAGGAGAATTTACGCGTTTTACCTTACTGCCAGGTTCTTCCAAAGTAGTTTCTGATATTAATCCTGGGAAATTGCCACCTTTAAACCTGGTTATTCGCAGTTTTTATTATGGTGAAAAAGCTTTTGGGGAAGTGAGATTACGTACCTTTCCACAGTCTAATACCATGCAGATCGAACAGCTAGCAATTCGATCGCCTTATTATGAGCTTATTGCAGCAGGTCAATGGCGGCAGCTGGCCAAGGGTCGAGATCAAACCGTGCTGAATGGAGCGCTTACGACCACAAATTTAGGTGCGTCCTTGAGGAGCCTGGGTTTAACCGGGAGTTTGGAGGGATCCAAAGGTAAGGCTTCCTTTGCTCTAGCCTGGCCTGCTGCTGCATTTAATGCCGGTGCTGCGAATTTAAATGGTAATTTTTCCCTTGATTTCTTAGGAGGGCGGATCATCAATATCAGCCAAAGTACCGAGGCTGATATTGGTCTGGGGCGCTTGCTGAATTTATTTAGTTTGCAATCCATTCCTCGACGCTTAACTTTGGATTTTAGTGACTTAACCCAAAAGGGTTTTAATTATGACGAAATGAAAGGGAATTTTGCTATCCACAATGGCCAAGTAACCACTAAAGATGCTTACTTAGATGGCCCGATTGCAAAAGTGGAAATTAAGGGCCGCATTGGTTTAGCGGCTAAGGATTATGATCTGCGCATGTTGATGACTCCCTATGTGACTTCGAGTGTTCCGGTGGTGGCTGCTTTTGCTGGGGGTCCGGTAGTTGGTGCTGCCGCTTTCGTTGCCCAAAAAGTATTGGGGAATGTGGTTGGCAAGATTACTAGCCATAGTTATCAGGTTACCGGTTCTTGGGCTAATCCCAATATTATCAAGCTTTCGCAATTAGATTTGCTACTCCCAAGGTCTTAAAAGAGAGGCAAGCGAGCTGTAACAATTCCGTAACAATTCGTTAAGTTTTGTGATACAATGCTTTTTATTTTTGTAACCGATAAGACAGGAAGTTTTGTCAGTCTCTGGGCACTACTGGCGTAGTTGGATTTAGTCCAGTATTAGGAAGGTGATATTTATGAGCTCTGATATCACAGCACAAGAAGTAACTTCTCCTCGCAAGCTTTTTGCTATCCCCTTGTTGTCTACTAGGTTAGACCCTACTGTAGAAACGAAAGAAAACTCAAGTACTCCCACTCAAGAATACACACTACTTAGGGAAAAGGATAAACAAAGCAGCGATGAGCGTTCTGCTTTTATTAATGGCAAGGTCGGAGCCCTAGATGTTCTCACCCTGACCCCTATAATTCGCCTAGGTGATCAAGTATTTACTAAGCTTTTCACTGATAGAATGCCACTCACGGAATTTTTGAATGAAAATCCTGAGTGTGTCACGTTATTTATTGCCTTAGCTTTAGCTGGGATTTATTGTTATTACCGATTAAATGAAGCCAGAGAACTAAAGAATAGCCCAACTAGACTGGCAAAACGCCTTGAGGAAAAAAAACTAAGATTTTATGGTGAAGCAACATTGGCGGCTTATCAACAATCAGTGCAATATATCTATGATCATGATTTAGAACTGAAAAATGCCTATCACAACATTGCCGTGGAAGTTATTCCTGACCAGCAGGGCAACACGCACATTTGCTTAATCCCAACCCCTAGTTCGAAACCTATCTTGCCAGAACCTGAAAGAAATACCCTTGAAGAAAAATTCGTCGACAAAATTAAGGTGGTGGCGCCTCTGGGTTATGCAGTTTGGTATGCGGTTAATTTTCCTGCAGTTAATTATTGGATTGGCTGGGGTTTTCGCGGCGTTCTTCAAACAGGTGGTCTTGATATTGGCTTCAGCACTGGACTTGATCCCTATTTTGTAGCATTTGGGGTGGTGATACCGGTCTTAATGGCAATAGGCCTATATGCGCCAAAATTTGCTAATTATGTGAATAATAATTACGGCATTAAGAGTTCTGCATGGAAATCGCTAGATAAGACCTTGCTTAAACCCATACCTAATCCAGTACAAAATAAATGGCTCCGCTTTCCGGCTTATATACTGCTTGGTTTGATTGATCACATTCGTTCTATTGTCGGGGTAATTCCTGCAGTGTTGATGGCAAGTTATTGCAAATTAACCCAAGAGCCTCTCAAGAAAGAATCCGAGCAGAAACGCAAGGCACAAGTCGAAAAGGATATGGCGGAGGTGATGCGACGGGTTTTCTTGCTTGATGCCTATAAAAATGCGGGCTTGAAATTAGATTTAGAAATTCCAGAAGTCAGTTCTGAAAATTCTGACAACCAGTCGAAACTAGTAACTACTGATAGCACAAATGCAGCTGCTCTGCAGTCTATGTACGCTGCTAACAATCCAGCAAATCCACCAGGCGCATTTTTGGCGTTTTTTTTACTTAAATCCGCCCAGGCTTACGTGTGGATTGAGTTTACTTGGTGGTGGATGTCCGATGTCCATAGTATGCATTATTTGGGGATGAATCCAGATTGCGATCTTTATGAGAAAGATTTTTTTAATAACTCAACCATGGCCTGGTTGCTGATAGGAATTGCTTTTTTTTATGGGATATGCGCTGTTATTCACAGAGAAAAAGATTCATTGCGGATCGAGGAAAAACGAGCGGAATTAATCAAGCTCCAGCAACTCAAATCAAAAATTACTCAATTGGAACAAGATCCTGAATTGATGAGGGTGTTGGCTGAAAATCCTGCCTATCAAAAATGTCCGGAAAATAACGACCCTTATTACGCGAAAGATCTTGAAATTACTTATAAGCAACCGAAGCGCCATTATCTAGCGTTTTATTTTGTTTTTATGCTTGGTTTCGGTGCTTTGCAGGGAGGCTATTGGATTGGCAGGGGATTTAATATTGGAGGGACAGCCAATATGATGTTTACCGATAAGCCTTGGTTGCTGCATACAGATTATTTTTCCCATTCAAAGGTTGGTCAAAATTGGGCTATTTTTCTAACCTGTACCGCTATAGCATTTCTTTATACCACAGGAACCTGGTATTTTAATCGGAAGGATCTAGAAATAGAGAATTTTTTAGATAATTATGGGGGTACTCGCTTGAATCTCCAGGCCCAAGCTGATTTGATGGAGCAAACTGCTTTATTGCAACAAAAAAAGGCAAATGAGAAACCAGTAGGCAATACTCCTTCTACCGAATTGGATACATCCTCCAGTGAAGAGGGTAATACGCCAAAAAGTCGTAATAGCTCCTCACCGTCGCAAAATGGCAGACCCCCAACACCCATGACGAATTTATTGACAGCAGTTGGATCATTTCCTAATCCTAAAATGCCGAAAGGAGCAGCACCTGCGACAAACAACCAGTTGAATCGGATCTCTATTGAAACGACTTTACCTTTTAACTAGTACTCCTTGCCATTATATCCTAGAATAATCCCTCTTCTGCACCCTAGAGGTACTTTTATTATGACTGCATCTTCCTTAGCCCTTGTTGAAGAAACCCTGCTAAATCCAGGTGGTTTAACCAATCATATGTTAGAAAATGTGCTCAATAATCTCCTGAGCACAAGCATTGATTATGCCGATCTGTTTATGCAATCAGCTCATTATGAGTCCTGGGTGCTAGAAGATAGCCTGGTGAAACACGGCAGTTTTAATATTGATTGTGGTGTTGGGTTAAGAGCAATCAGCGGTGAAAAAACCGGTTTTGCTTATTCGGATGAATTGCGGCTCCCCGCTTTAGAACAAGCGGCCAGAGCGGCGCGCAGCATTGCTTTGCAAGGTGGCTCCTCGCAAGCCGTAACACCCAGTAAATTAGTGCAGTCCCGCCAGCTTTATCCCATCATCAATCCCTTAGATACCTTGAAGGAGCAAGATAAAATTAATTTATTGATGCAAATTGATGCCAAGGCCAGAAGGCTTGATTCTCGCATTACCCGAGTGAATGCCAGTTTAAATTCTGTATACGAAATGGTGCTAATCATTAGTAGTGATGGCGTATATTCCTGGGATATTCGCCCGTTGGTGCGGTTGAACGTGAGTGTCATCGCAGAAAGCCACCACCGACGTGAGCAAGGATCTTCAGGTGGGGGCGGTAGAGGGGGATATTCTTTGCTTTTAGAGCAAGACCTGGTAACGCGCTACACCGAAGAAGCGGTGCGTCAAGCATTAATTAATTTAGAAGCCAAAGAAGCGCCTGCCGGCGTTTTTCCTGTGGTTTTGGGCCCTGGTTGGCCTGGAGTGTTATTGCATGAAGCGATAGGTCATGGTTTAGAGGGAGATTTTAATCGCCGAGGCTCATCTGCCTTTACCGGAAGAATAGGCGAGCGAGTTGCTACCCCAGGGTGCACCGTCGTAGATGATGGAACGTTGCCAGGTCGACGTGGCTCTTTAAATATTGATGATGAAGGCACCCCGACCCAGTGTACGGTGTTAATTGAAAATGGCATTTTGAAAGGCTATATGCAGGACAAACACAATGCACGTTTAATGGGAGTACAATCGACAGGTAATGGTCGGCGTGATTCTTATTCACATTTGCCGTTACCGCGCATGACCAATACTTATATGTTGCCAGGAAGCTATGCTCCAGAAGAAATTATTGCCTCAGTAGATCACGGTATTTATGCAGTAAATTTTTCTGGCGGCCAGGTGGATATTACCTCAGGAAAATTTGTATTTACTACCAGTGAAGCTTATATGATTGAAAAAGGTCGTGTTACTTATCCAGTGAAAGGGGCTACCTTAATTGGTAATGGCCCGGAGATACTATTAGGAGTCAGCATGGTTGGTAATGACTTGGAGTTAGATTCTGGAGTCGGGGTATGTGGCAAAGACGGGCAAAGCGTACCGGTGGGAGTAGGGCAGCCTACTTTACGGGTGGATGCTTTGACTGTAGGTGGAACTAGCTAAGCCCCCTCTCCCCCGCCTGAGCGCCAGCGAAGGAAGGTGGGAGAGGGTTAGGGAGAGGGGGTATGAAAGAAGTCGCATTTAATAAGCCTTTTTTGACAGGTCGCGAGCAGGATTATATTTTACAAGCCTGTCAGCTTAATAAATTATCAGGTGATGGTGGTTTTACTAAAAAATGCCAAGCTTGGTTAGAGCAGTACACCGGCTCGCCCAAGGTTCTGTTAACCCAATCTGGCACAGCAGCGCTTGAGATGGCGGCAATCTTAATCGACACCCAACCGGGTGATGAGATTATCATGCCTTCCTTCACCTTTGTATCAACGGCCAATGCTTTCTTATTGCGAGGAGGAGTGCCGGTTTTTGTTGATGTACGCGCAGATACCCTCAATCTTGACGAAACCCAAATTGAAGCCGCCATCACCCCCAAAACTAAGGCGATTGTGCCTGTGCATTATGCTGGAGTAGGCTGTCACATGGAAGCCATTTTGGCGATTGCCGAACGGCATAATCTCTATGTGATCGGAGACGCTGCGCAAGGCATGCTGGCTTCGTACCAACATAAGCCACTAGCGGGTTGGGGCCATTTAGCGGCGGTAAGTTTTCATGATACAAAACACATTATTTCTGGGGAGGGGGGTGCATTATTCATTAATGACCCTAAGTTTATTGAAAGAGCGGAAATTATCCGTGAAAAAGGGACAGACCGCAGTCGATTTGTTCGTGGAGAAATTGATAAGTATACTTGGCAAGATATCGGTTCTTCCTTTTTGCCCAGTGAACTCATGGCTGCTTTTTTATTGGCACAGCTCGAAGCAGCTGAATCTATTGTTTCTCGCCGTTTACAAATTTGGCATCGCTATGCCCAAGAATTGCAAGCTTTAGTCCGGCAAAATTTATTACGTGGTCCCATTATTCCTGACGATTGCCAACATAATGCACATATGTATTATTTGTTGCTGCCGGATAGTCAAAAGCGTGCTGAATTGAGAATTTTTCTACAAGATCAAGGAATTGCTACTGCCACGCATTATGTTCCTCTGCACAGTTCTCCTGCAGGCAGTCGTTATGCAAGATCTCACGGTGACTTACCTCAAACTAATCATTTATCAGATCGCTTATTACGTTTACCGCTATGGATTGGCGTGGAGCAGCAGATGGATTCTATTATTCACTTGATACAACAATGGGCGCATGGTATAAAGTTGCTTCTTTAAATTGGTGGGCAAAATTTGGATGCTCAATTTTCGTTTACTAAATGGAATATGAGGAAAATTATGGCTGAGAAAAAAAAGGCAGAGAGAAAAAGCAAGAATGATCTTGTGAATACCATTGCCGAAGCAAATGGTTTGACAAAATCGTTGGCAACTAAAATTCTTGACTCCACTTTTGAAACCATCCAAGACTGGGTAGCAAGTGGCAAAGAACTTAATATCATTGGATTTGGTACATTTACCTTCAGTAATCGAGAAGAGCGCACAGGTAAAAACCCTTTGACTGGAGCAATGATTACCATTGCTGCCTCTAGGTTACCAAAATTTAAAGCGGGTAAAGCATTTAAAGACGCAGTGAACAAGTAAGAACTATTTTATAACTCGCCAGGCTGAGCTGTAGATTGCTTTTTTGAGAACCGTAGCGCAGCATACAATTTAGTATGTGAGCAACGGATCGCAAAAAATCAGCAAGATACAGCCAGCATAGGAGAGTTAGGGTGCTTAGCTCAGCTGGTAGAGCATCGCCCTTACAAGGCGAGGGTCGTAGGTTCGAGCCCTACAGCACCCACCATATTTTATGCGGTTTTGGAGTGGTAGTTCAGCTGGTTAGAATACCGGCCTGTCACGCCGGGGGTCGCGGGTTCGAGTCCCGTCCACTCCGCCATTTGGCTTTCCAATAAAGACCAAAGGGTAACAAGACACAAATAAGGTCGTGAATTAATTTCCCGCCCACGCCATTTTCATTGAAGTGAATCAAAAATGTTGCAAAATTTAAGGCAGCACGCCCAGGGTTGGATTGCAGGCATTATTGTAGCCATTCTTTGCCTGGCCTTTGCTTTATGGGGGGTTGAATATTACGTTACCCAAAGTCAGACCACTTCAGCGGTCGCCAAGGTAAATGGTGTCAAAATTACTCAAGAAGAGTGGGATTCTGCTTATCGTCGCTTACGCCAACAACAAAAACTGCCAGAAGAGTCAGGGGCGCTTAGTGAGGCGATGCAAAAACAGCTACAAACCGTGGCATTAAATAAATTAATTGCCCAGCAAGTATTGTCTGATGCGGCAACCCGAGAAGGATTTAGCATCAGTCCAGAACAATTGGGTTCCATCATCGCGCAAACTCCTGTCTTTCAAGAAAATGGTCAGTTTTCTCCGTGGCGCTACCAACAACTGGTTAGACAGTTGTATCCTTCAGAACAAGAGTTTCTAGCGGCACTCAAGCAAGAAGCCTTAATTTGGCAACCTAAGATTGGCATAGAGACCAGTGCTTTTGTACTGCCTGAAGAATTAGACCGGGTCCTGGCCTTGCTTTTGCAGAAGCGTAATTTTGCTTATCTGCTTATACCGGCTGCTGCTTTTTTATCACAAGTTGCAGTTAATCCTGATGAAATTAAAGCTTATTATTCAGCTCACCAAGATCGTTTTTTAAGCCCGGAACAGCTGAGCTTGCAATATATTGAGCTGTCAGCTCCTGCACTCAGCAACGCAGCCAATGTCAACGAAAATGAAATTAATCAATATTATCAAGAACATGCGAGTGATTTTTCTGGAAAATCCGTAGCTCAAGTCCACGATGAAATTGCGAAAAATCTACGTCAACAAAAAACAGAACAATTACTGGTAGAAAAAACAGATCAATTAGCCAACCTAGCTTATACGAACCCTGATACTTTAACGGCTGCGGCTCAAGCCACAGGATTACCGATAAAAACTACTGGCTTTTTTGCTCGAGGTGCACGAACAGGTATAATGGCTAATCCGAAGATTGTTATGGCGGCTTTTAGCGATACGGTATTAAAACAACGTAATAATAGCGATATTATTCCCCTGGATAATCAAAGCGTTATTGTGCTGCGAGTGGGTAGTTATAAACCGCCGCAACTACAGCCAATCGCGGAAGTAACCCCACTGATTCAAGAACAGTTGCAGAAGATTGCAGCCCAGAAAAAAGCCCAAGTTTTAGGCAATACTATTTTGACCGAGTTAAAACAAGGCGCTGCTTTAACTGCAGTAGCGGCAAAGCAACATGTCACTTGGAAAGAGGGGAATGGCATCATGCGCGATCATCCTGCAGATGTGCCTGCCGACATTGTGCAATTTGGGTTTACCTTGGCAAAACCTACAGAAAAAATGCCCAGTTTTGCTGCAACAGCTTTAAGTAATGGTGATTATGTTGTGGTAGCGTTACTTAAGATTGAAAATGCTGTTCCCAGTAACGTAGCTGCAGCAGAACGTCAACGCATCCGAGCGGATTTGGCTTCGCAGCAGGGCCAGCTCGATTATCTGCAATATGTCACAGCAGCTATGCACGAAGCCAAAATAAAGCAGTCCCGCTGATCTGGTCCCGCCCCTCCCCAGCGTGTTAAGGCACAAGCCTAACCTCCTGAAGAGCTACGAGCACAGCGGATTGTCCGCGCTAAATCCCTTCAGCGGAGAGCTGGATCAAGCAATTTCAATACTCAGCGCATGGATTTCTTGGTCCATTAAGTGGCCTAGGGCTCGATAGATCAAGCGATGGCAGGCGACAGGGCTAAGAGAGGTAAATTGGGGAGAGGAGATAACCAACTTAAAATGCCCGGCACCCCCACTAGCCCCTGCATGGCCAACATGAAATTGGCTCTGATCGATAATTTCTAATCGAGTAGGGGAGAGTGCCTGGAGTTGGTCTTGTATAGTCTTAATGCGTTGTTCTGGATTCATTTCGTTTCTCGCTGCGGTTTTAGGTATTTTGCCATATAAATTGCTTGAGCAATCAGGAAAAGCAAAGTCATTCCCATGGTGCCAAATAGCTTGAAATTGACCCAAGTTGAAGTGCTGAAGTTATATAACACATAAATGTTGAGCGCCCCCATCAAGGCAAAGAACCAAATCCAGCTTAAGTTTAAACGTCGCCAGACTAAAGTTGGTAAAGTCAATTTCCCATCCAAGAGCCTTTGAATTAAGGTTTTTTGTCCAATATAACGACTTGTCAAGAAAAGTAACGCAAATACCCAATAAATAGCTGTGGGCTTCCATTTAATGAATAATTCATTATGCAATAATAGGGTAGACCCACCCAGCAAAATTACCATGGCTAAGGTGATCAGGTGCAGGCTTTCAAAGCGGCGATAGATCAGCCAATAAGCTGCGACTTGCACTAAAGAGGCTGCCATAGTGACTGCGGTAGCGATAAAAATGCCAAATAATTTAAAGGCAATAAAAAAGAGCAGAATGGGGAAGAAGTCAAAGAGAAGTTTCATTAAAATATTTTCCAGCGTAAAAAGTTGCAATAAAACACTGCCAGATTATATCATAACCTGAGGAGATTGTCCCATGACCCAAGTAATACAAATTCATCCCTTGCATCCCCAGCACAGGCTGATCAACCAAGCCGTCGCCCTGATTCGCAAAGGCGGAGTGATTGCCTATCCTACGGATTCTACCTATGCGCTAGGGTGTCGGCTTGGTGATTCGCAAGCTACCGATCGGATCAAATCCTTACGTCAATTGCCCAAAAATCACCACTTTACATTGGTTTGTCAAAGCCTTTCAGAATTAAGTAGCTATGCCTATGTGAACAACTCAACGTTCCGTTTACTCAAGGCCCACACTCCAGGACCTTATACCTTCATTTTACCTGCTAGTTCCGAAGTCCCACGGCGTTTACAACACCCCAGGCGTAAAACCATAGGTCTGCGAGTACCGATAAATAACATTGCCCAAGAGATTTTAAAGGTATTAGGAGAGCCCTTAATGAGTGTCACATTAATGCTCCCTGGAGAAGAGTGGCCACTAGCCTATGCCGATGAAATTTATCAGCGCTTAGCTGGCAAGCTGGATTTAATTATTGATGGAGGCTCTTGTGGGACAGAATTCAGTACCGTCGTTGATCTAACAGAAGGTGCTCCTCGCTTGATTAGGGTCGGTAAGGGGGATGCAACTCCTTTCGAATAAACTTAGCAATAAAGTCTCCGGCCTTTAGGCCGGAGTAAATTTAGGCCAGGAAGGGGTGGGTGTGCGTCCCTTCCTGGCCCGCGACTTCGAAATCCCGGCCTTCAGACCGGGGTGAGTCGCTTCCTTCCGCCCTAAAGGGTGGGGTTTCTGACCTCTAAGGAAATTGCGATGAATAACATATATCCTTGGCAAGCAAAGCAGTGGCGACAAGCACTCACTTATGTGCAAGCTAATCGCTTACCATCAGGAGTATTATTAGTAGGACCCAAAGATATTGGTAAGACAACTTTTACTCAAGTATTTGCCAAACGTGTTTTATGTTCTACTCAAGAGGAATTTTCATGTGGGCTTTGTACCAGCTGTCAATTAATGCAGTCAGAAAGCCACCCAGATTTTATTGCACTTCAACCGGCAGCAGAAGGAAAAGTAATTTCTGTTGATCAGGTGCGAGAAGTCGTTGCTAGTGTCAATCAAACCGCGCAGCAAAGTGGCTGGCGTGTCGTTATTATAACGCCTAGCGAAGCAATGACCGTCGCTGCGGCCAATGCATTATTAAAGACCTTGGAAGAACCTCCAGCAAAAGTATTGTTCTTATTGGTAAGCCACCAATCGGCTTTGCTTCCAGCAACGATACGGAGTCGTTGCCAGAAAATTATTTTTTCTGTGCCTACTCAAGAAATGAGCGCTAATTGGTTACAACAGCAGCTTTCCCAATCTTTTTGGAGTAAAATCCCTGAGCTATTAACTTTAGCAGAAGGACTGCCATTGCGGGCATTGCTTTGGAGTGAAGAACAGCGCTTCACGGCGCGTGAATTAGTGCTTGATCATTTTATTAGAATGAACACAGGGATAATCAGCCCGACTGAAGCGGCCGCAATGGGTACACCGCTGGAGTTGGCGCTTATATTCGACACTTTATGGTCAATTTTTGCCGATTTATTGCGTTTAAAAGCAAATCCAGGGGGGGGGTTATTAACAAATTCCCACCAATCACACGCTTTGAAGCTAATTAGTACTAAGCTATCTTATGAAAAGCTATTCGAATGTTTAGATGTAATGACGGAAATAATGCATTATATTCAACGCAATATTAATCTCAATGTTCAGCTGCTTTTGGAAAAGCTGTATATTGCCATTATTACCTAAGGGATTTTATGGATAGAATTGATGAAATTTTACATTATTGGTTTGGTCATATTGAACAAACTGCCTTACCCTCAGAACATCGAACCAGAGTTTGGTTTAGCGGTGACCCAGGGGTTGATGCAGAGATCCGAGAAAAATTTTATGATGATTTTGTCAAAGCAGTTCATGGGGATTATGCAGAATGGACGCATACTGCGCGTGGTTCTTTATCTTTGATTATTTTGTTTGATCAATTTTCTCGCCATATTTATCGAGGTACGGCACTAGCCTTAGATCAAGACCAGAAAGCTTTAGATGTGTGCTTGAAAGGGATTGATGCTAAACACGATCATATGCTCAGTTTAATTGAACGAGTTTTTTTCTACTTCCCTTTAATGCATACGGAAAATGCTGAAATGCAAGCTTTATCGTTGCGGGCCTATGATATGTTGCTGAACCTCTCTTTTTCTGAAACACGTCCCATGTTTGAGAAATTCTTAGAGCAGGCTACAACAAACCATGAAGTTATTTCGCGTTTTGGGCGATTCCCACAACTTAACGAGATACTTAACCGTACTTCTACGTTAGAAGAATTAGAGTATTTGAAAAGTAAACAAGATCACTCCCCCTGAGCGGGGGAGCAATTATATAGTATCCAGCACAGGCCAGACGCAAGCAGCTACTTCACTATTGTGATGCGCCAGTTGAATCTGTTGATTGAGTGGTGGTGGTAGAGGTTGTAGCAGCTGGTTGAGTAGAAGTAGCTGGTTGAGTAGTAGTGGTTTCACTTGTAGTTTCTTTTGGCTTGCAAGCGCTAATGCCAACTACTAATAATGATGCTGCAAATAAACCAACAATAATTTTTTGCATGATGTACTCCCTGGATTGTGTTGTTTGAGATTTTACTTTTTTCCGCGCAAAGAAACAGTATCGCGTCTTTGACCCTGTGGATAGTAAGGGTCAGTTAGAGTAAAGTCAAGGGTTTCGCTAGCTTAAATACTCATCATGCCGCAGTTCTTCAGGACTTTTTTCATTATCAAGAAGTCTAGGAAGTGAGAGTTTTATGACAAATAATCATTTTTCTTGTTGACTCTATCAAAAATTCCTGTACATTAACTTCTCGATTTTCAATATTCTTTGCACCTTATCAGGAAAATTATGATTCACTTTCAAACGCTGGGTTTACCTCAGCAACTTATGTATTCTCTCGATCAAATGAAATTCATTCGACCAACACCTATTCAATCACAAGCAATTCCACTTGCACTGCAAGGAAAAGATATTTTAGGTTCCGCTCAAACGGGTACAGGTAAAACCGGGGCTTTTGGTATTCCTCTCATCACGCGTTTAATTAGCCATAAACATGGATCTGCTTTAGTGCTGACCCCAACTCGTGAGCTTGCCACCCAAGTTATGCAAATGTTAAAACAGATGCTCGGTAAAAATAGTTCGATTAAAACCGCCCTAATTATTGGGGGGGAACCCATACTGAAGCAAATTCAACAGCTTAAGGTAAAGCCACGTTTAATTATTGGCACCCCAGGGCGTATCAATGATCTTTTAGCGCGTGGTTCTTTGGTTTTAGGTGAGGCTGGTTTCTTAGTCTTGGACGAAACTGACCGTATGCTTGATATGGGTTTTGGTGTGCAGTTGGAGAAAATCTTTAAACATTTACCACAACAACGCCAAACTTTGATGTTTTCTGCAACATTGCCTGCGGGTATTGTGAAATTATCAGCTAAATATCTTAAAGATCCTGTGCGAGTATCCATAGGCTCTTCTATACAGCCTGCAACTAAAATTAAACAAGAAACTATTCGCACTTCAGATGCTGCAAAATACGATGAATTAGTGACTCAGTTACAGCAGCGTACAGGCTCTGTTTTGGTTTTTGTGAAAACAAAGCATGGTGCTGAAAAATTAGCCCTTAGATTACGCCGCGAAAATCACAGTGTGGATGCTCTCCATGGTGATTTGCGTCAAAATAAACGCGAACGGGTGATTAATGCATTTAGAGATCAAAAGCGTCCTCCTCGTATTTTGGTGGCAACTGATATTGCTGCGCGCGGCTTAGATATTCCTCATATTGAACACGTCGTGAATTATGATTTGCCGCAATGTCCTGAAGATTATATTCATCGTATTGGACGTACAGGACGTGCTGGTGCTGAAGGTAATGCAGTTAGTTTAATTACTTCACAAGATGCCGCAAAATGGAAAGCTATTCATAGAGTAATCAATCCAGGTGAAAAGATCACTGGTGACACATCAGATTTCAATCGATCCAATAGACGCGCTCGTCCTGCTGTCAAAAAAGCTCAAAAGCCAATCGGTAAAAAGCCATCCTCTGCACGGCGTCATGGAAAAAAACGGTCTTCATAATACAGTAGGCGTTCCTAAATGTTTGTGGAATAATAAGCTCTTTCGGTGGGAAGAGCTGCTGTTTTTTTTTATTAATGAGAGGAAGTTGCGATGGATGATCAAAGAAAAAAAGCGTTAGATATGGCGCGTAGCCAAATTGAGCGTCAATTTGGGAAAGGTTCTGTAATGCTCTTGGGTGAGGGCGGCATTGCAAAAGACATTGAATTTATTCCCACAGGCTCTCTAGGCTTAGATATTGCTTTAGGGATTGGTGGCTTACCCAAGGGACGGGTAGTAGAAATTTTTGGTCCTGAATCTTCGGGGAAAACTACTTTAGCTCTGCAAGTAATAGCCCAATCGCAAAAGCAAGGGGGTACCGCTGCTTTTGTAGATGCAGAACATGCATTAGATTCTCAATATGCACGCAAGCTCGGAGTTAATATTGATGAGCTTTTAGTTTCCCAGCCGGATACAGGGGAACAAGCGCTTGAAATTACTGATATGTTGGTACGCTCAGGCGCCATCGATGTAATTGTCATTGATTCCGTAGCAGCACTGACTCCAAAAGCAGAAATTGAAGGAGAAATGGGCGATCAGCATATGGGATTACAAGCTCGTTTAATGTCTCAAGCTTTACGTAAACTCACAGCCAATATTAAGCGCTCTAATACTCTGGTCATCTTTATCAACCAAATTCGCATGAAAATTGGGGTTATGTTTGGTAACCCAGAAACCACAACAGGGGGCAATGCACTTAAATTCTATGCTTCAGTTCGTTTGGATATTCGACGCACAGGGGCTATTAAGCGAGGTGACGAAATCCTTGGCAATGAAACGCGAGTGAAAGTGGTCAAGAATAAAGTAGCGCCTCCCTTTCGACAAACTGATTTCGACATTTTCTATGGCCAAGGTATATCTCGTGAAGGAGAAATTCTTGATTTGGGTGTGTCCACAGGTTTGCTCGAAAAATCAGGTACTTGGTATAGTTATGGTGATAAGCGACTAGGCCAAGGCAGGGAAAACACCTGCCAGTTTTTGCGCGGTAATGCCGACATAGCGGCTGGGATTGAAGCTAAGATTCGAGCTAAACTCCTCCAACCTGCCACTCAGGTAGTTACGGAAGAGCTTGAGCCAGTTGAGTAGTAAGCCCCTCTCCCCAACCTTCTCAAATCCCCCTCATCCGGCCTGCAGCCACCTTCTCCCACAAGGGGAGAAGGAATAATGCCGGGGGTTAATGGGGAGAGAGGGGGCTTGGGATATTCATATGCTCTGCGCTTGTTGGCACGCCGAGAACACTCAGAGCATGAATTACGGCAAAAACTTTTGCGACGGAAGTTCCCCCTTGATGAAATTAAGCAAGTCATTAAAGAATTAGCAAGTCAAAATTGGCAAAGTGACACGCGTTTTGCCCAAGCTTATTTTAACAGTCGAGTCCAACAAGGCTTTGGACCCGTTAAAATTGCCTACGAATTACGGCAGCGGGGTATTGCGAATGACCTGATTAATCAAGTCATTATGCGTGATGAGGCATTTTGGCAGGAACAACTAGATTGGGTGTGGGATAAAAAATATTCGACACGAGAAGAAGCATCACCCCAACAAATTCGGTTCCTATTATCACGAGGCTTTACTCAAGAGCACATTAAGAAATTATTTTATGAAAAGCAATGATTTACGGAAATTATTTTTAGAATATTTTCAAAAACACCATCATACTATTGTGCCTAGCAGCTCCTTGGTCCCAGTAGACGATCCTACTCTATTATTTACCAATGCAGGGATGGTGCAATTTAAAAATTTCTTTCTGGGTAAGGAGCAGCCTTCCTATGTGCGAGCAGTAAGCTCGCAACGTTGTGTTCGTGCCGGTGGCAAACATAATGATCTAGAAAATGTTGGTTATACTGCGCGTCATCACACCTTCTTTGAGATGCTCGGTAACTTTAGTTTTGGTGATTATTTTAAGCGCGAAGCTATACATTTAGCATGGACCTTCCTCACTGAGGTACTACAAATTCCCACGGAAAAATTATGGGTTACGGTCTTTCGAGAAGATGATGAAGCGGCTGACATTTGGTTAAAAGAAATAAAATTAGATTCTTCACGTCTATCTCGTTGTGATGAAAAAGATAATTTTTGGTCTATGGGAGATACGGGTCCCTGTGGACCTTGTACTGAAATTTATTATGATCATGGGCCTAGCATTCCAGGCGGACCTCCAGGGAGTGAAACAGAAGGCGATCGTTATGTGGAAATTTGGAACTTAGTTTTTATGCAATTTGACCGTGCAGCTGATGGCGCCATGACCCCATTGCCGAAGCCTTGTGTAGATACAGGTATGGGTCTGGAACGTGTTGCTGCCATTATGCAGGGAGTACATAGCAATTATGACATTGACAGCTTTCGTTATTTGATCCAGGCTGTTGCTGACCTTACAACAGAGCGAGCAATAGCTGCGACAGCCCATGCCACCTCTTTACGTGTGATTGCTGATCATATTCGTTCCTGTGCATTCCTTATCACTGATGGGATTACCCCTTCTAACGAAGGAAGAGGTTATGTATTACGGCGTATCATTCGCCGAGCTATCCGTCATGGTCATAAGTTAGGGTTAAAAGAACCTTTTTTCTTTCGCTTAGTCTCTCCTTTAGTCACTCAAATGGGCGAAGCTTATCCTGAGTTAATCAAAGCGCAGCCCATGATAGAGCGCGTACTTCAGCACGAAGAAATCCAGTTTGGGGAAACCCTAGATCAGGGGATAAAGGTGCTTGAACGTTCACTGTATAAGCTGAGAGATAAAATAATTCCGGGTGAGGTGGTTTTTTTGTTATATGACACCTATGGCTTTCCCCCTGATCTTACAGCAGATACGGCTCGTGAGTTGGGTTTAGAGATTGACTATGCTGGCTTTGAGGTCGAAATGGAAAAGCAGCGACAAAAATCGCAAGCAGCAAGTCAATTTTCCGCAGATTACCGTGCAAGATTACAGATCCCTGGGGAAACAGAATTTACGGGTTATGAGCGGCTCAGTGATGAGGGGATGGTGGTAGCCCTAGTACAAGGAGAAAAATTAATTGAGGAATTATCTCCCGGAGATCAAGGAATGGTAGTCCTTGATCGAACTCCTTTTTATGCCGAATCGGGAGGTCAGGTGGGCGATCAAGGGAGCTTTTATTTTGAAGGAGGGTGTTTCAAGGTTACTGATACTCAGAAGCAAGGCTTAGTGTTCCTGCACTTGGGTCAGCTTGAATCCGGTATTTTAAGAGTGGGCGATAAAGTCAGTGCCGAAGTAAGTGCCAGACGTCATGCCATCATGCTAAACCACTCTGCCACCCATTTATTACATGCTGCCTTGCGGCATTTATTAGGCGAACAGGTAATACAAAAAGGCTCCTTGGTTGAAGAGAAGCGCTTACGTTTTGATTTTTCACATTTTGCGCCTTTGACGGCTGAGGAAATCCAAGAGCTAGAGTGGCTTATCAATCAGCAGATTCGGGCAAATTTGCTATGCCATACGCAGTTTATGTCTGCAAAAGAAGCTAAAGAGACCGGAGCATTGGCTCTTTTTGGGGAAAAATATGGGGAAGAGGTCCGGGTGTTGAGTATGGGGAAATTTTCCGTCGAACTATGTGGAGGTACTCACGTTAGCAACACGGGAGAAATTGGGTTATTTAAAATTATCAATGAATCAGGTGTCGCCGCTGGAATAAGACGTATTGAAGCTGTCACAGGAACAGGTGCACTGGAATGGGTAGCTCAGCAAGAGTTCTATTTGCGGCAAGCGGCAGAGCTTTTAAAGGTTTCTAAAGAAGGAGTGGTATCTAGAATCAAGCAATTATTAGAACAAACTCGAGATCAGGAAAGGGCATTAGGTCAAGTAAAGCGAGAATTGATCCGCAGTCAATTGGAAGAACAGATTGCAACAGCACCAGTGATTGAGAACGTTATTACTTTGGCGACCTCGGTAGATGAAGCAGATTCAGAAACATTGCGTCAATTAGTTGACCATATGAGGCAAAAGACAGCTAATATTGTCATTGTCTTAGCAAGTAGAAGTACAGCTGGAGGTAAGGTGCAGCTGGTAGCAGGTGTTACTAAATCCTTAGCGGATAAACTATCTGCTCGAGATTTGGTCAGTTTTGTTGCTGAGCAAATAGGTGGTAAAGGAGGTGGTCGTTCTGATTTAGCACAAGGTGGTGGTGACCGTATTGAAAATCTTGATAACGCATTAGCGCAAGTAACCAGCTGGGTGGCAGAGAAATTGAGGAATAAAACATGACCTTAATTATTCAAAAATTTGGTGGCACCTCTGTAGGTAGCATCGAGCGCATCAACCATGTGGCTGATAAGATTTTACATACCAAAAATCAAGGGCATCAAGTCGTTGTAGTTTCTTCCGCTATGGATGATGCTACTGATAAATTGATTGAACTAGCAACTTCAATATGTGATCATCCTGATACTCGAGAATATGATGTTTTAGTCTCCACGGGTGAGCAGGTGGCAGTCGCTTTATTAAGCATGACCCTTATTCACAAAGGATGTCCGGCGCGTTCTTATACCGGGTTGCAAGCTAACATTAAAACCAACGCTGTGCATAAAAAAGCACGTATTACTAACATCAGCCCTGCGTCTCTTAAGGATGACCTCGCTGCTGGAATAGTACCTGTGGTGGCTGGATTTCAGGGATATGACTTACAGGGAAATATTACCACTCTTGGGCGGGGAGGGTCTGATACAACCGCTGTGGCATTGGCCGCTGCTTTAAAAGCAGATGAATGCCAAATTTACACCGACGTAGAGGGCGTATATACTACTGATCCCCGCGTAGTGCCAGCAGCTCGATTGCTTGACCGCATTACCTTTGAAGAAATGTTAGAAATGGCAAGTTTAGGATCTCAAGTATTACAGCTGCGCGCATTAGAGTTTGCGGGAAAATATAATGTGCCAGTGCGTGTTTTGTCGACTTTCTTACCAGGGCCAGGAACTTTGATTAGTTTTGAAGATAACAGTATGGAACAGCCATTAGTATCAGGGATTGCCTTTGATCGCGATCAAGCCAGGATTGCTGTCATTGGTATTCCAGATCACCCAGGCGTTTCTAGCCATATTTTAGAGGCTGTAAGTGCAGCGAATATTGACGTTGATATGATCATACAGAATGTACCTGCGCATGATGCAACTATTGATTTTAGCTTCACAGTGCAACGTGATGACTATAAAATGGCTTACGCTATTATGGAAAAATTAGTCAAGGAGTCAGGTGCTAAAGGGCTTTTGGGTAATGCTAAAGTTGCAAAGCTGTCATTAATAGGAGTAGGAATGCGTTCTCATGCGGGGGTCGCCACAACGATGTTTAAGACCTTAGCTCGGGAAAATATTAATATCCAAATGGTTTCTACTTCGGAGATTAAGATATCGGTCATTATTGATGAAAAATATCTTGAGTTAGGAGCTCGTAGTCTTCATACTGTCTTTGAGTTAGATGTAGAGCCTGTAGAAGAGTAGTCTTACTTACTTATTAGTTTTTTTAAAAATTTGTGTAAGTAATTGTTTCTTTTTTCAGGTGGATTGAGTTATAGTTTTTAGTTTCTTATCTAACTTAAAGATAAGGCGCAGTAAAAGTAGAAATAAAAGTATAAAAATAGGGTGAAGGATTGTAGGTTCTGTTTTTCCGCAAGGATTTGCCAAGATTCATCTTCTTTTAGGAAATTTACCTAAGTTGACTGAGTAGAACCTGAAAAATGGATAGTTTTGCTACTTTATGGCAAACTTGTTCGTTTTTGCCATAAGTATGGATATTGATAGCTCCGCTGTGGGGCTATTTTTAAGATTATAATAGCTATGAAGGAAGAAGTTTATTAAAAGGATTATATTAAAAGGAGAATCATAATGTTAATCTTGACCAGACGTATTGGAGAATCTGTGATAATTGGTGATGATATCACTATTACAGTGCTCGGGGTTAAAGGCAATCAAGTTCGCTTAGGTGTCAATGCACCCAAAGAAATTTCTGTACACCGTGAGGAAATTTACAAGCGTATTAAGCAAGAACAATCTGGCGATATAAAAGAAGAGCCAGAAGAATAATTCTATATGGCTCGGCCCAGAGAAGTTTTCGCTGGAGAGATGGCCGAGAGGCTGAAGGCGCTCCCCTGCTAAGGGAGTATGGGGTCAAAAACTCCATCGAGGGTTCGAATCCCTCTCTCTCCGCCAGTATCTCATATGCGCCCGTAGCTCAGTTGGATAGAGTACCTGGCTACGAACCAGGGGGTCGGGAGTTCGAATCTCTCCGGGCGCGCCAATCATTTTTCACCTATAATTAAATAGGAGAGTTAGGTGATTGAAGATTGAGAGGAGAACGACAATGTTAACCCCGAGATTACAAAAATTTCTTGATGAAAACCATACAAACTATCGTTCAATTCCTCATACTCCAGCGTATACTGCGCAGGAAATCGCAGCTATTTCACATATACCCGGTAAGGAATTTGCAAAGACCGTCATTATTAAAATTGATGGAAAGTTAGCTATGTTTGTTATGCCTGCCAACTTTAAGCTTAATTTAAAAGCGTTGGAAAAATGGTTAGGCGCTAAAAAATTAGAGCTAGCTGCAGAATCCGAATTTCAAGATTGGTTTCCAGAATGTGAGATGGGAGCGATGCCGCCTTTTGGCAATTTATATAATATGGACGTATACGTTGAAGACCTCTTGGCAGAGGATGAGAAGATAGTTTTTAATGCTGGTAGCCATGACGATCTTGTTGAGCTATCTTTTAAAGATTTTGAAAGACTTGCTAGGCCTCAAAGGGTACACTTACATTAAAAAGGAGGATAAAGTATGCCACTTCCCTTAGAAGTGACTCTGCGCGGTATTGAAAATTCAGAAGCGATAGAAGCTAAAATTCGGAAAAAAGTAGATAAATTAGCCTTATTTTATCGCCGCATTGAGTTTTGTGAGATAGTAGTAGAACTTGAGCAAAATCATAAACACCAGGGGAAATTATTTGGTGTTAATCTAGAAGTAGGCGTTCCAGGTAAGCGATTAGTAGTCAACCATCAGCGAAATGAAGATCTTCATGTGGCTATTCGCGACGCATTTGCTGCTATGAGAAGGAAAGTAAAGGCTTACGCAGAACGCCAGAGAGGTTTTGTTAAAGCTCATATGGAGCCATTGGTGGGTAAGGTTATACGTATCTTTGAAGACTATGGCTTTATTGAAGCAGTAGATGGTAGAGAATTTTACTTTAATGCGATGAATGTCCTACATCCGAATTTTGTAGATTTAGAGGTAGGGGCTACAGTAACCTTTATAGATTCTGGAATGGGTGATAGCGATAGTTTACAGGCAAGTCATGTATCGACTCACCAGGAAGAGGAACAGTACGAGTAATTTTTGGTATTCGGGCATGACACCTGCGCTCGGGATGGACACCTAGGGAGTTATTTTTATTTTAAAATTATCCGGCAAAGATGAGTTGTTGCTGAGATGCCAGAAGGGCGTAATAATTTAAAGTTTTTTCTAGCGCAATAACTAAATTTGTTTTAGGTTGCCAATTTAAGTACTGTTTGGCATTTGCAATGGATGGAACTCTAGCTGAAATATCTTGATAGCTGGATCCATAATATTCGTCTCCTGTGACATTACGCAGCTGAATATTATTGGCGTTGTCAGTGAATTCTGGATAATTTTTTGCCAAATTAATCAATGTTTCTGCAAGTTCTCTAATTGAAAAGTCATTAGCAGGGTTGCCAATATTAAAAATACGATTTTCTGCACAGTGATTTTTGTTTTCAATGATTTTTAGTAAACATTCAATGCCATCGTCTAAATAAGTAAAGCTGCGGCGCTGCGAACCCCCATTAACCAGCTGAATATCTTCACCGTGGATGATATTGCTAATAAATTGAGTCACAACTCTTGAGCTTCCTTCTTTTAAGGAAAACACATTATCCTGCTTAGGACCTATCCAATTAAATGGACGAAAAATAGTGAAAGATAGGTTACGATGCTTTCCATAGGCATAGATAATGCGGTCAAGTAACTGTTTTGAGCAAGAATAAATCCAACGTTCTTTTTGGATTGGACCTAAAACAAGCGTGGAGGTTTCTTCATTAAATTCTTCTTCTTCGCACATGCCATATACTTCGGATGTAGAAGGAAATAAGACACGAGTTTGATATTTAACGCATTGGCGAATAATTTGTAAATTAGCTTCAAAGTCTAATTCAAAGACGCGTAGGGGATCCTGTACATAGATTGCAGGGGTAGCAATGGCGACTAACGGCAAAGCTACATCACATTTTTTGATGTGATACTCGATCCATTCTTTGTTAATGGAGATATCTCCTTCTAAGAAGTGAAAACGCTTATTGGCTAAGCTATGTTCTAACTTATCGCATCCCATATCCATCCCGAAAATTTCCCAGTCAGTGTATTTCAAGATAGCTTCAGTAAGACCGTTACCAATAAAACCGTTTACTCCTAAAATTAAGATTTTAAGACTCATGGGGAGGCTCCTGGATATCGACTAAGCGTCGGATAACAAATCTTGGACGTTGCCGTACTTCCTGATAAATACGGCCAATATATTCACCTAGAATGCCCAATCCTAAGAGACATAGCCCAATCAGGAAAAATGCAATCGCAAATAAAGTAAATACTCCCTGGGCTTCAGGACCCACTATGAGTCGTCGCAAGACGAGATAAGCAACCAAGAGGCCACTCAAGCAAGAAACCAAGATACCAATTAAAGTAAACAACTGCAGGGGAACAAGGGAAAAATTGGTAACTAAATCAAAATTATAGCGTATCAAGCGATAAAGATTATATTTGGACTTCCCTAATTGGCGTGCTTCATGAGACACCGGGATATCACATGATTTACTTGCATAGCTAAGTGCTAATGCTGGAATAAATGTGTTTGACTCCTTACTGGATACCATAAGGTCTACGATATGTCGGCGATAAGCTCGTAACATGCACCCTTGATCTTTCATGTTAAAATTAGGCATGATCTTCGCGCGGATTTTATTATGTAATTTAGAAAAAAAACGACGCCACCATAAGTCTCGTCGATTTTCTCGATAACCACCTACAACATCAAAGCCTTGTTCAATCATGGCTATGAAACGTGGGATATCTTCGGGTAAGTTTTGCAGGTCAGCATCCATGGTTACCACAATCTCTCCACGTACGTATTCAAATCCAGCCATAATGGCAAGATGTTGCCCATAGTTGGTATTGAAATGAATCGCACGAATGACATCAGGGCGCTTATTACGCAGCTCATCTAAAATGTTCTCAGATAAATCCGTGCTACCATCATTGGTGAAAATAATTTCATAAGGTTTATTCATTTCATCCAGGGTCGAAGTCAATCGGTTATAGAGATTTTCTAAACTTTCTTGCTCATTATAAACCGGGATTACAATACTAATATAAGGTTTGGTCATAGGGGCCTCTCAACTGCGTGCGACTAAATAAACTCCAAGCAAAATGATCAAGATTCCTGACATACGAGTGACAGTGAGTTGTTCATTAAAAAAATAATAAGCTGCAATCGCATTGACAATATAACCTAAACTAACCATTGGGTAAGCAATGGTGACATCAACACGAGACAAAACTCCTATCCATACAACAACACTAATAGCGTAAAACAGTATCCCTAAAATAATAAAATGATTTCCTACAAGCTGCATTCCTATTGAGATCAGATTTTCCCAACTAAAGGATAGGTGACTGATTTTTTGCGCCCCAGCCTTTAATAATAACTGGGCACTAGCATTTAAGAGAACTCCCAACAATATCCAAGGAAGGAAAATTAAGTTCATAGAGGTCTATTTGTAAGTAAAATGTTTTTGGACGTTTGCATTATGGGATATAGTTGTGAGTAAACATCCTTATTAATTAGATAATCTTTTAAGGTCATTATCATAAACATCTGTGGAGAATTTTGCCAGTGTTTCCAAAAACTTGCTTCATCGAGTATCCAGGTACGAGTATCCTGATGTCGCATACCAAACGCCAATTCCCCGTGATAACCCACCACTGTTACCGTCCGTCCCAAATAAAAAGGTAGATCTTTGGTAGTATTGATGATAAGCAGCTACCTCCGTATCAGGTTGTAATAGGGGTCTCAGAGTTAAGGCCAAGGGTTTAATAGATCTGCCGTCGATCGTTGGGTAACTGAAATTTAAAGAAACAAAAAATAAACTCATTCCTATGAATAATGTCAGAAAACCAACTCTGAATCCCTTAATTTGATAAATAACTACGGCGAGTAGCGAGCTAATAGCCAGAAGAATGAGGGACAAATACCAATAAATTTGCTGAAAGTTAGCTACTGTAACGGGATGGACAGCAATTAAGCCCGCAAGACTAAGACCGACTCCTAAAAAACCAACACTGAGAAATCCAATATTTAAAGGCATTCTCGCTGCAGGAATTCCTTCCCAGTATGGGGTGAAATAAACAGCTAATAGAATAGCTAAAGGGGGGAGGGCAGGCAGTGCATACGAAATAAGGAGAGAACGCGATAGCGTAAAAAATACCAATAACACCAGCACCCAAATCACAAAAAACGCTGTAACCTCATATTGATGGCGTTTTTGCCAAAAAAACTGAGGTCTAAAAGAAAAGAGCTGTTTAAAAGGGAAAGAGGTTAATAAAAAAACAACCCAAGGGAAGAACCCAGCAGCGACCGTAGCAGGGAAAAACCAAATTGCCTGCCTGCGTTGAGCATAATCCGTGAGATAACGTAATAAATGCTGGTCAAAAAAATAGAATTTAAAAAATTCTGGATTTCTGACTTGAATTGCTAAATGCCAAGGTAAAGTAATAACTACAAATAATAGAAAACCCGAAGGAAGGCAGTAATATTTAAGTTCACGCCATTTGTTGAACACGCCTATCCAGACCAAAATAATTAATCCCGGAAAAACAACCCCGATCAGTCCTTTGGCTAGAGTGGCTAAAGCAGCGAATCCATACATAGTCCAAAAATAATAGACCCTAGAAGGCTGCTTTAAGTTACAAGCTCCCAGAATAAAGGCTAGCAGGGAAATACTCAGGCAAACAGTTAATGTGAGATCAGGGCTCACAAAATGAGATAAAGTCACATATAAAGCGCTGCTAGCCAGTATTAAGCCAGCTAATAAACCGCAATTACGGCTATAAAGTTTGCGTGCTGCTGTATACACAGCAAGGCATCCGATAAGCCCAATTAGCACTGGAAAAAAACGTAAACACCACTCCTCAGTTCCAAAAAATTGGATAGCCGATCGTTCAATCCAATAGAAGAGCGGAGGTTTTTCGAAATATTTGATGCCATTTAAATGGGGGGTAAGGAAGTTACCCATCGTGGCCATTTCTCGAGCTATTTCGGCATAACGTCCTTCATCCGGGACCATTAATGGCCTGCTTCCTAAGAAAATAGCGTAAATAATGCCAAGGGTAAGCGTTAAAAGTAAAATATCATTTAGCCAAGACCGTTTAGAGGATGTCATAATCTGTATAACTCAATTTTATCTACTCGACCTTCTACGGCAACTGCGCCAATATAATCTTCGCTAGGTTGTAAATCCTCTAATGTCCACTTAGTGGCCTTAAGTGTATCGGCATGAATTGACTTTAGTTTAGCAAAATTTTTGTCCAAATTCACCTCAAAATCGTGTAATGGAAAAGAAAGTCCTTCTCCAATTGCTTTTATAAAGGCCTCTTTGCGTGTCCATATCCTAAAAAATGCGGTTATTTGCTGTTCTGGTGGTTGAGATTGCAAGGCTATAGTCTCATTGGGGGCAAAAAACCGCTCGGCTAAAGATAAGGCTTCAATGTCATTGCGAATCCATTCAATGTCGACTCCAACTGGGTTAATTTTGGTAAAAGCATATAAGGCAAAGAGGTTGGTATCCGACTGATTAAAATAGAGTGGCTCCGACCGGAATATTTTTGACACTAATTCTGGTTTTCCATGGCTTCCATAGCTGAAAACAACAGTTTTTGGGGAACAGCCTAAGTATTTCGATAATAAAATGCGCAAAGTACCTTTGGCTGCAATGAATCGCTGTTGCAACTGAGGAAACTTAAAACGGGCAGCTCGATTAAATTCTGCTTCTGAAAGCAAGGTTTGTAAGTAATTCACCTGCTCCGGAGAAATTTCCAAATTAGCACGCCAAATATGTATTTCATGCGCTTCTAATTTGAAGTTCTCCGGTGCTGGCTTCCACATCTGTCAGGCTAATTTCTAGTAGCGATGACCATAGTATTCACATCCGCAGATAGACATTTGCCCTGGTATGGTGGTTCTCCATTGGCCTGTCCATTTAGCTTGGTAACGCCCACAGACGTGAGGACATTTGTGTTCCGCAACCCGTTGATTCCAAATTGGACCTGCTTGGACATCGAAAACTCTTTTGTGATGAGGGCGATGGGGAGGAGGGTAATTAGCCTGGGTACACTGGAGATTACCGTTAATATTTTCTACGGAATTACACTCGTAGGGTGCTCTGAGTGAGGTATTGCGAGGAACGCCATTACGATCTTTGCAAGCACAGCTTAAAACGTTATGTTTCATATAACAGTCGTTGCAGGTTTGTAAATAACTCCCATTAGGCAAAGGCTTAGCTTCTGCCACGATGGAAAAAAACAAACAGGCAAACACACTGAATATTAGTAAGACTTTTTTCATGATTTTACACTCCTTATGGTTTGAGGGATAAACACAGTAAATTATCTCCTGTGGGAGAGCAAGCGTCAAGGTTAAGCAATTTTTTTATAATATGCTATAGTGAAATTGGTATATTTTTTAATCTAACAGGGAGTTTATTCTTATGGCAACTAAACATAGAGTTACTAAAAGGAGAATATCAAATCCTTTTACCGCTCAGGTTAATTCCATTCAATCCTGCATCGATCAAGACTTGGATAAGATAACCAAATGCTATCCAAAACTGTTGATTGATGTGGATAAGGCAATTAAAACTGTCACATTTGCACTAAAAAAAACCAAAAGCAAACCAGCTGGGCGTGGAAAAACAAAGGCTGGAAAGATGCTTCCTGGTAAACTCAAATCTACTGCTTCTATAGCTTCAGCTTCTACAGCTTTAGAAAAGCAATTACGCAGCTTGCGATCTGAAAAGCTTGGGATACAAGCTTCTTATAAGAAGCTCTTAGGCCAGAAAAAAGTGTTAAAGCAGTTTGAAAACACCTGTACAAAGCAACTGAGAAGCATCAATAACTCTGCAAGGGCTTCTAACTCAAGCAAGTTCAGGGGTATCAGACCAGTAGCTTCTTCTGCTTTTCTGGGAAGACAACATCATAACGTTTGGAGTAGCTTGCAATAAAGCTGGAGAACTGGTTTGACAGTTCCCGCAAGGCATTTGCGGGAACTGTTTCTTTCGGAGAAGTTTATGTTTGGTGAAAAGGATTTTGAATTGGCTTACCAATATTTACAAAATCATCATTATAGTAAAGCATTACCTTTCCTATATGAGGCAGCTCAACAAGGGCACCCTCTCGCTTATGTATGGATAGAAAATATTTATATCCGTAATAACTTTGATGCTTAAAGACGTGGACGCTCCGCTCCGTCTTAGGCAGAGTTGCGGCTTGCGTTTGTATTAGCTGCAAGAGCTTTTAAGATCATTTTTTTGTAAGCCGATCGTAATTTAGCTTTGCCAGTTATTTCTTTATATCTCACCATGGCATATTGTTGTATGATGAGCAATGGTAAAACTATTTCTTCTCGCAATTTTATCGACTCTCGGTTCAAGTCATCATATTCAAGCAATTTAGTCTGTTTTGCAATTAAAAGAATTAATTTTTCAGTTAATTTAGATTCTTTAGCTAATTTTTTCCAGAATGGACCAAATTTCGTGTCTTTTTTCATATAGTCGGTTAAAGGGAAAAAAGTTTTAGACAAACTCATCATGGTGTTTTCTACCAAAGTTTTAAAAAAAAGCGAATTGTTATATAAGTGTATTAATTTTTTTTCATCTGTCTTGATTAATTTACTCAATGCCCAGCCAAATCCATAATATCCCGGAACATTTTGCTTTATCTGGTTCCAAGAACCGACAAATGGAATGGCTCGTAAATCGGAAAATTTTAATGTACTAGAATGATGCCTGGTTGTAGGTCTGCTACCTATATTTAATTCTCCATAAAATCGTAGTGGTGTCATTTCTTCGAGATAGGGAACAAATAGTTTATTATTTTTTAGTAAACTATAATGCTTTTGGCTTTCTTGCGATAATTTTTCCATTAATGAACAATCGGTTTTTGAAAAATCACTGATTTCATTAACTAGGACTAGGTCTTCTAATCCGGCAGTCAATAATTGTTCTAAATTGTATTTAGCAGTTACTTCATTGCCAAAATTAACGCTAATGGTCTGTCCTTGTACCGTTAACTGCAGGTTATGATGTTCTATTTTACTTCCTAATGATCGATAAAATAAGTGGGTATTTCCTCCGCCACGCGCAGGGGGACCTCCACGCCCATCGAAAAAAATTGTTTTAATTCCGTATTGTTTAGCAAGTGCCGTTAAACGTAATTTAGCCTTATAAATCGACCAATTGGCTGCCACATAACCACCATCCTTAGTACCATCGGAAAATCCCAGCATAATAGTTTGAGTGTTATCTCTTAATTTTAAATGTCTCCTGTAAAAATGACATTCATATAAGATATGCATTATTTTTTCTGAATTTTCTATGTCATTTATTTCCTCAAAAAGTGGAATAATATCTACTGGAATGATTTGAGGAAAATGCCCTGTAAGCTGCAGCATCGTAAATAATTCCAAAACATCCATGGCTGAAGACGTATGACTTATAACGTATCGACATAGACCATCTTCTCCGTTGCTTTCTTGGATTTTTTTTATTGCTTGTATTGTTTTTACTGTCCTCATCACTACATTTTGTTGACGTTTTTTTGCGGGATATTTTATTTTTTTCCTTATTATTGACGATAAGATATTTATTTTTTCTTTTTTTGTTGAGTAATCGTATTGATTTAGTTTAAGGTTTATTTTTTTGTTTTTTATGAGATCGAATAAAATTTTTTTAAAAATTTTACGATGTACCTCAGAATTTTCGCGTAAATCAATTTTGGCAAAATAAAAATGAAAACAATTAACTTTAATAATGAGTTCTTCAATATTTTCTATAAAGAGTGAATTGTGGTTTTTTATTAATATAGATTTAATTACGTTAAGATCGCGTAATAATTCACTTGATTTGTAATAGATGCTAGAATTTATATCTATAGTTTCTATTACTTGTGATCTTAGATGGGTTTTTTCTAGTTTATGTTTTATTTTTTCTAGTTTTGTTAATATACCCTTAAACGTTAGTTTTTTAATTAAATAATCTATATCCAATAAGTACATCTGCAATATTCTGGTCTTAAGCAATCTCGCAACCTCAAGAGTGGTGTCAGGGGTTACATTGGGATTTCCATCCCGATCGCCTCCTGGCCAAAATCCAAGTTGAATACAATTTAAGTTCAGCTCACCAGAACCTCCAAACTTCTTTATAGCCAGGGTAATTTTTTGTTGTATTTGTGGAATCACTGGATAAAACACATTTTCTAAAAACCAAACTAGGCTTTCAGCTTCTTGATAAGGCGTTGGTTTTTTTTGATGCTTGAATGAGGTTTTGCCCATTTGCAACAATAAATTGCTGATTTCTTTTAAATCATTTTTTTGCAACGCAAAATTTAATTGAGCAAGAATTCCTAATATCGTATCTGGATAAAATTGGGTAGGATGTGCAGTTAAAACAACTCGTACTTGATATTGTTTAATTTGTTCTATGAATTTTCGTTGTTTATTTTTATCATCAATTTTTGTTAATAAATTTTCTAAAGATCCATTTCCTGTTAAGTCATGGGTGCTAGAAAAAGCAGCGTCTTCTAAGGCATCGAATAAAACAATTTGTCGCTCTATAAACTGTAATATTTGAAATAAAATGTTGATTATTTTTTTCTCATCGTCATAAATGCCTTGAGCCTTGAAAAATTGGTCTATAATTTGTCCTGGGGATTTTTTATTTTTTATTTGTGAATTACAAAATCGAGAAAAAATTGCTAAAAGGGTTCCAATAGTTTGGGTTTCTCCGAAGGGTAGGGCCAAAAACAACCCATTGTAAAGATTGTATTTTAGTACTACTTCTTCATTAAATTTGCGTAATTGATCATTCATTTTACTTCCTTATAGGCCAAAAATCCTGTCTTTTGGCTATTTTCCTACATTGTTATTAGCTGAATGATTGCTCTTAATGCTTTTAATTTGTGTTTTAATTACCTTGTAACTAAATGATAGTTAAACAACATACTTATAGCAAGAGAGGATACGGTGATGACGCTAAATTTTACATGTAGTTTATGCAACTTTTCAATTATTGATTACCCCAGCCATTTTACTGCTTTATCCAAATTTCAAATACGACTTGAAATTTAAAACACAAGGAAGTCTCACAGCTAACATGAGGTTAAAGTCAATACTAGGTATTGCCTGAGATTTCGTGGCAGCTCATTAATAAACCATGGGAATTAAGAATAACATAAGGGTACCAGCGCTATATCGGAGGTCTTTATGTATGGTTCAGATCATTTTGAAATCGCATATAAATTTTTATCCAAACAGTATTATCATAAGGCTATACCTTATTTGTTTGAAGCAGCTCAAGAAGGGCACCCGCTAGCACATATGTGGATAGAAAATATTTATTCCCATGGCCTTGATGCACAGCAGCCTGCAAGGCACAATAGACCCTATCTTTTTAATAGGGCCATTTTGCCAATTTTATAGGGTCCCTGGCTTGCGCGTCCCCCTCGGTAGGAGTCTCTCTCGTGTTCTCCGGCAGGATGCCGGGATCCACGGGAACGACGGCCTTAGAGGTGTGGGCATCAGATGTTATTTAACACTTATATTTCCGATAATTTTTCTTATCGGAAATATTGCATATGAATGTGGCAAGGCAATGGAAAAAATTTCTGTACAACAATTTCATGAAATTACTAAAGATACAATTTTTTTAAAAGGTAATCATCTCAAACCTAAAGTATTATTTAAAACCTCTACGCAAGAAATCATTAAGCTAATTCGCAAATCCAAAAAATTTTATTCACTTTCACATATCTGGTCTTATGCGAAACGCTTTGAGTCTGGGAGTAAACGCATTAATGCTTTGGGAATTCCTGCATTAAAGTGGAAATACAGTTATTATTATCCAACAGGTAAATGTCATGTTGTAATTTATGATTTTTTGGAAGGCATTGACTTACATTCACTGACCCAAGCTAAAACTCCTGTACATTGTAGTAAGGTGCTTGAATTAATACAGCGTTTACATCAAGCGGGTGTTTATTTTCGTGATTTTCATTTAGGTAATGTGCTATTGCGAGAAAATCAACAATTAGCACTCATTGATGTTGCCTCCATGAGCTTTCAAAAATCATCGTTAACTCCCAAGCAACGTGCTAGAAATTTCACACATTGGTTCAATCGCAATGAAGACCAAACTTATTTTAAGTATTTTAATCCAGCAGTAATTATTCAAACTTATTTAAATTTTTCTGATTTAACTCCACATCAACGCGATAAATTTTGCAGTTATTTCAATCTTTACAGAATTTAAAATACCCCTTTTAAATATTATCTCTCCCCTACTTTAGATTTGCTAAATTGTTTTTCAGTAATTTTGATCTATCTTTAATAAATATAATAACTATTTATAAGGATGTATTTTAAAAACAAGGGAGGGAATTTATTATGAAAATAATAAAAGCTATTATTATTGTATGTATTACGTTAATTTCTTTGTTAATTTTTGATGTAAATGCTTATGCAGATAAAAAATTTGTTTTTGATCCGAAACGAACTAGTTGGTATGCCTATGAAGATGGTCAGTTAATAGCCAGTGGAAATGCATCAGGTGGTGCTAATTATTGTCCAGATCGCCATCGTCCCTGTCATACACCCACCGGTTTTTTTCATGTTATTAGCAAAGGTGGAGCAAACTGTAAATCAAATATTTACCCACTTCCCCATGGAGGGGCACCAATGCCCTTCTGCATGTTTTTTAGTAAAAATTATGCAATTCATGGCGCTGCTAGTGTTCCTCAGGGTCGTAATGCCAGTCACGGCTGTATACGAGTTCGTCCCAGTGCGGCAATTTGGTTAAGTAAAAACTTTATAGATATTGGAACTACAGTGATAGTGAAATCATATTAATAAGTTAGCCCCCCCAACCCAAAGGGGGGGTAAACGTTCTGGTTTTTCTACACTTAGTAATAAGTGTAGAAATAAGAAGGATAAGTGTAATAATAATAGGTATGATAGTGATCGCCTTCATAAATGAAGTACCTATGATAATAATTATATACTTGTCCTTTATAGCAAAAGCCGTTATCTAAATAGACTTTATATGGATATGAATAAGTTATGTAATCTACTACCAAAAAACAGCGGTTTGGGTCACATACTTTTTTACAATGGAATGGATTAGTCCCAGTCCGAGCCCAGGCCAAAGCTGAGGAAGAGTACATAAAAAGCATTGCTCCCGCTAGCACTGAACTCAAAACTACATTCTTCACTACCGTTGTGCTAAGACTATTTATTTTCATGTCTTTTCTCCTTTTTACAGTTTTTTACACCTTCTACCTTAACTATAGATTGACGCCTCAATTAAGCAATAACATATTTCTACATTAATTACTAAAAAAATATTGAAAAAAATAATTTTAAATCCCTGCTTCCGCAGGGACGACGTGTGCTTCCACAGGGACGGACGTGTGCTTTCTCAGGGACAAAACACGAAACACTGCTAAGCTTGCAATAAGGAGAAAAATCATGGAGATAGACCTGGATAATCAACTACATTTGTCTCAGTTTATGTATAATTATACAACAAGATTACTCAATCCTTGTTATGTGAGACAAATTTTGTTAGCAGAAATGGGGAGAGCTAGCCGAGAAGAACATCCAATTGCTATTATTTTAATGGAATTGGATAACTTTAATCCGGTCTTGGCGAGTTGTGCTAAAGACATACAAATTAGCATTCTGAAAAACATTACAACCATTTTGGCTTTAAATTTCCGTAATTACGACCATATTTTCTACTGTAATCAAGCTAAATTTTTCATTATCATGCCTAGCATAAACAAGACCTTTGCTGAATCGAAAGCAGAATTATTACGAAACCTTATTAAAAAATCACTCGGAGGTCAGAAAAATTTTCCAACTCTTACTGCTTCCTTTGGAGTCGCCATGTTTCCGCAACATGGCGCAGACATAGAACATTTACTAACCTCTGTAGAGCAGGCTCTGGATCAGGCAAAAAAAGGAGGAGGCGACATGGTGATTGTCGCCACTCATAAAAATTAGAGGAATTTATCGATGAGTTCTGGTCATTGCTTTAGCCGCTATTGCAAGAGTAATAAAAGTCCATCCAGTAATTATTAAATCTATGCCTACGAATAAGCCAATAATAAATAAACTAGCAGCCGGCCAGTTCATTAAAATTAAAATGCCAAGTAATAAAGCAACTAATCCTCCAAAAAATCTCCATCCCCAATTAGGTAATCGAAAAGATATCGCTGTTAATGCACGAAACAGCCCTAAAATAATATAAAAAATAGCTAACAATAAAGTAATGGATGTGGCTGCAGCTATCGGATTTATTATTAGAAAAATACCCGCTATCGCGTATAAAATTGCCATAATTAAATGTAAAATAAATACTGAAATTTTTTGCCAATAATGAAAACTATCAATAAAAATTATTACCCCACCTATACAAAGTAAAATTCCTAAAAAAACTACTGAAACAATGGTGGTAAACGACACTACGCTAAGCGCTATTAATCCCAAAATAACCAAGATAATTCCGTAAGCTAACAGCAATCCCCAATTCTTTCTTGATGAAATTGCTTGATCCATAATATTCTCCTAACGGTTGTGAATTAAAAAATCTGAGGAAAAAAATTGAAATTGATTTCTTCCTGCATCCTTTGCTGCGTACATTGCTAAGTCGGCTTTTTTTAAAAGAGTTACAGCATCACTTCCATCCTGTGGATAGGTGGCAATACCAATACTGGCCGTAATATAGAGCTTGTGAACATCAATGTTCACCGAATTTTCAATAATTTTTAACATTTTTGTTGCTACGGATTCTGCTGCTTGGGGATAAGTAATTTCAGTGAGAATAATGACGAACTCATCTCCCCCCAAGCGAGCTACTGTATCTCCTCCTCGCACGATGTCAGTTAATCGTAAGGCTACATGTTTCAGTAATTGATCGCCAATATCGTGCCCCAAACGATCATTAATGAGTTTAAATTTATCGAGATCTAGGAACATCACTGCTAAAGATCTTTGATAGCGTTTGGCTTGATCTAAAGATTGTTTCAATCTATCTAACAGTAATTGTCGATTGGCAAGGTTTGTTAGGTGATCGTAGTAAGCTAGTTGATGAATTTTGCATTGGCTTTGCTTGCGCATACTAATATCTTGAAAAGCCACCACATATCCGACGATTTTAGTATCTCTCAATAGAGGAACCGAATGTATTTCTACAGGAAAAATATCCCCATTTTTATTGCGGAATAATTCATCATCACTATGGTAGGGAAAATTACTTCTGCTAGTTTTATTTAAATTACAGTGAGGATTAAAAGCTCCAATACCATTGGCGTGAGAATGGAATAAAGTATGAGCATTTTTATTAAAAAGTTCTTCCTGTGACCGGCCTAACAGCCGCGTTGCTTCAGGATTAGAGTAAATGATATAACCCTCATCATTGATAGCGTACACCCCCTCGCCTATAGCTGATGCAATTTCTCTGAAGCGAAATTCACTATCACGAATTGTTTGATACAACTTTTTGCGACTAGCCAGTATTGCAGCCCAATAAAAAACTAAAATGCCCAATAACAATAAACTTACGAAATAAATACCTAAGATGAATGTCCTATGAGCAAAATTCTCTGGAGGTAGCACGGTAATGGGTATTAAATGGTTAACAGGATTACTGGTTAATGGGAGATTTAAAGAAGTAAAAGAAGAATAATATAAGCTAAAAAGATCCAAACTAGGTTGTATGGGGAGGGACTTTTGGACATCAAACACTTGCCCCAATTGAGAGGAATAAATATGAGCCAAGGCTTCGGATTGAAGTACATCAATTGCAAAAAGCGTATGAATTTTAAGTACGCTATAAAGAAGACAAGTTAGAATAATAGCAAATGGAATATAAAAAAGCAGGAATAATCTTACAATAGTACGCATATTGCCACCATTCCCTTGGTTATTATGTAAAGAATTAGATGAAGCTTCCATTTAGTAAAAAAGTATAACAAGGCTTTGCCTCTCGAGCAAGCTGTGGAATAATAAAAAATAAATTAGACACTTTCCTTTGATTTATTTCTATCTGTGATAGACTTACTAATGAATCTATGGATTGGATTGTAAACAAATGCGATTATTTTATATATGTATTTATGAAAAACCAATGCAAAGGAGGGAAAAATTATGACTATTCCATTTATCGATAAGCCTGTCTATATAATGCTGACCAATCCTCATGGTCAAAAATTTGAACCTACTCGATTTTCTATACAAAATGCGGTTTTCAAAAAAGATGGCCAATATGAAGTCACCTGTTTGGCTGCTCAAAGCGACGAACTGGACGAAGGAGCTGTGCGACAAGGAAAATACACTGTCAAAGAAAATCAAAATGACCAAGTCATATTAGTATGTGACGAGGAAACAGGGCAATTCCCTGGTAAATACGAAATTACCTTCAACTTGTTAAATAATCAAGTAGGGCAATTTCAATCTTCCTTCTTAAAGGACCGAACTCTTATTAATGGCGTTTTTGAAATATCGCGTTAGTTAAGTTTTACCACGGTGAGGCTTCTGAAATTGTAGAAGCCTTATTGTGTTAGTTAGTTAGTTTGTTATAAGGGATTATGCATGAAAAAAATTAATAAATTTGCCAGTGCACTGGCATTTTTTATGCCGCTAGCACTAGTAAGCTCAGCCTATGCAGCTGCAGCCTTACCGCAAGCAAAAGCCTACGTTGCCAATTTCAAAGATAACACCCTCAGTGTAATTAACCTAGTTACGAATAAAGTGACTTATACTCTTCCAGTCCCTAAAGGACCAGATGGTATGGTCATTACTCCTGATAATCGTTATGTTTATTTAAGCGATAGTGGGGATGGTCAAGTAAGTGTGATTGATACTGCCTCGGATAGTATCCTAACCAACATCCCAGTAGGTAATAAACCACAAGGATTGGCTATTACACCCAATGGTCAAAGCATACTAGTTGCTGTCACCGACGACAATGCTGTTAAGGTGATAGATGCACAGACCAATCAAATAACCAGGACCTATCCAGTGAAAAGGCCTTATTATATCGCCATCAGCCCAGACAGTAAAACAGCCTACATTGGCTCACAAGATCCCGATCACTTTGCTTTAGTGGTTCTAAATCTTTCCAAAAATCGTATTATAGGAGAAATCCCCCTCAATAATGCTCCCCGCATCGTACAATATAGCCCAGATGGTAAGTGTCTGTATTTTACCCTGGCTGGAGATAATGCTATCTTTATCTTAGATCTTAGCAATCATCAAATAATTGCTAGAATGCCCACTGGAGCCTCTCCGCACTCGCTATTATTCACTCATAAGGGCGGGCTGGGGTTTACTGCCACCCAAGGTTCTGGGATGTTAGAGGTATTTAATCCTAGGCTAAGTAAGGTCGCCCATGAAATTGCCCTAGGTAAACTACCCTACTGGATTGCAATTACTCCCAATGATGCCAAAGCCTATGTGAGCAACGAAGGGAGTAATAGTGTTGCAGTGATTGACATACCTCGACTGGCAAAGGTGAACACCATTCCGGTAGGGAAAGCACCGCGGCAAATTGTATTAGTGAGTGTCCCGCAGCCTACCTATAGAATATCAATTGAAAACTACAAATTTACCCCGAAAAATATTACTGTGCCGCTAGGTACCGAAATAACTTGGGCAAATAACGATTCCGTCCCGCATACCATTATTTCCGAAGATCCTAGTGTCAATTCGGGGGAACTTTCTTCGGACGCTAGTTATAGCCATACTTTTAATGCACCAGGCGCCTATCGCTATTTTTGTGATACCCACCCTTTTATGATTGGCAAAGTTATTGTCCAATAGCTCTTAATATTTTGTTAAGTTTCATGAATTAAACTAGCAAAAAGTATTTCACGTTCACTCTTAATGCTGAGGATTTTTATTCATGAAAAAAATGACACTAATAGCCAGTTTGGCAGGGAACACTTTGGAATGGTACGATTACCTGCTTTATGCCTATTTTGCTTCGATATTGGCTCCTCTCTTTTTCCCGTCAGCCGATCCTCGTGTCTCCCTACTCCTGACTTTTGCTGCCTTTGCCGTTGGCTTTTTTGCCCGGCCCTTAGGAGCTATCGTGCTGGGTCATATTGGAGATACTTATGGGAGAAAAACCACCCTGCTCATCTCAATGTCTTTAATTACCATTGCTACGATTGGTATTGGTTTATTACCTACTTATCAGGCTATTGGTGCTGCTGCTCCCATTATCCTCACGTTAATTCGCTGTATTCAAGGTTTTGCGGTAGCTGGAGAAATTGGTACGGCTGCTTCATTTTTGGTAGAACAAGCCCCAGCAAAGCGCCGCGGTATCGCAGGTAGTTCTGTGCTCTGTACGGCCTATATTGGTATTTTGTTAGGCGCTTTGATTGCAGAAGTAACCACTTTAATTATTCCCACGGATATTCTTCATACCTGGGGATGGAGGATTCCTTTCTTATTAGCGGCTCCTTGGGGTATTATCGGTATTATTCTTCGTTTGCGGATTGTAGAATCCGATCATTTTAAAGCTGCTCAAAAGAAGCCGCGTAGTGGGGCTCCTATCAAATTACTGCTTTTCAAGTATCCACGTTTATTGTTATGTTGCATTGGGGTTATTATTGCCACAGCGGTAAATGAATACTTTTTAATTGCTTACTTTACCACTTACCTAACAGAACATGGCATACACTTAAGAGCAGCTATGCTCATCAACGTGGTCAGCCTCTTGTTCTTTTTATGTTCAGTTCCCTTTTTTGGTCATCTTTCAGACCTTTATGGCAGAAAAAAAATATTCTTATGTGGTACGGTTTCTTTATTAGTTGTGATGTTTCCGGTCTTTTGGCTTTTGTCGCAACAAGTGTTTTTCCTCGCCTTAGTGGGGGAAATTATCTTCGCTCTCGCTCTTGGCAGTATTGCTAGCGTGATTTTTACTATCGTGGCGGAAAATTTTGCAACTGAAATCCGTAATACTGCAGTCACTTTTGCTTATAATATGACTTTTGCCATCTTTGGTGGCACTGCCCCATTTATGGCAGTTTTCTTGGTTCACCTCACAGGACTGAGTATTGCTCCTGCATTCTATGCTGCAGCCGGTGTCATTGTAGCAATCGCTGCAGTGCTGAGTCTAAAAGAAACTTATAAGCAACCTTTGAAGTCTGCAGATTCTCTTTCTTCCCCCCAGGGGGAAAAGGGATAGTGGCCTTTTTATTTCATAGGCTGCTGCAATAAAGAATTAATTGCTACTCCGGAGGGATATTGATCTGAGGGCATCCTGACTATTTGTAAGGTTATCAAGTAATTTTCTTCTTGAGTAATGGTTTTTTTGGGGTCGGCTGTTTCATAACGCGTGTATAGTGGGACTTCAACAGTCCAACTATACCTACCACTGATCACCCCTTGATTCACGATTTTACTAGGTTTGGGCACTGTGGCTATGATAGTGAGCTGATGTTCAGTTAAGGTTTTAAGATTGCCCGAAGATTGCAGATGAGCGCTGTATTTTTTCCAAGCTCCTGGCGTTAGATATTTGGCGTTATCTGCCATGGTTTTTTTATAGTCTTTGTAACTGTAGCCAAAAATAGCTGTAGTCGCCCGATTTGCCCAATTGATAAGATCATTAGCTTGCACTTTGGGCTCGGATAGGTTTTCACTGGACGCAGGAGCAGTTTGAGGGGCTTGGTCTGTCACCGTTTGATTGACGGAGGCTTTTTCTGCCATGCCCGTGATGGAGATTGTGCTCAATAAGGCTGCGAAAATTAACTGTTTCATAAATCCTCACTAGAAAATGTAGTAATAATTAATCGAATAAATAGCAATGCCTTGTGGATTAATTCGGGTTGAAACACGAATAATATTTAATGTTGTAATCATTCGCTCCTTTTTTACCACAGTTTCAGTGGCTGTGTCTTCATAAGTCACTTCAATGGGGACTTGGATTTTCCAACTATAACGACCATATTCAGCTCCTTGACTGACGATGCGTCCATTATTCATTAAGTTAGCTGTGAGTTTCATCTTATTTTGTTTAATAATCTTTATATTTCCTGATTTTTGTAGGGCAGCTTTAAACTCTTTCCAGGCAATAGGGGTAAAATACAGGGAAGCCTCTTCTAAGAGTTGCTCATAATTGGTGTAATCGTAGGTAAAAATATTGATAACAGCTTTATCCGCCCAGTTTAATATTTGAGCATCTGCTAGATTAGCTTGATCCAAGGGAATATTGTTGTTGAGAGGCACCCCCAGCGCACTAAAGGCAGTGATTAGGCAGACTAAAGCTATACTAAGGAACTTTAGTTTCTTGAAAATCTGAACCCGATCCAGCACTGTCACCGCCATGTAAAAACTTCTCCTTATTTGCTTTGCTAATAATTATAGGCCAACATTCCCTCTCTCGCTTATGAGATGTCTATGGGGTGATGACTAATGCATGACGACTTCTAATAATGGCCTTAACTGCTCGACAATTTTTCCCGAAAGATCGATGCGATTGCTAGCATGAGGAATAGTATTGCAGGTGATAATCCGTTTCGCCCCAGCAATAAGCAAACTCTCATAAGCATCCTGAACAAATAAGCCATGTATCACCAGACACACAGGTGGTTTTAATCCCATCGCTTCCAAACGTTGAACCGCTTTCAACATTTTCTTGCCAGAGGTAATCACATCATCCATTAATATGGGGGTATAAGATTGATAACTATAGATTTCCGAAAAACCAGCGGATGTTTTATAACGCCCAAGGGTATCTAAATTAAAATAAGGCGCTTCGATGCTAGCGGCCACCTGCTTGATCCAATTCTGGGTTTTATGATGAAAACTAAGAATTAACGGCTTTTTTACCTTAGCTCCCACCCATTCAGCCATCTCTTCTTCTACTGAAACAAGTTGGGTAGGAATGGTATAAATTTCTTTTAATGAGAGCTTTTGCCAATGCACATCTACGCTAATTACCCAGTCAACATATTCGGATAACAATGTGGCAAAATAACGACAGGAATTATTGTCGTTTTGAGTATAAGGCAAAAAGGGGGCAATCAAGCCAATTTTTTGTGCCCCTAAATCACGTAAGGTACGAACTAAAAATAGCAAAGGCAAAATTTTAAAATTGGGGTTGTAAAGACTTTCAAAGATTAAACACAAACGACCCCGGATTTGTCCTTGGATCTTAATATAGGTTTCTTCATCAGCAGACTCATGTAAAATAACCGGTAATGAATCAGCATGAAGCTGCATTCTAAGATTATCCAGTAATTCTCCTTCACTATATAAAGTAAGTAAAATAGGTTTCATAGGTAGCCCCAAAGTCGTCGCTGCATACCTAGTCGTCATCCCTGCATGGAAGCAGGGATCTAGGGCGCAGGAAGCGAAACTTTCACGTCCCTATGATCTGGATCTCGGCATCATGCCGAGACGACATTTGTTTTTAGCAAATTATACCCTTAAAGGAGGCTTAAATGCCAAAATATATCGACCTGACCCACACTCTCAGCGAATCCATCGGGGTATATCCCGGAAAAACCCCCTTTAAACGCAAGATTTATCAAATTGAAGAGCACCATGCCCGCATGGATGATATGGAATTATCGATGGGTATTGGCACGCATATCGACGCCCCCAGACATTTTTGCCCAGAGCTAGGTGGCGCAGATCAATTAGAAATCTCCCATTTTTTTGCCCCGGGCTGTGTGATTAACCTTGCCGATCAAGTGCAAAATAATGCCGATTTTCTGGCGACTGCTGCTGATCTAGAACACTGGGAAAAAACGCAGCAAACCCAGATTCCAAAGGATAGCATATGTTTTATTTATACCGGTTGGTCGCAATACTGGCAGGAAGAAAAATTTTGTGCTGTGGACTCGCAGGGCAAGTGCCATTTTCCTGGAATTGATACCACAGCGGCTGAGTTACTGGTGAGTCGCGGGGTAATTGGAGTGGGGATTGATACGATGGGAATTGATGCTGGGATTAGTGATACCTATCCCGTGCATAAGATTTTATTACCAAAAAAGATTTACATTCTAGAGAATGTCGCCAATTTAGAGCTTTTGCCTCCCCTGGGAGCTGCTATCTACGCCTTTCCCATGAAGATTGCCGATGCTCCTGAAGCCCCGGTGCGGCTGGTGGCTGTTTTGGCTTGAATCCGATTGGCTTATCCTTCTCCCCTTGTGGGAGAAGGTGCCGAAGGCGGATGAGGGGTAAGCTTGAAATGGCTCAAAGCCAGGAAGGAACTCCCCCTCATCCGGCCTACGGCTACCTTCTCCCACAAGGGGAGAAGGATAATCTTACCCGCTCAATTCTACATAGAGATAGCGCCGGAAATTTTCTCAATCCTATACACTAGCAAGATTAGTATTCAAGGATCCCCCTGTGGCGTTGCTGTCATCAGGAACTTCTGTGTTGTTGTTGCTGCCATTAACTTCTTCCGGAGTATCGGGGCGAGTGTCACTCCTAGAAAGATTAAGAGTCACTAAGTATTCTTCTTCCTCTGCTATTTCTTTGCTTGCTACCTTCCGCGCATCTTGGATTATTAAATCAACCTTTTTTTGTACCTTTTGTTGTAACTTACCCAACTGAGTGGAGTTATCAGTATTGCCTAAATATTCAATAAAATCACTAAGTGACCACTGGGTTGCGGTTGCTTTTATTTTCGCTTGCCTGGCAATTTCTGTCTCCCTGCGCTGTACAGCACTTAATAAGTTTGAATAAGGCCCCCCCGATACCTGCATGTCAAATGTATCAATACCTGGTTGCAAACCCAAAGTCATTGCGACTTGCTTAAAACCTTCCTTGCAGCAGTTAGTTGCCTCTGCTATCTCATGCTCATGCCAAGCCAGCACTGCCTGATTAACCTCATCTGTAGCCTCCGCTAGATCTTCTGCAAAGCTAGAGCTATTATCAAGTCCTTGCACTGCTCTTGTTAGCAGTGTTTGCGCCGTTTTAACTTCAGCTTTATAGTTTCTATCCTGGTTTAATGCCTGCATCAATGGCTCATTTTGCAGATATTCACACCACTGATCTGCAGTGCTATCACTATTAAGCCATTCTAAATGTCCAGTGCTATCAAGGTATACTGAAATTTCATCTTTATTAGGTTCTGCCTGGATGTCACTTAGACTACTATCATTTTCAAGCATCCGCGTAAATACTTGCTGATCGATCTGCTCTACCTGATCTTTTCGCGCTTTTGCTGTCTCAGCTCGTTGTTGTAACTCTTGGTAGTTCGGGGTCAGCGCATAAATGTAAAAACTAAATACCAATGTCATCACAATCAATGTTAGCGACATGGCTAGAAGTTGCTTTGGGTCTAAATCTACAATGCGAAATTCTGACTTCAAAGCGGCAGGCACCATGACACCCCCAGCAAAAGTCGTAGCCACTAGAGGTACTAGCAACCAAAGATACTTCCATCTCGGATTGCCAACCTCTTGTTGCTTATTTACATACTCCTGTTTGGAACAAAACCGCATTTGCGCCATCCTAATCCTTGCGCCATAAATTTCCATTGCTGCTTGAAGTTTTTGTCCCTGATCTGGGTCACGATAATCTAAATATATCCCCAAAAACTCCAGTTGATCATTCATATTGGCACAAAAGGGATTTAATTTGCCGAGATGATTCTCTCTCATCGTGGCATCATTACCCCCAGGGAGTGCGGCAGGATCTGAAAAAGTAAAGGAGGTTACTGGATAGGCTACCGATTTGGGAGGAATTTTTCGTGCCTCTTGCGTATCAGACTTTAATTCCTTTTCGTCCGCCTGATTTGTAGAAGACTCTTGAGATTCCCGTTGAGGGAGGCGTTTTAAGGCATCGACTTCACCTGAAAAAGAAAGCACATCGATGCCTAATTCTTTCCCTAAAGACACTGCCTGCGCTCGGAAGAATTCCATTGCCTTGAGATTCAGCCAATAACTTTCATAAGCCTTTTTACCCTGCTTAACTAATGGATAGTGAACTGAACCCCATCTCTCTTCATAGTTAGGTTCAAGAGGTTGATTTGATGGTTCTAATGCAGGAAGTGTTTTAACTTTTATAAGCGTTTCTTGCAATTTACCACTCGTTTCACCATGTATACTGTCCCGATACTGTTGAGTTACATCACCCCAAAATTCTAAGTGAGGGAAGCTAATCGATTTAATAGCTGTAATATTCTTTTTATGAAGCCTAAGTTTTGCAAGGCCACGTAATATCCCTTGGTAGAGGGCGGGGGTATAAGCAGCATATAATTCTCCCTTCCTTTGTAAATCAGTAGCCGACATAAAGTCACCCATACCGATGGCTCCTATTTTACAATGGGTTTTTTTACCATGAACCTTGGCTATAGTAGATGCATTAATAACTTCGGCAACCACCATATTTGCAATATGTTCAATATAGGGTTCGGTATCTACTGCCTCTTTATCCTCTCCTCGCTTATCTGAAAACATTTGATAACGACTGCCAGATAAATAGTGTTTATCATTATTTTCAAGATTATTTTCAAGCAATTGCTGAGTTTGGTATTCCTCCTGAGCTTTCGCAAAAGGAATAAGTTTACTCTCTCTCACAGGTAACCGCCGCCTTCTTAAAAAATCATCCAAAGCGCTTTGCCTCTCTGGGGCAAATTTCTTTTTGCTTTCGGTACCGGCATCATTGGTTTTCTGTTCTCGAATTTCAGATTCTATTTCCGATTTTGCTTCTTCTGCTTCGGGATAAATATGATAGAGATTTCCTGTGCCATCAAGCCGTTGATCGTGATGTTGTGGAGGTGATTGATCAACTAAAAAACTTAGTTGGGGAGTTGGAAGTGGCCGTCCTCCTATATGCGTAGTCCACGCACTACCGGTGATCTGACAAAGCGAGACGAGATGCCTGAGTGCGCGCTGGATGACCGGACTTATACCATCGGCAATAGTCTCATCTGGCGAAGTTGGTTCCGATGCATTTTTGCTCTGATTACGAGTAATTAATTGCAAGTGCCAGAGCGTTACCTCTTTAAACTCCCTAGGATAGGTAATGTTTTTGATTGTACCGTCAGGCTGGGTAATCGCTATGGGTTTTCCTGCTAAGTGCGGATGCAAAGCTTGCAAACCAATTCTGACTTCAGGAGGGGCAAAAATAAAGACCGTGGGATCCTGCGACATAGCGACATCGTTGGAATTCTGTTTAGCCCTTCTTGGCACTTGAACGGGTTGTGAGGTAATTGGGTCCGAAAAACTTGGAGCTCTTTGCTGCTCAAAGAGAGTTCTTTGGGTTGTCGGGTTCCAAAAAGGTGAATTGGGGAGATTTCCTGTATTAAGTTTAGATTTGAGCTTGCTTTCATCTTTGCGTTCATTAGTGCCTGGTTCACCTTGTTCTTCAGCCATATCCATAATTTTTCCCCATTGTAGTAGCTTATAGTAGGAGCAGTTTAACTAGGTTTTCTTAACTGAATATTAAATCTTCTGCAGGGTTGTTGAAAAATCTTTTCTCCCCCAACCGTTTTTGTTGGTGAAGGATAATTAGTACGCCCGAGCGAAAATTACTTTTTTATCCGTCTGATTTCCAGAAAATAGGCACTTCCCTACTGTTTTATCGGAACTAAATGGCATACAACGGGTGGTTAGTTTGAGGTGTTTTAGGGTTTGCATAACTTCGGGATGTGATTCAACGTTAGGGTCAAAAAAGCCAATGGCAAACCCAACCGCAGTTTCTTTCTGAAATAACGCCTGCAATTCAGCAATGCTAGTAATCTCATGCGTATGTTGTTGGCGAAAAGTTACCACGCGTTGGTACAAGGCATTTTGAATTTCTTCCAATAGTAACGGCGCTTTGGCAATTAATTCCGCGCGACTCCACTGTATTTTTTCTTTCGCGGCTTGATCGCGTCGCGACACGGTCAGCTGCCCTGCTTCAATTTCACGTCGGCCGATTTCTACACGCAAAGGAATGCCCTTTTTGACGGCGCCCCAAAACTTCTCCCCTGCCCGACGTCTGCTTTTATCAATGGTAACCCGCAGTAATTCTTTAGCATAATACAAACTCTGTAAATCAGCCGCTAGTTGCTCGCAAAAGCCAAGCACTTCGGCCCAATCTTGTTCCTGCATGGCCACGGGAATTAAAATAATTTGCGCTGGGGCAATGCGTGGCGGTAGCACCAAACCATCATCATCACTATGGGTCATAATCAAGGCGCCAATAATCCGGGTCGATAAGCCCCAGGAAGTAGTCCAGGCATATTGTAATTGTTGCTGTGGGTCGGAAAATTGAATCTGGTAAGCGCGAGAGAAATTTTGTCCTAAGAAATGCGAAGTTCCTGCTTGCAACGCTTTACCGTCTTGCATCATCGCTTCGATCGTATAGGTATTCACGGCGCCAGGGAAGCGTTCTGCCGGGGTTTTTTCGCCCTTCACTACCGGTATCGCTAAGTAATCTTGAGCCAATTGTTCATAAACATCCAGCATGGTGAAGGTCTCGGCGATGGCCTCCTCTTCGGTGGCATGGGCGGTGTGGCCTTCTTGCCATAAAAATTCCGAGGTGCGTAAAAATAATCGCGTGCGCATTTCCCAGCGCATGACATTACACCACTGATTAATTAATACTGGCAGATCATGATAGGACTGCACCCAGCTCGCCATCGCCGTGCCAATAATAGTTTCGCTGGTTGGCCGGATAATCAGCGGTTCAGCTAAGCTCGCTTCCGGCGAGGGAATTAGTTTCCCTTGAGCATCCGCCTCTAGGCGATAATGGGTGACGATCGCACATTCTTTTGCAAAACCTTCAACATGGGCCGCTTCTTTTTCTAGAAAACTTAAAGGAATTAATAGCGGAAAATAGACATTTTGGTGGCCAGTGGCTTTGATTTTTTGATCTAATTGCCCTTGAATACGCTCCCAAATTGCATAGCCCCATGGTTTAATAATCATGCAGCCCCGCACTGGGGAATGTTCGGCTAAATCGGCACGTTTAATCACTTCTTGATACCAATCGGCAAAATTTTCCTGGCGAGTGGGAGTGATGGCAGTTTTACTCGTCATGCGATGATACTCCAGCAGCTGGTAAATGTAGCACCGGCTCGTGGCTCTGGCGCGCTATGGCTTCTCGTGCTTGATCCCGTAAGCGAATCATTTCAGCAAAATCCTTGGATTGTGGTCTTAAACAGGGCATTATTGTCACAGTAATCTTTCCTCGCCGCATGAGCCATTGGTCCGCCGGTAAAATATGCCGCATTCCCTGTATTGCTACGGGACAAATCGGCGACTTGGTTTCCATGGATATTTTAAAAGCTCCCAATTTAAAAGGACGGATGCCGGCAGCCCGGGTAAAAGTTGCTTCCGGAAAAATCACTACCGACCGCCCATGTTGTAGCGTTTTCTCAATATGCTGAGCATCTAAAATTCCGCTGGCAAAATCCTGACGATTCACCAAAATAGTCTGCTGCTTGTTCAAAAAAGTTCGAAGCATCCAGGTCCGCATTAATTCTTGTTTCGCAACAAACGCAATTCCCTCAGGCAAGGCTGCGAGTAACGCAACGATATCTAAATAGCTTGCATGATTCACCACCACGATACCAGGCACTGCAGGCCAATGTTCAGTTCCGACAATGCGCAATGGGCAGCCAATTAAGCGCAAAAATACCCGCGCCCATTTGGGTAGCCATCGCCGGCTCTGTTCTGGTGGTAAAGCCCAAGTCAGCAACCAAAGCGGGAAAACGGTTAGCCCTAATATCACGGCCACATAGCCGGTATAAAATACTGACGCTATGGTATTGGCTAGTCTTTTGCTTTTCTGTCCAAAACCCAATCCCCACAAGCGAACGACTTGTGTCCACAGCGCAGGTGGTTTTTCGGTCAATTTTCCTTCCATATACAGGGTTTTACAATAAGAACGGCGCAACTTACCGCTGGAAGTTTTAGGAATTGTTTGTGGAGGAATCAATACCACCACATCGGGAGGAATGCCTATTGCATTGAAAATTTGTTCTGTGATTTGCGCAGTTAATGTTTGTTCATGCTGTGGCTCAGAAGATTCCTGTTTTACTTCAGCGACAATGACAATTTTTTCGGTTGCCATGAGAAGATCCGTGCTACCAAAAGCAATGACACAGCCCCGACGAATTCCAGGGATTTCTCCCACCAAAGTTTCCATTTCTTCTGGATAATAATTCCTCCCCGCCTTAATAATGAGATCTTTTTTTGTCCGGTAATATACAATTCCTGATTAGCAATATAAGCTAAATCGCCGGTGTTCAACCAATCGTCTTGAGCAAAAATTTGTTCGTTCGCTTCTGGCGAATTAAAGTAACCCCTCATCGACGACGGCCCGCGAAATTGCAATTGACCCTCAGTACGTTCCGGCAAAGCATTGCCTCCTGCTTCGTCCATGATACGGATTTCATGCCCCGGTAAAGGAACACCACAGGCCACAAATTGCAGCGGTGATCTATCGTTAGGAGTGGCAGGTTGTGCTTGGCGGGAAGCAAGAAATACCTCACGCTTGATTTTATCAATCACAGGTTTACGCCCTAAAGGCGGGAAGGTTAATCCTACTGAAGATTCAGCTAAGCCATAAACCGGCGCCAGGGTTCCTGCGGCAAAACCATAACGGGAAAAACGCTGGGTAAAGCGCTCTAAGGTACTAGGGCTTACCGCTTCAGCACCGTTGAAGGCAATGCGCCAAGAGCTTAAGTCCAGACCTTCGATTGCCTCATCGGCTATTTTGCGTACACAAAGCTCATAGGCAAAATTAGGCGCTGCCGAGATAGTTCCTTGATGATAATGGATAGCCCATAACCAGCGTTCTGGATGGGCTAAAAAAGTTAGCGGGGACATGACGATAAAAGGCGTGCCAAAGTATAACGAACCCAGCCAACTCCCAATCAACCCCATATCATGATACAAAGGTAACCAACTAACCGTCACATCAGTTGGTTTTGCAGCTATGGCTTCACCAATCGCCCGAATGTTGGCTAATAAATTTTGGTGAGTCAATAAGACTCCTTTCGGGTCACCCGTGCTGCCTGAGGTATATTGGATTAATGCTGAATCTTGAGGTGATGACGAGTTCACCCAGGCGTCATCCCGGCTGACGTCATCCCGAGCAAACCCGTCATCCCGAGCGAAGCGAGGGAGCTGCCACTTCATTAAATCGGTTATAGTCACGGTATGGTTCAAGCTAGGAACTAAAGGTTGCAATAAAGCTGCGACCTTTTCAATATTGCGATCGGTAATTAATATATGGGCTTGAGCATTGCGGAGTATTCCTGCTTGGCGTAACGCATATTCCTCAATTTGCTTGGGGCGTATTGGAGGATACACGGGCACAGGAACCGCACCGATTAATAAGCTCGAAAAAAAAGCATAAAAAAAATCTTTACTTGTGGGTAGCATAATCGCTACTTTATCACCTGGTTGAATACCAAGTTGCCTTAAGCCATAAGCGCAGGCAGTAGCATTTTCGTATAATTGGCTATAGGTGATGACTTGCTCTTCTTCATCTATTTGTTGCAAATAAATGTGTGGGCGATTGGGATTTGTCCGTGCATAGTGCTGTAAGACTTCGACTAAGGTTTGTGCTGCAACCGGAACTTCACTAATGGATTCAATTATTGGAGGAATAACAGCTGCTGTGGGTAGGTAAATGGGCTGCTGATCCTGAATTGCCCGGACCAAATCAGCGACAGTTTCAGCTTCAAAAAGCATTCTTTCTGGTAACTGAACACCTAATTGTTTTTCGATACGAAAAACCAATTCAACACGTTCTAAGCTACCCAAGCCCAAATCTCTATCTAAAGAGGCTTGTAAGCTCAAAGCGCGTACGGCACGCTCATTACCCAAAGCATGAAGAAATTCTTTGATAAGAACTAAAATTCTACTTTCTAATGCTGGCAAAGAAAGTTTAGCTTGGGATTCCATTATCGTCCTTGACTATACCGCCTTTGGGGGTGTAAAGCGTCTTGCCTCACTGGTGTTGGGGTAATTCCTAATCAATATTTGTAGTGTATTGCGTGCCAAATCATTTTCACCCAAAGCGATATACGATTGATACATAATGGCCAATGCGGGCACTACTGCTGGGGATCCTTGATAGAATTCAACAACACGGTTGGCACGGTTGGCTGCTGCTACGTAAGCTTTGCGCTTAAAATAAAATTGAGCAACTTCAAGTTGGCGCCTAGCCAATAAATTTCGAATGTAAATCATGCGTGCGCGAGCATCAGCTGCATATGGGCTGCTGGGGAAGCGTTGCACCAGGAGATTAAAATCATTAAAGGCTTGATCCATCCCACTTAAATCACGTTGGGCAGGGTCAGAACGAATCCAGCGGTCCAGCCAGCTTTCGCTAGCACCCATATTAATTAGGCCTTTCATGTAGTAGGCATAATCTACATCAGGGCTACGTGGGTATAAGCGAATATAGCGATCTGCTGCAGCTAGCGCAGATTCATTGTCATCCCCTTTTTTATAATAGGCATAGATTAGATCAAGCTGGCCTTGTTGGGAATATTCACCAAAGGGATATAAAGTATCGAGCGCCTCGAAATCTTTGGCAGCAGATTCATAATGCCCAGCCGCAAGCTTATGCTCTGCACTTGTGAAGATTTCTTTAGCTGTAGCGCCCTTATAAGTTTCAAAGGGTTCGGTGGTTTTACATCCTGTTACTAACAGAACAAGGAAAGTAAGAACAATAATGGAGTAAAATCGTATCACGTTTTTTTATCACCTCGTGTTTCGAAAAGCCCAAAGGATACCTGGTGTTCTGCCCAATGTAAACGCCTCCCGAAGGTAACTCATCCCTTCTCCACTTGGGAGAAGGGATTCGTGCGGCACCTTAGTTCATCCCACCAACCAAATATTTCACCTCAGAAAAGCCAGCCTCGTGCAATAACACGGCGGCTCGTTGGCTGCGTGGGCCAGCTTGGCAATGGACAATAATGAGTTTGGATTGATCTAATTCACCCAGGCGCTGTGGTAATTCCCCCAAAGGAATTAAATATCCCCCTAGATTAGCCGCTGCATACTCATAAGGTTCACGCACATCCAACAAAACAAAGTCAGCCCGTTGTTTTTGCAACTGACGAAATTCAGCAAGCGAAATCCCCAACTCAAAATCCTCCCTACCCCCCTTTGGAAAAGGAGCGCAAGCTTGTACATCCTGAACCAGCGTTTCAAAAGGTTGTCGATAAATGCAAAGCCTACACTCAGGATTACGTGGCAAACTAAATTCCCGAAATTGTAACTTCAGAACATCAATCGTCAATAAGCGACCAATCAGTGAATCCCCAATCCCTAAAATCAACTTTAACACTTCGGTGGCTTGCAGAGTCCCTAACAACCCAGGCAGCACTCCCAACACCCCACCTTCAGCGCAATTAGGCATTAAATTCGGGGGAGGCGGGGAATCGTATAAGCAGCGGTAGCAAGGACCATTGGCGCTAGTAAATACGGAGCATTGGCCCTCGAATTGAAAAATACTCGCATAGACATTCGGCTTTTCTGCATAAAAACACGCATCGTTTACCAGATAACGCGTAGCAAAATTATCGGACCCGTCGGCAATAATGTCATACTGACGAATCAAGGATAAAGCATTGTTTTTAGTCAAACGCTCTTCATGCGGGATCACCTGCACTGCAGGGTTTAGCGCGTTAAGTCGCTCTTTAGCTACCCGGACTTTTTTACTGTGCACATCTCCTTCAGTATACAAAATTTGGCGATGTAAATTACTGAAATCCACAATATCATTATCAACGATACCCAGCGTACCCACACCCGCAGCTGCTAAATAAAGTAACAACGGCGAACCCAACCCCCCTGCCCCCACACATAATACCTTGGCTTCTCGCAAGCGTTGTTGCCCCTTCAGGCCAACTTGCGGCAAACTTATCTGTCGACTATAACGTGCTAATTCTTCAGTCATTATCTAACCACCTGCAATTGCTAAAATAATCGTAATAGTATCCTTTGCTGCCAAAGGAGTCTCTTCCCCCGCTAAGTAGCGTACATCTTGATTGTTCAGATAAAACAGTATAAAAGAAGAAAGCTGATTATCACTACTAAAAAGATAAGGTTTTAGTGCAGGAAAGGCCTCCACCAATAATTGCATCGCACCGCGCAAATTTAGCACTGCAGAAAACGGCACCATAACACTGGCGCGGTTTTCACTCAAGCGTCGCAATACACTAGGGATTTCAATGGTGATCATAGCTGCGCATTTTACTAAATGCTTTAGGAGATTACTAATCATTTTATTACAGTCCGTTGTTACCGAAAATTTGCAGGGTTTACGTCTGGATCAAGCTTTAGTGCAATTATTTCCAGAACATTCGCGCGCGCGCTTTCAATCTTGGATCAGCCAAGGCAAGGTCAAAGTGGATGGACAACCCTGGCAGAGCAAAAAAGACAAAATACGTCTAGGCCAGTCCATTGAAATCACTGCCCCACCAGAAACGGCTGTGAATTGGGAAGCGCAAGCCCTGCCTCTCGATATTATCTACGAAGATGACAGCTTATTAGTCGTCAATAAACCCGCTGGGCTGGTCGTACACCCCGCTGCCGGCAATCCCGATAATACTTTGGTGAATGCCTTGCTACATTACTTGCCCACTAATAATACCCTCCCCCGAGCTGGCATTGTGCATCGCTTAGATAAAGATACCTCGGGTCTGCTGATGGTGGCGCGCACGCTCACTGCCCATACTTCGCTAGTCACTCAACTACAAGCTCGCAGGGTCAAAAGAGAATATCTGGCCTTAGTCCACGGCGTGCTTATCGCTGGTAATACCGTGAATGCACCCATTGCGCGCCACCCGCGCCACCGCCTGCAGCAAGCAGTGGTCGAAAATGGCAAGCCGGCTATTACCCATTACCGCGTGATGCAGCGCTTTTCTGCCCATACCTTGGTCCGCGTGTTTTTGGAAACTGGGCGTACCCATCAAATCCGCGTTCATATGGCTCATGTGGGCTATCCCTTAGTGGGCGACCCATTGTATGTAGGGCGAGGGCTCAAAGGCAGCAGCCCCAACTTTAATCGCCAAGCTTTACATGCGCATAAATTATGTTTTCAACATCCCACGGATCAAAAAGAAATGGAGTTTACAGCCCCTATCCCTGAGGATTTTTTGCAGTTATTATATGCCCTATGAGCATACTCTCCCATTACCTAACCCCTAATTGGCCAGCCCCCGACCACGTGCGCGCCGTGACCTCATTGCGTTTTAGCGGCCATAGCCAAGGCCCTTTTGACAGCTTCAATCTCAGTACCGCTCAAGGCGATGATCCCGCTGCAGTACAAGCCAATCGGCAGCAATTGCGCAAAGAGTTGAATCTTAGCTGCGAACCTGCTTGGCTACATCAAGTCCATAGTAAAGTGGTGGTGGCTGCAGAAACGGTACTTAACACAGCCCCTGCAGCGGATGCTTCCATTACTACTGAACCCCAGGTAGCTTGCGCAGTGCTTACTGCTGATTGCCTGCCGATTTTATTGTGTAACACGGCAGGCAGCCAAGTGGCGGCGATTCATGCTGGCTGGCGGGGTATATTAGCTGGGGTGATTTCTGCTACCCTAGCCCGCTTACACGGAGACCCCAAGCAATGGCTCGCCTGGCTGGGTCCTGCCATTGGTCCCACTGCCTTTGAAGTGGGTTCCGAGGTGCATCAAGCGTTCCTAGCAAAGGACCCTGCAGCCCACAGCGCTTTTCAGCCTAAGCCTCAGTCACAAACCAATGATCAATGGTTGGCTAACATTTACTTGCTAGCTCAACATGAGCTACGTCAACAGGGACTGTCCCAAATTTTTGGCGGCGAATACTGCACTTATTCTGATCCTGAGCGCTTTTTTTCTTATCGACGAGACCAAGGTAACACCGGTCGTATGGTTAGTTTAATTATGAGGACTTAGAGCAATGAAAATAAAATCCTGGTTCACTGCATTACTATTACTTATCACTTTCGGTTTTATTCCAGTCAGCCTTGCCGATGCGCCCCCCACCATTAATGGTAAAGTGGTTTCCAGCATCTCGACCATGCTGAGCAATATTATGCCAGGCGTGGTTAATGTCATGGTGATCGGCGAAACCCGTGCTTTAGCGCCACAAACTCGCAGCAGGCAAAAACCATTTCGCCCTTCTCCCAATGAAAATGAAGCGGAGCAACAAGCCACCCCTTACTTCCGTCAATTCCAAGAAATGGGTTCAGGCGTCGTCGTCGATGCCCAAAAAGGTTATGTAGTCACTAATGCTCATGTCGTTGTAGAAGCCAAACTGGTGACGATCACCTTAACCGATGGCCGTCGTTTTAAAGCGAAGGTCATCGGTATTGATAAGTTATCCGATATTGCGGTATTACAAATTAAGGCCGATAAACTCACTGCCATTCCCTTCGGTAATTCCGATGATCTGAAAGTGGGCGATTTCGTCGCCGCCATAGGAAACCCCTTTGGCTTGCATGAGACAGTCACTTCTGGAGTTATTAGTGCCTTGCATCGTAGTGATCTAGGCATTGAAGGCTATGAAAACTTCATTCAAACCGATGCCTCGATTAATCCCGGTAATTCCGGGGGTGCCTTGGTCAATTTACAAGGGCAATTAATCGGCATTAATACCGCGTTGATTGGGCCGATTACCGGTAATGTGGGTATTGGTCTGGCGATTCCCAGCAACATGGTCAAAGAAATCTTTCAGCAGCTCGCCCAATACGGCAAAGTGCGACGCGGGGTGTTAGGCGTGATGGTGCAAGACCTAACTCCAGCCCTGGCTGATGCCTTTAATATTAGCGGCAAACGCGGCGCTTTAGTGACGGCTGTTACCCCGGGGCTGCCAGCGCAACGTGCTGGGTTGCAAGCACAAGATGTGATTGAAAGTATTAACGGCACAGAAATCACCAGTGCTGCGCAACTGCGCAATATGTTGGGGCTATTCTCCATTGGTTCACAGGTCACGATCAAGTTTCATCGTAAGGACAAGCCCATGAGCTTGACTACCAAGATCATGGATCCCAAGGAAGTAAAACAAGTCACTGAACCAGGCAGTACTTCTCTAATAGATGGCATTCGCCTCACCACCATCGATCAATTCATCCCCGATTTTGGTCCAGTCAAAGGCGCGGGCGTGGTTGATGTTGACCCAATGAGCAATGCCTGGATTAGCGGTCTAAGACCGGGAGATGTGATCTTAGAAGCGAATGGCCAAGCGGTGACTAACATTGATGCCTTGGCCCAAATCGCCAAATCCAATCCACAACGACTGTTACTCAAAGTCGGCCGCGACCGCGGGATTATCTTTCTAGTACTTTATAACTATGAATAGAGGAAGTAACCATTCACCACGATTTTTCCTCTCCCCTTGTGGGAGAGGCCGCCGCGCCGTAAGGCGCGCGGGTGAGGGCTAAGCAACAGTTAGCAGTTAGCTAATAAAATGCTTCTTGCTGGTGTTTCAAGTTTACCCCTCATCCGCCCTTGCGGGCACCTTCTCCCACAAGGGGAGAAGGATTTTAAAGATGGTGAATGATTACGAATTTTGTTGTAATCTTAGATTTCTGTCCCTTTGCAAAGGGACAGAAATGAGCTATTCTATCCCTATGAACAGGGATAACATTCATCTCATAGAAATTCTGCAAAATTTATCTGTTGAGTTTGAACACAAACTAAGACTTGTTAAAAATAGCGTACCACGCGATTTTGCTTTCCCGGAAGTTCCAGGCAAAATAAAAGTAGCTATCGGCATTCGTCGCTCAGGAAAAACCTACCTTTGCCTACAAACTGCTAAACGTTATTTAGATGACGGCGTTCCTCTATCACGTATTTTGTACCTAAATTTTGAAGATGATCGCTTATTGCCTCTTATCCAAGAAAAACTATCCGGATTGCTAGAAGCTTTTTATACATTACATCCCGAAAACCATGAACAGCCCTGCTATTTCTTTCTTGATGAAATACAAAATGTCGAGAATTGGCCTCTAGTAATACGACGGTTTTTTGATACCCGCCTAGTCAATATCTATCTCACGGGTTCATCAGCCAAGTTGCTGAGCAAAGAAATTGCCACCTCATTACGGGGACGAACTATCACGCTTGAAGTTTGGCCGTTTAATTTCCACGAGTATTTAAAGGCACGCAATATTAATATTCCCACACCCTTAGTTGCTAAAAAATCATTTGATACTCTGCGCAGCCCTCTATTAGAGTATTTTGCGGAAGGTGGTTTTCCAGAAACGATAGGATTAACCTTTGAACATCGCATTCAAATTTTGCAAAATTATGTGGACGTCGTCGTATTTCGGGACATTACCGAGCGCTATGGCATTAGCAATATTAGCCTAATCAAGTACCTGATTAAGGCATTAATAAACAATGTTGCCACCCGGTTTTCCATTAATAAATATTACAATGATCTGAAAAGCCAAGGCATTAGCGTCAGTAAAAATACCCTGCATGATTATCTACAGTACATCGAAGATGCCTTTCTGGCGTTTAGCGTACCCATTTATGCAGAATCATTGCGGAAAATACAAACAACACCCAAAAAGTGCTACCTAGTTGACTCTGGTCTCTATTATGCCTACAGCAACAGTTTTTCTAAGAATTTAGGACGCATTTTTGAAAACTTCATTTACCTCAATTTGCGTCGAGCTGGGCACGAAATCCAGTATTATCTCACGCAAAGTGGTTTTGAGGTCGACTTCCTAACCCGAAGTTTACGCGGAGAGCAAAAATTGTACCAAGTCGTGTGGGAAACGGAAGATAGTAGCACTCTCGTGAGAGAAGAGCGGGCTTTAGCCGAAGCGGAGCAAGAACTGGGAATTAAAGGAGAAATCATCACCCCCCAGCGGTTTTTAGCCACTCTAAATGATAGGTAACTATCCACCACGATTTTGCCGCCTCTCCCCTTGTGGGAGAGGCCCCGCCGCACCGTAAGGCGCGCGGGTGAGGGGTAAGCAACAGTTAGCATTTAGCTAATAAAATGCTTCTTGCTGGTTTCAAGTTTACCCTCATCCGCCCTTGCGGGCACCTTCTCCCACAAGGGGAGAAGGATTTTTACACACAAGGGATTATTCTGTCCCCTACGGGTGTAATTGCTTAAATATTTTCACGCTGTTAATATTCGCTTAAGGCTAATGCTTTACAATAAATTCATAAATTTAATTCAATAACTCAAAAAAGTTTGGAATCCAAAATATTGTTTGGATTCTTTATAAGCACTTAACATAACTGCACTGTCGAGGAATGCTATGGAATCCAAATCTAAATCCGAATCTACATCCGAATTTCCATACAATGATTCTAACATCATATACAATTCATCTCCTTCAGTTACTGTATCTCCATTAGTGACGGAAGGCTTGGACCCTAATCTGACTACTGTACCACTCACTCCGAAAGAAGAGGAAGAGGCGGAGGAAGGGGCGGATGCGCGCAAGCAAGTACTAGAAGCGTTTGCGAGACAGAAGGCAACAGAACTTGTCAGGCAGGCTCCGGCTCAAAATGACCAGGATGAACTCAGTACTGAAAAAAATTGGTTAACCAAGCTTCGGGAATTCTTGCCAAAATATGACAGCCCAATCACTGCTACCGCACTCGGTGTGGTAAATGCCTTCGCACCTCCAGTGGGTGCAACTATAACCGCGCGAACTAATGAAAAACGAACAAGCGCTTTAGAAGCTTGGCTATTATGGGGTGTTACAGGAGGTTTTGCAGGAAGAGCAATACATGAACATCTCTATGAAGTAACCCAGTCCGGTTCCCTAAATTTTTTTGGTGCTGATAATCACAAATTTCTTGATTTTCTACGCGATAACAAGGCAGCCTCCTGGCTTTCTGATAATCTCCATATTCCCGATCCTCTTCTATGCTACCTTGGTATATTGGGCTTAGTTTTAGCCAGCCGATTTGTAATAGATGAATTTTTGGCTCACAAAATAAAGATGGGCAGTAAGACGCGAAATACCACATATGGATTTGTCCATAGCATATTGGGACATGAAGCTACTGACAAAATTCTTTGTCCGGCGGATGCTCTACGATTGCTGTCTGATCAGGATGATGAGATTCGTTCAGACATTACCTCTACAAGCCGCCATCCTGATGAAGGGCAGGGTAATGCGGATACTCGTTCAGTCAGAACAGGAGGAAGTGGAGGAACAAACAGGATTGATAGAGTTGGAACAAAGTTGACGTCTCAAGACCGTACACAACGAATTCAAAGCAAGCTTACCAAAGATGTAGAGGATAACGGTCTGAAAGAAGTATTTGATCCTCACGTTGCCAGCCTAGTTGGCGCGGACCCAAATAATCTGAGCACAGATCTTGAGATATTCAGTGCAGCGCTCAGGTTCGCAGATCAGGAAGTTAGGGAGTCACAAAAACAAGATGACATTGAAGAGCATATAGCTAGGGTACAGGCATTAATACTCCCAGAAGCAAAAGAAAGACACCAGAAAGATTTAAAAATCTTGGCTGATCAGCAAGTGCAAATAATTATTACCACAGCTCCTACCAAGGAGATGCCCGATCAGCAGATTGCCATATTAGCGTACAATAATGCCGTAGCGGCATATTATCATGTAGGACAGTCCACTACTACAGGTCGTCGCTCTACAAGTCCAGAGACTGATTCTGACGAAGAGTCTACTCAGCATCAGGGAAGGCAAAACGGTTATTAGTATTCTCATTTTTTTAAATCCCCCCTTAATCCCCCTTTTTCAAAGGGGGAAATTATTTTTGCCTATATATAAGCCATCCTTAATAAAAAGTTTGCTTTTCACAAAAATTCGATGAATAATACTCGGTAACCGTGGGCAGTGCCCACGGCCGCGCCACACAGATGTTCTAACCATCCGTGAGGCACTTACAGCAACGAACCTAAAGAGAGGTCCGCCGTGTCAAATCAAGCTTACTCGATTACGCGTTCTCGTAAAACTCTTTTCTGTGTGCTAATCACTTTTTTTCACCTACATTGCGTTGGGCGGATATTTTGCGCCTGGGGCAACAAATCCTTTCCGAATGATTTTCCTCGAATGTCACAGCGGTGTTGCTGGCATAAGGTTGGGATTTGCCGTGGGTTTTTTAGTGGCTGGTATGCAGGGCAAGAGGAGGTAGGCTGGTAGCAGAGGAAATAGGTAGGGCGAACGAGTAGGTCATCCCGAGGAGCTTGCGACGAGGGATCTCTGTGCCAGTTGCAGGAGATCCCTCGCCGTTGCTCGGGATGACCGTGCCTGTCCGCCCTCACCTATAAAATCCTCTGCTGCCGCTTCCTTGATTCGTTGTTCGTTTCTTCTATAAATCCAGGAGCATACTCATGAATGATAATAACACCCAACCCGCTTTTAAATGCTTTCGTCAACCAGGGCATCGCCCTCCCCTGGTTGATCCTCTGACAAAAATAAGAAACTTGGGTATGACCATCCATATTTTATTGGTTGAGGATGAACCGATGGCGACTCGTGCCACCAAAGGTTCCTTTAAAGACCTCGGTTGTCAGGTGGAGGTGGCCAATTGTGGCCTAGTTGCCTTAGAAAAGCTGCATCATCCATATCAGTTAATCATCTGCGATCTTGGTCTCCCGGATTTAAATGGCATGGAAGTTGCCCGCCAGTTTCGGCACAGCCCAGGCCCTAATAGTCAGACCCCCATTCTCATTGCCACTGCGCATGGGGATAAAAAATTAAAAGCTGAAGCACGAGAATTGGGATTAACAGGATTTCTCCACAAACCCGTATTATATGAATTATGCGAACAAATACTAAATAGATTAGTGTTGTCGCAGCCACCGGCAGGTTACTTTTTTGAGAATCAAGAAAGGCCGCCGTTTTTAGCTGTGTAGCTGCTGACCTCTTTAAATCTCCCCTACCCCCCTTTTTCAAAGGGGGGAATTTAAAGGAGGGAATTTCTGCTACTATCCTCGCCCCCTTTTTCCAAGGGGGATCTTTGCTACAATCCTCGAATTGTGAGGGGCACACCGCATTACTGCGGTGCTCCGGGGCTGTTCGCCCTCGCTTTCCCGGCTCTCCTTGGTGGGTAACACCGTGGGCATAACCCACGACCGCGCCATGGCGCATTTCTTCACGAAGGCATGGAATGATTCTTGCTTCAATTTAATTTTACTCTCGTACAAACTTTAACAATGGCTGATAATCATGTCTATCAGCTGCTTGTAGGGCTTTAATGTAATTTTTTCTGATAATTGAATTTTCATACAAATTACTTTGTCCCCATGAAAATCTTGGTTGATTATGAGCAATCAAAAAATAATCAGTAACTAATCGTGCGTGTCTCCCGTTCCCATTTGAAAAAAGATGAATAGCGACTAATTGATGGTGGAATCTAGTGGCTATTTCGTTGAGTGCAAAAGAATAGTTTGCCACTTGATAGCTCACGTTTTCTAAAAGTTCCCGGAGTCGTATAGGTATATATATCCAATCCACTCCCAAGTTTTTGTCACTTTTGCGAAATTGACCTGCCCACCGCCATGTTTTATTAAACATTCTTTTATGTATCTGTTGAATAAAATTTGCTTCTAAAAGTCCTGGCACTTTGCGATTGGTATTAAGCTTACTCCCAGCGATATCACTCGCAGTAGGCAAGCTATAAGCAACCCTTTGGGTGCTCAGCCACATTTCAGCTTCAAGGATATTAGCTTGTTCCCACTCGTTTAATTCAGATTGCGTAGTAATATGATTTGGAATTAATCCAATCGCTTCATCGAGATCTAGTGGTGTAGCGCCTACCGGATATTCAAATTTCATGAAGTTTCATCCCATAGTTGCTTCAGTGATCCTGCAAGCAGAGTGTTTACTAACTCTTCCAGTTGCTCTTGTTGCTGAGAAGTGGGAATTGCTTGATCTTCAAGTGCCATTGAATGGGCAATACGTTGAAGTTTTTGTTTGGCAATTTTTTCCGCTTGCTCTTTAATTAAGGCCTGCAAGGGTTCTCGAGGAATAAAGGCATAAACCAAGTCACAATTGAGTGCATTAGCAACCTCTCTGAGTGTATGTAACGTCAACGAATCCGATAACTCTGCCTGTTGGATCTTAATAACTCTTGAGCGAGTAACCCTCAAACGGCTGGCTAACTGAGGTAAGGTCATCCCTAGAGCTTTTCTTATACAGACAACCCAACCTTTGCGAGGTTGGAAATATCTTTTGGCTGCAGACCAGGATGCTAGCTGACGATCTAACTGCTTGAGAGCAAGTAACTTGGTTTTCATTTAGACCACCTTTATATAATCGTTAATTTAATTATAGAGTATATATAAGTGTTCTATTTCGCAAGTTATATAATTTTACAGTTAAAAATATTATAAGCCACCCTTAATAACCGGCAGGTTACTTTTTGAGAATCAAGAAAGGCCGCCGTTTTGGGCTGTGTAGCTGCTGACCTCTTTAAATCCCCCCTTCCCCCCTTTTTCAAAGGGGGATTTCTGCTCACTACCGTATTGTTTTTCATGCATTTTGCTGGTAAATATAAATTAATAAATAATAAGATACTAACAGGTTATATATTATGACCAATGCACGTAAACATTACTTCCGTATTCCATTCGATCCTCTGAAATATGTGAAAGCTTTAGAGGCAGCAGGTTTTTCACGCCAGCAAGCAGAAGTTCAAGCTGAAACTTTTTTATCCATCGTGCAAGAACAATTAGTCAGGCAACAGGATTTAAAAGAAATTGAGGCTGAGTTAAAGCGTGATATTTCAAGAGTTGACGTTAATTTAAAACAAGCTGAGATCAAGCTAACAGCTCATATTAAAGAGGTTGACGCCAAGTTAACAGCTCATATTAAAGAAGTTGAGGCTGGGTTAACAATCCATATTAAGGAAGTTGAACTGGGGTTAAGGCGAGATATTAAACAGCTTGAGCATAATATGAAAGAAATGGATGTCGGGTTAAAAGCTCAAAATGAAATATTACGGCGGGACCTAAAAATTTGGTTTGGAGGTATGCTGATAAGCATAGTTGTTACATTATCAACAACCTCAACTTTAATTATACGATTTATGGGGCAGTAAGCTGCGACTTTAACGTCCCCTCCCCCCCCAACCGTTTTTGTTGCTGGGAGAGGGTTAGGGAAAGATAGCCAAGGATTTAAAATATTGAGATTTTGGAATAATGAAATTTTTGAAAATTTGGCAGGAGTTTTAAATAGAATCTATGCGGAGGTCGAGCCCCCCTCTCCCTAACCCTCTCCCACCTTCCCTCGCTGACGCTTGGGCGGGGGAGAGGGGATTTAAGTGCGTAACCTACGAAACCCTCTGAATCTTAGCACCCAGTTGCGACAATTTTCTCTCAATGCTCTCATAGCCGCGATCGATGTGATAAATCCTATCAATAATGCTCTCCCCTCGTGCAGCTAGGGCAGCCAGGACTAATCCGGCTGAGGCGCGCAGGTCAGTGGCCATAACAGGGGCTCCAATTAAATAGGGGCGTCCTTTACATACCGCGGTGTTGCCTTTTAAGCGGATATCAGCGCCCATGCGAATGAGTTCTTGGACATGCATGAAACGATTTTCAAATACTGTCTCGGTGATGGCCGCAGTGCCTTCCGCTACAGAATTTAATGCCATAAATTGTGCTTGCATATCGGTGGCCAGGGCGGGATACGGTGCGGTAACAATATCGACTGCTTTGGGACGCTCGCCGTGCATATCTAACTCAATCCAATGGTCTGAATAGGAAATATCTGCGCCGGCTTCGCGCAATTTCACCAGTATTGATTGTAGGATTTCGGGGTTGATATTATTAAGTTTGATCTTACCTTGGGTAATAGCGGCAGCTACTAGATAAGTTCCCGCTTCAATGCGATCCGGCAAAATAGTATATTCGCCGCCCCGCAAGCTTTCTACGCCTTCAATTTCTAGGGTGTCAGTCCCCATGCCCCGAATTTTAGCTCCCATGGTAACTAAAAAATAAAGCAAGTCAGTGACTTCGGGTTCGCGTGCGGCATTTTTAATAATCGTTTTGCCTTCGGCCAATACGGCTGCCATAACTAAATTTTCCGTGCCAGTGACCGTGACCTTATCTAACAATAATTCAGCGCCTTTTAATCGGCCTTTGCTTGAAGCATAAATATACCCATGCTCGAGTTGAATATTAGCGCCCATGGCTTGTAGACCTTTGAGATGAATATCAACGGGACGGGAGCCAATGGCGCAACCCCCAGGTAAGGAGATGACTGCTTTTCCATAGCGAGCTAACAAGGGTCCTAAGGCTAAAATGCTAGCGCGCATTTTTTTGACCAGTTCGTACGGGGCCTTTAATTCCTGTGCGGTCGTTTGCTTGGTTATAACTTGATGATCGGTGTGCTCAAACTCTAAGCCCATGGTGGTCAGGATATCTAAAGAGGTTTTGATATCATGCAGCAAAGGCACATTGTGCAGCACAGTGGGTTCAGTCACCAATAAGGTCGCAAACAGGATGGGCAAGGCAGCGTTTTTAGCGCCAGAGATAGCGATCTCGCCTTGCAGCGGGATATTGCCACAAATACTAAGCTTATCCATAGGGATTATATGTTCTTTTTCTTTTGCGATAATTCCGAAGGTTTCTTCCATGAAACGCCTCCTAAAATTTTATCCAAGTTACTTAAGCAAGCAACTTCCTTTAGCTTAGGTGGTAAATTAATAAAGCGAATTGGTTTGCACCATTTGCGCGCACATCGGGTCCAGGCGGTCAATAAGGTCAATGCTGAGCTATCCGAGTGCGTTACCTGCTCAAAATCAAATAAAATCTCGCCCGGGGTATTTTCAATCAAAACATTACCTTCATCGCGTAAGTACTTGACCGTTTGAAACCCTAGGTTGCCTTGGAGAATAAATCCATGGGCATTAGGATTCGTTTTAATGTAATTTGGCATTATGTGATCTTAATTGATTGATTAATCCGGCCATTCCCTGAGTGCGCAAGGTATTCGCAAATTGTGAGCGGTAGTTTTGGACTAAACTAATGCCCTCGACGCTAAAATCATAAACCTTCCATTGGCCATTTTCTAACATTAAGCGATAAGTTACGGCAATAGTTTGCCCATTGGCCTGGTCAATCGAGCTATTTACTTGCACTTTACTACCCGCTACTCCACCGCGCACGGGAAAAAATCGTACTTTTTCATTGGAATAGGAAGCCAAAGCTGTGGAGTAGGTGCGCGTGACAAAAAAAGTAAATTGGTGTTTAAATTCTACACGTTGTGCGGGGCTGGCCTCGGTCCAATATCTGCCAAGCACTTGCTCGGACATTTGATCTAAATCTACGTGGGGCAATAAGATTCGCTGTACTAAGCCATATAATGTTTGTGGATTCCGGTTCTGGGTTTGCTTGAGTGCCGCTAGCATTTGTTCTGTGGTGACTTGCAGCATAGGCACTGGTGAAGTGGCGCCTATCGCGGTAAGGCTAAGTAATAATAATAAGGAAATGATCCAAAACTTTTTTAACATCGTATTCTCCTAGTCTTTTTTCTGAACGTTATATAAAAATTGCCCAATCAACTTTTCTAACACCAGCGCTGGCTGAGTGGATTCAATTACACTATCGTTTTTAAGCATGGTCTCGGCGTAGCCTGGAGCTAAGCTAATGTAATTGGAGCCTAATAAGCCTTGGGTGTAAATACTGGCTGCAGTATCAGAAGGTAAATGAGTCTGATTTTTTTTAATCAACATCATCACCTTAGCGCGATAAGTGCTTGGGCTAAGGTTAATCGACCCCACGTGCCCGACATTCACGCCCGCTACCATGACGGGTGCGCGAATTTTTAAACTTCCGATGTTATCGAATTCAGCACTGACCCGATAATAATCTTGTCTAGTAGAATAGCTAGTTAAGCCGCTGACTTTTAAGGCTAAAAATACCACAGCGACTAGCCCTAACATCATAAATAATCCAACGATAAGCTCTATTATTGTTTTTGGCACATTACCACCCTTTTAACATGACTGAAGTTAAAATAAAATCTAACGCTAATACGGCAAGTGAGGAATACACCACAGTTTTGGTAGTCGCTCGACTAATTCCGGCTGCATTAGGTACAGTATAATACCCTTGGTACAAGGCAATCCAGGTGACGACGAAACCAAAAACTAGGCTTTTGATTATTCCATTTAATATATCCGACCGAAAATCAACGGCAGCCTGCATATTAGACCAAAATGATCCACTGTTGACCCCGAGCCATTCTACACCCACTAAATAGCCGCCATAAATAGCAACCATATTAAAAATCACCATCAAAATAGGCATGGAAATAAAACCTGCCCAGAGTCGGGGTGAAACAATGCGCCATAAAGGATCTACCGCCATCATTTCCATACTGTCAATTTGATCTGTTGCGCGCATCAAACCTATTTCCGCTGTTAATGCTGTGCCTGCTCGACCGGCAAATAATAAGGCCGTGATGACTGGCCCTAATTCTCGGGTGACACTCAAGGCTAACAATTGTCCGAGTTCTTGTTCGGCGCCAAATCGTTGTAAGGTATTAAATCCTTGGAGTGAAACAACCATGCCTATAAATAAAGCTGATAACATGACAATTAGCAAGGAGAGAACACCCACAAAATATAATTGCTCGAGTAGCAGCCAAAAACTTTGGCGCAAGCGTGGGGGGCTGATTAAGGTGCGAAAAAGAAAAATGCCCGAAATGCCTACGCGGCCACAAAAATTTAGACCAAACCGACCTAGGGCTTGAACACGAGTCCCAATCATAATAACTCCTCGGCGAAGCTTACTGCTGGGTAATGAAAAGGGACAGTGCCATCTGGCAGGCCTTGGATAAATTGAGAAACTGCTGGAGAGGTGTCGTTAAAGATAGCCTCCGGCGTGCCTTCGCCAATGATTTCACCATTGGATATGATGTAAATATAATCAGCGATGCTGGCGGTTTCTGTAACATCGTGGGAAACAATCACCGAAGTTAATTCTAGAGCATCGTTCAATTTTTTAATTAATTGCACTAACACTCCCATGGTAATCGGATCTTGGCCAGCAAAGGGTTCATCATACAGCATTAAATGTGGATCTGAAGCTAAGGCTCTAGCCATGGAGACACGGCGCGCCATTCCACCAGAAAGTTCTGATACCAGCAGCTGGGCTGCACCCCGTAAACCCACAGCTTCTAGCTTCATTAAAACTAAGTCACGCAGCATCTCTTCAGGAAGTGAGGTATGTTCACGTAGGGGAAAGGCGACATTTTCAAAAACATTTAAATTGGAAAAAAGGGCGCCGCTTTGAAATAACATCCCAATCTGCCGTCGTGCTTTATATAATTCACGGCGAGATAATTGATGAATTTCTTGATTGTCTACTACAATTTTGCCTACATCAGGAGTTAGTTGGGCACTGATTAGGCGTAGTAAAGTGGTTTTGCCAGTTCCGCTAGGGCCCATGATGGCGGTGATCTTCCCGCGCTGGATATCTAAATCAATATTTTTTAAAATAATGCGTCCATTTCTAGAAAAACGGAGATTTCGCACTGTTACCAAGGCATTTTGGACATTCATGAATATATTTAGCTAAGGTAGTAAATTAAAACGCGAGTATAGCTAGAAATAGGAAACTTGTATAGTTATAATGCTTGCACCATGAACATTGAAAAATATTGTGAGTTTGGTCAGGCGGTAATCGACATAGAAGCCAATGCGGTACTTGACTTAAAGCAACGCATTGATGCCCATTTTGCTAAGGCATGTGAACTTCTACTTACTTGCCAAGGTCGTATTATTGTGACCGGTGTCGGTAAATCAGGGCATATTGCCCGCAAGATAGCGGCCACGTTTGCCAGTACTGGCACTCCTGCCTTCTTTGTCCATGCTGCAGAAGCCAATCATGGCGATCTGGGGATGATTACCCAACATGATGTGATCATAGCGATCTCCCATTCTGGAGAAGCTATGGAAATTATTGGCATGTTGCCCTTGATCAAACGCCTCAATATCCCTTTGATCTGTCTGAGCGGTAAGGCTGAGTCAACCTTAGTAAAATCAGCTACGGTCTATATCAATACCAGTGTTACTGTAGAAGCCTGCCCCTTGGGTTTGGCCCCTACTTCAAGCACCACAGCCACCTTAGTAATGGGTGATGCCCTGGCCATTGCTTTGTTACAAGCACGGGGGTTTACAGCCCAAGATTTTGCCCTCTATCATCCTGGCGGGCAATTGGGTAAGCGGCTGATTTTATGTGTGCAAGACATCATGCGTACTGGAAAATTTGTTCCTAAGGTGAATGAAGACGCTGGCTTGCACGAGGCATTACTGGAAATGACCCAAAAAAGCCTAGGGGTCACCACCATTGTCAATCAGGAGGATCAATTGCAAGGAATTTATACCGATGGTGATTTACGGCGGACGCTCAATCGTGGCCTCGATCTTCAAGCCACCAAAATAAAAGAAGTCATGACGTCCAACTGTAAGACGATTGCTAAAGAGAAGCTGGCTGCTGAGGCCTTGCATATCATGGAAACCTATAAAATTACTTCCCTCACTGTAACGGACGACAGCAATAAAATTATTGGCATTGTCCATATGCATGATCTTTTAACCGCGGGGTTAGCCTAATGCAAACCGTATTAGAGAAAGCTGCTAAGATTAAGTTGTTGATTTTTGATGTGGATGGTGTGCTCACGGATCGCAACATTTATTTCGCCGATACCGGCCATGAATATAAAGGCTTTAACCTGCATGATGGCCTTGGCATCAAAATGCTGTTAAGCACTGGGGTTGAGGTGGGTGTGATTACTAGTCGCGATTCCCCTGTGGTGCAGCGACGTATGAATGAGTTGGGAGTCAAACATATCTATCAAGGTTATGAAGATAAGATCCATGCCTTTGAAGATTTAACTCAGAAACTTTTTCTTGCTCCAGAACAAGTCGCTTATATGGGTGATGACCTCCCTGACCTGCCTCTAATGCGGCGCAGTGGTTTGGGGATTGCGGTAGCTGATGCGGCCGACTATGTGCGCCGTCACGCGGATTGGCAGACTCGTGCCCTGGGGGGTCATGGAGCTGCTCGCGAAGCCTGTGAATTTATCATGCACGCACAAAATACTTTAACCACGATTTGCGAACAATACTTGTGAAGAACTTATTAATAAGTAAGAATGTGCTCCTAAGCCTATTATTATTAGGCTCTTTTGCTCTAAGCGGCTGGTTAATCCACCTCTCTTTGCAATCCGAGACTAATAGTCCTAACCACCCCACTACGCCAGATGGTTTTATGACGGAAGCTCATTTTACTCAATTTAACCGTCAGGGAGATTGGCAAAATAGTTTTTATGCACCGCAGGTAAGACACTATCGATACAAAAATTCGGCCGAGCTCATGGAGCCACGGATAATTTCCCAAGGAAGCGATCAGCTAAAATGGATCATCACCGCACAATCAGGATTTTCTGAAAACGACGGTGCTGTGGTTTATCTCAAAGACAATGTACAAATAACCCGTTTAAATGAAGCAACCCAGAAAACAACGATTCTTAAGACAGTGGCTATGACTGCTTATCCCCGACGTCAATATTTAACTACCGATCAACCCGTAACCATTACTGAGCTAGGAAGTATCATTCATTCCCAAGGGCTTACAGCAGATCTTAATACCGGAGATATTTCCTTGCTGGCTAATGTACGGGGTACCTACCAATCAAGTTAAACTCATGTTATTTAATTCATTTAAAAATTATCCGTCGTCCTGGCATGGATGCCAGGATCCAGATCACAAGGATGTGAGGCTTTTGCATCCTGCAGGGTGGCGACGCGCCTTCTTTGTATTACTCTCTGTGTTAATCAGCTCTACAGCCATAGGATTGACCAGTGATGAAAAAGAGCCTGCCCATTTTGTATCTGAACAATTTATGTTTAATCAGAAGACGGGGGTCACTATTTTTGCCGGAAAAGTAACAATGGATCAGGGGACAACCCGGCTGATTGCCGATCAATTGACGATTTATAAAGACCATGAAGGTAAAGTGGAAAAGATTGTGGCGGTGGGACACTTAGCGCAATATAGTACCCTGCCTGACAAAGAAAAAAGAGTACTTACGGCCAAAGGAGAAAAAATCGAATATTATCCCAAAACTAAAAAAGCCATCATCTTGGGAAAAGGTGTCATTACTCAAGGAGACAATACCTTTATGGGCGAGCAAATTCACTATGACATAGCCCAGCAGGCGCTGACCTCTATTCCACTTCCGGGGGGTAGCCAATCCAGCTTAATAATACAGCCCCAAGATCTGCCAGGAAGTAAAACTGAGTAGAAATCCATGCGTACATTACGAGCTAATAATTTAGGTAAAAAATATAAGAAACGGCAAGTAGTTAAAAATGTGAGTATCCACTTAGATAGCGGAGAAGTGGTGGGTCTCTTAGGCCCTAATGGCGCTGGCAAAACTACGAGCTTTTATATGTTAGTTGGTTTGATTCCTTGTGATGCCGGCAGGGTACTGCTCGATGAACAGGATATCACGCATTTTCCCGTGCACCAGCGAGCGCGGTCTGGTATTGGCTATTTACCACAGGAATCTTCAATATTTCGCAAACTGAGTGTGGCACAAAATATTTTAGCGGTTTTACAACTTAGGAAGAACTTGAGTTCTCAGCAACGACTCGCGATTGTGCAAAATTTAATGCAAGAATTTCACATTGCTCACCTTAAAGACAGTATAGGCTATACACTTTCAGGAGGAGAAAGACGTCGCGTAGAAATTGCGCGTGCCTTAGCAATGGACCCTAATTTTATTTTGCTCGATGAGCCTTTTGCTGGAATCGATCCTATTTCTGTGATCGATATTAAACGCATTATCTTGCATTTACGAGATAGAGGAATTGGCATTTTGATTACTGATCATAATGTACGTGAAACTCTCGATATTTGTCAGCGTGCTTATATTGTTAATGAAGGAGAAATTATTGCTCAAGGGCCTCCTCAGACTATCTTAGCGAATAAGCTGGTCAGAGAGGTGTATCTTGGACATGAGTTTGATTTATGAGGGAGAGGGGTAATATGTTGCAACATGGCGTGTTTATGAATATTTTTAATGTGGGAACTCTACTCACTGGTAACAGCGGGACAGGTAAAAGTGAATTGGCCTTGGCTTTGATTGCACGTGGGCACCAACTCATTGCAGATGATGCTCCTGAATTTTTTATCGATAACAATAAAATTATCGGTCATGCGCCGGCGCCAATAAAACACTTATTAGAAATTCGCGGCATTGGTGCTTTTAATATTTTAGAGCTTTACGGAACGACTGCCGTTGCTGAAAAAAATTATTTGTCTTTAATTATTCATTTGCAAAAAACCGAAAATTTAACCAGGGATATTACTCGTGCCCCCATAAAAAAAACACTATTTTTAAGTACCTGGATTTCACAAATAATCCTGCCTTTTGTGGACAATCGCCGTTTTGAGGTAATAGTAGAAACCCTTGTGCGGTATTATCGCAGCGGGAATAGCTGTCAACCTATATAGGATATAAACTGCAACAATGAGCGTTAGCATTTTAATTATTAGTCATAATGAAATTGGGTCTGCCCTACTGAATACAGTAAAGCAAACTTTTGGGAGTGAATTACCCTTGCGTATAGCCACTGTGGAGTTAAGGCCCGATGTTGATCCTGAACACTTGATCACAAAGTTAAAAAATGTAGTAAAAGCTCTAGATCAGGGAGATGGAGTGTTAATTTTAACCGATTTATTTGGCTCGACTCCCAGCAATGTAGCGCAAAAAATTCAAGACTACAAAAACATTCGCATTGTCAGTGGACTTAATCTGCCCATGCTAATTCGTGTCATGAATTATCCAAAAAGCAGCTTGATAGAATTGGTAGAAAAAGCACGTACCGGCGGGCAAAGCGGTATTATCGAATGTGAACAAAAAGATGAAGAGGATTAACGTGATACGCAGAAAAATAGTTATTAATAATAAATTAGGGTTACATGCACGTGCTGCTGCTAAATTAGTGCATTTATCGAGTCGTTTTGCTAGCGACATTCATCTTCTTAAAGATAACCAAGTGGTCAATGGCAAAAGTATTATGGGTGTTATGATGCTTGCAGCCAGCAAAGGCATGGAGCTAGAACTGATGGTTTCTGGAGAAGATGAAATTGCTGCTATCGAAGCTCTAGAAAGGCTTATTCAGGAACGTTTTGGGGAAGAGGAATAGAATCGCGCTTAGTCCAACAAAAATCCTTTATAATCGCCGGTTAATTTATCTAAACTTAATCGATTTAAAAATAAAGAATAAGTCATCCAGGCGGTTAACGCCGCTAAATCTTTAAATTGCGGTGGCAAATGTTTAGGAGGTAAAACGATTCCTTCCTCAATTAAATCTGACAAGATATGTAAATCTTCCAGGGTAGTTTTTCCTACAAACAATAGCGGGATTTGTTTTTGCAACCCCTTTTTAATTGCCAAACGAATGTAATTATAAATGAGAACAAAACCCTTACTATAGGCTAAATCTTTAGTAAATGGTCCTTGATTAGGTAAGCTTCCGCGAAATATGCGTAAAGCGCCATTATAGGATTCTTCTTCACGAAAACCTAATTCTCGATAAAAATTAAAAATATCCAAAAAATTAGCACCCTGCTCAACCATATCAATAGACGTCACCCTTTGGGTTAAGCGCTTAACGCGTTGCGGATAGGAAGAAAAAGTAAAAATCTCCATGATAATCGCCAAGCCTTCCTGATTAATCGTCGAAGAAGGTGGGCCTTTGCTGAGAAAAGTGCAAATTGGCTGAGCCAAACCATTCAAAGTGGTGCCGACGTGGACCCAACCTTCGTGTACTTCGAAAACCCGAATCTCACGCTCACTAAACATAGCATCTTTGCGTAAACGAATGGATTCAGCTCCTGCAGCTGCATCAGCCAAAATTTCATCGCTGATGGTGACACGTAATTGGGCGCCTTCATCATGGAAATAACGCGCTAGACGCTCATTAAGAATGCGAACTGCTTCTTCACTAGTAAAACGTTTTTCGTCCAAGATATCAGGATCGTGAGGCTTAATCTTGGATAATGTCGCACTTACTAACTCTGCAAGATCACGTAGTGTGGGAGCTCCGGCATAAAAGGCGTCCTGTGCGCTTCCATATAGTTCTTGAGAAATCTTGGAAAATTCCGCTTGTCCCCGCGCCTCTAGTAATCGTACGACTTCACGATACTCACGACAAATTCGCAGCATGATATTGGCAACTCCACTAAATTGCCCAAGATATTTACGAATATCGCGTTCGATGGCATAAAATTCTTCTTTTTTTTTCTCAGGGTCAAAAGGCAAAGGATTTTTTTGATACATTTCACGAGAGACTTCAGGTAGTTCCTTGTGTTTTTTCTCAAAAAATCTCCGCTGAACTTCAACAGGCCACTTGAGGGTATTTAAGATCCGAATAGGTTTTTGCGCTTCCACTATGCGTTCTGACAAGGTATGTAACGTCTGCTGATAAGGCGTTAAATTTTTTAACTGCATTGGGCTACTCCAATTTCTTTCAGTATAGCACGCAGTTCTTTTCTTGCGACAAACAAACCGCTACACTTTGTGGGTACGTGGGGAAAATACAAGGAAGATCCTATGAGCATTCAAACTATCAATCCTGCCACTGGCCAGGTAATCGAGTCTTACCGCACATTTCCTAGGCAAGAGGCGCTTGCTATTCTGGAACAAAGCCATCAAGCCCAGCAAGAGTGGCGCAATCAGTCTTTTCAGCAACGTGCAGATAAGCTGCGCGAAATGGCGCAATTTTTACGCGCTCGCAAAACCCTTTATGCTGAATTAATTAGCAGAGAAATGGGAAAACCCATTACGGCGGCCAGCAAAGAGGTTGAAAAATGCGCGTGGGTATGTGACTTCTATGCAGATTCAGCAGAGCAATTTTTAGCGCCCCGCTTAGTTGCTACGGAAATGCATAAGAGCTATGTCATGTACCAACCCTTAGGGGTCATTTTTGCCATCATGCCCTGGAATTTTCCTTTCTGGCAGGTATTTCGTTTTGCTGCGGCTAATCTAATGGCTGGCAATACCATCGTGTTAAAACATGCCGATATTTCAACTGGCGCAGGTCTAGCCATCGAGGAATTATGCAAAGATGTGGAACTACCGGCTGATGTGTTTCGCACTTTAGTCATTACTCATGACGTTGCGGCTGAAGTTATCCGCCACCCGCTAGTACGAGGTGTGACTCTCACTGGTAGTGTCCAAGCTGGTGCGATTGTGGGGTGTGAAGCAGCCAAAGCAACGAAAAAAGTAGTATTAGAGCTTGGTGGCAGTGACCCTTATCTCGTGTTCAGTGATGCCGATTTAGATCAGGCAGCAGAAGCTTGCGTACTCTCCAGGCTCAGTAATTCTGGGCAAGTTTGTCTTGCAGCGAAACGTATTATTATTGTAGAGGCTGTTTATGAAGAATTTGAACAGTTGGTCTTAGAAAAGTTAACCCAGTTTAAAATGGGTAGGCCTTTAGATCCTGAAACTAATTTAGGACCATTAGCACGAGCGGATTTACGCGAAAAAGTTCAGCAACAGGTCCAAGCCTGCCTTGCCCAAGGGGCTAGTTTATTACACGGGGGAGAAATCCCCGCCGGCCCGGGATTTTACTATCCTCCTACCGTATTAACTCATATTAAACCCGGGATGCCCGCTTGGAATGAGGAAATATTTGGTCCGGTAATTGCACTTATTAAGGCCGCTGATGAAGACGAAGCTGTGAACATCGCCAACAGTACTGCTTTTGGTTTGGCAGCCGCTCTTTTTACCCGCAATATCGAACATGGCGAGCAAATTGCCTGCAATAAAATCCAAGCCGGGACCTGTTATATTAATCAATTAGTTTCCTCTGACCCACGTCTACCCTTTGGTGGCATTAAAAATTCAGGATATGGACGGGAGCTTGGTGAGGAAGGAATCCGAGAATTTATGAATATCAAAACGATTGGAATCAGTGTGTAGTGGAGGAAATATGGAAGCAGCTTTCAACCCAGGGGATTTGTTACTGATCGTAGATCCACAAATTGATTTTATGCCACAAGGAGCCTTAGCGGTTCCTCATGGCGATAGGATCATTCCAGTCGTGAATGAGTGGATTAAAGCCGCACAAAAAGCCCATATTCCCATCGCTATTTCACGCGATTGGCATCCAACCAATCATATTAGTTTTCAACCCCAAGGCGGCCCTTGGCCAGTACACTGCGTGCGCGACACCCCGGGTGCGGCCTTTCATCCTGATCTGTTAATTCCCCCGAATACCATCATCATCGACAAGGCTATTCTCGCTAATCAAGAGGCCTACTCGGCTTTTGAAGGAATTATTCATGATACTGGCATGGCCATGCCAGAAAAATTGCGCCAGCTTGGAATTCAGCGGGTCTGGATCGCAGGCTTAACCCTGGATTACTGCGTTTATCATAGCGCTGAAAGCGCACATCAATTAGGGTTTGAATTCAACGTCATACTCGATGGCTGTCGCGCTATTGATCCAAAAAACACCCCTCACCTCATCGAAAAGTTTCAACAGTGGGGAGTGACTTTAATATAAACTTCAGCAATAATAGCTACCTTGCAGGGCGATTAGCTCAGCGGGAGAGCACTGCCTTCACACGGCAGGGGTCAGTGGTTCGATCCCACTATCGCCCACCAATTTGTCCCTGGGCTCATGCCCAGGGCTAGCAGGAAAACAGATATCATGCGCGTTTTAATAGTAAAACTCACGTCGATGGGTGATTTAATTCAGGCCTTGCCCGCTTTAACAGATGCTGCTAACGCAATTCCAGAGATTGAATTTGATTGGGTCGTCGATGAAGCTTTTGCAGAGCTTCCCTTACTTCATCCTAATGTAAAAAACGTCATTAAAAGCGCTCATCGTCGCTGGCGCAAGTCCAAATGGCATACACTGAAAAGTGGTGAGTTATGGCGTTTTTTCAAGGAATTACGCTTAAATCGTTATGATCTGGTCATCGATGCGCAAAATAACCTCAAAAGTGCCTGCGTAACGCGTTTGGCACGGGGCACGCGCTGTGGAATGGATAAAGCCAGCGTACGAGAACGAGGTGCACATCTCGCCTATCAAAAGACCTTCGCCATTCCAGGAAACAGAGAGCAACATGCCATTACCCGTATCCGTTCCTTATTTTCTGCAGTACTGGGCTATCCCCTACCCCAAACGCCTCCTGAGCATAATATAGATCTATTCTAAAATTCCTAACTTGAATTTAAATTTGCCGCAACCTTATTTAGTATTTACTCATAGCACTACCTGGAGCAATAAACACTGGCCTGAACGCTATTGGAAAGAACTAATTACTTTAGCTGTTCAGGCAGGATACCACGTAGTGCTCCCCTGGGGAGGGCAACATGAACTGGAACGATCAGAACGTCTGGCAGAGAATACTGGGAAAGTCATTGTGTTACCCCGGCTGCGCATTACAGAACAAGCGCGAGTCATGCTTGATGCTGCCGCTGTGTTTACCCTCGACACCGGGCTTGGCCACCTGGCCGCAGGAATTAATGCCACTGGCATTCACCTTTACGGCCCTACGGATAGCAATTTATTAGGGGTCTTCACTTCCAAGCAACGCTATTTGGCAGCTGAATATCCTTGTGCCCCTTGCTACTTACGCCAATGTAAGTTTGGGCCCGAAGCTGAATGCTTGGTTAGACAACTGCCCCCTGCTGTTGTATGGCAAAGTTATCAAGCATTAGTCAGCGGCTAAAACCCTCTTTTTCCTGCAGAATATGCCCCATCGCGTGCTCAGGATGGTGTCCAGGGTTTAGTATTTATTTCGTTAATTCCCTAGGTGTCCTCTCTGAAATTTAGTCTTTAACTAAATTATTTTACGCAAGATGTAGCTTTTTTTGTATTTACTAGTTCCTAAAATCCTTATTTAATGTTAGGATTATGGAAAACAAGCAAATAAGACTAATCAACTTGCGAAAGCTACTTAAAGAGGCTAAATCAGCAGCCTCTTTGGCTACTGCCGCCAATACAAGTCCGGCTTATTTAAGTCAAATTTTGAGCCAAAAGACCAAAGGGAAAATTGGCGATAAGCTTGCTAGAAAATTGGAAGAGGCTCTTGGTAAGCCAAAGGGTTGGTTGGATTCTTTACATGAAAATGAAGAGGTGCATCCATCTACTAGTAAAATTATTCCTATCATTGAAATAGATAAGGTTGTGCAATGGTGTGGAGAGAGAAAAGGGATAGTAAAAAAAGCAATGAACCCCACTGCCATAACTCATGAAAAGGAAAATAAAGATATTTTCTGCATCGAAATGCAAGGCGATGCCATGATTTCAGCGCTAAACATTGCCTCCAGTATCTGCCCAGGCGACAAGGTGATCATTGATGCTAAAATTGAGGCCACTTCAGGCGATATTGTATTAGTCAAAATAAATGATTCCATAAAAATAAGGCAATTGGCTAAGGATGGTAACGAGCTCATCCTACAACCCTTTAATCCGCAATATCCCATTATCCCTTTTACTGATGATATCGAAGTCTTAGGCGTGGTTGCAGAAATTCGCAGGTTTATGCATAAAAGTAAACGCGCTCACCCTGTTACTCACGCTTCCAGTTGCGAGCCCCTTTCCCCATAATCCCCAAACTCTGCCTCATATCCCCTGCTATAATTACTGTAGGAGAAGCTTCAATGGATAGGAGGGTGTTTTATGAAAATTTGGTCTTTAAAAGCCTTATCATTAGCGTTGGCGATGGTAGGAGGTTTGGTGGCAATACCTGGGTTGGCAAGTGCCCAGTACGTGGGGTATTATCCACCCTATCCACTGGATGCACCTTATAACTATTGTAATTATTATCCTAATAATTCTTATAATTACTATTACAATGAAAATTGCTATTATCCTTATGCTTATTTAAATTTCTATACTCCAAGCATATATTTTTTCCGTTTGCTTTTATTAATGTAGAAACTCAAGAAGAAGAAAATATGAATAATTTCTATTACCACCCTTATTATCCCAATAATCATCCATACTATCACCCCTATTATCCGGGGGTATCATCCCTATTATCCCGGGGGTATCAGCCATATTATCCAGGCTATCACCCTTATTATCCAGGGTATAATCCTTATCACCCGTATTATAATAACACGTACCCTAACTCTCATTATAACAATCAAGGTCCTGAAGGAATGCATAATGGAATGGGTCAACCGGGGATGGGTCAACCTGGAATGGGTGGACCGGGAGCTCCACCTGCTAATGTAGGAGGAGGTCCGCCGCATGGGACTCCTCCGGGCGGTCCTGGCGCCCCCCCAGGTGGTCCTCCTGGCGGTCTTCCCGGAGCTAATCCGCATGGCGGTCCTCCCGGTGGTCCTTCTGGAGCTACTCAGCATGGTAGCCCTCCTGGAACTGCCCCACAGGGGACTCCTCCTGGTGGTCCTGGAGCTGCTCAACATGGAGCTCCTCCTGCAACTACCCATCAGGCGCCTCAAGGAATGCATAATGCTACGCCTCCAGCACATCATAATGGTGGCGCTCCTCCGGCTGCTCCTTTTCACAGGGAAAATATGGGTGGATTCGGGCATGGCAGGGAAGGTGCATTCCGTCCTGAAGATGGCTTTCATCCTCAAGGGGGCTTCCATGGGGGTGTGGGTGGTGGTCATAGAATAAGCTTTCCGAGTCAGCATAATATAAGTCCAATGCCTGGCCGAGCTCCGATGGCGCAACCAATGAATCCACAATCTTCATTCCAAGGGGTAAGCCATGGCATGAGTCCATTTGCGGCCCCGTCTATGCCTATGGGTGGCCATGAGGGTGGCTTTATGGGCAGTCCCGGTAGCGGCGGTGGTGGCTTCCACGGAGGTTTTGGTGGAAGCTTCCATGGCGGGGGGGGTGGTGGACGACGCTAAAAACCCTCGTAGTCCTATTTATTCGGTCTCGCAATTGAATAAAGAGGTGCGAATACTATTAGAAAATCAATTTGCACCTCTTTCGGATCGAGGGTGAAATTTCCAACTTCAAAAAATTAAGTTCCGGGCATAGTTATTTTTCACTAAAAGATGCCTTTGCGCAGATTCGTTGTGCCATGTTTAAAAGTCGCCTCAATGGTATAGCCTTTCAACCCAAAGATGGAATGCATGTAGTACTCCAGGCCCGGGTAGGTTTGTATGAAGAACGAGGCGATTTTCAATTGATCGTCGATTATATGGAAGAAACCGGCGATGGGGCCTTACGTCGGGCTTTTGAGCTGTTGAAAAAACGCTTAGCAGAAGAAGGCTTATTTGCTGCGATGCATAAAAAGGCCTTACCAAAGTTGCCTCGTTGCATTGGAGTGATTACTTCACCCACTGGAGCTGCCATTCGCGATATTTTAAGTGTACTAAAACGACGCTTTCCAAGTATCCCAGTGATCATTTATCCCACCCAAGTACAGGGCGCAGAAGCAGCGAGGCAAATTTCTAGTGCTTTGGCACTCGCCAATCAACGGCTTGAGTGTGATATTTTGATCTTAGCTCGAGGTGGTGGATCACTTGAAGATTTATGGCCATTTAATGAAGAAGTGGTAGCGCGTGCTATTTATCAGAGTTCCATCCCTATTGTCAGTGGGGTTGGTCATGAAATTGATGTTAGCATTGCTGATTTCGTAGCAGACCACCGTGCTGCAACCCCTTCAGCAGCCGCAGAGTTAGTTAGCCCTAATGCTAATGAATGGCATGACAATTTGCAGCGCACGCAAATGCGCTTAACCATCACCATGCGCAACCAATTAAGCCATATTAATCTAGTGGTTGCGAGCCTAGCCAAGCGCCTTCCCCATCCGCAACGTCGTTTGCAAGATTTAGCCCAACATATTGATCGATTAGAACAGCAATTACTGCTAGCTAACAGACATCTGCTACGGCATTGTGCAGCAAAAACTTGAGCAATTAGCGCGTGCTTTGGATAATGTTAGTCCCTTGCGTATCTTGGGTCGTGGCTACGCCATTATGATGAAGGGCGATAAGATTATCCATTCCGTGGATCAAGTCATAGAGGGTGACAATGTCTTAGTGCAACTAGCTACTGGCAAATTAGCCTGCGAAGTAGAAAAGAAATTGGACTGATAGAGACAATGTGCTATCCTACGCAGCCTTGCGGAGAGGTGTCCGAGCGGTCGAAGGAGCACGACTGGAAATCGTGTATACGGTAACCCCGTATCGAGGGTTCGAATCCCTCCCTCTCCGCCATAGAATCCAGAAGCACGAATTGTAGATAGCTTTTATTCTCCAAGAAATCATGAGAACCCGAGATAAAAATATTACAACACGGGTTCGACAAAACGGCAGGATTGCCGTTTTGAACAGCTTGCTGCCCGCAGGGTGAGCACCAGGGAAGGTGCGAATTAATCCCTCCCTCTCCGCCATAGAATCCAGAAGCACGAATTGTAGATAGCTTTTATTCTCCAAGAAATCATGAGAACCCGAGATAAAAATATTACAACACGGGTTCGACAAAACGGCAGGATTGCCGTTTTGAACAGCTTGCTGCCCGCAGGGTGAGCACCAGGGAAGGTGCGAATTAATCCCTCTCTCTCCGCCATAGAGTCAAAAAGCACGCACTGTAGATAGTTTTTATTTTCCAAGAAAAATGAGAACCCGAGATAAAAATATTATAACAAGGGTTCGACAAAACGGCAGGATTGCCGTTTTGAACAGCTTGCTGCCCGCAGGGTGAGCACCAGGGAAGGTGCGAATTAATCCCTCTCTCTCCGCCATAGAGTCAAAAAGCACGCATTTTACCGTATGCTTTGCCACATTCATGAGATCCCTCGCTTCGCTCGGGATGACACCTGGGGAGTTACGCAGATTTCTACAAAGTCAGCCCCAGATTAGCAATCACTAGATAAGTGCTCCTGGTTTGATTGCCAAATAAATGCTGGGCAACGGCTGACCCAACTCCTAATTGCAAAATCAAATGCTGGCTGGATACCCAAAGAGAGGGCGTCAAATAAATGATATTTCCTCCTGAGTTAGGATCAGTAGCACCGTTAATTACATTTTTTTGGCTGTATTGGCCATCTAGCTCCACCAGCCAGGCGACAATGTACTTAGATTTTACCGCAGCAATATCACGACCCAAACCCAATTGATATAAATACGCATTGCCAAAAGTAGTGCCATCACGCGTTGTGGGCACAACCGCACCATAAGAAGTAAAAGCAAACCAATGAACATAGGTACGATTAAGCGTAGTACCTACGAAAAAGCTTGGTGCACCAAAACCCGTTGGAGGTTTCTTGGTACTAGATCCAGTAGGAAAGGTAATATTGGTAACGAGAGTAGCCTGGTCTTCATAATTTGTTTTAATTTTATTATAAAAGACATATTCCAGCTGCAATGCAATATCTTCGAAACCTGCAGAATGGTTTTGGGTTTGGGCAAAGCTAGCGGCAACGGGAATATTTAAAAATAATGAGAGGTCATCGCTAATTCCGTACAAAATGCCAGAAACCACATCAACAGTATGTTTATCGATGCCTATAAAATCATCAGGTGCCACAAAAAACTGTAGTTGGTTTTGATCGAGAACATTTTGGCCAAAACCAACCAAGGGACCAGGTCGTTGCGAGACGGGTAACACAAAATTACCCACTTCAGGATGCTGCTCTTCGATATCTTCTGCATAGACTACTGTGGATACTCCAAGGAGTACCCACATTACGAAGGAAACTATAATGCGCAAATAAAATCCTTTTCGAGACTTCTTCCGCTACCTGAATCGCATAGATGATGTAGATGGCCTCTCTTCAAGAGCTGCATTAATCACCGCAGCCGCTTCAGGATTGGTTCTAGCCGCAATTACCGTCTCAACAATTTGTTGATATTCTCGTGAAGAAACTTGCACGCCTGACCGCTGATATTGCAAGATCAGCGCCTCCACTGCTTCTTGTTGAGGTGCACTTAGGCGTGGCTCTTGTTGAGTTTGCGCTACACCAGCATTGGCAAAACCTGGGGCAGCTTGTGCTTGTGACCTGGCAGCAGAATGCTCTGGGTACGGTTGTGGCCGTGTAGCTTGATAATGTGGCTGATAGTATTGATAATACTGGAAATTTACTATCTCTTGTTGATAATGTGCTATTTGTTGGTCGATATCAGCAGCACGGCTCGCTAATGCGATTGCCAGAGCACGTGGGCCACACTCGCCAGGGGTCAATGCGGGATCTATGTAACCATGGCGGGTATGTGCCACCCAATGGTCCTTGCCAATATTCGCCAAAGTGAGGGTTGGTCTCCCCGGCTGGCCATTGCTTAAGGTGTATGGTCTTAATGGAATGTAAGTGGGTCCCCTACCTGGGATAACCTGTTTTTTATACATTTGGATGTGAAGATCATAGCCGAGCGAATTAGCTATTTTGCCTAAAAAATCTACTGAAGCATTATTATAAGGATCGGCAGGATTGTCTCGTCCGCCATTATACGCATGAGCCAGTAGCTCATCATTACGCGCTAACTGCGCTCCCACATGGCGAACACGTGCCTGGTAGTGATCTGATAGGGTCTGATAGGAATGGTGATGGATGTCGGAGCAAAAGCTGGGCCCAAACAGTTCATTTAGTTGTGCCTGTTGATGCTGGAGCTTGGCAATTTCTTGCAGCCTCCACGCCATTTGCCAATCAATATTTAATTGTTGGTTGATGCTTTGATAACTATTTCGAGCTGACTCGCGCTGACTGTACACCATATCATTCACCCTCATACAAATGTGATAAGTGGTATGATACACTGTATTTTTTTCTCAGGCTACTAAAAAAGACACTTTATGGAACAATTTTCTTTATTTGCACCCGTTAATTTAGGCAAAATTCAGCTCAAGAACCGGATCGTAATGGCTCCCATGACCCGATCGCGGGCGGATACGCAGGATATACCGACCGATATCATGATCGAGTATTATCGCCAACGTGCTAGTGCCGGGCTCATTATTACTGAAGGAGTTCACACCTCTATTCATGCCAAGGGCTATCCCCGAACTCCTGGCATCTACACCCTAGAACAAATCCATAAATGGCAACAAATTACCCAAGCAGTACATGCCGAAGGAGGTAAAATATTCTTGCAAATCATGCATGTAGGCCGTATTGCGCATCCGCTTAATAAAGATCTGGCAGCAGAAACTGTGGCCCCCTCCCCTATCCAAGCCGCAGGCACGATCTATACCGATCAACAAGGATTACAGGCAATGGCTTTACCCAGAGCCTTAGGAATAAATGAAATTCCTGGGATCATTGAAGAATATCGACAAGCAACTTACAACGCGTTTGCTGCTGGATTCGATGGGGTTGAGCTTCATGCGGCCAGTGGCTACTTGCCTATGCAATTTTTGGCAAGTAATACTAACCTGCGAACAGATCAATATGGAGGGTCAGTAGCTAATCGGGTTCGGTTTGTAATAGAGCTATTACAAGCCATGGCCAGTGTTCAAGGTGCCGATAAAATAGGGATTAGGATCTGGCCTGGTAGTACCTTCAATGATATTCACGATGAGAATCCCATTGAGACTCATAGTCTGTTATTGCAGGAAATTAATCAAATAAAGCTTGCCTATGTTCATGTCGTTCGCTCCCCCATTGCCACCCTGGATGCTTTTAAACTGGTTCGAGAGCATTTTCGGGGGATGTGTATTATCAATGGGGATCTTAACCTGTCTGCTGCTCAAGCCATCATTGATTCAGGCTTAGGTGACTTGGTTTCATTCGGAGCTTTGTATGTGGCGAACCCAGATTTAATAGAACGTTTGCGTCAAAATGCGCCCCTGAACGCCTTGGACGAAAGTACACTCTACACCGCCGGGGCAAAAGGCTATATTGATTATCCAAGGCTATGATGTTTTTCTAATTGAGCAAAATACACTGCAATATCAGAGCGTAATAAAACCTTAGAAATAACTCGCCCGGGCGTTAATTCGGCACTTGCTTGCTCTAACCGTTCCGCCAATCGCCAACTTGATACTCGGTAACCACTCGCCAATTGCCTTAGATAAGTTACCTTAGTACCCGCAGCCTGGGCTACTGCTTCTCGTTCTCTTGGATTCGTGCTTTTTAGCCACATTTTCATTTCCATGGGCTAACTTTAGCTAATAACTAAATTAATTGTCAAGCAAAAGGACTTAATGGCTACTTAATATAGTAGCCAAAATAACAAAATAAAGAAAAAAAAGTAATGCTGGTGACTTCTCACTTCCATGGAACTCCATCCATGGAGCTTTATCCCACTTCAATTACATCCTGTTGCGGTTCCCTACGCTCAATTGCTTAAGGGTGCTTATTAGAACACGGTCTTAATGAGAAGAATGTCATCCTTTGGCGAAACAAAAATGCAAAAATTGGGATAAGTAAAGAAACTAATTGCAGAAAACAGGGAAGCGACCAGGTTTGTCGCACCCCGTTCGGGATGACAAAGAGACGGTATATCCCTGCTTCCTGCAGCGACGAGGTGGCTAAGATTTTAACGCCTCAACTAAGGCTATTGGGTCTGAAAAAAAAGGAGAATGATCCGTGTTAAGGGTGATTGCATCAGCATTAATATTACGGAACATCCGTCGTTGATCAGCTATTGGAACTGCATTATCCAGTACGCATTCAATATAAGCTTTCTTCACCTTCCCAAATTTTTCTGCTGAAATTGTTATCGCATCAAGAAAGGGTTGATAGGGTTCTTTTTGCAAGCGCGCCAGCGCAAAATGAATGGCTTCTTCAGGGCAGGCATTATAAAAAATATCTGCCAATTTTATTGATTCCACCAGATTTATTTCATTTTCCTGCTTATTAAGAGAGGTTTCCAGGGAGAGAGCGTGGTTACTCGATTTTTTGGCTTCTTCTAATAAACTGCCGTTATTTTCTGGAATGAACGCAGCTAAATAAATTAATTTCTCAATTTTCTCAGGGATATTTTCAGCCACTTGGGAAATAATAACCCCGGCCATGCTGTGCCCAAGAAGAATTACCGGCATTTCCTGCGCCTGTACCAGATCAGTAATAAAATCTACATAAGATCGCAAATTAATTTGTGTAAAAGCTGTGTTATCTCGACCATGCCCTGGCAAATCTGGCGTAACAATCTTCACTCCCGGAGCTAACAAAAGAGGAACTACTTCGCGCCAACACCAACTGGCGTGCCAAGCTCCATGAATTAAAATATAAGTTTTTTCAATAGTTGCTTCCACGGACACAAGCACCTCATTATTGCGTTTTGTTCTTTTTGCTAAGACTTGATTATGCATTGACGGTAATACGAAAGCCAAGGATATTATTATCTGCTGCCACAACTCCCTTGCTAAGAACACCGCCAGCAGGATGATTATTAATGGGGGAATTATCAAAAAATGTATGTGCATATTCAAATCTTATGGCGACTACTTGTGTGAGTTGATATTCAGCAGAAGCATAGAGCAAAGTTGAACTCTCATCAGGGGTCGTAATAGTGTGGTCTATGTTATTAGTAGGAGTAATGAAGTTTCAACATCATTGGTTGGGACAAAGCTTGCATAGGTACTTCTTCCGCTCATATGAGGAGTTAAAGCTGAAAAAATAACTTATCCCAACAAAAGTAGGCTCAAAAAGATGATAATAAATACCGGCATGCCAGCCTGTGGCCCAGCCTGAAACATCAATAGAAGAAAATAGATCCGTCACAGCAGATGGGTGCATTTTATCCATGATCAGTGAAAGGTACAAAATATCTACGCCTATGCCCACGGAAAGTTTGGACCAACTGCCACTAAACTGATAGGCGATATTAGGTTGGATATCAGCTGAATTGGTTTTTAATTCCGTCGAAGCATAGCGGACGACAGAATTAGTAGGCCATGCAACCAAAAGCACAAATGGTTCGGTTATATCTACCCCTATAACGACTTGGTCCGATAACCGCTTTGCAAAGCGACCATAAGGTATGATTAAAGTATTGCCAGTGCTGGTGGCGGTGCCTACAGTAAGGACCTGAGTAGCCTGAGGGCTTGGTGCAATTACTTTGCCTGCAAAAGTGCGAATTGGCATCAATAAGCCACCACCAAAGATCACTTGCATATTTTTCTTGACAGCATCAGTTAATTCAGCCGGGTTCCCAAAATTAAGCCCCCAAAAACTTTGGTAAGTACTAGCCCAACTAGTATTGGCCATTCCCAATAAGAGGATTAAAATTAATTGCCTGAGCATAACACGACTTCCCTTTCGTCATTGAGAATGTAAAAAAATTTGCTATACTGTATTAAATTTAGTCAAATATAAAAACCTTGAGGCAACATGATAAAAAGTTTAAAAATAATTCTTTTTATGAGTATTTTCGCTGCCGTTATTACTGCTTGTGCTAATAATGTTAATAAACTTCCCAATGGCTTTGTATTCTTAGCAGATATTGATCCCACGATCATAGAAAATAGCCGATACTACACGGATCAAAATTTCTTGGGTAGGCCCATTGCTGGGTACAACGCCAGCAAAATTATATGTACTAAAGAAGCAGCTGAACAATTAAAAAAAGCGCAGGAATTTTTCAAAAGTCAGGGGTACAAACTGGTCATTTACGATGGTTATAGACCGCAAGCTGCGGTTGATGACTTTAAGCGCTGGGGCGAAAATCCAAAGGATACTATAGCTAAAGCTTATTACTATCCTAATCTCAGCAAAAAAGCACTATTTAAACTAGGATATGTAGGAGATCAACACTCTTCTCATAGTCGAGGAAGTACTTTTGATTTAACCCTGATAAAAGCTAACCAGAGCTTAAAACTCCTAAGCTATTCTAAGCGCAGGCTAAAAAATGGAGAAGAAATCCCCTTTTTAGATGATAACACTGTCGATATGGGATCCAGTTTTGACCTGTTTCACGAAGTTTCACATCATGATAGCCCTTTGGTACAACCCTCTCAGACCCAAATGCGCAATTTTTTACGGGAAACCATGAAACAATATGGCTTCGATGAATATCAATATGAATGGTGGCATTATACATTACACAACGAGCCCTATCCGGAAACTTACTTTAGTTTTAATGTCAGCTAATCAGAATAACCAAGTTTCAGTTTCTTCATCATACAAACGTCTGACTTCATAGTCTTCAAAAATAGTTAAATCATTTTTCATAGAAAGAAATCCTTGCATTATGATAGAAAGGTAAATAATTCGGTTAATTATATACTGATTATCCAAAACAAAAACCCCGTAGTCCGATCATGCTCATTGTGTTATGTTGATATCCAACCCCAAAATACTACGCCAGCCCAGCTGATTCGAGTCAATTGCTTTAATTGGGGTGACATCGTGCCATAGCGCATGATCTTTATTTTCAGCAATCATTGCATTACCTTTGGTAGTTAAGTCTCTCATAAATATACCTTCACCTACCCCAAGCGTCGTGCGGTAAAGCTCTTGTATTTTATCAGGCGCATAAATACTGCTTTCAGCACCTGAAACCTGATGTTTTTCAATCACTAAAGCGGAAACAATATAATCTGCGCCATCTTGATGCATACCTTCAGGTGCATTGGTCGCAATATGACCAGGACTGGTGAATACTTGCATTTGATGAACAATTATCTCTATTTTTGAAACCGCAGGATGCCATGGTAATAATAATTGCGTTACCATTGATTTTAAAAATTGATGCAGCAGAGGATTTTGAATAAATTCTGGCCTGCTAGGTGTAATATTTCTCTCAATACTCCGATAATCCTGATATAGAAAATACTGCTTAAAAGCACCCATTGGTGCATGGTTTATGGCAATGCTTTCGGATAAAATCTCTAGTTCAAACCGGCAAATTGCTCTTTTTCTTAAGGGTCTAATTGTCTTAAAATATTCCAAATCATTATTCTCTAGTTGATTTAAAATGAAATTTAATTCCTCGATGCTTTTATTGCCACGATAATAATCAACAAAAATATTATCCAGCCTTTCAGATAGTTGAGAATTTGTTAATTTTGAACGCAAAAATTCAAGATGACTACGTCGATAATCATATAAATCAGGAGCTAAATCAGCAAAGCTTGAGCTAATTTGCGCAATAAATGATTGGCTGTCTAGCCCTAATTGGGAAACATTAAAATGGACAATAGAACCCCAGGGTGTTTCTAAATGGAGTAGAAATCCTGTTTTTTGGTGAGCTTTCATGAGGCCACCTAAATGGTAATATGAGCGTGGTATCTGTTAAGTATAGACGAGTTCAAACGGAATGATCTAACCGCTTTGCTACACGATTCTTACTCACAAATTACACCAGCCTCAAAAAAGGCCAGAACCCCCCTGTTTTACTGGAGATTCTGGCCTTCTCTGGACATCTTAAGATTGAAACTTGGTGGGGCGGCGAGAATCGAACTCGCGTCCGCAAATCCTCTACCGTCGGTTCTACATGTGTAGCCTCATCATTTATATAACTAACTAGCGCCCAATGGGCAAGGAAACTAGCTAGCGAGTCTTCTTAATTTAGCAGTTTAAGCGAAGACGCCTTAAACTACGATCTTATGTGGAATAACCACTGAGGAAGGTCCGGGGCTGGGTACTGATTGAATCAGACGTAACATGGTCTCAGAATTGGCCACATCGGTAAAGTACTTTTTACCATCCGCCGCCTCCAATTTCAGTCGGTGACAATTTGTCACCGACTCACTACCTTCTGCCACGATAAGCATTTGATCTCAGTGCACCTGTAGATTTCAGGGTGTTCAGAATAGATTTTGGGTGACTGTTTGGGGTGACTGTGCTACTAATATCCATGAGTGCTTCCTTTTGTTTTTGTTTGCTTTTTTCACGAAAACAAACATACTCTAATTTGGAAGCACTTTTCATTTAAATTATTGGTTATACATCACTTTTGGTTAGGTTAGCGCCATTGGCCTATCTGCTCACACTTAGTATTGATACCTATTGCACCCAAGTAACTCAACAAGTACTTTTTATAGCAATGGCTATCGAGAAAAAAATCAATCATGAAAACATATTAAAAACAGCTGACAACCCCTTCCCCCGTCTATATGTTTTACTTGACTATCACTTAAATTATCAGTTTCCAGACCAAAAATAACTAATCTGGCACGAATAATTGCTCTATACCTTTCAGTTAAATTACTCAAAAACTAATCTTCTCAAGAATATTATAATGATGACAATCCAGTTCGTAGATTTTGAAATGCCTAACATAATTGTCTAGATTATTAGCGATTGTATCAACATAATATTGGTGGATCTTAAAATTAAAATCAATTGCTTCCTGAGAACTGTCTGGATTTATATTTTTTAACTGGGTATGGTCAACCCTAATATTAGCTTTAATTAATTTAATCTCTGTACCTTCGAACAATCCACTACAGCCCTTGGGATCATATTTATAGTTAATATCTTGATAAACTTCTTTAGGAATATTCATATCTTTACAAATATCATGAATTGCTTTTTTATAGTTAAAATAAGAATCTAATAAAATTAATTTACTAACTGCATGGCCACTTTGTTTCAATTGCCGGGTTATTTCAAATGCCAAGACGCCACCAAAACTCCACCCCAAAAAATTATAGGGCCCTTTAGGTTGAATTTTCTGTAATTGCAAAGTGTAATATTTAGCTAATTCTTCAAAAGTCAATTTACTTTGTAATAACTGATTGTCTTTTACATGATGTAAAAAATTATTAAAAATAACCAGTTTTTTATTTTTAAACTTTGGCAATAAATGATTATAGTATGACTCAGCGCCTCCATGTCCCGGCGGAAAAATGAATAACGGATCTTCATTAACATCTTCATTAACTATTTCAAATGGAATAAAATTCGCAAAATCGCTTTGGGTATTTTCCTGCTCGCCGTCTCTAAGTACAGTAATGCAATGCTTGATTATATTTTTCAAATGATACTCGAATCGAATTGTAACGAGCCGAGTTATTTTTTTGCCAAGTCGTGTCACAATATTAAAATGTAATTGTCCTTCTGAAACATAACCGCTAATATTAATAAGTGTACTATCCTGGTTATCTTGATGCATGCTTAATCCCGAATCATCCAATGATATTTGCCAATCTCCTTCCTGCTTATCAAATTGCCCTAAATAATTAAACCTAATGGGCGGTAGTTTATTAAAAGCAATTGAGCTATTCTCCACCACACTAAAACTGCCATAACCTAATCCTTTATGCGGAATTAATCTTAAGCTTTCTTTAATATGCTTGATGCTTGCTCTGACCGTATCCTGTAATTCTAACTTCACAGGATACATAATGGTGAACCAACCCACGGTGTAAGAATGATCAATGCTTTCATCAATGTGTTCACGGCCATGTCCTTCTAAAGTAATTCCATTAACAGTAGATCCTTGCCAGTCTTTTAAGGCATAAGCCAATGCGGTTAATAGCAAATCATTAATCTCCGTGTGGTATGCCTGATTGGCTTTTTGTAACAATTGTTGGGTTATGGTCTTCGGTAGTTTAATCTCTCCTAGCTCTGGTTCATAAATTTCACTTCTTGAATAATTAGGCAACGAATCTAAAATGCCGTTCCAATAATCAGCTTCATGTTTATGACTCAAGTGATATAGTTCAACTACCTTGACCCACTGACGATAACTACTAGCTTTGTTACCTAACACTTCTCCCTTATATAGCCTATGAATATCGTCAGCCAATATTCTCCAGCTGACCGTATCGACAATTAAATGATGCAGAGCAAAATAAATTCTTGCACTACCATCGGGATAACCTGAAATATAACCTATTTGAAATAATGGACCCTTTGCTAAATCAAATTCCGATTGCCATAAAGTTAATCGTTGATTAATTTGCTCACTACTCTGATGATTGATTTGCAATCTTTTTAATCCTGAAAATGAGATATTTCTTTGATAAGATTGCGACCACTTATTTTCTTTTTGATTAAAAATCACCCGGAGAATATCATGCTGCTCGACTAGTTTCTCTATACACGACTCTAATTTATCCTCATCTAATTCAGGAACTCTAATCAGAAAACTTTGATTCCAATGCCAAGGTCGTTTAAATTTATCTGTAGAAACCTGATCAAAAAACCATTGTTGAATTGGTAATAAATCAAATGTTCCTTCCAGCAATCCTTGCTCACGCTGAATTTTTAGCGACGGAGTTGTGCTTTCTAATAAATATTGCGCCAGCTTCTCTACGGTACGATGTATAAATATATCTTTCACACCACAGTTAATATTTAATTGACGTAGTCGAGAGCTTAACTGAATGCTTGAGATTGAATCACCACCTAACCGAAAGAAATCATCGCCTATGCTAATCTTATCAACTGGTAACCCAAGCACTGCTGCATAGACCTCACTTATTTGTTTTTCCAATTCATTGCGTGGAGCAATATAATGATCTGCGCTAACAAATTCAGGGTCGGGTAATGCTTTTCGATCCAGCTTGCCATTGATGGTTAATGGCAATTTATCCAGCCAGACTAAAGCACTGGGGATCATGTAGTCTGGTAATTGCTGAGACAGATAATTAAGCATAGCATTGTGATTTAGTGATCTATCTGCTACATAATACCCAACTAAATATTTATTTCCAGTGGGTAAGCCGCTTTCATTTAAGTGTTCTCTAGCCAACACCGCGGCCTGCTTGATTTCTGGATAGCTAGACAGTTTAGCTTCAATTTCACCCAACTCAATGCGGAATCCTCTAATTTTTACCTGGAAATCATTCCTGCCAATGTATTCAATATTACCATCAGCTAAATAACGCACTAAATCACCGGTTTTATATAAATGGGCATTCTTGTTAGTCGCCTTTTCTTGCTCCGTTTGAAATGGATTAGCAATGAATTTTTCAGCCGTTAATTCCGGCAAATTCAAATAACCACGCGCTAAGCCAGCTCCACCTACATACAGTTCACCTATTGCACCTATGGGCAATGGATTGAGACCAGCATCCACTATATAAATGTTCTGATCCGGAATTCGTCTTCCTATATATGAATTATTTCCTAAGTCTTCTGCTGCAATGGGCTTGTAAGTTACATGAACTGTTGTCTCAGTTATTCCATACATATTCACTAATAGCGGCTTGGTATAGCCATAAACATCGAACCACGGTTGTAATTGCCAGAAATTTAAGGCTTCACCAGCAAAAATAATATATCTGAGGCTGCTTAGCTGATGAGGAGCCGATATTGCTAAATCAATAAATTGATAAAAAACACTGGGCGTTTGATTTAAAACAGTTACCCCGTGTTGCTCACAAAGTTCATAAAATAGTTTAATGTCTCTGGTCTGCTCATAACTGGGTATCAACAATTTACCGCCATGACATAAGGCTCCCCACATCTCCCAGACGCTAACATCAAATACATAGGCATGAAATAGTGTCCATACATCCTGGCTATTAAAGTGATACCAGTCATCGGTTGCCAACAACAATCGATGCACATTATTATGCTGCTGCAATACACCTTTGGGTTGGCCCGTAGTTCCGCTGGTATAAATTACATAGGCTAGATTGGTACTGTTGATATGCTGCGGCAAATTAGTTTCTTGATAGGCATTTAACTTACTTTGTAATTCATCGCCATCAATCGCTTCGATATGCGTTGCTAAAGCATGTTTACTTATGATGTCAGCAAGACGTGCTCGATATATTTCATTAGTTAAACATAGTTTTGCAGCCGTATCTTCTAAAGCATAAGTGATACGTTCATCAGGATAACGAGGATCCATCGGCACATATGCCGCGCCAGCTTTTAAAACTGCTAAAATGGCTATGAGCATTTTTTCACTGCGATCTAGGCATAAAGCGATTAAATCATCCCCTTGAAGCTGATAATGCTGCCGCAGATAATGCGCGAGTTGATTCGCTTTTGTATTGAGTTCACGATAAGTGAGCTGTCTGTTCTCATACACCAGGGCAATATGGTCTGGCGTTCTTTCAACCTGTTCTTCAAACAACTGGTGTATCGTTTTATCTGCTGGATAATCTCGCTCGGTTTTATTCCAGTCTAGAATTATTTTCTGGTAATCAGCAGCATTGAGATAACTGAGCTCATTTTGTTGTTCCACTCCAATGACTGTGATCTGATAGAGCAATGATTCCAAACAGCTTAATAGTGTCTCTATAGTTTTCACACTAAACAATTCAGCTGCATATTTGAGATTGATTTGGATTCGTCCTTCTTGTTCATAGGCGGTAATTGCCAACGGATAATCTAACGCTTCCATTCCCTGAAATCCACTCAATTTGAGCAAATGATCTTCCATTTTTTGTGGCACAGGATAATTTTCGTATATAAACAAACTATCAAACAATCTTCTTCCTGAAGACTGTAATTTAGCTAGATTGATATCACTATAACTATTCATTTCATTAATTTTATTCTGGAGTATTTTTATTTGCTCTATAATAGTTTCCTCACCTTCATGATTAACGATCAACGGTAAAGTATTTATATATAGACCCACGGAGCTTTCTATCTCATCTATGGGCAAATTCCGACCTGAAATAGTTGTCCCAACCACAGTAGTCTGGCTATTGCCATATACACTTAATAATTTATGCCAACTATATTGCAACAAGGCATTAACTGTAATGCCATGCTCATAACTAAAAGCCTTAATAGACTGATACAAAGATTGCTCAGCATGAACACTGGCTTCAGCTTTATCGACGATGAAACGATACTCCGCTAATTTGATGCTTTTTTTATCCAGACGGAGTAACCCAGTTAAGTCAGGATAGTCTATAACCTTGGCTAACTCCATGCGCCAATAGTTTTCACTAGCAAGATGCCTCCTTTGCAAATAAGCCTGACTTAATAGATACGCCACCTCTTCCTGAATATTTGCCAATATTCGTACTTGCATGGCACTATTCGTTCTATTTGTATACAGTTGCAAATACAAATCATGAACAAAGCCCAATAATAAAGGAGTACTCCAGCCATCTAGAATCGCATGATGGCTACTAAAAAGACAGCTATAGCTGGCCTCTCCCTGCTTCAGCAAATGTATGCGTAGCAACTGGCCTTGATCTAAGTGATAGCTGTGCTGACGATCATGCACCACTAGCTCATTCATGTAATATTCTTGTTGCTGCGGGTCTTTCGCACTGATATCACTATACTGCCAATATAACTCTTGATGCTGATCGATGATTTGTACTAACTTCTCATCCCAGGAAAATCGCAAACGCAAGCTCGGATATTTTTTCAGTGCTCCTTGCCAGGCCATTCTTAATAACTCAGGTTCCAATGAGTTCTCATAGTTAAATAGAAACTGCACCCGGTACGCGGTATCTGTTTCACCTTGATTCAGAGCATGATAGATAAATCCCTGCTGTAAACTATTGGCTAAATACACATGCGTAATCGCTTGCTGAGCCTGGATCTTATCTAAATAACTCTGCGAGATAATGTAATCGATATCACTGGTCGTTAAATAGGCTCTCGGCAAGTCAACTGTATGCTTAATAATCGCGAGTACTTCCCTTTTAAATGCTTCTACCAGATGATTCAGATCATTCTGACTGAGCTTAGACAATAGCCCAAAACGCAGCTCACCTTGATAAACTGCACCATTGGCATTAATAATATTATTGTCTATATTGGCATGGGATACCGCCATACCACTTGGCTCACCGGTAATCATCCAGTTACTTTCATCTTTGCCGCTTGCATCAAATTGACCGAGGTAGTTAAAAGTCACTCGTGGTAAATCCTGATGGCTATAACCCAGTAAGGCCCCATAACCAATCCCTTTATGTGGAATCCTCCTCAGACTTTCTTTCACCTGTACAATCGATTGAGAAATATTCTCCACAGTGGCCAATTTAACTGGATACATCGTCGTAAACCAACCTACGGTATGAGTAATATCAATACCCTGGGCAATTTCTTCACGGCCATGGCCTTCCAAGGTAATGTAAATGTAATGGATTTCCTGATGCGTTAACTGCGCTAAGGCTCTGCCAAAAGCAGTCAGCAATAAATCATTAATCTCGGTATGATAGGCGTGACCACTGTCTGCCAATAATTGCCTCGTGCGCTCTTTATCCAAACTCATTTCCGCATAACTTTGGCTATCCTCATTGGGTAATAATGCGATTAAATGACCTTCCTCTGCCGCCAGACCAGATAATTCTTCCTGCCAATAACTCCGCTCAACCATTTGGGTTTCTGCATATACTTGCACTTGCTCAACCCATTGCCGATAACTTGTTCCCTTTCTACCCAGCAATTGTTCACTGCTTTGCTGCAGGATCTCATCCAGCTTATTATTGCTCTGAGCTATACTGAGTTTTTCGTACAGTTCGCGTAAATCATGGGCTATAATTCGCCAACTGACTGCATCGACTAATAAATGATGCAGCGCAAAGAAAATTTTTCTACTGCCATCTGGATATCCTTCCAAATAGCCTATTTGGTATAAAGGCATCTCTGCTAATAATTCAAAATGGCTTTGCCAATCTGTTAACATCTCTTGATATTCAGACGTTGTGAACTCACTGACATTGGCATAAGCTAGAATAAGCGCGTCAAAACTTATCGCAGGACTATAATATTGTTGGTAATTACCCGCTGTTGTTAATCGATAATTCAATCTAAAGGCATCATGATATTCTATTAATTTAACTAAACTATGCTTGAGTAATTCCTGATCTAACTTGCCGGTCTTGATCAAAAAAGCTTGATTCCAATGACCAGGTCGTGGATAGAAACCACTACTTACTTGGCTGAAAAACCAGGCCTGAATTGGCAAAAAGTCCACTTCTCCTGATAATACACCATTTTCTGTGAGCAGCTGCTCCGGTAAATTAGCTGCATTCGCCAGCTGCTCTGCTAATACCTTTTCACAGAGCTTTTCTACCGTCTTATGTGCAAAAATATCTTTAACGCTAATCGTTAACTGCAACTGCCTGCGTATTCTACTGACCAGCTGAATGCTAATAATACTGTCACCGCCTAACCTAAAAAAATCATCCCGTATACCAACACTTTCTGCCGACAAACCCAGCGCCTCAGCGTATATCTCACAAACTTGACGTTCGAGGTCATTGGAGGGCGCTACATAATTTAATACGTCGCTGAACTCAGGATCTGGTAAGGCGTTTCGGTCTAATTTACCATTGATAGTTAATGGCAATTGATCTAAATAGATCAATACATTGGGCACCATATAATCTGGTAATTGCATACGCAAATAATCAAGAATGCTATTTTCATCTAATGGATTATTCGCAACGTAATAACCCACAAGATATTTACTTTGATTTTGCGTATGTTCTTTAACCGACACCGTCGCTTGGTTTATTTCCGAATAGTTCAGTAGTTTATTTTCAATTTCACCTAACTCAATTCTAAAACCACGGATTTTTACCTGAAAGTCATTTCTCCCCAGATACTCGATATTCCCGTCCGGTAAATATCGCGCCAAATCTCCCGTTTTATACAAGCGGGCATTCTTGCCAGCCTTTTTTTCTGTTTCACTTTGAAATGGGTTGATGATGAAACGTTCTGCAGTTAAATCTGGAAGGTTCAAATAACCTCGTGCCAAACCTACTCCGCCGATATACAGTTCACCAATTACCCCAATGGGCAATGGCTTAAGATCTTCATCTAGGATGTATATCCGAACATTAGTAATCGGCTTGCCGATATCAGTACTCAAATCCTGATTTCTATAGTGATTTAATGTCACATAAACTGTCGACTCTGTTGGGCCATAAGCATTTATTACATTTACTTGATTATTTTTATAATACTCCAATATCTCTTTTTCCGTTTTATCCCCACCTACTACTAAAGTATTCAATAATAGCAAATGATCTAAAGTGAGTAGTGCGGGCGGTATTAGTGCAACATTAATCTTATAAAGATTAATATACTCTGATAATAACTGAACATCTTGACGTATAGCATCACTCACTATATGCGTTGTATGTCCATTGATAATAACCGTAAATAACTCCCACACATGTGCGTCAAATACATAATTGGCATAGCACAGGCACTTTAAAGCGAAAAGCTTATTTTCGTACTGCCTGGTCAGGCCAAACTCTTTGGCCTGCATTACTGCTAAATTCACCACACTTCTATGTTCAATCATTACACCCTTAGGTTTTCCTGTAGTACCGCTGGTATAGATCACATAGGCCAAATTAGCACTGGTAATAGGCTGTGACAGGTTAGTTCCTTGGTAGGCATTTAATTTATTTTGTAATTCATTGCTATCAATCGCTTCGATATGCGCTGATAAAGCATGTTTATTTATAATGTTAACAAGGCGTGCTCGATGTATTTCATTAGCTAAACACAGTTTTGCGCTGGTATCTTTTAAAACATAAGCGATACGTTCATCAGGGTAACCGGGATCCATCGGCACATAGGCTGCACCTGCTTTTAATACTGCTAAAATCGTTATGAGCATCTGTTCACTGCGATCTAAGCACAATGCAACTAAATCATCCCCTTGTAAGTGATATTGTTGCTGTAGGTAATGCGCGAGTTGATTCGCTTTTGTATTGAGTTCACGATAAGTGAACTGTCTGTTCTCATACACTAGGGCAATATGGTCTGGCGTTCTTTCAACCTGCTCTTCAAACAACTGGTGTATCGTTTTATCCGCCGGATAGTCTTTATCAGTTTTATTCCAATCTATTATTAATTTATTATAATCTTTTGATAACAAACTGGATTTATAGCTTTTACCTTCTAATGCCAAATCCAAGTTATAAATAAAATATTTCATCAAATAATTGAGGTAGTCTTCCTCTATAAAATCATCATGCGCTACCAGCGTGATATTAAACTCCTCTTCTGCCTTCTGAGAAACGTTTAGCACACAAGGAATATTGGTACGTTCATAACCTTGAAGATCAATAATATCTTCCATTGACTCTTGAAAAATATGAAAGTGAACAAAATTATAAGCAAATTTATAAACTTCATGACCCATCATACTTTTAATATAACCATAGGGCATTATTTTATATTCATACAGTCTTAGTTTTTCTTCAAATATTTGCTCTGTGCTTATTTTATCCAGCTTATATCTAAAGGGAATAGTGTTCAGAAATAAACCAAATAATTTATCACCTCCTTCAAACTCAGGACGATTATTGACGACCAGACCTAAAGTCACATCATCACTATTTAAAAATTGGGACAATGTTTCCACATAGGCATGTAAAAATATTGTGTCTACACCTATAGATAGTTCGCGCGCCATCTTGATCGCTTTCGAAACTTTATCTCCAGTCAAGCTATGACGGCTATAAAACAAACCGTCTGCTGATTTAGTTTTTGAAAAATTCCAATTGATGCTTGGCAGTTCAACATCTCGTAAGTAATCTTTCCAAAAATTAATATTATCGACATCTTTGATTGCATTTTGTTCATCCTTAACAAATTCTCCATAGCTAATTGAAAATTCCGGGGATTCTATTGTTAAGTTATGCACATATTCCTGAACAAACTCATTAATTAACGAAGCCACACTCCAGCCGTCGGTTATTGCATGATGAAATGAAAATATTAGATCAAATCCATCATCTAATTTATTGACCAGTAACCTGAATAATCCAAACTCTGTAAAATCAAAATTATGAACTCTCTCCTGGGCAATCAATGAGTCTACATTTTGATTTTCAAATAATACATAATCTTTGGTCAATGTCTTGGCTATTTCCACGTTATAGCCGGTGCTCACAGTTAAAAATCTGGCGCGTAGTAACTCATGCTTTGCGATAAGTTTATTCCATACGGATAAAAACTTATCACTTTCAAAATTACTCGATAATTTATAAGAGAAAACATCATGATAGGCACCATATTCATCCAACTCGGATTCCAATAACATGCCCATTTGTAAATAACTGGCGGGATAGGAATCTTCGACGATATCAAAGTCAATTTTCGCCAATTGCGCGGCGGTTAAAAAACTGAACTTCGTATAGGTCTCTCTCAAAAAAGGCGCTTCATGAATACTCGATTGAATCAGATCAGATAATCTTCCTACTGTTTTTTTATTAAAAATATCTTTAACTTTAACTGCGCTATTTAAAGCAGTATTTATTTTACTGACCAATCTAATAGCAATAATACTATCGCCACCCAACCTGAAGAAATTATCATTAATGCCCACCTTCTCTACCGATAAGCCCAGTACTTCGGCATATATTTTACACAGCATATGCTCTAAATCATTGCGCGGTTCTACATAATTCAATTCATCACCAAACTCTGGATCCGGTAATGCTTTCCGGTCGAGTTTGCCATTGATCGTTAATGGCAGTTGCTCTATATGCATTAATACATTGGGAACCATATACTCAGGTAATTGACTATGCAGATAACCAATAATATCATCTGCTGCTAAAGGCCTTGGCGCCACATAATAGCCTACCAGATATTTACTCTGATTTTCCTGATGTTCTCTTGCCAACACAACTGCTTGTTTTATCTCAGGATAACTCAGCAATTTATTTTCAATCTCGCCCAATTCAATCCTATATCCACGGATTTTTACTTGAAAGTCATTTCTACCGATATACTCGATACTTCCATCTGGTAAATAACGCGCTAAATCTCCAGTCTTATACAAGCGCGCATTTTTTCCTGTCTGCTTTTCCGCTGCACTTTGGAAGGGATTTGCAATAAATCGTTCTGCTGTTAAATCGGGAAGATTTAGATAACCGCGCGCCAAACCTGCACCACCTATATACATCTCGCCTATTGCCCCCATTGGCAATGGATTGAGACCAGCATCCACTATATAAATGTTTTGATCCGGAATTCGTTTTCCTATATATGAATTATTTCCTAAGTCTTCTGCTGCTATGGGCTTGTAAGTTACATGAACTGTTGTCTCAGTTATTCCATACATATTCACTAATAGCGGCTTGGCATAGCCATACACATTGAACCAGGGTTGTAATTGCCATAAATTTAAGGCTTCACCACCAAAAATAATATATCTGAGGCTGCTTAGCTGATGAGGAGCTGATATTGCTAAATCAATAAATTGATAAAAAACACTGGGCGTTTGATTTAAAACAGTTATCCCGTGTTGCTCACAAAGTTCATAAAACAGTTTGATATCTCTGGTCTGCTCATAACTGGGTATCAACAATTTACCGCCGTGACATAGGGCTCCCCACATCTCCCAGACGCTAAAGTCAAATACATAGGCATGAAATAGTGTCCATACATCCTGGCTATTAAAGTGATACCAGTCATCAGTTGCCAACAACAATCGATGCACATTGTTATGCTGCTGCAATACACCTTTGGGTTGACCCGTAGTTCCGCTGGTATAAATTACATAGGCCAAATTAGTACTGGTAATAGGTGATGAGAGGTTAGTTCCTTGGTAGGCATTTAATTTATTTTGTAATTCATTGCTATCAATCGCTTCGATAGGCGTTGATAAAGTATGTTTATTTATGATGTCAGCAAGACGTGCTCGATGTATTTCATTAGCTAAACACAGTTTTGCGCTGGTATCTTCTAAAATATAAGCGATACGTTCATCAGGATAACCCGGATCCATTGGCACATAGGCTGCTCCTGCTTTTAATACTGCCAAAATCGCTATGAGCATCTGTTCACTGCGATCTAAGCACAATGCAACCAAATCATCCCCTTGCAAGTGATATTGTTGCTGTAGGTAATGTGCAAGTTGATTTGCTTTAGCATTTAATTCACGATAGCTTAACTGCTGATCTTCATAAACCACTGCAATATGATCTGGAGTTCTTTCAACCTGTTCTGCAAACAGTTGATGAATGGTTTTATCTGCTGGATAGTCTTTATCAGTTTTATTCCAATCTATTATTAATTTATTATAATCTTTTGATAACAAACTGGATTTATAGCTTTTACCTTCTAATACCAAATCCAAGTTATAAATAAAATATTTCATCAAATAATTGAGGTAGTCTTCCTCTATAAAATCATCATGCGCTACCAGCGTGATATTAAACTCCTCTTCTGCCTTCTGAGAAACGTTTAGCACACAAGGAATATTGGTACGTTCATAACCTTGAAGATCAATAATATCTTCCATTGACTCTTGAAAAATATGAAAGTGAACAAAATTATAAGCAAATTTATAAACTTCATGACCCATCATACTTTTAATATAACCATAGGGCATTATTTTATATTCATACAGTCTTAGTTTTTCTTCAAATATTTGCTCTGTGCTTATTTTATCCAGCTTATATCTAAAGGGAATAGTGTTCAGAAATAAACCAAATAATTTATCACCTCCTTCAAACTCAGGACGATTATTGACGACCAGACCTAAAGTCACATCATCACTATTTAAAAATTGGGACAATGTTTCCACATAGGCATGTAAAAATATTGTGTCTACACCTATAGATAGTTCGCGCGCCATCTTGATCGCTTTCGAAACTTTATCTCCAGTCAAGCTATGACGGCTATAAAACAAACCGTCTGCTGATTTAGTTTTTGAAAAATTCCAATTGATGCTTGGCAGTTCAACATCTCGTAAGTAATCTTTCCAAAAATTAATATTATCGACATCTTTGATTGCATTTTGTTCATCCTTAACAAATTCTCCATAGCTAATTGAAAATTCCGGGGATTCTATTGTTAAGTTATGCACATATTCCTGAACAAACTCATTAATTAACGAAGCCACACTCCAGCCGTCGGTTATTGCATGATGAAATGAAAATATTAGATCAAATCCATCATCTAATTTATTGACCAGTAACCTGAATAATCCAAACTCTGTAAAATCAAAATTATGAACTCTCTCCTGGGCAATCAATGAGTCTACATTTTGATTTTCAAATAATACATAATCTTTGGTCAATGTCTTGGCTATTTCCACGTTATAGCCGGTGCTCACAGTTAAAAATCTGGCGCGTAGTAACTCATGCTTTGCGATAAGTTTATTCCATACGGATAAAAACTTATCACTTTCAAAATTACTCGATAATTTATAAGAGAAAACATCATGATAGGCACCATATTCATCCAACTCGGATTCCAATAACATGCCCATTTGTAAATAACTGGCGGGATAGGAATCTTCGACGATATCAAAGTCAATTTTCGCCAATTGCGCGGCGGTTAAAAAACTGAACTTCGTATAGGTCTCTCTCAAAAAAGGCGCTTCATGAATACTCGATTGAATCAGATCAGATAATCTTCCTACTGTTTTTTTATTAAAAATATCTTTAACTTTAACTGCGCTATTTAAAGCAGTATTTATTTTACTGACCAATCTAATAGCAATAATACTATCGCCACCCAACCTGAAGAAATTATCATTAATGCCCACCTTCTCTACCGATAAGCCCAGTACTTCGGCATATATTTTACACAGCATATGCTCTAAATCATTGCGCGGTTCTACATAATTCAATTCATCACCAAACTCTGGATCCGGTAATGCTTTCCGGTCGAGTTTGCCATTGATCGTTAATGGCAGTTGCTCTATATGCATTAATACATTGGGAACCATATACTCAGGTAATTGACTATGCAGATAACCAATAATATCATCTGCTGCTAAAGGCCTTGGCGCCACATAATAGCCTACCAGATATTTACTCTGATTTTCCTGATGTTCTCTTGCCAACACAACTGCTTGTTTTATCTCAGGATAACTCAGCAATTTATTTTCAATCTCGCCCAATTCAATCCTATATCCACGGATTTTTACTTGAAAGTCATTTCTACCGATATACTCGATACTTCCATCTGGTAAATAACGCGCTAAATCTCCAGTCTTATACAAGCGCGCATTTTTTCCTGTCTGCTTTTCCGCTGCACTTTGGAAGGGATTTGCAATAAATCGTTCTGCTGTTAAATCGGGAAGATTTAGATAACCGCGCGCCAAACCTGCACCACCTATATACATCTCGCCTATTGCCCCCATTGGCAATGGATTGAGACCAGCATCCACTATATAAATGTTTTGATCCGGAATTCGTTTTCCTATATATGAATTATTTCCTAAGTCTTCTGCTGCTATGGGCTTGTAAGTTACATGAACTGTTGTCTCAGTTATTCCATACATATTCACTAATAGCGGCTTGGCATAGCCATACACATTGAACCAGGGTTGTAATTGCCATAAATTTAAGGCTTCACCACCAAAAATAATATATCTGAGGCTGCTTAGCTGATGAGGAGCTGATATTGCTAAATCAATAAATTGATAAAAAACACTGGGCGTTTGATTTAAAACAGTTATCCCGTGTTGCTCACAAAGTTCATAAAACAGTTTGATATCTCTGGTCTGCTCATAACTGGGTATCAACAATTTACCGCCGTGACATAGGGCTCCCCACATCTCCCAGACGCTAAAGTCAAATACATAGGCATGAAATAGTGTCCATACATCCTGGCTATTAAAGTGATACCAGTCATCAGTTGCCAACAACAATCGATGCACATTGTTATGCTGCTGCAATACACCTTTGGGTTGACCCGTAGTTCCGCTGGTATAAATTACATAGGCCAAATTAGTATTGGTAATAGGTGATGAGAGGTTAGTTCCTTGGTAGGCATTTAATTTATTTTGTAATTCATTGCTATCAATCGCTTCGATAGGCGTTGATAAAGTATGTTTATTTATGATGTCAGCAAGACGTGCTCGATGTATTTCATTAGCTAAACACAGTTTTGCGCTGGTATCTTCTAAAATATAAGCGATACGTTCATCAGGATAACCCGGATCCATTGGCACATAGGCTGCTCCTGCTTTTAATACTGCCAAAATCGCTATGAGCATCTGTTCACTGCGATCTAAGCACAATGCAACCAAATCATCCCCTTGCAAGTGATATTGTTGCTGTAGGTAATGTGCAAGTTGATTTGCTTTAGCATTTAATTCACGATAGCTTAACTGCTGATCTTCATAAACCACTGCAATATGATCTGGAGTTCTTTCAACCTGTTCTGCAAACAGTTGATGAATGGTTTTATCTGCTGGATAGTCTTTATCAGTTTTATTCCAATCATATATTAATCTGTCAAAATCTGCGTTTGAAATCAATTTAAGCTGATTGAAGCCACGATTAATATTATTCTGTTCTAAACTATTTAAAATAAATTGGTAGGTTTTAAAAATACATGCAACAGTTTCTTTATCATATATATCTACTAAATAGCTGATATTAAAGACAACCTTGTCCGCATACTCCTTGGCAAAAACTGATATTCCAAATTTCTCAGAATTATTTGAATCCAGTAGTTTACTAATATCCATGTTTATATTAACTTCGTCAGTGCCTTTGAAATTATGCATGGTAAACATAATTTGCATCAACTCAGCGACTTCTTCTCCTTTCTTCGGAGATAAATTAACGATGTTATTTAAATTGATATCTGCATATTGATTTAAAAATATAATTTCATCGTTTACCTTGCGCAGGTTATCTAATATTGTGTCCTCAGAAGAGTAATCAAACATCAATGGCAGCGCACTAACAAATGGACCTAAGGCTTTTATAAAATCATATCTGCGATTAGAAACAGTAATGCCGATAGGAAATTTTTCATCATTAAAATTATATTTATCGAGAACATGATAGAAAATAGTCAAAAATAGTGTGTATAAGCTAATATCATTATTCGTTGATAACTGTAGCAATTTCTCCATTCTCAATGTGGAGATTTCAAAAGTAAAATTCTCTCCAACATTATCAGAACTATCTATAGTTATTTTGGACAGCTGGATAGGCTGTGCTTTGTTGAATTTTACTAGTAGTTTATTTATGGCAACATTATAGTCTGCCGTTTGTAATAAGGCATACTGATGGGGGATATAATCTAAGTAATCAAATTTAGAAGCCTCGGGTATATCTACACCTTCTTTAATTTTATTATAGTTATCTAAAAGTTCAGCTATTAATAATTCAACTGATTGGGCATCCGTTAGAATATGATGATGAGTCAAATTTAAAATAATATCGTGGCCTTTATCTATGATCGCTATCTCAGCACAAATTAACGAACCACCATCTAATCTAAAAATATAATTGGCGCTCACATTGGCATATTCAGCTACCTCCTCTTCTCTAAGATAGACTTTTCGTATTAATATCTCTTCAAATGATAATTTATAATGAGATTTATCGATTAGTCGAATTTTTAAAATTCTATTATTCAAAAAGAGAAATCTTATGGCTTCTTCAAAAACATCAACATCGACATCACTTATTCTCAACAATACCGGAACATTGTAAGTTGTTGGCAGGGCATCCAAATTACTTTGAATATATATAGCATTTTGTATATTTGAAATTCTATTATCATTAGCTAACAGTTCATCTGATATTTTGAAAATATTGATCGGTTTATGCTGTTCTCCACTGGATTCTAGCAGCAGCGTAATATGATTGGATAGAGATTCTACACTTCTAAATTGATAAAAATCTTCGAGCTTTACTTCGGTAAATTCCTTGGATAATCGAGAAGCTGCTAGCATTGCTGCTAAAGAATTGCCCCCTAATTTAAAGAAATCGTCTCTTATTCCCACTTTGCTCGTTGGCAAACCCAGCGCTGCTGCGTATACCTCGCAAAGTTTATGGTCCAAATCATTGCGAGGCGCTATATAGGTGAATTTAATGCTGGACTCTGGTTCAGGCAAAGCTCGTAAGTCCACTTTTCCATTGATGGTCAATGGCAACTTATCTAGACGAATTAATATGCTTGGTACCATGTAGTCTGGTAGCTGACTATGCAGATAATCAAGAATAGCATTTTCTTCTAATTGACTATCGGCGACATAATAACCGATTAGGTACTTATTACTGTTATCTTCAGCATGATGTTCTTTAGCTATCACCACAGCTTGCTTTATTTGTGGATAATTGACCAATTTGCTTTCGATTTCACCTGGTTCAATTCTCAAACCATGAATTTTTATCTGAAAGTCACTTCTGCCAATAAATTCTATATTTCCATCAGGCAAATAGCGGGCTAGATCCCCCGTCTTATATAACCTAGAATTCTTACTCGCTTTTTTTTCTACTTCGGTTTGGAAAGGATTAGTAATAAAACGTTCCGCAGTTAAATCTGGAAGATTCAAATACCCGCGTGCTAAACCAATGCCACCGATATATAACTCTCCTATTGCCCCCACTGGCAAAGGATTGAAATTTGGGTCCAGGATGTATATCGTAATGTTGGCAATAGGTTTTCCAATATTGGTATTTAAATCATCACCTTTGTAATGATTTAACGTGGCACAGACAGTTGATTCCGTGGGCCCATAGGCGTTTATTATGTTTATTTGATTATTCCTATAGTGCTCTAATAGTCTTTTTTCTGTTTTTTCTCCCCCTATTATTAAAGTACGTAGCGGCAATAAGCTGTCAATTGTTAATATTGCTGGAGGTATAGTTGCTATTTTAATCTGATGGAGATTAATATAGTCCGATAATAATTCCATATCGTGAAGTATACTATTTTTCACTATATGGATAGTATGTCCATGGGTTATAACGGGAAATACTTCACTGACATGAACATCAAATACACAATTGGTATACCATAAGCTATGAATTGATGATCGGGTGTCTTGGAATTGCGTGGATAAATCAATCTCTTGGGCTTGTGCAATTAGCAAATTTGTTACGCCTTTATGGGCAATCATCACCCCTTTTGGCTTTCCTGTCGTTCCACTTGTATAAATCACATAGGCTAAATTAGCGCTCAAAATATTTTTAACTGGGTTAGTCTCTGAAAAAGGTTTCAACTTTTTCTGTAACCCATGACTATCGATAGCTTCTATCTCAGTTGTCAATTGGTGATGATTGATGAAATTCGCAATTTGATCTTGATATATCGCATTCGTTATTACTGCCTTTGTCTCAGTATCCTTTAAAATATAAATAATACGCTCTTCAGGATAGCTTAGATCTATTGGCACGTATGCCGCACCAGCCTTTAATACGGCCAAAATTGCTATTAACATATATTCGCTGCGGTCTAGATACAAAGCAATTAAATCATCCCCATGAATAGTATATTTTTCACGTAAATACTGCGCGAATTGGTTTGCTTTGGCATTAAGTTCGTAATAGGTAAGTTGCATGTCTTCATAGATCATCGCGACATGGTTTGGCGTTCTCTCTACCTGCTCTTCAAATAATTGATGGATGGTCTTTTCTTCCGGGAATTCTTTATTGGTTTTGTTCCATTCATAAACTATTTTTTGGTAATCCTCAGGCGATAATAATTCCTCTTTTTTTATAATTTCTTCTTCATAGGTCTTCGTGGAAACTACCGGCCAAGAGGAATAATGGCCTTGAGATAGCGTAATAACAGCGTCAACTAAGGTTTCAATTTCTACTTCATTTAATGAACCTCCGCTCAGTTCATATCCTTCATTTTCATCCTTAAACAGTATTATGTTATTTTTCGTGCATAAAACAGCTTTATTGCTGTTATCTTTATTTTTTTTTATCCATTTGAAAAAATCATTTACATCAAAAAATAGAATATAGTCATAGGTATTAGCAGTATCATCAGATTTTAAAGAGCTAATTTCATGGCCTAAGATATTTATTTCTTCTATAAACTCATCTATAGCTTTAAATTCCCCTAAAAATTTTAATTTAAGTGTTTTCATTATTCACCACTTTTTTGAAGTAGCCAATTTTTTTCTTTTAGCTTAGGGGAAGTGAATTTATCAATTAAACCTGCTCTATCTAATTGAATAAGAATGTTTTTAAGTAATGGGCTATCTTTTGTTAATCTGAAGTCCTTATAGGTCTCTTCTAACATAGAAGTTGCTTCATTTTCCAAAAAACCTAATTGAAGTAGTATTTGTCTCTCGAATTCCATTTGGACTTGCACACCTAAATATAACTCTAGAAACGATGGCAATATATTGGCAATATTTTCCTTATATGCATCAGAAATGTTCTTCCAAATATATTTTAATAAGTGAAAGAAAATTCCAGAATGTCTAGCTTCATCTGACAAATGATCGTTTAGCATTTTTTGAAAGAATGGATGTGTTTCACTTTTAGCTGTCATGCTAACAATTTCTTTAGTCAGCGTATTTTCAGCTAAACAAACAGCGATCAAGTCAAATACTCCATGGTATTTGTTTGGTAGTTTTTCTTTTACGGTTTTCATTGCTCTTTCTATTTCGATAGTCTTTGGCAATGGCAATGGTGCAATATTAGTATTTTTTTCAATTTGCAGCATGCAATCATATGCAACATAGGCATGATAGGATTCATCAACCATAATGGTATACAGATTAAGTTTTTGCTCTTCAGAAAACTCAATTGGCAAGGTATTAGTAACTACAGTTAGAATTACATTATTCACCACTCTTGTTTCTATCACAGCAATATCATTAGAATATTTGTAAAAAGATTGGGTAAGCAAGTAATTGAGCGCACCATTACCTTTCTCCAGTATTTTTGGATGAACTGCTAATGGTTGCTGAGAAATAGGCAAAAAATAGCCTTTAGTGGTAGCGTCAAAGACGATTCGTGGCCTGCTCCTCACACTAGAGCGTTTTTCCCATTTATCTTGTATCTTATGTTCCATAATATGCCATCCTATATATCCATATATCTACTGGTCATTGTAGTACATATTTTTGAACTGGGTTTTTTATGACTAAATTTATTTGAATCAATACATTAAACTATTAGAATTTCCCGTAAAAATATGTTTGGAGTCCCTTAATACTGGCATGAACTTTACTGCTGCATTTTATTTTTCAAACATTTTCTACATCACATTTCTTTAGTTTTTTCTGAGGTTTCTGGCGGCGGCGGCTATCGAATTATGCCATTAATTAATTGTTATTAAAGAAATTTTAAAATTAATTTTTCAAATATACCCCCAGCAATAAAACTTACTCACGCTCCTGCCTTCCTTACTCATCCACAACTGGCTCCTTCTGATTAGATTACTTTGCTTTTTTGGTTTTATCTTTTATCATCTTATCCATGTTTTGTGGCAAATAATTTGCCTTTGTAACCACTTTCTTGCCAGTCTTGTTTTCCAATGCAATACGGGCAGTTTTTGCAATCCCTCCCCCTTGTTTGCTGGCTACCTCATTCTCCGGCATCCCTTTTGCTTCCATCGTCTCCGCAATTTGCCGAGTCGATAATTCTGCCAACGCAGTAAAAATCAATTCCGCCTCGCTCATATGATCGCGCAGATTTTCAGTTTTCAGCCCCTTAGCTTTTTTGTGATCTTTAACGCTAATCCCCGCCCATTCTTGATGAATAATATTAGTCAGGATGGCAAATTCATCTGGTTTTTCGACACCATTATCTTTCCAGTAATCTGTCAGCTTATTACGGGTTTCCTGACCCATCATCCGTTGCTGAATCCATTTTTCACTATATCCATGCTGCCGCCAAGTTTCCCTAGCTCTATTCAAAGACCTGGCTGGGTCGGCCATTTCCTGCATCCGCTCATAACCTACTTTAGCCAACCATAACTTGATCGGCTCTGCTTTAGGGCTGGGTACTGATTGAATCAGACGTAACAAGGTTTCAGCATTGGCAACATCGGTAAGCCTTAATTTGCCGTCTTCTGCCGTCATTTTCAACTGGTGACAATTTGTCACCACTTCACTGCCTTCATTTTTTAGCCTTTGCTTCAACTTATTCCAGTACTTTCGGACAGTTTGGTAATCAGGCTGTTGAATTAATGCCTGTATAATATCAATAACCGAGAATAGCCAAGTTTCAGTTTGTTCATTATACAAACGGCGGATTTTATAGTCTTCAAAAATGGTTAGATTATTTCTCATAGGGAAATCCTTGCATCTGAATAGAGAGAGGCTAAAGTTTTGGCTGATTATAAACTGATTAGCCACAATAAAGACCCCGTATTAAACGAGGTCTTTATTTAAAAAACTACTGTGCTGGAACAAGCTTTTTTAATTGCTCAAAAAGCAGCCCAAGCTCCTCTAGATAATCATCTACTGCCCATAAGGCATGATAAAGAGTATTATTATCCAATTCCATTTCTCCACGCACAAACTGCGCAGCAAACATGATACAAGTCAGAACAGCCTGGGATTTTTGAACTTTGGCATATATCAAATCCTGAACATTAATAATTGCCACTGAAGAAGGTGAATCGTGGTTAGGAAAATTACTCATTAAACAGCTCCTGATTAATATGTTTATATTGCATATTGCCAATTACAATTGGCGGCCAGGAGCTAAACACCGTAATCAGAACGGCGGACTAATTTCCTCTTCAGGTATTGTATTCGTCCACTCCCAGCCATGGGCTAGGCAAAAAACCGTATCTAACAGGACGGTTACCGCTGATTAGTGTGTTTAGCACCAGTTCGGAGGGTAGCATCGGTCTTCAAACAAATCAATCCTAAAGCAAACTGCGTAGTCAACTATCATTTATGAGTTATCTTGCGGGAAAATCTTGTAAAGATTTAAGACTTTAAACACTGATATTACATAATTATTAAAATAAAATTATATTTTTTACTGCATAAGTCGGTTGGGCAATTTCCTATTCATCAATACATTAGAAAATAAACCAGGATGGGTCATTTCAATTATGCGGTGGTTTTAACTCTCGCAATGGTGGAATTAATTCTCCAACTTCAACGTGCAAGGTAAAAGCAATCTGAATGAGATTTTGAATAGATAGATTTTGTTCCCCTCTTTCAACCTCAAAGCTATTCGCTGCACGATCTGCCCTACTTGCTTTGATTGCCTTACGGTTTTCTCCAGGGTCGATGCTATCTACTAATAGCTTCCTAGCTTCATCTCGTTATTCTCTCGCTTTGGCAAGAGTAACGTCGGGATAAACGCCAACGGAGAGCAGTTTTTCTTTCCCATCGAAACGCCACCACTTACCCCCAGCAGGAGTAATGAGCAAAAACAAACCTTTTTCGTCTGCCAGTTTATAAGGCTTTTCACGAGGCTTTATATTGCGGAGGTGATATCGGTTAAAGGCATTTTGGGGTAACCTAAGTTAATGGTAACTCTATTACCCCTATAGTTACCCCTATCCAACCTAGGATGTCAATGAATTTTATAAGACAGCATAAGACATAAAAAAAGCCAGAACCCCCCCCTATTTTACTGGAGATCCTGGCCTTCTCTGGACATCTTAAGATTGAAACTTGGTGGAGGCGGCGAGAATCGAACTCGCGTCCGCAAATCCTCTACCGTCGGTTCTACATGTGTAGCCTCATCATTTATTTAACTAACTAGCGCCCGATGGGCAAGGAAACTAGCTAGCGAGTCTTCTTAATTTAGCAGTTTAAGCGAAGACGCCTTAAACTACGATCTTATGTGGAATAACCACTGAGGAAGGTCCATAAGTAAACCTAGTCAATGGTCGGACAGTTGGTTTTTAGGCAACTTTTCCGAAAGCTACTTCGTCATTTACGACTAACATTTGTAACCCATTTTAACGAGTTGAAGTTACCTGCTCGACATGCTCCTTGGGCTTCGCAACTCACGTCGAAACCAAGTCGCCCCCCTCTATTTAATTATAATCAAAGATAGGGGTTTTTAGCAAACTATTTGTAGTAGAAAATCGCTCTAAAGCTAAACTAATTAGACGATCAGTCAACGCAGAGTTCGGTAAACCGCTGAGCTGCCATAACTTCGGATACATGCTGATATCAGTAAATCCCGGGAGGGTATTGGCCTCATTTACGTATAAACGTTCATCCTTAGTCAGAAAGAAGTCAATGCGGGCCATTCCTTCACAAGCTAAAGCACGAAAAGCCCTTTTGGCAGTGTTTTGGATCTCCTGAATCAGATGCTGCGGAAGTTCTGCCGGCAGCTTTAATGAAGCGCCTTGAGGGTCCAAATATTTGGCGGCATAGGTATAAAATTCATGATGGGAAATAATTTCGCCCGGTAAAGAAGCTTCACTCGCAGTAGAGTTACCCAATACCGCACACTCAATCTCCCGTCCAACGATACATTCCTCTACAATAATCTTAGTATCATATTGCGTTGCTGTGGCAATGGCCTGGAAAAAATCAGCCTCAGTTTTAACTTTAGACACCCCGACCGAAGAACCGGTATTAGCCGGCTTAACAAATAAAGGGAGACCTAGCTCTTTCAGCACTGTCGCAAAATCTAATTCTGAGTCACCAATTCCTGAAACTAGCCATTTTGCCACGCGAATTCCCGCGGCATGCAGTAATTGCTTGGTAATTTCCTTATCCATGGCAATCGCAGAACCTAAGGTCCCTGCTCCCACATAGGGGATATTTAATAATTCTAACAACCCCTGCAAAGTCCCATCTTCTCCATGCTGTCCATGTAATATTGGAAATAGGACGTCGACAGGGATTACATGTTTGGGATCTGTATAAAGTACAAAGGGATTTGAACTGCCTAAATTAACCGCTAAGCGTTGCCCAGGAATTTCCGCTGGTAACGGAGACATTAAGGGATTACTTAAAATAACTTCTACTGAATCCAATAAATACCAGGCGCCTTGTTTACTCACAAAAAATGGTAGGACGTTATAGCGCTGGGGGTTAAGGGAGTGTATGACGTTTTTGGCAGACTGAATAGAAACTTCATGTTCGGTAGACTGCCCACCGCATAATACCACTACATTTGATTTTTGAGTCATAGCTTCTCTCCGACTATATGACACTCTGGGGTCAAAACCATTCCAGTTTGTTGCTGTACCGTAGTTTGCACCAGGTTAATTAAGCTCTCAATATCAGCCGCTAACGCTTCTCCGCCATTGATAATAAAATTAGCGTGTTTAGTAGAAACCCAGGCACCGCCAATTTTCGTACCTTTTAAGCCACAGGCTTCGATTAAACGACCGGCATGATCCCCCTGGGGATTACGAAACACTGAACCACAACTAAATTCTCCAATGGGTTGGGTGGCATTGCGCTTTTGTAACAAAGACTTGATGATTTCTTGACCTGCAGCCTCATCTACACTAGGAAAGCCAAAATATCCCGCCACAAACCATTCATCCACGGGTCGTTTGACTTCGCGATAAGCTACCTGAAATTCTTCAGGAACTCTTTTTCGAACGATACCTTGGTGATCAATGGTTTCAACAGCTTTCACATAGGACCAAGTCTCTCCGTCAAAAGCTCCCGCATTCATTGCTAAAGCGCCCCCTACAGTCCCTGGAATGCCGGCAAAAAATGCACCGGCAGAAAACCGTTCGCGTACGCAAAATTTTGCTAATTTAGCACAGGTGACCCCTGCTTCCGCCCGAATCAAACCCTCTTCTGACCGAGTTATTTCTTTAAGACATCCCTGAGTATAAATGACCGTGCCAGGAATGCCTCCGTCCCGCACTAAGAGATTGCTCCCTAACCCAAGCCAAACTAAGGGCTCAGTAGTAGGCAATGTCGATAAAAACAAACCCAGGTCAACAAGACCTGCTGGTTTATAAAATTGCCGTGCCGGACCACCTACGTGCCATGAAGTATAGCTCGCTAAAGGCTCCTCTACCGACAGCTGCCCAGTACTCATGATAAAGCAAATCCATTTTCTGCTAGCTGAGGCGCTACAGAGCCAATATTACCCGCTCCCTGAGTTAATAAAATGTCTCCTGGTTTGAGGACCTCGCGGAGTATGCCCAATAACGCATCGGTGGAAGGGGCAAAGACGGGAGTAAAATGACTGCGGTCACGTATAGCATTAAATAAAGCCAAGCCATCAGCACCCGGAATTGGGGTTTCGCCTGCGGGATAGATATCCAATAAAATTAATTGATCAATCTGCTCGGATAACACCCGAGTAAACTCAGAAAATAAATCACGCGTGCGGGTGTAACGATGCGGCTGATAAGCAACCACCAGACGGCGACCTGGCCAAGCTTGGCGAATCGCAGCCCAGGTAGTCGTAATTTCTCGTGGATGATGCCCATAATCATCCAGCAACAAGACTTTTCCCTGATCCAATAAAAATTCGCCATAACTTTGTAGCCGCCTGCCTACCCCTGAAAACTGCACAAAAGCTCGTTGAATCACTTCATCGGCTATGCCCAGCTGACTAGCAATAACATAAGCGGCTGCCGCATTCAAAGCATTGTGCATTCCCGGTAAATTAAGCACAATTTCAACCGAATGACCATCACTCAAGCGATTGAGGACAAACTGACTCTGAAAACCCGAAGGTTGAAAGTCCTTAATGCAAACATCCGCCTTTGGATCAAATCCATAGCTGAGCGTAGGCCGTTGGATTTTAGGCATAATTTGTTGAATCACTGGATCATCCAAGCACACCACTGCCAGACCATTAAAAGGTAATTTATGCAAAAACAGAATAAACGTGTCACGCAGACGGTTAAAATCGCCTTGGTAGGTCTCTAAATGATCAGCATCGATGTTAGTGACGACTGCCATTTGTGGATATAAAAACAAAAAGGAGGCGTCGCTCTCATCTGCCTCGGCCACAAAAAAAGGGCTCTGTCCCAAACGGGCGTTCGCGCCAGCACTTTTTAGCAGGCCGCCAATCACGAAGGTAGGATCAAAACCTGCTTCTGTTAATAGGCTGGAGATGAAACTAGTCGTTGTGGTTTTACCGTGGGTGCCAGCAATCGCAATGCCATATTTAACCCGCATAAGATCGGCTAGCATTTGTGCGCGGGGAATTAAGGGAATATACAACTCTTTGGCTGCAATCACTTCTGGATTGTCAGACGCAATCGCTGTTGAGACCACCACCACATTAGCACCAACCACATTATCAGCATGATGCCCTGCGAAAACAGTGATACCTTGGGCCTTGAGCCTTTTCACCATAGCGTTTTGACTGAGGTCCGATCCGGTAACTTCATAGCCTTGGTGATGCAAAACCTCAGCGATACCCCCCATTCCTGCCCCACCAATTCCGACGAAATGTACTCGTTTAACATGTCCTAACTGCGGTATTTTCATTAGTTTCTCCAAAAAAAAGCATTCTACCGAAAGGAAAATGGATTAGCTATAGCAATGAAGTGACCCCAACGCCTAGAACATAACCGTAAAAATTTTTAGCAGCATTATATAAATCTTTTGCTGCACTTGTTAATTTTTCCTTAAGCCAGTAGACTGTCCACCGTGGTTATGCAGTGTCGCAAGCGCGGCAAGCCAATTCACTGTTATTCTGAGCGAACCGAAGGATCTCCTTTGTAAGTGGCGCCATAGCAGGGATGTTTTCGATACCTGAACTTCAGGTACATTGCCCAGGGGAGGTCTTTCGCTGCGCTTAGAATGACTATTTATTAAGGAACTACTGAGAGGGAAAATTTCAGGGTTGGTTCGCCGTGCGCGTATGTAATCAATAGGTCCCCAGTTCAAGTTCGAGTGCCGCACCATCATAATTAAGTGATTAAAAGTGTTATAAAGTTGACACCCAGCCTATATAAGATGTATTGTTTTATAAAAACTTGATATTTTTGCCTTATTTAATGGGTGACTGTAACAATGAACTCAAATAGTGAACTCAAAAAGAATGTACTTTTTTAGGTACGCGAGTAATGCTGTACATACCCTTAGTCCAAGCAATAGCAGGTTCTGCTGCTCTAGGTAGCGCGTTAACTAAGGCATTTGGGTATGAATATAATAATGATGCTGCTTATTTAGCGAGTGGAGCGGGATGCACACTTGTGCTTGCAGCTATGATGACTCTGATTGTCATAATGTATTATCGAAATCGTCAGCCGGCCTCTGAGCAGACGCAACGTCATCACCAAGAAGCAGATTTCCCCGAAAAATTTAAGGACTTTCCGCGGGAATTGAAATCGCTGAGAGATACTCCTCGACAAACCCTTGAAGAGTATTATAGTTATTCAGCATTCCCCGCCATTGGCAACAAAAAGAGATGGCCTTGGGCCTGCTATTGTTACCTATGGCATCCGCTTTAATCGGGGCAGCAATCACGAATCAAGTGGGCCTCACTGCGTTGTCATTAAAAGATGCAGCGATAGCCGGCGCCGCTGGGATTCCAATCTTGTTTTTACTTGTCGGATTCTTTACCTTATTGCATCATCTAGATAAATGGTATAAATGCCCAGATCCCTCTAAAACAGCAACAGACGGAGAAACTGCTTACTTCGCTTCAGAAAATGCCGCACGCTCGGCCACAAACACTCATTTGGAAAATATAGTACCACACGCGGGCGCAAATCCCTCACCGGATTCTTATACATGCTCTTCTTTGTTTTCTTGCTTTGGTCAGCATTAAAAGCACACCGTCTCTGAAGAGTGCCAAAATAAATGTCATCCAAAGGACTGTTGATTGCGCTTACTAAATTAATCCGCCCTTAAGAAATATTTGCATTTCGGCCAAAGTCAATGAATAATGACGAAACCTCGGGGGCTTGCGCCGCCGAGGCCGCGCCGAAAGAATGACCCAATCATTCTTGAGGCACTTTCACAACAACTACCTACATGAGAGGTTAGCCGCAGTGACAGCTTTAGCTTATCGCAATGTGCGTTCGCACAAAACTCTTTTCTTGAGGTTCACTTCATTTTTCACCTGGCGTTGGACTAGGCAATCGTGGTATGCCTGGATCAATCAGCTTTTACCCCATGAGAACTCCTCGATTGTCCGCGGCGTGTTGTGGACTTGGGGTACGAGTGTCCAGGTTTTTGGGGGGTGTTCATCCAGTCAACGAGGGGTAAGCGAGTAGCAGAGGAGTATAGGTATGGCGAAGTAACGCTGTATTTTCCTCGCTTCGCCATCACCTACCCAAATCCTCTGTTGCCGCTTACCTGATTCGATGCGTTCTTCGCATCCACCCAGGAACACGCCGATGACCCCGAATAAAATTAAACCCGTTTTCAAATACGACACAACTCACGCGCCCATTTCGTTTGATCAGGCGCATTGTTTACTGACAATAAGTATTGGTCAAGAAGTGCACGAAGACGAATCCTTTGCGGCGACCACAGCTTTGGCACGCCAACAGTTTGCACGCTGCACTTTGTTCATTCCCTTTCAACAACAGGACACTTATCCATGAAAAATGTATTACTCATTGAACCTGATCCAAAAATTGCCTACACCACTCGCCGATTTTTTGAAAGCTTGCATTGCTGCGTCAACGTGGTCAGTAGCGGACTTGCCGCTTTAGAAAAGCTACCCCAGACCTATCGGTTAATTGTGATGAATCTAGAGCTACTGGATTTAAATGGTCTTGAAATCACCCGCTATCTGCGCCAAGGCAAAGGACCCAATAGTAAGACGCCCATAGTTATTGTCACTACACACGAAGATATGCAGCAAAAAATTCAAGCCTATGAACTAGGGGTCAAAGCATTTTTACTCAAACCCCTGACCAAAGAATTATGTCGGCAACTGATTGATGATTTAGTATTGTCAGCCGCAGCCCCTCATTATTTTCTTGAGAATTAAAAATTAGACGACGGTTAATCAGTTGCTTTAAATAAGATGTGTGCATCGGATAGCTACCTAAATCCCCCCTCTACCCCCCTTTTTCAAAGGGGGGGGTTGGGTCTGTAAATAAGCTTTGGCTTCTTCAGCATCTTTTAAAATTTGCTGACGCAATAAGTCAAAATTCGGGTAGCGAATTTCATCTCGCAATTTATGAATAAATTCCACGTAAATATGTTGCCCATAAATATCACGATTGAAATTAAATAAATGGACTTCCAGCAAACTGCGGGTACCATCGATGGTGGGCCGATTACCAACATTGGCAACGCCTTCAATAGGAATTTCACCTAAGCCATGGACTAGGACCACATAAACCCCCTGGACTGGCACTGCCTTGCGATGCAAAAATAAATTAGCCGTAGGAAAGCCAATAATCCGACCGCGCTTATCACCATGCGCTACTTTACCTGAAATACCATAACGCCTACCCATGAATTGCTGCGCTTTGGTTAAATCCCCAGCCTCAAGCGCCATCCGGACTTGTGAACTGCTCACCCGCCGCCCTTCCATGATAAAAGTAGGCATACTTTGAGCTTGGAAATGATATTCTGGGCCGCGTTGTTTTAATAGCTCAATATTTCCTTCTCGCTTAGCACCAAAACGAAAATCATCTCCAACTAAAACAAAGGAAGCCTGCAGGTGCTCGACTAAAATAGTTTTAATAAAATCCTCTGCAGAAAGCTGTGCTAAAGCAGCATTAAAGCGTAAGCCTAAGACATAATTCACCCCTAAATCTTGCAAAGCAATTAATTTTTCTCGCAATCGCATCAATCGCGCTGGCGTTTTGCCTGGAGCAAAAAATTCATTTGGTTGGGGCTCAAAAGTAATGACTAAGGAAGGCTGTTTTAATTCCAGCGACTTTTCAATTAACCTCTGGACTAATTGCTGATGACCTAAGTGTACGCCGTCAAAATTACCAATGGTCACTACACAACCTGAAAATCCAGGTGGCAAATTAAAAATTTCACGAATGAGTTTCATTATTTCCCTCTCTCCTCTAATAACTCCTCGACCTTATTCCTTCTCCCACAAGGGGAGAAGGGATTTTTCATTTATCTCCTAAAATCCCTTAAGCGCAGACCGGTTAACCACAGGCATCCCACATAACTTAATATAGCTATTCCAATCAAGCCAAAAAGATGCGAAACGCGTTGCTGCCAACCCCAATCTAACCAAGTAGTTACAGAGGGATTGATCCACCATAACAATGCAGCCATCACCGCACTGGCAAAAAATAATCTACCTAAATAAGCAATCCAACCTTTTTGAATGATGAAACCTTTTCGTGCCCATAATCCATAAAACAACAGGCCAGCATTGAGGCTGGAGGAAAGCGCAGTTGCTAAAGCTAAGCCTGCATGTCGTAACGACCAAATCAAAGCAAAATTAAGTGCCATATTGGCAAGTAATGAAATAACAGCAATGCGCACTGGAGTTTTTATATCTTGTTGCGAATAAAAGCCAGAAGCAAGCACTTTGACTAACATAAAGCCAGGCAAACCAAAAGCATAAGCTTGCAAACTCCAAGCTGACATCCACGCATCGTGCGGTTGAAAATTCCCATACTGAAATAACGCAATAAATAATGCTTGAGCCAAGAGATATAAACCAATCCCTGCTGGGATCGCAATCACTAAAACACAGCGTAATGCCCAATCTAGGCCGATAGAAAATTCCTCAATCGAGCCTTTTGCATATTGCTGTGATAAGTAAGGCAATACTACGGTAGCTAGTGCCACCCCAAAAATTCCTAAAGGAAAATACGTGAGTCGATCTGAATAATACAACCAAGTAATGCTCCCTGGGGGCAAAAAAGAAGCAAATAAAGTATCAATCAATAAACTTATCTGGGCTACAGACACCCCAAATAATGCTGGCACAAGCAATTTAAGTACGCGCCGTACTCCTGCATCTTTCCAAACTAGCCGCGGCCAAACCAATAATTTATGCAAATAGAGTATAGGAAATTGAAACAAAAATTGCACCATGCCGGCAATGAGCACTCCCCAAGCTAGGGCTAATACCGGAGGGGTAAAATAAGCAGCCCCCCAAACGGCAGCAATAATCATCACTAAATTCAACCATGCCGGAGTAAAAGAAGGAACTCCAAAGAAGCCATAGCTATTTAAGACCGAGCCATAAAAAGCAGTCAGAGAAATTAACATCAAGTATGGGAAAGTTATCCGCAACATTTGGGTCGTTAACTCAAACCGTACTGGATCTTTGGCATAGCCAGGAGCAAATAAAGTTGTGAGCCAGGGCGTGCCAATGACCGCAAGGATGGTTACGGCCAGCAGAGCGATACCTAAAACCGCCTGCATTCGACTAATAAATTGCCGTACTTCAGCAAAGGAACGTTGTTGCCGATATTCGGAAAGCACGGGCACAAAAGCTTGGGCAAAAGCGCCTTCAGCAAACAAGCCGCGCATAAAATTCGGAATGCGAAAAGCCACATAGAAGGCATCAATGGCCGGCATGGCGCCAAATAAATGCGCGATTAATACATCTCGAATAAAACCCAGGATTCGAGAAATAGACGTCATGCCAGAAACTAAGGTAGTCGATCGAAATAAGGATTTGCTCACACCCGCTCCACACCATAATGGGAGAATAAATAGTCCAACCACAAGTCAGTTAAAATTTCTTGCATCCGGTTTTGTACGAGACGCTCATCTAAACTTTCTAAGTCTACCAATTCAAAAGGTTGGTCATGCCAAGAACAAGAAAATACCGCTTTGGTTCTTTTACCAGTATCAGGATCGACCTGCCATACAAGGCATTGGGCGCAAACCCCCTTGAGCATACATTGCATAGGCCCATATACCGAAGCAACAAATTTAGGGTTATTGAGAAAATAGGGTTTAAGCACACTATTTTTGGCGGTATAAAATGCCTTTAAAAAAGCATATTTACCAATTAGCAACACTCGAGTGACTGCTTGCAAGGGAATTTCTGGGCTGCCTTCTAAGCCCCCCATGGCATAGCGCGCGAGCGTCGCAATTAAATCACCGGTGACAGCAATATCTTGGGGACGATTGCTAACAATAGGCTCGCCATGTTTGGTGACCCATATAATTTTATCGGCCGATTTTTCTAATTGCTCCATGCAAAATACTTCATCCGCCGTTTTAAATCCTGCCACATATAAGACACGATTGCCTGCAGCACGCATGGCAGCTCCTACCGACAAGAGATGAACAGCACTTAATCTCCCTCCAATCACTAATACCGTTTCATTATCATGCGGGATTTTGGTTCGAACTCCGGTGGGGCCCATGACGGCGATAGGGTCGCCTGGGTGCAAAGTAGCAAATAGACGCGTACTAGCCCCCTGCTCTAAAATCATAAAGGAAAGCGTGCCGGCTTGCTGATCTGCGTGACTGGCTAAAGCCGCAGTCCCCTCGGTTTGTAATGAAGTCTCGCCTACCACTGCGGCCTGGGTTTCAAAATTTTGCAGACGGTAAAATTGTCCGGGGGCAAAATTTCGTGCGGCCATGGGGGCATGAATTTTGAGTTCAATCATACTCGGGGTATGGCGAATAATTTGCATGATCCGTGCATTAAACAATTGATTAATTTCGTTGGCAAAATTTTGATACTCCCGTAGATCCCCTATTCCTTGCGCTTTTTCACCCAGCGCTTGCAATATTTTTGGATAAGTACGTTTGCCTGAAGCAATGGCTTTTACTACACTGCCATGAAAAATGGGATGCGTGTCTCCCAAAAACGTGACTCGATAGCCCTGTTGTTGATAACTGGTAAAAGCGCCAAAATCTTCGATTTTACAATGTCCGTGCGGATGAACGACATGCAGCTCTCCATTTAAATCATAGGCTTGGTATTCTGAGCCCTCCCGATGAAAAGTACCGCGATGTTCAAATTCATAGGCAATATTAGGTTTGGCTCCAGTCGCTACAAAAATAGACTTGGCTGGTAACACATGTTCTTCATCACTTGCGACCCATTGTCGATTTTCATCGTAAAATTGCGATTCACTAATTAAAGCAGCCACATGCCCGTACTCATCCAAACGGACTGCTTTTGGATTTAAACCTTCTGCATAATAAATGCCTTCTTCCAAAGCTTTAATGACTTCTTCATGATTTCTTAAGTAGGCTGGGGATTCTCTTAACAAACGACGGTAGGCCACGGTGACGCCTCCCCAAGCTCGCAGCAGTGGAATAAAATTCACTGAGCGCTGTTGCTGCGCGGCCAGCTGGCGTTCTTCACGCACCAGGCGTCCATGGGTTAAAAACTCATTTAAGATCGCAAAACTGTGTTCATCAAATTGCTCACGCAGCCGTGCTTCTCCTAGCACCTCAGTCAGTCGTTCATAGCGATGCAAGACTTTTTCTACCTGCGCAATATAATAAGCCTGCACTTCAGTTGCCGTATCAATACCCGTCAGCCCACCGCCAATAATTACTGCAGGTAAGCGAACTTGCAGCGTCGCTAAACTGCTTTCCTTGGCTGTGCCGGTCAGCTGTAATGCCATTAAAAAATCGTTCGCTTGCCGCATTCCGGGAGCCATGCTTCCAGGGATGGGTAAAGCTTTGGGTAACCCAGCACCCACGGCGACTGCCATATGATCAAAGCCTAAATCCCAAGCATCTTCGACTCGGATCGTGCCACCAAAGCGGACATTGCCAAACACTTGAAAATGCGGACGACGGCAGAGGCTAATGTAAATGAGCTTCAGAAAATTTTTATCCCAGCGCACGGTAATGCCATACTCAGCCACACCACCAAATCCAGCCATAATTCTTTTATCTAAGGCCTCTTTAATGTCCTCATAACGATAAATAGGTTCTTGTAGATACACAGCGGGCAAGGGCTCTATTTTTAGGCCATCGGCACCCACCACAGCACATCCCTCCATAAGCAAGTGATGCGCTAAAGAAAAGCCCGCTGGACCCATCCCCATGACCAAAACTTTCAAGCCATTATAGGGTTTAGCCACCCACTGCGTTTGCCGAAGCGGATTCCAGCGAGTCAATAAATCATAGATTTCAACCCCCCAAGGTAAAGCGAGGACATCCGTCAAAATTCCGGTTTCGGTTTGCGGGATATTCACCGGATCTTGCTTTTGATAAATGCAGGCCTTCATGCAGTCGTTACAAATTCGATGCCCTGTGGCTGGACACATGGGGTTATCGACCATAATCATGGCTAAAGCAGCAATCGGATAACCTTCTTTCTTTAGCACATGCATCTCGGAAATTTTTTCTTCCAAGGGGCAGCCTGTTTGTACTTCACCCAAGGGATTGGTTCTTAAGCCCTTCTCGGGTTCGCCTTTTTTTACCGGAAATCCTTTGGAACAAAAATCGCCATCTTTTTCATGACAGTACACACAGTAATGAATTTCATTGAGCACTTGGCGTTGAGTCATCCGTGGATCAGTCAGCATAAACCCATCACGGTGACTAAAATTTTGCGGAGGTCCTTGCAGGCGACCCACTTCATCATTAGGCACCGGCTGCAAAGGAACCAATTGATAATAATCTAATTTATGTGGCAGCTGAAAACTAACCCAACCCGCAACATAAGCCTGGCCTTCCGGGTCCGTCATTGCCCGCACACACCAGCGGGTGAGCTGCTCTATCTGTGCAGCAAAGATTTGCTCATCCCGCAGATAATGCTGGCTCAAGCGCGCAATAGCTAATTCCTTATCCTCTACCTGAAAATCAAAATTTAGTAGCTCTTGGCATAACCAAGTATGCAGCTCAGAAAAAGACTCCACCACATCTTGTTTCAGCAAGCGTCGACGAGCTTGGCGTAACACATACCATTGCTTGAACGCAAAAATGGGTTGCTCGGATAAAGTAGCTTGTGCTGAAGCTTGCACAGCTTTTATTATGTCAAATAAAGCGGCAATCTGCTCCTCAACCAAAGGAGCGCAGGCTAATAATAAAGCGCTTCTTTCCTCGGCTGAGAAAATCCGCCGATGATGACGATAGGCAATTAAATCCTGGTAAAGTACCGGATTCTCACGCTCTAGTTGCGAGATAAACTGCTCATCAAAGCGCTCCAACCACAAAGGGTCAAATAAATCTTGAAAACAAGCATTTTTTAATTTAAGTTCTGGGTTGACCATCGATGGTTCCGAAAGGTATACTAGCGGGCTTCAGTATACATTGATCTACTTCAGAGGACACTAAAAAATTATGGTAGTAATTCGATTATCGCGCACTGGCGCCAAAAAACGTCCCTTTTACCACATCGTGGCTATTGCTCGTCATCGCGCACGTGACAGTGGAAATTTTATTGAACGTCTTGGCTATTTTAACCCGATTGCGAAAGGGGGAGAAAAGAAACTGCACCTTGAAAGTGAACGTATTGCTTATTGGAAAAGCCAAGGCGCCAAACCTTCGGAACGTGTGGAATCACTTATTAAATTATCCCAAATGACGCCTGAAGAATTGGAGCGTATTGCCAAGAAAAAAACTGATCGCAAAGCTACGAAAACATCAGCAGCTGAAGTAGCAGTAGCTGTAGAGGTAGCTGAGGGTGAGGGTAGCAAGGATAGCGGCAATTAATAAACTGGTGACGCTCGGGCGACTTGGGAAAACTCATGGCGTATTAGGTTGGCTGCGGCTTATTTCTTTTACTGAACCTACCGAGAATATTTTAACTTATGTTCCCTGGTTTATTAATATAGGAAAAGACTGGCAGCCCGTAAGCGAATACCAAACTAAACAGCAAGGGTCTCGTTTATATATAAAATTTAGTGGTTACGATTCCCCAGAGAAAGCTAAGCAATTAACCAATGCGACCATTGCTGTGCTACGTTCGCAACTACCCCCACTGCCCGCCGGCGAATTTTATTGGGCTGATTTAGCAGGCTTGCGCGTCATTAATGAGCAGAATATTGAATTAGGTATCATTGACCATTTATTTGCAACCGGTTCAAACGATGTGCTGGTGGTTAAAAATGCTCAGCAAGAATGCTTAATACCTTATTTAAAGCAAGTAGTTTTAGCGATTGATCTTGATGCAGGGGTTATGCGAGTCGCATGGCAAGAAGATGAGGCATGAAGATTAGCATCATTAGTTTATTTCCAGAGATGTTTTCGGCCTTAAATTATGGCATTGTGGGCAGAGCACTGCAGCGCAAGCTAGTGGAGTTAAGCTATTTTAATCCGCGTGATTTTGCTCATGATCGTTATCGAACTGTGGATGATCGTCCTTACGGCGGTGGTCCAGGTATGGTAATGAAAGTACCGCCACTTGCTGAAGCGATTACAGTAGCACGAAAAGTTTGTTCTGCAGGCCCGGTCATTTATGTTTCACCTCAGGGAAAATTATTTAATCACGCAGCAGCAATGCAGTTGGCGCAGCAGCAAGATTTTATTTTACTCAATGGTCGCTATGAAGGAATCGATGAACGACTGATTGCAACAATGGTTGACGAAGAATGGTCAATCGGCGATTATGTATTAAGTGGCGGAGAGCTAGCTAGTATGGTGATAATTGACTCCGTGGTGCGTTGTCTACCGGGAGTGGTCGGGCATCAAGCTTCGGTAGCGCAGGACTCTTTTTCGCAGGATCGATTAGACTATCCACACTATACGCGTCCCGCAGCAGTCGAAGGCTTAAGTGTCCCTGCCCTATTAAATAGTGGCGATCATGCAGCAATTACGCGCTGGCGCTTGAAGCAGGCAGTGGGCCGAACTTGGCAACGTCGCCCTGACTTATTGAGCAAAAGACCACTGACAGCTTATGAAGAAATATTATTGCATGAGTTTATTGAAGAAGAACATAAGGACATGAAACTTTAACATCCCTGTCAACTGGATCTCTGCATCCTGCAGGGACGACGACGACGAGGGTCGTTTACTTGAGGAGAGAAAACATGGCTAATTTATTAGAACAATGGGAATCAGAGCAATTACGTTCAGAGAAACTACCTGCCTTTAAACCTGGAGATACTGTCATAGTCCAGGTCGAGGTAAAAGAAGGGGAACGCAAACGTTTACAAGCCTTTGAAGGTGTGGTTATTGCAATTAAAAATGCTGGGCTTAATTCTCATTTTAGAGTACGTAAAATATCGCATGGTGAAGGAGTTGAGCGAGTCTTCCAAACCCATAGCCCCATAGTGCACAAAGTTCAAGTCAAACGACGAGGGGCAGTGCGCCGAGCTAAGCTCTATTATTTGCGAGCTTTGGCAGGTAAGAAAGCAAGAATTAGAGAAGATATTTAAATCCTTTTCCCGTTGGAAGAAGGTGCCGAAGGCGGATGAAGGCAGTCTCCATGCTTAAAATAAGTTTTTATGTCCCTGAATCAGATGCAGACCGCGTGAAAGCGGCTATGTTTGCTGCTGGCGCGGGTAAACTAGGAGCTTACGATCAAGTAGCTTGGCAAACCCTCGGAACTGGCCAATTTCGCCCTCTGAGTGGCAGTAATCCTAGCATTGGCATGATGAACGAAGTGAGCTATGTCAGTGAATATAAGGTCGAGATGGTTTGCGAAGAACCAATCATCGCCGAAGTTATCCAAGCGCTAAAAGCTGCTCACCCTTATGAAGAACCCGCCTTTGATGTCATCAAGATAGAGAATCCCTAACCAAGATTATCCTTTCTCCTACAGCGCTTTTTTAGGGAGGTATCCCTAGCACCTGCTCTGCACTAAAAACCTCCCTATTTAATATCGGTCGAGATAAAAAATGCACTAACACAGCCTTGCAATAACGTAGTTTTTCGTGATGCTGAGGGAATGGTATGTTTTCAGTAGGAACCTCTGCCACAGTAAAATAGGGATAATTATTTTCTTTAGCCAACATAGCTGCTCGCATAAGTAAATAATGATCCACTTGAGCTACAGAAAAATAGCCAATCCCATCATAGCTGATCACATAAGTTTGTGGCCCATGTGCAGTAATTGCATAACCGCTGGAGGGGATTTTTTTCGAAGAAAAAATACTACAGCCTACTAATAAGCAGCATAAAATAGTTAATACGAAAGATAAAAAGCGCATAATTTTCCATCCATCTTGCATTCCCCAAGATTTTATCGTAATAAAAGCCAGCAATATACTCTATTGTCAATTCTGGGCCTGCCCTAAGCACAATCTTTTGACTGCTAAGCAACAAGGCCAAAAAATTATCTAAATTTTATAATTAATCGTTTACATTTACTGACGATATGTTATCGTTGGCTTCTGGCGGATTAGTTACCATCTTAAAACTTCTCTTCCCGACACAGTTTCCCGGAAAATAATTAGGAGATGACCTATGGCAAATCAAAATAAAGAAGTCCCCAATTCAGCAAAGGCAGGAGTTGTAACGTTTGCAGCTGGAATAGCAACATTAATAGCTAGTGGTGCACGTATGAAGGTGGATTTTCCCGGCGTTGATACAATTCCTAGTCCAATTTTTCACAACTTGGACACTGTAACGGCAAAGTTAGCTAATAGCGGCATGATTTTAATTATTGCAGGTTCTGCGCTACTAATAGCGGGTTTAATCTATGCTGGATATAAGCAAAATTCGAGCGCATCAGAGAGTATTAAAAAAGAGGAAAAACCTATTGAATCAGGCCCTTTATCAATAAATACTTCACCCTCTACATCTTCGCAATAAAAGGATAGCCAAACTCACTAACCCTGCAGCAAGATTATTTTGCGGTGTACTGTCCGCCTCAGCGGGAATTGCTGCTCAGGCGGAGCACGGGGTGCTTTTAGCCATAAAATATGCTAAAATTGCCTCCCATAAAAGCAAATATGAGTAGAGTCCCGTGAAATTGCCGCATACCTTGCCCAGATTTATTTGGTTTTTTCTTAAGCAACAACCTATTGCCTTCATCATCATTCTCGTCACTTCTTGGGTTTGGGCAATTAACGAAAGCTTATTTCCTTACTTTATTAAATCTTTCGTTGATACTATCAACCAGCATCATGGCGATCCGTTACACATATGGCAAGTACTGCAATTGCCCTTAATTGGATTTACCTGCCTTTGGCTGTTAATGGAATTTTCGATGCGTTTGCAAGGAATACTGATGATGAAAGCTTTCCCACGGATGCGCAGCCAAATTCGGGAAGCAGTTTTTAATTATGTTCGGCAACATTCTCACGACTATTTTGCCAATCATTTTGCCGGAAATATTGCCAGCAAAATGAACGATCTTCCTTTTGGCATCGATTTAATTTTACAAATTTTGCTATTTAATTTTGTCGCCTTTTCCATTGCTTTTACTGTAGCTATTATTTTGATCTCACAAGTCAGTCTGTATTTTTCCGCGCTATTATTGGGCTGGGCACTGATCCATATCATGCTCACGATTCTATTTCTAAAATCAGGCTATGTTCTGGCAGAAACCTCCTCAGAAGCCTCTTCCACTGTGACGGGAAAAATTGTTGATAGCCTAACTAATATTTTAAATGTTCGCATCTTTTCGCGTGGGGAATATGAAAACCGTTATTTACGCCGATTCACTCAGCGGGAAGAATCCCATCATGTTAAGGCATTATGGCATTTAGAAAAATTAAAATTAATCCAAGGAGCATTGGGCACAGTTTTTATCTTCACTGTGGTTTTTAGCTTAATTTACGGCTGGTCACATGGTTGGGTTACCTTAGGTGATTTTACCTTGATTGGGATGCTCTCTCTTTCAATGCTGGGTTTTATTTGGTATGCCTCATTTCAAATGTCAACCTTTGTACGTGAGGCTGGAAAAATGCAGGCTGCGCTCAGTCTCATCACTGTATCCCACACTATCAAAGACCGCTTCAATGCCCTTCCCTTAATGGTTGAGAAGGGTAGCATCGAATTTAAGGAGGTGACTTTTTCCTATGCAGGGACAGGTCCTATTTTTAACCAACTTTCTGTCAAAATTCCTGGCGGGCAAAAAGTAGGTCTAGTTGGATTTTCTGGATCAGGAAAATCAACATTCGTAAATTTAATGCTGCGTTTCTTTGATATTCGAGAGGGAGCCGTTTTAATTGATAACCAAAATATCTTAGAAGTCACGAGTCATTCGCTACGTCAACAAATTGCAATGATCCCCCAAGATCCCAGTTTGTTTCATCGCACTCTCCTGGAAAATATTCGTTATGGTCGTGAAGAGGCTAGTGATGAAGAAGTAATCCAGGCCGCAAAATTAGCCCATTGCCATGAATTCATTGAGCAACTGGATGAAAAATATCAATCTCTAGTGGGGGAACGAGGAATAAAATTATCGGGTGGTCAACGACAACGGATCGCTATTGCCCGCGCCATTTTGAAAAATGCCCCGATTTTAATTTTAGATGAAGCTACTTCATCATTAGATTCTGTGACCGAAAAATTGATCCAAGCCAGCTTGAATAAATTAATGCAAAATGCCACCACTATGGTAATTGCACATCGCTTATCTACTTTATTACATATGGACCGAATTTTAGTTTTTAATCAAGGTAGAATTGTTGAAGATGGCTCTGTTCAAGAATTATTAGCGCAAAAAGGGCATTTCTTTCAGTTATGGAGTATGCAAGCCGGGGGATTTTTACCGGAGTCATAAAATTCCCCCTCTCCCTAATCCTCTCCGGACGGTGGGAGAGGGAGCATGTCAGTTAATTATTTGCTAATAAAAGCCGTAATAATATCCGTAGTCATAGCCATAGCCAACTCCTGGATAAGCCACCACTGTGGGGACTTCTGCAGGATATACGCCTACTTCTGGATAAGGAGTATAAAGTCCAGCTGCACAACCTGCTAATACTAAACTTACGGCTCCCATTAGAACTATTTTCTTTAAATTCGACATAAAAACCTCCATTTTCACCAATTTAGTTTTGTAATTACAGGTTCTCCACTGTAACTATAGTAGATTCCAATCGGAATTCTCGCTATACTGCGCCCCATGAGCGCACTAGCCATTTTGCAGTTACCCGAAGGAGCAACAAGGTTGTTATTACACTCTTGCTGTGCTCCTTGCTCGGGTGAGATCATGGAACGTCTACTTGCCTCGGGAATCGACTACACCATTTTTTTCTATAACCCAAACATACATCCTTTCAAGGAATACGAAATTCGTAAAGCTGAGAACATTCGATTTGCCGATAAATATCAAGTTCCATTCATTGATCTGGATGCAGATTATTTTTCTGATCGTGATCAATGGTTTAAACGAGCTAAAGGTATGGAAAACGAACCGGAGCGTGGGATTCGGTGTACTATGTGCTTCGATATGCGCTTTGAACGAACAGCGCTGTATGCGCATGAACAGGGCTTTCCAGTTTTTACCAGTTCGCTGGGAATTTCCCGTTGGAAAAATATGGAACAAATTAATGATAGTGGTACCCGCGCAGCTGCTCGGTATCCTAACTTAATTTATTGGACCTTCAACTGGCGCAAACAAGGGGGGTCACAACGAATGATTGAAATCTCTAAGCGTGAAGAATTTTATCAGCAAGAATATTGCGGATGCGCCTATTCGATGCGAGATACCAATCAGTGGCGGGTACAAAATAGTCGACCCCGAATTAAAATTGGTAAAAAGTTTTATACCCCTGGCACTATTCCTTCTCCCCTTGTGGGAGAAGGTGCCGAAGGCGGATGAGGGATAAGTTTGAAATGGCTCAAAGCCAGAGGAGGCGACCCCTCATCCGGCCTATGGCCACCTTCTCCCACAAAGGGAGAAGGAATAATGTTGAGGGTTTATTAGACAATGTGGTTTAAACAAGCATTAATTTATCAACTTTCCGATCCTATTCCCTATCGTCCTGAGCAATTAGCCGAGCAACTCTCTCCCTTGGTCTTTACTCCTTGTTTACCTAGCTTTCCTATGAGTCAAGGCTGGGTATCCCCTTTAGAGCAAGAAGAAACAGCGCCTCTTTCGCATGGTGCCCAGGGATACATGATGATTTGCTTACAAATAGAAGAAAGAATTTTACCCGCTGTTGTCATCAGGCAGAAGTTGCAACAAAAAATCAAGGAAATCGAAACCCAGCAAGACTATAAAGTAACCCAAAAAGAAAAATATGCGCTTAAAGAAGAAATAATCCGCACTTTATTGCCCAAAGCATTCACCAAACTATCCCATATTTATGCTTATTTTGACTGTAAAAATAATTGGCTTATTTTAGATACTAGCAACCTGCCCCGCGCAGAAATGTTGTTGGCACTGTTAAAAAAATCCATACCAACTATCCAGTTTCGTGCTTTGGAAACTCCTAAACTTGCCTCTGTTCTAACTCAGTGGCTCATTCAAGGAAATTTTCCTCAGGCGTTTTCGATTGAAAAATCTTGTGTTTTAATTGACCCGAATCAGAAAAGCCGAATTGTCCGGTGCCAACAACAAGATTTATTTGCTCATGGCATACAAGCTCTGATTAAAGATGGTTGCCGTGTCAAACAAATTAGCCTTTCCTGGCAAGAACGGGTTAACTTCGCCTTATTGGATGATTGTTCTTTACGAAGTATTAAATTTCAGGATGCAGTCATTGCTCAAGTCAAAGAGCTAGAGCCAGAAACAACGCAACAACAATTTGATGCGGATTTTATTATTATGGCAGAAACATTCCGTGCCTTATTGGCTGATTTACAGGTTACTACCAACTCTGATTCTCAAAAATATATCCTTCAGGATATGCTGGAGCAGTGATAATGACCGGAGGATAATCATGACGATTATAATAGGTCGTGGCAGGGTAGTAAGGATAATTATTTACATCAATATTTACATCGCGATAATAGCAATGATAAGCAGGGGTATAGGCACAAAAATAAAAAGCCTCATTAGCAGGGCTGGGTACTTCATAAACAGGTGAACTCGGTACGGCCACAAAAAAGGCGTAGCTTGAATTTGCCCCCATCAGGGTTGCAATAAACAGGAAAGGTATAATTCGTTTCATGGTATCTCCCTATCACTGATTTTGCGTGGAGTCTTACAGCGCATCACCAGTATGTGATTTTTGTCATCCAAAACTAGGCAATATTTTCCTGGGTTTCTAGCATCAACATGCTTTTCAGGCCAATAAAACCTGCCTGGTTGGCACTGACCATGAAAATATTGCCACTCATCACAATAACTATAATCTGGAAATAGACAAAATCCAGACCATCCTGCCTCATCAGACAACATGACTTCCTGAAAATGCCGTTGCGTACAATACACGCTGGCGGGATTGGGCAATCCCAAGGCGACCGTTGATAGGAGTAGTCCTGCTAATAATAACCTGTGCACGTGTCGACCTCTGGCTATACCACGGCAGGAGCCGCTGGTTCATTAAGCGCTTTTTGCGCAATCACAGCCGCCTTGTCATAACCAATAATTGGCGTTAACACAGACACCAGCATTAACGAGTCATGAATTTTCTGATTACGCTGGTGCTCAAGTGTGGGCCGCGCCTCTACATAATGAATGCGAAATTTTTCACAGCCATCCCCCAATATGGTCGAAGAATGCAGCACATTTTTAACCACAATCGGGCGCATCGCACTCATTTCAAAATGTCCATGCGAACTTGCCATTGCTACTGCATTATCGTTAGCAATGACCTGAATACAAATCATCACTAAAGATTCAAGCTGCGAAGTTTTATCATCATGCGAAATGACTGAGGTAGTCAATCCTTCTGTGGAAAAATGACTATGTCGTGACCAACGTATGCCATTGACTATCTTCATTAAAGCTACTGCTAAAGACCGCAACGCAGCGCTGCTGGCTACCATCGCGTCGAGTGAAACCCAAGGCAGGCATTTATGATGTGTGCTCACAAAAGCTTGCCCAGTTAATTGAGCAATTTCATCAGTTACTTTTGCCGAAATAGCTGGGATAGAATTGGGTAATTTATGCAATCCTTTCAGAGAATGACGTACCAGCTGTACTGCATCTCGAATCTGCCCCGCATAACTTTGCCAGGTATGATGCGCGATCAAATCGCTATCTTGGGTCTTGCGCTGGATAGCATCCGCGAGTGCAACCGCGCTAGGAATGAGGTGGTGGCTAAGTTCCAAAGCCGTAGCAATGTGCATAGCAATAGAAAAAGTATTCTCGGAGGACTGAGACATGTTCACGTCATCAGGATGAATGGGATCTTTTGACCCCAGCTTCCCTCCGCTTAATTGAATAGCACGATTGGCAATGACCTCATTGATATTAGTATCAGATTGCACTCCTGACCCTGTTTGCCAAACTACCAAGGGAAACTCTCGATCTAATTTGCCAGCAATGACTTCCTCGGCTGCTTTAATGATTAAAGAGGCTTTATCAGCAGCTAGTTTGCCTTCCATTTGATTGACAATTGCTGCAGCCTTTTTGACATAACCATAGGCATGAAAAATTGCTTTGGGCATATGGTCTTCACCAATTGAAAAATGAGTCAGCGATCGTTGTGTTTGTGCTCCCCATAATCGTTCTGCTGGTATTTTGATTTGACCCAAAGCATCCGTTTCCACACGAACCTTAGCCGCTGCTTGCTGTTTTTTTGTAGGACTCATCCTCGCTCTCCTATATTTTATAGATAAGCAATTTCCGCTGAAACCTTGGGCAGTGTGCGCAGTAACTTTGCGCCACCCGTCGATCAAATGACGTAGGAAGCGAAAAAATTGGTAATTTTAGATTAATAAATTAGGGAATAATCTAGAAATTTTTGCGAAAATGAAAAAAAATAGTGATTGACAAGCAATAACTGTAGGCATTTTTTATCCTCCTTGATGTGAATGAAGTTCAAAATCCTTTTGAACCAAAATAAGCAGAGGGCAGTATAGCACTTTTAAAACTATAAGCCAAAATATTTTTATTTGGCGACAAGTATTGAATGCTAATAGTGATATCGGCATTGAAAAATAATTAATTCTGGATTTTTTACTTGATAAACAAGCCGATGCTCATCATTGATCCTTGGCTGGGTTGCGTAGCAAATATACCGTCTCTTCATAGGCTGCACCCTCCCAATGGAACTTTATTTCTTGTTCAATATCAGGATGCAAACTATGGTGCACGGGGCAGGCTAAAGCCGCTTTTTCTAAAGATTCTCGATGAGGATGATTGGCAGCAAGTGGGACGAAATAATCTACCTCAAGCCGACCAATACGTCGTGGTGGCGTGCTTGCCATTCCCTTACGCACATTGACGCGAATTCCTTTAAGCTCTAAGCCATATTTTTGGCCGGCAATGGCCATAATGGTCGCCATACAGGTACCCAAAGAAGCAGCCAGTAAATCAGTAGGACTAAAAGCCTGGCCACGTCCATGATTATCAGGAGGAGCATCGGTGGCAATTTCCGCTCCTGATGGGAGATGAGTAGCACGACAGTGCAAGTCACCTTCATAATGGATTTCAATTTCAGTCATATAGATTTCCTGTTTGTAGGTAATTTTGAGCCTCTCTCCCGCTTGCGGGAGGAATGAATATTAGCACAAAGCGCTTTACAATTGTATAAAAAATGGCTATACTCTGGTCATTGTTTTTTTATGAAGAGGTGCGCAATGAAAACTTATTTCTCCAACTCCTTTGCTCGAGTTTTTCCTTCCAAACCTATTGCACGTCTTCTTAATCTCCTTTCACTTCGACTTTTAAGCCTAGCTTAATACCCCCTCTCCCTACCCTCTCCCACCTTCCCTCGCTAACGCTCGGGCGGGGGAGAGGGAATTTGAGGAATGACCCTCTTCACTGACCTTTACCAACTCAGGCGAGAAGAGGGAATTTAATAAATAGTCGAGGTCTTTTTATGCAACCCCAACACATTACCATATTTGATACTACCCTGCGGGATGGCCAGCAATGTCCAGGAGCGGGCATGTCTTTTGATAAAAACATTGAATACGCACATTTAGTCGCTAAAGCAGGTATTGATGTCATTGAAGCCGGATTTCCCTCAGCCAGCCAAACCGATTTTATGATCGTGCGTACTATTGCGGAAGAATTAGCTCACGAGCCCAATAACCCCATCATCGCTGGTTTGTGCCAGTTACGCGAAAAGCAATTTATTACCACCATGGAAGCACTGCAACCTGCCCTGCCTGCCCAAAAAGCCAGACTACATACCTATTTACCAGTCGACCCTGAATTAATGAGTTCCTCTCTGGGAGAGTATGCCAATCAAAAACAACAAATAGTTGAAGACGTCTACCGTTTAATCAAAATTGCGGTTGCGGCTGGGATGGAGGTGGAATTTAGTGCTGAAGGTTATTCACGCATCCGTGATATCAATTTTAACTTTACCACGGACGTATTTATGGCTGCAGTCTCTGCGGGTGCTAGCATTATCAATTGCCCGGACACAATTGGCGGCGCCTGTAAATTAGAAGGGAGCCACTATTACGTAGAGTTGATGAAACAGCACGCTCAAAAGATCCAACAAGCATTTCCAAACCAAGCTATTACCTGGTCAGTACATTGCCATAACGATTTTGGTTTAGCCTTAGAAAATTCGATTAATGGGGTGTTTTATGGCCCGGCCACCCAAATTGAAGGATGTTTTAATGGCATTGGCGAACGTGCTGGTAATGTATCCATAGAACAATGCATTATGTATGTCAAATATTTTGGTCAAGCCACCGGCTTGGAAAAAACTTATACGACACGGATTAATACCGATATGTTGCAAAGCATTTCTGATTTTGTTGGCCGTTATATGCTCCCCCGCCAGCCGCATTGGCCAATTACTGGTGATAATGCGGCCAAGCATTCTTCGGGCGGTCATACCAATGCTGTGATTCGCAACCCCCTAGCCTATCAACCCTTTGATCCTAAAGAAATTGGCAAAGAAATTTCTTTCTTATTTGGTCCCTTAAGTGGCGGGAACCATGCCAAGTCCATCATTGAAAATTTTGGTTATCGTTGCGAAGAAAGCGAGAAAGCAGTAATGGCGCAATTTATTAAAAACCATTATGCGGATCGACGCAAAGGCATCACTGATCAAGAATTATTGCAAGCCTATTTTCAATATCGCAAACCGATCAAGGCAGCGCAATTTGATTATGCTAAAGTGGGGAAGCAAAGCCATCTGAAAATTTCAGGGGCTTTTTTCAATCATGCAGAAGGCTTCGAAATCACTTGTCAGGGCGCCGATTCTGCTTTGGCGGCTTTGCATAAGGCCATTAGCAATTTCTTCGCAGGGCTGACGATTGAAAATTATCAAAGCCAAGCAGCGACTCGTGGCATTGATTCCATTAGTCAAAGCAAAATTACCATTAAAAATAGCCATAATGAATTTTTTAATGGCCAAGGGGAAGATCAAGACATTGAAATTTCAGCCTTAAAAGCCCTAGCGGATGCGGTTAATCAGGCTTATATTCATCAAAATTATAAAATACGAGCCTGCGAGGTTGCAGTATGAGTGCCAAAAATATTATTGAGAAAATTTGGGATGCCCATGTCGTATTACAAAATCCTGGGCATCCGGCGATCTTTAGTATCGATTTTAGCTTGTTACACGAAGTCACTTCAGCCCAAGCTTTTCAAACTTTGGCGGAACGAGGCTTGCCAGTCTATAACCCAAAGCAATGTCTAGCCACGATTGATCATAGTATTCCTACCAGTTTTAATCGCCAAGAAATCGCAGATCCAGCCGCGAGACACCAGGTTGGGTTATTACGCGAAAATGCTCACAAAAATGCTATTCCTTTTTTTGATTTCGATAGTCAGCATCAGGGCATTGTTCACGTCATCGGTCCTGAGTTAGGGGCGACCCAACCGGGGATGACTTTAGTATGTGGCGATTCTCATACCTCAACTCATGGTGCATTCGGCGCCTTGGCTTTTGGGGTGGGTACTTCGGAACTGACCTATGTTTTAGCTACGGGTTGTTTGTTACTCAACAAACCCAAGATCATGCAGGTGCATTTCAACGGAAGATTAGGCAAGGGAGTATTTGCTAAAGATGTGATTATGAAATTAATTGCGGAAATTGGCATTGGGGGTGCCAATGGGCATGTGATCGAATATTCGGGTGACGCTATTTCCGCGATGAGCATGGAAGAACGTATGACGATCTGTAATATGAGCATTGAATGCGGCGCACGAGCGGGTTTAATTGTCCCTGATGCCACCACCTATGCTTATTTAAAAGATCGACCCTATAGCCCAACGGGCGCGGAGTGGGAACAAGCCTTGGTACGTTGGCAAGCCCTGGTTAGCGATCCTGGGTGTTGCTATGATAAAACAGTCATTATTGATCTTGATCAACTAAAACCCATGGTCACCTGGGGCACTAATCCGGCTCAAGCAATTGCGATTGACCAATGCATACCGTCTTTGACGGAGCTTACTACAGAACAACAGGCTATGGCGGTCGCTGCGCTGCGTTATGTGCAATTAGACTCTGGAACTCCTATTCAGGGCACCCCGATTGATTGGGCCTTTATTGGCTCCTGTACTAATGGCCGGATTGAAGATCTGCGCGTCGCTGCCAGCATTTTACAAGGCCAGCAAGTTCATGCTAACGTGACCCTGTATATCGTGCCAGGATCAGAGGCGGTACGTGCGCAAGCAATTGCGGAAGGATTGGAGCAAATTTTTATAGCAGCAGGCGCACAATTTCGGATGCCAGGTTGCTCGATGTGCTTGGCAATGAATGAAGATAAAGTTCCAGCAGGGAAACGCTGCATTAGTTCGACTAATCGTAATTTTGTCGGCCGGCAAGGAACGGGGAGCTTTACCCATTTAGCTTCTCCAGCCACAGTTGCCGCCAGTGCCATCACCGGCCAAATTACCTCTCCTCGAGAATTCCTATGAAAAAAATTACCCAGATTACTGGCTTAACGATTCCTCTGGCGATGGACGATGTCGATACGGATTTGATTATCCCCGCCCAGTATTTAACTAGCACTTCAAAACAAGGCTATGGCGAACATCTGTTCGCACGTTTGCGCCAAAATGATCCTAATTTTGTCTTTAATCAACCCAAATATACTGAGGCGGTTATTTTAATTAGCCGCAATAATTTTGGCTGCGGATCTTCACGCGAACATGCGGTATGGGCTTTGCAAGAAGCAGGAATTCAAGCCGTAATTGCCGCCTCCTTTGCGGATATTTTTGCTAGCAATAGCGCTAAAAACGGTTTGTTATTGATTACTTTAGCTCCTGATAGAATTCAATCGATGCTCAAGTTTGCCGAAAAATTCCCTTACTGCTTATCGATTGATCTAGAGAAGCAAACTATTACCTCAACTCAGGAAGAAATAGTTCACTTTGTCATCAATCCATTTTTAAAAGATTGTTTCCTCCAAGGGATGGATGAGTTAGATTATTTACTAAGTTATCAACGCAAAATAGAACAACATAAGCAGAAATGAAATACCTTATACCTTCTCCCCTTGTGGGAGAAGGTGGCCGCAGGCCGGATGAGGGGAGGGACTCTTATGCACAAAAACATCGCTATACTGGCCGGCGACGGCATCGGTCAAGAAGTCATGCCACAAGCATTGCGCGTGCTGCAAGCCATTGCGCAAAAATATGCGCATACTTTTACCCTCCAAGAAGCCGCTATTGGCGGCGCGGCGTTTGATCACTATGGTGCTCATTTCCCCAGGGAAACTCAAGCCATTTGTCAGCAAGCGGATGCGATTTTATTTGGTTCTGTTGGCGGTCCGCTGCAGGAAGCGCATTTACCCAAATGGCAAAATTGCGAACGAAACTCTATTCTGGCCTTACGCAAAAGCCTAAACTTGAACGTCAATTTACGCCCGATTCGGCTTTATGCCAGTTTACAAGAAAATTCACCGCTGAAGGAACGGGTGATTAGCCAAGGCGTTGATATTCTAATTGCTCGCGAATTAATTGGTGATATTTACTTTGGTGAGCATCGACAATTTATTCAGGAAGGGATTCGTCATGCTTCCGACGTTGCTGAATATAATGAGCAACAAATTGCTGCCATCGCTCATCGTAGTTTTCAATTGTCACAAGGGCGGAGAAAGAAAATTACCTCAGTCGATAAAGCCAATGTATTAGATACTTCGAAATTATGGCGTACGGTGGTTAATGAAATTGCTGGGCTTTACCCAGCAGTACAGTATGAGCATATGTTGGTGGATAATTGTGCCATGCAGTTGATCCTTAATCCTGGGCAGTTTGATGTAATTTTAACCTCTAATTTATTTGGTGATATCTTATCTGACGCGGCTGCTGCCTTACCGGGGAGTTTGGGCTTGATCCCCTCAGCCAGCCTTAGTCAATCTGGCAAGGGTTTATATGAGCCCTCAGGTGGCTCTGCGCCCGATATCGCCGGCAAAAATGTTGCCAACCCCATTGCGCAAATTTTATCTGTCGCTTTGCTGCTGCGTTATTCATTTGCTTTAAATATTGAAGCCGAAGCGATTGAGCAAGCAGTAGAAAAAACCCTGGAGGCTGGATTGCGGACTAAAGATATTTGGATTGATGGCAAGAAATTAGCGACAACCCAGGAGCTAACGGATCATATAATTGAGCTGATTTAAAGTGTAAAGAATTCTTTCTGCCGTCATTGCGAGCGCAGCGTCCGTCATCCTGAGCGAAGCCTCTGCATCCCGAGCGAAGCGCCTTCATCCTGAGCGAAGCCTCTGTCATCCTGAGCGAAGCGAGGGATCTCCTGCAGCTGGCATGGAGATCCCTCGCTTCGCTCGGGATGACAGAGGCTTCGCTCAGGATGACAGAGGCTTCGCTCAGGATGACAGGCACTTTGCTTGGGATGACGAAGAGGCACTCTCATCCGCGGCCTACGGCCACCTTCTCCCGCAAGCGGGAGAAGGGACATGCTCGGCGTATAAGAGAGGGAAGAAAACTTTATTCGTCCGTAGGTCTAATATTTGAAGCTTGCTTTCCTTTAGGACCCGAGGTTTCATCATAAAAGACACGTTGACCCTCCGCCAGCGTTCGATAGCCATCTGCGGATATTGCAGAGTAATGTGCGAATAAATCATCACCACCTTGTTCAGGTGTAATAAAACCATAACCTTTTGTGGGATTGAACCACTTAACCGTACCAATTGCCATAATATTTTATTTCCTCTGATTTAAAAAATTAACGTAACTACTACACTGTGCTTGTTCAGCACCCCAAGATTTTGGCGTAATCAGAGCATAATTTCAAGCAAAATTTTTAAAAAATAAAACTCCTTATTATTCCCCCCTTTGAAAAAGGGGGGTTAGGGGGGATTTAATAAGAAGTGGTCTGCTGATTGAGGAGTCCAGCTGAACTTCCACTACTTAAGGACGAGCTCGAGTTTGAGCTGGCGTTCAGAAAAGAAGCATTAGCCTCATCGATAGGTCCTATAGACTTTGGCTTCGAAAAAAACCTAACTCCCCCCTGGTACAGTTCTTTTCTAAAAGTAATCAGCAAAACCACTGCTAACATCGCAGCAAGTAGCGTCAAGTCATAGGCATAATTGGGGAAATGCTCATGACCTTTAAATGGATCTAGAGGGTTAGTAAAATGCTCAGGATCCTTATTACTCAATACACCTGCCGCAATGCCAATACCTACAGCAGCAATGCAAGCTATCTTTAAGAAATCATTCGTTCTCGACACAATTACTTACTCTCAAGGTTTGTCCCGGCACGGATGGCGGGATTTAGTCTGCAGGATGCGAAACTTTCACATCCTGCTGGACTGGATTCCTGCATCCTGCAGGAAGGATGGGGCTCAGCGCAAATTTCCTCTGCCGCGTTAGCTATCAGCTGAAACCGAAGTTGGGTTCAAACTTGGGGTGTTGCTCGCCGCATGGGGATCGCGGGTCGGGAGCGGCTCCGGATGCGAAGTAGTCGGTGCAGTAAAAAAGGTACCTCTATTGTCCCATGCCTGCTTTATTTCGTGTCTCTTAATAAACAGCACAACCGCTAGTACCACAGCTGCAAGCAGGGTCAAATCAAAAGCAAATTTGGGGAAATGCTCGAAATCTTTGAATGAGTCGGCGTAGTTTTTAAAATGATCGTGAAAACCCTGCTTAAAATGATTTTCAAAGAAATCATCGAAGCTTTCTTTATCTTTCGCAGCCCAGATCCCTAAACCGAGACCAGCCAGTGCAGACAATGTACCCACTGCTACTACAGCTTTTTGCTTCGGAGTAGTTGGGCGTGGGGACCAGAGACTACGACCTGTTGGGTGGCTGTGAAGTAGGTGTTCAGTATCGGTTGCTGTAGTTTCACGTCGATCACGACCGCTCATAATTTTTTCCTCTTTAAATTTAGTTAATGGTCCCACATGAGAGTCATGCGGGGCTTTGAAAACAATTCCTAATAATTAGGTTTGCTGATTAGACGATATTTTTTATAAAAAAGCAACGATTTTTTATAGTACCCTCTCCCAAATCCCCTACCCCCGCCTCTTTTCGTCATCGGCCTCTTTTCGTCATCCCGAGCGAAGCGAGGGATCTCCTGCAACCGGCATGGAGATCCCTCACTTCGCTCGGGATGACGAAAAGAGGCCGATGAGGGGGTTGCTGAGCCGCCTCATTAGACCTTATCCACGCAATCGTGACAAGAGTTGTGCAATAATTTTTATCTTCTCTTCTGCTGTCGCTGCTGCGGAGCAGCTAAATTTTAATTTTTCGCTACCAATAATCCGATACTGCTGGGGTTGTTTTTGCACGAGTTGCATTAATGCTGTCATATTTATATTTGGTTTTGAGGTAAACTCAATCACTCCCTGTTCTCCACCGAGATCAATTTTGCGCACGCCCATGGGCGCAGCACGTAAGCGCAGCTGAGCCACTTGAAATAAATTCGTGGCAGCCGGGGGTAATAATCCAAACCGATCTACCATCTCGACTTGCAAATCTTCAAGTGCGGCAAGATCTTTAGCATTGCCAATCCGCTTATACAGGATTAAACGGCTATGCGCATCGGGTAAATAATCTTGTGGGATTAAAGCAGGAATTTTTAAATCAATCTCCACTGCTGCAGCTAAAGGTAGCTCTAGCAACGGCTGGTTACCTGCCTTTAAGGCCTGGACGGTTTTATCGAGCAATTCCATATACAAGGCATAACCTAATTCTTGAATATGGCCACTTTGCTCATCCCCCAACAATTCGCCTGCGCCACGAATTTCCAAATCATGAGTCGCTAAAATAAATCCGGTACCGAGTTCTTCTAGGGAACTAATGGCCGTTAAACGTTTTTTCGCATCACTCGCCAGCTCGCTTTCTGGCGGAGTGAATAAATAGGCATAGGCTTGATGATGGGAGCGCCCTACCCGACCGCGCAATTGATGCAATTGGGCCAAGCCAAAACGATCTGCGCGCTGAATCACGATGGTATTGGCACTGGGAATATCAATCCCTGACTCAATAATCGTGGTACAGAGCAGCACATTAAAGCGTTGGTGATAGAAATCCACCATGATTCTTTCGAGCATTTGTTCTGGCATTTGCCCATGCGCCATCGCAAAACGTGCTTCAGGCACTAGCGCTTGCAATTGTTCTAGGCAACGCGGCATGGTTTGGACTTCGTTATATAAAAAATACACCTGACCGCCACGCATAATTTCACGCAGGAGGGCTTCGCGAATTAGCGGCTTACTATGTTCACGCACGAAGGTTTTGATCGCCAATCTTTTGGCTGGCGGTGTCGCGATAATCGACAAATCGCGAATACTGGCCAAAGCCATATTTAAAGTGCGCGGAATCGGGGTGGCGGTGAGCGTGAGTAAATCCACCTGGGCACGAAATTCTTTGATGCGCTCTTTTTGTCGCACACCAAAACGATGCTCTTCATCGACAATCAGTAAGCCTAAGTTGGCAAATTTGATATCAGATTGTAGCAATTTATGGGTGCCAATTAAAATATCGATTTTGCCTTGTTGCAAACTTTCAATAATATGGCTCTGTTCCCGCTTGGTGCGAAAGCGCGAAATTGCCTCAATTCGCACGGGCCATTTGGCAAATCGATCACGAAAATTATTTAAATGTTGCTCCCCCAGCAAGGTAGTCGGTACTAAAACGGCCACCTGTTTATGCGATTGCACAGCAATAAACGCTGCGCGCATGGCAACTTCGGTTTTGCCAAAACCCACATCACCACACACCAGGCGATCCATGCAGCGGCTGGAAGTCATATCTTCAATGACTTGATTAATGGCCTGCATTTGATCTGGAGTTTCTTCAAAAGGAAAGGTCGAGGCAAAGGCGAGATAATGTTGGTCCGGAGGTTGGCAGCGAAACCCCGTGGCTGCTGCACGTTGCGCATAAATTAATAACAATTCCGCTGCCACATCCCGAATTTTCTCGCTGGCTTTGCGCTTGGTCTTTTCCCACTGCCCGGAACCCAAACGATGCAAAGGAGCATGTTCTAAGTCGACACCACTATAACGACTAATGAGATTTAATGAAGCAATGGGCACGTAGAGCTTAGCTCCTTCCGCATACTCCAGCATAAGATATTCTGCCTCGATGTCTCCAGTTTTCAGCGTGATGAGACCCAGATAGCGACCCACACCATAATCCACGTGCACCACGGCCGCCCCGGCTTTTAATTCGGTTAAATCGCGAATCAGGGCATCCGCTTCCTGTTCGCGGCGCTTACGCAACCGGCGCTGCATTACTTGCTGGCCAAATAACTCGCCTTCGCTAATTAAGGCAATGGGCGGTTCATTTAAATAGAAACCTTGGTTAATAGGGCAGTGACAATGCCTAATGGGGCATTGTCGTTTAAAAAAGCTTCCCAAGAAGGATAAGCTTTGGGATGAATGGATGACTCGCCCAATAAAGTCGTTAACGCTTCACGCCGACCCGCGGTTTCGGTGGTGAATAAGATCCGTCGCTCCTTTGGCATTATTCCTCCTCCCCTCAACCAAGCCACTAATCGATACAAAGGTTGGGCTGCTTGGTGATCCACCAACAAAGAAGGTAACGGGGCAACGGGTATTGTCACTCCTGATTGCGCAGCCTCTTGTTGCAAACGTAATTGGGGAAAGGCGCGAATAGCGCCAAAAAGCTGATCTACGGTTAAGAATAAATCCTGGGGCGGTAATAACGGGCGCTGGATATCATGGCGTAGTTGCTCGTAACGTTCATGAATTTCGCGGATAAACAATGTGGTGGTACCCTGAAGATCTTCGCAGGTAATGACAATGCTTTGGTTGGGCAGGTAATCGAATAAAACTTGAGTTTGGGCAAAAAAAAAGTGGCAAGTAATATTCAATCCCTGCTGCACTTTCCCCGCGGCTGATGCTTTCATACAGCGGACTTTGCAAGGGATTGCCGGAGAAATGTTCACGCCAATTTTGGCGAAAATAAGCAATCCCCTCCTCGGTTAAGGGAAATTCATGGGCTGGCAATAAATTGATCTCAGAAATAACTTCAAGCGTGCGCTGGGTTTCTGGGTCAAAGCTGCGTAAGCTATCAATTTCATCCCCGAAAAAATCAATGCGGTAAGGCAAAGAACTTCCCATCGGATACAAATCAAACAAGGAACCGCGCAGGGCATATTCGCCATGTTCAATGACTTGGGCCACGGCACGATAACCGGCACTAGCAAGCTGCTCGCGGAGGTGTTGGGCATCTAAGCGTTGCCCTTGTTTTAGCACTAAGCTATTGGCCGCTAAAAATTGTTTCGGAGCCAGGCGGTGCATTAATGTAGTTGCTGCTACCAGTAAGATTCCTTGTTGGCATTGTGGCAATTGGTTCAATACCGCTAAGCGTTCTGAAATAATATCGGTATGGGGCGAGAAATGATCATAAGGTAAAGTTTCCCAATCCGGAAATACCCAGACTGGCCAATGATCATTTTTACTTTAAAAAAATTTATTTCTCGTTGTATCTGATTCGCTTGGGTAATATCGCGGGTGATGACCAGCAACAAACCTTGAGCAGTTTGCGCAGCAGCACAGAGTGCTAAACTCATGCTTGAACCGGTGAGCGGACTGAGGACAGTATGGACACCAGCTTGCGTGGGTAATGGGAAATGAATTAACGACGAAGTCATGTGGAATACGCACTATTAAATTTTGGGTGGGCAGTATACAACACTCGGAAGCTTCGTGACACCCCCTCCCAATGTAAGCAATCGTCGCCAAGCACTAGCGCCTGGTTGGCCATGAAAAATGCCGAGCAATGCTCGTTTTAAGCAAGCCAAAGATTCCCCCTGCTGTAACTCAGCTTGCATGTATAACAAAAATTGTTCCACTACTTCCCTGCGCGATAAGGAAGGTCTGTTATCATGATAAAAAAGTCGATCTACTTCAGACAAAAGATAGGGATTACGACATGCTTCCCTTCCCAACATGACCCCATCTACTCCCTGAGATATTGCTGCTTGGACTTGGGCTAAAGTTTGGATCCCACCATTAAGAATTATCTTTAACGCAGGAAAATCTCGCTTCAATTGATATACTCGTTCGTATTGCAAAGGCGGTACTGTGCGATTGGCTTTAGGATTTAGGCCGGTTAGCCAGGCTTTACGGGCATGGAGAATAAAGTGCCGACACCCCCCGCGCTCAGCTACACATTGAATAAAAGCTTGTAAATATTCATAACTATCGAATTCATCAACACCAAGACGGGTCTTTACCGTAACCGGAATAGTAACTGCCTCACGCATTGCTTGGATACAATCCGCTACTAAAGGAACCTCTTTCATCAGACAAGCACCAAAACGCCCTTTCTGAACTCGGGGACTGGGGCAACCTAGATTTAAATTTATTTCATTGTAGCCATAAGCTTGTCCCAAACGAGCGCATTGGGCTAAAGCTTTTGGATCACTGCCACCCAGCTGCAGGGCGACAGGATGTTCGCTGGGATGAAATTTGAGCCAACGCTCTGCCTGGTTGCTGCTTAAAAGCGCAGCGGTATTCACCATTTCTGTGTACAAGAAGATATGGCGGGTAATTAAGCGTAACAGGTAACGAAAATGACGATGGGTATAATCCATCATCGGTGCTACGGCAATAGTTGGAATGAACATTTGAGGCCCCCTCTCATATACTTTCGACATTAAACCTTCTCCCCTTGTGGGAGAAGGTTTAGCCAAGATACTCCACCACTAATTGTAAGCGGCGTTGGCCACGAAATTCATTGACATCAAGGCGATATACCATATGAACCGTTTCTGCCCGATGTTTTGGCCATTGTTGCAAATCCACATTAAATGCAATCGCATCGATCAGTTGGGTAGTCTTGGGAAGTGTCAATTGCATTTTTAAATGTTTGCCTCCCACCAAATATTGATTCAGCACCTGGAAACTATTATCAAACAATGGCTCTGGAAATCCTTGGCCCCAGGGACCTGCTTCACGTAACAACATAGCGATTTCGATGCTAAAGTCCTCATGTCCCAATTCGCCATCACTGATTATGTTACTTTGTAATTCCTCGATACTAATATGCCGCCCTATTTCTGCACTAAAAGCTTCGGCAAAAGCCAGATAATGATCCTGATGGATCGTTAATCCTGCCGCCATCGCATGACCACCAAATTTAGCGATTAACTCAGGATGGCGTTTAGCGACGGCATCTAAAACATCCCGAATATGTAAGCCAGTAATTGAGCGTGCCGATCCTTTCAGCTCTTGATTATTCACGCTTGCAAAGGCAATGACCGGGCGATGGTAATGATCTTTCACTCGCGAGGCAACAATACCAATCACGCCCTGATGCCAGGTTGCATCGTGCAAGCAAATTCCAAGTGGTAAATGATGTATGGTTTGTAGCTGCGTCAAAGCATCCATGGCCTGTTGTTGCATCGTAGCTTCAATTTCGCGACGTTCTTTATTTAACTGATCCAGTTGGGTCGCTAGTTGCCGCGCGTGGGAAAACTCCGTGGCCAATAAACATTCGATACCCAGGGACATGTCTTGTAAACGACCGGCCGCATTGAGTCGCGGGCCTAGCGCAAATCCTAAATCGTTGGCAGTTAAATTAACGCTGGTGCGTCCTGATATTTCTAACAAAGCACAAATTCCTGGGCAAGCTTTGCCCAAGCGAATGCGCTGCAGGCCTTTTTGCACTAAAATCCGGTTATTTTTATCCAAAGGAACCACATCAGCCACTGTGCCCAAGGCCACTAAGTCGAGAAATTCCGCCAGATTGGGTTCTGGTAGCTGACGACTGACAAACCAGCCTAATTCACGCAAATAACGCCGCAATGCCAACATAATATAGAAAATAACCCCTACCCCGGCGAGATTTTTGCTGAGGAAAAAATCACCTGCTTGATTCGGATTGACAATGGCCCTGGCCGCCGGCAGTTGCGCACCCGGTAAATGGTGATCGGTAATGAGCACCTGGATCCCGAAGGCGTTGGCTTGAGCAACTCCTTCGACGCTAGAGATACCATTATCCACCGTCACAATGAGGTGGGGATTACGCTGTGCAGCGACTTGGACAATTTCGGGGGTCAAGCCATAACCATACTCAAAGCGGTTAGGCACTAAATAGGAAACTTGCTGAGCACCCAGGCGCCTTAAAGCAGCCACAGCGAGAGCAGTACTGGTGGCGCCATCCGCATCAAAATCACCGACGATGAGAATATGCTGTGCTTGTTCCAGAGCTTCGTATAAACACAAAACAGCCGCATCGATATTTTTCAAACCTGAAGCAGGGAGTAAGTGTGCTAATTCTTGTTGTAAATCTTCTAAAGTCTGTATACCTCGATTTAGATAAATTCGCTGCAAGAGTGGATGAATGCCATCGATACCTAATTCCTGGTTTGCCACAGACCGTCTTATAATTATTTTTTGCATTTAGTTTCCTTCGCAACGCCTACGGGGTCCTGCCGCTCGGTCACCCGCCGTGCTCGCAGGCTGCGCGCGGCGTGGTTTCCCCACGCGTCACCCCTTCGGCTTGTGCTACACAAATCCCTCCCTACCCAACCCCTGCCGGGAAGTGGTCAAAGAGGGGTATAAATTCTGCTTTATTACCACACTGTTTTTCAAGTAAGATGAGTGTAATTAAGGAGAAGAGACTATGCTTTTATCTCAAGACCCCAACCAGGGTCAATATTACATCCGCCATTATAGCCCAGGAGCGATTTTGATCAATGATATCACTTATCCGCATAGCCTAGTGCTGTCTACAACCACGCTATTCGATCACTGGGCCCCGCAGAATATTAGCCAACTGCGGCAAGAGGATTTTATCGCGATTGCTCAAGAAGCGCCTGAAGTGGTATTGCTTGGAACCGGAGAGAAGCAGCAATTCCCGCCAACAACGGTGATGTTGCAGCTGATTACACACCATATTGGTTATGAAATTATGGATACTGCAGCAGCTTGCCGGACTTATAATATTTTAGTTGCTGAAGGGCGCCGGGTAATAGCCGCTTTGTTGATTCGATGATCTGCAGCCTATCTTAGAAGAGGAACTAAATAAGGAATCCCCACTGGATTCCGCAGATAAATTTTGTTGATTTTCATCTGGAAAATCGCAGATGTATTTTCGATGTTGCCAATATAACACAGCTGCACAGACAAGACCCAACAGGAGCAACCCACACCCAATAACCACATCGACGCGAAGATGAGGTAATCCAAGTAAAGGGGTCTTCAATCTTTCTTGGGGGAAGAAACCTGCAAGAAAACAAGGTCCTGTTATGAATGACGGAAAAGATACACTTTCTAACCAGGGCATTAGGGACCTGTGGATGTCAAAATCTTTTTTGCTTGAATAGCGATAGATGTGCTGATTTTGGTTTTGTTTAGCTAATTCTGTAAGCTGTCGATCATCAATAGTTGTATTTATAAACGATACATCCCTGATTTTATTTGGAAATTCTAATGGATTTAAGCCGGGATTTACTGAAGTAAACTTAAGACCGGTTATTTCTGCACCCCAGAAATTTGAATCAGCCAATACATTTAATCCACGGAAGGTGCAATTTTTTAAATTAGAATCACTAAAATTTCCATAAAATAAATGGTCTTGTTCATAGTTTATTTGGGCTTCCTCTAAGTTTGCACCTGAAAAATTTGCAAAATCCGCACTAAGCGTGTAAGCAGGGTCAAGGTCAAACTCGCATTTACGCAAATTAGAACCAGAGAAATTAAAGCGAGGAAATAGCGTGTTTAGATCTCCTCTGCTTACATAGGTTATTTCGATGCAATTGTTTACGCTCACAGAAAATTCGTTACGTGAGTTGTACCCCCAATTATCACGAAAATAACAAAACTTAATAGAAAATTCGTATGCTTTCAGGTCTAAATTCGAAAAATCAAAGATAAAGGACTCCTTGTTAGCTAGTGACCGCTTATAATCTTTTTGAATCTTAGCAAAATATTCCCGAGTAGGTGCAGCCGCTATAAGAATATGATATTCGAGCACTATGTGTTGTATAACCTCCAGGGGGAGAAGAGTACAAGCTTGTAGGATATCTATAAAAATTTTTTGCGTAAGAATTTCTTGCGAGGATTTTAGGCTTGTTGGATTTTCAATCTCGTCTAACATAAACTATTTCCCCCAACCTATTGATATATATAATTATTTCATGAACAATATCAAAAGTTTGATGGGAAAGCAACTTGAAACCCCGAAGTAATTGGATAGCGGCGATCTTTACCAAAAGCACGCTCAGTAATACGCACTCCCGGCGCGGCTTGGCGTCGCTTGTACTCACTAGAATCTACCATCTTAATTACCCTCCGCACTGTGTCAGCTGCAAAACCTGCCACAATGATTTCTTCGGCACTTTGATCTTGTTCGATATAACGTTCCAAGATTTCATCCAGTATCGCATAGGGTGGCAAAAGGTCTTGATCCTTTTGGTTAAGGGATAGCTCTGCTGAAGGGGGACGATCAATCACTCGTTGTGGAATCACCGGGAGATAATTGATTGCGATAAACAGCAAGTCGATAAACTAAGGTCTTAGGGATATCTTTTAACACCCCAAAACCTCCTACCATATCTCCATATAAGGTGGCATAGCCAACTGACATTTCACTTTTATTCCCTGTAGTTAATACCAAACTTTTTTTCTTATTTGATAAGGCCATTAACAGCGTTCCTCGGCAACGCGATTGCAAATTCTCCTCAGTCACATCGGCTGGCAGGCCAGCAAATTCCTCAGCCAATACCTCAAGAAATACTTTAAATATTGGCTCTATGGATAAGATATGCTGCTTTACACCCATTAATTTAGTTTGTTCCATGGCATCTTCGATACTCATCTCTGCGGTGTAACGAGAAGGCATTAACACCGCTTCCACTCGTTCAGGACCAATCGCATCGACGGCAATGGCCAAGGTAAGTGCAGAATCAATTCCCCCGGATAAGCCAATGATTGCCGAAGGAAAATGATTTTTTTCCAGGTAATCATGGACCCCTAACACTAGGGCTTGATACACGCGAGCCTCCTCACTTACCCCCCTTTGACAAAGGGAGGCGGCAGGGGGGGGGATTTTCGGCGGGCTGGCTATGTGGCAGGACACGTCGGTGATCAGGGTTGCAGCAAGAGAGGTAATCTCTACTTGATCAGGACCCCAGGCAAGATCGACTGGAAATAAACCTTCTACAAAAAATTCCGCTTGCTGCACTATTTGGCCAGTCGCATCCAAAACCATTGAGCCGCCATCGAATACTAATTCATCTTGGGCGCCAACCAAGTTGACATACACTATCGGCATCTGCCCTTCACGGGCTCGCTGTCCCATAATCTGCGTGCGAGTTTGGGCTTTATCTTTAGCAAAAGGGGAAGCATTGATGCTGATAGCAAGTTGCGCATTTTCTTCCTTGGCTTGAGTCATCGGTTCTGGAAACCAAAGATCCTCACAAATAGTAATGGCCACTGGAATGCCTTTAATGTCGACGATACAAGGGGTTATGCCAGGTTTGAAATAACGTACTTCATCAAAAACACTATAATTAGGCAGTTTTTGCTTATGGTAATGGGCCACTAATTGCCCGTTGCGCCAAAGCGCAGCTTGGTTATAACAAGCACCATCACGCTTTTCTGGATAGCCTAAAATAACATCGATATCGTGGCTAGCTGCTTGAATTTCCGGGAGTACTTTCGCAATGCGTTCGAAAAGTTCATTGCGATACAGCAAATCTTCAGGGGGATAACCCGACAGGGCCAATTCAGGAAAGATAATCAGATCGGCTGTATAGGTTTCTTTGGCAGCTTGAATGGCTGCTAAAATTTTTGTGGTATTGCCCTCAATGTCACCAACGAGAAAATTGAGCTGTGCCATGATAAGGCGAAGACGATTGGACATATTGTTCCTTAAGATAAGCCACTCTTAATAAAAAGTTTGCTTTAGTAGCTTATCTTAATGCGCGTTTGCGTAAAACTCTTTTCTGTATGCTAACCATTTTTTTTCACCTGCATGGCGTCGGGCAGATGCTTTGCGCCCTGGATCCCGCGGACAAGCCGCGGGACGACGTAAGAACCCGAGCGGGACGACGTGCAGCATAGCATATATCTGGTTGACTGAATTGCGGATTTCCAGGATAGTATCCAACCTATGAGACGGAAAAAAATTATTGATTTTGTGAGTGCAGTTGACCGATATACCGCTAAGCTCGACGGGTCACTACCGCTTTCTGAATCTCAAAAAGCAGAAATGCAAAAATATGAAGATATTAGACGCCGGCGTGACTTGCCCCGGGGCACTAAGAAACTTCCGCACTCCTCTTAAATCGTAACTCCCTAGGGGTCATCCCGAACGACGGTGTCATTTTGCCACTATGGCCTGTGGTAAGGGTAAAAAAGTAAGATGGCCTTTTTTCAGCAATTCCATAGCAGCCACAATACCTGCATGTTCATTGGAATTTCCATGCACTAAAATAATACTGCCAGGTTTTGGAATTTCTTTCTTTGCCAACCAAGCATCACTTCCTAAAGGAATAAGGCTTAACTGATTTAACTTTAACAACAGTGCCTGATTAGCAACTAAGCCGGGATAACGGAAAAATACCGAAGGAATCAGGCCTCTTTGCAATAATAGTTTTTCAGTAGCCAAAATCTCGTAACTAAAATCGTCAGGACGAAGAAGCATAAAATTATGGTCTAGAGGGAGATCTTGGTAATAAATATGGTTAAAGCTATGATTGACCCAAGTGATTAGCAATTTATGCTTCTTTTGTTGCTCAATTAACCAATTAAATTCAACTGGGTGCCCAATCATCCATAATCCAGTCATTGATAAAGCGATAGGCGTTGGCTGGCCTGTTTTATTTGCTAAAGCAACTAAGTTTTGAAAGAATTCTTTTTCAAAAGGTTTGACGGATGGGCACATATCTATGGTCAAAAAAACCCCACTTTGCTCACGATTCGCATGAGTCAAGCCATAATTTTGCAAGATATAAGGTGGCTTAGAATATTTGCTCAAAGCTTGAAGATAAGGCGTATTTTGGATGGCTGCCCTAGTATAGTAGCCAGGTTCTGCTTTTACGTTAGTATTACGGCTCTTGAAATTGGCTGAAGGTAAAACACTGGTTTGTAGTGTATTAGGATCCACTAGCAAAAAATAGGGGGTGTTATCGATTAAATAGCTGCGAATAGCAATTGTTAACTGACCATTGGAATTATAGCCAGGTATGAAAACTGGCTGATAATCTAAAATAAAACTATAAGCCATAGCGGTGATAGCATTTAATAGCAGTAAGAAAAATAGCAGGTGGGCAGTAAATTGCTTTCTAAAATAAAAACGCATAAGGGATTACACCGCCTCTAAAATTAACTTCTGCAACTCTCCCTGCTTATGCAATTCCGTTATAATATCGTTACCACCAATCAACTCGCCTTTAATGTACAGTTGCGGGATGGTTGGCCATTGCCCATAAACCTTAATCCCTTCGCGTATTTCAGGATCTTCTAGAACATTCACATATAACACCTTGTTTTCAGCAAACTCTGGGGGACATTTGCTTAAACATTCTTGCAAAATGTGGCTGGCATTGGCAGAAAAACCACATTGCGGGAAAAGTACAGTCCCTTTTAAATAAAGCACTATGGGGTAAGTCTGTAACTGCTCTTTAATTTTATCGGTGATTGTCATTGGAAAGGCTCTTAGGTAATGAAATTAGGCCAACATTATACCAGGACTGCTGACGAGAAGGCTAGTGACGACGGTTTTCTGATTGCACTTAGCGCTTTGACTCGCTACAATTTCAAGCCTTTAAGACCTATCGGAGATTTCGTATGACCTTTGTCGTGACCGACAGTTGCATTCGCTGCAAATACACAGACTGTGTCGAAGTATGTCCCGTGGATTGCTTTCGCGAAGGCAAGGATTTTCTGGTGATTGATCCCGATGAATGTATCGACTGTAATCTCTGTGTCCCTGAATGCCCGGTCGAAGCCATTTTCAACGAAGACGATGTCCCAGAAGACCAAAAGCACTTCATTCAACTCAATGCTGAACTTGCCAAAAAATGGCAGCCCATCACGGCGAAAAAAGAAGCTCCTGCTGATGCAGCTGAGTGGGAAAAAGTCAAAAACAAGCTTGAAAGCTTATCCAAAGACGACCTGTAAAACTACGATTGCTTCGCTGCGCTCGCAATGACGGAACTAGGCTCGTAATGGCAAGTGTTGGTCGCAATGATAAGTAATAGCCAGAAGTCCTTGATTTTATTGGTAGGCACGAGTGGGATCGAACCACCGACCACCACCATGTCAAGGTGGTGCTCTACCACTGAGCTACGTGCCTACACGACAGAGGAGCAATAAAATAGCATTGCCTTTTCAGCAGTGCAACAGTTTTAAGATGTACTGATGGTATTAATAATTAAGAACCCGGTTACATAATGATTGACCCTTGAGCGATTCATCCAATTTCACACCCTCAGCATTTTCTCCAGTTATGAGATTTCTATCCATAAATCTGAGCAACAAGTAAAAAGCTATCGTCATAGCAGCAAGGGTGCCAAGATAAGCGAAAGCTTCGGCTGCAGTTGTATAATGACCCCCAATTTTCAGACCAGCAAAATTAAAATTTTTGAGAGATAATAGCCTCCTAAGCGGAGGTGAAAATGGCTCAAAAAAAGAAATGGTCAGCAACGATAAAATTTGAAATTGCTGTGCTGGCAGTCAAGGGGGAAACGACCCTAAATGAACTATGCAAACGATATCAGGTAGCTCCAAGCCAAGTGCACGCGTGGAAAAAAGAACTCTTGGAACAAGGCGCGGAATTATTCGGCAAGGGAGAGAAGTCTAAAAGAATCATTTCAGATCAAGAGGATGTGAAGAAGCAACTCTATGAGAAAATAGGACAGCTCACTATGGAGCGTGATTTCTTAAAAAAAAGTTGGGAACGATTCCAGGGGAGCAACGACGAGGATTAATTGATGAGAGGATTGATTTAAGCCTGAGGCATCAGTGTGTACTGTTAGGCGTTAATCGAAGCGGCTTGTATTACAAGAGCTGTGAACCAGTATAGATGATGTCACCCTGCTCAATGAGATCCGTGACGTATGGAGTCAGTACCCATTCTACGGGTATCGACGGATTACCAAAGAGTTAGTGGCTAACGGTTATTGTGTAAACCGCAAGCGTGTGCAGCGTTTAATGGTGACTGGCGGTGTTGCAGCAATTTATCCAGGACCTAACACGAGCAGGCGCAACCAGAAGCATGCTGTGTACCCTTATTTATTGCGTGATTTAACGGCAGATATACCCAATCAAGCCTGGATGGTGGATATCACCTACCTACGCCTGAGTGATGGTTTTATGTACTTGGTGGCGCTAATAGACGTATATAGTCGCTATATAGTGGGCTGGTCCTTATCAAATACGCTTGAAACGAGTTTCTGCGTGCAGGCATTAGATACTGCGCTGTCGATAGCAAAACCGCAGATCATCAATAGCGATCAGGGATGTCAATTTACTAGCACTGAATGGGTCAATGCGGTGATAGGAAGTGGTGTGCGTATCAGCATGACAGGTAAAGGTCGGTGCACGGATAATGCGCATATAGAGCGTTTTTGGCGCAGCTTTAAGCGAGAAGAGTTTTATCTGAATGAGTACGGGAGCGTCAGGGATTTAAAGAAGGCCATTAGGAGCTTATATGGAGTTTTACAACCACAAGCGATGGCATCAGGCATTAAATTATAAGACACCGGCTAAAGTCTATCTTAGCGGTGTTGAACACAGGGCAGCGTAGGGTCCTGTGGATATGTGGACGAGTCCTTCGGACCAACCAGCGCTTGCGGGACGTGTGGTTAAGTCATGGATAACGCTGACGCGTTACCCACAACTTTGCCACACTCTCGCTGGCTTCTCACCCACATACCCACAGGGTAACAACAACTATTTTTTAATTAATTTTAAACGGCTATAGTCTCCTAAAATTTTCTTGGGCAGTGGTCTTGACATTGGGGTCACTTCCTTGAATCAAGTCCTAATGATCCATAAGGCCCAAAACTCTTACCGTTAAGAACAAAATCGCCAGTAACAGCTATATTGGTTAAAAAACCACTCACAATACCTGATGACAATAATCCTACTAGGGCTGGAACCAATCTATTACTAGTCAAACTCATTTTGTTCTCCAAATAATTTTTAAATTACACGAAAATCCCAAACTTTCAGTTTATGATTATCTCCTTTGATTCTTAGGGGTATATTAAATCAAAGAGAAGGAATTTTAAAACTCCTGGCCAATTGACTGATTTCTTGTGGTGGTACGCCTTGTTCCATGGCTTTAACAAACAGTGAACCAACCACGAAGCCATCGGCAGCATAATTTAGTATTTCTTGAGCGCTTTCCGGCTTGCCGATACCAAAGCCAACCACAATCGGTAAGCGCGTGTGTTGCTTAAACATCGCTAATTTTTCAGCAATCCCTGGCGGTAATTCCGCCCGCACTCCCGTGGTGCCCTTTTGACAGGCATAGTATAAAAAACCATTTGCGTGACGAACAATTTTCATGAATCGCTGCTCGGAAGTCGCAGAAGTGACAACAGCAATTGGGGTTATTTCATGTTGCTTGCATTGTTGATAAAAAGCTTTTCCTTCTTCCCAAGGCAAATCGACTACCAAGATCCCATCCAACCCCGCTTGCTTTGCTCGCGGTAACCATTGCTGGGGATTATGGGCAAGCAAGGGGTTGAAATAACTAAAGAGGATTAAGGGAATATCGGCATAAGCGCGTATTTTAGCGGCTAATTGTATCACATCAGCTAGACGCGTTTTGGCTTGTAAAGCGCGTTCTGCTGCTCGTTGAATCACTGGACCATCGGCTACTGGGTCTGAAAATGGCACGCCGAGTTCTAAGAGGTTCACTCCCCCATCAAGCAATGCCTTGGCTACGGAAAAGCTATAATCTAATCCCCCATCTCCGACCACAAAATACCCTACAAAAGCTTTGCTGTGTGCAAATAAATTTTGGATGCGCTGGGTCATAGCACTTGCTCCTGCAGCGTTCCCAGATCCTTGTCGCCGCGCCCAGAAAGATTGATCAATACCATACTGCCTTTAGGTAACTCCCGCCCTACTTCACAAACATAGGCCAAAGCATGAGCTGATTCTAAAGCCGCTAGAATTCCTTCGGTACGTGCTAATAGTTGCAATGCCTGCACGGCTTGCGTGTCACTGGCTGTCACATATTTAGCGCGTTTTTCTGCAAATAAGGCGGCATGTTGTGGCCCAATCGCTGGATAATCTAAACCCGCCGAAATAGAATGGGTGGGGGCAATCTGCCCCTCAGTATCTTGCAGGATGTAAGTATAGCTGCCATGCAAAACCCCGAGAGTAGGATGCAGCAACCGGGCGGCATGTTGGCCTAATTGCTTACCGCTGCCTCCGGCTTCGACTCCGATTAATTCAATGTCTAAATTTCGGAGAAAAGCCGAGAAAATTCCGATTGCATTAGAGCCACCGCCTACGCAAGCGACGACATAATTCGGTAATTGCCCGATTTCACGCAGGCATTGTTGATGCGCTTCCTTGCCAATGACTGATTGAAATTCCGCCACCATTTCTGGATAAGGATGGGGGCCCAAAGCGGAACCTAAGCAATAGTAAGTCGTTTCAAAGGAAAAAGACCAATCGCGTAGGGCTTCATTGACGGCTTCTTTTAGGGTTTGATCCCCATTTTCCACCGCTATAATACGCGCGCCAAACATCTGCATACGTAACACATTCATGGCCTGCCGTTCCATATCGACTTTGCCCATATACACTTCACAGGGCAGGCCGAGATGAGCACAAGCCGCTGCAGTAGCTACCCCATGTTGGCCAGCGCCGGTTTCCGCAATGACGCGGCTCTTGCCCATTTTCTTGGCCAATAAGCACTGACCAAGCGCATTATTTAATTTATGCGCACCGGTATGTAATAAATCTTCGCGCTTTAAAAAAATGCGTGGTCCATCGATGGCCTGGGCAAAACGAGGAATTTCTGTGATCGGTGTTGGGCGGCCCGCATAATGCTTGAGACTGTGTCGAAAGGCTTGTTTAAATTCAGCATTATGGCGATAGTAGTTCCAGGCAGCGCCTAAGTCTTCGAGTGCTGGTATGAGAATTTCCGGCACATAGCTACCACCAAATTGGTCATAATGGCGGTTTTTAGCTGTCAAAAAATGAGTCATATGTATCCCCCCTCTCCCTACCCTCTCCCACCTTCCCTCGCTGACGCTCGGGCGGGGGAGAGGGATTTCGCAATAAATTCCTGAATTAAGCTGATCGATTTTTCACCGGTTTCATCTTCAACCCCACTCGATACATCTACGCCATTGGGTGATAGCTGTATTATTCCTTGCTGCACATTCGTCACATTTAAGCCCCCAGAAAGAAACCAAGGGATTCCGGCATCCATGAGGGGGTGACGGACCCAGGGAAATGTTTTCCCGCTGCCCGGCTGCGGACTGTCGAACAATAAAAAATCACGTTTAGGATCTAACAAGCTCGTCGTCCTGGCAGGGATGACGTTATTTACTGTATACACATAAATACGCTGCCAAGCATTGGGCAATAACGAATGTTGCGCCCGGGCAACATCGCCATGCAATTGTACCACGCGGATCCCAGTTTCTTGACAAATAGCCTGCATCTCATCGGCACTCGCCTCAGTAAATACCGCAACAGGTTCAGCACCGAGCTGTTTTACCCGTTGCGCAATCATTCGAGCCATTGTTACATCAACCAATCGCCTAGAAGATTGAACAAATACCAAGCCAATAAAATGGGCGCCGGCTTGCGCAGCAGCCTCAGCAATAGCCACGGTTTTTATTCCACAGATTTTTATATACATATTACCCTCACCCTACGCCCTCTCCCACAAGGGGAGAGGGGATTTTTGAGCCCCCTAACCCTCTCCCACAAGAGGAGAGGGGATGTTTTGAGCCTCTGCGATCCATTGCGCTGGATCAGGAGCCTTGACTAGAGCCTCACCGACTAAAACTGCATCATAACCCGCAGCATAATAATCTCGGGCTAACCCAGGTTGCAAAATACCCGATTCAGCAATTTTAATGACCGAATCAGGCAAATGCTGCACAAGAGCAAATGCAGTTTCTGTCGATAGCTCAAATGTTTGCAAATTGCGATTGTTGACCCCAATTATTTCAGCTCCAGCACCTATGGCTTGCTCGATTTCAGCAACCGTATGTGCTTCCACGAGGGCATCAATGCCTAATGTTTTGGCTTGATCCAACATGGGCTTTAGCTGCTCTCCAAGTATGCTGACAATGAGTAGCACCGCATCAGCCCCCAAGGTAATTGCTTCAAAGATTTGCAGGGGATCGATTAAAAAGTCTTTGCGCAAAATGGGGATTGCCGTCTCTGTCAACGCTTCAGCCACCGCGCTTAAATCTACGGCGGCGCCACCAAATCCAAATGAATCAGTTAATACTGAAATAGCGGCGGCGCCACTATTCGCATAGGCATGGGCTAAACTCACTGGGTCAGTGATCGCAGCTAATTCACCCTTGGCGGGAGAGCGGCGTTTAATTTCAGTAATGAGATTAATAAAGCCACGACGACGCAAAGCATTCACTAAACTTTTTCTTGGTCGACAATTTTGGCATTGGCGATAAATGAGTTCCATTTGCTTGTGGAGTCGCGCTACTTCTTGCTGTTTATGTTGTAATATTGCAGTTAATTTTTCATGCATGGGCAAAGTTTCTCCATTGCTCTAATAAGTGTAACCCAGCTCCCTGCTCTAACTGTTGCTTGGCCAGAGTAATCGCTGCGGCCAAATCTGCGCTGAGTCCGTAAATATAAATCGCCATCGCAGCATTTAAGAGTAAGGCATCAGCAATCGGGCTGGGTTTTCCCGCTAATGCATCGATTATTAAGCGGGCATTATAGGGCGCAGCGCCGCCTTGGATTGCTGATATGGGGTGTACTGGCAGCCCAAATTGTTGCGGATGCAGCGTATAAGTTAATTTTTGTCCTTGATCCACTTCAATAATTTGCGTCATCCCAGAACAACTGATTTCATCCATTCCTGCAGCACAAACCACCACGGACTTTCCTAGCCCTAAGGCCAACAATAAATCCGCCATCGGTTGCAATAGTTGCTCGGAAAAAACCCCTAAAATGAGCTGGTTGGGACGACAGGGATTTAATAAGGGCCCGACTAGATTAAATATAGTTGGAATCCCTAAATTTTTGCGTACCTGACGCAATTGTGCTAAAGCCGGATGAAAAGACGGGGCATAGCAAAAAGCAATATGCAGGGTTGTTAAACACGCCGCGATTTGTTCCGGCGTCATTTCAATATTAATTCCTAATTCCTGCAAAACATCAGCAGAACCGCAGCGTGAAGAAACAGCACGATTCCCATGTTTAGCCACGGTTACCCCACAACTGGCAGCAAGAATAGCAGCACCCGAAGAGATGTTAACGGTATTTAAGCCATCACCGCCAGTTCCCACAATATCTAAGCACGGCAATGCAGTGGGGACGGTAAGCATTTTTTCCTTGAGTACCGCCACAACCCCTAAAATTTCTGCTGTCGTCTCGCCTTTAGCACGCAACAGACTTAACACCGCGGCTATTTGTTCGGGGACCTGTTCTGACAACATCGCGTGGGTTGCTGCACTCATTTCAGCCTGGGTCAGCGACTGATTTTGGATTAATTTATCAAGGTATTGCTTCATGTTTTCACGAACTCTTGCAGCAAAATTGGCCCATCTGGAGTCAAAATGGATTCGGGGTGATATTGCACCCCGAAAGTGGGATGAGATTTATGGCGCACACCCATAATTAAACCTTCGCTAGTTTCTGCTTCAACGATCAATTCCGCGGGTAAAGTTGCTCTTTCAATGATCAAAGAATGATAGCGTCCGGCCGTAAAAGGGCAAGGCATATGTTGATACAAATTTTGTCTTGAATGAAAAATAGTTTCTGGTTTGCCATGAACAATTTTGCTCGCTGCAACGACTTGGCCCCCAAATGCCACACCAATCGCTTGGTGACCTAAACACACCCCTAAAATAGGCACGCGGCCACTGAATTGTCGGATCAAGTCCACACAAATACCAGCGTCTTCGGGACGACCCGGGCCAGGAGATAAAACAATGTGGGTAGGCTGCATGGCTTCTATGTCTGATAAACTAATTTTATCATTGCGAAAGATTTGAATTTGCTCAGTACCTTGCGCGAGTTGCTGATAAAGGTTATAAACAAAGCTATCGTAATTGTCGATTAATAAAATCATGCCACACCTCGTTCCGCTAAAGCCACCGCCTGCAATACCCCTTTGGCTTTATGCCGTGTTTCTGCAGCCTCTTTTTGTGGCAGAGAATCAAACACAATTCCAGCCCCGGCACGGACACGAATGATGCCATCTTTGACCATAGCAGTCCGAATCGTGATACAACTATCCAGATTTCCTGCGGAATCAATTTTGCAAATCGCGCCGCCATAAATATGACGCTTGGAAGTTTCTAATTCATCAATGATTTCCATGGCACGAATCTTGGGAGCACCACTTAACGTCCCCGCAGGAAAGGTCATTTTGATTAAATCAAAAGCATCATATTGAGCGGCTAAAATTCCATTCACATAACTCACTAAATGCACCACGTGAGTTAATTTCTGGGCGCACATCAGGCTAGCGACTTTGACACTACCCGGCTCACACAGAGCGCCAATATCATTGCGGGCTAAATCTACCAACATCATGTGTTCAGCACGTTCTTTCTCATCCTGACGCAATTCCTCTGCTAGAACCTCACTGCTCATTTCAGCATTTAAGGGAACTGTGCCGGCAATAGGAGCAATCGTGACCAACCGATCTTCGAGACTGACCAATTTTTCGGGAGAAGCCCCAAAAATAACCAAATCGGGAGAAAATAGGTAAAACATATACGGCGTTGGGTTGCTATAGCGCAAAAATCGATACACCGATAAGGGCGCAATTTTTAAAGGCTTATAAAAAGTTCGGGATAACACGATTTGGAATGCATCACCCGCGTGAATATAGGATTTTGCTTGCTCGACCATGTGCTGAAATTGCGCATCATCGCAGTCCGTCTCGAAGGATTCCGCAGGGACAGTGGGTTGGGCCGGAGGCACGGCTGCAACTGTGGGAGTAGCTTGCTGCAAGGTATCGATAATCTGCTGCAATTTTGCCTGGGCCGCCGCATAGATGGCTTCAGGCGAGTCATTGATTTCAACTACCACGGCCAATAATAACTTATCTAATTCATGGTTAAACACTAAATTCACGGTATAAAAGTGAAACAAAATCTCCGGCAAGGCACTAGCATCCGCATGACGATTGGGGATCGCTTCAAAATAGCGCACCGCGTCATAGCTGAAAAACCCCATCATTTGCCCAGCTAACAAGCCGGGCGCATCGGAAACGGAATGAAAACGTTGTTGGAACTGGCGCAGCAGGGTTAATGGTTCCTGAGTAGCATAGGATTCTGTGCCCTGAGGCGTTATAATGCGGGTCTGTGACTCTTGGCTAATAAAACTGGCATAAGGATCCAGGCCTAAAAAGGAATAGGCGCCACTGGTTTGGGAGCGTAAACCGGATTCTAAGATAATGCCTGAATGATCTTGAGCAGAAAGTGTCTCAAAAGCTGAAATCGGGGTAATGGTATCCGCTAAAAGCTCGCGATATACCACGACATACTTTCCCGGCTGAGCAAATTCAAGGAATTGCTGCAGAGTTAAACGATGAAACATATGGAAATCCTCAAAAAATATGACGTAATGGTACATGGGTACAAAAAAAATGTCAAGCAAATTCAAAGCTTAGCCAATGCTAATGCCTGCTTTGAACAATTGCGGCCTGTTTTATCGGGTAGGAAAATTGCTCTCTGTTTAGATTATGATGGCACCCTCACCCCGATCACAGCCCGCCCTGAAGAGGCTATTTTAAGCCCAAGTATGCGAGAAGTGTTACGAGAACTTTCACGATCGCTACCCATCATGATTATCAGTGGACGAGATCGAGAAACTGTGCAAGAGTTTATAAAACTACCCCAGCTGACCTATGCCGGCAACCACGGCTTGGATATCGATGATTCCAAGACCCTCTTTGCCGAACAAAGAATAGAGCATTTTCTGCCGCTGTTACACGAAGTCCAGCAAATACTCGCAATAAAATTGGCCTCCCTCCCGGGCATTCAAATTGAACCAAAGAAATATACCCTAGCCATCCATTACCGCAATGTAGCCCATGCTGCGCAGATGGTTGTGATAACAACCACTGAAGCAATCGTACGAGGACATTCTGATTTAAAAATTATCTATGGCAAAAAAGTACTAGACATTTACCCCAATATCGAATGGGATAAAGGCAAAGCTTTAAAATGGCTTATGCGTAAATTCAATGTAGATCAACCCACCGTTTACCCCATCTATATCGGCGATGATTTAACTGATGAAAATGCCTTCCGCACCCTCCCCGAATTGAGCATGGGAATTTTGGTTGGGAATCATGAGCACGAAACTTATGCTGATTTTGGCTTACGAAACCCAGCAGAAGTAGAGATATTTCTAACTAAATTAAGCACAATGAAGGACCGAGACTAGGCTTGCGATGACGAGCCCTGATTTATGTGTAATCATTCACCATCCTTTGTGTGTAAAAATCCTTCTCCTTCGGTCAGCAATTCCCGCTGAAGCCTTGCTCCCCGACGGGTCCTGCCGCTGCGGCCACCCCATCGTGCTCGTTCCTGCGCGCGATGGGGTCCCCGCCTACGCGTCACCCGTCGGTCAAATGACAGTAGAGCGGGAATTGCTGACCGAATGTGTGCATCGGATAGCTCCCACAAGAGGAGAGGCAAAATCGTGCTAACTAGTTACATTAATATAATATAACAGGTGCCGAAGAGGAGCGGTTTCTCGAAGAGGGGGCAGGGTCGTCTTGTGTATGTAACAAAAAAGAAGCTGTATCCTCAATAGTGTCGTTGCTTCCACTTAAAGGAAGATTCACAATAGCACTCCCATTTGGTTTATTCTGGTCTTGATTGTTCTGCATTACTTCAGCTTGACGCTGCAACTCCTTGCTATGAGAGCGATAAGCCACGAAATTAATCAGCACTACTGCTAACACTGCTGCAACGTAAATAACACCAGGGGTTTTCATGGCTGAACCTAGAGTGGAAAGATCACTTGGATCGAAGGCGTCAACTGTTCTGGAGGTAAAAAAATCTTTTACTGCATCGAAGGTGTTGGTATTGTTTAGTACATCATGCAATTTGCTAACCCCTAAAGTTCCAAACGACCCGGCTATTGCCAGACTTGCAACAATATTAAAGATTTTAAGTTTAGCACCAGGATCAGTGTCTTTTTCCACACCCTGAGGTAATTCATTACTAAGATTCGTCATAACTAACCCCTTATCAATCAATAGAGCCACTGAATTATTTATAATTTTATATATTTTACAGCATAATTCTTAACAAATTATTAACTATTAACTCCATAGCCAGGCTTAACTCTGTAAGGAACAAAAATAATTTCCCCCTTTGAAAAAGGGGGATTAAGGGGGATTTAAAAAGATGAGAGTATTAACGTTATTTTCGTTGGTATTCAAAGGTGAAAAACAAGACTTTGAACAGGCTCTTAGATCCGTTGGGTCGAGATTAGTAGTTATTCAGAAATTCCGAATAACTGCCGGAATCTACCGCAGCAGCAATATCTGCTTCTTTACTTTGATCTAAATAATGATCTATGACCATCGCCAAAACTACCAATAAAACTGCGGTGCCATAAATAGCACCAGGAGTCTTGATAAATTCTAGAAATGAAGTAGCATCGCGAGATCTAGAAGCAAAAAAATCTTCTATCGTCTGCCAAGCACCAGGACCATGTTTAATATCCACTATCGATCCAACAAAGAAAGTAATGGGGATAGAGGAAATGATCGCTAAAAATGCAGCGGTGATTTTAGGGTGCCCCTGCCAATATTGAAAAAAACGAGCACAATGAGAGGGGTATAAACTACTTAATAAAGCATCCAGTTTTATGTTAATTTCATTTGTCGCGAATACCGTTTTATTTTGGACCAAAGTTTTTGCTGCATCAACAAACGCTATAGCGTCTGCTTTGGCCATTACCTTTTGCTTGCAAGCTAAATTGTAGATTGCTTGCATGGTCTCAACTTGGGGCACTGCTGGATTAGAATTCAAACCAGCATAAAAAGCCGCATGGCATTCCTGGATTAACCGAGAAGGCACGGTAAAGCTAGTTTCTACTTGATTTAACTTGGTACGCAAGGCTCGAAATTTCGCAGCTGCTGCTTCCCAAGTAGTACCGGATGTTACTAATGCAGCCGACACTTGTTGGTTCCCAGCTATTTCCGTGTTTCCCCATATTTTCTTCGCTGCTTGATAATATTCCTCAGCCTCAGCAACAGTGTATGGCTCTTCATAATTTCGACCTAAAAAGAACTGAGTCACCGCCGAAAAAAGCTCTAGCTGTTCTCTAGATAATGAGTTACATACGTTACTGGCTGTGTTCTTTACGCTACCCGAGTCTTTATTTGAATTTTCAACTTCTGTTGTACCTAGAAGACAAGCACTTACTCTCCTGCTGCTATCTATTAAATCTTTATTCCAGGCATAAGTGGCTAAGGCATTAAATGCTCGCTTTGAGGAGTTTTCTATTGGAGATAGAACTGGTTGTTCAGTTCTCTTAAATTCGTCTGTCATACGACACCTATTTTGGCTCTATGAAGTTTTGAGTGGGTAATATATCCTTCTCCCCTTGTGGGAGAAGGTGCCGAAGGCGGATGAGGGGTAAGCTCATTACGCGCTCTTATTATAACAAATCATGATCCCAAAAACGCAATACTCGAAACCCATTTTTTTCAAGTATTGAGCTACGCTGTAAAATTTGCTGTCGTCGAAATTTATAATGCTGGAAACGACGATTTCTCAATTGTTGACATAATCTTAATTCGGCTTCTGCGTTGGTTTCTTCTTAACTGTTTTTGGAAAGTTTTTAGCATGAATCTTGTTACCCCTCATCCGCCTTCGGCACCTTCTCCCACAAAGCGAGAAGGAAAATCTACCTACTCGATTCTACATAGAACCTCTATTTTTAATTTTCTACCATTATTTTCTGTTGTTGTCCAAGTAAAGCTTGTTCTTCTACTGTAGAGTGATTGGGTTTTTTCTTTTGGTCCGAGTAATAAGCCAATAGCACCACAGAGAGTACCAGGAAAACTGCTAGTCCATACATTACTCCCGGAGTTTTAATAACTTCCAGGCCTAAAACATCTCGAGGTCGAGAAGTAAAAAAATCGTTTACTGAATCTAAGGTATCAGTACCATTTTTCCAATCGTATAGTTTACTAACGCCATAAGGAATGCCGATAGACAGACCTATTATTAGAGTTGCTAGAGTAAAAGAAGCCGTGGTTTTTGGATGAGCTTTACAGATTTGAAAAAACTGGCCAAAGCACAAGGCAGTATTTTTTTTTGATTCTCTGGGTTTTTCCCTTTGTGCTTCCCTTGAATCATGGAGCTTTGGAACACTATTTTCATTTTGTGTTTGTGCATTTTGTGGAAGGTACAAATGACGATGTAGAAGGTTAAATGAATGTTCAGTAGGCGAGAGGAATAACGCATTAGTTTCTCTCACTGATTGTGCTGCAAGATGAAAATTTATTGCATCAATTTTAGCTATTTTTTCCTGGGTTTCTTCCTCAGCTAACTGGGAAATTTTTTTTAGGGTATCTATAGATTGCAACGGAGGAATCTATGGGAAATAGTTTTTCAATCTCTTCGCCTTCTATCCCACAACCCTTAAAATTTTCATAGCAAGCAATTATTAGCGCAGAAGGAACAGTAAAGCTATTTTTTATCTGAGGTATTTGAGAATTTAAAATTTTTTTGAGGCGATCATTATAACCCCTCCAACTGATCTGGATTTTTTGCAGGAATTCTTTGTTCTGGGTTACTGTGGGGAGTCCCCATATGTCCTTGACCAATTTAAAATAACTTTCTACTTGTGTGATAGGGATTGGTCCATTGTTATTAGCAATACTAAAAACATTAGTTATTACATTTAATTTAGGTCCGTAAGTCATCTTTAAGGCAGACCAATTACCGTCGTTCAATTGCTGCAAAATTTTCCAGCTGTCACGAATGAGCTCATTACATGCAAAGGTAGCTCTTTTGGAGTTGTCTGGTGATCCTGGTTTTATTTCAGAGTTAGTTTGGGCTGTCATAAGTCACCTTTACGAGTTGTAGGCTTTTAAATAACTTTTCCTTTTTGCCTCTCCCCTTGTGGGAAAGGCCGCCGCGCCGTAAGGCGCGCGGGTGAAAAGATAATGAATAATTGCTGGAAATTTACCCCCTCGCCTTCAATACCTGTAATACATCCGCTAAAGTTAATTTACGCGCTCGGAGTAAAACCAGTAAATGATACATTAAATCGGCTACTTCAGCGGTAAATTCAGCATCTTTAGCAGTTAAAGCAGCAATCACTACCTCAACGGCTTCTTCCCCTAGTTTTTGGGCAATACGATTTAGACCTTCAGTAAAAAGTTCGGTGGTGTAGCTCTTGGTAGGACGTTTTTCCTCGCGGTCGGCAATTAATAGCTCTAAATAAGCTAAAAATTGTCCGTTGGTTTTTGGTGAGCTACCAAAGCAAGTAATATCTCCGGTGTGACAAGTAGGACCCTGGGGTTTCGCGAGCACTAGTAAGCTATCGCCATCGCAATCTGGCACAATATCCACCAAGGCCAGCTTGTTTCCTGAGGTTTCTCCTTTGACCCATAATGAATTTTTGGATCGGCTAAAGAACGTGACCCATTGGGTAGCGAGTGTCTGCTCTAAGGCTGGTTGATTCATGTAGGCGAGCATTAAAACCGCATTGCTATCGACATCTTGGACTATGGCGGGTAGCAATCCTTGCATTTTGTCCCAGGCTAAGTTGGCAAGTGATTTCATAAGCGAATCTCGATGTGTTGGTCGCGCAAAAACTGTTTTAAAGCAGGAATAGCAATGGTGCGCGCATGGAATACACTGGCTGCCAGGGCTCCATCTACAGCGGTGTCTTGAAACAAGGTTAAAAAATCAGCCATGCTGCCAGCACCCCCGGAAGCAATCAGCGGGGTGGTGATGAACGGGCGCATGATTTGCAATTGTTTCACATCATAGCCTTGGCGCATCCCGTCTTGGTCCATGCAGTTTAGCACAATTTCCCCCGCGCCTCGATCGATAACTTCGCGAACCCAGTCAGTGGTTTGGCGCTCGGTTTGGCGCATTTTCCGCACATCTCCGGTATATTGGCAAACCCAGTAAGCACCATTTTCATAAATACTGTCAATGCCAATGACGATGCATTGCTGGCCAAATATATCGACTAGCTGATCAATGAGTTGAGGATTTTCTAAGGCGGGACTATTAATGGAAATTTTATCTGCGCCGGCATTTAAAATTGCTTCTGCATCACTCACCTGCCGGATACCGCCGGCAACGCAAAAAGGCACATCGAGATATTGTGCTACGCGTTTTACCCAATGCGTATCTACAGTACGTTGTTCGGTACTGGCGGTAATGTCATAGAAAACTATTTCATCCGCGCCCGACTGACTGTAAAGCTCAGCTAATTCTAAAATGTCTCCCATATCTTGATGGTCGCGAAATTGCTTGCCTTTGACGACTTTGCCTTCTTTCACATCTAAACAAGGAATGATGCGTTTTGCTAACATAATCTGCCTCGAGGAGTGATTTGCATCTTTAATGCTTGCGCTAAACTAAATCGTTGTTCGTAAAGTGCTTTGCCAATAATCACTTCGGCTACTGGAATGGCTGCTAGCTGTTGTAGATCTTGTAGCTGACCAATGCCTCCAGATGCCTGGAGATATAATTGCGGATAACGGCGCAAACATTCCGCATACAGCTCAAGATTAGGTCCCAATAAAGTACCGTCTCGCTCAATATCCGTGCATAACACGCGCAAACCGTCTAGCTGATATTCATCTAGAAATTCCCATAAGCTACGCGCTGTCTCAACACTCCAGCCGTGCGAAGCCAGCATGGGAATACCTTGGGCATTAATTCGCACATCCAAACCTAACACGATTTTTTCTGTGCCCCACTCTTGCAGCCATTGTTGCACGATTTCAGGTTGAGCAATTGCCATACTGCCAACCACCACTCGGGCTACGCCGGCAGCAAAACACGCTTGCAATTGCGCTGCTTGACGAATCCCTCCCCCAAGTTGCACTACTAAAGCGGTTTCCTGAACAATTTGCAATAACACCTCACGGTTTGCCGCTTCTCCAGTCCTTGCGCCATCTAAATCGACCACGTGCAAAAATTGTGCACCTTGCTGAGCAAAGGATTTAGCCACAGCGAGCGGATCTGCTGAATAAGCTGTCACTTGCTCAAAAGATCCTTGATATAGACGCACACAGGAACCTGCTTTTAGGTCAATGGCCGGAAAAATATTCATGCGAGCTCCAGGAAATTTCGTAACAACAAGGTTCCAATCGCGCCCGAGCGCTCTGGGTGAAATTGCATTCCATAAAAATTATCTTTTTGTACCATGGCTGCAAATGGGATGGTGTAATCGGTTACAGCCACGGTGTAGGCATTAATTGGGGCAGCAAAACTGTGGACGTAATAAAGATAACTAGGATCGTTAATTTGAGCTAATAAAGGACATTCTGTCTTCAGTAATTTAATCTGATTCCACCCCATATGCGGTAGGGGCAGAGGTGATTTTGGCGGTAAGGCCTGGACTTTACCCGGCACGATGTTTAAACAATCGACATTGCCTTCAGCTGAAAGTTCATACAAGATTTGCATTCCAAGACAAATGCCTAACACTGGCTGCTGCAACTGGCGAATCACCTCAATTAAGTGAAACTCATGCAGTTGGCGCATCGCCTGATGCGCTGTCCCAACGCCAGGTAAAATCACATGGCTTGCTGCTTTAATTAAATCCGGGTCGCGAGTTGTACAGGTTTCCCTACCCAAACGCTGCATCGCATACTCAATCGAAGCAAAATTATTACCGCCTGCTGCAACAATAGTTATCATAGCACCCCCTTGGTGCTTGGCACGCTCGTGCTTGTCCTTAGCAACGCTTGCCGTAAACTGCGCCCTACCCCTTTAAATACCGCTTCAATCATGTGATGGGTATTTTCACCCTGCACTTCAATATGCAAATTTGCTTTTAAACTATCCGCTAACGAACGAAAAAAATGCGGAACTAATTCCGTGGACAAATTACCGACTTGTTCCCGGGTAAAAGCGCCTTTAAATACCAAATAAGCTCGACCACTTAAATCCAGAGCCACTTGTACCAAAGCTTCATCCATCGGCAACACAAAACCATAGCGAGCAATCCCCCGCTTATCCCCTAAGGCTTGGCGCAATGCCTCACCCACCGCAATGCCGACATCTTCCACGGTATGATGATCATCAATATGCAAATCGCCTTTGACACTGACTTGCAAAGAAAAATTACCATGTTTGGCTAATTGCTCGAGCATATGGTCAAAAAAGCCAATCCCGGTGGTAATTGCGATTGGCTCAGGATGATCTAAATTCACGGCGACACGAATTTGGGTTTCGTTGGTATTGCGCAGCACCTGGGCGATTCGCGGTTGCCATAAAATATGCTGCGTCACCTCGGCCCAGGTTTTTATGCCAGCTTGTCCAAAATGGATTGCTTGAATGCCTAAATTATTTGCCAATTGCACATCGGTTGCACGATCGCCAATCACCCAGGACATCTCGCGATTGATTTTTTGTTCCACTAAATAATCTTGCAATAAACCCAGTTTGGGTTTGCGGCATTCACACGCATCGGCGGGCCGATGCGGGCAAATGCGAATGCTCTCAAAAACAATGCCTTGAGAAGCAAAAATACGCAGCATGAGCTCATGCGGCAAAGTAAAATTTTCAGTAGTTAAACTGGCTGTGCCCAGACCGTCTTGATTCGTCACCATCACCAAGCGATAACCCGCTGCTTGTAATTGTTGCAAGCTGGCAAATACCCCGGGCAAAAACTCTAATTTCGCAATACTATCCACTTGCTCATCAGAAGGTTCCACAATTAACGTTCCATCGCGGTCAATAAATAAATATTTATTCTGCATCTTCAGTAATACCTCGCAACACTTCTAATAGGCGCTGATTTTCTTCCGCTAAACCCACGCTAATCCGCAGACAATTTTGTAAGCCTGTTTTGCCATGAAAATTACGCAGCACAATCCCGTGCGCCTGGCATTCGCGCATAATTTTGTCGGCATTAGTGACTTCTAAAAATAAATAGTTCGCTTCACTCGGCCACACTTTCCTCACCCAAGCTAAGGTCAATAATTGCTGGTAAATCTGCTCACGTTCTTGCTTGATCCAAGCTACTTGTGCTTGAATTTTTTGCAAGCCGCTTGTGGTTAAAGTTTTCTCCACCGCTTGCATGGTGAGGGTCGAGAGTGGATAAGGGGGCATAATTTTTCCTAGCCACTGAATTAATTCACTGTGGGCAAACAATAAACCACAACGTGCTGCAGCTAATCCATAGGCTTTAGAAAAAGTACGCAACACCGCTAAATTTTCATGGTGGTTAAGCTGTTTCAGCATGGTTTCTGTCGTGGCATAATCGATATAGGCTTCATCAACGACGATGATCGATTTACCTGCAAAGAGTTTGCATAATTGCAGAATATCAGCGCTATTAATGCTGTTGCCAGTGGGATTATTGGGCGAGCAGACAAAAATTAATTTGACGGCAGGCACCCACTGTTGTTGTATGGTTGGCAAATCTAATTGAAATCCTCGTTCTTTCAGCAAGGGAACAGCAACAACCGCGGCGGCTTGTAATTGCGCACAGATAGCATACATACCAAAAGTCGGGGGAAAAATCATAATCGCATCTTGCTCTGCTCGACAAAATAACCGCACCAGCAAATCAATGGCCTCGTCACTGCCACGAAATAAGGCAATTTGCGCGGGAGTCACTTGGTGCAAAGTCGCTAATTGCTGTAATACCGTCTGCGATTGTTTCTCGGGATAGCGATTTAAAGCAATATCTTCAATCGGTTTGTGTACCCAAGGCGATTCATTCGCGTTTAAGAAAATTTTGCCTCGCGAAGCCTCATCGCGCGCAGAGCTATAAGCTGAAAACTCTCTTAAATCAGGGCGAATTAGCTGGATTATATTACTCATACCGCCACCTCCGATAACCGCCTGGTAACCGCTTGTTGATGCGCTGTCAATCCTTCAATTGCTGCCAGTTGCGCGGCATAGGGACCAATCTGGCGCAAGCCGGCCTCAGTCACGGTTTGCACATTAATAAATTTGACAAAATCAACCACTGACAAGCCACTATAACTACGAGCATAGCCATTAGTAGGCAATACATGATTCGACCCGGTCACATAATCCCCTACGGTTTCTGGAGTCCAAGGACCGAGAAATACCGCGCCTGCATTGTCGATTTGACTCACATACTGTGCAGGATTGCTCACCTGTAAAATAACATGTTCTGGAGCATAGTGGTTGCTGATGGCAAGCGCCTGAGCCATATTTTCGGCAATAATGAGGCGGCAATGTGCCAAAGATTGATGCGCAATTTCTCGCCGTGACAAGGCTGCTAATTGGGTCGAAATGGCTTGGGCCACTTGGTGGCAAAATTCTTCGGCCAAAGCAATCAGGAGTACCTGAGAATCGGGCCCGTGTTCTGCCTGAGACAGTAGATCGGCAGCTACCCAGTCAGGATTGGCGGCATTATCCGCAATCACCACTAATTCCGACGGACCAGCAGGCATGTCAATTGCTGCTCCCAAGGGATCTTGCGCCACTGCCATTTTTGCTGTCGTCACCCAAGCATTGCCAGGACCGAATATTTTGTCGACTTTGGGGATAGTTTCGGTACCATAAGCCATTGCCGCAATCGCTTGTGCCCCCCCCAGTTTATAAACATGGTCGATCTCGCACATTTGGGCAGCGACTAGGATATGAGGGTCGATTGCCCCCGCGGCATTGGCAGGAGTACACAGCACTTTTAGGGGACAATGCGCTAAATTGGCTGGCACTCCTAACATAAGGACAGCAGATACCAAGGGCGCTGAACCGCCTGGGACATATAAGCCCACCCGAGGGATAGGACGTGGCTGGCGCTCGCAATAAACCCCTGGAGCTGTTGCCAAGCCTTTAGTCTTCGGCAAGAACGCCGCGTGATAAGTTTTGATTTGTTGATACGCAAATTGGATTGCTGCCTGGGATTCTAGACTGACTGCTTGCTGGGCCTGAGCAAATTCCTCTTGGGTGACAACGAATTGAGTTAATGCTAACCCCTCGTATTGTTGGGTAAACGCACGCAAAGCAGCATCGCCTTGCGTTTGGACTTGTTCAATAATCGCTTGCACTTTAGCAACGCGCGAACTTTCTTCATCTCGCACTGGACGCTGCAACACTTGCTGTTTTTCTTGCTCAGATAATTGAGCCCAAATATAGGTCTTCATGCCAACATCTTCTCAATGGGTAACACTAAAATGGAACTTGCGCCTGCGGCTTGTAATTTTTCTAAGGTGTCCCAGAAGATTCCTTCACGCGACACGACATGCACGGCAACTTTATCGGTAGCGCCTTCCAGCGGTATGATGGTCGGTGTTTCAAAGCCAGGCAGCATAGCACGAATTGCCGCTAAAGCAGCCACTGGAGCATGAAACATAATGTACTTACTTTCCTGTGCTTTGAGCACCCCTTCCATCCGCTGCAGCATCAATGCCAAAATGGCGGTTTTTTCAGTAGAAAGAGTTACTTTTCCTTGAATCAATACCGCTTGACTTCGCATAACTTCGGCTACTTCTTTCAACCCATTTTGTTCCAAGGTGCCGCCGGTAGAAACTAAATCACAAATCGCATCCGCCATCCCTAAACGCGGGGCAACTTCGACCGAACCAGAAATCACCACAATCTTAGCCCGAATTTGTTGTTCGTTTAAATAATGTTGTAATACATGCGGATAGCTAGTCGCAATGCGTAAATTTTGTAAAGATTGCACCCCTGTAAATGGTTTATCTACAGACAAAGCAATAGACAGGCGACAATAACTAAAGCCTAGTTTTTTAATGACACTAAAATCATCGCTGAAACTAACTAAGGTTTTCTCCAGTAATACATTTTCTCCGACAATTCCAATATCACACATATCATCGATGACTAAAGCCGGAATATCGTCATCGCGTACAAACAGCAGGTCAATGGGTAAGTTTTCACCATGACAAAATAATGCATTGGGCTTGATGGTAATCTTCAAACCACAACGCGCTAATAAATCCATCGAATCCGTATTGAGACGGCCACTTTTTTGGATGGCAATTCGTAATCTTGAGGTCATAGAAGATCCCTTAGGTAACTACCCCCTTTGGAAGGAGGTTTATAGGTAATTCCCCCCTTTAGAAAAGGGGGGTTAGGGGGGATTTAAAGAAGTATGAGTGCCTTTAAAAAATTTCTTTAAATCTCCTATTTAAGGAAGTACTAGTGCTTTCGAAAAGCTTCTTTAAATCCCCTGCAGCTATGATTATATTTTATGAAAATAGCATATAAAGCTTAATAAAGTATTAAATACAGTCCGGGCCAGGATGGCGCCTCTGTAGGGGGCAAAAATAATTTCCCCCTTTGCAAAGGGAGGTTAGAAGGGATTTAAAGAAGCATTGAGTACTTACGAAAATAACGTTAGTACCCTCATCTTTTTAAATCCCCCTTAATCCCCCTTTTTCAAAAGGGGGAAATTATTTTTGTCCCCTACAGAGGATGGACGCCTGACAAGTTATTTTTTATCCTTAAAAATAGTACGCTCAGCAATAAAAGCATCAATTTCTTTATAAGGGACACGTCTTATCCCCTCTCCTTCCTGCACAACGAGATAGGTGCGTGTCTGCTTTGCAAGTTCTGCTGCCCGAAGAAAAGCCTTATGAAGGGCTGGCCCTAATACCTCATGCAAAGAGGGAATAGGTGGTTGATCATTGTTCATTAAGTTTCTCTTGAATATTCTGCCAAGTTTCTGGATGGTATATCCTCCAAGCTTTATCTCCCACACAATTATCAGCTACTAAGCGTGTATCCCCATAACTATTATCGTAAACCTCTACCTTATCGGCCAAAGGAACATAATGGGTAAAAAACATTTTTATTCCTTTATTGTAACGACGAGTTATATCAGCCTGAGGAACATCGTGCCCCCCTTGAGAAACACGTAATTCTACTCGATCCGCCGCCAAATTAGCAGATGAAAGATAAAGAAATACCAAACTAATGTTGTAACCCATCTCACGGCATCGCTCTAAAGTACGAATGTGTCCATGGCCAGCACCTGTAGTTTCGAAGGCAAAATGTCTTCTTAACTCAATTAAACTATGCAAACGTTTCAGCATTAAGCGTCCTGCCTCTATAGCAACAGAAGTTGCATTAAGAGGCGACAATCCTCGAGCTATTTCGTCTGCATTGACAAATTCTCTTACATGCAAATCTGGCAACAAGGCCATTGCCGTACTAGTTTTGCCTGCACCATTAGGGCCTGCAATCATCACCACAGTTGGTTTCATGATAATTCCCGGAATTGTACTAATAATAACTTCTAATAACTTCGTGCCTAAGTTTACTACAGCCTCTTAGAATACGTCAGCATTTCCTCTTCCAAGCCGCGGATAGCTTTTTCAAAGGGGGAAATTTATCTTTGCCCCCTACAGAGGTAAGCTTCTCCCCCCCATTGATTACGTTCATTTTGCCTTAATCTTTGTATGGTAAAATACTTCAAAATATTATTGATAATTTAGATTTAAACTCAAACTGAGGGCTAAGAGTATGTCAAGACAACTACCTGAAGAACAAGGAATCGAGTTGACTACTCTCAATTCTAACGAATCTGTAATCGATATGGACGAAGAGGAAGACCAGTTTGGGGACCGTGCCAGTTCTGCTAAGGGCCCTAATCCTGCACCATCGATTTCTTCAACAACGCTAGCTGACAGACCCACGTCTAGAACTGAGATTACTAATCCTCCTACCCCTCCCAGGCCAGAGGTTAGCTCCAGTCAGAATTCAACGACTACCACTTCCACGAATACTACAACACAATCCACTAGGCTGTCTTGGATGAGGGGACAACCACACAGCCCTACTCCTAGCTCTTCTAACTCGGCCTCTAACTCAACACCCCCAACTTCGTCTCCACAAAACACTGCCTCTAATTCTAAACCAACTGGATCCTCTAGTTCTGAGGCGACGCAACCAAAATCAACTGCTCCAGCAAAAGCTTCTACAACTCCCGAGCCAACTGGCTCTGTATCTACAGCAGGGAAAGTGGGTATGGGAGTAGGTGGTCTCATAGGTGCGTATGGGCTAGGCAGTGGCAATCTAGAATTAATCCTGCTTGGAATTTTAATGGCTGCGTTTAGTTATCAGTTTAAAAACAAGCCCTCCAAGAAGAGTAGTGAAGCTAAGCAAGATGCAGAAAATACCGCCAAAAATAGCAATCACTCTTCTATTGGCAATACCCTGCAGAAAGGGGCTGGCTATGGTCTTATGGGACTAGGTACGGCCGCCGGTTTCGCTGGTTTGATTGGAGTGGCTGATCTGGAGATCGTGTTGTTAGGCGCCGTGCTAGCTTTAGCCGGTAAAATTCTCTTAGATAAAGCGGAAAATAATACCAAAGAAAAGGCGAAAGAGAAGGCGGCTGGACCTAAGTCAGAAGAATCATTCGGTCAGAAAGCTTCTAATTTTGCTGGCAAGGCGGGTAGTACCCTAGGCAGTGGAGCTATGGCTTTTTCAGCAGTGGGTATTGGTCTCAGCGCGGGATTTGGAGTCAATCTGGGAATGGAAACGCCAATTCTTTTAGCCATTGGTGTGTTAGGTCTAATAGTGAAAAAAGGCGGCGATACGTTGCAGAAAAGCAATGCGGCGGAAAAAGCGCAAACCGAAAGAGATACTAGTCACACTGCGCGGGTCAGTATCTAACTCCCCCTCATCCGACTTCGGCACCTTCTCCCACAAGGGGAGAAGGATTTTGCCACCACAAAAGCCTTGACCTTGAACGACTTTTTGTTTCTGCTTGCAATCTTTTAATAAATAATGGTTCAAAATATTTCCGGCGATAGCGTGGGCTTTCCACGCCTGGCTCAATGGCTTCCAGCCATAATTGCATCGCATCGGCGATGCTATTCAGCTTGGGAGGAAGCTCTATTGGAGTAGTTAGGCAGCGCAGGAATAAGCTAAAACTCCACTGACTAAAATCAGTGGCTAATAAATATCTTAGCCAAGTTCGATATTCTTCAGGATAATAGCGCGGGTGAATATGCCTTGGAGTAAATTGACGCTCTTGGATCCTTGTGCGGTGAATAATTTCATAGGCTAATAATAAAAAACTAATTAATACATGTTTTCGATGATGCAACATGTCAGTAGTCGTTGGCTGAATGGAGCCATAATCAATAAATCGCACTTCTTCCTGCGGATTTAACAGCAAATTCCAGGTACGTAAATCCGTATGATACAAGCCCTGCCCTTCTAATAAACTGAGTTGTTGGAGTAAGTTGAGGAGAATTTTTCGCGGGTCATAGGGAAAGCCTTCGCTGATGATTTTATGCAAAGAAGTCCCGCTGAGCTTTTCACGCAATAGCCAACCGTCCTTTTGATTAATTTTAGAATGAATGAGTTTTGGTAGCCAGGGCACTGTAGCCGATTGCCGCTCTAAAAAACGAATTTCGTTGGCTAACTCGGCACGATTCACCTGCGCTTTGCGGTCAATAAACTGAAACTGTTTCAAAATGAGCTGCTCAGAAAAATAATAACGCCGCGTGTGAGCATGCGCATCGGGATCCAATTCATGAGAAAAATCAGCCCAGGAAGTAAATCGCTGCAATTGCCCATCCGCATACCAATAATCATTACTAGCAAAGAATAGTTCGGGATGGCTAGCAATTTTTTCGTGGTAAGCAAATAGGCATCTTAATTCCTGCAGATCATAATCGCAGGACACTAATAAAAAAATTGTATTCTTTTGTGGTAATCGGCTTAATTTTGTGAGTGGTTGCTCGAAGGCTAGGATTAAGTCGGCGGATTGTGGTTCCAGAGTGCTGTCCTTGTGGGGATGACGTGCCTTTGCTTCTAAAACCAATATCCGTAACGGACGCGCTAAATAATTTCTAAATTTAGTGGCTATAGTTTGGACTAGCGGCAACCAGTGGTTTTCCGCTTGTTCTATTTGCTCAAAATTGGGAATAAGATGTTGAACCTGACTTGCGTCCATTCTCCCATACTCCTTCATAACATTAAGAAGGGCTTAAGTATAAAGCAATCTCTTGGCTTGGCAAGAAAGCAAATTTCTCAACATCTACAAAATCTTTACATTAATTAATGTATTTGTTAATTTATGTTCGCCGAACATTAATGAGGAAATGATAATGTCAAGACGAAATGAGCCGCGATGCGCTGCTCGGATGGGTGTTATGTTTTCGATATTGGCTACGCCATTTTTATTCGCTGATGTGAGTGAGGATCATCCTGATTTGCTAATGCCCGTTGGAGTAATCCTGGCTGCGATCGCAGCGATTGCTTTTCTGATAGCTTTTTTCCAGTTTTTATGCAGTTCTTGTGTGGAAGATGATAGTAGTGATGCCTCTACAAACGATACTACGCACAATCACAGAACTTTCTTCTCCCACTGAAAGAAATGAGAACGATACGGCTGCGCTGAACGGCAAGAGGGTTCCATCAAGTCCCCTCTCCCCCCGTATAAACCAATCTTTTGGCTTGGCAAGAAAGTAATTTTCTTAACATCTACGAAAATTTTACATTAATTAATGTATTTACTAACCTATGCTCACCGAAAATTAACGAGGTAATGATAATGCCCATGAAGATACGAGATGATCTGCAAGCTACTGCTCTTGCACACTTGGTGGTGGGTGGTATATTTTCGATACCTGCAACATATGTTTTAGTAGGTAGTGTACGTTCGGATGATTTTGCTGCTAGAGAGTGTGGAGTAGTCCTGGGTGTGATTGCAATGATTTTTTTTCTGGCAGCGCTGCGTTTTTGGATCACCAGCTTTCGTCACGAACGTAGTCAAACACCCCTATCCGACCCAGAAGAGTCGCAGTCTTCTTCCACTTGCGGGAGCGGGGGCAGAGATGTCTGAATCACTTCCGCCAACAACATATATACCGCCGGCACCACAAGTAACGTAAACAAAGTGCCAATCGAAATACCTGTAGCAATAACCAAGCCAATATTAAAACGGCTTACCGCACCCGCGCATCTACGAAAGCTTTACATTAATTACTATATTTGTTACCCTATGTTCACCGAAAATTAATGAGGAAATGATAATGACTACAATGCGCGATGAGCTGCAATGTAATGCTCTTGGAAGTTTTGGAGTGGGTACTGGATTTTCGTCGTTTGCTGCGCCAATTTTAGTAAAAGGTGTGCAGTGGGATGATCCTACTGTGATATTCTTCGGGGGAGTCTTTGGTGTAGCTGCAGCGCTTGCTTTTCTGACAGCGCTGGTTTTTTGGATCGCCAGCTTTTGTCACGAACGTAACCCAGAAGATAAAGGCGGCTTGGCAGTTGCGACTGGTGTTTTGTGGGGAGGAGATATTACCGCTGACAAAAGTTTCAGTTGCCTGGGGGGGGGAAGGGATGAGCGGGCGCCTCTGACGGGTGGTAATACTAATACTCTTGGGCCAAGGGGATAAGCCTAGCGGGAAAAAGCATTTAAATCCCCCTTTTTCAAAGGGGGGATTTAAGCTCAGGAGAAGGTTCTGCCGCAGGAATCACTTCCGCTAGCAACATATATACTGCCGGCACCACAAATAAAGTAAAAATGGTGCCAATCGAAATACCCGAAGCAATGACTAAGCCAATATTATAACGGCTCACTGCACCCGCGCCGGTCGCTGTTAATAACGGCACTACTCCCAGCACCATGGAGGCCGTGGTCATTAAGATCGGGCGCAAACGAATTGCCGCTGCCATCTCAATCGCCTCGCGTTTGCTTTTTCCTTCCTTTTGCAAATCATTGGCAAATTGCACCATTAAAATTCCATGTTTACTAATTAAGCCAATCAAAGTCACTAAACCCACTTCCGTATAGATATTTAAACTCGCACCACCTATTCCCAGAGAAATAAAAATCATCGCCCCACAAATCGACATCGGCACACTGATTAAAATAATCAAAGGGTCACGAAAACTTTCAAATAACGCCGCCAACGAAAGAAAAATAATCACTAGCGCGAAAATAAAAGTCACAATCAATGCCGTTCCTTCTTGGATATATTGGCGCGATTGTCCCGCGTAATCGACACTATAACCTGTAGGCAATAAATTTTTAGCAATTTTATTCAATGCCTCCAAGGCTTGGCCTTGGGTTACCCGCGGCCCTGGCACTGCGGATAGTGTCGCTGAATTTAATTGTTGGAAATGATTCAATGTTTCTGGCACCACACTATTTTTAAATTGAATAATGGTTGATAAGGGAATTTGACTACCATCAGCGGCATTAATGTAATAATTCCGCAACTGTTCTGCATTGAGACGCTCAGAATGCACCATCTGCGGAATGACCATATAGGATCGTCCAAAAAAATCAAAATAATTCACGAATTTTTCACTTAAACTAGCCGCTAGCACATCACCCACCTGTTGCATGGTCAAACCTAATAACGACGCTTTATCTCGATCGATGATAATTGCTGTTTGTTGCTTATCCAGTTTCAAATCACTGTCCAAATACAGAAATAAACCAGTAGCTTTAGCTTGTGCCATCACTGCTTGCGCCACTTCATTTAAGGCACTATAAGGTTCAGTGGTTTGAATTACAAATTGTACTGGCAAGCCACTACCTCCTCCAGGCAATGGCGGGCGTTGGAAGGCCGCTCCCTTAATACCCGCAATGCTATCTAGCATTTTTTGTGCGATTGGGGTCATTTCCATCGCCGTGCGCTTGCGCAGATCCCAAGTCTTCAGGCCGTCACCCACCAAAGCAGTATTAAAGCCATTTAACCCCACTAAGGTAAAAGTCCGATCCGTTTCAGGAAAGGATAGGAAGCGCTTGGTGACTTCTCTGGCATAAAGTTGGGTCTGACCTAGATTCGCATTCGGTGCAGCCGTGATTTGGGTAATTAGAATACCCTGATCCTCGATGGGTGCTAGTTCTGATTTTGCTGTGCTATATAAAAAATAAATGCTAAGCAAAATTACGATGGCGAACACGACGGTGACGGGAAGATAATCTAAAGACCGATGTAAATAACGTTCATAGACGGTACGTAGCTTATGAAACTGATGATCAATATAGGTCACCAAGCGCTGCGAGGATTGTTTTTGCTGCGCTGGCTTGAGTAATTTCGAACACATCATGGGCGAAAGGGTTAAGGCGACAACGGCCGAAATCGCCACTGCACCTGCTAAAGTAAAAGCAAACTCAGTGAACAAGGCACCGGTGAGTCCCCCCATAAAACCAATCGGCACATAAACGGCAATTAATACCACAGAAATCGCAATAATTGGGTTCGCTAATTCCCGAGCCCCTTGGAGCGCTGCTTCGATAGGCGACATCCCAGCACCGATATGGCGATCAATATTTTCGACTACAATAATCGCGTCATCGACCACTAAACCAATCGCTAATACAAAGGCTAGTAGAGTTAATAAATTAATTGTGTAACCAAACAATAACATGATAAAAAAAGCACCCACTAAAGACAGCGGAATAGCAATAGCAGGAATACTCACCGAACGAATCGACCCTAAAAAAAGAAAAATCACTGCTGCTACAATAAGCAGCGCTTCCACTAAAGAGCCTATAACTTCGTGAATTGAGCTGTTCACATAGGCAGATGCGTCATAGACGATTTTCGCCTTTAAGCCTTGGGGTAATTGCTGCTCAATTGCGGGAAACATCGTCCGTATTTCTTGAATCACATTTAATAAATTGGCTTTAGGAGCAACCTTAATGCCAATATAAACAGCTGATTGGTTGTTGTAACTGACTTCGGTATTATAATTTTCTGCACCGAGACTGACAGTGGCGACATCTTTTAAGCGCACGATGGCGCCATTTTGGGCTTTGATAATTAAGTTACGAAATTCCTCCACACTGTGTAAGTCAGTGCTGGCATTTAGATTGACGGTAATCAACCGACCATCGGTGCGCCCAGCGGCTGAAACCAAGGCATTGGCGCCTAAGACTGAATAAATATCTTGTGCTGTCACCCCAAACGCCGCTAATTTCACAGGGTCTAACCAAGCGCGCAAGGCAAATAATTTTTGTCCAAGTATCTCCGCTTGTTGCACACCCTCGATAGCCTGTAACTTGGGTTGTACTACCCGCACTAAATAGTCGGTTACTTGATTATTTTTCAATACCGTGCTGTAAAAGCCCATATACAAAGAATCAATGGTTTCACCGACAGCGACTGTGATCACTGGTAGTTGGGAATTTTTGGGCAATTGATTGAGCACGGCATTGACTTTGGTATTTATATTGCTCACCGCAATATTGGAATCATAATTAAGCAGCAGATTGACTTGAATTGTACTGGTATTTTGATTGCTGGTAGAGGTCATATAGTCGATACCATTGGCTTGGGCAATCGAATTTTCTAATGGAGTGGTCAGAAAGCCAGCTACCGTTTGCGGGTCTGCTCCATAATAAGTGGTAGAAACAGTCACTACCGCATTTTCGGTATAGGGAAATTGACGAACACTCAGCAAACCCAGTGAACGTAGGCCGAGCGCTAAAATCAACAAACTGACCACTGTGGCTAGCACCGGGCGGCGAATGAAAATATCGGTTATTTTCATGACTGCTTCGCTCCGGACTTGGAATTTTCACTAGAAGCTTCGCTAATGCTCACCGCTGAACCATTTCTGAGCTTAAGCTGACCCGCGGTGACCACCCGGTCTCCTGGTTTCAGTCCGCGCAAAATGGCGGTTTGTTCATCTCGAGTTTCGCCAACAGTGACGAAAGTTTGGGTCACTATCCACTTGGCCTTTCCATTAACTTCCCTCTCGGCATTACTCCTTCTCCCCTTGTGGGAGAAGGTGGCCGCAGGCCGGATGAGAGGTGAAGATTTCACTACATAGATTATTTCACCATAGGAATTAAAGCTGACAGCCGTTTGTGGCACAGTCAAATAGGTTTGCGGCTTGCCAGTAGTAATAGTAACTGGCGCAAACATACCCGGTTTCAGTTCATATTTAGGATTAGGGAGAGTTGCTTCTATTTCCACATTACGCGTGGCAGTTTCTACCATGGGTTCAATCGTAGTAATTTTTCCCCGAAAAACTTTGTTAGGCACGCTGTCTGCTGCTAGGGTTACATTCTGTCCTACTGCTAATTTTTCCAGCATTTGCTGTGGTAAATAAAAATCGACATAAATGGGATCAAAGGATTGTAAATTGACAATCTTATCTCCTGGATTCAGATATTGGCCTGGATTGACCGCATTGACGCCTAAGCGCCCGCTAAAAGGAGCGCGAATAATTTTTTTATTTACCGTGGCTAGTTGCTGTGCTACTTGAGCTTGGGTGCTTTTTAAATTTGCAGTGTCGGTATCCAACACGGCTTTACTAACAGCTTGAATGGCATACTGAGCTTTGTCGCGGTTGTAATTAATTTCCGCTAAAGTGGCCTGAGCTTGTAAGGAATGTAGCAAGGCAACATCAGTATCGATATTAAGTTCAACCAGTAATTCACCCTGTTTTACCTCAGCGCCTGGTTTAAAGTAAATGGTGCGGACCATGCCGGCTAATTCAGTAGTCACATTCACACCACGAATAGCCCGAACACTACCCACGGCCTTGAGGGTGGGCTGCCATTGGGTGTAGTGCGCTATTGCAGTTTCAACCGCAATCGGTTTTCCTGCTGCAGCTGCAGCAGCTCGGCCAGCAATATAGCCCGCAATGGCCTTATAAATGAAAATAACGGTGAACAATGCTCCTAAACAAAGGAGCATTAACATCATCCTTTTTTTGATCCGCTCTTCCAAAGCTGAAAATCCTTATATAAAATCTCCAATGATTTTTTCTAGCCCGCCTGCTTTTATTTCCGAGGGAGGTAACAAGGGCCGATTCCACCAACCACCGCCTAAGGCTTGAAATAAAGCAGCAGTATCGATATAACGCTGCGCTTGGGCTTGAATTCTGGCAATCTTAGCTCTTTGGTATTGTAACTCAGCTAATAATAAGGTGGGATAATTGATTGCTCCCAAGGTAAATTGCTTACGACTAATATCCAAGCTCTTATAAGCGGATGCTTCAGCCTGGGCTTGCGCGCGCAATTCATAAGCATCCATTTCCACAGCACGCAAACTATCGGCAACATTTTGAAATGCTTGCAGCACGGTTTGTTGGTATTGCGCGGCCGCTTGTTGATAGGCGGCAATAGCCGCCCGCCGTTGCGCAGAAAGCGTGCCCGCATCGAATAGAGTCTGCAACATTTGGAACATATAATTCCAATAGGTTGTGCGCTCCCGGAATAGATTCTTGAGTTGGGTCGCCTCAGTACCATACACAGCGGTTAGAGTAAATTGTGGCAACATATTCGCGGTGGCCACGCCAATCTGGGCGTTGGCGGCATGCATTAGCGCTTCAGCTGCCTGTACGTCGGGCCGTTGCCGCACTAATGCCGAAGGAATGCTTAAGGGCAAGTGCCGAGGTAAATGCAGCTGATTCAAATCGAAATAAGGAATGCAGCTTTCACTGGGTAATTGACCAATTAATGCCGCCAAAGCATTGCGCGTCTGGGTGAGGTTTTTCTCAAGGGGTGGCAGCATGGCGATGGTTTGCGCTAATAAGGTTTCTTGGGAATAAACATCCGCTCCTGAAGCGCCCCCTAAGCTAAATTGGCCTTTAATAATTTTGAGCGTTTTTTCTTCGGCTTTGATCAATTCATGGGTCGCTTGAATTTGGGCCCGCAAAGAAGCTTCAGTGATAGCTGTGGTGACAATGTTTGCGGTTAAATTTAAATAAGTGGCTTCAAGTTCAAATTGTTGGAAATCCACCTGAGCGCCTAATGCCTCAAGCTGTCGCCGTATGCCACCGAATACATCGAAGGTGTAGCTCACATTAATTGCGGCATTAAAAAGGTTAAATTCAGTGGGTGCGACAGTGCTTTGACCTATCGTAGCCCCAGTAAAACGTTGTTTGCCAGCATTTGATTGCCCTGTTACCAAAGGCAGTAACATCCCCACCTCAGCGCGCAAATTTTCTTGCGCCACTCTTAATGCCGCTCGTGCCGCGGCAATAGTAGGATTATTGATAATTCCTTGTTCAATTAAAGCATTTAAGTCGGGTGAATGGAACAAGGCCCACCATTGAGCTGGGATATCTTGGCAAGGGACAAAATATTGCGCCTGCCCACCAGGGGAGGCTGCGGTGGTGGTTTTGCGGGGTAATGGGGTTTCGGTATAGCGTTGCGGCTGAGGAGCTGGAGGCGGATGAAAGTTTGGCCCCGCCATACAACCGGCGATAAAGAGCACGAAAAAGAAGAGAAATTCAATGATTAGACCGCGGAATAAAGATTTTAAGTACATTCCTTGTAGACCCCTGAATCAAACCAAGGCCAAGTGTACCAAAAATGTTTACACAATAAAATTCTAGACATACAATTTCGCTGGTTAAAAGATTAATAATGAGGAACATGTCTATGACAAAGCGAGATGAGCTGAAATGTAATGCTTTTGGAGCTGCGACGGTTGGCGCAATGTTGCTTAGGGTTTGCAGCGACTGTTTGAGCTTTATGCTGGGACCATTCCGATGCGAAATGCTGGTTTGGGTTGTGGAATAACTTTAGGTGGGCTTGCGGTGCTTGCTTTCCTGGTAGCCCTGAGATTTTGGGTTGCCAATTTACGTGAGCAGCCTGATCCGCAAGATAAGTCTCTCCGCAAGCTTTTAGCTAAGGGATTTGGTTGCTAGACCCTCTGTAGGGGAAAAAAATAATTTCCCCCCCACTCTCCGTCATCCCTCGCTTCGCTCGGGATGACGGAGAGCCAAGCTCCTCGGGATGACGGAGAGCCTAACCTCCCTTTTCCAAAGGGAGGGATTATTTAATCTAGGGAAGACAAGTCAAGGGCGCAGGGATGAAACACATCGACAAAAAAACTAGCATTATTATTTCCATTCTTTTTCCAGTGCTGATTGTAGCCTGGAACTTAGGCTTTGATCTTGGAGTTTTCGGTACTGTGTTGTATCGAAACTTAATGAATGCCTGGATCTTTGTCACCGCCACTTTGATCACGACAGTTTACTTAAAGTGGCGCCACAAAATTTATGTCAATTTTTTTAGTTTTTTTCTGATCTTTCTTGGTACGTTATGGCCTTTACTTGATTTTTTAGATCAACACGCTGAAAGCGACATTATCCATTATATGGTGGTAGCCTATTATGGCATTATGGCAATCTCCCTGGGATATACGCTCTATGTGTTTTTAAAATTGATTAAATATGACATCTTTGAACCACTGACCAAAACGCACTTAGTATTTGTTATTATCAGTGTTTTGGCCGTGGGCTTTTCTGGGTATCAATTGGGTTCACATCATTATCTTTTTCTAGCCTGTGGGCATTTTAGAATAAGCGGCGAGTTTATCCCCCCCAATTGTTATAAACACCCTTCTCATAATTTTCCTACCTTTTACCGCAAGGCATGGAAAAGTTGAAGTAATCAACCAAACCTCATAGAATCATGATCCCTTCATAGCCTAAGAGATGAAAATATGGCGCAATATATTTATACGATGCAAGATGTGGGCAAAATAGTCCCGCCTAAACGAGAAATTCTAAAAAAAATCTGGTTGTCATTTTATCCAGGAGCCAAAATTGGGGTATTAGGCTTCAATGGCTCAGGTAAATCCACATTGCTAAAAATCATGGCTGGTGTCGATAAAGATTACGAAGGTAAGGCATTTCCCCTCTCTGGAACTAAAATTGGCTATTTACACCAAGAACCGCAACTCGATCCTAAGAAAACGGTGCGAGGAAATATTGAAGAAGGCATGGGGGAAGAACTGAAATTACTTGAACGCTTTGATGAAATTAGTCTGCGTTTCGCCGAGCCAATGAGTGAAGAAGAAATGACCCAATTATTGGATGAACAAGGGGAATTACAACAAAAAATTGACGCAGCTGGACTTTGGGAACTAGGCCACAAATTAGAAATTGCCGCAGATGCGTTGCGCTTGCCTCCCTGGGATGCCGAGGTCAGCAAACTCTCCGGGGGTGAACGACGTCGCGTGGCATTATGTCGTTTGTTACTTTCAAAGCCTGACATGCTCTTACTGGACGAACCGACTAATCACTTAGATGCTGAAAGTGTGGCCTGGCTGGAACGATTTCTCCATGATTACTCGGGTACGGTGGTCGCAGTAACTCATGATCGCTATTTTCTCGACAATGTGGCTGGCTGGATTTTGGAATTGGATCGAGGTGCGGGTATTCCCTATGAGGGAAATTATTCTGCCTGGTTAGAACAAAAAGAAAAACGTCTAGAACAAGAGCATCGCCAGAAAGAAGCCCATGCTAAATCCCTGCAAGCCGAATTAGAATGGGTTCGCAGTAACCCCAAGGGCCGCCAAGCTAAAAGTAAAGCCCGTCTTGCTCGCTTTGAAGAAATGAATTCTCGCGAATTTCAAAAACGCTCTGAAACGCAAGAGTTATATATCCCACCCGGTCCACGCTTAGGTAGTTTAGTTATTGAAGTCGAAAATTTGAGTAAAAAATTTGCTGATCGTTTATTATTTGAAAACTTGAGTTTTAATATGCCTCAAGGGGCTGTGGTTGGCATTATCGGTCCTAATGGCGCTGGAAAATCTACCTTGTTTAAACTCCTGGTCAATCAAGAACAACCCGATAGTGGCAGCATTCGTCTCGGTGAAACTGTGCGATTAGCCTATGTGGATCAAAGCCGTGATTCTTTAGATGGGACTAAAACGGTGTGGCAAGAAATATCCAATGGTCAGGACTTATTAACCATCAATGACTATCAAATTCCTTCTCGCAATTATGTTGGGCGATTTAATTTTAAAGGACCCGATCAGCAAAAATTCATTAAAGATCTTTCTGGCGGTGAACGCAATCGAGTGCATTTGGCAAAATTATTAAGCAGCGGCGGCAATGTGTTATTGCTCGATGAACCCACCAATGATCTTGATGTGGAAACTCTCCGCGCCTTAGAGGAGGCGATTTTAAGTTTCCCAGGTAACGTGATGGTTATCTCTCACGACCGCTGGTTTTTAGATCGAATTTCTACTCACATTCTTGCTTTTGAAGAAGATAGCACTGTGACTTTCTTTGCCGGGAATTACACGGAATATGAACAAGATCGAATCCGGCGCTTAGGTGAGCAAGCCAAGCAACCGCATAGGGTGAAGTATAAGAAGCTGAAATAACTTAGGACACAATCCCTTCTCCCCTTGGGGAGAAGGTGCCGAAGGCGGATGAGAGTCTTTGCAATGGCTTTCAGCGTTTTGAAACACCCTCTCCCGCCTTCGGCACTCTCTCCCGCAAGCGGGAGAGTGGATTTCCGTGCCACACCACTCTCTTAATTTGGGAGTCATCTAGTTACATTAAAGAAACACCTCTTCTAAGGTGGAAGCCTCAAAAATACGCTCACCCCACAACAATAAAGTTTCAGCACTTGCCTGTTGAATTCGCGCAAGATAATTAGCAGGTATATGAAGGAAACGACGCTGTAATTGGCGAATTAATAGCTTAGATTCACCTTGCTGTATACCTTGTTTGATCCCCTTTTCAATACCAAGTCTCTCTGGAGTAGTAATATATCTCATCTGTTTTTCCTCCTCGATGTTTTTTATTGTTTGATTGTATATTGGTTCTTGCTCTTTCGGAAGAGCAATAAGCCAATCGATCAGAGTAAATAATTGAATAATATCGCGTTTAGTATAACCCTTTTTATACAACTGACGAGTCAAAGCAGTCTTGGCATGTAAACGCGCTTCGCTATCCTGCCGTGTTTTCAGTGCCACTAATTGTGCCAATATCACCATGGCAAAACGATTGTTCATGGCTTCTAGTTCTTGCCAGCGCTTTTGATAATCCAATATTTTTATAACTAAATAACGCACTTCCTGATAGGTTCCAAAACATGCTTCACGGTAATAATCAGTGCGCCAATCTGGATCGTTATCAATTAAAATAGCAATGCTAACAACGGGTAGATTCCAAAAATCAGAAATTCGATACCGATAAATCATCATCCGACGCGGTAAGTTTCCTCTCTTAGGATCCCTTTCAACCTCAAGGTGACACAATATTAAAGTTTGTTTTCCATTTTTTCCATGGACTTTGATTAATTTATCTGCAATGCAATTACCAATTGCCGCATGACGTGTTATTTTACTTAATTCTTTATCAAGTGATTCCCAATTTTTGGACCAATCGATTTGCGTGGCAATATCCGGCAAGCAAAATTCCATAAAATCACGAAAATATAATCCTAAACCGTATTTCCAAGGACGATCAAAATCAGCCCGGGTATTCTTGTTTTTTGTTTTTAGCTCATGAGTCATGAACTCATATTAAAAGAAACAGCGGAATGCACAATACCGTAGTCCCGGAGTTTTTATACCTTCTCCCCTTTTGGGGAGAAGGTGCCGAAGGCGGACGCTACCCTTGCCACTTTATCGACCCAACCTCACTCTTCTCCTCTCACATCCCAAATCGCCACAAAATGCTGTCCTACCACCCCACAATGGCTGCGAGGATTTAAAGCAGACAACATTCTGATTTGACAATGGAAATACCACGAACGATTGACACGTGAGAGAAAAATAATTGAAGCTGTTTTGCACGGACGCAAGATGCGTTAAACTGACTGCAGCCATGGTGAATCTCCTTCTTAGATTCCAGTGGTTAGCGTGTGGCCAGGTGTTAGTGCACCTACCACACGCGCCTATTATCATTAGTTTATTTTAAGCTGGCAACTGTTTTTTTAAAAAATGTAACTCTCCAGAGGTCATCTAGTTACATTAAAGAAACACTTCTTCTAAGGTGGAAACCTCAAAAATACGCTCACCCCACAACAATAAAGTTTCGGCACTTGCCTGTTGAATTCGCGCAAGATAATTAGCAGGTACATGGAGGAAACGACGCTGTAATTGGCGAATTAATAGATTAGATTCACCCCGCTGTATACCTTTCTTTATGCCTTTCTTTATGCCTTTCTGTATACCTTGTTTGATCCCCTGTTCAATGCCAAGTCTTTCTGGAGTAGTAATATATCTCATGTGTTGTTTCTCCTCGATGTTTTTTATTGATTGATTGTATATTGGCTCTTGCTCTTTGGGAAGAGCAATAAGCCAATCGATCAGAGTAAATAATTGCATAATATCGCGTTTAGTATAACCCTTTTTATACAACTGACGAGTCAAAGCAGTCTTGGCATGTAAACGCGCTTCGCTATTCTGCTGTGTTTTCAGTGCCACTAATTGTGCTAATATCACCGTGGCAAAACGATTGTTCATCACCTCAAGCTCTTGCCAACGCGTTTGATAATCCAATATTTTTATAGCTAAATAACGCACTTCCTGATAGGTTCCAAAACATGCTTCACGGTAATAATCAGTGCGCCAATCTGGATCGTTATCAATTAAAATAGCAATGCTAACAACGGGTAGATTCCAAAAATCAGAAATTCGATACCGATAAATCATCATCCGACGCGGTAAGTTTCCTCTCTTAGGATCCCTTTCAACCTCAAGGTGACACAATATTAAAGTTTGTTTTCCATTTTTTCCATGGACTTTGATTAATTTATCTGCAATGCAATTACCAATTGCGGCATGGCGTGTTATTTTATTTAATTCTTTATCGAGTGATTCCCAATTTTTGGACCAATCGATTTGCGTGGCAATATCCGGCAAGCAAAATTCCATAAAATCACGAAAATATAATCCTAAACCGTATTTCCAAGGACGATCAAAATCAGCCCGGGTATTCTTGTTTTTTGTTTTTAGCTCATGAGTCATGAACCCATATTAAAAGAAACAGAGGAACGCACAATACCGTAGTCCCAGAGTTTTTATCCCTTCTCCCCTTGGGGAGAAGGTGCCCCTTCGACAGGCTCAGGGCAGGCTGGCGGATGAGGGTGTTTAAAATAGCTTAAAGCTACAACAGGACACCCTCATCCGGCCTGCGGCCACCTTCTCCCGCAAGCGGGAGAGGGGATTTCCGTGCCACCCACTCTCCTGCAGCAATCCCTGCGGAAAAAGGGATTTGCAAGCTACTCCCAAAAATCCGTCTGCCCTTTTTGCACTCCTGCTAATAACCTCGCGCACAATTCATCGGTAAAAGGCTTATCAAACAGGCCATTGAGTTTTAGTGCCTTGGCTCGCGTATAACAGCTTTCCTCATGCACGGCATGGGCGGACAAGATGACAATCGGCACGTTCGCATTGCCACTTAAATGCTTACGCATAAGTTGGGCCAGATCGAGGCCATAGTAATCCGGGAGTCCAAGATCAAGTAAGACCAGGTCATAACGATTGGAAAATAATTGAATGGCTTGGGTGCCATTCATAGCTAAATCGACTTGGCAGTTTGCTGCAGTGAAAATAGATTCGGCCGCTTTACTGGCCATTTTGTTATCCTCAACGGCGAGGACTCTGAATTGCTTGGTATTCATGATGGTTTGCTCCTATTGTTATCGTTAAAATGGATTCATCAAACCAAGAAATCTTAAGGAGTAATAGTGGCAGAGATTAAAGAGATGACAGGGCAGGAAATCAAATCGCTGCCCCGCCACCGCTACCCCTGCCACTTTATCGACCCAACCTCACTAGCCTCCTCCCACATCCCAAATCGCCACAAAATGCTGCCCTACCACCCCACAATGGCTGCGAGGATTTAAAGCAGACAACATTCTGATTTGACAATGGAAATACCACGAACGATTGACACGTGAGAGAAAAATAATTGAAGCTGTTTTGCACGGACGCAAGATGCGTTAAACTGACTGCAGCCATGGTGAATCTCCTTGTTAGATTCCAGTGGTTAGCGTGTGGACCAGGTGTTGGAGCACCTACCACACGCGCCTATTATCATCAGTTTATTTTAATCTGGCAACTGCTTTTTAAAAAAAATTACTATCACATGTTAGCAACAGACAAAATTTTTCCAGTAGTTATTTTATGCACCTCAGGATTTGGCTTACTTGCTCCCCAGCTTTTTCTTTGGGCAAAACCCCATATTCCAGTTTTTTTAGGAATCATTATGTTTGCCATTGGCTTAACTTTAGAAGCTGGTGATTTTAAACAAACATGGAATTTACGTGCGCAAATAGTCATCATCATTATTTTAAAATATGCATTACTGCCAATGGTAGCCTTTTGTTTGGCAAAATTATTTGGATTAACTACAGAACAATATTTGGGTCTATTAATAGTGGCTAGCTGCCCAGGAGGAACTGCTGCTGCTGTTATGACCTACCTAGCCCGGGCGAATACCGCGTTAACTGTGGTACTAACTTTTTTATCCACAATAATCTCTCCTTTGATGACACCATTGCTTATATTTTTGTTTGTTCACCAAGAAATTATAGTGCCATGGCAAAATATGATGAACACTATCTTCTGGGTCATGTTTTTCCCGTTGATGGATGGCCTAATCCTCAGAAAAATAATAGGCACGAAAATAGGGGCTATTAAATCGTTCTTACCTATCCTGGCTATGCTATGTATCGCAATTATCATTGGCTGTGTCATTGCCCTTAACCGTCAAATGCTATTAGCACTTCCTGTGGCTGCAGGAGCAGCGGTGTTAAGCACCCATCTCTGCGGCTTAATTTTGGGCTATCTAATAGCTAAATACATTTTTTGCTGGCACAAAAGTAATTGCCAAGCTACAGCATTTGAATTTGGTATGCAAGATTCTGGAATGGCGGTAATGCTAGCAACGAAATTTTTTAGTAATGCAGTGGCATTATGTGCTAGCTTGTATAGTCTCATCCAGAATCTATTAGGACCCATAGTCGCACGGTATTTTTCAATGCATAACAATAAAGTAGGTTCGGCTTATCCCTTCTCCCGTAAGCGGAAGAAGGGATAATCAACGGCAGCAGGAAATCGCATGGTAATGGAGAGCTCGAAAGCCTCAATGCCGCTTAAAAACAAATAAATATCCTTCCACTGGTTGCTGTTTTTGGCTGCGTAAAATAACTTCTTCCGTACGTTCAATGCTAAACCCGTGTCGCTCAGCTAACTCTTCCACATAGCGACGATTATGGGCAAAGCGGGCACTGGGTTGCAAAATAAAGGAAGATTCGTAAGTTTTTTCAACGGTAAGCGCGAATAGTCCTTGTTGGCGCAATGCTTGGTGTGCTAAATGAAAAGTACAGTCTAATTCTCCTACATAACCCAAAACATCTCCGGCTAACACGAGATCCAAATTTTGATATTTCTTCAATGCATCTTCAATATCCATCTTTTTTAATTCGTCGTACAGTTGTTTTTGTGCTGCTGCAGTCAGCATGTTGTCAGATAAATCAATGCCAATTAATTGTTTTGCTAGCCCGCGAAAAGCAGCTCCGCACAATCCAGTGCCGCAACCTAAATCTAAAATGGTTAATTCAGCTTTTCGCGTCAATAGGGTTTCGGTCACTGCTTTAAACAGTAATTGAGGCACTTGATAGTGTAAATATTCTTGCAAATGTTGATCAAAATGAGGGGCATATTGATCAAATAAGTGTTCAATATATTCTTTTGGTGCAGTAGTAGGGCCTGACTTTTGTGCAATGGCTGCCAATATATACATAATTTCAGGATCTTCTGGTTTTAATGCCAATGCTTGTTCGTAATGGAAAGCCGCTTGACTTAAATCTTCTTTTTTTAGATACACTGCCCCTAGATTAAGATGAGCATTAAAATATTTCGGTTCTAGACGTAACGCTTCTTTTAGATACTGGATCGCATCATCATGCCGATCTTGATAGAAGTAAATCACTCCCAAATTATAAAAAGTATCTAAATCAGGTTGGATCTCTAATAACTGTAAATAACACTGCAGCGCTGCATCTGGCTTGCGTTGCACTAAATACAGTGCACCCAGATTATGTAATGCCTCGGTATGTTTCGGCTCTAATTTTAAAGCTTCTTGATAATGATCAATGGCTTGTTCGGCTTGATCTTGTTGAGTCAAGGCCACTGCTAATTGATGATGTATCTCCGAGAGATGGGGATCGATTGCTAATCGTGCTCGATAATGCTCAACCGCTTCGGCCGGGCGGCCCTGCTGTAATAATAATTGTCCCAGATGTGCTAGTGCTTGCTCATGTTGTGGCTCGTGCTGCAAAGCTTTTTCTAAGGCAGCAATGGCTTCAGTATATTTGGATTGTGAAGTCAATGCCGAGCTCAAATTAAAATGAGCATCCGCATAGTCAGGTTTTAATTCTATTGCCCGACGATAATACTTTTCAGCTAAGCCATATTGTCTTTGCTTATGATATAAAATACCCATATTATTATTTACAGCAGAAGATTCAGGTTGAATTTCTAGGGCTTTTTCGAAATGCGCAACGGCTTGCTTGGTATGTCCTAAATGCCTTTGAATATTCCCCATGCTGTTATGAAAAGTAGCTGATTCAGGCTGTAATTTTAAGGCTAAATTTAACCATGATTCTGCTAATTCAAATTTTCCTTGTTGGCCTGAGGCAATACCCAGCAAATGCAGTACATCGGCCCTCTTGGGATCTTGTTTACGTATTTTTTTATAGAGCTGCTCAGCCTGCTCAAAATCACCGCCTTGGTGTAATTGAATTGCTTGCTGCAATAAATCATCGGCTGAAAAATCAGGACTTTTTTTCATACTTCACACCTTAATTAAAGTAAAAAATTTACGTCCCTGCCTTTATAGCTCGGCTTAATTGATAGGTTGCCATTGCATACATCTTACTTCCATTATACTTACGAATTACAGTAAAATTGTGAAAGGTAATCCAGTATTCCATACCCTCTTTTCCTTCTAATGGCAATACGCCAAGTAATGCACCTTTAGGAACTTTGCCAGTAGGTACAAGACCATAATGATGCAATTCCTGCACAGTAAATCGAGTCTTGCCTGCTTCACTGGCTAATAGCTTATGACGAGGATTGATGATTTTAGCTCGCATAGCAATGGGCTGTTTTGCCCGCCAACCCTTGGCTTGCAAATAATTACCAATACTGTAAATAGCATCCGGCTTGCTGTGGAACAAATTACTTTTTTGGCTCGAATTGATTGCAACGGCATAACTACGGTAACTACTGGGCATAAATTGTGCCATTCCCAAGCCCCCATCATAAGAACTCTTAATATGGAGAGGATCCCAGTTTTGGTCACGACATAGTAATAAAAATTGGGTCAGTTCATTGCGAAAATAGTCGCGGCGCCGTGGAGAAAAGAAGGCAAAGGTAGTTAAGGCATTCAGTGCTTCATAATGGCCCTGATTACGGCTGTAGTTGCTCTCCATCCCTAATATGGCAACAATAACGTTAGGTGGCACACCATATTTTTTTTCAGCCCGTGCCAAAGTTCGAGCGTTTTCTTGCTTAAATTCGCTGCCTTGATGAATACGTAAGGGGGTGATACGGGTTTCTTGATAGACATACCAGGGCATAGGCTGTTTTATACGAGCCACCTGTTGCATTTTTGCAATAATTTCGGGATTAAAAAGCACATGATGATACCAGGCATGTAATTGCGCTATATCAAAATCATATTTCTCACTTACTTCCTTGAGGTAACGATCCACTTCAGGCGCATGATTTAAATCGAGTGCCAAGGAAGTTGTCGCAGACAAAAGGAAAACCACGAGTAAAAGAAATTTCTTCATCAATCTTATCGTCTAAGTAATTTTCTATGGGTATGAATCGCCATAATAATACCAAACCCTGCCATAATCGTCACCATAGAGGTTCCGCCATAGCTAATTAGCGGTAGTGGTAAACCTACCACCGGTAAAATACCCGTGACCATCCCCATATTGACAAAAAAGGACAGAAAGAAAGTAAGGCTTAAACTTCCTGCTAATAATCGAGAAAATGTGTCCTGAGCCTGAGTGGCAATATGCAAGCCACGTAAGGCAATAAAGGTTAACATCAGAATTAACAGGATACTGCCCACAAAACCCAACTCTTCACCTACTACTCCAAAAATAAAATCGGTGGCATGTTCCGGTAAAAATTGCAAATGTGACTGCGTTCCATGTAAATACCCTTTGCCAAAAATTCCGCCTGAGCCAATGGCAATTTTAGATTGAATAATATGGTAACCAGCTCCCAGCGGATCACGCTCAGGATCAAGAAAAGTCAGCACTCGTTGTTGCTGATACTCATGTAAGAAATGCCACAATACCGGCGCACAAACCCCTGCAATTACAATAAAAGCAAATATGCTGCGCCAGCGCATCCCTGATAAGAAAAACACCCAAACTCCGGTAAATAAAATAACCAGGGCAGTTCCTAAATCGGGTTGTTTTGCCGTTAAACCCACTGGGACTAATAGCAATAGCCCACATATCAATAAGGGGATTAATTGAGGGGGCAAAGGTTTTTTATCTAAAAACCAGGCTAACATCATAGGCATAGCTAACTTCATAATTTCGGAAGGCTGAAAACGAAAAATTCCCAAGTTAAGCCAACGTTGCGCCCCCTTTCCGGTATGACCAATAATTAACACTGCGACTAGCATTAACACTCCCAACGTAAACACCCAGGGAGCCCATTGGTAATAGCGTTGTGGTGGTATCTGAGCAAAACAAAGCATCACTCCAAGGGCGAGGCATACCCATAACATTTGTCGCCCCAATAAAACTAAACTTTGGTTGTCGGCACTATATAGAATTAATAAGCCGATAAATAATACTAATGCAATCCCCAAAAACAGCGACGGATCAATATGAAATTTTTCCCAAAAGCTACGTGCTAAGCGATTTGAAGAACGCGTAGGTCTTAGGCTATAAAAAAAATAATTAATGAATTTCATTGGTAAGTCTCAGTGAATCAAATCCCATTCCCATTTCCTTATGCCCTGGATCCCGGCATCCATGCCGGGACGACGACAGGAACCGGGACGACGACAGGGATTAGTCTCCTCCTGTCCCCTCTTCAGGTTGCTCTACCCAGGGTAGCTTTTTCAGCTCCGATTGTTCTGCAGTCATAGCCGTATTTCCTGTAGTTGCTATTGGCGCCTGGGTTTGTCCATGAGTTGGCAGGAAATAATATTGCAAAAGCTGCCGAGCGACAACGACTGCCTGGTGAGGATGATGCTCTACCAGTACCGCAATCGCAATTTGCGGATCTTCCACCGGAGCAAAGGCAATAAACCACGCATGGCTACGATATTTGCTTGGCATGGAAGGACTATCCTCATCACCATAGGCGCTGGGCCGATAGACTTGAGCCGTCCCAGTTTTACCCGCTGCCGAAAAGGAGCTACCGTTACTGAGTGAATGAGCAGTGCCACGTGGGCTCTCCACCACATCACGCATCGCAGCAATGACCAAATCCCAATTCTTCGCGTCATTTAGCTTCACTTGCGGTCGGGTAATAGGTTTAACCATTGCCAGCTGACCGGTCGGTTTTTGAATTTTCAGTAAAAAGCGCGGTTGATAACGAACCCCATGATTTGCCATCCCTGAAACTGCAGAGGCCATTTGTAAAGGAGTCACCAAGGTAAAGCCCTGCCCGGTGCCGACATTGATCGTGTCGCCGCCATACCAGCCCTGTCCTAAAGCCGCTCTTTTCCATACCGGGGAAGGTACCACGCCCCCCAGTTCTTCTTTAACATCCAGTCCAGTCGGGTTTCCCAAACCAAACCGATTTAATATATCACTCATCCGATTAATACCCATTTTATTAGCTAGAGTATTAAAAAAGGTATCACAGGATTGCACAATCGCTTTGTGCACATCCACAATTCCATGCCCCCCTTTTTTGTAATTCCAGTCTTTCCACACTCGACTCACTCCAGCCAAAGCAAACCAGCCTGGATCCCGAATTTTAAATGTCGGGGTGATAACTCCGGTATCTAAGCCCTGCAAACCAAAAAAAGGCTTTACCGTTGAACCTGGGGGATAAAGGCCCCGCAACGCCCGATTATACAAGGGACGCTTTGGATCTTCGCGTAACGCTTTGTACTCTTGGTTAGTCACTCCGCGCACAAACATATTAGGATCATAGCGAGGGTTACTGACAAAAGCTAATACCTCTCCAGTCGTGGGTTTAATGGCTACCACTGCCCCTTGATCTTCCCCTAAAAAGCCTTCTGCCGCCTTTTGTAATTGGCTATCGAGAGAAAGATATAAATTATTTCCTGCCATGGGCGGAATATACTTTACGGTGCGGATGATACGACCATTCGCATCGGTTTCTACTTGTTTGTAACCTACCTTACCATGCAATTGATTCTCATAAAATTTTTCAACACCGAGCTTCCCAATGTAGTCAGTAGCCGCATAATTCGCAAGATCTACCTGAGTAAGTTCTTGTTCATTGATGCGACCCACATAACCTAAGGCACTGACCATGGTATCGCTCTGCGGATAATTACGAATTAACCGGGCGGTTACTTGAAATCCAGGAAACCGAAATTGGTTTAAGTAAAAACGTGCCACTTCCTCTTCAGTCAATTTAAGTTTCAGGGTAATCCCTTCGGAGTGGCGTTTTTGTTTTAATGCTTTGTTAAACTGCTGCAGATCCTCTGGAGTGATAACAATGATCTTGCCAATTTCAATCAATGAGGCTTTAAAATAAGGCACTCGATCCGGAACTACATCAAGACTAAAGACCGGGACATTTTCAGCTAAAAGTACGCCATTTCGGTCGTAGATTAAGCCTCGACTGGGATCAATAGGAATCAAAGTGAGCTGATTTTCATCGGATAAAGTAATGAATAATTGGTGTTGGTACATTTGCAAGTACGCTAAGCGACCAATTAGCAGCCCTAGCAATAAAACAATAAAAACCAAGGCGATAATGACTCGCTTATGAAAAAGATGAGTTTCTGCAAGGTAATTTTTTAAAGAAAGCCGAGACATACGTATCCATTTATGTCCATAATTTTTCTAAGCCGTAAAAACTCCGTGTTTCAGCTAGCATGATGTGGACCACAGCATCGCCCAAATCTACTAAAATCCAATCACCATATTGCTGTCCCTCAACTCCTATGGGCATTATACCCCGGATCTTGCTTTGAGTAACAAGATGTTCAGCAATGGATTTGGTATGACGCGATGAAGTACCGGTGCAAACCACCATCGCATCAGTGATACTAGTGATAGCACTGACGTTCAGTACCACAATTTCCCGAGCCTTCATATCTTCTAGGGTGTCAACGATAAATTTTAATAATACTGATTGCATAAGCCTCGTCTGCGATAAAGTCGGTTTCGCTTCCTGTGCCGTGGATCCCTGCTTCTTGCAGGGACGACATCCCTAACTATATAAATTCGTTTGTCCAATATAATCCCACACTTTTGGAGATAAATTATAACGAACAGCAGTATTCTTTTGACATATCTGATAACGAACATCAGTAGCAGAAATTGCTAAAGGAATAATGGGCAGGAAAAAAATACACCCCGCAGCCTGTTGATGCAACTGCTGATAATCAAGTACCTGATGACGGCTTACCCAAGCTTGCATGTCAGCTCCGATGAGATCCCTCGCTTCGCTCGGGATGACAGGCATGGCGCTCGGGATGACAGGCATGGCGCTCGGGATGACAGGCATGGCGCTCGGGATGGCATGTATGTCATCCCGAGCGAAGCGAGGGATCTCATCGAAGGAAACTGGTCTTGAACTAACCACCAAATGGGCAAAATCTAAAATGCGCCGCCACTCATACCACTGATCCATTTGCTGCAATTGATCCACCCCGATGATAAAACATAATGGGGTGTCATCCTCTTCTGCCCGAATCGCCATCAAACTATCAATCGTATAGGAAATATCATTTTCAGCATAAATTTCCCGTTCATCTACCTGTAAATGCGGATGATCCTCTATCGCAAGTCTCACCATGGCCAAGCGCTGTTCTGGGCTAGCCAACGGCATGTCGCGTAGATTAGGAATTCCAGTGGGTAACAGACGCACGGCTTGCAGTTGCAAGCCATGATAAACCGACAAAGCCATATGTAAATGCCCTAAATGGATCGGGTCAAAGGTACCACCTAATAAGCCTATCGGAGAAGACATGTTGTTTTACCTGCTAATAATAAGGTTAAATCCATAAAACCATTCCATACATTCCCAGAAATGGCGCCCTTAATGATCTGGTCAAGGGTTCCTGCAGATTCTAAAGCCGCATAGAGCGCCTCTAAGGAATGCTTTTGCACAGCGCGGCTCACTAAAGCTTGGCGTTTTTCCCATACCCCTTGAGCACGCACTGCCTGCCCGATGGGCTGGCCTTGCGTGTTTAGGCGTTTGATTGCGATTAGCTGACGTAACTCTTTAACAAATACCCAAAGTAGCAAAGTCGGCTCAATCCCTTTACCCTGTAATACCGCCAACCGACGTAAGGCCGGTAGCTCGCTGCCTTGCAGCACTGCTTCGATCCAATCAAATACTTCATAATGGGCGTTATTTTCAGTGACTTCCTGAACCTGGGCCAAACTTAGCGACTCCCCCGTTGTCCTGGCAAGGGCATGAGGCGGATAAAGCAGGGCTAGCTTCTCAATGGCTTGTGCTGTCGCTAACAAATTGCCCCAAGTATGCTCAATGAGAAACTGAACTCCTTGTCGCTCTACTGCTAAACCCAATTTTTTAAGTCGCTGAAGGACCCAAGAAGTCATTTGAGCAGGCGGTATCGGCCAAATAGGCACCCAGACTCCCGCTTTCTCTATTGCCTTTACCCAGGAACTACGCTGAGCTTGAGCATCTAATTTCCCAGCAATCATAATCACTATCTTGCTAGGATTGGGCTTCTTAAGTATCTGCAATATGCTCTGCGTTCCTTCCTCACTCAATTTTAACAAAGCTAAATGCAAAATTAGGCTTTGTTTATCGGCAAATATCGACATATTTTGATAGGCCTGACGAAATATTGCCCAATCAAACCCCGAAGCTACAGTAAACCGTAATCGTTCACTGTATCCTAATGTCTCAATGGTTTGATAAAGCATAACACAAGCTTCTTGCACTAATAAGCTTTCATCCCCAGTGACTAAATAAATCGGAGCAATCGTGTGTTGGAAATGAGCCACAAGCTGATCACAAGCTAGTTTCATGAATGTGAACCTGAAGTAGCCTGCAACACTTGTTGTGAGCTTAAGCGATCAAACATTTGATTGATCAGATCCCGCCGCAGTTCTTGTTCTAATAGGGATAATTGATTGTTGGTCGTCAATAATTGGTTAGCGCTTAAGCTGATCGTTCGGGTAGCGGTCAAGCTCCGTGGGCTGAGCAAAACTTTATCTTTAGAATCTCTAAGCTCAAAGGTTACGGTGAGACTCACCACATAAATTCTGGCCTGATTACTCGCACCGACCGTAGTATTAGAAATCATCTCTACGGGTTTAGAGAGCAATAATCTAATGGGCGCCTGAATGGGTTGGTCTAGCAAGGTCACTCCGGCAGCATGGAGGGAACGCTTCAAAGCAAGTGCCAATGGATCTGCTGGAACCTCTGCCTCTAAGTAAATGACACGCAAAGCCACCGGCAGCTCGTCTTGGCTGCGCAATTTAAAGGCGCAGGCAGTCAAACTGCTGATCAACAGCAAGCATCCGACTAGCCCTAAAAAGTACCGTAAGCATTTTTGCATAGCAACTCTCATGATTGTGCCCCACCAGCCACGGGGTCCTGCCGCGCGGGCAACCCGCCGTGCTCGCACGCTGCGCGCGGCGTTGTTGCTCCACGCGTCACCCCTTCGGCTTGTGCTGATCGATGCGAGTTGCCGATAGCATAGCATCAAGGGCAGCGCATTCACAATTCCCGCTCTGCAGCGACAGGACCCGTCGGGGAACAAGGCTTCAGCGGGAATTGTGGACAACGCAATAGTTATTGGTGTTCTTTAGTAAATTAATGCTAGAATAACCTTAAACAATTGTTAGCAATTGTCATTTAACAGAATCTATCCACACAAAATCTCTCAATGGAGGCATTGTTTTATGGAATTAGACGTAATTAGTAACCCTGCAATAGCAGATTTTCAGGCTGTCCGTGTTGCCAGAGGTAAAAGGCTAAAATTAGCTCGTAAAATGGCCGGGCTCACTCGGGAAGAAGTAGAGGAAAAATACAGCATCAGCGCTAGCACTATCCAGTCTTGGGAGGCTGCTAAAGCAGGTGGGTTAACCGAGAAAGGAGCCCAGCGCGCCATTACAGTGCTTAGGCAAGAAGGCATCTGGTGCACTACCGATTGGCTTATGTATGGCCTAGGAGAAGGTCCTCAGCCGACAGGTTCTCAGTTTCACCAAATACAAGAGAGCTTTACCACCTACTCAGACCTTCCAGAGGAAAAGGCGATTCTGAAGGAACTAGACAAATTTAAAAGCCTAAATGAAGACAGCATTGATTTTGTTGTCAATGATGACGCCATGCTGCCTCACTATCGCCTAGGTGACTATGTTGCTGGCAAGCGCAAGATGGGCGATGGGATCAAACAATTAATTGGTTTAGATTGCATTGTTGAAATAGGTGCAGATAAAGTGCTGCGTCGACTTAAACCAGGCTCGCAGGAGGGTACCTATACCTTACTGAGCGTTAATCCCAACACTCAGTTAACAACTCCGACACTTTATGAGCAAAAAGTAATAAGCGCTGCCCAGGTTATTTGGTTACGGCGGCCAGATATAACTCCATGATGGGTATCTGGTGGGCTGAATTAGGATGTATGCTAATCATCATCCTAGCTGCTTCCCAAATATTTACTAATGCAGTGGAGTATTTAGGCCAGCATTTTAGGCTATCGGCGGGAGTAGTAGGCTCATTGTTTGCTGCTGTCGCCACAGCCTTGCCGGAAACGACCGTTCCAGTTATCGCCATCCTTGCTGGCGGCCACAATCAACAGGTCAATGAAGAAATCAGCATGGGAGCTATTCTAGGGGCCCCACTGATGCTCTCGACTATATCCATTTTTCTAATGACGCTAGCCGCGTTAAAACCAAGGGGCTTGGGTGGGCGTGTCACTCCGGAAAAAAGTGGATTGATCCGCGATCTTAATTTTTTCGTGCTAGCATTTTTCCTTGCTGGGATCGCGATGGTGATTCCTCGAACTTTTTTTTATTGGCGTGCAATACTATGTCTTAGCTTGCTCGGTTTATATATCCTCTATGCTTTATTAACGATTAAGGCTTCAAAACAACTGGTTCTGGATGGCCATGGCGTTGCACCAGGACGTGCCCTGCTGCTTACAAAAATGGGCCTGCCTTTGAACCTTCTTAGCATCTTTGCCCAACTTACCCTCGGACTTGCACTGCTGATTGTCGGCGCCAAAGGTTTTATTTATGGCGTCGAAGCAATCTCAACAGCCCTGAATGTCTCCGCATTGATATTATCTCTGCTGATTGTTCCCATTGCGACCGAATTACCCGAGAAAGTAAACAGCATTTTTTGGATACGCCAACAAAAAGATACGCTCGCCGTGGGTAATATTACTGGTGCCATGGTGTTCCAAGGGTGTTTATTGACAGCGCTAGGAATTTGGTTCACTCCCTGGGAACCTAGTTCCGCCGCAATAACCGCAATTATAATTTCATTCCTAGCCGCCGTATGGCTGAGATTAAATGCCAAAGCCCACGGCATTTCTCTGCTTAGTTTGTTGGTTCACGGCGTTTTTTATTTGCTTTATCTTGGAATTGTCTTGAGGTAATTGCTAATGAGTCACCCAAAGGTAATACTTATTACCGGTGCAGCCAGACGCATAGGAGCAAGTATCGCCCGATTACTCCATGCGCATGGCATGAATATTATTATTCATTATCGCCGTTCAGAAGCAGCTGCACTCAGCCTATGTGCCAAATTAAATCAACGGCGTCCCGATTCAGCCATTGCGGTGTACGGAGACTTAGCTAGCCAACAAGACTTGCCGCAAATTATTGAAACAGCCGTCCAAGCTTGGGGTTACTTAGATGTCTTAATCAATAATGCCTCAGCATTTTTTGCCACACCCGTTGACCAAACCAACGAAGCGCATTGGGATGAACTAGTAAATACCAATCTAAAAGCACCCTTTTTTCTAGCCCAAGCAGCCACCCCTTGGTTAAAACAACGCCGTGGTAGCATAATCAATATTGTGGATATTCATGCAGAAAAACCGTTGAAAAATTATCCTGTCTATTCTGTCAGCAAAGCAGGTTTGTTAGGACTCACTTTAGCGCTAGCCAAAGAATTAGCCCCTGAAATTCGTGTCAATGGAATTTCTCCCGGCACTGTTGATTGGCCGGAAAATCAAAATGCCTTGCCTGCTGATTTAAAGGCAGAGATTTTATCGCGCATTGCACTAAACCACGCTGGACAAGCTACTGATGTCGCAAAAGCGGCGTTATTTTTTGTCGAAGCCGCCGACTATATTACTGGGCAAATTCTTGCCGTTGATGGCGGACGATTATTAAATTGCTAAAGATCCCTTCTCCCCTCGGGGAGAAGGTGGCCGTAGGCCGGATGAGGGTGTTCGGTTTGGTTTGAGGATTAATAGAACGTTAAGATTAACAGGTTAATATAATGTCTTTCTTAATGCATAAGTATCGATAAATATGTTTAAAAGAACTCCACGCTGGTGGTTATATTGGATCTTTAGTGGGTTATTAGTCTTTGGCGCAGCCGTATTGATCGGTTTTGCCCCCTTCCTTGGTGGAGGATCTTTAATACCTTTATTATTGCCCTCCTTCGCGATGAGTGCATTTCAACTAAAATTAGCCATTGGTTTAGGAATGACAATAGGTGGCATTGGCCTGCTCCATTTTTCTTGGCGGGGTGGTGAAAAAGCTCATATCATCACCTCCGGGTTAGCATTTATAGCAACCGCTCTGGCAATTTCTCCCTTACTTTTCACCTCATCCCCTTTAATGGCAATTCCGATTATTTTGACCAGCTTTGGGTTACTTCATATAGCAAGGGGAATTTACCAGCGGATAAATGCCATTAAACGTCTAAAAAATATAGCTGCGAAAAAGGTAATATTTGGCTCAAACGAAGAACTTGTGCCAGAAACAAAATCTGAGGTTAGTTCGAAAAAATCAGTTATCTCCAACCTCTCTGAATTGGCTAAAGCATTGGAATCCTCTCCTGACATTGAAGAACTTGATTTATCAAATGTTGCTATAAAAGAAAAAAAAGGAAAAAGTTCCTTGCAAATCCTGTTGCAGCAAATTTATCAGACTCCTTTTCCCAAGCTCAAAAAACTCAATTTAAGTAATCACTCAACTGAAGTGCAACACGAATCCCTAGATAACTATTTGATAGCGTGGGAAATGCAAAGCAACTTGGGGATCCTACTTAGGAATTGCCCTCAGTTAGAAGAGCTTACCCTGAATAACTGCCGTTTAACTGATGATAAAGTAGTAGGTATCTTAGGGATTTTCCCAAAAAATTTACCACTCATGAGATTGAACCTACAAAATAATTCATTAGATGAGCTTTTTCTGGGCAAAGAATTTTTCTTAACAGGTGGAAATATTTTTGAGCAATTTAGGAAGAAACGTAGCTTGAGTCTTTCTCCACTTATTATAGATGTTTCAGGCAATCCCATTTCACCTCAAACAAAAAGTTGTCTTTATATTAAACAAGACCCATCCATTGCTCCAGAAGAGGATAAATCAGAGAATACTCCCACAGACGAAAATTCACCCATTAAATTATTTTCTCAGCTCACAGATTCTCTCAAACAAGGAAAACTAAGTATCATTCAGCGGGATCAATCGTTGCCACGGCGTTTTTCGCATAAGAAATGGTTATTGTACTTATACAGTCCTCCAGGAAGCATACATGTACATGTTTATATCGAAGGTGTTCGAAAAAATGGACAGACAGTGCAAAGCTTCATGGATTTAGATGGGGTTGGAAAAGTTGCCGTACGTAATGATTCTTTGGCTAAAGAAGACGCGTTGCACTCTACCTCAGAACATATCGCTTTAGCAGCAGAAATAGATGCTCAAATAGGTGAGAATATTCTTAAAGAGAACGTTACTTCTCATGAAAAATCCTATAATTTTTGCTTCTTTTCATCAGTAGCAACGCACTTAATTTCCCACCTAACAGAATATAGTCCAAAAACATGGAAAAGGCATAATTGTCTTACTTGGGCTATCGCCGCCCTGGAGAAGCAGGGTATTCCTTTACCTCAAACTGATAGTGTTCTGCCTAATTCTGTAGTGCAAGCGGTGTTAGAAAATGAAATGGAGGGAATAGTGCCAAAAATTACATTAAGGACCTAGTAGTTTCGACTATAACTCCCACATGATCCACGGGAATATCCCGAGGAAATTTATTGAGCTGTAGCTTAATTTTCTCGATAGGGAATTCTTGTAGAAGCTGATTCACTAAATAATTGGCCAAAGACTCTATTAAAAAAAATTGCTTTTGTTGCGACCAATATTGGATTCGCTCCACTACAGCGGCATAATTAATAGTCCCCTCAATTTTATCAATATCCGCCGAAAAAAAACGCGCTAATTCAATTTGTAGATCGAGGGAAATTTTTTGTTTACGTAAACGTTCCTCAGGATAAGTACCTATGACTACCTCTAAATGTAAGCCAGAAATTATAATAGTGTTGATCAAAGACGACATTACGATTTAACCCCAACACCTTGATTAAGCAATTGCAAGGCTATGATAAAAAACCCAACTAAGCAAGCCAACAAAATAACCACAGATAAAGTTACGTTGACTTCAGAAACTCCTAGCATTCCATAACGGAAAATATTAATAAAATAAAGGATCGGATTAAGATAGGCAATTTCCTTCCAAAAACCTGACAATGAATTCACGGAGAAAAAAACTCCTCCTAGGTAGGTCAAGGGAGTTAAAATATAAACAGGAACAACAGCGATCGCATCAAATTTTTTTGCAAATAAGGCGTTAATAAATCCAGCCGTAGAAAATACTGCAGCTGCTAGGAAGGTCGCTAAACAGAGGTAACCTAGGTGGTAGACTGATAAATGGGTAAAAAATGATGCTGTCACTGCCACTACAAAGCCAACAATAAGGGCTCGCGCGATTCCTCCCACAATATAGCCCAACAAAATTAAATAATTAGGCAGAGGTGAGACTAAAACTTCTTCAATATTTTTTAAGAATTTTGCCATAAAAAAAGAAGTGGATACATTTGCATAAGCATTACTAATCACTGACATCATAATAAGACCAGGAGCAATAAACTGAACGTACGAGAATCCTTCCATTGAGCCAATCCGTGAACCCACTAATTGACCAAAAATAAGAAAATATAACGCTGTAGTAATTGCTGGAGGTAAAATAGTTTGCAACCAAATAACTGTAAAACGACGAATCTCTTGCCGCACAACCGCTAAAAAGCCATACCAATAATTAGTTTGCATCACCCCTTCCTTCTTTCTCAGCAATTATTCGCATAAACAGTTCTTCCAAGCGATTGCGTTTATTCCGCATTCGGTTAATCGTAATCGATTCATCTTTTAATAGCTTAAATAAATCAGTTAATTTTTGCGAAGGGCTTAAATCCACCTCTAAGGTTTTTTCGTCGACCCATCGGCTAGTGAATTCTTTCAGGTCTGGTGCTGTTTGCAGCGAATTTTGCAAATATAAAACAACCGTTTCACTTTGCAAGCGGTTGAGGAAAAATTTCATCTGCGTGCTTTCAATGATCTCGCCATGATTAATAATAGCGATATGTCGACATAAGTTTTCAGCTTCCTCAAGATAATGCGTAGTTAGGATAATGGTTATGCCTTGTTGATTGATTTTACGCAGGAACGCCCAAATTATTTGCCGCATCTCGATATCAACGCCAGCCGTGGGTTCATCTAAAATAAGTAGTTTAGGCTCATGTACCAGAGCACGAGCAATCATTAAACGGCGCTTCATGCCCCCCGATAAAATTCTACTTTGTTGGTGCCGCTTTTCCCACAGTCCCAATGCTTTTAAGTATTTTTCAGCTTGCTGCTTAGCAAGCTTCGGTGATAGCCCATAAAAGCCAGCTTGGCTAGCGACAATATCGTAGACAGTTTCAAAAAATGAAAAATTGAATTCTTGAGGAACAACCCCTAGGTAGGACTTTGCTTGCTCAGGCCTGCTGAATAAGTCTTTATCAAAAATTAATACGCTACCATTGCCTTTGTTGACTAAGGTACTGATGATTCCAATCAAGGTCGTCTTGCCAGCGCCATTTGGGCCAAGCAAGGCAAAAAAATCACCCTCTTGAACCTCAAGATTGATGTCTTTTAAGGCCTGAGACCCATTTTTATAGGTTTTCTCAAGGTTTTTAATGGAGAGTGCTAGCATGAATCAATACTCCCCTCTCCTATTTTAGAATTTTACCCTTTGGAAACGGGGGATTAAGGGGAATTTAAAGAGCTTAAGCGCTAATATTGCCTATAAAAAAACCCCCTACCCCCCTTTTTCAAAGGGGGGATTTCGAGGGGATCCTGTCACAAGGCTATTACGCTCTATTGTTGCCTTTACAAGAAAACAAGTACTTGATCAATGCACCAGCACCAAGAACTGGGATCATGATTTCAATAAATCGTGAGACATAAAAAAGATCAGCCAAACGTTCTTGTGGTAAGACCGTCACGGCAATAGCCATGATCACTGCAACTATAAGAACTATAATGGCCCATATTATCCGACACATAGTTTAGTACTCCTTTTCCTTCGTTAAAATTAAGGCAACCGTTAAGTCACCTCGCTCAATTTCATTTATTCGTAACCATTCAGCACAGGATAGTTTTTGCCAACTTTAGCAATGTGGTGAATAGTTACTATTCTACAATACCAGTCTGTTTCTCTCGTATCTCATCGATCTCCTTACAATCAATGCATAGCGTAGCAGTGGGACGGACTTGCAATCGCAATAATCCTATTTCAGCACCACATTTTTCACAGTAACCATAATCGCCCTGTTTAATGCGTGATAAGGCTCTTTCAATCTTGATAATTAGCCTATGCTCCATTTCCCGGGCCTGCCACTCTATTTTATGTTCTTCTTCCAGCGCTGCCCGATCCAAGAGATCAGGTAAATTGTTGGGATCTTCTTGCATATGAGCGACGGTCGCATTGCGTTCTTTAGCTAATTGGTCATTCCATGCATTCAAACTATCTCGGAAATAATCCAGTTGTCGCTTATTCATGTAGTCTTCCCCTCCTTGCTGCTCATAAGCGGGAAAGCTCGCAGGCCCTACAGATGCAGCTCGCTTAGGCTGAGCGAGAACAGAGGATGTTTTTATTGGCTTTTTTTCTACAGATTTGGTCTTGGACACGGTCTTTTTCACAGCGCTCTTTTTAATGACTTTAATGTCACTCTTCTTTTTAACTGCACTAGAAGTTTTTTTTGGTGCTTTTTTTTGCGTCTTCATTTCGTTTCTTCCCTCGTTCGTAATTCGGCTTCTTTGCCTATACAGCAGTGACTACTACCCCATGGACTGCTGACCTGGCTATAATATAGCTTCTTTTTATTAATTGCGAAAGTTTTTCCCGCAATCCAGTAAGGTCTTGTCACAATTAAAATTTAAGTAGCCATTCTCCCCGAAACACGCGTTCCGTAGGACCGGTCATCCAAATAGGTCCCCCAGGTGACCATCGAATGACGAGTATGCCTCCTTTGAGCTGAACTTGAACTTCTTGATCCACCAATCCTTTACGCCCAGCAAACGCGACAGCGGCACAAGCACCACTGCCACAGGCTAGAGTTTCCCCCGCTCCTCGTTCATATACGCGTAATCGTACATTTTGTCTATCAACAAGCTGTAAAAAATTAACATTGACTCCCTGAGGGAAACGAGGATGTTTCCCTAACTTCGGACCCCAAAGTTTCACGGGAGCTTTATTAATATCCTCAACAAGAATGACCGCATGCGGATTACCTACATTAACAACGCCAATTTCTAACTCGAGATCATCTAGGCTAATTAAGTGGGAATCGGTATTTTCAGCAGATAAAAAAGGAATATCTTTCGAATCAAATAAGGGTACCCCCATATTCACTGCCACATATTGGTTATCAGTTGCAGAAACCTCAAGATTACGAAATTTTGTCCCCAAAACCACCTGTTCTTTATGGGTCAGCCCAGAATCCCAGAGGAATCTTGCCACACAACGAGCACCATTACCACACTGTTCTACTTCTGTACCATCACAATTAAAAATCCGAAATTCAAAGTCAACTTCAGGATGTTTGGCGGGTTCCACAATCAGTAGCTGGTCAAATCCAATACCAAAGTGCCTATTTGCCATCGATTGAACTAAATCAGGAGTCAAGTTTATGGGGTGTCGAATGGCATCGATAACAACAAAATCATTACCTAAGCCTTGCATTTTGGTAAATGGTATTGACATAACAAGATCTCCTGGTGAGGTTCATCCTAGTAATGCTTCTTGAGAAAACAATTCATGCCACTCCTCTCGGCGACGTATTAAGTAAGCTTCCTTTTTATCCACTAAGACTTCAGCCGGTCGTCGCCTAGAGTTATAATTAGAAGCCATCGTAAACCCATAAGCTCCAGCAGTACGTATCGCTAACAAATCCCCCGCCGCTATCGCTAACTGTCGCCCTTTGCCGAGAAAATCTGCTGTCTCACAGACTGGACCGACTACATCATAAACACCCACGGGCACATCCGTACGTGTTTTCACCGGGAGAATGGTTTGTTCTGCCTGATATAAAGCAGGCCGTAAAAAATCATTCATAGCCGCATCGACCACAGCAAAATTTTTATGACCGGTATGCTTTAAATATTCCACTTGAGTCACTAAAATTCCAGCATTAGCAGCAATAGCGCGACCTGGCTCAAAAATGAGTTCCACCGGATCAGACCCCAGGTGCTTTAACAAGGCAGCAGCATATTCTTCGGGTGAGGGAGGAGTCTCCGCCAAATAACATACCCCCAAACCGCCCCCTAAGTCGATGTGGCTTAGCTGAATCTCACAATTTTGCAATTGCGTATAGAGTTCATAAATCCGCGCAAAAGCTTCTAGAAAAGGAGTTAAATCCGTCAACTGAGACCCAATATGACAAGCAATACCCACAGCGCGCAAGTGGGAAGAACTGTTTATTTTCTGATAAAGTGCAATAACTTCGGCACTATCAACTCCAAACTTATTTTCCTTTAATCCGGTGGAAATATAAGGATGAGTGCGTGCATCGATATTTGGATTGACGCGGATTGCTACTGGGGCTATTTTTCCCAGCTTGACAGCAATGCTTTGAATTCTCTCGAGCTCGGCTGCTGATTCAACATTAAAACAGCTAATGCCCACCTCTAACGCTCGCTCGATTTCAGAAGCTAACTTCCCTACGCCGGAAAATATAATTTTCGCAGGCGATCCTCCCGCAGCCAAAACCCGTTCTAATTCTCCCTGTGACACGATGTCAAATCCTGAGCCCAATTTTGCTAATACTTGCAAAACAGCGATGTTTGAATTTGCCTTTACAGCATAACAAATTCGATGGGCATGACCTGCCAGCGCGGCATCAAACACTCGCCAATGCCGTTCTAGAGTAGCTCGAGAATAAATGTATAAAGGAGTGCCATAACGCGCCGCCAAATCGGCAATTGGAATATCTTCAGCAAACAATTCACCTTCACGCTGGAGGAAAAAATCCATAATTTATCTCTCCTCAGCGATGGGAACTGGCGGCGGCAATCCAGAACCTTCCGGGGGAAGATACAGCGGGCCACTTTGTCCGCAAGCCACTAAAAACAAATAAAACAAACCGATAATTGAGTGTAATAGGCGCATAATGTCGTTTATTCTATAGGAAAGTTGCGGTATCATCCAGCCTCATGAGCTCCTTTTCACTTGAAACGATCATCGTTCAACCTAAGCTTCCTGCTAAAAGCAGCATTATTTGGCTGCATGGGTTAGGCGCAGATGCCAATGATTTTGTTGACATGGTACCACAACTCTCACTAGCTGAGGATCTGGCAGTCCGTTTTATTTTCCCCCATGCCCCAGTACGGCCTGTCAGTTTAAACGCCGGAATGCGGATGCGAGCCTGGTTTGACGTGTATGGACTTACTGAACATTTTCCTCAAGATGAAATTGGCATCAACGAAACGGATAGAGGAATTAGGCAACTTATTCAGCAAGAAATCGCACAAGGCATCCCTTCCACACAAATTATTTTGGCTGGTTTTTCGCAAGGTGGCGCCGTAGCATTATATTCCGGGATCAGATGTGATTATCGTTTAGGCGGTATTTTAGGGCTATCCACCTTTTTACCCCGCAACCATGACCAGGAAAAAAATAAGCTTGAGACGAATCAGGGACTGCCCATTTTTTTAGCGCATGGCACTCTCGATCCCGTCTTATCATTACATATTGGTCAAATTTCCAAAGAACGATTAATTGAATTAGGCTATCTGGTTGAATGGCACACTTACCTGATGGGGCACAGCGTCTGTGAGCGAGAAATTCAGGATTTATCTCATTGGGTCAAGCAAGTTCTCACTCATGAGTCGAAGCTAATTCAATGACCAGGCAACTTCCAACTCCAGAACCCAGTGCGCAAAATAGTTCCTTGCAACTTCAGGAACTAATTCGGCAAGCAATCAATCAACAAGGAGCTATTTCTTTTGCTCGCTATATGGAACTCTGTCTTTATGCTTCAGGACTCGGATATTATCAGGGAGGAATGCATAAGCTAGGACGCGGCGGGGACTTTACCACAGCGCCTGAAATATCTCCTTTATTTGGCCGCTGTATTGCGCAACAAATCAGAGAAATATTAGAGCATTTAGGATCAGGCGATATTTTGGAATTTGGCGCAGGGACTGGCCAGCTTGCGATTGACATTTTACTGTCCCTAGAACAGTCTTCTACGCTGCCAACGCATTATTACATCATTGAATTAAGCGCTGATCTGCAGCAAAGGCAAAAAATCCTGATTAACCAATCCATCCCCCACTTAGCCGATAAAGTCATTTGGCTGACGTGTTTACCCACTGAATTTAGTGGAGTAATCATCGCCAATGAAGTTTTGGATGCCATGCCAGTGGCAAAGTTTCGTTACCAGCAGCACCAGCACTACGAATGTGCCGTGCAGGGGCAAGTGAATGCTTGGGTGGAATGCACGCAACCCCTCTCTGCTGCTGAATTAGAACAACAGCTCGATCAACTCGAGATTCGCTTCACTGAAGGCTATACATCTGAAGTAAATTGCGTTCTTCCTGGCTGGTTAGCTAGTTTAAGCCAGCTGTTAACACAAGGCCTAATTTTGCTCATTGATTATGGCTTTCCGCAGCATGAATATTATCATCCCCAGCGCAGCATGGGTACTTTGATGTGTCACTATCAGCACCTTGCCCATGATAATTATTTCTGGTGGCCAGGGTTGCAGGATATTACTGCCCATGTCAATTTTACTGCTGTAGCCCAATCTGCTTATGAGCAAGGCCTAATGCTCGCAGGCTATACTTCACAAGCACATTTTCTTTATAGCTGTGGTTTAGAGAAAATGACCAGTTCTGTAACAAGTTCTGTGATGAAACAATATCAAATTAGTCAACAAATTAAAAAATTAATTCTTCCTACTGAAATGGGGGAACTATTTAAAGTAATGGCACTTTGCAAAAATTTTTCCCAAGCATTATTAGGGTTTAAATTATATGACATGCGAGGAAAACTTTGATGGCACACACTACCATAGAAGTTTACGAAGAGAGCTTAAGATTTGAAGTGGCACATTTTACCATTTTTTCGCCTACTTCTCGCGAACGTTTACATGGCCACAATTATCAACTCTATTTTTCGATGACAGCAACTGTGGCAGAACTTGGAATTACTTTTGATTATGATATTTACAAACAAAAATTATGCTCTCTATGTAATTATTTAGATAAACATCTGCTATTACCGGGACAATCTCCAGTATTAACCATTCAAGAAAAACCACCCTATTACTATGTGCATTTTCATGAAGAAGAAATGCATTTTTTAATTTCTGATTGCCTAATTTTACCAATTCGAAATATCAGTTTAGAGGAATTATCGCGTTGGTTTTTAGAGCAATTACTTCTAGAGAAAAATAAAATCGCGACACACAATATTCAAGAGCTGGTCATTAAAGTTTCTAGCGGCCATGGTCGCAGTGCTTCTTCAAGTTGGTGCAGCTCTTAAGCTAGCAGCAATTAATTGCACTCTCTGCTTACGCAAGGCTTGACCCAAGGCAATCCCTGATAAGCCGGACTGTATTAATGGAGCGGAATCAACTGATTTTGCTGCTGCATAGCTTTTTCGTAACCTCTCAGCCTGGCACAAATAGGATTCTGAATAAATAGCGGTGCAGGCAATAGAAAACTGCTCGAGACGTTCTGGCCTACGAAAAGCATCCAAAGATTCAAGAAGCTTAAATAGTTCTTCTGCTGAGGAATTCAGGAGCTGCTGAAAATGGGTTTGATAACGCGATACCAATAATGCCAATTCAGTATAATCTCGAGGAAAACGATACTGCTGGGATAACGCACTAATTTGATGCGGCGGTAAATGATGCAAATAAGCCGCTAACCGAATCTTGGCTGAGCAAGAAAGTGTTACCGCCTGTTTTAATGCAACTTCATCAACACGATTTTCCCACAATTGTGGGAATAAGATTGCTAATGCTCCACAAGCTGTTAGAACATGAAAGAAACGGCTTGGGGTGGATTCACGCATCGCCCTTACCCACTCTTGCCAGACGCGCTCTGGAACTAGCGCATTGACCTCTCCTTGTTGTACCATTTGCTGCATTAAATACAAGGTATCGGAATGAATAGAAAAATCGGGGAAACGTGCGGCCAATCGCGCCACACGCAAAATTCGTACTGGATCTTCAACAAACGCCGCCGAGACATGGCGTAAAATCCGCTGTTCCAGATCCGCTTGCCCGCCATAAGGATCGATGAGCCCGCCTTCCATGGTTTGCGCCATCGCATTAATAGTTAAATCGCGACGTTGCAAATCTTCTTCTAAGCTCACATCGGGTGCTGCATAAAAATGAAACCCTTTATATCCCGGAGCTGTTTTACGTTCCGTACGCGCTAAGGCATATTCCTCGTGTGTCACCGGATGCAAAAATACCGGAAAATCTTTTCCAACCGGTTGGTATCCTAACTGTAACATCAACTCTGGCGTCGCCCCGATGACCACCCAGTCGCGTTCTATAACGGGAAGTCCTAATAATTGATCTCGCACCGCCCCACCTACTAAATAAATTTCCAACGAAAATCCTCAAAAATCTTTGTGACAATTCTTACCCTGAGTATTATACTCTCCTCTCCTTAAATTGATCCAGAGGAGTTCCATTAATGAAGCATAGCCGATTGACATTGAACATTTTACTGAGCATCGGCTGCATTTTCGCATCTTCTTTGGCTTATGCAAAATGGTCTGTCGAAGTCGCAACGGGTATCCCTTATAATTTTCCAATGCCACTGCTAATTCAACAAGATGATGAATTAGACATTAATCTTACTGCACACTATGAAACACGCCCTTTCCAATCCCCGTTTTATTACAATATCCGAATTGGTAAATGGCTGGGCAATAAGGCCTGGGAAGTAGAAACCATCCATCATAAAATTTACCTGAGAAATACCAATGATGAGGTGTCACATTTTTCTATCTCGCATGGCTACAATATGTTTACCTTAAATCGGGCTTGGCTGGATACAAGAAATTTAATTTGGCGCATTGGTGGCGGGGTGATCATTGCCCATCCAGAGTCAAAGGTCCGGGGCGAAACTTTTGATGAACGTGGCGGTACTTTAAATAATGCTGGTTACTATTTAGCAGGACCCACTGCCATGGCTTCTGTAGGAAAACGTTTTTATCTCACCAAAAGTTTCTTTCTGGAATTGGAAGGCAAACTAACCGCCTCGTATGCTTATGTAAAAGTAGTGGATGGACATGCGGACGTGCCTTTAGTTGCTATACATGCTGATTTTGGCTTTGGCTATGATATTTAGCTTTAAGATTGCAGACTTTATAGGTGAGGCAATGAATCCCATCCTTGCAAGTGATAATTCCTTTTCCGGCTGGCTATCCCCCTCCTTTGAGAATAAATCCGTTTAGGAAATCACTGCCTCTGTGTAGCCGACCCGTGCATTAAACAGCAGTGGTTGGTAAATGGATGCAGTCCTATTAAGGTAAATTTTGTAGGCAAGAAACCCTTTATCCTTTATTGTCGGTTCTTAGCTCGAGGGGCCTGGGCTACGGAAAGCCTCTTCCTGTTCCTCTGAAAGCGTTTGGAAGGATAAACCTTGTTTTTGGCATAGTTCTCGCACTTTTTCTTTAAACTCCTGAGGAGCACGATCTGGAATTGCAATAGTAGTACATCCGCTTGCTTTTGCCAAGGCAACCGCTGCTTCAGGATCATTAGATATAATTCTAAGTCTTACTGAACCCTCGCTATTAGTGATAGTATCCAGGGTTGCTGAGGTTTTGCTGCCATCTGCTTTAGTAAATTCCGCTTGAAATGTTTTACCACCCGTATCAAATAAGCCTTCTGCTGAGGTAATAGCCTCATCAATATTATTACCAGGGCTTTGCCAACTCTGTGTCCTAGGCATCTCGGTAACTGTTATGTCAATAATTCCCTCAGGCAATTGGCCTGTCTGACGTAGTTCATTAAAACCATCAACCAAACTCTGCTTATTAATAACTATGGCTTTTTTCCGACGTTCTGCTTCTTCTAAATCTGCAGTTTCATCAGTACGATTACTATTCTGTTGAGACATAAATATACCTCACAAATTATGGATTAGAATAATTAGAGTATCACTTTCATCTTAATAAAATATTAAGAACTCACAACTCATACTCAAATAACTTGACGACTCTTGCCACTCCCTTTATCCGACTCGTTACGTCCGCAGCAATATCCGCTTGTTTGCGCGTTACAATACCCAGTAAATAAACCACTCTATTTTCAGTCACTACTTTAATCTGATTAGCATTAATGCCCTTTTCTGCCACTAAAGCACTTTTCACTACAGTTGTTATCCAGCTATCTTTGGCTATTTCAGCTTTAGAAAGCGGCGGCTCAATAGTCACCACATTATAAATACGTTTCAAATTAGGAGTAGCGCCCACTAAGCGATACGCTTTCGCCCGTAATTGCTCTGTCGGCGCTTGTCCTACCATTAACATTACATGATTAAACGCAGCGACGGTGATATGAGTTTGTTCCCGCAATTCTCTATCATTTTCGATGCGATGCAGCGCCGCATTAGCCATATCACGATCTTTAATCATGGTGTTTAAACCACGCTTTTCGTAAATAAAGGCCCCTGTTGCACCGGCGCCGGCAACAAAGGCCACCGGGATGCAACCCACCAAACAAGAAAACACAATAATAAGCGAAATTACAAAATGTAGTTTTATTTTCATAATGCATAATCCTTCTGATCAAAAATCTGCTGATCAATCAAATCACATAAGCAATGTATGATCAATAAATGAGTTTCTTGAATACGAGCTGTGATAGTGGCCGGCACCCGGATTTCAATGTCATTGGGTGTGATTAAGCTGGCGATTTTACCTCCGTCCTTCCCAGTTAAGGCAATCACTCGCATTTCGCGTTCCTGTGCCGCTTGAATTGCTGCCACAATATTTTGAGACTGACCGCTAGTGGAAATGGCCAACAAAACATCATTGGTTTGACCCAAGGCCCTAATTTGTTTGGAAAAAATCTCACGGTACTCATAATCATTAGCAATGGCCGTGATGGTTGAGGTATCTGTGGATAGTGCTATCGCGGCTAGGCTTGGTCGCTCCTTTTCAAATCGATTGAGTAATTCCGAAGAAAAATGCTGGGCGTCTGCCGCTGAACCTCCATTGCCACAGCTCAATATCTTATGACCATCTTCTAAAGAGCGAGCCATCCACTCCCCTGCTTTAGCAATGATTGGCGCTAAGCTTGCCATTGCTTGCTTCTTGGTCTCAATACTATCGTAAAAATGTTGTTTTATTCTATTCACTGCATTCATGCAAAATGCTCCAGTTGAAATGCATCTTTAACCCATACAATCTCCTGCTCACCCTCCACAGCGACGACATCAAACCGACAAGGCGCTCGCGATATTTTATAGGTCATTAAATAATGCCAGGCTGCCTTAATTATTTTTTGCTGTTTCCGATAGGTTACAGATTCTAGCCCACTCGCAAATTCAGAAGGCTTACGGTATCTGACTTCTACAAAGACTAATTCGAGCTTATCCCGCATTATTAAGTCAATCTCCCCGACTTTGCAGCGATAATTACGACAGCGGAGTCTCAACCCTTGCTTAAATAAATACTGATAAGCTCGATCCTCTCCTTGAGAACCTATATGTTGTGTGTTGCGCAAGACTTTTTTAAATGATCTCATAAAAATTATTTAATTTAAGCAATAAAATTTTAATTTTTATCCAGAAAATGTAAACTTCTTTTATCATAATGGTATACATCGCAGGTAAAATACCATAAAATTTGCGAACAATCTTCCGTTTTGCATTATTATTAAAAGTAAGCAAGCTGGCATAGCTCAGTCGGTAGAGCAACTGATTTGTAATCAGTAGGTCCCCAGTTCGAGTCCGGGTGCCAGCACCAATTAAATCAATGCGTTACGATGGGTTAAAGGCTAAGAAGGCTTAAGGATGGGACAGTAGTGGGGCAGTCAAGAACAACAAACCACAATAAACAAGGAACATAATGAGGAGAAAATATGCGAAGGAAAATGTTTGCATCACTAACAATAGTCTTCCTATCCACGATCACTCTAATAGGTAATGCCTCAAATTATTCCACAGAACAGCTAACCTTCACCCAAGCTACCGACAGCAGCTTTGCCTACAGCACACCCAAAACCACCTTAGTGGCCTTTAATCGAAACAACCCTATCCACGCAACCACATTACAGCAAAGCGGTTGCTGCTCTTGGCATCATGGCGCATGTGGCTGTGGCAGTACGGTAATCTGTTGTGATGGTAGTGCCTCTCCGACCTGTGGATGTTGAGCAAAGCTTATTTACTATCTATCATTCATTTGTGGGTCTTGCTTACTTTCGAAAGGCAACTTTCTAAGAATTAAAAGCTCATCTGAGTGGCCTTATGAAAAAAAACAAAAAAATACAAGAATTATCAGAAAGCTTGTACTGCTTGATATTCTCACCAGCTTGGTTGTCCTTTCTTATTTCAATGGGTTATCTAATCTATAAGGGATGGTTTTGGTTAAAAAATGGCTATTGGCCTTCTATTACGCTTAGAGACTCCTTAATTAGTGCAAATTTGATTAGCCCTGATTTCTATTTTTATTTGCCAACTTTCAAGGGTATAGAGCAAGTATTAAATTCAACTTTAATCTCTTCCGCCATCTTTTTTTACCTTTGCATTTCTATAGTACTATTTTTAATCATCAATGCAATTTTAGAGAAGACTACCTTGTAATTGAGAGAGCAAAAGTAGCTTTTATTTGCCCTTCAGTGCCCCTTAATCGCCCCTCACTAAAAATATTAAACCATAATATCTTGATTAAACTTAACTTTAAGTCAAGTTTAAACTGATTACATATCAGGTGTTGCTTCATTTGGTCATTTACTGTACAGTGCTGCCGATAACAATAATTTAACATAGGAAGCTGACTCACATGGCTAATATAGAAAAACGAGTTAACCAAAATCAGGAAATCACCTACCGCGTCAAAGTCAGATTAAAAGGCTTTCCCACCCAAACAGCTACCTTCACCCGATTGACTGATGCTCGACGATGGGCACAACAAACAGAATCAGCAATACGCGAAGGCCGACATTTTAAATCCACCGAAGCTAAAAAGCGCACCCTTTCTGAAGCTATCGAACGTTATAAAAAATCCGTCCTCCCTAATAAGCCCAAAAGTGAGTACGACCAAAGGTTGCAACTTAAGTGGTGGCAGGTAAACATCGGGCATTATGCCCTAGCCGATATCACCCCCGCACTAATTGCGGAACAACGTGATAAATTAGTCAGTTCCACTACTAAAAGAAAAAAGCCTCGCACTCCCGCCACTATTAATCGTTATTTAGCGGCATTGAGCCATCTTTTCACCACAGCCATCAAAGAATGGGGCTGGCTAGATGAAAATCCTTTGCGAAAAGTCACCAAAATGAAAGAGCCACGGGGACGCGTACGAATTTTATCAGATGACGAACGCCAAAGATTATTAGATGCCTGCCAGAAAAGCTCAAGCCCATGGCTCTATTTGATAATAGTGCTGGCATTATCCACAGGCGCTCGTCGTATGGAGATATTGGGTTTGCGATGGGATGATGTTGATTTAAACCGCGCCATCATAACCTTGCACGAAACTAAAAATGGCGAACGCCGCATATTGCCGATCACAGGCCATGCTTTAGCTTTGCTAAAAGAACATGCCAAAGTTCGCTCTCTTCATACAGATTTAGTTTTTCCAAGCAAAAATTTCAAAAACCCTATTGATCTGCGCACTCCTTGGGAAACAGCAGTTAAAAATGCAAGAATTGAAGATTTTCGGTTTCATGACCTAAGGCATAGTGCCGCATCATATTTGGTAATGGATGGTGCAAGCTTGGCAGAAATTGCCGAGGTACTAGGCCATAAAACATTACAAATGGTCAAACGATACGCACATCTATCGGAAGCACATACAGCTAAGGTGGTGGCTAGGATGAATGAGAAGATTTTTGGGGGAACAAATTATGCCAACAATTAGAATTAACCATAATAGCGATGTTATTGCCTTATCAGATTTTATACAAAAATTAACAGATTTTAGAGTTAAAGAATATTTTGAAAAAACAACTAACGTTGGCACTGAGAAAGTAAAAGAAGTTAGGGAAAAAATTTCCTACGAAATTTCATCTGATCTTTGTAGCGCAATAAAAAACTATGACACACATGGTCCACAGCTCTTTCTGAGAAATAACTATACTCTAGCTCAATTAACCAGAGATGAAGTGCAATCAACTGATTTTGAAAAACTTTATGAGAATCTATTATATACCAGTGAATTGATAACGTGGTTTAAAAAATATAAAAGGGCTAACTTGGAATTTATTAGCGATAAAAATCAAGATTTGATAGAAAATAAAGTTGATAAATCAAGCGAACCAACTCAAAGTGATCCTGCAGGACACACAAAAGATCACCCCCTGTCTAGTCACATCAATAAGGATGAGAAGATTAGAAATGAGCAATTATTAAGGAGATCAGCGATTAGGAGTAATTATGACAAGCTTACTCAGGGTCAATGGCGAGGTATTTTTAATAAAGAAAAAGATAATGGTTTGGCTCAAATGGCCAAAGAATTTTCGGAAAAAAAGCCGACATATCGGCAACGTGATGTTGAAAATTGGTTGATTCAAGAAAATTACTATACTTGTCTAGAAATTGCAGATTTATCAAACCATCAACTTGTACCTAAAAACGAAGAAATTAATCACGCAAATATAGCGAACAGGCAATGGTAGCAATCACTCCTAGCAGGTTTAGCCAGGTCCAAAGATGACTTTAATTGGACCAATGATGAATTTCATATAGCCTTTTAAGTTTCCATCATTCTATTTACTATCATTTTGAAAATCCCTCTACCATTTCCTCTTACGGTCTGAGTTGATGACTTGCCAATTTGCGATTAGAGTATCTAACATAAAAATTAATCACAAAACCATCACCAAATGGTCACAAAATCGTCACAATTTAACTTTTTTAAAATAATCATAAATACTCGCGATTGAAGACGAGCAATTACAGGTCTTCATTCATGTTATTTAATTGGAGTTATTTATGATTAATAGTATTACTAAACGATTAGCGACGGTAAAACAAACCGCGGCTATATATAGTGCTTTTTCTATTTCATCTCTTCGTTGGCTTATTTTCAATGGTAAGCATAATGGTTTCGTGAAATGCATCAGAAAAATTGGTCGAAAGGTTCTTATTGACCTTGATCAGTTTGAAAGTTGGGTTGATGAACAGCATGGGGGAGAAAAATAATGTCTCCAAAAAGAAAAATTCACGACAACAACCGGTATGAAATTGATGTTTTAAATCGCCTTCGTAAAGGAGCCTGTACATCCGTACAACTTCGGCATGAAATAGACTGTTTACGAGTTGCGTCAACAATTTTCGACCTACGCCACAAGCATGGGTACAACATTTTAACCACTTGGTCATATGATCATAATCCAGGAGGTTCTCGCCATCGAGTGGGTTTGTACTCTCTTCTGCCAGGACGGTGGAATGAGGATAAATTATGAAACTGGAATCAATTCAGATGCCCGAGGCTTGTGTATTAGCTCTATTGCAATGCTCAGGAATATTCCTCAACCGCAATGGCGAGATGCTCTTGTGCAACTTAGCAGCACCAATAAAAGCGTATTAGATGGGAATTTGCGACATGTAGAAAATATGCTATTGAATCAAGCTCATGCATTGGAGGCTATGTTTTATTCTTCCATTGAAAAAATGTGTTGCAGTAAATATGTAAATCAAGCACAGGTCTATTCTGAAATGGCGCTCAAAGCACAAAAGCAATGCCGTGACACATTAATTGCCCTAGCTGAGCTAAAAAATCCCAAACAAACAGCCTTTATCAAGCAGCAAAATAATGCCATTAACCAGCAAGTCAATAATCTTGAAAAAATTCAAGATAATAAATCAAACGAACTTTTGGAGGTTAAACCCTTTGACACAATGGACACCCGAACGCCGCTTACGGCAGTCTCAACTAATCCATCAATGGAAACCTTGGCAAAAATCCACAGGGGCGAAAACACCGGAAGGAAAAGCCATTAGTAAAATGAATGCTTATAAACATGGGGCTTATGATGCTAATAGCAAGGAGATCATGAAGAAAATTGCAGGCTATAAGCAAGCATTGCGCGATTTAACTAACTTAAGCGTGTAATTTATATTGGAGGCTAAAAATACAAAACCCTCTTGCATGGCTCAGGTGTAAATGGTAGCTTAAATACCAGGAGCTACAAACTCCCAAAGGCGGTTAACTATGCCCGACAGTCATGGTTTTTTCATGTCGGGGGTGTGCGGATAAAATACTCGAAAGGGGAAGAAGCACGCCGCGCCTTTGGCGGTTTGTACCCCCCGGCACCTATCGGTGTTTCCTATGTTTCTACAAAAAACCAAAGGAGATAAATTATGCAATATCACTCTAATATTAATCCCAACTCTGATTCGCTTTACCTAAAAGATCAAATCTTTGAAAAACTTCATAAGGCAAAAGCTGTATTAACGTGTATTATGTTTGCTGCGGAATTTGTGCGTGGTGAAACAGAGATAGATAATCATACGCTTTATCATGCGTTATGGGCGGTAGATGAATATTTAGAGCAGCTCGTAAAACTTTATGATTTAGCAGGCTCCTAAGAATCTTGCAGTAAGCCCTTCTTATTGTAGCGGGGCTTACTAATCTAAAATAATTAAAAAGAGAAAAAAAGAAAAATCAATAAATTATGGAAATTAGACTATGTTAACCCAAAAAATTGCAGTATTTAATAATAAGACTATCCGACGCACACTGCATAACAACGAATGGTGGTTTGCAGTGGCTGATGTCATCTCAATTCTAACGGATAGCGCTGATGTGAAGCAATATGTTAAACGAATGCGCTCCCGCGATGCTGAACTTAACAGCAACTGGGGTACAATTTGTACCCCCCTTGAATTAGAGGCTGCTGATGGAAAGAAAAGAGGGGTAACTTGCGCTAATACTGAAGGTATCTTTCGCATTATCCAATCAATTCCTTCTCCTAAAGCTGAACCCTTTAAACGTTGGTTAGCTAAAGTAGGCTATGAGCGTGTGCAAGAAATTGAAAATCCTGAACTAGCCACTCAACGCACTAGAGCAATATATAAGGCAAAAGGTTACTCTGATGCTTGGATTGAAAAGCGCATGAGAGGCATTGCAGTTCGAGATGAGCTTACTGAGGAATGGAAAAAGCGAGGCGTACAGGAAACACGAGATTTTGCCATATTAACAGCAGAAATCTCCAAGGCTACATTTGGCATGACACCCAGTGAATATCAACAGCATAAAGGCTTAAAGCGAGAAAATTTGCGTGACCATATGACTGATTTAGAGCTTATTTTCTCCATGTTGGGTGAAGCCTCCACTACTGAAATTACTCGTCATCGCGATGCTAAAGGATTTAATGAGAATCGCAAGACTGCAAAAACAGGAGGAAAGATAGCTGGAGATGCCCGTAAGCAATTAGAAAAAGCCAGTGGCCAGAAAGTAATCAGCAAGAGTAATTATTTATCTAATACAAAAAAACTGGAAGAAAATCATTAATTCTTTGGGGCACTGATGGGGCACTCACCGACAAATAATAGCAATAATGGACAACTAACCAAAGCAAAGCTCTTCGAATAACATACTGATTTTATTGCTGTTATTTGTCGTGAATTATTGTCGCTAATTGATTGAACCAGTTTTGTAATCAGTAGGTCCCCAGTTCGAGTCCGGGTGCCAGCACCATTGAATCAATCGGTTACGAGAGGATGTAGAATTGGAAGTAATGATGGTGCTAGGATGGCGCTATGCTCAAGCTAAACGTTATAATAAAAAACTAGGCCTGTGACCTCTACCTTATGATCACTTTTCGCCATTTTTATTTCCCACCTGAACAATTGGTTCGTGAAATTGGGGCTAACTTAAGAAATAGACTTGGCGCTTATTTTATTCGCTTAATAAATATAAGCGATTTTCACTATGAAATAGCCAATAAAATTGCCGAAGATGTAGGAATAACAATTAAGAAATTCAGCAGTTGCTTTAACTTAACTAGAACCTAAATAAGGGTGTATCCTCAATCCGAGGTGTCTTTCTAATGCGGAGACCGCTAGGATTTCTTATAGCTTCACCCTCATTTTCCCTTGAATGATTTAGCCTTGCTAATTTTTGACTCCACCCGCTGCAAAACCTGTAAGCTTTTTTCAAAATCCGCTTCTCCCACACTCTTTTCCTCAATTTGCCGCTGTTTAAACTTATCAAATTCCGCATTAGCTCGCTGTAACGCATCATCATGTGTAATGCTACCCGCATGCGTCAAAACCTCCCGCTCACTCAAGCGCAAAAAATCATCTAACTTACGAGTCCAATCTTTCATATACATCGCACGACGATTTTTTGCCTGCAATTCTGCAAAATCCAAATAAAAAGCAACAATACGATTCAGAGTATCAATCTCTTCCTCGTTTAAATAATTTTTAGCAATACCCACATCTGAGCGTTTAGGTGTTTTCCCCGAATGAAAAGTTAAACCCATCAGTGGTTTATTAGCATCAGCACGCTTAGCAATAATCTCCGCAGCTGTGTGGCCATGTGCTGCCCAGTGCATTTTATTTTGAACAATTCGAAAAAATTGCTGCGAGGTTGTAGTATCTGGGTCATAATCAATGCTGGTAGCATAAATATCCAACACTTTCTTCCAAAATATTTTTTCTGAAGAGCGTATATCACGGATACGGGCGAGTAGTTCCTCAAAATAGTTGCTACCCTCTGCTCGCTTCAGGCGTTCGTCATCCATGGTGAAGCCTTTAATCAAGTATTCTCTTAAGCGCTGGGTGGCCCAAATACGAAATTGTGTACCACGATGAGATTTTACACGATAACCCACCGAGATGATGACATCCAAGTTATAATATACAATGTTACGTGTAACTTTTCGGATTCCTTCGGCTTGAACTGTCCGGAATTTCCGGACAGTTGCATTTTCTTCCAACTCACCTTCCTCAAAGACATTCTGTATATGCTCAGAAATGGTGCGCTTGTCTTTATCAAAGAGCCTTGCCATTTGTACCTGACTAAGCCACACCGTATCTTGTTGTAGTCGTACCTCTACCCTCGTTAGGCCATCTTCTGTCTGGTAGAAGATTAGATCACCTGTATCTTGCTCAGCAGGTAATTTATTAGTCATATAAATCCTATGTATTGATTTCAACGATTTTTTTGATCCTGTTCGAACATGTACGTCCCTAAAAAAATCCAATAACTTTCAATTATTTTTATAAATTTATAATCCCGTTAGAACTCGCACAATTAAGTTTCCTCAATTGTGCGGCGGGTTGGTTACCACCGATTCGCCCCGTTTTGACTCGTGAAGTCATGGCTCGGACTGATCGCGCCACATCGATGCCAGTCATCGATACCTATGGTTTTTCTATCTGTGCATTCCCTCCTATTCAAGTGAGTTAAAAAACATTACAAGCTTTTAATATAAACCAAATGTTTATATCACATCATTTTTCATACGACGGTTGATGAGCCTTTCCCGTAGGATATTCACTTTAATTATTAACCATATAAGTGAGATACGGAACGCGTTAAGGTGCGTTAATCCATTGCATTGTTTATACCGTATTTTTAGTCTTGTTGGCAAGTCTTTGTGCACGTTTTCTAGCTTGATAAAGTTCCGATTGCAATTGGTCGATACGTTTTTGCATCGCCTGGATTTTTATTTGTGCTACTTCACCATTTTTTTCTGCTGCACTGACAGCAGCCAAGTTTTCTGCTTGTTTTCTCGATAGTTCTGCATTCTTCTCAGCAATGTCATTGAGTTCTTTCTGCTTTTGTTATTCAAAGTGAGATTATTGCCTGGTTAAATCTTTTTGCCAATCATCTAACTGTAGCTGCTTCGTTTGCAATAATTGTTCAGCTTTATTCTGAGCTACTTTCAGTAAAGCTAAATAAAAAAAATAACCACCGATTAAAAGGATCGATAACATAATCTGGAGAGTCCTAAGTTCGAGCCACAAATCCAGGATGTAGGAGAACGATTTTGGATTTAGGAGCTGGGGAGTGGCTAAGCAAACACGCTGTGAATACGTCCTTGTACGCTCGGAGGTTTCATCCCTGACTAATTTGTTTGGAACAAATTAGCCACGCGAAGCGACCCAAAGGGCGAAAACCATGGATGGTTTTCGATCAACCTACGGTTTGCTTAGCCACTCCCCAGCTCCTAAATCCAAAATCGTTCTCCTACATCCTTAACTTTTAAGCGTTCTGAAACTTTTGTTAATCAAGCCTTAAAAAACGATTTAACGTGATCCCTTTTCTAATTAGAATAAGTTTTGAATTCGTTCACCAACGAAGAAAAATTAAAACACCAGCAGTACCCTAACCTTGCATCACTATGACCGTATTGGTTTGCTTAAGCCGTCAGTTAGACTGCCGAATGGCTATCGTGCGAACATTTAATTAGTGCCTGAACGAAAACCACTCATTTTAAAAAATGAGTAGTTTTCATTCAGGCACTAATTAATAAAAATTTTGCGGATAATGCAGGCACATCAACAATAAATTTTTTATTTTGTACAACATAACATTGATTAGCTAATAAATCACATATCTTTTTAGTATTTTTATTAAATAATCTCTCATTTATCTGAAAGGTTTGCGATTTTTTTGCAGTATTTAGAATAAAGACAATTTGCTCGTTAGAACTCGATTTTAGATCAACGTAATAATTTTTTCCGGAACCTAAATGAGTGCGGCTTCCACTATATAAAGCAGGATGTCGTGCCTTAAGCTCCATCAGACGGGTTACATAATCTTTTAAGGAAATTGCCTCAGGGTTTAAATCTTTATTTTGTACGGTTACACCGAGAATCTTGGCATCGGTACGCGATACATGATCGTCGCATTTATTTTCACTGAGACAATTATGAGTAATTTTTTGAGAAAAATTTGGAATACTATCTCCGATTTCATCCCCATAATAAATAGTAATTGGTCCTGAATAAGCCGTCAAAAAAGCAAATGCAAGTCGATGTCGTTGCCAATATTCGTGTTCACTTGGACTAGTAATTCGCGCACGTTGTAATAAATTACCAAAACGAACGGTATCATGATTACCGATCATAAGATTAGGAATAGCCGTGTTAGGATACATTTCATGCGAAGCAAAACCCGCTTCATTATTTAATATACTGGCTGGCTGTTGGCTTGCATTTTGAGCGTGACTGTGTTCTTGTGTTGCCAAAACCCTCATCAGACCGTAACGTACAGGAAAATCAAATGCCGACATTACTCCCGGTGCTTGATTCGTGCCAAATGCATCTTGTTGGATACGTTTGGTCATTTCAGCAATACTCCATTCATCGCTCCAAATTTCCGCTACCATATAACCTAAATGATGTTGTTTTTTTGCTGCCATTTCAACCTGATGTTGAATAATGGCCCAATCACTTACAGGTACTTGATAAGCTTGATCCAAACGCCAACCATCAATTCCAAGTTCATTAATCCAAAAAGTAGCTACCTCAATAAAAAAAGCGCGACTTTCTGGGTATTTTGCACACAAGCCAGGATAATTAGCAGGCAAATTCCTACAAGGTATTAGTACGGGAGTTTTTCCAGTGGGTGAAGGAACTACACCTGTTTTTTTCGCATGGCCGAATACACCATCTAAAAATACATACAAGCCTTTATCATGCGCTGATTTTACCAACTGCTTTGCTTGCGCTAATGTGCCGAAATGAGGATCTATTCTAAAAAAATCATGGGCGAAATAACCTGTAGCATCAAGGCGTAATTGCTCACCTACATCGTGCTTCGCATCAGTATCAAAAATGGGAGTTAACCAAATCGCATTGACATTGAGTGATTTAATATAATCCAATGAATTGATAATACCTTGTAAATCACCGTGATGTTGACTAGATCCGTATCCTGCAGTAAATCCGCGTTTGTCAGCACCTACAAATGACTCCACCATGATCTGATAAATACGCAAATTGCAAAATCTTTCTTCGCCATGGTTACAGGGGAGACGATCTTGAATTTTTTGTGCATGGTCAATGAGAATAATTGAGGGTTGGTTGGTTGCATAAGCTACCCAGCTAATAAAGCATATCAACCAAATTAACAAGATAGTAAATTTTTTAGGCATAATCTAATCCTTAGTTATTTTTGCATGCGGGCCTAATCATTTTAATTACGCTCTCCCACAAGTGGGAGAAGGAATTTTTTTTACTCATGCAGGCTTTGAATGATTAAGATAGCCGTAGCCACAACACCTGGTAAGGATGCCAACAAAAGCCAACCCGCTCTAAATCCGTAATCAAAAACCCGAGTGCGTAATTCGCTGCGAATTTGCTCACGCATCCCCAAGCGCTCTTTCACCGCAGACATATCTTTTTCTAAAGTGGAAAATCGTGAATTCATATCCACTTTAAGCTCTGAAATTTCTTTGTGCATTTCAGAACGAAGCCCACCGATTTCCAGATGAACTTCATGCCTTAATCCATGCAGTTCCTTGTGCATCTCTTGCTTTAAGCTCATGATCTGTTCGACCACACGAGTAATGGATTGATTCACAGACATATCTATTTTGGCCTCCATCATTTCAGTTTGCAGTTGAAACAAAGACGCTGAATCAGGAAACATTATACCCCCCTCCTATTAGAAAAAGCAGTACCCGTCACAATAAAATCACACAGCGCAAGAGATTTACTGCCGTAATGCATCAAAATACTATCTTATTATCAGGTTGTGACTGCTTGTCGACGGTGTAATCCCAGCATAGATTGAGAGCCTGCTAAAGTCCATACCGTATAGTAAAAGGAATTAAGGCATAGTTAAACGTCTAAGTCGATGAAAAGAGCCTAGACTAAAAGTTTTTAGATGGTATGATGATGTTTTATTGAAAAGGAATGCAACATGATGGAAGATTCAAACTCGCAGGATCAACTTAAACCCAGTAACGATGATTCGAACACCGCTAAGCTTAAAAAAAATTCTTCCATAATCGCATTTGCAACAACAGGATTATTGGTACTAGCGATAATATATACCTTGTATCTAGGCAAACAACTGCTGTTGCCCATTGCAATTGCCATCTTATTGAGTTTTCTTTTTGCCCCAATAATACGTATATTACGTAAAATTCACATTCCAAACTTTCTAGCTGCATTTCTAATAATTCTTATTCTTTTTTTAATCATCGTTTTTGGATTTTATAGTATATCCGGACCTATCAACAAATGGGCTGCAAATGCTCCTGAAAGTTTTTCTCAAGCATCCATTAAATTAAATCAATTAACCGCTCCAGTAAACCAATATGTTCAACGGTTTTTTAATATCCAAGAACAAATAGAAAAATCAACCAATAAAGTTGTTCCACAAAAAACCGTACCAGAAGTAACTCTTAAAGCAGATAATTGGTTTAATATAATTTTTAGCAATACCTGGGAATTTTTTGTACAATTTGGTATTTTAATCCTTTTATTATATTTTTTTCTATCCTTCCATGAATTCATCTTACACAAATTGATAAAAATCCTACCTTATTATTCTGAAAAAAAAGAAGCTGTTATAATTATCAGGCAGATTGAGCAAAAAATTTCTTATTTTCTTGTGGTTAAAATTTTAATCAGTATTGGTTTGGCTATAGTAATTGGACTAGTTATGATGCTTCTACAAATGCCTCATCCTTTCATATGGGGAATATTAGCCGGACTCTTGGAATTTATTCCTTATATCGGAGTCACAATAGGTACGTTTGCTATTACATTTTCAGCCTTATTAAATTTCGATACGATAGGCCATATTTTATTGGTTCCTCTAAGTTTTTTTATTATTTGCTCCATTGAAGGTAATTTAATTCTACCCTTAGTGTTGAATCGTGGTTTAATTCTACATCCCTTAATTATTTTAATTGGAGTAATTATATTCGGTTGGATTTGGGGCATTATGGGTGCTTTGATAGCCATTCCCATTATTTCGATATTCAAAATTATTTGTGACAACGTTAAACCTTTGAATAACTATGGACAATTTTTAGGAATCGACGGTCATGAATAATGGGGTTGTCACTGTGCCCTTAACACAACCCCACTGATAGCATCGCGGATTTCAGTAGGTTTTCCCAAGCCCCCCACTTTTCCCCTAACAATAACATCAATACCGGAAGGAAAAATAATGGCGACTTCATCAGCAGTTTTAGCAGGAGGTTCTTGAGACCTATTAGCGCTGGTCGAAACCATGGCGTGACCAAACTGTGTGCATAATTGCTGAACCACTGGGTGAGCTGTTACTCTCACCGCCACGGTGTCATAATCTCCACAAATCCAAGCCGGTACTTGCGAACTTGCCGGAAACAGCCAAGTGACTGGCCCTGGCCAGGTGCTAAGTACTTCTTGCATCCGCGGCACTGGAATCGGTGCAAGATAGGGTGTTAACTGGGTCAGCGATGCAGCAATTAGTATCAGCCCCTTACTCACAGGTCGTTTTTTGAGCGCCAGCAAACGTTTGACTGCGTGTTCTTGTAAAGGATCGCAACCTAAACCATAGACAGCCTCGGTGGGATAGGCGATGATGCCACCTTGTCGGAGTACTTGTACCGCTTGCAATATTTGAGTCATGCCATGAATATACAACAAAAATTAACTAAGCTAGGAAAATTTTATGGATTGCCGGAAAATTGGCTAGAAAGTCACCCGCATTTATTTGCTTCTTCTGTAGTGCACATCCCTCCAGCACAACTGCAAGCCATGCAGAATATTATTCAAGCTGTGGAGCAGGTGGTTCACTTGCCAGCTTATGCAACGCAAGTGTTAACTTGGGCCGAGCAGGCCTATGCCAAGTCTAAGGCCTTGGGCTTATTTATTGGCTATGACTTTCATTTAACTTCCGAAGGACCGAAGCTCATCGAAATCAACACCAATCCGGCAGGTTTTGCCCTCAATGCCTTATTAGCTTTAGGCAACAACACCTGGGAAGATGTGTGCATGTCGATATTTGAAGCAGAATGGCAGCGCTGTCGAGAGAATGGTACTTTACAGCGCATTGCCATTGTCGATGACCAACCGCAGCAACAATATTTTTATCCTGAGTTTTTACTATTCCAAAAATTGCTGCATGACTACGGTATTGATAGCATTATCGTTGACCCCGCAGAACTGAGTATTAAAAATAATTGTCTACAAGCCAGAGGTTTAGGCATCGACTTGGTTTATAATCGACTCACTGATTTTACTCTAACCACTCCAGAACATGCGCTATTAAAAGCCGCCTATCTTGAAGATTTCGTGGTGTTGACGCCGAATCCCTATGTTTATTCTTTATATGCGAATAAAAAAAATTTAACTTTATTGTCTGACCCTGATTTTTTGCAAAATTGTGAAGTACAAGAATCAGTTATTGCTGAACTAACTCAAGGCATTGCAAAAACTTGGCTAGTAGATGCTAAACAAGCAGATTGGTTCTGGCAAAAACGTAAAGAATTATTTTTTAAACCTGCAACAAGCTATGCAGGCAAGGGAGTTTATCAAGGCAGTAAGGTGACACATAAAGTGTTTGCTGAGATTCTAAAAAATCCTTATGTCGCTCAAACTTTTATTCCTCCCAGCCAACAAAGGGGATTGAAAATGGACGTCCGGAGTTACGCTTATGCAGGACAGGTGCTTGGTGTTGCCGCCCGCCTCTACCAAGGGCAAACTACCAATTTTCGCAGTGCAGGCAGCGGTTTTGCTGTAGTGAATGTTAATATCTAACACTTACCTTAAAAGATTATCTTTCTCCCCTTGTGGGAGAAGGATAATCTTAGGATAAAAACGAGACTAAGCGCAGTAAATCAGCAAATATTCCGGCCGCAGTAACCTCTGCGCCAGCACCAGGGCCTTGAATGACTAAAGGCTGGGTATGATAGCGCTTGGTATGGAAAACCAACATATTATCCGTGCCTTTAAGTCCTGCAAACGGATGGTTTTGTGGAAACGATTCAATCGCTACTTGAATAGTTCCATTATCATCAATTGAGCCTACATAACCAATTTTCTCATGATTGGCATTGGCTTCGATCACAAGTTGCTGCATTTGCTCATCGTAAAGCGGCAGTTTTGCCAAAAATTCTTCCACACTACAGGATCTTAATGGCTCCGGAACTAAATTATGCACGTTGACATCACTGAAGTTGACCTCAAAGCCAATTTCGCGTGCTAAACATACAAACTTGCGCGCTACATCCATCCCTGATAAATCCTCTCGTGGATCAGGTTCAGTATAACCACGTTGTTTAGCCTCTAATACTATTTCTGAAAATTTTCTATTTTTTGCTAGCTCATTAAAAATATAACTTAAAGTTCCTGAGACAATGCCGGCAATTTTTTCTACCTGATCTCCAGTTTTAATTAGGTCTTGCAAGGTATTGATGACGGGCAGCCCCGCGCACACTGTAGCTTCATAAAGGTAATGACTGTTTTTTTTATGGGCTAATGAATTGTAATGTTTTGTAATAACTTAAATCTCCCGCATTCGCATGTTTGTTGGGAGTGATTACGTGAATGCCTCGCTCAAGTAATTGAACATATTGTCCAGCAATCGCTTTATTGGCGGTGCAATCAATGATAACAGCATGAGGCATATCATCTACCAAAATATGATTAGCAAATTCTTGCAAGTTAGCTTTTTTATCTGTCTGGTTCAGTTGTTCTTGCCAATGATTTAAATCAATGGCTTCATGTGAAAGCAACATTTTCTTGCTGTTCATAATCCCTCGCACCATCAGATTAGCCTGTGATGTTTTTTTCAATGATAATAGAGCACCATTAATTTGACTTAATAAAGCGGAGCCAACTTGCCCAGGCCCAATAATCCCAATAGAAATAGTTTCACGCGAAAGATAAAACCCAGCATGGACTGCCTGTAATGCTTTATTAATATCCCGACTATTGATTACCACGGAAATATTACGTTCTGAAGATCCTTGAGAAATAGCGCGAATATTGATGTTTGCTTTAGCTAACGAACTGCATAATCGATCGGAAATACCAACAGCCCCAATCATTGCTTCGCCAACTGCAGACAAGATTCCACAGGATTTGTTGCTAGAAATTTTTTGAATTTGCTGATATTCAATTTCAAATTTTAAATCTTCATTTAACGCGGCTGTAGCTTTGTCAGCATCTTGATCTGAAATTGCAAAACAAATTGAATGCTCGGAACTTGCTTGAGCAATTAAAATGACAGAAATATTTTCCTGATACAGAATACTAAAAACACGTGCTGCTATTCCAGAAACCCCAATCATCCCAGTCCCTCAATATTAATAAGGGCCACATGATCAACAAAAGTTAAGCCTTTAATGGGATAATTTGATTTACCTGACAGTGGCTGAAATATAAGTTCCTGCGCTTTTTGGATTGAAGCTATTTTTAATGTATAAGGGTATTTTACGCTCAAATACAGGAGCAATGGTCATTGGATGTAATACTTTGGCGCCAAAATAAGCGAGCTCTAGAGCTTCTTGATAAGAAAGAGAGTCAATGACAAATGCGGAACGTACTCTACTCGGATCAGCAGTAAATATCCCATCAACATCCGTCCAAATCGTTAAATCTTTCGCTTTAAATAATTTGGCAAAAATAGCGGCAGAAAAATCACTGCCATTGCGTCCTAGTATGCTACGCCTACCTTCTTTGTTGCTTGCAATAAATCCAGTAATGACAATTTGATCAAAAGTCTTGTCTCGTAAAAATTCATCTAAGGCCGCTTGACTTCTGACCCAATCGATACACACGATGCCATTTTTTTCAAAGATAAATAACACCGTAGAGGCATCTAAATATAAAACTCGATTAAATGTTCTCCAAATAACCCACCAAAATTTGGCTTGACCATAATTCACCATAGCCCAAAATAATTTCTTGGATTTCTTTAGAATAGCAATGGGTTAACTGTACTGCATGTAAGATATCTTTAATTGCAGAAAAATCTTTTTGCAAAGAGACAATAAGCTGATCTTTTTTACGGTGAATAATTAAACTCTCAATAATATCGAAATGCAGCGTTTGCAGATTATCTAAGCTTGGCAAATAAGGGTCGCCTGTTTTCGCTGCATCGAGGATGCTTTGTAATATGGAAGTAGTTCCATGCAAGGCTGAAATGACTATGATTTCGTTTTTACCAGACAATAACGATTTTAGTGCAACAATACGATCGACATTTGCGACACTACTACCTCCAAATTTATGTACAGAATACTGATGATTAATGTTTTGCATAATTATGTTCTCTAAATCTTACAGACCTTTCTGGTAATTTCAGCCAACTGGTCCAAAGTGTCGTCCTCCATAGTGAGTGGCGGCAGCCAATAAATAGTATTACCCAAGGGTCGCAAGAACGCGCCTTCCGCCACGGCTTTTTGAAATATTTCAAATCCCCGCCGTCGTCCTTTTTCAGCACAAACAACCTCAGCCGCTACGATAGCACCGATATGCCTGACATTCGTCAATTGCCCAGTGTCTTCTGCAATCGCTCGCATTTTGCTAGCCATTTTGTTGCCCAACGCTACTGCTCGCTGACAGATGTGTTCCTCTTTTATAATAGCCAAAGCCTCTAAGGCGACTGCTACTGCTAAAGCATTTCCTGAATAGGTATGGGAGTGTAAAAATGACTTCCCTTCACTATAATCCGCATAAAAAAGTTGGTAAATCTCCTCGCGCATTAAAACTGCGCTCAAAGGCAACCAACCACCCGTTAATCCTTTGCCTAAACAAAGTAAATCTGGCTCGATTCCACTATATTCACAGGCTAACATCTTACCGGTACGACCCAGACCTGTCACAAGCTCATCGGCAATTAAATGAACCCCATGAGCGTGAGTCCACGCACGTAGACGCTTAAGAAAGTCCTGACTATAGATTTGCACATTGCCCGCGACTTGTACTAGCGGCTCTACGATCAGAGCGGTCGCTGACTCTGCATAAGGGGCTAATTTTTTTTCCGTAGCTTCCCAATACGCTCCACAATCATCCCATAGCGGATCCTGGGTATTACTAACATAGGGAATGTCGGTAATGAAATAGGCATCGAAGAGCATGGCCTGATAGGGATCACGATAAATGCCTAAATCAGAGACACTCAAGGCTCCTGCCGTCTCACCGTGATAGGCATTTTTTAGAGCGATAAATTTTGTTCTCTTGGCTTGGCCTTGAATTTGCCTGGAATGCAAGCTCATCTTTAAGGCAATTTCTACCGCAGAAGAGCCCTCGCTGGCATAAAATACCTTGGTTAAGGCAGGCATGAGTTGAGATAATTGTTGCGATAACTGGACGATCGTCTCATGCGTTGTGTTTGCTAAAATGACGTGCTCAAATCGGTCTACTTGTTTCAACAAAGCCGCTTTTAACCGCGGATGGTTATGACCTAGCGACTTACACCACCAACTCGAAATCGCATCAATGATTTTTCTCCCATCGGCCAATTCCAAATAAGATCCGCGTGCTTTGTTGATGACTAAAGGGGGAAAATTTTCATAGTCTTTCATTTGTGAGCAAGGATGCCACAAATGTTGTAGATTTAATGTGATGAGTTGCTGCACCTGATCCATGCCATACCTCCAATTGACAGGCTCAAAAAACTAACATAAAGTTCGGTTTCAAGCAATCCCTATAACTACTCATAAATTATGGTAATTGACTCTCTCGACGATCTACTTGCTGTGCACCAACAAAAACAATTGCTGCGACAGCGTATTCCGATAAGCAACCGCAATGGAACTAAGATAAAACTTGATGGGAAATGGCTCATTAACTTTAGTCATAATGATTATTTAGGAATTGCCGACCACCCACAAGTGAAAGCAGCTTTTATCGAAGGAGTCGAGCAATATGGAGTTGGCAGTAGTGCTTCGCCTGTCTTAGCGGGGTTTTATCAAGCCAATCAAGAGCTAGAAGAAAAATTTGCCCGATTCATGCAAGCGGATCGCGCTATTTTATTCAACTCTGGCTATCATGCCAATCTGGGGGTTTTTACTAGCCTGGCTAATCGGCATTGCTTTGTGTTGGCGGATAAGCTTTGTCATGCCTCGATACTCGATGGCGTGCAGCTCTCGCGGGCCAAATTACTGCGCTTTCGTCACCAGGATTTACTCCATCTGGAAACATTATTAAAAAAAATCCAGCAGCCTTGCTTGATTGTGACTGAAAGCATTTTCGGCATGGAAGGTGCTATCTCACCAATCGACCAAGTAGCCAATCTAGCACAACGCTATCAGGCCACATTAATTGTCGACGATGCGCACGGAGTTGGTGTTCTCGGCCAGCAGGGTCGGGGCATTCGTGAATATTATCAGCTAACCCAAACGGAGATTCCCTGCTTGATAAGCCCACTAGGCAAAGCTTTTGGCAGTTTTGGTGCGCTGGTATCTGGAACTGAAAATATCATTAACACCCTAACGCAATTTTCGCGAACTTATCTTTACTCGACCGCATTGCCACCTGCTGTGGCGGCAGCAAGCTTAGCTGCTTTACAAATTATTGAGGAGGAAGGTTGGCGACGTGACAAGCTAGCATCCTTAGCCAAACAGCTGATTCAACAAGCCTGGAAGTGGCAGCTGCCACTCATGTCTCAGGCTTTAACCCCTATTAAGTCTATCCTCATTGAAGACATCAGCGCCAGCCTGGAAATCCAGCAGCAATTATTGCACAATGGCTTTTATGTTTCTTGTATCCGTCCTCCTACTGTGCCTGCAGGGACCAGTCGCATTAAAATTTCCATAAATTGTCTGCACGAAGAAGAAGAAATAACGAGGCTTTTCGACTATTTGGGTCCACTTTATGAAAAATTCCGAAAAACAAAAACTTAAAGAATGCTTTAATAAGGCAGCCGCCTATTATGACCAGCAGTCCATACTCCAACAACGCATTGGCCAAAGCTTGTTGGAGCAACTTGTAGCCGTCGTCCCTGCAGTAACTGGCATCCATGCCGGGACGACGGCTACAGTCCAGCGCATTATCGACCTGGGTTGTGGTACGGGAATTATTACCGAAAAATTGGCGCAGACTTTTCAGTATAGGCAGTTCTATGCCGTAGATATTGCAGAACAATTGTTATTACAAGCCAAAACTCGTTTATCACCCTTGGGTATCGAGGTTTTTAATGCTGATTTTGAGGAATATATCGCAGGCACCCCATTGTTTAATCTAGCCTTCGCCAATATGGCATTGCAGTGGAGCTTTAATTTTGCGCACACTTTGCAAAAAATATCCTCGTTGCTTGAAACCAAAGGTTTGCTGGCTTTTTCGTTACCCTTGGCTGGCACCTTCACAGAACTTAGCCAAAATTATCCGATTAATAAATTCTATGCAGCCCAGGAGATTTTGGATTTTTTAAGTCAAGTACAGTTGACTCCTCTGACGTTTACGACTGAAACAATCCATCTACAATTTGCTTCCTTACAAGCAGCATTATGGTCGATTAAAGCGATGGGGGCTAATTATGTAAAGAAAGAAAGCCGACGGACGAAACCTAAAGCCATGAATGCCACACAGCTGTTACAACCGACTGGACTTACCTATGAAATCGGGTATTTTATTGCCCAGAAAGTCCCCTCTCCATCACAATCCTTCGACCTTATTCCTTTCTCCCACAAGGGGAGAAGGAATAATGAAGTCGAAGGATTATAAAGAGGAATCATTTGTGACCACAAAATTTTTTATTGCTGGCACAGATACCGATGCTGGCAAAACCTATGTCAGCGTAGGGCTGCTTAAACGCTGGCAACAGCTGGGTTATACTACATTAGGCTTTAAGCCCCTGGCTTCTGGTTGTCATCGCAACCAACAAGGCCAGCTGCGTAACGACGATGCTCTGGCTCTGCAACAAGCTTCTTCGCTACAGCTACCTTACGAGCAAGTGAATCCCTTAGCTTTCGAACGCCCGATTGCCCCACACATTGCTGCCAGAGAAAACAATATGCAGTTATCGGTCGCACAGTTACAAAAACTTTGGGCGCCAAAACCCAATGCAAGCGCGGATATTTGGATTATTGAAGGTGTAGGCGGTTGGCATATGCCACTCAATGAGCACGAAACCATGGCCGATTTTGTTAAGCTCAATGATTTTGCGGTTATTTTAGTAGTAAGAATTCGCCTAGGATGTCTTAATCATTCCATTCTTACTGTCAAAGCCATGCAACAAGCGCAAATTAAATTCTGCGGATGGATTGCTAATATTATTGACCCTGATATTGCGGAAATCGACAACAACATCCAAATGCTGCAAAGCTGGTTGAAAGCGCCAATGCTAGGTCAAGTGGGGTATCAACAAGCAGCGGAGAAGGGGTTGCTTCTAAATTCTAGAGGGGACTTACACCTCTGAGGGCACGAAATTCTGAGGAGATGGGAAGCGAGTTTCTGATGCAACGCTCTTATTTTCTGGAGGTCTTAAAAGTTTTGCTCCCAGTTGCGCGATTGTTTCTTCATCACGTTCCTCTAAACCAAACTCCCCCTGTTGGGAAGTTGCACAAGCACTACGAAGTTTTTGTATCAGCATCGTCATCAAACGCAGGGAATAATATACTGCCACCACCGCAGTACACTTAAAGCCAAATTCCCCTACTTCCTCTGAGGCCCAATAATGTTGTAAATTTAAGGGCACACCCCCTGCTGCAACCAAGGACATGCCAATAAAGCTTGTCCCACGAACGAAAAAATTAAGTAAACTTGAGTTATACGTTTGCTCAAGGTGAGCTTGAATTTGTATATTAATCTTAAGGTCCTCGTCAGTATTTACTCGAGTTTTGTCAGGTAAAAGTTTCCTTGTAAGCCCGTTATCAATTTCATTTAGGCGATTTACTTGAGCTGTAACAAAACCTCTCTCTTCTGGCAAAGTATTAGCTAAACAACGGACTTGAATCAATCCCAATAAAATATTACGCCTTCTCTCTAATTGTTCTTGATCTGGAAACTCCTCATCCTTGCGCTCCTCAAGCTTTTTCTGCAAATAGAGAACCTCATCAATACTATCCTTTAACCAACCTTCGAAACTCAGTCTTTGCTGATGGTTCCACAGCTCTACGCCAGAATCGATAAAATCGACCATCATCGCAACAGCAAAGGTCCAGCCTGCCCCAATGGTGCTTAAGGCGCCGGTTTCATCGCGGCAAATCCAGGGTGGGCAGCTGAATAACAATAATCCTAAGCCATCCAATGCATATAGCCCACCCATCCATTTAGCTTGTTTTTGATGGGGAGTATATCCTAGCAATTTTCTTGCGCTGGTACCCCAGGCTTGAACCCCATCAAGGAAATTCCAGGTTAGGGGATGCATTGAAGTACTAGCAGCACTGGGGGGAAACTGGTGAAAAGTAAAGCCAATATAATTGAGGAGGGGCCCTTCGTTAGTAAAAAAAACAGCGGGTTTACTATTTAGAAAAGAACGTGCAGAATCGCTGAAAAACCGCAAGCGGGAGCGTGGGATTTTAGGTTGTTTACCTCTATCTGTACCATCACTCTGACGATCATGAGTTAATGGTGTAGATTCTGATTTATTTATTATAGGTCGAGTCTCTTTATCTTCCATAGATTTGCCCTCTAGGATTATTTTTATTATTTTACGATATTATTATTAAGGCTTTATGAAGCAATCTGCTACTGCAACCTTTTTAATCCAATCCCTTCTCCCCTTGGGGAGAAGGGATTAAGAGAACCTACCTCTGCCAACTATATTTCAACCAAGCATTTGACAAGGCCTTGGCTACAGAAGCTAAAGGAAGAGCAAAAAATACGCCCCAAAAGCCCCATAGCCCACCAAATATCAACACTGCAACGATGACCGCGACCGGATGGAGTTTCATGGTTTCAGAAAATAATAGGGGGGCTAAAACATTACCATCTACTACATTGATAATTACATAAATAATAGTTAAATAAAGCAAATGGGCATCAAAACCCCACTGTACATATCCCACAATAAATACCGGAATAGTTACCAGCACCGCCCCCATATAAGGGATAATATTAGCAATGCCAACTAATACCCCCAGCAAAATGGCATAATTAATCCCCAACAACATAAAAGCAATCGTGGTAACAAATCCAACCAAAATAATTTCAATAACTTTACCTCGGATGTAATTACCAATTTGCTGATTTACTTCGCCCCATACTTCTCGTGCCAACCCACGTTTCTCCGGCAAAAATTGCGCAGCCCAACGCAAAATAGCATCCCGATCTTTCAACAGAAAATAAACAATTAAAGGCACCACTACCAAATAGACCACCAACATGACTAAATTCGAGATAGTGCTAATCGAATAAGACAAAGCGCTAGTACCCAAACGGGCTATGTCTGATTGAAAGGTAGTCATCCATTTTTGGACTTGTGCCTTAGAAATATAATCAGGATATTCTTGGGATAGTTGAATAATATAACTTTCTGCCAGCTTGATTTTATTGGGCAATTCATTAAGAAGATTGACCAGTTGATCCCACACTAAGGGTAATAAGAAAAATAAACCTACTACTAATGCACCTAGAAATAGCAAGAATACTAAATTCGCCGCAATAAAATGAGGAAATTTCCATCGTTCTAAACGTCTAACGGTACCATCCAGCAAATAAGCAATCACAATGCTAACAAGTACGGGCGCTAAGATATTGCCAATCAACCAGATGGCCAAAATAATAACCAATAAAATTAAGGCCAAACTTCCTAATTCTGTTCCAATAAAACGACGCTGAAACCATTGTGATAAGGATTGAATCATACAATTTGCCCCAAAGCATGTAGTGTATAAGCGCTATCTACAGCATCCCGACCTTTATGCCCATGTTTACCTCCCACCCGTTCCAGTGCCTGTTGTTCATTCTCCGTCGTCAAAACACCAAAAATGACTGGAATGTTATTTTCCAAGGCAACCTTTTGACAACCATAGCTCACCTGCTGACACACATAGTCATAGTGATCCGTTTCACCGCGAATCACTGCCCCCAATGCGATCAACACATCGTAATGATTCTGCCTTGCGAGCTTTTGAGCTATTAAAGGGATTTCAATTGCGCCAGGCACTTGCAGCACTTTTTGTGCTTGATTCCCTAATTCCTCTAAGCGTTGTAGCGCCCCCTGGAGTAACCGAGTAGTAATTTCTTCATTAAATTGACTGACTACAATAGCAATTCTTGGATGGTGAGACATAACTTAACCTATCAACTATGGGGCAAGCCCGTGGATTCATGCCACGGGCGCAGTCTAAACAATTTAGCTCACTAGAGATAATAAATGACCTAATTTTTTCCGCTTAGTGCGCAGGTAATGAATATTGTCTTCCGTGGGTTCCATTTCAATCGGTTCACGATTTTCAACTTTAATTCCATAGCGTTGAATTCCTTCAATTTTATTCGGATTATTAGTGAGCAAGCGAACAGACCCCACACCTAATTGCTTGAGGATTTGCGCAGCAATACCATAATCACGCATATCTGCGGAAAAACCCAGGGAATGATTTGCTTCAACAGTATCCAAGCCATGGTCTTGCAAGGCATAGGCTTTCACCTTATTCACTAAACCAATGCCCCTGCCCTCTTGATTCATATATAACAATATTCCCCCTTCCTGCCCAATCTTTCGCAAGGAATATTCTAATTGCCAACCACAATCACAACGCGCAGAAGCAAAAATATCACCGGTGATGCATTGCGAATGGACGCGTACTAAACAAGCAGTCTCTGCGTTAATTTCCCCGCGTAATAACACCAGATGCTGGGTTTCATCAATTTCGCTTTCGTACACTTTCATATGAAAAGCGCCATAGGCTTTTAAAGGTAACAAAGCAGAGGCAGTTTCCTTCACCAGCATTTCGCGGTTAATACGATAGGTAATTAAATCGGCAACCGAAAGAATTGCCAGTCCATGGGTTTCAGCGATCTTAATTAAATCCTCACGCCGAGCCATGGAGCCATCTTCTTTTAAGATCTCACACAAAACCGCTGCAGGTTGAAACCCCGCTAACCGTGCCAAATCTACTGAAGCCTCGGTATGACCGGCACGCACCAAAACGCCCCCCTTTACTGCACGTAAAGGAAAAACATGGCCTGGCATTGATAAATCATCGCTAGTCGTTTGTGGATCAATGGCGACTTGTATGGTTCGTGCCCGATCCTGGGCAGAAATCCCAGTGGTAATGCCTCGTTTGGCTCCAATCGAAATAGTAAAGGCGGTATTAAATTTTGAGGTATTGCGCTTTACCATGGGGGGTAACTGTAAACGATCGATGATCTCACCATCCATGGGCAGGCAGATTAAACCACGACCGTATCGGGACATAAAGTTAATTGCCGCTGGAGTAATCTTTTCCGCAGCAATGACGAAATCACCTTCATTTTCACGATTTTCATCATCAATAATGATGACAAACTGACCTTGGCGAAATGATTCGATGGCTTGCTCAACTGTGACGAATAAATTAGGATTTTTCATTTTCTTACCCCCTCTCCCCAACCCTCTCCCACCTTTCCCACGTCATCCCGAGGAGCTTGTGACGAGGGATCTCCAGCAACTGGCGGAGATCCCTCGCTTCGCTCGGGATGACGGGTGCTCGAGTGGGAGAAAGGGGATTTAATTACCTTGGCTATATAGTCATATTCTACATTGACCCATTCCCCAATACCTACATACGCTAAGTTAGTTCGATCCAAAGTTTCTGGGACCAGCATAACCTCAAAACTTTCGGCATTATCATCAATTTGATTGAGTGTTAGACTAACACCGTTGATAGTAATACATCCTTTAGGAATGAGAAATTGGCGTGCTTCCTGACGAACTCCAGTAAATCGACAAGCAAGGAAATCATGATATTCTTCTTTATCCTCAAGCTGACAAACTTGATCGATATGCCCCATCACAAAATGCCCATGCAAACGATCCGTTACCCGCAAGGAACGCTCTAAATGCACTGCAATCCCCACCTGCAAATTGAGCATATGAGTCACTTTTAGGGTTTCAGGAGATACATCGCAAGTAAACTGCCCACCTTGGCAGGCGCTAACGGTTAAGCATACACCATCAACCGCAATACTTTCGCCAATTTCCAAATCAAAATAGGGACATGCGAAGGAAATTTGCTTGCCCTTTCTACGGTTTTTGATTTCAGCCACCCATCCACAATAATCAATATAGCCAGTAAACATACGCGCTCAGTCAGGTAAAAAATCTAAATTTAATGCCTTGGTAAAAGAAAAAGGGCATTTTTGCGGAAACTTGTCTTTACTCAAGCCTGTTTCAGTAGCAGCCATTAATAAAGCTTTATGATAGGCCCGATTGATTTTTTGCTGTAACTCTGGTTTTAAGCTGGGGCTGTCTTCTAATAATTCAGTGACCTCAAAGCGTTGTTCCTCAATCGTATATTTCCAACTATTACTTCGCCGTTCTGGTTGGAATTGCCATTTGAGTAAATGGGCTAATAATATAGCAAAACGATTAATTAACTCACGCTTGTCGCTTCTACCCATGCTTTCAAGCTCCTCTGCCAAATGATCAATGTCGAGTTCAGAAAATTTCCGTTGGCGTATTAATACGGCATTATGCAAGGTCCATTGATAGAAATCTTGATGATACTCGGACAGTTTCTTTGCCATAATAAGCCCTCTTTATAAAATGAGGGTTATGTTACCAGAAATGTGCTTCACACACCACATCTTGGCCCATTGGCTGCCAATGCATGGTTCGAGCAGTTAAATTTAAGGCTTTAGTAAATGCAGACTGCGCCGATTGGCCCAAAATTTTAGGAGAAAGATAAAAGAAGATGCGATGCGCTAGCTCTGCCTTCACGAATGACTGAACGCAAGTCCCACCTGCTTCTACCCATAAATCATGGGCCCCATCTTGGCCAATAAAAGCTAATGCCGCGGCTAAATCTAAGTAATGATCTTGGGTTGGTATTGGCTGACAACGCACTCCTTTAGCCAAAAGTTGATCTAATAAAGGGGAAGTTAGCCCCTCACGATAAAAAATCGTCACCCGACTCGCCGTAGCAAAAATACGCGCAGTTGGAATGATCGATAAATGAGTATCCAAAATATACACCGGTTTCTGATAAACCTCGTTCCCTAAGCGGACATTAAGTTGTGGATTATCATGATTAATAGTTTTTGCAGTAGTCAAAATAGCGTCTGACCGATAGCGCCATTGATGGGTAAAAAGCTGCAATTCTGCACCTGTAATGGCAACCGGCTCACCCTTCGGACCAGCAATTTTGCCATCTAAACTCAAGGCAATTTTAGCCGTAACCCGAGGACGACGCTGCAAAGTCCAATGATGATAACTGGAATAGAAAGCCTCTATTTCTGGCACCAAAATTTGCTGACAAGTAATTCCAGCCTCTTTGAGTTGCTGCTCCCCTTTACCCGCCACTACAGGATTAGGATCTTGATAAGCATAGAATACTTCCTTTACTTGACGCTGAATCAATAAATTAGTGCATGGCGGTGTTCTGCCAAAATGGCAGCAAGGCTCTAGGCTGAGGTAGACAGTGGATTGACGAGACTGCTCGAGAGTTAATTTTTGCAAGGCCTCTACTTCAGCATGAGGACGCCCTGCAGCCCAGTGAAAACCTTCTGATAAAATAGCCCCGTCCTTAACGACTACCGCCCCTACCGCTGGATTGGGAGCACAAAATCCACGCCTTTGTTCCGCAAGCGACAAAACCCGCTCGAAATAACTCAACGTGCAATACCTCGCTTCGAATTTCGGATAGCTTCTACAAAAGACTTAACCTCGGGATATTCCAGTGACATTCTTTCCAGCTCTATAAGCGCCTCTTGCAATCGCAGGTCTTGTCGATAAGTTAATGAGTAAGCGCGCTTAAAAGCACGGATGCTTTGATCGCTAAAGCCATGGCGCTTTAACCCCACCAAGTTAATTCCTCTGGGCGCTCCAGGTATTCCAGTCACCAACATATAGGGCGGAATATCTTGACCCACTTTAGTGGCCCGACCCAAAAAACTATAAGCACCGATGGAGACAAATTGATGCACTGCACAAAATGCACCAAACCAGGCAAAATCTTCTACTTGCACATGGCCTGCTAAGCTGGCGTTATTCGCCAAAGTTACCTCATTGCCGACAATGCAGTCATGAGCAACATGAACATAGGCCATAAAAAAATTTCGACTACCAATGCGGGTAACACCTCCTCCTTGTACAGTACCCCGATGAAAGGTACAAAATTCACGAATAATATTATCATCGCCTATTTCCAAAAAAGTAGGCTCACCCTGATAGCCACTATGTTGAGGATCCCCGCCTAAAGCCGCAAAAGCCTCAATTTTGTTGTTACAACCAATTTTAGTATTGGAATGAATATAGACATTAGGACCAATGTAAGTTCCAGAACCTATTTCCACATTGGGACCAATAATAGCAAACGGCGAAATGCGAACATCACTGGCAATTATAGCGCTCGGATCGACTATAGCACGGGGATCAATCACTTTTTCCGTCTCCGCGTTTGCATCAATTCTGCCACACATGCCACTTCGCCATTCACCGTAGCAGTACCCTGAAATTTATATAAATCTTGTTTCGCACGTACCAATTCCACACGGAGCAATAATTGATCACCCGGTAACACCATGCGTTTAAAACGCGCATTATCAACACCTACGAATAAAAACAGATTGTCTTTATGAGACAAAGAAGGATTCGAGGTTAAGATGATAATGCCTGCGGCTTGGGCTAATGCTTCGAGAATAATGACTCCGGGCAGTACCGGTTGCTCAGGAAAATGTCCAGTAAAGAATGGCTCATTCACAGTTACATTTTTCAATGCTAATACTGACTTCTCATCCAACTCTAACACGCGATCGATCAATAAAAAAGGATATCGATGAGGCAAATATGCCATTATGTCTTGTATATCCATTGTCACGATAAGATTCCCTCTCTCTTTTCTAATTTCCGCAATCGACGCGCCATATCATCTAACTTGGTAAAACGGACCGCATTTTTTCTCCATTCCAGATTAGGATGAGCTGGGATACCCGAAGAATAAATTCCTGGATTTAAAATAGAGGAATGTACGTGGGTTCCAGCAGTTAAAATGACACGATCAGCAATTTCAAGATGTCCTGCAATACCCACTTTACCGCCAACCATGACATTTTTACCAATACGAACTCCTCCGGCAATTGCCACACAACCAGCAATGATAGAATGCGCCCCTATAATGACATTGTGCCCAATCTGAATCTGATTATCTAATTTAACCCCTGATTCGATTACAGTATCATTGAGAGCGCCTCGATCAATGGTGGTATTGGCGCCAATTTCCACATCATCGCCAACTTGCACCCCTCCTAACTGAGGAATTTTATACCAAGTTCCATTCTCATTTTCGAAACCAAAACCATCACTACCTAATACAGCTCCACTATGGATAATGACTCGATCACCTATTTTTACATCATGATACAAGGTGGCATTAGGCCACAACCAACAAACATCCCCGATCGTAACTGACTCTCCCAAAACGCAACCTGGACCAAGCACAGTACCTTCCCCGATGTGGGCATGATCTCCAATGACACAATGTGGACCAATACTGGCTGTACTGGAAATGCTACAACATTCCCCTATCACCGCAGTAGGATGGATGCCAGGAGCTATAAAAGAGGGAGCTTGAAATAAAACAGCAATCTTGGCAAAAGCCAAACGAGGATTTTGGGCAATGATTAAATTTCGATGAACTCCTGCATATTCAAGATCTTTGTGCGACAAAATAATAGCAGAAGCATGTGTAGAAGCTAAAACATCCCGATAGCGTGGGTCATAAAAAAAAACCACATCCCCCTTTTCTGCGGCGTCTAATGAGGCTACTCCCTGAATAAGACACTCAGGGTCACCTTGAAATTCAGCTTTTAAATACTGGGCTAATTCAGCTAATGTTACGTGTTTTTTCGACATTTAATTTATACCTCGGGATTAATCCCTAACCCCTTCTCCCACAAGGGGAGAAGGAATAATGCCGCGGGTTTATGTAGAGGGGATGGATTATAAATTACTTCTGCCCAAATGCACTACGCACAGCACCTGTTATATCTGTGCCATCAGGAGCATAAGGAGCGACTTCAGCTAGAAGCACATAATCGTAACCGCTTGATTTAGCCACTTGGGCTACCTTAGCTTTGACCTTATCTAACAAGACATTAACTTGTTTACTTTGAGCAGCCACGTAGTCACGTTGAAAACCCATTTGCAGTTGCTTTAAATTTTGTTCTTCCTGGACTAACCTTTGGGTAGCTGCCTGCTTACCTTTCTCTGTAATGGTAGCTACATTACGATTAAAGTCTTCATAGTCTTTCTTAAAAGCAGCTTGAGCTGACTTTATCTTGCTCTCTTTATCGGCAAAGTCTTTTTTCAAATTATCGCCAATAGCTTTCATTTCCGGCAAATTTTGCAATAAATCCTGCATATTCAAAATTCCGATTTTAACGTCAGCCCATGCTGTAGAAAATACAGTTAAGCAAATTCCTGCAAAACAGGTTATCAAAATTTTTTTCATCAATTTCTCCTAATGTTAATTGTTTAGACTACGCCCGCGGCATAGCCGCTGGCTTGCCCAAGGGGGAGAACTGCATCTCTCCCCCTTGGTAATCCCCCATGACTTTGTCCATGGCTAATGGGTTTAAATTAAAATCCATCTTTGCAGTTCCAGATGAACAGCCCAGATGAAGGTTGTAGAGTATATATAAATATCAGATTAAAAACTAGTTCCTACAGAAAATTGAAACGCCTCTAATTGATCGTCGTCTCGAGAATTGATAGCCTTAGCCAAACTAAGCCGTAACAAACCCATAGGAGAAGCCCAATCTACTTCTATACCCGTTGAACAACGTAACTTACGGAAACTAAACTCATCGTGATACACATTACCCGCATCAAAAAATACCGAAGTACGTACCCGCTCACTAATTGGGTTAGGGATAATTAAATTAAAACTTCCCACTGCTAAGACATTACCCCCAATAGGATTGTTATTAGAATCCCTGGGACCTAAACTGTTTCCTTCATAACCTCGAACCGTTCCCATGCCACCTGCATAGTAATTTTTAAAGAATGGCAACTGACTTAGATTACCGTAACCATTGCCATAACCCAAACCAGCATTTAATAACAAAATAACGCCCTTCCAAATCGGTTGATACAGGGTCGCATCATAATTCAATTTATAATAGTCCAGGGGGTGAGGGAGTAACGGGACACCCAGTTCAGCACCTACCCATTGGTTAAAGCCTTTGGTCGGAAATACGGCACGATCATAAGTATTGTGCATCCACCCCAGAAGGAATTTCACATTATTAAAATGATTACCATTATCCTCAATAAATTCGGTGATCTGCTTTGACGGTGTTCCAGTTTTTACATGCAAATACTCATAACCATAGGAAAAATTAATCCGATCAAATTCGCTCATAGGTATCTGATAAGTCATGGCAGTTCCTATAGAATCTAAGGTGTAAGGAGCAATATCCGTTGCAGCGCCTGGTGTGGTTTGTTGGTAAAACATGCTAAAACCACGACTTATGCCAGAAAGAGTATAATAAGGATCAAAATAACTAAAGCTGTAGGTTTGTGCGTATTGGCTGTTATTAAATCCTAAAGAAACTGATTTACCAGTGCCCCTAAAGTTCTTTTGCACAATGCTAGCACCATAGAGAATTCCATAAGTATCTGAATACCCTACTTGCGCACTCGCCGTTGTAGAGGAAGCTTCCTTGACATTGTAATTGACATCCACCTGATCGAGCTTTCCTGGTACAGGTTGCATCGTCACTTGGATATTCTCCAAATACCCCAAGTTATTGAGGCGACGATTGGTTTCATCTAATTTCGATACCGAATAAACCGCACCTTCCATTTGTCGGGTTTCTCGTCTCATCACATAATCGGCTGTTTTAGTATTCCCGGTATAATTGATATTTCTCACATAAATACGTTCTTTTAAACTGACAATAAAAGTTAAAAAGACTTGTTTGTGTATTTCATCAATGGTGGGTTCAGCATTTACCATGGCATTGGCATAGCCCTGATCACCATAATAACGGCCTATTGCACTATTAATGGCCAATACTTTTCTACGATCAAATACTTGATTAGGTTTAATGATCACTAATTTACTTACAGCTTGCTCTTGGCCTAACAAGTTACCGCCTAACGCAAACCCTTTGATCCGGTACACATCTCCTTCACTAACATGAATGGTAATATAAACGTCTTTTCGATTTGGAGTAATAGTGACTTGGCTGGAATCAATTTTAAATTTGATATAGCCCCGATCAAAATAAAATGAACGCAAATCATCTAAATCTTGTTGGAGTTTCTCTTGAGAATATTCGTCACGATCGCTAAAAAATTGCCACCAAGAAGTAGGAGTCATTGTCAGTTGACTTATTAACTTCTTACTGCTAAATACTTTGTTACCTACAATATTAATTTCTTTAACTTTAGCAATATGCCCTTCATAAATATGGATGTTTAATTCCACGCGATTGCGGCTTTGCGGCTGTAGAGAAGTTTCCACAGTCGCATCATAACGACCCAATGCATAATATTGCTCAAGTAATGCCCGCTTCATTGCTTCTACGGTAGATTGGTCGAGCACTTCTCCTTCCTGGATGCCACCGCGTTTTAAAGCATCTTGTAAATCTTTGGTCTTAACCTTTTTATTTCCGGTAATCGTTATCAGACCAATCGTAGCACGCTCCATGACGTGAATGACTAAAGTGTTCCCCCGCCGCGATAAGCTAACATCGCTAAAAAAACCAGTCTTATATAGAGCATTAATAATTTCGCCAGTGTCCTCAGCATTGATAGTCTGCCCTTCATGGATAGGCAAATATTCTAGGACAGTCTGAGAATTGATTCTTTGCAGGCCAACAACTTCAATCTTCTCCACTAAAAAACCGTCTGCGGCATAAGCGGAAAAAACCAGCAACCCAAACAACAACAATAATATAGCAGAGACTATATTCTTAATTTTATTTAGAAACATGTTAATTGCCTATTATTAGTATTCTTCAACTGCAGTTCCACCAACTACACTTCCTAAAGAAGCGCGAGTATACCTCAAGTTTTGCTTCGCTTCTACACGAGCTATAGCATCAGCTGCCAAAATAGCTTCTAAATTTTTAGCAGCGTTTACCGAAACATTACTCAATACCTGCTCCACAATCACGGGAATATCCATAAAACCTATTTTTCGCTCTAAAAAGGCTTGTACTGCCACCTCATTTGCAGCATTCAAGATGGTAGTGGCTGTCCCGCCTCTTTGCAAAGCCTGCAATGCCAACGCAAAGCAAGGGTAACGCTCCAACGACAGCGGCCTAAATTCAAAAGGCTGCGTTGTTAACAAATCTAAACTGCTTACACCGGAAACCATACGTTTTGGCCAGGCTAATGTTTGCGCAATGGGGGTACGCATATCCGGTTGCCCCAATTGCGCCAGCATGGAACCATCTACATATTCCACTAGAGAGTGAATAACACTTTGGGGATGTAATACTACATGGATATCGGGTTGCTTCATCCCAAATAACCAACTGGCTTCAATCACTTCTAAGCCCTTATTCATCATCGTGGCGCAATCTACGGTGATTTTTTTTCCCATCAGCCAATTGGGGTGCTGACAGGCTTGTTCTGGTGTTGCTTCGGCTAAACGATCCAACGGCCAATCGCGAAATACCCCGCCAGAGGCAGTTAAAATGATCCGTTTGACTCCAGCACAAGGATAGCCAGGGTTAAAATCAGTCGGCAAACATTGAAAAATAGCATTATGTTCACTGTCCACAGGCAATAAAATAGCGCCACTGTTATGGACCGCCTCTATCAATAATGCGCCTGACATCACCAAGGCCTCTTTATTAGCCAGGAGAACTCGCTTGCCTGCATTCGCTGCCGCTAAGGTGGGTAATAACCCTGCAGCTCCCACGATACAAGCCATAACAGTGTCCACCTCAGCATCACTAGCCACCCGGACTAAAGCATCTTCTCCTACTAATACTTGGGTTTCTTGCCCCTGTTGGTTAAGTTGCTTTTCAAGCACGGCAGCCGCATTTTCATCACGCAGTACGACATAGCGAGGATTAAATTCACGACATTGCTTTAATAGACATTCGATATTATTGTTGGCTGTTAGGGCAAATACCCGGAATTGCTCTGGATGTAATGCAATAACTTTTAAGGTATTGACTCCAATTGAACCTGTAGAGCCCAAAATAGTAATGTTGCTCGTGCCAGAAAAAACAAAGTCGCTTTGGCTTCCTGCGCCATGGACCCCTACTTCCTGCAGAGACGACGTGAGAGTAGTATTCATTTTAAATGATATTCTAACAACCAAACTCCAATAGCAAAAAATGGGGAGGCACTAATGAGGCTATCGAGACGATCTAAAACGCCTCCGTGGCCAGGCAATAAATTTCCGCTGTCTTTGACTCGGGCTTGCCTTTTTACCATACTTTCAAAGAGATCACCGGCAACAGTTACAAAAGAAATTAGTGCGGCAAGGAATAAAAAACCAACATATTGTTTTAAGCCAAAAGGAAAAAATAATCCCACAACTGCTGCAACAATCAAGGTAAGGCCAACGCCTCCAACCATCCCTTCAACTGTTTTACCAGGACTAATTGTAGGAGCCAACTTCTGTCGACCAAAAGAGCGACCAATAAAATAAGCTCCAGTATCAGCGCTCCAAACATAGATCAGTAAAATAATAAGATAAGCAGGACCTAAATAGGAATCTTGAGAACGAATATAATTAATTGAATACCAGGCAATGCTGAGCAGCAATAACCCAAGCACCGATCTCAGCGGCCTATTAACCGACCAAATTTCGCCAAACATAGCGTAATTAAAAATAAAATAGCTGAGTATTAGCCAAAGTAATATTCCCACCAGCAACACCACCGGGGCTTGTATCTGATATATGACACAAAAACCAAGAAACATGATTACTAAATAGGAACCTTGGGCTTTAATTGTTTCAAAGCCAATTAACTTGGCCCACTCCCAAGCAGCTACTAAAAAAACGACTCCCACCATGGCCACAAACCAATACTGAGGCAAAAGCAAAATAGCTAGTAGTACTAGTGGGATTATTATGATTGAAGTGATAACTCGTTTGAGTAACATTGCCCCTCCTTGAAATCTCCCCTAACCTAGGGGGGATTTGTTGTTTTAACTAATCCATAACGCCGCTGCCGTAAAGAAAATTCATATAATGCTTGTTCAAACTCTACCTCATTAAAATCTGGCCATAAAATCTCAGTAAAATACAGTTCAGTATAAGCCAACTGCCAAAGCAGAAAATTACTGATTCTTTGCTCACCACTAGTGCGAATGAATAAATCAGGCAAGGGCAAATCCGCTAAGCATAAAAAATTCTGAATGTGCTGATAAGTAATTTCAACTGCTGTTAATGCTTTTTTGGCTATTTTCGCACCTAGTTTCTGTGTAGCCTGTAGTATGTCCCATTGACCGCTATAATTAAAAGCAATCACTAATGTCAGACCGGTATTAGCCTCAGTCAGTGTTTGCACATGTTCAATTTTGGCTAATAATTCCGAGCTAATTCTGGCGCGGTCTCCTATTACGCGAAATTGAATATTATTTTTTAAAAACTGTGCCGATTGCTCATGTAAATTTGTTAAAAATAGATCCATTAAAAAATTAATTTCTTCCTCAGGTCTACCCCAATTTTCAATTCCAAAGGCAAATAACGTCAGCACTGAAATTTGTTTTTCCACTGCCACCTTAAGAATTTTTTCAATGCTCTTAACACCTGCTTCATGGCCAGCAACACGAGGTAAGTTGCGCGACTCTGCCCATCGTCCATTACCATCCATCACAATGGCGATATGTTTTGGCAAATTGTCAGTTGGAGTAGAATTCATGAGGAATCTAAACCTCCATTAATTCTGCTTCCTTAGCCGCCAATATCTTATCTAATTCAGCAACAAATTTATCGGTTAGCTTTTGCATTTCCGATTCTGCCCGCCGTGCTTCGTCCTCATTCACTTGTTTTTCTTTCAATAAATCTTTAACACTTTGATTCGCATCTCGGCGAATATTTCGTACCGCGACCCGTGCTCCTTCCGCTGCTTCTCGCACTATTTTCACCAATTCTCTGCGCCGCTCTTCACTTAAAGGTGGTAGAGGAACTCGTATCAGGGTACCAGCCGGCATAGGATTGAGACCTAATTCAGAAGCTGCGATAGCTTTCTCAATGGCCTGGACTTGCGATTTATCCCACGGCGTTACTAATAACATCCGTGCACTTTCTACAGAAATGCTAGCAACCTGATTTAAAGGAGTATCCGTCCCATAAAAAGAAACTTTAATATGATCCAACAAAGCGGGGTTCGCTCTTCCAGTACGTATTTTGGTTAGATCCTGACCCAACGCCTCAACGCTTTTCTGCATTCGCGTATTGGCTTCTTTAATAATTGATTGCATAGTTATTACCTCAATATAAATCTGAGAGTGCTAGAACCTTAGCTTACCCCTCATCCGCCAGCCTCCCCTGAGCCTGTCGAAGGGGCGCCTTCTCCCACAAAGGGAGAAGGAATAATGTCAAAAGAGGGGGGGTTACTTTACTAAAGTACCTTCCTCTTTCCCCAAAACAATCCGTAAGATTGCTCCTTCCTTATTAATATTAAAAATGCGCAGAATCATGCCATGATCGCGACATTGGCAAAAGGAAGCTAAATCCATCACTGCCAATTCTTTTTCCAGGGCTTCTTTATAAGTTAATTGGTGGTAGAGCTCTGCATCAGGATTTTTTAAAGGGTCGGCAGAATAGACACCATCTACTTGAGTTGCTTTCAAAATGATGTCGGCTTCAATTTCAATGCCACGCAAACTAGCAGCGGAATCAGTAGTCACTAATGGATTGCCTGTCCCACCGGCAAACAACACCACCCGGCCTTTTTGCAAATGATGAATGGCCTTGCGGCGATCATAATGATCAACCACTCCAGACATGGGAATTGCTGATAAAATACGCGTCGGCAAACTAGCACGTTCAAAAGCATCACGTAAGGCTAAAGCATTCATGAGGGTGGCTAACATACCCATATAATCACTAGTCACCCGCCCAATTCCAGCTTTGGCTAATGTAGCTCCTCTAAATAAATTACCTCCTCCAATCACCACAGCCACTTGCACCCCTAATTTAACCACCTGACAAATTTCTGCTGCCATGCGATCTAATACAGCTGGATCAATGCTATTTTTTGTATGGCCTAGCAATGCTTCGCCACTCATCTTCAGCAAAATGCGTCGATAAACCGGCTCAGGTACTTCTTGCATCAATGACCTCCACCCACTTGCGTCATGACTTCTTTCGCAAAGTCTTCGGTCGGTTTTTCAATGCCTTCCCCTAATTCAAAACGTGCAAATGCCGTTACTTCCGCTTTGGCTTCACTCAATAAAACCCCGACTGTTTTTGAGGAATCTTTCACGAAAGGCTGGCCAAGCAAACTAACTTCACTTAAATATTTATTAATTCGGCCCGCAATCATTTTTTCAACAATTTCAGCAGGCTTATCGCTCTGGGCAGACTGGGCCGCAAATATTTCCTTTTCTTTGGCAATTAACTCTGCCGGAACATCTTTCTCAGCAATAGCAATAGGATTGGCGGCTGCAATGTGCATCGCCAGATCTTTTGCTAACTCAGGATTAGCCACGGTGATTGCCGCTAGCGCACCAATTCGGCCCCCATGGACATAACTGCCGATGATGCCACTTGCCTTAATAAGCGCTACCCGACGAATTTGAATGTTTTCTCCCAATTTACTAATAAGTTGTTGGCGGGCATGTTCAATGCTTTCTTGACTCGTCGTTGAGAGAGTTTGTTCTAACAAACGCGCAGGATCAGCCGCTTGCGTTTCTAAAGCGCGTCGCGCTACTTTGTCAACAAATTCGCCAAATGAAGCATCGCGACCAACAAAATCAGTTTCGCAGTTAACTTCCACCAGTGCAGCCAAGTGACCATCGCTAGCAACATACGAGGCGATTCGTCCTTCTGCCGCAATGCGGCCCGCTTTTTTAGCCGCTTTAGCTGTCCCTTTTATTTTCATGGCTTCAATAGCTTCTTCGATATTACCATTGGCTTCTAATAATGCTGTTTTGCAATCCATGAACCCTGCCCCAGTCCTTTCCCGGAGCTCTTGTACCTGCGCTGCTGTAATATTAGCACTCATGACTTTTCCTCTTTAATTACGCTCTTCGCGGCATTTTTTGTCTCTGCAGAAGCTTGAGGTTGCTTTACCTCTGCTGCCGATTCTGCTTGCGGTTGTGCTTCTGCCTTTTCTTCACTGGTTCGCTTCTTTTCAACCTTTTTCACGACTACTTTTCTTTTTTCGCCTTCCTCAGCTTTGGGGGCAGCTTCAGCTTCCCCTTTACTTTGGGCGGCATTTTCTTCTGCGATTTGTTGCTGCGCTTCCAAAATAGCATCAGCAAAAACCTGGCAATATAAACGAATAGCACGGGCAGAATCATCATTACCAGGAATGACATAATCCACATCATCCGGACTATTGTTGGTGTCAACTATTCCGATGACTGGAATCCCAAGACGCCTGGCCTCAGCCACAGCGGTTTTTTCTTGGCCAACATCCACCACGAAAATGCTATCCGGCAAAGCACCCATATTTTTAATACCGCCTAAACTAGCTTCTAGCTTGGTAAGCTCTCGCAACAGGTTCAAGCCTTCTTTTTTAGTGAGTTTTTCCAGGCTACCGTCATCGCGCATGGTTTCTAAATCACGTAAGCGTTTGATGGATTGACGAATGGTTTTGTAATTGGTTAACATCCCGCCCAACCAACGACGATCAACAAAGGGCATCCCGCAGCGAAGAGCCTCTTCACGCACAATTGCTTGCGCTGCTGGCTTGGTGCCAACAAACAGGACCTTGCCACGACTTGCCGCAACACGATGAACTGCAGTTGTCGCTTCACGGAGCAAAGGCAGGGTTTTTTCTAAATTAACGATATGAATTCGATGACGTATACCAAAAATATACTCAGCCATCTTAGGGTTCCAGAAGCGTGTTTGGTGGCCAAAATGCACACCAGCTTCCAGCATTTGCCGCATAGTAATTGTAGTCATAATTTCTCCAATGGGTTAAGCCTCCACATACCCCATATTTGAATCCTGCTGCACGAGGCAGGCAGAACACCCCAAATATGTGACGGCATGTGTGTGTTAAGCGTCGTCTCCGCAAGGGACGACACAATTAATAGATTGCACTTTAAGCGGGTGTTTTATACCATAGAAAAACCCTCGCTAACAAGTGATTGCAAATACTATGCCCATCAGCCTCAAAACTCCAGAAGAAATTGTTAAAATGCGTACAGCTGGCCGGTTGGCCGCTGAGGTGCTAACCATGATTGGGCCTTATATTAAGGTCGGCGTCACCACCGATGAGTTAGATCGCATTTGTCATGAGTATATTGTCAACCAACAGCAAGCCATCCCAGCACCGCTTAATTACCGTGGTTTTCCTAAATCAATCTGTACTTCAGTCAATCATGTGGTTTGTCATGGCATTCCCGGTAATAAAAAATTAAAAGAAGGGGATATTATTAACGTCGATGTGACCGTCATTAAGGACGGTTACCATGGCGATACCAGCAAGATGTTTTTTGTCGGCAAACCCGCAATTTTGGCGCAACGCTTAGTCAAAATCACTCAGGAATGCCTGTATTTAGGTATCCAACAAGTTAAACCAGGCGCGCATTTAGGCGATATTGGCGCTGCTATCCAACAACATGCTGAAGCTCAGCATTTTTCCGTGGTCCACGAATATTGTGGCCACGGTATTGGACAAATTTTTCATGATGAACCGCAAATACTGCATTATGGTACCGCGGGCACTGGCGAAGAGTTGAAAGCAGGTATGACTTTCACCATCGAACCCATGATCAATACGGGTAAGCGTTTTGTTAAGTTACTGCCCGACCGGTGGACAGTTGTCACCAAAGACCATTCCCTATCAGCACAGTGGGAACATACCCTGTTGGTCACAGAAACAGGGTACGAAATCCTCACTTGGCGACCTGAAGAAGAAATTCCTGCCATTTTCTGCTGAGGCCTTGGCGACACTATCTCCCTCGCAGTAGGTTTCTACTGCCGAATCTAGGTTTAATACTGCATTAAGTTTTAAAGTTTAAAATAAGCATATTCATTCATACTCATAGAGAATACTATGGTTGATAAAGACAAGCGGCCTTTCGGGAAAAAGCCGTTCATTAAATTTCTCATTAATGTCCTCCTCCCCCCATTAGGAGCACTGTCTTCTTTACACGATTACGCGGAGGATGATCCAAATGGAGAGCATGAAAAGTATCGTGATAGATACGCTGCACTTATGTTCTACCTGCTTGGGACCACCCTATTGACAGCCATAGGAATGTATATGTGGAATGAATATAGTTTTCAGCTTGGTACACAATCTATAACAGAGGCCCTTGGCTTGCCAATTTGGGATATTGGGATGAGTTTCGTTTATGCCATGGCTGCTTGTACTGTAGTCAGGCTAATTGCCGGCATTCATTATTATGCGATCGACAACAGCACCCTCAAAGGGATTGCTAAAGGCGTTGGTAGAGGAGTTTTATTTGGACTCATTGGAAGTTCAGACAGCGACGTATATGATCTCTTTTTAAAAAAAGATGGCACTCCAGTAAATAACACAAATCGGCAAGTAAAAGTACGTAATCCAAAGCAACACAGAAATGATGTTCTAGAGGCTATGGGTGTTCCAGTTGCTGCTTCAGTGGAAGAAAGGCCTGTCAATTCTATCTATTCTTGGCTTGACCGACTTCGGTCTCCACATCAGCAACAGCCTCGATATCTACCTTTGAATCAGAGTACTGAAGAAAATATCACTACTGTAGAGCAAAATAGTATCTCCATTTCATCGCAAGGAACATCACAAATAGAAGAAGACATGCCTTCATTAAGCCGAAGCTTTGTGACAACTGCTTCTAAATTTGACTCTCCCATTTATTCCTCCAATAATCCTGACGTTACGATAGATATTGAATCCACCAAGAATTATCTCAATAATGATCCAGAAGTGGATCCTGATCCTGATCCTGAGGACAATTCAAAACATCCTCTTGTAGATATGCCCTATCAATCATAGCTATCCGTGCACACAACTTCATTGGATAACAGAGCAGCCTTCCCACAAAAGCATGGGGAAATATGTGCATCGGATAGCTGGGCAACATCCGCTGCACGGTGTGAGCTTCGATCCAAACAGCTAATACAAAAAACCAAAATAAAACAAAGGGATTGTAGTTTCATTCCCCATTAAAATATCATCTTTTACCACAATACAAGGCAATTGGGTTTTATTTGCCTGATTTATATTTTTATTTTTACCGCCAATTTCAAATAAATAGTTTGCTACCTGAAAATCAGCATAATCATTACTAAACAGCTGTAATCCTGCATCCATCACAGATTGAGCAAAAAACAATTCTCGTTTAGTGCCTTTTTCAGCACTAATTCCCAAATAATTATCTAGGGCGCAATGCAAGCTAGTATTATTCAAAAATACCTTTGATGGCTTATGCAACGCTTGTTTCCCCTTGGCATAAGGGGGGATAAAACGCAATAATCCGGTATCCCGCAAGATAACCAAATAATTAAAAGTTGTTTTATCGTCAATTCCCAACTGTTTCGCAATACTATGCGTATTGATCGTACCAGGCGGAATCGTAACTAAGTAATTTAAGATCGTTTTAAAATAATGTAAATTATTGGTTTTAAGCTGATAAAAATTAGCAATGTCTTCAAATATAGTTTTTTCAACCACCCGACCTATTTTTTCATAATAAGAAACTTCGTTTTCAAACAAGAAAGGATAATAGCCATAACGAATATAATCTTTAAAGTGCCCAAGGATTTTAGTTACTTGCGACAATTGTTGGCCTACCTCATAGCGGTTCTTCATTAAATCTTCCCACTGGATAGGTTGCAATTGGCTGCCCGTAGTAAAATTAAGATATTCTCGAAAGGATAGACCGTGCAAGTGGTATAGCCGAGCGCGTCGACTCAAATCACTACTGCCTTTCACTAAATCAATACTCGAGCTACCTGAAAAAACAATTTTTACATCGGGAAACGAATCATAAATGTTTTTTAATTCCTGACTCCAATTGAGATATTTATGAATTTCATCAATAAAAAAAAATCGCACCCCATCAACTAAATAACTATGGTTAATAAATTCTAATAATGAACCACTGCTAAAATAGAAATTATCGGCAGAAAAATATAAGACTGCCTTATTGGGGTAAAGATTGGCCTTGATGTATTGCAGCAATAAGGTAGTCTTGCCCACGCCGCGAGCACCAATTAGGCCAGTAAGACGGTCATCCAAGTTAAATAAAGGATATAAATATCGATGGGTGGTAAAGGATAACGCCTGAATTAACCGATGAAAGCTAGCTTGAATAAAATCGATCATTTGGAGTACACTCCTAATTTCAGCGAGAATATCAGGAGTGTACTCCAAAATTGACGAAAATCCTAATGTTCCAAATCCTCTCTCCCGCTTGCGGGAGCTTCTGCCGTCATTGCGGAGGCAATGTGTGCATCGGATAGCTTGCAAAAAACTTAATTACCACTATAATGCTCTATAGTTTGAGCATTAACTCTTTCATTGATCAATTTATTGACTGTTATGGCTAGAAAAAAGAGTGTAATTTTACCCTCCCTGCAGCGAATTTTAACTGAGGTAGGGGAAAATATTCGTCTTGCGCGCTTGCGCAGAAAAATTTCTGCAGTCTTGTTAGCGGAGCGTGCAGGGATATCTCGCAATACCTTAAGAGCCATAGAGCAAGGGGACCCCAAAGTAACATTTGGTGCTTATGCTAATGTTTTACTGTGCTTACGCTTAGAAAAGGATTTGAAATTACTAGCACGCGATGACGAGCTAGGGCGCAAACTACAAGATTTGGGTTTAGCTACTAAAGTACGGGCACCCAAACTAAAATCGAGAAATAAAGATGAATACAACACAAAAGCGATCGATTGAAGTCTGTGTCCACTGGCGAGGTTTACCTCAGCCTAGCTTGCTGGGAATGCTTTATATTACTCCTTCCCGAGGTAAGGAAATTTTTTCATTTGAATATAACCCTGATTGGCTGAGTAAAAATCAGGGTTATACTTTAGATCCTGCATTGCAATTATACTCAGGAATACAGTATACGCCCCAGGGCCAGGATAATTTTGGTATTTTCCTTGATTCCGCCCCTGATCGTTGGGGACGCTTTCTCATGAATCGTAGAGAAGCGCAGTTAGCTCGAGAGGCAGGACGCAAAGAACGAAGATTGCTCGAATCAGATTATCTCTTAGGGGTATATGATGAGAACCGTATAGGCGCAATTCGATTTCGCACAGATTCTAATAGCCCCTTTCTTTATTATAATAAAGCTTATGCTTCACCCCCTTGGACTTCTTTACGTGAATTGGAGTACGCCAGTTTAAATCTTGAAAATGCGGATGCAGAAAACAATCCAAATTATTCCAAGTGGTTGCAGATGCTAATTGCCCCAGGCGGTTCTTTAGGTGGTGCGCGCCCAAAAGCCAGCGTTATTGATGAAAATAAACATCTGTGGATTGCCAAATTTCCAAGCGCAAATGATGAACATGATATTGGTGCCTGGGAAATGGTTGCATATAAACTTGCGCAGCGCGCTCAAATTATTATGCCTGAAGCAAAAGTAGAAAAATTTAATAGTCGTCATCACACTTTTCTTAGCAAACGTTTTGATCGAACCGGATCGGATGAGCGAATCCATTTTGCTTCCGCAATGACTTTATTGCAGCGTTTAGATGGTGAAGATTTTTCTGCTGGCGCGAGCTATTTGGAACTTGCAGAATTTATTGCCCAACAAAGTGCGCAACCTAACCAAGATTTAGAGCAATTATGGCGCAGGATAGTGTTTTATATTTGCATATCCAATGTGGACGATCACCTGAGAAACCATGGTTTTATTCTGCAAGAAAATGGTTGGATATTATCACCGGCATTTGATATTAATCCAGTAGCCAGCGGAAATGGTCTTAAACTGAATATTTCTGAGACCGATAACTCACAAAGTTTAACGCTTGCAAAAGAAGTTGCAGAATTTTTTCGAATAAAACCGAACCAGGCAGACAAAATTATTCAAGAAATTACCACTGCAGTGAAATACTGGCGAAAGGAAGCCAATAACTTGCATATTCCAGTCAGAGAACAAAACAATATGGAGCGAGCGTTCCAGCCTAGAGGGAGCCATTGAGCAAGGTATAAGTTCGCTGCATCTTAGCCGCCAACGCCAAATCATGAGTAACAATAACAAAACTCGTCTTTAATCGTTCGTTTAAATCGAACATTAAATCGATCACATGCCCCGCCGTCACTTGATCCAAATTTCCGGTCGGTTCATCGGCCAAAACACAGACTGGGCGGTTCACTAAAGCCCGAGCAATAGCAACTCGTTGCCGCTCTCCTCCCGATAACTCTCCCAAACGATGCGACAAACGATGGCTTAAGCCCACCTGCTCTAACATTTCTGTGGCTCTTTCTGCCGCTTGTTTAGCCGTCACGTCGGCAATTAATAACGGCATGGCCACATTTTCTAGGGCGTTAAACTCAGGCAATAAATGGTGAAATTGGTAGATAAACCCTAAATCAGCATTGCGTAATTGACTTTTTTTGCCTTCCGATAAGCCATGAATATCAACTCCAGCGACTAATACTCGGCCAGCAGTGGGCCGGTCTAGACCACCTAACAAATGCAGCAAGGTACTTTTCCCAGTTCCAGAAGCACCTACAATCGCGATACGCTCACCCGCTGGCACCGCCAAGTTGATATCGACTAAAACTTCAACTTTTAACTTCCCATCTTTGAAAGTTTTGGCCACATGCTCGGCTTGCAAAACAATTTCACTCATAACGCAGGGCCTCCGCTGGCTGTGTACGAGAAGCCTGCCATGCCGGATATAACGTAGCTAACAAACTCAAGCCTAACGCAATCACGCAAACCTGCCAAACATCGGACACTTGAATGCGCGAAGGCAGATAGTCCACTACATAAATCGAGGAAGAAATAAACGAAACATGAAACACGTGCTGCAGAAAAGCCACTACTTCGGTGACATTATGCGCCAAAAGAATGCCACCAATTAAACCCAACAAGGTACCGACGCAGCCTACCACCAGTCCTTGCACAATAAAAGTCGCCATAATGGTCCGAGGCGTAGCGCCAAAAGTGCGAAGAATGGCAATTTCCGCTCGTTTATCATTCACAACCATCACTAAGGTCGAAACTAAGTTAAAGGCAGCTATCGCGATGATCAGTAATAAAATAAGGAAGATCATAGTTTTTTCCATGCGGATCGCCTTAAAATAAGTGCCTAATTCTCGGGTCCAATCGGTAATTAGATATTCCGCTGGCAGAACCTGTTGTAACTGCTCGGCCACCACCGGGGCAATATACAAATCACTCACCCTTAACCGCAGACCACTGACCGCACCCCCCATTTGATATAACAATTGAGCATCGCGTAAATTAATAAAGGCCATGCCACGATCCATTTCTTGCCGACCATCCACATGAAAAATCCCTGCTACGGTAAATTGCTTAAACCGGGGGATGATCCCTAACGGAGAGGCATTAGCCTGCGGAGTGAATAAAATCACTTTATCCCCCAAACCTAATCCTAAATTTTCGGCAATGCCTTCCCCAATCACGATGCCAAATGCCTGGGGCTGCAACGCATCAAAGCTCCCTTGCACCAAATGCGCTGCCAGTTGCGATACCCGCGCTTCTTCCTGCGGTAATATCCCAGTGACCAATACCGGCGCAGAACTACCTAAATGGGAAAGCATTCCCTGCGCGCTAACAAAAGGAGCAGCCGCTTTGACATGCGGTTGCTTTTCAACTAATTGTTGCAGTTGACTCCAATTGGCCAACCGACCCTCCACATCACTTACGGTGACATGATTAGCTAAATTAAATAATCGATTGCGAATCTCGAAATCAAAACCATTCATCACCGACAATACAGTGATCAGCACGGCCACTCCCAAGGCAATGCCGATCATCGAAGCTAATGAAATAAACGAGACAAATTGATTGCGACGCTTGGCGCGGGTATAACGCAAGCCAATATAAAGTGCTAATGGTTTAAACATAAGTCCCTGTGCCGCTGGTGGAATATTTATTTCAGCTACTGCTACTATTCATACTACTACTGCTCTGCTTGAATTTTTCTGCTTATTTTTTCTTCTAACTATTCAATATCAGGGCACATTCTAACTCAAATGGTTCGGATAATGCCAGCACCCAATCCAGGTCAGTGCGATATAATCTAGCCTGATCTCAGGGATCTATATTCATTTCTTCAGAAAACAATCCAACACCTCGCGCGCCACCTCCTCAGTCAAAGGCTTTTCTAGCACCCCATTAATACCCGCAGCCGCACATTCTGCTTGCACTTTTTCAACATTATGGGCCGTCAGAGCCACAATCGGCACTGGATTTTTTCGGCCTTTTTCTAGGGTGCGAATATGCTTTGCCACTGCCAATCCACTCATATCTGTTAGCCCAATATCAGTAATAATCAGCACATATTTATCCAATTCAAAAATTTCTAAAGCTTTCTCACCTGTATCCACAATATCAACTGTATAACCTAAGTGCGTGAGAATCGATTCCACGCCTTTTTGAGCCATCCGATTATCCTCAACCAACAAAATACGCGGACCTATCTTCTCTTCCTCGCTGGCAGCATCCCCAAGCGGTGCTAGCTTGGTAAACTTAGGCTTCACTGCTCTCGGTTTCAGGAATGCCTTGGCGGGTAGAAAAGGAAAGGTGATGGTGAAGCAACTGCCCTTACCCACTTCGCTGTCCACATCAATTTTTCCTCCCATCAAAGTGACAAATTTATGCACAATATACAGCCCAATCCCATGACCCTCAAATTTGCCTTCATAAGAAGGCGTCAAACGCGTAAAGCGCTCGAAAATGCTAGCGATTTTTTCTTGGGGAATGCCCATGCCGGTATCACGAACTTTTAAACAAAGTTCCTCTTTTTCTTTGCCAGTGTCTTCATCGCGAGTTTTCTGTAAGAGAATGTCCATGCTTATCGAGCCTTCCTCAGTAAATTTAATCGCATTGCCTAGTAAATTTAAAATTATCCGATAAAATCCCGGCGCGCTGGCATACACCATTTCAGGAATAGCGGGATCATAAGTGGAATAAAATCCTAAGCCTTTTTGTTTCATGGAAGGGGTCAACATCTCGACAAGCTGATCCGTTATGGTTTGGGGATTGAAATTTTCATTGCTAAGTGCCACCCCTTCGGTTTCAATCCGCCCCATCTCTAAACAATTCATAAAAAATTCTATCAATTGCTTGCCCGAATTTTTAATCATCTGCACATTTTCATAATTATCTTCGAGAGCATCGGGCTCCTCGAGTTGCGTGCCGATCCTGTGCGCCATGGAAATAATACCCGCCAGCGGCGTTTTGACATCGTGACTCATGTTTTGGATAAAATCCGTTTTAGCACGATCGGAAGCTTCGGCGGCTTCTAAGGCTTCTTTTAATTCCTTCTCCATTGCTTTGCGTTCAGTAATATCAGTGGCATTTCCAATAATGCCAATAATTTTTTCTTTATTTTCGTCATATAGGGGGGCTTTGTGGGAGAGAAATATTCTAATTTCGTTGTTTAATATACCTGTTTCTTCTACGACCATGGGAATTCCAGATTGCATAACCTCTAGATCATTTTGTCGTAATCTATTAGTTACCTCATCATCCCAACCCAATATTTTTGCAAAATCAAAAATACTTTTTCCAATCATTTCCTTGCCAGTTTTAAGTCCATATAATTGAGCTTCAGCATCATTTGCACCTAAGGTGACGGAATTTTTGTCTAACCAATAAATAGGGTCGGGTAGATTAGTCAGGATATTTTCCAAATATACATTTGTTAACCGAAATTTCTCCAGTGCATCTGATTTGGCTGTATCTAATGCAAGCTCTAAACGTTTCCTATCGCTAATATTTATTAAGGTGCCCACCACCCCAACCACCTCATCTTCTGGAGTACATAATGGTCGCTCAGTGACCAAATAACAAATTAATAATCCATTATGTAAAAATTCTAGCTCAAAACTATTTTCAGTCCTTGTCTCTATAATGCTTCTAGTGAAGGATTCTAACTCTTGTGCTTTCGAACACCAAGGTAATTCATAGTCAGTTCTGCCAACTAATTCATCCAAATTGTCAAAATTAACCATTTCCAACATTTTTTGATTTCCACCCTGATATATGTTACCCATATCTTTCCAATAGGCAGATATAGGTAAAGAAAGAAGCAAATCAAAATTAGAAAATTTCATGTTAAAACCTCACTGGAATAGGTGGAAGGGGATAAATAGTAATATTTAGCACATTCAGCAAAGTCAGCGTGCTTTTGAGAAAAATTTTGGCCATGCTCTAATGAAGATAAACATTCGTCCATAACTTTAGCCAAAAATTTCACGTTTGGTTCCTGAAACATACTTTCATGACCTCCAGGGACTAAATAAAGCTCTATTGGAAATGGGGAATATTGTTCCCAATGATTATATAGTCCGTCAATATTCTTAAATATTTCTACTGTAACAGTTGCTTTAAATAGGGTCAATTTCGTATTTAAGAAAGGTGTTTTATAAGCTCTAAACATTTGAGACCTATGCCACTGTAAAGCAAGTAAATGTTCGGCATTTGAAATTCCTTTGGCCTGAAATTTATTTTTCATTGCATTATACTGACGTCGCATATTAGCCTCAAAAAAAGCGCGCTCTTCTAACATTTGAGGGAAAGCTGCCCAGCCATCTAACAAACCAACAAAACCCACTTCCTCTCCTAATATTTGCAATTGTTTTGCAATTTCTACACTGATATTGGCGCCACCCGAAGCTCCAGCAATTAAATAAGGCCCATGTTTTTGGACAGAACGAATAATACTAATATAATAAGTAGCCATTTCCTCAACGGTATTAAATATTATATTTTTTGTATCAATGCTTGGGTCTTGAATGGCATATATTGGACGACCTTGCTGCATATAATGAGAAAGAGAAATATACCAAAATACAGTTCCACCCACTGGGTGAATTAGAAACAATGGATTATTATTCTCTCCTGATCGCAGTGAAATTAAGCATCTGTGTTTTTGGTCTAAATCTTGATGAAGCACTTTTTCAAGAAGTTTTCTTTCTTGGGATGCGGTGCTGATTAATTCCGCCATACGAATAACTGTTGGCTCAATCAAAAAATCCCGTATTACCAATTCCACATTAAAAATTTTTTGAATCCAGGATAAAATCTGCAATATCGACAGTGAATTTCCTCCCAATTCAAAAAAATTATCACGAATGCCAATAGGTTTCTTTGTTTGGAGTACCTTTTTCCATAGATGAATAATATTCTTTTCCTCTTTCGATCGCGGGGGTTCAAAGACTCTATGACACCGATCTCCATGAACATGACTAGGTAACCCTTCTTTGTCAATTTTCCCATTTTTAGTTAATGGAAATTTTTCTATAAAAACAAATAACTTAGGAGTCATGTACTCAGGCAAACATCGATTCATTGATCTGTACAACTCTTGTGCATTTAATGTTTTATTCTTCTTAATAACATAAGCAACTAACTGTTTATATTTGTAGATATTTTTTACTAGTACCACAGCATTAACAACGAATGGATGAGATTTTATCATTCGCTCCACTTCTCCTAACTCAATACGAAAACCTCGGATTTTGACTTGACTATCCACACGCCCCATAAATTCTAACATGCCACCTGGAGACCAACGAACCAAATCACCTGTCTTATATAATTTCAGAACATTATTTTGTATTTTGACAAAATTAAAATATTTTTTCGAAAGAGCGCCATTATTTAAATAACCTCGCGCCAATCCATAACCACCTATATATAATTCACCAATCACTCCAATAGGGACAGGTTGTAAATGTTGATTCAAAACATAAAGTGAAACGTTGTTTATTGCTTTACCAATAAAACAACGCTCATCCTGAAAATCACAAAAAGCCATTGTGGCACAAACCGAAGCCTCTGTGGGACCATAAGCATTAACTAGATGATGTCTTTTTTTGGACCATTGTTTCATTAATTGTATTGAACAAGCTTCTCCAGCAACAATTATAGTCTTTAGATAAGGATAATCTATAAATGAAACTGTTTCTAAGATAGAAGGTGGCAGGGTTACAACAGAAATTTCATTTTCCTTGATAGTGTTACTTAAGATATTTCCAGGTAATAACTGGTTTTTTTCTGTCATAACTAAATTAGCACCAATTAATAATGCAGTGTAAATTTCCCATACAGAAGCGTCAAAACCACACGAAGCAAATTGCAAAATTTTATCATGTTCTGTTAGGTCAAGTTGTTTGATGGCTGAGCTTATGGTGTTAGTGATACCTAAGTGAGATATCATTACCCCTTTTGGATTGCCAGTTGATCCAGAGGTATAAACAACGTACGCTAAGTCGTTTTTGTTTATCGTGGTAAGCAAATTATTCTTGCATTTTGTTTCAATATCAGGTTGCACTAAGTTGATACTAATGCAGACTGGTTTAAAGATTAATTTATTAAAAATTGGCTTTATCCTATTGATTAAATGATTTTGAGTGATTAAAAACTTAGTTTTACAATCATTTAAAATATATTCAATTCTTTGTAATGGATTAGAAGAATCTATTGGTAAATATGCCGCGCCTATTTTAATTACTGCTAACATGGCAATGACAATTTCAAATCCGGGGTCAATAGTTAGAGCGAATAAAGTATCAGCAACATTCTCTGTGTGATAATGAATTCTAAGTTGCTCTTGCAGATAATGCGCAAGCTGATTCGCTTTAGAGTTTAGTGTTGAATAAGTCATACTCTTACTCTGAAAAAAAATGGCATTATTATCAGGTGTTTGTTGAACTTGATATTCAAACCAATCTTTTATGTTTTCATACTTTAATATCTCACGATTTTGGTTCCATTTAATTAAAATCTGGTTTTGCTCTTCGGCAGATAAAATATTTAAATTAAAAACAGACTCATGAGGCTTTATTAAACCTTCCTCAATTAGGTTCTGGAAATGTTCAACAAGTTGAGTTAACATAGTATGATTAATGCGACTAGCATCATACGCAAATTTAAGAGAAATTTTTTCCTGAGGGATTACCGCTAAAGTAAGCGCGTAGTGGGTAGGGTCATAAATTTCAATTTCATCGAAAGATGTGCCTAAACCAGATAAATTTCCTATAGGATAATTTTCAACAACAAGTAACGTTTCAAATAGTTCGTGGGAAGCTGACTTCGGTTTATTGGCAATCCATTCCTGAATATCACTGAGCGAAGCATAGCTATGATCTAATATACCAAACATGTTTTTTTGCGCAGTCTGCAAGTATTCCAATACACTCATCTCCTTGGTGTAGTTAAGTCTAACGGGCAAGGTATTAATGAGCAACCCTAACATCTTATTTACATCATTTATTTCGGCAGGTCGCAAGGAAATTGTGGTGCCGAATAGAATGTCATCCGCCTGTGTATATCGGTGTAACAATAATCCCCAAATTGATTGGAAAAATGCGCTTAAAGTAAGCTTGTATGTTTTTAAAAAACTTCTAATGGAATGAGATAATGAATTCCCAAGATCAACTTCCTTGAGACAATACTTGATGGAATGAGATTGGTTTTGAGGAAATAATATTCCCACCTGACTTAACAATCCTGGATTAATACTAATATTCTTTAAATAATCCTGCCAAAATTGCCGGGCTTTAAACCGATTTTGTCGTTGCAGCCAATGGACATAATCTAAGTATTTGGGTGATGGTTCCCATGTCAAAATTTTATTGTCCCCCAGAGCAGAATAACGAGCGGCAAGCTCATTCAGTAACAGTGACATGGACCAACCATCCAGAATACAATGATGAAAAGTGAAAACAAGTATTGAACTTTCAGGAGAGGTTCGAATTAAAACAGCACGCAATAAAGGCAATTTATCCAGGGAAAAAGAAGCTTCTCTGTCGGCTTGGAGAAAATCATGGAGACGCTTTTGGTGTTCCTGCTCAGGAACCTCGGTCCAATCATATTCTTGCCACAGAAAATTACAGTGCTGTTCTACCACTTGTAACGCTTCGCTAACATTTTCCCATACAAAGCGAGTTCGTAAACTCTCGTGCCGAGCAATGATCTCAGATAATGTTTTCTGCAAGAAGGGTGTATTAATAAGCTGGTTGATTTTCCAACTGTATTGGGCGATATAGGCTCCTGAATCCTGCGAAGAAATTGATTGGAAAAGTATGCCTTTTTGTAGAGGAGTTAATGGGAAAGAAAAGTTTTCTGGTTGCTTGCGGGGGAAATTGGCTATAAAACGTGTAATTTCATCACGATAACTTGTGGCCATTCCATGTATTGTTTTTGCACTGTGTAAATTGTTGCTGTATTCCCAATAAACATGCAATCGCTGGTGTTTTATCATAGCTTCAATACTAATAACATGTGTCCGTAAATTTTTGGCATAAGAAACAGGCTTAATCCATTGTAATTGCAGCGGACTGCCTTGAGCAAAGACTTGATCAAACCTCCCCCAATAATTAAAACTGATCTCCTGAGAGTATTTTTTTGGTTTCCTTTTTTTATTTAGATAGCGGAAAACTCCATAATCAATTCCATCATTGGGGATAGAGCCTAGCTCTTGTTTAATCTCTTCAAGATTCTTCATAAAATCATGTGATTGATCATAATGCAGTTTTACTGGAAACAAACTGGTAAACCATCCCATAGTTTGTGAGTAATTTGAACCAAGGACTTCGGATCGTCCATGAGACTCCAGGTCGATTGAAAATTCTATTGCTCCAATCCATTCTGAAACCACTTTAGCTAAAGCGGTCAATAATATTTCATGAACACGAGTATTATTCTGCTGGGCAATTTGAGTCAGTAGCTTGGTTTCTGCACTGGTAAAGCTGATTTCAACGCAACAGGTAGTATCGTACAGGTTTTCTCCAAGGTTAAAATCTTTTGGGATTGTGACTTGCTGATCCTCTATAGCCTTCCAATAGGACCCTAATTTATGGTTTTTATTTTGATAAACATATCCTTGTAATGATTGAGACCAAGATTTAAAACTTGAACCCAGCAAGCCTTGAACTGTACTCTTGGTTACATGGGCCGAATAAATTTTCTCCATATCTTCCAGAAGAACCCGCCAAGAGACGCCATCAATCAGTAAATGGTGGATCACGATCAATAGATAGGATTCCAACGCAGGGTTATTCTTGATTAAGTAAAACTTAGCTAAAGGGCCTTTGCGTAAATCAAAACCCAAATGGGCTTGACGGATTAAGCCATCAACCACCTTGTCCCATTGCGCTTTATCAGCATTTTTGGCTTTGACCATTTCTATTAAATCCTCTGCTTGCAGGGGATGGTCGTCATAATATTGAGTCCAGTGACTGCCAATTTTTTCAAAGCGCAATCTAAGCGTATGGTAGGTAGAAATTAATAGTTCGATCGATTTTCGTATTTTACTTAGATCTAGGTGGGGCGATAACTTTAGCAAACAGGCTTGACTAAATTGCTCTTTTTTTGCTAGTGGTAAATTAAAAAACCAATGCTGGATTGGGGTCAATGCTACCCGACCTTCGGGTTTGACGTCATGAATGGATTGTGCGGATAATTGCACCTTATCGGCCAACATCTCGATGCTAGAGTTTTCAAAAATTTGTCTTACTTGAATCGTAATACCGTATTTCCTGGCCGCCGCACAAAGTTGCATCGCTACAATAGAGTCCCCACCCAAAGCAAAAAAGTCATCGGTGATTTTCACGGGGGTTTTAAATGTTTCCTCAAATATCTGTTTTAATAACGATAAAACTCCAGGTTGCAATGATTCTTGAAAATGCTTATCGCGTGAATAGGCTGGAGCATCCATTTTATAGAAATATTCCGCCCATCGCGCAAGCTGTTTTTTATCTATTTTCCCATTTTTATTAAGTGGAATTTTATTGAGGGTATAAATTCGCTGCGGAATCATGTAAGAAGACAACCAGCTTTTTAGGGTGATTTTGAGTGATTCTGCATCATTAGTGTGATTAGGATCTTGGCTCAACACGACAAAGGCGATTAATTGCGTCTGGTTAAACGGGGTGTTATAGGTGATAACGACAGCTTGCTGGACGCCCTTGACCTTCGTTAACGATTTTTCGATTTCTCCTAACTCAATTCGAAAGCCACGAAGTTTAATTTGATCATCGATTCTGCCAATATATTCTAAATTGCCATCAGGCAACCATCTCACTAAGTCACCGGTTTTATATACATTGACCAGCTCAGAATGAATCGATAGGTTTAAAAATCGTTGCTGAGTTTCTTCGGGTAAATTTAAATAGCCACGCGCAATGCCCGACCCGCTCAGATACAATTCACCGACAGCGCCCAGAGGAATAGGCTTTTGAGTGTGATCTAAAACATAGACAGCACGGCTAGCTAAAGGCTTTCCAATATTAGAGCAGAGTAAATTCCAGGGCTCTTTTTCGGTACTCTTTAGAAACGTGGCATGGATCGTCGATTCGGTGATGCCGTACATATTGACTAGACAAGGCGTATCAAAACCATGGCGCGCAAACCAGCTGGACAGCGCTGGAAATGAAAGCTTTTCTCCACCAAAAATGACATAGCGTAATGCAAGTTTTTCCTGCTTCACTCGATCTATTTCAGCAAATTGATAAAATGCCGTAGGTGTTTGACTGAAGACGGTAATGCCTCGGCTAATCACCACCTCGTACAATGTTTCAGCAGATTGAATTACTTCCTTGGGCAGGATAATTAACGAGCCCCCGTGCAATAAAGCTCCAAAAATTTCCCACACGGAGAAATCGAAATTAAAGGCGTGGACACAACTCCAGACATCAGACTCATTAAATCCATAAATTTTCTGACTTGAATGAAAAGTTGCAACAAGATTACCATGCTCCACTAAGACCCCTTTGGGCTTGCCCGTAGAACCGGAAGTGTAGATGACATTAGCAAGATCATGCTCAGCAATATCAAGGCTTACATTACTTACATTATTTTCAGTAATCGCAAAAATCTCTTCAATATTAATGACGTTATTATGCAGGCCTGAAAGTTCATTTCCCAATTGCACCGCAAATCGACAGCCAGTATCTTGCAGTATCCATTCGATTCTGGCGGAAGGAGACTCAGGATCAATCGGCACATAAGCACCCCCCGCTTTTAAAATCCCCAAAATCCCAATAATCATTTCGATACTGCGCTCCATGCAAATCGCGACTAAAGTTTCAGCTACCACCCCTTGCTGACGTAAGTAATGCGCGAGTTGATTGGCTTGTTGATTAAGCTCGCGATAGGTGAGTGATTGATTTTCAAAGCACACGGCGATTTTATTGGGATGTTTTTGAACTTGTTCTTCGAATAATTGCGGAATGGTTTTATCGCGTGGATAGTCGATGTCAGTTTGATTCCAATCAATTAAGATTTGCTGCTGTTCTTGAGGTGTAAGTAGCGCTAAATCGGCAATGGAAGTTTCTGGTTGCGTGGTAATGGCGGTTAATAGAGTTTCTAAATGGCCAGGCATTTGTTGCAGGATGGTTTTTAAGTAGGGTTCTTGTGCTAAGCATTTTTGATCGACGTGCCAAGATAAACTACGATCTTTGGCAGATATCATCAACACCAAAGCAGCATGAGATTTTTGTAGCTGCTCGACTTCTCCCATAACAACGGCAGTAAATACCGCTTGTTTGACTTCGGTTAAAGTTGGATAACGATAAAATATATCGGGTAAATAACTGCTTTTTTGCTGCATGGCCAGTAACTCAGCTTGTAATTGGGACACTACTTGGCCGAAGTGTAATCCGTCTTGTAAGGCAGTGAAATACGGTAGTTCTAAACTCGTCCTGGCATGGATGCCAGGATCCAGATCACTAGGATGTGAAGCCTTTTGACAAGGTAATTGCAGCAACACCCCTACTTTGGGTTGATTACCGAGACGATAGAGGTAGACGAGCCAGAGGGCTAACAGCAAGGTGTTGAAATCATGAGTAGGGTAATGTTGGTGTAATAATTTTTGTAAAGGGGTGGGGAGGGATCCATTGTTGTAAATACCCCCTCTCCCTAACCCTCTCCCACCTTCCCTCGCTAACGCTCGGGCGGGGGAGAGGGGACTGGAGACTTCCTTCTCCCCTTGTGGGAGAAGGTGCCCCTTCGACAGGCTCAGGGTAGGCTGGCGGATGAGGGGTGGGTTCTGCAAGTTCACCCCTCATCCGGCCTGCGGCCACCTTCTCCCACAAGGGGAGAAGGAATGAGGACTTATTTTCGCGGTGATTAAAATTCAGGAAGGGAATTTTGGCAGGCTCTATGGATTGCCATTGGGAAACCCAGTAGGCTTCATCGCCTCCTTCGCTCCAGCATAATCCTTCGACCTTATTCCTTCTCCCCTTGTGGGAGAAGGTGGCCGCAGGCCGGATGAGGGGTGAACCATCCAAGCTCCCCCTCTCCCTAACCCTCTCCCACCTTCCCTCGCTGACGCTCGGGCGGGGAGAGGGGATAAAGACACTGCATCACCTTCTAAGGTACAAATCTGCCGAATGGCAATGTCGTAACTAGCAGTTGCAACGCGCCAATAATCCGCAGTAGCAGCAACGATTGTTCCAGGAGCTGCAGTCGATGGCTCGGGTAATAGTTCTAATTGAGTGATAATAAATTCATCTTCCCAGCTTCTTTGCTGGGATGACAACTTAAATTTCGGACAAGTAAAACGATTAGGATAAGAGCCAAATTGAGTAGCACGAAATAATCGCTCAATAGCTTCGGCACTGGCATTCCAATCAATCCAGCCATCGCCAGCAGGTTTTTGATGCAGGCCAAAATAGCTACGTTGACTTAAATCTTGAGGCTGGCATTGGTAACTGTGCTTCGCCAAAAATTGCACTAAATCCGGGAAGCTTTGCAGCGCGGCTTCGTAGCATTTGAGGTTTAAACTCAATGCGGTTTCATCTTCAGTAATCGGCACCATTACTTGCTGCAAAATATCACCGGCATCGACAGTTTCAGTAGCTACATGCCAAGTAATGCCATGGGTCTGTTCTTGATTTAAGATCGCCCAAGAAGTGGCATGAACTCCGGCATAACGGGGTAACGGTGCATCATGAAAATTAATCGCCAATTGCCGAGGCAGATTGAGTATCGCCGCAGGCAAAATCTGCGCATTGACGATGCTAAATAAATAATCAAAGGGAGTTTTGTTGAGTGCTTCCTCGGCGGCTGCTAGAGAGACATAGTGAGGAATTCTCTGTTGCAAGGCCCATAGTTCTGCGGTTTCATACGCAGAAATAATACCTAGTATTTGCTGTCCTTGTTGTTGGATAATTTTGGCACATTCCAGATGGAGATTATCCTCTCCAATGATAAAACAAGTGAAAGTATCGGGAGACATAGAATTGAATGACTTCACGTTGGGGTTTTAAATTTTCCCTCCTTATTAAATTCCTAAAATTGTCATTCGAAGCAAGGCGAAGAACCTCCCCTGGGCAAAATACCTGAATTTCAGGTATAAACCTAGATTCGGCAGTAGAAACCTACTGCCGAATCTAGGATAAAAAACTTCCCTGCTATGCTGCCACTTACAAAGGAGGCCCTTCAATTCGCTCAGAATAACGATCGGTGGGCCGGTTGCACTTGCACCCTTACCTATCTAGGTCGACAGTTTACTAGCTTAAGGAAAAATTAACAAGTGTAGCAAAAGATTTATAAAAATATCCTCACAATGCTGCGTTAATGGGAAAGGATAGCCAATAGTAGCTCAAAAACCACTGCGGCTAAGCCCCCCTATCAATAACTTTCGCTGAGCTGCCATTTTCACAAGCAGTAATTAATTCATTTTGCAGGGGCATCAAATCTTGGCGATTTTTTTCACCCAGGGGAGCTGTTTGGTTGACTTCACTCAATGAGGTGGTGCTAGAGCAACTAGATCCAAAGAAAGCCGATTGACTGGCATGGAGAGAAGGAGGAGTGCTAATCGATGATGGTATTGTAACTAGGGTTTGCTGTGTCTCCAGGCTAGATTGTGGCATAAGGTGGGTGCTTTCCTTTTTTTCTGGTTCCTTAGGCGTCTTAATATCGGTGGGTCGCGTAGAGACAAATTGGCTGCCATCGTTTAGCTTTTTTCCAGTAGAAGAGTTAGGGCTAATACTAGGTTGCGCCGTTTTTTCTTTTACTTCACTCTCTTGGACGACTTGCCATAATTGATCGAGCTGCTTGACCAATAATTCAGCCTCAGGACGTTTTTCAGGTGCTTGCCAACACTCTTGAACAATCGTTTTAAATCCTGCAGGTGTATCAGGTGGAAAAGTTTCTTTCTTTCCACCTATAATCAAATCGACAAGCATACCTGTCACTTCTTTATAGGGTGCTTTACGGCTGGCTAACTCCCACAGTATCATACCTGCGCTATACACATCCGATTTTTTTGTGGACGGGTTACGTTGGAGAATTTCAGGAGCAGCCCACAATATACTGCCTTGAAAATCACTGCCTTGAAAATCTTCTTCAGGGATCGCTGCAGAGCTGGTTTTAAACTTTGCTGAGCCAAAGTCAGCTAATTTAGCACGACCATTACTATTGAGCAGAACATTGGGGCTTTTTAAATCACAATGCAAAATATCTTTATTGTGTAAATCACGTAGACCAATACTGATATCTAAGCCAATACGATAACGGGTATCCCAAGAGATATTTTGTCTACTGTGTAATAAATCATATAAGTTACCTCCCGGCATATATTCCATCACCAAGCAATAATGTGGTTTTTCTAAGCTGATACCTTTGAATTGCACTAAATGCTTAGAATAGGTGCTAGCTAGCACCATCACAGCCGCTTCGTTGCAAATTTCTTTTTCAATTTCTTCGTGAGTGAAGTATTTTTTAATGGCTACAGTTTCAGAATTCCATTTTCCTCGGAACACTGCAGCAGAACCGCCTTTAGCTAAAGGCTCATCTTCATAATCGTATACTAAATCCCCATGGCGAATCCTAAAAAATTCTCCATACGACTGGATGAGTGGTTTGGAAGATTGGAGTTTGGTTTCAATGAGTTGGTCTTGTGCCAAGGATGTGCTCTCCTTTTTGTTATCGTGTTCTTGGATTGGAGTCGCAGCAGATAAACTAATCTAGGGATTAAGAATGAAACTTATGGTGCCCGAGGCCGGAGTCGAACCGGCACGGGATAAACTCCCGAGGGATTTTAAGTCCCTTGCGTCTACCTATTCCGCCACCCGGGCTATGCATTGCTATTAAGGCTGGGGTCGGAATCGAACCGGCGTCCACGGCTTTGCAGGCCGCTGCATAACCACTCTGCCACCCAGCCAAGGTCGCAAATCATCGCACATTTTTTTCGAAGCGCAAAGAAGATTATGGATTTTTCCCTCCCCCGCTTGCGGGTGAGGGTGAGGGTGCTCAAAATAGCTTAAAGCTACAAAGAGCTTTCTCATCCGGCCTTCGACCACCTTCTCCCTCAAAAAAGCATTGTGGGAGAAGAAGTTTTCTGGTTTATTATGGTCGCATCCTAAGCTCATTCTAATTGGAGAATACAACATGGCACAGACGAGAATAGAAAGCGATAGTATGGGGAAGATCACCGTACCGGCAGATCATTATTGGGGAGCGCAAACGGAGCGTTCACTCCATCATTTCAATATCGGCAATGACCTCATGCCCCAAGAAATCATAGAGGCTTTTGCTATCTTAAAAAAGGCCGCTGCTTTGGCTAATCAATCTTTAGGACAGCTATCGAGTGAGCATGCCGGTCTGATCGTGCAAGCCGCAGATGAGATCCTCGCCGGGAAATGGAACGACGAATTTCCCCTGCGGGTTTGGCAAACGGGCAGCGGTACTCAAACTAATATGAATGTCAATGAAGTCATTGCCAATCGTGCCATTGAACTGGCGGGGGGGCAGATTGGCAGTAAAACTCCAATTCATCCCAATGACCATGTGAATCAATCCCAATCTTCGAATGACACCTTTCCCACGGCCATGCACATTGCCGCCGCCTGCGCCATCGTGCGACGCCTATTACCTGCCCTCGTAGATCTTAGAAACGCTTTACATGAAAAAATGTTGGCTTTTGATGACCTAGTAAAAATTGGTCGCACGCATTTGCAAGATGCTGTTCCGATGACCCTAGGCCAAGAATTTTCCGGCTATGTGGCGCAACTTGAGGCCGATATTCAGCGTATTGAGTCTACCTTGCCTGGACTCCACGAACTAGCCATTGGTGGAACAGCTGTTGGCACTGGCCTGAATGCTCCTCCCGAATTTGGATCACGCACTGCCCAAGAAATTTCCCAAATCACGGGTTTGCCCTTTGTAAGCGCTTCCAATAAATTCGCCGCGCTCGCTGCCCATGATGCCATAGTGATGACCAGCGGTGCCTTAAAAACTCTAGCCTGCTCTTTGATGAAAATTGCTAATGATATTCGTTGGTTAGCCTCCGGCCCGCGCGCTGGCCTGGGCGAATTAATTTTACCGGAAAATGAACCCGGTTCTTCCATTATGCCCGGTAAAGTCAACCCTACCCAATGCGAGGCTATGACGATGGTGTGTGTGCAAGTGATGGGAAATGATGTGACCATTGGCTTTGCAGGTTCACAAGGTAATTTCGAGTTGAATGTGTTCAAACCAGTGATGATTTTCAATTTATTGAATTCAATTCGACTGCTTACTGATGCTTCTCATTCTTTCACTGAATTTGCCATTAAGGGTCTAAAAGCCGATGAGAAAAAAATCAAAGAAAACGTAGACCGCTCCTTGATGTTAGTCACAGCCTTAAGTCCCTTCATTGGCTATGATAAAGCCGCAAAAATTGCCCTCACTGCCCACCATGATGGCACAAGCCTTAAAGAAGCTGCCCTCAAACTGGGGTATCTTACCGCTGAAGAATTCGATCGAATGCTGCAACCAGAAACCATGTGTGGGCCTTAATTCAATTTTAAGACTTATGCTATATAATCTGGGATAAATGCAAAAGCATAGGTGGCTACATGCAAAGTAAAGAGCAATATAGAAACCTAGATAAAGCGTTGGTAGTTGCGGCAGAAACAGGCAATACAACGCTTGTCATTGAACTTCTTAAGGCGGGGGCAAACATTAATGCCGGATACCCATGGCCTAATGACACAGCACTTTCATGGGCGGCCTTTCACGGCCACGCACAGCTGGTAGAATTCTTCATTACAAAGAAAGCCAAACTGCCTGGTGCACTTGATAGAGCTTTTGGGAACAAGCAAATTCCTAGAAAAACCCGGCTTGCCATCGCGCAGTTATTGCTAGATGCAGGAGCTACATTTGATCCTCATTCTGATTATTATCACCATAGTGGGGCACTACGCAACTTCATCGCAGATTGGAACAACGAATTAATTGATGCTGCAGCAAAGAATCAAGTTACGCGGTTAAACACTATAATTCAAGATATTCAAAACTCCTGCATTGCAAAATGCATCCAAATTTATAACAGAATTACTTACGTACCTATAAAAATCCCCGGCATTGAGAATGCACGAAATCCCAATGGCGAAACGCCACTTCTAGTGGCGGCAAAGAACGGCCATGTAGAGATGGTACAGGCCCTTGTCGAAGTAAAAGAAACAATTAATGACTCCAGAGAAGCGGCACTTTTGTGGGCAGCTTTTCGTGGCCACAAAGAGGTTGTAAAAATCCTCATTCTCAACAAGACCAGCATTACCAGAAAAAACGCAGAGGGATTCACTATCCTCGATCTGGTTTTCCTGAACAACACAACTCCCGTTGAACCTAAGCTTGCTACCGCGGAGCTATTGATAAATGCGGGAGCTATTTTTATCAAGCGCGAAAAAGAAGTGCTCAATTTTCTCCAAAGCTGTAATCAAGCAGATAAGAGGGTTTACAAAATTCTAAACCATTTTTGCGAGAATTTTCCACAGAATGAAGCAGCACAAAATTATTTAAAAAGATTAGAAAAAACTATTCATCGTGAAAAGGTATTGCCAATTTTGGAAGGTCTTAATTTCTTGCCAACAGATTTATTACGTATAATTCAAGCGTATGATCACTATGACAACACTTCGCGACCTGAGATCAGCCTGGCAGAAATTGAGAACTTATTGCCAAAAGGAGTAAAGACAACTAGCAACAACACTTCATATCGGTTAGGGATTAAAAGCTTGTGTACTTTGCTTGCTCTAACTGCCACCATTACCACCTCTTTATTAACCACGGATTTATTGCCACTAGCAGCTTATTGGTCCATCATCGCCATTGAAATTTTAGCGACACTTATTTTAAGTACAGTGACAGGTACAGCTTTTTATAGGGCTTTTAATGCACCTCCTAAGATTTCTCAATGATTGCCATAATCTTAATTCGGCTGCTGCGTTGGTTTCTTCTTAACTGTTTTTGGAAAGTTTTTAGCATGAATCTTGTTACCCCTCATCCGCCTTCGGCACCTTCTCCCACAAGGGGAGAAGGAAAATCTACCCACTCGATTCTACATAGAACCATAATTCTTTACGCTTAATTTTATTTTAAGAAAGGCCATGTATACTCCTCAGAAATAACCAATTGATAACTGATAAACTGATAGCCAACACGAAAGGAGGTAAATATGCAAGATCCAGACTCACCAAATACTGCTACCAAAAACATAAAATTTCAACCAGGAAGCATGATAGGTTGGGCAGGTATTAGTATGTTTTCCATTATGTCCATAGCATCAGCTGTTGTCTATTTTTCTCCAATAGCTGGAGTACCCATGCCTCTACTAGAATGGGAACCTGGGACTTTCTGGGGTAACTTTAATATCGCCTCAACCATTTTAATAGGTATAAGCGTCCTATTAGCTCTTGGCTATACCGCATTAGAGAAACGAGTTGATCCAAATAAATTAGAAGAAACACAACTCCAGGATGAAAAATTGCGTTCAGATATGAAAAAATGTTTAGGTCCCTTAAGTTTCTCCATAGGCACAGGATCAGCAGTGATTGGAGGTATGATGTTTTTATCATTCGTAGCTACAACACCTATAGCTCTTGCGGGTAACAATCCCGCTCCGATAACAAACTGGGATCCAAGTGAATTTTGGGGCAGATTTAATATCACAGCCATAATTTTGTTGATAGCTGGTCTGCTAGTAGCTAAGGCAGGGAAAGGTTTGATGGGAAAGAACGACAATGTCGTTCACCCTGCGAAGCTATTTTGGAATTGATTAAATCTTAAGGAAAGGATATAGTCTTGATTCTTTTATGAACATGGGCGGCTCTTGGTCCCTGTGCAACGCTATATTGTGAACCCCGTCAGGCCCGGAAGGGAGCAGCGGCAGCAGTAAATTCGGGTGCGCAGTAGGGCTAATGAGCCGCCCACCCTGTAATATATGTAAGTAATCTGAATGTCCTATCAAGTTCTAGCGCGCAAATGGCGCCCCCAGAGTTTTCAAGAAATTGTTGGTCAGTCCATTGTAGTGCGCACCTTAATCAATGCATTGGACCAGCAGCGCCTGCATCATGCCTATTTATTTACGGGGACGCGAGGGGTCGGCAAAACCACGCTGGCGCGAATATTAGCCAAGTGTTTTAACTGCGAACAAGGCGTTACCTCCCAACCTTGCAATCAATGTGCCACTTGCCAAGCGATTACCCAGGGGAAATTTTTTGACCTATTTGAAATTGACGCTGCTTCACGCACCAAAGTAGAAGATACCAGAGACTTACTCTACGATGTGCAATGCGCCCCTACCCAAGGGCGCTATAAAATTTACATCATCGATGAAGTGCATATGCTCTCTAATCATAGTTTTAATGCGCTACTCAAAACTTTAGAAGAGCCACCCCAACATGCGAAATTTTTCCTAGCTACTACTGATCCACAACGTCTACCCCTGACCATTTTGTCTCGTTGCCTGCAATTTCAGCTTAAAAATTTATCATCGGCGCAAATCAGCAAGCATTTGAGCACTATCTTGGAGCAAGAACAAATTGATTATGACAGCGATGCCTTACACTATTTATCCCAAGCCGCTCAAGGCAGCGTTCGAGATGCCCTAAGTTTGCTGGATCAAGCCATTGCTTATGGGAATGGTCAAGTGAGAACAGCTGAAGTAAAAGCTTTATTAGGCGCCACAGAGCTAGACTTACTCACTGATTTACTCCTAGCCTTGGCCAATAAAAATGGACACCAATTAATCCAACTTATTGGCAAACTCGCAGATTCTGGCACTGATTTTGCGGCAGCCCTGGAAGATCTTTTAGCCTTAATCCATCAAATTGCCGTGCAGCAAGCCGTCCCCGACCTATGCACCGATGTCATCTCAACCAAAGATATCACCAAAACTACAGATACTATCTCAACTACAGATGTCATCCCGAGCGCAGCGAGGGATCTCGCTAATACTCTCAGTGCAGAAGAAGTCCAGTTATACTACCAAATTGGCATCATGGGGCGCCGGGACTTACCATTAGCTCCTACCCCTCGTAGCGGCTTTGAAATGATTATGCTACGGATGCTTGCATTTCGCCCCCAAGCCTTGCCAGCAACCCGCAGCGAAGAAAGTACTAAATATTATAATACCGCACAGGTGGAAAATACCGCGCCTACGGCCCCACTACAAAAACCCGTGCTACAAAAACCCGCGCTACAAAAAGAAGATCGCCAAGATCATTGGCAACAACTTCTATCACAACTTAATTTACAAGGCGTCGCTTATGTACTGGCCTCACACTGCGTACAAACTAAGCAGAACATTGAAGAAATCGAGTTACTGTTAGATAGTGCTCATGCCGCCCTCTTAAACAAAACAGCGGAACAGCGCATCGAAGCAGCACTACAAGCTTATTTACAGCATCCCATTCGGCTACAAATTAAAATCGGTTCATCACAACAGATAACACCCGCATTACTTGACAAAGCACAGCAAGAAAAACAACAATCAGAAGCCGTTAAAGCGATTACCGAAGATGATCACGTACGTACTTTCATCAATCAATTTAACGCACAAATCATACCGAATTCCATTAAAATCAGGAATGATGAGGCCTCTAAGTTATGAGGGAAACAGAGGAGTTTTTTTATTTATAACCAATGACGATCCCAAGGTCGCTGGCAATCTTACTCGTGCTGCTTTCAATGATGCAACTACCAAGCTCAAAGCAGTGAGGCAACAAGAAGTGGTATCTGTGTACGAAAAATCCGGTTTACCATTGACGGGTGAAGGAGAAGAGTAACTACAGTAAAGTGAGTAATCGTATGTTCACCCCCCCCTGGTGCAACAATTAATCGATCACTTACGTTGTTTAGCTGGCGTTGGGCCAAAGTCTACCCGACGCATTGCTTTTTGAAATACCCTTATCCGCCTTCGGCAGGGGGAGGGCTGGTTCAAATTTGATTAAATCTTAAGAAAAGGGTATAATGTAGGCTCTTTTGTGAACATGGGCGGCTCTTGGTCCCTGCGCAACGCTATATTGTGAACCCCGTCAGGCCCGGAAGGGAGCAGCGGCAGCAGTAAATTCGGGTGCGCAGTAGGGCTAATGAGCTGCCCACCCTGTAATGTATGTGATTATATTGTAAGTAAGCTGAATGTCCTATCAAGTTCTAGCGCGCAAATGGCGCCCCCAGAGTTTTCAAGAAGCGGAACAGCGCATCGGAGCAGCACTACAAGAAATTAAAATTGGTTCATCACAACAGATAACACCAGTATTACTTGACAAAGCACAGCAAGAAAAACAACAATCAGAAGCCGTTAAAGCGATCACTGAAGATGACCATGTACGTACTTTCATCAATCAATTTAACGCACAAATCATACCGAACTCCATCAAAATTAGGAATGATGAGGCCTCTAAGTTATGAGGGAAACAGAGGAATTTTTTTTATTTATAACCAACTATGAGGGTTTTACCATGGCAAATAATATACCAGGCGCTTTAAGCAAAGAAGTTCTCGAATTCTTTCAACACAAAGGTCAAGATATGGTGCAGCATTTCCAAAAAATGCAGACAGATCTTGAAAACAAACGTGTAGTAGGTCTCGGGGGCGTAGAAGATGAGGATGGTATCTTTGTTAAAACGACTTTAAACGGCTTGCAAGAATGCATTAATGTTACTTATGGCAGCAGTGCATTTGACGATACCAAGGTCGCAGCTGACCTAACCCGTGCTGCTTTTAATGATGCAACCACCAAGCTCAAAGCAGTGATGCAGCAAGAAGTGGTATCTGTGTACGAAAAATCCGGTTTACCATTGACGGGTGAAGAAGGAGAAGAGTAAAGCGTAATAAGTGAGTAATCGTATGTTCACCCCATTGGTGCAACAATTAATCGATCACTTACGTTGTTTAGCTGGCGTTGGGCCAAAGTCTGCCCAACGCATTGCTTTGCAATTACTCGAACGCAATCGACCCATGGGTTTAGCCTTGGCTAATACTATCACGCAAGCGCTAACGACCGTCGGGCATTGCCAACTTTGTCGCACTTATAGTGAACAATCCTTATGCAACCTTTGCAGTGATTCTTCACGAATAGCGACGCAACTCTGTGTCGTAGAAACTCCTGCTGAGGTATGGGCCATTGAACAAAGCCGCAGCTTCAATGGACTCTATTTCGTACTTATGGGGCGCTTATCCCCTTTAGATGGCATCGGTCCAGAAGAAATTCATATTCCAGCTTTAAAAAATCGCATTCAAACTCATGCAATCCAAGAATTAATTTTAGCCACTAATCCGACTGTAGAAGGTGAAGCCACGGCGCACTACATTGCCAATCTGCTACAAGAGACAACCGTGCGTTGCACTCGCATCGCCCATGGCGTACCTCTTGATGGAGAACTGGGTTATCTCGATATGGGAACCCTAGCCCGTGCTATGACCCGGAGAACAGTACTTGAATGAACAATTTTATTTGCGATCTTAACGATTTTAAATTTATCCAGCTTACCGGTGAAAAAACCGCCCCCTTTTTGCAAGGACAACTCACTTGCGACATTCGCGAAGTGACTGAGCAACAAAGCCGACTCGCTGCCCACTGCAATCGTAAAGGCAAGGTCCAAGCCATCATGCGCGTAATGCAATTAAATGGCCATTTTTATTTAGAACTTCCCAACAGCCTGCTTGATTCAACCTTGCAACACTTGTTATCCATCGCTCTACTTTCACGAGTTCGTCTCACTAGCGCAGAATTAATTAGTTTAGGATGCTATGGTGAGGAATTGAGTCATTCTCTCCAACAAATGTTAATCCCAACCGAATGCACAAAGATACGAATTTCTGACATCCGCTTTGAAGTGATTGGCCCTCCCGATACAATTGAAACTATTCGCAGTACTTTAAAACAACAATTTCCACTGCTATCCGAAGATTATTGGCAATGGCTGGATATCAAAGCGGGTATTCCCTGGATTTATCCCGAAACCCAAAATTTGTTTACTCCTCACATGCTGGATTTACCTAAATTAGCTGCCGTGAGTTTTAAAAAGGGATGCTATGTCGGACAAGAGGTTATTGCACGGACTCACTATTTAGGCAAAACCAAACGTCAATTACAGAAAATTACGATAACTTCCCCAGACCTTCCAGCGCCTGGTACCCAGTGGGAAGATGGTATTGTAATTAATGCTGCAGTGAATCCCATTACTAGGCAAGGCACTGCGTTGATAGTTGTTTAGGAATGTCTTTCAACATGCCTGCGCGGCTTTTGTCGAGACATTTGATTCAATTTCTTCTCCCTCTTCTGCGCGTTTGTCCCTTATAGGTGCGTATCCTAGATAGAAACATAACCCAAATAAAAATGCTCCTAATGCGGCACTTCCAAAGAGAACACCTAAGAACTGACTCTCGCTTAGAAGGTCTTCATTGAGCAACCCTATAAATGCTCCCACTAATAGTCCCGCCGCAAATCCCAGTGAAGAAGATTCTACTGTTTCGTTGATTCTCTGATTCTGATTCGGCATATTTTCACTCCTCAATAATAAATGTTACTGTTAATACTTGCTTTTCTCATTATGAAGTTTTGAGTGGTGGGTAATATATCCTTCTCCCCTTGTGGGAGAAGGATATATTACCCACTACGATTCTACATAGAACCGCAAATTTGTTCCACCCCACCTCTTGAGGTAAACTCAGCCTTTTAGGTAGAGAACGTTGGAATCCGTTTAACTAGTTTCTTGCTTCCGTATCGAGTACGAGGTAGGCTCTGCAAGGATCTTATCCGATGCACACAACTCATTTAAGGTTCGCGTCCCGACATGGATGACGCGGCTATAAGATGTGTGGCCAACGATGGGATATTGAGTAAAAGGAGTAATAATGCAAGAAAGTACTACTTTAGATCTGAACGAGCAAACTGCTCAGCGAAAAATGAAATTACGTGAGTTACGCGAAAAGGGTAATCCTTTTCCAAATCAATTTCGTCGCAATGATTTTGTGGGAGATTTGTTACAATCTTATGAGAACGAAACAGAGCAGAGACTCGAGGAACAACCTGTCTCTGTTAAGTTAGCGGGGCGTATCATGACGCGCCGCGTTATGGGAAAGGCAAGCTTTGCTCACGTACAAGATATGACTGGAAAAATTCAGTTATATTTCAAGCAAGAATTGTTAGGGAATGAGGCCTATGCTCAATTTAAACATTGGGACTTAGGCGACATTATTGGGATCGAGGGAGTATTGTTTAAAACTAAAACCGGTGAACTCAGCGTCAAAGCCATTCATCTTTGTTTATTAACCAAAGCCTTGCAACCTTTACCGGATAAATTTCACGGCTTAGCCGATCAGGAAACACGCTATCGTCAGCGGTATTTAGATTTAATTGCCAATGAAGAAACACGACAAGTTTTTAAAACTCGTTCTGCAGTGGTCAGTGCTGTTCGGGAATTTCTCACCACTCGCAGGTTTTTAGAAGTTGAAACGCCGATGATGCATTCCATTCCAGGTGGTGCCGCAGCCCGTCCTTTTGTGACACAACATAATGCGTTAAACATGCGGCTATATTTGCGGATTGCACCGGAATTGTATTTGAAACGCTTAGTAGTCGGCGGCTTTGAACGTGTATTTGAAATTAATCGTAATTTTCGCAATGAAGGTTTGTCGACGCGGCATAATCCAGAATTTACCATGTTGGAATTTTATTTAGCCTATGCGGATTATCATGATTTGATGGACTTGACTGAAGCAATGCTTCGCGAATTGTGCATGAAGGTTTTGGGAAGCACTCAACTAAGCTATCAAAGTGAGGTTTATGATTTTGCTCAGCCGATTCGGCGCCTGACATTAAAACAATCTTTGTTGCATTTTAATCCAAATTTTACAACCGCAGATTTGGAAGATTTATCTAAACTCCGTGCGATTGCACAGTCGTTGGAAATCGCCGTGCGTGAGCACGATGGGATTGGTAAAATCCAATATGAGCTCTTTGAAAAGACAGTAGAAGGAAATTTATTACAACCTACTTTTATTACAGAATTTCCTACTGAGGTTTCTCCCTTGGCACGAAAAAATGACCAGAATCCTGAGGTGGTGGATCGATTTGAATTTTTTGTGGGTGGGCGTGAAATTGCCAATGGATTTTCTGAGCTGAATGATCCTGAAGATCAAGCAGAGCGGTTTCGTGACCAGGTGAAACATCGCGATGCGGGTGATTTAGAGGCGATGTTGTTTGATGCGGATTATATTTGTGCTCTGGAATATGGCTTACCCCCTACTGCTGGGGAAGGAATTGGCATTGATCGTTTGGTGATGCTATTTACTGACTCGCCTTCCATTCGAGATGTGATTTTGTTTCCGCAGATGCGGCCTGCCTCTATTACCCCTCCCCTTGTGGGAGAAGGTGCCCCTTCGACAGGCTCAGGGTAGGCTGAAGGAATAATGCTGAGGCTTATTCCGGGGGAGAGGGGATTTGTAATTGTTTCAAACTGGCCTCAATAAATTGATCTAAATCCCCATCTAATACTGCCTGCGTATTAGACGTTTCTACACCGGTGCGTAAATCTTTAATGCGCGAAGTATCTAACACATAAGAACGAATCTGGCTTCCCCAAGATATTTCCGATTTACTTGCTTCGACTGCTTGCTGCTCTTCTTGTTTTTTCTGCAGTTCAAGCTCATATAATTTAGCGCGCAATTGCTTTAAAGCTTGAGCGCGATTTTTATGTTGAGATCGTTCGTTTTGACACTGTACTACAATACCCGTCGACAAGTGGGTAATGCGCACTGCAGAATCGGTACGGTTGACATGCTGCCCGCCTGCCCCACTAGCACGATAGGTATCTACCCGTAAATCCGCGGGATTAATATCCACCTCAATATCTTCATCAATTTCAGGCGAGACAAATACCGAGGCAAATGAAGTATGGCGCCGATTCCCCGAGTCAAAGGGTGATTTACGCACTAAACGATGCACCCCGGTTTCAGTTCTTAACCAACCATAGGCATAAGGCCCTGCAAAGCGCACAGAAACACTTTTAATGCCAGCAACCTCTCCTGCTGAAACTTCTAATAATTCCGTTTTAAACTGATGTTTATCCCCCCAACGTAAGTACATGCGCAATAGCATTTCTGCCCAATCTTGGGCCTCAGTGCCCCCTGAACCTGAATTAATATCCAGATAGGCATTGTTGGCGTCCAGGTTACCGGAAAACATGCGAGCAAACTCCAACTGCTCTACTTTTTGGGTCAAGCCCTCGACATCTTGTTTAATAGCAGCAAATGCCTGGGCATCATGTTCTTCGGCAGCTAATTCCAGCAAATATTCACTGTCTTGAATGCCTTGTTCTAATTGTTGCAAACTGTCAACTAAGCCCTCTAACTGCACCCGCTCCCGCCCTAAAGCTTGAGCATTTTCGGGATTATTCCACAATCGCGGATCCTCTAGATTGCGCACCACTTCTTCTAAACGTTCTCGTTTTCTATCCAGTTCAAAGATACCTCCCCAGCGCCATCACACGCTGTTTAAGATCTTTGAGCTGATCCACTAATGGATTAATTTCTAAAGTCATATTAACCTACGCCTCATTTCGGGAAATGTTGTATCATACACCACTTTAAATACTCGATGGAGACATACACTCATGAAAAAATCCCACTTTTCTCAGGAATCTTTAGATGAAGAAAATAACATAGCCGAGGAAGAAGCTCCAGCCAAAGCATTAGACCGCCCTCTTTCCTATGAAGAGTTAGAAGGCAACTTAAATGAAGCCGAGGCTCAACTCAATGAGGCTATAACACGCGCCGAGGAATACAAAAATCAGGTCTTGCGTGCGCAAGCAGATGCTGAAAATGTCAAAAAGCGGGCCGAAAAAGACGCTGCAAGCCAAATTAAGTCGTCCTTAACACGCTTTATCAACGAATTACTACCCATCATTGATGGTATCGAAAGAGGTTTAAGTATAGAAGTTGGCGATAATGAATTTGCCAAACATATGCATGAGGGCTTGGAAATGACGCTAAAATTATTTAATGAAGCCTTGGTCAAGTTCGATGTAAAACCAATTGACCCAATCAACCAGGCATTTAACCCAGAACTTCATCAAGCGGTTTCTACCCTACCGAACCCTGAAGTACCTGAAAACACCATCATTCAAGTACTGCAAAAAGGCTACCAGCTTGGCGAGCGATTAATCCGCCCCGCCTTAGTGATTGTGGCAAAAAAATCTTGAAATTCAGAAGAGACACCCCCAACTACAAGACTATCAGACAAGAATCCCGTCTCCCACAAAAACATAGTGGGAGAAGGGATTTAAACAACTTTACTTAGTATTCGGAGAATTAACAATATGGCTACTTCTGCATCATCCATTATCGGCATTGACTTAGGCACCACGAACTCTTGCGTCGCTGTATTAGAAGCCGGAGGAAAAGTACGCGTTATCGAAAATAGTGAAGGAGATCGCACTACCCCTTCTATCATTGCCTATACTAAAGATGGTGAAGTCCTCGTAGGTCAGTCTGCCAAACGGCAAGCTGTCACCAATCCTCACAATACCTTGTATGCAATTAAGCGATTGATTGGACGAAAGTTCAAAGATGATGTTGTACAAAGCGATATCAAAATGGTGCCCTACAAAATTATTGAAGCAGATAATGGCGATGCTTGGGTTCAAGCTGAAGACCGAAAATTAGCTCCCCCGCAGATTTCTGCCCAAGTGTTGATGAAGATGAAAAAGACTGCTGAGGATTATCTGGGTCATCCCGTCACTGAAGCAGTGATTACCGTGCCTGCTTATTTTAATGATTCACAACGTCAAGCCACCAAAGATGCCGGACGCATTGCCGGTCTAGAAGTTAAGCGCATTATCAATGAACCAACCGCTGCTGCTCTAGCCTATGGTTTAGACAAAAAACCTGGAGATCGTAAGATTGCGGTTTATGATCTAGGTGGTGGTACCTTTGATATCTCCATCATTGAAATTGCAGCAGTCGAGGGGGAAAAGCAATTCGAGGTATTATCGACCAATGGTGATACCTTCTTAGGTGGTGAAGATTTTGACCAGCGCATTATTGAGTTTATTGTCACCGAATTTAAAAAGGAACAAGGGATCGACTTACGTAATGATCCTCTGGCATTACAAAGACTTAAAGAAGCTGCAGAAAAGGCCAAAATTGAGCTTTCTTCCTCGATGCAAACCGATATTAACTTGCCTTATATCACGGCAGACAGCACCGGACCCAAACATCTCAACATTCGCCTAACTCGCGCCAAATTGGAATCACTAGTTGAAAATTTGGTTGATCGCACCATTGATCCTTGCAAAATAGCGCTTAAAGATGCCAACTTGAAAGCCTCTGACATTGATGAAGTGATCCTAGTGGGTGGTCAAACCCGAATGCCCAAAGTGCAAGAAGCTGTACGAAAATTCTTCGAGAAAGATGCGCGGCATGATGTTAACCCCGATGAGGCAGTCGCAATGGGCGCAGCAATCCAAGCGGGTGTTTTATCCGGTCATGTAAAAGATATTTTATTGCTAGACGTCACCCCCTTATCTTTGGGTATCGAAACTCTAGGTGGGGTCATGACCAAGTTAATTGAGAAAAATACTACAATACCGACCAAGGCGACTCAGACATTTTCAACTGCCGACGACAATCAAACTGCGGTGACCGTCCATGTGTTACAAGGGGAACGCGAAATAGCCTCGGCCAATAAATCGTTAGGTCGTTTTGATCTTTCTGACATTCCTCCGGCACGCCGAGGTATGCCACAAATCGAAGTCATCTTTGATATTGATGCGAATGGTATCCTACATGTTTCAGCCAAAGATAAAGCCACTGGTAAGCAACAATCGATTGTAATTAAAGCTTCTAGTGGTTTATCCGAAGATGAAATTAATCGTATGCTGCATGATGCTGAAGAACACCGCGAAGCAGACAAGAAGTTTCATGAACTCGTAGAAATATGTAATAAAGCGGACAGTTTGATTCATGCGACGACTAAATCGTTACAAGATCTGGGCAGCAAGGTCACCAGTGAAGAAAAAGCCAGTATTGAATCAGCCATTGATGCTTTAAAAGAAGCCATGAAGTCTGATGACAAAGAAGCTATCGAACAACGAACCCAAGCGCTCACAGACGCATCAAGTAAAGTAGTACAACGTGCCTATGAAGAAAAAGGCACTGCTGCTGACGACGCAGCAGGAGCAGGCAGTGCTGGTGCTGGCGGTGGCGGTAGTGAAGAAGGGGCACAAAAACCCAAGGGCGATAATGTGGTTGATGCCGAGTTTGAAGAGGTTAAGGATAATAAAGAAGATAAACAATAATAGTTAACTATTCAGCAGCTGCCTGTTTTGCCAACTGTGGCAATATTGGGGCGAGACAACAACGCTTATGACTAATAAAAGAGACTATTACGAAGTATTGGGAGTTTCTCAATCAGCTTCGAATGAAGAAATTAAAAAAGCCTTTCGTGGTTTAGCGATGAAATATCACCCGGATCGCTATTCGGGTGATAAAGGCGAACAGTTCAAAGAAATAAAAGAAGCTTACGAAGTCTTAAGCGATAGCAAAAAACGCGGGCTTTACGACCAATTCGGTCATGCTGGAGTTGCCGGAGCAGGCGGTGGCGCTGGCGCTCATGGTTTTGACTTTGGTGACATCAGTGACATCTTTGGGAATATCTTCGGTGACGCCTTTGGTGGCGGACGAAGAAGGCAAGCACAACGCGGGGCGGACTTAGTCTATAATTTGGAACTGAGTCTAGAAAATGCCGTACATGGCACCGCGGTGCAAATTCAAGTGCCTACCTGGGTAGTCTGTACGGAATGCCATGGCTCAGGAGCTAAAAAAGGCAGTACACCTATCACTTGTTCTACCTGCGGGGGACAAGGTCAAGTCTACATGCAGCAAGGTTTCTTCTCGGTCAGCCAAACTTGTCCCGATTGTCGTGGTGAAGGAAAAATTATCCGCGATCCCTGCCATCATTGTCGAGGGCATGGTCGAGTAGAACAAATTAAAACATTATCAGTTAAAATTCCCGCGGGCATTGATACCGGGGATAGAATTCGTCTCCAAGGCGAAGGCGAGGCGGGAATGCATGGATCACCTGCCGGTGATTTGTATGTGCAAATTAAAATCAAACCCCATCCTATTTTCACCCGCGAAGAAACCGATTTACATTGTGAGGTTCCTATTAGCTTTAGCTGTGCTTGTCTAGGCGGCGAGATCGACATCCCTACTCTTGATGGGAAGGTGATGTTAAAAATCCCCGCAGAAACCCAAAGTGGTAAACTATTTCGCTTACGCGGCAAAGGCGTCAAATCGATTCGCAGTGGACGCGCCGGTGAGTTATTTTGCCGCGTTGTGGTAGAAACGCCGGTAAATCTTACCCGCGAACAAAAAGATTGGCTCAAACAACTTGAAGAATCCTTAGAGAAAGGCGGTGAGAAACACAGTCCTAAATCTAAAACTTGGTTTGATAGCGTGAAACAGTTTTTTTCGTAGATTTTACCTCTCCCCTTGTGGGGGAGGCCGCCGCGCCGTAAGGCGCGCGGGTGAGGGGTAAGCAGCAGTGAGCATTTAGCTAATAAAATGCTCCTTACTGGCTTTAAGTTTACCCCTCATCCGCCCTTTCGGGCACCTTCTCCCACAAGGGGAGAAGGATTTTTACGCACAAAGATGGAGGTCCATATATTGCGAATAGTTACTTATTATTTGAAGTGGAAACGGAAGATGACTCACCGCTAGGCTGTTCTTTATCAGCTTGAGAACGTAGGCACCACAATGACGCGATTATTGCAAGCATTCCCACTAACATTAAAATAAATCCGCTAGTAGCTGTTTTATTTATTGCGGAATCAAAACCTAAATCTGCATGAGCATCCAGTACACTCTGACTCCCAACCGAAGCTATTAGTGTCCAGAAACCCACACCAAAGGTTACCGGACCAAAGCATACAGCACCTATTAAGCCTACTTCGGATAATGTTTGTTTATAATTGACCATAGCTTTATATCCTCATTGATTGCTGGCAATTCTAACTTTTTTATGGTAAAACGCGAGCCCGATTTGTAAAACCTGAACGATTCCATGACTTTTTAAAGTAGCAGCATAGCGTCGATCGATGATTTGCTGCAGCGCCTCCTCTGCAGCTTCTTCTAAAGACTGCGCAGCATTCCGGATTGTTTTAAATTCCATCACAATACCTAATTGAGTAGGATCTTTTGGAATTAGCATCACATCATAACGCCCGTCACCACTTTCCTTATTGGATTGAACTTCATGAGTAGCTTGTAAGCTGACGATAAGACCTAAGACAAAACCGTGATAAAATTTTTCTGGATGCCTACCTGTCACATCAAATAAGCTGAAAGTGATTTCAAGACAATCTTGTAACCCCAGACCAAAAGCCTCAACATGCCCTTCCGTGAGATGTTTTAAAAAACTTTGATAAGTGCTATTGCCTAATTTATCAGAAAACCAGCCATAAATAATACCTCGATATAAAAGGAGAACCTCATGATTAGGCGCTATCAATTGTACATTAATACAAGTATCAAATTCTCTGCGCTCTCTATCAGTCGCTTTTAAATAACCACTAAACAGTAGCAAACTCCAGACAGCATCATTATTATTATCCAGATCACCAAAGACCGTATTTTCCTCGATGATCGCTGAAACAGGCTCATTCCGTAGCAGCTTTGCTAGATTTTCCTTGAGAGCCACATCCCCCTTGGCGAGTTGTCGTTTGATTAACTCATTACCGCTGGTATTAACCCAATAGGGCTGCACTTCTCCTTGGTTTTTAATGCAACTTACAATAGACCAGGGATTATAAATAACGGTATTACCGCATTGATAGCCATTGTACCATCCACGAATACGGACAGAATCATACTCTAAATTAGCCTGCTGCAATAAAGAAACGACTTCTGATTCAGTAAATCCGAAATATTCACTATAACCTGAATGTAATAGAGTATAGACCTGGACATTATTTAATCCAGAAAATAAGCTTTCTTTAGCAATACGTAAAATTCCAGTGATTACTACCTTTTCTAAATAAGGATTAGTTTTTAATACCGCACTTAAAACCCCGCGCATTAAACTAATCATTTCTAGATAATAGTCATGCACAAAGGCCGATTGAATTGGCGCATCATATTCATCAATCAATAACCAGACTCGTTGCGTCGTATGGCGAAATATATATTCGGTTAAATTCCGTAAAGAGGCATGTATTTCAGATTCACTGGCTTGTTTGGCTAAGATTTTATGATAGACCACTTTTTCTTCTACATCTAAACTGCCCCCATCCAAGACATAACGATGTTCCCGATAAGTACGGCGAATCAGCTCATGCAAGTTTCCAGTAGCTACCTGAAGATTATGGTCTTTGACGTCTTTGAGAGTAAGAAAAATAACCGGGTGTTTTCCTTGATACTGCATATACTGCTCGCCCAAAGAAGCAATTTTGAAACGATCAAATAATCCTTGAGTTTTGCGACCATAGACATCCGCTGCAAAAAAATGCTGCAACATTGATAGATTCAGGGTCTTGCCAAAACGCCGAGGGCGAGTGATGACCATAACGCTGCTCGGGTCATCGATAATTTCTTGAATCAACAAAGTTTTATCAACGAAATCTAATCCTTTCTCAAGGATTTCACCAAAATTATCCTGACCTATTGGTAGTCGTAATTTAGACATTTTTCAATCTAACAAACGTTTTGCGGCAGCGAATAATAATTCACTGTCACTAACAGGCATATCGGTATTTTTTTCACGCCAGACATCGTATTTTCTAGCGGTATCTTTAATAGCTGCGTCACTCGCCATTTTTATTTTGCCACCCATTGACATTGTTAACACCTGAATTTTGCAAGCATATTCTAAGTAATAATAATACCAAAACGCGTCGAAAATATTTTTTCCCACCGCTAACAATCCATGATTACGCAAAATTAGACATTGCTTGCCTTTTAGATCACGCATCAACTCTGCTTGGGTATCATCGTTAATAAATAAGGTTTCGAATTCATGATAGCCTACCTTGCCATAAAACATCATACCAATCTGGTCGAGTAATAGTAATTCCGTATCTAAACTCGAAATGGCAACGCCATTGTGCGAATGGGTATGTAAAACGCAATTTATTTCAGGATAGGCTCGATAAATCGCACGATGCACCGTAGTGCCGTTTTTATTATTAGAAAAGCCCAAGCGACTTTCGATAATATTGCCATCAAAATCTACTTTCACTAAATTTTCGGCAGTGACCTCTCTAAACGTCAAACCAAATGGATTAATCAGCAAAGCATCTTCGTTGGGAACACGCACCGACAAATGAGTGACAATTAAATCGCACCATTGATAGTAATCAAAGATGCGATATAAATAAGCCAGCTGAGTGCGCAAATTAGCTTCTGAAGGATCACGCGCTTGTTCCACACTGGCAATTAAAGCTTTTTGATCAAGTCGAGTCATAATTTAAGTTCCTTTGAAGGTGAACGTGAAACCACAGCATCATTTAATTCAATGCCCAAGCCTGGTTGCTCTGAAACCTGAAAAACCCCATCGACCGGCTGCGGATCTTGTAGGCAAAGTTCGCGATTCCAAGATTTAGTCGCGTAAGTATGATGTTCATGAATCAAAAAGTTAGGGATGGCCGTTTCCAAATGCAGCGCCACCATGGTGGCTACCGGGCCCCCACAGACATGCGCTTGAATTCTAACATCATAAATATCCGCATAATCACAAACTTTCTTCGCTTCGGTTAAACCACCACATAAACCCACATCCGGCTGCAAAACATCAACACTTTGGTCTTCTAAATAAGCGCGCACCCCATAACGCGTGTAAAGCCGTTCACCAGCAGCCAGGGGCACTCGCACTTTATCTGCTACTTTTTTCTGCAATTTTGCATTTAAATAATTCACTGGCTCTTCATAAAACATGCAGCGAAATTCCTCAGCAATTTCGCCTAACTGAATCGCCGTGGTGGCGCCCGCTAAGCTATGACATTCTAAAATAATATCCACCGAGGGCCCAATCGCTGCGCGAATTGCTTGCATACGTTGGCGGAACAATTGCATTTCATCATGGGTGAAAATTTTCGTCCGATCAAAATAGGTATTACCTGCCGCATCATATAAAATAGGATCGACTTTAACACAATCATAGCCCTCAGCCACGGCTTTTTCTGCGGCTTTGCCATAATCAACTGGCTGAAACAATTTATTGACTTCAGGTCCCCAATCAAATTGTAATTGGCTAGCATAAGTGCGCAGCTTGGTATTGACCCTACCCCCTAACAGCTGATAAACCGGCAACTTAAGCGCCTTGCCTTTAATATCCCAGAGAGCTGTATCAATCGCACTCATTGCGGCATAAATTACTGGACCCCCACCTAAGCCCCAAAAACTTTCGCGCAGCATCCGCGACCAAAGCAATTCAGTTTGAAAAGGATCCCAACCTAACAAGACTGCATTGCTAATTTCTTCGATCATACTGGCTGCAGCACTATGCCCCCAATCGTAGGCTAGCCCTGCTTCCCCCACCCCGCTAATGCCTTCATCGGTATGCACGCGCACAAATACCGGATGCCACACCGGCCGTAAGGGACAATGAATATCAAAAATTTCAACTCGGATTACTTTCATCTCACCCCTCATCCGCCTTCGGCACCTTCTCCCACAAGGGGAGAAGGGAATTTTCTCTGGGGAATGGCTAACAACCCGCCCAGTATCATCAATAAGCCCCCATACCAAATCCAGCGTACAAAAGGCTTGTAATACAAGCGTAGTGACCAGGCATTTTGAGGCAAGGGCTCGCCCAATGCTACATATAAATCCCGAAACCAACCTGCATCAATCGCTGTTTTCGCCAAAGCTGCATGTTGCACATTATAAATGCGTTGCTCTGGCCTTAACAATGTAATTATGTGGTTATTTTTACGGACTAACACTCCCGCTTCGATCCCCCGATAATTAGGCCCTGTAATTTCTCGGGTCCCTAACAATTGAAATTGATAAGGGCCAATCATGGCAATATCCTGCGGCTGCATTCGCACTTCCCGTTGTTCACTATAATACGAGCTTAACACGATGCCTAACCCACATACCGCCACCCCCAGATGGGCGACTACCATCCCCCATTGACTACGAGTTAATTTTCGCAACATTAATGGTGCAGTGGTTACCATCACCCAAAATAGCAAACTGAGGCCGAGGATTACCTGCCAATGCCATTGCTGTGCCAATAAGGGGGGTAATATTATCGCCAAGACTACAGCGACCACTAAACTCATCAAGGCTCGCCGACGAATCAATTTAAATTCCGTAGCGTACCAACGCGAAAAAGTGGCTCCTCCCATAAAAAACAAAATACCTGCAGCAAACGGGATGAACACCAGATTAAAATAAGGCGGTCCTACCGATAATTTTTCCAACCCCAAACTATCGATAATTAACGGATAAAGTGTACCCAATAAAATGGTCAGCATGGCTCCGGTCAGCAACAAATTATTAACCAATATAAAACTTTCTCGCGACAACCAGCCAAAATTGACCTCATGGCGCAAACTTTGCGCTCGCAAGGCATACAATAATAAAGAAGAACCAATAACAAAGACCAAAAATCCTAAAATAAATACGCCACGCCAAGGATCCACGGCAAAGGCGTGTACAGAAATTAATACTCCAGAACGCACAATAAACGTGCCAATTAAACTTAAAGAAAAAGTGAAGATTGCCAATAATGCCGTCCAGGCTTTAAACGCATCTCGTTTGGCGGTGACTACCAAAGAATGAATTAATGCTGTACCGCTTAGCCAGGGAAGCAACGAGGCATTTTCCACTGGATCCCAAAACCACCAGCCACCCCAACCCAGTTCCCGATAAGCCCACCAACTGCCTAAAATAATCCCTAAGGTTAAAAAGCACCAAGCCAGTAATGTCCAGGGTTTGGCCCAACGCGCCCAAGCTGCATCTAAGCGGCCGCTGATTAATGCCGCAATCGCAAAAGCAAACGCAACAGAAAAACCCACATAGCCCATATAAAGCATGGGCGGGTGACTGACTAAACCAGGATCTTGCAATAGTGGATTTAAATCTCGGCCATCTTGCGGAAAATTTGGTAGATAACGCAGAAAAGGGTTAGAGGTCACGAGCATAAACAGCAAGAACCCGCTGCTGATCATCCCCAATACTGCCAAGACCCGAGCGACGATCAGCGGAGGCAGACGACGACTACATAGAGCCACCCCAACAGTCCAGAAGCTAAGCAACAGTACCCATAACAGCAATGAGCCCTCATGCGCGCCCCAAATGGCGCAAAAACGGTAAATCCAAGGTAATTGGCTGTTGGAGTTGAGAGCGACATAGGCCACTGAGAAATCATTACGCAAAAAGCTGTAGGCCAGTGCCAAAAAAGCTAAGGTGATAAAAAAGCATTGGCCGTAGGCGGTGGGGCGGATTAAATCCCCCTTTTGGCCCCCTCTCCCCAACCCTCTCCCACCTTCCCTCGCTGACGCTCGGGTGGGGGAGAGGGGGCCAAAAGGGAGGGGATTTTTAACAACAAGAAGTACTACCTGAGCAATGGCAAAACACAAAGCGAGGATCAGGGCATAATGACCAAGTTCAGGAATCATCAGGTTTTCGCCAGTCCAGGTGGCATATAGTTTTCATCATGTTTTGCAAGCACTTGGTCAGCAATAAAAACGCCCGCATTATTTAATTTACCCTGAACTACAATACCCTGCCCTTCACGAAATAAAGCCGGTAAGATTCCAATAAATTGCACTGGGATTTCATTATGGTAGTCTGTTAACACAAAGTGTACTTTAAGGCTATTCTCTTCACGTTGAAAGCTCCCCTCTTTGACCATCCCACCCAGGCGAAATGCTCGCACTAAAGCTGCTGTTTGGGCCGTTACTTGGCTTGGCGTAACATATAAGTTCACATTTTGCCCCAGTGCATAAATAACTAAGCCGGTGGCAATACTCACCCCAAACAAAATCACTACGATAGTATAAATTCTTTTTTTTCGATGCAGCTTCATTACTTTTTAAGTACCTGTACCACCAATACCACCAACGCAATACCATAGGCAGACCAGACATAAGCCCCATAACCACCCATAGAAATAAATTCCGAGAAAGACCCTAACATAGCTTTATTTCTTTCACCCACCCGGTATTTCGTTCCCGACGTAAAATTTCTCGTCTTGCTCGCAACAATAAAATGCTTAAATAATACATAAAAAACCCTAACAACATGGATAATAATGGGTAAAGCATACTAAGTTCAATACTTGGTTTTGCCAATTGTAAAAAGCTGGCTTTTTGATGCAAGGTATTCCACCAATTGACTGAATAATGGATGATCGGCACGTCAATGACACCAATTAAGGTCAAAATGGCTGTGGCTCGCCCCGCAATATCTGGGTTTGACATCGCAGAACGCAAGCCTATCACCCCAAAATATAAAAATAACAAAATTAGCTCAGAAGTCAGACGCGCATCCCAAATCCACCAAGTGCCCCACATCGGTTTACCCCATAAAGCACCCGTGACTAAAGCCAGGAAAGTAAACCAGGCACCGATAGGGGCACTAGCAGCAGCCAAAACATCGGCTAATTTAATTCTCCAGATTAAATAAATACTGGAAAGTATTGCCATTACCACAAATACCAGCAGTGACAACGCGGCAGCCGGAACATGAATGTAGATGATCCGAAAGGCATTTCCTTGTTGATAATCCGCCGGCGCGAGCCACAAGCCACCAAGCAAGCCATAACCCAAGGCGAGCAAGCAAATGGCCCAAACCCAAGGCAGTAATTGCCCGGTGCGATGATAAAAGTTTTTAGGTGATGCTAATTGATATAAGAATTGCATAATACCCCCTCTCATAAACTCTCGACATCACCCCTCATCCGGACTGCGGCCACCTTCTCCCACAAGGGGAGAAGGAATGATGCCGAAGGTTTATTGAGGAAAGTTATAACTCTGCACTCAAACGCAACGCTGCACTAGCAGCCAAGGGAGCCAAAGTAAGCGCCAATACCAACAAAGCGCCTAAGATGGCAAAAGCCCCACGGCTAGGCAATCCAGCGCCCACATCAATCACAGCCCCAGTCCCAAAAATCAACACCGGCACTGCTAAGGGTAAAAATAATAAAGCCAATAAAATGCTCTGCTGGCGTAATCCTACCGTCAAAGCCATCACAATACTAGCCAACAAACAAAGAGCTGGGGTGCCTAATAATAAGCTCAGGATTAAACTGACCAGCTCAGCACGCGACAGCGATAAACTCAGAGCCAAAATTGGGGTAATCAGAATCAAGGGGAATACGCTGATCATCCAATGTGCCATTATTTTAGCGCATAACAGCAACGGCAACGGGCATGGGCTCAATAACCATAAATTTAAACTGCCATCTTCATAATCAGGGCGCAAAAAATGCTGAAAGGACAGTAAAATCGCTAATAACGCTGCCACCCAAATTAACCCTGGGCCCAGGGTGTGCAGTAAATTCCGCTCCGGGATTATAGCTAAAGGAAATAAACTGACGATAATAATAAAAAATAACCAGACATTAACCCAATCCGCCTTATTACGATAGGCCATGCGAAAATCGTGGCGAATTAGGGTGGCTAATGGAAAAATCCAGCTCTTCATAAATTCAATTGCTTAATCATCATCTGCCCCAATGAAAATGGCTGGTGACTCGTTAATACGATCATGCCCTCCGCCCTCAGGTGTTCAAACATTAGTTTTTCCATCAACGCAATACTTCCGGTATCGAGAGCCGTAAAAGGTTCATCTAAGAGCCACAATTTCGCTGGCAAAATAAGTAACCTAGCCAAAGCCACCCGTTGCCGCTGCCCAGCAGAAAGACGATGGCAAAGAGTATCCTGGTAAGGCAATAAATCCAACTGCGTTAAAGCTGCTAATAACAGGGACATTTTGGGCCGAGCCTGGCTCAAGCTGGCAGCAAAAGCTAAATTTTCCAGCACCGTCAACTGCGCCTTAACTCCAGTTTTATGGCCCAAATACAGCAACTGACGTTGGTAAGCTTGCTGGATTTGAGCGAGAGGAGTGCCGCACCAACCCACCTGCCCCTGCTGAGGGCTAGCTAAACCCGCTAAAATCTGTAATAAGCTCGACTTGCCCGAGCCATTAATGCCCCTAATATGTAAAATTTCCTGGGACATTAAATTAAAGTTCAGGTTTGAAAAAAGCAATTGATCACTACGAACACATGTCAGCTTATCAGCAGTTAGCATAATACCTCAGGCAAAAAAAATCTGGCTAATTGTACCCTAAAAGCGATTTTTTTCTACCCCGTCATCGCGCCTCCCCGTCGGGGCACTTAGGGAGAGGGGGGATGGGGCAGACGCAACGCCTTCGGGGTCCTGCCGCTCGGTCACCCACCGTGCTCGCACGCTGCGCGCGGCGTGGTTTCCCCACGCGTCACCCCTACGGCTGCGTCTGCCATCCACCCCACACCTATGGAGTGAAATTAGCATGTTCACCGACTTGGACGGTCAAGAGATCCCTCGCTTTGCTCGGGATGACAAGGGATTTATGATCTAAGACGCGTTAAATTCTCTTTGTTGTTTTCTTGATTAGTAGGGGTTTGCACAAATTTAGTGCGGCGGATGCCATCAAAACTATAGCGCCCGGCGCCAAAGCTCATGATGTAGAGTGTGCCACCCACGATAGTGATGTTTTTGAAAAAATTAATCATTTGAATTTGCACATCCGCTGTAGGATAAGTCCAAAAGTGGTGAATGAAAAAATTGACCGCAAGACAAAAAACAAAAAGTAAAAATGCTCCCAGTCGTGCATGCCAGCCGACTAAGATCATCAAGCCGCCTCCAAGCTCAAAAATAATGGCGCCAATAGCCAATTGCTGGACATAAAAATCCATCCCAGCTTGAGTCATATAGACAACTGTGCTGTCAAGGTTAAAAACTTTATTGAACCCAGAGAGAATAAAAATTACAGAAAAAAGAATGCGGCCTACTAATAAGGCTAGATTCTGCGAAGTTTTGTAGTTTGACATAGTTAAGTCCTTTTAAATTATGAAAAAATCTTTATTACTTTTTCTCCCCTTGTAGGAGAAAGAATTACTTAAGGAGAGGGAATTTCGTGGCGCACCCCCCAGTTTTTATGAATTGTTTTGAATATCCTAATAGAAGGTAAAGTGGGGCTGCATGTTGATTTGCTGCAGCCAATCGCTTTAATTCTGGTGAATCTATTTTTAGTAAATAAGCAGTTTCATCAATGGGTTGGTTATTTTTCTTGCTTAATTTTTTCCTTTGGTAAACGCCAGTGATGGTAAATGAATGCATTTGTTGCGCAAACATTTGTGATTCGCTGGCTTGGTAAAGAAAAATTTGATTGGCATTTTCCTGTGAGTTTGGAACGAGACATTTTTTATTTTTTTCATTCAATCTAGTTAGTAAGATCGGGTAGAGCTTCGTGACATAATCATCAAATAATTTGAGGTAAACCTTATGATTTTGCTCCTGAGTAATTGATCCTTGGTTTTCCATGGCTTGTGCTGCTTGAATAAGTGCAGGATTTTGTAACAAAGTGGGGCTCGTTGCCGGTGTTGCCAGGGCAGCGTGGCATAGAAATAATAGGCTGCTTAGAATTGTATTGAATAATAAAATTTGTTTTTTCATTTTTGTCTCTTGGTATATCCCGCATAACCGCTTGATATTATTCCTTCTCCCCTTGTGGGAGAAGGAATAATATCAAGCGGTTATTGAGGGAGCGGCTCTAGTTGTCCTTTAGTGCATCGGGGTTGCTAGGAGCTGAACCGCCTAAGCGCTTGCAGTTTTCTGGTGTCTTCCAAATAACGCCCTTACCTCTGCAAGTATTTTGCCCCTTGCACTCATGCAGCACTCGGCAAGTACTGGTGACTAATCGACATTGGCTAGTACCAGCACATTTATTAATTCCGTAGCATTTGACAAAAGCTGGCTTTTCAGCGAGCGTGGGGGTTGGTAAGGAAATAAAAGTTAATGCGACTGCAGCAGAAAGCGATGCACCAATTAATTTTTGCTTTCTATTCATACGTAACCTCCTTGTTAGCGAATAGAATGAACTACTATCAATAGTTAAGCACGAGATTGCCAAACTTGCCAGTGAAACTCTCCTTCCATAGGTGTGGGGTGGATGGCAGACGCAGCCGTAGGGGTGACGCGTGGGGAAACCACGCCGGGCGCAGCGTGCGAGCACGGCGGGTGACCGCGCGGCAGGACCCCGAAGGCGTTGCGTCTGCCCCATCCCCCTCTCCCTAAGGAAATTTGGAGCTGTTCACCGACTTGGCCGGCCCTGGCAGAGTTGTCCTCAGCATGTTAATGAGGCTGCCCTGCTTAACTTAATGGCAGTGGGCCGTAGGCCGGATGAGGGTGCATCATTGGCGTAAAGTCCACCCACACAGCTTATACAACAACCGAGCACCCACATTAGCATCCCATTCTGCTGCAGGGTCCAGAGCTACTGGCGCCCCTGCAACGACTCTCCCCCCTAAAGAAACTTCATTCAAATCAAAACCTATAATCGACCTGCCCGATTGACACACCATTTTGATTAACAATAAAGCCTCATAAAAATCTAAACCTCCAGGTACCGGCGTGCCAGTATGGGGGCAAAAACGTGGATCAAGGCCATCGATATCAAAGGAAACATAAACTTCCTCAGGCAGCTCTTGCACAATTTCTTCACACAATGCAGCCCAAGACCGCCCTTGTAATTTTTGCTCGGCCAATTGTGCATCGTAAAAACAACGAACCCGAGCTGCATGACTGCGAATAAACGCAAATTCCTCCTGACAAAAATCCCGAATCCCCACTTGCACCAGCCGTGTCAACGGAGTTTGGGTTAAGACATTGTACATAATAGAAGCATGGGAATATTCAAACCCTTCAAATGCAGCGCGTAGATCGGCATGAGCATCAAAATGTAAAATCCCCATCTTGGGATAACGCTCTAAAAAAGCCCGCATTGCGCCAAAGGGCGTAGAATGATCACCTCCCACGATGCCTATTTTCCTACCCTCAGCCAAGAAACGTTTGCTCTCTTGATAAACAAAATCGTTTAACAGCGCGCTATAACGATTTACCGTAACGACGGCCTGTTGTAATTCAGCGGTATCCGCCGCCCCTCCCGCCGCAATAACTTGAGCAGCTGCCTTGCGCCCTTCTTCATTCCATAAACGGACTTGCGGGGATTCCTCCGTCATTGCAATGCCTCGCTGATAGAAAGATCCAAGCTCTAAGTCAAATAAATCTATCTGCTTACTGGCATTTAAAATGGCACGTGGCGCACCCGCCGTACCTGCGCCATAGGAAGTGGTAACCTCCCAAGGAACAGGTAATAAAACCAATTCAGCCTCTTCAGTTCGAAAAGGAAGCCCAAATATTCCAGACTCTGCAGCCGCCGCCGCATTGGGATCAAAACTTGTCATTGTGTAGCATAACCTTATGTGTTTATTAAATATGCATAAAAGTTTATCTTTTTATAGTTAAATTTCTTGACTCTAACGGCGATCCAACAAATAATAGCATTAGCTTAATACCCCAACGTGTGGGAGCTTAGTTATGGCTGAAGTAAAACTTTTTAAAGCAGTATTCGATACTCTCAAAAAAATTGTCGACACAGCCGATGATATCTGGATGTCTATGAGAAAAGCCGCCCTTTTCTCCAAAATAGAAACCGGAAAATTTCATCGCATCAGCTCTGTTCTAATAGGTAGCTTAGGTTTCACAGTTCACTTCCTTGAGGCATTTTTTGCGGTCGATGATCTCCGCGAAACCTATCAATCTTTAAATGATAAGAACCAAAGTGAAGATCGAAGTAAACCTCGTAAAGGCCAACTCAAATCACGCATTCTGGTAAGCAGCCTCACTATTTTGCTCGCAATGGCAGGTATGGCTCTCAGCGCCATGCTAATTGCCAGTGCTAAGGGAGCGGTCATACCTTTTACCGGCCTTTATCCTTTTCTGATTTCTGGATTGCTCTTTGCCATGTACTCGATGGCATTGGTACGAAAAGGATATTCTTATAGTGAATTTTCTCAACAGTACCAAGCTTCAAGTGTTGAAGTTCAGAAAAAGCAATTACGCGAAGCTAAATATGAATTCGGCTTTGGCTTCCTTGAAGTCGCTTTTTCCGGTGTGGGCTTGTTTGGTCTTGCCATGACCATCGAAGACTATTTTCGCGTCGCTAACATTCCCTTTGCAGAAAATGCAATCTGGTTTTTAGTAGCTGGTGCTGCTGCTGGCCTCCTAAATAAGGCGATAGAAGCCGTCTTTAAAGAGCATGATTATTCTCCAGCTAAGGTGTGGGATTATATTAAAAATCTTATTCGTTGTGGAAATGCTCCAGGGCCAGCGCGGAATGCACATACTAATTCGGATAATCTAACGGACAATGATTCTTCTATTCCGAAGAGTCCAAGTGGCTCATTTGATTTAATTAGTGGTACCTTATTAAATCAGCAAGCACTTCAATCTACTGCTACAGCCACTGACCTAAACCAAAGCCAAACTATACCCCCTACACCATCTGCTTTTGCGAGTCCGATAACTTATTTTTTCCCACCGAACCCATCCCAAACAGGTAATAATCTCCCTCTACCAAATGGAAACATTACTAGCGGATCACCCACTCTAACCTCAGAGCCTGCCACAAGCTAAACCACCTCAGCTACAAATTTTTCCAGCACCAGGCTGATATTTTCCACAGTTAAAGGTTTAGCAATAAACTCATCCACTCCGACATCAACACTGCTCATGCGCACATCATCATCAGCCAAGGCTGTCAAGGCAATGATGGGAGTTTTGTGCTCAGTTTCTCGTTCACGAATAATTTCTGCGACTGTTAAACCATCAATATCAGGCAAACCTAAATCAAGCAAGACCAGCCAATAACGATTAGAATCAAATAATTCCAAAGCCCGGGCACCATTTTCTGCGATGTCCACTTGGCAATTTAATTGCTGTAAAATAGCAATTGCTGCTTCTTGGGCCACTTTCTCATCTTCTACCAATAAAATTTTGAAGTTGATATTTTCCATAGATTTTACTCTCCAGTTCAATATGTAAACTGCGCCCGTTTCATGACTCTACGGGCTTAATAATCTCCCAATCAGGGAGGCAGCAGTATAACTTCTGTACAAAAATATACAAGCTCAAAAGAAGCAAATCGGCAGTATTCCTTCTCCCCTAGCGGAAATTGGGAAGCGCAAAAAAAACCTTCCAAAAAATATAAAAAACAAGTATAATTCAGCCTTAAATATAACTTATTGAGATATTATGAAACCATTAACGAAAACATTAGCTTTTATTGGCGGCGCCTTAGGTATTGCAGCTTTAGGGGGTGCTTCAGCTTTGGGCGTGCAGTCTTTATTGGCTCAAAAGACCGAAATTCAGGCTCCCTTACCGGTGCCTGCTGCCCCAGTAACTCAAGTAGCTCAGGCTCCCCTGCCCACCACCCCAGTGGCGCAAGTGGAAGTGGCTCAGGCGCCAGCGCCAATTCCTCCTCCAGCACCACTACCCGCTGTACCGGTTGCTCACATAGTGAACGTTAAACCGTACTACATCACGGTGAAAAACCCCGTGCGGGAATGCTATCGTGAAAGACATGTCTTCTATGCACAATCCCAACCCAATGTTCCTGGGGCAGGAGCGGTATTGGGAGGTATTGCGGGAGGATTAGCAGGCTCTGCTATCCATGGTAAAAATCATACCGCAGCGGTGATTGCGGGTACTGCTATTGGTGCCGTAAGCGGGAATGCAATGCAACAAAACATGAACCAGCCCATCCCCCAATATGCCTATACTCGCCATTGCGAGACCCATTATGTCTCGTCGAAGGTGAAGCAAGGCTACGAGGTCACCTATTTTTATAATGGGCAACAAGGAACTTTGCTGATGGCAAATCCACCCATCGGAAACACAATCCCTGCGCCTTATTAATCAGCGGCTGTCCTTCTCCCTCAAAGTTAAGGCTGTCTCCTTTAATGCTAGCTACTATGCCCCTTTTTTCCATTTGTTTCCAAGCCTAATCGAGCCTGCAGGACTCTATCATAATGAGTACTCGCCCCTTTAGTAGTACGGAAATAATCCCTAACACCCCAAACTAGCAACGCCAGCGCCACTACCACCCCAACCAGCCCATAAATTCCCTCTGCGGTCTTAAATCCTGCTGAGGGTGAATTAGCATCCCAAATGCGATTACTGAGAAAAAAATTAGCAGCCTCAGTTCCATGCTGAAGATCATAAAGGTAGGTGCCTAATAAGCTAAAACCAAGTGAAGTCACCATTGCCAGCAAGGCGCCCAAAGCCACGGTTCTCTTTGGGTGCTTGTGCTTTTTAGCATACTCTTCAGCCGCTATAAAAAATCTTGACCCACAAGTGGGAGTGATAGGCAATTGCTCGGTAACTTCGGAGGATTCATGTTCCTCTCCATAGTCTTCATCTAAGAGCTCATCTAGTTGGCGGATCATAGGGTCAAAGGCATCATATAAATTCGAAAGAGCCTCAGGACGAATTTCATCAGGTTGATATAATTTAGCTACGGCATCACAAAATTGCCGTGCCAACTTTTCTGAAACAAGATCCTTTTCACTGTCAGTATTTTGCTCTAAAGCATTATAAAGCTGTTGTACTATTTTGATCTTGGGGTTAGAAAATTTACCTGGCGCAATCTGTTTATAGAGTTCTTTTACCAACGCGTACTTTATAGTTTTTTCGTCAGAAAGAACCATAAAAGATTCAGATCGGTCTTCCATATCCATAACTGCCTCCCCTAAAACCAGACGGTAAGAAGCAGTATATTAGCAGATAATTCTTAATTAGGGTCTGTCCTTCAAGTTATCCGATGCACACAACTTTATTGGATAACAGAGCAGCCTTCTCTGTGGCCCATCCCACAAAAACATGTGGAAATATTGCATCGGATAGGTCCTTAGAGACGGGATCTTAGCGACGTGTTCCATCTAAGCTGTTAAACATGGCCGAAGAACCTATCTGGGTATCTGGGCCATGGTTTTTTGCCCTTAAATGAGCTTTAATAGCCCATACTAACAACAGTAGTCCCAAGATCCCAACACCAACTGAACCATAAATTCCTTCTATGGTTTTAATTTTTTCCTGTGGAGAAGTGGCATCCCAAATGCGGTGGTTGAAGAAAAAATTAGAGGCCTCCGTTCCATGCCGAAGATCATAAAGATAGGTGCCCAATAGCGGAACTCCCATTGCCACACCTAAGAGGCCCAAAATGCCAAAAGCTTTCGTGACCTTAGGATAGTTTTTAGGAAATTCTTTGACGGGTGTAAAAAATCTTGACCCACAGGAGGGCGTACCACCTGAAGTGACCCGTTCATCTATGCATTGAACCCCCACTCCAAGATCAACTGCTGACTGTAATTTAGATAAAGCTGATTCAATCTCTGGATTGGGCTTGAGTACAGCACCCAGGCCAATTAAGTACTCCACCTCACAACAAAAACCGTACGCTAGTTCCTTAGGGATCGGTTCTCGATTCGACAGGATTTTGGAATGCTTCTCCAAGTCCTGGAAAGCACCCCCATCCTGAATTAGCACATCCCAATGAGAACCTTGAGACTTTTTAATAGCCTCATAGCACTCCTGCACCAGCTTGTACTCGATAGTTTGCTCACGCATAGATTATTTCCTACATCGCCCTCGATTTTTTAGGTCGTCTTAGATTTCACCATCGTAGACCGCTCTAGCTTCCCCTTGCTGTGAACTGCGGCGTCAGCCCCTAATTACCGGTTGGGGAAATCCGGTAGCCGTCATTACTGCTGTCAGTGTCGGGAAAGGAGCCGCTCACATTAAAATCAGGCTCCCGAAGGATGAGGTTGACCTGAGGAGGGATGTTACCGAAGAAATCTTCTGGTGGTGAATCGTTCTCTGTTGACTGTGCTGAATCATTGTCCTGACTTGGTTTAGCAGCAGGGGAACGCTCCCTCCAAGCCCAAATTGCCAGTGTAGCAGCCAATATCAGCACCACCCCAACCGCAACTGAACCATAAATTCCCTCTGGAGTCATAAGCCTTTCTGATGCAGAGCCCGCATCCCAAATGTGCTTATTAACGAAAAATTCGGATACTGATCTATAAGCGTCAGTTCCATACCTAAGATCGTAAATAGCTGTGCCCACTAAACTACAGCTAAACGAAGTTGCCATTGCGGCCAAGGTTACACCCACGGTGCCTAAAGCTACTTCGGTCTTAGAATATTTCTTGCCGGATTCCTCTTGAGTTTGTTTATTATGCTTATTAAACTCCCCTATAATATGTTGGTTAAGCTCCGAAGCGCTCATTTTAGGGTCCGAATTACCTATTAAATTGCTTGCACTTGAATCATTAAAAGCACTATTGAAAGTGCTTGCCGATCCTAAATTACTAACATCATTACTGCCAAGACTTTCACGACTAGCACCCCCCTGCCCTAAACTAGACAAATTATTGCTCTGCTGTGGTGCAGCAGTAGGGGAACGCTTCCAGAAACCCCAAAACCGGGAGGCGCCATCACCCTGATTTACATTTATCTTGGGCTTGATAAAGCTTTTATTAATAGCCGCCGCTAAAAGTCTGAAACTCTCTTTTGTCTTTTCTGCCCAATCAGCTGTAAAGCATGACTCCTGCATGAGACTTCTAACACTAAGATAAAAACCATTCGCTACGGTTACCTCGACTTTTTCAGACTCTATATCTTGCGCATTTTTAGGCAGGTAGTCATAACGAATATTGTGATAAAGAACCTTTACACTGTTGGCTGCAGTGTTTTGCTTACATAAATCTTCCCAATAATTTTCTCCCAAATTTTTCTCTTTAGCAGTAGCGTTTATATACGTAGTGATTGCTTTGTAGCATTCCTCTATTAACCGGAACTCTATTTTAGGAGTACTATCATTTGATTTATCCTCGGGTTGTGCTTGGGGTTGCTGATCATTTGAGTCGCCAAAACTATCCGATAACTCGTGTTTTACACCACTACTGTTATCACTAGAAAAGTTACTACCACTACCATTTTGCTTAGATTCATTAGTAACAACACTTCCATTATCATCCAAGGGATTTGTTAGTTGATCAGCCATAAATTATCTCTCTCAATACTTATATTCTAAGAAAAATATCACCTACTATTTTTCGCCTTACAGCCTTCGCTGTTCCTGCACAAAATAAACTTAATAGCTTGTATATTACCAAACCAGGCTTAATAAACTATTAACACCCTCATTTTTCAACAAAAATACCTCTGTAGAGGACAAATACCCGGACAATAAGAGTTACGGTTCTATAAATTCTTCTGGGAGGATCAACTCGTTGAAAGAGAGAAATTGCCCAGATTAGGGAGAGGAGGAACATTACTGAGGGGAACTAACTTCGCGAGCTGCAGGAGTTTCTGCTGGCTCTTCTTCCACGGGTATCGTTACCGAAGCACGCGCCACACGCCGCTCTGGAACTTGTTTAGCAGCATGGGAATGCTCTTTCCAAGCCATCCATAACAGCAACAATACCACTCCAATCGCCACTGAACCATAAATTCCGCCTACAGTCTTAAATCCTTCCGATGCCGAGCTAGCATCCCAAATGCGGTTGTTGAAAAAATCGGATACTGAGTTATAACCCTCGGTTTTGAATATATGATCATAAAGCTTTGTGCCTAATAAGCTAAAGCCAACCGAAGCGACCATTCCAGCAAAAGCGCTCGCAGCTACTGTGGTCTTAGGGTTTCTTTTTGCCGCGTTCTTAGTCGCATTTAACTTTTTACAAAACCAGGACATGGAGGACGCCTTGGGGTCTCGAGAATCTGCAGAGAGATTTTGACTATCCTGCTTTTCCTCTGCCTGGTTGTTGTTGCTGTTATTAATAGCCTGCCGTAATACTTCTATCTTCTTTTTTACCGCTTCAGTGATGTCTGTTCTATCCTCCACTAATGAATCTGCGTCCTCCAAAAAGTCCTCCGCTGCACCTACGTCAACTTTTTTAGACTTTCCAAAGCGTGTCGTAATGTCTTCATAGCTACTTTGCAAACTACGGACATCCCCACCCTTATCCTCCAATAATTTATTCCAAGCCTTTTGGTTACCAGCTATCCCCTTTACAATAGCAGTATAGCAACTCGTTATATACTGCAAGTCTATGGTAGCATTACCCGTTGATATGTAATTATTAAATGGTGCAGCACTTACCCCTGAGACGGTACTAGCAGCTGAGCCTGTACGCGACCTTACACTACTTCCAAACTGTGATTGTGGTTCTTCCTCAGATTCACTTCCCATAAGTTACCTCTCTACAATGCTTATATCTAAGAAAAATACCACCTGTTATTTTTCGCCTTAGAGCCTTCGCCATATCTGCACAAAAATAGGCTTCAATAGCTTGTATATTACCAAAAAATTCTTAAAAAACTCTTAACGTCCCCCATTTTTTCAACAAAAAACTCTATAGGGACAAAAATAATCTCTCCTTTGGAAAAGGGAGGTTAGGGATTTAAAGAAGCAGCTCTCCGTCATCCCGAGGAACTTGCGACGAGGGATCTCCATGCCAGTTGCATGGAAATCCCTCGCTTCACTCGGGATGACGAGGACCCTTTCTTTTTAAATTCCCCTTAATCCCCCATTTTCAAAGGGGGAAATTATTTTTGTCCCCTACAAGAGCAAAAATACCCGGAAAATAAAGGTTAAGCCCTATAAATTTCTACCGGGAGGGTCTATTCCTGGCAGAAGACCCTCACTCTCCCGATTTATTTCATCATTTACTTCTGTCTTACCTTGCTTAGCATGAAAACGATCCCTAAGAGCCCAAGCTGCCAGCATCAGCCCCAGCAACACCACCACCCCACCGCCAACTGAACCATAAATTCCCTCCACGGTGTTAAATCTACCTAATCTCGAACTTGCATCCCAAATGCTATTGTTGCAGAAAAACTCAGATACTGACTTATAGGCCTCAGTTCCATGATGAAGATCATACAGGTAGGTGCCTAATAAGCTAAAACCAACTGAAGCTCCCATTGCAACCAAAGTGCCGCTCAAGGTGCTCACCGCTACTTTGGCCTTAGGAGAATTTTTGAAGGCATTGGCTGCTTGGTTTACTTTGTTTTTAAAAACCTCACACATGGAGTAAGTATTAGGGCGTGCAACCAAATCTTCATTATTTGAGCTAAAACTAGACCTTTTACTGTCACTATTACTGTAGCAGAAATCGCTCTCATAATTTGGATTCCCTCTTTTAATAGCGGCATATAGCTCGCTTAAAGGGTTTAGCCATCCATTAGTTGGAGAAATTGCTCCACTTTTCGCGAAATTAGCTGCAGCTTTTTCAAATTGCTCTGCTGACGTTACCTCGACCTCTTTCGAATTGCCAAGTTGACCTGTAAGACCTTTATAAAGACCACGTAATCTATCGGCATGCGGATCATAGTTTGGATTTGTAAATCCATTTTCCTCATGCCAGCATATTGCTTCCAAATTATCATCCCCACCTATAGCTTCTTTAAAGCCTAGATAGCAATCCGTTACAAGCTGAAAGGCTATTTTTGGGCTGCCATCACTTGAATCACTCTCTCGTCGTACTTGGTCACCCATAAAATATTTCCACCCAAATCGCTTTTCATATGCTCTAAATCTACAAGAACACCTGCTATCCTGCTCTTTGTGCTGTTAGTTTTAAGCCTAAAATAAGCTTCTATTTTACCAAACCAGGCTTAATAAACTCTTAACACTAGGGATTTTTCAAGCGAAATACTCTGTAGGGGACAAAAATAATCCCTCCCTTGACTAATTTGTTTGGAACAAATTAGCCACGCGAAGCGACCCAATTGCTGCTTCTTGACAAGCTCAGAAAAAAGGTAAAAAATTCGTTATCAACAACCAGGCTGCTTGTAAAAAATTTCCTATAAGGAGGAATGTCGGCTATGACTAGTGAAGCTTACTCCACTGCGTACAAAGAGGTATATACCACTAACGAGGTGTACACCACTACTTACAACTATGTAGTCACTTTCTATCCTCGTTGGTTTACGTTTATGCAGTCTCTCGGCCCAGCGAACCGGTTAATTGGCCCCAACCGGATCAGTCCGCTGTACCACGCTGTGGTAGCCATTAACGATGACACGGTATACGCCAGTGCCTTCATCTCCATTACTGACGAGCCCATTATTGTCAGAATACCTCACACGACCGACAACTATTCCGTGTTGCAGCTTGACCAGTACGGTGACGTGTTCGAGGGTATACCTGGCAATACCCCGGGCTTGTTCGCGTTGGTCCTACCGAACTGGAACGGCACGCTGCCTCACGAAGTGGCCCATATCGTCCGCATCCCCTATATGCACAGCGTTCTGATAGTCCGCGCCGATAAATACGTCAAAGACCAAAATGGCAACTATCACGACATGCGCGCCGAAGCCGATCGGTTCCGCCGCAACATAAGTATTGGGACGCTTAGCGAATTTCTCTCCAGACAGATGACACCTACCCTGATCGCCCCGGAGCTGCTCTTCTCCGTACCCTACAAAGCCGTTGCTGTTCACATGATTGGCAATGAGCCGCTGTCTTTCCTGCACCTGTTACAGATGTCCGTGTTGTCTCCCAAAACCAACACGCTCACTCCCGATGAGCAGGAGCTTTCTGGTGCTTTCAACCAATGCTTTAGTAATCCGGCCAATTACTCGCAAATGACCGCTGCTGTTCAGGCGGCCCACGCTGACATTGATAACGACTACCTCACCAAAACAATTGGCGGAACAACTTGGATCCATTTCAGCAACATTGGTGAATGGCTGGATCCACCGCAATACCTCGATCGCTCTGCCATTACTGATTACATACAGTATGGAAACAACATTCAGGCGGCCGCTTACTACCATTCTTTCAACGACACCCATGGCAATCAGCTCGATGGCAGCAAACATAGCTATACTCTGAGATTTTCCAAGGACCAGATACCCGACGTTTCGCGCTTCTGGTCCGTAACGGCTTACCTTCCCCTTGGAATCGAGTTGGTACCGAACTCAGCCGACAAATACGTCGTGGCCAGCTACACGCCCGAACTGGTTCTGGACGCTGATGGCTGCTCCATCACAATCTACATGTCGGTGACAAAGCCCGAGTCAGTTCCGCAGCCGAATTGGCTGCCGATTCCACCAGGGCCGTTCAATATCTTACTGCGAGCGTATGGCCCCGGACGCGACATCCAGAACAACCGATACATTCCGCCGCCAATCAATCCTGCGCCGATGATTTGAGCTAGGATGGCAGAAAGTTTTAATCCTAAACTCATAAATGACGGGGTCTTACGGCACGATGGATAAGGATTCAAATTTGGCAATCATGCGTTGCCTTAATGCGGCCAGCAAATTTGGATCAGCCTTGGCAGGTGAGCCCGCATCAAAGGGCGGCATGGGATCGTATTCGACAGCCAATTGTAAGGTTTTGGCAACATTTTCTCCTGAAATTTTAGCAGCCAAGATTAAGGCCATATCGATGCCTGCGGATACGCCTGCTGCTGTTATGATTTTTCCCGATTCAACAACGCGTTCAGTGGTAGGAATTGCGCCAAAAATAGCTAAACGGTCCATCACGGCCCAGTGTGTCGTTGCTTTTTGCCCCAATAAAATGCCAGCTGCACCTAAAATAAGGCTGCCGGTACATACTGAAGTTGTCCAGGTTGTACTGCCATGGATGGCACGAATCCAGTCTAAAACTTCGGGATATTGTTGTAATGTGGTCGCTTTACCCCCTCCTGGAATTAACAGCACATCAGCACTTGATACATCCGCAATAGCAACCTCAGCCTGTAGAATCAAGCCAGAATCGGTATGAATAGCCCCTGGGGTTTGCGCAGCCAATTTAACTGATGCGCCTGGCAAACGATTAAGAATTTCATGAGGGCCGATGGCGTCTAGGGCAGTCATGCCTTGATAGAATAAAAATACAATCTGCATAGGGGAGTCTCCTTAGATTATTGACTCGGTCTTTTCAATGGGCGACCTATTAACCGACCCAGCATTTGGATGGGATAGATGCACCCACCCACCGCAGCAAAATTGACGGGCATGTGGTTAACCATATCAGCTACTTGACCCCAATGGATGGGGTGAATGCACTCCGAATATTGAATGTAGCTGACGGCACATCGCTTGAAGTCATTCATATGGCCTATAATTTTTCTATCGATTGTTTTGCAAAAGTTTACTGTTCCGGAAAATAATACATCAACCTGTTTAGCCCATTCTGATAAATTATGGACGCATAAAAATTCTTTGAGCAAAATGCCAATGTATTTAGGAATAGCAGTAGCACCACCCACTTCAGCATAAGGAATGCAGCTAATCGTACTTGGGTTTCGGATTCTGCAACACTCGGTTTTTTCGTTGCCCAATCCATCCACTGGGAAAGGGTAGCAAATGACTCTAGAATGGCAGCATTAAGCACAGCTCCATCGCCTGGGGCGGGTGGCCGAATGATGAAGCGTGGCGTTGTGATGGGCATAGGTAAATCCACTAGAATCGGTTGCACAGGATATCCTCGTTAATTTAGTCTGTGGTATTATAAATTAATAGCAATTGACTGGGTACTATTACTGACTGCGTACAAGAGATAATCGAATGACCAAAATGCACCCCAATGAATTGACTATAGATGCTGCCTTAGTTAATGCCCTGCTTCAGCATCAATGCCCACAATGGGCTCATTTACCACTCACTACAATCCCTTCTACCGGCACTGACCATGCTTTATTTCGTTTAGGCTGTGATTATTTGGTACGTTTGCCACGAATTGACTGGGCAGTAACCTCTATCGATCAGGAATATGAATTGCTGCCACAAATCGCCACTTACTTAACAACACCGATTTTCACTCCTATGTTTAAAGGCCATGCAACGTCTGTTTATCCCTGGCCTTGGCTTATTGCTAAGTGGCATGAAGGCCATAATCCTGAAGCCGAAAAAACCAACGAGTATGCCGCTTTGGCCCAAGACTTGGCAGGTTTTCTCAACCAATTTCATGCAATTCCACTTACATCAGGCCCAGCTTCACGTCGCGGAGTTCCTTTAAGCCATCTCAATGCAGACACTCAGAAAGCCATAAATCAATTACGTGGCGAAATAGATGTACTTGCTGTTATGGATTTATGGCACGAATTAATGGCAACACCGCAGTGGCAACAAAAATCTGTCTGGGTACATGGTGATTTTTTGCCTGGTAATATTTTGGTACAACACAATCGTTTAAGTGCAGTTATTGATTTTACCGACCTTGGGGTAGGTGATCCAGCTTGTGATTTAGTGATTGCTTGGAGTCTGTTAAATTCCCAATCAAGAAATTTATTTAGAAATTGTCTAGCACATGTCGATCACAACACGTGGGCAAGAGGCAAAGCTTGGGCACTATCGATCGCGCTCATTATGTTGCCGTATTACAAAAATAGTAGTCCGGCATTGGCACAACTCGCTAGACGCATGATCAATCAAGTGTTAAGCGACCAAGACGAGCAATGATATTTGGGTACTAAATGATGCTGACAAAACCCGCACTGAAGGATGAAGAAATTGTCAGATGCATAAAGAATGCGTATGGATTGACCCTAGAAAAAATCTCTTTCTTGCCGCTTGGCGCTGATTTCAATACGGCCGTTTATCGCGTTACAACAAGCAGCAAAGTGGATTATTTTTTGAAGTTACGGCGCAGAGAATTTTTTGATGCTGCAGTATCGGTTCCTAAATATTTAGCTGACATTGGTCTCAAATCAGTGATCCCACCTCTCGCAACCAGGATAGAGCAATTTTGGACAAGCTTGGCATCCTTTAAAGCGATTCTCTACCCTTATGTAGAGGGGCGTAATTGCATAGAAGCAAAATTATCAGACCAGCAGTGGATTGAATTTGGCACAAGCCTTAAAAAATTTCACAGCACCGATATTCCTAGCGCAATAACAAAAGACGTATCACAAGAAACATTCTCCCCTAAATGGCGAGAGATGGTAAAGACGTTCCTTAACTGCATTGAAAATAAGGTGTTCGAAGAGCCTGTTGCCGCTAAAATGGCATTGTTCCTTCAATCCAAAAGTAGCGAAATACTTAAACTTATCAGGCGCACTGAAAATCTTGCCTACTTACTGAAAAAACAGCCTATCGAGTTTATTTTATGCCACGCGGACATTCATGGATGGAACTTGCTTATTGATCAAGAAGGCGCGATGTATATGGTCGACTGGGATACGCTTATTTTTGCCCCTAAAGAACGCGATCTTATGTTCATTGGCGCTGGCATTGGAGACAGCGGGCGTACGCCGCTTGAGGAGGAAGCACTATTTTACCAGGGATATGGCAAAGCAAATATCAATCAGACTGCGGTTGCATACTATCGCTATGAACGCGTTATCGAGGATATCGGGGAGTATTGCAAGTAAATTTTTCTATCTGACGAAGGCGGTGCAGACCGTATACAGTCGTTCGAATATTTGCAATCCAATTTTCTGTCGAACGGGCCAATAGAGAGAGCTTATCAGGCCGACAAAGGATTAACAGCTATTCAGTGTAACGGCCTGTTATGATTCATTATTAGTCAATACACATTGTTCGAAAACGAACAAATTAACGATTAAAAAATGGCTAAAGTCCGGTATATGTAATCATTTTAGCACCTATATGGCTTGATTATCACTCTATTATCAGAGTTATTCCCAGCTAAAATTCGTAATACGGGCGCTGCATTGAGTTATAATGTTTCGCTTGGTATATTTGGTGGTACAGCGCCATTAGTTGCAATTAGCTTCACACATGCCCTGCACAGTGGATTTGCACCTGGCATATATTTGATTTTTGGCGCCTTGGTGTCGGGGGGGGGGGGGTGTCTATTCTTAAAGAAGGGAGACTTTTTAAATGTTGGTTGATTCACATTGCCATTTAGACAAACTAGCACTAGACAAATACCAAGGCAGCCTGGATTTGGCCTTGCAACAGGCAGCGCAACAAGGAGTTGAATATTACCTTTGCGTCTGTATAGATCTGTTGCATTTTCCAGATATTCTGGCAATTGCCAATCGCTATCACAATGTGAAAGTAACGGTTGGTTTGCATCCCAATGAAAAAGTGTCAATGGAGCCCACAGTTGCTGAATTAGTGCAATTAGCTGAGCATCCATTGGTGCTGGGAATGGGTGAAACGGGATTAGATTACTATCGCAGTGAAGGTGATTGTGCATGGCAACGAGCGCGATTTCGCAGGCATATCAACGCTGCAAAAACAGTTAAAAAACCTCTCATTGTACACACCCGGCAAGCACCTGAAGATACCTTGCAGATTTTAAAAGAAGAAAATGCAACTAGCGTTGGTGGTGTGATGCATTGTTTCACTGAAAGCTGGGAAGTGGCTAAGCAAGCATTGGATTTAGGATTTTATATTTCGTTCTCGGGGATTGCGACCTTTCAAAATGCAAGAGCATTGCATGAAGTCGTCAAAAAAGTACCCCTAGAAAAAATGTTGATAGAAACCGACGCACCTTACCTTGCTCCTGTGCCTTATCGTGGAAAACCCAACGAACCTGCTTATGTGCGATACATTGCAGAAGCGATTGCAATATTAAAAAATGTTGATTTTGATACAGTAGCTAAAAAAACTACGGAGAATTTTTATAAGCTATTTTCCGTTCCTTTGTAGGGTACAATTTGTCTGTGGTGAATTAAAATGAATGAATCAAAAGAAATATCATCTCATGCTCCCGTCACCTCCGCTCTTATACACATAGAGAAATCTGCCGCAAAATCGGTAAAATCCGATTTGTCGGACGTTTTGCTAAGATTGATAAAGGAAGATCCCAGTAACAGTATAATAGAAAAACTACGGAATGTATTTACTTCTACTAAGTCGACGCATCATTCATTTTTTACCCCCTATGTTCAAAAGAAAACGCTGGACTTAAATACATTTTTTAATGCATTGGAGACGCACGCTAGAGGTTTATCTGCAGCTCAATTATTACAAAACCCATGCTTTGCCCGCATTATTGCTTGGTTGCATTATGCTGAGCTTTCTGTGATAGAAAAAGAAATTAAAATCCCTGAAAATTTCGTTGAAGCGTTAAAGGAATATCAAATTCAACATCTTCTGACCTATATAAAAGACGAGACACAATCTCTAGATAAGAGAGAAAAAATAATAGATGTTTTAGCTCAATATGCTTGCAGTGTCAATTTAAGCCCTCAGCAATCCCAAAACCTTTTAGGGGCCTGCAAATCCCTAAATTTAGGTGGTTCAAGAGCTGATTTAAAAGGGAGTTCAAGAGCTTTCATTGGAATACTGCCAAAATTATCTGATCAAGTTAATGACGGGGAGGCGATTAACAGGATGAAAGAAATAATAAAGTCGTACAATGATCCATTGCTCAGAACAAGGGCAATAATGGCTCTTTATTCATTGGGAATGAAAGTTAATAGTGCTAGCTGCCTGCAGATCATCCGATTTTTGGAGAAACTTTTGCCTACATATTCCTCCCATACACTAATTAAAACTATCATTAACTTAGGGCAAGATGCCATCGGCCAACGCGCAGGGATTATTGATCGCATGAAAACAATAATAATAAAAAATAATAAAGATGATGACTGGAAAAACTGCGCTGCAGTTGAAATCCTTGGCGAATTAGCGAGGGGTGTTGATAGTATTCAGCGCGGAGAAATTATCCAATTTTTGCAGAAAACTATAGCAGCCGAAGATTTAAGCTATAAAAATCAGAAGTTTCTCTCTACACTAATTGCTGCGCTGGGCAACTTAGCTGCTATCAGTACTGACGATCGGCCGCGCACACAAATTATTTTGGATCTAAAAAACCTTTTAAATAATAAAGGATATGTGCAAGGTATTGAGGGGGAGGTAATTCTGGCTCTTGGCCGAGTAGGAGCTAGCATTACCACGCGTCAAAATCAGCTTGAAATCATTCAATTTTTAAAAGGATTTACAGATGATAGGGATAACAACAAAAAAATTTCAGATAATAAGAATTACGTTTATCGTCGTAACTTTTGCCAGGTCTGTGTAATTGAAGCACTTGGCGAATTAGGGGCTTCTAGTACTGATGATGATATTCGCACAGAAGTTACTGATTTTATGAAAAAAATTTTTCAGGAGATGCCTTCCTTCAAGGAGCACACAATTAAAGCGCTTGGAAAATTAGCTGTTAAGGCGACAATCTCCCAGCGTAGGGATATTATTACGATATTGCAAAAAGTAGTACAGTTTAACAAACGGGATGAGGGCGCCATAAATGAGGCTGTAGTTGCTCTTTGTCAGTTAGCTGTTAATCCTAATACTAGTCAGCATCAGTGCCAACTGATTGTTCAGACGCTAATCTGTTTTTTAAATAACAAGACAGAGTTCGCAAAGCGTCCCGCAGTCGGGGGAGGGATTGTTCTGTCTCTTTGTCAACTAGATCTAAGCGCTCTTCAGTGCAAAGAGCTAATTGAGTTTTTACGTTCCATGTATAAAGCTAAGGGGGAGGATGAGGATGCTTGGAGTGCAGTGGAGCCTCTTGTACAACTCATCAACCATCCAAGCTTGAGGGATGAAAGATCCTCCTTAATTTGCCAAATAGCTATAGATTTTAATAACGATCCAATAAAAAAGATGAGGTTTGTTTACAGCGCTCAAACGGAATTACGGGCTACTACCTATGAAAAAATTGCTAAGGAAACTCTAAATGAAATATGTCTGAAAATATCTGATCTTACAAATATTGCGATGTCCTATGTGAAGTAATAATCTTCACCAACAAAATCTGTGGTCCTCTCACCTTAACTACTACAATATCAAATTCTGTGGATGTGAAAAAGATTACATAAAATTAGATAGATGGAGAAAAAATTTTAAATTATTGAAGAAATATAATTTATCATTTGACATGCAAATCTATCCTGAACAAGTAGATGAGATTTTACCTTATTGTAAATCAGGCGGATTGCACAGATATAGGTAAGCGTCCAACCACTAACGTCATTCCCCCAATAGCGATTCCGTGCTATTTTTAAAAAAATCCAAGTCTTTCACGTGATAAGGCAGCAATTTTTCGAAATCTGTTACGTGTTTGCAATTGGGCAGTTCTTTAAAAATATAAGTGAGATAGAACAAAAGATGTCCCTTATCAAGTCACCATTCTCGCCTGCTCAATTAAATCAATTAGAGCATATGGTTATGTCTCAAGGGGGACATGCTCTCAGTGAAGACGCTGCGATCTTACTCTCCGATCGACATTGGTTCTATATTTATGAATTGGCGCAGGCCTTAAACAATACAGGTAATTGGATTAATTACTATACGAGACAGCCATTTAATACCTATGATGTAACTAGAATCAAAGAACTCATTAAAAATAAAAAAATCGGTATGAATGCACCTAACGAGCAGAAATTACCTACTTCCACAGAAGATGATCCTTTCCTAACTGCTGCGCTAAATATTGCCCAAGCAGAAGGCTACGAAATACCTTTTGCCAATAATTTTTTAGTAGATGAGCATATTAGGAATCTAGTTTCATCAGGCAGATTAACCCAGGAACAAAGTTTGCCGACCGTTAGACAAATAGTACGGGCAATTGAGATGAATGAACGGTTGAGCGCCTGTTTTAGCCGAAACCTATTGAGTCTTACCCAGCTTCATGAGTGGGGGTCAATGGAGGCTACTCGTATAGCTAATATCGCTTACTCTGACTATACATGGGTCTTCGTTTGTGATGGTGCCCTTAGTCTCCGAACAAATTCGTGCATGGGGGGAAGCAGAAACTCTGAGGGTAGTTAATATTGCTAAACAATCCCATATTAGTAAATATTTTGAACCCCCTCGTCCAGACCTACTTGATCCCTTACGCTTTGAACAAGAAATGACTCTTGCCGAAATTAAAATGTGGAATCCTCGTCAAATAGAGGTGGCGACTCGGGATTACAGGAATATTGATTTAAGTAATGAGGATTTAAGGGGCCTTGATCTTCGTGTGGCAAAAAATTTATCTCGAGCCTCTTCCTTGAGAGGAGTTAATTTATCCCACGCTAATTTGTCGGGCGTTAAGTTAGATAATCAAGATCTTCAAGGTGCGAATCTTTCCCATACTAACTTAAGCTTGGCTTGCCTCAATGGAGCCAATTTGCAAGGCGCAAATCTCTCCGGTGCCAACCTAAGTGGAGCTACATTTCGAGGAGCTTATTGTCAACAAGCCAACTTTTCGGCAGCTAATTTTAGCAGGCAGCGAATTCGAATATTTAATCAGCCAGGGAACAGGCTTTTAACAAGCTATCATGATCGAAGTGTAGACTTGACTGCTACAGATTTACGCAATACAGTTGGAATGCCAAGACTAAGCACTCTGGGGGTTTACTCACCAGGTGCGCGCATAGACCATGATTTTTTTTGGCGCCCCCACTCGGATTGTCAAATAGCTACACATCAATTGACAGCAAAAGCTCATCATTTACGCGCACGAGGATATCTAAGAGAAGCTACAGCTGCAGAGCGGTTAACTTATTCCGATTCACACCCCAGAGAGGAACATCAGCTTGTAGAGTCGAGGAAGTTATTGTCGAAATTACGCGACAATAAAAAAACAGCTGGGCATCTGCTATTTGGCTTGATTATTCTTTCTATGGTTACAGAAGGTAGTTTACAATTTACTCACTCGGGTAATATTTTTGAGCTAGAACCTCAAGCCGAGATATATTTAGCAATTGCTTTGTGTAGTACAGCTGTTTTAGCCCTCATGATCAAAAAAGCAGTGACTGGTAATGTATTCTGCTTTACTTCAGAAGCAGGAGAAATTGCTGATACGCTGTATGCATTAAAAGGCAGTTGACATCCTCGCCCTGAAGAGCGAGGATTTCTACTGCTTTTAACCATCACCCCAAACCTGCACGATTCCTGCACGCTACTTCTATTTAAGGATCAATTTCCAAACTGTGTTTCTAGCCTTTCCTTGTTGCTCCAATAAACCTAAAGATTTTAAAACCGTAAAATCAGCTTTTATAGTCCTAAGACTTAATTTTTCCCCTAAACGATTATAAATTTCTTGAGCATTTAAAGCTTCTCCATAAGCAAGAATCTCCATTATTTTTTGCTGCCTATCGGTTAAAGTAATATTTTCTTGCTTCTCAATTGATATTATTGGAGGCTTTATATTTAGTTACGAGATTTTGGCTACTGAAAAACTATTGCTGCAAAGGGGCCTTATCCCTTCTGTATTTTTCCGTTATCCAGGCTTAGTTGCTAATGAAACACTACTGTTAAAATTAAATAAGTTAAGCATTATTCCTTTAGGAAGTGATGCTTGGTTGGCGAAGAAAGAAATTCCAAAAGCTGGTAGTATTATCTTAGTGCATGGCAATTCCAATGAACATGAAGGTATAGTGGCTGCTATGGAATTACTGAAAAAAAGCAATCTTACTTTTTTACCCTTGCAGCAGGCCATAGTGGAGTAGATCAGCCACTTTCTAATAAATCATTGAGAAAACTGTTTATCGCTTCAACAATCCATTTCTAAAAAACTCATGTAACTATTTGATTTACTGGTGGGCCCACTAGGACTCGAACCTAGGACCAAGGGATTATGAGGCTCAAAGTTGTGTCGTAACTATCTAATTTTAAACAATTTTATTAGGCGGGCACCCCACTGCAAATGCCTAATAAAGCAGAGTGGAGCAGCACCGAATCGCGCAAAAGTCGCACAGGGTCAAACTAAAGTTTTCATGCTGCCTTAGGATGTTTTTTAACCCATGCTCTCAATACCTCGTCCATACGTGTTTGCCAACCCTCCCCTGTTGATTTGAAATATTCTATGACTTCAGGGCTATAGCGTATTGTTATAGCTTTTTTAATTGGCTTTTTCTGATGCCCACGCTGGCCAATCTTACGTTTAGGCAAGGCCTTGAATAACTCTTTAGGCAAAACTTCAGCAGCAGAACGCATGACACTGATATCGTCATTTTTTAGTTCTCTAACATCCCCTTCTTTATTCGTCAGCCGGCTCTCTCTTTTGCTCATATCTTTTCACCTCTCTTAAGTTAGCTTTACGAAAACTAATGATACGTACACCACCAGCGATTGGAGTAAAACATATTACATGAAGCCTATCTCCTAAATATCCCATTGTCACAATGCGCTTTTCAGGGTACGGGTTTCGAGCATCCTCAACATAAGCTGCTGTTTCCCAATCAAATTCAATTACCTTATCAAATGGCAAACCGCGTTTTTCCTTGTTTTTATTAGATTTTTTAGGATCGAACTCAAGTTTCATATGTTTAATTGTAGCCACAAATAATTATATGTCAAGCACTTAGGGTGACTTGGCCAACCATATTTCTTGTCTGAGCATCAGCCAATTCTTTTTTTTAAGAAAAAATTCTTAGTTTTTGTTGTTTTTCAATTTTGCATGAGTCACCTAATGCAGGGGCAGGGGCCATGAGGTTGAATTGATTGGATCAGCTGCAGATAAAAACTCGCTAATTCTTCAACAGTGTGAAACGGCACCGTACCTGTACCTACTTCAATGCCCGGATCTTGAATGCCATATAAAGGCCGTTCTGGATCTAAGTATTTAGTTAATGAAATGTACCAAAATACCGTACCTCCAATGGGATGAATCAAAAATAACGGTTTTTTTGAACCCTTTGGGTTTAAAGGAACTAGGCAACGAGGTAAAAGGTTTTTTTCGGCAATGGCTGTAGCGGCTAAAAAAGCCTGTTTTCCTCCCTAGATCGCGATACCAATTGGGCAAGCTGCGCAATCGTAGGGTTGGGTAAAAAATCACTCAAGGCGATAGGTGTTTTGAATTCCGCTTCGGTGACAGATAATAGTTTTAATGCCGAAAAAGAATTCCCTCCTAATTCAAAAAAGTGATCTTGTACACTGATAGAATGAATTCCTAATAGCTTTGACCAGATAGATGATAGCGTTTTTTCTTCTAGGGTTTGAGGTGATATAAATTTTCGCTGTACATAATGCCCTTCCTCGGGCTGGGGGAGCGCTTTCTTATCAATTTTGCCATTCTTCGTTAATGGGAATTCAGCTAAAAACACATAAGCCCCTGGGATCATATAGGACGGTAAATAGTCCGCTAAATAATGACGCAATTGATTCGCCGTGATGGCTTGACTGCACGTCATATAGGCCGTTAAAAACGAGATCCCCTGCTGGATTAGAATGCGTAGTCACCAGAGCTTGTTTTACGCCTTGAAAATCAAGAATTCGTGCTTCAATTTCTCCCAGCTCAATGCGAAAGCCACGAATTTTCACTTGATCATCACTCCTGCCTTTATAGGCCAGCGTGCCATCGGGTAACCACATGGCCAAATCACCTGAACGGTATAACGGTTCTGAGGGATGATCGATGAAAGGATTCGCCACAAATTTGTCTTGAGTCAACTGAAGTTTATTTAAATATCCTTTCGCAACGCCACTGCCCCCTACATAAATCTCCCCGATCACATAGGGGGGCACAGGCAGCTGATTTTTATCTAAAAGATAAATAGCACGTTCCGGTAGCGGTTTACCAATAATCGAATACTCGGAGGTTTTGACATTTTCCTCGGTGAGAACATGATAAGTCGCATGAATCGTGGCTTCGGTGATTCCATACATATTGATGAGCTGAGGCTGTCGATAATCATGCCGTGCAAACCAAGGAGATAATGCAGATATTGATAATGCCTCTCCACCAAAAATGACATAACGCAGCAATAACGATTGAGGCTGCATTTGGTCGATAGTCATCAATTGATAAAATACAGAAGGCGTGACATTCAATACTGTGATCGACCGCTCAACCATCCAACGATAAAAATTTGAGAGGTCTTGCTGCATCGATGCAGGGACAATTTCTAATTTTCCACCATTTAGCAAGGCACCCCACATTTCCCAGACGGAAAAATCAAAATGAAACGAATGAAACAACGACCAAGTATCTTGATCCGTAAAATGAAATAAAGATTGCGTAGCCACCATTAATTGTGTCACATTTCGATGCGTGATTAGCGTTCCTTTGGGATCACCAGTAGAACCTGAGGTGTACATCACATAGGCCAAATCATCAACGCTGACTCGAGGTAAAGAGAAAGAATTTTTCCCGACAAAACGACAGTCTTCGAGATAAACCACTCGCACAGAGCTTTGCAAATTGAGCGATTTTGAGGACAAAGTCTTCTTCTCGGTCAGTAAACAAGTTGCTTGACTGTCTTTGATTAGGTATTCAATGCGCTTGGGTGGATTCTGCGGATCGATAGGAAGATAGTGAGCACCCGCTTTTAAGCTGGCTAGAATCGCTACCAGCATCGATATACCACGTTCTAGATACAGGGCTAGTAACGTTCCAGACTTCACTCCCGCTTGCTGCAAGGCACAAGCCAGCCGATTGGCTTGATTTTCTAATTCACGATAGGTCAATTGTTTTTGCTCAAACACCACCGCTATTCGATGCGGATGCTTTTTGGCTTGTTGTGCAAATAAAGCGTGAATCGTTTGGGCAGAATCTCTAGAAGCTTGGTGTGGATTCCAATCATAGAGAATTTGTTGATATTCTTGAGTAGATAGCAAGGGTAATCTGTGGATGAGTTGCTCGGGATTCTGCAATAAAGTCGTCATTAACCCTGCATAATGCGCAATCACCTGCTTTAATTTAGCGCTCTCCACCTTGGATACGTCATAAGAAAATTTAATCTGCGTTTCCTCCTGTTGAAAAACAGAAATCGTCAAAGGGTAATGCGTAGAATCAACAATCGTAATATCATGAAAATTTATTTTTAAGGCAGAAATTCTTGCTTTGGGGTAATTTTCAACCACCAACAAGCTTTGTAATAAGTCTTGTAAATTTCGTGAAGCTGGATTCCAGGTTTGTATTTCCGATAAAAAAACATAACCATATTCCAGCACTTCGAGAATATTGCGTTGCACGTGCTTTAAATAATTTAAGGCAGTGTGTTCATTAGCAAAACGGATACGCAAAGGTAACGTATTGACCATTAAGCCAAGGATACGATCCCCCTGAATATCACTTGGCCGCAACGAAAAGGAGATTCCAAAAATAACGTCATCAGTTTGAGTATATCGATGTAATAGTAAAGCCCAAAGCGCTTGGAAAAAAGTGTTAGCAGTTAAATGGTGAACCTTTAAAAAATTGTGAATCTCTTGTGTTAATTGCACCGGTAGCTTTAAAACATGATCAGCTGTTTGGTGTATTAAAGAAGAAGCGTTTTTTTCTTTCAACAAAAAATTTTGATAGCTTTCTTGATGCTCTATTCCCGACAAATACTGACTCCAAAATTGTCGAGCTCGTTCTTTTGGTTGTAATTGTAACCAATGCACATAGGATGAAAAAGGAAGTGCCGGCGTTAATTTTAGCGTTTGTTGCTGCTGAAAACGGTGATAAATGGAATCCAATTCCTGCATAAACAGAGAAAAAGACCAACCATCTAATAAAATATGATGAGTGGTTATCACCAAAATCCCTTGTCCTGGTCTGAGGTGAATCCAAGTTACACGAAGCAAGGACACTTCATCAAGAGCAAATCCTGCCTCTCGGTCGGCTAGGAGGAATTCTTGTAACGCTGTTTGTTGTTCTTTTCTAGAAACTCTTTCCCAGTGGTACTGATGCCAATGCAAATTACCTTTCGGTTCGGCCACTTGCAAAGGTTCACCACCTTGTTTCCACACAAAGCGGGTGCGCAGTATGTCATGGCGTGAAATCAAATATTCAAACGATTGTTGTAGAATCGAAAGATTAATCGAAGCATCTAAAGTCCAATAAAATTGCACCACATAAGCGCTGGCATTCGGTGTAGATAATGCATGGTAGAGCAAACCCTTTTGTAGCGGTGTGAGTGGATACCGCTGAGGGAAACTATTAGCTAGTTTATGAACTTGTTCTCTAATGCAGCTCAAAGATTGCTCTGGTTGGATCATCTGCAATAAATTTTTAAGATCAGCAAGAAAACGCTGCGCTAGTTTTGCGATGGTTGTGCGTCGATGAAAGTTGCGACTATAAGTCCAACTCAACTCTAGCTGCTTATTTTTAATCACGGCATCGATAGTAATTAAATAGGGACGAATATTTTTGGGATGTGATAGCAATTTTAACTCGCCTATACTAAAGAAATTTTGTGCAAAGGCTTGATCCAATTGTCCCCAATAATTAAAAGCGATTTGTGATTGTTGATCTGCCGTACAGTCCGTCGTCTTGACAAAACGCCGTAAACCATAACTAATGCCATGGCGTGGTACCGCTTGCAATTGCTGCTGGACTGATTGGATGATTTCGAGTAGCGATAAATTTTTATTACAGCTTAATCGCAGAGGAAATACACTAGTAAACCAACCAAGAGTAGCAGATAAATTAATTTCCGTGGTTAATTCTTCACGACCGTGGCGTTCAATATCCAACGTGATGCAATCTGTTTGACACCAGCGCATAAGGGATTTTGCCAACAAGGCAATTAGAATTTCATCGGTATTTAAGTGATGCGTTTTCGAAAATGTGCGCAGTAAGCTTTGAGTTTCTTCCACGGCTAATGTTACAGTGACATATTCAGCGGATTTTTCTATGTTAGTACCTTGTTGGTGATCAATAGGAATGGGCGTAAATGAATCAACTCCTTGCCAATAGCCTTGCTCTTCTTTAAATTGCGAAGAAACTACATAGTTTTCAAGCGCGTAAACCCACTGTTGATAGGAAGTACTATTAGCAAATTTCTGCCAGTTAGTACCCCCCTCCTTCAATCCTGCATATAAACTTTGCAATTCATCTAAGAAAATTTGCCAAGAAACGCCATCCATAATCAAATGATGAGCCACCAAAAGTAAATGGGTAATTTGCCCTTGCTGACGCACTAAGGCTACCTTGAGTAGATAGCCTGTCTCAAAATTAAAATTCTGGGCCACATTCATCGCCCATTCATTCACAAAATCCTGAATTGGAACCAATCGGCTATCGATGACTGGAAAATCCGTACATAAGTCATGAACCTTATCGGCATAATATTGCTGCCAATTTCCTTGCTCCTTTTTAAATTGGAGGCGAAAAATTTCATGCCATTCAATAACTTCCCGCAAACAGCAAAGCAATAATTCTAAATCAACAGATTTTTGAAATTCTAACCAACAAATTTGGACAAATTGCTGCGGATGAGTGAATGATTGTTCAAAGAACCAGCGCTGAATCGGTGTTAAAGCAAAATTTTGGGCTAATGGCGCAGTTGGTTTTGTGGCGGTTTTTTCATGTAATCTTTTAACCAATTTTTTTATGGTGGATGCTTCAAATACATCTCGCACAGAACATTGCAAGCCTAATGCATTGATTTTGGAAACCAAATGCATTGCTAAAATCGAGTCACCTCCCAGGAAAAAAAAGTCATCCTCTACACTGAGTGAATCAACCCCCAGTATTTTTTGGAAAATTTCTAGGAGTAATGTTTCTTTGGCTGACATAGGTCCTTGAACTGCTTGTTCATTAATGAGAGATGGTTTTTTGAGCAGTAAATTTTTATCAATTTTTCCATTAACAGTTCTTGGAAATCGAGCAACTTCAATTATTTTTGAGGGAACACTGTAACGAGCTAGCTGTTTTTTTAGAAAATGACTAAACTTCGCGATATCGATTTTATTGCAGTTATTTTTCTTGATAAAAAAGAGTTTAATTTGGCTTTTTTCGGCTGTGGTATCTAGGCAAGCCACAGCTTGTAAAATATTCGGATAAGCTACTGCTATTTGTTCTAATTCACTCAACTCTACCCGACAACCTAAAATTTTAATTTGTTCATCCATTCGGCCCATATATTCGAGATTACCATCCGGCAACCAACGAGCTAAGTCACCCGTTTTATACACTATCTGAGAGACCTCTTTGGTTCCATGCTCCAAAGACCAAGGTATAAATTTACTGTTAGTAAGGGCATCTCGATTTAAGTATCCTTTTGCCAAACCATGTCCTGTGACGTACAACTCTCCAGTTATACCCATTGGTAAAGGTTGCATGTTATCATCTAAAATAAAAATTTTAGTATTCGCAATCGGTTTACCAATAGTTATTTTGCTAATACTTGCACCCAAGGTTGCCATCGTGGCGCAGATCGTAATTTCGGTGGGCCCATAAGCATTAACAAAAAGGGGAACGTTGACCCACTGCTTTACTATCGCCCTAGAACATGATTCACCCGCTGAAATAATTATCCGCAAATGGGAGGTAGAAGGTGGTGGAGTTATCGCTAGTATAGAAGGCACTAAAGTAGTGATAGTAATTTTATTTTTTTCTAGAAAATGCGTAAGTTTACTGCCTGGTAACAAATTTTCTTTCCTGGCCAGATATAAGGTTGCTCCTGCAAATAGACAGGGAAATATCTCCCACACAGAAGCATCAAAACTAAGGGTGGAAAAATTTAAGATTCTATCAGAGTGATTAATGGCAAATTTTCGTAACTTTGCCAAGACCGTATTCACCACCGCCTGATGTTTAATAAGAACCCCTTTGGGTTTTCCCGTAGTACCTGAGGTGTAAATGACATAAGCCAATTGAGAAGAGTCAAAATTTAAGCTAATAAATTCTTTGTTACGAATTTTGATATTTTTAATTTTATCAACCGTGATAATAGCGCCATCTGTAATAGTATGTATTTTCTTAGCAAGACGAGATTGAGTAAGCACAAACAAAGCTCGACAATCCTCGAAAATGAACTTTATTCTCGCTCTTGGATACTCAGGATCAATCGGTACATAAACACCTCCAGCTTTTAAAATCCCCAAAATCCCAATAATCATTTCGATGCTGCGTTCCATGCAAATTGCGACTAAAGTTTCAGCTACCACCCCTTGTTGACTTAAGTAATGCGCAAGTTGATTGGCTTGTTGATTAAGCTCACGATAGGTGAGCGATTGATTTTCAAAACAAACGGCGATTTTATTGGGATGTTTTTGAACCTGTTCTTCAAATAATTGCGGAATAGTTTTATCGCGTGGATAGTCTGTTTCAGTTTGATTCCAATCAATTAAGATTTGCTGCTGTTCTTGGGGTGTAAGTAGCACTAAATCGGCAATGGGAGTTTCTGGTTGCGTGGTAATGGCGGTTAGCAAGGTTTCTAAATGGCCGGGCATTTGTTGCAGAATAGTTTTCAAATAGAGTTCTTGTGCTACGCAATTTTGATCGACATACCAAGACAAACTAGAATCCTTGGCAGATATTACCAACACTAAAGCGGCACGAGATTTTTGTAGCTGTTCGATTTCTCGCATAACAACGGCAGTAAATACCGTTTCTTTGACTTCGGTTAAATTCGGATAACGATAAAATATATCGGGTAAATAACTGCCTTTTTGTTGCATAGCAAGTAACTCAGCTTGTAATTGGGTCACAACTTGGCCGAAGTGTAATCCGTTTTGCAAGGCAGTGAAATACGGTAGTTCTAAATTTTGATCAGGTAATTGCAGCAGCACCCCTACTTTGGGTTGGTTGCCGAGACGATAGAGGTAGACGATCCAGAGGGCTAACAGCAAGGTGTTGAAATCATGAGTAGGGTAATGTTGGTGTAATAATTTTTGTAAAGGGGTGGGGAGGGTCCATTGTTGTAAATACCCCCTCTCCCTAACCCTCTCCCACCTTCCCTCGCTAACGCTCGGGCGGGGGAGAGGGGACTGGAGACTTCCTTCTCCCCTTGTGGGAGAAGGTGCCCCTTCGACAGGCTCAGGGTAGGCTGGCGGATGAGGGGTGAATTCTGAGGGTTCTCCCCTCATCCGGCCTGCGGCCACCTTCTCCCACAAGGGGAGAAGGAATGAGGACTTATTTTCGAGGTGATTAAAATTCAGGAAGGGAATTTTGGCAGGCTCTATGGATTGCCATTGGGAAACCCAGTAGGCTTCATCGCCTCCTTCGCTCCAGCATAATCCTTCGACCTTATTCCTTCTCCCCTTGTGGGAGAAGGTGGCCGCAGGCCGGATGAGGGGTGAACCATCCAAGCTCTCCCTAACCCTCTCCCACCTTCCCTCGCTGACGCTCGGGCGGGGAGAGGGGATAAAGACACTGCATCACCTTCTAAGGTACAAATCTGCCGAATAGCAATGTCGCAAGTAGCGGTCGCAATGCGCCAATAGTCCGCAGTAACAGCAACTATGGTTCCAGGAGCTTCAGTCGATAGCTCCGGTAATAGCTCTAATTGGGTGATAATGAATTCATCTTCCCAGCTTCCTTGCTGGGATGACGGTTCCTCCTGCTGGAACGACGGTTCGCCCAGCTGGGATGACGACAACTTAAATTTCGGGCAAGTAAAGCGATTAGGATAGGAGCCAAATTGAGTAGCCCGAAATAATCGCTCAATAGCTTCGGCACTGGCATTCCAATCAATCCACCCATTACCAGCAGGTTTTTGATGGAGACCAAAATAGGTACGTTGACTTAAATCTTGGGGTTGGCGCTGGTAATCATGATTGACTAAGGATTTCACTAACTCAGAGAAGCTTTGCAGTGCCGCTTCGTAGCATTTGAGATTTAAGCTTAGTGCAGTTTCATCTTCAGTAATCGGCACCATCACTTGCTGCAAAATATCACCGGCATCGACGGTTTCAATGGCCACATGCCAGGTGATGCCATGGGTCTTTTCTTGATTTAAGATCGCCCAGGAAGTGGCCTGAACTCCGGCATATCGCGGTAAAGGGGCATCATGAAAATTAATCGCCAATTGCCGAGGCAGATTGAGTATCGCCGCAGGCAAAATTTGCGAATTAACAATACTAAATAAATAATCAAAAGGAGTCTTGTTGAGTGCTTCTTGGGTGGCTGCTAATGATGCGTAGTGAGGAATTCCCTGTTGCAAGGCCCATAGTTCTGCGGCTTCATATGCAGAGATAATGCCTAGTATTTGCTGTCCTTGTTGTTGGATAATTTTGGCACATTCCAGATGGAGATTATCCTCTCCAATGATAAAACAAGTGAAAATAGGGGACATAGGGTTGAAATGACTTCACGTTGGGTTTTTAAATTTTCCCTCCTCATAAATTCCTAACAAATTTGTCATTCTAAGCGAAGCGAAAGACCTCCCCCCTGACCTCCTAGTCCTTACAGGACTAATTTGTCAGGAACAAAACTGTCACATCCCTGTGGGTGGATCCTGACCTCCTTGCCAGGACGACGCTTACTAGGAGGCCCTTCGGTTCGCTCAGAATAACAATAGGTTGGCCCTGTCGCACTTGCGGTGCTGCCCAACCACGATGACAGTCTACTAGCTTAAGGAAAAATTAACAAGTGTAGCAAAAGATTTATAAAAGAAGCGGAAATGGAAAGCAGAGGGGTGATGGGCCACTTGAGAATAGATCAGTTGGATGAGAAGTCAAAATCTAAGATAAGCCGCCCTTAAGAAAAATTTGCATTTCAGTCAAAGTCAATGAATAATAGCAAACCTCGGGGGCTTGCGCCTCCGAGGCCGCGCCAAAAGAATGTTGATAGCATTCTTGAGGCACTTCCATAATCAATTAACCTAATACGAGGTTAACCGAAGATGGCCCAGAAAGCTTACTTCATTGCGTGTTCGTGTAAAACTCTTTTTTCGATGTTGCCCACATTTTTTTACCTGGATTCTCCTAGGCGAATTGTTCACGCCTGGGAAAATTCGCTTGCATCCCATGGAATTTCCTCGACTGTCTTCGGTGGATTATGGGCTTGGGGTGCTAAGTTACCGGTTTTTTGGTGGCCAACATCGATGCAGAGAGGGGTAAGCAAGTAAGAGAGGAACGGTATGGCGGGGTGATTTATATCGCCTCGCCATCCTAAAATCTTCTGCTTGCCTACCCTGGTTCGATGCTTTTTTCGCATCCACCCAGGAACGCGCCGATGACTCCGAAAAAAATCAAACCCGTTTTCAAATACGAACAAACTAACGCGCCAATTCCGTTCGATCAGGCGCATTGTTTACTGACGATTAGCGTCGGCCAAGAAGTGCATGAAGGCGAGCCATTCGCAGCGACCGTAGCTTTGGTGCGTCAGCAATTTGCGCGATGCACTCTGCTGATTGACGATACCCTGCAGCGCCACACCCTGGCATTATTGCACCCTGAACGCCGGGCGGAAGATTTTTTAGCCAGCGCACAACAAGAAGGCGAAGCGTGGTTAGCACGCAATCACTCTACTTATCAGCATTTACCACAGCTTAAAATAGTCCAGTGGGATGATTGGTTAAACCATCCGCGTTATCCCGCCACCTTTCGACGCGTTAACTATTTAGTGACTCAACACTCCGCTTACCAACACGCTATCAACCTAAAAACGGCAGTTGAAGGACTTCCTAACCGATAAAACTCTGATCAAATATCTTCCAACAAAGTACCTTTTTTTCAATTTTATGTGGGTGCTGATAAACCAAGTGGTGGCTGCAGCGACTTTCCATTTAAATATTTTCCTACTGCTTGGCTCAAAATTCGATACCAACATTGATCATGTGTTAACTGCTCCGCATCTTTTTTTAATCCTTTAAAAAATTTCACCACGCGGCTTAATAACATTTGAACTTTATTAATATTTCCATGCGTGCTGCTGATAACAATGTGTGTTTGTCTTGCATGGACAGTTTGTTTTGCCATAGCATGCAATAATAAGGGACGACTCGTAATAGCTTCTAAATGTTTGTCAGGTTCTGCCAGGCGAGCAAATATATTCCACCAATTATAAATAAGAGCAACCACGCGCGACATAAAGCGGCAACGCTTCATGTCTTGGGTTGTAAACCCGCTCCAACCCCATTGATTTTTCAATTCATCAAATATATTTTCACTGTCCGCACGATCGCGATAATGTTGCGCAATAGTCAGTATTTCATCCGGTAATGAAGTAACTAATACAGCGTATTCATAAACATAGGTTTTATCATCAACCTCACCAAAACATATCTCTAATTGTTTTGTTCCTGCATGTTGTGAAATAAGCATTAAATTTTTTTGTATTTTTTTTCTCAACACGATGACTCGACGCGATCTTTCCCAACCATCTAATTTCAATAAGGCATCAGTCCCTTCCCAGCCCTGATCAGCAAAATACCAATCTTGACGAACCATTTTTACTTCTTCTATTAAACGCTTTACATTCTTCGTTGATTTCAATTTAAATAAATAGGGTATTTGCTTTTCTTCAGCAATTTTCATCACACCATCTGTACCAAAAGCACAATCACCTCGCAAAAATTGAGGCCACTGTGCACGCGGAATACGATCTAATAATTCCCATAAATCAGGCGCCGAATAACTGGATGCCATTTGATTACCAGGCTGTACTTCAACATCCAGTACTAAACGTAAATTGGCGATAAAATAGGAATGATAGGTATGAGAAGGGCGGCCAGGTTTTGTTGGATTATAACCCAATACAGCTCCTTCCTGTTTTCCATAAAGTACTTTAACTGTGGTATCAACATCTAATATCCATGGCACACTCAGCAATGGCACATAACATTTATTTAAATGTTTTTGTAGCCATACTATTCCAGCTTCTTCTTCCATTTTTACAAAAGCACGCCGGAGTGAATCTTCACTCACTATTTTTTTCATACCCAATAAATCTGGATTTACTCCATCACAACGCAATGTAGTGATATGAGCATAGCGACTATGACCTGCTAAAACAGCTAATAACAGCGTACCTAAAATGTCACGATTTGAAGGAGCGTTGGGACTTACTAATTGCAATGGACAATCTTCAACCCAAGGGTCAAATAAATTTCCAATCTTTAAAAATTCAATAAAAAATGCCAATTGTCCTAGCGGAGTTACAGCAGCTTGAGGATCCCATTCCACATAGATGCGACCACCAAAAGTATCTAGGGCTAATGAGACATTTTTGGCTAATAAATTTTCTTCTTTTAAGTCTTCTGGCAGTTCACCCGTTGGGTGAAGAGGAGCCGGAGGTAGTTTCATGCGATTTCCCCTGTAATTTTGTTATAAGGGTCGCATTATCTCATAGTTCAACTGCTTTTTTTAGGATCAAGCTAACCATTAGCACTTTTTTACAGCGTTACACTCAACGTCTGTCCCCTGAAATATTGAGACAATTTAATTACGCCCGTGCCCAGGAATTATGCCGGAATTATGTCCTGGAAGAATGCACCGCGCTTTGTTTATGGCCGGAATTGCAGTGCCATTATGAGGTCTACCCCAGCCCACACAATGCCGCGATGACTTATACGCATCAACAATTTCTGCTCCCGCGCTATCCCGATTTATTACACCCGATCTCGATTAAGTTTAAGCAGCGCAAGCAGTTCAAGCCGCAGCGCTTTGACTGCTTACCGCCCACTCAAGCAGAAGGAGTGATGAAATGACCCTCAATTTATTTTATATTCCCGAAATTATTTTTAGCTCGGCGCTTTTTATCAATGCCCTGCTGTTTATTCCACAATTTATCAAAATCCTCAAAGAAAAAACTGCCCAGGAAGTTTCCTTGCTGACCTTCGTCGGCTTTTGGCTAATTCAAGCCACCATTGTCTGGCACGGTTTTTTGCAGAGGGATTGGTGGTTGGTGTGGGGTTATATCTTCAGCATGTTCACCTGTGGCGCAGTGATTGTGGGCATTATTTTATATCGACAGCGTCCGCCCCCTGCCTCGCTGCAGGACCAATACGAATTACTCGACAATTTATTAGCGATCCTGCCAGAGCATTTGTATTGGATCGATCGCAAGGGGCGGTATTTAGGTTGCAATAATCAGCAAGCCGAATCCGCAGGCCTGGCTTCGCGTGAAGACATTGTGGGCAAGCGCAATAGCGATTTGCCCTGGAATATCAATGCCGGGCAATTACCCGAAACTTTAGATGCACTCCATCAAAAAATCATGTGCACCGGTGAGGCACAGGTTGTCGAAGAACCAGCGGTGTTGCCCAATGGCCGCGAAGCAATTTTTCTCTCTCACAAAGTGCCGCTACATCGTCGCGGTCAAATTGTGGGGATGGCCGGTGTTTCGATTGATATTACCCGCCCGCATTGAAGCCGAAAAGGCGTTGCTGCAAGCCTTGCAAGCCAAAGACGATTTTCTGCACAATATCAGTCACGATTTGCGTACTCCGTTTTGTGGTCTGGTGACCATGACGGAATCACTGGCATTAAATGAGGAAAATCCAGAACGGAAAATGGGACTGCAATGCATCATGGATTCGGCCGAAGCCTTACTCACTCATCTCAATGAAATTTTAGACTATGTGCGCTCCACAGCCGGCACCCCGGTGAGCCAAGTGGCTTTTGATTTACCGGCCCTGGTGCAAACCACCTATGCCATGTTGGCTCCAACCGCCCAAGCCAAGCAATTACATTTTACCTGGGAAGTGACCCAATCCCTGCCCACCAGTGTTTGTGGTGATCGGCTGCGCACCCAGCAAATTTTGTTACATGTTCTTGCCAATGCAATCAAATTCACACCCAAAGGCTTTGTGCGCTTGCAAACCGCGGTTGAATCTGAACAAGAACACCACTGGTTAATTCGCTTCACCGTAAGCGACAGCGGCAGAGGAAGTTATTGTCGAAATTACGCGACAATAAAAAAACAGCTGGGCATCTGCTATTTGGCTTGATTATTTTTTCTATGGTTACAGAAGGTAGTTTACAATTTACTCACTCGGGTAATATTTTTGGGCTAGAACCTCAAGCCGAGATATATTTAGCAATTGCTTTGTGTAGTACAGCTGTTTTAGCCCTCATGATCAAAAAAGCAGTGACTGGCAATGTATTCTGCTTTACTTCAGAAGCAGGAGAAATTGCTGATACGCTGTATGCATTAAAAGGCAGTTGACATCCTCGCCCTGAAGGGCGAGGATTTCTACTGCTTTTAACCATCACCCCAAACCTGCACGATTCCTGCACGATACTTCTATTTAATGATCAATTTCCAAACGGTGTTTCGAGCTTTTCCTTGTTGCTCCAATAAACCAAAAGATTGTAAAACCGTTAAATCAGCTTTAATAGTCCTAAGGCTTAATTTTTCCCCTAAACGATTATAAATTTCTTGAGCATTTAAAGCTTCTCCATAAGCAAGAATCTCCAATATTTTTTGCTGTCTATCGGTTAAAGTAATATTTTCTTGCTTCTCAATTGATATTATTGGAGGCTTAATGCTTTTGGGAAATCGAAATATGACTTTAAATTCGGATGTGGATGGGAGTGAGACATATTTAGTTGTTTGGATTTGCTCCGTAGGGTCCCGGGATCAAAATATTGGCTCTTTAAGGCTTGGGCCATCACGAAATTAAATTCCGTCAATTCTTTGACTAAATGTTCCATTTCTTCGGCGGATTCATTACTGGGTAAGGGCTTGGGGTAATTCGCTTTGACAACATGGACCAAGCGCGGCCGACAAGGCTTGCAGTTCCTCGGTCCCGGTAATGCCACGCACGATATCGCCAATGGCGGGAAAAAAGCGCCCACGCTCCTCCGGGCTGGTAAGGTGCTGATAAATCGCCTGCTCTACAGCAGCAATGTCGTATTTTTGTAAGGTGATCCAGTACAGTTCACTGACCTCTTCGGTTAACGGCCACCGATAGTGATCCCCTAAAATTTTGAGCAACTTGGCAAAGCGCAGCATGTCCTGAGTATTCATGGGCGGACTCCTAGCTGCTCCGCTTTGGTGTTTAACCAATTCTGCAGGGTCGCGGCATTGCCCTGCGCCTTTTGTTGGAAAGTCGCGCAAAACTCGCGCAAGCGATTTTGGTGTTACACAAAACGAAAGGGGATAGTTCGATATAACTGATTGATTTTAAATGAATTTTAGCTGGTGGGCCCACTAGGACTCGAACCTAGGACCAAGGGATTATGAGTCCCCTGCTCTAACCAACTGAGCTATGGGCCCATTGGGGCTGAAGGTCTCAAAGTATAGTTAGTCATTGATTAGCTGTCTATTCCTTTTCTAGATCAGTGAAACTAATAAGCCTTTCCGCACGGCTGGGATGACGCAATTTACGTAGCGCTTTAGCCTCAATTTGACGAATGCGTTCGCGGGTGACATCAAATTGCTTTCCTACTTCTTCTAAGGTGTGATCCGTATTCATATCAATACCAAAGCGCATACGCAAGACTTTAGCTTCGCGCGTGGTGAGAGAAGAAAGCACATCCTTAATTGCTTGTTGCAAACCAGCAATCGTCGCCGCATCAATGGGCGATTCTTGATCACCTTCAATAAAATCACCTAAATGAGAATCATCATCGCCATCTTGCCCAATCGGGGTTTCCATCGATATAGGTTCTTTAGCAATTTTCATTACTTTACGAATCTTATCCTCGCTCATCTCCATTAAAACGCTGAGTTCTTCTGGGGTGGGTTCTTGACCAGTCTCTTGCAAAATTTGTCGCAGCAATGCGGCTCAACTTATTGATTGTCTCAATCATGTGAACCGGAATGCGGATGGTACGGGCTTGATCTGCAATTGAACGAGTAATGGCTTGACGAATCCACCAGGTGGCATAAGTTGAAAATTTATATCCGCGGCGATATTCAAATTTATCGACCGCTTTCATCAAACCAATGTTACCTTCCTGAATTAAATCCAAAAATTGCAAACCTCGGTTCGTATATTTTTTCGCAATTGAAATGACCAAACGCAGATTAGCTTCAATCATTTCTTTTTTCGCACGTCGTGCTTTCGCCTCCCCAATCGACAAGCGACGATTAATTTCTCTAATCTCGGGTATCATTAACCCTGCTTCTTCTTCTAGTGCAATCAATTTTCGTTGCAATCGAGCTACATCTTGCGCGAATGGTTTTAACAAAGATGCTCGATTTTTATGGATTTTGATATAAGAATCAAACCATTCTAAATTGGTTTCATTGTTGGGAAAAGAACCAATAAAAGATTTGCGGGGAGTATTACCTTGAACGACACTAATATTTAAAATAGCTCGCTCATGCGCCCGTACCTGATCCAGCATGTCGCGTATCTTGCGGATTTGGCGGGAAAATAATTTAGGTGCTAATTTACATCCTGAAAATACCTCTTGCAGCTTTTTCAAAGCTTGATCAGTATTTTGATGTTTCTTACCATACTGATTGCGTGCAGCTAGATATCCCTGCTGCAATGCGGCCAATTCCTGAAAATATTGCTTGGCGACTTCAGGATCTGGGCCGGTATCGAGTATTCCACCTTCTTCTCCTCCACCACCGCCTTCTTCATCTTCCTCTTCTGCTCCAGCAGGCAAAGCAGCCACTTCTTCTGGCATTGGAAGCTCACCTACCACCTCAGTGCTAGCTTCTTCACTGGCTAAGAAACCAGTAATCACATCACTTAAGCGCTTTTCATCTTTTAAAGCTTTTCCATATTCTGATAATACCGAATCAATAATCTTGGGGTATTGAGCCAAAGAAAACATGACATTCTTCGTGCCTTCCTCAATACGTTGCGCAATAGCAATTTCACCCTGGCGTGTAAGCAGCTCTACACTGCCCATCTCTCGCATATACATGCGCACCGGGTCCGTAGTACGCCCAAATTCTGCATCAACGGGAACCAAAGCAGCTAATTCTTCAACAGCAACTTCCTCATCTGCTTCTACGCCTCCTTGAGGTAAAAGCAAAGCCTCACCACCACCTTCTCCTCCTTCATCTTCACGGACTTCAATCCCCATACCATTGAATACGATAATAATTTCTTCAATGCGTTCCGGATCCATCAATTCAGGTGGCAAGCCATCATTAAGATCAGCCGTGGTCAGATACCCCTTGGCAATTCCCTTACTGATTAAAGCCTTTATTTCAGATTTGTCAGTTTCAAAGCTCATATAAACGCATTTGCCTTCTTAAGATGGATATAATACTTTCCTTAGAGAACTGGGAGCCGTCACTGGCCTACTCTTCTTTCTTATAATGCTATTCATCCCCTACCTCAAGTATAGTAGGGCCCAAAGCTGGAAAACTGATCATTTTAACGACATATTCACTATTAAGCTAGCCGTTGTGATGTTCTTTTATTAATTCCAGCAAAAAACCCTTCTCCTCAGCTGTCAGTAGCTGGCTTTTTGCTTTTGCAATTAACTCTTGGATTTTTTGCTCTCGCGTCAAAATGACTAATTTCTTGAAAATAGCTGATAATTCTGCCTGAATCCCTGATGTTGGAACCAGCAATTCTATAAAACTTAGCTGAACTAAATATTTATAGCTTTTGCTATCACGCCAATACTCTAACAACTGTGCCGTAATAAGATTGGGGTTTATACGGAGCAATTCAAGTAACTTGAGTAAAATATCAATCCCGGGTAAATTCACTTGGGCTAATTCTCCGGGCGGTTCGCTTTCTAGCACAAGTTGCGGATATTGCAAGATTAGGGCGATAGCCAATTGCATCGGGGATAGTATTTTCTTTGGCAATTTAGTCTTTGCTGGGTTTTGGGTTTTTGCTGCCTTGACCACATAGTGACTTAAGTCAGCCGCATGGACACCCACTACGGAAGCTAATTTTTCCAGCATTAATTGTTTAAACACTCCATTTCTAATTTTCTGGATTAACCCTAAGCCGAGCTTTGCTAGCTTTGCTTTCCCGTCCATAAATTGTGGATTTGCCAAGGAACAAAGTCGTTTGAAGAAAAAATCAGCCAGCGAAATTGCTTGTGACATACGCTCTCGAAAAAGCTTTTCGCCCTCTTTACGAATTAGACTGTCTGGATCTTCAGCTTTAGGAAGAAACATAAAACGAACCTGCCAACCATCTTGTATTACCTCCAAGCTGACTTCTAGGGCCCGCCATGCAGCTTCTTGCCCTGCCCGATCCCCATCAAAGCAAAAAATCACTTCAGGGGTGTATCGAAATAGTTTTTGTAAATGCCTTTGGCTCGTTGCAGTTCCCAAGGTACCCACCACATTGCTGATGCCAAATTGCCACAGAGCAATAACATCCATATAACCTTCGACTACTAACACCTGATCCAAATGAGCATTATTTTGTCGCGCTTCATACAAACCATAGAGCTCATTGCCTTTATGGAACAATTCAGTTTCAGGAGAATTTAAATACTTCGGTAACTCTTCTCCCAACGATCTGCCTCCAAAAGCAATCACCCGACCCCGGCTATCTTTAATCGGAATCATAATGCGATTGCGAAACCGATCATAAATCTTGCCCTGCTTCGACTTAAGAAACAGACCACTTTCAAGTAATTGCGATTGCGATAAGGAATTGAGTTGCCGTCGAAGATTGTCCCAACCTGCTAGGGCAAAGCCTATCGCAAATTTTTGCATAATTTCAGGGCTGAGCCCCCGCGAATGCAAGTAAGATTGCGCTTGAGATGCACGCATCAGTTGAGATTGATAATAGCGAGCAGCTTGATCGAGCACCTTATATAAAGGAGCTTGGGAAACTTGGGTAGGCTGCAATGCGGCTTGCGGCATGGGGAGCCCAAGAAAATTAGCTAGCTCCTCAACCGATTCAACAAATTCCAGCTTATTATAGGCCATTAAAAACCCGATGGCATTGCCATGGGCTCCGCAACCAAAGCAGTAATAAAATTGCTTTGGCTCACTGACAGTAAAGGAGGGAGTTTTTTCGTTGTGGAAGGGGCAGCAAGTTACAAAATTGCTCCCCATTTTTTTCAGACTGACACGCCGGTCAATGAGTTCGACAATATTAACCCGTTCCAACAGCTCATGAATAAAATCCTGAGGGATTGATGGGTTCAGCGGGATTTCCTCGTCTTACTTACTTAAATACTCTTTCACCTTGGCGCTGACTAAACCTACATCAACACGTCCTTGAAGCTTGGGCTTTAATTCCGCCATGACCTTACCCATATCCTTGATCGATTGAGCCTGGGTGGAGGTAATAACTTGTTGAATTAATGCCCCCACTTCAGCCTCTGTGAAAGGAGTAGGAAGGTAACTGGTAATGACCGAGATTTCATAATTTTCTTGATCGGCCAAATCAGTACGCCCAGCACCGGCAAATAGAGCAGCGGCATCCTGACGCTGTTTGATCATCTTGTGGATTACCGCAAACACCTCAGGATCATCTAAAACAATGCGCTCATCAACTTCACGCTGTTTTATGGCAGCAAGTAAAAGACTAGTAGCGTCTTTACGCCTTTTATCATGAACCTTCATGGCTGCGATCATATCTTTGTGTATTTGTTCCTTTTTTAACATGACTATTCTTGATCGTGATATCGTCTTGATTTGGTGTCTTTGCCACCACGCTTGCGCTCTCTACTCCGGCTACTATAGGAGGCGCCCTCTTTTTCCTTAAACAGTTTTTTCTCCCAACGCTTCACTGCAGCGGCATGTTTACGCTTTCGCTTGCTCGTTGGCTTTTCGTAAAATTCGATTTGTCTTAGTTTGGCAAGTATTCCTGCTTTCTCACAGGCACGCTTAAAACGTCTTAATGCGACATCAAAAGGTTCGGTCTCCCTAATGTTCACTTGTGGCATTCGTCTTCTCACCTCTATCATTTATAGGTTGTAGGTTAATGGTTAAAAACTCAAACCGCGATGTTAAACAGGATCATCACAGAATGCAAGAGTCTTGCGAATGATGATAAAGCATCCTAAGATAACCGTTTTGAAAAAGGACATTAGCCATGCCTTCGCGCAACACCTTAAAAACCAAACGATCGCTCGTATTAAACCACGAAACTTATTACTACTACCATTTACCAACCGCCTACCAAGTACTCGGTGACTGCTCCCGCTTACCCAATTCATTAAAAGTGCTGCTTGAAAACCTCCTGCGCCATGAAGATGGAGAAACAGTCACGATTGAAGATTTGCAAGCCATCGCCCGTTGGCTAACAGCGCGCAGTTCCCAGCGCGAAATTGCTTTTCGCCCGGCCAGGGTGTTAATGCAAGATTTTACCGGCGTCCCGGCGGTGGTTGACCTAGCAGCAATGCGTGATGCGATGGTAAAGCTGGGAGGAGATCCCGCAAAAATCAATCCCTCAACTCCTGTGGACTTAGTCATTGATCATTCAGTACAAGTCGATGAATTTGGATCTGCGCAAGCCTTTAAACACAATGTTCACCGAGAAATGGAACGTAATTATGAGCGCTACGCTTTTTTGCGCTGGGGACAACAGGCCTTTGATAACTTCAAAGTAGTTCCCCCGGGCACGGGAATCTGTCATCAAGTCAATCTGGAATACCTAGCAAAAGCCGTTTGGAGTAGCGAAGTGGCGGGGGAACTACTAGCTTATCCAGATACCATCGTTGGCACCGATAGTCACACCACGATGATTAATGGCTTGGGAGTATTGGGCTGGGGTGTAGGAGGTATCGAAGCTGAGGCGGCTATGTTGGGCCAACCCATTTCTATGCTCATCCCAGAAGTGGTTGGCTTTAGACTTTCTGGCCAACTACGCGAAGGCGTTACTGCCACTGATCTTGTTCTCACCATCACCCAAATGCTACGGAAACAAGGGGTGGTGGGTAAATTTGTCGAATTCTACGGGCCTGGCTTGGCCCAATTACCCGTGGCTGATCGCGCCACTGTGGCTAATATGGCGCCTGAATATGGGGCTACGTGTGGCTTTTTTCCCATCGACGAACAAACTATTAATTACTTACGCCTCACCGGGCGTGATGAAGCGACGCTTACCTTAGTAGCAGCCTATGCGAAAGAACAAGGCCTGTGGCACAGCATTGAAAGCCCTGAGCCGGTATTCACTGTTACCCTGAGTTTAAATTTAAGCGAAGTCGAACCAAGCTTAGCTGGACCTAAACGTCCCCAAGACAAAGTAGTTCTAGCGGATTCTAGCGGATAGTTTTGACCAATCAGTACAAGAAGCAGGAAAACGCATTTCGAGTCCCAGCGGCAGTGTCGATGAACTCGACGATGGTGCCATCGTAATTGCCGCCATCACGAGCTGCACCAATACCTCAAACCCCAGTATATTAATGGCCGCTGGCCTACTCGCCAAAAAAGCACTGGAAAAAGGCCTGCAAAAAAAGTCCTGGGTTAAGTCATCACTAGCCCCAGGCTCTAAAGTAGTAACTGACTATCTCGAAAAAGCTGGACTCCAAACTTATTTAAATCAGTTAGGCTTTTATTTGGTAGGCTACGGCTGTACTACCTGCATTGGTAATTCAGGTCCACTACCCGAATCAGTCCAACAAACTATCACTGATAAAAATCTTATCGTCTGCTCTGTTTTGTCAGGCAATCGCAATTTTGAAGGCCGGGTGCATCCCGCCACCAAAGCCAATTGGCTGGCTTCTCCTCCTTTGGTCGTTGCCTTGGCACTAGCGGGCACAATCCGCATTGATTTAAACACCGAACCTTTAGGAAAGGATCAAGCAGGTAATCCGGTATTTTTAAAAGATATTTGGCCCAGCCAGATAAAGAAATCGAACAGGCCATGGTCCAAATTAGCCAAGCTATGTTTACCAAAGAATACGCCGATGTTTTTGCTGGAGATGCCGAATGGATGGCAAATTCCAGTTATCGAGGGTAATACCTATCAATGGCGAACCGATTCCACCTACGTAAAAAATCCGCCATTTTTTCAGGATATTGGTTTAAAACCCGCGCCGCGTTCAGATGTATTAGGAGCACGCGTTTTGGCTTTATTTGGCGATAGCATTACCACGGATCATATTTCCCCGGCGGGTAATATCAAAGCCGATAGTCCTGCCGGAATATATTTACGTGCCAAGGAGTAGCGCCGCAGGATTTCAATTCCTATGGTGCTCGCCGCGGTAATCATGAGGTAATGATGCGCGGTACATTTGCTAATATCCGCATTCGCAATGAAATGACTCCCGGGGTTGAAGGCGGGGTGACGCAGATATTTCCCACTGGAGAAGTGCTCTCTATTTATGATGCCGCGATGCGTTATCACGCAGACAAAACCCCATTAATTGTTATTGCTGGGAAAGAATATGGCACAGGTTCCTCACGCGATTGGGCGGCCAAAGGACCTTGTCTATTAGGGATTAAGGTGGTGATTGCAGAAAGTTTTGAGCGCATTCACCGCTCTAATTTGATTGGCATGGGGATCTTACCATTGCAATTTCCAGAAGGTATTAGCCGCAAAATCTTGTATCTAGATGGCAATGAACATTTTGACTTTCTAGGATTAAGCAATTTGGAACCAGGAACGAAAATCAAAGTGTTCATCACCAGGACTGACGGGCAAACCCAAGAGCTAACTCTACTCTGCCGAATCGATACCCGCAACGAGTTAGAATACTATAAACACGGCGGCATTCTCGCCTATGTACTGAGGAACTTGCTGTGAATGATCTCCAAAAACCACTGCTTGGTGTTGTCATGGGATCCAAATCCGATTGGGAAACCCTGCAACATAGTACACTTACCTTAGAGCAATTACATATTCCTCATGAAGTGAAAATTGTTTCAGCTCATCGCACGCCCGATTTATTATTTCACTATGCTGAAACGGCAGAAAATAGGGGGCTACATGCCATCATTGCTGGAGCTGGAGGTGCAGCACATTTACCTGGAATGTTGGCAGCAAAAACCGCTTTGCCGATTTTAGGGGTGCCAATTTCCGCAACGTCTCTGCAAGGTTTAGATGCGCTACTCTCAATCGTGCAAATGCCTGGGGGAATTCCGGTTGCCACTTTTGCTATTGGTAAAGCAGGCGCGATTAATGCGGCTTTATTTGCTGCAGCATTACTAGCACGGGAATTCCCAGAGATTCATGCCGCTTTAGCACACTATCGCGAGCAACAAACTCAGCAGGTTTTAAATCAATCCGGCATGTTCCCCCTACCCCCCTCTGAAAAAGGGGAAACAGGGGGGATTTGAAAAGTAAGAGAAGAAGAAGGACAGTTATATGAAAGTGGGTGTCATTGGTGGTGGACAATTAGCACAGATGCTCGCCCTCGCAGGCTATCCATTAGGTATTAAAGTAATTTGCGTGGAAGCAACACAGGATTGTCCAGCAGCCCTAGTGACGGATGTGATTGTTGGCGCTTATGAAAACACGGAAAAGTTAGCTGAATTAGTGCAGCAAGTCGATGTGCTCACTTATGAATTTGAAAATATTTCACTCGCAAGTATAAGCACCCTGCAGAATATTAATTTATATCCGCCTTTAAATGCCTTAAGCATCGCCAAAGATCGTTTACTGGAAAAGCGCTTCTTTCAGCAAACTTCAGTACCAACGACGCATTACTTAGCAGTGAATTCACGCAACGAACTTCAGCAGGCTGCCGCAGAAATTGGGTTACCTGCAGTATTGAAAACCCGTTCTTTTGGCTATGATGGCAAAGGACAATATGTCATTCAAACTGCAGCAGAAATTGCAACGGCTTGGGAAAAATTGCAAGGCACCGCACTTATTTTGGAAAATTGGGTAAAGTTTGACTGTGAAGTTTCCTGCATTGCAGCACGCTCTCTGAGTGGAGAAATTTTGTTTTATCCATTGGTAAAAAATCAACATAAAGACGGCATTTTACGCATCTCGGAAGTCACTGCCTTCAATCCGCAGGTTACTAATTTAGCTCAGTCCTACGTGCGGCGTATGTTAAATGAATTAAACTACGTCGGAATTTTAGCCGTAGAATTTTTTCTCGAAGGGGAGCAATTATTTGCTAATGAAATGGCGCCTAGAGTGCATAATTCGGGACATTGGACTATTGAAGGTGCGCAAATCAGCCAATTTGAAAATCATTTACGCGCAGTTTGTGGCTTGCCACTTGGCTCAACAGCCACCCGAGGTAAAGTTGCGATGTTTAATCTGATCAGTTCCGTTCCACCTCTTGACGAAATTTTAAAAATTTCTGGCGCCCATTGCCATTTATATGGAAAGACAGCCCGGCCAGGACGCAAATTAGGCCATGTGACGTTGTGTACCGAGGATGAGCAAATTTATCATGAAGAGCTAACAGCACTAGATACATGCCTAGAGAACTATTCCTAAAGTTTTCCCAATTATTACTCAAATGGTACGACCGAAACGGCCGTAAAACCTTACCCTGGCGTGAGGATATCAGTCCTTATCGAGTATGGGTGTCAGAGATCATGCTGCAGCAAACTCAAGTAAAAACGGTAATTCCTTATTTTTTACATTTTATCCAACACTTCCCTAGTGTAGATGATCTTGCTAACGCGCACGAAGATGAAGTATTGCACTTCTGGACTGGGCTGGGTTATTACAGTCGTGCGCGAAATTTACACCAAGCAGCTAAGATTATCCAAGCCAAATACCAAAGCTTAATTCCCAATCAGCTGGAAACGTTAATGAGTTTACCCGGGATAGGCCGCTCAACAGCCGGAGCAATTTTATCTATTGCCTTTAATCAAGCCACTCCCATTCTCGACGGAAATGTTAAACGAATTTTAACTCGTTTCCATGCGATTGAAGGCTCTCCAGAACTATCTGTAGTAAATCAGCAATTATGGCATTGGGCGCAAGTGTATACTCCAATGAAACGTGCGACTGATTATACTCAAGCCATCATGGATCTGGGCGCTTTAATCTGCACCCGCAGCAATCCGCTGTGCTCAGCTTGTCCCCTGCAAGATCATTGCCAAGCCCACCAACAACAGCGGGAAACTGCCTTTCCTAGTCCTAAAAAACGCAAAGAAATTCCGCTGCGCCATGTACACATGCTCATTTTTCACGATCCGATTTCTAATCGTGTATTACTTGAAAAACGCCCGCCAGTTGGCGTTTGGGGAGGATTATGGAGTTTTCCAGAATGCTTAGACCCTCAAATTTTGCTTCAATGGAGCGAACAGCGCTATGGGCTACAAATCAGTCAAATCCAACAGCTGCCAATAATTATGCATAAATTTAGTCATTTTCAGTTGAATATCACTCCTCTTTATATTAAAGTACTCTCTAAATTAAGTGGCATACGGGATTCTGAACGCCAAACCTGGTATCACTTAGAAAAATCCTCGCCACGCGGCTTGCCTGCACCCGTAAAGCGCTTGTTGGCCGAGTTGACAGAAATTCTCCCGAAAAAGGGAGTGCTGGCAGAAATCCCTCCTTTGAAAAAGGGGGGTTAGGGGAAATTTAAAAATGACACGACCCAAAGTTTATTGCACTAAACTCAAACAAGATTTAGAGGGACTGGCAGCACCACCCTTGCCTGGAGAACTTGGGGCGCGAATTTTTACAGAAATTTCCAAGCAAGCTTGGAACATGTGGCTTAGACACCAAACCATGCTCATCAATGAATATCGTCTCTCTTTAATTGATCCCAAGGCACGAAAGTTTTTACTCGAAGAAGCAGAAAAATTTTTATTTGGAGGCGGCAGTGAAACACCTGCTGGTTTTGTAGAAACTTAATTTTGGAGGCATTTATGCAAAACCAAACACTGCGTGAAAGTATTGCAGATGGAGCAGGTAAAGGAACTGTTGCAGGTATGTGTATTTTTATTCTCTTGACATTAGGGGTTATCGTCGGTGACTCTCCTTTAGATCTCCAAACGGCCATTTTAATTACTGTTCCGCCTATCATCGGCGGTATGATTCTAGGAGCTATTGCGGGTTGGCATTGTCATTCCCACCGACATGATAGGCAAGCTGGGCTACCACAAAGACCAGTACCACCACGTCCAGGTGACGCGGCCCAACAGCCTTTACTGAGCTAATGAATACCCATAAACTAAAGAACCCGAATTATCGAGTTAGCCACCGAATATCTAGAAACTTAATTTTGAGGCATCCATGAGTGAACTAACAAATGACGAAAAGTCTGAAATTTATGAAAGTATTGCAGAAGGAGCAGGTAAAGGCGGTGCTGCAGGAATTACATTGATTGTTTGGATATCGTTAATGGCGCTTAAGCTCCATGATAATCTTGATGCCCGAACGGCCACTTTAGCTACTGTTCCACCTATTATTGGCCTTATGATTCTGGGTGCGCTTTGGTATTATTATTCTAAACACAAGGAATTTACAGCTATGAACGAAGCATATCAAGAATTCAATCCAGATAGCGACAAGGAAGAGGGGGCAGTAAATGGCAAAAAAAACCTCGATTCATCTCAGCTTGTTGCTCTTACAGGTTCTATAAACGGAGGAACATGGCTGTAAAACCCCTTTTCCTCTGCTAAAATTTGTAGCAAAGACTATTAAATCCCTGATTCCGCTTGTGGGAGAAGGGAAGCCAAAAGGAGAATTTTATGCCAAAAAAATCAGCGAAACCTGATATTGTCCAAGAAGCTTCAGAAGAATCCTTCCCAGCCAGTGATGCCCCAGCCTGGGGAACCCGAGAATCCCCCCCTCCTACTGTCGACCACAATACCGCAGAAATTTTGCTGCACGAGCACCAGGTAATCCTTAAGATGATCAAAGGCATAGATCAGCTAGTCGAAAATCTACAGCGCAACAAGCCTATCGGGAAAGAAAAAATATCTGATACCCAAGAATTTATTCATACCTTTGTAGAAGGTTATCATCATCGCAAAGAGCGTCGATCTTTACTTCATGCCATTAAAAGTGGACAACTCAAAGCCAAGGAATATCCTCACGATTTTTTTATCCAAGAACACAAGAAAGCTCGGCAATTAGAACAGAAACTCGAACAACTTTCGCAGGTCATGCCAAATGATTCTTCTTCACAAAATGATCAATTAATTAAAACCCTCTTGGAAATTAAAGGACTTTATTTTACCCACATTCAAAACGAAGAACAGCTGATTTTTCCTCTGATCAAATTATTAGATAAAAACCTGCAAGAATCTTTGTTTACGCAAATTCAAAAAATCGAGCAGCAATTTGGCCCTGAGATTCAAAAACACATTCTTCAGATTACCGAAAATATTTCTAAATAATCAATTTCGTATACCAATAGTTAGAAGTTTAAAAGGTTCTATATAGAACCTTTTTCTTTGACATCACTTTAATGGTTTGTTAAGATGAGACAGTTTCTTCGAAGAAATGCTTTAATAGATTTAAAAGCCATATTTCTGGCATTTAAATATGTTTATTAATTTTTTTTGAAGGAGAAACTCAATGATAGCAATATTAAAAAGAGCAATAATTATCTTCTTATTCTTATCGCTACAATCTTTTGCTTCCGACATTACCGATAGTGACATTGCTTCAAGCATTCAAAAGCAAATTTCTTTCAATCCCGTCACTTCCTCCACCCATGTTAAATTAATCAGTAATGCAGGCACTATTAGCTTCTCAGGTGTAGTTAAAACAGATCAACAAGCTAGTACTTTAATTGAAATTGCCCAGGCTACTCCTGGAGTTGTTGATGTGAATATAGAAGATCTTAGGGTCAAAGAAAGTAAACAACCTTTAGCTGATACCTTGATTACTGCCAAAATAAAAGGATTATTTTTACGCGATAAATTATTTTCCGAAAAATCTATTGCTTCAGGTAGCTTAGTAGAAACTAAGAATGGAGTTGTTCATTTAGCAGGTGAAGCTAGTTCGGAAGATGCTATTAAAAATGCTATTGAATTGGCTCAATCTGTGAAAGGAGTCAAGAAAGTAGAATCTCATCTGGTGATAACTCAAAAGTAATTTCGAAAACTATTCTAACCCTATAGGAGGAATTGATATGAGCAAATTAAATAATCAGTTACATTTGGAACAAGAAAAACCAATAAACTTTCAATCAAGAGACAACAAGTCTCTGGAATCATCTCAAAATGATCAAGATAATCCAGGCAATTTTATTGAAAGGGGAAAAGATATGATTAAAAACTTTAAAAATGAAGCTAAAGATAAGCTAGAGGAAGCAGTGGATCAAGTGAAGGATAAATCATCAGAGACTCAAGCTGCTTTAGGTAATTATATAAAGAAGCATCCTATTTTTTCTTTAGGTTGTGCTGCGTTGGCTGGTGTTGTACTTGCTGCTATATTGCGAAGATAAATCTAGCAGTATCTGGGAAGTTACGAATAGTTAAATTTCAAACATAATGGAGGTAAGATGATGAATAAAGACATTTTTGAAGGGCGCTGGAAAACACTTAAAGGTAAATTTAAACAACAATGGGGTCTTTTCACCGATGATGAAATTGACATGATGAAGGGAAAATCCGAGGAATTGGAGGGCAAATTGCAAGAAAAATATGGATATACTAAAGAAAAATCCAAACAAATGTTGAAAAATTTTTTGGAGCACAATACAGATGACAGAAAATAATTACTAATCACTCGTCATCCCGGCATGGATGCCGGGATCAACCTCGAGGAAATGAATTTTTCGGAAAATGGTGAACTGGATCCCAAGACCCTACAAGATGACCAGTACTTAAATGCGATCTGCGCATCGAATAGATATTTGAGAGCTTTCAAAACTATTGACTCTGGACAAAGTAAACGGTTTAATCTGCTTTCTTCCCACTTCGGCCAGATAGCTCAGTCGGTAGAGCAGAGGACTGAAAATCCTTGTGTCGGTGGTTCAATTCCACCTCTGGCCACCAATAAAATCAAATACTTACAGAAACGGTCAAACTGCAAGGTTTCCTTATGTAGAATATATGTAGAAGAATTGAGGTCTTCATTCTAATTTGAATCCCGATTCAAATTCATTAAAGAACTGGTTTTGAGCAGGATTATTGGATGCCAATTGTCTAACAAGGAAAGAGTAGATGGAGTAGTTGTAGCTACTTTAACCTCCTCAGCTAACTCGTACTATGAATCAGACTCACCGACTGATTGGTTTGTGCCACCTGCAACCCCTCTCTCCTGCTTAATTTGATCCCTAAAATCTCATACATAGATTCGGTACCGCCCATAGCCTTCAACGCTCATTGAAAGAGAGCCACTTATACTCACTAAAAGTGATCCACCATTGATTAAATATTTATTTCCACTTAATGCCGATAAAAAAACAATTGACACAACGATAGTTACTAATTATTCTCATATGGTATAGTAACAAGGTTAGGTCTTATGGCGCGCGCCATAATTCTTGTAACACCATGATTTTAATGGGCCATTTGATTTTATTATTAATATACTAATAAAAGAAAATCTCTTACCCCATAATCACAAATTAAAACTCTTCTGCCACTCTACCTATGGACTTCGTGAATAATGGGGATAACTAAAAAGCCAGTTATCCCCATTATTCACAAGGGCCCACAGGTCAAAACAATAATTTTTTAATTTAAATATTCGTTATTGTTTATATGAAACTTTTACCCAAGCCATCCCCAGGGCGTCTGTCTAAGTAACCAATAAACTGATTTTGGTAGCCTCAACAACCTAAAGTAAGTGCGCACATAGTGGATCACTTTTAGTGAGTATAAGTGGCTCAGTTTTGGTAAGCGCCGAAGCCATAGCTGGTATAGCAGTCCCCTTCCAAGCGCACAGAAACCTTGAGGAATTTGCGTGGTTGTATTGCGCCAATACATCAAAATTGTTCCAACCATCCCCTACCAGGCCCGAACTCCTCAACGCTAAAAATTTTTGACTGACTGCGACACGAAGTCGCACAGTAGGGTTGTCCCACCAATCCATAAGGACATCGGGACGGGACCATTCGTACCACCCAATGAAGCCTAGGAGCTTGAATCAAAGAGCAGCCGGGATTCAAAGTCGGGAGACACGAATCCTCCTGGTAGTCGCAATACTGGGTAAGTGCTAGGCATGTTAGATGGGGTGAACATATGTGAATCCGCAATAAAGATCGTGATTTTAAACAAGCGAAAGCGACACCGCTATATTCCTATTCAAGTATTGTATTCGCTCCATCCAGACTATGATGGGCCAAATATTATGGGATGCTTATGCAGACTTTTACCTGACCATGATCTATTGGATAAAAACAATTTTGTCAAATTTATTTTGTGAGTAATATTGTCATTATGGAATACCCAATATAGCTTTCACTTGGCCTCTAGTCATTCCATATTTTTTGGCTGTATATTCTAAATTTTCAGGAGTAACATAAAAATATTTAGATTTTGCAGAATCGCCACCTGAAATAATGTACTCTCCTGCCTGTGTTTCTCGCGCACCCAATTTAGATTTGACTTGATCTAAAGTCAAGCCATACTTCTTAGCGGTATACTCTAAATCTTCTTGAGTAAATTTTAAATCTTTTCTGCCAAGAGTATTAGGCTCTTTAGGCTCATCACGAAGCCCTAAAGGATCATTAGAATTAGCTGTACCAATAAATTGAATTTTTGGTTTTTGTTTTTCATGATCAAAAAGGCATAATTGAACACATTTATCTTTACAGGCTTGTAACCATAAACTGATTATTATGACTAAAATCATTCGACATATTGCTTCTTCTTTATTGTTTCGAAAAAATTTAATCATCATTTTCGTCTTTGCCATCATCTGTATTCGATGAATTAACCATTTGAATAATATAATTTTTATAACTCTTCTCGTCTCCGGAGGGCTTGCCCAAGGGTTCATGTTCACCACATGGATCTTCATATATAAAGAAATACTTGTGATCTTTTTTGTTGATATATTTACCAGAAGCTTCAAAAAATTTCTTTTGACGCAATTTTATAATTCGCAATTGCCTAATGATCACATTGCCGATTTCGTACAGATTGTTTGCAATCTTCATTAACAAACAAACAGTTAAAATAGCAAAAATAAGAAAATCCCACTTTGGGAAATAAAGATGACAGATTACAAAAGCTACGACAACAATAATAACTTTAATTGAATGGTACTCCCCATTGTCAGACACCTCATGGCGCTGACGCGCCGCCACATCCTAAAAATAACCTGCTCCCAAATAGACGGAAAGCGTATTTGGAAGACAGAAAAATAATTTTTTACACTCTATTTTTTAATATTTAGCCACAGCACAGGCGGGAGAGCCGATGACTGTGACGTGATTTAGGGCGGCATTGTCCGCTCTAAAAGCTTTACCATGAATAAATCACGTCAGTAAATATCCTGCGGTTAGGACAAATCCCCATATAAATAAATGTCCTTAGGGGTGCAACACTAACCTATGCACCGGGCCTATTCAGCGATTCAGTAAACTTAAAAATATCAGCTGCTCCATACCACCAAGCGGCCTCCAGAACTTCCATACAAAACACCGCAGCCAATGTCGTACTCAATCTCCACTCAGCACATAGCGACTAACCAGTCAATGACAGCAGCCACCAGGTAAACAAACCCTTTGTGTAGGCGGATATGTGACATCCCTGCACCATACCTGGTTGCAGCGAACAATCAGTACATTCCTCAATAAATAAGCATCTACAGGATACTCAAGGGTATCTCTTTTGATCACCTAATCTTTATATATGGTATCACTAACCAATAGAATTATTACATAAAATAATTGTTTTTTATTGCAAGCTTAGTTAACCAGAACTACTCCATACTTTCAGAAGAATTGATTGATTAACAAGCACGGAGTTGTCTAGTAACTAGCTGATTTTAAAAATTTTTATTAGACGGATATTTCACTGCAAAGGCCTGACAAAACTCATTAGAGCAGCGTTGAATCACGCAAAATTCAAGCAAGAATAATACTGTCCTTACTTGATGAGTCTAGATTCAAAATAGTAACCCAAACTTCAAGCTTCTACAGGAGAGGTAGTAAAGCGGGCGTAAGCGTTCACGCTAAACCCCTGTAACCATACTCGCAATCAGGCTCGAGGCACTAATGCTCTACCGGCTTTTACATCACAAACATACCGGCTTATATTTTACCTATCTCCAGCGTCTTTTCTAATATTCCCTCACGCTTTTTGTGAGGTGGGTTGCTCGCAATGACGTCAGACGGAGAAGAGAACTTTGAGCTTAAGTTCTTCTTTGTATATGTCTTGGTCCTACTTGGACTTGATTATCAGTTATTGGTTTATCTTCAACAGTTGTTTTTCCTGCTTTATAAAAACCATACGCTGCACCCAGCAGTGCTCCAACTAAAATGCAGCCGGCCAGAGTAAGGAGAATCTCTGGGAAATGATCTGGCCCGACATTTTTAGATAAGAACAGAATAGGGATACTTGCAAACATTCCCGCAAATCCCCCAAAAAGAGTAGAACCATTAAAATTATTTACTGCTTGTTTACATTTTTCTTTGGAAAGATCATTTTCTAACTGGTCATTCAATAATTTTCCTGCCGCAGCGGCGGCTAATAGACCTATTAAGACAGCTCCAAAAGATATAGTTCCTACAAAAACCATCTTATCAAAGTAAGCTAATTGACGTGCAGCTATGATAGCCAAAGCAGATGTTCCAAATATTGCTAGGCCAACCATATATCCCTTCTCTACATGAGAGAAAAAAATATCAAATTTATCCTGGCTGCTCATTGTAATTACTCCTCTAAGTTTAAAGAATTATCTTTTATCCATTGTGCCGTAAAACCTCGTCATTTATGACGAGATACACTATAATGAACCCATGAAAAAAATACAAACATTTCGGTTTCGAATGGAACCGAATGGTGAACAAAAACGCCTGATGCAACGTATCCCACCAACAATCCCACCTAGCGACACATATGCGAATAAGTAATTGACATATTTTCATTAAAAATATAGTATTGTCACTATGTTTTATTAATTTTCATAACATTAAAGCATAAGAAAAACCATATACTGATGATAAGCATAGTCAGCTGTAACTGCTAGGCATCCTCTTGACTTTATACTATGAGTGGACATTCAAATATCTGTAAGATCAGCATTTACCACAGAAATAGATTGTGATTCATCAGATACTATTCTCAGCATGGTTAACCTTGTACCTTTCCGAAGCAAGGTGACATACAGTGATCTAATAGAGTAATTTTTAGGCATCAGGTTTATATTTTTAGCGAGGTGTTTTATGGAAGAAGAAAAAACCCCCTTACCCCAGAGATTTTTTGGTGAGCATACTCGCCTCGAAAATCATAATAATAGTCCTTCAGATGGCACTGGTTTTCAATCAAGCTCTAAGTGTAAATCAAAAATAGGTTTATTCGTCAGTTTTTTAGCATTATCCGCAAGTTTGGAGATATTGTTAACATCTTCTCTTGGTAAAAACGCATTTCCTGGTGGCGATAGTGTAGTTGTAGTTAATGAGTTCTTGACTAATACTTTAAATAGCAGTTATAAGCATTTTACCAATGGAACCGTTATCGGGATGATAGGATTCCTGCTATCGTTGGTAGTTCTGGCATATTTTTTGAGGAGAATATATCCAAAAAATACGGAAAAAGTGGACCCTATACAAGCCTGCCGTCCTAAAAATGCTTTTAGTCTATCAAGGCCAGCTTTAAAAACTGTACAAGAACTTTATCGTTGCGAAGGTATTAATCCCGATTATTGGACATATGCAGGCGTTCCAGAGGATAGTGGTGGTAGATTATATTTAGGCATACCATTTGAGCAATATAAAAATATTTCATGGGAAGAAGCATTAGAAAAAGAACTTCAAATTCACGCTCCTCAATATAAGGGCTTTCACGATTATATGATCGTTCCAGTAAAATACTGCAAAAACTTATCGCTATTTAATGCAAATAATTCCAATGGAGCAGATCATGATAATGAGCGAAGAATCTAAAGATACTCTTCCCACTCTGGTTGCGCGATCTACAGATAGTTTTATATTAAAACCAGATCTGGATCGGCCTGGTAAGACACTTACAACTACGGATGGATCTTCTCCCAGCAATCAATATTTCGAGGAATCAACTGGACAGTTGTGGGTTGGTAAGTGCAGTAAACAATCTATCTCAAAACCTTATGAGAGAGAACGCGTAATTGATAAATACTATTACGAATATAGAGAATGGCTAGGCTCAGCTTTATATCATGTTTTAGGGATAGAAACTCCTTTCCTTGTATTAAGTTTACAAATGCCAAAAAAGGAAGATGACTTAGTTGCAGATATTTTGGAATTCAACCAGCCCTGCATGCATGTTATGTCACAGTTTTTCCCTGGATTTAGCCCATATGGAGAAACTTTCGTAACAAAATATTTGAAAACTGTAGGACAACAAAAAGAAATTATGATTATGATTGTTTTGGCAGAAGTGGAGGTAATATGGGTTATGTGATTGTAAGTGATGAGTTTGGGAAAAGGTATGCAAAATCTGTCAAAATTGATCCAGCTTTTGCTTTTACTTTTTTAGACAATCATCAAGATAAGGATTACCAACATGATCCACTTGATTCTTTTAAAGATTTTTTTAATAATGCCATGATAACTTAAATTGGATCATTAATGATCGTAGGAGCTTTAACTTGGATTTGTGTTGCTAAAAATACCCCACATATTCCTGAGGCAATGCTGCAAAATGCTCCTGCCTAAACAATAGGTTGTAGAACATTGTTATAAATTAATATATTGTATTTGGATAGAAGGGAGCTTTGTATAGCTTAAGATTAATTGCAAAAATTTTCCTACTGTTTTTTATAAAAAATTGAGAATTCGTTTTTTTCCTTGCCAAGCAATTGGTGAGGCTTCTAACTTCTTTAAAGCGAAGTTGACATACAGTGTCCTGAAGAGTAATTTTTAGCGAGGTGTTTTATGGAAGAAGAAAAAACCCCCTTACGCCAGGGATTCTTTGGTGAACATACTCGCCTCGAAAATCATAATAATCCTTCAAAAGGTGCTAGCTTTCAATCAAGCTCTAAATGTAAATCAAAAATAGGTTTATTCCTCAGCTTTTTAGCATTATCCGCAAGTTTGGAGATATTGTTGACATCTTCCCTTGATAAAAACGCACTTCCTGGCGGCGATAGTGTAGTTGTAGTCAATGAGTTCTTGACTAATACTTTAAATAGCAATTATAAGCATTTTACCTATGGAACTGTGGTGGGAGTTGCGGGATTTGCACTGTCGTTGATAGCGCTGGTTTGTTTCCTAAAAATATTAAGCAAAAAATTAGATAAACAAGCCTATCGTCCTCACGGCATTCGTTTTTTTGAATCCGGTATAGATGTAGTCAAAGCACAAGGAGGCTTTAAAACACACGAGTACTTTGAACTGTGTGGTATAAATCCCAAAACACAGACATTGGCGATAATAGTGCAAACAAATTCCGATAAAATGTATGTGGGTATACCCCATGATCAATATGAAAAAAATAATTGGTGTGGCTATATCTTACAAGAAGAAATCGACAAATTAATAAACAAGGGACTTTTACCTGAAAAATGTTACTACGACCATTTTATTATTGTCCCTGTTGAAAAATGCTTCAATTTAAACAAAGATCCTTCATCCACTCCTATAGTTTCATAATGTTTTTTAAGGTGGAGCAATCAATGAGTCAACAACAAGTTATACCCCCTGTCCTTCCTTGTATCTTAATTCCAATCACTCAATGTGGTTAAATATCCAAGGGCACTTGGATAGGGGTAAATATGCCGGTGACTTCCTAAGGCATTAAGCCTGTAGAGGAGATTTTAGCAATTTACTCCGTACTTTATTCATACAGACCGGACGGTATCTTAGGACTTGAGGTAAATATCAATGATCCTGTATTCACAAGGTTGGTCCGAATAAAGCTATCCAAGCTATTCGCAACATGTAGGATACTACTATGAAGAAAGCATTTCTAGGCATTGATATCAGTAAAAATACATTTGATGTAGCTGTGCTAATGGAAGATAAGATAAAAACTCAAAAATTTAACAATAACGAGCAAGGCTTTAATAAATTACTTGTATGGATAAACCAGAAGGAAATCGTGTTGTCTCAAGCTTGTATGGAAGCAACCAGTATTTACGGGCAGGCATTAGCCGAATTTCTTTATGCTCAAGAAATCCCTATAAGCGTTGTTAATCCTGCGAGAATTAAAGGATTTTCTCAAAGTGAATTAGCCCGCTCTAAAAATGATATTCTTGATGCAAAATTAATTGCAAGATTTTGTAAGTTGATAGGCCCAGAATTATGGCAACCAACTCCTGAACCGATTAAAATATTACAGCAATGGGTTAGGAGATTGGATGATTTAATCGCTATGCACAGGCAAGAAGCAAACCGATTAGAAGTCTCTGATGATTGTTTAAAGGAGCACATACAAGAGAACATTAGCCACTTAGAAAACAATATTAAGGAAGTTAAAAATGTCATTAAAAATCACATAAATAGCGATCCTGACATGAAGAAAAAAAGCAAGCTATTGCAATCTATTCCTGGTATTGGAGAAGCAACTACAGCGCAGATATTGGCTTTTATTGGGAATGTGAGTAAATTCAATAATGCGAAAGAATTGGCGGCATTCGTTGGTCTTAATCCCAAGCAACGACAATCAGGAACCTCTATCAATGGTAGAGCTAGACTCTCTAAAACAGGTGATTCGGCTCTAAGAAAAGCATTTTATATGCCCGCTGTTGTCGCCATGAGACATAACCCAATACTCAGAAATTTTTCTATGCGACTAGAAAAAACCGGCAAACACAAAATGGTTATTATTGGCGCAGTAATGAGAAAGCTTGTTCATATGATTTACGGGATACTAAAATCTGAAACCGTGTTTGATCAAAATATATTAAAATTAGCTTGACAGATGAGACGGTATCTCCTCTACGCCCAACAAAGGATTTTAAGCTTCTACCTGAGCGAAAACGGCCCAACTCTAGTTCGTCTTCAATTCAATTTTTTGAAGAGTTAACCACAGGCTTATTATGGATTGGAAAGTGTAGCGAAAGTGCTATAAATCCAAATATTGGCTCGTCTTTTGCACGTTACTATGAAGAATATAGAGAATGGTTAGGTCTTACGTTTTATCAATTATTAAATATTCCAACATCATTACATATTGCCTTAAGCGACCAACCGTTAAATGAGCAAAATGTTAATTGCCTTCACCTAATGTCAGAATATATCCTCAACTTTCAAGAATTAGGGGAAGATTTTATAGAAGATTATTGTATCGCAGCCAAGAGCCAGCCATCGTACCATGTTTCTTTGTCAGATAATGTTGCTGCTTTGCGTGGATTTGGTGCTGCAATGGCAGCTGCTTGTTTCTTATATGATTTAGATTGTATTGGAAGACGAGGATGTAACATAGGGTATGTCCCCGTGAAGGAAGAAGATGGGCAGTACTATGCCAAACTGGTGAAGATCGATGCAGGGTATGCATTTAGCTTTTTGGAAAGTCATAAAAATAAGATTTATGATCACAATCCTCAAACCCGTGATTTTTTTTATTCAAATCATCGTGCTCATATAACTTGTGATTTTATTATACTGCCATCTGTTTCTATAAATGAAGTTGAGGTTTGGAAATTACCCGGTAAATCGATAACAGCCTATGTTAGCACAGGAAGCAAACTTTTTTTCTTTGACAAAATTAATGAATTATGTACTGAAATTCCCATTTCCGACGATCAACTAAAAGATTTAATGCTAAATTTAGTTAAAATAGAGCCACATAAAGTTCCTTTAGAAATAAAAGAAAGTTCTGGTACCCTGATTAAAGAATTATCCCTTTATCAAGCAAAATTTATTACCTCGGTCACTGGTCATTTTATAAAAAAACAATATAATATACTCCGATACGATGAATTAACTGAATCCGATAAAGAAGAATTTGCACAAACAGCGCGTCACATCTTACAAATTCCTGCATCCACTTTTAAAGCATTAATTGACCAAGCGGTCGTGCCTGATGGCTTTACGCGTGCGCAAGGGGATCGACTCTATAATGATTTGTTAATTCGCAGGTCAAAATTTATTGCGGCTTATCCTGAAATCGGCGTAACGTTACAGCAGGAAATATACGAAGCACGCCAAACACTTAAAATGCTTTTATCCACGTTAGTTTCGCCTTCTTCTCCCTCCAAATCACCAATACAAAATTCGGAACCTTTAATGATGACAAACAACGAAAAGTGGAAACCTCAGATTCATCAATTCGTGTTGTAGAGAATTTCAGCAGTGACTTATCATTTTTAACTTTAACTTCATCCAGCATTGCTTCTTTTTCGCCTAATATGAGCAGTCCATTCATCCGCTTGTCAAATCCTAGCTTAAGTCCAAACAGTACTCGGTTTCCCCTGAATGATCCATTGACCAATACCACCTCTGGGCTATTATCTCTGGTGGATTCTCCTACCGTGTTTAGAATTATGGCAGATCAAAAATTGAGTCAGCACGCAATTGATGGCAATAATAATTGCTTATTTAATGCCTTTGCTTTGGGATTAATGGGTTTAATCGCGCAGGGGTCACTTTCTAGCAAGGAAATATTTACGAAGCTTGCCACCGAAAAAATCAAAGAGGAAAAAGCCAAGCTGAGTAAAGAACAATGGGGTGAGTGCTTGGGAAAAATGCAGGATTATTTGCAAACCAAAAACCCTCAAGCTTCTTTAGCAGTGCAACATAGCCTGGCGCCTTGGCTCAGACAAATAGCTGTGGCCAAATTAGCGGATGAGGATTTGGGGATTCGTGACTCCTTTACGGATGAATTATGTGCCCATATTTTAGATGGTACGCCCTCTGACTTGTTGCGGGATAAGTCCGATTTTGTACAAAGTTTTGAGTCTATTAAACAGGCATTACTGCTAAAAAAACCTCAGGAGGCGAAGTCACTCACTGCCATAAAAAAGTTTGAAACCGAAGTTCGAGAAAGAATCCGTACCTGGTTTGACGAGGGTATTGGTTTTAAGTTATATCGAGATCATATGGCCAAGGAAGAGGTCTGGAGTGGGGGTCCTGAGGCGAGGGTCTTAGCTGAGTTCTTGGGGATAACCCTGATTCTCGCCCATGGCCACAATCCGATGCGATTGGATATCGGTCATGAATGTGATTTTGGACAAATTTCTACCGATAATTTTACCGAGGCAGAATACCGTCAACTGAGAAGTAAAGAACTCATTCTCGGAAAAGCCTGGGATCCCTCCCACCCCGTGTTGAAGTTAGCTTATGTAAGTGAAAGTTATTTAAATCAAAAGCTAGCAGAATTGCCTGCAGAGTTAAGTAAAAAATTTTCCGATGCCAGAAAAATGCATTATCGGCCCCCAGCTCAGTCAATGCTCATCCATAATCCTTACAGTATTCATTGGATTACCAGGAGTACCTGGGAAGGAAGTTTTAATGTTTTAGACAACTTTAATACACCGGATTCCAAAACTACTCTCAGCCGCTTTTCTTCAATCGAAACTACTCAAGGCACACCACTCGCCAATTATTCAGGGAGCGAATCTACCTCACCTGCACTCGATGAACGTAAACTAAACACCCCTATGGATCCTGCTTCTCCTGGCTTTGTTGAGATGGAGGAGGATGAGCCTACCAAAATCGAATGTAACCAAAATCTTATGGATGGATTCCAGTCGACTACCGACCCTTTAGAAACCAGCCCTTTTACTAGCAATCTCCCAAGCCATGAAAATCTGAGTTTTACTGCTTCCTCTTCTCGTTCTTCCATCGAAAGTCTAGTACCACAAGTTTTACTACTACGCTTTGGGATCTAAAAGAATCCGCTCGCTCCTCGGGTAGTCAAACCCTGAGCCCACTTCACCCAGACCAGAAAAAGCCAGCATTCCTGATAGTCAGGCGTTGCTGGAAACTTATGATACCCAAGCCAAAATGGTGCATGAATCCAGCTTACAATTACGCTTTGCGCAATCCAAATATGCTCTATTCGATGACAAGTCTTATCCCGGTTGTAAAACCTTCAAATGCCTTGTGAAGGACAATAGAGCAGCGCTGAATCGTGCAAAAATCGCGCTTCCACTAAGATTTTCATGCCGCCTCAGGATATCTCATTACCCACCCTTTCAATATTTTGCCCATTAAATTGACATATTTACTGGATAGTGTAATATTATCGCCAAATTTTTGTTTATTTTAGGCAAAAGGATCGTTTATAGGGAGTCCCATGAGGTCTGAAATGATTTTTTAACAATGCAATGACAACATAGGATGAAGAGGAACAATAGTATGCCAAAAAAAATTTTAGCCCTTAGTTTGGATTATGATGATTGTTTGATTAGTACCTAAGACTCTGCAAGCTAGATCAGAATCGGAGAAGATGGCTTCGACCTCATTTTCGAAAAGGTAAGCCTTCAATTGATTCTTGCAAAGAATTTTTTAATAATGCCCTGATGATTTATATCGGAGCATCAATAATCGTGGGAGCTTTAGCTTGGATTTGTGTTGCCAAAAATACACCACATATTCCTGAGGCAAAACAGCAAAATGCGTCATAGCCTAAACAAATAGGCTGTAGAACATTGTTATAAATTAATATATTTTATTTGGACAGAAGAGAGCTTTGTGTAGCGTAAGCTTAATTGCAAAAACTGTCCTAATGTTTTTTGTACAAAATTAAGAATTCGTCTCTTTCCTTGCCAAGCAGTTGGTGAGCCCTCTAACTTCTTTAAAGAGATGTTGACATACAGTGGCCTGAAGAGTAATTTTTAGCGAGGTATTTTGTGGCACAAGGTTCATTTTTTGAAAATAAAAAGAGATATGATCCTCCTCAGGGTCAGGATTCGGAGAATACTGCTTCTAGAAACCCTAGGTGTAAATATGGAATTGGTTTAATTGTTAGTTTTCTTGTGCTCTCAGCAAGCGTTGAAGTGCTATTAGTATCATCCTTGAACAAAACAGTCATTCCTTATGGGGGTGATGCAATTAATGATTTCTTAACAACTCCTTTAAGTAAAAATTATGAACATTTTGCTAATGGGAGTGCTCTAGGAATGGGGGGAGCCGTTTTATCATTGATGGCTTTAATTTATTTCATACATAAGTTATACAATTCAAAAAGAATATCACACCCACAAAGTAATATCTCTACTTTTATAGATAGTGGTCTATTTGAATTTAATGGAAATCCTCTTTATCGAGCTCAAAATTTTTATGAAGCAAATAATATTGTACCCCAATCACATACGTTAGCAGCATTTATTCTACATGAAAAAAAACCTATTTATGTAGGCATACCCCAAATAAAATATCAAGAAAATGTAATTTGCTCTGATTTTTTTGATCAAGAAATAGAAAGGCTTAAAAAAGAAGGAAAATTACCTAAAGAATGCGAATTTGATCGCTTTGTCAAGGTACCAATAGGGAAATGTATGAATTTAACAGAAACGGCAGAAATTATCTCAGTTGCTGCGAACCATGAAAAGTCTAAAGAAGTTCTATACACTTGATGGATGCAGTTTTTTCTCTGAACGAATAAGCATGAAAAATTTGCAAGCACTGTAGAGTCAGTTGGGAAATCCATTCTGTAATAAGTCAGCGACAAGTTTGTATTAGTAGTATTATTTATAATTAAAATGATAGAATTCATTTTTAATTCAAATGGACTACTGTTATGAGTCAAGAAATTTCCAAACCACCTTTTTTTCCAATCGTACGACAACAAAGTGATTTTAAACCTTTGCCAGAACAAGGTAGATTACCAGGTAGTACTCCTTGTATTCAATTTTTTAAAGAAAGCAAAACCAATTCACTTTGGATTGGAAAATGCGATTTGCCTGCTCATTCTAGTTATAAATTTCAGCCCCATTATCAGCAATATAAGGAATGGCTAGGTTTAGCACTCTATCACTTATTAGGCATATCAACTGCACCTAGAGTTGCATTAAGTTTTCAGATTCCATCATATTATGGTGAAATACCAGATGAAAAAAATAGTCCTCAATTACATCTAATGTCTGAATATATTCAAAACTTTAACAGTCTAGATGAGCATTTTGTGGATTATTACCGTCGTGCGGCATTAAAGAAAAAAAATTATCAAATCACTGTGCCCAACAATGGAAAAATAGAATTACGTGGATTTGGTTCTGCTATGGCAGTGGCAAATTTTTTATATGATATAGATTGCCTAGGTAAGTCTAGTGGTAATATGGGTTATGTAGTTGAGATGGATGAACAAGAACAACCATTTGCAAAAATAGTAAAGATTGATGCCGGACAAATATTTAGATTTTTTGATAAAATTGATGACCGCATTTATGATCACGACCCCAGAAATAGAAATATGTTTTTTGCCCCTGGAATGCTACGAAAATCAAGTGACTTCATTCTGGCGAAATCTTTGGACCATTTGGATTTTAATAATCTCCCAGGTAAATCTGAAAGGGCTTATGTTGCTGTAGAAAATAAATTATTTTTTGTAGAAAAAATAATGGAGAGACGAATTGAAATTCCAGTATCACAAAAAAAAATTGAAGAATTACTATCTAAAATTAATATCAAAAAATCACTTGAATCAAAAGAGCAATCAATATATCTCATTGAAGAAATATCTATTAATCAGCTAAATTTAATATCAAGTATAACAGGGCATACTTTGCATAAAAACCCTTATTTACTCCGCTATGATGAATTAACTGAAGCAGATCAAGAAGAATTTTCGCAAACAGCACGACGCATCTTACAAACTCCCGCATCCACTTTTAAGGCATTAATTGATCATGCAACACCTAATGGCTTTACGCCTACACAAGCCAATCAGTTATACAATGAATTGTTAATTCGCCGGTCAAAATTTATTGCGGCTTATCCTGAAATTGGCGTCGCATTGCAGCAGGAGATATACGAAGCACGCCAAACACTTAAAATGCTTTTATCCACGTTAGTTTCGCCTTCTTCTCCCTCTAAATCGCCAATACAAAATTCGGAATTTTTAGGTGATGACAAACAACGAAAAGTGGAAACCTCAGATTCATCAAGCCGTGTTGTTGAGAGTTTCAGCAGTGGCTTATCATTTTTGACTTCAACTTCATCCAGCATTGCTTCTTTTTCGCCTAATATGAGTAGTCCATTCATCCGCTTGTCAAATCCTAGCTTAAGTTCAAACAGTATTCGATTTCCCCAGAATGATCCATTGACCACTACCACCTCTGGACTATTATCTCTGGTGGATTCTCCTACCGTGTTTAGAATTATGGGAGATCAAAAATTGAGTCAGCACACGATTGATGGCAACAATAATTGCTTATTTAATGCCTTTGCTGTGGGATTAATGGGTTTAATCGCGCAGGGGTCACTCTTTAGCGAGGAAATATTTACCAAGCTTGCCACCGAAAAAATCAAAGAGGAAAAAGCCAAGCTGAGTAAAGAACAATGGGATGAGTGCTTGGAAAAAATGCAGGATTATTTGCAAACCAAAAACCCTCAAGCTTCTTTAGCAGTGCAACACAGCCTGGCACCTTGGCTCAGACAAATAGCTGTGGCCAAATTAGCGGATGAGCACTTGGGGATTCGTGACTCCTTTACAGACGAATTATGTGGCCATATTTTAGATGGCACGCCCTCAGACTTATTGCGGGATAAGTCCGATTTTGTACAAAGTTTTGAGTCTATTAAACAGGCACTACTGTTAAAAAAACCTCAGGAGGCGCAGTCACTCATCGCCATAAGAAATTTTGAAACCGAGGTTAGAGAAAGAATCCGTACCTGGTTTGACGAGGGCATTGGTTTTAAGTTATATCGAGAGCATATGGCCAAGGAAGAGGTATGGAGTGGGGGTCCTGAGGCGAGGGTCTTAGCTGAGTTCTTGGGGATAACCCTGATTCTCGCCCATGGCCACAATCCGATGCGATTGGATATCGGTCATGAATGTGATTTTGGACAAATTTCTACCGATAATTTTACCGAGGCAGAATACCGTCAACTGAGAAGTAAAGAACTCATTCTCGGAAAAGCCTGGGATCCCTCCCACCCCGTGTTGAAGTTAGCTTATGTAAGTGAAAGTTATTTAAATCAAAAGCTAGCAGAATTGCCTGCAGAGTTAAGTAAAAAATTTTCCGATGCCAGAAAAATGCATTACCGGCCCCCAGCTCAGTCAATGCTCATCCATAATCCTTACAGTATTCATTGGATTACCAGGAGTACCTGGGAAGGAAGTTTTAATGTTTTGAGCCACTCCAATATACGGGATTCGAAAACCACCCTCAGCACTTTTTCCTCAATCGAAAACACTCAAGGCAAATCACCTTCCACAGATTACTCAGTGAGCGAATCTGCCACCCCCTTACCCGATGAGCACAAGCTAAAAAGCCCCACAACTCCTGCTTCTCCCAGCTTTGTTGAGATTGAGGAGGATGAACCGGCTAAAATCGAATTTAAACAAAATCTTATGGGCGGATTTCAGTCGACTACCGACCCTTTAGAAACCCGCCCTTTCCTGAGCAATGACCAAAGCCATGACAGCCTGAGTTTTATTGCTTTGTCCTCTCGTTCTTCCACCGAGAGTCTCAGTACCGCAAGTCTTAGTACCACGCTTTGGGACCTAAAAGAACCCACTCGCTCCTCTGGTAGTCAAACCTCTGAGCCCACTTCACCGAGACCAGAGAAAGCAAGCATTCCCGATAGCCAGGCGTTACTGGAGGCTTATGATACACAAGCAAAAATAGCGCAAGAATCCAGCTTACAATTACGCTTTGCTCAATCCAAATACGGTCTAGTCGACGACAAGTCTTATCCCGGTTGTAAAACCTTCCAAATGCCCTCGGTCTCGGCTTCTCTTATTGAGCGCACCCCACTACTGAGTAAGATCGCTCAGCAATTGCACGCTCAACCCAATATAATCGTAGCTCAAGGCTTAGGCGGTGCGGGAAAAACTCAGCTAGCCAGCCGTTACGCACAACTGGCAGCCACAGCAGGCCAATCGTGTGGTGAACATAAACTCAATTATCAAGTCGTACTGTGGATGCAGGCGGAGTGTGATTTAGGAACCCAATTTCAGTGGGCCGCCGAAGCCTTTTGTAATCGCCCCGGATTATCCCCACAAGAAGCGACCAACCAAGTCTACGAGTATTTACGGGATAAAAAAGCGCTGATTGTCTTTGACAATGTCCCAAACATTGAAACCATTCGCCCATTCTTTCCACCAGCGAGAACCGGTATGATAGGCGGATTCTTTGAAAGTCGTCGCCACAATCATGTGTTGATCACCAGTCGTAACCCCATGACTGATAATCTGCCTGCATTAGCCATTACCGGCTTTACCCAAGAAGAAGCCCACGACTATATCAAAAAACGCTTGCCCGAGGCTAAAGACACTGAAATTACTCGATTAACCGACACCATCACCACCTTACCACTGACGCTTTCCCATGCCGTAGCCTATATTGCCGCAGACTATTGTTCCTTAGCAGATTACCCGAAGCATTTTGTTCTGCACCAATTCAGCATTGATCATTTACTGGTGGATATGGAACAAGAAAGCCAAACCTTGCTCACCACTTTTTTACTCAGCATCGCCCGCCTGCAACGTCAGCATCCCTGTGTAATTAGCATTTTGCAAACGACTGCATTTTTAGCATCCGAGGACATTCCACTGGAATTGCTGCATAGCCCAAAAATAAATCCCCAAGCCCATTATACGGCGCAACAATTGCAAGCCGGGGTGAATGCATTAATTCAAGCGGCGTTGCTACAACCGGGGAAAACTGAGCACCATATCACCATTCACCGCTTAGTGCAGCAAGTGGCGCGGCATCAAATGTCAGTGACCGAGCAAGCCCAATGTCTCCCCCGAGTGATGCAATTGTTAGGGGAAAGCTATCCTGAAGACGAAGTGGGTCATGCCGCGGATGCTAAATGTAAAGACTTACTCCCGCATTTCAATAAATTGATTGAGCAGGTGGAAGCGAGTAACCGTGAACCTGATGTCCATCAGGCTTTAATCCTAATGCGTTTGGGTCAAGTGAGTCACGACTTAGGTAATCCACACCAAGCCCGTGATTTTTTACAGCGCTCATTACCTATTTTTGAAACACACTATGGACCGGATCATCCCCAGGTGGCTTATGTTTTGCGGTATTTAGGAAATGTTTATAGTTATCTGGGAGAGGACAGGAAAGCCTATTCATTACTCAAGAGAGCCTTGATCATATTTGAGAACCACCAAGATTCTCTGCCACTAAGTAGAGTTTTTAGTATTTTAGGTTACGTGGGTTTACGCTTAGGTGATGCGCTGCAAGCCCGTGATTTACTGCGCCGCGCACTGAAAATTCAACGAGAGTACTATAGTGATTATCGTCAAGAGCAGGGTTATGAGCATTGGCGAGTGGCAGATACTTTATTAAGTTTATCGGAAGCTTATCAAGCATTAGGCGATTATCCACAACAACGGGATTTATTGCTGCAAGCTCTAGCCATTGCTGAAAAACATTATGGTCGCGAACACGCTACAGTGGCTGATATTTTAGCTAATTTAGCTAATGCGTATGGAAGCTTGGGGAATGCGCAAAAGCAACGCAATTTATTGCTGCAAGCATTGCCAATTCAAGAAAAAACCTATGGCCGTGAACACATTCAAGTGGCTTGGATTTTGGAGAATTTAGCCAATACCTATGGTGCCTTGGGTGATCCGAAAAAGAAATGTGATTTATTACTGCAAACCTTAGCCATCGAGGAAAACTACTATGGCCCTGATCACTGGCGAGTGGCGATTACTTTAACTAATTTATCCATTGCGTATGGCAAGTTGGGTGAAGTGCAAAAGAAGTGCGACTTATTGTTGCGAGCATTAGCTATCAAGGAAAAACATTATGGTCGTGCTCATCCAGAAGTCGCTTATACGCTAACCCATTTAGCAGTGGCTTATCAAGCGTTGCACCAACCCCAGGCCGCTTTACTTGCGGCTCAACGGGTGTATCACATTATGATGTTTTATCCTGGATATGGAGAATTAAATCATATAACCCAATGTTATCTCAGACTTTTACAATTTCACGATTTTACTTTGGCACAATTGCGAGCGCCTTTAGAGCAAAAGGGAAGGAACAAAAAGACCACTGAGCGAAAAGAAGAAAAATCCTCTACCCCCAATTTGCCCCCTTCCACGGTAGTAACTTCGTCCAACCTATTTGCACCACCGTCAAACACAGCCACCCCAATCCTGGATGAAAAATTAGTCGGTCGCACTGTCGTAGGACTGGTGGATGCCCTAACTCGACATTTGGAAACCCATCATACGAATGTTCGTTGGGATCACAATGCTGCCGTTACGTTTGCCAGTTGCCTGGTCAGTGCTTGTGGTAAAGGAATAGCGGAAATCCAAAGGGAATTTGAACATCCTGAAAATTACTCCATACCTCCAGTGTTAATGCCATTTTTGCGTGATTATATTGCTTTTAACCCCACCCTCTTAGAACTAGAAAAACAGCCAGCACTCGCACAGCGATTTAAAACCGCCTTGTGCAAAGGTGAAATAGAGAATTTACGCCAATCCTATGGCACGCTACCACCGGTACCTCCCAAACAAGAAAGTTCCTTCTGCCTGGTAATGTGAGCGCGCTTATAAGATAAGACAGCTCTGATTAGCATTGTTGGGCTGCTCCGGCTCCGGCACTTCTCCTTGAGCTCGTTTTAACTCCAGAGCTTGCTTATTTTCCTTATTTTCAACACCCAGCACCAACTCTGGGGTTGATGTAGTAAAGAGTTGCCTTGCTAATTGCTTGGCAAAGATTGGATAATTTTTGGCGAAAGACAGCTCTGAATGCGAAGTGACATACTGGCTAATAAAAGTTTTGAGCTGGACTAGGGATTCCTTGTGATTCCAGATCCATCAGTAGGGTATTAAATTGATTTTTACGCAAACTTCCAAGGACAGTGCCCACAAACGTATTGGCGGCTTGTGCGTCCCAGGCTACTCTAGGGTGCCTCGCAAGTTCTGCTTGCATCGCCTGCAAAAATTTCAAGACCGCTTGATGAAACGCTTGTCTTTTGAGCACACCATCGGCAGTAATCCCTAATTCAGCGACTAACTCAGCCGCGGTGGGAGACTGCTCTTCCTCTGCGGCTTTCCCTATGAGCGATAATTTAAGTCTCCTGAGTAGTAAACTTTGCCTGTAATGTTTTAAAGGCGTCAATGGACTCACGTAATGCATAATTCGGTTTTAATTCCAAACTATCCAATGCTAAACCAGTTTTAGGACTCAGTTTACTGTTGCGAAACCATTCCTCAATCGCTGTACGCTCATACGTGTGACCGTCTACAGCAGTAACGGGATCGCGCATAACCTTGAGCGTAATCGGGCATCGATAAGCCTCAGGAATTTCTAAATTATTTACAGGATTATTGACAGGTTTGGATCGTTTTTTTTCATCTTCCATAGGTCACCTCTGAATTAATTTTTTGGAAACTACTCGCTCAATCATCCCGCAGCTTATCCGCGGGATCCAGAAATGAAGTTTCTATTGGCCTTTCTTGGATCCCGCAGACAAGCCGTGGGACGACGGAAAGCAAATTACAATACAAAATAAAATTGATGTGGCTCAGCATCATAACAAAAAATAAAAACTAATAAACATTTTTTTCCACTCTTATTTTGTGCGCTCCAAAAAATTGCGCAATGTCGATCCCACTTGAGCGAATTTTTTTAATTGTAGGCTCCTTATTATTCTGACCTTTCCTAGTTTTGCCACTGCCCGCCGAACCGATGACAATTAACGGCGGATGCAGCTGGAAAATACTCTGTTGAGCGGCATCAATCGTACTGCTTTTTTACCGCGGAAATATTTAATTCGTTGTATCGCAAAACGTCCATGGTAACCTCCACAATAAAATCTTCTCGCCGCCCAAGCGTAAATCCCCCCCTTTGAAAAAGGGGGGTAAGGGGGATTTAGAGAGAAAGCAGTTACTTCTGGACAAAACAATCCAACACCTCCTGAGCCGCTTCCTCAGTCAGGGGCTTTTCCAATACCCCATTAATGCCCACTGCCGCACATTCCGCTTGCACTTTTTCAACATTATGGGCCGTCAGAGCCACAATCGGCACTGGATTTTTTCGACCCTTTTCTGCAGTACGAATATGCGCTGCTACCGTCGTCCCACTCATATCATCTAATCCAATATCGGTAATAATCAGCACATATTTATCCAATTCAAAAATATCTAGGGCTTTCTTACCTGTATCCACAATATCGAGCGTATACCCTAAGTGCGTGAGTATCGATTCCACGCCTTTTTGAGCCATCCGATTATCCTCGACCAGCAAAATACGCGGGCCAGTCTCCTCACCCTCACTAGAGGCATCCCCAAGAGGTGCTAGCTTGGTAAACTTAGGCTTGACTGCTCTCGGTTTAAGGAATGCCTTGGCGGGTAGAAAAGGAAACGTGATGGTGAAGCAACTGCCCTTGCCCAGTTCGCTGCTCACCTCAATTTTCCCTCCCATCAAGGTGACAAATTTATGCACAATATACAGCCCAATCCCATGCCCCTCAAATTTGCCTTCATAAGAAGGGGTCAAGCGCGTAAAGCGGTCGAAAATAGTCGCGATTTTTTCTTGGGGAATGCCCATGCCGGTATCACGAACTTTTAAACAAAGTTCATCTTTTTCTTTGCCAGTGTCTTCCTCGCGATTTTTCTGTAACAGAATGTCCATGCTTATCGAGCCTTCCTCAGTAAATTTAATCGCATTGCCTAATAAATTTAAAATTATCCGATAAAATCCCGGCCCGCTGGCATAAACCATTTCAGGGATATTGGGATCATAAGTGGAATAAAATCCTAAGCCTTTCTGTTTCATGGAAGGGGTAAACATCTCGACAAGCTGATTCATTATGGTTTGGGGATTGAAATTTTCATTGGCTAAGTGCCACTCCCTTCGGTTTCAATCCGCCCCATCTCTAAACAATTCATAAAAAATTCTATCAATTCCTTGACCGAATTTTTAATCATCTGTACATTTTCATAATTATCTTCGAGGGCTTCGGGCTCCTCGAGTTGCCTGCCAATCCTATCCGCCATGGAAATAATACCCGCCAACGGCGTCTTGACATCGTGACTCATGTTTTGGATAAAATCCGTTTTAGCACGATCGGAAGCTTCGGCGGCTTCCAAGGCTAAACGCAGATCTTTCTGCATTTTTTTTAATTCGGAAATATTTATAGAAATACCCACTACGCCAGTAACTTTTTTAGCAGGATTAGGCAGAGGGACTTTATTCGTTAATTGATAAATGAGATTCCCATTAACGTCTATGAAGGGTTCTTCTCCATGATTTAACCGTGCAACACCTGTTTGCATGACTTTTTGGTCGACAGCAATAACTCCCGCTAACATTTCCTTATCCCAATGGAACGCCTTGGCAAAATCAATATCTGTTTTTCCACGAATCTCTTTCCTGGATTTAAAACCTGCTAGGCGAGCTAATTCATCATTGCCACCACGATAGACTCCATTAGTATCTTTCCAATACACACTGCCCGGCATACAGGCAATAATATCTTCCAAATAGTTAATTACTTGAATTGCAAATTCTTCTGTAGAGTCATTTGGATCACCGGAATGACCTGTTATTTCATAACAAAGTTCTTTTAATCTATCACTTGCAGTGCTAGGGTTCATTGGTAGTTTCTCCTTTATGAAGGTTAGTTAGCTATTTTAAACACACGTAACTCTTGTAAGCAATCCAGTAATTTTTCCGCTAAAATTTTTACATGTGGCTCTTGAAACATCGTTTCATGATCACCTGGTGTCTGATGTCGTATTACTTTGAATGTTGAATATTTATCCCAATGATTAAAAGGCGCATCGTAAGGCTGATAAACGGAATTTACTTGCATGGCCTTAAACAAAGTTAGTGGAGCTCCTAACCGTGTAAACCGATAATTATCGAGCAATTTCGCGCGTTGCCATTGCAAATCTAACAAGTGTTCAGCTTTAGTAATCCCTTTACTCAAAAATTGTGAACGCATCATATGATATTGCCTGCGCATCGCAGCTTCAAAAAATTCGGGATTGCGTAATTTATCTGGATGAGGTACCCAACCATCTAAAAGGGCAACCAATTCGATTAATTCACCTTGAACTATTAATTGGCGCGCCATTTCGAAACTAATGATGGCACCACCTGAAGCACCACCTAATCGATATGGCCCCTTAGGCTGTACATGCCGCAGTGCTTGTAAATAAAAACTGGCCATATCTTCGAGCAATTGAATACAACTTGATTAGATTTTTCTACCCCAGGATCTTGAATCCCATATAAAGGTTGATCTGGGTAAAAATATTTAATCAATGTTGTATACCAAAAAACAGTTCCACCTACAGGATGAACTAAAAAAATCGGTGTTTTATTACCCAAAGGTTGTAACGGCACGATAGAGGATAAAAAGGTGGTTTGAGCTGATTGTTTTGTCGTTCTATATGTAAATTTCTCATTAATTAATTGATTTTCTATTATTTCCGCGGTCTCACTGATGGTTGATGCATCTAAAATTGAACGAATGGGTAATTCCAAATTAAAATGTTGTTTTATTTTTAATAACATTTGCAAAGCAAGTAACGAATGCCCGCCTAAGATAAAAAAATTATCTAAGATACTCACTTTTTCAAGTCCTAATACTTCTCGCCAAATTTCAGCTAATTTTAATTCCACTGAATTACGTGGTGCTATAAATGGTTCCTCCATTAAAAAAGAAGCTTGATTGGGTTTGGGCAAGGCTACCTTGTCAACCTTACCGTTATTGGTCAGAGGTAGGTTTTCCAGAGAGATAAAAAAAGCGGGCAACATATATTCTGGCAAATAGTGTTTCAAATGAGTTCTTAATTCTCCCACATTAAAAGCTATCCCTTTTTTTAAAAGTAGATAAGCGATAATTTTTGGATAATTTTCTAAACTAATATTTAAGATAACAGCAGCTTGTGCTATCGGAGGGAATTCTTCAATACGCATAGAGATTTCGTCTAAATCAATACGATGTCCACGAATCTTCACTTGATTATCAAGTCTTGCTAAATAGTCTAACTCCCCATTATCTAATCGCCTTACCCAATCACCGGTTTTATATAGCCGTTTAAACTCATTAAACAATAGAGTGGTTATAAAGTTTTTCTGCGTCAATTCTGCTGAACAATAACCACGTGCCAGCCAGGGACCTGCAACATACAATTCTCCTGGGATACCTAAAGGTACTGGCTGTAAATGGTGATCTAAAACATAAAGCGATACACCAGAAAATCCCTTACCTAAAGGATAGCGCAATCCAGCTATCAATTTATCCGAGGTAATTTCACAATGAGTAAGATGTACTGTTGCCTCAGTAATTCCATACATATTAATCAATTTTGGAAGGTGGTTATCGTGCGATTGAAACCATAGAGAAACTGAAGCAGGAGAAAGCGGTTCACCATCGAAAAAAATATAGCGTAAAAATAGCATCTTTTTAAGATTTCCATCTATAACAGCTAACTGAGTGAACGCTGAGGGTGTTTGACTTAAAATAGTTACTCGGTGTTTACCACTAGACTATAGAATTCATCGGCAGATCGAGCTATATCAAAAGGCACGATTACAAGGCTTGCACCGTGTAGTAATGCTCCCCAGATTTCCCAAACAGAAAAATCGAAAGCAATCGAATGAAATAAAGTCCAAATGTCATCGGATACAAAATCGAAGTGCTCATTAGCTGCAGTAATAAGATGAACCACGCTATGTTGTTCTACCATAACTCCTTTTGGGTTACCCGTTGAGCCAGAAGTATACATCATGTACATCAAATCTTGTCCTTTGCATTCAACATCTAGGTTATGAACGGATTCATTCATAACCAGTAACCAATCCTCGTCAATTAAAAATAATGAAATTTGAGGTAAAGTTTTAATATTGAGTTTAGAGATTAGAGCGCCTTGTGAAATCAAACTTTGTGCTGAACTATCTGACAAAATAAACTGGATTCGCTGAGATGGATAAATAGGATCAATAGGCAAGTATGCACCACCTGCTTTTAAGACAGCTAAAATTGCAACTATCATTTCCATGCCACGCTCTAAACAAATAGCTACAATCGACTCATTTTTTATCCCTTTTTTTTGTAAATGATGTGCCAATTGGTTAGCTTTATTGTTTAGCTGTGCATAAGTCAATTTTGAATTGGTAAATACTAAGGCCGTAGCTTCTGGAGTTTTTGTTACTTGTTCCTCAAATAATCGATGCGGGACTTTAGGAGGTATTGTCACAGGATAGCTTTGTGAATAATTAATCAATTGTGAAATTTCTATGGGGGATAAAAAATTAAGTTCATACCAATAACTTTCCTCCTCTTCAAGCATATTTTTTAATAAAGTTTTGATATGACCAACCATACTTTTTATTGTGTGCTCAGCAAACAAATTATGATCATAATTAAATTTTAAGCTTAAATAAGTACCTGGCAAAATAATAAAAGCTATTGGGTAGTGAGTTGGGTCATAAATAGTTGCCTTATCAAAAGGAAAAACCAAATTGCTATTGTTATCTACAGGATAATTTTCAAATACAACTATGCTATCAAATAAATCAGATTCTGGAGTTAATTCCGACCACTCATTGATTGCTGTCAATGGTGTACTGGCATGATCAAGCAAAACACTAAACCGCTGACGAACTTGACATAAGCAATCAATCAGCTTAGTTTTTTCTGTAAAGGTCACTCGGAGAGGAACAGTATTAATCATCAATCCTAATGTGTTATCCACGCTCTTAAGTTCTGCTGGACGAGTAGATAATGTAACTCCAAACATTACATCACTGGCTTGATTATAACGTGCAAGAAGTAAAGCCCAAGCAGTCTGAAACAAAGTACTTAGAGTTAAGCCATGTTTTCTGGAAAATTTTTTTAATTCTTGAGTTAAGTTTACAGAAAGATCAAAACAGTCTATATGATAATCAGCTTCTGCATTTTTATCATTTAACACCTGTAAGACTTTCGTGGTGGTTGGAGAATAAAAACCTGCAAGGTATTCGCGCCAAAAAAACTCTGTTGCCATAAAATTCTGTTTTTTGGTCCATTGAATATAGTTAGTAAAAGATCCAGCATGGGTTAAGCGAAGCGGCTGGTTTTCTAAATAGGCACTATAAATTAAACTCAACTCACGGAACAAAACAGCAATACTCCACCCATCCAAACAAATATGATGGCAAGTTAAAATGATATGATAGCCACAAATTATTTCTTTGTCATCCAAGGTCTCTGTTATCATAATTAAGGTCGCACGTAGCAAGGGGGCTTGGGTAAAATCAAACCCCGCCTGGCGATCAGCAACTAAAAAGGTATCTAATCTGGTTTTAACTTCAATCTCAGAATTATTCTGCCACAAATATTCCCGAACCGATAACACACAATCCGGATGGATAACTTGGATAGGCTCACCTAATCCTTCCCATTCAAAGCTAGTACGCAAAATGGAATGTCGCCTAATGAGCTCTTGGAATGCTCGTTTTAATACTTCTGTCTGTAATGATTTTGAGTAAGTCCAGTGTAATTGAATTGTATATACAGCCGATTGTGGGCTATGGAGGGTATGTAATAATATACCTTTCTGCATAGCTGACAGAGGAAGAATGGTTTCTAGGTCCGGAGTTGCAGAAATTTTTTCCGAATTTTGACTCGTTGATTTAATTAATTCGATTAACAATTGCCGATATTTTTCCACCAACGCTCGTATAGTCGATTGTTGATAATGACGAAAGTTATAAGTGAATGATATGTGCAATTCAGCGGAGATAATCCACAAATTGATATCGATTACATAAGCGCGGCGATTTTTTCTACCACTTTTCAAGTATATATTTGTAAGCTGAAAAACAGAGGACTTTGTTTTATTTTGTTTAAACTGTCCCCAATAATTAAAACTAATTTCTGCTTGAGGCTGATCTTGCAAAGTTTGTCTCAGTGTAGTATCCGTTCCGAGGTAACGAAGAGTGCCATAGTTTACCTCATTATCTTTAATAGCTTGTCGCTGCTTTTTTACCTTTTCCAAGATAAGCTTCAGCGGAGCATTTTCTGGCCAAGTAACATGAAATGGGAATAAGCTAGTAAACCATCCTACGGTGCGTGACCAGTCCAATTGGCTGGTTAGCTCATGGCGACCATGACTCTCTAAGTCTACAAATAGGCAGGGATGATTTGTCCATTTTTCAACTATTTGAGCCAAAATAGTCAATAAAATTTCTTCGTGAGAACCGTTAATGCAACTTTTATCCATCTGCAAAAATTTTTGAGTAAAGTCTGTATTGAGTCTTATCGTATATTCATTACTTTCTTCTTCTAGATTGGTTGGCGATTCAAAATCTCTGGGGAGCTTAACTATATCATTGCCTAACAACCATGCTGATGATTCTGAAGATATTATATCAACATTGTTGTAAAGCTCCTTTGCCCAGTTTTTATAAGAAGAAGTCCTCGAAGGCAGAGCAGGATTGCGATTTTGTATCCAAGCTCGATATAAAGCCTCAAAATCTTCTAAAAAGATACGCCATGAAACACCATCAATAATGAGATGATGTGCTATTAATAAAATTTTTACAAGTTTATTACGTTTTAAAAAAAAGACTGCCCCAAACAAAGGACCTTGTGCAAGGTCGAATTGAGCCATTATTTTTTCTTGCCAATAATTGATGGAATCGGATTCAAGTGAACAATTCTGATCTAAAAAAACACACTCTGATATAAATCGAGAGTCAGTGCTATAATGCGATTTCCATCCCTTTTCTAGATTAGTAAATCGGCTACGCAAGACATCATGAAGCAATATTAACTGCTTCAATCCTTGCTGAATCTTCTCAATTGTTACTGGAACATTGATTTTAAGTACGCAAACCTGACACCATTGCTCAGGTTGAAAAAATGCTTGATTAAAGAACCAATGCTGAATTGGAGTGAGTGGTATTTCCCCTTCCACGGAGACATTACAAGGGAAGAAAGTTATTTTCGGCATAACATTGACAGCTAAATCTTTTAAGATAGGATTAGCAAAAATTTGCCGAATGCGTAATGGTATATTCGATTGTCTTGCTTGAGAAACAACTTGCATTGCTAGGATAGAATCTCCACCCAATGAAAAAAAATTGTCATCACTTCCAATATTTTTGAGACCTAATACTTTTTTCCAAATAACAGCTAAAGTTTTTTCGGTTGAGCTGCTAAGTTTAACACGAGATGGCTGTTTAAGCTTTGCGGGTACTTGATACATCTTAACCAATTTCTGAAAATCAAACTTAGCATTCGTCGTTAATGGAATTTCCGCAACTGCTTTGTAAGCATAAGGTAACATAAAAGCCGGTAATCTTTTGGCCAAATAATTTTTCAACTTTTTTTCATAGATTGTGAAAGACGTCTCTTTAAGTGGTTTGGTAACAAAAAAGGCAATTAGCTTATATTGGTTTGTGAGCAATATTGGCAAAACAACAGCTTGAATAAGGCCAGGAAATTTTAATAAATAGTGCTCAATTTCTTTTAATTCAATACGATTTCCTCGAATCTTGACTTGGTTATCCTTACGACCTAAATATTCGATATTTCCGCCTGGTAACCAGCGCACTAAATCCCCAGTTTTGTATGCACGCTTTTTATCATGACCGATGCTCAACTCTCCTATAAATCCTTGAGTGATGCTCTCAACCTTGTGAGTATAACCCCGCGCTACGCCAATACCGCTTATGTAAAGTTCTCCCACGACTCCTACAGGCACAGGAATATATTTTTGATCAAGAATATACGCTTGCATATTAGCCAAGGGTTTACCAATGGTCACCAAATCCTTTTGCACATTTAATTCTGCTAATGTTGCATAAATAGTAGTTTCAGTAGGTCCGTATATATTATAAACATAACCACATTTTTTGAGCTGATCAGCCAAATTTTCAGGGAGTGCTTCACCAGCAGTTAATATTTTAAAATTCTTATTTCCAGACCACCCTATATTAACTAACATTTGCCAAGTACCAGGAGTTGCTTGCATCACTGTTACAGAGCGTTTATGCAGTAAGTATTTTATTTTTTCCCCATTCCTTCTGTCCTCATCACTTGCAATAACCACACAACCTCCTAAAGTAAGAGGGAGGTAATAATCTAGGGCTGCCACATCAAAAGCAATCGAAGTAACTGCTAGAAATTTATCATTATTTTCAACAATTATTGCATTTCGAATGGCCATCAGACAGTTGACGATACTTCTATGCTCCACTAATACTCCTTTAGGCTTACCAGTAGACCCAGATGTATAAATGATGTAAATCAATGTGGAAGAGGAATTTATAGTTTCTAGATTTTTAGGGGATTCTTTAGAAATTAACTCCCAATCTTTATCAATCAGAATCTGGTTATCAATCAGTTTGGTTAAACTATTTAATTGTTTTTTTAAGGATTGTTCCGTTAATAAAAATTTGCTTTTACAGTCTGCTAAGATTTCGCGCATTCTTGCCACTGGATATTCAGGATCAATCGGCACATAAGCACCCCCCGCCTTTAAAATCCCCAAAATCCCAACAATCATTTCAATACTACGTTCCATGCAAATTGCGACTAGAGTTTCAGCTGCCACTCCTTGCTGACGTAAATAATGCGCTAGTTGATTGGCTTTTTGATTGAGCTCAGCGATAGGTGAGCAATTGATTTTCAAAACATACCGCAATTTTGTCGGGATGTTGTCGAACTTGTTCTTCGAATAATTGCGGGATAGTTTTATCGCGTGGATAGTCTGTTTCAGTTTGATTCCAATCGATTAAGAGTTGCTGTTGTTCTTGTGGCGTGAGTAGCGCTAAATCAGCGATAGATGTTTCGGGTTGTGCAGTAATGGCGGTTAGCAGGGTTTCTAAATGGCCAGGCATTTGTTGCAGGATAGTTTTTAAGTACGGTTCTTGTGCTAAGCATTTTTGATCGACGTGCCAAGATAAACTACGATCTTTGGCAGATATCATCAATACCAAAGCGGCACGAGATTTTTGTAGCTGCTCGATTTCTCCAATCACTACCGCAGTAAACACGGCGTGTTTGACTTCGGTTAAAATTGGGTAACGATAAAATATATCGCGTAAATAACTGCTTTTTTCGTGCATGGCAAATAACTCAGCTTGTAATTGAGAGACTACTTGGCCGAAGTGTAATCCGTCTTGCAAGGCTGTGAAATACGGTAGTTCTAAACTCGTCCTGGCATGGATGCCAGGATCCAGATCACTAGGATGTGAAGCATTATGATCAGGTAATTGCAGCAACACCCCTACTTTGGGTTGATTACCAAGGCGATAGAGGTAGACGAGCCAGAGAGCCAACAGCAAGGTGTTGAAATCGTAGGTGGGGTAATGTTGTTGTAATAATTTTTGTAGGGGTTCCGAGGGGTTCCATTGTTGCAGGTGATGGTATTCGTAATGAGCATTATTAGGGGAATTCAGAAAAGGTATTTTGGCAGACTCGATGGTTTGCCATTGGGAAACCCAGTAGCTTTCATCGCCTCCTCCGCTCTTTAAATCCCCCCTGCCCCCCTTTTTCAAAGGGGGGATTTCCGCTCGGGCCTCCAGAGTGACTACATCACCTTCTAAAGTACAAATCTGCCGAATGGCAATGTCGTAAGTGGCAGTTGCAACGCGCCAATAGTCCGCAGTAGCAGTAACAATTGTTCCAGGCTCTGCAATCGATGGCTCGGGTAATAATTCTAATTTAGTGACAATAAATTCTTCCCAGCTTCCCTGTTGGGACGACGGTTCGCTCTGCTGGGATGACAACTTAAATTTAGGACAAGTAAAACGATTAGGATAAGAGCCAAATTGAGTAGCCCGAAATAATCGCTCAATAGCTTCAGCACTGGCATTCCAATCAATCCAGCCATCACCAGCAGGTTTCTGATGCAGGCCAAAATAGCTACGTTGACTTAAATCTTGAGGCTGGCATTGGTAACTGTGCTTCGCCAAAGATTTCACTAAATCAGGGAAGCTTTGCAGTGCGGCTTCATAGCACTTGAGATTTAAGCTTAGTGCAGTTTCATCTTCAGTAATTGGCACCATCACTTGCTGCAAAATATCACCGGCATCGACGGTTTCAATGGCCACATGCCAAGTGATGCCATGGCTCTTTTCTTGATTTAAGATCGCCCAAGAAGTGGCGTGAACTCCCGCGTAACGCGGTAAAGGCGCATCATGAAAATTAATCGCAAATTGCCGAGGCAGATTGAGTATCGCAGCAGGCAAAATCTGCGCATTGACGATGCTCAATAAATAATCAAAAGGAGTCTTGTTGAGTGCTTCTTGGGCTGCTGCTAGAGAGGCATAGTGGGAAATTCCCTGTTGCAAGGCCCATAGTTCTGCGGCTTCATACGCAGAAATAATACCTAGTATTTGCTGTCCTTGTTGTTGGATAATTTTGGCACATTCCAGATGGAGATTATCCTCTCCAATGATAAAACAAGTGAAAATATCGGGGGACATAGGATTGAAATGACTTCACGTTGGGTTTTTAAATTTTCCCTCCTCAATAAATTCCTAACAAATTTGTCATTCTAAGCGAAACGAAAGACCTCCCCCCTGACCTCCTAATCCCTACAGGAAGTACAATCCAAGGTAGGAAGCGAAACTTTCACATCCCTGTGGGTGGATCCTGACCTCCATGCCAGGACGACGCTTACTAGGAGGCCCTTCGGTTCGCTCAGAATAACAATGGGTTGGTCTGTCACGCTTGCGATACTACCCAACCACGGTGACAGTCTACTAGCTTAAGGAAAAATTAACAAGTGTAGCAAAAGATTTATAAAAGAAACGGAAATTGCAAGCGGGGTGTGATGGGGCACTAAGAATAGATCAGTTGGAGAGAAGTTAAACCCTAAGATAAGCCGCCCTTAAGAAAAATTTGCATTTCAGCCAAAGTCAATGAATAATGATGAAACCTCAGGGGCTTGCGCCTCCGAGGCCGCGCCAAAAGAATGTTAGTCGCATTCTTGAGGCACTTCCACAACAACAACCTGAATGTGAGGTTAGCCGTCATGACAGCTCAAAGCTTATCGCATTGCGCGTTCGTACAAAACTCTTTTTTTGATGTTCACTTCATTTTTTCGCCTGGTTCGTCTAGGCCGGATTGGTATGCCTGGATCAATTAGCTTTTACCCCATGAAAACTCCTCGATTGTCTTCGGCGTGATTGTGGACTTGGGGTGCGAGTACCGGTTTTTTGGTGGCCAACATCGATGAAGAGGGGTAAGCGAGTAGAGAGGGAATAGGTATGGCGAAGTAAGCTGTATTTTCCTCGCTTCGCCATCACCTACCAAATCTTCTGCTGCCTACCTGGTTCGATGCTTTATTTCGCATCAACTCAGGAACGCGCCGATGACTCCGAATAAAATCAAACCCGTTTTCAAATACGACAAAACTCACGCGCCCATTCCGTTTGATCAGGCGCATTGTTTACTGACAATTAGCGTCGGTCAAGAAGTGCACGAAGACGAGCCATTCGCGGCCACCGTAGCTTTAGTGCGTAAGCAATTTGCAAAATGCACTTTGCTAATTGATGATACCCTGCAGCGCCATACTCTGGCATTACTACACCCTATGCTTCGAGCGGAGGATTTTGTAGCGACTACGCAGCAAGCAGGCGCAGCCTGGTTAGCGCGCAATCAAATTGTTTATGAACAGTTACCGCAGCTTAAAATAGTGCAGTGGAATTATTGGTTAACTCATCCGCGTTATCCCGCCACTTTCAAACGCGTCCACTATTTAGTGAGCGAATACCCAGCCTACCAACAGACTATACATAGCACCGTCCGCACCTTTTTACAGCGCTACACCCCACGGTTATCCCCTGAAGTGCTAAGACAATTTAATTACATCCGTGCCCAGGAATTATGTCGAGATTATGTCTTGGAAGAATGTACCGCGCTGTGTTTATGGCCGGAATTGCAGTGCCATTATGAAATCTACCCCAGTCCACGCAATGCAGCGATGACTTATACCCATCAACAATTCCTGCTCCCACGCTACCCGAATTTGTTACACCCGATCGCGATTAAATTTAAGCAGCGCAAGCAGTTCAAGCCGCAACGCTTTATTTCTTTGCCCCGAGTGAACCCAAGCTAACTTAGAGGAGTCCCTTCGATGCTACTGAACTTCCCTACCCTTTCTGATCTGTTATTGAGCAGCGCGCTTTTTATCAACGCGCTGCTGTTTATTCCGCAATTTATCAAAATCCTCAAAGAAAAAACTGCCCAGGAAGTTTCCTTGCTGACCTTTGTCGGCTTTTGGCTGATTCAAGCGACGATTGTCTGGCACGGTTTTTTGCAACGAGATTCGTTATTGGTGTGGGGTTATGCCTTCAGTATGCTCACCTGCGGCGCGGTGATTGTAGGCATTATTTTATATCGGCGGCGTCCGCCAAATGCTTCGCTGCAGGAGCAATACGAATTACTCGATAATTTATTAGCCATCATGCCAGAACATTTATATTGGATCGATCGCGAGGGGCGGTATTTAGGCTGCAATAATCAGCAAGCCGAATCCGCAGGCCTGGCCTCGCGTGAAGACATTGTGGGTAAACGTAATAGCGATTTACCCTGGAATATCAATGCCGGGCAATTACCCGAAACCTTAGATGCACTCAATCAAACCATTATGCGCACCGGCGAGGCACAAATTGTCGAAGAACCCGCGGTATTGCCGAATGGCCGTAAAGCAATTTTCCTTTCCCACAAAGTGCCGCTGCGTCGACGCGGTCAAATCGTGGGGATGGCGGGCGTTTCAATTGATATTACCGCCCACATCGAAGCTGAAAAGTCGATGTTGCAAGCACTGCAAGCCAAAGATGATTTTCTCCACAATATCAGCCACGATTTGCGAACGCCGTTTTGTGGTCTGGTGACCATGACGGAAACGCTGGCTTTAAACGAGGAAAATGCGGAACGGAAAATCGGCCTACAATGCATTATGGATTCAGCCGAAGCCTTACTCAATCATCTCAATGAAATTTTAGACTATGTACGCTCCACCGCCGGCACTCCGGTAAGTCAAGCGGCCTTTGATTTACCGGCCCTGGTGCAAACCACTTATGCGATGCTAGCGCCGGCCGCCCAAGCCAAACAATTACATTTTACCTGGGAAGTGACCCAGTCTCTGCCCACCAGCGTTTGTGGTGATCGGCTGCGCACCCAGCAAATTTTGCTACATGTTCTCGCCAATGCGATCAAATTCACGCCCCAGGGGTTTGTGCGCTTGCAAACTGCGATTGAAGCCGAAGAAGCACACCAGTGGTTAATTCGCTTTACTGTGAGCGACAGTGGCATCGGCATTCCAGAAGATCAGTGCGCGAAAATCTTTGAACCCTTTCATCGCCTCACTCCTTCCTATCAAGCGCAGTATGCAGGCAAGGGGCTGGGATTAAGTCTCGTGAAACAATTTTTAACCGAGTTAGGCGGTGAAATTCAGGTAGCAAGCACCCTCAACCAGGGCAGCACCTTCACTCTGTTCATTCCCTTCCAACGCATAGGAGACTATCCATGAAAAATGTATTACTCATCGAGCCTGATCCGATGATTGCCTATACCAACCCGCCGATTTTTTGAAAGCTTGCATTGCTGCGTCAACGTGGTCAATAGCGGACTCGCCGCTTTAGAAAAGCTGCATCAAGCCTATCGATTAATCGTGGTAACCCTGGATCTGCCAGACTTAAATGGCCTTATGATCGCGCGCCACTTGCGGCAAAGCAAAGGACCCAATAGTAAGACACCCATAGTTATTGTCACCACTCACGAAGATGCGCAGCAAAAAATCCAAGCCTATGAATTAGGAATCAAGGGATTTTTACTGAAACCCCTGACGAAAGAATTATGCCGGCAGATGATCGACGATTTAGTATTATCAGCCGCAGCTCCTCATTATTTTTTAGAGGGTTAAAAATTGAGACAACTCGACACGCCTTGGACCGATCGTGAAATACGCGCCCTCACCCATTTCTTTGCAGCAGCCTTGGGGTTTTATGTACATCATCCAGAACGCGCCGACACCGCTTCGGCACAAGACTTTATCCGGGATTTAAATACGCTGGTGGGCTTAAGTAGTACAGTAGTATTAGTCCAGCAAGAAATACTGCGGCCGATTAAACCCTTGCTCAACCGCTGGTGGCGCTATCAACCGTTTCATCAACACTCGAAGCAAATTAAGGCCCTGGCTTCTGCGGTGGTTAGTTTGGCTGCCTACAGTGGTGATTTGATGCGCGACGTGGGTTACCCCCGCCTACAGTGAGGATTGGGAGCAAGCACTACGCGGGTGTATTCATCATGGGATTAGCGAATTGGGTTTGTCCTGGTCAGAAGGGCTGCGATTTTGGGAAGAAAAGCAGCGCTGAAGACGGACCGGGATTACCCGGGATTACAATGAGTCATTTAGTCGCAATTCCTATGAATCAAATAAACTTGTTGTGGCCAAATACCCCGATAAACTATTTCATAAAGGCATAAATTTTCATAGGTTATTTTTTCAGCCTCCAAGGGCTGAATGTGAGCCAACAAACCTTAACTAAATTTAAAAAGCATATTTTCGAGCTTAAAGAGCAAAAGGCAAGTCCCCTCACGCCTTCGGCAATATGCGGTCAAATTCAAGCATTGGTGCGCTGGAGGATTGCAAGCTATATTTTGCCGAGCCACGAATTATCCATGACAATTAATGCCTCTGTTACGTCGTTGTTTAATTCGTACCCCCACCATTCAGACTCATCGACGACTGATAGCTTTGCTTCATCCGTAAGCCCGCCATCGCCAGCTCGATTTGATCCCTATAATCCTCATACCCTTTCTCGGTATAAACGGCTACGGCAACATTCGCACCCCCCATCATGCTGCCAATTTTGGGGAACCAATCGTATGTCCAATGATACACGCGATCCTTCAACTTCACAAAACTCTCACAATCCTTATCCCCTACTCCCCACACGTCTTGGCACCGAGCCAAATGATATCCCGCCAAAAATTCATTGGGTTCAATCCTTAGTAATAATTCATACCAATCTTTGTAGTAGACTGGAGCAAACTTCATGATTAAAAATGTCTGCTTATAATATTTTCTATTGTGTTCTTCACAGGCGCGCCAGCTGGTGGCAAGAACATTTTCACCTAGTTGCCCAATGACATAGTTCACTACCTCTGGATTCATGCCATACATGGCACAATACAGCGGATTTTTACCTTGGGCATTGGGTAAATCCACTAGCGCCCCTTTGCCGATGGCGGCTTTAACTTTCACCAAACTGCCATTTTCACAAGCAGTAACTAATTCATTTTGTAGTGGCATCAATTGTTGGCGCTTTTTTTCATCGAGGGGGGCTGCTTTTGTTTTGGCTTCACTCGATGACGTGGCTTTAGAATTACTGGCTCCACTAAAGAATGCCGGTTGACTGGCATGTAGGGAGGGGGTAGTACTGGTCGAAGCTTGCGTCGCAATGGTGGATTGATGAGTCATCAGGCCGGATTGAGTCATAAAGCGAGTATTTTCTTTTTCTTCTTGCTTCCCACAATTCAGACCCATTGACTGATTGGTTTGCGCCGCCTGTAATACCTCCAGCGCCTGCTTAATTTGATTCCGATAACCTTCAAACCCCGTCTCTGTATAATCGCAAGAGAAACGGCGCTCCCACATCTGGAGTCGGAGTTGAGAAAGCAACCTCACCTCCATCTTCAACCTAATAAAATTACAACACCACGACGTATCCTCAAAATCGTTCTGCATCCGATCGAGGTGATACCCCACCAAAAATTCATTGGGTTCAATCTTCTCGAGTAAATCATACCAATCTTTATAAGTATCAGGAGCAAATTTCATAATTAAAAAAGTTTGCCCATAATATTTTTTATTGTGTTCTTCACAGGCACTCCAGCTAGTGGCAGGGGCATTTTTATCACGCTGTTTAATGAAATATTGCACTACTTCAGGATTCATACCGTACACGGCACAATACAGCGGATTTTTACCTTGGACATTAGGTAAATCCACTAGCGCCCCTTTGGTGATAGCGGCTTTAACTTTCGCCAAACTGCCATTTTCACAAGCAGTAACTAATTCATTTTGTAGTGGCATTAATTGTTGGTGTTTTTTTTCATCCAAAGGGGTTGGTTTTTTGACTTCACTCGATGTGGTGCTAACAGAGCTACTGGGTCCGCCAAAGAATGCCGGCTGACTAGCATGTAGAGAAGGAATAGTCGTCAAGACTGGCGTTATAACAGAAGATTGTTGCGTCACCAAATTGGATTGCGCCACAGTCACAAACTTGGTTATTTCTTTTTCTTCTTGCTTCTTCGGTGTTTTATCAACTTGATGTGTAGGGGCAAATTGGCTGCCATCGTTTAGCTTTTTCCCAACAGAAGAGCTGGGACTAGTACTAGGTGGCCCAGCTTTTTCTTTTATTTCACTCTTTTGAGCAGCTTGCCATAATTGATCGAGTTGTGTGGCTAATACCTTGGCCTCGGGACGTTTTTCGGGGGCTTGCCAACACTCTTCAGCAATCGTTCTAAATTTTTCAGGTGTATCTGTTTGAAAAATTTCTTTTTTTCCACTCTTAATCCACTCGACAACCATACCTCCCGCTTCTTTATAGGGTTCTTTACGGCTGGCTAACTCCCACAGTATCATACCTGCGCTGTACACATCCGATTTTTTGGTGGGCCTCTCTGTGAAAGTTTCAGGAGCAGCCCACAATATAGTGCCTTTAAAACCTCCTTTAGTAATTGCTGCAGAGCTGACTTTAATCTTCGCTGAGCCAAAATCAGCTAATTTCGCACGACCATTACTATCGAGCAGAACATTGAAGCTTTTTAAATCACGATGCAAAATATCTTTGCTGTGTAAATGATGTAGACCAATACTGATATCCAAACCAATACGATAGCGTGTACTCCAAGAAATATCTTGTCGACTGTGTAAAAAATTATATAAATTACCGCCAGGCATGTATTGCATCACTAAACAATAATGCGGTTTTTCTAAACTGATACCTCTGAGAGGCACTAAATAATCGGATTGGGTGCTGGCTTGCGCCATCACTGTCGCTTCGGTGAGAATTTCTTCTTGAGTCTCTTCACTAAAGTCTTGAGCAGGGTATTTTTTAATTGCTACAGGATTAAAATCCCATTCTCCTAGGTACACTGTGCCAGAACTGCCTCCATCCAAACGCTCTTTATATATTAAATCGCTATGACGAATACTAAGCGACATAAAAAATCCCCCATCTGACTGGATGAGCGATGTGGAAGATTGGAGTTTGGTTTCAATGAGCTTGCCTTGTGCCATGAGGGCTCTCCTTTGTTGTTATCGTGTTAGTGAGATTGAAATCGCAGCGAATAACTAATCTAAGGATTAAAAATGAAACGCAAGTAATGTAGCATATCAATTGAGATGGACTAAGTAAACCCTCATCTAGAAAAGGTGAGGTGGTCTGGAAGCAAATTGCATTGCAGCGTGTTTTTGAGCAATAGACAAACGTTGTAGTATAAAAAACTCTGTATCATTTTTGGCAATCATGCCAAAAAATATAGAATTTATAGATATTTTAAAAATGTTTGGAAAATTATTTTTCAGTAATTTTAATAATAACTTAGAATAAGTAGTTCTGTACTATTTGGATGCGACTATGCCCGAGTTCCTCGGACAATATCATCCTGGCACGAATATCCTGATTTTGTTCGGTATAGTTCATGTCGCGAAATTTTGGACCACCGGCAATCGGTGCGAGCCAACCGGTGAGTTCAAAATAGCGTTGTTGCGCATACGCATGACGTAATCCATGAGATTTTATCCCCGCGCGTTGTAATTGCTTATCGTAGACATAGCGATGCTGAATATAACTTTTAGCTTCGGGAATTAACGATTGATTGGGCGTGGGTAGCAAGCCTTTGGCTTGATCCAAGCACCCGCGTTGTTCTTCAGTGCGAATCGGAATCTCACGACTACGATTGCCTTTGCACCAGGAACCGAGTAACGATAATTTATTTCCCTGATCGGCCAGATGGGGTTTGATTTTGAGCGATTCTTCGCGCCGCAAACCAAAGACGCGCTGTAATTCTACCGAGGCTTTGACATAGGGATCAGTGATTTTCGACAGATCGGGATGCACACAGGCTTTGTTTCTACGCGTTGAGGTGATGCGCGAACCCACTTGTAAAACTTTATTGCTCGCGACCAGCTCGAGCTTTTGCAAAACGTCTGCTAAATAACGTAAGGCCGCTAAGCGATTTTTAATAGTACCCACTGCTAATTTTTTCTGTTGCCAAAATCTCACTAAGGCCTGAATATGCTTAGGTTTAATTTGTTCGACTGTTGCAATTTTGTACCCTAAATCTATCACTTGCTCTAAAGCCTGCTGTAAAATTCCGCGGCGATCCCAACGCGTAGCAAAAGAACCGCAGCGGTCGCGTTTTAAGCATTGGTATAACGAGCGTTTTAATTGCGATTTGACACTCATAATCTCAGCAAAATGTTCATTGTTTCAAGTCAGTTTAGTGTTTAGTCTCAATCGACTTGCTGAAATAACAAACCGATTGCCATCCTACGAATGGCTACGAGACTTTTAGTCGGAGGGACGCTACGAACCTAACGGGCATCACCGACTGAGGTACTGCAGGCACTACCAATTTTCGTTGACTGAATTGACCTCCTATTACGTTGGGGTGGATGAAAAGACATCTCAAGGGATGTCGTAGAAAAGCAAGTAACACTTGCCTGGGTATAAATACTATTTCTCACGGGCTAAATGAAAACTTTCAACCGATGGGAATTTAAAATAGCAGTGCCTTACGAAGACAGCTCGTAAAAAATCAGCACTGAATCCATGAAGAATATTTCTAAAAAAATAGAAATAAAAACGACTTGAGAATAGAAACTTAAGTATGACTTTAAGTTCATTGAAATACTTCAAGACAAATGCAGTACCACAGTACGGCATTGTAGAGAATTACCTTGCGGTAATGGCCAGAGTTTCATCTCTACGCACTGGCTTTTGCTCTGTTAGTTACAGTCCAAACAGAAAATGACCCTGGGCCTTAGCTTAAGCTATTTTCGTATTTCGTCAACAGTTTTCGTAATTGTTTTTGAATTTTGATATTCCCAACTATTTTTAATCTTGTGCGAAGAAATATTTTTCAATCTATGCAACGAAAGGGTATTTCAGAAATTAAATTCGTGGTCTACTACTGGCCATGAAATAACGAAAATACACTGCTATAAAAAATAAGCATTTTATTTCGTAGGAGTCGCCCATGCAGGAATCACTACTCACTTCATCAGATCCCACTCGCGTAGCTTCCTCCACCCCGAGTTCGAATCAGGAAAGCAAAACTTCCGCTTCCTGGCCCATGCTTTCTGCCGAAGCGCTGCAACGGGATGAGCCCCTCGAGGGAAAATCCACTACCTTGTTCCGGGGGACTTATCAAGGAGAAGCGGTGACGGTGCAGCTGTTGCCTGCTTCCCCACTACAGCAAAAGTCCCTGCAAGCTTTTGCCCAAAGCGCCCTGCCCTTTTGGTTACCGGTTAAAGGGATTTGTCAGGGGACCAAAAGCAGTTCCTTAGTCCTAGCGGCTTTACCTGAAATGCGCTTTGATCAATTTCTGAAGTCCTCCGCCAGTGAGTCTTGGGTGAATCGCTGTCGCCTGTTGCGGGATGTGGCGGTGGGTTTATACCAACGCCGTGCCTTAGGCGCGACCCACCTCGGTTGGGATTGCCAGCACTTATACCTCGATGCTCAAGATCGAGCCCAACTGCTGCCCTTGGTACAAGAGACGCCCATGACGGAAGCAGAAGATGTGGAGAAGCTCGGGCAGTTGATTTGGCACATCGCGAGTGGCTCCTCCACTGTGGCCAAAGAGTGGCAGAAAGGAGCGGGGCTGCCGCCCACCTGTCCGCCGGATTTAGTGGCGTTCCTGAAAACCGCCACGGATCCGGTGGCCTCGGCTCGCCCTTCGTTAAAAACTCTGGCCAAAGGGCTGGATGCCTGCTGGCAACGGGCCGGGTCGAAGGGGCCGGAGGGTGTGCCCTCCTCTGAAGAAAAAAGAGAAAAAATATGAAGTGTCTGTGTCCACGCCCTCGCCCAAGCCGCCCAAGCCAGAAATGAGTGAATCCCTGACAATTACCGCTTCTCTGGTGAATACCACGCTGGGGACGAGTTCTTTAGGGGGTGTCTTGTTATTAACTGACGATCAAAGCGTGGGGTGGCTCAGTCCGTCTGATCCGCGCTATGGAGTGGGGGTGAAACTGTGTCAATTGCGCGATCATTTTCAAGCACAATCCGAATCCAAAGCGGTACCTGGATTGCAAAAGGCCATTCAACAAACCCTGTTCCATTCTCGAATTGAAGTGTTGTTGTGGCTCGGAAAGGATGAAGAAGATCCGAGTGTGCCATTGACAGAAACCGCAAGAGGTTTATGGCAAGCCCCCAAATGGCAAGCGTTCCGTCCGGGGGATCCACCCCCTAGCACTTGGCTGCCCCTGCAAGTGGCCCCCCAAAAAGGGGACTTCGCCCTTATTTATCCATCGCCATCAGCCCCCGACGGGAACCGCCGATTTTACCGAAGCACAGTGGCATGAATTACAGAGTCACTATGCGTTATTTTGGCTGGTGCAAGGCACAGATCAACCGAAGAAACCTGGCAATCTGTATGAAGCCAATGAATTGTACCGAGCAGGGCGAACTCGGCTGGTATTACATAGCACCCTCAGCGCCGCAACAAAGCTGGAAGAAAGCACTTATTTCATGCCACACGATGCCCAGGGGCATTTACTCTCGACGCGGTATAGCCGTTACAGCAGTGATCCCCAATTTGACCTGAGTACCTGGGAAGGCCGCTATCGCGGTGCCCTGGGTAGCGAGGCGCAACAAAACATCCCCACTCCTATCAGGCCAGCTACAGATTTGGCAATTAGCGCTGAAGAGAGCCAGCGATTTTGCCAGGAAAAAATCACTGCCGAGGCCAAAAAAAACATCATGGGGGAAGGCACTTCCGGCCTAGTGCTGCGCAGTACCTATGGCGGCCAACCGGTAGCGGTGAAGCATTTTAAAGAAGCCAAACTCTCTCCCGCGGATAAATTGCAGCTCAAAAAAGAAGCGGCAATCATGGCTCGATTACATTCTGACTTTTTGGTTCGCGTCTGGGGACTCTCCTTGCAACCGCCGTTACTGGTGATGGAGTTATTACCCCACAGTTTAGAAGCAGTGTTGACGGATTCTCACGCTAAATTGCCTTGGACTTGGCGCTATCGGTTATTACGGGATGCCGCATTAGGACTGGTGATATTACATCAGCATGAGTTATTGCATCGGGATTTAAAGAGCGCCAATATTTTAGTGGATGCCGAAGGCCGGGCAAAACTGGCGGATTTTGGGACCTCGATCCTGAGCTTGGCGGCGCAGCAAGTGGGGCTGGAAGGTACGCCTTCTCACATTGCCCCGGAAGTGATGGCCGGAGATACCCCATCTACCGCCGCCGATGTGTATAGTTTTGGCGTCGTGTGCTGGGAAGTCGCCCTGCGTCGTCAGGCAGATTATGCGTTTCTCACCCAGACGGCGCTGGCTCTCCAAAAAGGGCAGCGAGGCATTTTACCCTCGGAGTGCCCGCCCGCTTTAGTGGAAGTGATTTATGCTTGTTGTACCAGAACACCCACGCAACGTCCTGATATTCGTGGCGTGGCGCAAGCCCTGGAAGGCTTATGGCAACAAGCAATCTCAGCCGAGCAACCGACTTTGCCCTCTTCCATATCTTCACAACCCAAAGAAAGTAAACAAGACGAACCAATCCCCTCTCTCCATTCGGACACCTCAGACACTGAATTTAAACTCTTGCCAGTCAAAAGCTACATCCCCTCCTGGCTGAATAAACAGTCGCCGCGCTATACCGTAGGCGTTAAAATTCAGCAGCTGCGCCACATGGTATTAATCGACTCCCACCTCAGCCAAGAGCTGTCTCGCTATATTGCGCCCAACGGTCAATCCCAAGCTGGGATAGGCCAACCCTCCGATCCTTTATTCCCTTGGGTAGAAAAAGAATTCTTACAAGGTCCTGCCCAGGTATTGGTGCTACAAGGCGTGGGAGGTGCTGGTAAAAGCACCTTTAATCGCCATTTACTCCGAACTCTGTGGGAAGATTCCGCTTGGCAGGCCTATCGTCCGGGGGATCCACCACCTCGGGCATTAATGCCACTGTTTATTTCGTTGTCTTCCGCCCAAATTAATCCCCAGCAGTTGTGGAATTATTACCGTCGTCTTCCCGAGATCGGTGGTTTCACCTGGGATGAAATTCGGGAGCTACAAAGCGAGTATCATACCCTGTGGATTGCTGATGGGTATGATGAAATCCCAGGACAAGCCGCCCTCAATTTATACGATACCAATCATTTGCGTGACTCCGAGGGGCGGGTGAAACTGATCATCGGCTGTCGCAGCCAGCGGGTGCAGGCAATCAACGAGGCCGACAGTTTAGTCCCACACACCAATGGGGGAGCACCGAACTGGTCGCGTTACCGAATGCGCCATCTCTCAGCATTTACAAAAGAACAAACCCAGGCTTACATTGCTAAGTATGTCGCTCAACACCGAAATGATCCTGATCACCCCAAAGACTGGGACGAGGCCCGCTACCAACGAAACTTTGCTGAGATCCCAGAGCTGTCCACCCTAATCGATACCCCGTTTATGCTGTGGATGAGCTTGTCGATGTTACCGACCTTGGCCGAAGCACCGAACCAGAAGAAAACTCACCCTGAAACCAAAGACCAGGGAGACCAAAAAGAAAGCAAACCGTTGAAATCGCTTTCCCATGACCCCACACCCATCACCCGTGCCATGCTCTACGATCGGTTTATGGACTTGTGGTTTACCCGTCAAGCCAAAAAAGCCTGGCAACAGCACAGTTTCCTGCAAGATCCCACGGCTATTCTTGGCAAACCGGCGATGCAAGCGATTAAAGAGCAGGCGGCTAAAATGGGCGGAGAAGATGTACAAGTGTACTGGCTCAAAGCCGCCTATCGAGCGTTTTGTATTAGTTTTGCCCAATGCCTGGTATCAACCAATCAAGTGAGCTTGCGCCACGATCCCACTTCTTCCAGCCTGGAAGAAGATTCAGTACAACACTTACTGGGTGATCAGCTACTTGATGGCGCCCGCTTGCGCCAGGGTTGTCCCTTGCAGGAAAGCCACGATCACAGCTGGCGTTTTCTTCATGCTTCCCTTGGGGATTATTTTATGACTACCGCGGTGACGGAGCAGCTAGTAGTGGATCCTACCTCTACTGACGTAGATTCACTTTTCCACTTCAATCAAACGCAGGCAGTTAATTTACTTAATCGAGCACCCCTGGCATCGGAACAAGTGCGTTTTCTGGTCGATCGGGTCAGCATCCAACTCGACCTGCAGAAAGCCCTGTTCGCCCTGATTGAACGCAGCAAGGAAGAAACAGTCCTCGCAATAGCTTCTAGCAATGCCGCCACCGTACTCAACGCTTGCCATATCAATTTCAGCGGACGCGATTGGCGTGGCGCACAACTACCTGGCGCGAACTTAAGCTACGGGTTGTTGGCACATACCGATTTACGTCAAGCTAATCTACGTGGCGCCACTCTGTGCCATACCATTTTTTATCGTGCTAATCTAAAGGATACCGATTTAAGAGAAGTTCACTGGGGAGAAAGGCCCTGGCTGCGGTTGGCTGAACAAATTCGTGCTGTCGCCTGGCATCCCCACGAACCCTGGTTGGCGGTCTCACCAGGATACACAATTGTGTTATGGGACAGCGCCAGTGATCAACCGATCGGTCAACGACTCATAGGGCATTCAAGTAGTGTGATGAGTCTCGCTTTCAGCCCCGATGGCCGTTGGCTCGCCTCCGGCAGTTATGATAAGACCGTACGCTTGTGGGATACCGCCACACAAAAGAGTACGATTCAGCTCACTGGGCATTTAAGTTACGTGACAAGCGTCGCCTTTAACCACGATGGCCAGGTGCTCGCCTCCGGGAGCAATGACAAAACCGTGCGGCTGTGGAAGGTAGCCACGCAAGAACTGGTGGGTGAGCTCAAAGGGCATTCGAAAGGAGTGCAGAGTGTCGCCTTCAGCCCCAACGGCCACTGGCTCGCCTCCGCAAGCGATGATCATACTGTGCGCCTGTGGGAGGTCACCACCCAAAAATATGTGGGTGAACTTACCAGACATGTGGAAGGAGTGCAGAGTGTCGCTTTCAGCCCTGATGGCCGTTGGCTCGCCTCAGGAGGCTCGGATGACAGAGTGTGCCTCTGGGAGGTGGCTACTCAAAAGCTGGTGGGTGGGTTCATCGG
>CAVQQD010000003.1:0-145000 GCA_963714975.1 uncultured Gammaproteobacteria bacterium
GATGTATCGCTTTACAAAACGCAGGACTTCTAACGACTGCGGGCCTCGATTGACCAAATCACCGGCAAACCAACTCTATCCGTCACAGAATCAAAATGAATTAATTGCAGTAGCTCTTCTAGCTCATTGTAACAACCTTGAACATCACCGATTGCATAGGTTGCACAATAAGAACCCCTTTCCCTAACCCTCTTTCACTTTCCCTTACAAGCTCGGGCGGGGGGAGGGGATTATTCAAAGCTATTTCATGTGCACTGCATACACATCACAGGCAGCCAAATGGAGTACGCCATTAGCCGTTGCTCCTAAAAGTGCTAGCGCCAAACCACGACGACTACGACTGCCTAGCACAATCAAATCTGCCGCTATTTCTTGCGCAGTGTCAATGATCCCATACTTGGGAGAACCCATTTTGAGGAAAATTCGCTCTTCCTCCACCCCTTGCTGCCGTGCATATTCTAATAATTTGTTGAGTCCCTGCCGAGCCTCATCGCGTAATTTATCTTCTAAATTGAGATTAAGCGGAATAGAAAATGACCCACCCCCATAAATGATGGGGACATTCTCTAATACATGGACTAAGCTCAGCCTTGCTTTGGAAGATTCTGGCGAATTGAATTGCGACATCAGTTACTTGATGATTTTCCTCAAGCAGATCCGTTGCTAATAAAACATGATGGTAGGTTAACATGATTTATCCTTTTAAGACAGATGACCCACATTGTAACTAATCCAATCAAGTCTTCGAGAGTTGGTTGTTTCGGTTCGACTATGCGGAATCATATTTGCCTGTTTTAATTGCGCCTCAGATACCAAGCCTTTGAGGCTATTGGAGAGAATCTTGCGGCGATGATTAAATGCCTCTCTGACTAAGCTGCAAAATAACGGGTAATCCACCTCCTTGCTAGGCGCCTTGGGCAATAAGCGCACCACTTGCGAACGCACTTGTGGGGGAGGAAAAAAAGCCTCTGGCTCCACGGTGAATAGTGGGTAAACTTCAAACTGAAATTGCGCCATCACGCTTAATCGACCGTAAATTTTTGAACCTGGCAAAGCAGCTAACCGTTCCACCACCTCTTTTTGCAACATAAAATGCAAATCTTGAATCACCGCAACTTGCTGGACGAGATGAAATAACAGGGGCGTTGAAATTTGATAGGGTAAGTTACCGACAATGCGCAAAGCAGCCCCTGATGGTATTAACTTCCCTGCTCCCTGGATCCCAGCATCCATGCTGGGACGACTATATTCATTAGCTAATTGAGTAAAATCAAAACGCAGCGCATCTTCTTGATGTACCACTAAGTTCCCTAGGCCCTGGAAAGCCTGCCGCAACGGTGTGATGATATCGCGATCCAATTCTACTACGTCCAGTTGGCTTACCAGTGGTAATAAATAAGTGGTTAGAGCACCTAAACCAGGTCCGATCTCCACCAAAAATTGCCAGGCTTGGGGTTAATTGCAGCTACTATTTGGGCAATCACCTCCGAATCCTGCAAAAAATGCTGTCCAAAGCGCTTGCGAGGGTGGTGCATTACATAATCTTCACATAAGCTGATTGACGAATTTGTCGCAACCAAACAGCGATTTTTTCCTTAATTTTTTCTTGATAAATAAGATTTTTAGCCTCAGCTTCAGTGATTGGCTGTTGCCCGCCTACTTCAATCAATTTAATTAAAATGCAGGCCGTTAGGCGCTTTAATCGGCCCCTTCACCGTGCCTGGAGTCATGTTGGCAAGTGAACTCATAAATAAAGGTCGGCACTTCTGAGGCTTTACGCCAACCCAAATCCGCATAAGGGAGGGAGGAGAGGCGCGATCGGCAATTTCTTGCAAGCTAGTCCCTTGTTTAGCCTTCTGCAACAATTTTCCGCGCCCTGTTTTTCTGCAGTAGCCACTGCCTCCTGACTAGCAGCTTCACTCAAGGGAATCACTAGATCGTCCAAACGATACTGCCTATTAGCATTATTTTGCCCAGCAAACTTGGTCATATAGGCCTGCACTTCTTCCTTGCTGATGGGTATTTGCCCGGCAAATATTCGCTGCTGTAACTCGTGGATAGTCATCTGCTCCATTAATCGGGAGCGAAACCGCGTAAAATTCATGCCCTGCTGCTTGAGAGCCTCTTTTAACTGGCTCAGGGTTAAATGATTTTTAGCCGCGATTTTATTGATGCTGTCATCGAGTTGTTGATCGGTAATTTGAACTTTATTGCGCTCTGCCAATTGCAATTGCAAGCTATTGGCGATTAATTGATCTAGCGTCTCTTGTTGCAATTTTGCTTGGCTTGGCAGTGGTTGACCAGCTGCCTGTAAAACGTGACTTATTTCCGTGATCGCAGCATTAAGTTGGCTTTGAGTGATGACTTTATCATTCACTACCGCTGCAACTCGATCCAGCGGTAGGCTAGTATTGGCACTGGCCACCACCTCAGTGAATAAAATGAACCCTAGGAAAAAACCAAGATTTAATTTGCTGAACATCATAAGTTAGCCTCTATATTTATCAAAATAACCTGGGAAGGTAGTCATTAACACATTTCCTGCATTACTGGTTCCAATAGTACCTAGTCCCTTAAGCATAAATTGCACATAAAAGTCCGTTCGATAACTGGCTTGCCCCTCATTATTCTGATTGGTTATCGTGCGATTGGCAACAAACCGCAGGGACCAACAACAAGTATCATATTCTAAACCATATAAATAGGTCTGCGGATGTTTATGGCTGAGATTATAATTCCAATCCGCCATCAGATTCCAATGTTGCGTGAGCGGCCATGCGAGTCCCACATCAAGACGATGTAAATTATTTTCATGGCTATTTGGTTCGGCTGGGTTTAATACATCGCCATTTTGCAGATAATCATAACCCAATTTAAAAATATGTTGGGGTGCTGGCGAATACACCAGGTGTGCTCCAGCATTATTTAATTGTGATTGATTAGGGTCCCAGGAAGCGGTGGCGGTGCCGGTCCACTTGGCATTGGGACGAAACGTAAGCATCCCAGCCACTGGAGAAACACTATCATTGATGGTGGGGTCATCACTACAATTAGGATACAAACACACTTCATGGTTATGAAAATAAAAGATTTCCCCCACCGTCGCCTCGAGCTTATTTTCTCCAGTAAAACCATCTAAAATGCGGGAAGTAATCCCAACCGCTAATTGATTCGCATCGCCGACGCGATCATAGCCAACAAACCGATTGGGCCGAAATAAAGTATCCGTAGAAAACGTGGGCAGGGTCGTATCAAATAAGGGAATATTAAGTTGATTGCGCAGCGGAACATATAAATAATATAGGCGCGGTTCTAAAGTTTGTCGGTACTGATGTGAGCCCAAATGCCAACCTCGATCCAGGAAAATCCCCGTGTCAATATCAAACATCGGCAGTGCTCGGGTGAGATTCAAATGCTTTTCATCGGTGGGAAAAAAAATTGGGATTAGGTTGGTATTATCCACCACAGCATTATTCACTACCCCATAAGTGGTAGAGTCCAGCTGTAAAGTAGGGGTGATATATCCCCCCTTAATTAGCAAGGGTCGACTGAGCATAGGATTGAGGTGAACCCGATTACCGGTTGGATATTCCTGGCCGGTGAAAAAATCATCTAAGTGTTGAAAATTGACCCATTCACTCGAAAAACCAAAATCGAGGCCCAGCGGTAGCGCGGGATAATTCGCGGCAAAATCTATTTGTGGCAAACGTCGATATTGTTCCGCGATAAAAGTATCATCAATTAAATGCAGGGTTTGATAGCCTTGCAACTGGGCGAGAAATTGCCAATGCTCATCTTGATAAGTCACCTGGGCCTGATTTAATAATTGATCGGTGGTAATTTGTTGCGGGCCGACACCGAAATTTTTTAGAAAATAATCATCCGTTACATAATTTATATCGAGTGTCCCCATCCAATTTTCATTAAACGTCGTGAGATCATGCAAGGCCACTGCGGCACGATTGTTGCTGTCTTTTGCGAGCTGATCGAGATAGGGATCGTTCAAAAAACTGGGAGGAAAATCTTCAAAGGTTTCTTGCTTAAAATGCGCAAAGCCACGGTCATTCGGGATGAAGCTTAAAATAAAATTGCCACGACTCCCTGGAAATAAGTAGCGAAACAGATTGGTGGCCATCACGCCACGCTTAGTCATCGGCGTCAGGGTCAGGGTGTCGTCATAATTAGGCGCTAAATTAAAATAATAGGGGATGTCCACCGAGAAGCCCGAATCATTATCGAAAGCGAAGCTCGGATATAAAAAGCCTGAGTAGCGGCGATTATCAATGGGAAAGTTCGCATAAGGGGTATACATTACCGGTATGTTGCCAGCATAAAGCCAGGTATCTCTGGCTACCCCCCGTCCGGTCACTTTATTCAGGGTAAGATTATTGGACGCTAAATACCAACTCGGATCTAAAGGAGAACAGGTAGTATAAGTTGCATCACGCAAAAAAAGTGTGCCCTGGGCATTGCGATAACCCTGACTCAGCAAGCCCCAGCTGTAAAGCAGGCCGTAGCGAGTGGGACGTTTAGCGTTATAAGCGCCTTGAGAAAAGCTCAGAGTTTTTTCTTCTAGGTTTAGCTCTGAGGACTGGGCCACTAACAATTTCCCAGGCTCGCGGTAGTGCACATTCCCCTGAAGTTCAATTTCGCTAAATTTACCGGTCTCTAAATTGCGATAAATGATGGCTTTATCCGCAGCAATTTCCCGCCCAGGCTGCGTGAGGGCCACATTCCCCGTTAAAACCGAAGGCCCCTGTTGAGCAAAAGTGCTGGGCCCAGTGACCGTAATCGTCATTTGCGTGGTATTAAAAGGAGCTGCTGTGGTGTAAGCACTAATGGCAGGCGGCTCCCAAAAATAGCCGCAGCAGCAATTCCCGCTGAAGCCCTGATCTCCGACGGGTCCTGCCGCGCGGGCAACCCGCCGTGCTCGCACGCTGCGCGCGGCGGTGTTGCTCCACGCGTCACCCGTCGGCCAAAGTAATATAGAGCTGGAATTGCTATAGCCACAACATAGCCTTGTTGGCATCCAGCCCAGCAAGGGAGCCCAACGAGGTGATAATTCTGGATTGCTAAACGCAAAAGAAGACTGAATGACACTTGCGAGCAGAATAATACCTAATAATTTAAGGCAGCGTTGCATGAGCGGGTCTCAAAAGACATTTGTTGCCATTATAAGTAAGTTGCTGGTAATTGGAAAACGTGCTTACTGAGCCAATAGGGCTTTTCTGCTTGATTAATTAAAAGAGCAAAGGGCAACTGATTGTCTTTGACAAACTCTTCTAATGCTCTCAATTGACGTAAGCTTGTTTTGGTCCCGTACTTGATTTCAATAGGCAAAGTTCCAAAGGGACCTTCCAAAATTAAATCGATTTCCGCGCCACCACGAGTTCGATAATAATAGGCTTGCCAGTGTGAAATCATTAACGACTGTAATCCTTTAATTAACTCTTCACTCACATAGCCTTCAAAAGAGCGACCCAGAATTGGATTTTGAAATAATTGCTGTGAATCTGTAATGCGCAACAAGCTGTGTAATAAGCCATTATCACGCACATGGCCTTTAGGCATTTTTATAATACTTTTCGAAGAAGATTTTTCATAACTAGGTAATTGTCGCCAAAGAAATGTGCCTTCAGCAATCGTTAAAAATTCACGGACAGTGCCTTCACTAACCTCTAAGGCTCGAGCAAGCTCAGATTTATTGAGGATCGTCGCAGAAAGCGAGCACAGCATCGACAAAAAGCGTTGATACGCTACTTTATTTAACCGAGGATAAAGCTTGGCGATATCTCGATAAATATAGGTCATTTCATAATTTTCCATCCACTGCCAATAGAAAACATCAGTCTCTTGCAACACCGGTTCTGGATAACCACCACTGATACCAAGCTTTTTGAATTTGGTTAAAAGTGAGTTGCGGCGCATCTAATTGATTCAAAAAATTAGGTGATAACGGCTCAGTAAAAAATTGATAAAACGAACTTAAGGGTTGACCATAAATTTCATTTGCCTTCATGGTCCCAAGCTCAACAGTGGCAATTCGCCCTGCTAATGTTTCAGAAATATGAGTCAATAAATCAGGACTACTAGATCCCGTAATCAGAAAACGTCCAGTTTCTTGACGATTGCTATCAATGACGCTGCGTAAAATAGCAAATAACTCCGGGGACAACTGTGCTTCATCAAAAATAATGTGCCGAGGATTTTGTTGGAAAAAAAATTCAGGATCAAAATCCAAGCGATTAAAATCCGAAGGTTTTTCCAAGTCCATCATGAGCCAGTCTGGCCTCAACATTTGTACCAAGGTAGTCTTCCCATACTGCCTTGCACCAATGACGGCGACAGCCGGGAACATTTCTAATAGAGAATTGATCTTATCCGCCAGGTTTCTTGGCATAGGATGCTATCCTGTAAATTTCGTACACTGTCTACGAAATTTACAGGCAACCGAGGCTCCTGTCAAGGAATGTCCAAATAGATTTGGTAGATCTCTTTTGAGAGCTGTTTATTGACTTCAGCAAGCTTTTTCTGCTGCTTGATAATTTCTCCAGTATGTCTATAATTATTAGACATACTGGAGAAATGCCATGTTAAATGATAATATCAGAAAGTTAGTCCCTAACGAAGAGGTAGACTATCTTTTTATGAAATATGCGCTTCAAGACTATGCACAGCCGCGAGCAAAAATCACGGCTCTGTTACGATCAAAAGAATTAATCCGCGTAAAAAAAGGGTTATACGTCCTCGATGGAAAAAATCCTCACAAACCGTTTGTTAAGGAAACTCTAGCGAACTTAATTTATGGGCCATCTTATATCTCATTGGAATATGCCTTAGCTTTTTATAATTTTATCCCTGAACGAGTCGAGGCCTTGACAAGCGTAACCTGCAAGAAAGATAAATTGTTCAAAACACCATTAGGCGTATTTCAAATATCGGTATCTGAACCCTCTAAAGTACTCCATTGGAATTACCCAAGTGATGTATGATTCTACTCACCCTATTTTAATTGCTACCCCAGAGAAAGCGCTTGCAGACCAAATATTGCTGTCTATCCCTAATTTAAAATTAGAAAATATAAATGAAGTAGAGAATTTTTTATTTGAAGATCTTAGAATTCCCGCTGAAAAAATGACTACTCTAGATAGAAAATTATTTTCTAAAATCAATTCTGTTTTTGCTAATAATAATATAAATCTATTAAATAGATTTTTAAAAAAATTTAGGAAAAAAAATGCATGAAATCATTTCAGCAATGCTATCCAGGTATTCTTGTCAAACTTATCAAGATTATCAAAATGCGTTAAAAGAAATTATTCAAGAAATTGCTTTGTTGGGTTTATGGCGAGGAAAATTTTTTGAAAAAGCTGCTTTTTATGGAGGTACAGCACTTCGTATACTATATGGTCTGGATCGCTTTTCTGAAGATCTTGATTTTTCCTTGTTGGAACCTAACAAAAAATTTCAGCTCAACCACTATTTTTCATTTTTAGAGGCAGAAATTTCTAGTTTTGGATTTAAAGTTTCAATAAATGATAAAATAAAAAATAAAGAAACCACCATTCAATCAGCCTTTATAAAAGCTGGAACAAAGCAACACTTTTTGGAAATTCAAGCTCCAGACTATATTACTGCAAGAATTCATCGTGATGATTTGCTCAGAATAAAAATCGAAATAGATATTGACCCTCCGCCAGGCTTTAAAACCGAAGTGAAACCTCTACTTCAACCGATACCCTTTATGATAAATACTTATCAAGCACCGGATTTATTTGCCGGAAAATGTCATGCAATTTTATGTCGCCCATGGCAAAAACGAATTAAAGGTCGGGATTGGTATGACTTAGTTTGGTACATTGGTCGAAATATACCTTTACATTTAGCACACCTAAAAAATCGACTTGAACAGACCAGCGCTTGGCCTAAGGAACAATCCTTAAAGCCAGTTGAGGTGATGCAACTACTGAAAAATAAAATCGAAACTATTGATTTTTCCTCTGCGAAAAAAGAAGTATTACCCTTTTTGAAAAATCCAGACAGTGTGCAAATTTGGTCTGCAGACTTTTTTAAAGAGATTATTCAGGGGATTAAATTCAGTTAAAACAGCTGCAAATCCCCCGTGTACCTTCATCAGTTTAGGTGAAGGAGAAGAAGCTATTATCCTTTTCATTTTCTTCAGGTAACAGAGGCGCCTCCACAGTAACTTGGCTATATTCCCATTCCTTCTGCAGCTCGAGTTCTACTTGCGTAAAAATTTCTGGTCCCAAGAATTTATTTTGTTTCTTCATGGTTTTTTGCAGGGCTTCATAGTCCTCAGAGTCTAGCTGCCGAGATAGCATAGTAATTAAACGGATAGCATTGGGGTTGATTTTTCCGCTCTCCGCCGAGTATTGAGCTAAACCAAGAAGCAATTGAGCTGCTTCCCCAATATCTTTCTTAACCGCAACGTGCAGGATGGTTGCTATCGGGGCTAACTGTTGGAGTGTGGGCATTAATGTGTCGGAGGTAGCTTGTGCGGCTACCTTGTTGATGCTGTCGTAAATTATTGTAGGATTGTGAATCATTAAGTAATGAAAGGCTTGTTGTGCTTGGTGAGCTTTCCCTGGTTGGACATCCATTAAAAATTCGAATTTTCCTTGGTATAAATCTAATGCCATGGATTCTGCAGGATAGAATGTTTGTAGCTGCTCCCATTCTGGCATAAATTGCCCTAACTCTTCTTGTTTTACATGCTCCTCCTGCACAGCGTGCAGTTGGCCGGCTTGAATAAGCGCTCTTAGGCTTGCCAATACTCGCTTAGAATCGTTTGGGCTCCTCTCTAAAGGATCTTTTTGCGGAGTGCGTGTCCTGTCTACAAGATCCATTTTTGCCAAGAATAATTCTTTCTTATCTGCAGGTATGCTGTCAAACTCCTGTCGGGCGCGATTTTTAGACCACTGATGCAGGCCATAGAGTAAAGACAGGACAATAATACAACCACCAATCGTTGCGGGAATGAGTAAGGCCTCCACTTTGTCAGGATTTACTAGGAAATAGCTACCACCGCTGATTATTCCTAGGCCGGCTGCTACTACTAAAATCCGTAGAAACGGCGGTTCCTTAGCGGAGGAAGCAGATTGTTCTGATAGATCAACCTCTGTTGTCCAGAACGAGGTAGTAGCCCGAGAAGATTGCTCATTCATAATTGTATCACCTGAGATTAGAAATTATTAGCATAAAAAAGTTTCAAGTCGTTAGTTTAACGCATATTGCGCAAAATTGCTGCAATTATTTTCCTTGCAGGGCCATCCTTCGAGCTAGACAGGAACTGCCTCTAGACTGAATTAGACGTTAAAAGTACAATTAGACATTCTCAATCTAATTCGAGCTAATTAACTATGTTGAAATCAGATCCCTGGCACTATCCTCGCACTGCCCTAGCACAACAAGTCTTGGGAATGTTTGAGAAAGTCACGTCACGTTCCTTAGACAAGGAAATGTTATGGGCTATTTTTCAAGAAACACAAAAAATACCCCAATTTATCCGCTCGCTGGTGGAGCGAGTCGCTTTAAACCCTGATCTAAGTCTTAAAGCAGCCAAGGAACAACTCTTGGCAGAAATTTCTAATGACCGGTTGTTTGCTGAAACGTGGCAACACTGCTCGGCATTAGAAAAATTACTTTTGGTTGAAGTCGCGCAAGATGGTAAAGAATTGTTTGGCACTGAAACCCGCACTCGCCTGGCAAAATTATTAGGAATTGAAGCTCTTCCCATTTCTTCCCTGCAATCCGCTTTACGTACATTGCAACGCAAAGAACTGCTTAGCCAAGGGGCCGCGCGAGGAACCTATCTGGTCAACGATCCAAATTTCCAGGGTTGGCTTGTAAACCAGGCGGGGTAACTATTCGCCACATTGCCCAAGTTGGCAAAGCTGGCAAAAACAGGCAGCTATGAGCCTAGGTTGAAGTAAGAAATGGATGAAAAAGCGGAGTGTACATGTTAGTACATGAGCATTTTTCAGATATTTCGTTGCGAAAGATAGGCCATAGATGCCTGTTTTTATCCCTACAACCCTGCCGCATTGCGCAGAACATCAACCTTATCGGTGCGTTCCCAGGTAAATTCAGGCTCTTCGCGGCCAAAATGGCCATAAGCAGCGGTAGCCTGATAAATGGGGCGGAGTAAGTCTAGTTCGCGAATAATGGCCCTTGGCCTTAGATCAAAGTGAGTGTTTACTAAGCTGACTAAGTGATCATCTTTTAGCTTACCAGTGCCAAAGGTATTAATGCTCACGGAAACGGGGTCCGCGATCCCTATCGCATAAGCCACCTGAATTTCGCAGCGGTCAGCTAAACCCGCGGCGACGATATTTTTCGCCACATACCGGCCTGCATAAGCCGCTGAGCGATCTACTTTGGAGGGGTCCTTGCCAGAAAAACAGCCTCCCCCATGTCTGGCCATGCCGCCATAAGTATCGACAATAATTTTCCGCCCTGTCAGCCCACAATCCCCCAGGGGGCCACCAATGACAAAGCGCCCAGTTGGATTAATGTAATAACGCGTGTCTTTGCTGATCCACTCGGGCGGCAATACGGGTTTAATAATTTCTTCGATGACGGCTTCACGCAAAGAGTCTTGAGAAATTTCTGGAGCATGTTGGGTGGATAACACGATGGCTTCCACTGCCACTGGCTTGCCATGCTCATAACGGATGGTGACTTGCCCTTTCGCATCGGGCCGTAGCCAAGATAAGATGCCTTTTTTTCGCAAGGCGGCTTGTCGTTGCATCAGGCGATGGGAATACAAGATAGGCGCAGGCATTAATACGTCTGTTTCATTACTGGCATAGCCAAACATCATTCCCTGATCCCCAGCTCCTTGCTTTTCCTCTTCATTCTGATCAACCCCTTGAGCAATGTCGGAGGATTGATTATTGATTTCCGTCAACACCGCACAGGAATTGCCATCAAAACCTAAGGCCACATTGTTGTAGCCTATTTCTTGGATTGCCTGTCGAACTATCGATTCAATCTCCACCCAAGAACTTGTTGAGACCTCCCCCGCCACCAACACTAAGCCCGATTTGAGGAGAGTTTCACAAGCCACACGAGCGTGACGATCCTTTGTCAAAAGCGCATCGAGGATGCTGTCGGAGATTTTATCTGCCATTTTATCGGGATGACCTTCGGACACCGATTCAGAAGTGAAAATATGATATTCAGTATGGGGCATAGGAAAGCTCTAAGGGTTATCTAAAGGCTAGGGATTTTACCTTAAAACTCGTTGCCTACCCAAACATTTTATCTGCCGCGCTTACGATAACTGAGTGATTCGCTGATGTGGTCGGGGTGGATGTTGCTGCTGTCCGCCAAGTCAGCGATAGTGCGAGCCACTTTTAAAGTTCGGTGATAGGCGCGAACAGATAGGCCGAAGCGTTCCATTGCCTGTTCCAATAAAGAGTGGCTTTCAGCTGAAACCTGGCAAAATTTTTCAATTTCTGGGGGTGTCAGTAAAGCATTGGCTTTCCCATGATTGCGTTGTTGCTGAACTTCCCGAGCACGGATTACCCTAGTTCGCACCGTGTTGCTGTTTTCAGCAGGGTTTTCCAGCCGATTCGTTAAAAAGCCTTTTGGTAGCGCGGGCACCTCTACCTGCATATCGAGCCGATCAAGTAAGGGCCCAGAAATTCGACCCACATAACGCTGTACCTTTTCGCTAGAACAGCGGCAACGGTCTTCGGGGGAAGAAAGATAACCGCAGGGGCAGGGGTTCATGGTGGCAATTAACTGAAACTTCGCTGGAAATTGTACCTGGTGCGAGGCTCGGGAGATGGTGATGCATCCCGACTCCAGAGGTTCTCGCAATGCTTCGAGCACATTGCGATTAAATTCAGGTAATTCATCCAAGAATAAGATGCCGTGATGTGCTAGAGAAATTTCTCCAGGGGTGGGTGGGCTGCCGCCCCCTACCAATGCCACGCTAGAAGCTGTATGGTGGGGTGCGCGAAAAGGCCGTTTGAGCCATTCACTCTCCTGCCAAACTTTGCCGGCAATTGAAATCACTGCAGCGGATTCTATGGCTTCTTGTTCCGTCATCGCTGGTAGTAATCCAGGCAAGCGGGTCGCCAACATGGTTTTACCGGTACCGGGAGGTCCGATCAACAGCAAATTATGTTGTCCGGCCGCTGCAATTTCTAGGGCACGTTTGGCATGTAATTGCCCATGGACCTCAGCTAAATCAGGATGAATAGTGGCAGGGAATTGTAAAGCAGAGGCGGGATAGCGGTCCAACAATTTTACCCCCAGCAAATGTCCGCAAACCTCCAGTAAATGGGCAGCAGGCAATACGCAAAGCTGCTTCGGTAGACTGGCCTCTTGAGCATTCTCAGTGGGAAGAATGAGCTGCCGTTTGGCATCACGAGTCGCCAGAGCAAAAGGCAGGGTGCCATGGATCGGGCGCAAATCCCCAGAAAGGGCCAATTCGCCAGCAAATTCATAGGGATAAAGTTGATTGATGGGCAGTTGCCCAGAAGCGGCTAAGATACCCAGCGCAATCGGCAGGTCAAAGCGCCCTCCATCTTTGGGAAGGTCGGCAGGTGCAAGGTTCACCGTGATGCGTCGTGCAGGAAAATCAAAATGAGCATTTAATAAGGCACTGCGTACCCGATCCCGACTTTCTTTGACGACAGTCTCTGGTAGACCAACAATCGAAAATCCTGGCAGACCATTGGAAATGTGTGCTTCGACGGTAACCGCAGGGGCTTGGATACCGTTGCTGGCTCGGCTATGAACGATGGCAAGGGACATATTATTTTATTTTCTTCTCTAAATCCTTTAGTTCTTTTTCGAGCGCATTTAACTTTTCGCGAGTTCGGCGCAAGACGCGTACCTGAGCATCAAATTCATTTTTGGTGACTAGATTCATTTGGGCAAACGTGCTTTCTAAAATGGCGCGGAAATTTTTTTCCAGGTCCTTGGGAAGTTCTCGTACCCCTGGAGGCAAGGCATTAATGAGTTGCTGCGCGAGTTTATCGAGTTGCTTAGGGTTCCACATAAAGAAAGACTCCTGCTGTTCAAGTTAAGGACAACTGCTAATCATTAGTTTAGGTGAAGAAAAATAAAATAGAAACTCGTAGTGTCACTATACCATGGAAATAATTTGACTCCCCTGGCGATTTCCAATACCATAGCGACCTCTTAAGCAGTCTAAACAATCTCAATCTATTGAGCATTACTATGAAAAGAACATTTCAACCAAGCAATCTTAAGCGCAAGCGTACCCACGGTTTTCGAGCACGTATGGCAACCAAGCAAGGCCGCCAAGTTTTAGCCAGGAGGCGAGCTAAGGGACGCCATCGTTTAACCCCTTAAAATGACTGAGAAATTTCCGAAGACGCGTCGGCTCGCCAGCGCGGCTGAGTTTAAGCAAGTATGGAATAAAGCAAAACGCATTTCTGATCAGTATCTCATTTTAGTCAACTGCAAAAATAACCTGGGTTACCCAAGGCTCGGTCTAAGCTTAGCGAAGAAAAATATTCGATTAGCCAAAGATCGTAATCAGCTAAAACGCATTGCCCGTGAAACCTTCCGATTACGACAGGCACAGTTGGAAAACGTTGATGTCATCGTCGTAGTGAAAAAAGGAGCTGATTTACTCACCCGATCTGAACAACATCAACGCTATAATGCTTTATGGAATCGTTTTATTGCCTTGCGCAACAAATCCTCTTAAAAGTACTTCTTGCACTTTTGCGGGGTTATTGTTATTTAGTCAGTCCGTGGTTAGGAAATCGGTGCCGCTTTTATCCTAGCTGCTCTGCCTATGCGCAAGCAGCACTAATCGAACACGGAATTTATCAGGGGATTTGGCTTACGCTGAAGCGCTTGCTCCGTTGCCACCCCTGGCATCCCGGCGGATATGACCCTGTGCCTCCAAAAGAGTAATAAAGTATGAAAGCTATTATGGAATTTCGACAAATCATTCTTTACATTGCTTTAATTGCCGTGGGTTTTGCGCTTTGGGAAGCTTGGCAAAAAGACTATCCACCGCATGTGGCCAACCTTGCTACCCAGCCCAGCATCCCCGGTGCGGAAAACCTCCCACCTCTTTCAGCTCAGGGTCAAGCCAGCAACCTGCCACCGGTTACCCACCTGACTGCCCCCACAAAGACCTCGACTTCCGGGCAAATTATTCCTATCCAAACCGACGTCTTTCAGGCGACAATCGATACCCAAGGGGGCAATATTGTCCAGCTAGCACTGCCTAAATATCCAAAATCTATCGAAACCCCGCAGCAACCGGTGTTATTGTTTAACAGCGATCCCCTGACCCTCTACCAAGCCCAAAGTGGTTTAATTGGCGAAGCAGGTCCCGACACTCAAGCTGGACAAGCGCTGTTTACCGCAGAAAAGCCACAGTACACCATGGCGAATAACCAAGACCAATTAGCGGCCCGCCTGCAGTGGACCAGCCCTGCTGGTGTCAAGGTGAGCAAAACGTTTCTTTTTCAACGCGGCAACTATGCCATTTCAGTGCAATATCAAATTGAAAATAACTCAAAACAGCCCTGGGCTGGTCAATTGTATGCGCAACTGAAACGCAAGCCTGAGCATACAAGTAATAGCATTTTTAGCCTTCACACCTTCCAAGGCGCCGCTTATTCGACTACGGAGCAAGCCTATGAAAAACTGAGCTTTGGCAAGATGGATAAGCAAAACCTGGATCAGGTGGGGCAAGGGGGCTGGGTTGCCATGCAGCAACGCTATTTCCTCAGCAGCTGGATTCCGCCGCAAGGCCAAACCAGTCACTATTATTCACGTACCTCACCTAATCAAGAATATTCCATTGGCTATGTTGGGCCGGTAATTCACGTCGCTCCGGGGAGCAGCGCTACGGCCAATGCCATGTTGTATGCCGGACCCGAAGTCACTGATACTTTAAAAAATTTAGCCCCCCGTCTCGATCTGACGATTGACTATGGTTGGTTATGGCCGATTTCGAAAGCTATTTTTTGGGTGATGAAGACTATCTATAACTTTGTTGGCAATTGGGGCTGGGCCATTGTGCTAGTGACTTTGTTAATCAAAATCATTTTTTACAAACTCTCGGAAACTAGTTATCGCTCGATGGCCAGGATTCGCAAACTAACGCCGAAAATTGAAGCAATCAAAGATCGTTATGGCAATGACCGGCAGAAAATGAGCCAAGCCACCATGGAAATGTACAAAAAAGAAAAGGTCAATCCGCTCAGCGGCTGTTTGCCGATCTTAATTCAAATTCCATTTTTCATTGCTTTATATTATGTGTTAATCGAAAGCGTGGAACTACGCCAAGCCCCCTTTATTTTTTGGATCCAAGATTTATCGTCGCGTGACCCTTATTTCGTCTTACCCGTGTTGATGGGAATCAGTATGTTTTTACAACAGCGGCTCAATCCTCCGCCACCTGATCCGATGCAGGCCAAATTAATGATGTTTTTGCCAGTCGTGTTTACTGCTTTTTTCATCGCTTTCCCTGCTGGTCTGGTTTTATATTGGTTAGTTAATAATTGCTTAAGTGCTTTGCAACAATGGTACATCAACCGACAGATCGAACGATCGCGGCCATAGCCACCCCCCAGGGCCGTGGCGGGATTGGAATTATTCGGATTTCCGGGGCCAAGGTCAGCGCAATTGCCACGGCTTTGTTGGGAAAGCTGCCTCCGCCACGTTATGCGCATCACAGCCGTTTTGTCGGCGAGGATGGTACGGCGATTGATGAGGGCCTCGTCCTTTACTTTCCAGCCCCGCATTCTTTTACCGGTGAAGACGTGTTGGAATTACAGGGCCACGGTGGACCGATTATTCTCGATGCCCTATTAAAACGCGCTGTCATGTTGGGAGCTGAGTTGGCGCGCCCCGGAGAATTTTCCGAGCGCGCTTTTCTCAATGGGAAAATGGATTTAGCGCAGGCTGAAGCGGTAGCAGATTTAATTGATGCCGCTTCATTACAAGCGGCGCAATCGGCTTTGCGCTCTTTACAAGGAGAATTTTCCGCGCGGATTGTTCAGCTAGTGGCTGAATTAACGCAGCTACGCATGGTGGTGGAGGCCGCGATTGATTTTCCCGAAGAGGAAGTCGACTTTCTAGCGGATTCCGTATTGCTGCTGCGTGTAGAAAACGTGTTGGCACAGTTACATGACATCACTGCCAATGCGCAACAGGGCGTACTGCTGCGTGAAGGTGCGACCATAGTGCTGGCGGGTTGCCCCAATGTGGGAAAATCGAGCTTGCTAAATCGGCTCAGTGGAGAAGAAACTGCTATTGTCACTGAAATTCCTGGTACTACTCGCGATCTCCTGAAGACCCAGATTCAAATTGATGGGTTACCCTTGCATATTATCGATACTGCTGGATTGCGTGACAGTGCCGATGTGGTGGAGCAAGAGGGGATTAGGCGGGCACAACAAGCCATCAATAATGCAGATTTGGTATTGCTACTCCTGGCGCCAGAATCGCCAATTCCTATTTTTTCTCAGCCTGTGCCAGCGCAGAAATTAATTCGCATCCTGAATAAAATTGATTTGATAGACCAGCTACCCCAAGTCACTGAACATCCAGACGGGCATTGGGAAATAGCCATTTCTGCCAAAACCGGTGCTGGCATCGATTTATTGCGCCAACATTTAAAAATGCGAGTGGGTTATCAAAACCACGGTGAAGGAATTTTTAGTGCCCGCCGTCGTCATTTACAGGCTTTGGAAACGGCGGGCAAGCATATGCAACAAGGGCTGCAACAGCTGCAAGAATATCAGGCCGGTGAATTACTTGCCGAAGAATTACGCTTAGCCCAAAATGCTTTAGCCGAAATCACCGGCCAATTTTTGCCCGACGATTTGCTGGCGAAAATTTTTAGCGAGTTTTGTATTGGAAAGTAATCTGCTGCTTTGGAGGAGCCTCAAAGTGGATCCCTTCTCCCAACCCCCTTTTCCTAAAGGGGGTTGGGAGAAGGTGGCCGAAGGCCGGATGAGGGTGCCTCAGTTGGCTTTTAATAGGGTAATAGGCTTTGCCCGATTATTGCTAATCAATAAGCTTGTTCGGCTTAGTTAATTTTTTATTTTCAATGTTAATTCTACGACCAATTTTTTTTAATGTCTTCAGCAGGGGGTAATTTTTCAGGGTAAATGCTCTGCTCAGTAAGCAATTGGCGCACATCATTATTTTTCACGTGCTCTTGAGTTATTCTCTGTTCACCCTGTAACTGATCCCTCTGGACGTTAAAAGCAGTAATTTCATTAGCAAAATCTTTCGCCTTCACTGTGATAGTTGGTAAAAAATCTGCCAAAGTACGATTATTGGGGATGTTCAACTTCGATCTCTCTCAAACTACTTGAACCTATAGGGACCATTTTGTTGACGTCAACAAAATGGTTAATGTTACAAATAGTGGAACGAAATTCACCCTTGTTTCTCATGACAATTTGCTATAAACTTCGCAACCAATATATAAATTATTTCTAGGATTTTCCCAGATTAAACAAAACTTAGGAGAGAATATGGCCAATCAATCTGATGAACCAAAGGTTCAAAACAAGGATGAAGCAGAAAATCCATCGTCTTCTCCATTCTGGACCACCACCAACAAAAGACGTCTGGTTTACGTGAGCATTTTAACTGCTGTAGTGGTGCCAACCCTTTATTTCGAGCTAATTGATAGCCCTTATAACATTTCAGCAGAAACCTGGAAGTTTATCTGCAATAATCCCCTAATTTTTGCTGCAATGCTTGCTTTAGCACTTTGGGAGTTGAGAATTCTTTATAAAAGCTTGGTGAGTGATAGCGAACTGAAACCAGAGTCTCTCGAAATTGTGGAAGAGCACAAGGAAGGGCAACTAACAGAGGAAAAGAAACAGTCTAATTCAGAGAAAGCAAAACAACTTAATCAGGATCTTGCGTTAAACATAGCTGCGGTCACGGTCACTTTTGGTGGTGTTATTACCATGATCGGATTAATGAATAAACATCCAGAAATAATTGATCTGGCTTTAGATAACTGGATACTTTTGCTAGGCACGGCCTTAATTGCCGTGGCTTATTTTGGCTACAGAACCCATTTAATGGCTAAAAATGCTGAAGAAAAAGATAAGGTTACTCCCCTGGCTGAACCAAAATTTGCAGCACAACACGCTGTGATTGGTGGAGTTGGCTTGGTGATTGGCTGTAATTTTATCTGGCAAAATCCAAGCTCCTTGGATACCGCGGGCCTTGCAATGGCGCTGGGCATTATAGCTTATACAGGGATAGTAATTGCTCTATCTTACTTAAGGCCTTCTGCAGAAAAAACTCAACCTGACCCCCCTGCAAATGCAATCTAACGAGGAGAAAATTTTATGGCAGGCAACTTCCCAGAACGACCAACCTCTCTTGCAGGGGATAATTCTTCCACAAGGGAGCGCTCTTACTTGTGGCTTGAGGGGAACACTGACCCTGGGGAAAAAGGTGTGATATTAGCACAGACAAAAAGAGCGATAGGTTGGGCTACTTTTATCTTGCTCAGTGCAGGAACAGCTACAGCTCTTGAGCTGACTATTCCGGACCAGTTTAATGCTTTCCTGCTCAATCAATATGTGGCGGTGGCAGCATTCTTGGCACTTGCCATATATCTAACACACCGGGGAATTAAAAGATGGCAAGAAAAACAGAATGATTCCAATACATTGAAGGATACAGAATGGCTATTAGAGGAATGTTCTGAACCAAATCCTCATACCTTGGCAAACAAGGCTCAACTATTCTGGAAGGTACACCATCGTCCCCTCACGGCAGTGGCTATATTAGCTCTCTTAGGTGGGGCGGCCACTTTCAGCTATTTTTTAGGAACCAATGAAAACTTGAGAACCGATACTGTGGAATGGCTGCAGCAAAATGCCCCATTGATAGTCGCCTTTGGCTTATTATTGCTGCTTAAGAACTGGTATGAAAATAAGTTGGCACTTAAATACAATGGTACTCCGCCTGAGCTTGAGACTGAAGATACCGAACCAAGCCTTTACAAGCAGCCGCTACCGCAGCCGCTACCCTACAGAGGTTTCCTCCGTGCACAAGGCCCATGGCTTTTAGGGGGAGGATTGTTGGTTGCAGGGCATCTCGCTTATCAATACCCGGCAGAGACCGCATCATTATTTACGGAACCTAGTCCATTTGTGGGCATAGCGATTGTCCTTGTACTATCTGGCCTGCTAGCGCTAGCAATTCGAGAAAAATATCAGGAGTTGAATTCCGATAGCCCTGCAAGTACTAACTCTTCACAACAATAATTTGTTCAGAGGAAAAGTATGCCCAAAAAACGAAAACCCTCAAAATACTCCGATTCATTCAGTGGATACAGCGAGAATGAGCTGGCGCCTGAAAGCCACTTGAAGAAAAAAATGGCGGTTGCGGCCGGTGGTGTTGTCGTGGCTGGCGGAGTAATTGCGGCTCTGGAATTTTTCGCGTCAGAAAAAATGCAATGGCTCAACGATTATTTTTTTTATGAAAATGCCTTGCTCGTTTTATTTTTAGCGCTTTTAGCCCATTCTCTCTGGAATATCATCAAGAAAAGCGAACCAAAGTTTCACGAGGACGAGAAAGCCGAAACATCAGCTTGTCTATCAGACGTTATCTGTAATAAAAATTCCGGCTCAAACTTCTTAAAACTTCTTGCCTGGGGAGCAATAGCAGTAGTAGCGACCTTTGAAGTGACCAATCCTGTTTGTAGCACGGAAGATTGGTTCGAACTCATGAAACAAAATGGTCCATTGGTTTTAGGATTTTCATTATTGTTAGTAATCAAACATGGGGTTGATAGCTATTTAGAGAAAAAATTTCAGCTGGAGTTGGGCAAGAAGTTAGAAACTTTAGAGCAAAACGAGCAAGAATTCCCCAATAACAATTTCCCGAAAAATCCTTACGGTGACACTTTCGACCAATCTTCGTCTGAGCCGAAGATGAAACCGCCCAGTTTCAATAAAGCTTTTGGAGAAGAAGCAATCTGGATCGCGAGTACAGGGTTATTTTTAATCGCGGCTCGTGTCTGGCACGATCCTCAGCAAATGCTGCAGATGTTTGAGAATCCTTTAGCTTGTGTTGGTATAGGAGCGATCGCAGTCGCATTTATACTGTCCTTATACCCGAAGCTTAAGTCACCTGTCATCGTTGAAGAAACAAGTGTGTATGCAGAATGGGGAACTGGTAGAAAATAACACAATCCAAAGGGATTCTTTTGTGGTATAATAGGGCACTTTCATTCGGAGCTCTTACAAGCCATGCCTGATTTAAGTCTGGGGGCCTGCCACAATTTTTGGCATAACTACCAGGACCCTATTATCTATCGCGTTGTCACCTTTATGGAAGGGGTTGAAGATTGGACCTTAGATGACGATCCAACTCTTGAAGAAGCGATGAACCAGCTGGGGCAAGCGCTCGAAGATATTGGGGGAATTGATCTCCAACAGGAAGACAAATTTATTAAGCTTGCTGCTTATATCAAAGCCAGCCGAAATTTACGCCTACTCCAATGCTTGGATACGGCTCACCCAGGTGCGGCATCCAAATTGTTGATGCACGCCGAGACTGTTAGCACTTCGAGTGAAGATGTTGCAGGACTTTTTCTCCGTAGGAACATTGTTTTTGAGCGACTACGCTTATTAACCCGCGTTTTTGCTCCCGATAGACTTAGTTTAGTCATTAAGGTATTGGAGGATAAAGAATGAAACTAGCCATTTTTAGTGTATTAATGATATTTGCTGTGTCCGGTTATGCCGCACTTGATTGTGAAAGCGAAGAATATTCTTACAATAAAACCGTCAAGGAATTGTGTGAGCAACAAAACGAGAAATTAGCAGCGAAAAAAAAGCAAAGCCTAGAGCGTTTTAATGAGCGACTGCAAAATCGCCCCCTGCAAGGGATTCTGAATCCTAGTCAACCCTCGACCCAACCCGTAACCACACCCGCAGCTCCTGCTGTTTCCAGCACACCTTCGCAAACACCACCCGCAGCACCTTCGGGAAATAGTACGAAATATTATTAATCGAATCGAGGTATGTCTTATGAAAAAATTTAGCCTACGTTTAGTACTCCCGACTTTGGCGCTCAGTCTTGCCACATTTTCATTTTCTGCTTATGCCCAAGCACCGATAGCTCCAGGGGGTGGCGGCGGTATAGGCCAGGGTATTGTAGAAGCCATTAATAAATTGCGAGAATCCTTGGTGGATTGGTTGAATTCAGCTCGCGATACTCTGCTCGATAAATTATATGAAGAAAACGCCAGCTACCCGGCCACGGTGACGGGTAATACTACCTTAGCTGAGTATGCTGCCACTCTAAAAGATATGATCAACGAAAAAATCATGCCCGAAATCAAAGAAGAGCTCACTCAAGTAAACAGGTCTTCAAATCAACGCGTACTGTCCGCAATTCCTGCCAGTGATAGTTTTGAAAAATCCACTACTAGTGGTGTGGCCTCTCTGTTTGGCGGCAATGAAAAAGAAAAAAAACCACCCAGCGGCGATAACAATTTTAATGCGGGTTCATTGTTAGCTGGAACGGTGTACGATGAGCAAGAAGAGAGAGCAGCGAATCGCTATCTTGAGTTTCTCTCGGAGGCAACCCTGCCTTTAACCTCAATCAATATTTCTGACTTAACTGATGCCCAAAAAGCTAAAATCGACACTGTGCCTGCTGGCAGAGAGTGGCGTTTGACGGTCCGAGGACGTCTGGCGCAATACACGATGGCTAAAGATAATTTATTGCGCCTGTATAATGAACGCATTTCCCAACCCGAATTGGGCGAAAAGGCCGGAATTCCAGAATTAAAGAACGCCAGTCTGCTGCAATTGGAAGAATATTTAGCCACTCGCCGGGTGAAAGATAAGTCTTGGTATGCCATTATGGCTGAATCTCCACCTGCCACGCTGTTACGTGAGCTGGTCTATGAGAATGCTGAGCTCAATCATCATATTTTCCAATTGCGGATGGAAAACCAAAGGATTGTGGCTTTACTTTCAGTGCTAGTGTTGCAAAATATTCAAGCCAATAAACAGCTAGGAGCTGGCGTGGAACAGCAATTGAAAGCGCAGTTAAATGCTGTTAGGTAATGGCGGTCCTAATCACCCGCCCCGCTCACCAAGCTGGTAATCTCCGTGCTGAATTAGCCCGGCGGGGGATGAAATATCTGCTGTTTCCTACGCTTGAAATTGCTCCATTGCCTGTCGAAGCATGGAACCAAAGTTTATTCACCTTTCCGACAGTGCAAAAAATTATTTTTGTCAGCGCCAATGCTGTGGCCCCACTCCTGCCATTTCGTGAATTCCTACTCAAAGCAACTCAAATATTCGCCATTGGGCCAGGTACAGGAAGAACTTTGCAAGACTATAATATCCAGGCCCGCACGCCGGCCTTGGGACAATTTCACAGTGAAGGATTGCTGAGTTTGCCAGAACTCCAACTGGTTGCGGGTGAAAATATTATTATTTTTTCTGGAGAGGGGGGGCGAACTTTATTGGCAGAAGTTTTAGCCCAACGCGGCGCTCTGCTGCGGAAAATTGCTGTTTATCAGCGAATTTGCCCCGAGCTTCCCCTTAGCACGTTACATCAATGGCAAAACGGCCTAATTCACTGTATTATCTCCACCAGTACGGAAAGCTTGCAAAATTTATATCAAATGGTGGGAGTAGAAGGCAGGTCGTGGTTATGCCAACAACGATTGTTGGTGGTTAGTGAAGCGATGACGCTGCTCGCGCAAGCCTTGGGTTTTAGGCAAAAATCTATTCTTGCGGAAAATGCGAGTGATGGCGCTATTCTTGCGGCGCTTATGAAAAATTAGAAATTTCCTCAGCAAGGTGCTCTTTTATGCAACTACCTTTAGGTTATGATGACTTCAAAAAAATTAGAGATAAGCAACTCGACTGGGTAGATAAAAGTTTATTTATCCAAGAAATTCTCGATGATAAAGCCACTGAAGTAACCGTGATCACCCGCCCACGCCGTTTTGGCAAAACCCTCAATCTATCAATGCTGCATTATTTTTTAGCTGCTGAAGCCTATGGGCAATCCACCCAAGGATTATTCGCTGGCTTGAAAATTGCTGCTTTGGGCGATAAATATATGCAGCACCAAGGCCGTTATCCAGTGATCTTTATTACCTTCAAAGAAGTTAAAGATCATTTTAAAACATCTGGTCGAACAAACCTTTAGTGTCCATGATACTTCCAAAGACTCCGAAGTGTTTTATCATGGCTTTATGATTGGCGCGACAGCGAGTTTATACCACAATCCAAATTATGAAATTAAATCGAATCGGGACAAATCCGCAGGAAAGCGGATTTGGACGCACGCAGTGCGGGGCGAAGCCCTGAGGGACATGGATGTCCCGAATCAACCTGGTTATGGTCGCTATGATTATATGATTTTTTCGCATGATGAAAATAAATTGACGATTATAATTGAGCTTAAGCGAGTACCCAAAGATACCCCCAATTTAGCTCAGGCATTAGCGCAAGCGGCACAACAGGCTTTGGAGCAAATGGAATTACAGAATTATGCGGCTGAAGCAAGACAGCGCGACAGAACTAAAATTCTGCAGATTGGGCTAGCCTTTTCTGGCAAGCGCTTTAAATTGCGCTGGCATTTAACGTGAATTTAGTATAGAATTCCTGAAAAAATCCTACAAAATTATTTATTTGCCTCTTATAAAAACGGGAGCTTTGTATGGCACAACAATTTATTCAACAAACTAGTTCACCCACTGACACGCCTCTGCCCGCAGGCACCACGCCTCAGCAGCACAATCTGTATACACCCCTCCTATTGCCTCAGGGGGGGGGTTATACGATTCTGCCCACAAACGCTCGACCACCACTGCAGCAAACGTATTCGCAAGCGGCGCCACCGCCAGGGCATGTATACGTTCATCCATTTAGTTACCCAGGACACTTCAACCCGCAGCAGCAGCAGGCTGTGCAACCTGGAGCATTACCACAGCCACAGTATTATTATCCGCCTCAGCAGCTTCAACCGAACCCAATTCCTTTCCAGCCTCAGACACAAACCTCTTGCTGTAGTCCATGCAAAAAAGCCTTGGGGATTGGCATAGGAGTACTGGTTGCAGTATATATACTAGCGAACTATTACGAGGACATTGTCACGCAAGCCTTGAATGTTATGGCTACAAATCCACTGATGTCTGCGGTAATCGTGCTTTTAACACTCTGGCAGCTGAAGCTTCTTGCCGACAACCTAGCCACTAAAAAACAATCCACCCATATGGAGCAAAAGCCATTAACGCCGCCGCCACCCTGGCCAAAAAGGCCGATAAACCAAATGGCAGCAGCTCTCTTTGTTGCCGTGGCCGCTGTTACCGCCCTGACCTTTACTGTTCCCGCCGTAGGTGATCCAGTAAAGGCGCTGGTTGCTGAGAATTGGGTACTTTTAGCAGGAGTTGCCGTTGCCGGGTTAGCTGCGCTCTACTTCTATAATAAGCAGCCTGCACCTCAGACGGCCAATCATAAGGCTAAGGAGGATATGAGCCAAGTAAAAAAACAAGCTTCTCTTAGCATAATTGGTTTAGCGGTGATGGGTAATTTTATCTATCAAAATCCCAGTAATTGGGGAAATATAGCAGTTTCCAGCCTGGTGCCAATCGTTGCGATGCTACTGATAATGATGTACCTGGATCTTAAAAATGGCCCGCAAAAAAATACGCAACCAACCTCAGGCGTCACCACTCCAACGGCTCCTCCGCAAATTCAACAAGCCGTTTGAGAAAGAAGCGGGTGGGTACGCTAGGATTTGCCCACCCTAGAATTTTTACGATAAATAATAAGCTGCAGACAACCCAGAACCAGCAAGGCGAGAAAGCACAGTAAAGTCCACTCTGGGATCGTTAAGCCCAACCATACCCAAGTCTCGCGACAACTTCCCCCATGTTCCAGCAGCACCTGTAAAACTTTACTCAGCGGCCATTGCTGAATTAAATAAGCAAAGCTCGGCAGACACAGGTCATTCGCAGGTGAGGGGGGTTGGAGTTGCAACCATATTTGGCGACCTGCCACTAAAATACCCAAAATTCCCACAAAGATAGTTAATGCTGCATAAACCACGATCCCCCAAGCTTTAGGGTTTTGAATAACGGCTAGAAATAAAACCACCGCCATAAGCCCAAACAAAATGCGTTGGATAATACAAAGAATGCAAGGCTGCAAATGGACTTGGTACTGCAAATAAAATGCTGCACCCAATAAGATAAGGCAGACAATGAAGCCAAAAAAATTTAAATAACGTGTTGGCATAGTACCTCGGCAGAAGCATAGGCTGTAATCCGACCATCGGGGGTAAGGTGCAGCAATCGTCCATGGATATCGACCCCACGCGCAATTCCCAGTTGCTCGTCTTGTGCATGTTTTAACAAAATAGGCTTTTGCAACAAATAATCATAGTGATGCCATTCCTCTAAAAAGCTAGCAAATCCATGTTCAATAAATTGAGCCAAATAATTGCATAAACTATTAATAACCATCCCAGCCACTTGATTACGCTCAAAATACCGATGCTGGATCAAATGCAACGAAGTCCAGGGTTTGTCGATTTGGGCATTAGTTGCTGCTGTCATATTGACATTCAAGCCGATGCTAATCACAGCTATAGATTGCTGCTCCATTCGCGCTTCTACATCCACTAATATTCCTGCTAATTTCCGCTCTTGATAGAAAATATCATTTGGCCATTTAATGCCAATGTCTTCTGCCACGTCCAACTGCCGCAAGGCGTGGATAACTGCCAAACCCACCACCAAAGTTACGCCCTGTAGCGCCACTAATTTTCGTGGAAAAGACCAGGCACAAGACAGGTAAATATTTTCCCCTGGAGGGGAATACCAACTTTTATTGCCTTGCCCGACTCCCTGGCGTTGTTGTTCTACCAAAAGCACATGCGGGAAGCACAGCTGGTCCGAAGCGAGCCGAGATTTTAAATCCTGATGCGAAGAGTCTCGGCAAGCTTGCACTTCAATCACGATATTTTGTGATTCCGAAAGCCCTGAGCGGATTAACGCTGTGTCCAGAAGCATAGAGAAACTCTATTGCAAATTAAAAGAAATCGGTAGCTTGATATGATCTGGTAGGTGAATTAATTCCCATGCTGATTGATCAGAATGCAAAGCTTGGCATAATAAATGATTGAGTTTATGACCTGATGCATAACCAGTAAAAGAACCTAAAACACTGTGGCCCAGCGTAAACAAATCCCCTAGGGCATCCAATATCTTATGTTTCACAAACTCACGGGGATCGCGTAAACCTTCGGGATTGACCACTTTGCTATCATCTAACACGACAGTGTTTTCTAAACTTGCTCCCCGTGCTAATTTATTTTTCAGTAAATATTCATAGTCTTTTAAAAATCCAAAGGTGCGTGCGCGACTAATTTCTTCAATATAAGAAGCGGTCGCAAAATCAATTTTCAAGCTTTGCTGGCTGCGTTGGATTGCGGGATGATCAAAGTCAATGGTAAATGCAAATTGCCAACCCTCATGAGGCTCTACACTTGCTCTTTTGCCGTTTTTCTCGACACTGACTGGGCTTTTGATACGGATAAAAGATTTTGCTGCGTCCTGCTCACGAATTCCCGCTTGTTTTATTAATTCAATTATAGGATAGGAACTACCGTCGAAAATAGGCACTTCATCACCATCTAATTCAATATAAGCATTATCAATGCCGGTGGCCGACAGTGCCGACAGTAGATGCTCCACGGTAGCAATGCTGACATTGCCAAGACTTAAATTGGTAGAAAGATCGGTATTCGTCACAAACTGGCTGAGTGCCGATATTTCTAATTCTGGCTGAAAATCAGTACGTCTAAAAATGATCCCTTTATTTTCATCGGCAGGATGCAGGACCAAATTAATCGCCTCACCGGAATGAATGCCTACTCCGACGGCACGCACAGCATTGTGCAAGGTTCTTTGTTTTATCAACCAGCCTCTCCTTCTTGCTCCTGCCGCCTTAAGAAAGCAGGTATATCGAGATAATCAATATCTTTAGAGCCTAATTCTATTGCGGCAACTTTAGACGCAGCCAGGGGTTGTTTGCGAATGACCGTGGGGCGTTCCAAGTGATGATAGTCCAAGGCTTCTGACTTGACTTCAGACTGAATTGCGGTTGCAGCAGACACTAGCCCCACCCCACTATGGCTCTTCCCCAAACCGGTAACCACTACGGTGACCCGCATTTCAGAAGACTCGGTCATCTCGGAAGAGATGACGGTACCCACCACTACTGTGGCATTTTCAGAGGCAAAGGATTTAATCACCTCACCCACCGCCTCAAATTCGCCAATCGACATATCCAGTCCCGCAGTGATATTGACCAGCACGCCCCGGGCATCGGTAATGTCGATGTCTTCTAACAGCGGGCTAGAAATAGCTGCTTCTGCCGCTTCTTTGGCACGATTTTCACCAGAACTGATGCCAGTGCCCATCATTGCCATGCCCATTTCGGACATCACCGTGCGCACATCAGCAAAATCGACATTAATTAAGCCAGGGCGGGTGATTAGTTCAGCAATGCCTTGGACTGCGCCCTGTAATACATTATTGACGACCTTAAAGGCATTTAATAAGGTAATATTTTTGCCTAAAACGCTAAGTAATTTATTATTCGGAATGGTAATAAGGGAGTCGACGTATTGACTTAAGGCACGAATTCCATCTTCGGCAACTTGTAAACGTTTTTTTCCTTCAAAAATAAACGGCTTGGTCACCACCGCCACCGTTAAGATGCCCAACTCCTTAGCCACCTCAGCAAATACGGGGGCAGCACCCGTACCAGTACCTCCACCCATGCCGGCAGTAATAAATACCATATCACTACCTGACAAAATTTCATGAATACGTTCCCGATTTTCTTCCGCTGCTTTACGCCCGATTTCAGGATCGGCGCCTGCGCCTAGACCTTTGGTAATTTCCTCACCTAATTGGATGATAATTGGTGCTTTGGATTTCTTAAGTGCCTGGTTATCGGTGTTGGCGTGAACAAAATCAACGCCTTTAACGTCTTGCTCCACCATAAAGTCCACGGCATTGCCGCCACCTCCGCCAATTCCAACTACGATAATCTTGGCGCTGTGTGGTAAATCTTCAGATAGTTCAAACATGCTCGCGTCTCCTGGTTATTTTAGAAATTCCCTTGAAACCAATGCTTTACTCTTCCCCATACCCCTTTCATACCATGCCGGACTATAAGTTCTGGACTACCTTGGCCAGCATACTGTTGTTGGTAGCCGTATAATAGCAAGCCTACGCTGGTAGCATAAGTAGGACTTTCCAATATTTCCGCCAATCCTTTGACATGTTGTGGCATTCCTAAGCGCACTGGCACTTGGAATACCGACTCTGCCAATTCCACTGCGCCCTCAATTTGACTGGCGCCCCCGGTTAGCACGATCCCCGAGCAAACTAAATCTTCCAAACCTCTGCGCCGCAATTCAGACGCTACCAACACAAATAGTTCTTCATAGCGCGCATTAACCACGTCCGCTAATGTTTTTCTAGCAATTTGCCGTGTCGGTCGCCCTGTGGCGCTTGGCACTTCAATGCGGCCATGGGGGTCATCTTCAGCAATGAGCTCGGGCAGGGCGCAGCCAAATTTAATTTTAATATCTTCGGCATATTTAGTCGGGGTACGCAGCGCAATGGCAATATCGTTGGTGACCTGATCGCCGGCAATGGGAATGACCGCCGTATGGCGAATGGCCCCAGCAGTAAATACCGCAATATCCGTAGTACCGCCCCCGATATCGATCATCGCGACCCCTAGCTCTTTTTCATCCTCTGTCAATACGGCATAACTCGAAGCTAATTGCTCAAGAATAATGTCTTCTACCTGGAGGCCACAACGTTGTACACATTTCACTAGGTTTTGGGCTGCACTTACCGCGCCGGTTACAATATGCACTTTGGCTTCCAGACGAACCCCAGACATGCCTACGGGTTCACGAATGCCTTCTTGACTATCGATCGCATATTCCTGGGGAAGAATATGGAGAATCCGTTGATCGGCCGGAATTGCCACTGCTTTGGCTGCATCAATGACGCGCTCAACATCAACTGCCAGAACTTCCTTATCCCGGATCGCTACCATGCCGTGGGAATTTAAGCTGCGGACATGGCTACCGGCAATACCGGTATAGGCAGAATTAATTTCACACCCAGCCATTAGCTCTGCTTCTTCAACTGCTCTTTGAATGGATTGGACGGTGGCTTCAATATTGACTACGACACCGCGCTTGAGACCAAAGGAGGGATGCGTGCCAATACCGATCACCTCGACATGACCCTCTATCCCTACCTCACCGACTAAAGCAACTACTTTGGACGTCCCGACATCCAAGCCAACGATTAAATTCTTGGGGTTTTTTCTCGACATTTCGGTTCCTAGCGCCAATCTTCACTGTTAGGGGCAATCATAGTATTAAATCCCCTCTCCCACAACGCTTTGTTCACATTTTTAATCGCCGTACTTCTTCTTAAGCTTGTAAATGAGAATCGGTGGTAAACACAGGATTAGCATTCCAGCAATCAGCAATAGTTCATAGCGCCATAAGCTTCCGATATGGACTTGTGCTGGGGGAATAAAGCCCAGCGCAATGGCGGCTAAAGATGCCACTATTCCCATCAGACCTAAGATCCACATGCCAAGATTTTTACCACCCGGTACCTGGTAATGGCGGCTCACCTCGGGCTTTTTGTAGCGTAAATAAATTCCCGCTAAAAAAAGCCCGATGTAAACCATCATTGCCAATTGCGCCGTAATGGCGGTTAATGCCCAATAAGAGCTAGCCACTGTCGGCATAAATAAAAATACTGAACAGAGTGCCGTGCAAATACCGGCTTGTAACAACAAAATTACTACAGGTACCCCATGCCGATTAATTTTGCCAAAGATGCGTGGCGCGCTTCCGTCTAAAGTGGCTACCAATAACCCTTTCGTCGGCCCAATCACCCAGGCGGCAACCCCGCCGATGCCACCAATCACAATTAGCAGGGTAATGATTGGGATCATCCAGGTTAGGCCATAGCTATTAAAAAAAATCTGAAAGGCTTGGAGTAATCCTGTAATGACGTTTAACGTTGTGTGTGGCACGACCACGGCAATCGCAAGCGAACTTAATACAAGACTCGCGAAAATAATAATCGTCGAATAAAAAATAGCTCGCGGGTAGGATTTTCCAGGGTTCTGCACTTCATCAGCATGAACCGCTGACATTTCCATCCCGACTAGGCCAAATAAAACCGCCAAGAGAAATGAAAGATTATGAATATTATTTAATTTGGGGAAAAACTCTTGGGCGCTAAGATTTATCTGGATTGGGTTGCCTTGTTTGAGCCAAACCAAACCCAGGCCAATAATAAAAAACATCGGGATTAAGGTGCCGACCAGTGCTCCAATCGTGCTCATTAAACTAGAAATCCGCATTCCAAAGCAATTGACGATCGTAGCTCCCCAGAAAATAGTGAGGATAACGGCTAACATGTATAATTTGCTTTCGGCTAATTGGGGATTGATTAAATAGGCAATGGCTCCTGCCATAAAGGTCAGAATGGTCGGGTACCAGACAATGTTGTAGACCCACTGTAACCAAATCACCACAAACCCCCAGAGCTCACCAAAAGCTTCTCGCACCCAGACATACACTCCCCCTTTATTGGGCCATCCGGTGGCTAATTCCGCAGAAACGAGGGCAGTTGGCAGGAAAAACACCACCGCAGCTAATAAATAAAAAAATACCAGTGAAAAACCATAGGTGGCACTAAAAGGCAGGCTGCGTAAGCTATCGACAGCAATAACGTTAATCATGATGAGCGAAAAAACGCTCAGGTTTTTCCTAGGTATGGCCAATTTTTTCTCCCATAAGAACGGCGTGCTCGGCACGCAGAGTAGGTTCCCATTCTACCTGGGGTGAGGAAAACAGCACAATCACGGTGGAGCCAAGCTGAAATCGCCCTAATTCCTCTCCTTTGTTTAAGCGGATTGAATCCGCAGGATAGTGCCAGGTGCGCACTTCCCTATTGCGTGTTGCTCCCCCTTTGAAAAAGGGGGGTAGGGGGGATTTTTCGGGGGCGATCAAGCCTGCCCAGACTGTTTCAATGCTGGCTACTATCATGGCTCCTACCAAAATAACGGCCATAGAGTCCCCAGTAGCTGTTTTAAAATGGCAAACCACGCGCTCATTTTTCGTGAATAATCCTGGGATGCCATGAACTGAAGCCGGGTTTACGGAAAATAGTCGGCCGGGAACGTAAGTCATTTGAATTAACGTTCCGCTCAAGGGCATATGCACCCGATGGTAATCCTTGGGGGAGAGGTAGAAGGTCGCGAATGTCCTAAAATCCTCCCTCCCCCCCGAGGCTTCTTTTCCCCTCTCCCGCTTCTTTTCGTCATCCCGAGGAGCTGGCGAACGCTGCGTCCCTAACAAAGCCTCCAAACTATAATCCACCCCCTTAGCTTGAAAAATTCGACCTGTTTGAATCCGGCCTATTTGGCTGATGCGTCCATCTACCGGACAAGCAATTGCGCTGGGCTCCATCGCCAGCGGGCGCTGTTCTAAGCGAATGGCCCGAGTAAAAAAATCATTAAAATGCTTATATTGCCGTGGGTCTGGCTGTTGGGCTTGGGTCATGTCGACACCGTAGCGTTTAATAAAGCGCTCAATCAGAAAATTTTTCAGCCAAAGGATTTGGCTATGCGCAATTTGCCCTACTAGGCGAGAGAGCAGATGCTGTGGCACAATGTACTGCCAAATAGTGCGAAGGAAAGAAAATTTCATTTATGAATCCTCAAGTGGTTTCATTAAAATCATTAAGATTAATTTCATAATATGGATTTCATATAGGTAAAGCCAGCTTTGTTGTGTAATTAAAACTGCGGTCAGAAGATCCCAGGGGCGTGCACGAATAACTCTGGAGTAACCTGAGCTTGGCTGAATGGTTACTATTTTGATTTTCTGCTGTCCTTCGTCATTGCGAGGAGCCATGAAAAAAAAGCCAGTAAGAAAGCTGCTTGATGCTGAGATGAATCCTCAAGCGATAGCGGCGGGTCTGTTGGTTCAAGTGCTGGTTCAAAAGCGCTCTTTGAGCCAGGTCCTGGACCAACTTCCCAAAGTGCAACCAAGTCTTAGTCTTATTAAAATGCTATGTTTTGGGGTGCTGCGTTGGTATTTGCGCTTGGAAAAAATCAGTCAAGAGTTGCTTGCTACGCCATTAAAAAGTAAAAATGCTGATCTTCACTTGCTGTTGCTGGTGGGTTTGTTCCAGCTGCTCTATCTTAATATGCCAAAGTCCATGGCTGTCACCCAAACTGTTGAAGCTGCTCGTTTCCTTGGCAAATCCTGGGCCACGCGTTTACTTAATGGCAGCTTGCGGCATTTTCTGCGCCAAGAGGCGGTGCTCACTGCACAAACAGACCATTCTCCCGACGCTTATTTCTCTCATCCTGATTGGCTGATCAATAAGATCCAGCAGGCTTATCCTGAGCGATGGGAGAGTATTCTAGCAGCGAACAATCAACAGCCGCCATTACATTTGCGGGTGAATCAACGAAAAGTAGCAATTTCCGCTGAGGCCCTGATCTCCGACGGGTCCTGCCGCGCGGGCAACCCGCCGTGCTCGCACGCTGCGCGCGGCGGTGTTGCCCCACGCGTCACCCGTCGGCCAGAGGACTACAGAGCGGGAATTGCTGATCTCGCTCCGGCGACAATGCTACCCCATTGCTCATTCGGCCTCTGGCTTAAAACACCCTGCGAGGTAGCCTTAATACCCGGTTTTGCCGAGGGTCTTTGTTCAGTACAGGATGGCGCGGCTCAACTGGCCGCGCCGCTTTTGAATTTAGAACCCAGGCAACGGGTACTGGATGCTTGCTCAGCCCCTGGCGGAAAAACGGCGCATATTGCTGAAATTCAGCCCGCTGTGAGCATGGTGGCGATTGATGCGGAAGCGAGTCGTTTGCAAAAAGCTCAAGACAATTGGCAGCGTTTAGGGCTGGAGAGCTCAATCCAATGGCTGGTGGGGCGGGCGGAAGAGGTTGATTCCTGGTGGGATGGGCAATTATTTGAGCGTATTTTGTTGGATGCACCCTGTTCAGCAACTGGAGTGATTCGGCGTCACCCGGATATCAAATGGCTACGTACGAGCGAGGACATCGGGAAATTACGGGTACAACAGGAAAAATTGTTAAACGCCTTATGGCCGCTACTGAAAGAGGGAGGGTTGCTGTTATATGCAACTTGCTCCATTCTGCCAGAAGAAAATGACCAAGTGATTGAGGCGTTTTTGGCCGCGCATCCCGACGCTAAAATCGCAAAAATTGAGGCTGATTGGGGACAAACCACCGCGTGGGGGCGACAAATTTTACCCGGAATTGAAGACATGGATGGGTTTTATTATGCACGGCTGATTAAAGATCTTTCGGATAGCTCATGATCAAGGAGCCATTGTTTACGGTGAATCCCTCCGCCATACCCGCCTAAATTGCCATTGGCATTGATGACACGATGGCAGGGAATAATAATGGCAAATTGATTAGTACCATTCGCACGAGCGACGGCACGGCAGGCCGCCGGGTTGCCGACGGCTTTGGCCAGTTCTAGGTAGGAGCAGGTTTGGCCATAAGGAATTTTACATAGCTCATCCCAGACTTGTTGTTGGAAGGAAGAGCCGAAGATGCGCAATGGAATAGTGAAGGTTTTTAACTTGGCTTGAAAATATAAGGCGAGCTCGTTTTCAATAGCGGTGATGATCCTTCGAGACGGCCGCTTCGCGGTCTCCTCAGGAGGCACAGGAAGGATAATTGCTTTCGTCCGTTGTTGCAGACGCTTAAATTCACCCGGCAGAGCGCGGCGATCAGTAAACTCCAAAAGATAAAGCGCCTCTTCATCCGCGATTGCTGTCATGGGGCCAAGTGGGGTCGCCACCTGGCTGGCAAAAAGTGAGAGTTGAGTATCAGTCATCGCAATCTCCTTAGCATTCGATGGTGCTTAAATAATGATGTAATTCTGTGATAGGTATTACCCATTGTTCTTTGGCAATCTGTAAGCGCTGACCAGCTGAGGTAACAATAATCCTCTGGGTTTGATTAGGAAAATCCTTTTTTAAAGCCTCGGTATCAGGCAAAACTGGTGTTCTTGGCATCGATAATTTTGCCTCGAATAAATAGATTTTATGACTCGCCGTTTTCAGAACAAAATCGACTTCTTGACCGTCTTTAGTACGCCAGAAAAAAAGTTGCCAATCCTTTTGATAATTTCTTATAAACTTGAAAATTTCCGCAAAGACCAAAGTTTCAAATAAGGGTCCAACTTGTGGACTGGTAAATAATACTAAGGGATCAGACCAACCTTGCAACCTAGCTGCTAATCCTGTGTCCAAAAAATATAATTTCGGAGTTTTAATCAAACGCTTGTTCAAATTAGTATGATAAGGGCGCAATAAATAAACCAGGTCAGCACGCTCCAGAAAACCTACCCATTCCTTAATCGTGATTGAACTCATGCCGCTATCACTGGCGATAGCAGAATAATTTGTTAGCAAACCCGTTCTTCCTGCTAATAAGCCTAGCACTCGAAGAAATTCGGATACTTTCTGGATGCCGGCGCTCATTACAATATCTTTTTCTACATAAGTACGTATATAGTCATTTAAGTAAGAGGTTACCGGAATATCAGGGTGAGTATATAACTCCGGCCATCCGCCCTGAAAAAGAATTTGATTTAATTTAGTTTCCGGCAGAGCTTGCAAAATTTCATGCACAGTTAAGGTATTTAAATAATAAAAGGAAGCTCTGCCGGCTAAACTTTCTTTGATATTTTTATCCATCAAAATTTGATTAGAACCTGTTAGCCGAAATAACACCTCAGGCTTAGACAATGCAGTAGATCCCAGTGCCGCTTTACGTTTGTACTGATCAATAATTTTTTTGAGCTCGGAAAATAATGGCGGCACATATTGAATTTCATCGAGCAAGAGAGGAGGCTGGAATTGATGCATAAACAAAGCAGGATCACGGGTGGCAAACTCGCGCAGTTGCAGATCGTCAAAATTAATTTCATGAAATGGCCTGACTTCTGTATCCGTAAGGAGAGAAGCAAACAAAGTGCTTTTGCCACATTGTCGAGGCCCAAGCAGCATCTGAATCCAGGCCGAAGGTTGGGTCAACTGATGAGTGAGGTCACGAGGAATAAACATCCGGCTAGTTTAAACCGTCACCTTAAAACAGTCAACGCTGACACTGACATGTTGACACTGCAGCAATATTCAAGAAACCAGACAAATCTATCAGAGCCCAGTGCCAAGTGGTGTCGGTGTCGTCCACTTGGCTGGCAAAAAATGAGGGTTGACTATCAGCCATATTTTTTAATAATTAGTCTTATCTCAAGTCAAATTGAGATATGTCTGTCGCAGAGCTGAAATCTAATCCATCAGAATTCTCAGTTCTTGAATAGCGATCAGCTACATAATTTTGCAAATCACGGTGATCATCGGCTAAGCTAAAGAACGCCATTTTACTCTTAGCATTATGATAGGTGAAGAGTTCTGGATCTTTAAGATCAATCTCTGTGCTAGCTACTTCCGTACTGGATACTTTCGTGCTATTGCTGCTTAAAAAACCAGTAACTTTATTAAATGATGTGCTCATATCGATACCCTCATATTTTTCTAACATTAACTTAACAATATTTATAATAGTTATTATTGGAGATATATTAACCAAAAATTCTTAAGAAAATATTAAGAAGAAAAAAATTGTTGCGTTGCATACTCTGTAGGGGACATATGCCAAGGCTAAAAAAGTTTGTGTTTGTAATGACAACGTCATTTGTGCTTGCTATACTTTTATTAGGTATCCTAGGAGATCAAATAGTTATGTCTGCATCAAAAAACACAATTCGCCCCAAAAGGGAAACACTAAATATTCGTATCAAGCCTGAAGAGCGCAATTTAATTGACCGCGCTGCCAGCATGAGAGGAAAGAATCGCACAGACTTCATTTTGGATGCGGCACGTGTGGCTGCGGAAGAAGCCTTGCTAGATCGGGTGGTTGTTATAGTAAATCCAAAGGCTTATACCGAATTTTTAGCTAGGCTAGATATGCCGCCACAGCCAAATAAACTGCTACGCAAGACTATGCAAACGCTGGCGCCTTGGGATGAAGCTTGGGAAGAAGAATGACAATTGCTGCTCCTGAGCCTATTTCAGAACACCACGAGGTTGATTCTTTCAATTCAGGCGTGGAAAGCCTGGACTACTGGTTGAAACGGCGAGCATTAAAAAACCAAAGAACCGGCGCCTCGCGCACTTATGTTAGTGGCGACGACCATCGGGTAGTGGCATATTATGCCTTAGCATCTAGCGCAGTTGCTATTGAGGCCACCCCGGGACGTTTTCGACGCAATATGCCAGATCCAATTCCAGTGGTTGTTCTTGGACGCCTTGCTGTCGATACTTTGTGGCAAGCTAAGGGGATAGGGCGTGCTTTGATACGTGATGCAGGTCTGCGTGTCATTCAAGCCGCTACCACCATTGGTATTAGAGGACTGCTAGTTCATGCTATCACTGATCAGGCCAAGGTATTCTATGAAAAATTAGGCTTTGAACCCTCATTGTTAGACCCGATGATGTTGATGGTGACTTTGGACGACTTGAAAGCAAGCCTGTGAGTAAAACTATTCACCACATTGCCAAAGTTGGCAAAAACAGGCAGCAATGGTACGAAAATTTAGCTTTGCGGGCCGATACTTTTATGCGAAGCTATGGTCCTTCCAATTATCAGGAATCAATCATTATGCGGATTGCGATCCCTAAAGAAATTATTGAGGATGAACAACGGGTTGCAATGGTTCCGGCGCTGGTCAAAGAATTAACTCAGTTGGGCGCGCGGGTGCTATGCCAAGCAGGGGCTGGGGTTAATGCTAATTATCCCGATAACAACTATCTTGACGTTGAATTCTTTGATGAAGCGCACTCATTATATCAAGCGGCAGACATCATCCTAAAAGTTCAGCCGCCTACTCCGAAGGAAATTTCCTTATTTCAACCGGGCAGTATTCTCATTAGCTTTTTATATCCTACTCGTTATCCTGAATGTGTCACTTCTCTGCAAAATCAGGGAGTTACCAGTTTTGCGATGGATCTACTGCCGCGCATTACCCGTGCCCAAGCGATGGACGCCTTGTCTTCGCAAGCCAATATTAGTGGCTACAAGGCTTGTTTGTTGGCGGCGAACATGAGCAAACGCTTTTTCCCCATGCTTACTACCGCGGCTGGGACCATTCGGCCGGTGCAGGTTCTGGTTCTTGGGGCTGGAGTGGCAGGATTGCAAGCCATTGCTACGGCGCGGCGTTTAGGGGCGGTGGTTTGGGCCTATGATGTTCGCAGCAGTGCTAGGGAACAGGTGGAATCTTTAGGTGCCAAGATGATTGATACAGGCATCCAAGCCGAAGGTAGTGGGGGTTATGCCCGAGAATTAACCGCTGAAGAACAACAACGCCAACAAACTGCCCTAGCCAAGGCGATTGCGGCGGCAGAAATAGTTATTACCACCGCATTAATTCCTGGCAGACCCGCTCCCAAGATTATTACTCGCGCTATGGTGGAATCCATGGCGCCCGGCAGTCTGATTATTGATATTGCAGCGGAAGCGGGTGGCAATTGTGAATTAACCCGGCCAGGGCAGGAGATTTTGCATCATGAGGTTACTATTTTTGGACCGTTGAATCTTCCCAGCCTGCTGGCGCGTGATGCGAGTACCCTCTATGCCAGAAATATCCTAAATTTCTTGAAGTTAATCGTTCAGGAAGGGCAGTTAGAGATTGATTGGTACGATGAAATCATTGCCCAGAGTGTGGTGACCAAGGCGCCTTTGCCAGTGCACAAACCCAGGTTGGCCAGAATAGATTAGGAGATTTCCATGATCAGTAATGAGTTAATTAGTTTGCTTTATATTTTCATCCTGGCGGCTTTTACCGGCTATGAAGTGATTCGGCGGGTGCCGGTTATTTTGCATACGCCGCTAATGTCTGGTACTAATTTTATTCACGGGATTATCTTAATTGGCGCGATTATCGCGCTGGGTAAGGCGAGCAACACCCTTGAGCAAGTGATTGGCGTTGTTGCCGTGCTAATTGCCACCATCAACGCGGTGGGTGGTTATGTCGTCACGGAACGTATGCTGGGAATGTTCAAAACAGTCAGGGATTCCAAGGGTAAATAACACTATGATGTCATTAATCTATCTGGTAACTGCCATCCTATTAATTTTAGGCTTAGGCAAAATGTCCTCCCCAAAATCAGCCCGCCACGGCATCATTATTGCTGGCTGGGGCATGTTAATTGCCGTATTTGCCAGCATTTACCAAGTGGCTTCTGAAGATTTACGGCAAAACCTGATATTAATGGCGGGCGCCATAAGTTTGGGTACCTTATTGGCCTGGTACTCCGGAAAAAAAGTGACGATGACCCATATGCCGCAAATGATCGCCCTGTACAATGGCATGGGGGGTGGGGCGGCTGGGGCAATTGCGGCCTTAGAATTACTCAACTACCAGCAAGTATCGGGGTTGATGCAGGGTTTAGCCCTGTTAGGCGCTTTAATTGGTACGGTCTCATTTAGCGGCAGCTTAGTTGCCTTTGTAAAGTTACAAGAACTGTGGAAACGCCCCGTGATTTTACCGGCCCATTCCTTGTGGAATATTCTGATGCTGCTAGCCTGCGTTGCGCTGGGAGTTTTTGTGTGGCTTTATCCAGGCTATGCCTGGGGATTGCCAGCGTTTTTTATTGCCTTATTTGTGTTTGGACTGCTGTTTACTGCCCCCATTGGTGGCGCCAATATGCCCGTGGTGATTTCGTTATTTAACGCTATGACTGGCTTAGCCGTCGGTATTAATGGCTTTGTGTTAAATAATCCAGCCTTGATTATTGCCGGTACTGTCGTCGGTGCTTCCGGTACCTTATTAACTCAGCTGATGGCGAAGGCAATGAATAAGACGCTGTATTCCATTGTCTTTGCTCCACCCCGCAAGCAATCAGTTCAAGCGCCGGGTACCGAGAGTGTCGGGGAATTAAAAGCTATGGAGGTAAGTGATGCGGCAGTGATGATGGCTTTTGCCAATAAAGTTATTATTGCCCCAGGCTATGGTATGGCAGTTGCCCAAGCCCAACATAAAATTTGGGAATTAGTCCAGCAGCTGCAACAGCGCGGAGTGACGGTGAAATTTGCTATTCATCCCGTCGCGGGGCGTATGCCGGGACATATGAATGTGTTGCTTGCTGAAGCCGGTGTCCCCTATGACAAAATATTTGACCTGGATGAAATTAATCCAGAATTTTCCAACACCGACGTAACCCTAGTGATTGGCGCCAATGATGTCGTAAACCCTTCGGCCAAAAGTGAACCAGGTAGTCCCATTTACGGTATGCCGGTATTAGACGTTGAAGCTTCGCGCAATACTTTGGTCGTAAAGCGTGGCCAAGGTAAAGGCTTTTCCGGCATCGAAAATGGGTTATTTACCCAAGATAATGTTCATATGCTATTTGGCGATGGCCAGGAAGTTATCAATAGGCTGGTGCAGGCGATAAAGGCAGTCTAGACATAAGTCAAATAATGTTCATATCCAGGCTTCTGCCCCCGCACTATTCCGGCATAAGCAGCTTTGATTGCGCTGGTTACCGAACCAATTCCGCCATTACTGATGACATGATCGTCAATGGAGCGAATCGGGGTAACTTCGGCGGCGGTGCCGGTAAAAAAGGCTTCTTCTGCTTGATAGGCTTGCTGCAAGCTCAAATCTGTTTCCACTACCTGATAACCTAATTCTCGCGCTATTTGCATGACGATGCTGCGGGTGATTCCTGGCAAGATGGTTCCTAATTTTGGGGTGTAGAGCGTTCCTTGAGCAAAAATGAAAAAATTCTCCCCTGCGCCTTCTGAAATATAGCCCTGACTATCCAAGAATAACGCTTCATGATAATGGGTTCCGCTCAATTCCAAAGATGCCAAAATGCCATTGAGATAATGGCCGGCTAATTTAGCAGCTACCACTGTGGAATCCGGGTGGATACGGATATAGCGGCTAGTCTTAATATCCACAGCATCATGCGGTAAGTACGCTCCCCATGGCCAACAGGCAATGGCAAAATCGACTGGAGCTCCTACTGGGTTCACCCCCATCTTGCCATAACTATAAAATGCAATGGGTCGGATATAGCCTTCAGACAGCTGATTGGCACGCAATAATTCGACACAGGCAGCCATAATTTGCTCTTTGCTGTAAGTCAAAGGCAATTTAAGCACCTCGGCAGAAAATAAAAACCGCTCGATATGTTCTGCTAAAGCAAACACCGCAGGCCCCTGCGGTGTTTCATAACAGCGAATCCCTTCAAAAGCAGCGCCGCCATAATGTAAGGCATGAGTCAAAACATGAATTTTGGCTTGGTCCCAAGGGACGAGAGTTCCATTGAACCAGATAAAATTTGTCACCTGCATGGCGGTTCCTAAGTGTGTAGAGAAGCTGAGTATAGCTAACTATTTGGGAGAAATTCAAGATTTGGTGTTCCCTAGTCAGGGCAGCCATAGTCAGCAATAGATCCTCTTAGTCATCTGCCGTGCGCGCGATTGCATGGAACTTCAATGCGAAATACACTAGTTTTTCATTCTTTTTGTATGAAAATTGAACCCATCAGGCTATAATCTTGCGGTTGAGAAGTACGAAACAGTAACTTCCCTGAAAGATAAAAATTAGGAGCTAGAAATATGAGCAAAACCCCCAATGAAAAAGCTAAATTTTTGCCCGCTGGGGCCGCAGATGCCGCAGGACATATGGCAGCCTTTACCTTCTTTCCCTGGCTAATGTTAGGCCACAAGTCTTTTGCCGAAAGTCTGAAAATGACTAATCTAGTCCACAGCATTGGGCTACAATCAGCCATATTAGGCGTATATGGGTTTCTTTGCTTGTATGTGTTACCCAAACTATTGCGCCGGTTTGAAAAAACGGCCCCTGAAAAGCATAGCTTGTCAGATACAGCTCCTAAGTTTCTCCCTGCACATACTGCGGAAGCTTTAATCCCTATGATTGCCTTTGCTGGCTTCCCTTGGATCATGCACAGTGGAGAGTTACTCGCAAAAGATATTTTTCAGGTTAAGGACGCCAATGGCATTTTGGGATCACAAATGCTGCTCAACTGTATTTTTGCCTGCGTCGCTATGTATTTCTTAGCTGAAGTAATTAAACGTTATGAAAAACCTGCAAAAGGCGAGAATGCTCCTGGTGCTGCTGGCAAACAGAAAAAGTCAGAAACTGCTGCCTGGATGACGCCCACGCTAGCATTTGCCGGATTCCCCTGGTTAATCTGGGGAGTAGATACCTTAGCCGACAAGTTTGATATCACTCAGCTAAAAGATCATCTTGGGCTACAGTCAGGGTTCAATGGCGTCTATGCGTTTGTGTTTATGTTCCTGCTAGGGGTGGGGATTAACTGGTTGGCTAGTCCGAAACCGCAGCAAGCGGGGTATAGTGAGGTGAACCCTACTGATAACCCTGCCGGTGATGAGTTGGAAGAAGCTGAGGGGGAGGGCCACAGCGACACCGAGAGGATCACTAAGAAGTGATAAGGGCGTTTGACCCTACTTAGTTAATTTCGCCTGCAGTGCTGAAATAAAATCAATCGGCACGGGAAATACCACCGTCGAAGTTTTATCACCCGCTAAATCTAATAAGGTTTGCAAATAGCGCAGTTGAATGGCTTGCGGTTGCTGGGCTAACACCCGCGCGGCTTCTAGGAGTTTATTGGCTGCTTGATATTCCCCTTCGGCATTAATCACTTTGGCGCGGCGTTCACGCTCAGCTTCTGCTTGGCGGGCAATGGCGCGAATCATACTTTCATCAATGTCGACATGCTTTATTTCCACAACGTTGACTTTAATCCCCCAGGCATCAGTTTGCTCATCCAATATTTGCTGCACGGCGGCATTGAGCTTTTCACGTTGCGATAGCATATCATCCAGCTCATGTTGGCCCAGCACGGAACGCAGGGTAGTTTGAGCCAATTGGCTAGTGGCTTCGTAATAATTCTCAATTTGGATTACTGCCCGTTCGGGATCAATCACCCGAAAATACACCACCGCGCTGACCTGCACGGAAACGTTATCCCGTGAAATCACATCTTGTGGTGGCACTTCCATCACTACCGTGCGTAATTGTAAGCGCACCATTTGTTGCACCCCGGGAATTAAAATAATAAGTCCTGGCCCCTTCACTTTCCAAAAGCGCCCTAACGTAAAAATCACCCCACGCTCATATTCTTTCAGAATGCGAATGGCGCTAAACAAAAATAGCACTACCAAGGCCACAATAAAATAGAGTGCAAAGCCTGTGATCATATTAATACTCCCGTTGGTTTTACCCATAAAATTAAACCTTCTCGGCTGGTGACCTGTACGGTATCGCCAACCCTTAAGCGCTCATGGGATCTTACCTGCCAAAGTTCGCCACGTAAGCGCATCCAGGCTCCTTGCTCTGAAACCTGGGCAATGGTTCCGACGCTGCCGACTAACTCTTCTTGCCCGCTAACAATTGGCCGTCGACGTGCACGTAACGCCAAACTGCCCACACCCAAGAAAAAAATAATCGCCACCGCCCCAACCGTAAAAATAACTGACCAGGCCACCCCAAATCCTGGGACGCCCTTGCCCAATAACAAAATGGAGCCAAAAATCAACGCCACAATCCCACCCAGCGCTAAAGCCCCGCTCGGAAAATAAATTTCACCCAGGAAAAACATAACTCCTAAAATTATTAGCGCTAAACCCGCATAATTAATTGGTAATAGTTGAAAGGCATATAGCGCAATCAGCAGTGCAATGGCGCCAGTTACCCCAGGCAAGACCAGGCCTGGATTTAATAGCTCGAAGAATAGGCCACAAAAACCCAGCAATAATAAGAGATAAGCTATATTCGGATTGGTGATCACGCTTAAAAATTGGGTGCGCCAGTCGGGCTGGAGGGTGCGGATTTTCAACCCCAGTGTATCTAGCGCCTGCTGTTGCCCTTGGACAATGACTGATTTTCCATTCACAGCACGGAACAAGGTAAAGATATCAGGGGCAATCAGATCGATTACCCGCAACTTGAGTGCTTCTTCAGCAGAGAGACTGGCTGACTGTAGCACCGCTTTTTGGGTCCAGGGAATATTACGGCCATGTAACTCGGCCAAGCTGCGCAAATAAGCTAAAGCATCATTTTTCGTTTTGCGCTGTTCAATGCTTGAAGTACCTAGGCCTGCGCTAACTGGGGTAGCAGCACCGACATTGGTACCCGGAGCCATTGCAGCAATCGCTGAGGCATAAAGGATGTAAGTTCCGGCACTTGCTGCCCGAGCCCCACTTGGCGCGACGTAGGTAATTACTGGAACTGGACTAATTAAGATATCGTGGATAATGCCGCGCATAGCGGTATCCAGCCCTCCGGGTGTGTCTAGTTGGAGAATGACAGCCGAAGCTTGTTCTCGTTCAGCTTCTTCTAGTCCTTTGTGGATATAATCTTGGGTTGCCGGGCTAATGGCAGTATCAATGACGAGTACGAGGGCAGTGTTGGCTGAAGCAAATCCGAAATTGGCCAAGAAAATTAGCAAAATAAACAAAAGCCATTTTTTCATATACGGATTTTCCTTGACCCGTGATAGCATCACAAACTTATAAGTGCTCAGTACTTTTATTATAGACAAATTTGGAAAGCTTATGATTGCTAGCATGACTGCTTTTACCCGCTGTAGCGTGCAAAGGGACTGGGGGAGTGCTACCTGGGAACTCCGCAGTGTTAATCACCGTTACTTAGAAATAGACCTAAAGTTACCCGAACACTTACGGGCCTTGGAAATGTCTCTGCGTACTTCAGCACAGAACTATTTGTGGCGCGGCAAGTTTGAATGCCATCTTAAATATCAACTTGCCGATGCCTTAAGTCACTCTTTGATCGTGAATAAAGCACTGGTGTCGAAATTGGCGCAAGCGGCTGATGAAATCAAGGGCTTATGGCCAGGAGCAATTGACACTTCCTTGCGAACCTTGCTCACCTGGCCTGGGGTATTGCAGGGCATCGAATATAATCAAGAAACCATGCACCAGGACTTACTGCAATTATTTGATGAATCGTTGCAAGACTTAGTTGAGATGCGCCAAAGAGAAGGTAAAGCAATTGCCGAGCGTCTTCAGGAGCGCTTGGATCAAGTATTGCTCGAGGCAGCTAAAGTCAAGCAGCGCTTGCCTGTGGTTACTGCGCAGCAGCGAGCAAAAATTTTGGCGCGAATCAATGAATTTAAGCTGACCATTGACCCCCAACGTTTGGAGGAAGAGCTGCTGCTATTGATGCAAAAAATGGATGTGGCCGAGGAACTTGAACGCCTAGAAATGCACGTTGCCGAGGTTCGTCAATCTTTACAGTCCACCGCCCCTGTGGGCCGACGTCTCGACTTTTTAATGCAGGAATTACATCGCGAAGCCAATACCCTCGGGTCGAAATCCTCTGATTCCGAAGTCACCCATGCCGCGATCCACTTAAAGGTGTTAATTGAACAGATGCGCGAGCAAGTGCAGAATGTAGAGTGAGATAGCGAATCAGAAATCCTTAACATTCGCTCCAATTTCATGAAAATTGTAACTATGACTGACAATTTTCATGAAATTAATCGACCAGCCTTTCTAAGCGCCATCAAAGATCGTTTTGAGTAACTATTCACCACATTGCCAAAGTTGGTTCTATAATATTCCCTTCAGAATACGCCTGTATAGTATTAACAATAATGATTGTGAGGGGAATAGAGGCAAATGCTGGAGCCAAGGGTAGTAGCGAGAAATGAACCAGGTGCTTATGCCACAATTACTAATGTAGTGAGAAGGATTCTGCTCTCCACCGAAGATGATTGTGTTTCCAATGTGGATCAGGCTGCTGATATAATTACTAACAAATTGGAACGCAAATGGGGTCTAGGTGTATTTATAAATTGGTACGGTTGCACTAAAGTTCCAAGTAATATTACGAACAACGCTGCATTGAACGAATGGTTAACTAAAGAGTTTGAAAAATTCGTATACCAGCTGGGGATTAGTGCGGAATATAAACAGGCGCTACAAAGATTAGAATTACAGTATGACGTGGAGGTTTCAGTGGAAAAAAAAGTACTTGGTATAGCGGCGGGTGTTTCTTTAGTTTGTTTAGTTTCTTTAGTAATTGCAGATGCAGTAAAAAATGATTTCGAACTAACCAAAAAAATATTAGGTATAGACTCTAATTATGCCGGAACCTATGTCTTGGGAGGATTGGTGCTTGGGGCCGCATTAATTGCGCTTTATTTTTTTTATCACGCTCGCCCGGATGATCCTATCCTTTTTCAATTCACTGATCAGGACGTTGATGACTCCGATGACTCCCTTGTCAATTACACATGACATTGGTTCTATATAGAATCTAGTGGGTAATACATCCTTCTCCCACAAGGGGAGAAGGATGTATTACCCACTCAAAACTTCATAGAGCCCAAATTTTCAGCTGCCATGCCTCTTGCAATGGCAGTGTGTTTTCATGAAATAGAGAGGTATCTGATATGGAACAAAAGCCACGCAAGCGAATAGAGTTATTGAATCCAGAAACAGTGTCCGGAGGAAATAGTGGCAATACAGAGGTCCGAGGTCTCGCCAGTGCTGTTTATGAAGCATTAAAGAAGCATAACTTGGCAAGGTCGTACGGTCGTTCTATTGTGCAAAAATTGGGCATACCGAATGAAGAAGCTTTAAAAGAATTAGCTACAGTTCTTTTGGAACAAGCAGAGGCCCCGTCAGTTGATGATCAACCAGTTTGGAGCGCGCAGAAGGACGCTGAGGTTAGGAAAAATTTTGAAGATTTTATCTATAAATGGGACCTTAATGATGAATATAGACAGGCATTTTCCGGATCCGGTTCAAGGTTGTTTGTTGAAGTAGATCCACCTATTCAGCCTAAGCCCCACACAAAGCAGGAAAAAAGTCCTGAAGCAAAATTTTTTCTTTTAACAAACACTGCATCGCAACAAATAAACCCAGTTACTCCCTCTTGTTCTATTCCAGTTAAAAAAATTGTACTTGGATTCGCGGTGATGAGCGTTGCTGCTGTTATTGCTTTAGTAGTTGTAGATGCAGTGAAAAATGATTTTGAGATGACTAAGAAAATTTTGGGTATAGACTCTAATTATACGGGAACCGTTGTAATAGCGGGTGTATTGTTTGCCGCTGCGCTTTTTGCTTTTTGTATTAAATGTAATAAACGCCCTGAAGAAAAGCCTATAGCTAAGCAGGTCCTGGAGGGCGGTTTCACAATTACAAATCCCTTATTAGACTCAAGATAAAGGTGAAAGAGAATTTCTACTGCTTGAGCTCCCTTTCCTTTCTCCCCTCATCCGGCCTACGGCCACCTTCTCCCACAAGGAGAGAAGGAATGGTGCGGTAAGAGAAGATAGTTATTACAACTCACAAATTGTTTTATTGATTTGTAGTAGCTCACCCTCATTAAAGCTGCGGGCGGCGCCGTTGGGGTCTGGGAAGGGGACAGCCCTAAGTTCTTCATTCTGCATGACAATCATTTTTTGGGTTTCGCCTTTGACTAGGGTTTCTATGGCATGATAGCCCATCAAGGAAGCAATTTTTCGGTCCTTCACCGTCGGGGAGCCGCCGCGCTGAATATGGCCCAAGACGCACACTTTATAGCTGATGCCACTGCGCGCTTTGATCTCTTCGGCTAAAGCAAAACTACGGCCGGGTTGGCCTGCTTCTGCGACGACAATAATAGAGGCTAACTTTTTGCGTTTACGGCTTTGAATGCGGCTCACTAATTCTGAGATGGGCATAGGAATTTCTGGGATTAAGGTAAATTCAGCACCGCCAGCAATGCCGACATCTACGGCTAAAAAACCTGCAGCACGGCCCATGACTTCGACCAGAAAATGGCGGTTTAAACTAAAAGCGGTATCACGAATTTTATCAATCGCTTGCAAGGCGGTATTGCAAGCAGTATCAAAACCGATGCTGTAATCAGTTCCCGGGATATCGTTATCAATGGTACAGGGAATGCCCACGGTTTTTGGGCCACCTTCTCGCTCGAGTAAGGCACCGCCACGAAAACTGCCGTCCCCCCCTAAGATAGTAATGGCGTCAATCCCTAATAAATTGAGATAATTTCGGCATTCATCTCGCACTGATTTCTCCAAAAAAGCAGTACAACGACCGGTTTTAAGGATCGTGCCGCCACGTTGGATGCAATTGGCCGCATCGCGAGAGGTCAGCTGGAAAACTTTTTTATCAATCAGCCCTTGGTAGCCATCTTCAGCGCCGAACACGTCAATTCCGTGTGAAAGGGCCGTCCGCAACGCAGCTCGAATACCGGCATTCATGCCTGGGGCGTCGCCTCCAGAGGTAATAATGAGTAATTTTTTAATTGGGTTAGACATAGTTTGTACCTAATACGATTAAGGCTGCCAAAACAAGCGTACATCCTACTCCGAGCCAGAAATATTTCAAACCAGTTTTGGTGACTTTTTTACTGGCGGCACGTTGTTGCCAGGTCTGCATTAATTGTAGCGACTTTTGCTGCTCTAAGACGTCATAACATAGGCTCGGCAAAGCGATTAACTTTTCGATTAAAAAAGGGCCTTGCTGGTAAAGAGTTTTTAAATTAGTTTTGAGATTGTAGCGCTGTTTCATCCAGCGTTCCAAAAAAGGCTTGCCAGTAGTCCATAAGTCAAGTTCGGGATACAGGCGACGTCCCAGGCCTTCAATATTTAACAAAGTTTTTTGCAATAAAAACAGTTGCGGTTGTACCTCCATATTAAAGCGGCTCGCTGTTTGAAATAAGTTCAGCAATAATTGCGCAAAAGAAATATCTCGCAACGGTTTTTCAAAAATGGGTTCACAGACCCCGCGAATAGCGGATTCAAATTGCTCAATGCGGGTATCGGGTGGAATCCACCCGGAAGCCACATGCAATACGGCAACTTGACGATAGTCACGCTTAAAAAAGGCGAGTAAATTTTGTGCAAGATAATGCTGATCCTTGGGGCTTAAGGATCCCATGATGCCAAAATCGACCGCGATATAACGGGGTTCGGTAGGCTGGTTTTTGGCGACAAAAATATTTCCGGGGTGCATATCGGCATGGAAAAAATTATCTCGGAATACTTGAGTAAAAAAAATTTCGACGCCACCTTTGGCTAATTTTTCTAAGTTGATGTCAGCGGCCGTTAATGCGGCCATATCGGAGATGGGAATACCTGAGATACGCTCCATCACGATAATAGTCGGGGTGGTATAGGCCCAGTAAATTTCGGGGACATAGAGCAAGGAAGAATGGGCAAAATTGCGGCGCAATTGTGAAGCATTGGCTGCCTCACGTAAAAAATCTAATTCATCGGTAATGGTATTTTCAAATTCTGCTACTAGGGCACGTGCGCGTAGCCGGCGACCATGCGACCAGAAACGTTCTGCCAACTTGGCAATGGTATACAGTAAGCCTAAATCCCGTTGAATCGTTTTTCTAAGGTGTGGGCGCTGAATTTTGACGACGACTTTCCGCCCATCAAACAAAGTGGCCGCATGAACTTGGGCAATCGAGGCTGAAGCGATGGGGGTGGTGGAAAATTGACAAAAAATTTCGTTCAGCGGGCGACGAAAAGCTTGCTCAAGCAGTTGTTGGGCTATTTCTGCAGCAAAGGGTGGCACTTGATCCTGAAGTTTTTCAAGCTCAAGGATAATATCTTCCGGTAACAAGTCGTAGCGGGTTGATAATATCTGGCCAAATTTTACAAAAATAGGACCTAAGTCTTCTAGCGCCAAACGGATCGATTCTCCTCGCGAGCGTTTTTGTAAGCGCCAATTCCACGGGTTTAAGTGTCCTAGAAATCGTATGGGTGAAAATAATGGGGTCGATAATACGACACGATCAAGGCCCCGACGGATGATCACGTAGTTAATATAAAATAAGCGGAATAATTGTGCTGGGCGTTTCAATATCACTCCTTCTCATAAACCCTTGACATCATTCCTTCTCCCCTTGTGGGAGAAGGTGCCGAAGGCGGATGAGGGGTAAGCCCGAATTAGCACCCCTCTATAACCCCTTGACATCACCCCTCATCCGGCCTGCAGCCACCTTCTCCCACAAGGGGAGAAGAAATAATGTTAAGGCTTATTCGTTCGACATCATTTTGCAGGGTCTGAATGTCAGCAAAAAAGTCTTCTACTTCCTCAGGGCTGGGAAAGAGCTGAGCCTCTTTTTGTAAGTATTCTGTCACTTGGGTCGTTAAATTGTCGATCGTTTCCTGGCCTTTTTGCCTAGTCATGCGAAAGATTTTACCCATTTCATGTGCCAAGGTGTCTCCCACGGCCTGAGATAGCAATTCTTCCCATTCAATCTCAAACTGCTGAAAAACTTGCACTAATTTTTGTGCTAATCCCACATCACCGGTTATTCTCAATTCTTTCCCTAATAAAATAGTTTCCGCAGGGTTGCTTGCTACCGCACGCAGTAAGGTGAGCGGCGGCGCCGCAATTGTAGTATCTACCTCGCCCTCGTAATAATTTTGCAATGCCAATCCTTGGGGCCCAGGGAAAAGATAAAAAGCCAGCTCCCAATCCACAAGCTCCAGCTTGATGATTTTGCCGTCCAGCTGACGCAGACGATCTTGGCTTTGCGGATCGAGCCTAAGATAGCGCTGGAGGAAGTGTTCGATAGCCATAGTTAGAAAAGTCATCATGACTTATATCCTTTATGGACCGCCACAATGCCTCCAGCCAAGTTGTAATATTGGCAATCATCAAAGCCTGCATGCAGCATCATTTCCTTTAGCGTTTCTTGGTCTGGATGGCGCCGAATTGATTCTGCTAAATAACGGTAACTTGCTGCATCATTTAAAACTACCCGCCCTAGCCACGGTAAAACGTGGAAAGAATAAGCATCATACCATGGCACTAGGGATGGGATGGTAGGCTTGGAGAATTCCAAAATAATGAGTTTTCCTCCTGGCTTTAACACGCGCCACATGGCATGTAGCGCCACTTCTTTGCGCGCGACATTACGTAAGCCAAAGGCAATGGTCAGCAAATCAAAATAATCGTCAGGGAATGGCAGTAGTTCTGCGTTAGCCTGCACGTAGCTGATATTTCCTGCAATGCCGGCATCAATTAGACGATCACGGCCTCGTGCCAACATTGCTTGATTAATATCGGCCAATATCACCTGCCCCGTGTCGCCTACTCGTTGCGCGAGCTTCATACTCAAATCGCCGGTGCCCCCCGCCAAATCTAGGACTTGTTGGCCAGGTTTGGCGCTAGCGAGTTCGAGAGCAAATCGTTTCCATAAGCGATGGGCACCTAGAGACATCAAATCATTCATCAGGTCATACTTCGGTGCCACTTTAGAAAAAATTTCTGCAACCTTGGCGGTTTTTTCCGCAACAGGAATTTTTTGGAAACCGAAATCGGTCTCGTGCGGCGTCTGGGAATCTGATTTTTTTGGCATATTATTTCCTAGGGATAACCAGCACCCAATCGGCAATGGGAGTGTAGCTTGGAATCTGCAAGGTAAAATTGGGCATTTGTGCATAGAGTTGGGTGGAATGCCCGCCGTCGAAGTTAATGGCATTGAGGCAGTCCAATCCCCCTTCTTGAGGCTTGTCCCGCATAATACGTGCTAATTCGGTGGTGGAAAGTAATAGGTTCTCCGTGGCTAGCAAAATTATCTTGCCAGAGCGGGTGATGCCTATGGCAGTTCGATAATCAATTTTTGGGTTAAAAGCGGGAATAATGTCGTTGATAATCAAACGAGGACCGCTTTGAATGGCAAAGTCAATCTCGGGGTTAGACACAAAATCCCGTTGGGCAACAATATGCGCCTGCTCTTTTTGGATATAAAAAACCCCCCACCAAGGGGTGGACTTTATTGGACTTAATTGCTGGCTAGTGCTGATCAGCAATCCCAGAGGAGTAAGCTCGGGGGTAAAAAAACCGCCATTAACTGTTAGTATGGCCTGATGTGCCGATAATAATGCCCGCGGGTCGGTGGCTGCTTGCTTTGGATCAGCAATGGCGATCTTAAACTGATTTTGCCCAAGATCAATTCGAAAAGCATGTAAATTTCCCCCTGGAAAATTAGGGTAATTACTTAGCTGCGTGTACTCAATGCCTGGCGCTATTTCTTTCCAGTTGACAGGATTTGCCCCAACCCAGCTTGAGATCAATAGCAACCATAAACCTAAGATGGATTTGAAACATATAACACTTCCCGCGCGGCAGGACCCGTCGGGTCTCAGGGCTTTAGCGGGAATTCTGATCAGTTTTTGCATATTTCTATAAACGAAAATTAGTTTTCAAGGCATAATGTATTGCATGTCAACTTTATACGCAAACAGAAATGGATTGCAAGTCATTGTCGGCTTGGGGGAGACTGGCTTGTCTTGTGTTCGCTACTTAAAGCAACAACAGTACCACCAGATTGCGGTCACCGATAGTCGAGCGGATCCGCCTGCTCGAGCGCAGCTCCAAGCCGAGTTCCCGGAAATTTCGCTGTGTTTAGGGCGGATCGATGCAGCGTTGTGCTTACGTGCGGAGCGACTGCTGGTCAGCCCGGGGATTGCTTTGCAAGAACCTGCTATTGCTCAAGCTTTGCAGCAAGGAATTGCTGTGTTAGGTGATGTCGAACTCTTTGCGCAACAAAATAAAGTCCCGGTAATTGCTATCACGGGTTCCAACGGTAAAAGTACGGTCACCACTCTGGTTGGGGAAATGGGGCGTGCCGCGGGACTTCGGGTTGGGGTCGGCGGCAACTTGGGTCCCCCCGTGCTCAATTTCCTGGCTGAATCCTACGATCTGTTCGTTTTGGAATTATCCAGTTTCCAATTAGAGACTACGGTTTCGCTGGCGAGCAAAACGGCGACAATTCTCAATATCAGCGAAGATCACATGGATCGTTATGCCTCTTTGGCTGAGTATTTACAAGCCAAGCAAGTTATTTACCGGAATTGCGGCTTAGCCATCATCAATCGCGATGATTCTCAGGTATGGGCCAACTTAGACCTGGCGCATAGCTTGAGTTTTGGTCTTCAACTTGCCTCAGCTCCCCACTTTGGGTTAACGCAAAAACAGGGCCAGACCTTTCTGGCCCACGGTCAGGAGTGTTTACTCGCGGTGACTGAGCTCAAATTAAAAGGACGGCATCAGCTGGCGAATGCCCTGGCTGCCTTAGCATTGGGTTACGGAGCTGGTTTACCCCGCAGCGCCATGCTGCAAGCCTTGCGGGAATTTCCAGGATTACCTCATCGTTGCCAATGGGTAGCTGATATTCAGGGGGTCCATTGGTACAACGACTCAAAGGCTACCAATGTTGGGGCAGCGCTGGCCGCTTTAGAAGGTCTGGGCGCCGATATTCCTGGTAAACTCATGGTGATCGCTGGGGGGTTAGGTAAAAATGCCGACTTTTCGCCCCTGCGCAAGGTGCTATCACGATATGCCCGCGGATTAATTCTGATCGGCCAAGATGCGCCACGGATGGCTACTAGTTTGGCAGGCAGTACTCCGATTCAGAGGGCAACTAGTTTGCCCCAAGCTATCCACTTGGCTCGCCAACAAGCTCAAGCAGGCGATGCAGTGATTTTGGCGCCAGCTTGTGCGAGTTATGATATGTTTAAAAATTTCGAGCATCGAGGAGAATCTTTTATGGCCGCTGTTCAGGAGCTTCGCAATGAAACTGCGTAAAAAAAGTATTTATTATGATCCCTGGGTTTTGTTCAGTGCCACAATGCTGTTAGGTTTAGGTTTAGTGATGGTGGCCTCTTCCTCGATTGTAATTTCCGATCAATCCTACAATTACCCCTTTCATTATTTGTTGAGGCAAGCGCTTTATTTGTGTTTAGGACTAATTTTAGGGCTAGGGGCCACGCGGCTGCCACTCGCTTTTTGGCAAAGAATGAGTGGTTATCTATTATTGCTGAGTAGTTTATTGCTTATATTAGTACTGATCCCAGGAATTGGTCATGAAGTGAATGGCAGTATGCGCTGGATTATTTGGGGACCTTTTTCTTTGCAGGTTTCTGAGGTGGTGAAGTTTGGAGTGATTGTTTATTTGGCCGGTTATCTGGTGCGGCGCGAAGATGAAGTGCAAACCCGGATTCGTGGTTTCATTAAGCCACTATTGGTATTGTTTTTGTTAGCATTATTATTACTCCAAGAACCCGATTTTGGCGCTACGGTAGTTATAGTGGCAACCGCATTAGCAATGCTGTTTGTGGCCGGGGTTCGATTATGGCAATTTATCTTTTTGTTAGCATTAGCGCTCTGCTCATTGGGAATGCTAGCCATTTCGGTGCCTTATCGCTTGCTGCGCTTAACAACTTTTCTGCACCCCTGGGCCAATCCCTTTGATACGGGTTATCAACTTACGCAGTCGCTGATTGCTTTCGGGCGGGGTGGAATTGTTGGCGTCGGCTTGGGAAATAGTGTGCAAAAATTGTTTTATCTGCCAGAAGCGCATACGGATTTTCTCTTTGCCGTCTTGGGTGAAGAATTGGGTTTACTGGGGCAATTGGCCGTGGTATTGCTGTTTGGGATCTTGATTGGTCGCGCTTTTTTAATTAGTTATCGTGCTTACCGCAACGGTCATTTATTTGGCGCCTATTTAGGTTGGGGTTTAAGCTTGTGCCTGGGCTTGCAGGTGATGATCAATATGGGGGTAAATTTAGGAATTTTGCCCACGAAAGGGCTGACTTTACCTTTAATGAGTTATGGCGGCACGAGTTTGTGGCTCAATTGTGTCGTATTGGGATTATTGCTGCGTTTGGCTTATGAATCTCGTTATAAAAACATTGACCTTCCTTCAATAGAACGACGAGGATTTGTCGTCACGTAAGGCTCGCCGTCTCGTTGGGCCCTACGGGACGACAAGCGGGAAATTTTATGAAAATCTTAATCGTATCCGGTGGCACCGGTGGGCATATTATCCCAGCCTTAGCAGTTGCCCGGGCCTTATTGGCGCGGGGGATCCAAGTGCACTGGCTGGGTTCGCAGCAAGGCCTCGAGCAGAAACTCGTGGTTGCTGCAGGCATTCCGTTGCATAGCATTTCGGTGCAAGGCGTGCGTGGCAAGGGACTCAAAGGTTTGTTGTTAGCTCCGTGGCGAATGCTGCGGGCTAGTTTCGAAGCAAGCAGAATTATGCGCAGAGAAAAGCCCTCTCTGGTGATGGGTTTTGGTGGATTTGTCAGCGCACCCGGGGGGGTGGCTGCAAAATTATTGCGCATCCCTCTAGTGATCCAAGAGCAAAATGCGCTTGCGGGCATGACCAATCGTTACTTAGCACCCTGGTCCAAGTTGATTTTCCAAGCTTTTCCTGACACGTTTGCCGCGCGTTATCATCCGCTGACCACGGGCAATCCGGTACGGGCTGAAATTTGCCAGATCCCTCCACCAGAACAACGTTATCAGCAACGTGAAGGTTCTCTACGAGTATTAATCTTAGGCGGGAGCCAGGGTGCTTTGGTTCTGAATCAAATAGTGGCAGAAGCATTGTCCTTGCTACCACCCGCCCAACAGCCACGAATTTGGCATATGACCGGAACCAAAGCGGTAGCAGAAGTGACGGAATTTTATCAGGTGCGGGGAATCGATGCTAAAGTGGCCGAATTTATTGATGACATGGCTAGTGCTTATGCCTGGGCTGACCTGGTGATTAGTCGAGCGGGCGCATTAACAGTCTCTGAACTGGCGGTAGCAGGAGTCCCGAGTATTTTAATTCCATTTCCTCATGCCGTAGATGATCATCAAACGAAAAATGCTAATTACTTGGTGGCTGCCGGTGCAGCAGTGTTATTACCCCAATCTTTATTAAGTGTCGCCAGCTTAATGACACTACTGACAGAATTGACTGATCGTCAGCGCCTGTTGCAAATGGCCCAAGCAGCGCGGCAATTTGGGAAGCCACAAGCAACAGAGGAGATTCTTAGCAAAATTTTAGGGCTGTAAAGCCTATCCTTCTCCCCTTGTGGGCTATCCGATGCACACAACAAATCGCGGTCAGCAATTTCGCTGAAGCCTTGCTCCCCGACGGGTCCTGCCGCTGCGGCACCCCACCAAAATCCTCCTACCCCTTTTACAAAGGGGTAGGAGGATTTTGGATTTCTGTCGGGGTCCCCGCCTCCACGTCACCCGCCGGTCTAATGACAGAGCAGCGAGAATTGCTGCTTTTTGTATTGATCTCATTGACCCCCAATAAGGCTTCAGCGGGAATTGCTGACCGAATGTATGCATCGGATAGAGCTCCCACCAGGGGAGAGGCAAAATCATGGTTGAACCTAGATTCGGCAGTAGAAACCTACTGCGAGGGCTTAATACATTGAATCTCTCGCTTATTTTTATATTTTTTTCTTTCACCGTACGGGTGAGTACGCCTTCAAGAAAAAAATTTAAAAATAATCAAGATCTTCAACGTCTTAATCCCTCTCGCTACGGTTTCTACTGCCGAATCTAGGTTGAATGGTTACAGAATATTTACATCTGTGCACAGCCCACCACATTTACTTTTTGTACTTCTTGGTTAGAAGAATTTTGCGAACTCCCCTGGATCAAAGGTTTTTTGAAAAAGTCGGTGTTGACAGGGCTGGGTGCTTCATTTTTGAATGCAGGTGGCTGGATGGAGCCTACTGTTTTTATAAGCTCTCCTATATCATTGCTAAGTGTCGCAAAAATTGGTTGATACGCTTTTATCGACTCTTTTTCTTTTGCTTCTTTTTGTCGAGCTTTATCCTTACTGAAGCTGCAATACATACGATTACCGGTGCAAGATAAAGCGTCAGCAACAAAACGTTCTAATTCTATCAGATCCTCTTCATTTTTTATCCCGCCAGCTTTGTTTAAAATGCTTAATAATGATCCATGAAACTGTTGTGGTCTTTCAGATAGTCGCAGTGAATCTAAAGTATGAGCCAAGGTGAATATTAAATGTAAGTATTTTTGCTCAATACGCGTGGGGGTATAGCTGGGATCGCCTGAGCGTTCAAATGCCTCCAGGAATTCATCGATAGTTAGCGGGTAAAAAAGGTCCTTGAGGGCGGTATTTTTACCCTTTGCTTCTGGAGCCGTACCTTCTACCACGCTCGTTCCATACTTTTTTACATTTTGTGTAGCAGCTTGCTTATATTCTTTATACTTTTGCGCATTATCCCAAAAACCTAAGCCACTCTTCCTGCCAGTTTGGGTAAACAACATGGTCTTCTGCAGCCAATTCCTCTGTGCGGCTGTCAATGATTGACAAAATTGTTGTAACTTCGCCTCTTTGGCGTTGGCTGCTAAAAAATCAATGACATGAGGCACATAAGATGCACAGCGTACGGCATTGACGATCCCATTATTATGTCTCTGGACTTCACTCTCATTCAATTTTAGCGGCTTATCATCATGTTGATTTTTCCAGGAAACGTTATCATCATAGGGTTTGCTTAGGTATTCCTTGTTTACAAATTCTGCTACAGCCTGCATAGGAATCTGCGTGCCATCTCTTGTTGCCTCAGTATCAGTTAAAAAGGGAGATTTTATTTCTTCTGGTAGTAGAACATCGGATGATTGCGTTTTTGTTTTGCTTTCTGCTAAATCTTTTCGATAGGGGATGGTAATTTTATTAGGTTTTATCTCGATTGTAATTTTACTAGGATCTTTGATTTTATTAGGATCTGTACAACGCTCATTAAGTGGCATCTCATACCGATATTGCACAGTAAAAAATTCATGTTGTGCAGCATCAAGAGGCCACTTCGTTCCTTTGTGGTCTAGCACAATACTGTCTCTGACCTTGTCCAAATATGTCTTATTATCATCAAAAAAAAAGATTCTCGTAGGTTCTTTAGCCGCAGCTAACTCTTTGTGTTCGGCAAAAAGTCGTTTTAACAAGGCGGGTAGTATATTCTGTTTCAAACCATCTTTTGTTACATTATAGGGAACGGTAAATTTTTCTTTTTGCTCGATTTGCCCGCGTCCCTCCTGCCAATGCTTCTCATAGCCTGGATCCGTTATTGCTACGGTATCTAATGCGTCAATCAGTTTATTTGCTCGCTCTATAGTAAAGCCTGTAGCTAAATTATTCGTTGTATCAGGAAAAGTAACAGGAAAAAATGTCCACCCCATTTCCTTGCAAAACTTTGGTAGTTCTACAAAGCTTCGACCATTGGGTATATTGTTGGACATTTTCACCACCTCATCTTCACCCGTTTGTCTATTCGAACCCGTTATCACTATTACCTTAGTACCAGCTGTTAGTTGCTTGAAAAACTCAATCAATTCTGGTCGGCGGGCAGCGAGCCATTGCTTTGCCACATCCTTGTCCATTAATGCAAATTTTTTGGTTAGAACCTCTAGCCGCTCTTCCCAATAGGGAGATTCGTTCAATTGTTCATAACATAATGGAGCATCCATACAACAGTCCCAATCAAGGAATAATATGGAGTAGCTATCAGCTGACTGGTCTGAAGAGGTAGTTGATGATGAAGAGATTGAAGAGTTGCTGGATAATTGAACTAGTTGTTTTTCTAACATAATGTGCTCCTATTTTAATATTTAAGAATATTATTCGTTGAGCTTTTTTCTTCCCTACAGTTCCCAGTCCTGAGTTTGCGAATTAAATTTTTATTAATAGTATCAGGATTTTTTTATACTACTAAGTTTATTTTAAGTTTTTGTGTAACTCCCCAAGTGTCATCCCAAGCGAAGGTGTCATCCCGAGCGAAGGTGTCATCCCGAGCGAAGGTGTCATCCCGAGTGAAGCGAGGGAGCTCATGAATGTGGCAAAGCGTACAGTAAAAAATAAGGGCATTGTTGCATAAATCAGGATTCGTCATTGCGAGGAGCGCGCTTTTAAGGATAGGCACTGCAAATCCTCCCAGGCTTTGCGCTTATGAATGGGTTCAGCCAGCAAAACCAGAGGGTGGTAAGTAATCAGGGTAGGGAGATTATTAATGGTATGCCAATTCTGCGCACGTAAACTATCTAACTCTTCCGTCGATTCGAGTATCTGTTGGGCTAAATTCAAGCCCATGATCATTTGCCATTGTGGGTGCGAATCTCCCTTGCTACAGAAGTCTCCCCTATCTCTTAAATCCCCCCTGCCCCCCTTTTCCAAAAGGGGGGGTAACGAATAATTTCCCTTTGGAAAAGGGGGGCAGGGGGGATTTAAAAAATAAGGAGGATTTCGATCTAAATGAATCGCGGCCAACATAGCATCCAGCAATTGCAACATCTTAGCTTCCTGTGCTGGCTCCATAGGGCTCATTTCTAGCCACAATGCACCAACACCCTGGCGTTGTCGATTATTTAAGGTGAAAATCTGATAATTAATTACCTGTTTCGCGCCAGCCAGAGCTTGGCGTTCTCGCCATAAAGGAATGCCCATCATTTTTAAATAGTATTGAGAAAGACTGCTGTTCATTAATCAATGCTCATGAGTATAATGTCCGTTCTAAAATTAATAGGAGATGTTATGGCTGATTTTACTGCTAAGTTAAACTTTAATGGAAACGATACAGATTTGCCAGTCCATTCAGGGTCGTTAGGCCCCCGGGGTATTGATGTCAGCGCGCTTAGAAATCAAAATATATTTACTTACGACCCAGGGCTGTTGTCTACCGCGGCATGTGAATCGGCAATAACTTATATCGATGGTGACGCTGGCACTTTATTGTATCGTGGTTACCCTATTGCTGACCTAGCAGAGCACTGTGATTTTCTCGAAGTGGCTTTTTTGCTTTTCTTCGGGGAACTTCCTCAGCCGGCAGAAAAAAGCCAATTTATCCAGGAAATTGCCTCAGAGCACGCGGTCGACTCTTCTACTTCAGCAGTGCTTTCAGCTTTTAGCAAAGATTCCCATCCCATGGCTATGCTACTGAGTTTAATGGGAGCTTTAGCCGGTTTTTACCCGGATAGAGCCAAAGATCCAGAAAGCCAAAAATTAGCAAGTTATCGAATTGTAGCCAAGATGCCGACCTTGGTGGCTACGACCTATCGGCACGCGCAGGGCCAGCCTTATTTGTCGCCCCGAGATGATTTAAATTATGCCGAAAACTTTATGTATCAGGTGTTTGCGGCTGCAGAAAAGGATGCTCCCAATCCGCTATTAGCACGAGCTTTGGATAAAATATTAATTCTTCACGCCGATCATGAGCAAAATGCTTCCACCACCACGGTCCGTACTAGTGGTTCCACCGGAGCAAATCCCTATGCCTGTATTGCATCTGGCATCGCTGCTTTATGGGGGCCGGCACATGGCGGCGCCAATGAGGCCTGTCTGAGGATGCTGCAAGAAATAGGCAGTGAAGCTAATATCGGGCGCTATGTGGCTCGGGCGAAAGATAAAAATGATCCATTCCGTTTAATGGGCTTTGGCCATCGCGTCTATAAAAATTATGATCCTCGGGCCAAGGTCATGCGCGCCACCTGCCATGAAGTATTGGAAGAAACTGGAGTTAAAGATAGTCCGCTATTTAAGCTGGCGATGGCGCTGGAAAAAATCGCTTTAGAAGATGAGTACTTTGTGGAAAGAAAGCTTTATCCCAATGTGGATTTTTACTCTGGAGTGACCCTCAGTGCGCTTGGCTTCCCTCCTCTGATGTTTACCGCGATTTTTGCTTTAGCTCGTACCGTGGGCTGGATGGCGCAGTGGATGGAATTATTGAGCGACCCTAATTACAAGCTGGTACGACCCCGCCAGTTGTATACTGGGGCGGTGGAGAGGAACGTTGTCTGATTGCATAACCTGCTTTAGTGCTCAACTTATCCAAGGCGGATAGGTAGAGCACTAACACAGAAAAATTGTGTTAGTGCTCTACCTATCATATAATGATAGTACGAACACTAACGCAAGGTCTGAAGTATGGTTACTAGTCTTGTTGGGCGAGATGAAGAAATTTCTACATTGCAACGTCTTTTGGATTCAAATAAGCCGGAATTTTTGGCACTTTATGGCCGTAGGCGAGTGGGCAAAACATACTTGATTCGTCAGTTTTTTGAAAAAAAAGAGGTAATTTTCTTCAATGTAACCGGCTCTAAAAAAGGGTCACGATTGAATCAATTAAAGCATTTTACCCAGCAAATTGGGAAAGTATTTTATGGTGGTGTATCTCTTGCTGTTCCTAAAAGTTGGGATGACGCATTTGATGTTTTAACAGAAGCCATTAATAAGCAAGAAAAAAATAAAAAAATTATATTATTCTTTGATGAGTTACCTTGGATGGCGACTAAAAAATCGATGCTTTTACAGGGATTGGATTATTATTGGAATCAGTTTTGGTCTAATGATCAAAGAGTAAAGCTTATTATTTGTGGCTCTAGTGCTTCTTGGATCATTCATAAAGTTATCAACAACAAAGGAGGATTACATAATCGAATTACGCGAAAAATTTTTTTAGAGCCCTTTACGCTTTCTGAAACACGAAAATTTTTAGAGAATCAAAAAATCCAGCTTAATAACCAACAAATTTTAATGATTTATATGGTTACGGGTGGAGTCCCTTATTATTTATCTTATATTGAAAAAGGGTGGTCGGCGGCACAGATTATTGAGAAACTTGCATTTACTCAAAAGAGTGTTTTATTGGAAGAATTCGATAATTTATTTTCCTCATTATTTGATCATTCGGAGATCTATATTCAATTAATAAAGGTTATTGCTAATCGACGGTATGGCATTGGGCAGCGTGAATTACTACAAAACATTGGTACTGCGGCAATGGGTAGTATGGGTATCAATGCACTTAGGGAACTGGAAGAAACTGGTTTTATTATAAGCTTCATACCCCATTTCCATAAAAGGCAAGGTATTTATTATCGTTTAATTGACGAATATACTTATTTTTATCTCAAATGGATTGAACCCATTAAAAATACATTACAGAGAAAATCATTAGACAAAGGAAATTGGCAAGCTATACAAAAAACACCCGAATGGCATAATTGGTTAGGATATGCTTTTGAAGCTGTGTGCTATAAACATATTTCGGTTATTCGAAAAGCACTTTCAATCAGCCCAGATGCAGTTGCTAATTCATGGCGTTATGTTCCGCGTAAGGATGAAAAATGGCGTGGCGCACAGATTGATTTATTGTTTGAGCGTAAAGACGATGCTATCACACTCTGTGAAATAAAATATAGTGACGAACCTTTTACCATCACTAAAGAATATGTAGAAAAGTTGAAGCGTAAAATAAATGTTTTTAAAGAACAAACCCGAACTAAAAAACAATTATTTCTTGCTTTTATTTCTGCTAATGGACTAAAAAATAACTATTATTCTGAAGAAATGGTTAACGGTATAGTTACTTTAGATGATTTTTTTACGGATAAATAAATAAAAGGACCGTGGGCTGGATGGCGCAGTGGATGGAAAAAGCCAGATTAGTCCCGTTACCATGCTCCGTCAAAACATGATTTCTAAATATGGACCCTCCATCTTTGTGCGTAAAAATCCTTCTCCCCTTGTGGGAGAAGGTGCCCGAAAGGGCGGATGAGGGGTAAACTTGGAATCAGCAAGGAGCATTTTATTAGCTAAATGCTAACTGCTGCTTACCCCTCACCCGCGCGCCTTACGGCGCGGCGGCCTCCCCCACAAGGGGAGAGGCAAAATCGTCGTGAATGGTTACGCTAATTTTTTCGGCAGGGATTGATTCAAAACCGAATTTTCATTGAAAATCCTTGACTAACACCGGATTTTCATTGAAAATCCGGCATATGAGTTATTTCGAACGCTTAATAGCCAATAATATTAATCAAAACCTGCAAAGAGGTAAGAGTATTTTGCTGCTAGGTCCCCGCCAAACTGGCAAAACTACCCTCATTCAACAGCAAATCAAACCTGATATTAGCTATTCCTTCGCGCAAGTGAGTGTACGCCAACGCTATGAACAAGATCCTAGCTTGCTGGAAAAGGAATTGGAATCGAGGATTCAAGCTTATGATGAACCACCCGTTATATGTATTGATGAGGTGCAAAAAATCCCCCGAGTTATGGATATTGCTCAACATCTAATCGATGCTAAATTAGCCAAATTTATTTTGACAGGCTCTTCTGCTCGGAAACTGAAAACCGGCAATGAAATAAATTTACTGCCAGGTCGGGTTGTTGCTTTGACTATGACGCCATTAAGTTATGCAGAATTGCCAGAACCAAAATCCTCGCTGGAAGATTTATTGCTCTATGGTAGTTTGCCTGGGATTGTTGCAGAGCCAAATTCGGAAATGCGAGAAGTTGATCTATATTCTTATGTGGCTACTTACTTAGAAGAAGAAATAAGGGCCGAAGCAGCGGTAAGAAACATTGGCAGTTTTTCACGATTTTTAGAAATTGCCGCAGGAGAATCAGGCAAGCAAATAAATTTTACCAGCCTATCTCAAGATGTTGGGGTTTCTGACACCACGGTGGCAAACTATTACCAGGTGTTAGAAGATTGTTTAATTGTTCATCGCATCGATCCCATTTCTAATTCACATACTAAACGCCGCTTAATTAAATCTCCTAAGTTTTTATTTTTTGACTTAGGGATACGGCGAGCTTGTGCTAATGAAGGCAGAAAATTGCCCTATAATATTATGGGACATTTACTTGAACAGTATGTGGGGAATGCTTTGCTGTGGGAAATGCAATTTAAATTACCCCAAGCAAAATTAAAATATTGGCGCGATGCTGCCGGACCAGAGGTAGATTATGTGTTAGAAATTTTTCATCAATATCTGCCGATTGAGATTAAATGGTCAGATAAACCCAATGAAACCGATGCACGAAATCTTAAAAAATTTATGGAAATCTATCCGGAAACGCGACAAGCTTACATAATTTGCCGTACACCTCAACGCTATAACGTATTGGATAAAATCACGGTGTTGCCTTGGCAGGAATTGGGAGATATTTTAAATATATACCTTCCGTAGAAGTAAGTCGTCTTGATCCTCATTGGGTTCTTGAGCTACTGGATTGATCACTACAAGAGGTTGCAATGCTATGTTTTGATTGGGGTGATTTGCTGCAATATTTGCGCTCTCTGCTTTATATTTGCGGTGATAATAAAAGGCAGCGGCAAAACAGCCTAAAGCTATAGTGGGAATCGCAACACCTGCTGCAAATAGAGCCCAGGTTTGTGGAAGCAGATGTGAATTTTCTATTAAAGAGGATATAGGAAGATATAAGCCAAAGGGGGCAGAAAAAATAGTAAGCACAGTAAATAGTGTGCCTCGCATAAAAAAACTCTCTCGGTGATATTCATAGGTATAGATATTCATAAAATAAGCCACCCTTAATAAAAAATTTGCTTTTCCTAAAAAGCCGGTGAATAATAGCGATAACCGTGGGCAGTGCCCACGGCCGCGCCAAAAGAATGCTCAAACATTCTTGAGGCACTTCCGGCAACGAACCTTATAAGGAGGTCCGCAGTGGCTTTAGTAGCTTACTCGATTACGCATTCTCGTAAAACTCTTTTCTGTATGCTCGCCAATTTTTTTCACCTGCATTGCCTCGGGCGGATGTTTCACGCCTGGGCCAACAAATCCTTACTGAATGATTTTCCTCGCATGCCACAGCGGTGTTGCTGGCATCAGGTTGGGATTTGCCGTGGGTTTTTTAGTGGCCGACATGCAGGACAAGAGGAGGTAAGCTGGTAGCAGAGGAAATAGGTAGGGCGAACGAGCAGGTCATCCCGAGGAGCTTGCGACGAGGGATCTCTGTGCCAGTTTGCAGGAGATCCCTCGCCGTTGCTCGGGATGACCGTGCCTGTTCGCCCTCGCCTATAAAAACCCTCTGCTGCCGCTTCCTTGATTCGTTGTTCGTTTCTTCTATAACTCCAGGAGCACACCCATGAATGATAATAACATCAAACCCGCTTTTAAATGCTTTCGTCAACCAGGACATCGCCCTCCTCTCGTTGATACCCTGACAAAAATAAGAAACTTGGGTATGAGCATCAATATTTTATTGGTTGAGGACGAACCGATGGCGACCCGTGCGATCAAAGGTTCCTTTAAAGACCTCGGTTGTCAGGTGGAGGTGGCCAATTGTGGCTTAGTTGCTTTAGAAAAGCTGCACAATCCTTTTCAGTTAATCATCTGTGATTTGGGACTGCCGGACTTAAATGGCATGGAGGTTGCCCGCCAGTTTCGGCACAGCCCAGGCCCTAATAGCCAGACACCAATTCTCATTGCCACTGCGCATGGGGATAAAAAATTAAAAGCTGAAGCGCGAGAATTAGGATTAACGGGTTTTCTCCATAAGCCCGTATTGTATGAATTGTGTGAGCAAATACTAAATAGATTAGTGTTGTCACAGCCACCGGCCGGTTATTTTTTTGAGAATTAAGAAAGACCGCCGTTCGTTGGCTGTGTAGTTGCTGGCTTCAATCCTAATTACAAACTGGTGCGACCCCGCCAGTTGTATACTGGGGCGGTGGAGAGGAATGCTGTTGTTTAATTTTATAAGCAGCTACTGCAATAGCAATTACCGAAAGTCCGATCACTACGCTTGCATAATTGGGGATATTAAGCACCGGGGTGTTGCTAGTTAAAAAGCCGAAGTCATTTTGGTAATCCACTCCAATACCGTAAGCGGCTAACCCTAACCCGCACACTCCGATGAGGGCCGCAGTGTAAATGCGGCGATAGCTTACAGTCAGCTGCTGTAACAATCTAAAAAAATCATGGGCATTGAGTGGATGTTTGTAAGGGTGTTGCCTCGGGTGCAAAAATGCTTCCACAAAGGCTTCAGCTTCGAATAAATTTCCCAATTGTTGTTGTGCGAGTGCAGTCCAAGAGGCCGGGGAAAAAGGAGGCACGGTGATAATGTGCGAGCGATCGCGTAAAGCGGGTGACAGCGGAGTGGTGTCTTTTTCAGTGCCAAAATTTTGTTGGCCCAGTACCAGGAAGCCCGGATTTTCGTGGTTTATTTCGGTTAAACATTGCTCTAAATGGGATTTATCTATATCCGTCAAAAAATTGAATTGTTTAATGACCAATACCAGGCCTTGCCGATGAGCATGGTCGACTAGGGTTTTGAAATTGCGCGCACCTGCACTAATAGTGATATGGGGAGTGTGATGTTGCTTGAGCATAGATTCAATCAGGCTCAACTTGCCACATCCTGCCGCCCCTTGCAGAAGTACGCAGCGTTTAAAAGCCAGATTCGCGTTGCTACCTTTATGCTCTGTCAAAACATGATTTCTAATTAATAATGCCTGGGTTATGGCCTGCTTTGCATCCTGTAATTCTGCGGGAAATAATCGAGCATTAAGCTGAAAAGGTTTTGCAGTTTTTTCTAACCAGCGTGCTTCATCCAACATAAGGACACGGATTAAATCCCTGCGGAAGTCGCGTTGCTTTTGGGGTTCTTCTATCCGCAGCGCAAATTCACCACAGAGCGCTTCAAATAGTAAATCTACTTTTGGACGAGGTTCTGCGTTCTTTTCTAAAACTTTATAAAGCTGCATTAGATCTTGCAAATCACGCATCGAGTAGGAGGTCAGCGGTTCATATTTTTTATACAGATCAGCACCCATTAAAGCCAGTTCAGCAATTTCCTTGGTCATTGTGCCAGTTAAATACTCTTGTAAGTATTCCTTGCCTGGCATTTTACATTGCACAGTTTCACCGTAGAATCGCAATAACTCGTGATAATGCCGGCCGCTATACCATTCGGGGTTTACTGCGGCGACAATTTTACAATTCTTAAATTTCTCAGGTGGATAAAATTCGCCGCGAAAGAAAAGCGCACGATTTTTTTTAATGGCTTTTAATAAATGCAGTAGCTCGGGATCGTGCTTGTTGACCTCATCCAGCAGCAGCAATTTTATTTTATCTGCTGAACCATTTAGCCAATTTCCGATTTGGTCCAACCCGGAATAGCAATGATATTTCAAGGGAGTTTCATCATCAATCGCAACCACCTTGTCGTCTGACATAACTACCTTGTTATCTCGAAAAATCTCATCATTCGGCAGGGACATCCCGTTCTCCCGCAGAGCCTCGTCTTTCTTAGCAATATCAGTTGCTTTTTTTTCTTCTCGTAATTCATTGAGAATATGAGTTTTACCCACTCCAGGCTCACCCTTCAGCACAATGAACTTAGTCACTTGATCCTCGTCAATAAGATAATCTAAGCGTTCTTTCATTTTGCTATATCGATCAAGATCCGTTTTGACACTACTTGCAGATTTTCGTTCAGGTGCAGAGCTTGCCTCAGCTTCCCGTTCTTTTAACTTCTCGAACATTTTGCTCCAGGTTTCACTGGTCCAGGAGTCGAACAAAGAGGTAGAAGATTGTTCTAGCCATTCTTCGCCCAGGAGTGCACGCAGTGTTTTGCCATCGCAGATATTTAATAAGCGCCAAGCGTGATTTTGATCTTTAGGAATTTCTTTAAATTTTTCCAGGCGAATGTTGGGACCTTGTTCGGAATAGTCAAATAAAAATTTACCCAATACATTAAGAAATGCGTAATATTCACTGTCTGTAGTGTAATCATCCAGCATCAATCCTTTAATGGGATTGTGGGAATGCAGGTGGCGTTTGCGACGCAGCAGCACCTGCTGCATCGAATATAAGCGCTCCCAATTCATGCCAAAATCTTTAGGCATGGCCTGGCCCCGATGGGGATATTGCGCTGCTTTGAAAAACAATAATAACTTTTTGACTACTGCTTCCTTACTTTTAAATTCTTCTTTATTTTCCTTTAATAAATCCTGTTCATAATCTTTATCGGTAAAATCGCAGGAAATAGTCTGAAAAATAGCAGGAGGGGCCGATGCAGGCTGCACACTAATCAGGCGGCCTTCCTTAATTGCAATGCGCTCATTATTAAATTCTAAATAAGGCTTTTCTAAAAAAAGAGCAGCGAACTCTTGTTGTAATCGCGGTGACAAGGTCCCATTGAGGATGACGGTTTTATCTGCTTCCAAGGCTTTAAATACGGCTCGTTTCTTAATTGTAAAAAGCACTTCGTCTTGGTTAGAAGCTTTTCGTTCTTCTTTTGCTGCGGATTTACCGGGAGTTATGCTGACTAGTAATTCAGAGACGGTAAGATCGGAGGTCAAGTCAATAATAAACGCATCCCCTTTTTTTTCTGGATCATAAAGTTTCAATAATTTTTCCGCTAAATAATCCGGATCATTGCTGGTGAAACAACGAGAGGAGGGGACAGCTTGTAACTCTGCCGGATCGATTTTTTGCACTTTCGTTTCAGTGGGAGCAAGTTGAAATTGAAAATGGCTTTCTGGAAATTTTTCTTTAATATACACGGATAATTGCCGCCAATCTTCTTTGGGAATTTCCTGGGTAATGTAAAAGATTACCTCTTGAGGATTATTCGCATATTGCGCCAGTTTCCCCAGTCTGCTGGAAATTGTGTTATCCGTTTCATTGTAATGAATCTCTTCGTATAGGGTGTCCCAATTGTTGAGATGCAGGCAAATTTTAGTAGCTGGTGTTAGATTCTTTTTTTCTTCCGTGATCAAGGACCAGGGCGGAGATTCGGCAGAAGAGGGTGGGGTTTTCTCAGCAGAAATGCGAACGGTGGTTTCTTTGGGCACATCTTTCCACTGACCGTTAAAATAAAAACGTCCTTCGGTGTTAATTTGTTGGAGTAATTGCTGCAGCTGCGGATCTTCTGGCGGATTGTGAATAATTAAAGGACATTTATTTTTAATCGCTTGCAATAGTGAACCAGGCATTAATTTAATCTCACCTGGATTGAATTCAAAGCTCGCTAATAATTTTTCTTCCCAGTTGACTAAGGGGGATAAGTAGCAGTGAATAGCCTTTAGTTCGTCGTCCGGGCGTAAGTCCCCCTCTCCCCAACCCTCTCCCACCTTCCCTCGCTGACGCTCGGGCGGGGGAGAGGGAGTCCAAGTGCTCTCTCCCACCTTCCTTCGTTGACGCTCGGATGGAGGAGAGGGCACTTGGGCTGCCCCCCCTCTCCCCCGCCCGAGCGCCAGCGAGGGAAGGTGGGAGAGGGTTGGGGAGAGGGGGGCTTGGCAAAGTACACACCGTACAATCATTAACAAATGGACAGAGATTATCCTCATGAAGATAGCCAAGGATTTCAACCTTATTTCCAACGGCATGGTGATTCCAGCGTTTTTCCCGCCATAACGATTGAAAATAAATCAGCTCTTTAGGGCTAAAAGCCGACCAATTAATTAATAATTTTCCACCGTTTTCGAAAATGTGCTGCAAAGGCCCCGGTACTCGTACGCGTTTACCTGTTTCTTCTTGCACGGTCCAACTGTCCCAATAACGAGCAAAATCACTAGGATGATCAATACAGAGGAAATTTGGCCGCAGGACCTGCGTGCGGTTGCCACTGCTAATAATGGCTGCTTTTGCTTGTTCGGAAGTCATGCCTTTCGGCACCCGAATTAAAACTGGTTTGTTAGCGCTACACAATTTCCAAGCAAATTCGCGATGTTGATTGAGATACCGATGAATTTTATTTTCATAATCATTAGCTCTTTCCTCCAAGCGATTATCAATCGGAGAGTTATTCAGTTCAGCTTGTAATTGCTTAAGATTATGATTGCGTTTAGCAGTGGCCTTATCTTCCATTGCTCCGCCACCAAAATCGACACGACGCAATGAGCCCTTTTTATCACGCACATCGCAATAATCATGGGTTTCATTGTGAATTAGGCATACCTCATCTTCTAATCCTAGGATACAGTGGGCTATCAACATAAAAGCTTCAGCCCGACCAGCACAAACCCCGACCTGTTGGGTAATCCGCGCCAATAATAGGTCCAAAGAACTCGTATAAGTTCCTTGCAAAGGTTTTTCAGATTCAGGCTTAAAATTACTGCAATATGTCGTGAGTTGCGTAATTTTTTTGGTAATGCTGAGATTTTCATCAAATAAAAACGCTAATGGAGGATGAGCTTTTAATTTCGTTTCTACTTTCGTAATTAAGTCAGTCGATGTTCTTCTTTTTTGTAACTTTAATTCCGCAATTTCAAGCAATGCAGCGGATTGATAGCTTGGATCGGGAATAAAATCATAATAAAGTTTAACGGCTGCTGCATTGCGAGGTTTGTCTAAAATACGGATAAAATACTGCTGAGTGCTAGGATTTTGGTAAAAACCAAGTTTGACTTTAGAATTGGTATCGTCTTTGTAAATGCGCAGCGAATCTTTAATTGCGGGCGCAGTGAGTGGCAAAGGAAACTCTTGTCCAGCCTGCAATTCTCCCGTAATAATAAGAACCCCACTATCAATTTTCGGGTCGATTCCTTTTCGGCGTTGCGTATAGGTTTGGTTAATCTCTTGAATTTTTTGAGGAGCATAACTTGAGCTTAGAAAGGAAACATGATCCGTTTTGGCTTCGTATTCAATATGATCATACACTTCGATCCGATAATCCCGCACTTGAATCGGAGTAAGGTCATGGTGTTTTAAGAATGCCGAGCATTGCCCTTCGCCAGTCGCCACGGGTTTGTCGACAGATTGTTGCGGACTAAGCGCTTTCCGCGGTGAAAAAAAGCTGATCCCCTGGATGGGTGCTTGCGGATTTGATTCTGAGGAGCGAAGGGTTGATTTGGTATCTAACGGGAACATGCCCTGCCCCAGCTTCTCACGTTCCACCTTGTCGTAGTCAAATTTTCGTAATTTTCGATTTTTCGTTAAATCATCTCGTGAAAAAGAGCAATTAATATTACACAGATATAGATGCTCTAGTTCAGGACAATTTTCAATTAACCGCTGCTCTATAACATCAACCTCATTCATTGAGGAATTTCCTTGTAAAAATAAGTATTTCAAGTTAGGCAGAGTCTCAAAGTTAATCTGCCATTTTTCCATTAAGTAGGAATTTTTTTTTACTGATAAAGCATGCAATTGTGGACAGTTTTTTATAGAAAAATTCTCGGCATTTACTGCAATACAATCTTCTAAACAAGGCATGTCCTGTAAATGAACTATGTCATTATTTAGGATTTTTAAATATTTAAGTTCTGGGAAACGTTTGGCTATTTTTGGATAGTCTTCTTGAGTCAAATCGGGGCAAGTTATTATTAGCGCTTTTTCTTTACCAGGGCGTTCTTCCACACATTTTCCAAGTTGTTCAATGGTGTCAATAATTATTTCATGAGGTCTGACGATATCGGTAAACTGCTGCTCTTCTTCGCTAGGAATCGCTTTAGATTCTTGTACCTGTTTAAAACCCTTGCCAGTGAGTGGAGGCGTAGCCGCTCGTTCGTCTGTTTTTTCAATGGCTAGCTCTAATTCTCCGTGGAGTACGGAAATTCCAATTGTTTCATAGCAACGACAGCCTAACTCTAGGGTCAATTTTTTAATTCCATAGGTGCTTGCGAATGATAAATCAATATTTTTTTCTGAAGGGACAAAATCAGAGACATTTAATTCCTTGACATTATATCCTTGCAAATAAGGAATGAGTTTCTGGATCTCTTGACTGGTTGAGCGTTGGATTTTTAATGTATGCAAATTAGGAAAATTTTTTAAAATATACAGCAAGGCTTCTTGATTAGGGGCGTATAAATTAGCGGTGGTTATTAAGCTTAGATCTGCTCCCTGAAGCTCTTTTATAGTACGCTCCAGCCAAGACCGAGTCCCCATAATAAAAATCTCATGTTTTGGCCGCCCCCAGCGTGCCTCCCAAGCTTGTTTGTCTAAAACTATCCAGTCATCGAGAGCAATTTGTTGCTTAGTATTGATCAAGCTGGCTTTTATGCGGGCCGCATAATCAATTTTAATGGCCTCTCTTTGTTTAAAAAAATCTGCAAGGCTTTGTAAGGGGATGGCTTTAGCCAGGGTTTCTTCAGGCCCTTTCCATAAATATACTTCGTAATATTGAATAAGTTCGGAGAGAACTGCCAGCTCTCCCGCACGCAATTCATAATCAAAAGGATACGAGATGAGTATTTTCTTTTTACCGGTATTGGCTTGGGGATGGTTATTGATAAAACAATCGGCATTGTCTCTAAGCAGGGCATTATGTTTATTGAGTTTATTCGGGCCTTTGTTGCTTGGCGTAGAGGATGGTGCTGATTCATGAACCACTTTTCCTAATAGCCATTGAGTCACTGCCTCTTCAGAATATAGAGGATCTCTTCTCGCGTCTCTTCTTGGAACTGTAGTTTCACTGGACATGGAAAATATTTAGCATGGTGGTTAACTTAGGTATATCTTACTTTGATAATATTAAGTGAATATTAACTCGAGAGCCCTAAGTTCCAGCCACCTCTGTAGGGGACAAAAATAATCCCTCCCTTTGGAAAAGGGAGGGATTATTTTTGTCCCCTACAGAGTCCAGCCACAAAGGAAAAGTATGTAATCATTCATTCATTACTTTTCAATCTGTAATATTGACATCCTCTCCGGCATAAATGCCGGAGATTCCATACATGTGGCTGTGCCACGAGTATGAGGTTCTCGTTTCTACGCCGCACCCAACGCGCTTGCTCCACGAGCCATCACAGCATGCCCTGCTGCTAAAATATTTTTCGCCGCGTTCAAATCAGCATTTGCTGCATATCCGCACGATACACACGCAAATTCACCCCGGGATTTTGTAAGTCTCCCGATGCGGATCGACTCATATTTTTTACTTGCAAATCTTCCACAACCACTACCGCGTGGCTTTTGCTGATGCGGGTTGTAGTCTTGTGTAAAAAATCTCGTCTCATGTTCGATGCTTTTTGATGCAGTGCCTCTACTCGAGCCACTTGCTTCTTCCATCGCCCAGAAAATTTTTGCTTCTTCGCTAATTTGCGCTGCTCTATCCCTAATCTTTTTTCTATCTGCCTAAAACTATTCAAGGATTCTATAGTGTCACCATTGGATAGGGTCGCGAATTTTGCAATGCCTGCGTCTATACCTACGCTATCGACTGCTGTTGACTGCGAAGAGATGTCTTGTTGTACTTGGATACTGATATACCAATGTTTTCCTTGCCGCGATACCGTTACATTTCGTATGTCCCCTATGACCTCCTGGCTTCTTATTTAGCTCACTGATGAAGTTAAAAAGTAACCATTCACCACGATTTTGCCTCTCCCCTTGCGGGAGAGGCCGCCGCGCCGTAAGGCGCGCGGGTGAGGGGTAAGCAGCAGTTAGCATTTAGCTAATAAAATGCTCCTTGCTGATTCCAAGTTTACCCCTCATCCGCCCTTTCGGGCACCTTCTCCCACAAGGGGAGAAGGATTTTTACGCACAAAAAAGATGGTGAATGATTACAAATAATATAAGGCCATCTTAATAAAAAAGTTTGCTTTTAATAAAAAGCCGGCGAATAATAGCGATAACCGTGGGCAGTGCCCACGGCCGCGCCAAAAGGATGCTCGAAACATTCTTGAGGCACTTCCGGCAACGAACCTTAGTGGAGGTCCGCAGTGGCTCTAGCAGCTTACTCGATTACGCGCTCGCGTAAAACTTTTTTCTGTGTGCTTGTCACTTTTTTTCACCCACATTGCGTTGGGCGGATGTTTTGCGCCTGGGGCAACAAATTCTTGCTGAATGATTTTCCTCGAATGCCACAGCGGTGTTGCTGGCATAAGGTAGGGATTTGCCGTGGGTTTTTTAGTGACTGGGATTCAGGGCAAGAGGAGGTAAGCTGGTAGCAGAGGAAATAGGTAGGGCGAACGAGCAGGTCATCCCGAGGAGCTTGCGACGAGGGATCTCTGTGCCAGTTGCAGGAGATCCCTCGCCGTTGCTCGGGATGACCGTGCCTGTTCGCCCTTGCCTATAAAAACCCTCTGCTGCCGCTTCCTTGATTCGTTGTTCGTTTCTTCTATAAATCCAGGAGCACACCCATGAATGATAATAACATCAAACCCGCTTTTAAATGCTTTCGTCAACCAGGGCATCGCCCTCCTCTCGTTGATACCCTGACAAAAATAAAAAACTTCGGTGTGACTATCCATATTTTATTGGTTGAGGACGAACCGATGGCGACCCGCGCCATCAGCGGCTCCTTTAAACAGCTTGGTTGTCATGTGGATATAGCCAATTGTGGGCTAGTCGCATTGGAGAAGCTGCACAATCCTTTTCAGTTAATCATCTGCGATTTGGGACTTCCGGACATAAATGGCATGGAGGTTGCCCGCCAGTTTCGGCACAGCCCCGGTCCTAACAGCCAGACACCAATTCTCATTGCCACTGCGCATGGGGATAAAAAATTAAAAGCTGAAGCGCGAGAATTAGGATTAACGGGTTTTCTCCATAAGCCCGTATTATATGAATTGTGTGAGCAAATACTAAATAGATTAGTGTTGTCACAGCCACCGGCCGGTTACTTTTTTGAGAATTAAGAAAGGCCGCCGTTCGTTGGCTGTGTAGTTGCTGGCTTCAATCCTTTCGCTCTACTTATCCAGGGTGGATAAGTAGAGCAAGATATTCATAACAACGCTCCCTATTTACTTGCAACAGCAACTTCTTTCTGCCGAAATGCTAACCCTAAGTGCAAAATTTGTTGAATTCCTTTGGCACGTAACACTTGTGCATAATTGCGGTCAAAAGTCTGTTGCAAGGCTTCTTGGGCCGCTGTAGCCAAGGGGATATCGGGGTTGTGGGCAGTTTTAAACTCCAGCACAATGCCCAAGTGCGCACGATCTTTCGGGATCAGCATCACATCATAGCGGCCAAAACCACTTTCTTTATTAGATTGGACTTCATGGGTGGTTTCTAAGCTGACCATCAATCCCAGTACAAAACCATGGTAAAACTTTTCTGGTTGGTGGCCAGTAACATCGAAAATACTCAAGGTAGTTTGCAAGCAACTTTGCAAACGCAGAGTAAATTCCTCCACCTTGCCTTCAGTTAAACTCTTTAAAAAATTTACATAGTTGCTATATCCTAATGCATCGGAGAGCCAGGCTTGGACAATATCTCTGTAGAGAATTTTTACTTCATAATTAGGCGGCATAAGTAAACATTGCAAATGTGCACCAACACGCTCTGATTTTATAGCTTTTAAGTAACCACTGAATAACAACAAACTCCACAGGGCATGGTTATCTTTTTCCAAACTGCCAAATACGGTTTTTTCATCAATTGATGCAGTAATTGGTTGATCCGCTAACAGCAATGCCAAGTCATTTTTTAATGCTTCATCACCTCTAGCTAGTAAATGGTGAATTAAATCATTACTGCTGGTATTGACCCAGTAGGGGCGGAGTGTGCCATGGCCATTGAGACATTCAGCGATTGACCACGGATTATAAATCACGGTATCGCCTATCAAATAACCGTTGTACCAATGTCGGATTTCATCTGCTTGTTTCGTTAAATTTGCGCGTCTTAATAATTCAGTCGTTTCTGTTTCGGTAAAACCAAAGTAATCAGCATATTCTCGGTCTAATAGTGTGTAAACTTTCACATTATTTAACCCAGAAAATAGGCTTTCTTTAGCAATCCGCAAAATGCCTGTGATTACTGCTTTTTCTAGATAAGGATTGGTTTTTAATACCGTACCAAACAAGCCACGAATTAAAGCAATCATCTCGGAATAATAGTCATGTAAAAATGCAGAGTGAATAGGCGTGTCATATTCGTCAATTAATAACCATACTTTAGTTTTATGATGTTTAAATAGGTAATTAGTTAGGCGATAGAGTGCTTCTTCCAGCTCGGATTGGTCCAGCGTACCTTCTCTAACTTGCATAAAGTAATTTTTTTCGGCTGGATCCAGAGACTCACTTTCTAGTAGGTAGTTATATTGACTATATAAATTCGATAACAGCAAACTTAATTTTTTTAGCGAGTGCTGAAAAGAGAGATTACGTACTCCTTTCAGAGTGATAAAAATGACCGGATACTGGCCCTGATGTTGCATATAGAGCTCACCCGCTGCAGTAATTTTCAAGCCATCAAATAATCCTTGAGTTTTACGCTCATAGGCCTCTGCCGCAAAAAAGTACTGTAGCATGGACAAATTTAGGGTTTTGCCGAAACGGCGAGGGCGGGTAATCACAATTACTTTACTGACTTCTTCCAATACATCTCGAACGAACAATGACTTATCGACGAAATCAAACTTTCCGTCAATTAGCTCAGCAAAATTATCTTGACCGATCGGCAATCTCATGAAGTTCTACTCACTATGAAGGACTAGAGGAGCTGGAAATATGCCTTTTTAGGCGGGAATTGTCAATGCATTGTCCCTCAGAAATCCGCCGTTCGTTGACTGTGTAGTTGCTAGCTTCAATCCTAATTACAAGCTGGTGCGACCCCGCCAGTTGTATACTGGGGCGGTGGAGAGGAATGTTGTTGTTTAATTTTATAAGCAGCTGCTGCAATAGCAATTACCGAAAGTCCGATCACTACGCTTGCATAATTGGGGATATTAAGCACCGGGGTGTTGCTAGTTAAAAAACCAAAGTCATTTTGGTAATCCACTACAACACCGTAAGCGGCTAACCCTAACCCGCACACTCCGATGAGGGCCGCAGTGTAAATGCGGCGATAGCTTACAGTGAGTTGCTGTAACAATCTAAAGAAATCATGGGCATTGAGTGGATGTTTGTAAGGGTGTTGCCTCGGGTGCAAAAATGCTTTCACCAAGGCTTCAGCTTCGAATGAATTTTCCAATTGCTGTTGTGCAAGTGCCGTCCAAGAGGCCGGGGAGAAGGGAGGAACGGTGATAATTTGCGAACGATTGCATAAAGCGGGTGATAGCGGAGCGCTGCCTTTTTCGGTGCTGAAATTCTGTTGAGCCAAAACCAGGAATCCTGGATTTTCGTCGTTTATTTCGGTTAAACGTTGGCCTAAATGTTTTTCATCTTTAGGCTCCAAAAAATTGAATTTTTCAATAATCAATACATAGCCATGCTGATGGGCATAGTCGACTACTGCTCTGAAATTTGGTGCGCCTGCAGTCACAGTTAAATAGGGGGTGTTATGTTGCTTGAGCATGGATTCAATCAGGCGCAACTTGCCACATCCTGCCGCCCCTTGCAGAAGTACGCAGCGCTTAAAGGCTAGATTCGCGTTGCTGCCTTTATGCTCTGTCAAAACATGATTTCTAATTAATAATGCCTGGGTTATGGCCTGCTTTGCATCCTGTAATTCTGCTGGAAATAACCGACCGTCAAGCTGAAAAGGTTCGGCAGTTTTTTCTAACCAGCGAGAGTCATTCAAATTAAGGGCACGGATTAAATCTCGGCGGAAATTGCTTTGCTTCGCGGGTTCTTCTATCCGCAGCGCAAATTCACCACAGAGCGCTTCAAATAGTAAATCTACTTTTGGACGATGTTCTGCTCCCTTTGCTAAAACTTTATAAAGCTGCATTAGATCTTGCAAATCACGCATCGAATAGGAGATTAGCGGTTCGTATTTTTTATACAGATCCGCTCCGATTAAGGCCAGTTCGGCAATTTCCTGAGTCATCGTGCCGGTTAAATAATTTCGTAAATACTCCTTGTCAGGCATTTTAAACTGTACAGTTTCACCATAGAATCGCAATAACTCGTGATAATGCCGGCCGCTATACCATTCTGGGTTTACTGCGGCGACAATTTTGCAATTCTCAAATTTCGCAGATGGATAAAATTTGCCGCGGAAGAAAATAGGACGGTTCTTTTTAATGGCTTTTAATAAATGCAGTAGCTCGGGATCGTGGATATTGACTTCATCCAACAGCAACAATTTTATTTTATCTGCTGGATCTTTCAGCCACTTGCCGATTTGGTCCAGCCCAGCATAGCAACGGTATTTCAAGGAAGTTTTGTCCTCGGGCAGAGCCACCTGGTCATCAACCAGAGGCACCTCGTCTTGCTTAGCAGTATCGGTTGTTTTTTTTGCTTGTTGCAATTCATTGAGGACATGAGTTTTACCCACCCCAGGCTCACCCTTTAGCACAATGAACTTAGTAAACTGGTCCTCGTCAATAAGATAATCTAAGCGTTCTTTCATTTTGCTATATTGATCAAGATCTGTCTTGACAATACTTGCAGATTTTCGTTCAGGTGCAGAGCTTGCCTCAGCTTCCCGTTCTTTTAACTTCTCGAACATTTTGCTCCAGGTTTCACTGGTCCAGGAGTCGAATAACGAGGTAGAAGATTGGTCTAGCCATTCTTCGCCCAGGAGAGCACGCAGTGTTTTGCCATCGCAGGTATTTAATAAGCGCCAGGCGTGATTTTGATCTTTAGGAATTTCTTTAAATTTTTCCAGGCGAATGTTGGGACCTTGTTCGGAATAGTCAAATAAGAATTTGCACATTACATTGAGAAACGCGTAATATTCACTGTCTGTAGTGTAATCATCCAGCATCAATCCTTTAATAGGATTATGGGAATGCAGGTGACGTTTGCGACGCAGCAGCACCTGCTGCATCGAATATAAACGCTCCCAATTCATGCCAAAATCTTTAGGCATTGCCTGGCCCCGATGGGGATATTGCGCTGCTTTGAAAAACAATAATAACTTTTTGACTACTGCTTCCTTACTTTTAAATTCTTCTTTATTTTCCTTTAATAAATCCTGTTCATAATCTTTATCGGTAAAATCGCAAGAAGTAGTCTGAAAAATAGCAGGAGGGGCCGACTTGGGCTGCACACTAATCAGGCGGCCTTCCTTAATTGCAATGCGCTCATTATTAAATTCTAAATAAGGCTTTTCTAAAAAAAGAGCAGCGAACTCTTGTTGTAATCGCGGTGACAAGGTCCCATTGAGGATGACGGTTTTATCTGCTTCCAAGGCTTTAAATACGGCTCGTTTCTTAATTGTAAAAAGCACTTCGTCTTGGTTAGAAGCTTTTCGTTCTTCTTTTGCTGCGGATTTACCGGGAGTTATGCTGACTAGTAATTCAGAGACGGTAAGATCGGAGGTCAAGTCAATAATAAACGCATCCCCTTTTTTTTCTGGATCATAAAGTTTCAATAATTTTTCCGCTAAATAATCCGGATCATTGCTGGTGAAACAACGAGAGGAGGGGACAGCTTGTAACTCTGCCGGATCGATTTTTTGCACTTTCGTTTCAGTGGGAGCAAGTTGAAATTGAAAATGGCTGTCGGGAAATTTTTCTTTAATATACACGGATAATTGCCGCCAGTCTTCTTTGGGAATTTCCTGGGTAATGTAAAAGATTACCTCTTGAGGCTTATTCGCATATTGCGCCAGTTTCCCCAGTCTGCTGGAAATTGTGTTATCCGTTTCATTGTAATGAATCTCTTCGTATAGGGTGTCCCAATTGTTGAGATGCAGGCAAATTTTAGTAGCTGGTGTTAGATTCTTTTTTTCTTCCGTGATCAAGGACCAGGGCGGAGATTCGGCAGAAGAGGGTGGGGTTTTCTCAGCAGAAATGCGAACGGTGGTTTCTTTGGGCACATCTTTCCACTGACCGTTAAAATAAAAACGTCCTTCGGTGTTAATTTGTTGGAGTAATTGCTGCAGCTGCGGATCTTCTGGCGGATTGTGAATAATTAAAGGACATTTATTTTTAATCGCTTGCAATAGTGAACCAGGCATTAATTTAATCTCACCTGGATTGAATTCAAAGCTCGCTAATAATTTTTCTTCCCAGTTGACTAAGGGGGATAAGTAGCAGTGAATAGCCTTTAGTTCGTCGTCCGGGCGTAAGTCCCCCTCTCCCCAACCCTCTCCCACCTTCCCTCGCTGACGCTCGGGCGGGGGAGAGGGAGTCCAAGTGCTCTCTCCCACCTTCCTTCGTTGACGCTCGGATGGAGGAGAGGGCACTTGGGCTGCCCCCCTCTCCCCCGCCCGAGCGCCAGCGAGGGAAGGTGGGAGAGGGTTGGGGAGAGGGGGGCTTGGCAAAGTACACACCGTACAATCATTAACAAATGGACAGAGATTATCCTCATGAAGATAGCCCAGGATTTGAACCTTATTCCCAACGGCATGTCGATTCCAGCGTTTTTCCCGCCATAACGATTGAAAATAAATTAGCTCTTTAGGGCTAAAAGCGGACCAATTAATTAATAATTTTCCGCCGTTTTCGAAAATGTACTGCAAAGGCCCCGGTACTCGTACGCGTTTACCTGTTTCTTCTTGCACGGTCCAACTGTCCCAATAACGAGCAAAATCACTAGGATGATCAATACAGAGGAAATTTGGCGGCAGGACTTGCTTGCGGTTGCCACGGCCAATAATGGCTGCTTTTGCTTGTTCGGAAGTCATGCCTTTCGGCACCCGAATTAAAACTGGTTTGTTAGCGCTACACAATTTCCAAGCAAATTCGCGATGTTGATTTAGATACCGATGAATTTTATTTTCATAATCATTAGCTCTTTCCTCCAAGCGATTATCAATTGGAGAGTTATTCAGTTCAGCTTGTAATTGCTTAAGATTATGATTGCGTTTAGCAGTGGCCTTATCTTCCATGGCTCCGCCACCAAAATCGACACGACGCAATGAGCCCTTTTTATCACGCACATCGCAATAATCATGGGTTTCATTGTGAATTAGGCATACCTCATCTTCTAATCCGAGGATACAGTGGGCTATCAACATAAAAGCTTCAGCCCGACCAGCACAAACCCCGACCTGTTGGGTAATCCGCGCCAATAATAGGTCCAAAGAACTCGTATAAGTTCCTTTCAAAGGTTTTTCAGATTCAGGCTTAAAATTACTGCAATATGTCGTGAGTTGCGTAATTTTTTTGGTAATGCTGAGATTTTCATCAAATAAAAACGCTAATGGAGGATGAGCTTTTAATTTCGTTTCTACTTTCGTAATTAAGTCAGTCGATGTTCTTCTTTTTTGTAACTTTAATTCCGCAATTTCAGGCAATGCAGCGGATTGATAGTTTGGATCGGGCAGAAAATCATAATAAAGTTTAACGGCTGCTGCATTGCGAGGTTTGTCTAAAATACGGATAAAATACTGCTGAGTGCTAGGATTTTGGTAAAAACCAAGTTTGACTTTAGAATTGGTATCGTCTTTGTAAATGCGCAGCGAATCTTTAATTGCGGGCGCAGTGAGTGGCAAAGGAAACTCTTGTCCAGCCTGCAATTCTCCCGTAATAATAAGAACCCCACTATCAATTTTCGGGTCGATTCCTTTTCGGCGTTGCGTATAGGTTTGGTTAATCTCTTGAATTTTTTGAGGAGCATAACTTGAGCTTAGAAAGGAAACATGATCCGTTTTGGCTTCGTATTCAATATGATCATACACTTCGATCCGATAATCCCGCACTTGAATCGGAGTAAGGTCATGGTGTTTTAATAATGCGGAGCATTGTCCTTCTCCAGTTGCCACAGGTTTGTCGACAGATTGTTGCGGACTAAGCGCTTTCTGCCGTGAAAAAAAGCTGATCCCTTGGAGGGGTGCTTGCGGATTTGATTCTGGGGAGCGAAGGGTTGATTTGGTATCTAACGGGGACATGCCCTGCCCCAGCTTCTCACGTTCCGATTCCGAATTTACGCATTCCAATTCTCGTAATTTTCGATTTTTCGTTAAATCCTCTCGTGAAAAAGAGCAATTAATATCACACAGAAATAGATGCTCTATTTCAGGACAATTTTCAATTAAACTCTGCTCTATAACATCAACCTCATTTTTTGGGGAATTTCCTGTTAGGATTAAGTATTTTAAATTAGGCAGAGTCTCAAAGTTAATCTGCCATTTTGTCGTTAAGTCGTAATTTTTGTGTACTGCTAAAATATGCAATTGTGGACAGTTTTTTATAGAAAAATTCTCGGTATCTGCTGCAGTGCAATTTTCTAAACAAGGCATGTCCTGTAAATGAACCATGTTATGATCTAGGATTTTTAAATATTTAAGTTCGGGAAAACGTTTGGCTATTTTGGGATAGTCTTCTGGAGTCAAATCGGCGTCAGTTATTATTAGCGCTTTTTCTTTACCAGGGCGTTCTGCCACACATTTTTCAAGTTGTTCAATGGTTTCAATAGTTGTTGTCTCAGGTCTGACGATATCGGTAAATTGCTGCTCTTCTTCGCTAGGAATCGCTTTGGATTCTTGTACCTGTTTAAAACCCTTGCCAATGATTTGAGGCGTAGCCCGTTTGTCTGGGTTTTTAATGGCTAGCTCTAATTCCCCTTGGAGTACGGAAATTCCAATTGTTTCAAAGCGGCGGGAGTCTAACTCTAGGGTCAATTTTTTAATTCCATAGGTGCTTGCGAATGATAAATCAATATTTTTTTCTGAAGGGACAAAATCAGAGACATTTAATTCCTTGACATTATATCCTTGCAAATAAGGAATGAGTTTCTGGATCTCTTGACTGGTTGAGCGTTGGATTTTTAATGTATGCAAATTAGGAAAATTTTTTAAAATATACAGCAAGGCTTCTTGATTAGGGGCGTATAAATTAGCGGTGGTTATTAAGCTTAGATCTGCTCCCTGAAGCTCTTTTATAGTACGCTCCAGCCAAGACCGAGTCCCCATAATAAAAATCTCATGTTTTGGCCGCCCCCAGCGTGCCTCCCAAGCTTGTTTGTCTAAAACTATCCAGTCATCGAGAGCAATTTGTTGCTTAGTATTGATCAAGCTGGCTTTTATGCGGGCCGCATAATCAATTTTAATGGCCTCTCTTTGTTTAAAAAAATCTGCAAGGCTTTGTAAGGGGATGGCTTTAGCCAGGGTTTCTTCAGGCCCTTTCCATAAATATACTTCGTAATATTGAATAAGTTCGGAGAGAACTGCCAGCTCTCCCACACGCAATTCATAATCAAAAGGATACGAGATGAGTATTTTCTTTTTACCGGTATTGGCTTGGGGATGGTTATTGATAAAACAATCGGCATTGTCTCTAAGCAGGGCATTATGTTTATTGAGTTTATTCGGGCCTTTGTTGCTTGGCGTAGAGGATGGTGCTGATTCATGAACAGCTGCTCCTAATAGCCATTGAGTCACTGTCTCTTCAGAATATAGAGGATCATTTTGCGCATCTCTTCTTGGAACTGTAGCTTCATGGGTCATGGAAAATAGTTAGCGTAGTGATTCAGTTATGTATATCTTACTTTGGTAATGTTAAGTGAATATTAAAGGGGTTGCTTGCTAATTTGTAATCATTCACCATATATGGACCCTCCATCTTTGTGCGTAAAAATCCTTCTCCCCTTGTGGGAGAAGGTGCCCGAAAGGGCGGATGAGGGGTAAACTTGGAATCAGCAAGGAGCATTTTGTTAGCTAAATGCTAACTGCTGCTTACCCCTCACCCGCGCGCCTTACGGCGCGGCGGCCTCTCCCACAAGGGGAGAGGCAAAATCGTGGTGAATGGTTACGATAAAATCACGGTATTGCCTTGGCAAGAGCTTGGAGATATTTTTGAATCCAATTCCTGCTATTTTTGAGTTGCATAATTTTTTAAAACCTGTTGAGTAAATAAGGGGAGCACTTAAAGCCCATATTGACAAAGTTATGTGTGGGGGGATTGTCAATGGCTTGGGCAGAGGGATTTACGCGGCGCCTCGCTGCCGTACTGCTTCAAATACGCATATGCCTGTGGCTACTGAGACATTTAAGCTACTGACTGTACCCTGCATCGGAATACGCAGTAATTGGTCGCAATGCTCGCGCGTTAACCGGCGTAGCCCTTCCCCTTCAGCCCCCAATACCAGGGCAATATTGCCTTGTAATTTCTCTTGGTACAGGGATTTCTCCGCGTCGTCGCTCAGGCCATAAACCCAAATGCCACGAGCTTGTAAGTTGCGCAACACCCGCGATAGGTTGGTCACCAGAAAAATGGCGGTCATTTCTATAGCGCCACTGGCTACCTTGTGGACAGTAGGGGTTAGGCTGGCGGATTTATCCTTGGGGATAATGACACCATGTACCCCAGCGGCATTGGCGGTACGCAAGCAAGCACCTAAATTATGGGGATCTTGCAAGCCATCTAGGACCAATAAAAAAATCGGGGTGGTAATATTCTCCAAAAAAGGCTCTAGTTCTGCTTCAGTACCAGGAGCATATGGCACCACTTGGGCAACGATCCCTTGATGTACCGCCTGAGCAGTCCAATGATCCAGGCTGCGATGAGAAGCTATTTGCACGGAAATATCGTGTTTTTCTGCCAAATCAATCAGCACTTGGGTACGAGGATCCCGACGTCCTTCTTGCACAAACAACTGCCGTACCCGCTGGGGATTATTTTCTAGTACAGCGGTGATGGTATGAATACCGTATAAAAAACTAGATTTTGTCATAAGTCCCCCTCTCCCTAACCCTCTCCCACCTTCCCTCGCTGGCGCTCGGGCGGAGGAGAGGGGATTTTTATCATAATCAGCCTCCCATCCCAGTGCAAAGACTGCATGATGGGCGGTTGTTGATTTGCGGGTACGGTGATTGTTTTATGCGGAAGGGAGCCAAGATCCTGAGTGAAAATAGCCTGGGCTTGCTCATACAACAGCCGAATTTGTTCGGGAGTTAACGATACGGCTTGCTTATGTGGTCGGGGAATATAATAACTTAAATTACCCAACCATAAGAATTCCTTAGCATCGGTTAACAATACATTCGACTTCCATAACACAAAATTAATTTGCCGCTGCTGCGAATCCAATTTGGTCATCATCAGTACGGGAATTTGGTTTTGGTACAAGGGCAAGAATAAAGGGAGATGCTGAACGGTATTTTTAGTATTCAGGCGGCGCAAGGTGCCTTGTAAGTCGCTATTTAAAGGATGAGTTTTCCAACCCTGGGCACTGAGTAATGCTTGAATTTCGGGAAGTGAGCCCAGCCATTGCACATTGAGAACCGCATTAGGCTTTGCTAAACGTGATACCACGAACAAAGGAATTTCCTGAGTTTCATGTTTCCACCAGACTGAAGTGGCCATGGATAGCTTGGGCCAATAGGGCGTATAGGCATCTTGCAAATTGCGAAAAGAAAAGCTGCCATAAACGGAGGCGATACTTAAAATAACCACAGTAGCAAGGATACTAAGCGCCGGGCTAGTGACTGGTGTACTAGGACGAGCAAAATAAGCGATGGCTAGCGCGAGAATACAGGCCAAAGCCAAAAAAGCGCCGCCGAGTACATCGGTCAGCCAATGGGCCCCCAGATAAATACGCGAAAGTCCCACTAAGCTGACAATAATCGCCGCAGTGAGATAGGCTAAGTGGCGTCGTGTTGGCAGCCAGGTGCGAGCTACTAAGATAGCGAGGAAACCATACACCGCAACACTTAAAACCACATGGCCGCTAGGAAAAGAAGAGCTTAAATCCAGCGCTAAAATCCCTCCAGGACGAGGGGAGTAGTAGAGATATTTGATCAAATAAGCTAAAGATCCACTTAAGCTCAGAGCTGCCAGCCAATGCCAAGCCGCTCGATAATAACGCTGCCACAGTAACCATACGAAAATAATAGCGCCTGCGGGCAGTAATACCTTCTTCTCACCCAACAGCGTGGCAGCGATCATTACATTGTTGCCGACCTGGGTGTGAATACTGCTCAATAATTGCGAGACCGGCTGGCTCAGATGCACAATGCCAAAATTGAGCACTACGCTGATAAAGATCCAGGCGAACAGCCCAAGGAATAACAGCACGAACGTCAGCAAAATAAGTTGCCGATGTCGATCTGGATCAGCAGGATTTCCCAAGAGGTGGGTAAAGCCCCGGGTCTTGGCGCATAGCTCTAAACGCTGCCAGATTTTTTGCGCCAGGACATCAATGCCTTGGGCAACTTTCTTAAATGACAGATGAATCATCACAACAAAAATCCAGCCAAAGGCAACTAGAGCGAGTATTGATAAAATAAATTTCGTCGCAGTCGCAGGAGGTAATTCAAGAGACAAAGCGCCTACTAAAATGCCAGGACCGACGTAAACCAATGACCACAAAAAGGCCGAGGGCAAAGCGGCAAGAATAAAGCGCAGGAGCTGCATGTGCATCAGTCCAGCAATCAGCGGCACCACGCTACGTACCGGGCCAACGAAACGCCCGATAATGATACTCTTGCCGCCATGCTTGTAGAAAAAAGATTCCCCTAAACTAATCCAATGCGGATATTTGCGAAAAGGCCAAATATTGCGAATGCGCTCGTTATAATAACTACCGAGCCAAAAGCTAAACAAATCACCGGTGAATGCACCCAATACTGACCATGAAAAGGTCGAAACTAGCGGCATTGCCCCACTACCAATCAAAGCGCCAATCGCTGTCATGGTCACGGAACCCGGAATGACAGTCCCTAATAATGGCAGGGATTCAGAAAAGGCAATGATGAACACCAGCAACCAACCAATATGGGGATGCTGATGCAGGTAACTTACTAAATTATGGACGATGGGAAACTCCATGCTTACGAGACCTTTTCCCCAGCAGCTTGTCTATCTGCATGATAAGAAGAACGTACTAATGGCCCGCTGGCGACTTGTGAAAAGCCCAGGTTTTGGGCTAGTTCGCCGAGTGCTGCAAATTCGGCCGGAGTCACATAACGCAGCACAGGGGCATGATAGCGGCTTGGTGCTAAATATTGGCCAATGGTCAGCATGTCCACTTGGTGAGCACGTAGATCCGCCAAGGTTTGTTCTACCTCTTGCAGTGTTTCCCCGAGGCCCAACATAATCCCTGATTTGGTGGGAATATGTGGGAACAAGCGTTTGTGTTCCTGTAATAGCTGTAGCGACCAGGCGTAATCGGAACCCGGGCGAATTGCTTTGTAGAGTCGAGGAACGGTTTCGATATTATGGTTCAATACATCGGCCGGGGCTTTAGCTAATTCTTCCAGTGCCTTGGCCATGCGGCCACGAAAATCAGGCACGAGGGTTTCAATTTTGATGCCAGGACTCTGGAGTCGTACTGCACGCACGCACGCTGCAAAGTGGGCCGCGCCACCATCACGCAGATCATCACGATCGACGGAGGTAATCACGACATATTTTAATTCCATGGCTAGGATGGTTTGGGCCAAATTATCTGGCTCCTTGGGATCTAGAGGGTCAGGACGGCCATGGGCCACATCACAAAACGCGCAACGGCGGGTACATTTGTCGCCCATAATCATAAAAGTGGCGGTACCATGGCTAAAACATTCCGGTAAGTTGGGGCAAGAGGCCTCTTCACACACGGTCTTGAGGTGATTGGCGCGCAGCAATTTTTTGAGACGAGGAATGCTATTATCCAGCGGCAATTTAACCCGCAACCAAAGCGGCTTTTTGAGCGGTGGATCATCAGAGGAGATAATTTTTACTGGAATACGTCGGAGTTTGTCTGCTGCTCGTTGTTTAGTCATAAAAACCTCAAGTCCCCTCTCCCCCAACCGTTTTTGTTGGTGGGAGAGGGTTAGGGAGAGGGGTATACCCAAAATTAGCCATAATATGCTTAAGTAATCCAGGTGCTACGGCTGCTATTTCGATTTTGCCAATGAGCTCGCTGAGCTGAGTAATACGTAAATTTTTGTAGCCGCAGGGGTTAATCCGCTGAAAAGGTTCTAAATCCATATTTATATTAAACGCGATTCCATGATATGAACAGCCTTTTCGCACTCGTAAGCCGATAGAACAAATTTTGGCTCCCTGCACATACACTCCAGGGGCCGCTTCGTTGTTTTCTGCCTGAATAGTATAATCGGCCAGGAGGTCGATGATCGATTTTTCTAACCTACGCACCATCTGCCGAATGCCGATTTTTAAGCGCCGTAAATCAAGTAGCGCATAGGCCACCAGTTGGCCTGGCCCATGATAAGTCACCTGCCCACCTCGATCAGTCGCAATGACCGGAATTGATCCAGGATTTAAGACATGCTCTGCTTTTCCCGCCAGCCCTTGGGTGAATACCGCCGGATGCTCAAGCAGCCAGAGTTCGTCCGGGGTTTGTGCATCACGCTGTTCGGTGAAATCTTGCATTCGTTGGCAAGTCTGCTGGTAATCTTGCAGACCAAGGCGGCGAATAATAAGCTTGTGGGTCATATCACTGCATCCTTCAAGCCGCGCTAAACAAGTAGCGGCGCGGGGGGCCATAGCCAAAGGGGTGACCCGCGCAGGGTCAACAACGCCGCGCGCAGCGTGCGAGCACGGCGGGTTGCCCGCGCGGCAGGACCCCGAAGGCGGGCGGGTGGTGCCCCGCGCCAGGTTATGAAGCGGAGGTATTCTTATACCCCTGATAAAGCTGTAACATCCGCAACGAGATTGGTCCGACCTTGCCGTTTCCGATCACCGAATTATTGATGCGCACGATGGGTAAGACTTCTTTGATGGAACCGGTCATCCATACCTCGTCTGCTGCAAACAAACTGGCTTCAGGAATAGACTCTTCACGGAAGGGCAAATGATTTTTTTCTGCCAACTGCAGCAACAAATTACGAGTGACTCCAGGTAAAATCTCATGCGTAGTTGGGGGAGTGATAATGACGCCCTCTTTGACGATGAATAAATTACTAATGGCACCCTCTATTGCCATCCCGTCGCGAATTAAAATAGCTTCTTTGGCATGGGCTGCTTTGGCCTGTTGGGCCAACAGTACATTGGGCAATAAGGAAATAGCTTTAATATGACACCACTGCCAACGAATATCTGGCACGGTAATAGCCCGGGCGCCTTTCTCTAATTCTGCTGCTGTGCTTGGGCTGGTCTCTGAACATTGCATAAAAAATGTCGGCGGCACTTTGACTGGAAAACAATGCTCGCGATTTTCAGCAGCTCCGCGGGTTATTTGAATATAAATAGCGCGGTCAGCCCCTTGTTCTGGATTGCGCAGCATGAGTTGCTGGCACAAGGAAATAATCTGCCCATCCTCTTGGCCAAATGGCAGATTAATTGCCGCTAAACTGTTACGCAAGCGTTGCAAATGTTCCTTGGCCAAAAACAGCTGATGATTAAATACTGGAATTATTTCGTAAACGCCATCGCCAAATAAAAAGCCACGATCCATCACCGAAATATACGCTTTATCTACGGGTAAAAATTCCCCGTTTAAAAAAACTATGCGTGACGTGGTCATGCTGAATGAAACCAGCGTTGAAACAGCAGTGAAACATGGTCAAATAACCGACTTAACATCCACGCTTGGGGATTGTTTTGCAGTGCCACCAAGGGTTGTGAAGAGATGACTTGGTTATTGAGTACCACATCCATTTGGCCATAGCCCTGTCCCTTGATAATCGGGGCACTAAAGGGTTTGGCCACATTGGCTACTGTATTCACTTGCTTGATATCTTGTCCCACCGGTAGGGTGACATAAAGGTCTTGAGCTAAACCCAGGGGGGTATTTTTGTCTTTTCCATACCAAGTGCGTTGGTTCACTACCTGGGTATTTTGGGCATAAAGTTTGCGGGTTTGGAAGAAACGAAATCCGTAATTAAATAAGGCTTCAATATCGTTAGCGCGTTGCTTGGTGCTGGGGGAACCCATGACGACCGCGATCAGGCGCATATTGCCTCGTTTAGCAGACGCAACTAAACAATAGCCAGCGTCATCAGTAAAACCAGTTTTTAAACCGTCAACCGAAGGATCTCGCCACAATAAGAGATTGCGATTGGGCTGTTTGATATTGTTATAGAACATCCATTTTTGGCTATACCATTTATAGTCGTTCGGGTAATTTTGGATAATGGCGCGAGATAAAATGGCCAAATCGAAAGGGCTAGTATAGTTTTGGGGATCAGGTAACCCAGTCGCATCGGCATAGTGAGTTTTCTGCATACCCAGTTGAGCTGCGGTTTTATTCATCAGGTCGACAAAAGAGCCTTCAGTGCCAGCAATATGCTCGGCAAGCGCAATCGAGGCGTCATTTCCGGAAGCGACCACGATGCCATTGACTAAGTCACTGACCGGAACTTGGGTGCCAACTTGAATAAACATCCGTGACCCGCCGGTACGCCAAGCATTTTCGCTGGTCATCACTAAGTCAGTTAATTTGACGCGCCCACTTTTTATTACTCCCGAGACGACGTACATGGTCATCAGCTTGGTTAAACTGGCCGGTGGCGCCGGGACATCAGCATTTTTTTGGGTGATGATGTAGCCGCTATCCGCATCAATCAGTAAGTAATTTCTCGCATTGACTTGCGGTGGGATGGGGACAATGTTCGGTGTTTTAGCCTTGGGAACGGGAGTTGCAGCGGGCACAGGGGCTTGGAAGCTCTTGGCCGCAGGGGAAGGAACAAAGGCGGCAGTAGGCGCTGGAGCCGCGGAGGCTGTCGCTAACTTTGCGTCTGTTGGTTTTGTTTCGGCTGATGTTGATTCTGAGGCGTCCGGAGCTTTCGCCCCGCTGCTCCCACTGAGCATCGGTAAAATACCAGCGCCGCCGCTAGAAGATGAGGAGGGTTGGGTTTCAGCCAAGGTGCTAAAACTCATTAAGCCAGCCAGACAGGCCACGCCGAGTATCTTGATAACTTTCATATTGGAGATCCTTTTAGATTAAATAGCGGTCACCCGCACGTAGGCAGTTCCTTTACTGGTATAACCAAGTTGTTTTGCTGCTGCATAAGAAAGATCGATGATGCGTTGGGAATGAAAGGGGCCTCGATCATTGATTTTGACCACCACGCTGCGTCCGTTTTCTAAGTTGGTCACTCGTACATAGGAAGGGATGGGTAGCGTAGTGCTAGCGGCGGTCAGGCTGTACATATTATAGCGCTCTCTGCTGGAGGTACGATGGCCATGGAATCTATTGCCATACCAAGAGGCATAACCTTTTCGATCGTAGCCCTTGGCATTGTTCATCACATAATAACGCTTGCGCCCAACTCGGTAGGAGGTGGGGTTACCGTATTTGCCGCGAGGCTCTGCTTTGGGAACTGCACCGGGGATAGCTTGAGCATTAAAATAACCCGATGTGCCGTAACCATTGATGCTACTACAACCACTTATCAGCAGCACCGTCAAGGCAAAAATCACCAAACCACGCAGTTTCACGAAGGCTCTTTTAATTTTCATGGAGCCAAAAGATAAAGGTTCTTGCGCCAAAGGTCAAGTCTCATGTCGAAGAGGGGCTAAGCCCTAACGCCGTATTTCATTAACCGTTCATAGCGGCGCTCCAGCAAATCTTTGGTGCTTAAGCGCTGTAAGTTTGCAATGCTCGAGGATAAAACTCCCTTCAAAGTTTGTGCCATTTGTTCTATATCGCGATGCGCTCCGCCTAAGGGTTCTTTGATGATTTTATCAATGAGTCCTAATTTACTGAGACGTTCGGCCGTCACACCCATATTTTCAGCGGCTTCAGGGGCTCGATCGGCACTTTTCCATAAAATAGATGCACAACCTTCCGGAGAAATAACTGAATAAATGCTGTATTCCAACATGAAAAGGCTATCACCAAAGCCAATCGCTAAAGCTCCCCCAGAACCGCCTTCGCCAGTGACCACACAAATAATCGGGGTTTTTAAGCGTGAGATGACAAATAAATTGCGGGCGATTGCTTCACTTTGGTTGCGTTCTTCAGCATCAATGCCTGGGTAGGCGCCTGGAGTATCGATAAAAGTAATGACCGGCAGCTTGAAGCGTTCTGCCAGCTCCATGAGACGTAATGCCTTGCGATAATCCTCAGGCTTGGGCATACCAAAATTACGCTCTACCTTTTCTTTGGTCGTGCGCCCTTTTTGGTGTCCTAGTATCATCACTGGCTCACATTCCAGCCGTGCCAAACCGCCGACGATGGTAAATCCGCTAGAAAAATGGCGATCCCCATGCAGTTCGTCGAAATCAGTAAAAATGCGGGCGACATATTCTAAAAAATTGGGGCGTAAGGGATGGCGTGCCATTTGGACAATTTGTGCTGAGGTGAGTTGCGCAAATATGCTGCGAGTTAAATCTCTGCTCTTGGCTTCCAGGCGGGAGATTTCTTCGTAAATATTGATTTCGGAGTCAGCACCCACATGGCGCAGCTCTTCGATCTTGGCTTCCAGCTCAGCAATTGGCCGCTCAAAATCGAGGAAATTTAAATTATTCATCATTACTGCTCCCATTTTATAAGGGCGGTATGATAGCATTGTGGTCGTTGAATTGTCACTTGCGCAATGGGAAAGCACCAGGTTTGGCTCACCTCTCATCCGGCCTGCGGTCACCTTCTCCCACAAGGGGAGGAAGAATAATGTCGATGGTTTATATGTTGGAATTTTTTTATGCGAATTGAGATTCCTCATTATGATGATGTACGCATCCTAGTTATTGGCGATGTGATGCTGGACCGCTATTGGCATGGCCAAGCGGGGCGCATTTCTCCTGAAGCGCCAGTACCGGTATTGCATGTGACCCATCAGCTAGAACGAGCCGGGGGTGCAGGTAATGTCGCATTGAATCTGCACGCGCTAGGCTGTCACGTGAAATTGCTGAGTATCATCGGTGATGACCATGCCGGCGCCATATTGAAAAATGAACTACAACAAGCGGGAATTGATTATACCCTGGAGCCGGTGGCCGGATGGGATACGATCACCAAAGTTCGGGTGTTGGGGCGCAATCAACAATTAGTCCGGGTTGATTTTGAACAACCCATAAAAGCGGCCAAAACAGACTGTTTACTCACCTATGCTCAAGCTCACATCCACGACGCCAATATATTGGTGTTATCGGATTATGCTAAGGGCGCCTTGCAACAAGCTCCCGCCATGATTGCCTTGGCTAAAGCGGCCGGTGTGCCAATTTTAATTGATCCCAAGAGTAGCGACTTCAGTGTGTATCGGGGCGCGACTTTAGTGACCCCTAATTTAAAAGAATTTGAAGCGGTGGTGGGCTCCTGTGCTAACCAGCAGGATTTGATAGAAAAGGGTTATGCCTTAATGCGAGCCCATGATATCAATGCCCTGCTAGTGACCCAAGGTGAACAGGGCATGACTTTGTTGCAACAAGGCCAACTGCCTGTTTACCTACCCACCCGCGCGCAAGAAGTATATGACGTCACGGGAGCTGGCGATACCGTAATTGCGGTTTTGGCTGCTAGCCTAGCTGCGGGGGAATCTTTAGAAATTAGTGCCACGCTAGCTAACATTGCCGCAGGAATTGTCATTCGAAAACTCGGGGCTGCGAGTGTTTCTGTACCTGAATTGCGTCGAGCCTTACAGCGCTTGCAAGGCTCGGCTTTTGGGATATTAAAAGAAGAAGAATTATTAATTGCTGTCGAAGATGCCCGTGCCCATGGCGAAAAAATTGTCATGACTAATGGCTGTTTTGATATCTTACATGCCGGCCATATTGAGTATTTAGAGCAAGCGCGGGAGCTTGGGCATCGCCTCATTGTGGCCATTAATGATGATGCTTCAGTGCAGCGACTGAAAGGATCTTCGCGCCCGATTAATCCTTTGGCGGCACGAATGGCGGTGATTTCAGCATTACGCGCGGTCGACTGGGTAGTGCCTTTTACTGAAGATACTCCACAGCGCTTAATTTCCTGCGTCAAGCCAGATATTTTGGTCAAAGGTGCGGATTACCAAATTCACGAAATTGCTGGAGCTGCCGAAGTTATTGCGGCTGGTGGTATCGTTAAGACTTTGCCTTTAAAACCTGATCATTCGACTTCGGGGATTATTCGGAGAGTCCAAGCGGGGGGGTATTATATTTGAAACTCCGAAAAAACCCCTTCTGCAACCCACTGCCTTAAATTTTCTGCAGCAAACAAAACGACCTTATCTTCCTCCATAAATTGGCATAAGGTATCGCAGACCTCGGCAAAAGTTTGGCCCCCCTGGACAGCCGTCAACATCCGATATTGTTCTGGCGATAAAGAGCGAAATAGTACCCGAAGATCAAAGCGCCAAATTAACCAGGGCTCTGGAGAGTCGGTATGGATTAGTTCGGGTCTTGCTACGGTTGCTTGCTCTTCTTCCTCTTCGGCTTCTTTTTGTAAAGCATTGACGAGCTCGGGGGTTGGATAAGCGAAGCCGAGGATTTGTGTAGAAGGATGCAATTTTAAGCTCAATTGCCCCCAACTTTCCGGGTTCAATTTCGCTAATTCATCAAAGGTTAAATGAGGCCCGTCTGCTGCATCCATCGAGTTTTCAATCGCCCATTCATAGGCTGTTATTTCAACCAATAGTGGATCGGAGTCAGGATGAGTGGTTAAAAATTTACTAAAATGGCGACCAAAATAACGGATAGAAAAATGGTTAGAGGGATAGCTGCTAATATAATCGCGGCCAAAACGTTCAAATAATTCATCCCCCACAAAAGTGTGGAGAGCGCCGAAATTTTTGTATAGCAGTTCAAGCAAACGTAAAGAATAACCCTCGTGATACACGTCCATGCGTCGCTGACGAAATGCTTGATCTTCTCCCGCGATTTCTGCGGTGATGGTGTTTTCTTTATCTAATACATAGGATTGGAACTGTTCAAAAGTCTCCTGTAAGCGACTCATGCGACCTCCACGGGTTTTTCCAAAACTTTTCGTGCTAGAGATCGTGCTTGGTTAAGTTCCAGCAATAATTCTTCAAGAGGGGGGATGTTATCGTCGCGCTCAATCAAAGTAGAGACCGGGCCAAAATGTTTTAATGCTACTTCGTAGAGGCTCCAGACGTCAGGAATAATCGGTTCATCATGGGTATCGACAATATGGGTTCCACAGTTCGTATGGCCTGCCAAATGAAATTGTTTCACTCGATGTGCAGGCACGCCTTTAATAAATTCAACTGGGTCAAAATGATGGTTAAAGGAGCTGACAAAAATATTGTTTATATCCAATAAAAGATTGCAATCGGCTTGCTCGCTCACTGCGGTGATAAACTCCCACTCAGTCATGGTCGATTGTGCATAGGTCACATAAGTGGAAACATTTTCTAAGAGAATTTGTCGCCCCAGAAAATCTTGTACTTGTGAGATGCGACTTACCAAGTGTTTGATGGATTCTTCTGTATAAGGTATGGGTAGTAAATCATGTAAATTAATACCGTGGGCGCCTGTCCAACAAAAGTGATCTGAGATCCATGCTGGTTGAATACGATCGGCTAAATTTCGTACCTGTTGCAAGTAATCTCGATCCAGTGGATCTATCCCACCAATAGAAAGAGAAACTCCGTGCATCACGATAGGATAGCGTTCACGAACACGATTGAGATAATAAATGGGTCTGCCGCCAGGAACTAAAAAATCTTCAGTGATAATTTCAAACCAATCAATCGGGGACTCGGTATTGAGAATGTCTTGATAGTGTGAAGGTCTTAATCCTAAGCCAAAACCAAGATAGGGAAAATTTTGCATGAAATTATCTTAACAAGGTACGGAAATAAAAGCCGGATATCATAAGATACCCGGCTTTTCAAACAGGCACTTGCCTGTTTTTAACTTAAAGCTATCTTTATTGCTGACCACCATCAACAGGAGCTACAGGAGGTGTGTTGGTATACACTCTTTTGTAGACCTTGGTGCCCTTGCAACTATGCACTTTGCAGGTTGCCCTTCCTTTACAGGTTTCAAGAGCAGCACAGTTAGTGGGTAAGTTAGCCACAGTAGCTTCACCTGATTGTTGTGTAGCGCAACCAGTTGCACCTAAGGCGACAAAAGCAACGCCGACAGTGGCAGCAAGAAATTTAGAACTCATATTTGTATCCCTCGTTGTTGTTGATTGAATCCCACGCATGGGTTTAAAACCAAACAGCGAAAAGCGCCTAGCCAGGCCCTTACCAAGGGGGTTATTACCATCATAGATGGGATTCCGTCCCCGCTCTGCTTGGCACCCGCATAATGTAGACATTATGATTTAAAAATGCAAGCGCTTTCGTCATTACAAGCGCAACTGCGTCATTATGATCCCGCCAAAGCCAACAACTGATTAATTGCCACGGTTAGCATCGAATACTCAAAGCTGGTACTTGCTTTCATTTCAGTAAATAAAACTTGCCAACGCTCCACTAAAGCTTGATGAGCTTCCAGCCAAAGCGCCAATTTTTTCTGGGGATCTTTAGTTTTGGTTGGGAATTTTGAGATAGCAAGGGTAAGCCGGCGTTGTATCCAATCCAAATCTCCCTTACTGGCAGAACGAGCTAGCACCATGGAATGGGTGTCAGTGGGGTAATTGTCAATTAATTCACGGAATTCCCCTAAGCCGAGCTGATCAATGAGAGCGAAATAAATAGTCGCTACTTCGTAGAGATTTAAGTGATGCGGGGTTGCGGATTCAATGATATTTAATGCCGAGGTCATTATCCCGGTTATCGCGATACGATAGGCCATTTTCGCTGGAACTCCAGACTCTTGCAGGGTCTCTGCTTGTTCTTCGATCGCGTATTTTTCCGCATCGGTCAATAATTCTGGTAGTTTTTTTTGAATCTGGTTAATTCCCTGGCTAAAACGTTCAATGACATTTTGTATATCCTTGGCCTTGGGGGGGTTACGTAAAAACCAGCGCACGGAACGGCGAATCAGCCGTACTACAACCAAGGTGATTTCATTCATTAAGGGGCCTGGAATTGACAAAGATTCCATGTCATCCCAATACTGCTGTAGGCCAAAAGCCTCTCGAGAAATGATATAGGCACGGGTGATGTCGACCGCGGAAGCACGGGTTTCATCATACATTTGGTAGGCAAAGGTCACTCCCATATCGGTAATTAAAAGATTACTCAGCTGAGTCGCAATAATTTGGGTACGCAGGCGATGGTGTTCCATGGCAGCTGCATAGCGCTGACGTAATAATTTAGGAAAGGCTAGTTGAATGTATTTAAATATATAAGGATCTTCAGGCAGTTCAGAATGGGCTAATTCCGCTTTTAAAATAATTTTGCTATAGGCTTGCAGCACAGCAATCTCTGGTCGAGTAAGCCCTTTTCCGGCGGCTTTTCTCGCCATTAAAGCATCATCATCGGGTAAAAATTCCAGACTGCGATCAATTTTCCCTTGTTTGCTATAGTCTTTTAAAAAGCGCGTATAAAGATTTAAATAATCAATTGATTGCGCCGTAGCGATACTAATCGCGCGCACTTGCCGATAATTATTGTGGATGACTAATTGGGCGACATTATCGGTCATTTGGGCTAATAAACGATTGCGACGCAGCTCAGTTAAGGATCCTGTCGAAACGATATGGTCCAATAAAATTTTAATATTCACTTCATGGTCTGAACAATCGACGCCACCTGAGTTATCAATAAAATCCGTGTTAATTCTGCCACCGCATAGTTCATATTCAATGCGGGCCAATTGGGTAAAACCTAAATTCCCGCCTTCGGCCACCACTAAGCAATTTAATTCATCAGCATTTACTCGAATCGCATCATTCGTTCTATCGCCAACGTCACCATGTGATTCTTTGCTTGCTTTAACAAAGGTACCAATTCCACCATTCCATAACAAATCCACAGGAGCGGTTAATAAAGCTTGAATGAGTTCATTGGGTGATAATTGATCTTTTTTAATATCTAAACGCGTTTTAATTTCAGGTGACAGTTTGATGGATTTAAGCGTGCGAGCGAAAACACCGCCGCCAGTTGAAATAAATTCAAGACTATAATCTTCCCAGGTGGATCGAGGTAAGCTGAACAGACGATTACGTTCTGCAAAACTGATGGTGGGATCGGGGTCTGGATCGAGAAAAATATGCACGTTATTAAAAGCGGCAATCAATTTGATTTGCTTAGATTGTAATAGGCCATTACCAAATACATCGCCTGCCATGTCTCCGATGCCAATGACGGTAAAGGGGTGTTCGTTAATGTCTTTCCCAAGATCTTGAAAGTGTTGTTTCACCGACTCCCAAGCGCCTCGCGCCGTAATGCCGATTTTTTTATGATCGTAGCCAGTAGATCCACCGGAAGCAAAAGCATCGCCTAACCAAAAATGATATTCCTTGGAAATAGCATTGGCGATATCTGAAAAGGAGGCTGTTCCTTTGTCGGCTGCTACCACGAGATAAGGATCAGGTGGGTCGTGACATACTGTATCTGCAGGAGCAATCACTTTTTTGTCGAGTAAATTATCGGTTAAATCTAATAAACCACGCATGAAATTTTGATAGCAGCAAATGCCAATGCTTAATAAAGTTTCTCGATTACAATCCGCTGGTACGAGCTTAGTAACAAATCCGCCTTTGGCGCCGGCAGGAACAATGATGGCATTTTTGACTTGTTGTGCCTTCATTAACCCTAGCACTTCACGACGGAAATCTTCGCGCCGATCGGACCAACGAATTCCTCCGCGAGCCACGTTATTAGCACGCAAGTGCAATCCTTCAAATTCATGCGAGTAAACGAAAATTTCATGCTCAGGATGAGGAAATGGTAAATTATGAATGAGTTGTGGATTAAATTTAAAGGCGAGGTAAGGTTTGTAATGAGCCGTCCCGACGGCTTGCTGAAAATAATTAGTGCGTACAGTGGCCTGAATTAAATTCCAAAACATGCGTAAAATGCGGTCTTGATCTAAGTTAGCTACATTATCTAAGGATTTGCTAAAATTATTTTCCAACTCTGACAGCTGCGTCTCTTGACCCTTGCCAGCAAGTGCCGGATCAAAGCGAGCATAGAAAAGTTGGATCAGCAAATTCGCAACTTTGGAATTACCAGCGATGGCTTGCTCCATATAGTCTTGGCTAAAAGTGGATTCAATTTGTTTTAAATATTTTGCATAAGCGCGTAATACGGTGATTTTCCGCCAATGCAAGTTAGCGCTAATGACCAAGGCGTTGAATCCATCATCTTCTGATTCACCATACCAAATTTTTTTAAATGCTTCTTGTAAGTGTTCCCGGTTTTGGCTGAGCTCAAAGACACTATATCCAGGAAGTTGCATCAGAAAATCATTAATCCAAATAGTTTTTTGGTTTCTAGGATTAATTTGAAACGGTTGTTCACCGATCACCCGCAAGCCCATGGTTTCTAAAATCGGAATGACATCCGACAACGGTACGGTTTCCTTAAGATGAAATAATTTCATGCGAACCATAGTTCCAGGCAAGCTGGCACTACGATATAGATTCATTTCTAAATTATTTTTTTCCGACAGACGCTCCATATGTGCAATGTCTGAAACGGCTTCTTGTGAGGAATAAACTTCTTTATAACTAGCAGGAAACGCGTAACTATAAATAATAGCTAAAGAATTGCCTCGTTCTTCACCAAACGTATAAGTAAGGTATTCATGCAGCAAGTCTTTCCAGGAAAGTGCTACTTGAATTAATTTATTTTCGATCTCTTTGAGGTTATAGATATGCAGCGTTTTAGGATCGATACGAATGGTAAAGTGAATGCGTGCTAAAATGGCATCAAAAAAATGCGTGCTGTAAGAGATTTCTAACCCATAAAAAGAGGCCAATAAAATCTCTTGCATGTGGGAACATAGTTCCATACTAAAGTCGTCACGCGGTACGTAAACTAAACAAGAAATAAATCGCCCAAAAACATCTTTACGGGCGAATAAGCGCACGCAGCGTCGATCTTGTAATTGCAAAATTCCCATGCCTAGGGCAGATAATTCATCGAAGTTAGCATGAAACAAATCATCTCTGGGTAAACTTTCTAAGATGTGAGTTAAGGTTTTATAGGCATGGCCATTTTCGGGCAGCCCTGAGCGCTTTAAGACAGCACTGACCTTGAGTCTAACTAACGGGATGGTTCGCGGACTTTCCGTATAGACCGAACTGGTATAAAGGCCGACGAACCAGCGCTCGCCGACAATCGCCCCTTGTTTGTTGAAACGTTTAACACTCACAAAATCGGTATAACGTCGGCCATGGACCGTGGATAAGGTGTTAGTTTTAGCTAATTCAATTAGTTGGCTAGATTCTGCCAATTTGCGTGCTTCGAGGGGCAAGTCGGCATAGTAACGAATTGTTTTACTTTTGGGCGTGGTGCTCAGCACCCCTAGGCCACTATCGGGAATAATTTTTAGGCCTTTCTTTTCCCCTTGGCCGACAGTGGAATAGGCACGAAACCCAAGGAAAGTGAAATGATTATCCAGTAACCAGTAGAGAAAATTTTTAGATTCTACGATTTCATCTTGCGAAGTGGGCGGAGGATTTTTTTCTATATCCGCCAAAGTTTGATGAACTTCGGATTGCATTTTTTTCCAATCTTTGACCACTATTTGGGCGTCATTTAATACCGCATCCAGATCATGGCCTAGTTTTTCGAGTACGGCAGGATTAGTTTGCTTGTCGATTTCAATGTAAATAGGCGCTTCTGAAATGGCTTTGGGATGAGAAGATTCAAATGATAATACTTTGGTAATTGTACCGGCAGCATTGCGCAGTAGTTTTAATCCGCCTAAGTGGACCATAAAGTGTACGGTTAATCCTTGGCGATTGATTTCAGTGGTGAGCGTGTCGACTAAAAAAGGTTGATCGTTGAGAATATATTGGATCACGGTGTGGCTGGTTTCCCAGCCATCGGTGGCTAACGTAGGATTGAAGATTCTGCACTTGCGCTCCCCGGGTTGTCTTTGATACATGAGCTCCCAATGAGAAAGAATGGCGCCAAATAAGGTTTTGATCGGCCGAGTAATGACGTCATCAAGTGAAGTGTAGGCATAATATTGCTCGATGAAAGGTGTCAGCAGTGCTAGCTGCTTGGGTGAGAGGCCCTTTTTAGCAGAATCAAGGAGCTGTTGTAGGATTTTCGGGTGTGCGCTATCAATGTTTATCATAGAGTCGACCTCTTTCCATGTTTGTCAGTAATGATTTCCTCATATTATGGCAAAGAATACCCTAAGTTTTGATGTTTTGCAGCCCCCTTTCTCCCCAAGCCTATCCGATGCACCTAAATCCTCGCACATTCACCCACCAATGCTGGTCCCCCATAAATAAGACCGGTATAAAGTTGAACTAAGCTGGCTCCTGCTTGCAACATGGCCTGTGCATCAGCAGCAGTCATAATGCCGCCGCAGGCAATAATAGGAATTTTCCCTTGCAATTGTTGATATAAGGTGCTGACTACCCAGTGCGATTTGCTGAACAAGGGCTTGCCGCTCAAACCTCCTGCTTGGTTGCCCTCATGCAGCTGCGCGACTCCCTGACGAGAAAGCGTGGTGTTGGTAGCAATAATGCCATCAATCTCGTGCTCAAGGCAAACCTGAGCGAGCTGGGTGAGCTCATTAGCATTAAGATCGGGCGATATTTTAATGACCAGGGGTACATATTTTTGCTGCTGGTTTGCTAGCTCAGCCCGTTTTTGTTGCAAAGCGATGATCAGTGCCTGCAATGCTTGCGCATGTTGGAGCTCGCGCAATTGCGGGGTGTTGGGTGAGGAAATATTAATGACAACATAACTAGCAAGCGCATAAACTCGATCAAGACAGCAGAGATAATCGTCTAGCGCATTGTTAAGTGGGGTGTCGAAATTCTTACCGATATTGATGCCTAAAATGCCATGAAATTGAGCTTTTTGTACCCTGTCGACCAGATGATCTACCCCTAGGTTATTAAATCCCATGCGATTGATTAGCGCTTGGGCTTGGGGCAGACGAAATAAACGGGGCTGTGGATTGCCTGTTTGTGGACGAGGAGTCACCGTACCAATTTCAATAAAACCAAAGCCTAATGCGGCGAGAGCATTAATGTAGTCACCATTTTTGTCTAATCCTGCTGCCAGGCCAACCGGATTAGGGAAATCTAAGCCCATGATCTGTCGTCGCGCATTGGGAGTAGTGGGTACACGCTGTCGCCAGCCGCAGCGCTGGGCTAACGCCAGGGATTGCAGTGTCCAGTGATGTGCCGTTTCTGGATTGAGTTGAAATAATAGTGGGCGAAGTAATGAGTAAAAAGCCATTTCAATCACCATCATCCGGCCTTCGGCCACCTTCTCCCGCAAGCGGGAGAAGGGATTCATAAGTTAATAAAAACACCCCTTGGCCACCTGTTTTTAATTCAAGCCAGAGAAAATTTAGTTCAGGAAAACCAGCTTCTAAAGCGGTGGCGCTTACTCCTACCTCGACCAGCAAAATCCCCTGGGGTGTGAGGTATTGGGCTGCCTCAGCCAGTATTCGCCTCACCACATCGAGACCGTCTTCACCTGCCGCCAAAGCTAAGCCTGGTTCGTGCTGATATTCTGCGGGGAGTTGTGCCATTTCTGCTGCGCTGACATAGGGGGGATTACTAATAATCAAGTCATAACGCTGGGTGGGAAGCTGGGTGAAAAGGTCGGATTCAATTAAATGGACGGAATGTTCCAGTTGGTAATGAGCTACATTTTTTCTTGCTACCGCTAGCGCTTCAGGCGAAATATCGACAGCAGCCACTTCGGCCTGCGGAAAGGCCAAAGCACAAGCAATCGCAATACAAGCACTTCCGGTGCAAAGATCTAAGATATGACTGATCGAAGCTTCCTCGAGCCAGGGGGTAAAACCTTGGGCAATTAATTCGGCAATGGGCGAGCGGGGAATAATCACGCGTGAGTCGACATAAAAAGGCAAGCCAGCAAACCAGGCTTCATGAGTTAAATAAGCCGCTGGGATATGCTCCTGAATTCTGCGCTGAAACAACTCGGCAATTTCCTGGCGTTCGCTCGAGAGCAGGCGTACATCGGCAATTTTGTTATCTTCTTCTGGCGATAAATGTAGCACATGGCGGGCCAAGCACAGGGCTTCGTCCCAAGCATTGTCATTGCCATGACCAAAACAAAGCTGAGCGGCATTAAATTCACTTGCCCCCCAACGGACTAGGTCCCGTAAGGTTCTCAGCTCATGAACCGCCAATTTAAGTGTGCTAGACTTCATGATTGAATCCTCGATTTCGATCCCTTCTCCCGCTTGCGGGAGAAGGTGGCTGCAGGGCTTCCTCGCGATCCCCGGGAGCAGGTGGCCGCAGGCCGGATGAGGGATTCTTTAATTAGCTTTCAGCAAGCAAGAGTGTAGAGAGAGAGCCGTATGCATTCCACCATTACTGAAGAAGAACATAAATTATTCCAGGCCGAGATGCATAAGCAAGGGGTAGTATCCATCCACCAGCAATCCCCTCCCCCCCCAAAACCCGCAAAAATCACCTCAACACCTCCGCCCAAGAGGCGAGCGATTCTAACACAACCGCAAACGCAAAGCTTCTCTCCGTTGCCCCAGGTGTCTTCGGAGGATTTTTTGGAATTCAGAAGGCCTGGGTTGCAAAATCGCGTCATGCAAAAACTACGCCGGGGCGATTTTCCGATGGAGGCGGTGTTAGATTTACATGGCTATACCGTAATGCAAGCAGAACAAATGTTGGAACAATTTCTGCTCCACGCCAGAACCCATAGTTGGCACTCCGTATTGATTGTGCATGGCAAAGGCAAAACCACCCGAGGTGAAAGTACGCTGCCTATTTTAAAAAATCGTGTCAATCAATGGTTACGCGAAGACCCCAATGTGCTAGGTTTTTGCAGCGCCAAGCAAAGCCATGGCGGGGTCGGCGCTGTTTATGTATTATTACGGAAATCCTAAACAGGAAATTTTTCATACTCTGCAGGGAGAGGACAAAAATAATTTCCCACTTTGAAAAAGGGGGATTTAAAAAGATCAGGATATTAATGTTATTTTCGTTGTAACTTCACCACGGTTTTGCCTCTCCCCTTGTGGGAGAGGCCGCCGCGCCGTAAGGCGCGCGGGTGAGGGGTAAGCAGCAGTTAGCATTTAGCTAATAAAATACTCCTTGCTGGTTTCAAGCTTACCCCTCATCCGCCCTTTCGGGCACCTTCTCCCACAAGGGGAGAAGGATTTTAGAGAATTTTCATACAAAAAGATCAATATCCTAATAATTTCTTAAGAAAAGTATGGTTAAATGGTACGCACTTATTACTGAAATATAAACGTGCCCGATTGCGTGCCCGGACTTAAACGATGATGCACTTTGGTGCTGATGATTACATAAAATCCTAAACTACAGAGACTTAGCTTATGGGAACCCAAACTACAGAAGTACAGTTAACGGAGTGGAAGAAACAACTTTCAGCACTCGAAAAAATGATAGATGCTGATGGCAATCTTCTTGATCCTGCTGCAGTTAATACTTTTAAAGAGCAAGGTAGAGCATTTCTCAATTTATGGACTGATTTAAATGGTCAATCAAAAGAATCAGAACAATTAATGCAAAAAGAGGGGGGGTGGGCCACACTTTCCATTTGCCGATATTGGGCTGAATATGTTAAGCATGAGTATGCAGGTGCAAATGACAAAGAACCGTGGAAACAAACTTGTGTATTCTTTAGGGATTGGTTTGAGTACGTAGGACATACCGATCAAAATGACCAAACATATCTTAAGGCAAAAGAAGCTGTAGATACTGCAACCGACGCAATGGGGCTCCCCAAATCAGAGAGTACAGTGTCAGAAACTACATCCTTTACTTCTCCCTCAAATTCATTACCCTTCGAGAAAAAAAATCTAACACATGAAGAATTTCCTGATCCTAACCAAGAAACGAAAAAAACCCGACCTAAAACCGTGCTTGAAGAGCTTGCAGCATTTAGTTTGCAGCTAGCAAAACTCGAAACATTAGTTAATGAAAGGAAGTCTGTAGCAAATTTTGATCAAGTTTTTTCCGAGCAATGGGAAGTTTTTACCGCTGAATATCGCCAATGGCAGATGTCGCCTAGGGAGAAAGAGACACTCCTTGAGAGTAAGCCACAAAGAGAGGATCTGGAAAATAGGGCAAACAAAATCGCTCCGTTCTATTACCCGGCGCAACTGCAGGCTATTCTCAAAGAATATAAAGAATATAAGGCAGAATATAAGAAGGCGCTGGAACAACAATCTCCCATTCCCACAGATTTTGTCGGACGCAAAACAGAATTACAGGGCCGTTTTGCAGATATTCGTGGAGACCTTGACACTGTTGGCAAATCCTTAGGAAGACAATTTGATGCTCCTATGTATACTCCGGTGCGGAAACTATGTGAAAGCGTAGAAGTAACCCTGTTCTTAAACGATATAGACAGTCAAGGGCATTCTGTTAATGAAAGAAAAATTTATCATTCATTAACGCAAGAAGTGCAGATTCTGGAAAATTTCATCGATAACCGAGGCAAGATACCCGAAGCGCAGCAATCAGAATTTATTCAGGGTGCTAAAACCTTTTTACCAAAAATAAATCTTTATAGAAATTTATGGAATGATAAAGATCGCCCCCGTATTGTTAATGAATTAATTCATAGGGTACACACGATTCAACTGCATTATTACATGCTGTATATGAGGAATATTTCAGGCCCTCCAACAAACACCAACCCAGAGGGTCAAAAAGCATTGGAAGCTTTTAAGGAGTGTTGGAATCAATTAAGTCAGGAAGAGCGAAATCAGTCTAAATATGAATCAGTCAGAAGTTTTATCTCACAAAGGCAGCTTTTCCCCCTTGAAGAAGTAAAAGTAACGGAGCAGAAGAAAGAAGTAGAAGAAGTAAAGGAGTGGAAGGTAGATGTTTCTGCCCAATCTGCCAATCCCCCTCTCAGTATTAATGCACTTAGGGACATTAATAAAAGCATCGAAGTACTTGAAGCAAAAGAAGCCTGGTCTAGCGAGGCTGGTTCCGCTTCAGGCGTTTTAAAGAAAGTAATCCCCACCCTAGGGTTTAGTACTCTTGCTATTCTTGCATTGATTGATCCCACTAAAACTAAAGGCACTGCCATTGGCTTGGGCACGAATTCGGTAAATTGGGTGCAAGAAAATCCCATGAATACGATGTTTTTTGCTGGAGTTCTTTTGCTTGGCCTATTGATTTATCGAAAATATAGCAAGTGGAATGAAAACTCAAATATTAAGAGTGCACAAAAGGAGATTGCGACAGAAGCTAGCTGGTTTAACCTACAAACCCCACTGCCTACATTAGCTGACACGCTGGGTGAGCTTTTGCAGCAAGATCACCAGGAAGCGAAGCTCAAGGAAGCGAAACAAGATCCTAGGGAAGCGACGCAATATACTAGGAAAGCAGGAGATATTGTAAGAGGGGCAGCGGAAAATGGAGTGGAATTGACGAAGGTTGTTTCGGTCATTCAATCATTAGCTCTAAGACAAGGAGCTATTTTAGCAGCCCAGGCTTTGTTGCGTTTAAGTAAAGCTGCTGGAGATCCTGATAAGGGACTGGAGATAACGGCAGAAATTCTGACTAACCTTGAATATCGCGATAAAACAAACTGGAGCATTCGTGATAACTTACGTCAGCTGGACCCTAAGCACTATGCCAAGATTCGGACAAAATGCATCGACAAATTGCAGGCAGAAACAAGCTCCCAGCGCGTCTTTATTCCTGCGGAATTTGCCATACGTCGTGTTAAACCCTCCTACGATATTCCCCAATTACTCGAACATGCCCACCCCTCGTTGCTACCTGAGGTGGTGAGGATTGTGGACCGCATTGATGGGGGATGGAGACAAGGTCCGTTTGATACCAATAGCCTTTACGGCGCGCTTCATTTATATGAATTACAGGGTTCAAATCAAGCAATATTTAATGAGATCAATGCTCATTTAAGTGACCCACATAGAGCAGGTTCTGAAGCCTTGCAGCGCTTGATTCTAGGTTGCCCAGAGCAAGCGGCGCATTTGCTGGGAGTGGCCTTAGGTCATCAGCAACCCCAAAATCCTGCTCCTACCCTCTTGGATAAAATCGCTGCCTGTTTGTTAGATGTGAGCACACGATCCGGTGTTAACGAGTCCGTGGCTAGATTATTACTGGTGCTGAGTGATAGCAATCCCGTATCGGTCACTACGTTTTTAACTGCGTGGGGTCCAAAAGGCGATTCAATTCGTGCCGCCATGCAGGTCCAAGACCCCGAAAGATCGCAGCGTATTGATCAAAGAGTAGAAGAAGCGACTGCAAAATTTCTAGCTACAGTAGCTCCCCAGGAAACTTTGGAAAATACTTTCAATTCTTTGATTCGCTCCAAAAAATCCGCAGAGCTAGCGTACCTGTTGAGTACAGTATTGGCGCAAGATGAGGGTGATTTCGCCGTTTATTCCCGGGTAAGAAATCAGTTACAACCATGGACGACAAAAGATCCCAAGACTGTTGGCGATGTCTTGCTTGAGTTAGAAAAATTTAATCCTCAGCCCATGGGGCGAGATGCTGGATATGCAGCGAAATTATTATCCATTTGGTTCAAAGGCGAGGACTCGGTTTGTGAGGCGATGAGGGCAAAAGATGCTACTAGTTTTAGAAAAATTAGGGCAGAAGCGATCGAAGTAGCAAATCAACGAGATGACTCCGTGCAGTTAAATAAATTCGTTAATCTGCTCACTCAGGAGCAACCATCTGAGGCTGCAAAATTAATAGTGCAACTAAGTCAACGAGATGTTGCATTGGCGGCAAAATTGTTTCTCCAGTTAACCTATAAACCGGGTGTAGATATTCTTTCCGAATCAGGAATAATTGGTTCATTGCGTAAGGAAGCTGGGGAACAATATCCAAAAATTAAGCAGCAAAGTATCGAGCAATATCGACAGACTGTGAGAGAAAGTAAAGATAGGGTTGAGGAATTGGGAGTTACTCCTACCTGGCTATTACCCCAGGCTGCAGAATTTTTCCCAGAAGAGGTTGATGCACCTTTGAGAGTACAGCTGAGAGCACAGTTCCCTCGTGCGTATTATAAAATTCACTTGCATTTTATCTGTACTCTCTCGGATTCGGGAATGAAGGAGGAAATCAATAAAGTTCTGAAAGATGCGAATAACCCTTATGTCCATGAGGCATTGCGGGAGTTGATCAAATTCTTCCCCCAACGAGCAGCTTCCTTGATCCACGCTGCTTTACAGGATAAGCAGGCACGTGGTGATAATTTTCCAAGAATTCTTTCCGTGCTGCAGGAACTTTGTCAGGAACCTGAGGGCAATACCCAAGTAGCTAAGTTGCTGCTCAAATTGGGTTATTCTGTTAATGATGCAAGTTATCCTGCCGCCTTTTTGGCGCATTGGGGAGAGGGAAGTGAGGGGGTACGTAACGCAATAAAGACGCAAGATCCTGCTGCAAGTCAAATCATTACTCAGCGGGCGAAGAGCAGTTTTGCCTATGCTATCCGAGAAACAAAAGCAGTTACTGTGGAATTTTTAGGTGAGGCACATAGTGATTTTGTCCCCAAAGTAGCTGATTTTGTGCAAACTCATGCTGATATGCGAGATTCTTTGCACCAACGCTATCCACAGCGTTTTCCTGCAGTAGAATTGTATCGATTAAGTAAGACGCAATGGACCGATTCGACTGAGATTGAGTCTTTACATACTTTATTTCCGACGGAAGAAAAAAATATTACGGGCTCTAGTCATCCTGATTTATTTCCGACGGAAGAAAAAGACACTACGGGCTCTACTGATGCAGCAACTGCTTTAATTTTCTTGGCAAAACATCATCCTAAGCAAGCAGAAGCTTTAATCTCCCGGCTAAGTTATAGTACCAACGACCTAGCTAAGCCTATCATGCAGAAGATTCTGACTCGTGTGGGTCAACAGGACTTAAGAGTTTTACAGCAATTAAAGAACTATGTTCCAGCGGAAAAGAGAAGTTATTTTGGCGTTACAGCTTATAAACTAGAATTGTCTCAGCTGCCTCGTGCCAGTTATCCTCCAGACGAGGCTCCCGGCTTCCCTCAAAGCAATGAAGAATTTAACCAGGCATTGGCAGAGCTAATCAAGGAGAATCCAAAGGAAGCTATCAGTGTATGCAAACTTGCCATGAGAGTTGAGCCTCCCCAGGTTAACGAAAATTCACCGATCTTAGTTGCTGCTTTAAAAGAACTGTCACGGCAAGTGCAAGGTGAAACGCTTGTCGCCAAATTTTTGGTAGCTTATCAAGATCAGGTAAGCGGACGTAATTATGAAAAAACCGCAACATTTTTGGCTCTTTGGGGCGAGGGTAATGAGCGTATTCGTGCCGCCATTAGAATAGAAGATGCTTACGCTTATCAAGCCATATTGGAAGAAGAGCCGGAAAGACTGCAGAGAATACTTTCGGAAGGTACAGATGAATCTAACTTCGATTCCCAAGTTTCGCTGCTAGGTTCCACGAATATAGTGCATTTGCCATTTGTGGTTGATGCGCTGATGGAAGGTATAAACAAACCAATCTACAGAGAAATGTACCACGCTGGTTCTAGTAATGTCCCTAAAGATTTAGCTGAACAAGAACTAAACGCATTGAAAGAGGACTATCCGCAACGTTGTATTGAAGTCATCTTGTATAGTCTTGCTGTGTGTAAAAGTAAAACAGATTCTCCAGCTAAAAATGCCCATACGTTCCTGAAACAGTTCGATATGCCAGAACATAAAGATTTCTCTACAAGCGAAAACAATCCAGCTGTTGACCCGGTAAGTGCCGCGATAGCTAACCTCACTCTGTATTACCCTGAGGAGATGCTGAAGTTGGTGAAGCAAAGAAGCCTCATATCCGAGGACCCGATATTGCTGAATTTAATAATCAAAGGTCCCAGAGAAGTAGGTGCATTAGTTAATAAAATTTTTTTAGAGGAAGACCAGCCCCGTAGACACAAAAATTTATTACACTTGACGGGGATATTGAGAAACTTAGTGCAGCAATCGCCGGAAAACGCTCGACCTGTAGCTATTTTCTTACTGAACCTAGAGATAAAGAGTTCAAATGCGGCGACGATTTTGACCTACTGGGGAAGAAGCAGCCAAAAAGTTTGGAAATTTTTACAAGAACAAAATCCCCATTTATATGAAGTAATTCAGAAAAAACATGAAGAACTTTGGAAACAACATGAACAAAGGATATTCAAAAAGTTAGAGACAATGGAACCAGAGCAAGCAGGAGTTTTTAGTGGGGAATTTTTGGATAAAGCATCTATTGAGTTTTTACCTCAAGCGGCTGCTTGTGTGCAAAGGGATGCAACTTTGAAAGATGATTTGCGAATATACTATCCGCAACGCTATGCTGAAATAGAATTGTATCGATTAAGTCAGAAAAACTTAAGTGATCCGGGTGCAATCGAGCACTTAGATGCTTTATTTCCGGCGGAAATAAAGCATACCCAAGATATCCTTTGTTCTAATAATGCAGCAGCTGCTTTAATCGCTATTCAAAAACACTATCCCAAGCAAGCGGAAGATTTAATAGTTCGACTAAGCCATAGCACCCAGCACCTGGCTAAGCCTATCATGCAGAATATTTTGGAAAGTGTGGCTCAACGGGATTCAGGAGTTTTACAGCAACTAAAGAACTATATTCCAGCGGAAAAAAGGAAGGATTTTGATTTGCAATCCGCACCACAGGGAGCATTTACACACTTCGGGGCCCGATCGCCTAACGAGACACCGTCGTCTCAGGTTCTTATTGATCGGAGGCAGTCGTCTATAGACGGTAACGATAGAAAGCCGCGAAGTAACAAAATCAATGTTTCTTATACTTCTTTCGATATAGTAATTCGGTAATCATTCACCAGCTTTGTGCGTAAAAATTCTTCTCCCCTTGTGGGAGAAGGTGCCGAAGGCGGATGAGGGGTAAACTTGAAATCAGCAAGGAGCATTTTATTAGCTAATGCTAACTGCTGCTTACCCCTCACCAGTTTATTTTAATCTAGCAATTGTTTTTTATGACAATTTATCTCCGGACAGGTTTCTAATCTCATTTAACGACAAATCCATCAGCCCGGCAATTTCTTCTAGCGTTAAACCTTTAGCCTGTAACTTGTGTACCAAGGCTTGTTGGGTTTGAAAGCTACCTTCCTCTCGCCCCTTTTCTTGGCCGATCACTATGCCTTTCTCTAAACCAATCACTTCCCCCTGTGCCATTCCGCTCCGATGGGCAGCATTTACCAAGGTTTTTTCAATACTAATGGCATCCCAATAGCGATCATAGTCTTCCAGTTCAGCCGGTGTATAGGCGGCTTCTTCCGCCAGGTCGAGGGCTAGTTTAATTTCAGGTTCCTCCAGCCAATCGCTAGGGGCTTGGTTAACTTTTTCATTTAGCTCTGACAAAAAACGCAGCCACAGCACTTTCAGTTTTTTCTCCGGATAATTTTTGGCTTTGAATTTAGGCAGCTCAATAAATACTAATTGTAAATCTTTAATCTCAACCACAGGCTTTTGCACATTCACAATTTTATAGTGATGGTACCAATGCTCTTCATCAGGATCGAAGGTCGTGTTAATCAGACCCAGCCCATACACTGGTCGTAGTAATTCGTAGTCTTCTCCTTTTTCTAATTGCCGTATATAAGCTTTGCTGACGTTAAATAACAGACGTTGTTTAAAGCTATCCGTCCATTGGATTTGCATTTCCACAATAAACACTCGACCTTGCTCATCAGTACACTTCACATCTACCACAGTGTATTTAAAGGCAGGAATTGTGGGCACTTGTTCACTAGGTAAGTACTCTAGTCTGTCGATTAACCCTTTTTCAGGCAGCGGCAAGATTGAGTTAAGAAAGCTTTTGAGTAGTTCAGGATGTTCGCCAAAAATTTTTTTAAAAACAATATCGGTTTTAGGATCTAGGTAGCGTGGCATAGAGTTTCTCCGGTACTAAAGTTTATCTTGAGACAAGTTTCTGACCTCATTTAACGACAGATCCATCAACCCGGCAATTTCTTCTAGCGTCAAACCTTTAGCCATTAACGTGTGTACCAAGGCTTGCTGGGTTTTAAAGCTACCTTCTCCACGCCCCTCCTCTCGCCCTTTTTCTTGGCCGATCACTATGCCTTTCTCTAAACCAATCACTTCCCCCTGTGCCATTCCGCTCCGATGGGCAGCATTTACCAAGGTTTTTTCCACACTAACGGCATCCCAATAGCGATCATAGTCTTCCAGTTCGGCTGGTGTATAGGCGGCTTCTTCCGCCAGGTCGAGGGCTAGTTTAATTTCAGGTTCCTCCAGCCAATCGCTAGGGGCTTGGTTAACATTTCATTTAGCTCTGACAAAAAACGCAGCCACAGCACTTTCAGTTTTTTCTCCGGATAATTTTTGGCTTTGAATTTAGGCAGCTCAATAAATACTAATTGTAAATCTTTAATCTCAACCACAGGCTTTTGCACATTCACAATTTTATAGTGATGGTACCAATGCTCTTCATCAGGATCGAAGGTCGTATTAATCAGACCCAGCCCATACACTGGCCGTAGTAATTCGTAGTCTTCTCCTTTTTCTAATTGACGTATATAAGCTTTGCTGACGTTAAATAACAGACGTTGTTTAAAGCTATCCGTCCATTGGATTTGCATTTCCACAATAAACACTCGACCTTGCTCATCAGTACACTTCACATCTACCACGGTGTATTTAAAGGCAGGAATTGTGGGCACTTGTTCACTAGGTAAGTACTCTAGTCTGTCGATTAAACCTTTTTCAGGCAGCGGCAAGATTGAGTTAAGAAAGCTTTTGAGTAGTTCAGGATGTTCGCCAAAAATTTTTTTAAAAACAATATCAGTTTTAGGATCTAGGTAGCGTGGCATAGAGTTTCTCCGGTACTAAAGTTTATCTTGAGACAGGTTTCTGACCTCATTTAACGACAAATCCATCAGCTCGGCAATTTTTTCTAGCGTCAAACCTTTAGCCATTAACTTGTGTACCAAGGCTTGTTGGGTTTGAAAGCTACCTTCCTCTCGCCCCTTTCCTTGGCCGATCACAATACCTTCTCCACGCCCCTCCTCTCGCCCTTTTTCTTGGCCGATCACTATGCCTTTCTCTAAACCAATCACTTCCCCCTGTGCCATTCCGCTCCGATGGGCAGCATTTACCAAGGTTTTTTCCACACTAACGGCATCCCAATAGCGATCATAGTCTTCCAGTTCGGCTGGTGTATAGGCGGCTTCTTCCGCTAAATCGAGTGCTAGTTTAATTTCAGGTTCCTCCAGCCAGTCGCTAGGGGCTTGGTTAACTTTTTCATTTAGCTCTGACAAAAAACGCAGCCACAGCACTTTCAGTTTTTTCTCTGGATAATTTTTGGCTTTGAATTTAGGCAGCTCAATAAATACTAATTGTAAATCTTTAATCTCAACCACAGGCTTTTGCACATTCACAATTTTATAGTGATGGTACCAATGCTCTTCATCAGGATCGAAGGTCGTGTTAATCAGACCCAGCCCATACACTGGTCGTAGTAATTCGTAGTCTTCTCCTTTTTCTAATTGCCGTATATAAGCTTTGCTGACGTTAAATAACAGACGTTGTTTAAAGCTATCCGTCCATTGGATTTGCATTTCCACAATAAACACTCGACCTTGCTCATCAGTACACTTCACATCTACCACAGTGTATTTAAAGGCAGGAATTGTGGGCACTTGTTCACTAGGTAAGTACTCTAGTCTGTCGATTAACCCTTTTTCAGGCAGCGGCAAGATTGAGTTAAGAAAGCTTTTGAGTAGTTCAGGATGTTCGCCAAAAATTTTTTTAAAAACAATATCAGTTTTAGGATCTAGGTAGCGTGGCATAGAGTTTCTCCGGTACTAAAGTTTATCTTGAGACAAGTTTCTGACCTCATTTAACGACAAATCCATCAACCCGGCAATTTCTTCTAGCGTCAAACCTTTAGCCATTAACTTGTGTACCAAGGCTTGCTGGGTTTTAAAGCTACTTTCTTCACGCCCAATTCCTTTGCCTTTTTCCAGGCCAATCACTTCCCCCTCTGCCATTCCGCTCCGATGGGCAGCATTTACCAAGGTTTTTTCCACACTAACGGCATCCCAATAGCGATCATAGTCTTCCAGTTCGGCTGGTGTATAGGCGGCTTCTTCAGCCAAATCGAGTGCTAGTTTAATTTCAGGTTCCTCCAGCCAATCGCTAGGGGCTTGGTTAACTTTTTCATTTAGCTCTGACAAAAAACGCAGCCACAGCACTTTCAGTTTTTTCTCCGGATAATTTTTGGCTTTGAATTTAGGCAGCTCAATAAATACTAATTGTAAATCTTTAATCTCAACCACAGGCTTTTGCACATTCACAATTTTATAGTGATGGTACCAATGCTCTTCATCAGGATCGAAGGTCGTGTTAATCAGACCCAGCCCATACACTGGCCGTAGTAATTCGTAGTCTTCTCCTTTTTCTAATTGGCGCACATAGGCTTTGCTGACGTTAAATAACAGACGTTGTTTAAAGCTATCCGTCCATTGGAGCTGCATTTCCACGATAAACACTCGACCTTGCTCATCAGTACACTTCACATCTACCACAGTGTATTTAAAGGCAGGAATTGTGGGCACTTGTTCACTAGGTAAGTACTCTAGTCTGTCGATTAAACCTTTTTCAGGCAGCGGCAAGATTGAGTTAAGAAAGCTTTTGAGTAGTTCAGGATGTTCGCCAAAAATTTTTTTAAAAACAATATCGGTTTTAGGATCTAGGTAGCGTGGCATAGAGTTTCTCCGGTGATGTAACAACCCAACCATAGCAAAATGCTTTTGACTGAGCAATACAGTATAGTATCCGATACAGAGCAGCCTCATTAAAGTTAAGCTTACTTGTTTAGGGCTCAGCCATCTCGGTGAACATGCAAATTTCACTGCTGTAGTGTGGGGGGGCGAGGCAAGACGCAGCTGAAGGGGTGACGTGGAGGCGGGGAGACCCATCGCGCGCCCCGACGGGTGCCGCAGCGGCAGGCCCCGTCGGGGATCAGGGCATCAGCGGGAATTGCTCTTTGCTCAGCAATTCCCGGTGAATTAAAATCGCCTTAATTTTCGCAGTAGCGAGACTGTGAAATAAATTTTTGTACAATGTGCATTTTCTTGAATGGTATTCCATCCCCTCAGTTTTATAAGGAAATGGCACATTGCTAAAAAAACATTTAAATTCAACAGCTTAAGACAAAAAGCGTCAGAAACATTCCAAAAAGTACCTGATTGGCGACAACAGTCTAAGGTCGCTATTAGCATCCATGATGCTATGCTAAGTGGTTTAGCGTGCATGTACTTCAGGATTCTTCGTTATTACAGTTCAAAAGCGCTTACAGGAAGAACAACATCGTAATAATCTGACACAGCTGTTTAAGGTGGAGGCGATTCCTAAAGAAAGCCAAATGCGTGAGATCATAGATGAGGTCGACAGTGAGTATTTTCGCCCAATATTCAAGACTTCTATTTGCGCTTACAACGAGGTAAACATTTAGAACAATTTCAAATTTTTCCAAGCATGTATTATTTTCCAATAGATGGATCACAATTTTTTAGTTCTGAAGAAATCAGCTGCGATCAATGCCTGACGAAAGAGCACAGTTCTGGAAAAAAAAGTTATTCCCACCAGGTGCTCCAAGGCGGCATCATGCATCCAGACTGTGCCCAAGTAATTCCATTTATGCCAGAGCAAATTGTGAACCTAGATGGTCCAAATAAACAAGATTGTGAAATGAATGCTGCCAAACGATTTATAAAAAAGTTACGCGCAAGTTTTCCGCAATTAGGTTTATTGATAGGTGGAGATGCGTTATTTTCTAAACAACCGATTATTGAAGAAACTTTGAGGCATAATATGCATTATTATTGCAGCCAAACCTGCTGATCATAAATATATGATGGATTGGCTTGCCGCGTATGATCAATTGCATGAAATAGTATTACTGACGAAAAAGGAAGACATCATCACTATGAATGGATGAATGATGTTCCATTACACGGCAGTAAAGAAAGTATTCGGGTTAATTATTGCGCTGTACTATCCGCGCTGAAAATAAAAAAGGGGAAGATGAAATTGTCTATAAAAACGCCTGGGTTAGTGATATTTGATATCTACACAGAATATAAAGACACTGGTTGCGGCAGGGCGCTGTCGCTGGAAAAATGAAAATGAGTGCTCAATGTTATGAAGAACCATGGCTACTGTATGGAGCACAATTACGGACATGGTATAAAGCATTAGCGTTCAATTTTATTATTGACCTTATTGGCATTCGTTGCATCAAATTTGAATTAACCAACAGAAATCAAGCCTGCAGGAAAAAATTGGGCAGTAAGAAGCATTGGGAACATGTGGTTACATCAAGATTATTGTTTTTGACACATGGGAATCGCTACTTGAATTTGTGCTTTCTCCTCTCGTATGGTTTATTGCCATTAAGTGATACTGGATAATGAAAGATGGTTTTAGAAATATGTACGCTATTCATTGATTGTCATTGATCCGTGTTAATTCAGCCCAAAAACAATAAGAATTGAGAGGAAATCGCAAAATCAGGAGTGGGAGTCAACAATTCCGCTCTGAGCCATTGACGACGGGTGACGTGGAGGCGGGGAGACCCATCGCGCGCCCCGACGGGTGCCGCAGCGGCAGGACCCCGTCGGGGATCAGGGCATCAGCGGGAATTGCTGCTTTTTGCTAGGCGGGCTTGCGGTGTCCAAAGAATCAGCTTATACTCCCGCCACTGTATTTGGAGCGGGAAAAAGTGTGTCTAAAGCAGCTTTAAAAACAACGCGGGCTTCGATCTATCGGTGGTTTCTTTTCCAAGGATTTATTGTCCTTGCTGTAGGTCTTGTTGTTCTCATGATACAGGGAGTGTCATTTGCCTGGGCCGTGCTTATCGGCGGCTTTATCTGTATCCTGCCCAATTTATTATTTGCACGCTGGTGGTTTGACTATTACCGCGCCAATGCGGTTCGAAAGTTGCTCGCCAGGTTTTTTTTCGCAGAGCTGCTAAAGCTTTGTATAGTGGGGATGTTATTCGTATTAGCAGTAGTATTTTTACAAATTAATGCCTTAGGCTGTTTATTGGGTTTTATCGTTGCGCAAGTGGCTTTTTGGTTGGCTCCCTTAATCAGAGCGGTTTTATGACAACACATTCACCTTCCCCAGATCAATATATCCAACATCATCTGCAGCAGCTTACGGTTAATTTGCACGACTTTAGTTTTGGTAAGCAAGGTTTCTGGACGGTTAATATTGATACCTTAGGGGTTTCGATTGTTTTGGGTTGTTTATTCTTAGGGTTGTTTCGATGGGTGGCCACGCGCGCGGTATCTGGTGTCCCGGGTCGCTTGCAGAATTTTATTGAGATATTGATTGATTTTGTCCAAGGCCTGGTTAAAGAATCATTTCATGGCCGTAATGATGTAATTGCCCCCCTAGCTTTGACTATTTTTGTATGGGTGTTTTTAATGAATTTTATGGATTTACTGCCCGTGGATCTCATCCCCCGTATTGCTTTGGGACTGGGTTTGCCTTATTTTAGGGCGGTGCCCACGGCGGATTTAAATTTAACTTTTGCCTTGTCAATTAGCGTATTTTGGCTGATCATTTATTACAATTTTAAGATCAAAGGACCAAAGGGGCTTGGTAAGGAGATTCTCAGTGTGCCATTTGGGATTTTTTTATTTCCGCTTAATATCTTATTTCGCTTAATAGAAGAATTCGTAAAGCCCATTTCCTTAGGCTTGCGTTTGTTTGGGAATATGTTTGCAGGGGAGCTGATTTTTATTTTAATTGCCATCTTGCCCTGGTGGATTCAGTGGACAGTGGGTGGTATATGGGCTATTTTCCATATTTTGATTATTTCGATTCAGGCATTCATTTTTATGATGTTGACTATTGTGTACATCAGTTTGGCGCATGAATCACATTAGAGGCTGTTACAATTCTACTATGCTGGCGAATTGTAAGCAGCCTCTGGGTAGCTAATTTAATAACATAGAGAGGAGACAAAATGGATCTAGTGCAAGCGGTTGCTAGCGTACAAGGGTTGACTGCAGTTGCGGCAGCCTTATTTATCGGCCTTGCTTCCTTAGGGACAGCAATTGGCTTTGGTATTTTAGGAGGTAAATTTTTGGAAGGCGTAGCTCGACAGCCTGAATTAGGGCCGATGTTAATGCTGCGGATGTTTTTAGTAGCGGGATTATTAGACGCATTTGCCGTTATTTCCATAGTCATGGGCTTGTTATTATTCTTTGCCAAAAATCGCTTTCTCCTCGAGGTGCTCAAAGCGGCTGGTCAACAGGTAACCTAAGATGGATATTAATGCCACCCTTATTGGTCAGATGATCACATTTGCTGTGTTCGTCATTTTTACTATGAAATATGTCTGGCCACCGCTTACTAAAGCTTTACAAGACCGAGAAAAAAAAATAGCTGATGGCTTGGCGGCAGCAGAGCGGGGCGAGCATAGTTTGCAATTAGCGCAGCATAAGGCGGTAGAAATCTTACAGCAAGCGAGAGAGTCTGCGGCTAAAATCGCGGAGGATGCGCAAAGCCATGCGGCAGACATTATTAGCAAAGCTAAAGATAGCGCTGATGTGCAGGCCAAGCATATTATCGCGAATGCCCAGGCTGATATAAAACTCCAAATTACCCAAGCCCAGCAACAATTACAAAAAGAGACGGTGGACTTAGGCCTGGAAATTGCCAAGAAGGTGGTCGGTGACCAGATGAGACTTGATGAAGATGCGCAGAGAAAATTCGTGGAAAAATTGGTCGAGCGATTATGATAGAAAATTCTGCAGTCCGACCCTATGCTAAAGCGGCTTTTGAATTTGCCCAACAGCATCAGGTGCAAGCCCAATGGACGATTATGCTCGACACCATGGCCAAGTTTATTGCTCAAACTGAAGTGCAGCAATTTTTGAAAAATCCTCGCTATACCGCGGCAGAACGTTTACAGATGTGCCTCAGTTTGGGCGAGTCCTGCCTTGATGAGCCGGGCGCCAATTTTATACGCATTTTAGCTGCGAATAATCGTTTGGCAATTTTACCTAGTATTGCCGAGCAATTTGCTGCTTATCAAGCAGCGGCTGAGAAAGTGTTGCCGGTGCGGGTTAAGTCTGCTGTACCCTTGAATGAAGCTATTTTAGAAAAATTAAGCGCAAAATTAGCAGCGAAACAACAAAGTCGAATTAGCTTAAAAAATGAAGTTGATCCTAATTTGCTGGGGGGCTTAATGATTTATTTGGGGGATCGGGTGATTGATGACTCCTTATTAGGGCAATTTGCTCGCCTGCGCGAGACGGTAATAACATAACGATTTGCAACGAAGAGGTATCTATGCAACTGAGTTCTGCTGAAATCAGTGAAATTATTAAACAACGCATTGCTAGTTTTGAACCTGGACCGGAAATTCGCACCGAGGGGAGCATTCTCAGTATCAAAGACGGCATTATCCGTATTTATGGTCTTTCCGATGTTATGCTGGGAGAAATGATCGAGTTCCCTGGCGATGAGAAAAACGAACGCATTTATGGTTTGGCTTTGAATTTGCAACGTGATTCAGTGGGTTCTGTGGTGCTGGGTCCTTATGAACACCTCGAGGAAGGGCAGATAGTTAAGTGCACTGGGCGCATTCTGGAAGTTCCAGTGGGCGAAGCGTTATTAGGTCGGGTGGTCGATGCGTTGGGTAATCCTATCGATGGTAAGGGTCCGATTAATGCCCAACAAACCTCCCCGATTGAAAAAGTAGCGCCTGGGGTGATTGCCCGCCAATCGGTTAGCCAGCCAGTACAGACCGGTCTGAAGTCGATTGATTCTATGGTGCCGATTGGTCGCGGGCAGCGTGAGTTCATTATTGGCGATCGCCAAACCGGTAAAACTGCAGTGGCAATCGATACGATTATTAATCAAAGGGGTACGGGAATAAAATGCATTTATGTGGCGATAGGGCAAAAGGCTTCGTCGATTGCATCCGTGGTGCGTCGCCTTGAAGAACATGGAGCTATGGAGCACACCGTTGTGGTTTCGGCCACCGCCTCAGATCCCGCGGCGTTGCAATTTATTGCTCCGTACTCGGGTTGCGCCATGGGCGAATATTTTCGTGACAATGGGCAAGATGCCTTAATCATTTATGATGATCTCACTAAGCAAGCTTGGGCTTATCGGCAAATTTCCTTGCTATTAAAGCGTCCACCCGGGCGAGAAGCCTATCCGGGTGACATTTTTTATTTACATTCACGCTTATTGGAGCGTGCTGCGCGAGTGAATAAAGAATATGTGGCAAAATTCACTGATGGCAAGGTGACAGATAAAACCGGTTCCTTAACCGCATTGCCCATTATTGAAACCCAAGCTGGCGACGTTTCTGCTTTCGTGCCGACTAATGTTATTTCTATTACCGATGGTCAAATTTTCTTGGAAACGGATCTTATTTAATGCCGGTATTCGTCCCGCCATTAATGCTGGGCTTTCAGTATCTCGGGTCGGTGGCGCCGCGCAAACTAAGATTATTCGTAAACTTGGCGGTACGGTACGTTTGGCCTTAGCGCAATTTCGTGAACTCGAAGCCTTTTCTCAGTTTGCCTCGGATTTGGATGAAGCCACGCGTAAACAATTAGAGCGCGGGCAGCGTGTCACTGAAATGTTGAAGCAGCCCCAATATCATCCTTTAAGTGTGGCGGAAATTGCCATTAGTTTATTTTGTGTCAACGAAGGTTATTTAGACGATGTGGAATTAAAAAAAGTGGTCGATTTTGAGCGTTCGCTACATGAATTTTTGCGCGCTAAATATGCAGATTTTATGCAAGAAGTTAACGAAAATCCGGTGTATTCTGATGAGGTAGCGCAGAAGTTTACACAAATTTTGAAGGAATTTAAGAAGACACAAGGGTAACTAATCACTCCATCGTCCCGCGGACAATCCCGCGATCAAGTCGTGGGAGCGGGATGACGGGATGGAGAAAGAGATGGCTGGTAGAGAAATTCGCACAAAGATTGCGTCCATCAAAAGCACCAAAAAAATTACCAAAGCGATGGAATTGGTGGCGGCAAGTAAGATGCGTAAAGCACAATTGCGGATGAGCGCTTCTCGCCCCTATGCCCAAAAAATGCGTCAGGTCATCGGACATGTTGCGGCTAGTCATTCTGAATATCGCCATCCTTATTTAAATAAGCGGGCCCAAGTCAAACGAGTTGGATTTATTGTGATATCCAGTGATCGAGGCTTGTGTGGCAGTTTAAATGTTAATTTATTTAAAGAGTTATTGCAGACGGTACGTGATTGGCATGAAAAAGATGTTCCAATCGATTTATGCCTGATTGGAACTAAGGCGGAGAGTTTTTTTGGCCGCTTCCACATGAATATTACGGCAACAGCTCAGCATTTGGGGGATGCTCCCAAAATTACTGACTTGATTGGTGTCGTGAAACTCATGCTCGATGCCTATGACCAAGGGCAAATTGATGCACTGTACCTAGGGTTTAATCGTTTTGTGAACTCGATGATGCAGGAGCCGGTTATTGAGCAATTATTGCCGTTGGAAGTGGGAGCTGGGGATGAAAGGATGGGTTACTGGGATTATATTTACGAGCCGGAAGCACGCGATGTATTGGAGCTATTGTTAGTACGTTATATCGAAACCCAGGTTTATCAAGCGGTAGTAGAAAATGTGGCCTGCGAACAAGCAGCGCGAATGGTGGCGATGAAAAATGCGACAGACAATGCAGCTCAATTAATTGACGAGTTGCAACTGGTGTATAACAAAGCCCGTCAAGCTTCCATTACGCGTGAAATTGCAGAAATTACTGCGGGGGCAGAGGCGGTGTGACACGCATCGGTTCTTTCTCCCTTATTGGAATAAAATAGCAATTCCCGCTCTACCGTCATTTGACCGACGGGTGACGCGCAGGCGGGGACCCCAGCGCGCACAGGAACGAGCACGATGGGGTGCCGCAGCGGCAGGACCCGTCGGGGAGCAGGAATAGCGGGAATTCCTCAAAATCTAAAGGTAAGCAAAATGTCAGAGAATATTGTTGGCAAAATCGTCGAAATCATTGGTGCTGTCGTTGATGTGGAATTTCCGCGTACCGCAGTCCCTAAAATTTATGATGCACTGTTAGTGGTCGACCGACAACTCGTGCTAGAAGTGCAGCAGCAACTGGGTGATGGAATTGTGCGTACCATTGCCATGGGTGCTACTGAAGGTCTGCGTCGTGGCTTAGAAGTGCTCAATACTGGCAAGCCGATTACTATCCCAGTTGGCAAAGATACTCTAGGGCGAATCATGAACGTGTTGGGTCAGCCCATCGACGAGCAAGGACCAATCTCAAGTGAATCCATGCTGCCAATTCATCGGGCCGCCCCTAAATTTGTGGATCAAGCCTTGAGCACTGAATTACTGCAAACTGGCATTAAAGTGATTGACTTGCTCTGCCCCTTTGCCAAAGGAGGCAAAGTAGGCTTATTTGGTGGCGCGGGAGTGGGTAAGACCGTGAACATGATGGAACTCATCCGCAATATTGCTATCGAGCACAGCGGCTATTCTGTATTCGCAGGTGTGGGCGAGCGTACTCGCGAAGGGAATGATTTCTATCACGAAATGAAAGAATCCAGCGTTTTAGATAAGGTGTCTTTAGTCTATGGTCAAATGAACGAACCCCCGGGGAATCGCTTCCGGGTGGCTTTGACTGGGCTTACCATTGCTGAGAGCTTTCGTGATGAAGGACGTGACGTTTTGTTATTCATTGACAATATCTTCCGTTACACTCTGGCTGGTACGGAAGTTTCGGCCTTATTAGGACGTATGCCTTCTGCAGTAGGCTATCAACCGACTTTGGCCGAAGAAATGGGTGTGTTGCAAGAACGCATCACCTCAACTAAACAAGGTTCAATTACCTCAATTCAAGCTGTCTATGTTCCCGCAGACGATTTGACTGACCCATCGCCTGCCACTACTTTTGCGCATTTAGATGCTACTGTGGTGCTTTCTCGGCAGATTGCAGAATTGGGTATTTACCCTGCGATTGATCCTTTGGATTCCACCAGTCGCCAGTTAGATCCCTTGGTGATAGGCCAAGAGCATTACACCGTGGCACGTCGGGTGCAAAGCGTGTTACAACGCTATAAGGAATTGAAAGACATTATCGCCATTTTAGGTATGGATGAGTTATCAGAAGACGATAAGTTAGCAGTTCGACGTGCGCGGAAAATTCAGCGCTTCCTCTCGCAGCCATTTTTTGTCGCTGAAGTATTTACCGGTCAGAATGGAAAATACGTTTCTCTAGAAGAAACGATTCGTGGTTTTAAGGCTATTGTTGAAGGTGAATGCGATGATATTCCTGAACAAGCCTTCTACATGGTCGGCACTTTAGCCGAAGCAAAAGCCAAGGTTGAAACTTTATAAGCTTCGGCTAATCCTTCTCCCCTGGTGGGAGAAGGTGGCCGAAAGCCGGATGAGGGGTAATGTCGAGGGTTTATGAGAGGGGTGCTTGATCAAGCTCGCCCCTCATCCGGCCTTCGGCCATCTTCTCCCACCAGGGGAGAAGGATTAATGTCTGAGGTTTATAAGAGAGAGGGGGTACACACCCTATGGCAGCAATGACATTTCATCTTGATATCGTAAGTGCCGAAGCGCAAATTTTTTCCGGACTAGTGGAAATGATCGTAGCGACAGGTACTTTAGGCGAGTTGGGAATTTATCCTGGGCATACTCCTTTGATTACCGGCTTAAAGCCTGGATTTATTCGGGTAATCAAGCAAGGGGGCGAGGAAGAAATATTCTACATTTCAGGGGGAATGCTAGAAGTGCAGCCCACCGTAGTGATGGTATTGGCTGATACAGTGGAACGGGCAGATCATCTAGACGAAGCGGCTGCTTTAGAGGCCAAGGCCCATGCCGAAAAAATGTTATCGGATAAAACCGCAACTTTAGAATATGCACAAGCGCTGGCAGAGCTGGCCGAAGCTGCTGCTCGACTAAAAGCGATTAGTCAATTAAGAAAAAAAATCAAACGTTAAGGTGGACGCAGGCATTGAAACCCTTCTTCCCTGGTGGGAGAAGGTGCCGCAGGCGTAGAAATCCCTTCTCCCCTGGTGGGAGAAGGTGCCGCAGGCGGATGAGGGGGATATTAATATGTCATTAAGTATCGTAATTCTCGCAGCAGGTAAAGGCAAACGGATGCGTAGCGGCTTACCCAAGGTGTTACATCCCTTAGCCGGGGTGACCTTGCTGGAGCGCGTGGTGCACACTGCCGAAAGCTTAGGGCCAGAAACAATTTATGTGGTCTATGGCAATGGCGGGCAACGCATCAAATCGGAAATGACGCATCTTCCCGTACATTGGGTAGAGCAAAAAGAGCAATTAGGTACCGGACATGCGGTGCAACAAGTATTACCCCAGTTACGGGCAGAGGATCAAGTATTAGTTTTGTATGGCGATGTGCCCCTCATTTCCAAAGAAACATTACACCAGCTGCTCGCGAATACCCCCAAAAATGCCCTCGGTTTAGTGGTTGCAAAATTCAAAGATCCCACGGGGTTTGGTCGTATTATCCGCAATCGCATGGGTAACATCATTGCTATCGTCGAAGAAAAAGATGCGGATCCTTTGCAAAAAAATGTGCAAGAAATTAATACCGGTATTTTGACAACTTCGGCGGCGCATTTACAAGAGTGGTTGCCGTGCTTATCTCAAGATAATTCCCAGCAGGAATTTTATTTGACCGACATCATTTCTATGGCCGTTGCCAATGGCTATTCGGTGGGAGGGATTTGGGCGCATCAATCTGAAGAAGTGCGTGGGGTCAATAACTTATATGAATTAGCAAATTTAGAACGATTTTATCAATATCAAAAAGCAACGGAATTTATGTTAAATGGTGTGACCATTTTGGACCCGTATCGCTTTGATTTGCGTGGCGATGCGGATTTGGCCGTGGATGTCACTATCGATATTAATGTGATCTTAGAAGGCCAGGTTTCTATTGGTGCTAACACTAGCATTGGCGCCAACACCATTTTGCGCAATGTAAAAATTGGTGAGAACGTAAGAGTGGAATCCAATTGCGTCATCGAAGACAGCATTTTGGATGATTATTGCATGGTCGGGCCCTTTGCCCGCATTCGTCCTGGTACGCATATTGCCCGTGGCGCTAAAGTAGGAAATTTTGTTGAAATCAAAAATACTTTATTGGGCGAAAACAGCAAAGCTCCGCATTTAAGTTACTTAGGTGATGCAACGATTGGTAAAAATGTGAATTTAGGCGCCGGTACCATCACTGTAAACTATGATGGCGCTAATAAACACCGAACTATTATTGAAGACGGGGCTTTTGTCGGTTGTGATTCCCAGTTAATTGCCCCGGTGACTATTGGTGAGGGCGCTTATATTGCTGCGGGCTCCACTATCACCAGTAGTGCCCCCCCGCATCAATTGACGGTTGCACGCGCTAGGCAAAGGACAGTTGAAGGCTGGCAACGTAAACGTCGAAAATTACCTGCGACGTAAGCCAATGCGGGGAGAAGGATCATACGAACCTGTTAGGGCAAGATGATGATATTAAACAAAACTGAGATAGCAGATTCTTTAGCCTTACTCAAACGGGGTACGGTAGAAATCTTGTTGGAACAAGAGTTAGTAGAGCGTCTTAGTAGTGGCACGCCATTGCGAGTAAAGCTTGGCCTGGATCCCACAGCACCAGATTTGCATTTGGGCCACACCGTGGTGATTAATAAATTAAAACAATTTCAAGATTTAGGTCATGAAGTTCTGTTTTTAATTGGTGATTTTACCGGGCGGATTGGCGATCCATCAGGTAAAGATGAAACTCGCAAGCCGCTCACTGAGGAACAAGTGCTGGCTAATGCCAAAACTTATGAACAGCAAATTTTTAAAATTCTCGATACAGAAAAAACTCAAATTTTATTTAATTCAATGTGGATGAAAGAAAAATCAGCCGCAGATTTGATTCAATTAGCAGCAACGCATACCGTAGCCCGCATGTTAGAGCGAGATGATTTTAGTAAGCGTTTTGCCGCGCACCAACCCATTGCTATTCACGAATTTATTTATCCATTATTGCAAGGTTATGATTCTGTCGCGATGCAGGCGGATGTGGAATTAGGTGGTAACGATCAAAAATTTAATTTACTGATGGGTCGCGAGTTGCAAAAACATTTTGGTCAAAAACCCCAAATAATTTTAACGACGCCATTATTAGAAGGATTAGATGGCGTACAGAAAATGTCGAAGTCGTTGGGAAATTATATTGGCATTGCAGAACCTGCAGATGACATGTTTGGAAAATTAATGTCGATTTCTGATGAGTTAATGTGGCGGTATTTAGAGTTACTCAGTTTCCGTTCTATCGCCGAAATTAATCATTGGCGTGCAGAAGTACAATCAGGCGCCAACCCGCGCGATATTAAAGTTGCATTGGCCATGGAAATTGTCACGCGCTTTCATGATTCGACCACAGCTGAGCAAGCCTACCAAAATTTTGTCGCCCGTTTTCAACGCCACGAAATTCCAGCAGATCTTCCTGAGCAAGTTATTACCTGTAAAGAAGAATGTTTTATCTCGCAGTTGTTAAAGCAAGCAGGTTTGGTCAGCAGTACTTCCGAAGCTATTCGCTTGATCCAACAAGGAGGTGTTAAAATGGATGGGGAGCGCATTGAAGATCCTCAGTGTCGCATTTCTTTTAATGAAGCGCATGTGTATCAAGTAGGGAAAAGACGCTTTGCGCGGATTAAAGCACTGGAGAAAAAAATATGAAAAACTTGGGTATTAGGCGTTGCTATTGGTTTAGGGATTGGGCTGTACAAAGCGAAGCAAGCAACCGCGCCAGAACCTTTGCTTAGGTCTGCTCTGACCTAGCGAGCGGCGGAACTGTGGTAAATCGCGTTCTAAGAAAGTACGGATAAAATCCTGGCGCCAGGGCACACTCTAATTAAATTAGCGAGGAGAGAAAAGATGTCAGAATGTATAAGTGAGGTATTTAAAACAACCCCTGGGAGTGGAATTGGTGCAATAACGTCTGGGGCTACTATGATGTGTTTTGTTGGTTTGGCCATGAAATATGATGAAGCGTTTTTTTTCTTGGGGGCTTTTTTGGCCGGTTTTATCTTTTATGCTCTTGCTAAAATGGCTGCAGATAAGCTACTGAATAAGTGTATCCCTGAAAACACTTCTCAAAAGGACAAAGAAAATCAAGAAAATTTTTTTTCTGGGTCTAGCTTCATAGTGGTAATATCTGGAGCAGCTTTGGGAGCGATTGGCCTAGTAGGGCTGAGAGGAAGCGAAGCAGGTTATATTTTTTCTGAGGGTGATCTTTGCTTGCTTTATGCTGGAGTTTTGGCTTTAAGCGCTGTCATTGGTTTAGCGGTAGGGCTTTATAAAGCAGCAGGTCAGGTGCGAGAAGCAGCGTCACCAGAAAGCCCTCTACTAAAGTGATGCACCACGATTTTGCCTCTCCCCTTTTGCTGATTTCAAGTTTACCCCTCATCCGCCCTTTCGGGCACCTTCTCCCACAAGGGGAGAAGGATTTTTACGCACAAAGATGGTGAATGATTACAATTACATCGTTATGTCGCTACTAGGAGGGGAAGTAGGGATTTTTTCAAGACTAGAACCACCAAAAGGCGAACTAGTAGAATAATATATCCTTGGGTTTGCGTTCAAAGGGCTTGTAGGTTCTACATAACCAGGGGGTAGCTTTGGGGTCACTGGGGTGGGTGTAGATGTTGAGCGAATATCTTCTTCTGAATTAGTTGTTGTGAGTGATGCAATTAACGGTTTTGTTTCCTCTTTGTGCATTTGCTTATGCAATGGAGGGGCAAGCTTCTCCTGCCGATTATAAATAATCGCATTACCCGTACGTGAACCTGCCGCAGCGCCGCCAATAAATCCGGTAAAGATAAAAATAATTGCTCCGCCAATTTCCAGATGCGCTATGCTGAGCAAAGCGGGTTTTAACAGGAAAACGGCCAGGGTCCCCCCGCCAATGGATAGACCAATGATGGCTCCGAGTACAGTTCCCCAATATTCCTCATGACGATCAACCAGCGGATCATCTGTACACCCAATCCCAATCACTCGGTCGTATAACTGTTGATTTTGTTCGGGCAATGTGTCGCGCATTTTGCGCATTTTCCAATAGTGGCAAACACAAAACTCACTCACTTTGACCACATAATCACTAACCGAGCCAGCAAAGCTGATAAAGGTGGGAAAAAATACCGCCGCTATTGGCATGAAGCTAAGATTGCTGATATAGACACCAATAAAGCCAGGCACGCCCAATGTGGGCAAGATATTGCCATAAAATAGCGCAAGCGCAATCCCGGTTCCTAACAAGACACCAATACGCATCCCCCATTTTTCATAGAGTGGCCTGCCTTTTGCCACCATACGATTGGTGAGGCCAGATCCCCAGGCAATTCCAGTAAGGACGCAGAGAAAATAGGCCACGTAATTAAAATGATCTTGTTTGAGTTCTTTGTCGAACGGATCGACCAGCATGGCAATGGAAACTACAACCCCCAATAATGCGCCACATAAGGTCCAAATTGCATTAAGCCAGGCTAATTTTTGTTCGTCCTTCAGAGCTAATTCTTCTTTTAGGCTTAAGGTAATTTTTTTACTTGTCGATAGTTCAAGAGTTTCTTGCGCCTTCAATGCTTGTTCGACTGATTGAATAACTCGACTAATATAGGTAAATCCAGACAACAGCAATGTGATATAAAAAGGGGCAAGAAAAGCAGCGCCAATAATATCGAGCCATGTTTTAGCGCCTAAAGCGTAGGCAATCGCGGCATAGCTGACATCGGCAATGCACAGCAGCAGGCTAAAACCCCAGGCAAACAAAACTGCATGATAGTAATGGCGATGGGAGCGGTCGAAGGAGGTGTTCATTTTTTTTATAGTTGGCATGGGCAAATATAACTGAAGGTGGTTCGCTTAGGATGTAATCGCTACGCAGATCAAGCCATAAACGTTGAGTCTTCACGAGTTTGATCAGGATCATACCTAGTTTCTTCATGGTTTTCATCTTGCTGGCGCAGTTCCATAATTCGAAAGGCACTAGGGAGAAAATTCCAAAGAGCAGTTAGGATAAAAAAAATACCTAGAACTATTCCCGGGGTGGGGCGCATTGGTCCCCAATCCAATTTTTGTTGAGCAAAATAATTAATTTCGGAAAAAACTGGTTGATTGAGTATTAGTTTCGCTTTCCCTTGCGAGGCGGCAATCAAATCGGCACTTAGCAGAAAAAGTAAGGTAGCAAGAAAGACGGTTACTTCATGTTTACCATAACGAGAAAGATGCGCGCAGATTTTTTGGCATTGCATTTGAGGCCTCACTTATGATTGTTTTTAGTTGTAAGTCCTTTTTACGCAAGTAATTTTTTTAAGGGGTGATTATTTCATCTTAATGCAATTGTGACAATACTGTACTAAGATGTGACAGTTGTCGCTATTAACGGAAGTTTTTTATGCCGCATATTGAAAAACACCGGACCTCTTCTGCTACTTTGCGTGATTTTGTGCTTGGCATGTCCGATGGCTTAACGGTTCCCTTTGCCTTAGCTGCTGGCTTGAGTGGTGCATTAAACTCTGCGTCGATTATCGTGTTGGCGGGATTAGCAGAAATTGTTGCTGGTGGGATTGCAATGGGGTTAGGCGGTTATTTAGCTGCTAAAACCGAGGCTGATCATTATCAATCCGAATATTGTCGCGAAATGCTGGAAGTGGAAGAAGTCCCACACGTCGAAGCGGAAGAAGTTGCAATCATTCTGCAGGAATTCGGGTTACAAGAAGCGCAAATTCCCCCGGTTGTGAATGCAATCCAGTCAAATCCGCAGAAATGGGTTGATTTTATGATGCGTTTTGAGCTAGGCTTAGAAAAACCCGATCCGAGGAGGCTAATACTGAGTCCACTGACTATAGGTGCGGCTTATGTGTTAGGAGGGTTAGTGCCACTTATACCTTATATGTTTTTCCATAGGGTGCAACAAGGGTTATTGTATTCAATCATCGTTACCTTGCTTGCATTATTTTCTTTCGGCGCATTTAAAGGACACTTTACGGGTCGTAATAAGGTGCGTTCCGCATTACAAACCACAATTATTGGTGCAGCTGCTGCTGCCGCTGCATTTGTAGTGGTTCGCTTATTGAATTAAGCCATCCAAGGCCCTAATTAAAGGAGGTGTGTGCAGCCCTTCGGGCGGATGAGGGATTTGGCTTGTATTGGCGCGAGGTAGAGAAATGGCTATTGATAATGATGCTTCAGATCAATCCCCATTGCTGCGATTTATATCCCAGTACAAATTTTACCTGACTGCATTTATCCTTAGTTTGCCTATTGCAGGCTTAGTCGGTGGGCTGTATGGGTTTCCAGCAATTTTCGCTACTTTCGATTATCTGTGGTTGGCTACGTATGTGCTAACCGGTGGGGCGGGTTTGGCTTTGTTACAGGGTATGGTCAACTCAATTAAAAATCGGTTTTCGCAGTCTGAATATCAGCGTCTGCAGGATTCAGAAAATGACGAAGATGAGGCTGGCTCCCAACAGCGTGTCGATTGGTCTCAATATCGCTATTTGATCACTGGGTTTATTCTTAGCTTGCCTGTTTTTGCATTAATAGGCGGCTTGTATTGGTTTCCAGAGCTCTTTGTTAGCTTTACTAATCTTTGGCCAGCTATTTATGTAGTAGCCGGTAGCGCCAGTTTAGCTTTGTTGCAGGCGCTAGTGAAGGCCGTTGGCTCTTATTTGGAAGAAGAGGAAGTAGAGTTTGATGTTGCTGTCGAATATGCAGATTTAAACCTGGGAAAGGTATCTTTGCTCCCAGACTCCAAGTCTGAAGGGAATTTGGATGGGACTCAAACTTTAGAACAGCCGTATCGTCCCTGTGAGAAGGTTGGGGAGGTTAAGGAGCAGAAACAAGACACAGTAGCTCCTGCTCAATCACCCAGCTCCGCAAGTTCTTCTTCCAGTTCTCAGCAAATTGCACTATCAGCGCTATCCACTTCTCCAACTACAGCTTCTTCGTCAGCGACGTTTGATCAGGCATTAAGTTCTGCAACTAATAAACTACCATCCTCGCATATACCAATTATTGCAATCGATTCAGAATCATATAATCACGATTTTCCTGATGATGATCCATATGATTCTGATCTAGATATTCCCAGCACGAATCCATCGAAATTTGACGAGCAAGAGGATTTGTTTCCCCTTAATCCATCTTCAGTGGGAAATAAGCTTGATCAATTAGCTGAGATAAAACAACGATCAGCGGATAAAAGTATACCCAATCTAAAAGATTTTAATCCTGAGTCATCTCTTTTATCTGAATCTAAGCAGGATGATGGCCTAAATACTGGGGGAAATTTTTTTAGCACTATTAAAGATGGGGTTTCTTATGTGGGTCGGGAAGTTATGGGGGGTTTTTACCAGCTTGGGAATGGGCTTACAACTGTAGGGTCTCAAGTGGGGCAAACTGTTAAACAAACAACTACTAAAATTGTTACTTCTGCTGTCGTTACTGTTGAAGGAGCAGCAGGTGTATTGAAAGATACATTAGTTGATGCAGTGGGGCAAGTATTTGAGTCAGAACCAGAACCCGCCAAACTGAAAGATGCTGAAACGATTCTTGGGGAAATTCGAGCTTCGTTAGGGAAGTTTGAGGATGATCAAAATTATCACCATTTATTTCCTTTATTTCAGAAGCTAAAAATAAATTCTTTAATTTTACTGTCGTATGAATATAAAAATTATGAACCTGCTAAAGCACTTGAAACTAATATGCAATCAATATGGTTTGCTTTGAATAGCCTATGTGGGGGCGACATTTTAAGAAAAAATAAGGAGGAAATATGTGGGATACCAAGGGAAAAGATTCAGCGAATGATGCAAGAGCTACATAATATTTTAGATTTTGCATCAATAAACGTTCAATTGCTCAGTGCAAACTGCTTGAAGAATTTTTTCGAAGAAGTTCGAGCTTCGTTAAAGAAATTTCAGGGTGATCAAAATTTTCAACATTTACTCCCTTTATTTAGCAAGTACTTAGAAAATTATGAAATTTTAAAATCATATAAAAATTCGCAACCTGCTAAAGTACTTGAAGCTACTATGCAAGCAATATGGCATGATTTGGATAAGATCTGTGAAGCTTTAAAAAATGAACAGATGAAGGCGGATAGGTTAAAGCAAAATTTGGGCCTGATAATTGGGAAATTAGACGAGTGCTTGGATCTTGCTTTTTCTAGGGTCGAACAACTCGTTGGTGAAACCCTTGCTGGGAAGGAAGGGCCTCCTGGTAGCTCTTGGAAATTGGTAATGACGGCTTTACATGGTTGTGAGGCGAGTTTAACTATTCCTTTTACAGTGGGCGATGCGAAGAAGTTGACCGATGCAGAACGAGGGACCTTAATTTTATCACCTACTTCTGCCAGCGTTGATGGTTCTAGTAATGGCTTCCTCCCAGGAGGTCGAGATCAATTAGTGATGATGGTGTGACCCTCACAGAAGTTTCATTTCTGCTTATTTGTGAATGCGCTTTTTTCGGATACGCGCATGAGCAAAATCTTCTAAACATTCTTCTACGCGAGCGTGGATACTTCCTTTGGTGAATTTTTCATCTTTGCCGCGTTTCCCAGCGGGTAAGCCGGTCAATAAAGTAATCGCCTCATCAATATTGTTAACTGGATAAATATGGAATTGTTTTATGGCAGCGGCCTCTACCAGGGATCGTTTGAGCATTAAGCTTTTTACATTGGCTTGCGGGATAAGCACTCCTTGGTCTCCAGTCAAGCCATTAATGCGGCACACATCAAAAAATCCTTCAATTTTGTCGTTAATGCCGCCGACTGCTTGCATTTCACCAAATTGGTTCACTGAGCCGGTGATGGCTAGGTTTTGCCTCACCGGAGCTTGAGCTAAGGCAGATAACAACACACATAATTCTGCTGCCGAAGCACTATCGCCTTCAATCATGCCGTAAGTTTGCTCAAACACTAGACTGGCGGTCAGTGACAAGGGTTCATTTCTCAGAAATTTCCCACCAAGATACCCTGTTAAGATGAGGACTCCCTTAGAATGAATAGGGCCGCTTAAATCCACTTCGCGTTGAATGTCGATCACATAGCGGTCGCCACAGCGCACTTGTACGGTAATGCGCGAGGGGTGGCCAAAAACAAAATTAGCAAATTCTAATAATGAGAGACCATTGATTTGTCCAATTCTTTCTCCCGTCGTAGAGATTAAAATGATCTCTCGTCCAATTTCTTCATAGGCTAGGGTGCGCAGTCGTTCGAGGCGATTTTCTTGTGCTGTAATGGCTTGCTGCACGTCCCCTTCGGTTACGAGTTTGGCGCCACGTTGCGCAGCACAGTAGCTAGCTTCGCGTAGCAAATCATAAATAGGGCGGGTATGTGCCGATATTTTTTCGATATCTTCAATAATGCGTGTGCCGTAGTCAATAACATTGGCAACGGCGTTACGATGAAATGGCAGTAATTTATCTTTCGTGCCTAGTGTTGCAATCAGTTGCGCATAAGCCTGTAAATTTTCAGGACTGCGTTCAATTTCTTCATCAAAATCGACAGCCACTTTAAATAAGTCATCGAAATCCGGATCGAGGCTTGCTAACCAATAGTAAGTCATGCGGTCCCCTAATAACACCACTTTAACATCGAGAGGAATTGGGACTGGATCGATTGAAAGCGTACTATACATTCCTACCATGCGTTCAGGAAGTTCGGTGATAATTTTTTGTGTTTGTAAAGCTCGCTTCAAACCTTCCCAGGCATAGGGTTCGGTTATTATTTTCATGGCATCAATGATCAAATAACCACCATTGGCTTTATGTAAAGCTCCTGGTTTGATGAGGGTAAAGTCAGTGAATAAAGCACCATATTGTACGATGTGATCAATGCGGCAAATTAAATTCGAATAAGAAGGCAAATCTTCATAAATAATTGGAGCTCCTTCTGCGTTAGTATTGTCTACTAAGACGTTCACTTCATACTGGGAACTGGAAAATTGTTCGCTATTGGCTAGCTTCAAGCGTCCTAGTTCAGCGCTTTTTAAAAAATCTTGCACATTAAAAATAATATCGTGCTGTACCTCATTTAGATACTTAACAATTGCTGGGAATTTTCTATATTTCGTTTTCATGTCATCAATGAAGTGTCCCACGGCTAGCAGGGTGAATTCCTTTTTGGCCTTATTCTCTTTTTTATGTCGTTGTTTATGCAGTCGTGGAATTTGCTTTAAAAACTCAGTAAGCCGGCTGGTATATTCAGTAATTAATGCTTCTTTTTCTTTGCGCTGTTTTTCCGCTAATTTGGTGAAGTCAGTAGTTGTCATGGCTTCACCTTTTTGGTTAACCGGTACCACGGTAAAACCTTCTGTTGAGGGTAAAATAAGTAATTGGTGTTTTCGTGCATCTGTACTAATTTTTTTCAATAATCTTTCTTGCTCTTGATTAAATTCCTCGCTAATTTTTTGTATTCGAGCGCGGTATTCATCACTTTCAAAAATGACTGGGATGGAGATATGCAGATCGTCTACCAAGATCTGCATATCTTTACGAAATTCGCAGCCTAATCCAGCAGGCAATTCAACTGCAATAGGTTTTTCCGGGTCGTCGAAATTATTAATATAGCACCAATCGGCAGGGGCTGGCTTTTTTATTGCTTCATTTTCTAGAAACTGGGTTATCATGACGCGCTTGCCGACGCCAGCAGGTCCCATGGCAAAGAGATTGTAACCCTGGTTTTTAATATTTAAGCCGAATTGGACCGCTGTGAGCGCGCGTTTTTGGGCTACAAATAGCGTAGGAATATGCAGCTCTTTAGTGGTTTTAAATTTAAAAATCTTAGGATTAGTGACTTGTCGTAGTTTATTTGCAGGCAAAGCAGTAATTTTTTTCATAAGGCTACCTCTTTGACCTCGTTCCGGTAGGATGCCGGTTTGACGTCGTCCCGGCAGGATGCCGGGATCTCAGGGATGCAAAATTTTCACTTCCTTGTGAGCTGGTTTTCAGCTTCCCTGCTGGAATGGCGCCTAATTTCAACCAGGTTGCAACAATGGTATCGGCACTTAGGGAAATACTATGAATTCCTTGATCTACTAGCCATGCCGCCAAATCTGGATGATCGGAGGGCGCTTGTCCACAAATACCAATATATTTATTAGCGCGATTGCAGGCTTGAATGGCTTTTTTTATAAGTAGCTTTACCGCTTTATCTCTTTCATCGAACAGAGGCGCCACCAAAGAGGAGTCACGATCTAAGCCAAGTGTTAGCTGGGTTAAATCATTCGAACCAATCGAAAAACCATCCACGTGTTCTAAAAATTCCTCGGCGAGCAAAGCGTTGGTTGGTATTTCGCACATCATATAGATTTTTAGGCCGTTAGTTCCACGTTTTAGCCCAGATTTCCGCATGAGGGCGATCACGCTTTTGAGCTCTTCTACCGTGCGCACGAAAGGCACCATGACTTGCGCATTCGTTAATCCCATGAGATTACGAACCCGAACAAATGCTTGGCATTCGAGTGCAAAAGCTTGGGAAAAATTCGTTGAATTATATCGGGAGGCCCCACGAAAGCCGAGCATGGGATTTTCTTCTTGTGGTTCAAATAATTCGCCGCCAATTAAATTGGCATATTCATTCGATTTGAAATCAGAAAAACGAAAAATAACTTCTTTAGGAAAAAAAGCCGCGGCAATTGTAGCAATGCCTTCTTTTAGTTTTTCAACATAAAATTCCACTGGATCGCCGTAGGCTGTAGTGTGTTGGGCAATTTCGTGACGTAGAGGTGATTTGAGTTTGGTGAAATTTAATACCGCATTGGGATGAATGCCAATCGTATTGCTAATGATAAATTCTAAGCGTGCTAATCCTACTCCATCATTGGGTAGGTATTGATAGCTAAATGCTTTCCCTGGATTGCCTAAAATCAAACAAAGCTTCACGGGCAATTTCGCTAATTCTTTGATATTTAATTTCTCAATTTGATAGTTTAATTTGCCAGAATAGACAACGCCGGTTTCGCCTTCGCTGCAGGAAATGGTGATGGCTTGATTTGCTTTGATTAGGCTGGTGGCGTTGTTACATCCGACTATGGCTGGAATGCCTAATTCTCGCGCCACAATGGCGGCATGGCAGGTGCGTCCCCCTCGGTTAGTGACAATCCCGCCTGCTTGCTTCATGATGGGCTCCCAATCTGGGTCGGTCATATCGGTGACTAAGATTTCATTTTTTTGTAAGGAGCGCGTACTTTTGGGATTGGTAATAATGCGCGCTGACCCTTGACCAATGCGTTGGCCGACGCTGCGTCCCTTGATGAGGATGGGCCCCTTTTCTTGCAGATGATAGCGTTCTAGGGTGGCTGATTTTGTCCGTTGGCTTTGTACGGTTTCAGGGCGTGCTTGAACGACGTACAATTGTTGGTCTACCCCATCCCTGGCCCATTCGATATCCATGGCTTGGCCATAATGGTCTTCGATTATTTGTGCCTGTTGGGCAAGTTGATGAATCTCTTGGTCATTTAGACAAAATTTCTGTCTTTGCGCCGGGGGTACCGGAACTGTTTTTGTAGAAAATTTATAATTTTTCTGTGTCCCATAGATCATTTTAATTTTTTTATCGCCTAACTGGCGACTAATGATCGCACTTTTGCGATAGCGCAAGCTGGGTTTGTGAACACAAAATTCATCAGGACTAACGCGCCCTTGTACCAGCATTTCACCTAGGCCATAAGTGGCGGTAATGAGGATTACCTGATCGAATCCTGATTCGGGATCTAAGGTAAAGATCACCCCACTGGCGCCTTTGTCACTGCGCACCATCGATTGAATTCCTACCGAAAGGGCGACTTTATCGTGTGGAAAGTTTTGGTGTTGGCGATACGAAATAGCTCGGCTAGTGAATAAAGAAGCAAATACTAATTTAATTGCGTGAATAACATTTTCTATTCCCTTGATATTTAGAAATGTTTCTTGCTGGCCGGCAAAGGATGCTGTGGGTAAATCTTCAGCTGTGGCAGAAGAGCGGACTGCCACGGTTTTGTTTGGCATTTTTTTGTAATAATCAAAAATATTTTCCCTGAATTTTTTACTAAATGGCGTGGATATTATCCAGCGCCGAATTTGTGCACTGTTTTTATTCAAGGCTTTGAGGTTGCTAACATCGGTATTTTTGAGGAGATGGTAAATTCGCGCATCTAAATTTTTCTGGGCTAAAAAATCACGGTAGGCTTTGGTGGTGGTGGCAAATCCTGAGGGGACTTTAATGCCTTTAGCAGATAAATATTGGATCATTTCTCCTAAAGATGCATTTTTTCCGCCGACTTGTTGAATATCCGCTGAACCAATATCTTGTAATGCCACAATATATTTCATGATGGTTATCCTTAAATTCCTTCTCCCTTTGTGGGAGAAGGTGCCGAATGCGGATGAGGGGTGAAGCTTCAATATTCTCTCTCTGCCCAAACGAGGACATTATAATTAGTTTAGCAATTTTTGGTGATTTTGCTCGCAAAAATCTATTAGCTTGCAACCCCAGTTAAAGTTCAGTATCCTAGCTTCACCCTTTTAGGATAAAAAAGAATAGGAGGAAGGGATCGCCGATTTGGATTAATCATCCATTATCTAATAATAGTTGAAATAAAATGTCGGTGGCATCGCCAGAGAAAAAAAATACAAATAATAATATCTATACCCAACTTTCTTCTTCTGTGTATTCTTCTGTGTGTTCTTTTTTTGTACGATGTTCTCCTATTAAAAAACTTGATAATAAACCCGCTTTGGTGGCAGAAGAGCGTAAGCCTTCATTTGAAGACAACTATAAAGTATTTATCAAAAACATTCGTGGTAATAAGCTCGATAATTTATCTTCCTTAATTCAAGGATGTGAAAATGATTTTAGAAACTCACTGCTCAATGATCAAAATTTAGATTTGGATACAAGAAACAAATCCCTAAGTATATGGATTTGTCACGTAGCCAACAAAAAACCTTCTTCTGATAAACTCGCTTATCCTTTGAACCTAGCCTTAGAAGCTCTTACTGAAACCTCAGCGAATGCGCATCCTCCTCCTTATACTGACTCCTTGCAGGAGCTTGTAGTTGAGTTATGTTGCTTTAGTGAATTGGGTAAACCTCTAAAACAACGAAATCCGAAATTGGCAGCGGTGAGCCAGGGACTTTCTTTATGGACTGCGCGCAATCAAATTTGTTACTGGCGTAGGCTTCATGCCATCCTTTGCAATAAATATCCAAAAATACAAGAGCAAGAGATCACTGAAAAAATATCAGAATTGATTACCTATCGAATATTGCATAACTTGTTTGATAATTATTGGCATCACGAATTAATGAATGAAGCGAGGTATGACCAAGGAAAAAAGGCTCAAGAAAAAATCGTCAAAGCATTAGTAGAGAGTTGGGAAAAAAATCGTTTTGATGATTTTAGAAACTTGATATCGAGAACTCAAGAGATTGATCTGGCAATAGAAGCTAAGTATTCTAGCGTGAATTCTAAAGTAAAGCGCGATACAATCGATGAAGCATTAATCAATTGTGATTTATTATCGGGTACTGATACTTTGAAGCGGAAAAAATATGCCAAGGGTGGAGGGGGTATTGTTTCATGTGGGGCATTAGGCGCAGCCGGGGCGAGTGTTTTTTCTGACGATGCCATGGAATATTTTGATATTGATCCTGGAGAATTGGCGGCTTATTTCTCTACTATAGGTCCTGGAACTATTATTACCATCCTGTCTATTACTTTTAAGCAATTAAGTAGTTGGTATGTTTTTTCCAATCCAATTGCTCGTCAATGGTTTCTATTTTTTGCTGAGCCTATTTCGCCTTTTTCTTCTGAGCTAGATGATGATGCAGTTAGTCAGAAAGTGCAGCAAGACAGCAAAGAGCCGCAGAAGTCCGATGTATTAAATCCAATAATTCCCCCGTCCGTTTCATCAAGATGACGTGCCCGATTGCGTGCCCGCGCCCGTGCCCGATTTTTTCGTCAATTTCAAACACGGGCACGGGCGCGGGCACGCAATCGGGCACGTTTAAATCTATGGTATCCGCTGAATAGTTAGTCCGACTGCAAGGTTTTAATTGGGTCCAATTGCGCTGCTTTATAGGCAGGGTAATAGCCAAAGAAGATTCCTACTAAGACGGACACCACAAAACCAATGAGTACGGGGAACGTGTAAAAATGAAACGTCCATTTGCTGGCAACGGCAATGATAAAAGAGGCGGCAACGCCAAATAGGATGCCAATCAGGCCGCCAGCCAGGGTTAACACAATAGCTTCAGTTAAAAACATCCGTTGAATGTCTCGGCGTTTTGCCCCCACTGCCATCCGAATGCCAATTTCACGACGGCGTTCAATGACTGAGACCAGCATAATATTCATGACCCCAATACCGCCGACAATGAGGGCAATGCCGCCAATCGCTCCTAACATCAGGGTGAAAGTGGCACGTTGTTTTTGCATACTTTCGATCAGCTGCTTTGCACTGCGGAAGAACGGTTTAGCATTAGGAGATGCTTTTTTAAGTGCTTGTTCAATCGATTGCTGGACTTGATCAATATTGGAATCAGCTAGCAGTTTAAATAAGATATTACGAATTTGGGTGTATTGATTTAAGGTGAGGGAGGCTTGAATAGGGACTATCACCGCACGATTTAATTGCGAATACATAAACATATTATCTTCGGTAGGATTTGCAATGCCTACCACGGTAAAAAAATAATTGCCGACGCGGATTTGTGAACCGATTGGGTTATGAACTCCTTGTTCAGCAATGGCTTTAGCAATTTCGCTACCTAAGACAGCAAAATATTGTTCTTTATCCAGCTCATAAATAAAACGTCCTTTGGCTAGAGTTAGTTTTAGAATATCGGCCAAGGTTTCAGTAGCGCCAATCACACTACCATTGATCGATTTTCCTAAATAGGAAATGGGTGAGTAATCTATCGCATACGGTGCTGATAATTGCAGGGCTGGATTTGATTTTCGAATCGTATTGACTTGAGTGAGCGTTAATTTTTCCATTGGGTTTATTGGTGCAGTTGCCTCATTTTCAATCGTCACGGCTAGCAATTCCGTGCCTAAAGTTTTAAGTTGCGCCAGTGCATGTTCAGTGGCTAAGTGTCCACTAGAAACTAAGGCAACTACTGAGGCAGTGCCTACTAATATGCCTAGCAAGGTGAGCGCAGAGCGCAGCTTATAGAGCCAAAGATTGCTCAGTGACTCGAGGATGTGTTGCGAAAAAATGTAGCGCATTTGTTATAATACCCCCTCTCCCTAACCCTCTCCCACCAACAAAAACGGTTGGGGGAGAGGGAATTTTTAGTGCACCTTCTTATTCATTTATTATTCTGCCATCTATGATGCGAATAATCCGATCGCATTGCCGAGCCACATTATTGTCGTGAGTGACCAGAATGATCGTGGTTTTTTCCTGACGATTAATGCTAATTAATAAATCCATAATCTCTGTACCGGTTTTGGAATCTAATGCTCCAGTGGGTTCATCTGCCAACAAAATTTTAGGCTTGCCCACTAAGGCACGTGCAATGGCGACGCGTTGTTGTTGACCCCCCGAGAGTTGGTTAGGTTTGTGGTCAAACAACTGGGCAATCCCGACTCGCTCCAAACTGGCGTAGGCTTGTTGTTCGATGGCGATGGCTTGCAAATTGCGATAGGTTAAAGGCAGTCCGACATTTTGTAAGGCATTGTAGCGGGGGAGCAGAAAAAATAATTGAAAAATGAAACCAAATTCTTGATTGCGGATGTCAGCTGCTTCGTCGTCACTTAAATTGGAGACATCTTGTTGATTTAAGCAATATTGTCCTGTTGTCGGCTTATCGAGCAAGCCGATAATATTCATGGTAGTAGTTTTGCCAGAGCCAGAGGATCCCATTAAGGCAACCAGCTCACCTGGGTCGATGCGAAAATTTATGTCTACGAGCGCAGTTACTAAATGCTGCTCCAACGTGTAGCTTTTGCTAATATTTTTTAATTCAATCATGTACTAATACCTTATCTCCAGGGCGCAGCCCTTTTAGAATAACCACTTGGGTTAAATCAGTTTCTCCTGTCTCTACCGGTACGTTAGTTGCCTTGCCAGTTTTTGGGTTAATCCTGCTCACCATTGAAGTATCATCTTTGTTAAATACTGCTTGAATAGGTAGTTTAATTTGCGGCGGGTTGTGAAGAGTAATGTTAACTTTCGCAGTCATGCCTATGCGTAAAAATTTACGTTGTACATCAGTAAGGGTTGGCACAATAATTTCTACGGGAAAAGTGGCCAAAGTACTACTGTTTACTCCCTCGGCATTTTTAGCTTGTTGCGAGATATTGTTGATGCTACCCGGTAGGATTAAACCGGGTAGTGCAGTAACGGAAATGAGGACAGTTTGCTTGGGTTTTAAGCGATCAATATCCATTTCGCTGACATTAATGACCGCTGATAAGCCAGTCATATCGCCAATAGCAAAAATCGTTTGATCTTGTTTCACTTCAGCTTGGGCGGCAGTTTGTTCTGTGCCTTTTGCTTCATTAGCATTTTTAGCTGAAGCTAAAGCAATACCACTGCTGGGCGCATACAATTTTATAGTGCCAAGCTGTTGTTGGATGAGCTGTTGGATGGCGTCCACATTCTCCAGAGTGAGTGCTTCAATGCGTTGGTTTCCTGCGGAAAATTCATGGGTGATCTGTTTTAAATTTTCTAAAGAATTGATATAAGCAATTTGATTGGCGTTGAGTTGAGCTTTTTCATTGAGATAACTTTCCTTGTCTACAATCCCAGCTTGGTAAAGGGCGGTGGTGGCTTCAAAGCTATGCTGGCTACGTAAAAATTGGTCTTTGTCCTTAACATAGGTAGTTAATGCAGTGACATAATCTTGCTTGGATTTTGTCGAATTAATTTCCATCAGCAATTGCCCTGTTGTGACTAAATTTCCGTAGTGAAAATGAGTGACTTGGATAACGCCATCAATGGGGCTGATCACATTGACAGTGCGCAGAGGTTGTATGGAGGCACTATAATAAAGTGAGCTATTGGATTCTTGTATTGCGGCTTCAATAATTCGGGTTTGTGGCTGCTGAGATTTTCGTGCTTTTTTGCTGCAGCTGACGATAGAAATGCTGCTCAAAATGAGCACGAGACTGAGAATTATCGCTACTTTTCGTTGCGAAAAAAATGGTTTGATTCGCATTAACATAAGTGCTAGTAAAATACGCTTATTCCCCATTTTTCTAAACTTGTGCCCAATAATTGGTAAAAGCTTTCGAGGTTATTGAAATAGGCAATCTGTTGCGCTATGTATCTTAGTTGAGCCGTGGTCAGTGCTGTTTGCAATGAAGTTAGCTCGAAGCTGGTTATCTTTCCGTAATTAAATTTAATTTTGGCAATAGCTAAGCTTTGTTGCGCTAAACTTAGGACATTGTTGGCTAACCTGACTTGTTCTGCGCTAAATTGTACATTGTAATGCGCGTTAGTTACATCAATAATTAATTGGCGTTTCAGTTGCGCTAAGGCAATTTTATCTTTTGCTAAAATTGTTTTAGCATTAATTAATTCCTGTTTCCGGGCTAGATCTCGAATGGGAATGTCGAGTTCAAAATTTAGGCTTTTGGCGCTTATTGCTCTGCTGGCATTTTGTCCAATGGGTTGGTCGAGGGTAGCGTTTGCATTAAGCTGCCATAGTTGGTTATTTTTCGCTATTAGTAAGGCCCGTTCGGCAATTTTGAAATTGAGCAGGGCTTGTAAATAAATAATGTTGTTGCTAGCTGCGATTTGCATGCTTTTTTCTAAACTTGGAATAGGCTGTTGGGAATAGCGAATTCTTTGATCAATTTGCATCAGAGCGTCTGGATCCAGTCCTAGAAGGTTGATTAAATTTTGGTAATTTTGTCGAATGGCATTTTCGTCAGTACTGATGGCGAGTTGTTGGGTAGCAATATTGGCTTGTTGTTGAATTTTTTCTGCCGGGGCAGCCTTCCCAGTGTTAATTTTGGCTAGAGTTTGATTCAATGTTGTCTGAGTATCTTGGAGTGATAATTGGTCCACGCGTAAATTGTTATAAGCTTGCACTAGATTATAAAAAGCATTCACGACGTTGACTAAAATAGTCATAACCTGCCCCTTAAAAGTTAATTGCGCTATTTTTTCCCGATCTGTGGCATCCTGCCAAGGCACTTTGGTTACGGCAGGCCCAAATCCCCGTAGTAAAGGCTGAGTTACTGTGGCGGATAGATTGGTAGTAATAGGTGGATTGACGTCGTTATTTAGTACATGAGTTAAACCGGTGGTGATTTGGGTGCCCAGCGGTGTTAATAAGCTCGCTGTAGGCGCTGCGCTATAACTCCCTTTAGCGCCATGTTGATAAAAGGCCTGTCCGGTCAGAGTAAATTGCGGCATAAATTCATTGTGTGCCACCACGAGAGCAAATTTATCAATTGCTCGTTGTAATTCCGCGCTGCGAATGTTGGGGTTATTACGCATGGCTAATAAGATTGCTTCTTTGAGGGACAAGCTAGGAATTGAGCGTGCTTTGGTATTTGTTTGTTTATTAATTCTGGATTCTGCTGCCTGTACATTTAGGCTCAGTCCGCAGGTTAATACCAGGACAATAACAAAGTGCGTAAGCATGTCCCTAGGAGCCTATTGGGGGCTATACTTAGGTTTTAAGAGATTCTAGGGGGTGCATGTACTTGTCCTTCACGATAATCTTGATAAGCGTTATAACTATGCTCAATACAATACATAGCAATGCCAAACAACACAAAACCCGCCACCACGCCTGCTATAAACCCCGCTGCATCAATAGTAAAATGCTGGACGCGGGTAATATCAGGAAGATTTTTTGCAGCTAAATCATCTGCCCAAAAAACACTTGGAATAGCTGCAGCACATACGCAAATTGCTCCGACAATATTACAGAGCTCCAGGTGATCAGAATCGCGGAACTTCTTGGGAGACTTATGTTCGCTCATAGGCTACCTCTTAATGAATAGATTTTGGTAAAAATTAGCAAGGGTTGGCGTAGACTACTAAAAGTTAGTGCTAATAGCAAGTTCTGCTCCTCGCTACGGTATTGTGTCTGATTCTTTCTTTATCAATAATCTTGGTAATCATTCACCACAATTTTGGTTGCAATACTCCTTCTCCCGCAAGGGGAGAAGGAGTTCGCTCAATTATCATGCTGAATGGTTACGTTATCCGACCATCCAAGCTTAAGAGTTAAACTATGCCTCCTTGCAAGCTGTTTTGTTTATTTTTAATCCTCTTTTGGCCTAGGGTTTTATGGGCCAATATGGTGGAGCTTATGCCTCGTGTTACGCTGTGGGGCTTTGCGGGTGACCGCGAAACAGTAGCAGCGGATGTCCTTTGGCCATTTTATAGTGGTGCGAACACATTTTGGTTTTTAGAGGGACAAGCCAAAGCTGCTACTGATTCTGCTTGGGCGGGAAGTTTAGGCCTCGGCTTGCGCCACCGCACTAAAACCCAAGGGCTGTTGGGCTCATATCTGTTTGTGGATAGCAATATCTCTCAATCTAACCATTCCTATTGGTTTCTGAATCCTGGTGTGGAATGGATTGGCAAAGTCTGGGAGGTGCGTGCGAATGCTTATATTCCCTTAGGAAATCGGGGTAATTGGTTACAAGTTAATTTTGCTGAAAATCTGGGTAATTATCGTTATGTGAATTTTCAAGGGCATACCCAAATTGACGCTTATTTAAGTGAAGCTGAGTCGGTTGGTTGGGGGATAGATACCGAACTAGGGCGTGCAGTACCCGGAATTGCGAAGTTACGCCTTTACGCGGGGGCTTATCACTTCAATCCAGAACAAGCTGCAGCGATGAATGGTGTTGCAGCCCGCTTGGAATATCCTCTCACCGCCCATTTAACGTTAAGTTGGCGGGATAGTTACGATAACTTGCAACACCATAGCAGCTTGCTGGGAGTAAGTTTCTCCTTTGGCAATCGGCAGCAAGCCGAAACTTATCCTGCTGTACGAGGGATGGCGAGTGTTGCTCGTGGCACTATTGAACCTGTCGTGACGCGTCAACAAATGCTAGCCCCCGCCGTGATTGCAAGGGAAAATATTTGGTTTTTCCAGCCAACAGACGGCAGTTCTTTTCAGGACGAAACCAGCTGCACCGCTGATAACCCCTGCAGTGGCTTTGGTCAGGAGGTTTTTGACCGAATTGCCGCTCTAGCGCCTCACCCCAATTGCTATTTCCAGCCGGGAAACTATCCTGCGCCTTTGGCATTAAGCAATGCTAGTTTGTTTGGGCGCAGCAGTAATTTCCGTCATCCCCTCCAAGAATCGATATTTTGGGGTTCGATGCAATTGGCGGAAGAGACTAATTTGGAGGAGATAATCTTGCAAAATACTCGTGGGAACTCTAGCCCAATTGGCCTGGTTTTATTGCCCGGTAGTAAGGTGCGTTTAAGCCATGTGCGAATCGGTTCGGGAAATATCCGCAATGGATTTACTACGGGTATCCAAATGCAAGACAGTGTTTTAATTCTAGAGCGGGAATCCCAAGTTTATGCATTGAGTGATAGTGCAGTGCCAGCCGTTGGGATCAAAGGCTTGGGTGATCAGGTGACAATATCGATGCATGATAGCCAAATCAAAGCCGAAGCGAGTGGTGATTATGGCGATTTTTCCGCAATCGGTATTCAGGCACAGGGCCTGGAAAAAAATACTATTAGCTTAACCAATAGCACGGTCCATACTTCAGTAAATGCACCAAGTCGCGTTCATGCAGCAGATCTTGTAGCAACGGGAATTGCTGCTACGGGGAAAAATAATAGTATTAACCTAAAGGGTAACAGCAAAATTGCTGTGACTGCTTTAGGAAATCGAGTACATCACGCGGATAGTAAAGGCATTGTGGTGGATAGCGGTGAAAATTATGCCGCGGTTAATGAGGTTCAATTGGCAGATCAGAGTAGTGTTTTGGTTAAAACAGATGTGGGTCATGGTTATCGTCGTGATGGAAATGCCGTGTCCGCAGTAGGCATTTCTGCTACTACCCAACATCAAGGATTGAATCGGATTCATATGTCTGGAAAAACCAAATTGGATGTACAAGTTTTCAATGGGGAATCCGCAGGCTTGGGGGATGCTTTTTCAGTTGATGGTATTTATGCAAGTGGCAATTGGGATGGTGCTAATTTTATTACTCTAACCGATCATAGCACAATTCGGGTGAATCTTGATTACATTGGAACGCATAGCTTTAGTTCACACAATACCGCTGGAATTTTTGCGGTGAATTTAAGGGGAGAAAATCGCATTAGCCTCGCGGATTACAGCGCAATTAGCGTAGGGATTTCTGTTGCAGAGAGCGGCGGGAGTACTTGGGTCCATGATGAGATTGCCGGGTATGGGATCTTTGCTAGCGGTGGCGCCAATGACGTTAGCTTGCAGAACCAAGCGGCGGTTGAGGTCAGTGCAGATATGCATGGGGGATTTGGTGATGTGGTGTTTTTAAATGGCATTGGAGTGATTGGCAGGCAAAATATCACTCGTTTATTGGATTCTAGTCGAGTCGCTGCAGTGATTCAGATGGACAATACGCCTGCTGATGATTTTGCCTT
>CAVQQD010000003.1:150000-866452 GCA_963714975.1 uncultured Gammaproteobacteria bacterium
CAGTGTACCCGCGGCTAGACGGAAAGACCCCGTGCACCTTTACTACAACTTTGCACTGGGCTTTGAACATTCTTGTGTAGGATAGGTGGGAGGCTATGAAACCGAGACGCTAGTTTCGGTGGAGCCAACCTTGAAATACCACCCTGGAATGTTTGAGGTTCTAACCTAGGCCCGTAATCCGGATCGGGGACAGTGTATGGTGGGTAGTTTGACTGGGGCGGTCTCCTCCTAAAGAGTAACGGAGGAGCACGAAGGTACTCTCAGCGCGGTCGGAAATCGCGCAGTGTGTGCAAAGGCATAAGAGTGCTTAACTGCGAGACTGACGGGTCGAGCAGGTACGAAAGTAGGTCTTAGTGATCCGGTGGTTCTGTATGGAAGGGCCATCGCTCAACGGATAAAAGGTACGCCGGGGATAACAGGCTGATACCGCCCAAGAGTTCATATCGACGGCGGTGTTTGGCACCTCGATGTCGACTCATCACATCCTGGGGCTGTAGCCGGTCCCAAGGGTATGGCTGTTCGCCATTTAAAGTGGTACGTGAGTTGGGTTTAGAACGTCGTGAGACAGTTCGGTTCCTATCTACCGTGGGCGTTAGAGATTTGAGAGGAGCTGCTCCTAGTACGAGAGGACCGGAGTGGACGAACCTCTGGTGTTCCGGTTGTCACGCCAGTGGCATTGCCGGGTAGCTATGTTCGGACGGGATAACTGCTGAAAGCATCTAAGCAGGAAGCCCCCCTCAAGATGAGATCTCTCTGGACCTGCTAAGGTCCCTAAAGATCCGTTGAAGACTACAACGTTGATAGGCAGGGTGTGGAAGCGCAGTAATGCGTGTAGCTAACCTGTACTAATTTGACCGTGAGGCTTGATCATATAACACCAAAATGGTTTATGATTCATGACACTTAAAACTACATCACTTCATTTGTTAGGGTTATTTTTTCTTACAATGAACAATAACAGAACTTGTTTCTAGTTAATACCGTCTTCCTGGCGGCCATAGCGAGTGGGTACCACCTGATTCCATTTCGAACTCAGAAGTGAAAACGCTCAGCGCCGATGATAGTGTGGGGTCTCCCCATGTGAAAGTAGGACACTGCCAGGTTTCTTTTTTCTCAATTTTATAATATCCTTGGCAACTCAGAGTTATTTGAGGTAGAGGAACTCAATAATGGAAAAAATTTGGGTGAAAGCAGATCGAGCCGTATTAGGGATAGGCCGATTGGCTTTACGAGTGCCGATTATATCAGGCCTATTTATTGTCACAGCAATCATTGTGACCCTGTATTGTAATGGAGCTTATAAGTCTGCTATCCCACCGTTAAATTTTTCTTTGCTGCATGTGTCTTCTGAGCCCATTGCTAACTTAGCCACTGCTGATTTTGAGCCCATTTTGCCTCCGGCCACTGCTGATAAAAAAATTGACCTGTTAGAAGGTAATTGGCAAATCATCCGGGTTCGTTCCCGGGATAGTTTGTCGAAAATTTTTAAGCGCATCGGCGTGAGTGCACAAGATTTGGTTGCACTGGCTGCTTTGAAAGAAGCCAAACCGTTAAAAAAGTTGGCTATTGGTGAACAAATTCAAGTCTTAGTAGATGATAAGCGGCATTTACAACGCCTGGTTTATTTTAATGAGGATAACCAAGCTTTAACCATTATTAAAACCGAACAAGGCCTAAAAGTAACTCTCCCAGCTTCAGCGCTTGAGGCTGCTGCTCACGCAGATGCCTCTTCCGAAACTCCTGTAGCACCACTTGTCATCCCTAAGATTGCAGCTGCAGCAGACAATCCTATTAAAACTGATGCGAAACTAAAGCCAGAGAAATTATCTCCCATAGAAAATGAGCCAAAGCTTCATTATGCTTCAGGTGAAATTCATAAGTCTTTATATGCGGATGCCCGTAAACTGGGTTTAACTGCGAAACAAGCGCATGAATTGGAACATATTTTTAGTGTCGGAAATATTGTCAGCAAACTTCATCCAGGTGATCACTTTAGTTTATTGTATGAATTTGCGGAGAAAGGGCAAAGTGGACATATTTTGGTGGCACAATTAAATACAAAGAAAAAAGAATATCGATTAGTTCGTTTCACGGACCCACACGGTCACACGGATTACTATACTGCTAATGGCGAAACTTTACGTCCCGGTCTCAATCGTGCGCCGACGCACTACAGCCACATTAGTTCGAAATTTGCAAATCGGCGCTTACATCCGTTATTGGGTTTTGTTCGGCGTCATGACGGAGTGGATTATGCGGCACATGCAGGAACTCCTATCACAGCAGCAGGTCCTGGGGTAGTAACAGCGGTTCATTATCGTGGCGGTTATGGGAAAATGGTGGAAATTAAACATGATGGTAAATATTCCACTCTTTATGCACACATGAGTCGTTTTGCTTCCCATCTGAAACCTGGCAGCCATGTTGCAGCAGGCCAAGTCATTGGCTATGTGGGTAACACTGGGTTTTCAACAGGAGCTCATTTACACTTTGAAGTCCATGTCAATGGCCGACCGATGGATCCTTTGACTGTGGAATTACCTAATGCTGTGATACCTAAGGCTTATCGCAATAAGTTCTTAGCTCAAAGTCGAATGTTATTAGCGCAATTAAATACCCATAAGAAACCTGCGGTACAATTGGCACAGAATCCTGTGCGGACTAAACCATCTTAAGATCTCTTCTCCCGTAGCGCTTACCCCTCCCGTCATCCCGAGGAGCTTGCGACGAGGGATCCCCATGCCAGTTGCAGGAGATCCCTCGCTTCGCTCGGGATGATGGAGGGCACGCTTAAAAAATTGCCATGATTTGGTAAATGAGTTACCATTTGCACAGTAAATTACCGATAAACTTCCTGGGGAAAATATTATGGCAGGAGAAACTAAGGACCAATACCGTTATCAGGATTAATCGGAGCATCGCTTGGCCTAGGGGGTACCGTGACAGGGGCTTATTACGCTACTCCTCTTTTTGTGGCAGCAGTGGCTACTAATTTCGTAGACTCTCATCGGCATGATGCTGAGAAATGGAACCGAGCCAATCCAGATAATCGAATTGAGTTTAATGAGACTGTAGAAGAATATTTAAGCAATCCCGGTGTTTGGTTTTGCGTTATATTGACATTTGCCTTTATGGTTGGTCTGGGGACTGTATCGGGTGCAGGTGCCGGCGTAGGTGGTGAAGCATTATTTAAAGCGTATCTCTCTACGACTACTAGTACTGCACAACCTCAACAGCCTCAACCTCCCCAAACATGGGTTCGGAACCTCCCCAATCACGGTTCAGGCTACTTCAAGCGTGTCCCCCCCCCAGCGCTGAATCTCAGAACATTATTAGATATGGGCCAGGGCAAGAGGGATCATAGGTTGCAAAAGGTTGGCAATGATGATAATTTTTTCGCCATATTTATTGATAATCCTAGATTCGGCAGTAGGTTTCTACTGCCGAATCTAGGATAATGTTTGCAGGGAAAATGTTATGTCAGCATTACAATCAGAATCGAGTTTTTGGTCGTCTAGTTTAAAAGAAGCAAATAAAGTGCGAGGGAATATTCTAGGGACTATCGTTGGCCTGGGGATTAGTGTGCCCGCTGCTTATTTTGCTTTTCGGCCTTTTCTAAAAAGCTGGGCTGGTAGTGAGTTTGACGACGATAGGAAATGGATTGACCATTATAATTCAACTCATCCAGATGATCGTTTAGAGTATCCCTACACTATGGAAGAATACTTAAACGACCCCTTTCTCTGGGCACTCATTATAGCAGGCCTGGTAGTTGCGGCTTTGATGTTTACCTATGCATGTTCAATGAATGCTGATTGTATTAATCCTCAAGAAAGTATGTCTTCAAATACGTCAGGTAATACCATCTGACTATTGAGTAGTAACGAAAATAACGTGAGTATCCTCTTTTTAAATCTCCCTTAATCCTACTTTACTAATACTACACAACCTCAACAGCCTCCAGATACAGAGGTAAGAAACAATCTGCCGCCGCCCACTCTGCCGCAGTAGTGCGTCCTCCTTAAGGCTCTGAATCTCAGAACATTATTCAGTATGGGCCAGGGCAGGAGGGATCATAAGTTGCAAAGGGTTGGTAATTATGATATTTTTTTTGCCATATTTATCGATAATGTTTGCAAGGAAAATGTCATGTCAGCATCACAATCAGAATCGAGTTTTTGGTCCACAGTAAATAAGTCTCGAGGAACTACTCTAGGATTTGGTGTGGGCCTAGGAGGTGGCATAACGGCTGCTTATTATGCTTTCCCTCCTTTTTTAGAAAAATTGGCTGCTTCGTATTTAGACCGTTATAAGAGTAGTATTGATCGGTATAATCTAGCTCATCCCGACGATTTAGCAGAGTATGGAAAGACTATAGAAGATGTTTTGAAAGATCCTGGTATCCGGTTCTTCATTATAGTTATTCTTATCCTAATGATTTGTAGTGCTACTACAGTGTGTACTAAGGTAGGGGGTATTCTTAATCCCAAAGAATCCCCGCCACCTTCATCGAGGCCAGAACGGCAGGAAAGCTATTGCTATACAGGACTTGGGGCGCTACTAGGCTTGTTCGCTGGACTAGGTGGTGGTATGACAGCTGCTGTTTATGCTTTCCCTCCTTTCTTATTAAGACGGGCTTATCGTAGTCTGGAGACTCATAGGGACCTTGTGAGGAAATTTCCTGAGCATTATCTGGATGATAAAACTATACAAGATTTTTTGCATTCATATGGTCTGCCTGTATTTGCCCTTGTACTACTGGTTATAGTAATTGCCGTGCTTTGTTCTTTGGGAGGTGCTGCTGTAGGTGCTGGTGTAGACTGTGTTGTAGATATTCAAGAAACTCAACCTCCCAGAGCTCATCGCAATCCTCATTATTAAGTACCAGGATCTGCTAATCCTCCTGTTGCCACTATGCCTCAGAACTAGCCTGCATTAAATTCTTCTACTCGAACAACAACTTCCCCACCCATCAAAATCCCCACCTCCCGATGAGCCATTTACTCATCAAGTTCCACCTACTTAAACACTTAACCTGGCTCCTTTTTCGAAACCCCGGCCGGCCTAAGATAAGAGCGCGTAAATGAGCTTACCCCTCATCCGCCACAGCCTGTCCTGAGCCTGTCGAAGGGGCACCTTCTCCCACCAGGGGAGAAGGATATATTACCCACTCAAAACTTAATAGAGATCTATAAACTATAATACAATTCAAACTCCAAAGGATGTGGTGTACTTCTTAAATAATTCACTTCATCCATTTTTAATTGGATGTAGGACTGAATCAAATCCTCACTAAACACCCCTCCAGCTAATAAAAATTCCGAGTCATTTTCTAAGGCTTGCAGCGCTTGTTCTAGAGAAGAACATATGGTGGGTATGTTGCTTGTTTCCTCTGCACTTAAGTGATACAAATCTTTTTCAATCGCTTCACCTGGATGAATGCGCTGCTTGATTCCATCAATTCCCGCCATCAGCATGGCCGCAAACGCTAAATACGGATTCGCGGTGGGATCAGGGAAACGCACCTCAATCCGCTTGGCTGTAGGACTATGAACATAAGGAATGCGAATCGACGCAGAACGATTGCGGGCTGAATAGGCGAGCATGACCGGCGCTTCAAAGCCTGGCACTAAACGCTTATAACTATTAGTGCTGGGATTGGTGAATGCATTCAATGCTCGAGCATGTTTGATAATGCCGCCAATGTAAAATAAAGCGGTCTCGGATAAGCCAGCATAAGCATCCCCGGCAAATACATTCACTCCATCCTTCGCCAAAGACTGGTTACAGTGCATCCCGTTGCCATTGTCGCCGGCTAGAGGTTTGGGCATAAAGGTGGCAGTTTTGCCATAGGTATGGGCGACGTTATGTAGCACATATTTGTAAATTTGTATCCCGTCCGCCATATCTAATAAAGATCGGCAGCGGATATTGATTTCGATTTGGCCGCTGGTAGCTACTTCATGATGATGGGTTTCGACAATAGCCCCATCTCTTTCAGGGTCAATGACATAGCAGAGCGTAAATCTTGTAAAGAATCTACTGGGGGTACCGGAAAATAACCGCCTTTCACTGCAGGCCGATGGCCAATGTTGCCTCCGTCGTAGGGGGTGGCGCTGTTCCAAGCCGCCTCCGCGGAGTCTAGTTTAAAAAAGACTTCTGACATCGTGACTTTATATTTCACATCGTCGAAGATGAAACATTCTGGTTCTGGCCCAATTAAGCAGGTATCGGCAATGCCGGTGCTGCGCAGATACTCTTCGGCTCGGCGCGCCACCCCGCGCGGGTCGCGGTTGTAGGTCTGTAAAGTACTGGGCTCGATGATATCGCACTTAATGAGGAGGGTAGGTTCATCGTAAAAAGGATCTATTAGTAAGGTATTGAGGTCAGGCTTGAGGATCATATCCGATTCATTAATGCTTTTCCAACCCGCAATCGAGGAGCCGTCAAACATTTTCCCTGAACTGAGAAAATTTTCATCGAGGATATCACTAGGAACGGAAACGTGATGCTCTCTACCGCGAGTATCACTGAAGCGCCAATCAGTAAATTTGATGTTATGTTCTTTAATGAAGCCAAGAGTTTTGTCGATTAGAGCGTTGGACATAGGGGGAAATCCTCTGTAATTAAGAAACAGTAATTTTGTAGGAAAAATTTGCTTGGCGCAATGATTTTTATGTCATTATAGATCATTTAGCCTTTCTCGGCTAAGATAGGGCGGTGATTATATTTCGCTACCTGATTAAAGAAGTGTATGGGGCTCTACTTGCTAGCACTCTGGTACTGCTGATACTGCTGATTAGCAATCAACTAGTGCATTATCTCACCAAAGCTGCTGCGGGCGCGGTACCATTACGTACCGTCATGCAAATCATGTCATTACAAATCCCCTTGTTATTAGGATTGCTGCTCCCTTTAGGGCTTTATTTGGGCATTTTACTGGCCTATGGTAGGCTTTATACCGATCGCGAGATGACCATTTTAGCTGCTTGTGGCTTTAGTCAGGCTCAATTAATCTGCATGACCCTGGCTTTTTCTGCAGTAATCTGTGCTGTCGTCGCGGTATTGATGCTGTGGATTCAACCCGTCGTCGAAAGCTATAAGCGTCAAGTGTATATTGAAGCGGCGGCCTCTTCTCCCTTGGAGCGAATTTCTCCTGGGCAATTTACCCCAGTGCAGGATTTAGTATTCTATGCCCAAAATCTTTCGCGCAATCATCAACAACTCCAGCATATTTTTGCGGCCCAACCTGCCAAAAAACCCGATTCCTCAGGCTTGTTCCCCTGGACGATTGTGATTGCCGATACTGGCCAGCAAAAAATTGATCCCAAAACCGGAGACAAATTTTTAGTATTAAATAATGGCTCCCGCTATAGTGGGGTACCAGGCCAGGGCGATTTTCAAGTGGCTCATTATGCCGATTACGGGGTTCGGATTGAGCAAAATGCCATCCCTGCGGATACTCGGGTAGAAACCATCCCGACTCTGAAACTTTGGCAACAACGTCACGCTAGCCCGGCCCATGCCGCAGAGCTGCAATGGCGCTTTGCCTTGCCCATTTCGGTGTTACTATTAGCGGGATTGGCAATTTCGTTGAGCAAAGTCAATCCGCGCCAAGGGCGCTTTGCGCAATTATTTCCGGCCTTTTTGTTGTATATCGGTTATGCTGACCTGATCTTTGTCGGTCGCGCCTGGCTGCAAAAAGGCAAAATTTCGCCTGAATTGGGTCTGTGGTGGGTGCATGGAAGTATGTTGGTGATTGTGATCTTATTATTGATTCGGTTTGTTAAACGCGCATGAGAATTTTACACCGCTACATCGGCAATACCATTATTACGATGACCGCCTTAGTCATATTAATTTTTTTCGGCATTCAAACTTTCATCGGCTTTATAAATGAAATCCGCGATATTGGTCATAGCAACTATGGGGCCTTGGCCGCTTTTAATTATATAAGCTTATCCCTCCCGCTGATCGTCTACCCTCTAGTTCCTGCCGCGGCGCTCATTGGCTGTTTAATTGGTTTAGGTCGACTTGCTGCCCAGAGTGAACTGCTTGTCATACGAGCGGCTGGGGTATCAAAATTACAAATTACCCTGTCGGTAATCCTCAGCACCTTGTTGATGCTTATCTTTATTACTGCCGTAGGGGAATGGCTAGCGCCCAATTTAAAAAGTTTCGCGGACAATTATAAACACCAGGCCCAAACTGGCGTTGCAGCGAGCGGTAAATCTGGGGTGTGGTTACGTGATGGCAATAATTTCCTGCATTTTGATTTGCTGTTGCCCTCGGGTCAGGTACAAGGAGTTATTCGCTATGAATTCGCTGGTCCTAATTTGCTCAGGGCCAGTCGAGCCAGCAGTGGGGAGCGTCGCAATGGTCAGTGGCTTTTCAAAGATGTGCATATTAGTCACTTTGCGCCCAATGCAGTCAAAACTCAGCATTTGCCTGAGCAAATCTGGCCGGTTTCTTTTGATCCGCAATTAGTGAGCCTAGCAGATTTACAGGTGAATCAAACCCCAATCTGGGATTTATATCGTTACATTCACTACTTAAAGCATAGCGGCTTATCGGCTACCCGCTACGAGTTTGCCTTTTGGAAACGCGTATTCCAACCCTTGGCTACTTTGGTGATGATTGGACTTGCCGTGCCCTTTATCTTTGGGCCCTTACGTACTGTCACCATGGGGTTGCGAATCCTGATTGGGGTGATGATTGGTTTTGGTTTTTATACCCTGAATGAATTTTTAGGGCCATTTAGCTTAGTTTACCAAGTGCCGCCCTTTTGGGCCGCCGCTCTCCCTGTGATACTGTTTGCCTGCATCGACGCTATTTTGCTGTGGTGGGTAAAATAGCTTTACCGTATACTCCCGCAATATTCCAATTTATTTCAACAGAAGGAGTTATATATGGGAAATCAACAAAAAGAAGATAAGAGCGGTTCTTCTTCGCAGAGTAGTAGCAGCCAGATAAATTCATCATCCTATGGGTCGGGTCAGGAATTAGACGATGAGGAGATAATTGCACGTATGCATGCATTATGGCCGGCTCCGGAATCAGGCGACGTAGAACCTCAGGAATGTGATCCAGCGCTCATCGCATTAGAAGAGACGAAGCTGAGACAATCATCTCGTGAATTGAAAACCTTAGCTGCACAAGGAGATAAGCAAGCACAATTAAAGTATGCGTTGCATTGCTTAGGCTGTTCTGGAAGAAAAGCAAAAGAGGGAATAAAGAGATTAAATCAGATGTTAAATAACGAAAGAGACCCGCAGGTCTTGGCAACACTGGCTTGGAGTTATGAATATGGAATGGGCGTGAAGGAGGATCTTAAGGAAGCGTGTAGGTTGTATAAGGAAGCGGCTGGGAAGGGACATAGCGAGGCTCAAGAACGGATGGGGTTTTTCTGCGAAAAAGGACTAGGAGGAGTCCGGAAAGACATTAATGAAGCATTACAATGGTATAATTTAGCGGCTGCGCAGGGAGAGCCAGGGGCCATATTTGCTAAAGAGAGGTTATTACCTAGACCTCCCAGGGAATCTATGAGAGAACTACAGCAAATAATGCCAGAGAAAGTTCATGCTTTTTTTGGTGAAACCATAGAATCGGAAGATGATAATGACGCTCCTAATGCACAATCACCGGCTACTAGCCCTAATAGTTACAGTATGATTGGAAAAAGAATATCTTTAGAGAAAAAACACCAAAGAATTGTATTAGAAAATTTGTCTGACGACGATGCATCAGAATTCCCTGTGCTGACACCTAAACCAGTGAAAGACTTAGGTAACAAGAGTAAATCAGGCATACCTATCATCACCCAATCACAATACACAAAGTTTACTGGATTAAACTATGTTGTTTCGAGCAATTTTGGAATCGTTGTCCCAGATGCATCAGAGTCTAATAATGAAGAAACTTACTCTCTAAAGAAATAGTTGACGCTATTTTGCTGTGGCGGGTAAAATAGCTTTACCGTATACTCCCGCAATGGAAAAAACCTATAATCCCCAACATATTGAAGCCCATTGGTATGCGCAGTGGGAAAGCTCCGGTTATTTTGTGCCGCAAGGTTCAGGGCGGCCATATTGCATCATGCTGCCACCACCGAATGTCACCGGGACTTTACATATGGGTCATGGCTTTCAAGTCAGCTTAATGGATGCGCTAATTCGTTACCATCGCATGTGTGGTGACAACACCTTTTGGCAAGCCGGTACTGATCATGCGGGTATCGCTACCCAAATGGTAGTGGAGCGGGAATTAACTAGGCGGGGCACGAACCGGCTCGCATTAGGCCGCGATGCGTTTGTCGAAGCAGTTTGGCAATGGAAAGACCAGTCCGATAGCACCATTAAAACCCAACTACGGCGGATGGGCGCTTCGCTGGATTGGAGTCGTGAGCGATTTAGTTTAGACCACGGGATCAGTCGGGCGGTGCAAAAGGTTTTTTTAGACCTGTACCAACAAGGTTTGATCTATCGAGGCAAGCGCCTAGTCAATTGGGATCCAGCATTATTGACCGCTATTTCCGATCTCGAAGTGATTTCACAAGAAGAATCAGGATTTCTTTGGTATATGCGTTATCCGCTAAGTCAGAGTACTGAATTTATCATTGTCGCAACCACTCGTCCCGAAACCCTGCTGGGAGATACAGCAGTAGCGGTGCATCCTGAAGATGAGCGCTTATCAACATCTCATCGGCAAGTTTATTCAACACCCGCTTACCGGCCGGCAAATCCCTATTATTGCCGATGATTATGTCGATCCTAGTTTTGGTACCGGCTGCGTCAAAATCACGCCTGCTCATGATTTTAATGATTATGCCATCGGCCAACGCCACGGTTTGGAACTCATTAATATTTTTACTCCTGATGCGCATCTGAATGAACATGTCCCCAAAGCCTATCAGGGTCTAGATCGTGATACAGCCCGAGAGCGCGTGATTGAGGATCTCAAAGCACAAGGCTTGCTCGAAAAAGTGATGCCTCACAGTTTGCAAAGTCCACGCGGTGATCGCTCTGGCGTGGTGATTGAGCCGTACTTAACCAATCAGTGGTATATCAAAGCCAAACCGCTGGCAGAAGCAGCTATCGCCGCCGTGCAACGAGGTGAAATTCAATTTGTGCCTGAAAATTGGCGTAAAACCTATTTTCAGTGGCTCGAAAATATTGAAGATTGGTGTATTAGTCGCCAATTATGGTGGGGCCATCGCATTCCCGCCTGGTACGACGAACAAGGCAATCCTTATGTCGGTGACAGTGAACCCAGTATTCGGCAACACTATTCATTTAGGTGCCGAAGTACACTCTGATTCAAGATCACGATGTCTTGGATACCTGGTTTTCAGCCAGTTTATGGCCTTTTGCTACTTTAGGTTGGCCAGAACAAACTGCGGAATTGCCAACTTTTTATCCGACCCAAGTGTTAGTCACGGGGTTCGATATTTTATTTTTCTGGGTAGCGCGGATGGTGATGATGGGCCTTAAATTTACTGGCCAAGTGCCCTTTCAAACGGTCTATGTCACCGGTTTAATTCGCGACAGTGAAGGCCAAAAAATGTCGAAATCCAAGGGCAATATTTTGGATCCTATCGATCTTATTGATGGCATTGACCTAGATTCTCTCGTGACCAAACGCACTTCTGGGTTGATGCAACCTGAGCAAGCACAAAAAATTGAAAAATTAACCCGACGGGAATTTCCCCACGGCATTCCTGCTTTTGGTACCGATGCGCTGCGTTTTACTTATTGTGCACTGGCCAACACCGGTCGCGATATTCGTTTTGATTTAGGTCGCATCGAAGGCTATCGAAATTTTTGTAATAAATTATGGAATGCTGCTCGTTATGTGTTGATGAACACAGAACAACAGGCACAGGATGGGTTGAATGGCGACCGGGAATTTACTTTAGCCGATCGTTGGATTCAAACCCGGTTACAAACTACCATTCAGCAAGCACGGCATTATTTTCAAGAATTTCGCATGGATTTATTAGCACAAACTTTATATGAATTTACTTGGAATGAATATTGTGATTGGTATCTTGAATTTTCAAAACCGGTATTAGTGGGCGCCAGTTCTCCTGCAATACAACGCGGCACTCGTTACACCTTAGTCCACGTATTGGAAACTTTATTGCGCTTATTACATCCCTTAATGCCGTTTATTACCGAAGAAATCTGGCAGCGCGTAGCGCCACTGCTGAACAACAATGCCCCGACTATTATGTTGCAACCTTATCCTGAAGTTGCTACGGATAAAATAGATCAAGCTGCCGAAGAAGAAATCACCTGGATTAAAAAAATCGTGTTTAGTTTGCGGCAAATTCGCGGTGAAATGAATATTGCACCAAGTAAAGCATTAGATTTACTGTTACGCCATGACCAGCCCAGCGATCGCGAACGCTTTCAAAGCAATGAAGCTTGGTTAAAAACTTTAGCAAAATTAGCGAGTATTACTTGGTTAGCCGATGATGCGCCTGTGCCGCCTGCCGCTGCGGCGTTAGTAGAGCATTTAGAATTATTTATTCCTCTAGCAGGGAGCATTGACAAAGAGGCGGAAGTTACGCGTTGGCAAAAAGAAGCCACAAAATTCACAACCGAATTAACTCGAATCCAAGATCGACTTAACAACCCCCGGTATTTAGAAAAAGCTCCCGGCGCAGTAGTGCAAAAAGAACGTTTGCGCGCCCAGGAACTAGAAACAGCTTTGCTCAAATTAAAGCAGCAGCTTGAAAAATTGGCTTGATAGCTATACACCCTAATTAGGCAGCTAGCCGATGCACATAATTCGGTTAGCAATTCCCGCTGAAACCCTGTTCCCCCGGGGGGGGGCGGGTCCTGCCGCTGCGGCACCCCACCAAAATCCCCCTATCCCCTTTTACAAAGGTGGGCACTTTCTTCCCCTCCCTTTGTAAAAGGGGATAGGGGGATTTCTGTTGGGGTCCCCGCCCGCCGGTCAAATGACGGAGCAGCGAGAATCACTGCTTTTTGTGTTGATCCAATACCCTCATTTATGCTGCCAATGCTGATGAACGTCATCATTTCCTGATACTATCCAAGGATTCTTTTAAGTGATGTTGAAACATCAGATTAATAAATTCTTCATCTTTAGAGTAATCCAAATCCTCATTCTCAATAGAGTAAAGATTCTGAAAAATTTTTTGATTATCAAACATAGAGCCAATCCAAGCACAAACCAACACGCAAGGCGCGCATATCAACATAACACAAAAAATATTAACCTCTAGGTTGGGAATATTTATCCCATATTTAACTGCAATACCACTTCCCGCAGTACCAATTGATCCCCCGATTAAGACTTCCTTATTATTTTTTAAATGATGATTGAAAAAATTTGAACCTGACATCTGAATGTTCTCTTATTAAAATTGTGACTTGGTCATCGTTTTTGGAAGATCATTGTTTCGATATTCCAATATATCTCCTGGCTGACATTCTAAATAAGCACAAATTGCATCTAAAGTGCTCAACCGGATGGCTTTAGCCTTTCCAGTTTTTAAAATAGATAAATTTTGCTCCGTGATGCCAATTGATTCCGCTAATTCTTTGGAACGAATTTTACGTTTAGCCATCATTACATCGATGTTAATGATAATTGTCATAGTTGTCCTATATCGTCAGTTTTTGTTCTTCCCGTAATCGGCATCCTTCGGCCATAATCCAGGAAATGAGGATGATCAAAAACGCTGTGCATATCATTGCAAAATCTGCAGCTGTAAATGATATTACCGATACTCTTAAGCCTAGCCCGGGTGGGTTATGCCACGTTACCACTGCGGTCATAACCCCTTCCATAATGGGCTTTAATATTTGAGCGATTAGAAGTGCATAACCTGATTTTTTTAAATAGGTAACATTTTGCAAAGAAAAAATTTCACCCTGACTATAAAGCCGAAATAAACGAATTAAAAAATAGAAGAGAAATTCAATGGCAATAAAGGGAATGGCGCTTATGAGAAAGCCCCCAAGGCAAGTGATTAAATCTAGATGCAAGACTTGAACATTGGCTGGAATAGCTCGGATAATAAATCCGAAATCTGCGAGCAAAGGGATGGGCGCTGGGGCATGTAACCAAGCGAGGATATGTAAGATTGGCACACTAATAAATGCCAATATAAATAACCAGTAAAAACAAAGACTAACTTTTTTTATTTTAGGTGACATAGTGGCTCCATGAGTGAAAGATTAATTGAAAGGCTAAAATATAATATAAATTATCGTTAGTCAATAATTATTTAATCTATTATAGCCAATTATTTTCGTTGGTCATTAGCCGGGTATGCAAATCTTTGATCAATCTTGCATGGATCAATAGTGACAAGCTTGTTCTTCTTAAGCTTGACAAGTTGTTCGAGCATTAATAAAATACTCGAATATTTTTATATTGTTCGATTATACTGAATATGACAGACGACAATACTTTAGCCACACAATGTTTTATAAAAATCAGGGAGCTAATTCTGAATGGCCAGCTATTGCCTGGCGAAAAACTAAAAGGAGATCATTTAAAGCAGCAGTTAAACGTTGGTTTAAGCCCAATACGGGAAGCATTATCTAGGTTAGCAACTACAAATTTAGTTAAATTTGAAGATAAAAAAGGTTTTACTGTAGCAATTCTTACAGAATATGGGGTAAACGATGTTGTTAAAACATACGGCAAAATTGAGTGTTTGGCGCTGGAAAATGCTATAGAAACTGGTGATGACCAGTGGGAGGCGGGTATCGTTGCTGCCCTGTATGGATTATCAAAAGTTGAAACTAAGAATAAGGTTCCTTATGAAGAATGGGCGCCAAAAAATTCCGCTTTTCATAATAGTCTGGTATCCGCCTGTAATTCATTATGCCTACTGCGAATACGCAATGATTTACAACAGATGAGTGAATGGTTCACTAAACTAAGTTATAGATTTGCGGATAGCCGCACAATATTAGCAAATCACCAAGAGCATAAAATAATTGCAGATGAAGTTATTGGGAAAAAACTACGTAGTGCCAGCAATAATTTGTATAACCATATTACTGGCGGAGTAAATGATTTGATTGCTCAACTTAAAAAGCATGGTTTAATACGAGATGAAAAATGAATTCTGCTAGAAAAACTAAACCTGTTCTTATTTCTGGTGCTGGAGTAGCTGGGCTTGCACTGGCTTATTGGTTGCGTAGGTATGGTTTTTCCCCAACCCTAATCGAACGTTCTCCCAATTTGCGCACAGGGGGGTTTAAAATTGATGTACGAGGTGCAGCGGTTGAAGTTTTAAAGCGCATGGATATCTATTCTGATGTTATTGCTTTGAAAACTGATATAAAAGAAGCGTTAATTGTAGATAGTGCTGGAAAATTAATTACTGACATGAATAGTGATATTTATGACATTCGTACCGGGGAAGATTTAGAAATTTTACGCGGTGATCTTTGTCATATTATCAGGAAACAAATTAATGATGTGGAATTTATTTTCGACGATGCAGTCAAAACTATAGCACAAAAATCTGAGAATATTTATGTTGAGTTTCAACAAGCCAAACCGCGGATTTTTGATTTTGTTATTGGGGCGGATGGGTTACACTCCAATGTTCGGAAGCTGATATTTGGTGATGAATCGAATTTTTCCAGTGAGCTTGGTTTGTATATATCTATATTCAGTGTTCCAAATTATCTGAATCTTGATCGGAAAATAATAGAATGTACTGAACCTGGAAAGCTCGCAATTCTTTATTGCTCAAAGGGCGATACAGCTGCAAAAGCTGCCTTTCTTTTTTCTTCAGAATGTTTGCAAATGGATTATGATGACACAATACGGCAAAAAGAATTGTTACGTTCGGTTTATGCAAATTTTGGTTGGGAAATTCCAAACATTTTAAAATCAATGGATGAGGCAAATGATTTTTACTTTGATTCTGTAACCCAAATTCATATGAATTCCTGGTCGAAGGATCGAGTTGCATTAATCGGTGATGCAGGATATTGCGCTTCACCCGTATCAGGTCAGGGAACCAGTTTAGCATTGGTAGGGTCATATGTGCTTGCTGGAGAACTTGGATCTTCCAGTGATTATGAGCAAGCCTTCACTCAGTATGAAAGAGAAATGCGACATTATGTCAAAAAAAATCAAAAATTTGGACGCATCTTTGCCAACGGTATGACAGGAAAAGACCAGAATCAAATCATGACTTCGTTGCAGGATAAGCTCATGCAAATTCTTCCGGGAGGCTGGGTGAATTTCATAACCGAACGACGAGTGAAACAAATCACGCGAGCAGCTAATGCTATTAAGCTTAAAAATTATGGTTGAGTTTTTGCGGCATGGGTTCTTTTATTTTGTAGTTTGACCACTGTTTTAGATAAGTTTTGTTGTTGACCTTGGTCAACCCAAAGGCTAAACTTATAGCATCTGTATTCAGGATTTAAAAAATGCGGCGAAAAAAACATCCTAATAAAGAAATTGAAGATGCTATTCAATATGCTGAACAACAAGGATGGAGATATAAAAAAGCAGGGGATTCAGCTCATGCTTGGGGAAGATTATTATGTCCTTTGCAAGACAGAAATGGTTGCAGCATGTCTATATGGTCAACTCCACGAAATACAGATACTCATGCTAAACAAATTTACCGGCGTATTGATGTATGTCCACATACATAGGAGGAGGCAATGAACCAGAGTCTTAAAGCTTACCAATTTACTTTAGTCTTAAAAGATGTCGATGCGAACACTCCTAATCTTGAAGATAGTCTGTATGAAGCAGGTTGCGATGATGCCCTAATTAACTCAAGGGAAGGCGTGGTTTACCTGGATTTTAACAGGGAAGCTATTTCTTTAGAGGAAGCCGTTATGAGCGCCATTAAAGATGTTGAAACTTCTACTATTAAAGCTGTTGTTGCAAATCTTGCACCCGAAAATTTAGTAACAGAAACTGAAGTAGCGAAACGCCTTCATATAAAGCGCCAAGCTGTATCTTTGTGGATTAAAGGCCAAAGAAGAAATTCTATCCCATTTCCTAAACCTATTATGTGGTTATCTAATAAATCACCATTTTGGAAGTGGAGTGAAGTGACGAATTGGCTGTACCGTAATCAGTTAATCTCGGAAAAGGAAATTGTGACTAACGCCCTTTTTGTAGAGCATATGAACGCAGCACTAGAGGAACGTGACATAATCACTAGAAAATATCGACATTCTTTGTTAAAAAAAATTGAGAATCTTGCTCGGCCTGGTTGAGAAGTATAGCATGTGGATAGTAAAAGACTGCCAGTTGCTTAATGGAAGCCGTAAAAATAGTCTTAAAAGAATTTGCTTTGCTGCTTGTTGCAAATGTTAAAAATTCAAGATATCAGAAATTCTGTGCATTTGCCTAGCATGGGTTCCACACCTCATGCCGATTTTCAAAAATCTTCTGGCATCTGATGGCTATAATCTCCGTTATCCTTTGCAACTGCTTTGGGATTTGACTTTAGTTTTTTAACAAAGTCATCCGCAAAACTATCTGTGGTGATATCTTCAAGGCCTTGTTCAATTCCATCGAAAATGCGGGCTGCTGCATTAGCGGGAGTCTCTTTCGTAAAATCCACATCATCAGCCATATCAGTATCAATCGGTCCAGGATAAATACCAAACACTGAAACGCCATGCTGCATTAATTCTGCTCTTACTGATTGAGTTAGGGAGTGAACCGCGGCTTTCGACGCTGAATAGGTGGCATACAAAGGAAAAGCAGCCAATCCCCCAATAGATATGATATTTGCTATGGCGGCATTTTGATTTTTAATGAGAGTTTTGCAAAAAGCGCGAGTGAGATTAAGTGGCCCAAAATAATTAACTTCGAGTTCTTGCCTTGCTGTTTGTTCATCATAGTTAAAGCAAACGCCGGAACATCCTGCAAATCCAGCATTGTTGATTAAAATTTGGGTATCACTGGCTGCTTGTACAACTTTGTATATTTCATCTTGATTAGTTACATCCAATTTTACCGGTACAACAAGTCCTGGGTATTGAGAAGCTAGACTACCGAGTTGAGCAATATTTCTTGCTGTTGCGTAAACCTTTTTGGCGCCTCTTTTAATTGCTTCTTTTACTAAGGCGTGTCCTATACCTCTCTTACGATTAGCTCCTGTTATGAAAATAATTGAGTTTTTCACTACAATGTTTGACATTTTGTTTTCCTTTATGGATCAAGTAGGGTGATTCTTTTGATGAAGTGTCACCGTATTATATATCTAGAACGGGATACATAGTAAAGGCAACTTTTTTTAGTATTGTGAGTTAAACTCTCGTTGGGTATTGGATATTAAAGCAGTTCTGGTTATTATCCACCCGTCTCCTGTTTGACAAAAAATGTAAGATGTCATACAAATAGGAGAGTTTAATCCTAAATTTTATCGTACGTTTAAATTGGTTTTAAAGAATGGAGATATATGTATGCTGCTGCAACAAGTAAGACTTCGTGAAGCAAGTCAACACCTTTCTCATTATATTGATGAAGTAGAGCAAGGAACCGAAATTATTATTACTAGGCGTGGTCAACCTGTGGCTCGGTTATTAACTATTGCCAAAAAACGTAAATTAACACACACGCAACAGAAAACATGGGATAACTTGCTAAACAAATTGCGTAAGGGCTACTTCTTGGGTGAGGAAAAACTTAATCTAGAGCGCGCACATGAGCGTTGAGCGTATTACATCGATACCAATATCCTCATTTACGCTGCCAATGCTACTGCGCATGATGCCGGTATTGCTCTCTTGCTCAGTGAAGATTTTCAGCATGGACAACTCATCAACAGCAATTCTCGGCGAATCACCGCAGTCCCCGTCGTCCCTGCATGGATGCATGGATGCATGGAACAGGAAAGTTAAGGTTTCGTGCTTCTCATCAGCATGGATCCCGCGGACAAGCCGCGGGACGACGTATTCGCCGAGAATTGCTGGCATTTACGCTGCCAATGCTGATGAACGTCATCATTTCCTGATACTATCTAAGGATTTTTTTAAATGGTGTTGAAACATCAGATTAATAAATTCTTCATCTTTTGAGTAATCCAAATCCTCATTCTCTATAGAGTAAAAATTCTGAGAAATTTTCTGATTATCAAACATAGAACCAATCCAAGCACAAAACAGCACACAAGGCACGCATATCAACATAACACAAAAAATATTAACCTCTAGATTAGGAATATTTATCCCATATTTAACTGCAATACCACTTCCCGCAGTACCAATGGTTCCCCCGATTAAGACTCCCTTATTATTTTTTAAATGATGATTGAAAAAATTTGAACCTGACATTTAAATGCTCTCTTATTAAAATTGTGACTTGGTCATCGTTTTTGGAAGATCATCATATCGATGTTCCAATATATCTCCTGGCTGACATTCTAAATAAGCACAAATTGCATCTAAAGTGCTCAACCGGATGGCTTTAGCCTTTCCGGTCTTTAAAATGGATAAATTTTGTTCTGTGATGCCAATTGATTCTGCCAATTCTTTGGAGCGAATTTTACGTTTAGCCATCATTACATCGATGTTAATGATAATTGTCATAGTTGTCCTATATTGTCAGTTTTTGTTCTTCCCGCAATCGGCACCCTTCGGCCATAATCCAGGAAATGAGGATGATCAAAAACGCTGTGCATATCATTGCAATATCTGCAGCTGTAAATGATATTACCGATACTCTTAAGCCTAGCCCGGGTGGGTTATGCCACGTTACCACTGTGGTCATAACCCCTTCCATAATGGGCTTTACTATTTGAGCGATTAGAAGTGCATAACCTGATTTTTTTAAATAGGTAACATTTTGCAAAGAAAAAATTTCACCCTGACTATAAAGCCGAAATAAACGAATTAAAAAATAGAAGAGAAATTCAATGGCAATAAAGGGAATGGCGCTTATGAGAAAGCCCCAAAAGCGAGTGATTAAATCTAGGTGCAGCACTTGGACGTTGGCTGGGATAGCTCGGACAATAAACCCAAAATCTGCAAGCAAAGGGACTGGCGCCGGAGTGTGTAACCAAGCGATGATATGTAAGATTGGCACGCTAATAAATGCCAATATAAATAACCAGTAAAAACAAAGACTAACTTTTTTTATTTTAGGTGACATAATGGCTCCATGGGTGAAAGATAAGTTGAAGGACTAAAATATAATATAAATTATCGTTAGTCAATAATTATTTAATCCATTATAACCAATTATTTTTGTGGTGAGCTATTTGATTGAGTTAACCGGCGAGGAATGGAAGTCATTGAAGTCGAAATTTTCGACTTCAATGAAGAGGGAAAGATAAAGCTTCTGAAGGACGCTTACATCAAGCAAGCATCGCAAGTTTTTGCATCAAGTGATTTTGTAACCACAACCAACGACGGTAAATTTCGCCAGATAAAGTAGTGGCGATTTGTCGGGCTATATCACCAGAATATTTAAGCATTCGTGCATTATTTTCCGTCATTAACAGCGTTAAATATTGTTCACTCAGTCCGGCGCCACCAAGCAAAGGATCTAAATCATTGGCCACAAAATTTTCCCAGGTGAGGCTAGCATCATAGCCAAAACGAGCAAATGCCAAATAATTTATTTCATTGACAGTATTAAATGCACTGGCCTCACCGAAAATGCTCGCACCTTTCATTCCAGTGTCATAAGAAAGACGCATCATTGCAGCATAACGTTGTGCAATTAGCTCATAGCGTTCCCCTTGCCATTGCGAGCCCATATGGGTGCGTAAAATATTCTTAGAATGTGGTAGTTTTTTAATGTATTCATTTGTAAGAGCAGCTTGCAACTTAGGCCAGTAAGAGCGATTAATACAAAATTGATAAACGGCTTCGTCTGGTAGATCAGCCAAAGCAGAAAGCTGATCTAAATCTAGTAGATTATCCCAGTAAGACTCACAAACCAGCCACAAATTTTCGCTATTATTACCTTGTCGCGCTGCTGCGAATAAACGAGGGTACAGCAAAGCCATATCGGCTAGAGACCACTGCAGATTTACTGCGCGCCTTTTTGTGCAGTCAGTGCATTGACATGCCCCATAATCACCGGTTTCAAAATTAATACCCCCAATAGCAAAGGTCTCAGTCAGCCATTGTATGGCTTCAATATGATACTCATGGTTTGCAGTTTTAGAAGGGCAGGCAGCGTCTAAATAATGGGTTTCCGGTATATACAGTTTAACAAAATCAGGTAATTCAAATACTTTTAGCGGATCGAACTGTGCGCGCAGACTAGGATTCTGACGTAGCCACTGCGATAAATTATAATGATGTTTGCCTTCCCAATAAATCCCACCATAAGAATTGATGCCAACACCAGGCAAAATACGGACCCCACGCTCATTGGCGTAGCGGCATATTTCCTGTGCAGCAGCAATGCCCCCATGACTATCACGTAAAAAACCGTAGATAGTGACGCCATTAATCCGATTTAGGCTCATAAAATCAATGAGCCGCTGATAATCCTGTAAGAAACCCTCTTCTGGTTTTAAATAGGGATTAGCAAATCCAATATCTTGCTGCCCATTCTGAGTTAAAAACCAATTAGTGCTGTGATCCCAGGTCCAGAATAATCGATAAGGTAGAGCGGGTGATTGCTGCAAATCTAAAAGCGGTATAGTGATCTCATTAGCAGACATTTTCAGATGCTTAAGCCCTAATTCATTGATTGCATAAATCGCACCCGCGAGACCGCAACCATTAATAAGCAATGCAGGAGCATGATGAAGCTTCCCAGTCTGGATGGAAAAACTACCTTCGCTTTGAGCGGTGTTGAGGTGTGTAGGATTGGTAACGGTTAACCATAGGGTTAGGTGAGGATGATTTTTTATTTCAGCATACTCGGAATGCTTAGCTACCTGTATGGATGAGTTTGGAAAATACTGCTTTAATAAGCGGATTATGTGCGTATAACTATACTGTTGATCAACCAAGAGGTTAATCACTGAGCCGCTTGTGGGTAAATGCACAGGTCCAATTTCTTTGGAGTAATGCTCAATTGTGGGCATTGTGATATCCATTTCAAAATCCTTCTGGCATCTGATGGATATAATCCCCGTTATCCTTTTCAACTGCTTTGGGATCTAACCTAAGTTTTTTAACAAAGTTATCCGCAAAACTCATCTGTAGTGATATCTTCAATTCCTTGTTCGATTCCGTCAAAGATGCGAACTGCTGCATTAGCAGGAGTTTCTTTCGAAGCTCCACCCCATCAGCCATATCTGTATCGATTGGCCCGGGATAAATACCAAAAACTGAAACGCCATGACGTGCATCAATTCTGCTCTTACCGATTGTGTTAGGGAGTGAGCTGCAGCTTTCGAGGCTGAGTATGTGGCACACAAAGGAAAAGAAGACAATCCCCCAATAGAGATAATATTTGCTATGGCGGCATTTTGATTTTTGATAAGAGTTTTGCAAAAAGCACGAATGAGATTAAGTCGGCCCAAAATAATTAACTTCGAGTTCTTGCCTTGCTATTTGTTCACTATAGTTAAAGCAAATGCCCGAATATCCCGCAAATCCTGCATTGTTGATTAAAATCTGGGTATCGCTGGCTGCTTGTGCAACTTGGTCAGTTTCATCTTATTTGTTACATCCAAACTTAGCGGAACAACGATTCCTGGGTACTGGGAAGCTAGACTATCGAGTTGAGAAATATTTCTTGCTGTTGCGTAAACCTTTTTGGCGCCTCTTTTAACTGCTTCTTCCACTAGGGCGCGTCCTATACCTCTCTTACGATTAGCTCCTGTTATGAAAATAATTGAGTTTTTCACTACAATGTTTGACATTTTGTTTTCCTTTATGGATCAAGTAGGGTGATTCTTTTGATGAAGTGTCACCGTATTATATATCTAGAACGGGATACATAGTAAAGGCAACTTTTTTTAGTATTGTGAGTTAAACTCTCGTTGAGTATTGGATATTAAGTTCTGGTTGTTATCCATGTACAGATAATCTTGCTCAACAGATTTACCGGCGTATTAGCCTATGTCCACATAATTAGGAGGAGGTAATGAACCAAAGCCTTAAAACTTATCAATTTACTTTAATCTTAAAGGACGTCAATGCGAACGCTCCTAATCTTGAAGATAGCCTATATGAAGCAGGTTGCGATGATGCACTAATTAATTCAAGGAATGGTGTAGTTTCCCTGGATTTTAACAGGGCAGCCGCTTCTTTAGAGGAAGCTGTTATGGGCGCTATTAAAGATGTTGTTGCAAATCTGCTGTTTCTATAGTTCACGATTTTGTTGTAAATCCCGTCTCTTGTTTGACAGAAAATGTAAGATGTCATACAATTGCATAAGTTTAATGCTAAATTGTAAGTTAAAGTTGGTTTTAAAGAATGGAGATATAGGAGATATATGTATGCTGCTGCAACAAGTAAGCCTTCGTGAGGCAAATCAACACCTTTCTCATTATATTGATGAAGTAGAGCAAGGAGCCGAAATTATTATTACTAGGCGTGGTCAACCTGTGGCTCGGTTATTACCTATTGCCAAAAAACGTAAATTAACACACACGCAACAGAAAACATGGGATAACTTGCTAAAAAAATTGCGTAAGGGCTATTCTTTGGGTGGGGGAAAATTTAATCGAGATCGCGCGCATGAGCGTTGAACGTATTACATTAGATACCAATATCCTCGTTTACGCTGCCAATGCTGATGCTGGTGAACGTCATCATTTAGCGATAAAAGTTTTGGAGCGCGCTATCCAATGTGATTGCATGTTAACTCTTCAATCATTGAGCGAATTTTTTGCTGTTGTGACCCGCAAGGGTATGTTATCGAGCACTCTAGCAACCGATCACGTTAACGAATTAGCAGAAGTTTTCCCAGTTATTACAGCAAAACAGCGTAGTTTAAAATTAGCTATGGACGTAGTAACCGAACAAAAAATCTCTTTTTGGGATGCTATGTTATGGGCTACTGCGCATGATGCCGGTATTACTCTCTTGCTCAGTGAAGATTTTCAGCATGGACAGCTCATCAAACGCGTTAGAATAATTAATCCGTTTATACCCAATGATTTTTGGTGTGTTGTGTAAGGAAGTCTTGACATTTGTTATGAAATTTTTTCCATAATAAATCGTATTCGTTCATCCGGGGGCACGCAGGGAACTTCTATTAATTCATAGCCATAGTCCTTATAAATAATACAAACCTCGTCACCAAAAGCTTTGGCTGCTGCAAAAGACATAAGGCGCTCCTCATCCGTGGTGTAGATTTCTTGCCAAGCTGGGAAAACAAAAACATGAGGATTATAACGATATAAATTAGCTGCATTTTGTGCTGGCAGATAGTTTAGTCCAAATAATTTTGCATAAGCAATGTTGTCGGGCACTCCTCTGTCATAAATAACTGTGCCGTTCATATCCTGCATTTGCTTATATTGATACATGGCCCGCGATAGCATTAACTGAGTAAAAAGTTTTGGATTTCGTTCGGGCACGCCCTCATCAGCAATACTGCGTTGTTCAGCTAGAATTTGTCTCGCAGGTTCCTCTACTACTGTAATACCTCGTGCTTTTAACAATTTGAGTACTGTAGATTTTCCACTGCCCATTGCTCCTGTAATAATGATATTGTTAGTCATAATTATGCACCCCCCGTAGATTCAGTAAGAATTCTAGTGTCTGTTATTAAAGCCTCAAGTTCCCCCTGCCCCTTTTTTTGAAAAACAGGGGGGGGGGGTTAAAGAGGTTGGCAACTACACGGCCAACGAACGGCGGCATTTTTTAATTCTCAAAAAAAATAACCTGCCGGTGGCTGCGAGAACACTAATCTATTTAGCACTTTCTGACACAGTTCATATAAAACAGGCTTGTGGAGAAATCCCGTTAATCCTATTTCTCGCGCTTGAGTTTTTAGTTTTTCATCGCCATGCGCGGTGGCAATGAGAATTGGCGTCTGGCTATTAAAGCCAGGGCTGTGACGAAATTGGCGCGCAACTTCCATGCCATTTATATCCGGTAGACCAAGATCACAGACGATTAACTGATAGGGATTATGCAGCTTCTCCAAAGCAACTAGCCCACAATTGGCTATATCCACCTGACAACCAAGCTGTTTAAAGGAGCCACTGATTGCGCGGGTTGCCATCGGTTCGTCTTCAACGAGTAAAATATTGATAGTCATACCAAAGTTTTTTATTTTGGTAGTGGAATCAACCAGGGGAGGACGCTGACTTGGTTGACTAAAGCATTTAAAAGCGGGTTTGGTGTTATTATCATTCATGAGTATGCTCCTGGATTTATAGAAGAAACGAACAACGAATCAAGGAAGCGGCAGCAGAGGGTTTTATAGGTGAGGGCAAAGACCTCTTTCGTCATCCCTGCAGGATGCGAAACTTTCACATCCCTATGCCCTGGATCCCGGCTCCATGCCGGGACGACGGGAGCGCCTAAGCCCTACCTATTTCCTCTGCTACCAGCTTACCTCCTCATGCCCTGAATGCCAGTCACTAAAAAACCCACGGCAAATCCCTACCTGATGCCAGCAACACCGCTGAGGCATTCGAGGAAAATCATTTAGTAGGGATTCGTTGCTCCAGGCGCGAAACATCCGCCCAACGCAATGCAGGTGAAAAAAAGTGACAAGCGCACAGAAAAGAGTTTTACGCGAAAGCGTAATCGAGTAAGCTTCTAGAGTCACTGCGGACCTCCTTATGCAAGGTTCGTTGCTGGAAGTGCCTCAAGAATGTTTCAGCATTCTTTTGGCGCGGCCGTGGGCACTGCCCACGGTTATCGCTATTATTCACCGGCTTTTTATCAAAAGCAAACTTTTTATTAAGGATGGCTTATATTTCGATGACTATCATTATTGAAACTGAACGACTTTATTTACGTACCTGGTCATTGGGTGATGCAGAGCCCTATTGGGCAATCAACCAAGATCCAAAAGTGATTGAATTTTTAGGTGGTCCGTTAACGATGGAGCAGGTCAATCAAACTATCACTGCTGTGAACCTCCAGCAAGAAAAGCTGGGATTTAGCTTATGGGCTGCAGAATTGAAATCAACAGCAGAATTAATCGGATATATTGGATTGAATAGTACCGATTTTTTAGAGCCTTACGGGGCTCCGTTTACCCCAGCCGTTGAGGTGGGTTGGCGCTTAGGTTCACAGTATTGGGGAAATGGTTATGCGACAGAGGGCGCCAGAGCTGCATTGGGCTTTGGGTTTAATACGATTGGATTGGCTGAAATTGTATCGTTTACCGTGCCAATGAATTATCGCTCCATTCGCGTCATGGAAAAAATTGGTTTACAACGAGATTGGAATGGCGATTTTCGTCATCCTAAGTTGGCTTTAGAACATCCTTTGTCGCAGCATATTTTATATCGACTGAAGAAAGTTGATTGTCTGGATAAATCTTTAAGAGCCTGTTCAAATAAATCGGGTATCCGCGGAGTTGAGTAGTCACATTTGCTGGCCGAATGTGTGCATCGGATAGCTTCCTTAATCAGTAAATACATCATCTAAAGCTCTAGCATCAAGTACACGCTCCCCCCACAATAGGAGAGTGTCAGCATCTGCTTGCTGAACGCGATTCAAATAATTAGAAGGTACCTGATGAAAGCGACGCTGCAGTTGCCGAATTAATAAGATAGATTCCCCTTGTTGAATCCCAATGCGTTGGGCAGTATTTATATAATTCATATGTTTTTCCTCTTCGATAAGTGTTACGGCCTGATTGTATATTGGTTCCAATTCTTTGGGAAGGGTAATCAGCCAATCAATCAGATTATATAATTGAATAATATCTGTTTTATTATAGCCTTTCTCATATAGTTGACTGGTAAGGTCGATCTTAGCCTTTAAGCGCGCTTCACTATCTCTCTGTGTTTCTAATACAATTAATTGTGCCAGCATTATCATTGCGAAATGATTGTTGATAGATTCAAGCTCTTGTCGACGGTTTCGATAGTCCCATAATTTTATTACCAGATAACGAATTTCAAGATAGGTATCAAAACATTGCTCGCGATGATAATCGATTCGCCAATTGTGATCATCATCAATCAAGATTGCAATGCTGAGGATAGGCAATTGATATAAATCATAAGTACGGCAGCGATACACCATCATCCGTTTTGGTAATTTTCTTCTTTTAGGGCTTCTCTCGACTTCAATGTGGCACACAATCAACGTTGGGTCGCCATTTTTCATCCACACTTTAATTAATTTATCAGCATTGCGATTACCAATTTTTGCGCCACGCGAGATAGTGGTGAAATCTTTATCCCGCGATTCATAGTCTTTAGTCCAATCAATTTGTTCTGCGATATGAGGAAAACAAAATTCCATAAAATCACGAAAATAAAGGCCCAAGCCTTGTTTCCAGGGGCTGTCATAATCGGGGCGAGTAATTTGTTTTTTAGTAGGTGCTATTGTCTCGATATTCATCTGCTCATCTTAGAATAGAATCAAGCTTCCACAATACCGTAGTGGTGCTACTCTGTGCATAGCGACTGAAGAGTGGCTTATATTATTTTGAACTTCGCAGTATGCTTTCTGCACTAGACAAACATAATTTCCCCCTTTGAAAAAGCTATCCGATGCACATATTTCCCCATGCTTTTGTGGGGTGGCCACTAGACTTTTTGGTTAAACCTAGATTCGGCAGTAGAAACCGTAGCGAGAGGGATTAAGACGTTGAAGATCTTGATTATTTTTAAATTTTTTTCTTGAAGGCGTACTCACCCGTACGGTGAAAGAAAAAAATATAAAAATAAGCGGGAGATTCAATGTATTAAGTCCTCGCAGTAGGTTTCTACTGCCGAATCTAGGTTAAATCTGTGGTATCCGCTGAATAGTCCTATTTTCTTGCTGGCCGAATGTGTGCATCGGATAGCTCCTTGCGGAAGAGAGATCAATAACGCTTAGGTGTGCATTTTTCTTTTGATTATTTTGCAGGTAAGAGTATACTCTGGTTTTACCAGAACCCAAAAAGTAGTTCAAGTCAATAACAATAAATTAAAACAGGGGGAAACTTATGGAGGATAAAAAAAGCACTTTGCCGCAGCAAAGCACGACGAGTTTGTTAGAAAAGGCATTGGCAAATAGAAACAATCCAGATAATGCAATTATCAAAGAATTATTCAATAGAAAATTTGAAACTGAAGAACAAGCACAACAAATAATCAACCTAGGTAAAGAACTTGCCGGCGAGGGCAATGCCGAGGCCCAATTTCAATTGGGGCGCTGCATTGAAACCAACAAAGTAGTTTTTGCGGATGACCCCGCGGATGACTCCAATGAAATGATGAGATTGTATAAATTAGCTGCTGATCAAGGTTTAGCAGACGCCCAATACAGTTGGGGCCTCAATCAATGCTGCTGGGGTAGTCAAGAAAACCGAGAAGAAGGGTTGAGGATGTGTCTGCTAGCTGCCCTACAAGGTCATATAGAAGCATGGCAGGCACTATCTGATTTAGGTCGGTCTCGCAAAGGTCTTGCCGAGGTAGCTTATAAGTTAGCAGAAAAAATTGTTTTTGAAAAACGACTTACCAAGTGTGAACAAGACAAGCAATTACTAGGAGAACAATTAAAGATTTTACAGGAAAATTTTGATCGCTATCTTCCAAAAGAAAGTAAAAAAATCGCAGCTGTGGAAGAAGATATAAACCAGATGTGGTTCACAACAAAGGATACTTTTTTTAATAGTCAACAACCTACAGACCAAAAGCTCGTTATTCAGTCTACGGAAGAGAGCGTTCAAAAAAAGGAATCGATGGTCTCAAGCCTTTCGAAGCTCAACTTAACCGAATAAATCGGTCACCAATTCTCGCTGAAACCCTATTCCTCCGACGGGTCCTGCCGCTGCGGCACCCCACCACAATCCCCCTACCCCTTTGAAAAAGGGGGTAGGGGGATTTAAAAAGAATACTAACATTATTTTCAGAAGTTACCTTCTTCCTTTTGTTAAGGATAGTTTAAATAGTTTTTTCGCTCGAGCACTTTCTTGCGTGTGATTGACCATTGGGTTGGGGTAATCTTTAATTGCAACGCCTTGATGGATTTGTGTAGGATTTAATTGTGCCAATTCTGGCAACCAGCGTTTGATATAAACACAGTCTGGGTCAAATTTAGCTTGTTGTAGCCAAGGATTAAAGGCACGAAAGTAGGGTTGTGGATCGCAGCCGGTTGAGGCGCACCATTGCCAATTGCATAGCTGGGTTGCCTTAAAAAATAAAGGTCGATGAAAAAGAGCCTTGGCATTATTTGCCTCTAGGGTTGATCTTGCAACCCACAGAGTTGGCAAAACAAAACAATGGGGCTGTTGCTGGCTTGAAATAATTTGTTTTCTTTACTAAAATCTTACCTCAGTCTATGAATATTCAATTAATGACCATCAAGAGAAAGTAAAAAATGACTCAAACATTTGATATTGCTGTGTTAGGCGCCACTGGTATGGTGGGGGAAACGATGCTGGATATTTTAGCTCAACGGCAATTTCCCGTCGGTAAGGTGTATGCTTTGGCTAGCAAGCGTTCAGCTGGAGAGGCGGTCACTTTTAAAAAACGCAGCATTGCGGTGGAAGATGCGGCTTCTTTTGATTTTGCTAAAGTGCAAATTGGCTTATTTTCTCCAGGCGCGAGTGTTTCCGCTAAATATGCACCGATTGCTGCTGAAGCCGGTTGCGTGGTTATCGATAATACTTCACAGTTTCGTTATGACTCTGATGTTCCCCTGGTGGTTCCCGAAGTGAATCCAGAGGCAATTGCCGACTATCGCCAACGCAATATTATTGCCAATCCCAATTGTTCAACCATTCAATTAATGGTGGCATTAAAACCTATTTATGATGCCGTGGGTATTGAGCGCATTAATGTGGCGACTTATCAGTCGGTTTCTGGCAGTGGTAAAAAGGGCATTAAAGAACTTGAGCAAGAAACGCAGCAGTTATTTAGTGCGCAACCGATTGAGCCGCAAGTCTACCCGGTACAAATTGCCTTTAATGTTATTCCGCAGATTGATGTTTTTTTAGATAACGGTTATACCAAGGAAGAAATGAAAATTGTTTGGGAGACCCAAAAAATTTTGGGGGACACTAGTATTTTGGTGAATCCCACCGCAGTCCGGGTCCCAGTGTTTTTTGGTCACTCCGAAGCTGTACACATCGAGACTCGCGACAAAATTTCCGCCGAGGATGCACGGATGCTGTTAAGACAAGCTCCTGGGGTGGTGGTGTTTGATGACCCTGAATATCCAACTCCGGTGGGGCAAGGCACCCAAGAAGATGCGGTCTATGTCGGTCGCATTCGGGAAGATCTATCGCATCCTCGGGGTTTAAATTTATGGGTTGTGGCAGATAATGTCCGCAAAGGAGCGGCCCTGAATGCAGTTCAGATTGCTGAGATTTTGGTGGAGAGGTATTTTTGAGCAGCCTCCATAATGTTTCGTTAATCTTCAAGTGGTAAACTATCTCCTATTATGGGTGATCTCTATAAACAAATTCCGCGTACACATGATCCGGCTGAATTTAAGGCGGGTAACTATCGTCTGCAAGTGTACTTAAAAGAAGGTGAGCGCGACTATGGGCCCGTATCTGAGCCAAGACTGCCAGAAGAACCGCCAACTCCAGGAGGACAACCCGCTTCTAGTTATACAGGGCATCCGAGCTTTGTGAATAGCGTTCAATTTAATAGTAATTATCGACCTACCAGTCCAATTCCGGGACAAAGTGATGACTCTGCTGCGCTGTTAAATGCACAGCAATTAGAGTTGGCTGAGAAATATCCCCAATATCAGTTACGACTGACCGCTCAGCAACAAAACCAGCTAAACCAACGAAAGGGATTTAGTCATAGTAGTGTCCCAAAAATGCGCGTAGCTCCACCAGGGGGTTAATATGATCACCGATGAAATTCTTGCTGGCCGTAAGGAGCAAGTTCAGCAGCTCATTGCAGCTGGGGCTGATGTGAATGAAATTGATTTTTACGGCTATCCTCCTTTAACCGAGGCGGCCATTGTCGATAATATTGAGATCGCAGCGCTGTTACTTCAGCATGGCGCTGATATTAATCAAAAAGACCTTACTGGGGGCACTGCCCTCCATTGGGCTGCAGAGAATAACAATATTCCGCTGGCAAAATTACTCTTGGAACATGGGGCGAATCCTAATGCTTATACCGATTATTCCCAACCCGTATTGGTGCAGCCGCTGTTACGTCGCCAACAAAATTTTAAGGAGTTGCTATACCGTTTTGGCGCTGATTTAAAGTTCGCGCAAGATTATATTAATGCCAAATTGATTGGTCATCGCTTTGAATTAGTGGGTCGAGTGGATGTCGTCGATAATCGGGGAAAATTTATTGAAATCGATCTCGAAGGTTTTATTTTAGAATTTACCGTGGCGATCATCCAAGATTCTTTAATGCATTTTAAAAATAATTATTCCGCTCGCAATTTACGCTCCCATTTTGATGAAGTCCAGAAGGTGATTGAGGCCTTTACTGTGGCAACCGAGCTAGTTAAATATCAACAATATCGAACAGATTTATCCCAACATCGCCAGCGCATTGAAAAATTGACGGGAAATGAATTGCTGCTGCTGCCGGTGGGTTATGAAGGCCATGCAATCACCTTGGTTAAATATGGCAATTTATTGGCTAAATGTGACCGCGGTGCGAACAGCTTGCACAACCCGAGTGTGGGTATTTATAAAATTCAAAATCTGGGACAATTTAATAGCAGCTTTGCCCAATTATTGCTATACAAAAAACAACATCATGGCTCCATGACCCGGGGTATTTTTGACGCCCTAAATTTAGAATTAGTCACGGACCTACCTCTGCCTTCGCAATTATCGGGTAATTGTTCTTGGGCTAATGTGGAAGCGACTATCCCGACGATATTGCTTATGTTGTGGTTAAAGAATAATATGCACCGCAGTGCTGAGGATATTCGCTTTTACAAAGAAATGGTGTTGTTGATTTATCGGCAATGGTTAGAGTGGGATAAAGATTGGGCGCTGCACCATTGTGTGGAAAGTTTTTACGAGGCTAGTCCGGCCCGTAAGGCTGCAAAGGCGGCCTTATTGGCAGCGGTGTTATTTCAAACCTGCCGTTATACTGTGCCCGAAGATTTGACTCGCGCTAATAAAATTTTAGCGGTATTAGCAACACCAGAGTATGAATATGTGTTGCAAAGTTATATTAAAGCTTATAAAAATACTGAAGTGGGTCGGAATTTGCTGGAGTTGATTGATTTGTATAGTCAGTAATTTAAGGGGATTGCCATGCCAAAACTAGGAAAATATTATTTAGTCAGTGGGCGAGTGCAAGGTGTTTTCTATCGCCGTTTTGTTCAAGAGCAAGCTAGGAAATTGGGGGTGACTGGTGTCGCACGTAATCGAAGAGATAGGCGGGTCGAAGTATTTGCTTTTGGCACTGAGCAGCAGCTTCAGGACTTGCGAGAGGCGTTAAAACAAGGGTCGCCGGAATCAGAAGTCACAGGCATTTATTTACATGATACTCCGGTGGACGAATTGACTGATTTTTCGGTTGAATAAGAGCCTGTCGTTCCTGCTTGGAAGTAGGGATCCAAAAAGCGTCGTCCTGGCATGGATGCCAGGATCCAGTTTGCAGGATGCAAAGTTTCACATCCTTGTGGGCTGGATCCCGGCATCCATGCCGGGACGACGGAGTGAGGAGGACGACGGCGGGAGAGCTTATGCAAATTAACAACATAGATGTAGCTTTAATGATTGGTGGTGTCCTGGTTGTTGTAGGGATCATCTTATTAATTTTTTTATTATGGCCCAAGCGGCCGCAGAAAGTTGTGGTACCGCCCGTTGCCCCGCCCGTTGAGGAGCACTCAGCTCCTGAAGATCAGGCTGAGGAAGAAGCTGATTACGATTTCTTAGCAGATGAAGATTCTGTACCGATTAAACTGGATTTAGCCCGTTCTTATCTGGAGATGGGCAACTATACTGCTGTTGAGGAGACTCTCAGAGGGGTGCTGGAAATAGGGACACCTGAACAACAAGAACAAGCACAGCTGCTATTGGAGCAAGCCAAGCTGGCACAGTCTGATTCTTGAGGTAAGGGGCCCTGAGAATGCGTTGGTCAATGGGCTTGGAGTATGATGGCAGCTTATACTATGGTTGGCAGATTCAGCAAAATCCCGCACAAGAGACCATTCAAGGACGCGTTGAAGCCGCGTTATCTAGCGTTGCCAATACTAAAATCGAAGTAGTGTGTGCCGGACGCACCGACAAAGGAGTGCACGCGTTAGAACAGGTCATTCATTTTGATACGGAGGTGACGCGTCGCCAATCCATTTGGGTTTCTGGGGCCAACCGATTTCTTCCTCCTGAGATTCGGGCCTTGTGGGCACATCCGGTTGAACCCAGCTTTCATGCGCGCTATTCAGCATTGGCCCGACGTTATCTCTACTTTATTGCTAATCAAGCAATTCCCCCGGCTTTATTACGTTCTCAGCTTACTTGGTATCCGCACCCTTTAGATGAAGTTAGAATGTGGGCAGGAGCACAGTTTTTAGTAGGGGAGCATGACTTTAGTGCCTATCGCGGCACTGATTGCCAGGCTAAAACCACGCTACGGCGGGTGGATTACTTGCGGGTGACGCGCGATGCTCAGCGGATTCAAATCGAGATCCAAGCGAATGCTTTTTTGCATCATATGGTGCGCAATATTGTCGGTGTGCTCTGTGAAATTGGTGTGGGCAAACGTCCTCCGGAGTGGGCCCAGGAAGTTTTGCTGGGCCGGGATCGACGCCTGGGGGGTATTACTGCGCCCCCCAATGGATTGTATTTGGCGAAGGTATTATATCGGCTTTCAGATAATTGTGATAACCTTTGCGCATCGCCATAGCAGGAGAATAAATATGAAAATTGGAAAATTTTGTCCCTTATTGGGAATCTTATTGGTTGGGATGGCGCAAGATATTGCCTTTGCAGTCCCAGCCTCAGTCACCTCACCCTCAGGAGAACAAGTTGTGCAAGAAAATCCCTCTGAAGCAGGTTTAGTCACCCTTCCAAGCGGCTTACAATACAAAATCATCGAGCAAGGTGCCGGTAAAAAGCCTGGTCCCAATGATACTGTGACTGTTGATTATGAAGGTAAGCTAGTCAATGGCCAGGTATTTGATAGCTCCTATCAGCGTGGGCAGCCTGCCAGTTTCCCGGTATCGGGGGTAATTGCAGGGTGGCAAGAAGGTTTACAACTTATGAATGAAGGTTCCACCTGGATGTTTTATATCCCACCGCAATTAGCCTATGGCGAACGGGGTGCTGGGAGTGTCATTGGCCCCAATCAAACCCTAATTTTTAAAGTACATTTGATCCGCGTGCAATAGCATGAGTTGGCTTAAAAAATTATTTCCTTCCAAAGTGGAAACTTCGCATAAAAAAGGAGTGCCGGAAGGTCTTTGGAGTAAATGCCCTGAATGCAATGCGGTTTTATATCGTGCCGAACTTGAACGCAATTTAGAAGTCTGTCCTAAATGTGAGCATCATATGCGGCTCAGTGGTCGAGCACGCTTGAAATTATTTCTAGATCGCGGTGATTGGCAGGAAATTGGCGCTGAGGTTGAGCCGGTCGACGTGCTGCGTTTCCGGGATACCAAAAAATATCGTGACCGTCTTGCCACGGCTCAAAAACAAACCGGGGAGAAAGATGCCCTGGTGGTTTTGCAAGCTGAGGTTTTGGGGATTCCCGTCGTGGCTTGTGCATTTAATTTTGATTTTATTGGCGGCTCGATGGGTGCAGTAGTCGGGGAACGTTTTGTTCGTGGCGTGGAGGTGGCGTTATACGAACGCATTCCGCTGGTGTGCTTTGCAACCAGTGGTGGCGCGCGGATGCAAGAAGGGTTAATTTCCTTAATGCAAATGGCGAAAACGAGTGCCGCCTTGGCACGATTGTCGGCGCAAGGAACTCCTTATATTTCCATTTTGTTAGATCCGACGATGGGAGGTGTCTCGGCGAGTTTGGCCATGTTGGGTGACATTATTTTAGCGGAGCCTAAGGCCTTGATTGGCTTTGCTGGCCCCCGGGTTATTGAACAGACGGTCCATCAGACCTTACCTGAAGGTTTTCAGCGCAGTGAGTTTTTATTGGCGCACGGTGCGATTGATATGATAGTCGACCGCCGCCATTTACGGGAAAAGGTAGCAGGAATCTTAGCGAAATTAATGCATCGGGTGGTCTAGATGCAGTCGTGGCTCACCCACATCGAGAGCATTCATCCCCTGGCAATTGAGCTGGGGTTGGAGCGGGTGGGCAAGGTTGCACGAAAGTTACAGGTAACTGAGTTTGACTGCCCCGTGATTACAGTGGCAGGTACCAATGGCAAAGGGACTTGTGTGGCGTTTTTAGCTGAGATACTGCAACAAGCAGGCTATCACGTGGCCACTTATACTTCCCCTCATTTGTTAGACTTCAAAGAACGTATTCAAATTAATGGTCAACCGCTCGCCGCAGCAGATTTACTGCGGGCTTTTGCCCAAGTGGAACAGGTCAGAGAGCAAACCCTGCTGACTTACTTCGAGTTCACCACTTTGGCGGCGTTGTGGGTATTTAAGCGCATTCGATTCCCTGAACTCCCGCCGTCCCTGCAGGATGCAGGGATCCAGCCGACAGGGACGTTAAAGCGTCCGGATGCGGTGATCTTAGAAGTAGGCCTAGGTGGTCGTCTGGATGCGGTGAATTGTGTGGAATCGGATGTGGCAGTTATAACCACCATCGCCCTCGATCACCAAGAATGGCTGGGTGATACCCGCGAAGCCATCGGCCAGGAAAAGGCCGGTATTTTTCGCGCCAATAAACCAGCAATTTGTGGTGAAGTGGCTCCTCCTGGTGCTATTTTCGCTGCCGCAGAGGCCATTGGCGCTCGGCTTTCCTGCCTCAATCGCGATTTTTCTTATATGCAAGACGCCGCAACTTGGAGTTGGCGCACTGCGGATAGGCATTTACACGCGCTTCCAATTCCGCACTTACCATTACAGAATGCCGCAACCGCTTTGATGGCGCTGCACTGTCTGCATGATCGCTTGCCAGTAAGTACTGCAGCTATCTGCCAAGGACTCTCCAAAGCTTTTGTCCCGGGGCGGTTTCAAAAATGCCTCGTCGTCCCTGCAGGATGCAGGGATCCAGTTGACAGGGATGTTAAAGCTTCACGTCAAATAATCCTAGACGTAGCCCATAACCCAGCTGCCGCCCAGTATTTGGCTAATCGGTTACAAGCAGAGCCCAAGTTAGGAAAAACTTTGGCAGTGGTCAGTATCTTCGCTGACAAAGACATTCCTAATATTTTAGCGCCCTTACTGCCGCTAGTAGATGAATGGTATGTGGCCGGTTTGGATGATCTACCCCGAGGAGTTCCGGCTGCGAGCCTTGCCCAGCATTTAAGTAATCTCAATGTTTCGCATTACACCACTCACTCAACAGTGCTTGCTGCTTTTACCAAAGCCATGAGTGAGTGCGAAGAGCAAGACAGTATCTTAGTCTTTGGATCGTTCCATACTGTGGCGCCAGTCTTGGCTTGGCTGCAACGGAACTGCTAATTCATGAGAAAATGGGACCAAGCCAGGCTATTTACTCAAGAACAAAATTCCGATAATTTCTTAATTTCCTCCGCTAACTGATTAACATGGGGTTTATCCATAAAGTTCCAGTGATAGCAATTCATTTGCTTGATTACTAACTCGCCTAGAATTATTTCTTGCCAATTTTTTGCTTGAGGCAGTTCGATTTCTGTTTCCTTTTCTTCTTCAGCTTGAAACAGTGTAACGTTACCTGCGTAAAGTTTAGGAACAAAACTTTTTATAGATAACAAATTGTTAATGTAAATGCGATAATAACGATTAATATGTTCGTCCGTAATATTTGGAAATAATTCATTAAAACGGATTAATTTCTTAATAAAATCTTCTCGGCTAACATATGGGATTTTTAAGTTCTTATACGGAAGTGGCGTGTCTAATAAAATGAGATGACTCGGTTTTTTCCCAGATTCCTCCAGCCGACGAGCCATTTCATAGGCAACTAAGCCGCCAAAAGACCAACCCAGTAAAATGAATTTTTCGTCTAATAGATGATTTAATGATCCTATATAATGATCCACCATGGCATCAATAGTCTTAAGTGGCGTCTCTTCATCGTTATCGACACCCACGGATTGAATGCCATAGACAGTGACATCTTCACCTAAGGCTGTTGCTAACTGCATATAACAAAAAGCAGTTCCCCCGCCAGGATGGATACAAATAATTGGAAAAGTTTCTTTTCCAGCCTGTAATTGAATTAATGAAGAAGATTTCATTGGATTTTTATTTATAACCAATCCAGATAATGTTTCTACCGAGGGATAATGTAGCAAATCCGAAACCTTCAGGTTAATATTTAAATCTTTATTAAGCTTTGTGATTAGTTGTATGGAAAGAAGTGAATCTCCACCCGCTCTAAAGAAGTTATCCCGAATACTTAAATTTTTTAATTTTAATATTTCTTTGAATAGATTAAGCATCTTGAATTCTTCTATATTTCTCGGGTACAGAGATTTTGTAGTATCACTGATAATTTTGTGATCGATTAATTTTTTACGATCAACTTTACCATTAGGAGTGAGTGGAAGCTCATCTAATGCAACTAGATGAGCAGGCTGCATATAATTAGGTAGTTTTTCATATAGATAATCTGATACTTTAAAAACACTCGTAGCAGTCTTTGACTTGAATAAGATGTATGCAGCTAATTTGTTATTTTTACTATTAACTACGACGCATTGTTCAACATCGGGATGTTGGGAAATAACACTCTCAATTTCATTCAATTCGATACGGTGTCCACGAATTTTAACTTGGAAATCATTACGTCCAATGTATTCCAAATCCCCCTCTGGTAGCCAACGAACTAAATCGCCAGTTTTATAAATCCGGCTATAGCCTTTATCAAGATCAGCTTGGGTCGCAAATGGATTAGGAATAAACCGTTCCGCAGTTAAATCAGGACGGTTTAAATAACCGCGCGCTAAACCTGCACCGCCGATATATAATTCACCTGGTAGACCAATAGGAAGAGGTTGCAATCCTGCGCTCAAGACATAAGCCTGCAGATCAGAAAGTGGTTTGCCAATGTTGCTCAGTGCTTGTACATGATCAGAACACAACTCTTTGAAAGTCACATGCACTGTTGTCTCGGTAATACCATACATATTAATGAGCTTGGGCTGTTGATGCTCAAACCGATTCCACCACGATTGTAATTGATGGAGGTTAAGAGCTTCGCCGCCAAAAATGACGTAACGCAGATGCGATAATGATGTATTTGCCACTTCAATGAAAGGGTAAAATGCCGAAGGAGTTTGATTAAGCACCGTTACTTGATGCTGAAGGCATAACTGATAAAAAACTGATGGATCACGTGTCTCTTCGTAAGAAGGAATAATTAATTTTCCGCCATAGAACAGCGCACCCCATAATTCCCAAACAGAAAAATCAAAGACAAAAGAGTGAAATAGGGTCCAGACATCTTGATCGTTGAATTGATAATAACCTTGTGTGTTGGCAAATAAACGGACCACATTACTATGCGTTTGTAAAACTCCCTTCGGCTGGCCTGTGGTGCCTGAAGTATAAATGACATAAGCAAGATCATAAGCGTTAGTTTTGACATGCAGTTGATCTGTAGATTGATGTCTTGAATCTTCTGTGAAGACTAATGGCGCCTGTGAAGATAAGTCATTTAATTGATCTGCCAATGCTTGTTGCGTGACCAAGAGCCCTGCTTGACTATCCTTGAGTAAATAATTTATCCGTTGTTTCGGATAATGAGGATCAATGGGCACATAAGCCGCACCTGCTTTCAAAATTCCTAGTATACCAATGACCAATTCTAGACTTCTTTCCATGCAGAGGGCGATCAAAGTATCAGGGCTTAATGCACGATCATAAGTTTCCTGATAAACAGCTTGAATATGTCGTGCTAACTGGTTTGCTCTAGCATTCAGTTCGAAGTAGGTTAGCGATCGGCCTTTACATACAGCCGCAATACAATTAGGTGTTTTTTCTACTTGTGCCTCAAATAATTGATGTATGGTTTTGTCGCAAGGATACTCTTTAATCTGATTCCATTCATAAACTATTTTATTGTATTCTTCTGCATTTAACAAAGGGAAATTCTTTAAATGAATGATACGATTTTGCTCTATTGATTTGACTAATGATAGGAAGGATTCTTTAAATGAGTATATTATGTTTTCATCAAATAGTGATTTTTGGACCATTAGTTTAAATTTAATTTTATCAGGACTACTGGCATCGTAACTGAAACCAAACTCTCTCATTGCATTGAGCTTCTTGGGTATATTTAGTGATTGAACTTCTACGCCTTCTAAATTCAATGGCAACGAACCAAGCTTTGTTAAAGAAAAAATAACATTAAAGTTTTCAACCGTATTATCATTATGTCTATATTTTCTTTGATCTGAAATAATGTGGGTTAAGGAATAATGCTGGAAAGGTTTAATTTCAGATCTTTGTTTGTTTATGCTGACGATTAATTCTTCTAAGGAAGTATACCGATCCAACTCTATTTTTAAAGGAAGATTATTGATAAAACATCCGCTTGCATTCTTATGATCTTTGAGCCTGGTATCAGTAGGATAGCTGAGCAATATTTTATCTTGGCCACTATATTTGCTAACTAAGAGACCATAAATAGCGGCGAGTATTATGAATAAAGTTGATTTATTTTTCTTAACAAAAGCTTGCAAATGTTCCCTTTCATTTTTGTTGAGTTCAAAGTATATCGATTTCCCTAATTTAGAATGACCTGATTGCTGCGGTTGAATCCCTGTCTTATAAGGCAGATTTACTTGTAAGGGGATATTACCTATAAAATCGAGCCAAAATTTTCTAGCCTCTTCTCGGTAGGTGTCAGTTAAAAGAAGATTCTCTGCTTTGACAGCTTCCTCAAATGTATCTTTGTATTCTGTTGGTGGTAGTAACTCAGGATTATTAATTAACTGGTTATAGCTATTATAGCTATCTGTAATTTCCTTAGCAAAAATATCAGCCATTGTAGCATCCCCAATAATGTGATGCGCATAATGAATGAAATAATACTCGTTATGATTAGTTGGGTTGGTTAAAAGATAAAATTTTAATAATATATCTTTAGTTAAGTCAAATGGCTTATGTACTATTTCTTCTAATTGAGTTTCAATATCTTTTGTGATATCAATAATCTCTTCTGAAAAAAAGTCATTTATTTCATAATCTGCGTAATGGCATTGGTTGCCGTCCCCACTAAAATAAGCATGAACTATTCTGTGCTTCTGAATAAATGTCTCACAAGCCTGTTTTAAAGCTTTGCGATTTAAAGACCCTTTGATTAAATAAACAAGGGAAATGTTATAAGTGTTATCATTGGGATCCATAGCCCATTCTAAAAAAAATCGTTTTTGAGACTCAGATGTTGGAATGATTCGTATCATACTGAAATTATAGGACATGAATACCTGAAAACTTCAAAATTAATAAATATTAATGTTTTCTTGATAAATTGAAGCGCTTGGTTCTGAAACTTAAATTGTTTTAAAATCAGCTAGTTGAGACACAAATTACGGCCTAGATGCTCATTCATGCTATAGTAACCATGAGGAAACTATAGATCACTATACTCATTGGAATGCACAGCGTTAGCTAGGAGTTAATTTATGCGCAGGAAATTAATCATTTTAATCAATCCATTTTCTTTGCATGAGACATTTTGTCGGGTATTGACGAAAGCTAATATTAAGCTTATGGCGGTGTACACTCAGCCTACTCATGCTGGTACATATTTTAGCCTCGATACACAGTTTTTTGTTATCAACGAGCAACTCAGTAGAGATTTGAAAAATGACGCTGAACGCATCAAGCAGTTGGCGAAAGATTACGAAATTATTGACATAATACCTGGCTATGAAACCGACTTAGCTTATGCGGAACAAGTTGCATATGCTGTACAACCGGAATTAAGTAATGATCCTAAAGATGCTAATTTACGTTATATTAAGTATGATATGAATGAGGCGCTAAAACATGCGGGCTTAACCCATATTCCTCAAATCCTTATTGCTGCAGGTGAATCTGTGCCCTATGAGGTTAAACTCAATTTTCCCGTCATTGTGAAACCTTCTTTTCAATCGGCTGGCAGTTTTGGTGTAAAAACATGTAATGATTTAGCCGAGGTTAAGTCACATGTCATGACATTACAACAGGGAAGTGATGTGTTCGGGAAAAAATTTTTGGCAGATGTAATCATACAACAGAAAATAGAGGGAACAGAATATCTTGCGGATACCGTGACCTGGTATGGGAACCATTACGTTACCGGTATTCTAAAATATACTAAGTTGGATACAGGGGATTTTCCTGTATATCGTAGTGCTGATTTTGTAAGCCCAAATGAAGCGAGCTGGAGCCTATATTGGGATTACATTCGAAAGGTGCTTGATGTATTAAAAGTGAAGCATGGGTTTGCTCATACTGAATTTATGGTTACTGAAAATAATCAGTTTTATTTGATGGAAATCAACCCGCGCTTATCTGGATTAGGAGGTGAAATTAACCGTTTTTGTAAAGCACTCAGTGGTTATGATCAAACAGATGTTTATCTTGAATTAATTACAGGAAAGAAACTGGAAAATTATGTCTTGCCAAAAAAACAAACTAGAAAAGGCCGGATGATATTTTTATTTTCTTGGCGGGAATTAGAATTTCATGGTTTTGATCAGGACTTCCTAAAGCAACTACAAAGTAGCCAAGTACTCTTCCGCCAATTCAAACCCGCAGGCAGTCTATTAATGCCTCCCTCCAGCTTACTAGATATTGTTTTGTCAATCAGCTTAATCGATGAGAATCTTGACAAAATTAATGCTGATACAAGTTATCTACAATTGCTGGAGCAGCAAGGTAAATTACTAGCGTAAATGCCGTTTGAATCGTACGTGCCCGTGCCCGATTTTTTCTGTGAACCGTGGCTTTGACCTAGGCAACCGTCAATCCAGAACACAAATAGCACTTTTATTGCGTAGCTTGGATCAAAATCAGGCTTGTCATTTGGCACAATTATCCAAGGAAGAACAACAGCGTTTTCAGCAAGCTACTGTGCTGTCTGAGTATTGTTTTCAAGAATGAGGATATGAGTGAGTGCGAAGAGCAAGACCGCATTTTAGTCTTTGGGTCTTTCCATACTGTAGCGCCTGTTTTGGCCCAGCGAGTTAGTACCTAGTGTATGGGCGCTAATAGTGTCAGGTCTGGAGTTATGTTTAAGCCCCTGGACCTTTTGGGCCAGTCCTATTCACCAAGCTATTAATTTTTTCTTTTGCAACGACAGGAGCGTATTCTGCGCTATGCAGAATTTGATTTTTGGGTGAAGCAATGGAAGCAATCTGAAGAATATGGTTTTTTGAAAGAATGTCCAGCACATATCGTGCAACAAAAATTGCGTGATTTAGATCGAGCATTTTCCGATGCATTTGACAAAACGCAGCCAAATAAACGATTACCCCGCTTCAAGAAAAAAGGTCGTCACGATAGTTTTCGATTTCCGGAGCCGAAGCAAATCGAATTAGAAGGCAACCGTCTGAAATTACCGAAATTAGGTTGGATTCATTTTTACCGAAGCCAGGAGGTCATAGGGGACATACGAAATGTAACGGTATCGCGGCAAGGAAAACATTGGTATATCAGTATCCAAGTACAACAAGACATCTCTTCGCAGTCAACAGCAGTCGATAGCGTAGGTATAGACGCAGGCATTGCAAAATTCGCGACCCTATCCAATGGTGACACTATTGGGATATAAGCTGACGTGGAATGGAGGGATGTTCATTGAAGTATCACCCCACTATACCAGCCAGCGTTGTTCTCATTGTTTGCATGTTGCCAAGGAAAACCGTCAGACCCAAAGTGAATTTGTGTGTGTATCGTGCGGATATGCAGCAAATGCTGACTTGAACGCGGCGAAAAATATTTTAGCAGCAGGGCATGCTGTGATGGCTCGTGGAGCAAGCGCGTTGGGTGCGGCGTAGAAACGAGAACCTCATACTCGTGGCACAGCCACATGTATGGAATCTCCGGCATTTATGCCGGAGAGGATGTCAAGCCTTGATCCTCTTGAAGAAACAGGCCGCGTGCTTTAGTATTCCTCATATTTCAAATTCTGGAGGTTTTCTGGTGGAATTAAGACTTAAAAAACGCATTGTGGGCATTGCAATACTTTTAGCTATGGGGTTGATTATTATCCCGATGTTTTTCGGTCGCTCGGTAAACACCGATGAGCTGAAATTATCGGCTCGTATTCCCAATCCGCCGGCCTTGCCAATTAACTTAAATACCCCGATTCCACCGCGGGAAGCGACAGTACCTGCTATTACCAAAGAAGCTGTTGCGCCCCCTGCTTCCGCTCCTAAGAATGCTAACATGGCCGAGGACATTATTTTTGAGGAATTAGATTCCACTGGGTCGACACTCCCTGCTGTAGCTGCCCAAGCTTCACCCACGGTTGCTGCTACAAGCCAGGCTTCTCCCCCAAGTCCTGCTGATTCCACTGCAGCTGCCTTATCTCCTGCTCCCGCTGATGCTGCGGCGCCAGCGGGGGCGGGGGTAGCAGTAGTTCCCAAGGCACCCTCAGAAGCTGCGGCTGCCTCTGGTCCGACTCCTTCAGCATGGGTAGCTTCAGCAGCTCCGGCCGAACCTGTGGCAGTCAGTAAAGGGGCGGCGAAACCAGCTAAGAAGCCAGCAAAATCCGCAGCGGCCGTTGCCCAGAATAATAACCATACCAAGACTGCAAAACCTACTCCTGTGCCGGATTCTTGGGCTGTGCAGTTAGGGAGTTTTTCTGATAAAGTCAACGCCACAAACTTAATGCAAAAATTACAAGCCGCTGGCTTTCCCGCCTATATCCATAGCAGTCACACGAGACAGGGAAACTTTATTCGGGTATTGGTGGGTCCGCAATTGCATCGAAGTGATGCCGATACTATCCAAAAGCGTTTGCAACGAGAGTTCAGCTTGAAAAGCATCATTGTGAAGGTGAACTCCTAAATGAATTGGCAAGATTTTAATTGGATAGATTTTACTATTTTAGGTGTGATTGGCGTTTCTACGTTGGTGAGTTTGGTCCGCGGCTTTGTCCGCGAAGCAATATCTTTAGTGATTTGGGTCGCTGCTTTTTGGGCGGCCTATCGTTTTTCAGCCCAGTTTGCTACGACCTTTTTAATGAGCATTGATTCGAATAGTGTCCGTTTAATTCTGAGTTTCTTAATCCTGTTTTTTGGGGTGTTAATTGCTGGGGCGATTGTGAATTACCTGGTGGGAAGTTTAGTGTATAGTACCGGCCTGTCTGGGACGGATCGTGTTTTAGGTTTAGTATTTGGTTTTACCCGTGGTGGCTTGCTGGTAGCGGTGATTGTCTTAGTGGCTTCTATCACCATGGCAGAAAAAAGCGAGGCCTGGCAACAATCGCAATTGCTCCCCCAATTTGAAGGCGTGGCCGAATGGTTAAAAGCCTTGCTGCCGGAAGGTATTGAGCAGCTGAAAGCCTTGCCGGCCCAAAGTGAGAAAAAATCAGCAGAAATATTGCAAAAAGTTCAGCAGGCTATTCCGCACATTCCTAACTTAAATAACAAACAAACCATTTCTCTGCAATCTCAACTTTCTGGAGCTAATTAGTATGTGTGGTGTGGTCGGTGTTGTTGCTCAGGAACCTGTAAACCAGCTCATTTATGAAAGCTTAATGGTGCTACAACACCGTGGTCAAGATGCTGCTGGTATTATGACTTGCCACCAGGGAAAGGTTTTTTTGCGAAAAGACAATGGATTAGTCCGGGATGTCATTCGGCCGGATGATATGCTCCGCCTGGAGGGCTCGATGGGAATCGGGCATGTGCGCTATCCCACCGCCGGTTCGTCCAGTGCTGCCGAAGCACAGCCCTTGTATGTGAATTCTCCTTATGGACTCAGCATTGCTCACAATGGCAACCTCACCAATTCTGATGTTATTCGACGTAATTTGCTGGCCATGGATCGGCGGCACCTTAATACCGACTCTGATTCTGAAGTCTTACTGAATGTCTTGGCTCATGAACTACAAGAATTAGGCAAAGCAGAACTAACCGCACAAGATATTTTTCAAGCCATGCAAGGTGTGTATCAGCGCTGCCAAGGAGCTTATGCCGCTATTGTGTTGATTGCTGGCGTGGGGATGGTGGGTTTCCGCGATCCTAATGGGATTCGCCCCTTAGTTTTGGGTCGTCGGCAAGCAGCCGGTGGGCGAGAGGAGTATATGTTGGCCTCCGAAAGTGTCGCTTTGGATGCAGTCGGTTTTCAGCTGGTGCGAGATGTGTTGCCCGGGGAGGCAATATTTATTAATGCTCAGGGACAACTTTGGGAGCAAATATGTACCAACGATACCCAATATACTCCTTGTTTATTTGAGTATGTGTATTTCGCCCGCCCTGATTCGATGATTAATAACGTGTTAGTTTATAAGTTTCGCCTGTTCTTGGGGCAAAAATTGGCGGAGAAAATTCGTCGGGAATTTCCTGAGCATGATATTGAGGTAGTCATCCCGATTCCAGATACTAGTCGTAGCGCCGCCTTATCTTTGGCTCAGGCTTTAGGGTTAAAGTATCGGGAGGGCTTCGTCAAAAATCGCTATGTTGGCCGTACTTTCATTATGCCGGGCCAGGCCCAGCGACAAAAATCCGTAAGACAAAAGCTAAATGCGATTGGCCTTGAGTTTCAGGGTAAAAACGTGCTGCTAGTTGATGATTCTATTGTGCGTGGTACTACCTCAAAGGAAATTATTCAGATGGCGCGAGATGCTGGGGCGCGGAAGGTGTATTTTGCTTCTGCTGCTCCTGAAATTCGCTATCCCAACGTCTATGGGATTGATATGCCGGCTGCCAATGAGCTGATTGCTCATGACCGGGATGTGCAGCAAATAGCAGAAAAAATAGGGGCGGATTGGCTGGTGTTTCAGGATTTATCGGCCCTGCATGAAGCCGTTGCTGAGGGGAACCCTGATATCAAACATTTTGAAGAATCCATATTTACCGGCCATTATATTACCGATGTGACCCCGGAATATTTGTCGGCATTAGAGCAGCGCCGTAATGATCGGGCTAAACGTCAAGCCCAGTTTAATAGTCGAGCGCAAATTGTTTAAATCTACCATGCTATTCGATTATTTTTGTGGTAAAATCTAAAAAATTAACCTAAAAGGAGTGTTTTATGGCCCTTACCTATTCAAAGCCTATGGCGCTAGGAACCCAAGCCCCATCCTTCCAATTGCCTGATACGATCTCAGGCCAAATGCGATCTTTGGAGCAGGTTCAAGGCCAGGATATCACCGTAGTCATGTTTATCTGCAATCACTGCCCTTTTGTACAGCATGTCGAGCACGAACTTGCTGCGTTGGCGAAAGAATATCAAGCCAAAGGAGTCGCATTTGTTGCTATTAGCTCTAACGATGTCAGTACCTATCCACAAGATGCCCCTGAGCAAATGAAGCAGCGGGCTGAGGCTGTGGGATATTCCTTTCCCTACCTCTATGACGAATCCCAAGCCGTAGCCAAAGCCTATGGGGCGGAATGTACTCCGGAATTTTTTGCATTTCAAAAGCTCAATTGTATTTACCATGGACGTTTAGATGACTCAAGCCCTAGTAGGGGAGAGGTGTCTGGCAGAGATTTGCGGGCAGCATTAGATGCGGCTTTAGCCGGTCAACCACCGGTGGAACCGCAATATTCGAGTATGGGTTGTAATATTAAGTGGAAAGAGGAGCATAAATGACGATAGCAATCATTGGTGCAATGAGTGAAGAAATTGATATCTTACAAAAAATTCTTCATCTCAATAATCATTATTTTTTATTAGATCATATTGATTTTTTCCAGGGAACTATTCAAGGGGAAGAAATTTTGCTGGTACGCTCAGGGATCGGCAAAGTAAGTGCCGCGACAGCAACAACTGTAGTCGCCGAGCGCTATAAACCCCGATGTATTATTAATGTAGGCATTTTGGGCGCTTTGCGTGCCGATGTGCTACCAAGCAGCCTAATTTTACCGAAATATTTTGTGTATCATGATGTGGATGTGACTTCCTATGGTTATCGCTATGGGCAAGTTCCTAAGTTTCCAGAGACCTTTGCCCCGAATGAACGGCTGCAAAATCTTTTTGAGAAATTGGCAGGTACTTTAGGATTAACTTTTTACATTGGACCGGTGTTAACTGGAGATCGTTTTGTTGATAGTGCTGAAGAAATTGCCATCATGAAACAATACGTCTCGGATGCGATTGGGGTTGAGATGGAATCGACAGCCATTGCCCAAGTGGCTTATTTATATGAAATACCGATGGGATGTATTCGCTCCGTGAGTGATTTTGCTAATGAAGAATCGGTGCAAGTCTCTGAACAAAATTTAGTGGCAGGCACTGAAAATGTAGCTAAATTGTTACTGGCAAGTATTGGTTCGATTTAAAACCACGCGATGAATTAAGTAATGTCTGAACAAAAAATAACTCGAATTAAGCAATTGGTGCCAAGAATATCTGGTGTTAGTTTGTTAACGCAATATGAGCAAGCTATCCCCCAAGGATTGCAGCCTATACCCTCGGAGCGTAAGGAGGGGGAGGAGCATTTCGGGACGGTTTATAAAACCAGCACCTTTATGTCATTCCCTAATGGTGACTATAGAGGTCCAGATTCCAATGAATTGGATGATTATGCCGTGACTGGCTATACAAGCTTAGGTTTGCCTTTCCATATTAATTTGGATGGTTATCATGGGGCGATGGTCGATCCTGCGGTGATTGCAAAATTTGCCCATGAGCAAATTATTCCGCTGATGGATGTGTATGCGATCAAGCTTAGTGCTGCCGGGTTGAATTCTGAAGCAATTATGCGGCAGCTGATTGCAGATATTGAGCAAGCACGCCAAGCTCAGATCCAAAAGAATCCGAGCCTTGCATTTGTGTTACGGTTTACTCTCTCCTTGGGCATTGGTTATCAGTTAGAAGACCGGCAATATTATGCAGGTTTTGGTATTGGTGATGTGGGTTTAATACTGCATAGGGTAAATGAGAGCAAATCTGAGGTTCTCACGTATCGCACCGTTCCACAAGGTCCTACGGTCAAAGTACATAAGGATGGTTTTGATGATGTGATGCAGCAAGAGCAGCAACCTATTTTAGCCCGTGCTGATTTTTTCAATGTGCCGGTTGGGCTAGGCGATGAATCTTTTGGTTACACTTCAGTATTGCCAGAATTTGAAGACAAGCCAATAATCACTCAGGAGGCAAGGAAATATAGCTTAAATTCTGAGGCAGTGGAAAGTAAAGGTTCTCTTTTAGAAACTGTTTTTACCAAAAACCAAGAAAATTATACTAAGATTCTTGCCCAAGCTTCTGAAGTGGCAAAAGAAGCAAAGCGAAACTATCTTGAATTAAATGCTAACTATTGCTCATTCAAAGAGCAATTTGGTGAAAAGGATTTAAGAACTAAGAGCGTGGAGGGTAATTTACGTAACTTTCCCTTTGTAAGATATGGCGATGATTGCACGATGAGCGCCATTCATTTTCCATCCGTAGATAAGCAACAAGCGATTCAAGACGAAATTTATCAGGAAATTTCCGAACACTTAGCAAGGCGGCCGCTTTCTGAGTTTAGAACCCAAAATGTACAGCTTATTCGTACTCAACTGGAACAAAGTCTTTGCGCTCCTAAACCTAAAGCTAAATCATTAAAGATTCGGATATTGGCCGCTACTTACTCGGTTCTGGTTGATGCAACTTATGAAAATATCCAACAGTATTTGCATTTTTCAAAGAAAATAGATCAAGTTTCCAAGGATCTAGGCCAAAGTATGTCGAGGCTAGGATCAGGGTTGATTGCTGGTGGGGCTTTAATCTCAGTTCCCCAGGATGTTTGTCAAGAAGTTGATAGGCGGCTACAGGAGAAAAAGGGCAACTTACGTCTAGTTGCTATCCAAAGTCATTTGCAGCAAATTCAAGATGAGCCATCAAAAATTTTGGTAACTATGGCTACTGATGAAGTTTTGACCAAACCAACATCTGAAAATATTCAAACATATATAGCCTATGCCCGGGTGGTAAATGGAGGACCTTCGATTGTTTGGAAAGGTTTGGGTGCAAGTATGATCGCTTTGGGTTCGGGGCTAATTCCAGCTGGCGCCTTAGCTTTAGAAGGACGAATTTTGGAAGGCATGGAAAATATTGATGTTATCAGTGCAAGTGCGATTGCTGTTGGTGGGATAGCGGTTATATTAGGTGCAGTGGGAATGTTCTATGGGAGGCAAAAAGGATTATCAAAAGAAATGCGGGAGTTAGGAGAATCTATCCAGCCAATTGTTTCCAAAGGCTAATTCAAAATAGGTTGAGTGATTCAAGATATGAGATTTGATTGGGTAATAGTCGGCATCTGCGGTATTATCTTGCCCCGTCATTATTTATTTATTGAGGAGATTAATTATGGCTATGGCTACTAATAATGAACAACGCCCGAGCTATACTGGAGTGATGTTCTTGTTTGGATTGTTAGGGTTTGTTGGAGGAGGTGCGGGGGGAGCCACTGGAGGAGCTCTTATCGCTAGGTCAATGGGCCAAGGAGCGGATGGTCAATTCCTCGGGGGCATGGTTTTTGCACTTATGGGTGCCGTAATATGTACGGCAATAACGGTAGGGGTACTCAGCTGTATATTGTATCCTCGCCAGTCTTACGCAGCAGAAAATAAAGATTTGACACCCATGGGGCGGTAGAGGAGATTAATTATGGCTAATGAACAGCAACCCAACTCCAAGCATAATGAGACCAATGCTGGAATAATGTTCCTATTTTGTTTGATGGGGCTTTGTGGAGGAGGCGCGGGGGGAGCTATTGGGGGAGCTACTTGGGCTAGTTCAATGGGCGCAGGAGCGGATGATCAATTTATTATGGGTGGAACTTTTGCCTTTTTGGGGGCCATGGTGGGTGTTTTAATACTGGCAGCGCTTGGATCTATGGTTGACCGTGCGTTGAGCCCTTGTCTCAATGATTTGACATCCACGTCCCAACTTAGATAAAATCACCCCCTTAACTTTTTTCCTTGCCTCGCCTTATTAGGAAACCAATAGCGGGTGGGCATTAAACCATAAGGAACCACTATGCGACATTACGAAATTGTACTGCTTATTCATCCTGATCAAAGTGAGCAAGTCCCTGCTATGCTCAAACGCTATAAAACCATGGTTAAAGACAGCGGGGGAGATATTCACCGGCTTGAAGATTGGGGCAGACGGCAGCTAGCCTACCCAATTCGCAAAGTTCACAAGGCGCACTATATATTGCTCAACCTGGAATGCAGCAAGCCTATTCTCGATGAATTGGTGACTACGTTCCGGTACAACGATGCTATTATCCGGCATTTGATTTTAAATCGTGACCGTGCAATAACCGAAGCTTCCCCGATGGTCTCAGAATCCTCTCAGAAGAAAGTGGCTCGTGAAGCTGAAAAAGAGGCAGATTCATTGGATGAAGAAGCTGCCGAATAAGCCAATCTAAATATTGAGTTAGAGGAGTGAATTGTGTCTAATTATTTTCGAAGAAAAAAGTTTTGTCGTTTTACTGCAGAAGAAGCCAAGGAAATTGATTACAAAGACCTGACAGTGCTGGCAAATTATATAATGGAGTCAGGTCGAATTGTGCCTAGTCGTATTACTGGCACTCATGCGCGTTATCAGCGGATGCTTGCAAAAGCGATTAAATTAGCGCGTTATTTGGCGTTATTACCTTATTGCGATCGTCATTAACAAGGGTAACTATTCGCCACATTGCCAAAGTTGGCAAAAATAGGCCATAGATGCCTGTTTCTATCCTGTGCTGAATGGTTACGGTTTTTTCTTGTAAGAGCAGTTGCATATGTTAAGAAGCTTGGGTTTGTATTTAACGAAAAATCGGCATAATGCGATATGGGTTGCTTTTGTCTGTGCAGTATTACCTTTTTTCCTGGGGTTAATCACCAATTGGATTAGCTTTGTCATCGTTGGATTGATTACTCTGAAAAAAGGTATTCGGGAAGGGGCTTGGGTTTTAGTATGGGTTGCTCTTCCTGCGGTAGTGATGTGTTTTTTGGGAAATCCCTCCCTATTGATTAGTGTAGTAGTATTCCGCGGTGTGATGATATGCCTCTTGGCTTATCTGTTAAGCCGTACAGCCTCTTGGGCCATGGTGATGCAAGTAGCCGCATTGCTGGGGATTATTGGGGTTTGCTTGTTGCACGCATTCATTCCCGATGTTGCTGGGTGGTGGATGCAACAGCTGCAGGCCTATTGGGAAGGTCTTGTTCAGTTATTTGGTGCTCATTCGGCCTCACTGCAAGCCAGGGAAGTGTTGTACCTAGCAGTGCAGTTTGCTAGTGGGATTTGTGTCGCTGTTTTGCTGAGTTTTGATTTACTGTTATTAGTTTTAGCGCGAGGATGGGAGTCTGCTTTATTTAACCCAAAAGGCTTAGCGAAAGAATTAAGTCAATTGCGCATGGGTTATGCGGTTAGTGTCTTAGCATTGTTTTGTATTGTTGTTGCGTTCTTGGGTTCTCCTTTAGCTAGGGACATTTTGCCCATTTTCCTCATGCTTTATGCCGCTGCTGGGCTGAGTTTAATCCATAGTAAGTTTGCAGCAAAAAAAGACATACGCTTGCCTTTATTAGTAGGGCTTTATTGTTTCTTGGCGTTATTTTTGCCCTACATGCTTTTAGCATTGGGAGCAGTAGGTTTTATTGACAGTTGGCTAGATTTTCGTGGCAAGCCTTTTTTATTAAGAGGATAGGAAAAAATGCAAGTTATATTACTAGATAAAATTACTAACCTAGGTAGCCTAGGAGAAGAAGTTAAAGTCCGCAATGGTTATGGCCGTAATTACTTAATACCTAAAAGAAAAGCGGTATTAGCCACCGAGCGGAATAAAACCATGTTTGCTGCCAAGAGAGCAGAGCTAGAAAAAACCGCGCAACTTGCTCGGGCAGCAGCCGATCAGCGCTTGGAGCAGCTTAGCAACTTGGTCATCGAAATTAAGGTCAAGGCCGGTGACGAAGGGAAGTTATTCGGATCCGTTGGTCCACGTGATATTGCCAATGCAATCGCTGATAAGGGATTCAAGGTGACCAAGAGTGAAGTAATCTTATCGGATGTTATTCGCTTGATTGGTGAATATTCAGTTGAGATTCAGCTCCATACCGATGTGCGTGGCGTCATTAAGGTCAATATAGTTCCAGAGTAACCTTATCTTATGGCCACGGTTGCCGATGCGGATTCAAAAACCCAAGCAGTAAAAGTACCCCCTCATTCCATAGAAGCCGAGCAGTCAGTGCTCGGCGGCTTAATGTTAGACAACCGGGCTTGGGATAACATTATTGATCGAGTTAATGAGGGAGATTTTTATCGCTCTGATCATCGTTCCATTTTCAAAATCATCAGTCAACTTGCTGCTAAGCAAAGCCCCTTTGATGTATTAACTGTTGCAGAAGCGCTGAAAAGTCATGCATTATTGGAAGCTGCAAGTGGGGAAAATTACCTATTCGAACTGGCCAAAGCTACTCCGAGCACAGCGAATATTGTTGCTTATGCTGACATTGTGCGTGAGCGCTCCATTTTACGTCAGCTGATTGGTGTTGCAGGTGAAATTGCCGATTCTGCCTTTAATCCCCAAGGTCGTTCCAGTGAAGCTATCTTAGACGAGGCAGAGCGTCGGGTATTTCGCATTGCTGAACAAAAAGCTCATCAATTTGCCAATATTCGCATAAGTCGTTTACTTGCATTAGCGACGGAGCGCATTGATGTCTTATATCACTCGACTGAATCCATTACTGGGCTAGCGACAGGATTCATGGATTTTGATGAGATGACTTCGGGCTTGCAAAGAGGTGACTTAGTGATTATTGCGGGGAGACCCTCGATGGGCAAAACCTCGTTTGCGATGAATATCGTGGAAAATGCGGTGCAAAAAAATACCAAGCCCACTTTAGTGTTTAGTATGGAAATGTCCGGCGAGCAATTGGCCATGCGTATGATTTCCTCTTGGGGTCGGTTAGATCAGCATCGAGTAAGAACAGGTAAACTAGAAAAGAATGATTGGCAGCGTATTGCCTCGGCTGTGGGCGCCCTGTCTGCAGTGCCTTTATATGTAGACGATAGTCCTTCTCTGACTCCAGGCGATGTGAGGGCAAGAGCTCGACGCCTAACCCGAGAGCAAGGGGAATTAGGTCTCATTGTCATTGATTACTTGCAGCTGATGCAATTACCTGGTTCTAAGGAAAATCGTGCCATGGAAATTTCAGAGATTTCGCGTAGTTTAAAAGGATTGGCGCGCGAATTAGGGGTTCCAGTGGTCGCTTTATCCCAGTTAAATCGGAGCTTAGAACAGCGTAGTGATCGTCGTCCAGTGATGTCGGATTTACGTGAATCCGGCGCTATTGAACAAGATGCCGATCTGATTGCCTTTATTTATCGCGATGAAGTTTACAATGAAAACAGTGTTGATAAAGGAATTGCCGAAATCATCATTGCCAAACAAAGAAATGGCCCGATTGGTAAAGTTCGCCTAGCTTTTTTGGGACAATATACCCGCTTTGAAAATTTGGCGCCTACTTCTCTGTACAGCAATAATCGCACGTGAGCGTGATAGGACAACGTCTCGAGGATTTTAGTTGGAAATCACTGGAATTTTTTATAATTCTCAATGCTAGTAAAGCTGCGGGTGTCCATGCGATCGATATTTAAAGTTCCATTTAAATGATCAATTTCATGTTGCAAAATTCTTGCATACCAACCTTGGGCTTCTATGGTGATTGGCTTGGCTTTTTCGTTCAGTGCTTCAACTTTAACTCTTAAGGCACGTGGTACGCTAGCAACAAAACCATTGACACTCATACAACCTTCGTAGAAATTTGCTTGTTTCTCAGACTCGAGAAGAGTAAGTTTAGGATTAATAATGACGTGGAACGGCACTGGAAAGCGATTTCGTTTTTTAATTTCTTCAGGTTTTAATAGCTTTAAATATTCTTCGCGATCTTCAATTACCGCAATTTGTAATGGCACACCAATTTGTGGGGCCGCTAATCCTACGCCAGCACCATGCATGGTATTTTTCATCAACACAATTAACCGTTGGATAGCAGGATCCAAGATCTCTTCTTTAGTAAGAGGCTTGGCAACACTTCTTAAGACAGGATCCCCGACTTGGATGATTTCCAACTTAATATCTTGCAGTTCTTTCCAGTTATCCATTTGCTTAACCAATCCCCATGAAATAGGGGTAACTAAAAAAAATATCAGGAGAGGAGTGATCAAATTGCGCCAAAAATCCCCTTCCTTCAGGAAGGGGATAAAAAGCGCACGTTTTTTTGATTGTTCCATGGGCCAAGAGTATACTCCCATCCTGGTATCCACGCCAGAATGACACGCTTTTATGAAACAGAAGATTTTTTGGAGCATAATCACTGCTATTTTGTTACTATTAACCGGCTGTGCCAAGCCAAGGCCAGACAATGTTGAAAATATTTGCAGTATTTTTTCTCAATACCCCGAATGGTATTGGTATGCCAAGGAAGTTGAGCAAAAATGGGCGGTGCCGGTGCCTCTGGTCATGGCGATCATTAATCAAGAATCTTCCTTTGATGCCCATGCTAAACCCCCACGTAAAAAATTATTATGGATTATCCCATGGAAGCGAATCAGTTCGTCCTATGGCTATTCACAGGCACTGGATGGTACCTGGGAACATTATGAACGGCATACCGGAAATCGGGGTAAGCGCCATAAATTTGACGATACTTGCGATTTCATAGGTTGGTATTGTCGGCAAGCTCAGAGTAATCTGAAGATTGCCCCTACTAATGGTTATGCTTTATATCTTGCCTATCATGACGGTATGGGCGGATATGCAAAACGGACCTATTTGAAAAAACCTTGGCTAATTCGTACCGCACATAAAGTGAACAATCGTGCTGCTTTATATAAACGGCAATTGACCAGCTGTGAACACAAAATTCCACGTTAACTGTTAAGGGGTGATTATGCAAAACGAAGGTCAAGCAACAAAATGGATGCCTAATGTAACAACCCAGCGCAACAATAAAGTGTTGGCTATAGGTTGGATTATTTGCATCTTAGGCGCTTTATTTTATAGTTACGAATATTTGCTACGGATTGCGCCAGCGGCCATGGTAACTCCTTTAATGCAATCTTTTAACCTGCACGCGGAGTCGTTAGGCGCTTTGGTTTCTTTATATTATCTTGCGTACACCCCGATGCAGGCAGTGGTTGGTGTAGTTCATGATCTTTATGGACCACGGAGGGTATTAATCTTTGCTGTGCTCGTTTGTCTTTTAGGCAGTTTGTTATTTGGGATCGCCAACAGTTTGATAATGGCTAGTATTGCGCGGATCTTGTTAGGGTTTGGCAGTGCTTTTGCCTTTGTGGGTGCGTTAAAACTTGCTTCGGTTTGGCTCCCCTCCAATCGATTTGCTTTTTTTGTCGGCGCTGTGACGGCATTAGGAATGTTAGGTGGCATGTTTGGTAACATCCTCATGACTTCTTTTGTGGATACGGTGGGTTGGCGGGAGTCTTACTTAATTGGGGGCATGAGCGGCTTACTTTTATTAGGGTTAATTGCTTTGATTATTAAGGATCAACCACCGCAACTGAATGGGACTGCTGAGAATAAGGATGTAAAAACTTTAGGCTACAAGCAAACTTTGCAAGGATTGCTGCAAATTATGAAAAGCAAGCAAATGTGGATTGCTGGAGGGGTAGGGGGTTTGCTTTATCTTTCTTTATCAGTCTTTGCAGAATTATGGGGCAATAAATTTGTCCAGCAAGTCTATGGCTTTTCCAGTGTCGATGCAGCGACCATTACTTCCATGGTATTTGTCGGGTGGTTAGTGGGTTCTCCTTTGGTAGGTTGGATTTCCGACAAAATACAAAGACGGCGTCTGCCGCTTATTTTGAGTGCGCTGGGGGCTTTAGTTATGGCTACCTTGGTTGTTTCTATGTCGGAAGTTTCTATGTTTGTGGGTTGCCTGTTGTTTTTCTTATTTGGCTTATTTTGTAGTGCGCAAAATATTTGTTTTGCTCTAGGTCGAGAGAATGCACCAGCGGAAATGGCGGGGGCTGCAGTCGCTTTCATCAATTTGGTGGTGATGTTTGGCGGTTTAATATTTCAGCCCTTGGTTGGCAAGTTACTTGACGTGTTTTGGTCAGGAGCAATGCTGGATGGTGTGCGCCTTTATTCTGCACAGGATTTTCGCTTAGTAATGTTGGTATTGCCAATTGGTTGTTTCTTTGCAATATTTTTATCGTTTATTATCCAGGAAACTCGGGCCAAAATGGTAGGTAAATCGCTGTTACCCGAGGAAGCGAATGCCTGATCTAGCAGAGATTGAGCTTAAGCGCCGCATCGAGTGGCGCTGCCGCCGTGGGCTTTTGGAATTAGACGAACTTTTGCATGGTTTTTTGCAGCATGGCTATGCTGAGTTAAGCGACAAAGAGCGTGCTTGCTTTGCCCGACTTTTAGAATGTTCTGATCCAACGCTTATTTCTTGGTTGCTCAATAATCAGCTACCTGATGAAACTGAGTTAAGGCACTTGGTGGAGCTTATTACTTCTAGATAGTATGAGATTATGTGAAAAATCCTTCAATCCTTGCATCCAAGGAAAAATTGTAATTCCATCCATTTTTCTGGGGTAAGGATCATTACTGAAACAAACAGGCTCGCAATCCCCGAAATCTTGTGACATTTTCTTTAAAGTTAACAAATGCATGTCTTGCACATCGTGGGTACTTTTAATCTCAATAAACAAAATAGGTAATCCAGGCCGTTCAACAATCAAATCAATTTCAGCGCCATCTTTAGTCATTAAATGGGCATTTACAAGAGAGTTGTTGTCGCGTTGACTCATCAATCTACCTAACTTTAGATGCGTTTACCCTGGATTGTCATCTAGATTTATTGCTATTTAATATTTTCTTAATCAGAGACAAGTAGAATGCTAAGAATTTGCCACAATTGAAAGGTGCTTCAGTGCTTGATAATAAAAGTGTAAGATTTAGTTTAGATTCTCGTCTAAGATCTTTAAATGAAAAAATAACTTCCTACAATCAAGAAGTAAGGAATGCGTTGACTAAACAAGACACGAAAAGAGTGGCTATAGAAAGCAAAGGTTGCAATGAAAAATTTAAAGGGCAGTTACAAGAGATTATTAATGATTGTGATAAATATATTGAGAGTATTCCACTAAGATTGCGTACCAAGCAATATTCGAAAGCTGTAGCTGTATTAGCAATTCAAAAGCAAGCAGTCCGTTATTTCTATCTCCCAGAAGCGAAGACACCAGCAAAAGCCTATGTGCATTTATTAAGGGATTATTTTTTTGGAGCGAACCGTATAGGGGATCCAACAGTCCCTCTAGGGAAGCATATGGAGCTTGAATATTTCTCTGAGTTTCGTTATCAGGGAGATACTCGAATTAGAGACTGGCTTAGGAGAGAGGTAGAAAAGTCTGGCAAGTTTAGATCTTTACAAGAAATAATGCAGGAGGAACCGGACCCGTCGCAGTTACCTCCTCTTTACCCGGAGGATGTTAAAGCAAATCAAGTTTCAATAAGAGAGGGATTGCTGTATTTTCAAAATACCTTGTTAGATACTGAGGATGTTTATTCAGGCATACATGAGTTATGTGGAAATGTGTTATTTGTTGTTAGTCCTCAGGGCGAGTTATACATATCGGATCCAAAGGAACAAGATTTGGGAACGGAAATCCATCACTCTAGTTTCCTTAGAGGAAAACCTGCTTTATGCGCAGGTACTTTGGCAGTTACTCAGGGCGTAATAACAGAAATTACCTTAAAAAGTGGTCATTATACACCTGGTAGAAAAGAGCTTCTAAATTTTCTATCGCTTTTAAAAGAATCACAAGTAGATTTATCAAAGATATTGGTATATGAATTTGCTGGTGGGGCTAGGGAAGCTGATAAATATCTAAGAATGCGGGGGTTTTGCTTGCCTCCTCGCCAGGATACTAAGGGGACAACGCCTAAAGCTCAAGTTTTATATGCTCTGGCAATGCAGGAAAATAAAAAAGAAGCTACAACTAGAAACAACGTTGAACTGTTTCGCATCCGCATAAGATATCTTGACTACTTATCCAAAGCGAGCGAAGCAGGTAGTAAACAAGCCCAGTTAGAGCTCCAAAAGGAACTTCAGGAGTATAAAGACAGCGGCATAGTGCAGGGTTCTGTGAATGAAGAATTCGGGGAGAAGGTATGGGAAAATCCATTCTTATCTAGCGTATTGGAGTGGATGGATGCACAAATACAGCAGTTGGATGCACGAATACAGCAGTTGGAAGAACAGGACAAGAAAGAATCTCTTAAGAAACCCCAGGTAAAATTTGGTTTCTTGCCCAGGGTTACTTATGCGACTATTGGTGTGTTATCCACTTTAACCCTCATCGCTTCTTGTTTAAGCGAAGCGCAAAACCAGCAATTATTTTCTTGGCTGCCAGAGAATATTAAAGATAATTTAATTTCTGGCTTAATGGCCAATGCTTCTCATGTCTCAGGTAATTATGCAACTTACCTGAGTGCTGCGATATTAGGATTCATGGCAATCCTCTACTATAAACGCGATTGGGTCGCTGAAAAGATTAATGAGTTGAGTGATCGGCTGCCCTCTTGTCGACCAAACAGGTGATGTTCTCTATGCTCTTGAACAGTTGCCACAGTTTTCATTACACCCCATCTCCCCCAAAACTGGTTCCAGAAACGTGGAAATCATCACGTTTCTGGAACCAGTTTTTGCTTTTTTGGGCTTTATTCAGTAAAATCGCCGAATTTCTACAGTGTGGCAGGCGATACCTGGGCAATTGGCCAAGGAGAATAAAAAATTTATTTATTCGGCTTTAAAAGCAAGCGCCCGTGGCCGTGAATATGAAAATGCCATTCGCTGGTTGATCGATGCCGATTTGATTCTGAATTGTAGTCAAATTTCTAAACCACAAGCACCCCTTAGTCATTACCTGGATCATCAGGCGTTTAAAACCTATGTATTGGACGTGGGATTGCTTTGCACGATGAATGGTGTCTCTGCCAAAATGTTGTTAGAAAAAGAACAAGTATTTCAGGAATTTTCAGGGGCACTGACGGAAAATTATGTTGCCCAAACTTTGACCCATTCTATTCGCCAAGCTCTGTATTATTGGAAAAGTGAAGGTAAAGCTGAAATTGATTTTTTGCTTGATTTTCAGAATCAAATTTTCCCTTTAGAGGTGAAAGCAGGTACTTCCCGTCAAAAGAAAAGCTTATTAGTGTACGCTGAAAAATTTCAACCAGAGCTGATGCTAAGAGCATCATTAATGAACTTGTGCAGAAATGGCAAAATCTTCAACCTTCCTTTATACGCCCTTGAACAGTTGCCAAGATTTCTCAATTTGGTTTAGCTGGCGCCAATAAAACATATTCTTGTACTGGCTTGCCGCCAATTAAATGCTGTTGGATAATTTTTTCTAGCACATCTGGAGAGCAGGAGTGGTACCAGACAGCATCCGGATAAACGACAGCAATAGGTCCTTGGGTGCAAATACGCAAGCAATCAGCTTTGGTGCGTAACACCTGGGTGAGATTTAGCTCCTTTAAACGGTGTTTTAAATACTTCCAAGAGGCTAATCCTTCAGCATAACTACAGCATTTAGGTTTACTTTGGTCACAGCACAGGAAAATGTGATGGGTCGCTTGTGACAGCTGAAGTTTGTTGACAATTTTATCTAAGGCAGTATCCATACGCTTTATCCATAGGTTACCCTGTCCAACCAGGGAAAATGTCTTTAAGTCCTCTCGTGATCATGCTCATGGCAATTGAAGCTAGCACGAGCCCCATGATTCGAGTAATGATGTTTATGCCAGTGACACCAATTATTTTGCCGATGCGGGTTGAGAAAATCAGGACCACTCCTAAGATGAATGCAATTAATAATACACCGAGAGAAATGTAAATTTTATTAATTATGTCAGGGAATTCATTGCTAAAGATAATAATGTTGGTCATTGCGCCAGGACCCGCTATAATCGGGATTCCTAATGGGACAATGGCAATAGAATCTTTTACTGGAGTTTGGTGCAGCTCCTGGGCAGTCTGGGATGTCGGTGTTTGTTTATCATGGAGCATTTGTAAGCCGCGTAATAAGATAATTAGGCCGCCGGTGATTTGAAACGCAGGTAAAGAAATACCAAATACTTCCAGAATAGGAATGCCAGTCCAGGTGATGACGAAAAGTACGGTGAAGATGGTCAAGGTCGCAACCAGGGCAATGTGTCTTCGTTCCACTTCTGTTTTAGTTGCCGTCATCCCTAAGAATACCGCTAGGCTACCGGGCGGATTGGTGATGGCTAACATGGAAATTAAAAAGCTTAAAAATTGGCTCCAATGCATAGAAGTATCACAAAGTAGTAGGGAAGAGCTATATAATGGCTTAAAAATTCAAATTTAGCTATAGTTTTTATGAAAATTTATCTAGTTAGGCATGGTGATGCAGTGTCCAGTAATCTTAGTCCCCTCCGCCCTTTGAGCGCGATTGGGCAGCAACAGGTACTGGCATTGGCAGAACACTTACGGCAAAAACAAGCAGCAATTGCGACGATATTTCACAGTGGCATTTTGCGAGCGCAACAAACAGCCGAGCTATTGGCACGGACTTTGGATGTTGCTGCTGTGGAAAAATTACCGGGTTTAGAGCCAGAGGATGCGGTGGAAATCCTGCTAGCCTTCCTCGATACTTGGTCAGAGCCGGTCTTGCTGGTGGGCCACTTACCCTATTTGCCCCAACTAATTGCTACTTTGACTGGCGATTTGATCCAGTTAGAGACTGCGGGCTGTGCTTGTCTGCACAAAAAGGCAGCAATTCCCGCTGAAGACTTGCGGGAATTGCTTTCTGATAATAATGCTGCGCAAAAACCAAGTTTTTGCTTGCAGTCAGGGGGAAGAATCCCGATTCTCCCCCCTGACAACCCCTCATCGGGTTGTTCAGAGGGAACCGCTGACAAAAAGGTAAATACTCAATGGCAACTTGCTTGGATCTATCCTTAAATAGCCTATCTGCCGTTTTAATTGGGCCATCGCGTGCTTTTGCCGTGTTATTGTGGGGAATGTATTTGGGTGCAAGTCTTTGCCTAGGCTTATCGCAAATTGCTGTAGCATGGCAAGTGGTAGGATGGATTGTTCTCAGTTTGGCTTTTTATCGTTATTTGTGTCGATACGCCTTATGTAGAAGTCCTTATTCTGTTGTGGGGATTCGTGCTGATGAGCATAAGCAATGGTGGCTGCACACCACGCTAGGCCAGTGCGTTGCAGCGCGCTTGTTGGGAGATAGTTTTCTTTGTCGCTATTTTCTGGTACTGAATTTCAAATGTCATCGAAAATGGGGTATTGTTTCGGTAGTGCTATTTAAAGATGCCGTTGCTCCTCAGGCATTCCGACGATTGAAAGGCTATTTATCAACACTCTGAATTAGCGATGAACACACTGATCCGAAACTTTTCTATTATTGCCCACATCGACCATGGCAAGTCGACTTTAGCTGATCGGTTTATTCAGCGTTGTGGTGGTCTTTCAGAACGTGAAATGAGTGAGCAAGTGCTAGATTCAATGGAAATTGAGCGCGAGCGCGGCATTACCATTAAGGCCCAAAGCGTCACCTTGCATTATTCCGCTCAAGATGGTCATACTTACCAATTAAACTTTATTGACACCCCAGGTCACGTTGATTTCTCCTATGAAGTTTCTCGTTCACTGGCAGCCTGTGAAGGGGCTTTGCTAGTAGTCGATGCGGCGCAAGGAGTGGAAGCGCAGACGGTAGCCGTTTGCTATACCGCCATTGAGCAAGGCTTAGAAGTTCTGCCCGTGCTGAATAAAATTGATTTACCCCAGGCAGAGCCAGAGAAAGTCATCCAAGAAATTGAGGATATTATTGGCATTGAGGCGCATCATGCGGTGCGGATTAGCGCGAAAACAGGTTTCGGTATTGATACCCTGTTAGAACAGCTGATTGCCATAATTCCTCCTCCCGCCGGGGAAGAAAACGCACCTTTACAAGCTTTGATTATCGATTCTTGGTTTGATAGCTACTTAGGGGTAGTTTCCTTAGTGCGAGTCAAGCAGGGGGTGCTCAAGGCTGGGGAAAAAATGCTGGTCATGTCCACGGGTAAAAGTTACATTGTTGACCAAGTCGGCATTTTTACCCCGAAGCGACAAAGTACTGGGGTTTTGCAGGCAGGTGAAGTAGGCTACGTGGTGGCGGGCATCAAAGAAATTAATGGTGCTCCGGTGGGTGACACCTTAACTCATGCCGTGCAGGTGGCGCCAGACGCGTTGCCTGGGTTCCAAAAAGTTAAGCCCCAGGTCTATGCGGGGCTGTTTCCGATTAATGCCGATGATTACGAAGCGTTCCGCGAGGCATTATCTAAGTTGCGTCTCAATGATGCGGCGTTATTTTATGAACCAGAAACCTCAGAAGCCCTAGGTTTTGGATTCCGGTGCGGGTTTTTAGGCATGTTGCACATGGAAATTGTGCAAGAACGCTTGGAACGTGAGTATAATCTAGGCCTCATTACTACGGCCCCGACCGTGGTCTATGAGATCCTGACCCGTAGCGAAGAAGTTTTATATATTGACAATCCCGCGAAGCTACCTGCGCCGGCAGCGATTGAGGAAATGCGCGAGCCGATTGCAACGGCCAGTATTTTGATGCCGCAGGAATATCTGGGAAATGTGATTACTTTATGTGTTGAACGCCGAGGAGTGCAGCAAAATATGTTGTATGTAGGTCGTCAAGTTTCGTTGACCTATGAATTACCGATGAGTGAAATTGTATTAGATTTTTTCGATCGGTTAAAATCAGTGAGTCGTGGCTATGCTTCATTGGACTATTCATTTAAATGTTTTCGGTTTGCGCCCTTAGTCAAGTTGGACATCTTAATTAATGGCGAGAAAGTGGATGCCTTAGCCAGCATTGTGCACCGTGATAAAGCGATGAGCCGGGGGCGCAGTCTGGTGGAGAAAATGCATGAGCTAATACCGCGGCAGATGTTTGATGTCGCCATCCAAGCAGCTTTAGGCGCACAGATTATTGCCAGGCAAACCGTGAAGGCGTTGCGGAAGAATGTGACGGCAAAATGCTATGGGGGCGATGTGAGTCGTAAACGTAAGCTATTAGAAAAACAAAAGGCAGGAAAAAAACGCATGAAACAAGTAGGAAAAGTAGAAATACCTCAAGAAGCTTTTCTTGCGGTCTTAAAAATAGATCAAAAGGATAACTAACATGATTATTACCAGTGACTATCTATGGATATTGGCTTTGGCAGTTTTTTTGACACTGTTTGCTTGGGCCTTGGACTTACCAGGCATCGTTAATCGTGTGGGGCCGAGTGGTTTTAAGCGCATCCGAAACTTGGCCATTGGGCTCTTGGTCATCTTAATTATTTGGCTTTGCATCTTAAATTTCCCAGTGACCTTAACTGCTTTAGTGGTGGGTACGGGATTAATTATTTTGTTGGACTTGGCTTTTTTTCGGCGCAAGCGTTTGCTAGTTGCCCAGGCGCAACCATTCATTGTGGAAAATGCCCGATCATTTTTTGGAGTGTTGTTATTGGTGTGGGTAATCCGTTCTTTTGTGATTCAACCCTATCGCGTTCCTACTGGGTCGCTGCAGCCGACCGTACAGCCTGGTGATTTTTTAGTGGTCAATCAATATGCTTATGGTCTGCGTTTTCCGGTGGGTAATATATCGATCATTCCCATAGGCAAACCAAAACGCGGAGATATTGCCTTATTTTATGCACCCCCGGATCCTTCCTTAGTCTTTGTGAAGCGCGTGATTGGGTTACCTGGAGATCATGTGGTTTCACGTGACAAAGTACTTTATATCAATGACAAGGAAATGACGCAGATTAGCTTGGATTCTTCGGTTGACGATGAGCCAGCGGTAGGAGGGATGCTGGAACAACATATTCCCGTAGAAGTAAAAGAAGAAGATTTAGAGGGAGTGAAACATCGCATTTTTATTAATCTGGGGGCCCGTTCGAGTGATGATTTTGATGTGGTAGTTCCACCAGGAAATTATTTTATGATGGGGGATAATCGCGATAATAGCGATGACAGTCGAGTCTGGGGTTTTGTTCCAGAACATAATCTGATTGGTAAAGCTTTTGGGATTTGGATGAGCTGGGATGCTATCCATCATCATGTTCGTTGGGATCGCATTGGTATGGCGGTAAATTGATTGTTTAGACTCAATCCCCATTGCTAAGGTAAGTTATAAAGTACATTATGAGAAAATCATTAGATGACTTAAGTGAAAAATTAGGTTATAGGTTTAAAGATAAATCGTTATTAGAAATAGCGCTTACTCATCGTAGCCGAGCTGCTCTCAACAATGAGCGGTTCGAGTTTTTAGGCGATGCGATTTTAAATTTTTTTATTGCGGACCACTTATTTCAGCAATATCCTCAGTTGACGGAAGGAGGCTTGAGTCGCTCACGTGCTAATTTGGTAAACGGTGATATGTTGGCGGAATTGGCAAAGGAATTGGGTATTAGTGATTATTTGCGCTTAGGAGTGGGTGAGCTTAAGAGCGGGGGTGTGGAGCGCAAATCTATTTTAGCGAATGTGATGGAAGCCATTATTGGGGCTATTTATTTAGATGGCGGTGGCCAAGTATGTCAAGAATGCATTCTCACTTGGTTTATTAGCCGTCTAGAAATGCTAGATTCACAAGGAGTGAAAAAAGACCCCAAAACTCGGTTGCAAGAATATCTACAAGCACGAAAAATGTCTTTGCCACAGTATATTGTGTTAGCAGTCAAAGGCAGCGAGCATGATCAAAAATTTTGTATAGAATGTCGGATTTCTGGAATTACTGAGATTGCACAAGGCTATGGAACCAGCCGGCGTCGTGCTGAGCAAGATGCGGCCGACAATTTTTTAAAATTGCTAGGCACTGATTTATGAACCATTCACCCGTTGACCCCCCCATCATCCCGGCAGATCCCCCCGTCGTCCCGGCAGGAAGCCGGGATCGCAGGGATGCAAAGTTTCATTGTGGCTTCATCTCAATCTTAGGGCGACCCAACGTGGGTAAATCGACTTTGCTGAATCAGTTACTCGGTCAGAAATTGAGCATTACCTCCCGAAAACCCCAAACCACTCGGCATCGTCTTTTCGGCATTAAAACCACTGATAAAGCACAAATTATTTATGTGGATACTCCTGGACTACACAAGGAAACCAAACATGCATTAAACCGCTACATGATGCGCTCAGCAGTTAGTGCAATTGCCGATGTGGATCTTATTTTGTTTGTGGTCGAAGCCTTACGTTGGAATGAAGATGACCAGTGGGCGTTGAAAAAAATCACGCGGGTTGAGTGTCCGGTGGTTTTGGTCATCAACAAAGTAGATAAGGTAGCGGATAAACAGAAATTATTACCTTGGATGGATTTGTTGAATCAGAAAAGGACTTTTGCCGCGATTGTCCCGCTATCAGCAAAAAAGCCTGATGAGGTAGCCGCACTGGAAACAATGTTAGTCCAATATTTACCCAAAGGCCCGCTGTTATTTCCTGCCGATCAAATTTCTGATCGCAGTGAACGGTTTTTTGCTGCAGAAATTATTCGTGAAAAATTAACCCGTTGTTTAGGTCAGGAATTGCCCTATGCTTTAACCGTAGAGATTGAGGAATATAAGCTAGAGAAGGAGTTGCTGCGCATTTCGGCCACTATTTATGTGGAAAAATCCAGTCAAAAACGCATTGTAGTGGGCACGGGTGGTGAGGTATTAAAGCGTGTGGGGCGAGCAGCGCGTTTAGATATGCAGAAAATGTTTGCTCATAAAGTTTTTCTGCAATTATGGGTTAAGGTCAAGGACGGCTGGTCAGATGATGAAAAAAGCCTACAAAACTTAGGATATTCTCAGTAATGAGAGTGGCGTTACAACCCGCTTTTGTTTTACATAGCCGAGCATTTCGTGAGACAAGTTTTCTTTTGGAATTATTCACTGAATCACATGGCCGCATCGGTGTTTTAGCCCGAGGAGCACGTTCACGCTTTCGCGGATTATCCCGGCCCTTTGTCCCGTTGTTAGCCAGTTGGTCTGGTAAAACGGAATTAATGAATTTACAGACCTTAGAAGCTACCGCACCGCCTTTTTATTTGATGGGAATGGGATTGCTCAGTGGTTTGTATCTTAACGAATTGTTGGTGCGGTTGCTGCCTCAATTAGATGCGGTGGCGAATTTATTTGCTCTTTATCAACAAACCCTGCAAGCCATGCAACAAGAGTTTAAGCAGCGCTATTTACGCTTGTTTGAAAAAGCCTTGTTAGCAGAATTAGGCTATGGATTAAGCTTTGCGGCGATAGAGGAGCATGAGCAGTATTGTTTTCTTCCCCAACAGGGCTTTATTAAAAATGCTGCCTCCGCTGACGCATTAACCTTCAGTGGCCGCAGCTTACTGGCTTTTCATCACGATACCTTGACTACTGCCGAAGACTTGCGCACTGCAAAACAAATAACGCGCCTTGCCTTAGCCCCGTTGCTAGGAAATAAGCCGCTGATGAGTCGAGAAATCTTGAAGCCCCTCTCCTAAGGCTCGTTGTCCCGGCATGGATGCCGGGATCCACGGTGCAGGAAGCGAATCTTTCACATCCTTGTGAACTGGATCGCCGTGAAACTAAGCCCCAATAGGCCAAGAGTATACTGTGCGAATGAAAATAAAAAAAGCCTATCGCCTCCATTTATGGAGGCGAGGATGTCAAGACACAATCATATATACCTGGTTTTTAATCAAGGGGGTAGTTTACAACGCCCTCAAAAGCAGGGCCGGCTGGAGAGAATTGAGATTATTATTGATCGTGAACACCGATTATTATCCACGGGGTAAAAGTGTTCACGATGGATAATAATTGATGTCCACGATCAATAATTTTGGGTGTTCACGATGGGTAATAATACGCATCGTTCGAGAACTTGATGAAAATTTGATAACAGTGTGTTAGGTTAGAGCCTGTTTAAAAGCCGCTAGGCTGCGGCAGAAATCGTTGATTTTTGAGCACTGTAGCGCAGTTTACGTGGTTTGTAAATGAGCAGCGGAGCATAGGAAATCAACGGGGTATGCCTAGCATCGGTAGGATTTTAAACAGACTCTTAGATCTATGTCATGGACAGATGCTGGTTAGGGTTGAGGAAGTGAAGGTTAGTTAATAAAAAAGAGGAGTTTGCCTATGTTAGAACCAATAAAAGAAAAAAAGAATGAGTCAAGCGAAGCCCCCGAATTACCAAATCCAAATAATCTCTCCTTTGCATCTGAGGAAGGAGTGCAAGTACTAAGAAAAATTCTGCTAGACCTCGAGCTTTTAAAAACAGCAAGCGAGGGAGAAAATCCAAAGGCCCGCGAGGTACATGCTTTATACAAGCGCGCGATGGGGATTGGTGACCCAGAGGCGCAAAATATAATAGCCAGCTATTATTTAGACTATAAAAACTGGAAGGATATCGCAGGTATAGAGACGATAGTAAAAGATGAAAAAATAGCGCTCTTCTTCTATCAGAGTGCAGCTGAGCAAGGATTGCCTGCTGCTGCCAGGTTAGGTAGTTGTTATCTCAATGGTCTTTCAAAAAATTTAAAAGAAGCAATAAAATGGTTCTCTCTGGCAGCTGAAGCGGGAGATCCCTCTTCCCTCTGGGAGTTAGCTACGTTAGCGAAGGATGGTCAGAAAGCCGCCCAAGATAGTTTGGACCGTATGGTATTAAAAATAGGAAAAGATCCCAAGTTTCAAAAGGCTCAATATAATTTAGGCTGTTGTTACTTGGATGGCTGTGGCTCTATTCAAAAAGATTTAGACAAAGCAATACAATACTTTTTTCAAGCAATTCAAAATAGCCATAAGCTCGACTCCGCTAGCTTAAAGAAGTTGCTTGACTTAGAGAAATTAGATGACCCCAAAAACACGTTTAAATCTGCGGTATTACCTCTATTAGAGTTAGCTCAAAACAAAGGGGCACTCCCAGATTCTCAAAACGCTGAGATCCAAAAGACTGTTAATTCTGCCCTAGAAAAACTGCGAGCATCACAAAAAGAACGAAAGGAGTCGAAAGGATTACTAGATTCAAAGGATTCCCCTCTTGCTGAGGTAAAAGCGCAAGCAACAGAGCAAGAAAAACACGTAATGGCGAAAATTCTCAAAGACCGTGAGACTTTAAAACTCGACAGTCATCCAGATGCTGGCGACTTATGTAGCTTATACCAGATCGCATTAACAGGTAATAACCCAGAGGCACAAAATAAACTGGCCGACTGTTATTACCTTGGAGATCATTGGTATTTCTCTAGACAATCATCCATGGATAAATTTATAAGTCCAGAAGCAGATAAAGCGTTCTGCCTCTATAAGAAGGCGGCTGAGCAATTATCCGCGCCTTCTACGTCTGCCATGGAGATGTTAGCTATTTGTTATCTCAAAGGCTCTGGGGTTGCAAAAAATATAAAAGAAGCAATAAAATGGTTCCGTCAAGCAGCTATAGGTGGAAAACTCATTTCCCTCGAGGAGTTGGCTAGGTTAGCAGCGAATAAGGAGGATCTGTCAGTTGCAGATTGGGCAGCCCATGGTTTGAGGGATATGGAATCAAAGGTAGAAAGGGATCCACAGAATTTTCCAGAGGCTCAATATAATTTAGCCCGTTGTTACTTGGATGGCTGTGGCTCTATTCAAAAAGATTTAGGCAAAGCAATACAATACTTCTCTCAAGCAATTAAACATGGCCATAAGCTCGACTCCGCTAGCTTAGAGAAGTTGGTTAACTCCCAAAACAAGCTTTACCAGCCTGCCCTATTATCTCTATTCAGGTTAGCTAATGAGAAGCAGGCTCTCCCAGATTCTTTCAACCAGGTTGTGAAGTCAGCCCAAAAGAAAATAGGCCTACAAGCAAAATTAGGTCCAGAGCAAAAAAAGAACCCCACTCTCACTCTAGGCGGGAGCACTGCAAGTATCAAGGAGACTCTAGCCACAAGCAAACCGTTTGGCACATCAGCGCAAGCACCAGGACAAGAAAAAGTAATGGAGGGAATTCTCAAAGACGTCAATGCTTTAAAAATAAAAAAGCTCAGCCAAGATCCAGATCAAGATATCAGCCACTTATATATCTTATACCATCGTGCATTAGAAATTAAGAACCCAGAAGCACAAAATAACATGGCTGACTGTTATTTCTATGGAGATAAGTGGTATTTCGGTAGACAATCAGGCACGGATAAATTCATAAGCAAAGATGCAGGTAAAGCGTTCTGCTTCTATAAGATGGCGGCTTTGCAAAAATACGTGCCTGCCATGGATAGTTTAGCTACTTGTTATCTCAATGGTCTTGGGGTTCCACCAGATTTAGACGAAGCAAGAGAATGGTACTATCAAGCAGCTGAAGGGGGAAACCTCCGTTCCCTCATGGAGTTGGCTAGGTTAGCGAGGACGTCGCTAGACGCCCAAGCTAATTTAGAGCAAATCGTCTCGGAAGTAGGAAAGGATCCACAGAAGCTTTATAATTTAGGCTATTGTTACTTGGAAGGCTGTGGCTCTATTCCAAGAAAATTAGACAAGGCAATAGTATACCTTTCTCAAGCAATTCAGAATGGACATAAGCTTGGTCCCGAGTGTTTTAAGAGGTTAATTTCAGTTAACCCTGACAACACGTCTGACTCATTTGCGCTATCATCTCTATTAGATTTAGCTTATAAGAAGGGTGCTTTACTATTTTCTTCCCGGGGTGCAGCCCTAAAGAAAATATCAGAACTAAAAGCAAAATTAGCAGATCAAAAAAAGAACCCCTCCCTTTCTGACGGGAGCACTGCTTCTTCTTCCTCTTCTTCTGTTTCCTCACTTGCGCCTTTTTTGCCCCGACCACCTTCCAGTAGTAGTCCATCATTGAGCAGTTCCCCATCTGATTCTACTAGCATGACACTTCAGATGCTTTCTAGAAAGCACAAGGATGTAAAAACAGATAAACTAAAAAAAATGATCGCTGTTAAAGACATGCTGACCGGCCTGCCTTTGAATACGGAAAATGTGATGCAGGCTAAATTAGAATACGCTCATCGTTGCTTAGAAGGCGAAAAAGCCAGTAAAAAAGGGGCTCCCAAAAATGAAACAGTGGCAATGAGCTTATACCGCGAGGTATGTGATGACAAAAAGGATGCACAGGTTGCCTATTTGGTAGGCTGTCTTTATCGAGACGGTAACTATGTTAAAAGAGATCTGGACAAGGCGGAAGAATGGTACTCGTTGGCGGTTAAACATGGAGGAGAAGGAGAATGGGGAAAGAAGGCTAAATTAGAACTGGATCGATTAGTTACTAAGGACGTATCAAATTTAACAGATCTAACCAGTAGCTACTTGAATCTCGGTGGTAAAGGATAAATAGTTATTGGCGCGTTTTTTACGCAGTTGATTCTTCTTAAACTTAGCAGCTATTTGGTTAAAGAAAATCGGGTGAGTAGGCTGAGGCATTTCAGCCTCAGCCTACTCACCCTAAATTACCTACTCCATCGGCTCTCCATAACATCTACTTCTAAGCGCCAAAAATTATAAGCTTGTTGAATATCAGACCCGCATTTTTCGTAGAGTTGTAATGCACCTTTGTTGTGACATTCGACATCGAGAATAATAATGCCAAATGTCACTTTTCCTGCAGATGTGCCGACACAAATGCTGTCAGCACCTGGTCGGCCCGGTAATGCCCCATCTGCTGGCTGACACATTCTAATGCTTTCTGCCAAGTCATACCCAACTCTTGTAAGACTTTCATCCTCTCCTGAGCAAAATTATGCCGCAGCCCATGAATGCCGTGAGAGAATCCTAAGCTGCGTTTAGAAGCCATTGTCCACCAGCCCCGCTTTTGCCAATAAATGTGACCTTAATCCAGTCTTCACGGCCTATAAATCGATCAGGGTGTAATTGTTCCAGTCTTGCTCCATGAAATAATTAAATTAGAGAGAGAAAATACTCATAAAATACTGGGGATAATGGTACAAGCCAGAATGAATTTTAAATAAAAAAGGATTTATTATGGACGAAAGAAATTCTGAAAATCGGTGTGTATTGCTGGTTGGCATGTTGTTCATGACTGTCTTCCTAGCTTCTCTGACCGTTGGTTATAAATTGGTCTCCTTCGGTCGAGAAATCTATTGTGGCTTTGTTTTTATCTTCCCCCTTTTATTTTTCTTTGGTGATGGATTAGCAGAAATTTATGGTCCTTCGATAGCAAAATATATGATTGGTTCACCATATTATGTGAATCTATTTTTGTTCTGTTTACCAATGTAGTTATTAGAATGCCATCACCTGAATCTTGGACCTATCAAGCATACTATAACTATACCTGAAGCGTTTGAAATTTAGGTGTACCATTGCCCAAAATAATTACAATTTCAGCAGCCATATAATATTTTCTTTCAATTTCTTGTAAAAGAGAAATAGTAGAATCGGCATCTACCGTTTTTGACTCGATAATAATCACTTCATGAGTCTCAGCATTCATCGCCCCATGCAAATTCAATCGCTGTCTTCCGCTATTGGTTTTCAATACTCGTCTTTGTCCTCGCTTTATCCATCCATAGGCTGCTATCCCATTATGCTCAGGATGAACAGCATCCAAAAACAGAACTTCTATATTTCCAGGCTTATTCAGCATGTATCTTTCATATTGCTCTATAAAAATCTCTTGCGATTCTTCATCTGGATTTCCTGGAACAAGTTTGGGCTTCTTGTATTCATGTTTTTAAATGGTCCAGAGTTTGTTTTCTAAGTGTTACATATTCACTTTTAGTATAAGTTCCAAATTCATCCCTTACGTCCCGATAATCACAATCGATTTCATCCATCAAAATATTTTCTAACCCCTGCCAATCTTTTAGGTCAAAACTGTTGGCAAATTTAAATAATATATTTGCTATGGATCCATATTCAAGCATGAAATTTTTCCCATGAAGAAATTACTTACGCCATTATACAAGCACGTAGTTCCTGCAAGGAAACGAGGCAGAAAGAAACTAATGACTTACTGTCCAGTTCCCGATTCCCTGCGTTTTCTGGACCTTAATGCCACAGTCCCCAAATTTAAACTCTGAATACCTTTTCATGTGTGTTTCCCCCTTTCTCATTACCGTTGATCGAGATGAAAGAAGCATCAGGGTCTGCTAAATTTTTTTGTTGATTTGTGACCTTAGTAGTGGTGGCTTTATTATCCTAAAAAAAGCAGTTGAACTATGAGATAATGCGACCCTTATAACAAAATTACAGGGGAAATCGCATGAAACTACCTCCGGCTCCTCTTCACCCAACGGGTGAACTGCCAGAAGACTTAAAAGAAGAAAATTTATTAGCCAAAAATGTCTCATTAGCCCTAGATACTTTTGGTGGTCGCATCTATGTCGAATGGGATCCTCAAACCCCTGTAACTCCGCTAGGACAATTGGCATTTTTTATTGAATTTTTAAAGACGGAATTATTTGATCCTTGGGTAGAAGATTGTCCGTTGCAATTAGAATAGTCCTAACGCTCCTTCAAACGAGATATTTTAGGTACGATTTTATTATCTGTTTTATCTGGTCATAGCCGCTATGCACATATCACAACATTGCGAAGTGATGGAGTAAATCCAGATTTATTGGGTATGAAAAAAATAGTGAGTGAAGATTCAGTTCGTCGTGCGTTAATAAAAATGGAAGAAAGCTGGATAGAATGGTTAAAAAAACATTTAAAAAAATGTTATGTGCAATTGTTGAATATTCCATGGATATTAGATGTAGATACGACAGTTAAAGTCTTTATGGTAAACAGGAAGGAGCTGTATTGGGTTATAACCCAAAAAAGCCAGGCAGGCCTTCTCATACTTATCATACCTATTTTATCGCCAATTTACGTTTAGATATTGGATGTTGAAGTACAGCCTGGTAATCAAATGGCATCCATCCATACGTTGCCTGATTTATTCTAATTATTAGATCGATTCCGCGTGAACATCGTCCACAATTTTCCGAGGAGATTGTGCATTTGGAACAGATGGAGTGATGACGAATTGCTGAAAAAAGCAAATTATCTTATTTATTTAAACTTGAAACAAACGAAGAATGTAAAGCGTTTAATAGAAGATGAAAAAATGGTTGATCAAGATGGAATTTTGCTGATCAGGGATGGGAAGGTCACTGAGCGAATTGAAATTAATGGGTTGGGAAAAATCGCGACGAGTCATTGTGTTGAGAAGAAAAATACAAAAAAATTTAAGGCTATTTAATAAAATGCATGAACAAAACAATTGAGATATGATTTGGTAAGGGAGAGGATAAAAATGCTTATGAATATGCAGTATTAGTTACTTCATTATGGATTCGAAATTATCACATTGCGTCCAACATTATCGTGATCGATGCGGACAGTGAAAATATATTTGATGAATTGAAAAATCAATGGGGATGGAGCCGGTTATACAACTCATGATATTACATCGTTGTCGCATCATGGCGCGCATCATTGCACTTATTTATAATTGGTGGACATATATTTACTAGATTAATTGAACCAGAGCAACATCTGGAAGCAATTACATCGCGACCATTATTATTGCATGCCGTGGGAAAACAAATTCAACACGCGGGCCATAAAACATTCGGTGTCAGCAGCAATCATGCAAACTATTAAAAAAGTTCAAATCTGCTTTATCAAAGATAAGCGAATTTTTTAAAACATTAAAACCATGTGCGGAGCAGTTCACATAAAAGAAAAATTGAGATCGTATTTTGTATCATGCCTTCAAGAAATTTGTTTCGCCACTGGCTAATGGCCCACCGAAATTGTCTACCAGCAGCCAGGATAAATCGTCCCAAGGTATTATTGGAAAATATGCTCTAAAAAGATGCTGAATTTAATGGCAGGGGGCAGTGCAACTGCCGTTTTTAGGATTATGGTCAGTTGCATCAGTAGTAATACCTATAAATAAAGAATTCGGTTGCCATCGTAATGACGTGTATGCAATTTTGAAATCTGTGGGTGCAGGTTTAAATGTATGCCATAGGTCAGAAGCAGAACTGCCAAGAAGGCCAAATAACAAGCTACAGCCTAATCGGCTAAACACGATTTTGGCAGAATTTGAATTTGAGCCATTGGAATTAAAAATAGGTGGGTGCAAGATAAGACCCGCTATCATTCGTCCCACCATGCCTGTGAGCGTTATGAGAGCAAAGGCGGTGAGATAAAAGTCGGCTCCGCTTAGACTCATGAGCCAGTCTGGTTGCGTATTATTTAACCAGAAGAAGGTAGTCGCGGAGCCTAACGTTGCAAGGGATCCGCCTATTAGGTATATCCGAAAAGAGTTAAGCGTCTTTGCCCCACCATTTATTTGCAATGATGCCATTGCTGAAAATAATGTTGCGAAGGGTAGGCTAATATTAAAGATTAGTTTTATAACTTTCCCCAAATTGCTTAATACCTTTTTTTTTAACTCAATCGCCATAATTTCTCTCAGATGATGTTTTTGATGGTTCAGTATATTCAATTCAGCTTAAGAAATCATTAAAGGGGATGTTTCTATATTGTTTTGACGACAAACTGGTTTATAATAAAAAAAGTTTGGAGATAAGATGAAAATTATAGGTTCATTTCAAGCTAAAACCCATTTGTCCGAAATACTTAAACGAGTTGAAGAGAATGGAGAAAACCATTGCCATTACACGCCATGGTCATGTTGTTGCCTTTTTGGTGCCCCCACCAAAGAAGATCCTGTAGCCCTTGCCATTGAAACAATACGCAAAAACCGCAAAGGCATTACTTTGGGGAAGAAATTATCATTAAAGGCTTTGATCGAAGAAGGAAGGCGATGAAATTTGTCTTAAATTGCTAAGTTACCATGTCTTGGTGCTTTGGAAGGTAATGAGGAATGATATGTTGAAAAGTGAATTGCTAGAAATAATTGCCAATGGCGAAAACTCTGGCATAGAGTTCAAGCGCGATGATCTGCGTCCTGAGCAATTAGCAAAAGAAATTGTGGCCTTAGCAAATTTCCAGGGTGGTCGTGTCATATTGGGTGTTGAGGATGATGGAACTGTAATAGGAGTCCAACGAAATAATCTTGAAGAATGGGTGATGCATGTCATTCGTGACAAGGTTCATCCTTTGATTCTGCCATTTTATGAAGAAGTTAAAGTTGATGAGCAACATACAGTTGCAGTCATAAGTTTCCCGCAAGGAATTTCTAAGCCTTATGTAGTTAGGGAAAATGGGGCAGAGAAAATTTATATTCGTATTGGTTCAACCTCCCAGCTAGCAACTCGCGAGCAACAAATGCGTTTGTTTGAATTGGGTGGGATGCTGCATACTGAAATGATGCCTGTACCCAGAACAGATATGAATTGCTTGGATGAAGTGAGGCTGAGGAATTATCTGGCTGATATTATCAAGGATCCGGAATTACCACAAACCACTGCTGAATGGGAACGAAGATTATTAGGTCTGGGTTTTTTGACTGCGGTTGAGGAAAAAGTCTATTGTTCGATTGCAGGACTGGTGTTATTCGGCAAAACTCCTAGCTATTATTTGAAACAGTCAGGCTTGCGGGTTATGGCTTTTGCCGGGCAAGATAAAGAGTATCGCGCTTTGTGGGATGCTATTTTAGCAGGTCCTTTAGTGGGACGCTGGGAGGTTGTTGGTTCGCAAAAAAGATTGATTGATGCCGGGATCATAGAGCGTTTCATGCAACAGATCGTTCCTTTTGTTTCTGAAGAAGCAGCTGAAATTGATGAATATCTTAGAAGAGAACGAGCCTGGTTTTATCCATTGGATGCGATCAGAGAAGTAGTGGTCAATGCCTTTGCGCATCGCGATTGGACGCGTTTTGTCGATATCGAGGTGGGTATTTACTCAGATCGATTCGAAGTAATTAGTCCAGGCGCTTTGCAGAATTCCATGACCATCGAAAAAATGATTGCCGGACAGCGCTCTCCCCGCAATATTATCATTATGGAAGTATTGCGGGATTATGGCTATGTCGATTTTCGCGGCATGGGGGTGCGGGTGAAAGTTATTCCTTTAATGAGACAAATGAATCATGCTGAACCTATTTTTGAAGTTACGGAAGACTTTGTAAAAACTATCTTGCCGCGTCGTGCGAATCCCCTCTTCCAGATGTGACAGCACCAAGGGATTTAGGCTAGAATCTATGGGTTTTCACATGTGAGGTGTTTTTATGCCATTATCCTTAGGTCACGATGATTTTAAGGAACTTATTGATTATCGACTGGACTTTGTCGATAAAAGTTTGTTTATCCAAGAAGTCCTTGATGATAGAGGGACTAAAGTTGCTGTAATCACCCGCCCGCGCCGTTTTGGCAAGACCCTAAATTTGTCCATGCTACGGTACTTTTTAGTAGCTGAAGCACATGGTAAATCTACCCAGGGTTTGTTTGATGGCTTAAAGATTGCTGCCTTGGGTGAGGAATACATGCAGCATCAAGGTCGCTACCCTGTAATCTTCGTCACCTTTAAAGAAGTGAAAAACAATCACTTTGAAGCCGCTTATGATCTGATGAAGACCCTCATGTCGCAGGTTTATCGAGAATACCAGCACGAGCTACCGAATAGTCCACGATTAAGCCCGAGCGATAAGGAAAACTTTCTTGCTGTGCTGGAAAGACGTGCTGATGAATCAGCGGTTCGTTCGGCATTGGTTGATTTATGCTATTACCTGTATCAGCATTATCAGGTCAAACCTTGGTTGCTGATCGATGAGTACGATACTCCGATTCAAGCGGCTTATGTACATGACTACTATGACCCAATGCTCAATCTAATGCGGGGGATCTTTGGCGCTGCGTTAAAAACCAATCCCTACCTCGAAAGAGCGGTGATTACTGGTATTTTACGGGTTGCCAAAGAAAGTTTATTTTCAGGGTTAAATAATTTAAAAGTTTATACTTTGACGAATTCTCAATATGGGCAGTATTTTGGTTTTACCGAAGACGAGGTAGAAAATTTATTGCAGCAAGCAGGCTTACAACAGCAAGCACCCGCTATTCGTGATTGGTACAATGGCTATAAGGCAGGAACCTATACGGTCTACAATCCCTGGTCGATCGTCAAATGCATTCGTGAACAAGGAGAATTAGCGCCTTATTGGGTCAATACGAGTGATAATCAGCTGATTAAAATCCTATTATTGGGATCGAGTGAAGGTTTTAGAACTCAATTTGAGGATTTATTACAAGGAAAGACGATTGAGAAAGCGATTGATGAAACTTTGGCATTTGCTGGCTTGAAAAATAATGAAAGAGGGGCTTGGAGTTTATTGTTTGCTGCGGGTTATCTGAAAGTGGTTGCTTCACAACGAGTTGAAGATGAATTGCAATGTCAATTAGATATCCCTAACCGCGAAGTACGTGGATTGTATCGACACATTATTCGGGAATGGTTAGCTGATGACTACGACACGAAATGGTTTGATACTTTTTTAAATCACTTGCTCACGGGGGATTTAGTTGCCTTCGAGCAAGATTTAAAACATCTGGTTGAACAAACCTTTAGTGTTCACGATATTTCCAAAGATCCTGAAGTGTTTTATCACGGCTTTATGGTTGGTGCGGCAGCAAGTCTATACCACAATCCAAATTATGAAATTAAATTGAATCGAGAGGCTGGTTATGGTCGTTACGACTATATGATTTTTTCGCGTGATGAAAATAAACTGACGATTTTAATTGAGCTCAAACGAGTACCTAAAGAGACGCCTAACTTAGATCAAGCCTTAGATCAAGCCTTAGAGCAAGCGGCACAGCAGGCTTTGGCACAAATGGAATTACAGAATTATGCGGCTGAAGCAAGGCAGCGCGGCAGGACTAAGATACTGCAGATTGGTCTCGCGTTTTCGGGTAAGCGATTTATTTTAAAAAGCAAATCTTCTCTTCCGTAGTTTTCGTTGCTAGTGGATCTCTGCAGCCTTAATATATCCTTCATATTTGCCTGGTATGATAAGCCAAAGTTTTTAATATTTACCTAAACGTACATTCACCACGATTTTGCCTCTCCCCTTGTGGGAGAGGCCGCCGCGCCTAAGGCGCGCGGGTGAGGGGTAAGCAGCAGTTAGCATTTAGTTAATAAAATGCTCCTTGCTGATTTCAAGTTTACCCCTCATCCGTCCTTTCGGGCACCTTCTCCCACAAGGAGGGGAGCAGGATTTTTACGTACAAAGAGGGTAAATGATTACACCTAAACTAAACAATCTAAGAGGTTTACTATGTTAGACAATAAACTGTCTCCGGATCAACGACATGTGAGAGATAGTGATATCCATAATGCCAGTGTAATGTTAGCGCATCGTTTCTGTCTAAGCATAGAGGGTAACTGTAAGCCAGACCCGATTGGGAGTGTGATCTCTAAACTTAAAAAAGGGGAATATAAATATACCTATTTCGCAGGGAAAACCGAGGCCAGAAGAAAGGAGTATGTAGCCACTACTATCTTGCTTCTACAAGAACTGCAGACCGTAGCAAAGAATGTTAGTTACCTAAGAGCTCATTCAATCGTGTCGTTCCTTACAACTCTGCGTTCAGACGAATATGACCAGAGTTTTGCAGATTTGGATATGGAATGTAGTAAGTATCAAACACGATTTCACAATATCTTGACACAAGAATTGCCGCAAAAGCTTCTGGACGAAATTGTACTGCCAAGTGATCCTAGTCTATCAGCCCCTCCAACGGAGACGCCATCTCACTCCAGCAGTACCACCCCTACTACAGGTACTGTCCCTCAATCACCAAATAGCCTCACTCCAGAGCAACAAAATCTTGCTGCATTAGTTAAGGATTATGCTAAGAATATATTGTATCTGGATCGGCCGGGTGTTTCTCTAGAAAATAAATCTGTATATTCAGATTTAAATAATACGGGAATTTTGGATTCTAAAGATACGGATACGGCTAATCTGTTGCAGACACAGGGATCCAGTGAGGGTATGCTTGATGATAAAGGGACTAGAACTAGAATTACTGATGTGCTCAAGGCTGTCCAGGGTTTAGATGCATTAGTAGATGGAAATAAGTCAGAGAAAGTTCCTGGTCTTATTCGGCTAGCCGAAACCAAACAGTGGAGTTTCGAAAGACCGGAACGCAAAAAAATTCTTGGAGAGCTTCTTAACGAACTTCAGAAAGTAGAAAACAGGCCTGGGGCAGGAGTAGCGGGCGCAATATCATCGATTAGCGGATATCTCAGAACATCGGATTACCAGGATTTGTTTCCTCCCTTGAACGATGATCGGCTGCTTTCAGCAGATGAACAAGCTTTAGCAAAAGAGCGGTTCACCGAACTATTTGAGAAGTTGGATAGGATTTACAAAACCAACTTTACCGGTGTCTATAAGTCGGCTATGGGGGAGCAACCTTCTGCTACCCCCCGCTGCTCCTTTGGGTGGAAGCACGCATTAGGGACAGGGGCAGGATTTTTTGGTATGACATTGTTGGTGGGGGTCTCTTATGATGGGGCGAAAAATGATTGGGGAGGTTTGAAAACGATTGGGGATGGGATTTCGGATCATTGGCAAATTATTAGTGCAACTCTAGGACTAACAGTAGGAGTAGCAGCGACCCTTGGGTTTGTTTTATGGTGTTACTCTCGTGAAAGGGATAAGGTTTCTGGTGAAGATAAAGCGTCTCAGTCGACAGACCCGGGAGCGGGGACACGCTGGGAGTCACCAGACTTCTGAGATTAAAATTCCGTAATCATTCACCGTCTATGTGCGTAAAAATCCTTCTCCCCTTGTGTGCATCGGATAGCTCCCGCAAGGGGAGAGGCAAGCGTGGTGAACAGTTAAAGATTTTCACGCAGCACACTGCTTTTTTGATCCCAATCCCCAAGGACAATCCGGGTGGCTGGTTGGCTGTCGAGATTAAAGCTATGAGTTGCTGGGCGGTGGGTATGGCCATGGATCACTTTAAGGACCCCATAAGAGCGCATAAGCTGCTCAAGACTTACTTGCACTACATCCATCGTCGTATATTTGGCGACTCGGGTGTGTTTCTTACTCGCACTACGTATTAAACCGGCCAAAGCTTTCCGTACGAAAAGCGGCAACATCAAGAAAAATTGATTGTAGCGCTGGTTTTGCGCCAGGCGCCGAAATTGCTGATGCCAGCGATCCTGGGTACAGAGCATATCGCCGTGAGTTAATAATACGGGGGTTCCATAGAGGTCAATCACGCTGGGGTCTGCCAGTAACTTACATCCAGTTACGTCTGCAAATGCTTTGCCAATTAAAAAATCCCGGTTGCCACGCATAAAAAACACCGGCGTATTTTTATCGGTGAGTTGTCGCAATTGGGTCAAAATGCTGAGATTAAAATCAGAACGATCGTCATCGCCAATCCAAGCTTCAAATAAATCCCCCAGAATATAAACAGCATCGGCTTGATGCGCCGTTTCCAGAAAGCTACGAAAACGCGCGGTAATATCGGGCCTTTCGGCTTGCAGGTGTAAGTCGGAAATAAATAGAGTATGATTCATCCGGTTATTCTAACAGCATGGCAAGTGTATGAACAATATCCGACTAAAAACACGCTTTTGCCCCAGCCCTACTGGGTTGTTGCATCTGGGTAATATGCGCACCGCGCTATTTAATGCCTTACTAGCCAAAGGACAAAATGGCATTTTTTTACTGCGGATTGAAGACACTGATGCCGCTCGTTCGGAGGAACGCTTTATAACCGCATTGGAGTCTGATTTATGCTGGTTGGGGTTGGATTGGGATGAGGGTCCGGAACACGACGCAGGTCACGGCCCGTATCGACAATCGCAGCGGCAAGCTATTTATGATCATTATTATCAGCAACTCGAGAGTCAGGGTTTGGCTTATCCTTGTTTTTGCAGCGAGGAAACCTTGGCCATGGCGCGCAAAGTTCAGAGAGCGGCAGGGAAACCACCGCGCTACCCAGGTACTTGCCGGGCGTTGACCCCGGAACAGGTGGCTGAAAAAATAGCCAGCGGCTTGCGGCCTGCCTTACGTTTTCGGGTTCCAGAGAATCAACAAACCCTGTTTCAAGACTTGGTACGTGGTGAGCAGCGTTTTAATAATAATGATATTGGCGACTTTATCATCCGCCGTGCCGATGGCACGCCTCCTTTTATGTATTGCAATGCGATTGATGATGCGCTGATGGGGGTGACTCATGCCTTGCGTGGGGAAGACCATCTCACCAACACCCCGCGCCAGGTGATGTTGCTTAAGGCTTTGGGGTTGCCAATGCCTGCATACGGACATATTTCCTTAATCTTGGGCTCTGATGGCGCTCCACTGTCTAAACGCACGGGAAGTCGGAGTATTGAGGAATTGCGTCAGCAAGGCTATTTGCCCTTGGCAATAATTAATTATTTAGCGCGTTTGGGACATTATTATAAGGAAGATCGCTGGCTGAGCTTTGCTGAACTTGCTGCGCAATTTTCTCTAACGAGCTTGGGATCTGCGCCAGCCCGTTTTGATCCACAACAGTTGCTGTATTGGCAGCGAGAAGGGCTTAACCAATTATCGGCAGAGGATTTATGGCAGTGGTTGGGAGAAAAGGTGCAGGCCCAGGTGCCAGACGAGCAATGGCAATTATTTGTTGCGGCGGTGCGTCCCAATATTCGTTTCCCTGTGGAGGCTGACTATTGGGCGCGCGTGTTTTTTACCGATACCTTAGAGTATGGTGAAGAGCAGCAAGCTATTCTCCGTGCAGCAGGTAAAGCGTATTTTACGGTGGTCCTCACCAGCTTAGGTCAATCAGGCGCAGATTTGACAGCGGTTATAGCCCGCTTAAAGGAGCAGTTGGGGCTAAAAGGCAAGGCTTTGTTTGAACCAATACGGGTTGCATTAACGGGAGCGCTAAAAGGGCCCGAATTAGCGCAGATAGTTGCTTTATTAGGGCAGGAGCGTTTGCAAAGAAGAATTAAGCAGGCGGCAGATCATTATACCCCCTCTCCCTAGCCCTCTCCCACCTAACCTTCGCAAAAACTGCTCAGGTTGGGGGAGAGGGGACGCTAATACCCCCTCTCCCATCTAACGCAAAAACTGCTCAGATTGGGGGAGGGGGACGCTAATACCCCCCTCTCCCCCAACCTGAGCAGTTTTTGCGAAGGTTAGGTGGGAGAGGGATGGGGAGAGGGGGTTATTACCACATAGGGAGCTGATCTACCGCAATCCGCCAGTAATCGTAGACGTTGGTGATCTCAAAGCCACAGAGTTCATATAATTTCAATGCGGCTTGATTGTGGCATTCCACATCGAGAATAAATTGCCTTTGTCCTAGGTCGCGCATCATTTGAATTAACTTCAGGGTCATGGCTGAGGCCAATTTCTTGCCACGATGCTCGGGTAAAATGCAAAGATCATGGATAAAAGTGGTATGACTCTCATCAAAGCGCACATGAATTTTGCCAACATTATCAAAGCCTGGAATGGAAGCTAACCAAACGCGTCGATTTTTTTCTTTCATGTTGTCAGTGAAGCGCTGCAGGGTATCGGTATAGGAAGAATCAAAACTGATAGCGCCAATTTTTGCTAGGATATTTAAGTCTGCTTGGGTGGCTATGCGTAATTTTACTTCAGGTAAATCTTTAAGTTTAAAGCTGGGTTCGTGTTTGAAGAGCATTTCGACTTGGGAAAAAACATACTGGCCATTGTAACGTTTGACATAATCAACATCGATTATGGTACCTTGCGGGCAGACCCACAAAGCACTATTGATCCCGCGTTGCCGCATTTCCAGAGTTGCTTCGGCCAGTAATTTTTTAAATAAGCGGCGTTGGCGATATTTCGGGTGGACGAGGGCGGAAATTTCAGCTTCGTGGCTGTCAAAAGTAAATAGGGCAAGATAGCCAATTAAATTACCATCGAGATAATAGAAAAAATCGTTAAACTCCATGGTGAGTCGATTATCGACCACATGCCAATACACCTTAATCTTAAATCCATCAACTTCAGCAGATCGCTCCATGAGTTGCCGGATTTGCCGTAATTCTGTTTTGTGTAGTCTTGAGCTTTTGGTGAATTGTTTTATCATGGGTGCGGATCTTATCATTTGTCAGTTATTATGTACATTTATTGTAACGACTCAGTCCGTCGTCCCGCGGCTTGTCCGCGGGATCCAGAAGGTTTCTATTGGCCTTTTCCTGGATCCCGCGGACAAGCCGCGGGACGACGGGACTGAGCTTAACGACGGGACTGAGCTTAACAATATGAGGAGTCTATTGTGCTACACATCTATAATACTCAAAGCCGCAAGAAGGAGCCGTTCCAGCCCATTATCCCTGGTCAGGTGCGTTTATATGTATGTGGTTCGACTGTTTATGATTACTGCCACATTGGCCATGGTCGCAGCATTATGGTGGTATTTGATGTCGTCACGCGTTATCTGCGTTATTTGGGCTATCAAGTACAATACGTCCGTAATATCACTGATATCGACGATAAAATTATTCAACGAGCAAGGGAATTAGGGGAGGATATTTCCCAACTCACTGAGCGTTTTATTCAGGCCATGCACGAGGATGAACGTGCTTTAGGCGTTTTAGCTCCTGATCTTGAGCCCCGCGCGACCCAGCATATTCCTGACATCATCGCGATGATTGAAAAATTATTGGCCCAGGGTTATGCCTATGTTGCAGAAAATGGCGATGTTAATTTTGAGATCAGTCGTTTCCCGGAGTATGGGCATTTTTCTAATCAATCGATCGAAAAACTGCGTAGCGGCGCGCGGGTGGATATTATTGAAACAAAAAGGGATCCTTTAGATTTTGCGTTGTGGAAACTAGCTAAGCCTGGGGAGCCGAGTTGGGATGCGCCCTGGGGAAGAGGGCGCCCGGGGTGGCATATTGAATGTTCTGCCATGTCGACTGGTTGTTTGGGGGAACATCTGGATATCCATGGCGGGGGCTTGGATTTGGTATTCCCCCATCATCAAAATGAAATAGCCCAATCGGAGGGTGCTTTTGGTGGGCGATTTGTGAATTACTGGATGCATGTTGGGTTTGTTCAGGTAAATCGGGAAAAGATGTCGAAATCTCTGGGAAACTTCCTTACCATTCGCGATGTTTTGGCGCAGTATGATGCGGAAGTAGTGCGTTATTTTATGTTGGCGAGCCATTATCGTAGCCCGATTAACTATAGCCAGGAAAATTTACAAAGTGCGCAAATGGCCCTCGAGCGGCTTTATTTATGTTTGCGCGGCTTGCCAGCTACTGCGGAGAATTTAGAGCCCAGCGTCATCCCTGCATGGAGGCAGGGATCCAGTTCGCAGGAAGCAAAACTTTCACATCCTAGTGGCTTGGATCCCGGCTTCCTGCCGGGACGACACGATAGGCCGGGACGAGACGATATTGCACGTTTCTGTGCAGCAATGGATGATGATTTTAATACGCCGGTGGCTTTGGCGGTGTTGTTTGATTTAATCCGCGAAATCAATGTGTTATATCAAAAACAGTCAATCGAAATGGCAGCTCGATTAGGGGCGGTGTTGCGAAAATTAAGCGCTATTTTGGGGATTGGCCAGCAAAATCCTGAGACATTTCTGCGGTTGGGGATGCCGGCGGAGGAAATTCAACAAATTGAGCAATTGATAACCGCGCGAGAAGCAGCGCGGGCAGCAAAACAATGGCAACAAGCGGATCAATTGCGGGACCAATTGGCGGCAATGGGGGTGGTGATTGAGGATAGCGCTCAGGGGACCCTATGGCGCAAGCACTAGCTCGTTGCCACCGTCCCCGCATTCCCTATTAGACAAATACAGAGGTAGGAGTGAGTGCGTTCTTATTGATATCTTCATCTGGCTCAGCTGGTAACAGCAGGATATTCAGGCCGTTTCCATCCGCCTCTGATGAGGTCTGACCTCCAGTACCTTCGCTAATATCTGAAGATATGGCTACATCATTTAGGCTAAGTTTAGTGCCTATCACACCTGAAATCTGGTGAGAGCCAGTAAGTGCAGGAGGCAACTGCACGTTATATTTGGCAGGATCTTTGATCACCGCGACGAGCGCCAAAAACTTGGGTAAATAATTTTGAGTTTCCTTGGGCAGCTGTTTTAGGTTCCAGAAATTAGTTCCTTGTTGAGCAGCACTGCGTAATCGAGTTGGGCCATAATTATAGGCGGCCACAGCAAGTAACCAATCCTTACTTAAAGTTTGATGTAAGGAATTCAAGTATTTTAAAGCCGCTGTGGTTGAAGCAGCCAGATCACGTCTGCCATCCTGGCCGCCTGTTACTTTGACTCCCAGATGGGCTGCTGTTTTTGGCATAAGTTGCCAAATACCGGCAGCCCCTTTGTTGGATGAGGCATTAGGATTAAAGTGACTTTCTATCATAGGTAGTAAAGCCAGCTCAGCAGGTACCCCGTGCTTTTGGGTTTGTTCAAATATATAAGATATATAAGGGGCAGCCTTCTGGAGTGAGGCATAAAGAGCATTTTTATGCTTTACCAAGGCTTGAATCTGAGCTTTCACCTCATTACGTTCATTATGATGATGTAAATTAAAACGGCTGCCTAAAGCGTCCCACATGGAGCTTGAGCGCGAGCTAGGTGTTTGTTCTACAACAGTTTTTTTGGTTGAATCAGGTGCTGAGGCGCCTAAGCTTTGTGGGCTCACGACTAAGAATAAACTCGACAGTACCGCCGAACAGGTTAATTTGCTAAATATATATGATTTCATAGAATCTTATACTACATTAAAACATGGTTAAGGTCAAGCTAAGGTGCAGGCACTTCGTCATCCCGTCTCTCCATCATCCCGACTCTCCGTCATCCCGAGGAGGGGTAACGGGGGGGTGTTGCGTTGCATTGCTGTATGTATGAGGGTGACGCTTGAGGCAAAATGAGATATCGTTATTCTCATGACCGCAAAAATACTCGATGGCAATGTGGTAGCGGCACAAATCCGCCAAAGCATTGCCAATGAAATCACAATACGTTCAGCCAAGGGCTTGAAGTTGCCCAGTCTTGCCGTAATTCTAGTGGGGAATAATCCTGCTTCTGAGATTTATGTGAAACATAAGCGCAAAGACTGCCAAAGCGTTGGCATTATTTCTCACGCTTATGATTTACCACCCAGTACTACTCATAACGCCCTGTTGGAGTTAATTGCCCAACTGAATGCTGACGAGGATATTCATGGCATCTTGGTGCAATTACCTCTGCCGTTGCACATTCGCACCTCACAAATTTTAGACGCTATTGACCCCAATAAAGATGTGGATGCTTTCCATCCTTATAATGTTGGCTGCTTAGCCCAGCGCCGCCCAACCTTACGCCCATGTACGCCCTTTGGGATCATTACCCTTTTAAAAAATGCCAAAATCAATTTGGAGGGTATCAACGCAGTAGTTTTAGGTTCTTCTAATATCGTCGGTCGGCCAATGGCTTTGGAGTTGCTACTTGCTAAAGCGACTGTCACAGTGTGTCATCGTTTTTCTAAAGAAACGGATATTGCGGGGCATGTAAAGCGTGCTGATTTATTGGTAGTCGCCATAGGCAAGCTAGGGGTGATCAAGACAGAGTGGATTAAGCCAAGGGCGATTGTGGTAGATGTGGGGATTCATCGATTACCGGATGGCTCGATCTGTGGAGATGTGGACTTTGCTTCAGCTAAGCTTAAGGCTTCCTGGATTACCCCCGTCCCCGGTGGTGTGGGCCCCATGACCCGGGCGATTTTGCTGCAAAATACGCTTTATGCTGCTGAGAGGCAATCTACTGCTACTATATCCTGAGGCCTTGATAAGGAGTAGCATGTTTCGCCATGCATACAATTGACTCACTCGACATAACCTTAAGACAGATGGATTTGTGGTATCGCTCTACTCTTGGCTCTTTTTTAATTGAAGCAGAGCGTGTGGAATTAGATCGGTGCTTAGAATCTTATTTTGGCGCTCATCTATTACAGCTGGGGGGGCCCAGTGAAAAATTTTTGTTTGAAAAAAGTCCCATTTTACATCGTGTTAGATTAAGTCCAGAATATGCTTCTGCTTTTCGCGGGCCCTGTGTCCAAGGATTAGTAAATCAATTGCCTTTTTTGCCAGAAAGTATCGATGTTATCTTGCTGCCTCATGTGCTCGAATTTATTTCGAATCCAGAAGAACTACTGTGCCAATGTAATTCTGTTTTAGCGCCGGAAGGGCATTTGCTGATTTTAGGGTTTAATCCCTATAGTTTGTGGGGATTAGCAAAATATGGATTGCATCATCGCCAGAGCTTACCTTGGCGAGGGCATTTTCGCAGTGCTATAACTATATGTCATTGTTTAATGAAGCAGGGATTTGAAATTGAAAAAGAATCGAGTTTATTTTTTCGTCCTCCGCTATCAAATTATCGATGGTTGCAAAAAATGTTTGTGCTCGAGGTATTTGGCAGATTGTTTTGGGGAAAATGCGGAGCCATTTATATTATTATTGCAAAAAAAAGAGTGATATCTTTATTGCCACCGGCGAAAATTGCTGCTGCTAAAACTGCTCAATTTCCTGGCTACTTAGAACCAAGTGCTAAAGTACGGTAACTTACCTGCAAAACTCCGGCGTCATTCCGAAAACTCCGACGTCATTCCGAGCGCAGCGAGGAATCTTATGCAAAAAACAATTTACATTTTTACTGATGGCGCGTGTCGTGGTAATCCAGGCCCGGGAGGGTGGGGTGCCTTATTGCGTTGCGATTCTCACGAAAAAACTATTTATGGTGGAGAACTCTTTACAACCAATAATCGTATGGAATTGACAGCAGTTATTACTGCCTTGGCTACTTTAAAACGGCCTTCTCATGTCGAAATAACGACTGATTCTAATTATGTGCGTTTAGGTATCACGCAATGGTTATTGCGATGGAAATGCAATCATTGGCTCAATAGCAACAAAAAAGCAGTAAAAAATAAAGACCTCTGGGAAAGACTGGATCAAGAAGTGAAGCGTCACCAGCAGGTAATTTGGCATTGGGTAAAAGGACACAGTGGTCATCCTGAGAATGAAATAGCGGATCAGTTAGCGAATCGTGGTATCGATGAGTTATTGTAACCTAGGCTCATAGCTGCCTGTTTTTGCCAACGTTGGCAATATAGTGAATAGTTACGTCATCCCTCATGAAAGTCTTCCTCTTTGCTCTGAATAACACCAGTAATTATTTTTCAATCATAATAAAAATATTGTAATTATAAATTTTTTATATGGAAATTTGCGCAACAAAAAATATAAAAATTTTCTTTTGAAAAAAAGCTTGCATTTTAAAAAAATGTGATTAATATAGGCGCTACACATGGTTGTGTGCTGGTGTATTAGGGCTGGCTCAATTTTAAACTCGATTTTAAATTTAGTTTTGAAATTAAGCCATAAGTCCAGAGGATCATAACAATGTGTATAAAAAAACCTGTTCTTTGGAATTCTCATGGAGGTTACAAATGAAGAAAATTTTAGTTTTAGCAACAGCTGCTTTGACAGCATCACTTGGGGCTTATGCAGCGGTTCCAACCACGGCTAGACCCTTTCAAATAGTTGTTCCCAATCTTAAAGCTGGACCCATCATTGAGTTAGAAGGTCTCTTGTTAAGACCACACAATGATGATTTAAGTTTTTCAGCAGTTAATAGTTCATTTGAGTCAGATGACAATTTAAATGACTTTGAGTTTGATGATTTCTCAAGTAAAGTCAACCAAGTTAATCCCAAGTACAACTTTGGATTTCGTGTAGCCTTGGGTTATATTTTCCCAGAATCTGGCAATGACATTTTGTTATCCTGGACTCACTTCAGCAAGAGTCGCAGTGCTAATACTGTTGCAGGACCTGGTGAAGTGTTAAGAACCGATTTAGGGTTCCCATTGGTAAATATTAATGAGCCTCTGCCAATTTTTGGGGATGACGTAATTGTCAGCGATGTAGAACCTCAAGCTAAGAGCAAAGCCAGTTTTCGCTATGATGCAATAGACTTAGATGTCGGTCAATATATGGATGTCGGTACCCGTCTTCGCTTAAGAGCATTTGGTGGCTTGCGTCTTGCTCGATTGAAGAACAATCTCACTAATAAGCATTTTGCTTCTTATGATATTCTCGAGGAAGAAACTGGTGAGTTAGAATCTACTATTGCATTTGCAGAAGAAGTTGATTATCAGTCCAAGTTTACTGGAATTGGTCCACGCTTCGGTATTGATTCATCCTACCATCTTGGTTATTGCTTTGGTATCGTTGGACATGTTTCCGGAAATCTGTTAGTGGGTAAAGTCAGTTCTAACACCGATGCAGATTTTGTTACTGACGTCACCTTCCCAGATGGTGAAGAGTTCATCACTGGAGTAGATCATGATGTCAGTGTAACTAAGCATAATCGCTTGGTACCAGGCTTTGACGCTAAATTAGGTTTGGATTGGACGTACATCATTCCTTCCAATGCATCATCAATTAGCATAGAAGCTGGTTATCAATGGACTCACTACATCGATGCTGTTGATCGATATCGTGTCCGCACTGGCTTAGATGTAGATTCTCCAGGTATCGTTACTAGGACCACCAGCAGTATCGGTTTTGATGGTCCTTACCTAACTTTGACTTGGGCTGTCTAAGTAGTTTAGAGGCTTTCTCAGTGAATCGAGAAAGCCTTTGTTTGCAGTACTTAGTTACCTCCGGAACAGGCAGTACAGGGGACGTGGTTTTTTCGCCCCCTGTACGCTTTTCCACTCTTATTTAAGTTTTCCCTTTCCTTAACTTGTTTTCATGAGCTATCGACAGATTGTATTGGATACTGAAACTACGGGTTTAGCACTGGAAGACCGGATTATTGAGGTAGCTGGGGTTGAATTAATAAATCGTAAAATAACGGGTCAGCATTTCCATCAGTACGTGTGTCCGCAGCGACAAATTGATCAAGAGGCTGTAAGGATACACGGGATCACTGAAGATTTTTTAGCGGATAAGCCACCTTTCTCAGAAATAATTCATTCGTTCCTAAATTTTATTCAAGGCGCACAATTAATTATTCATAATGCACCTTTTGATCTCCGATTTTTAAAATATGAATTTGAACTAACAGGTTTGGCTTTCAAGGAGGTTGAAACCTATGGTAGTGTCGTGGATACTTTGGTATTGGCAAAGAAAAAACATCCGGGACAACAAAATAGTCTTGATGCCTTATGTAAGCGTTACGGTATTGATCGCTCATCTCGTCAATTCCACGGGGCTTTATTAGACGCTAACTTGCTCACTCATGTTTATCTTGCTATGACTGGGGGGCAAACGAGTTTGTTGGGTGATTTTTCTGAAAGGGTTCGCCGTCATTGCGAGGAGCAAAGCGACGAAGCAATCCATACCTCGGTTTGTGGATTGCTTCGTCGTTTTGCTCCTCGCAATGACGGCGAACCAGTGTTCTTCGAGACGCTGCGCTCCTCAGGACGAACGGAGAGTAGAGAGGATTTAAAAGTCATTTATGCTTCACCTATGGAATTAAATTCTCATCGAGATAGAATAGAGAAAATTAAAGCTGGAAATGGTGGGGTTTGTTTATGGTTAGACGAAAATTATTAAGATCAGTACATTTAATCTCCGAATTTATACGTTTAGAGGCGAGTAGTGGCATTATTCTATTTGCTTCTGCCATTATTGCCTTGATTATTGCCAATTCCCCTTGGCATCACTATTACTACCGCTTATTTTATTTACCCATTCAGTATTCAATAGGGCAGTGGCATTTTTCCACTTATCTTATTTCCTGGATCAATGAAGCTTTGATGGCAGTTTTCTTTCTTTTGGTCGGTCTGGAAATCAAACGCGCCGTTTATTTCGGTGAACTCAATTCCATGGCAAAAATATCCTTACCAGGGATGGCTGCCTTGGGTGGTATGATTGTCCCTGCGCTGATTTATTTTATATTCAACTGGAATAATGTAACGGCATGGCCTGGCTGGGCAATTCCAACAGCTACTGATATTGCCTTTGCGTTAGGAATTATGAGTTTGCTAGGAAAGCGGGTTCCTTTGAATCTTAAATTATTTCTGATGGCCTTGGCTATATTTGATGATTTGGGCGCCATTGTTATCATTGCCATCTTTTATCATTCGGATTTTTTATTATTACCTTTTTGTGGTGCGATTCTTTGTTTCATTTTTTTAGTGCTATGCAATCGCGCTCAGTATTATCAGATGTGGATTTATCTGGTTTTAGGGGTTATTTTATGGTTGTGTATGCAGAAGTCTGGCATACACCCTACTTTGGCCGGGGTGTTACTAGCGCTTACTATTCCTACTGCAAGCAAAAATTTGGGACCTTCTTGCCTAGATCGCCTCGAAACAGGGTTGCATCCTTGGGTTGCTTATGGGATCTTGCCTTTATTTAGTTTTGCCAACGCTGGGGTTTCATTTGCGGGGATTTCCTTTGGTAAATTATTTACTTCCCTTCCTTTAGGGATTATTGCGGGACTATTTATTGGCAAACAGTTAGGCGTTTTTTCCGCCACATGGTTTGCGGTGAAGAGGGGGTGGGCGCCTAAATTACCTGGAGTGAGTTGGTTAGCTGTGTATGGAGCTGCCTTAATCTGTGGGGTTGGTTTTACCATGAGTTTATTTATTGGTCATCTGGCATTTGATGATACGAGCCCGGAAAATTCAGTATTGGTGCGATTTGGTGTATTGACGGGATCATTTTTGTCTGGAATAGTGGGTTATTTTTTATTACGAAAAGCAGTGACTAAGGATTGTCCATGAACACTCAACAACCTCCAATGCATTTCCTGGCGGATTACACTCCTCCTGATTTTCAGATTGATTCAATAGATCTATTTTTTGATTTGTATGAAGAAGTCACTTTTGTCACTTCTAAACTCCAGATCAGAAAGATGTCAAACGCCAAAACGGCCATGCCGCTAGTATTGGATGGTGAGGGTTTGCTGCTAAAAAAGTTAGTATTAGACGGGACAGAATTAGCTACAGATCAGTATGAAGTCACTAAGCAGCACCTCAAAATTTTACAAACGCCGGCGAAATTTAGTTTAGAGATCGTAGTGGAAATAAAACCGCAGGAGAATAAACTACTAGCGGGATTGTATAAATCGGGGGGGAATTTCTGTACGCAATGTGAATCCCAAGGTTTTAGAAGGATTACTTATTTTTTAGATCGTCCCGATGTTTTAACCCAATATACCACAGCAATTGCCGCCGATAGAACACGCTATCCCATATTGTTGGCCAACGGAAATTTAGTTGACAGTAAGGAACTTGCAGATGATCGTCATTGGGTTAAATGGCATGATCCCACTCATAAGCCCTCCTATTTATTTGCCTTGGTCGCTGGAAATTTGGAAGCTTTGCAGGATGTTTATGTTACCCAATCTGGGCGTTCCGTCGATCTTGCTATTTATGTGGAGCCAGGAAAACTGAAGCAAGCTCAATATGCTATGAGCGCGCTAAAAGCAGCCATGTCGTGGGATGAAATTACCTATGGTCGAGAATATGATTTAGAAATCTACATGATAGTGAGTGTGGGCGATTTTAATTTTGGTGCGATGGAAAATAAAGGCCTGAATATTTTTAATGATCGATACATCTTGGTAAAACAAGAGACAGCAACTGATGAAGATTTTATGAATGTGCTCGCTGTGGTGGCTCATGAATATTTCCATAATTGGTCTGGCAATCGTGTTACCGTGCGTGATTGGTTTCAGATTACTTTAAAAGAAGGGTTGACAGTATTTCGCGAACAGCATTTTATGCAGGATAGCACTTCTAAAGCTTTAAGGCGAATCCAAGAAGCAAGGATTATCATCAGCCAGCAGTTCTTACAAGATAGCGGCCCGATGGCTCACCCCATTTATCCAGATTCATATATTGAAATTAATAATTTTTATACGGTCACGGTATATCAGAAAGGCGCTGAAGTTATTGGAATGCTACGTACCTTGTTAGGACCAGATACTTTTCGTAAGGCAATGGATCTTTACTTTGCTCGTAATGATGGCCATCCTGCTACGGTTGAGGAATTTGTGGTTGCGATGGAAGAAGTTTCAGGATTAGATCTCAAGCAATTTCGCTGCTGGTACAAACAGGCTGGGACACCCGTGCTGAAGATTGAGGATCATTACGACCCACATACGCAAATTTATACTTTAAATGTCGAGCAAACGGGTAAGCAATTATTTCATATTCCTTTAGCTGTGGGGCTCCTGGATCAACAAGGACGCGAGATCCCGCTGCAATTGGCAGGTGACGCAACGCCGCCGCAATTAACTACTCGCCTGTTAGATATCAAGCAGCAGAAAGAAAGCTTTAGATTTATTCAGGTCGCACATAAGCCAGTTCCTTCCTTGCTGCGTGAGTTTTCTGCGCCAGTGAAATTAGAGTATCACTATTCAGAGGATGATTTAGTATTTTTAATGACTCATGATGCAGATCCTTTTAATCGTTGGTACGCCACTCAGCATTTGGCAACGAAATTGTTACTTCGTCTCTGCAAGGAATCGGGAATCCAGTCGGCAGGGCGCAAAAGCGCGGTGAATAGTTTTATTCACGCCTTAGCCAGTATCCTAACTAATCCTGATTTAGATGAGGCTTTTATTGCCGAAATAATGACCCTTCCTTCTGAGATTTATTTAATTGAACAGATGGAAGTTGCTGAGGTAGAGGCTATTCATGCCGCTAGAAAGTGGTTAATGGTGCATATTGCGAAGCAACTGCAGCCGCAATTCACGAAGTATTATCATCAGCATAAGCAAAGCCCGGTATATCAATTAACCCCTGTGGAAATAGGGGGGCGTCGTTTGAAAAATCTAGGCTTATTGTATTTAGCCGGTCTAAAAGATTCCTCGATTTATGCAGAATGTTTGGAGCAGTTTTATGCCGCGAATAATATGACTGATACCATCGGAGCTATGACAGCACTCAACGATGTGGACTGTAAGGAGCGAGAGGAGTGTCTATCAGTCTTTTATCATCGTTGGCATAAGGATCCTCTGGTGCTCGACAAATGGTTTAAGTTACAGGCATTATCCACTTTGCCCAGAACATTGGAAGTTGTAATGCTGTTGACCCAGCATGAAGCTTTTGATCTTAGCAATCCTAATCGAGTACGGGCGCTCATTGGCAGCTTTTGCCAACTTAATCCGGTGCGGTTCCATGCAGTTGATGGTCAAGGCTATGCCTTTTTAGGGTCCTATGTGCAGAAAATTGACCGATTTAATCCTCAGCTGGCATCTCATATTATTGAGCCGTTGATTCATTGGAAGAAATTTGATAGTCAGCGGCAGACTTTGATGAAGGCCGAGTTAGAAAGACTGGCAGCAATTCCAGGCTTATCGAACAACCTCTATGAGATCATCAGCCGTAGTTTGGCGCTGCGGGAGAAGGCACTTGCTTAGCCAATCCCCCTCAGTTACAATGCCTGACTTTGCCATATTATAGAGGAGATTTGAATGTCACTCTCAGCTGACGAAAAGAGCAATATTATTGAACAATATCAACTTGTTGCGGGCGATACGGGTTCGCCTGAAGTACAAACTGCCTTGCTAACTCACCGCATTAACAAGTTGACTACGCACTTTAAGTTTCATATTAAAGACCATCATTCTCGTCGTGGCTTATTACGAATGGTCAGTTTAAGACGGAAACTTTTAGATTATTTAAAATCGATAGATATACAGCGATATCGACAATTAGTTGAGCGCTTAAAAATTCGTTATTAACGTAACTTTCCAGTGTCATCCCGAGCGAGATGTCATCTCGCTCGGGATGACAGCTGGGCCGCAGTCTAAAAAAATTAAATAAGGTTTATTGTGTTAGGAAAAAGCAAAACATTTAAATACGGTGATTCACAAGTCACTATTGAAACTGGCGCAATTGCGCGACAAGCCTCTGGTTCAGTGTTAGTGCGGATGGGAGATACAGTAGTTTTAGTGGCAGTTGTTGGCGTTCCATCGCCAGAAGCAGGTAGAGATTTTTTCCCACTCACAGTCCATTATCAAGAACGTACTTATGCAGCAGGTAAGATTCCGGGTGGCTATTTTAAACGTGAAGGTAGACCTTCAGAACGAGAAACGCTGATCTCCCGTCTTATTGATCGGCCATTGCGTCCTTTGTTCCCAGCCGACTTTACCGATGAGGTGCAAGTGGTTGCTACTGTCCTTTCCTTGGATCCGAAAGTTGACGCCGATATTCCCGCTATTATTGGTGCTTCTGCTGCAGTGTATCTTACCGGAATGCCTTTTCAGGGTCCCATTGCTGCAGCGCGTGTCGGCTATAAAGATGGTGTTTACTTATTAAATCCAACTATCAAAAGCATAGAAGATTCTAGTTTAGACTTGGTTGTTGCTGGCACCAAAGCTGCCGTATTGATGGTAGAGTCAGAAGCGAAGGAATTGTCGGAAGAAGTCATGCTAGGTGCGGTGTTGTTTGGACATGAGCAAATGCAAGTAGTGATTGATGCTATCTTGTCCTTAGCTGAGGATGCTGGCAGACCGAGCTGGTCCTGGACTCCGAAAGCTACTGATGCGCAGTTAGAACAGCAGGTGCGCGAATTAGCTCAAGACAAAGTTCGAACTGCTTATCAAGTTCGAGAAAAACTAGCACGCAGAGCGCAGATTGTCCAAGTGGCTGAGGAAGTAGTAAAAACTCTATGTGGCGACGCAGAGAGTGCTGCTCCTAAACCAGAAGAGGTTAGAAAACTCTTAGGGGCCATAGAGGAATATGTGGTGCGCCATGATATTCTTGAGGGCAGACCTCGCATCGATGGTCGTGATAATAAAACGGTCCGTCCGATTACTATTCAAGCAGCAATATTGCCTCGTACCCATGGCTCGGTATTATTTACTCGTGGTGAGACGCAGGCACTTGTTGTGGCTACTTTGGGGACAGAGCGTGATTCTCAGGTGATCGATGATTTAAGTGGCGAGCGTAAAGAACCCTTTATGCTGCATTACAATTTTCCGCCTTACTCGGTCGGGGAAGTGGGGATGGTAGGTTCACCCAAGCGACGTGAAATTGGCCATGGGCGGTTAGCGAAGCGTGCTCTTCAAGCCATGATTCCCCCTCTCACGGAGTTTCCTTATGTGCTGCGTGTCGTTTCCGAAATCACAGAATCTAATGGTTCAAGTTCTATGGCCACGGTTTGCGGTGCTAGCTTAGCCTTGATGGATGCTGGTGTGCCTGTTAAAGCCCCTGTAGCCGGGATTGCCATGGGCTTAATTAAAGAAGGCGAGCGATTTGCTGTCATTAGCGATATTCTGGGTGATGAAGATCATTTAGGCGATATGGATTTCAAAGTGGCAGGGACTATTAATGGGATTACCGCCCTGCAAATGGACATCAAGATTCAGGGCATTACTCCAGAAATCATGCGTCATGCTTTAGCACAAGCGAAGGAAGGGCGTCTGCATATCTTACAGATCATGGATCAAACTCTGGCTGCGTCACGTCCTGAAATTTCTTCCTTTGCTCCGCGTATTACCACCATCCGCATCAATCCAGATAAAATTCGCGATGTCATTGGTAAGGGGGGAGTCACCATTCGCGAACTTACCGAAGCCACTGGAACGGTCATTGATATTAGTGATGATGGGGTGGTTAAAATTGCTGCGGTCGATCATGAAGCTGCTGAAGAGGCCCGTCGGCGGATTGATTTGATTGTCGCCGAAGTTGAGCTGGGTGCACTGTATGAGGGTACCGTGGTGAAGATCATGGACTTTGGGGCGTTTGTCGCGATCTTACCGAACAAACAAGGTCTAGTACATATTTCACAGATTTGTCACGAGCGGGTGGCTAATGTGGCAGATAAGTTGCAAGAAGGACAAGTAGTCCGTGTCAAAGTACTAGAAATTGATCGCCAAGGTCGAATTCGCCTGAGCATGAAAGAAGCCCATGCTTAACCCATCCCTCTTCTCCCCTTGTGGGAGAAGGTGCCCGAAAGGGCGGATGAGGGGTAAACTTGAAATCAGCAAAGAGCATTTTATTAGTTAAATGCTAACTGCTGCTTACCCTCACCCGCGCGCCTTACGGCGCGGCGGCCTCTCCCACAAGGGGAGAGGCAAAATCGTGGTGATGGTTACAAAAAATTATTCTTGCTTTTTAGTAAAATTTACTTATACTATCGGTAATTTTATTAAATAAGTGAGATTCTATGCTAGCTCCCCACAACCAAAACAATTCCTATTGTGAACGGCGAGTATATCTCCTAAAGCTCGATGATACTCAATTGCCCCTAATTCCCTTTTCCAAAGGAGAGTAGGTAACAGGTGGGGTGATCTCCACAGTCTTTTTCAAAGAGGATTTCCTAGATGTCAACAGAAACACAGTACGAGCATAAACCTCATATAACGCAAGATAGATTCTTTGAATATTATCAGTTCGATGAAAACGCAGAAAATCGCTCCCTGGTCAAGTTGCATTTGAATCTCCAAAATGAAGCTTATTTACAGCACAGAGAAAAGATATGTCAGATCCTAAATGAATTAAATGCAAAACATAGTGGGTTGGAAGAGCGGCCCATTTTGTGGGGATTTGGTTCTCAGTTACCTCCCGATCAAAAGGCAGTGAAGAGCCTAGCGGTAGATCAGCAATATCTTCAGTATTGGGAAGCAGTGGCGCAGGGAAAGAAAGAAGATGCTTTGGCAATAGCTCAGAAAATTGATTTTTCTACTCTTGGAAAGCTAAAACAAAAGTATCATGGGGCATATCTAACGACCGACAACCTAGCAGCTCAGGTGTACATTAATCGCTTTAGGACACTTATAAAACGCCATTCTGCGAAAAATCGCAAGCAAATTACCTTATACCTTTGCGAACCTATAACAGGCCAAGGTAAGCATTTACTTAATGAGAACGAACAAAGACGTCAGGATAAACTTGTGGTATTGCTTAAGGAGCTTAATGGCAAATTGCATGACTTGCATATTACGGCTGGTGTGTGTTCGAAGAAAGATTCTCTCATTAATCCCTTTATTTCTTATCACGAAAAAATGGCACTTAGGGATAACGCTACAAATAGTAGGCATTCTTATTCTCTCCCCCAAAAGCTACATAAACACTCCAAACTTCTTGAAAACTTAGAACAAAATTTAAGTTCAGCTAGCTCAGGGTCAGAAGCAAAGAAGACCGCTTCAGAGGATTTTTCTGATATGACTAGAGTATCCTTTTTTAAAGCAGCCGCATCAGTAATTAATAACTTTGCTTTTACAGAAAAAACTACTACAAGAGCCAGAAATGCTCAAGGGGCATTGATAGCAGCAGCAATGGTTACAAAATATGTAATCATACCTGCCTGTGTAGTTTATGCAGCTTTTGCAATTACAGATCGCATTAAAGGTTCTGATTATATTTCCACGTTCCATGAGTAGTCTGCGAGTGATGCTCTTGAGATTGCTTTAATTGCATGTTCAGTTGTGACAGTGTTAATGTCTCTTTATAGTTTTTTAGTCGCTACTCAAGAGAAACGCGTAGAACTACAAGAAGGAATGATGAGTGATTTTACACCAAGAAATGGATAATTGCCTACAACGCACGTTATTGGCTATTATATTGACCAAATGTTATCCATTAAATGTTGGATGAACTATAAAGGTTTCCTTGAAACTATTCTCTGCATTTGACATACTTTCCTAACGTTTTTACTTAATTGGAGAAGCACAAAAGGGCACTTACGTAGAATTAGTTGCGTGAGTGTAATTTACCTTGATGCAAAGTTACGGTATTTCCAATGCAATTACCTATTGGCTATGAAGATTTCAGTGAAGTTATTGAGAGTAAGCTTGTGTTCGTTGATAAGAGCTTATTTATCCAAGAAATTTTGGATGAAATTGCAACCAAAGTCATTGTAATCACTCGCCCACGCCGTTTTGGGAAAACCCTAAATTTATCTATGCTACGTTATTTTTTGGCGATAGAAGCCTATGGGGGGAAAGCAGCTAATCTGTTTAATGACTTGAAAATTGCTGCTTTGGGAGAAAAATATCTGCAGCATCAAGGAAAGTATCCCGTTATTTTTATCACCTTTAAAGGAGTTAGAGATCATTCCTTTCAACATTCACTAGAAAAATTAAGTTTGCTGTTAGCTAACGTATACAATGAGCATTCTTACCTGTTACATAGTCCCCACTTAGACACTGTAGATAAACAATTTATCACCCTCATACGGAAAAGGACTTTGGAACAATCCGTGTTGGAAGAAGCGTTACATCGCTTGACGTATTATTTATTTAAGCACTATAACACTAAAGTTTGGCTCTTGGTTGATGAGTACGATACCCCTATGCAATCGGCTTTTCTACATGATTATTATGAGGATATGGCCAATTTGATTAGGGGACTTTTTGCTGCAGCATTAAAAACTAATCCTTATTTAGAGAGGGCGGTAATTACCGGTATTTTACGCATTGCGAAAGAAAGTTTGTTTTCTGGATTAAATAACATCAAGGTTTACTCATTGTTGCATTCGAAGTTTGGTGAATACTTTGGATTTACTGGACAAGAAATCACTGATTTATTAACTAAGGCTCAGTTGACTTCGCAAGCCGATGCGATCCAACATTGGTACAATGGTTACTCAATAGGTGATAGGGTGATCTACAATCCGTGGTCGATTGCTAATTGTATAAATGAAAATGGCGCATTGCAGCCTTATTGGGTGAATACCAGCAGCAATGACTTAATTAAACATCTATTGGCTCAGGGGGATAAGCAATTAAAAGAAAATTTAGCTTTATTATTAGAGCATAAACCCATAGAAACGACAGTGGATGAAAATATGGTATTTGGCAATTTAGAGCAAGACCAACATGCCCTATGGAGTTTATTGTTATTTAGTGGTTATTTAAAAGTAATTGACCTCAAACGAGATGACACTTATATCAAAGCTCGATTGGTTCCGCCAAATTATGAAGTGTATTTGCTCTACCGCAGCGTTATTCGAGATTGGTTTACTGAGCCCTTGGGCAAAGGCAATTACGAATCTTTTTAAACAGCCTGACCCGTGGCGATGTGGAAGAATTTACCTGGCGATTACAGGATTCTCTGCAAGATATGCTCAGTATTTTTGATGTCACTGGCTTACATCCTGAGAAATTTTATCATGGCTTTGTCTTGGGAATGATGGTTAGCTTACGAGAGACTCATGAAATTCAATCTAATAAGGAAAGTGGTTATGGGCGTTATGATGTGATGCTAATTCCTAAAGATCCCTCGCAATTGGGCATTGTGTTAGAGTTTAAAACGGTTCGTGAGGAGAATATTCCGCTGGCAGACGGGGCTCAAGAAGCACTGGCGCAAATCATCAAGCGGAATTACGCCCAAGTTTTGCGTAGCAAAGGAATTCAACAGATCCTGCAATTGGGATTAGCTTTTCGCCATAAAGAGGTTGCAGTGGCTCATTAAGACGAGGACGACGCTTTTATCCCAATTCAAAATCAATTTCTCGATTGTCCAAATCAACTCGGGCCACTAAGACGCGGATGTGGTCTCCGATGCGGTAGGTGACGCGAGTGCGTTTGCCGATTAAAGCATGTTTGGCAGGATCAAAGTGATAGTAGTCACTTTTCAGCGCAGTTATGTGCACCAGACCTTCGGCATAAATTCCTTCCAGTTGCACAAACACCCCAAAACCAGTGACCGCGCTAATAATGCCCTCAAACTTTTGGCCGAGTTTATCTTGCATATAGTGGCACTTTAACCAATCAGTAGCATCCCGGGTCGCTTCATCGGCGCGGCGTTCGCTCATTGAGCAATGCTCACCCTGTTCTTCCATTGCTTTTAGAGTATAGGGAAACTGACCCTTTTTCTTGCCCTTGGTCTTAATCAAATGGCGTACCGCGCGGTGGACCAGCAGGTCTGGGTAACGGCGAATCGGGGAGGTAAAATGGGTGTAAGTTTCGTAAGCCAAACCAAAATGGCCTGCTTTACTGGGGGAATAAATGGCTTGCATCAAAGAGCGTAATAATACCGTTCCAATCAAATGTTCATCGGGTCGGCCATGAATGCGCTGCAGAATTTTATAATAGTCTTTGGGAGAAGGCTTATTACCCCCGCTTAAACGCAGGCCAAAGCCTTTAAGAAAATCGTGGAGTTGTTGAATTTTATCGGGATTGGGGCCTTCATGCACTCGATATAAAATCGGTAGTTTATGCTTTATGTAAAAACTGCGCGGTGGCGACGTTGGCAATGAGCATACATTCTTCAATAATGCGATGTGCCTCAGTGCGAACCACGGGCACAATTTCTTTGATTTTTTTATTTTTGCCAAAGATGATGCGAGTTTCAGTGGTTTCAAATTCCAATGCGCCGCGCTTTTGTCGTTGAGCAAGCAGCTTGTGATACAGGGCTTGCAGATGCTGCAGGTGGGGTAATAGATGCAGCTTGAGTTTTTTTCTTGCCTTCTAATAAAGCAGAGACCTCGGTATAAGTTAATCTGGCCTGGGAGCGCATCACAGCCTTCATAAAATTTCGCATTTACCAGCGTACCATTCTTATTAATGTTCATCTCACAAACCATGCATAGGCGATCGACATGGGGTTTCAGTGAACATAATTCATTGGAGAGTATTTCTGGTAACATCGGGATCACGCGGCCCGGGAAAATAAACCGAATTGCCGCGATTGGCGGCTTCTAGATCGAGAGCTGAATTCTGGTTTGCACATAGTAACTGACATCAGCAATGGCGACAATCAAACGCCAGCCATCTTTAGGTCGCGGTTCGCAATAAACCGCATCATCAAAATCTTTGGCATCTTCGCCATCAATGGTGACCAAGGGCAAATGGCGCAAATCTACTCGATCTTGCTGGCTTGTTTCTGGGATTTCCCCGCTCCAGTGCGACACCTCCTCTTGGACTGTCTCTGGCCAATGATGTGGCAGACCATAGGAACGAAGAGCTACTTCAATTTCCATTCCCGGCGAAAGATGATCACCCAATATTTCTACAATGTGGCCTGTGGCTTGTCGGCGTGGTGTGGGCTGGGTAGAAATTTGTACCATCACGATTTGACCATGCTTAGCGCCAGCCTCCTCCCCCGGGGGAATCAGAATATCTTGAGTAATTTGTTTATGATTCGGTTGGACAAAAGCGATGTTTTTTTCCTTAAAATAGCGACCCACTAATTCTGTGGTATGGCGTTCTAAAATTTCAACGACCACACCTTCGCGTTTGCCGCGGAAGCCTCCTTCGGTGCTACGTGCCAGGACAATATCACCAGGAAATAAAGAGCGCATTTGATAAGGCGCCAAATACAGGTCGCCACTATTGTCATCGGGAATTAAAAATCCGAAGCCATCTTTATGTCCAATCACGCGACCGCGGACTAATTCCAGTTGCGCTACTACGGCATATTTACCGCGCCGATTACGCATTAATTGCCCATTTCGCTCCATAGCAATTAACCGTCGCCGCAAGGCGTCTTGCGTATTTTCGGTGTCTAAACCAAACATCTCAATCACCTGTTCCGGATATACCGGATGCCCGAGGCTATTTAGACATTGCAGAATATATTCCCGACTAGGAATAGGCTCTGGATATTTTTCTGCCTCGCGAGCGTAGTAGGGGTCTTGTTGTTGATAATCTTGAAACACGCGGTTGTGCTCTTCCCTTGATTGAAGGTTAATAATTTATAACCCAGTGTGTACCCTATTTACTGCTGAGCTGTCAAGGTTCCTTGCAAAATCGGCCGCTTTACCTACGGCCTAGATCGCGCCAAGCTCAGGCGACGCTGCTTGTTGTTGCAGCAAAGGATTTTCGGGTGTTTGGTCCGCTATTTTATTCTCTTTGCTAGGAAGATATTTATAAGCAAGCAAGCCCGCTGCGATGCTAAGCAAAACAAAAGCTACCGGATAAACAACAGAGCTGCTAGTAAGAATATCCAGAGTATTTGCATGATCAAAATCAGGGACTCGGCTTAGGTAATCCCATCCTGCTTTGTAACCGCCTATATCAAGTGCCATCAATATAAGGATAGAGAAGGCTCCAGCTGACCCGCTTGCTATTGCTCCTATAGCAGCCGCATCTTGGATCGCAGGTCGTGGAGTAAAAAAGCTAATCGCCTTTTGACATAAATTATTTTGCTCGACTATTGGCTCGGCGGGTTTCTTATCAGAAGAACTTGTATGCGCTGGTTGTTCTGGGAGCAGTGGCTTCAGTATATCCTCGTGTTCAGGGGTGGTTGGAGCTGGGGAAAATTTTTCTGGAGGGTTTGCAAGATGCTTCATTTCATTTGCATTACCTTCCTCCTTCTTAGGAGTTATTACCGTCTTAGGAATTATTTCGGTGAATTGGAATGATCCTTGATTGAATTTCCCCCGAGTTATTTTATCTTTCCTAAAGTCTAAGTACTCCCCTGGGTCCTGTATATTTGGTGAGAATGAGAGTAGAGGATTTGAAGAGGAATTTTTCGGTAATAGCAGCGTTATTCCTGAATTGCCCTTGGCATAATGGTGGCCAGCTCCCTCAGCATCGATCATATAAGCCTGGTCAAGATCTGCCGTTAGCTGGAAATAAGTTAGAAATCGATGCATCGCCCCTAAGTCAGTAAAACGGAGGCGCAGTTCCTTATCCTCTTGAACTGAAATGCCGTCCAGACCTACGTGTGCTTTGAAGTCATTGAGGGCTTGCTGATCTAGGAAGGCCAATGCCAGCTGCTTGTCCTGGGTAATGTACAAGGTGGCATTTAGCTGCGCAGGTGGGTAAAGTGAAGTATAGGCTGGTTTAGGCTGGAATTCGTTAGTTGTTGCAGTTTTTGATTCGGATGGCTTAATGCTGTTTTCTAAATCCTCCCTAAGCTTGTCTATTTCCTCCACCGAATTCAAAGTAGTAAGCTTTTGTAAAGCAGTCTGGACTTCTTGCCTCTTACCCTTTGTCCAGGCGGAATCACCAGCATTGAAGAACTGAAAATAACTATACAGCAAATCATACTGCTGGGTTGTTGGTTCGGTCTTAAGAATTGCCCTAATTGTGCCAAGCACTTTAGATTGGACATTTGGATTCTGGAAAACCGAAGCAGCATTCTTATTAAAGATTCTTTTAATGGTGTCGGCAATATCAGCGGCAGTTTTGGCTGCACTATGGGTTTTTGTCGCCCCCTTGGCCCAGTTCCAAACCTCCGGCCAAGTAATGTGGTTCAGGGGTTGCTTTTCATCAGTCGGGGACTTAATTTTTAAAGCAGCCGCCTCGATCCACGTATAGCCTGACTCTGCATTTACTGGTACTGGGCCAGCAAAAATGTGTGGCAATTGCGCGGTCAGCACTCTATTCAATCCTTCCCCTACAGTCTGATAAAGATAATAGGCTCTACAGTTTGATTGGGCCTGATTGTACTGCGAATAGCGACTTGCAGGAGTTTTAGCGCTGGTTTTTGTGTCCCTCGGGCCACTTTGATTATTCTGTTTCGGCAAATTAATGAAGTTCCCTTGAGCATTTGCCACTGCGAAATTGTTATCAGGTCTAAAAATATATCTATTTTGTCGGATGGCCTCAGACCAGCTATTGTGGACAAGAGGCCTAAATGCGCCTGGAATTCTTTCTCCAGGTTGAGCAAGTAAATAACTGCCCGGCAAGCCAGAGATTTTTTCCAAACTATCACAATCCCGGGTTTTTGCCGGGTCGTCAGATGCGGTATAATGATCGCGCGCCACAGTATTATCTATTACCGTATCAGGCTCTTGTTGTCGCGTTTCCGCCGTAGATAGTTCAGCTCCAGGCAAAGCAATAGTGTCAGCGGCCACGGCTGCAGCAAAGGTATGAGTTTGGTTGAAGTTAATATCAGGAGAAGATTTGAGAAAATTGAAGGGATCACTGCTGCTAGCGTTCTGCAATAAATTAGTATAGTCGTCTAAGGTAGATAAAGGACCAAAACGCTTACTCTTGCTGGAAAAAGTATATAACCTATTAGATGACTTATCTCCATGTGAGAAGTCTTCGTAATATGTTTGTCTGTCGTCATCCCAAAAATCTACCACCACATCTACTTGAGAGAAGTTACCTCCTTGCTCTCGCATCAGCCTCCTAAAGGCCGGCTCTAAGTAATATTTTTTGAGAGTATCGGGAGCAAATTTTCCTGCGAAATAGCCTGTGCCAAAGGCGGGTAGGACAAACAATACTCTTTTCTTTGTTTGGGCAGCTTGCTGTTGTAATAATTTTAATGCAGGTAATAACTTTTCTTTGTAGCCTTGATAAAATGCCGTGAAATTTATTTCATCGTGATCAGGCTGTCCTATTACTTTCTTTCTGGTGGTCATTGCTTGTAAATCAGGGGTGCGATCAAGCTCACTAGCAAATAAATGGCCAGAGAGATACACCATGGTAGCTTGGAAAGGATTTTTGTGGCGCTTTGAACAATCTCGACCACGTCCGCCTGAGCCATACACAGTACAGTTTGGAACCACTAAGGTGATGCGGCTCAAAAGGTCTAGTTCTGGAGCATTCCAGTTATCGCCCAACACTAAGGCATTTTCTGCTACCACATTAGGACGTCTTGTGCTTGAAAGGATGCCGAGAAATTTCGTTGGGGGTAGAGTTTTTATATATTGCTCGAATGTTGGAATCAACTCCCGATTCTGAGATTGCAGCCACTTTGTTCGGGCTTGCCAACCACCAAATGGATAGAGTTTTGGATCATTTGAGATTAAAGCATCAGCCTGCTCGCGATTTTCGTGCTCTGGAGAATTTTTTAAAAAATTATGCGTGAGTGCCGTGAGAAAATCCCCACCCACTTGACTAAAGTCTTGACGTTGAATTGCATCGACAACTACTTGTTGGTAATCAAGAACTGCTTGGACTACTCCACCCATCCCATCATCTCCCCCGTCAAGTAGGGCATAGAATGCTATAGGACTGTTATTGGAAAATTTTTTTGCTTCAAAAATGCTTGCTGCAGACATAAGGTTGCTCTCTGGCTTGGTGGAATACTTATCGATTTAATTAGGGATTATAGCCTTGAATTCTTAAAATAGTTTTAAAGGTTAAAAATCTAGCTTAGCGTACCTGGGCTGATATGGCAACGCGCACTTTCTAGTTCACCAGGATGTGCAAGATTCGCTTCGTGCGCCGTAGATCCCGGCATCCATGCCGGGACGACGAGCCTTGGAAAGTGGTTATGGGCGTTATGATGTGATGCTAATTCCCAAAGATCCATCACAACTAGGCATTGTGTTGGAGTTTAAAACGGTTCGTGAGGATGATATCCCGCTTGCAGATGGGGCTCAGCAGGCACTGGAGCAAATCATCGATCGGAATTACGCCCAAGTTTTGCGGAGTAAAGGGATTCAGCAGATTCTGCACTTAGGATTGGCTTTTCGCCATAAAGAGGTTGCAGTGACTCATTCTAGAACGTTATAATTTGGCCAATATTGCTATTTAGGTCCTATTTTATGCGTATTCTTCCTTTAGAAGCCCTGACTTTTGATGATGTGCTGTTAGTGCCCGGTTTCTCCCAAGTGTTACCCAAAGATGTGAACCTTCAAACCCAGCTCACGCGCCAAATTGCTTTAAATATTCCTCTGGTAGCGGCCGCGATGGATACGGTGACCGAGGCAAGGTTAGCGATTGCTTTGGCGCAGGAAGGGGGGGTTGGTATTTTGCATAAAAACATGAGCATTGAAAAACAAGCGGCTCATGTGCGTGCAGTGAAAAAATTTGAAAGTGGCATTGTCAAAGATCCCGTAACAGTCATACCCCAGACCACCATTCGTCAGTTGCAAGCCTTGACTCAGGCCCACAATATTTCAGGAGTGCCCGTGGTCGAAGGGGAGCAATTGCTGGGTATTATTACCAATCGAGACGTGCGTTTTGAAACTCAGCTGGATCAGCCGGTTGCAAATCTGATGACGCCAAAAGATCGCTTGGTAACCGTGCAAGAAGGTACTGGCCGTGATGAAATTATCCAGTTGCTGCATAAACACCGTATCGAAAAAGTGCTGATTGTGAACCGGAATTTTCAGCTGCGTGGCATGGTGACGGTAAAAGATATCTTAAAATCCAAGGAAAAACCTCATGCGACAAAAGATGAATTAGCCCGCTTGCGGGTAGGCGCGGCCGTAGGTACCGGCTCGGATACTCAGGCGCGGGTTGAAGCGTTGGTTAAAGCGGAGGTCGATGTCCTGGTCGTTGATACCGCCCATGGGCATTCGGCTGGGGTGATCGAACAGGTACGCTGGATTAAGCGCCATTTCCCCCAAGTTCAAGTGATTGGTGGCAATATCGCTACTGGGGAAGCAGCGCTTGCCTTGGTGGAAGCCGGGATCGATGCCGTCAAGGTGGGGATTGGTCCAGGGTCGATTTGTACGACGCGAATTGTGGCGGGTATTGGGGTTCCGCAGATTACCGCCATTTCCTTTGTAGCGAATGCATTGAAAGATTCTGGAGTTCCCATCATTGCCGATGGGGGCATTCGGTTTTCAGGGGATATTGCTAAAGCGATTGCAGCAGGCGCTTGGTCGGTCATGGTGGGTGGTTTGTTGGCGGGGACTGAAGAAGCGCCAGGTGAAATTGAATTGTATCAGGGTCGTTCGTATAAGACCTATCGGGGTATGGGTTCCGTAGGCGCCATGAGCCAAGGCTCTAGTGATCGTTATTTTCAAGAGAATATTGCCGAATCGGAGAAATTGGTGCCGCAGGGGATTGAAGGCCGTGTTCCTTACAAGGGCAGCCTCGCTGGAGTCGTGCATCAATTAATTGGTGGTTTACGTGCTTCGATGGGATATACCGGCTGTGCGAGCATTCCCGCCATGCGCACCGAAGCTCAATTTATCCGCATTACTCATGCAGGCGTGCGTGAGGGTCATGTCCATGATGTGGTGATCACGAAGGAGGCGCCTAACTATCATGTGGATGAGAAACAATGAAGGTGACCTACCCCGGTCCTTTAGCGTTGAGCCAATTTCGGCAACGGAAACTTCTTTCTCGGGTACAGGAACTCTGTGCTGAAATAGAGAATTTGACGGCACATTACGTATATTTTCTCGAATTATCTCAGCCCTTGAGTGAAACGGATCGGGAGCGCTTGGGGGAGTTGTTAAATTCGTTTTGTCATCCCGAGCGAAGCCGAGGGATCCCCTGCAACTGGTATGGAGATCCCTCGTCACAAGCTCCTCGGGATGACAAAACGCTAGCTCCTCGGGATGACAAAACGCTAGCTCCTCAGGATGACAAAACGCTTGGGAGAGGGGATTTTAATTTCTGGGTAATTCCACGTATTGGCACTATCTCTCCTTGGGCATCTAAAGCTACTGATATTTTGCATCATTGTGGATTTGCCACAGTCAATCGCATCGAGCGGGGAATTTTATACACCCTGTCACTCTGCCCAGAGCGTCATTGGTCTGAAGTGATGCAACAGCAAGTCATGGAACTGTTGCAGGATCGAATGACCGAGTCTGCCGTCAGTGATTCTGCATTTTTGGCGCATTTGTTTGTTCATGCTCAGCCAAAACCCATGCAAACCCTGGATGTTTTACGCGGAGGCAAAAGTGTTTTAGAAGCCGCCAATCAAAGCTTGGGTTTGGCGCTTTCGGCAGAAGAAATAGACTATTTACTGGCGAATTTTCAGGCGTTAGGGCGAAACCCTAGTGATGTTGAGTTGACGATGTTTGCACAAGCCAATTCTGAACATTGTCGCCATAAAATTTTTAATGCGACCTGGAAAATTGATAATGAACCGCGGCAGTATTCCTTGTTTGACATGATTCGTTTTACTTATGCCCAGAATAATGCTGGGGTGCTTTCTGCCTATCAAGATAATGGCGCGGTGATAGCGGGGGATTTATCATCCGCGCGCCTATTTCCCGACCCAGAAACCAAGGTCTATTGTTATGTCGAGGAAGCAACTGCCATCGTCATAAAAGTAGAAACCCACAATCACCCGACAGCTATCTCTCCATTTCCGGGAGCAGCTACTGGCGCGGGAGGGGAAATTCGGGATGAAAGTGCAGTAGGTTGTGGTGCTAAACCTAAGGCGGGGTTAACCGGGTTTTCCGTGTCCAATTTGCATATTCCTGAATTGCCGCAACCCTGGGAGATCGATTATGGCAAACCGGCGCACCAAGCTTCGGCCTTGGAAATCATGTTAGAGGCGCCGTTGGGAGCCGCTGCGTTTAATAATGAATTCGGTCGACCCAATTTATGTGGATATTTTCGTACTTATGAAATGCGCATGAAGAATTCTCATGGTGCAGTGCGTGGTTATCATAAACCGATCATGATCGCTGGAGGGATGGGGAATATTCGTCCCCAACAGGTGCAGAAAAAACCCTTTCCGGTTGGCGCCAAGATTATCGTAATCGGCGGTCCGGCCATGTTGATTGGCATGGGAGGGGGGGCGGCCTCATCGATGCACGCCGGAGCGCAAACCGCTGCTTTAGATTTTGCTTCTGTTCAACGCAGTAACCCAGAAATGCAACGGCGCTGCCAAGAATTAATTGAGGCCTGCTATGCCAGGGGAGAACAGAACCCGATTCTATCCATTCATGATGTGGGAGCAGGGGGCTTGTCTAATGCGATCCCTGAATTGTTACAGGGTGGTGGCAGGGGTGGGCGCGTAGACCTGCGGGCCATCCCCAATGCGGAATGTTCGTCTCTCGCCGGCGGAGATTTGGTGCAATGAGGCTCAAGAACGGTTTGTGTTAGCAATCAACCCCAATGATTGGCCTTTTTTTGCCGCATTGGCAGCTCGGGAACGTTGTCCAGTGGCTGTGTTAGGGGAGACGACTGCTGATCAGGATTTAGTAGTCCATGACCCCTATTTCTCTAATGCGCCCGTTGAGCTCCCGTTATCAGTACTGTTTGGCGACATGCCGAAATTATTACAAGAAGTGAAAACTGATTTTATCCAGCAAGAACCGCTTGATTTAGCAGCTGTTGACATTCAAGAAGCTGCGGAGCGGGTGTTGCAATTACCTTGTGTTGCTGACAAAAGCTTTTTGATTACCATTGGTGATCGCACCGTAGGAGGATTAGTAGTCCGCGATCAAATGGTGGGGCCTTGGCAAGTGCCAGTCGCTGATGTGGCAGTGACAGCTAGCAGCTTCCAGGGCTATTGTGGTGAAGCGATGGCCATGGGGGAGCGAGCACCGATTGCATTGATTCATCATGCGGCATCCGCACGGATGGCAGTGGGTGAAGCTATTACCAATATTGCGGCAGCCTATATAGAGGACCTCGGGGCAGTTAAGTTATCCGCCAATTGGATGGCAGCTAGCGGCTATCCTGGGGAAGATGTGGGTCTGTATCAAGCTGTTACAGCGCTTGGTTTAGAATTGTGTCCTACTTTGGGCTTATGTATTCCGGTGGGCAAAGATTCTTTGTCGATGCGGACCGTTTGGGAACAAGCTGGAGAGCAGCGCAGTGTTACCTCGCCTCTTTCGGTGATTATCTCGGCCTTTGCTCCAGTGACTGATGTTCGCAAAACCCTCACCCCCCAATTGCGCAGCGACCTAGGTGAGACGGACATACTATTGCTGGATTTAGGAGCAGGTAGCCAAGCGTTGGGTGGGTCTGCTTTAGCCCAAGTCTATGGTCAGCAAGGTTCCTTGCCTCCGGATGTGAATGATCCCCAGCAATTAAAAGCTTTTTTTCAAGCAATCCAGACTTTGCATCAACAAGACCTAATTTTGGCCTATCACGATCGATCGGATGGAGGCTTATTCGTGACGGTGGCAGAAATGGCTTTTGCGAGTCATGTCGGTATAACGATCGCCCTAGATCGTTTAGGGGAGCAGCCCTTGGCCAGTCTGTTTACCGAAGAATTAGGCGCGGTGATTCAGATTCGTCGTTCAGATCGTGAGCAAGTGCTGGAGTGTTTAAAACAAGCGCAGCTTGCCCAGCACACTCATCTTCTGGGCGGCTTGAATGATCGCGACGAATTAGTATTTACCTACCAGCAACAGCCGGTGCTGCAAGGCGCGCGGGTTTATTTTCAGGGCTTATGGTCGGCCACGAGTTTGCGGATGCAGTCTTTGCGAGATCATCCTGATTGCGCTAAACAGGCTTATGAACATAGCTTGGATGCCACTGATCCAGGGTTACAGTTCCACTTACCTTTTGATATTAATCAGGATATTGCCGCGCCTTTTATCAATACCGGGGTGCGTCCTGCGGTGGCAATTTTACGTGAGCAAGGGGTCAACAGTCATTTTGAGCTAGCCGCAGCGTTCGATCGTGCCGGATTTACCGCAGTGGATGTACACATGACCGATATTTTAACCGGGCAAGTTCGGCTGCAGGATTTTATTGGTTTGGGCTTGGGCGGCGGCTTTTCTTATGGGGATGTGCTGGGGGCTGGTCGGGGTTGGGCGCAATCCATTCTGAATCATGCGCGTGCCCGAGATGAATTTGCGGAATTTTTTGCGCGCACGAATACGTTTAGTTTAGGAATTTGTAATGGCTGTCAAATGTTATCGCAACTCAAGGAAATTATTCCTGGCAGTAGCGCTTGGCCGATTTTTATTCGTAATCAATCCGAACAATTTGAAGCACGGTTTATTTTAACTGAGATTCAGGTATCGCCTTCGATTTTCTTTCAGGGAATGGCAGGAGCGCGAATTTGCTTACCAGTGGCGCATGGAGAGGGTCAGGCTTTTTTTGCAGTCGAAAATGCTGTTGCGGATTTGGTAGTAGCACGTTACATTGATCACCGCGGCCAACCGACTGAGCAATACCCCTTGAATCCCAATGGTAGCCCTTTTGGCATAGCCGCGCTGACGACCCCGGATGGCCGAGTGACCATTATTATGCCTCATCCAGAGCGGGCGTTTCGTGTGGTGCAGAATTCCTGGCATCCCCCGGATTGGCAGGAAGATGCCCCCACGATGCGTTTATTCCGCAATGCGCGGGTGTGGGTGGGGTGAAAGATATGCTACGACTACGACGTTTACGACAACATCCAAAATTGCGGGAATTAATTCGGGAGACTCGGGTGTCTGTTGCTGATTTGGTGCTACCCTTGTTTGTGCGCGCCGGTAAGCAAGCGAAGCAGGCGATCTCCTCGATGCCTGGGCATTATCAGCTGAGTCTCCAAGATTTAGCAGCTGAGGTGCGTGAGGTGACAGACCTTGGAATCCCGGCAGTGATCTTATTTGGGATCCCCGAGAGCAAAGATCCTTGCGGGCAAGTGGCTACCTCGGCAACTGGCATTGTTCAGCAAGCAATTACCCTAATAAAAAATATCGTGCCGGATTTACTGGTAATAGCCGATGTGTGCTTATGTGAATATACCGACCATGGCCATTGTGGCGTGATCAAGCGGCGTGGTGAGATTTGGGAAGTCGATAACGATGCGACCCTGGAGTTATTGGCGCAGCAGGCAGTAAGCTATGCGCGTGCCGGCGCCGATGTGGTGGCGCCAAGTGCTATGATGGATGGAATGGTGGCTGCCATTCGTCGAGGTTTAGATACCGCTGGGTTCCAGAATGTGCCAATCTTAAGCTACGCAGTAAAATATGCTTCTGCTTTCTATGCGCCCTTTCGTGAAGCGGCCGACTCAAAACCGCATTTTGGCGATCGGCGGGGTTATCAAATGGATATTGCGAATCGGCGCGAAGCATTGCGTGAGGCGAACTTGGACATCGAGGAAGGTGCAGACATAATTATGGTAAAACCAGCGGGGGCTTATCTTGATGTGATTTATGCAGTTAAACAACAACACCCAGAGGTTCCCCTCGCTGCTTATCAAGTCAGTGGGGAATTTGCCATGATCAAGGCCGCCGCAGCTAATCAGTGGTTGGATGAACACACCGTTGCTATGGAAACTTTAATCGCCATCAAACGTGCTGGAGCTGATTTTATAATTACTTATTTTGCTAAAGCAGCTGCCTCATTCTGCAAAAGCTAATTCAGCGGGTGCTGGATGGTCTCTCCGGCTAAGCAAATCACTCAAGAAAGATTCAACATAATCAATTTGAACTTGTGAAGGAAAATCGTTCCCTAGTTGCTCAAGAAAAAAAATAGCCAGGTAATTATAGTAATCCGCTAATTCGATATCATCTGGTTTAGAGATTTTTTCGACGGCATTAAGTGCTGCCTGAATTTGTGCTGCATTTAGCTCAGGATCAATTTCTTGTAATTGTTTTATAAATGTTTCCATAAAAACGCCTTAATTGAGAATTAAAATAAGCCAGAATTTTTGCTGTAATAAGCAATTAAACTAGTTTGATATAGAGTATTCCGATGGTCCTTTGATCTGAAACTTATGAAAGTTTCCGTTGCACTTCGTGTGGTCAGTAACGGAAATAGCGGGCAGAGATTAAACCCTAAAATGGGAATAAAAGATGTAGTCTTTTGGCGGGTGTTGTATAAAGTCTATCTGATGGACACGAATCGGTCAGCAATTGTTCTCGCTGAAACCATGTACCCCCGGCGGGTCCTGCCGCTGCGGCACCCCACCAAAATCCCCCCTTCCCCCCTTTGAAAAGAGGGATTAAGGGGGATTTAAAAAGATGAGGATACTAACGTCATTCTTTAATATAACATTAAGTTTTTCATGTTATTATGATAAAAAATTAGTACCTGAATGTTCAAATTTCATTAGCTAAGGGTAATTAATCATCCGTTGTCATGGCTTCCCATGAAGAACGACGTGCTTAAAATGGCGTTAGAGAGGTCGTATATGCAAGAAAATTTATCCAATGAAAAGTATGATGCTGTTAAAAATAATTATGACAGAATTAAAGAAAATATTACGAATGAACGGAGTAAGAAAAGGTTCATTTGTAGAGCTGCCATTACAATTTTTCGCTAAAGCGTTCACCCAGATTTTTGCATGGATAGTGGGATTTGATTGGCTTTTGAGATTGATTGGGCATTTACCTTTACCAAACAAGACACTAACTCTTCCGACCATCAAATATAGTCCTACTGAGGGTTTTCATCGAGATAGAAACAAGTATAAGGTGAATCTTTTAAATTTCTTGTTTGTACCTATAAATTACCTCATGAGAAACCTTGGGAGACTTATAGGTTATGTTATAGCGTCGATTTTTACTGTTCCTGCTTATTTGGTAATAAAAGGATATTATTCGGCTAAGGGCAAATATTTAGAATAACCAATTCCTACATGCATGGGATGCTATAACAGATCATGATTTGGCAATGGGATATATTAGAGATGGAAGTAAGCAATTTGCGTCTGTTGTTGCCAAGAGGGTTAGTTTGCCGATTTTCTTTGCAGCTGTTTTAGCAAGAAAGAGTTCAGCGGATTTGACACAAAGAAAATTGGGTATTGAGAATGTAAAATGGGTTTTTAATGAATTTGTTTATGCAAGAACACAAGAGCTTCAGGAGTTACCTAGAACTTCAGAGATTGAAGCAGAATTAAACGAATTACCACAAGCAAACAATTTTATATCTGTGAAATTGTTTAATTCAAATGGATTCATCGATGATGAGGCGTTGTATCCGGAAGGCGAAAGACTTCAAAAATCGTGGTCATAATGAATGGCTATGGCCTGTTTCTCTAATGTACCGGATTCCTCTCCTAAGTATAGCGAAGCAAGGACGATATGTAACTCTCTCCCTGGTGAAAATAAGGAGAAAATAAACAATTCCCATAGTTCAATTTTGGGTGGATTACCCCAAGATAGAACTCCTCCATGTTTAGATTTTGATAGTTTGGAATATAAAAGACTTTTAAGTGAAGGTGGTACTGATTCAGAAAAAACTACTCACAAAGAGCAAATAAATTCAAATAATTTTGGAAAAGGCACAGTAATCATATTGAGCCTAATAGGTGTCGGTATAATTGCAACTCCCCTAATTAGTTATGCGGTATCACCTGAGAAGACAAAGGACTTTTTTGAAAACACTTGGGAATTCTTAAAAAAGCCAACGGGTCATAGTGACCTGCCTATGGGGGCCACCATTGCTTTGTGTGTCATTGGAGTGGTAGCGATTGGCTTGATCTTGAAGCGCTACCATAGTAAAAAAACAAACAACAACGAAAATGTTGTTTCAAATCCGAAAACTCCTCTCATAACCCAGAGTAATTCTTCATCATAGTGAACTTTACCGGCTAAACTCCTGTGGTTTAAAGGGAATTAAAAGAGTTAGGGTAAGTCCATTTTCTTGTGCAAACCAGTCAGGATGGCTGCTTTTGTCATCTTGGTCTAAAAATGGTCCTTGACCTACAGATTTTGTGGTATTTGGAAAATTGGTTTAGCTATTGAGCGAAGCCTTAAATTGTGTTTGAATCAGGGGACATCCTGAAAGTTAGGATATTTACGGTAAAATAATTTATGCGATTACCTGGTGGTTATGAGAATTTTGGAAAAATCCTTGAAAAAGGATTTGATTTTGTCGATAAAAGCTTATTGATTCAAGCAATCATTGATGACCCGAATGAAGTTATCGTTATCACGCGTCCTCGCCGCTTCGGTAAGACCCTTAATTTGTCGATGTTGCAACATTTTTTTGCTGCAGAAGTTTATGGGCTTAAAACCAAGACCCTATTTGATAAGCTGAAGATTACTGCCTTAGGCGACTCCTGTTTACAGCATCAAGGCAAGTACCCTGTGATTTATATTAGCTTTAAAGAGGTCAGGGACCATTCTTTTGCTCATGCGCTGGAGATGTTGGGATATCTGTTTGCAGAGGTTTATGCTGAGCATCGTTATTTATTAGATAGTCCAAAACTTGCCCCAGAGGATAAGCAATTTTTTTCTTCGATTTTGGCTATTACTAGGGATCAGGCCAAATTGGAAAGAGCATTACGTAATTTAACTTATTATTTATTTCAACATCATGGAACTAGACCCTGGTTGCTCATTGATGAATATGATACTCCGATGCAATCTGCATTTGTTGGCGGATACTATCAAGAAATAATTGCATTGTTTCGTGGGATGTTTGGCGCTGCGCTGAAGACCAATCCCTATTTAGAAAAAGCAGTAATTACTGGTATTTTACGGATTGCCAAAGAAAGTCTCTTTTCTGGGCTCAACAATGTCAAGGTATATACCGTATTAAATTCGGACTACAGTGAATATTTTGGTTTTACTGAATTCGAGGTGGAGAATTTACTCCAGCGGGGAAATTTAAGCAGCCATGCGACTGATATTCGCCGTTGGTACAATGGTTATTTAGTCGGAGATACCGTAATTTATAATCCCTGGTCTATTGTCAATTGTATAAATGACCGGGGCAGTTTGCGTCCTTATTGGGTAAATACCAGCAGTAATGACTTAATTAAGCGTCAATTAGCACGAGGAGATGCGGCTCTAAAAAGAGATCTTGCAAAATTGTTACACAATGACCCTATCTCAGCCTCTATCGATGAAAATTTGGTATTTGCTGATTTAGACAATAACAATAACGCTTTATGGAGCTTGCTATTATTTAGTGGTTACTTAAAAGCCCTCCATGCAGAATCGAGTGAAATGGATACTCACACGGATGCCCAATTAATTGCGCCCAATCAAGAAGTATTGCTTTTATATCGTGGCATTATTTATGGCTGGTTTTCTGACAAATTAGGTACTAGCAGATATCAAAATTTTTTAAAAAATCTCATTGAAGGGAATATCGAAGCTTTTAGCCAAGAGCTACAAGATTGCCTAGAAAGCACCTTGAGCTTATTTGATGTCACAGGTCGTCATCCAGAAAAATTTTATCATGGGTTTGTGCTAGGTTTGATGGTGGCTTTGCAAGAGACCCACGAGGTGCAATCTAATAAGGAGGGTGGCCAAGGACGTTATGATGTGATGCTAATTCCCAAAGATCCTTCACAGCTGGGCATTGTACTGGAATTTAAAACAGCCGATTCTGAGAAACAATTGGCAGGCACTGCTGAACAAGCGTTACAACAAATTCGGGATCGTGATTATGCAGCCATGTTGCATAGTAAAGGGGTCACACACATTATGCAGATGGGTTTAGCGTTTTATCATAAAAAAGTGCTAATGGCGTGGTCTAAGATTGGTTCTTAGGCTTTAGGCTAGTGCTGAGATGGATACATGAAAATCAAACAAATATTTGTTTGTGGACAGTGCGGCGCCCAATCACCTAAATGGTTGGGTCAATGCAGCGATTGTAATAGTTGGAATAGCCTGGTGGAGGAGGTAGTTGGAGCAGCAAGCGTAGGAACAAAAGCAGGGTATGCCCAGGCCAGTGGTTCGGCGCTTACTTGCTTGGTCGACGTGCCTTTATCCGCCGAACCTCGTCTCACTACGCAACTCGAAGAATTGGATCGCGTCTTAGGTGGAGGATTAATTCCTGGATCGGTGGTGTTGATTGGGGGAGATCCTGGAATCGGCAAATCTACCTTGCTGATTCAGACTTTGTGCTATCTCAGTGAAAATCACCAATCTCTCTATGTAACGGGTGAGGAGTCTTTACAGCAAGTCAGCTTGCGGGCATGTCGTTTAGAGTTGCCGCGACAACATTTGAAATTGCTGACAGAAACTCATGTCGAACGAATCATTGCTATGGCTGAGGTTTATCGACCCGAAGTTTTGGTCATTGATTCCGTGCAAACTTTATATACCGACTCACTCAATTCAGCACCTGGCAGTGTCAGTCAAGTGCGAGAATGCGCTGCCCAGCTGGTTCGTTATGCCAAACACGCCAATGTCGCCTTATTTTTGGTGGGCCATGTTACGAAGGAAGGGGCGTTGGCAGGTCCCCGGGTGCTGGAACACATGGTCGATACCGTGTTGTATTTTGAAGGAGAGCGTGACAGCCGTTTTCGAGTGATTCGTGCGGTTAAAAATCGATTTGGTGCGGTCAATGAGCTCGGTATATTTGCCATGAGTGACAAAGGATTGCGTCAAATTAGTAATCCTTCGGCGATTTTTCTCTCACATTATGAGACTCCAATTCCAGGTAGTGTGGTGATGGCCACCTGGGAAGGCAGCCGACCCTTGTTAGTCGAGGTGCAAGCTTTAGTAGACGACAGTTATGGCGGTAATCCACGCCGGGTGACCCTGGGTTTAGAACAAAATCGCCTGTCCATGTTATTAGCTGTATTGCATCGCCATGGTGGTACTGCCACTTTTAATCAAGATGTTTTTGTCAACGTAGTAGGCGGTGTGCGGGTGACCGAAACGGCAGCCGATTTACCTCAAATATTAGCCGTGCTGTCTAGTCTTAAAAACCGTCCTTTACCGACAGATTTAGTAGTATTTGGAGAAATTGGTTTGGCTGGGGAAATAAGACCAGTACAGTCTGGGCAAGAACGGTTGCGTGATGCTGCCAAGCATGGCTTTAAACGCGCGATCGTTCCTAAAAGCAATTTGCCGCGAGGAAAAGCGATTGCTGGGATGGACATCATCGGAGTGCAATCCTTGAGCGAGGCTTTGAACTATGTGTAATTGACGTCCTCCTCGCCCTGAAGGGCGAGGATTCCTACTGCGGTTACGCAACTTGTGCGCAACTCGCTTCGGTGGGTTCTTGCTTCCTCGAGCGACCTGACTGCGTCTTCTCTCCACAAGCTAGCAAGCGGTGCCCCCGCTCTAAAATATTGATCGCGCCAACCACATCGGCATGGTGGCTATAGCCACAACGCACGCACGCAAACTCAGCTTGCGTTTTGCGATTGTCTGCACAAACGTGCTGACAGGCAGGACAGGTTCGACTGGTATTTTTCGGATCCACCGCCAGAAAAATGCCGCCGTTCCACTCAAGCTTATAAGCTAACTGGCGTCGGAATTCACCCCAACCCTGATCCAGTATGGCACGATTTAAACCTGCCTTTTGTCTGACCTGGCGACCGTGCTGCTCACAATTGCCTTTGGCAGATTTCGACATTGCAGCTATCTGCAAATCCTCAACACAAACGAGCGCGTGGTTTTTGCTAATCGCGGTGCTGGTTTTGTGCAGAAAATCTTGTCTGACATTGGCAATCGTGTTGTGAGTCTTTTGAACCCGCTTTTGGGCTTTTACCCAATTACGACTAAATTTTTTCTTACGCTTCAAGCGACGTTGATAATGCGCAAGGCGTGCTTGATGTTTTTTGCAGCTATTCATGGGTTCGACATAGGTCCCATCACTCATCGTAGCAAAACGTGCAATACCCATATCAATACCCACTGGGGTAGTAGCTGTTGGCAAGGGTTGACTCTCTTCACGCTCGGTCTGCACTGATACAAACCACAAGCCATTGCATTGCTTAACGATGACATTTTTAATTTTCCCTAATACATCGCGACTGTTGCGATAGCGTATCCATCCCAATTTTGGCAGAAAAATACGGTTATTATCTTGATCCAGCTTAAACCCTTGTGGAAAACGAAAACTAGCTGATGAGTGAGCTTTTTTCTTGAATTTGGGGAAAGCAGCACGGTGGGCGAAGAAGTTTTTAAATGCGCGATCAAGGTCTTTAGTGACTTGTTGCAAGGTTTGGGAGGGCGATTGTTGCAGGTAGGGCATTGCTTTTTTCCATGCTAACAACCAGTGATTCATACCAAAGCTATGGGTAAACGGTTTGTTTTCGGCGTAGAGCTCTTGTTGACGTGCTAATGCTAAATTCCAAACCTTACGTGCATTACCCGCAAACTGACTCATCGCGCGTTTTTGCGCACCATTCGGCTCAATACGGAATTTAAATGCTTTTAATGAAAATAACTTACCCATTGGTTATGAGAATCCTAGCTGGGCGGACGAAATTCAGACTCTCGGTTTTCTGGAGGTGCAGTTGTATTACTGACAGAAGGGATCACTGGCTTACCCTTGTTGTGTAGTGGAGAAGAAGTATGAGGAGCTACAATGGATAACAGATCAGCTAACTGCTTAGCAGTAGGTAACAGATCAGTAGGGTTTGTCTTATTACCTTGGGTAGCAGCTAAAGAGTATAATCGCTTTGCTTCATTTTCGTCTTTCTCCACCCCAATGCCATGTTCATAACAATATCCTAGTTGATATTGGTAATGTGCATTTCCTCGTTCAGCAGCTATCATATAGTACAAAGCATCAGCACATTCTATAGCTGAACTATGACGGTGCATAGCCTCTACGAATCTTTTTTTCTCCTCATAAGCTGCTCCAGCATCATATAGGGCTTCCACTTTATTCAATTGAGGTAAAAAGGATAGTGGTATCCCTTCACGAGCAATGCTATATAATAATTTTTTAACAACTAAACGGTAGCACTCTGCTGCTGCTGGGAGGTTTTGCTGCACGCCAGTGCCATGTTTATAACAATGTCCTAATTCCTTTAGGGTTCCTGGATCTTCCGTTTTGCTAGCAAATGTGATTAAAAGCTGTGCTTCATTAATGTCTTCATCTTTTTCTTTTAGAGAACTCAGGTCAGGGGAGTTAGGCGCAACAGGTTTTTGGTCCGAATGAGGGGAGGTTTGTGGGAGGCTCTCTAAAAATGATTTAAGTTGATCAAATACTTCTGCTGCGTCCTGCTTCAGTGCATGATCAAAGTCTTTACCAATACTCACATTACCCTTTAAATAATCTAGAAGGGATTTGAACTCAGTTGAGATCTCAGGGGCTCCTTCCCTGATAGCATCCCAGTCTTGCATTTGTAGAAGATTCTGTCTTATAACATCTAATGTTATGCGCTTAGGAAGGTGGAGATACTTTGGAGTAATAGTAGGTTCTTTATCTTCCAGATAACAGTCAATGGCAGTTTCAAGTTCAGAGAGTATTTGTTTCAAAAATTGGGTTGTAATCTTGCCAGTTGGTCTCCAGATATATAGATTACTATCATAGCGGTCCAGGATTGGTTTTAATTTCTGAGTATGGAATTTTTTAAAGAGTTCCCATTCGAGGTCCACATAGTCGAGGATAATTTCATTTACAGGTCGAATTCCTAGAGCAGTATTTGTCTCAGCTATGTAAAAGAAGACGTCTCTATAACCAGTCACAGAAGAGTTCAGCTTTTTTACAGCGTTTTCATTACCTTGCTTAGCAGCTAAAGAGTATAATCGCGCTGCTTCATTTTCGTCTTTCTCCACCCCCATGCCATGTTCATAATAAGCTCCTAATTTATATTGGTAATCTGCATTTCCTGGTTCAGCAGCTAGCATATAGTGCAAAGCATTAGCACTTGCTACAGCTAAATTATAAGAGCGTACGGCTACTTCGAAAGTTTTTTCCTGCTCAAACGCTTCTCCAGCATTACATAGGGCGTTCACTCTATTCAATTGAGGTCTATAGGATGGTGGTATCCCTTCAGGAGTAACGCTATGTAATAATGTTTTAGCAACTAAACGGTAGCAACGTGCTGCTGCTGGGAGGTCTTTCTGCACGCCAGTGCCATATCTATAACAATGTCCTAACTTATTTAGGGCTTTTGGACTTCCCCTTTGGGTAGCCTCTGTGAATAAACCCTGTGCTTTCTTAATGTCTTCTTTCGTTCCTTCGCCAATAAAGTGCTTATTCTTTGAGTACCTATATATCTCGGAGATGTAGGAGGCTTCGACACTTGTTCTTTTCAAATCTTTTGGGGGTTGTTCTTTTTTTTGGTCGTCATTGCTCATTAATTTATCCAAAAAGGTTAAGATTTAATATTTAAGGAAAAAAATATAAAAAAATTTTGTAACTATTCACCACGATTTTGCCTCTCCCCTTGTGGGAGAGGCCGCCGCGCCGTAAGGCGTGCGGGTGAGGGGTAAGCAGCAGTTCGCATTTAGCTAATAAAATGCTCCTTGCTGATTTCAAGTTTACCCCTCATCCGCCCTTTCGGGCACCTTCTCCCACAAGGGGAGAAGGATTTTTACGCACAAAGCTGGTGAATGATTACGTTGAAGTTTGCTTTTAAACTACCACGTTCGCCAGTTTTTTTGCGTACTACAATAATTCTCTTCTATCTAAAACGGTTGAGTCAATGCAGCGGGCGTGATTTTGAATTGTGTTTGAATCAGACACTTAATCCACGATGTTCAGGCTCTGGTATTTCTTTAGGTGCGGCTAGATTACTTTCACTTGTATGTTTTTTTGACGGATCATCTAAATTTTCTAAGAATGATGTAAACTTTTGTAATGCGATCACTCCGTCCACGTGCAGTGTCTTATCATACAGATTCTTACTATAGCTCATTTTATCCATTAAATGCTCGTGAAGTGAGCATAACTTACCGGGGTTATTAGGCTCAGGTTTTTCTCCTCTACAGACAGAATCCCAGTTTTGCAGCTTTCGAAGCAATACCTCTGCTATATCATGTAATGATATGTGATTGGGAAATTGAAAATAATGATTAGTAGGGCTTTTATCTTCCAGATAACAGTCAATGGCCGCTTGAAATTCATTGAGCAATGCACGCGATCTTAAACAATCATAAAAGTTCCGCTCTATGTAGTATAGCATCTTAGAAAGGCGTTCAAAGATTGGTTTTACTTGTTCACTATAGAGTTTTATAAAGCGTAACTCTTCGCGGTCTATACAATCGAGAATAATTTCATTTAAAGGTCGAATCCTTAGAGCGGTATTGTGCTCGATTTCGTTAAAGAAACTGTCTCTAGCCTGAGCCACAGAAGGAACAGGTATAGCGTGCACCTCCTTGCTAGCATCTTCATGACCTTGCGCAGCAGCTAAACAATATAATCGATTTGCTTTATTTTGGTCTTTTTCCACCCCAATGCCACGTTCATAACAAATTCCTAATCTATATTGGTCTTCTGCATCTCCTCGTTTAGCAATTGACAACATAGCATTCAAGGCCCGGGCGCTTAGAAAAGCTGATTCATAAACTTTCACGGCATTTTCGAAATCTTTTTTCTCCTCAAGGATTTCTCCAGAATTACATAGGTCTTTCACTTTAGCCAATTGAGATAAATAGGGTTCTGTTATCGTTTTAGTAGGTATAGAGCGTTGAGCGGCTAACCGGTAGCAACGTCCTGCTACTGAGAGGTCTTTCATCACACCAGTGCCATTTTGATAACAAACTCCTAACCGCACAAGGCGGCTCGGACGTCTTGTTTGGGTAGCTTCATTGAATAACTTCTCTGCTTTTTCGATGTCTTTTGGCTTTCCATTGCCAATAAACTTCTTATCCTCTGAGTACTTATATATCTCAATTTGAATTTGCTGATTGGCTATTGAAGCACTTTTTAAATCGTTTGGAGCTAATCGCTCTTGTTTTTTGTCGTCAGCACTCATTTATTTATCCTCAATTGCTTTAACCATGTTCTCACTAATGGACGCAGCCCCACTGTGAGTGGCTTAAACTACAACATTCACCAACTTTTTTGGCACTACGATAATTTTCTTCGGGGATTTTCCTTGAAGATGAATTTTAATAGTGGGGTCTTCCAATACTGCTTGTTCAATTTCAGTCGTTTCGGCGCCAGCTGGTACGGTGATATTGCCACGTAACTTGCCGTTGATTTGTACTACGAGAACCTGTGAATCAGTTTTCAGGGCTTTGCTGTCTACTTTGGGCCAGGAGGTTTCCATAATATCTTCCCCAAAGCCCAGTATTTGCCAGAGATGATGAGTAATGTGCGGAGTAATGGGAGCCAAAATACGTAATAAGATGCTGCCTCCCTCAGTAATAATTGGGATGGCAGAGGTTGAGTTAGTCGGAATTTTGCTTAATAAATTCAACAATTTCATGGCTGCGGACACGATAGTGTTCAGCTGCAGGCGTTCCATGTCTTGAGTGGCTTGCTGCAAAATTTCATGGATTTCTTTGCGCCACTGTTTTTGTTCTGGGCTCAATAATTTATTGTCGATTTCTTTCCCTTGCTCTAGCCATTGTAATAAATTAGGTTTGATTTGCTCAGCCCAACTCCAAAGACGTTTGAGAAAGCGAAAAGCCCCTTCCACGCCGCTATCTGACCATTCCAATGATTGCTCAGGTGGAGAGGCAAAAATAGTAAACAGACGAACCGTGTCCGCCCCATATTGATCCATTAATTGCGTTGGGGAGACGGTGTTGCCTTTTGATTTAGACATTTTTGTGCCGTCTTTGAGCACCATTCCTTGCGTTAGCAAATTTTTAAACGGCTCATTGCCATTGACGAGTCCTTCATCACGCAATATTTTGTAAATAAACCGAGCATATAAAAGGTGTAATACGGCATGTTCTACTCCCCCAATGTATTGATCGACTGGCATCCAATAGCGAACCCGATCATCCAGCATTGATTTATATTGATCTGGGCAAGTGTAGCGGCTGTAATACCAAGAAGATTCGATGAAGGTATCAAAAGTGTCTGTTTCACGTTGTGCTGGTCCACCGCATTGTGGGCAGGAGGTTTGATAAAAATCGCTTAAGGATTTCAAAGGAGAAGTGGCTGCTTCAGGCACAATATCCTGGGGTAATATGACCGGTAAATCCTTGTCTGGAACGGCTTGGGCTCCACAGGCCTCGCAATAAATAATGGGAATGGGGGCTCCCCAGTAACGTTGCCGAGAGATTCCCCAATCTCGTAGTCGATAATGGATTCGTGGCTGCCCTGATTCCTGTTGCAGTAAATAGTCGGTAATGACTTGGCAAGCTTGTTCTGAGGTTAGGCCATCAAATTGTGCGGAATTGATTAAAACTCCATCACCTGTGAATGCTTGCTGCTTGAAGTCCCAAGGAGTCTGATGCGGTGGCGTCATCACTACCTGGATCGGTAGATGATATTTTTGCGCAAATTCGAAATCACGTTCGTCATGGGCTGGCACGGCCATCACGGCGCCAGAGCCATATTCCATCAGCACATAGTTAGCAATCCAGATCGGAATCGCTTGTTGGGTAATAGGATGCAAGACATGCAAGCCGCTGGCGATGCCTTGTTTTTCTACGGTGGCTAATGTGGCTTCGGCCACTTTGAGATGATGACATCGTGCTAGAAATGTGGCTATTTGTTCATTGTGACGTGCAGCAAGTTTAGCTAGAGGATGTTCGGGTGCAATTGCTAAGTAAGTCACCCCCATCAAGGTATCCGGGCGAGTAGTATAGACGGTGATCTTTTTCTCATTGGGCAGGGAGTCAATATGTTGTTCCATGACCGTAAAGAAAATTTCTGTTCCCTGGGAACGGCCAATCCAATTTTCCTGCATGGTTCGTACTTGACTTGGCCAACCGTTAAGCTCACTCAAGTCATTGAGCAATTCATCCGCATAAGCCGTTATTTTTAGAAACCATTGCGGTATTTCTCGCCGCTCCACTAGGGCTCCAGAACGCCAGCCACGCCCATCAATCACTTGTTCATTGGCGAGTACGGTATTATCCACGGGATCCCAATTGACCACGGAATTTTTTCGATAAGCCAGACCCTTTTTAAATAACCGGGTAAACAGCCATTGCTCCCAGCGATAATAATCAGGATCACACGTAGTGATTTCACGGCGCCAGTCGATGGCATAGCCCAGTCGTTTGAGTTGACTGCGCATGTCTGCAATATTTTGGTGAGTCCATTTCGAAGGTGCGACCCGATTTTTTAGTGCCGCGTTTTCTGCGGGTAAGCCAAAGGCATCCCATCCCATGGGTTGTAAGACGTTTTTACCGCGCATCCGTTGGAAGCGAGCAATCACGTCGCCAATAGTGTAGTTACGTACATGCCCCATGTGTAACTCCCCGCTAGGATAGGGCAGCATGGAAAGACAATAAAATTTTTCTTTGGTGAAATCTTCTTTGACGCTAAACGATTGGTTGGCTTCCCAATATTGCTGCGCTTCTTGTTCAATCAGACTGGGGTTATATGTTTGCATTTTTAGTAGTATACTTGCTTTTAATTTAAAGCGTCTTGCCGGCATAAATGCCAGGGCCCTTCCGTAAATTGTCACATTGTAATGTTTATGTCAAATCAAAGTTCAGTTAGTTTATTTCCAGTGTTGTCAGCCAAGATGCTGCTACCGCACGCGAAGTACCGCATTTTTTTTGAAAAGCTCAAAAAGAATTGTGGGTTAAGTGGCGATCAATTTTCTTTACTGTATCAGTCGTTAGTTGAAGCATTTGTAGAATTTGTGCAGGCTCTCCCTACGACGGCAGGTGGTAAACCCGGTGGTCTGATGAAGGAGGGGTTGGAGCGAGCGCAATTAGCGTTCCATTATTATTGGACAGAAGCAAGAGGGGATGATCCGCTTTATGCCTATATGGTCTTTTCTGCAGCATTGTTGCTGGATATAGGCAAGGTAGTCAGTCAGCAAAAAGTGGCGGTCTCTGACCAGCAAGGATTTTTTATTGAGGAGTGGATCCCTTACACTGGTTCATTATTAGAACATGCTAATTATTATAAATTGCGTTTTTTGGATGATCGTTGGGTGGACTTGGGGAAACATGTTGCTTTGTTGTTGGCAAAGCAATTGATGCCGGAGTTGGGTTTTTTGTGGCTTTCACAGAATTATGCTTTCTTGCAGATGTGGTTGGGAGTTTTATCAGGAGAAGAGGGCAGTGAGCGCAATCCGCTTTCTATGTTGCTACAGTTGATTAAGCAACGACCATTAGCAGGCCAGGGGCTAGAAGAGCTGCCTTTATTAGCCATTGAACCTGTCCATGCAGAGGAATCAGAGTTGGGAGAAAGATTTTTGGCTTGGCTTAGTGAAGGTTTGCAAGATAACAAACTAGCCTACAATGAAGCTGAGGCAGCAATTCACGGGCTGAAGCAAAATGAGATTTTCCTAGAATGGCCTAAAGTAGCAAAACTCTTTGATCAAAGGGTTGATGCAGCTGTTTTACAACGCCAATTAAATTATTTAGGATTCACCAAATTAAGTGGGGGTGATTACAAGTTTGAGAAATATTTCGCTAAGTATCCAGACGCCTTATCTGCTGAGCGAGCGATTACCTTCCTAGGGCAAAAGCCGGCAGCTATTCCGTTCAAACCGGGGTTGCCGATGATTCGGGAAGGATTGGTGTTGAACGAACGAATAAACTCGATGTTAAATATTCAGGTAGTTCCTTCAATACTGTTGCCAGTGGAGGCAGCTGCAGCAAGGCCGGTCGTCATCAATTCTGTTGAAGTTTTAGAGAATTTAGCTGCTAAGAATAAGAATACCAGTCGCTTGGTATTGGATTATCCGAAGGCATTGCCGCCTTCTTAAAAAAACATATGGCCTAGCTTTCGCAACGAAATATCTGAAAAATGCTCATGTACTAGCATGTACACTCCGCTTTTTCATCCATTTCGTTGCTTCAACCTAGGCTCATAGCTGCCTGTTTTTGCCAACTTTGGCAATGTCGTGAATAGTTATTATCACAGAAGGCTGGAACTTTAATTTCGATTCCCGGAAAACATCCCGAGAATATTGAGTAAGCTCACAAATAAATTAAATAAAGCCACATAAATGGAAATAGTGGCCATAATATAGTTTCTTTCTCCACCGTGAACAATTTGACTGGTATGGAACAAAATAAGTCCAGAAGACAATAGTGCAAACACTCCAGAGATGATTACCTGAAACATAGGTAAGTTAAATACCAAACCAGCGATGCTGGCAATAAAGGCAATCATGATACCAGCAAACAAAATTCCGCCCATGAAGCTAAAGTCTTTACGAGTGACTAAAACATAGGCGGAGAGTGTGAAAAATATAAAGCCTGTAGCCCCCAAAGCGGTCATGATAATTTGACTGCCATTGGCAAAGCTATGGAGAAAGACATTTAGGATGGGTCCCAGGGCATATCCCATAAAACCCGTAAAGGCAAAAGCAGCTAATATTCCCCAGGCACTATTCCGTAGGGTAGATACGAGGAAAGATAAGCCAAACATGCCGGCTAAAAACAATAAAATTCCAGGCCCTTTAGCATTCGTTGCTAACGCAAAAAAAGCAGTTATGGCGCTGAAAATTAAGGTTAAACTGAGTAGGAAATACGTATTTCGGATGACTGCATTGCTGGCTAAAGCAGCTTCTTTTGATTTTATGAGGGCAGGTTGATTAAATGACATAAATTTTAATTGCTCCGTAAGTTTGAAAACGATGTCGGGATTATAACATAATCCGGGGACTGTTTACAATTCGAAAAATCCTCCCTCGGCATTATGCCTTCTCCCCTTGTGGGAGAAGGTGGCCGCAGGCCGGATGAGGGGAAGGGGATTGGAAGAAAGGTTTCTTATGGAAATAACGTGTTGTATACTCTGTTACGGGATTGGGAGAGGTGGCTGAGCGGTTGAAAGCGGCGGTCTTGAAAACCGTTGAGGGGTAACCCCCTCCCAGGGTTCGAATCCCTGCTTCTCCGCCATAAATGGGATGTTTAATTAAAAAGGCCTTTACGTGTTATCAGAAATTCGTGTTTTTTTAGTCGATGATCATGATTTGGTTCGTAGCGGCATAAAACGAATCCTTTCTGGCACATCCGATATTCAGGTGATTGGGGAAGCTAGTTCGGGGGAAGAAGCACTAGCCCGCATTTCAGAGCTAAAACCCAATATTGTGTTAATGGACCTTAAAATGCCCGTCATGGATGGGATAGAAACAGCCAAAGCCTTGATAGGCGATGACCCAAATCTTAAGGTGTTAATTGTCAGTGTCTGCTTGGATGAAAAGTTACTCTCAAAAATTTTTCAGATAGGCGCCAGTGGCTTTGTCACCAAAAGCAGCAGTGCTGATGAAATGGTGAAGGCGATCCGCCTGGTAACTCGAGGCCAACGTTATGTCAGTCCTGCTTTTGTGCAGCAATTGTCTTTAAGAAGCAATCATTGTGAAGCAGTTCAGACCTCTTTTGACGTTTTGTCAGAGCGTGAGCTGCAGGTGGCGTTAATGATCATTGAGGGGCAAACCATTCAATTAATCTCGAAAAGACTGGGTATTAATCGCAAAACTATTAATAGCTATCGTAGTCGTACTTTTCAAAAATTAGATGTGAAAAATGATATTGAGCTTACCTTGCTTGCTATTCGACAAGGGCTAGTCAGTAGTTTAGTGACTGAGTATTAATATTTAGACCGCGCCCGTGCTTTGTTTCTTATGAACTTCGATGCTAAATCTTTTCTTGAAAGCTTAACCACGAAGCCTGGCGTTTATCAAATGTTAAATGCCCAAGCTGAGGTTCTGTATGTTGGTAAAGCCCGTAATTTAAAAGACCGCGTAAGCAGTTATTTTCGCGCTAATTTGCTAGACCCTAAAACTACGGCGCTAGTGCAGCAAATTCACCACATCGAAATTACCATCACTCGTAATGAAAATGAGGCATTGTTGCTGGAGAGCAATTTAATCAAACAGTTGCATCCAAAATATAATATTCTTTTGCGTGATGATAAATCCTATCCTTACCTGTTTCTTTCGGCGCATCCAGATTTCCCGCGACTCAATTTTCATCGTGGTCCTCAGCGCGAAAAGGGGGAGTATTTTGGGCCTTATCCAAGTGCTGGGGCGGTTCGCGAAACCCTCGATTTATTACAAAAATTATTTAAAATCCGCCAGTGCAGCGATCTGTTCTTCAAAAGTCGCACCCGGCCCTGCCTGCAATATCAAATTAAACGTTGTACCGCACCTTGTGTGGGCTATATGCAACCTGCCGAGTACCAAATCGATGTCCAACATGCGCGGTTATTTTTGCAGGGCAAAAATGAAATCGTGATTCAGGACTTGCTGGATCATATGGAATCGGCTGCCAAGCGGCTGGCCTTTGAACAAGCAGCACATTATCGTGATTTAGTGCGACGGTTACGTGATATTCAATCCCGACAATATATTACCGGTAAGACAGGGGATATCGATGTTATCGCCTTAGTAAGTCGAAGCAATATGCTATGTATTGAGGTTATGAGTATTCGTGCTGGGCGTTTGCTGGGTGATAAATCCTATTTTCCTAAAGCGCCATTACAGGTCAACGAAGCAGAAGTTTTGTTTGCTTTTTTACCGCAATATTATTTAAGCAGTAGCCGAGGTAGCTCTTTCCCGCAGCAAATCTTGGTGAATTATCCCTTACCCGAAAAGCACTGGGTGGAGGCGGCGCTGGCGGAGCAGTTAGGAAGCGCGATGCAAATTTTGCTGCCCAAGCGAGGGAAAACCCAACAATGGATGCGCCTGGCCTTGCTCAATGCCCAACAGGCCTTAACCACGCATCTGAGTAAGCAATTGGATTACTATCAATGGTTAGAGGCGTTGCAAGCGGAATTTAATTTGCCGAATCTTCCGCAACGATTGGAATGTTTTGACATTAGTCATACCATGGGTGAGGCGACTGTGGCTTCTTGTGTGGTGTTTGACATGGAGGGTCCTGTTAAAACCGAATATCGTCGCTTTAATATTAAGGGGATTACTCCTGGCGATGATTATGGGGCGATGCAACAAGCCTTAACTCGTCATTACACCCGTTTGAAGGGGGAGGGAGCCCCCTTGCCCGATATGTTATTGATTGATGGAGGTAGGGGCCAGCTAGCGAAGGCAGAAGCAGTGTTGGAGGAGCTGCAAGTCACAGGGATTATCTTGCTAGGCGTCGCTAAAGGCGAGGGTCGCAAGCCGGGCCGGGAAAAATTGTTTCGTTCTGGCAGCACCTTACCGATTATATTGCGTCCTGATTCGATGGCCTTGCATTTGATTCAACGCATTCGTGATGAGGCACATCGCTTCGCTATTGCCGGACATCGTCAGCAGCGTACTAAAGCGCGTGCTACTTCGCCCTTGGAGTCAATACCCAATGTCGGGCCCAAACGGCGTCGTGAATTACTGCGCCATTTTGGTGGGCTGCAGGGGGTCATGCGCGCGAGTGTTGAGGAATTGGCAAAGGCGCCACAAATCAGTGTCGACTTAGCAAAGCGAATCTATGAGTTTTTACATGGTTGAGGAGACCCCCTCTCCCCACCCGAGCGCTAGCGAGGGAAGGTGGGAGAGGGTTGGGGAGAGGGGGTCTTATTCCCCCTTTGTCCTTCGGGAGGCCCCGTTCGTTCTGAGGAGCGAAGCATCTCGAAGGACACGGCCTCCTCAGGATGAAATTCCGTCTTCCATGGCGGATAGAATCTTGTATAATGTCCTCCATGACCATACCCAATATCCTCACAGTATCTCGTATTATTTTAATTCCCATTTTCGTGGTGGTGTATTTTTTGCCGGTCACCTGGGCGCATTTTGGGGCGGCCTGCTTATTTGCTATTTGTGCTGTCACCGATTGGTTAGATGGGTTTTTAGCCCGTAATTTAAAACAAGACACTCGTTTTGGCTCTTTTTTGGATCCGGTGGCAGATAAATTAGCGGTGGCAACTGCGTTAGTGTTAGTGGTGGGCGAAATGGGTGCGATTTATATCACTATTCCTGCGGCTATTATTGTGGGTCGAGAAATTGTGATTTCAGGGTTACGTGAATGGATGGCGGAAATTGGCAAGCGCACTAGTGTTGCAGTGACCTGGGTGGCGAAAATTAAAACCGTTTTGCAAATGTTGGCCTTAATTTTGCTCTTACTGTACCAGCCGGGGGTTGTGGTCATTGAGGTGTTAGGGCTGATACTACTGTACGTAGCGGTGTTGCTCACCCTTTGGTCGATGGTTATGTATCTAAAAGCGGCCTGGCCGGACTTGACTTTGTCAACAAATAAAGAATAATAGCTTTCCTCTAAATGACTAATAATTCCTTCTCCCTTCTCCCCTTGTGGGAGAAGATGGAAGGAGGTCCCCTCTCCCCCAACCGTTTTTGTTGGTGGGAGAGGGTTAGGGGGGGGTCTTAATTAATCACTAGCGGGAATAGCTCAGTTGGTAGAGCACAACCTTGCCAAGGTTGGGGTCGCGAGTTCGAGTCTCGTTTCCCGCTCCAGGTTTAAATTCCTCTTAAATAAGAGTCTACAGTAATTATTTCTCCAGGGATCTTTAATTCTTGTTCTGCGGCTTGCAAAGCCCGTAATTCTCGCTCATAAGTTTCTTTATCCTCCATATCCCAAACGACCTGCAATAATTTTCGTTGCTTGTTTTATTTTATAGCCCTGTGACGATTTCTTTAGCCCGTTTATTTAAATAGTTTCCTAAATTAAAGGAAACTATTTGGCAAATCTATCCTTGAGTTTAGGATTGGCGCTTTCGTAGCTTTCCGAAAGTCGGCTTAGAATGAAACTGTCTCTTTACAGAGAGACAGATTTTATATAATCTGTCCTTCTCAATAAGGACAGATTTATGAATAAGCTTATCCAAATACTGACAGAAGAATTTCAAACCCGGGTAAATACCTTTACAGATGGTGTAGAGCGAGATATTCATTTCCCTGAGATCCCGAATAAAGTGATGGTTGCTATTGGTATGAGGCGCACTGGGAAAACCTATTTACTTTGGCAAATAATCACTAAATTATTGCAAACTACCCCTATTACACAGCTTTTGTACATTAATTTTGAAGATAATCGCTTGTTACCGATGAGTCAGGAAAAATTTAGTGAGTTACTCGATGCTTTTTATACACTTTATCCCGAGAACCATGAACGATTATGTTATTTTTTCCTCGATGAAATTCAAAACGTTACTGAATGGCAAACCGTAATCCGTCGTTATCTCGATAGTAAAAAAGTAAAAATTTATCTCACGGGCTCATCCGCTAAATTGCTAAGCAAAGAAATTGCTAGTTCATTAAGGGGTCGTGCACTTGCAGCTGAAGTATGGCCTTTTAGTTTTAATGAATTTGCCCAAGCACGGCATTTTTCATATCCACATAAGCCCTGGGGGAAAAAAGCAGATGATCTTTTATTGGCTGAATTGAAAAATTATTTACTTTGTGGTGGATTTCCTGAAGTAACTTCTTTAGTAGAAGGGGCTCCGTTAGCCGAAGAAGATCGTCGGCGAATTTTGCAAGATTATACTTCAGTTGTCATTTTTCGCGATATTATTGAGCGCCACAAGATTACTAATATTTCATTGGTGCATTACATGATTAAAACCTTACTCAGGAATGCCAGTGGAAATTTTTCTGTGCACAAATTTTATAATGATTTAAAAAGCCAGGCATTTTCTGTCGGAAAGATGACTATTCATGATTACTTAAGCCATATTGAGGACGCCTATTTAGCCTTTATGGTACCTCTTTATTCGGAATCAGCACGCAAAGTGCAGACCAATCCTAGAAAAATTTATGTCATTGATAGCGGATTAATAAACGCGAACACCTTAAAATTCACCGCAGATTTAGGGCATTATTTTGAGAATCTCATTTATTTAGATTTACGTAGGGCAGGGCTCACTATTTATTATTATCTCACGCAATCGCAACCAAGATTGGAAGTCGATTTTCTTACCCAGGATCCATTGGGAAAGATGCGTTTATTTCAGGTGTGTTGGAATATCCAAGATGCAAAAACCTTAGCACGAGAAACTACTGCCTTAAATGCTGCTGTAACAGAGTTGCAAGTACAGGGAGAACTCGTGACCCCAGAATCCTATTTCACCTCTTTCTTGCCAGGTGTGACTCGAAGATGACCACCACCCCATTAACCTATTACCAGCAAAAACTTGCTTCGGGAGAAATTTTGCCCGAGGCGCAACAGCTGGCGGTGATGCAGCAATTTGAGCTGATTTATCAGCAACTGCTGCAGCCAAAAAAGAAGAAATGGTGGTGGCAAAAACCAGCGAGAAATGCTGGAATTTATTTGTGGGGCAATGTGGGAATTGGTAAAACGTTCTTGGTCGATACGTTTTACTATGCCTTGCCTTTTCCCGATAAGCTTCGCATGCATTTTTATAGCTTTATGCAAGAGGTACATGCCGAGCTAAAAATTCTGCAAGGAGAAAAAAATCCATTAAAACTTCTAGCAACGAAATTTGCCAAGCGGGCGCGGGTGATTTGCCTAGATGAGTTGATTGTGGCCGATATTGCTGATGCGATGGTGTTGGGCGGTTTGCTGCAGGCATTGTTAGCAGAGGGTATTTGCGTAACATTGACGGCCAATGTTTCTCCAGATGATTTATATAAACATGGCTTGCAGCGTGAACGCTTTTTTCCCGCGATTGACAGCATTAAGCAACACTTGCGGGTTATTCATCTGGCCATTGTCGATGATTATCGTGAACGCCCCCGCTCTCAAATCCCCCCTACCCCCCTGGTTCAAAGGGGGGAATTACTTTCTTTGGAGGAATATTTTGACTATTTTGCCCAGGGTGTTCAGCCAAGTTTTACTCCTCTTCATCTTTATGACCGAGAAATCCAGGTCGTGCAACGAGCCGGTGGTGTGGTATGGTTTGAGTTTCTAGCTATTTGCAGCAAGCCGCGTAGCCAAATGGATTATTTGGCCTTAGTACAACAATTTCATACGATTTTAGTCAGTAATATTCGCCCCATTTCTGCCGAAGATGTAGATTTGGCGCGCAACTTTATTAAATTCGTCGACGTTTTATATGATGCACGAACCCGCTTGATTATTTCACCTGAGGTTTCGCTTGATAGCATCTACCCCCGCGGGCGCCTAGCATTTGAGTTTAAACGCACTCGCTCGCGGTTATTGGAGATGCGAAGGGCAATGTAGATCAGTTTCCCGCTTGCTGGAAATGCGGGTTGTGTAGAATCCCCTCTTGTATCTTGAGGGGGAGAAGGGATTTCGAGGTTGCTACCCGGGTGGGCTTTCAGATTTTTTCTTATCGAGGTTTCGGTAGATAATGCGCCCCTTACTTAAATCGTAGGGGGTCATTTCCACGGTAACCACATCACCTAAGAGAATACGAATATAATTCTTGCGCATTTTCCCTGAAATATGGGCAATGATGATGTGACCATTTTCAAGTTTAACGCGGAACATGGTATTTGGCAGTGTTTCTACCACCACTCCTTCCATTTCAATTTGTTCTTCTTTCGGCATATATAAAAGTCTCTCATTTATCTTAAGGGGATTCTTCTGCAAGTGCAGATGCATTTTGCTTGATAGTTACGCTCAAAGATTCTAAATATTTTTCAGCATCTAAGGCTGCCATACAGCCCGTCCCTGCAGAAGTTACTGCTTGTCGGTACACTGAATCAGCCACATCACCCGCAGCAAATATCCCAGGAACGCTGGTTGCAGTCGCATTGCCTAAAATTCCGCTATTCACAATAATGTAGCCATGATTCATGGCTAATTGCTCAGCAAAAATCTCTGTATTAGGCTTGTGGCCAATGGCAATAAACACCCCATGCATCTCAAGTTTTTTTAAGGCATGGGTGTGTACATCACGGATCTGTAAGCCAGTGACGCCGCTGTTATCTCCTAAAATATCATCGACCACGTGGTTCCATTCAATACTGACCTTGCCTTCTTCGGCTTTAGCAAATAAACGTTGCGCTAAAATTTTTTCTCCCCGAAATTTATCGCGACGATGAATAACCGTCACATGAGAGGCAATATTCGATAAGTATAAGGCTTCTTCAATGGCAGTATTGCCGCCACCAACGACAGCGACCCGTTGGTTTTTGTAGAAAAATCCATCACAAGTAGCACACGCAGAAACACCGCGTCCCATAAAAGTTTCTTCAGCAGGAAGCCCCAAATAAAGCGCAGAAGCTCCAGTGGCGATGATCAGAGCATCACACTGATAATCCTGTAATTCTCCGCGCAAGAGCAAAGGACGCTGACTAAAATCAACTGACTGAATCTGTTCTACAATAACCTGGGTTCCAAAACGCTCCGCATGTTTTCGCAGGCGCTCCATCAGTTCCGGCCCTTGTAATCCGCTGACATCTCCGGGCCAATTGTCGACATCGGTGGTTGTCATGAGCTGCCCACCTTGCTGTAAGCCAGAAAGCAATACTGGATTAAGGTTAGCACGTGCTGCGTAAACTGCTGCTGAATAACCCGCAGGCCCGGAACCCAAGATAATGAGTCGATGGTAGGCTATGCTCATTATTCAGTATCTTCCCACTTCAGAGTGCCACCCGTTTGATACTCCGTTACTCGCGTTTCAAAAAAGTTTTTTTCTTTTTTCAGGTCGACCATTTCACTCATCCATGGAAAGGGATTTTCGGCGCCTGGGTATTGTTCTGCTAAACCAATTTGAGCGCAACGGCGGTTAGCAATATAACGTAGATAGGTATGGAACATCTCAGAATTGAGGCCTAGTACTCCATGCGGCATAGTGTCTGTGGCATATTGATATTCTAAGTCAACTCCGGTGCGGAGCATTTCCTGAGCTTCGTGTTGTAATTCAGCAGTCCAAAGCTGTGGGTTTTCAATTTTAATCTGGTTAATTAAATCAATGCCGAAATTCATATGCATGGATTCATCACGCAAGATATATTGTAATTGTTCTGAGGTGCCGGTCATTTTATTCCGTCGGCCAAAAGATAAAATTTGCACAAATCCCACATAGAAAAAGATTCCTTCGAAGATCACATAAAAAGCAATCAAATCACGCAGCAAACGTTGATCATCAGCAAGTGATCCGGTCTGGAAGGTGGGATCGTTTAAACTTTGGGTATACTTGAGTGCCCAGTTTGCTTTCGCTGCTACTGAGGGAATTTCATGGTACATATTAAATACTTCCGCTTCATCAAGGCTCAAACTTTCAATAATGTGTTGATAAGAATGGGTATGTAGGGCTTCTTCAAACGCTTGTCGGAGCAAATATTGACGGCATTCAGGATTAGTAATATGTCGATAGACAGCCAACACTAAATTATTGGCTACCAAGGAATCAGCGGTGGAAAAAAACCCCAAATTGCGTTTAATAATGCGCCGTTCTTCCTCAGTAAGGCCGAGAGGATCTTTCCATAATTTAATATCAGCCGCCATATTGATTTCTCCTGGCATCCAGTGATTAGCGCAGGCGGCCAGATATTTATCCCAGGCCCAACGATATTTAAATGGCACTAGCTGATTCAGATCAGCGCGACAATTGATAATTCGTTTATCGCTGACAGTAACCCGTTGTAGCGATTCTTCCGTATCACGAATTTCTAGGCCGGTTATGCGCTTGGTGTCAGGTTCAGATACTTTGTGAGCATCTTTTGGCTGTGCAATGTCATCCCATTTGCTGTCAGTATTCTCATCCCAATTTAATAAACTCATGTGTTTCTCCAGGTGGATCTACTGACATGCTTCACAGTCAGGATTATCAAGCGAGCAGGCTTTAGTGGCCTCTTCCAATTTCACGGCATTTAACGCCGTGGTAGCCAAGGTTGATTTTTCCGCGTTAGTTGCGCCTAAAGTACGTAAATAATAGCAAGTTTTTAGTCCTCGCAACCAGGCAAAACGATATAGCATATCGAGTTTCGTTCCTGAGGGCTCCGCCATGTAAAGATTTAATGACTGCGCTTGATCGACCCATTTTTGCCGACGTGATCCAGCTTCTACCAACCAACGTGGATCAATTTCAAATGCCGTGGCATAGAGATTTTTCAGTTCTTCAGGAATACGCCGGATGCGTGAAATACTGCCATCGTAATACTTAAGATCGTTGACCATCACCTCATCCCACAAGCCCAATTTTTTCAAATCTCGGACCAAATACGGGTTAACAACAGTAAATTCTCCGGAAAGATTCGATTTTACAAATAAATTTTGATAGGTCGGATCAATCGATGGCGAAATTCCAGTGATATTAGAAATGGTGGCGGTGGGAGCAATGGCCATGGTGTTAGAATTACGCATACCCGCGCTAGTGACACGATGGCGTAGGGCTTCCCAATCTAAAGTAGAGCTGCGATCTTGCTCTAAATACTGGCCGCGTGTTGCTTGCAAGCGTTCGATTGAATCGATTGGTAAGATGCCTTGGCTCCACAAAGAGCCTTCATAAGTTTCATACACACCCCGTTCTTCAGCAAGGTCGGTGGAGGCTTGGATTGCATAATAGCTAATTAATTCGATGCTGCGATCCGCAAATTCTACAGCAGCTAAAGAAGCATAAGGAATCCGCTGATCATAGAGGGCATCGTGAAAGCCCATCAGACCTAAACCAATCGGGCGATGGCGTAAGTTGGAGCGGCGCGCTTCTGGCACGCTGTAGTAATTAATATCAATGACATTGTCGAGCATACGGATAGCAATAGGAATGGTGCGTTTTAATTTTTCTACATCGAGACCTAAGCCATCTGCTTTCAAGTGCCTGACGAGATTGATGCTGCCTAAGTTGCAAACGGCAATTTCATCTTTCGAGGTGTTTAAGGTAATTTCAGTGCATAAATTTGAGCTATGTACGACGCCCACATGTTGTTGGGGTGATCTGAGATTGCAGGTGTCTTTAAAAGTAATCCATGGGTGGCCGGTTTCATACAACATACTCAACATCTTGCGCCACAGGGTGACTGCAGGCAAAATTTTGCTACGAATTTCTTTGCGTTTGGCTTTTTCTTCATAAGCTTCGTAGGCTTTTTCAAAATCTAAACCAAAACGATCGTGCAAATCAGGTACTTGATCAGGAGAAAACAAGGTCCAATTTTTATTTTCAAATACCCGCTTCATAAATAAATCAGGGATCCAATTGGCCGTATTCATGTCATGAGTGCGCCGTCGATCATCTCCGGTATTTTTGCGTAATTCTAAGAATTCTTCGATATCCATGTGCCACGTTTCTAAATAAGCACACACCGCACCTTTGCGCTTGCCTCCTTGATTGACGGCAACAGCAGTGACGTCAGCAACTTTCATAAAGGGAACTACGCCTAAAGATTTCCCGTTGGTACCCTTAATATGAGCACCCATCGCGCGCACAGGAGTCCAATCATTACCAAGTCCGCCGGCGAATTTAGATAACAACGCATTGTCTTCGCATGGCATCGTAAATTTCACTGAGGCCGTCGTAAATGGTGGTTAAGAAGCAGCTGGATAGCTGTGGGCGAAGAGTTCCTGAGTTAAATAGCGTGGGAGTTGAGCTCATGAAATCAAAAGAAGAAAGCAGCTCATAAAAAGAAATAGCATATTTTTCTCGATCGTGTTTTTCATTTAAAGCTAAACCCATTGCTACCCGCATAAAGAAGGCTTGCGGAGTTTCAAAATGAATACCTTCCGAATGGATAAAATAACGGTCATAGAGTGTTTGTAAACCAAGGTAGGTGAATTGCTGGTCACGCTCTAGTTTTAGCGCTTGGCAGAGACGGTCCAGATCAAAAGACGCTAATTGGTTATCCAACAACTCAAGTTGAATGCCGCGTTCAATATAAGCTTTAAAATATTTTGGATATAATTTGTTCTCAATAGTGAGCGTTTTCTCGTCGATTAAGCCAAGAAATTGCCAGGCTTCAGTATGTAATTGATTCAGTAACAGACGTGCGGAGACATAGGTGTAATTTGGCTCTTTTTCAATTTGCGCGCGTGCACTCATAATTAAAGCTTTTTCGACATCTGTTATCGTCACGCCGTCAAATAAATTGCGACAAGTTTCGGTTAAAATGAGTTCTGGATTGACTTCAGTTAAGTTGTGACAGGCTTCTTGGATAATTTGCGTCAGCCAGGTTGAATCGAGTAAAGTTTTTTGCCCGTTAGCTAAAGTGATATGGAGACGACAGGTTTCTGGTTGAGTGGTTTTTTCTTGTTCTCGTACTTTGCGGCGTTCTTCACGATACAGCACATAGGCGCGTGCTACCTTATGCTCTCCTGCACGCATTAATTTGAGTTCTACCAGGTCTTGGATGGTTTCAATATGGACGTTATCGCCAAAAGGAGCGCGGCGGTGCAGGGTGTTAGTAATATCCTGAGTGATATGGGCCACGGTTTCATGAATGCGCTGCGAAATTCCAGCGCGATCACCTTCCACGGCCAAGAAGGCTTTCGTGACGGCAACAGCAATTTTGTTGTCATCATAGGGTGTTACGCTACCATTACGGCGTATGACGCGTAAATTACCCGGAGTCATAATGTTTAGCTGATTTTCTGACATAGATCTAGACGGGTTCAATGTTTCCATTATTGGCTCCTAATTGGTTTTTTCTTTCTTCCCAGACAGAATGGGTAAAACACAACCCATTGTAGTCAGTTAATTCTAAAACCACAAGATAATGTACTATACTTTGGAAAACCAATGATCTTAACACGGAGGTTGCGATCATGCCTATCAATCATTCGATGGCCGGCGCGCTGTTGGCATCGACTATCTTTGTTACGTCTGAAATTTGGGGGGCAGTTTATCCCATGCCCCCACAGGGAAATGATATTGTTGGGGATGTTCTGGTTGTTCGGCCTGAACATGGCGATACATTATTTACTATTGGCAATCGCTATGGGGTGGGTATGCACGAAATGCTCGAGGCAAATCCAAATTTGGGGATTGATGAGCATAGTGCTGCCAACCCCATTCGTGGCTGGTCTAAAGTCACCGTAAAGACCCAGTATATTTTGCCGCCTATTCGTCGTGGTATTGTGATTAATATGCCAGAATTACGCTTATATTATTTCACTCCTGATCACCAGTTTGTTTATACCTATCCGGTAGGTTTGGGTCGGGATGAATGGCGCACTCCTTTATTTGAAAGTAAAGTAGCTGCTAAGGAAACTGACCCAACTTGGCACCCACCGGCTAGCATTCGGCGGCACGTTCTGGAAGAAACGGGGGATAGCTTGCCGGACGCAGTGCCCCCTGGGCCTGACAATCCCTTGGGTCCTTATGCTTTGCGCTTAAGTGCGAAGGGCTATTTGATTCATGGGACAAATCAACCGTTTAGCATCGGTAAGTACATCAGCTCGGGCTGCATACGCTTGCATAATGAGGATATCGAAGAGCTGTTTCATATAGTGCCTACCGGTACACCCGTAACCATCATTAATTACCCCTATAAAGCAGGTTGGCGCCAAGGGTCTTTTTATTTACAAGCCCAAATCCCGATGGAGTTGGGGGAAAAGTGGCCCAGCCAACTGAGCCCAGATTCTGTTAAGACAGTGATTGTTCAGGCATTAAAGTCGCATAGAGCCCATATAGATTGGTCTAAAGTCGATGAAGTTTTGGAAAAACACACCGGGATTCCACAGTTAATTGGAAACTATGGTATACTCCAGTCTGATTTTACCATGATGGAAGATAGGTTCAGGGAGGCAGAGCGATGGTAACTTATTGATTATAGGTAGGATTTATGAGACGTTTGTTAGGTTTACTAGTGTTCTTTTCCTTGCTGTTAAAGGCCCCGCTGTTACTTGCCGCGAACGTAAGCAACGCCAAACCAATCAAAGTTAAGGGGCCGACAGCTACCTCCCAATCCTCTTTAGCAGCTTCCATGAATATTGACCCTAATGTATTAAATTTGGCCTTAAATGCTTATAAATGCGCAGTCAGTACCGGCGTCAGTAAACAAAAATACCTGACGATCATTGATTATTCACGGCCAGCCACCAAAAATCGCCTATGGGTGGTAGACACTAGCAAAAATCAGGTCGTATTTAACACTTTGGTGGCACATGGGCAGGGTTCTGGCGGTACTATATCCCAGCACTTCTCCAATCGACCGAACTCTCATGCTTCAAGTATTGGTTTGTTTGTAACGGGTAACATGTACCAAGGGGGAAACGGCCCTTCACTCAAACTATTTGGCCTGGAAAAGGGATTCAATGATAAAGCGGCTTCACGCAATATTGTGGTGCATGGAGCTCCCTATGTGAATCACCAGTTTGCCAAATCAGGTCGCTTGGGGCGTAGCTGGGGCTGTCCAGCGGTACCACAACATTTAGCTGGGCCTTTGATGAAAACGATCCAAAAAGGTTCTGTGGTATTTTCTTATTACCCTGATACTAATTGGTTCAAAAAATCGAAGTATTTGAATTGCCGTGCTGATTCTCTGAAAACGGCTTAAACCGGACGTCATCCCGAGCGAAGCGAGGGATCTCAATAACTTACACATGGAGGTTTTTATGCAACATGGAAGTGCAGCAGCCCAAGCAGGGGATAATCGCCTGTCTCCTGATAACGCCACCTTATTACTGGTAGATCATCAAACCGGTCTTATGCAACTTGTCCGAGATTATGGGACGGATGAGTTTAAAAACAATGTATTGGCATTAGCCGACGTCGCCAAGCTTTATAACCTCCCGACCATCCTCACCACAAGTGCGGAACAAGGTCCTAATGGTCCGATGTTCCCTGAATTAAAAGCAAAATTCCCTGATGCTCCTTATATTCCGCGACCAGGCCAAATTAATGCTTGGGATAATGAGGATTTTGTAACAGCAGTCAAAGCGACTGGGCGTAAAAAGTTAATCATCGCTGGGATTGTGACCGATGTGTGCGTGGCTTTTCCAGCTATTTCTGCCTTGAGTGAAGGCTATGATGTGTATGTGGTGGTCGATGCTTCAGGCACATTTAGCGAAGCGGTGCGAGAATCGGCTTTGCTGCGTATGACGCATGTCGGGGCAATTATGATGAGCTGGTTTGCGGTTTCTGCAGAATTACAGCGGGATTGGCGCAGAGACACTGGCCAAAGACTGGCGCAACTTTATGCTGAGCGCGTGGTTGCTTATGGGAATTTAATCAGTAGTCATAATAAGTAAAACTGGGAATACGAATTCCGTAACCATTCACCACGATTTTGCCTCTCCCCTTGTGGGAGAGGCCGCCGCGCCGTAAGGCGCGCGGGTGAGGGGTAAGCAGCAGTTCGCATTTAGCTAATAAAATGCTCCTTGCTGATTTCAAGTTTACCCCTCATCCGCCCTTTCGGGCACTTTCTCCCACAAGGGGAGAAGGATTTTTACGCACAAAAATGGTGAATGATTACGCTTATTCAGAAAACGCGTAAACTACATCCTCTCCGGCCAAAAGAAGTCTCCTCTCCCCCCAACTGTTTTTGTTAGTGGGGAGAGGGGGCTTTCAATTGTTATTATTGTTATTAAAGTCACGTGCAGCAGGGCTAGTTAATTCTAGTTGCTTAGGATCCAGAGCAGTTATTTGCTCACACAATGCTGCAAACTTAGTATACTCCGGATACTTAGCAAGCGAAGTTTTTCCTGCTCCCAACTGTTTTCCAGCCACATAACTAGTACCACCACCCACCACCAAGGCTCCAAGCAATGTACCTGCAATAATTAAACCAAACAATGCAAGCACCTCAGAGTTTGGTAAATGTGAAGCGTCAAGCCCGGGCCATTTAGCATTAGGTAATCCGAGTGCACCGCCCATGGCACCTAACCCAGCTCCAAGCCAACTCCACATTACCCAACGATTATGCTTAGATGCTTGGTTAGATGCTTGGGCAGCCTGTTGGTTAAGCTGACGTACTAAATCTTTAGCATCTAATGCTGATGGTTTTGGTTTGACAAGGGCTATAGCGGTGTTCAACTCTGGTAATAACTTATTGGCTCGACCAGAAACAGTTCGCTGATCTGTCTGTGATGTGTCTATTGTATGCCAACGTCCTGTAGTTACCAAGTTTTTTATGTCTTGTATAATTTCCGATATTTTCCTGGGCGGCAGGGGTGTGGTGGTTACGAGTATAGTTGTTCGCTCATGCTGATGTCTCATATATTAATCTCCTGACGTGAAGTTTAATGCTATCTTTAGTGTGGATCATTGTTTGACACTCTGTTTATGAAAATATTAAGAGGCATCTGGATTCTACAGCGAATGTCCTAAAAGCACAAACAAAGTCGGTTTTTTATTTTGATTTAATCTTTGTAGGGACAAAAATAATTTCCCCCTTTTTCAAAGGGGGAAATTATTTTGAGGAGGGATTATTTTTGTTCCTTTGGGTTAAGTCGCCCTTAAGAAACATTTGCATTTCAGCCAAAGTCAAGGAATAATAGCAAAGCCTCGGGGGCTTGCGCCTCCGAGGTCGCGCCAAAAGAATGTACGACCATTCTTGAGGCACTTCCAGCAACGAACCTTACTCAAGGAGGTCCGCAGTGGCTCTAAAAGCTTACTCGATTACGCACTCGCGTAAAACTCTTTTCTGTATGTTAACCAATTTTTTTCACCTGCATTGCGTTGGGCGGATGTTTCGCGCCTGGAGCAACAAATCTTTACTTAATGGTTTTCCTCGAATGCCACAGCGGTGTTGCTGGCAGGAGGTAGGGATTTGCCGTGGGTTTTTTAGTGGTCAGCATTCAGGGCAAGAGGAGGTAGGCTGGTAGCAGAGGAGTTAGGTTAGGGCTTAGGCACTCCTTCTCTTAAGCTAGCGCCTTTGCCCTTGCCTATAAAATCCTCTGCTGCCGCTTACTTTACTTGGGTTCTGTTGCATTTTCTAACAATAATATCCATCGGAGTACTTTTATGTCTAATCAAATGCACCCCATTAAATTATTACTCGTTGAAGATAATTTGATGTGCGCCAAAGCACAACAAGGGCTGTTTAAATGCCTTAAATGCGAGGTAGAAGTCGCCAGAAATATGACCTCTGCCTTGGAAAAACTCAAAGAACAACTCTTTCAGTTAGTGGTCTGTGATTTAGGCCTGCCCGACGGCAATGGCTTTGACATCGCACGTTATATTCGGCAATGCCCTCCTCCCATCAACACAACCCCGATTGTAATTCTTACTGCGCATGGTGATGATACCCACAAAGAACAAGCCCGAAAAATTGGTTGTAACGCTTTTGTGGAAAAACCCTTAACTTACGAATTATGTGAGGAAATTCTCAAAGAAATGCTGCAATAATCAAAAAGCTATGGCGCACACCTTTGTATATTAAACCCTTATCCCTGCAGGATGCGGGGATGACGGCATGAGTCCACTACGGTATTGAGTTTGCCATAGACCAGAATATAATAGCCGCATGAATCATGAAAATTACACGTCACTAATTATGAGTTGAGCCACGAAAAAAATCACACCCATTTTTAGAATGGTGATGTATATTGTGCGCTTTTTTTCTTTCCATATAGACTTTATTTTCGTAGTTTCCTTTTAGGTTTTTTAGCCAATTTCGCAGTCATATTTATGCCAAGAGCCTGCATCACAATGAGCATTGTTTTTAAGGTGGGATTTCCTTTAATGCTAAAAGATCGGTACAATTGTTCCCTTGATAAACCTGTTTCACGCGAAATATCAGCCATACCCTTAGCACGTGCCACAATACCTAAAGCTTTTGCAATGTAAGTAGCATCACCGGTTTCAAAGGCATCTGCCATAAAAACTACGATTGCTTCTTGACTATCTAATGCTTCTGCCGGGTCGTAATTATAAATTTTCTCTGCCATATTAATTCTCCAATTCTTTAGCTAATTTTTTAGCAACAGTGATATCTCGACTTTGTGTACTCTTGTTTCCTCCACATAGTAGAAGAATAATATCATTGTTTCTTTTCAGAAAATAAACTCGATAGCCAGGCCCGTAATGAATGCGGAGCTCATTGATTCCATCCCCCACGGATGCAACATCACCCAGGAGGCCATTTGCCAATCGAAATAAACGAGCAGCAATAGCAGCCTTTGCTTTTCTATCCCGAAGTTTCTGCTCCCACTTCCTATAAGTTTCTGTTTGTTTTATATCCATGGCCCAATTGTAGTTTATAAATCACAAAATTGCAATATAATTATCGAGATTCCCTAACCTGAATACCTGAATCTTCCAGTAGATTTTGGAGAACTATACTGTAACAATTCAGTAATTATGCCAATACCGTAATCTACGAGGCCTATTGGAGTTAGTATTTGTTCGCAGGAGGATTTTCATGATTCGTCAACTTTGGTTATTGGTCCTAGGTGCTTTCGTATTAGGTTTGGATGCCTTTGTACTCGCTGGACTATTACCAGATATGGCGCAGGATTTTGGAACAACACAAGCTTTAGTAGGCTTGGGTGTAGCTTTGTTCACCGCCGCCTATGCTGTCAGCGCACCAGCATTGGCATCTTTTGCTGGGAAATATTCGACTCGCAAAGCCTTATTAGCAGGACTTGGCTTGTTTACACTTGGGAATGTGGCAACAATGCTAGCGCCTTCCCTGGGAGTTTTACTTATTGCTCGATTAGTGGCAGGGGTTGGTGCAGGGCTTTATTCACCACTCGCTTCATCAAGCGCTGCTAATAGTGTGGAAGCCAGTCAACGGGGTCGCGCTTTGTCTATGGTATTAGCTGGGCTGAGCACAGGAACTGCTTTAGGAGTCCCTGTAGGATTACTGATAGCAAGCCAGTTTGGCTGGCGCTGGACCATTGGTCTTATTGTGCTACTCGGGCTCATTGCAGCAGCAGGCATCGCTGGTAATACCCGTAGGTTTCCTGCATCACGACCCATTGCTTGGAAAAAGCGCCTTGCTTCACTTCGTGAGTCTTTTACTCTTGCTACCCTGGGTGTGACTCTGTGGACTGCTATTGCTTCATTGGGGCTTTATACTTACCTTGCCGAGGTTTCTGCAGCTCGCGGAATGGAAACATCTATAAATGTTTTTATCTGGTTGTGGGGTCTAGGCGGAATGAGTGGTGCACTACTTATTGGGCGAGTGATTGACTTGTATCTACCTCCGGCAAAAGCCACGCTAGTTTTGCTGACATTCCTTGTCATTGGATTTGTTTTAGTTTGTTATGGCTCGCAGATATTCGTGGGAATGGGTTGTCTGTTATGGGGTTTAGCAGGCTGGGCTAGCATTGCACCACAACAACATGCATTGGTGACGAATAATGATACGCTTGCTTCCTCATCTATCGCGTGGAATTCATCAATCAATTACTTAGGAAGTGCTATCGGGACGACATTTGGGGCTGTGGCATTGAGTGTGCATATATCTGCTTCTTGGTTGCCGATAGGAGCAGTAGCAGCTGTGATTGTAGCGGCAGGAATCCATTTCATTAAGATAAGACAGCGTTAACGCAATCGGGCATGTTTAAATCTGTGGTATCCATTGACTTCGGGAAGAAGGTATAGATTTACAACTTTTCTGCATTTCCATGGCTTCAAATTCCCGCTTATTTCTTTTTGGTCTGGGTTGGGGACTGCATTTTTTGCGCTTTGCAAATGTTCTAATGGCGCCCATGGAGCTTTTGGGGGATATTTTGGCATAGGGATTTGCAACAGGATGTAAGGAACGGGAATAAGTCTCCAAGGAGGGAGTTCCAGGGATTTTCACTCAGGTGTGATTACTTCTATGCCTCCTATAAAAGGCTGTAAGGCGCGAGGAATATGAATTCTGCCAGCAGCGTCCTGATAATTTTCTAAAATTGCCACTAAAGTTCGTCCTACTGCTAGTCCAGAGCCATTTAAGGTGTGCACTGGTTCTGGCTTTTGTGTTTTCGGATTGCGCCAGCGTGCTTGCATCCTTCTGGCCTGAAAGGCTTCAAAGTTGCTACAAGAAGAAATTTCCCGATACTGATTTTGACTGGGCAACCAAACTTCTAAATCGTAGGTTTTTGCCGCACCAAACCCGATATCCCCAGTACATAACGCCACTACGCGATAAGGCAATTCGAGCCGTTGCAAGACAGTTTCTGCATGGTGAGTCAGTTCTTCCAAGCTGTCATAAGATTGCTCGGGTGAGACTATTTGCACTAGTTCGACTTTTTCAAATTGATGGTTGCGAATCATTCCTCGGGTATCTTTGCCATAAGAGCCGGCTTCGCTGCGGAAACAAGAAGTATAGGCAACAAACTTGAGGGGTAATTGTTCGGCTTCTAGGATGTTTTCGCGAATTAAGTTAGTTACGGGTACTTCTGCGGTTGGGATTAAGCTGTAGGCAGCCGCATCACCCTGCACAGAGAACAAATCCGCGCTAAATTTGGGTAATTGACCAGTACCAAAAAGACTTTTGCGGTTGACCAGATAGGGCACATAAACTTCTTTGTAGCCATGTTCTTTGGTGTGTAATTCCAGCATAAATTGGATTAATGCTCGCTGTAGGCGCGCTAATTGATCATACAAAACGACAAAACGAGCGCCGGAAATTTTGGCTGCGGCCGTAAAGTCCATCATGCCTAGATGAGCACCGAGATCAACATGATCTTTGGCTGGGAAATCAAACTGTGGAGGTTCGCCCCAACGGCGTATTTCTGGATTATCGGCTTCACTGCGGCCTTGGGGCACGGAAGGGTGGGGCAAATTTGGAATTTCTGCGAGGCGTTCTTGTAGTTGTTGCTGCAGGGTTTCAAGCTCTATTTCTTTGGCGGCTAATTTCGTATTATTAATTTCAGCCGCTTGCAGTAGATCATCGGCATTTTCTTTTCGTGCCTTGCGTTGTCCAATTTGCTTTGCTAGTTGATTGCGTTGGTTTTGCAGTTCTTGAGTTTCAGCTTGTAAAATCTTGCGTGTAGCCTCAAGTTGTTGCCAGGCGGCAATATCGAGTACATAGCCGCGACTAGCTAATTGCTTGGCGGTTTCTTCCAAATGATCGCGCAATAATTTTGGATCGAGCATGATTTTTCTCCAGCAACTAGAGTACAATTCTCATAACTTAAAGTCCAGAGTCATCATAAGTTACGAGTTAACACATACGCTATACGCCGGAGGGGTGACGCGTAGAGCAACAACGCCGCGCGCAGTGTGCGAGCACGGCGGGTTGCCCGCACGGCAGGACCCCGCAGGCGTACGAGGGGAGAAAGATGCAAATTTTATTAGCGAATCCACGAGGTTTTTGTGCTGGTGTGGATCGTGCCATCGAAATTGTTGAACGTGCCTTAGAGTTACTTGGGCCGCCTATTTATGTGCGACATGAAGTGGTCCATAATCGCTTTGTGGTGGATGGCTTACGTGCTAAAGGTGCCTTTTTTACCGATAATATGGATGAAATTCCCAATGGAGCAACAGTTATTTTTAGTGCTCATGGTGTCCCTCAGATAGTGCGAACGCAGGCTAAGGCTCGCTCATTGCAAGTATTTGATGCTACGTGTCCCTTGGTGACTAAAGTCCATCTGGAAGTGGCGCGTTACAGCCGTCAAGGGCAAGAATGCATCTTAATTGGACATGCGGGGCATCCTGAAGTCGAGGGGACAATGGGGCAATATAGCAATCCTGCTGGGGGAATGTATTTGGTGGAAAATACAGCTGATGTAGCAAAATTACAGATAAAAAATCCCGACAGTTTGTACTACGTCACCCAAACCACTTTATCGATCGATGATACGGTTCGCATCATTGAGGCCCTAAAACGACGTTTTCCAACCATCCGGGGGCCGAAACATGAAGATATCTGCTATGCCACCCAAAATCGTCAAGATGCAGTAAAAGCATTAGCCGCAAAAGTTGAGGTGGTGATTGTCGTGGGCTCTACCAATAGTTCTAATTCTAATCGCTTGCGCGAACTTGCGGAACGTTTGGGCTGTCTGGCGTATTTGGTGGATAGTGCTGATGAGGTCAATGAAAGTTGGGTAAAAGGGAGGGTGAGTGTCGGGGTCACAGCCGGGGCTTCTGCCCCGGAGATTTTAGTCCAACAGGTCGTTGAAAAATTGCAAAAATTAGGTGGTGGAGTAGTCAAGGAACTCACTGGCACTCAGGAAAACATTATGTTTGCCTTGCCGAAAGAATTACGTTCCGCTGGGTGAGAGTGAGCTGTTGTTGAATTGAATTAACACATAATTGATTTTCGGAGTAAAAAGTGCTAATTTTGTGCAAATTGTAAGTTACTTGCAGAGAGTAATATATATGGTAAAGAAAAAAACTGTAGGATATGTAGCGGGGGCAGCAGGAGTAACACTAGCACTTGGAGCACTTATAGCCATTTGTGTGGTCAATGGCGGCGGCGGCGCTACGGCAAAAAGGATATTTATTGCTCCCTTTCTAGGGGGGGATATTGATATTCCTCGTAATTTAGACAGTGTATTAGGAAAAACTAATATTGCCCTAGATGTATTGATTGGAGTTGGGGTTTTGTTAGCATTGGTTGCTGTAATGTATTTAAAACATGTAAAAAAGAATAATACAGAGAATGAACCCTTCATCGCTCCCACTCCCTAAGCGACATAACCCATTCTATCCAGGGGTTGGTTATTCATGGCATTAACTGGCTCTATGAAGTTTTGAGTGGGTAGTGCGCCGTAGAAAGCTACATTAACCTTCACCCTTCGATAAAATTTCTGACAATACCTTATAATTTGTTAGGACTTTATTTTGGTAGTGTTCGTTTAAATGCGGGGTACGGGAGTGGTATCCTGCTACTCCCTCCCAATAACCTTGATTTGATTCAGCCAATGTCTCGGCAATCTTACTACTTAAAATCCAGGTGCCCACCATGACGTTAACACAGGGATCGTACTGAATTTGTTGTTGGGTGTAACCATAGGGGACAATTTTTGCTAGCCAAATAGTATTAATCTGCATTGGGCCATAATCGTAAGTGCCATTTTTGTTAGGTTTCGCCATGCCCACCTCACCCCCTTCGGTGTTGAGCACCGAGATAATCACTTGGGCGGGCACATAATAAGTCACAGCGGCTTGATTAATACACTCCACGGGAACTCCATGAATGAGTAAAGCGCTTGGCATGATTATCCCTCTTCACCCCAGCGTTTGACTGAACCCACTTCAATATCAAATAAATCCAAAACACGTCCTAAGGAATGATGAATAATATCTTCCAGGGTAATCGGATTGTTATAGAATGCGGGTATGGGCGGAGCAATGATCCCGCCCATTTGCGTGACTTTTAACATATTTTCCAAGTGGCCCGCATGAAAGGGCGTTTCCCGCACCATCAAGGCTAATTTACGACGCTCTTTTAACACCACATCCGCTGCACGCGTAAGTAAACTACTGCTAACACCGCTGGCAATTTCCGCTAAGGTTCGCATCGAACAGGGGGCGATAATCATCCCCAGCGTTTTGTAAGAGCCACTTGCGATTGGAGCGCTAATATCAGAGGGGGCATAACATATATCTGCCAAGGCTTGTAAAGCTTTAGTCGATAGTTTTACTTCGAATCCGCGGGTTAACTCAGCAGCCTTAGAAACAATAAGATGAGTTTCAATCGGCAGAGGTTGTAATAATTCTAATAAACGGATGCCATAAATAATGCCTGAAGCACCGCTAATACCAATGATTAGGCGGCGTGGAGTTGTGGCCATTACGGTATTCCTCTGGCCAGTAGCGCCGTGTAAGCTGCATACATGAACAAAGGTTTTACTTTACTAGAGATGATCACTGTATTAGCTATTATTGGCCTGTTGGTCACGGTCAGCTACCCTCTTTATCTCCATCATATTCTCAAAACACGACGCTCTTCTGCCCAAGTTGCCTTGCTGCAGCTGGCCTCTGGCTTGGAACAATACCGTAGTATACACAATACTTATCAGGGTGCGACACTCATGGATGCTGGATTGGATCCCTACACTGAAAACAAATATTACCAGATAGGAATAAAAACCTTGAGCGATGCTAGTTATTTGCTTGAGACCACTCCTTTAGGAAAACAAACAGAGGATAGTTGTGGGACGTTAGGCTTAGATCATTTGGGTAATAAAAGTGTTTCAGGGAGCGCTCGAGTGGAGGAGTGTTGGGGGCAATAGGCTGAGGTAGATCATACTTCCCAAGCAGCTTAAGCCAATATACAATCAGGCAACAAAACCTATCGAGAACCTATGCCATGAAATTCCCCATTGGGATCAGCGATTTTAAAGAAATTATCAAGGGGAATTTTTATTTCTTTGATAAGAGCTTATTTATCAAAGAAGTCCTTGATGACACCAAAGTCTTATTAATCACCCGTCCGCGACGTTTTGGCAAGACTTTAAATATGTCAATGTTACGACATTTTTTTGCCAAAGCAATTTGGGGTGAAGCCACTGATCCTACGTTATTCGATGGCTTAAACATTACTCATTGCTCAGCAGAATATCTTCAGCATCAAGGTCGTTATCCGGTGATTTTCTTAACTCTGAAAGATGTAAAGGATAGTAATTTCGACAGTTTTCTATACCAGTTTTTGCCAGGTGCTTAGCAGGCTTTATTCTGAGCACCGTTATTTGTTAGATAGCGACAGCTTATATGCTGAAGATAAAAAAGTTTATCGATCTATTCTGGATCAACAAGCCACTTTTGCCAATATTCAGGCTGCTTTAGAAAATTTAACTCGCTATTTGTATCTGCATCATAAAATCTCTCCTGTAGTATTAATCGATGAATACGACACTCCGATACAATCAGGCTATGCGCATACTTATTATGATGAGGTGGTTGGATTATTTCGCCATTTTTTAGGTGCTGCCTTAAAGGATAATCCTTTTTTATTTAAGGCAGTATTGACGGGAATTTTACGCGTTTCTAAAGAAAGTTTATTTTCAGGATTAAATAATATCAAAGTCTATTCAGTATTAAATCCGCGCTATGGTGCGTATTTTGGTTTTACTGAACCCGAGGTTGCGAAATTATTAGCAGATACAAAACTAGAATCTTATAAGGAGCGTATTAAAGATTGGTATAATGGCTATCAAATTGGCGAATGTGTTCTTTATAATCCCTGGTCGGTTCTGTCCTGTCTCGATGAAAAAATGTTCAAACCTTACTGGGTTAATACCAGCGATAATCTATTAATTAAACAGTTATTCTTACAGTCAAACCTAGGTTTTAAAGAGCGCTTTGAAGATATCTTGCAAGACAAACCTATTAGCCAACTTATCGATGAAAATTTTGTGTTCCCGGATTTAACAGGTAATAATGCTGCGCAACGAACAAGTTCGTTGCTTGCAATCAGGGGGGAGAATACCGATTTCTCCCCCCTGATAACCCCCCATCGGGGTTGTGCAGCGAGAACCGCTGCTGGTTTGAGTAAATCTCGTGAATCAGCAGTTTGGAATTTATTGTTATTGACTGGATATTTAAAAGTGGTTTCAATAGAGCATACGGTAAGAGGGACAATATGTCGATTGACCATTCCCAATCATGAAGTGCGCGGACTGTTTCAACAAATTATCGAACGCTGGTTGGCTAATGGTTTTGGTTTTGATTGGTACAATGAATTTATTAATCAATTATTGCAAGGAGATATAGCCAACTTCACCCAAGGTTTGCAAGAAGTGATGCAGCAAACAGCTAGTTTTCATGATTTGGCCAAAGAGCCTGAGGCATTTTATCATGGGTTAATTTTGGGATTAACAGCTAGTTTACATGGGCATCCTCAGTATGAAATTCGCTCCAATCGGGAGAGTGGCAAGGGTCGCTATGATTATGCCATTATTGCCCGTAATCCGGAGCAACTATCATTACTATTAGAATTTAAAAAGGCTACTGATGCCGAATTAACCAAGGCTGCACAAGCTGCTTTACAGCAAATTCATCAACAAGACTATGTCAGCGAACTAAAACAACGCGGTAAACACGCTATTCTAGGTGTTGGGATTGCTTTTTCTGGCAAGCACTTTGAGGTGGCATATGCGCCGGTGTAAGCTGCCAAAGTTCTTAATAGGATGATCAGTACACATAAAACCGCATTAACATCGCAATAGCCATTAAGACCATAGATATATCTTCTATCAATGTAATGACAGACATAGGAAGTTTTAATACTGCCCCCAAACAGCCGCAAACGATGGTTTGTTTTTTTATTAATGCCTGTGCCACACCAATGCTAGAAAATCCCATTAAAAGAATAGTAACGACTAAAACTGCAATATTTGCTTCTTGAACTAGATAGGCGATTCCCAACCCTAACTCTAAAAAGGGATAAATATAACCATAATAATGCCAGCGAGTTGCCAGTACATCATATCTGGCATAGGCCATTGCAAATCCTGGCAAATCAAGTAGTTTAAATGCGGAGAAAACCAGGAAAAAACCAGCCATAAAATGATTCATCCAAATGTGCCACGAAGGCTGTCCTGATTGAATGCTGGTGATATAGGAAACCACTGTAATGTAAGCGATAATTAAAACCAATGGATAATAAGTTTTTAAGTTCTCATTGCTCATAAAAATCCTCCCTTGTTATAGCTTGAAAGTGTATATACAATAAACCCCGTAGCAAGGTACGGAGTCAAGCGTTTTATGAAAGATAAAATAACTATATCTCAATTTGCACGGGCCGGAGGAGTGGGAGTTGAAACGGTGCGTTTCTACCAACGACGTGGTTTACTCCCTATACCTAAAGCAACCAATGGATATCGTCATTATGATGAAAGCTTATTGCGGCGATTGCACTTTATTCGGCGAGCCCAATTAGGTGGCTTTACGCTTAAGGAAATTCAAGAATTGCTGCAATACCATCTCTTAGAACATCGTCAGCAGATTCAGGGTATTGCGCGGACACGTTTGAATAAGCTTATCACTCATATTGGGCAGTTAGAGAATATTCGTGATGCTTTAGCGCAGCTCGTGGAGCAATGTGAAAAAAATAATACTCAGGGAGTTTGTCCGATTATACAGGCGTTAGATGATAAAGCATGTTAAGATGTATTGGGATGTAATTGAAGTTAAAGTAGCAGAAATTTAAGCCTCTATGTTCGTTTTGCCGATGGTACGGAAGGTCGAATACGATTTATGCCACAGCATTTAACCGGTGTTTTTGAACCCTTAAAGAACCCGCAATTTTTTAATCAAGTATTCATTTGGGTTCATTATGATAAAATCAAAAAAAATTCTTGAATTGCTACTTATTTTGTCATCTTGCTGTGTTAATGTTTATGCTTTTAATACTACCAACGCAAATGTCGATCAATCTAGAGTTATAGCGACCGTTAAGAAGGCAGAAAATTACATTAGAAAATATGGAATAGAAAACGCAATGATGGAGTTTAGAAAAAATCCTGATGATATTTTTATAGCAGATTATAAGGGGGTGTTTTATGCTTCCCCATTACATCCTGAATTGATTGGAAGTAGCCAATTTAATTACAAAGATGCTTCAGGTGTGCTTGTCGTTCAAGAAGAAATTGAGAAAGCAAAGGCAGGTGGTGGTTGGCTTAAAGGGCGTTGGAGAAAAATTCCTCAGACGGGAAATTATCAATGTAGAAAAATTTATATTCTTCCTGTTTCTGACAATTATTTTATTGGCTCTTGGTATCATTATTCTTCTAGTAAACCAGGAAGTTGTTTAATTTGATTCGCTGGTTGGTTAACATTGCCGAAAATAGCTATTTTCGGCAATGAATTAGTTATGCAGCTTCCTCTTCTTGCCATGGATGAACTTCTTTCGATTTTTTATTCCTCAGCCTGACTAAACCCACAGCCTTTTTGCGGACAAACTTTTTCTGTACCGCGGCGTTTGGTGGTTTTCAAAGTGAGAATGAGCCAACCGCACTTGGGGCAGGGCTCAGGCAAAGGTTCATTCCATACGGCGTATTTGCAGGTGGGATAAGTGGAGCAAGAGTAAAATATTTTTTTGTAGCGTGATTTACGTTTCAGCAGATGGCCTTTCGTGCATTCTGGACAAATGATTCCAGTGTCTTGAGGTTTTTCCAAGGGTTCCATATGCTTGCAATTGGGATAATTGCTGCAGCCAATAAATTTTCCATAGCGCCCCGTTTTTATTACCAGGGAGGAATTGCATTCAGGGCAAGTGCGACCTTCAATCACTTCGGGTTCAGCTGCAGCTGTTTCGCTGCTGTCTTCAAGCCCGCGGGTATAATCGCATTCTGGATATCCGGTACAGCCAATAAAGCGCCCACGTTTTCCTAGGCGAATGACTAAAGGCTTGCCACATTTTGGGCAGGCTTCTTCAATCGCTTCTTGGGTGACATCGCTGCGTTTTACGGTTTCCTGCGTTTGGGCCACTAGGGATATAAAAGGTTGCCAAAATTCGGCTAACATCGGCACCCATGGATGCTCGCCGCGAGCAATCGCATCGAGTTCGTCTTCCAAGCGTGCAGTAAAGTCATAGTCAACATACTGGGAAAAATACTGGGTCAAAAATCGATTCACAATACGACCAATATCGGTGGGTTTAAAACGCTTTTGTTCCAGCGTCACATATTCCCGATGTTTTAGAGTGTAAATAATGCTCGAATAAGTAGAAGGACGACCAATGCCATGTTCTTCTAACGCCTTTACTAAGCTAGCTTCGGAAAAACGGGGTGGTGGTTCAGTAAAATGTTGTAGCGCTTCTATCGATAATAATTTTACTTCATCACCTTCCTCCATGGCTGGCAGTAACTTACTGTCACCCTCTTCAGATTTCTTGGGATCGTCGACGTCTTCCTGATAGACCGCAATAAAGCCTGGGTCAGTCACTACCGAACCATTGGCGCGTAAGCGATTGCCGTCTCCACAACTTAAATCCACAGCCACCGTATCAATGGTAGCAGGGATCATCTGACAGGCCACAGTGCGTTTCCAAATTAAGTCGTAAAGTTTAAATTGTTCTGGACTTAAAGACTCTTTGAGTGATTCTGGAGTACGTTCCACCACAGTGGGGCGCACTGCTTCATGTGCTTCTTGCGCACTTTTGGATTTGGTGTGAAAAATTCGCGGACTTTGTGGGACATTCTTTTTGCCGAAGCGTTTGGCAATAAAATCACGAATATCATGAATAGCTTCTTGCGCCAAAGTCACGGAGTCAGTACGCATGTAGGTGATAAAACCACCTTCATACAATTGTTGGGCAATTCGCATGGTGCGATCGGTAGTAAATCCTAATTTGCGTGCCGCTTCTTGTTGCAAGGTAGAGGTAATAAAAGGAGGAGCAGGATTGCGTTTACGCTGTTTTTTTTCTACGTGAATCACGCGCAGCCCCTTTTTCCCTACTTTTAACAAGGCTGTTTCAATAGCTTTAGCTTGCTGCGATTCGGTGATGGAAAATTGTTCTAATTTTGTTCCTTGATATTCCACCAAGCGTGCCATAAAAGGCTGTTGTTCGTGTTCTGCTTGGGCTTCAACGGTCCAATATTCCTGGGATTGAAATTTCTCAATTTCAATTTCACGTTCGACGATCATGCGTAATGCTGGGCTTTGTACGCGACCTGCAGATAAACCAGGTCGGACTTTACGCCAGAGCAGGGGAGAGAGGTTAAAACCAACGAGATAGTCTAGGGCACGGCGAGCTTGTTGGGCATTGACTAAATCCATGGAAATATCGCGAGGATATTTAACCGCTTGGTCTACTGCAGATTGAGTAATTTCATAAAAGGCAACGCGGAAAGCTGGCTTTTTAGCCAAGACTTTTTGCTGGCGCATTAATTCTAGAATGTGCCAAGAGATAGCTTCTCCTTCGCGATCTGGGTCAGTGGCGAGGTAGAGCGCATCTGCGCCTTTCAGCGCTTTAGCAATCTCAGCAACATGCTTGGCATTCTTTTCGATGATTTCGTATTTCATCGCAAAGTCATGTTCAGGATCCACCGCCCCTTCTTTGGGAATCAAATCACGAACATGCCCGTAACAAGCTAATACTTCAAAATGCTTTCCCAAATATTTTTTTATGGTTTTTGCTTTGGCTGGCGATTCAACAACAAGCAAATTTTTTGATGACATTGTCAATAGACCCTAGTTTGTGCAGTTCCTACACCTGTGGCTTAGTGTAAATGGTTGCGGTTCGCTTGTACCAGGAGTCGCTCAATACAAGCACTGAAGAATTCATCGGATTGTTGGTCTAGAACCATTAATACGATCCATTGAATATTTGTCGGTGTAATTTCTTTGGGGGATAGTTGCAACAATTGGTCCAAAACAAGCTCTCGCGTGACTGGGGTTAAGACGCCACTTTGTTCTAAGTTGATTAAGAGCGCTTGGCAGTATTTATCCATTCTACTGATTTCAAAATCCGAAAGAACGCGGGTGCCGTGTTGGGCTTGGAGGGGATATTCTTCAATTGGGTACTCAAGTGGCGTGTTATCTTCTCTGCAGGTGACTAGATAAGGTAGCCCTTCTAAAGGGACTTCTAGGTGGTGTAACTTAGAAACCGTTTGCTGTTCATCCGAAACCACAGGCCAGCCTTCGCTAAGCTGTTCGAAAAAATATAATAACATTTGAAATACTTCGTTCATATCAGCGTTGTTAATCCTCATGATTTCATATAACCGCCGGGAACTGATGTAATATACGTTTTTAACTCTAAAGCCGACAGCATAGACGCTAATTTATGTGTCGGCAAGCCACTTCTGCTGCTTAATTGGTCCAATGTAGTCACCTCATAGCCTATACACTCTAACAGCAGCTGGTGATCTACATCAAGAGGATTTTTAAGTTCGGCTACTCCTGCCGTCGTCCTGGCATGGATGCCAGGATCCAGCTCGCAAGGATGTGAGACCTGCTTAAAACTGAGTAAGGAATGTAATTCTTCGAGGATGTCTTGTACCGTTTGGACCAGTTTTGCTCCCTGCCCAATCAGGCGATGACAGCCTCGTGCTAGCGGATTGTGAATGGATCCGGGAATGGCAAAAACTTCTCTTCCTTGCTCGCTTGCCAGCCGTGCGGTAATTAAAGAGCCGCTGCGAAGGGTCGCTTCGACTACCAGCACTCCAAGACACAGCCCACTGACAATCCGGTTACGCATTGGGAAATGCTCAGCCTTGGCTTGGGCTTCAATGGGTAATTCGGCTACCACGGCTCCTTGGTTGTTGAGGATTTTTTCCACCAGACGTTGGTTTTGATAAGGGTAGATATTTTCTAGGCCGGACCCTAATACCGCGATGGTTTTTCCCTGATTTTTTAGCGCTCCTTGGTGTGCGCTGGTATCAATTCCCAGGGCTAATCCACTGGTAATAGTGAATCCTTGGGCCGATAGTTGTTGGGCGAAATCTTCGGCTGTTTCTTTACCAGTAGGGGAGGGATTACGGCTGCCCACGATCGCGAATTGTGTTGTCAGCAAAGTTTCGCGTGCACCCTGAACAAAGAGTAAGGGTGGGGGATGACTAATTTCGCGCAGTAAAGGGGGATAATCAGCCTCTTGCCAGGTAATGAGGTGTTGATGCTCGCCCTCGGCCCATCTTAAGTTTGCTTCGATGCGTTGCCAAGGGGGGGTGGTGATGACAGCAATAGCCGCTGGTAATAGACCTAGGGCTGCAAGTTCTGAGCTCCCCATGCTAAATAAATCGCACAATTGCGGGAATTCGCTGACCAGTTTGTAAAAACTCGCCGGTCCAATGCTGGGAGCATAGCAAAGCGCCAAATAGTAGGCTAAATCTGTTTGGGAACGATGGCTTGCGATCATCGACCCAGTATCTACCAAATGTTGTCACCATACTACTCGTATTCGGAGTATCCCTTCTCCCCAAGGGGAGAAGGGATAGCTTTACATGGAAATATGTTTAAGATAATGTATAAAAATCAGTCATTAACCTGGAAATAAAGTATGTCAGATCACGAAACCGAAAATTTTAATTTTGAAACAGCATTGGCTGAATTAAATCAATTGGTCGAAAAGATGGAACATGGTAATTTGGATCTAGAAAAATCTTTGCGCGATTTTGAACGTGGCATCTTCCTCGTGCGGCAGTGCCAAGATGCCTTGAAAAAAGCAGAACAAAAAGTTGAAATTTTACTGAAGGATAGATTAACTCCTTATGACCCCGAACGAGAACAAGCTGAGTGAACTCCTTTGCTAATTATCAGCAGGAGCGTTCTGCTCGCGTGGAGCACGCACTAGAACGGCTGCTACCCGCTGAGAATCAATTACCGCAGCGCTTACATCAGGCTATGCGTTATGCCGTCCTAAACGGTGGGAAGCGCTTGCGCCCCCTATTGGTATATACTGTGGGTGAAATTTTTGTGGCCGAACTCGCTATCTTGGATATTGCAGCGGCCGCGGTGGAATTAATCCATGCGTATTCTTTAGTGCATGATGATTTACCGGCGATGGATGACGACGATTTACGTCGTGGCAAGCCTAGCTGTCATGTGGCGTTTGATGAGGCCACCGCGATTTTAGTCGGTGATGCGCTGCAAAGCTTAGCCTTTGCAGCCTTGGCTAATGCCGACTCTATGAGCTGTTCGCAGCGGCTCATCATGCTACAAACCTTAGCCGCGGCTTGTGGGTCGATGGGGATGGTGGGAGGCCAATGTTTGGACTTGCAAGCGATCCATGCTAAGTTAAGTTTAGAACAAATTGAAATGCTCTATCTGAAAAAAACTGGCGCTTTAATCAAGGCCAGTGTGCAATTGGCGCTTCATGCCGCTACTCAGGTCACTGAGCAAGAGCAAGCAGCGCTCAGCCGCTACGCCCATTATTTAGGCTTAGGCTTTCAATTGCGCGATGATATTCAGGATATTGAAGGAGATATGACTAGCTTGGGCAAACTGCCTGGGAATGATCGTAAACACAGGAAATGTACTTATCCAGAGAAGGTAGGAATTCAGCAAGCAAGAGCTTATTTACAAGGGTTATATGACGCTACTTTGACTGCTATTGCGCCTCTGGAAGAAAAAACAACTTATTTACGTGAAATTGCACGCACTATGCTGGTAGAGTAATGTATATTGAACTTTTAACCACCATTCAAAGTCCTGCCGACCTGCGGAACCTGTCTGAAGATCAATTGCCGGAATTGGCACAAGAATTGCGCACCTTTATTTTTTACAGCTTGAATCAATGTGGCGGGCATTTTGCGGCGAGTTTGGGCGCCGTAGAGCTCACCATTGCGCTGCATTATTTATTTAATACTCCCGAAGACCGGATTATTTGGGATGTGGGGCATCAAGCCTACCCACACAAAATTTTAACTGGCCGTGCTGATCAATTATCTACAATCCGTTTGACGGATGGATTAGCACCTTTCCCCAGTCGTGAAGAAAGCGTATTTGATTGTTTTGGTACTGGCCATTCTTCAACTTCGATTAGTGCAGCTTTAGGAATGGCGATTGCGGCACGTCTGCAAAAAACCGGGCGGTCAGCCGTGGCCGTGATCGGGGATGGCGGTTTGACCGGTGGAATGGCTTTTGAGGCTTTAAATCATGCGGGTAGCATCGATGCCGATTTGCTGGTGGTATTGAATGATAATGAAATGTCAATTTCCAAGAACGTTGGCGCTTTAACTAATTATTTATCCCGAATTTTATCCAGTAAAGTCTATTGTCATTTTCGTGAGGGTAGTAAAAAAGTTTTGGCGCATCTACCTTCTATGAAGGCTTTGGCCAAACGTACGGAGGCGCATTTTAAAGGGATGATTACTCCGGGAACTTTATTTGAAGAATTGGGCTTCCACTATTTTGGGCCAATTGATGGTCACGATTTAAATAGGCTGTTACCGATGTTGCGCAATATCCGGGAATTAAAAGGGCCTACGTTATTACATGTGATCACAGTAAAAGGCAAGGGCTATCTCCCGGCGGAAGCCGATCCAGTGGAATACCATGCAGTAAAACCCGGGTTTTATGCGCAGCCAGCGGCATCCGCAGTCACTGTCACTGCACCCAAACCCAAAACTTACTCTGAAGTATTTGGGCAATGGCTCTGTGATATGGCATTGCAAGAAGAGCGGTTAGTAGCCATTACTCCGGCCATGTGTGAAGGTTCTGGTATGGTGGCCTTTGCCCAACAATTTCCTGAACGCTATTTCGATGTCGGGATTGCTGAGCAGCACAGTGTTACTTTAGCCGCGGGTATGGCCTGTGAAGGTTTAAAACCGGTGGTAGCAATTTATTCTACTTTTTTACAACGTGCCTATGATCAATTAATCCATGATTGTGCTTTGCAAAATCTTGATGTGACTTTCGCGATTGATCGTGGTGGTTTAGTCGGTGGTGATGGGGCGACGCATAATGGCTGTTTTGATTTGAGTTACCTAAGATGTATTCCTAATCTGATCATTATGGCCCCGGCGGACGAAAATGAATGCCGGCAAATGCTTTACACAGCCTTCCAACATCCAGGGCCTAGCGCAGTGCGCTATCCTCGTGGGCATGGTCCAGGGATGGCTATTGATTCCACCATGACAGCCATTCCGATCGGGCGGGGGGAAATTAAACGCCGAGGAAAGCGCATAGCCATTTTAGCCTTTGGCTCGATGTTAATCCCCTCGATGCAAGTGGGCGAGTCTTTAAATGCCACGGTAGTCAATATGCGTTTTGTAAAACCCTTGGATTACTCCTTACTGGATGCCCTGGTTGAGCAAGTTGATTTATTGGTAACAGTGGAGGAAAATGTGCTTGCCGGTGGCGCAGGCAGTGCTGTGAATGAATATTTAGCCAGCACTGGAAAATCAATGCCTGTGCTCAATTTAGGCCTACCAGATCAATTTATTGGCCATGGAAATCCTGCGGATTTACTGGTTGCTTGTGGTTTAGATCCTCAGAGTATTCAGCAACGAATTATGGAGTGCCGGATTTGTCGTTCCAGCATCAGCAAGGAGGATGTATAAAACTACCAAGAGAGTAATTAAAATGAGTGATGAAAACAAATTAGAAGCTAAGCAAAAAAATGCCGATTTAGCTGTGTTTGCTGACATGCAACTATTTTCAAAATTTATGATCGAACCGTCGGCTTCTCTAGAAGACTCTAAGACCCGCGATTCGAAATTCAAATCTATCCCACATAACAATGATCAGAAAGGACTATCACCAGAATTGGCTCGAATACATAACTTATTTCGAAATGGCGTGTGGTATCTTAATGACAGAAATTTCCAAAAGGCTTTCCAGTCATTTTCAGAGGCTGCTAAAGAGGGGCATATGGGGGCGGCATGTGAGCTAGGAGGGATGTACCACTATGGCCGGGGAGTGGAAAAGGATTGGTTAGCCGCATCAACATTATATGAATTAGCTTCCCGTGGAGGAAATAATTACGCAACATTTGAGTCAACATGGATCCGTATGAAACAAAAAGATGAGAATGAGCGGAGATATTACTCCACAGGAACGCGAGTATGGTGGGAGAAACTGCAAGACCTAGAGCCATTCTACCCCTACAACTACAATTATGGTCTGATACAATTGCCAAAATCAAAAATTGATCAATTAAGCCCAGAAAAACTCTATGAGTGGGGGATGCATTATTTCAATTTAGAGCAGTACGATAAAGCTGTTGAGTTGTTTTCTATCGCTTATAACAAGAAGGGGGTGAGTGATCCGGGAGTAAGAGCCGCAGCTCAAGCTTTATGGCGGTGTTATAGGTATGGTCTGGGAGTGCCAAAAGATTTGGAACAAGCTAAGGAACATCTATCTTTAATAAAACCAAAACCAGCAGAAGCAGAGGAGTGGGGTAAAACTTATGCGAAACAAGGATGGTACGATCATGCTTTTGAGATGTTTAGTTGTTACGCTGGTATTTCTTTAGACGGTCTATATATGAAGGGTAAAAGACATTTTGCTAAGGGTCAAAAACATTTAGGGTCTAAAGACTACGTTGAGGCTTTGATGTGGTTTTCCGTAGCTAGTCATCAGGGTCATAAAAAAGCACCCTTTTATTTAGCTCGCTTTTATGAACAAGGAATTGGATGCGATAAGGATTATGCAGTAGCGTTTCGATGGTATAAGCAAGCTTATGAACGGGCTGAAGAACGGACAGATATTTCGCGAACAGCAGCGGCTTTAGCGCGGTGTTTTAAGAGAGGCTTGGGGGTGGAACAAAATTTTTCCAGTGCTGAGTATTACGCTGAACAAGCCGAACGCGCTTCTCAACAACTGCGTTCACAAACTACCTCCTCCGCTCAGTCTTCCTCTCTAGCCTCGCAAAGCACTTCATCGTCACAGTCTGTGCAAAGTGTTTCATCCGCACTTTTAACTTATCCGGGTACACAATTTGCGCAGCCCCCTAGCCCTCCAAAGATTCAAACTGATACGAGACAAATTCTCTTGCAAAATAACAATGATCAGGTTGCAGGGAACCAGTGCACAAGGAAATAAAAATGCCATAGGGCGTAGGAAGCGAATCTTTCACATCCTTATGAATTGGATCTCTGCATCCTGCAGGGGACGACGTATAAAACTATCATGAGGTAAATTAAAATGAGTGATGAAAACAAATCAGAAGCTAAGCAAAAAAGTGCCGATTTAGCTGTGTTTGCTGACATGCAACTTCAGACGCTGCTAAAGAGGGGCATATGGGGGCGGCATGTAAGCTAGGAGGGTTGTACGCAGCTGGCAAGGGAGTGGAAAAGGATTCTTTAGCCGCATTAAATTTATATCAATTAGCTTTACGTGGAGGGAATAACTACGGATATGGTGGGTTCGCTGCTCTTTATCAAAACGGCGTTGCTGGGATGCGAAAAGATGAGAATGAGAGTAACTATTACCTCCTAGAACAGTACCTATGGTGGATTAAAGTGCAAACCATAGAGCTAATCTCCCCCTACAACTACGATTATGGTTTGATACAATTGCCAAAATCAAAAATTGATCAATTAAGCCCAGAAAAACTCTATGAGTGGGGGATGCATTATTTCAATTTAGAGCAGTACGATAAAGCTGTTGAGTTGTTTTCTATCGCTTATAACAAGAAGGGGATGGTGGTGGGGGTGAGTGATCCGGGAGTAAGAGCCGCAGCTCAAGCTTTATGGCGGTGCTATAGGGATGGTCTGGGAGTGCCAAAAGATTTGGAACGAGCTAAGGAACATCTATATTTAATAAAACCAGCAGAAGCAGAGGAGTGGGGTAAAACTTATGCGAAACTAGGATGGTACGATCGTGCTTTTGAGATGTTTAGTTACGCTAATATTTTTTTAGACGATCTATATCAGAAGGGTCAAAAACATTTAGGGTCTAAAGACTACGCTGAGGCTTTCGCGTGGCTTTCTGTGGCTAGTCGTCATAGTCATAAAAAAGCACCCTTTTATTTAGCTCAACTTTATGAACAAGGAAATGGATGCGATAAGGATTATGCAGCAGCGTTTCGATGGTATAAACAAGCTTATGAACGGGCTGAAGAACGGACAGATATTTCGCAAGCAGCAGAGGCTTTAGCGCGGTGTTTTAAGAGAGGCTTGGGGGTGGAACAAAATTTTTCCAGTGCTGACTATTACGCTGAACAAGCCGAATGCGCTTCTCAACAACTGCGTTCACAAACTACCTCCTCCGCTCAGTCTTCTTCTCTAGCCTCGCAAAGCGCTTCATCGTCACAGTCTGCGCAAAGTGTTTCATCCCCACTTTTAACTTATCCGGGTACACAATTTGCGCAGCCCCCTAGCCCCCCAAAGATTCAAACTGATACGAGGCAAATTCTCTTGCAAAATAACAATGATCAGGTTGCAGGGAACCAGTGCACAAGGAAATAACAATGCCATCCTGGTCTGCTACCAAGCAGTCACTTTCCCATCATAAGCATAAAAAGTTCCGGTTTCGGTGACGGTTGCAATGACCTGACGTATACCGCGAACGCTTTCTGCCACGCTCAAGGGAGCCGCGGTGCCCCCCATGTCAGTTCTAACCCAGCCTGGGTGAACCACTAACACCTGAATTCCTTGTGCTTGTACATCAAAGGCTAAGTTTTTCATCAGGCAATTGCCCGCTGCTTTACTAGCTCGGTAACTGTAGCTAAATCCTCCGCTGATATTATCGTGGATACTCGCCAGATTACTGCTGATATAGATGATTTTTTTCTGCCGACTCATTTCCACCTGCGAAATAAAGGTTTTGGCAATTTCTACAGGAGCGATCGTATTGGTTAAATATAACTGCTCCAGCAATTCTCGCCTTATGTCACTGTAATGATGATCTTCTCGGCTGACGATACCGGCATTGAGAATTAACACATCAATCGGCATTTTACTGAGGGTTTTAGCTAAGGCAGCGACTTGTTCTGGAACGATGACGTCGAGGGGATGAATGCTGAGATCAGGGAATTGAGCAGCCAGAGTATGCAGACTGATGGCTGATTCGGGTTGGCGGCAACTGGCCAAAACACGCCAGCCAGCTGCGGCATATTGCCTTGCTAGCTCTAAGCCAATGCCACGACTACTGCCAGTAATTAATACCGTGAATGGGGGGTTCAAGTCCCTTCTCCCACACCGCTTTTCTATGGGAGAAGGTGGCCGCAGGCCGGATGAGGGTGTATCCGATTGGCACTTTATTTCCATTGATTGCGCTCATTGTCATAGCTAGTTTGTTTCGTAGATTAGGCTTCCTGAGGCGCCACATGTATCGTGACTGTATCACTATCTTCTTTTGTTGTTCCAGAAAAATCTTCCTTGTTAAGCCTTTTTTCTTCCGTTGGGGTTTGCAATGCAGCTAATGCTTTTGCATAATCAGCTTGATTTGCTAAATTCTCCACCTCTAAGTGATAGTTTGGATATCTTTTCTTATATTCCTTTGTCAGTTCCTGGTTCTGTTGATTGATTTGACATAATTTAATTAAAGCAAACACCAATAAAATCGTACTAACTCCGCATAAACCAACGCCTGCATACAAACCTAAGCTGCCAATTGCTAAATTACTTATATCAAGCCCGCTATCAACAAGCGACAATCCCCCGGCTACGTAGCCTAAACTGGTGCCGAAAAATGCAGACTTACACCAAAACTTAGATCGCAATTGTAGATTAGGGATTGGGGCTATTAGCGTGTCAAGAGGGTAAACTAAAATTTTTTGTAGCTGCTCCAGTCCTGCATCCGATTGTTTTTTTTCAAGACATCGTACGCGCTCTTGCTGAATTATAAGAAACAATGCTTGTGATTTTTGTTTGCTAGTTTCCGGAAATATGAAAGATTTTGATACAATGGCCTCATCTAATGCAATAAAATCTTTAAAAATCTCATTTATATTTCGATACTCATTATTATTAGATGTTAGGTTGTTTCCCTTTAGAGTCTGCAAAAGAGTAGGTAATTTTGGAATTTCAGACTTTGGATTTTTCTCAATTAACTCAATAATTTCCTTGCGTCGTTTATTTAAGCTTCTAAAGGTGGCAGTGACGTCCAAGTGGGTAAACTTTGGTTTTCCTTTAGTCAAAAAATTAAAGACAAAATCTAAATTTTGATGAAATGACTGAAGCTGCTGATAAATTTCTTTATCAGCAGGTTGCAAAAGTAGGAAAGGGTCTTCGAGGGGTAATTTACGGGTAGTTAAGTATTGGTCATCAAGATATTCTTCTACCTCCAAGCGTTCTTCTACTTCTTCTTTAGTAATGGGACCCGTGTGGTCTTGGCGTGAATCCGAACTTGACTCTTTAGAATATTTTTTTTCCTCTTGCTGATCGTTGGTTGATTTATCTTTATTATTTTTAGGACAGTGATCCTCAACCAAATGATAAATGATTAAGCTTAAATCTTCTGGCGTGGGTTTAAAATCTGCTTTTTCATATTTTTGCTTTGCAAGATAGTTGCTCACATAATCTAGAGTTAAAATTTCTGGTTCGGGCTTGGATACTTGTTGATAAATTTCATTTGACCACTTTACGATATCATCACAAATATCCCCACTAAAAAATTTAGGGTTGATTAGGGCCTCGCTAAGATCAGGCCGTTGCTGAGGATTTTCCTGGGTTAGGCTTTTAATTAGCTCCATTAATCGGGTTAATCTGTCTCGGTCTTCTTTTGGTAGGTCTGAATTGGCTAATTGAGATGCTCTTTGCTTAAGCTTTTCTGCAACCATTGCTGATTTATTGGAAACTCCAATCGCTTGAAATTTTTGAGTACTTTTGATTCCCCAGGCTGGATGATTACGAATTAATTCAGCTAAGCTTTTGTATAGGATTATTCCTAAGGAAAATACATCAGCTTTCTTTAGCTTTACCGGGTTTGATTCCAAGAGTTCCGGTGCAAAATAACTGGGTGAACCACACATTTTAACATCAGGGTTGGTTCCGTTTTCATTGACTCTGACAATAGTGCCAAGGTCACAATACTTGAAGTATAAAGAACCATGGTTGGTTTCGAAGACCAAAAGATTCTCAAATTTTATATCACGATGAACCCTATTGTTTCGATGCAACTTATTTGTTAGTTTGATTAAGCTTTTAGCAATAGTTTCGACTGTGGCTAAGCTTAAAGTCTGCTTATCCATATAATCGAAAAAAGGTATTTTAGCCGCCAGAAAAATTTCTTGTCTAAATATTCCTCGAAACGTCGCCACTGTTTTATGTGCTAAAGGCCAGGCAATAGTATTCGCAGAGATGTTTTGGTCGGCGAGTTGTTGTTCTAACATTTCGGGTGAAAACACTGTTGATCGCCGGTGAAGACGCACCAAGGCAGCAGTTCTAGACCCTTTTTCTTCAGTGTTGTAGGGAATTCCCCGAAATTGACAGCTAATTTTTAGTTGTTCGCTTTGGATGCGGTCTACCTTCTGAACCTCGGCACCCGTTTCCCCTTCAATTTCTTTCGCATCCTGAAATAAAGAGTTTATGCGTCTAGCATTGAAAGCTGGATTTGGCTTTACAGTTATGGGTTCTGACTGGGTTACGCGTTCTAGCCGTTCTAACTGTTGCAACTGTTCTAGCATAGTATTCCTGATTTAAGTTGAGTTGCTGAATATCATAGCAGACCGAGCTTAATGTTTTCTTAGTGATTTATGAGTCAACGCGGAGGGCATCTAAAGGGCTGCGATGAGTTATAAATATTCGCTTTATACCTCAGAATAGTTCAAAATCATGAGTTATAAATCGAGGATGTATAACTCATGATTTGGAATTGGCAACAGAAAGACTGGCCGCATTTTGCATGGTCAAAAACGGCTCTTGAAGATTTGGAGGGACAGTTTTTGCGTCAGTCCGGGGTTTTTGTTGGAGTTAGTCGACATTTAAGCCAAAAAGACCAAGCACTGCTGACGGTAAATATAATGACAGGTGAGGCTGTTAAAACTTCAGAAATTGAGGGGGAATATCTCAATCGGAGCAGCATTCAGGCCTCTTTATGTCGCAATTTCGGGCTGGAAGTAGCCGATCAGCGAATTCCCGCAGCTGAACGTGGCATAGCCGACATGATGACTGATGCCTATCGGAATTTCTCTCAACCCCTCTCTCATGCGACGCTTTATAAGTGGCACAAATTACTGACCAGTGGTAGGCATGATTTGCAGGATATTGGTTGCTATCGTCATCATGAAGAGCCTATGCAGATAGTATCTGGCCCGATTGGGAAAAGAAAAATCCATTTTGAAGCCCCGCCGTCTAAAATTATTAAACAAGAAATGAATCGATTTATATCATGGTTTATTGAAACTGCCCCAACGGGAGAAAATCCGCTTCCTGAGGGTTTAAAGGTGAGTTAAGTGCAGAAAATTATATTAGTATTACTGGCGCTTCACGCGCTACAGCCACCCGAGATTTGCAAGATTTAGTGGAAAAAATGGTTTTAATAAAAAGGGGGCAGTTAAAAAGTACGCGGTATTATTTAAATTTGTAATTGTCTTAGGTTAGAGTGGGGCTTTTTTCCTCGGCGGGCGGGGTTTGCAATGCTGCTAATGCTTTTGCATAATCAGCCAGATCGGGTAATGCTTTTTGCTGTGTGTGTCGTTCCTCATTATAGATTTTGGTTAGGTCTTGATTTTTCTGATTGATTATACAGCACTTAATTAAAGCAATAACCAGTAAAATTGTGCTTCCTCCAAGTACCCCAATGCCCGCATACAAGCCTAGGCTACCGATTGCTAAATTGCTTATATCAAGCCCGCTATCAGCAAGTGACAATCCTCCGGCTAGATAGCCTAAACTGGCGCCAAAAAATCCAGACTTACACCAAAACATGGATTGTAATTTTAGTTCAGGTGGGGTGATATTACAGTGGTAGGTTAGAATTTTTTGTAGCTGCACAAGCCCGTCAGTCGATTTGCCTTGTTGAACAAGCCGTTTTCTTTCTCTCTGAATTAAGTGAAATAATGCCGTCGAATCTTGTTTTCCAGGATTTTTTGGGTGGTCAATATTTTCTAGCGGGATGAGAGAGGGGGAGGTTGCTTGCAGTGTAATTTCCTCATCCAACTTGGTAAAATTTTTAAAAATAAGGCTTAAATTAGTATCATCAGCATTAGAGGTAAGCTGGTTGTCTTTTAAGCTCTGCAAGAGGGGAGTGAACTTTGGATTTTCAGATTGTGGTTTTTTTTCTAAGCTCTCCAAGCGGGTGATTAACTCTGAGTTGGGATTTTCCTCAATTAACGTAATGAGCTCCTTGCGCTGTTTATTAATGCTTCTAAAGGTAGCAATAACGTCCCGGGAGGTAAAATTTGGCTTACCGTTTGTCAAAAAATTACGGATAAAATCTAAATTCAGATGAAATGACTGAAGCCGATGATAAATCTCATTATCCGCAAGTTCTAAGAGTAAAAAAGGGTCCTCGAGGGGTAATTTACGGGTAGTTAAATATTGGCCATTAAGATATTCATCTATTTCTAAGCGTTTTTCTATTTCTTCTTTAGTAATGGGACCAACTGGTTTTTTCGATAAATTCAAACTTGGTTTTATAGCACGTTTTTTCTCCTCTAGCGGACCGCTGGTTGATTTATTCTTATTATTTTTAGGGCAGTGATCCTCAACTAAATGATAGATAATTAAGCTTAAATCTTCTGGCGTGGGTTTAAAATCTGCTTTTTTATATTTTACCTCTGCAAGATACTCTCTCACATCATCCACAGTTAAAGTGATTGGTTTCGGCAGGGTTACCTGTTGATAAATGTCATTTGACCATTTTAGGATATCATCACTAATATCCCCATTAAAAAATTTAGGGTCGGAGAGGACGGTGCTGAGATCAGGTCGATGGCGAGGATTTTCCTGGGTGAGGCTTCTTATTAGAGCTATTAATCGCGTTAAACTAGCTTGCTCCTCTGTGGATAGGGTACATTGCTCTTGTTGTGCTTGAGATTCTATTTCTTTAAGAGACTCTGCAACAACTTGGCATTTATTACTGCCATCAGTCTTTGAAAATTTGGAAGTAACTTGAACTCCCCAGGCTGGATAGTGAGAAAATACCGCAATTAAGCCTTGGTAGAGGGTCATCCCTAGGGAAAAGACATCAGCTTTGGGTAAGCTGGGTGGGAAAATTTGCAGTTGCAAAAGTTCTGGTGCGCAATATAGGAGTGTTCCAGCCTGGTTACTCGCGTTATTGGCTTCGACCATAGTCCCAAGGTCACAGTATTTGAGGTATTCAGTACCATTATTGGTTCGAAAAACCAAAAAATTCTCAGGCTTGATATCCCGGTGCACCCAGCCCTTTTGATGTAATCTGTTGGTTAGCGTGATCAGATGTTTAGCAATGAGTTCTAATGTGGATAAGCTCTTGATTTTTTTGTCAATATAATGAGATAAGTCAAATTCAGCTGCGACAAAAATTTCTTGTGAAATAAATTTTGTTTTTGTGATAGGAAGATTCAAATCTTGAATTATCTGAGATTCATAAACTTCTGCAGTCCCAACTGCTCTATACGCTAAAGGCCAGGCAATAATATTGGCCGGCATGTTTTCGTTGCTTAATTGCTCTAGCGTCTTGAAGGATAACTGCGAATGTCGCTCAAGGCGCACCAGAGCAGAATTTTTCTCCCACACAAATTGGGTTTCTTCGTTAGATAGATTTTCCTTGATTTCTTTAGTCTCTGCAGTTTCTTGGGTTGGATAGGGAATTCCGCGAAATTGCTGGCTAATTTTTAGTTGTTTGCTTTGGATGCGTTCTACCTTTTTAACCTCGGAGCCCGTTGCCATTATATTTTCTTCCGCATTCTGAAATACAGAGGCTATCCAGCTAGCATTGAAATCTGGATTTGGTTTGACAGTAAGGGGCTTGTTCTGTGTTAAGCGTTCTAGCTGTTCTAACTGTTGTAACTTTTCTAGCATAAAATTCCTAAGGTTTTACGTTGAGTTGTTGAGTATCATAGCAGTTCAGGCTTAGTATTTTCTTAAAGCTAGGTATTTAGATCAGGCAATGCGTTTGTTGGATGAGTGTATTGCTCAGCTAGCAGCTTTTTGCTATGGTTGCTCCATGCGTTATTTGCTTCCCTTACTGATATTTGCAGCATTGGCGGGCTTGTTCTGGAAAGGATTACAGCAAGACCCACATCAATTGCCCTCGGCTTTTATTAATAAACCATTACCGACTTTTCGTTACTCGAGTCTTGGGGATTCTTCGCGTATCATCAGTAATCAAGCCTTGTTGGGTCATGTGTTATTGCTGAATGTATGGGCAACTTGGTGTGTAACCTGTCGCGCAGAGCACGCGGTGTTGATGGATATCGCTCAATCTAAGCAAGTAAAGGTAATTGGGCTCAATTATAAAGATGACGAGAAGGCGGCTCAAGCATGGCTCAAGCAGTATGGCAACCCCTATCACGAGGTTATATTTGATCCGCAGGGGACATTGGGTATTGATCTTGGAGTCTATGGTACTCCAGAAACCTTTGTCATCGATGCGAATGGGGTGATTCGTTATAAACATGTTGGTCCGCTGAGTCCTAGTGCTTGGCGGGAAAAAATTGCACCGGTAGTGAGGCAATGGTTAAGTTAATCCTAATGAGTTTCATTGGCCTATGTTGTCTGGCAGCCGGGGCACAAGCAGTAGAAACTTATCACTTTGCTTCCAAGCAACAGCAAGAGCAGTTCAGGTCCGTTACTCAGGAATTGCGTTGTTTGGTCTGTCAGAATGAAACCATCGCGGATTCCAATGCCCCCTTAGCCCGAGATTTACGCAGCCAGGTCTATCAGAAAATTCTTGCTGGAGAAGATAAAACTGCAATAATTCATTATTTAGTCGAGCGCTACGGGCAATTTATTTTATTTAAGCCCGCCTTTAATTCCGCTACTTGGGTGTTGTGGCTGTTCCCAGTTATCTTTATTTTGCTAGGATTTATTTTTGTGCTACACCTAATTCGCCGCGCTAAAGCTAGGATCCCCTCTCCTCCGCCTGAGCGTTAGCGAAGGAAGGTGGGAGAGGGGGTGGACGGGCCTGACTCACCCCTCATCCGGCCTGCGGCCACCTTCTCCCACAAGGGGAGAAGGAATAAGAGAGGCTTACTATGATAATTTTTTGGTCCATCATTATCCTCATGACATTACTGGCAGTAGGAATTTTCTTCTTCCCATTACGTCACTGGATCTTGCTTAAACCGGGTAGGGCAGTGGCGATTTCCCTTGGAACCACTTTCAGCCTTGGTCTGATGGCGGGTGGGCTCTATTGGAAATTAGGCGCTAGTCAGCCGCTTACGGATTATTTATTAGCAGAAAAAAAACAGGCGCAGATTGTGGCCGAATTAGCTCGCTTAGGTAGCGTGGAAAACATTATTGCTCAGCTGAAGCAGCGCGTTGAGCAGCACCCTGATAGTCGTGGTTGGTATTTGTTGGGACGTTTGTACTTACAAACTCAGCAATTCGAATTGGCAGCTCAGGCTTTTGAGAAGGCTAAATCCCTTTTAACCCCCTCTCCCTAACCCTCTCCCCCCTTCTAAATCTCCTCTCCACCCCTCCGTCATCCTGAGCTCCACCCCTCCGTCATCCTGAGCTCCCCCTCTCCGTCATCCTGAGCGAAGCGAAGGATCTCCTGCAACTGGCATGGAGATCCCTCGTTGCAAGCTCCTCGGGATGACGGAGAGGGGGGATTGCCTGTTGACGACACTGCCAAACTTTGCTATCTATGTTTCCCCGTTCTCGGATGCGCCCGTAGCTCAGCTGGATAGAGTACCTGGCTTCGAACCAGGTGGTCGGGAGTTCGAATCTCTCCGGGCGCGCCAAATTTCTCCTGAGGAGACAGCTTTATGTTTCACGGCAGTATGGTGGCCTTAGTAACCCCTATGCTTGACGATGGCGTAATCGATGTTGAAAACTTACGTCGTTTGGTGGAATGGCATATTGAACAAGGCACTCAAGCTCTAGTCATTTTAGGAACCACTGGTGAGGGTTCTACCATTAATCATGCCGAACGTGGTTTAGTCATACAACAAGTAATTGCCCAAGCGCGTGCACGGATCCCGGTAATAGTGGGCACGGGTACTAATTCCACCGAAGTCTCTATTCACCGCACCAAAGAAGCCATGGAATTGGGCGCCGATGCTTGTTTGTTAGTGGTTCCTTATTATAGTAAGCCCACTCCAGAGGGGCTTTATCAGCACTTTAGAGCAATTGCTCAAGCGGTGCCGATTCCGCAAATTCTTTACAATGTACCGGCACGTACTGGCTGTGACTTAAAGCCAGCTACTATTGCGCATTTAAGCTCCTTCCCTAATATTATTGGCATAAAAGAAGCGAGTGGTGATATCAGTCGACTACAGGAAATTACGAGCTTGATTGACCAAGAATTAGATTTGTTTAGTGGAGATGATGCGACTTGTTTCGATTTTATGTTAGCCGGAGGTCGGGGCGTCATTTCAGTGACAGCGAATGTAGCTCCTAAGCAAATGCGTGCGCTCTGTGATGCCACACTCAAAGGTCGGCAGGACGAGGGTAGAAAATTAAACGAGCATTTAATGGATTTACATAAAAATTTATTCGTAGAAAGCAACCCCATTCCGGTAAAATGGGCCTTGCATAAGATGGGCATGATTCCGCGAGGAATACGCCTTCCATTGACCCCTTTATCTGAGGAATATCATCAAGCAGTTGGCAATTCTTTAGATAAGATTATTTCAAGTTGAGGAGAAACAAATGCAGCGCTATGGAAACTTACCATCAAATCCCCTCTCCCCTTGTGGGAGAGGGTTAGGGAGAGGGGAGCTAAGACTGTTCCTTTCTTCCCTGATTCTATCTGGAGTCGTAGCTTGTACTACTACATCGCCAGAAAAAGTTGCAAGCCGAAGTCAGATCCCGCAGATACCCCAGCAGGCTCAACTAGACAGCGTAGCTTCTGTTACGGTTCCGGCGGATTTAAGTGCTTCCAATATCAAAAATAATTATGCTATTCCTGAAGCAGAAGCGACTGAACAGCCTAGTTCTTTAGCCCCTCCAGGGAGCAATTTGCAAAAAATTCAGGCGCAAAATCAACCTGCCACGGCGCAAGCGGCAACTTTTAGCGGCAGCAGTTTGCAGTTAAATATGCCATTTGCCACCGCTTGGAATAAGGTAGGCAGGGCCTTGCCGGCAGCTGGATATCAAGTTATGGAAAAATACAGTTATTCTGGAACCTATTATATTTTGGATAAAGCCGGTACTGGTGGCGTAGTGAAGCGAGATACCCAAATTTATCAAGTTCATTTGCAGAAAAATGGTGATGCCACAGCCGTTAGTTTGTTAAATGATAAAAATCAGTCTGCAGATTCGGCAATCTCTGGACGTATCTTAGGCGCATTAAAAAATAAGTTGTAAATATGCTAACTAAGCAAGATTTCCGCTACTCAGGTAAGGCGAAGTCCCTTTATACGACTGAAGACCCGCATTACCTCATTATGGAGTTTCGAGATGACACCAGCGCCTTTGATGGTAGCAAAAAGGCGCAATTAACGCATAAGGGAGCGATTAATAATTGCTTCAATGCCTTTATCATGCAGCATTTAGAAGCAGCTGGGGTTGAGACACAGTGGGTCGAGTTATTTTCTGACCATGAATCGGTGGTAAAAAATTTGGACATGATCCCAGTTGAATGTGTGGTACGCAATATTGCTGCTGGCCATTTATGTAGTCGCGTTGGCGTTGCAGAAGGGATGGACCTCATTCCCCCGACTTTTGAGTTCTTTTTAAAAAATGATGCCTTGCATGATCCGATGATTAATGAATCAATCATTAGAACCCTGGGTTGGGCCAGTGAAGATGAAATGGCTTTTATGCAGCAACAATCGCTCAAGATCAATGAAATATTAAAATCTTTATTTAGTCAGTCTGGGCTGTTGTTAGTCGATTTTAAACTCGAATTTGGGCGCTACCAACAGCATCTAATTTTAGGCGATGAATTTACCCCCGATGGTTGCCGGATTTGGGATGCAATAACGCGTAAGAAATTAGACAAAGACCGTTTTCGTCAGGACTTGGGGGGCGTGATTGAGGCTTATGAAGAAGTATCCCATCGTTTAGGTGTTTCTTACGAAACTGGAGAGGTACCGAAGCGGTCATAACGGCGCCGACTCGAAATCGGATGGGGCGCAAGCCCACGTGGGTTCGAATCCCACCCTCTCCGCCAAAATTTAATCTAAGAGGAAATTAAATATGACAACTGAATTACGCGGCAAAGAGAAGATATTGTACGAATATGCTGTAATCCCACCTGAACGTTCCCTTCAAGCAAATCCAGGCGAGAAAACAACAGAAAAATTGCTAGAAGAGCGTATTAATGGCATTTTTCTTAATGAGATTGAGCATATTTTAGCCGAGACGAAGGGTGGTCATTCAGAACAAATATTTTTGGGAGATTATCAAGTTACTAGTATCCAAGATGGATTGTCAGAGTCAGCGCAGGGATTCCAGCTAACTCATGTCGGGGGTTTAGAGGATGCCAAAAAAAAAGATCGAGAAGTAGAAATTGACGAGCTTGTCGATCTCTTAAAGCAAGACCTCGGTTTTAAAGGTGGCAAAGCACCTAAATCGCCAATGCGTCGTCCTCATTGCAAAATTTGGGCAGCAGGTCAAAGTCCAATGACAAACGATCCTTTTCCTATATTTAGATTGGTTGATCCGCCCAAGGAAAATGTTTATACGTTTCTAAAACCTCTTAGTCTGGTCAAGCATTACTACTCCGCAGAGCAGCTGCTAAATGCTAAAGCTTCTGGAGGAGAATATCACGGGTTTTCTAAGGACAGGACCCGAGCTTGGTCAGATAACAAACCACCATACTATACAGCCCACTATAGGCATCTAGAGGAGAAGAGGAGCTCAAATACAACCGTACCATACTATCAGCAAGTGAAATGCTCTGATGATGATTTGGGGCATGGACTCAAGGATTTTTATTTTGACTATGAGGCTTTTAATATAAACAAGTCAACATTTGTTGCAAATACCTATAAACCAGTCAGTGCTATAGCAGCGACGGCGATAGCCGGAAATGTTTTATTTTTTCATTTTGTATCACTACAAGACCTGAGAGCACCAATGTTTGGTGCGATCCCTGTTGTACTAGCAGAGGTCCTTCTTTTGTACCTTCTTGTAGTATCAATTAGCGCGGAATTTACTCGACAACAGGATGAATATTTTGAAACTGCTTGTATTCAAAGAGATCCTGAATCAATAGTACTAACTTAAGAAATAGTGATGGAACTATTCACCACGATTTTGCCTCTCCCCTTGGGAGAGGCCGCCGCGCCGTAAGGCGCGCGGGTGAGGGGTAAGCAGCAGTTAGCATTTAGCTAATAAACCTAAAAACGGCAGTTGAAGGACTTCCTAACCCATAAAACTCTGATCAAATATCTTCCAACAAAGTACCTTTTTTTCAATTTTATGTGGGTGCTGATAAACCAAGTGGTGGCTGCAGCGACTTTCCATTTAAATATTTTCCTACTGCTTGACTCAAAATTCGATACCAACATTGATCATGTGTTAACTGCTCCGGGTGAGTAGACCAGGGCATTTCAGCCCCAGCCCCTCTCAGAACAGTGCATGAACCTCTCGATTCACACTGCTCCCATTAAGCAAATTCCCCAATCCAACCCATACGTCAGTGCGCAAATAAATTTCGGTTAGTTTTAGCAATATTTTCTAAAACTTTTCCTGCTTTCGCTTTACGCCCCATCTAATTCCCATAAATGATACCCTAGGTGCGAATAGTAATTTAGTCACATTGAGCTTTTTATTTGTTTTTTTAGAAGGCTATAAAAATTTTCGTGAGGGGCAAACGAGACCAAGGTTAATTCATCCGTTTCTTCTTCATAAAGGTAAGCAAGCAATATTAATTGCTGTAAAATACGAAACTTATAAACACGAATCCCAGCTAAATCTCCCTTCTTTAATTCACCAATAGGAGGGTCGTTCTCAATTTCCTCAATTGCTTCTTTAAGCGCAACCAATTGATTACGATGCAGCTTTTTCGCTGCGCGTAAGAAAGTATTGGTTCGTAAAACCTTCATAATTCATCCGGATCATATTCTTGAACATTACCAAGTCGCACATCTTCGAGACCCAACAAAATTCCTTTAACAGCCTCATAGTTAAGGTCTGGATTTTCTTCAGCAATACGACCTATTTTGGCCCAGTGCTCGATCTGCTTAGGGACGGAACGGCTTTCTGCTCTAGAATAAGAACGCGCAATACTAACTAAGTCATTATCTAAATTAACAGCAATTCCCATGATCTACCTCCAATAATTTACTTAACTAAAGTATACAATATAATATTGCTTAATGCAATAAGGAATTACAATATATAACATTACATTAAGCTTGATTATTGACTCTTCAGCCTCATTACCATATCCAACGGTCAAATCCAATTCGAATGACATTAATTAAAATGATACGGAACACTTCCGCCCTGAGAAAAGGCATAACAATTGCTAAACCCACGTAAAAACTGACTAATCCCTGAGCAAGATCAGTTAAAATCGCAGCCCGGCTCCTATCGGTTCAACAAGAAGATAAATGTACTGTAGTGTCTACCTGTTTTGGATTCGCTTTTTACTGTATTGAGTTTGGCTTTGACCAGAATATAATAGCCGCATGAAAATACAACAAGCATTTAGATTCCGTATTGAGCCGAATGGTGCGCAAAAACGCGCGATGAGTCAGTTTGCGGGTAATGCACGTAAGGTTTGGAATTTAGCATTAGCGCGTCAACAAGAGCTCTATGCCGAAAACAAACCGTTTACCCATAGCTTTGGTATGAATCACTGGTTGTTAGTATGGAAAAAAGCAATGCCCTACCTGCAACAATCGCCTTCCCAAACCTTGCAACAAGTCACCAAGGACCTTGATCGCGCATTTAAAAACCTCTTCGCCCACCGTGCTGCTTTCCCAAAATTCAAGAAAAAAGCTCACTCATCAGCTAGTTTTCGTTTTCCACAAGGGTTTAAGCTCGATCAAGATAATAACCGTATTTTTCTGCCAAAGTTGGGATGGATACGCTATCGCAACAGTCGCGATGTAGTAGGGAAAATTAAAAACGTCATCGTTAAGCAATGCAATGGCTTGTGGTTTGTATCAGTGCAGGCCGAGCGTGAAGAGAGTCAACCCTTGCCAACAGCTACTACCCCAGTGGGTATCGATATGGGTATTGCACGTTTTGCTACGATGAGTGATGGGACCTATGTCGAACCCGTGAATAGCTTCAAAAAACATCAAGCACGTAACGTCGCCTCAAGCGTAAGAAAAAATTTAGTCGTAATTGGATAAAAGCCCAAAGACGGGTTCAAAAGACTCACAACACGATTGCCAATGTCAGACAAGATTTTCTGCACAAAACCAGCACCGCGATCAGCAAAAACCACGCGCTCGTCTGTGTTGAGGATTTGCAGATAGCTGCAATGTCGAAATCTGCCCAAGGCAATTGTGAGCAGCACGGTCGCCAGGTCAGACAAAAGGCAGGTTTAAATCGTGCCATACTGGATCAGGGTTGGGGCGAATTTCGACGCCAATTAGCTTACAAGCTTGAGTGGAACGGCGGCATTTTTCTGGCGGTGGATCCCGAAAAATACCAGTCGAACCTGTCCTGCCTGTCAGCACGTTTGTGCAGACAATCGCAAAACGCAAGCTGAGTTTGTTTGCGTGCGTTGCGGCTATAGCCACCATGCCGATGTGGTTGGCGCGATCAATATTTTAGAGCGGGGGCACCGCTTGCTAGCTTGTGGAGAGAAGACGCAGTCAGGTCGCTCGAGGAAGCAAGAACCCACCGAAGCGAGTTGCGCACAGGTTGCGTAACCGCAGTAGGAATCCTCGCCCTTTAGGGCGAGGAGATACCGTCTCATCTGTCAAGCTAATTTTAATATATTTTGATCAAACACGGTTTCAGATTTTAGTATCCCGTAAATCATATGAACAAGCTTTCTCATTACTGCGCCAATAATAACCATTTTGTGTTTGCCGGTTTTTTCTAGTCGCATAGAAAAATTTCTGAGTATTGGGTTATGTCTCATGGCGACAACAGCGGGCATATAAAATGCTTTTCTTAGAGCCGAATCACCTGTTTTAGAGAGTCTAGCTCTACCATTGATAGAGGTTCCTGATTGTCGTTGCTTGGGATTAAGACCAACGAATGCCGCCAATTCTTTCGCATTATTGAATTTACTCACATTCCCAATAAAAGCCAATATCTGCGCTGTAGTTGCTTCTCCAATACCAGGAATAGATTGCAATAGCTTGCTTTTTTTCTTCATGTCAGGATCGCTATTTATGTGATTTTTAATGACATTTTTAACTTCCTTAATATTGTTTTCTAAGTGGATAATGTTCTCTTGTATGTGCTCCTTTAAACAATCATCAGAGACTTCTAATCGGTTTGCTTCTTGCCTGTGCATAGCGATTAAATCATCCAATCTCCTAACCCATTGCTGTAATATTTTAATCGGTTCAGGAGTTGGTTGCCATAATTCTGGGCCTATCAACTTACAAAATCTTGCAATTAATTTTGCATCAAGAATATCATTTTTAGAGCGGGCTAATTCACTTTGAGAAAATCCTTTAATTCTCGCAGGATTAACAACGCTTATAGGGATTTCTTGAGCATAAAGAAATTCGGCTAATGCCTGCCCGTAAATACTGGTTGCTTCCATACAAGCTTGAGACAACACGATTTCCTTCTGGTTTAGCCATACAAGTAATTTATTAAAGCCTTGCTCGTTATTGTTGAATTTTTGAGTTTTTATCTTATCTTCCATTAGCACAGCTACATCAAATGTATTTTTACTGATATCAATGCCTAGAAATGCTTTCTTCATAGTAGTATCCTACATGTTGCGAATAGCTTGGATAGCTTTATTCGGACCAACCTTGTGAATACAGGATCATTGATATTTACCTCAAGTCCTAAGATACCGTCCGGTCTGTATGAATAAAGTACGGGGTAAATTGCTAAAATCTCCTCTACAGGCTTAATGCCTTAGGAAGTCACCGGCATATTTACCCCTATCCAAGTGCCCTTGGATATTTAACCACATTGAGTGATTGGAATTAAGATACAAGGATGTCAAAACTTTTAGGGGTACCAGAATAAGAGAATAAGTGAAATTTGTTCGGTAGCAAGGGAACAAATTTCACTTATTCTCTTATTCTGGGGGAGAGTGGTAGTTATAAAAATATTCTCGGATTCACCTGATACAAGGTTGTAGGCTTTTTAGTATGGGTCAATTTAATGGGAAGACTAACTATATTACGTTGATGCAACCAAACTAATACTTTGGCCAATCGCTCGGGTTTGCGAAACCTTAATTTTCCTGTTCCCTGGATCCCTGTATCCATGTAGGGATGACGGGGGCTGCGGTGATTCGCCGAGAATTAGTTAGGTCGTGAATTAAATTCCCACCCTCTCCGCCGATTCCATTTTAGAATTGCTGCGTGTCGCTGTATCCTAAAATAACTTTGAACAATGTATCAGCATAAATTAGTTGTTTAGAAGGCTGCCCTGGAAACAGGAAGGGCAGCAATGAGAGTTCACTTTATAGTTGTATTTGGCGTTGATTCAGGATCTCTTTCAATAAGAGCAGTTTCTAGATATTCATGCTTTTGTCGATTATATTCCCCGTCAATTGTTACTATAAGAAGTACAAAAAGGAAGGCTTCCGCGAATATAAAAGGTAGAGGTCCAAGCCCATCCAGCGATCTCCCAATGTCTTGTAGTGATACAAAATGAAAAAGTAAAACATTTCCTGCTATCGCCGCTGCTGCTATAGTACTAACTGGTTTATAGGTATTTGAAACAAATGTTGACTTATCTACTTTAAAAGCCTCATAGTCAAAATAAAAATCCTTTAGCCCACGACCTAAATCATCATCAGAGCATTTCACTTGCTGATAGTATGTTACGGCTGAATTTGAGCTATTCTTGTCTTCTAACTGCTTATAATGGGCTGTATAGTATGCTGATTTGTCTGACCATGATTGTCGTTTCCGTGCCTCAGAAAACCCGTAATATTCTCCCCCAGGAGCTTTAGCATTTATCAGCTGGTTTGGGGAGTAATACTTGCTTCGACTAAGAGGCGTTAGAAATGTATAAACACTTTTGCTTTCCCCTTGAGGTGGCTCAAGCAATCTAAATATAGGAAAAGGCTCGTCAGTCATTGGACTTTGACCTGCTGCCAAAATTTTGCAATAAGGACGGCGCGTTGGCGATTTAGGTGCTTTGCCGCCTTTAAAACCGAGGTCTTGCTTTAAGAGGTCGACAAGCTTGTTAATTTCTACACCATCTTGCTCTTGCTCTTTAGCCTCCTCTAAACCCACGACACGTGTTAGCTTGAATCGTTGTCCTGACTCTGACGATTCATCGTTGATACTAGTAACTTGGTAATCCCCCAAGAATATTTTTTCTGAATGACCACCCTGCGTCTGGTCTAAAATATGTTTGATCTCATTAAGAAAAATGTTATCAATACGCTCCTCTAACAATTCTTTACGTGTTTTCTGGTTTGGTTTAGCTAGAACGGAAGGGTCAGGTGGGATTACAGCATATTCATACAATGTCAACTCGTTGTGTAATTCAGTTGTACCTTGTTGCATATTTAATTTCCTCTTAGATTAAATTTTGGCTAATTTATCAAATAATTCGTTGTTTTACAATTAATTGTTTTTGGGTTAGCGGCAATTTAGTAATGTCTGCTGGAGAGAAAGAAGCCTTATCTGAGTTATGAAAAGGTGATATTTCTAAATTGCTTTACTATCGAAGGTTATTGGTGGTATTGCGGCCGTGGGCTTATGCCCACGATTCTTGCGATTAATTATGGCCTTTTTGTGAAAAGCAAATTTTCGTTACAACAGCACTCAACGAAATACGGTATTGATAATTCTCTCTCGACATTTATAGTGAGCAGCCTCTGCCACTACTTTATGCGAGAAAATTATGTCCCCCAAAAATAAAACTATTGATCTTCCTGTTCCTAATACTCCTCACGACAATTTTTTTGTGAACTGCTTGTCAGACTTAACCACCGCTAAGGAATTTCTATTACAGCATCTTCCACAACCACTGTTGGATGTCTTGGATTTGACCACCCTGGAAATAGATCACAGTCGCTTCGTGAGTTCTATTTTATGTTCTCGCTATGCCGATATTGTATTTAAGGCGCGACTTAAAAATTCCCAACAAACAGCCTTGATCATTACCCATATTGAGCATCAATTGACTCCAAAGAGGGATATGCCAGTACGTGTTTTGCTTTATCAGACCGGAGTTATTAAAGATTATTGGTACCGATGCAAACAAATTCCCCTGGTGTATTCGATAGTTTATTACAATGGCAAAGAGGTTTGGCATTATCCCACTGACCTTAAGGCGATGATCAATGCGTCAGCGGATCTAATTGACCGTTATTTTCTCCAGCCTTTTCAATTAATACACTCAAAAGAAGTCCCTGATGAAGCATCAGGGCAAACTTTCCTGTTGGATTTGATGCAAATAACCATGGGGCATATTCACGATAGTGATATGCTACCAGTATTTAAAGAGAAAATAATGGGCAGGTTAATTACCGCTGAAAAACACGGTAGACAAGATTTAATCTTAATCGTAATATACTATATTATAAGTACCGGTGAAATTAGCGATAAAAATGCTTTTTATGCGCTGGTTGATTCCCAATTATCTCAAGAAACTGGAGAAAAAGTTATGACTTTAGCACAACAGTGGCGTGAAGAAGGGCGCCAAGAAGAAAGAGAAAAAACTATGACTTTAGCTCAGCAGTGGCGTGAAGAAGGACGCCAAGAAGAAAGAGAAAAAACTATGACTTTAGCACAGCAGTGGCGTGAAGAGGGGCACCAAGAAGAAAGGTTGATAGTAGCTGCTTCTATGTTAGAACAAGGCTTTAGTCCCGAAGTGATTGCTCAAGTCACCGGCTTATCTGTGTAAAGGTTTATCAAATTGCGCTGAAAAACACCTTCCTTCAGGAAGGTGATGAAAAACGCGCATTTTTCTTTTGATTGTTTTGTAGGTCAAGAGTATACTTCACGAATGAAATTTTAGCGGCACAAAAATTCGTAATTCTCTTTAATGCAGCTCATCAAAAGTATCCAGGCTATTATCGAAAAACTAATCAGGTGAGTAAATGTAGTTCGTACCTCAATCCACTTTCCCTTGGGAAATTATTTTTGTCCCCTACAGAGATGCTGTACTTCTTACTGAGGTTGTTAATATTCAGTTAAGTTTTATGAAATAGAATGGCTTAATATTGAATGGTGAAAACAACCTAATAATGAAACTAGGGTATGGCCAAAACTAACGAGCCCAAGACACAGGTGCATTCTGTGGTAAATAGTCTTTTTTATCCTAAAACCAAAGCAGGTAAGGTAGCGCTGGTCAGCAGCAAAGCCGTGCTTGTTGGCACTGCAAGCCCTGCTGTAGTGGCTTTCATCTGTTATGTCCTGCCGCTAGGAATCGATTATTTTGCCGCCAATATTCTAGATAAATCAGATGTAGATGCGGCAGGTAAGGTAAAAGCTTGGACAATAGAGCATATTGAACAACTGAAATTGACCGCAGAAATTTATGGGGCAGCGATGGGCTTGCTGTTATTAGCAGCTCTTGCTGCTGCTGCGTATGCCAATTGTCAATCTAAGGTTCCAGATAAGAGTATAGGTTCTCCCGTTGAGGAACGAAAAATAAGGTCCTTCTCCAAGGAAGAGAATCCCTATACTATCCGAACTCGGCACGATGTAGCAGAGACTGATATCCAAAAATTCCAGAAAGAGAATAAAGAGGCAAAATTAAGGGTTTATGGGCCCGATTGGATCAAGGAAGAATTGAACAAAATTTGGGGGGAATTTGCAGGCAAACATTTCAAAATTATAGATGGTCAGGGGGTAGAAATCCAAACCCTTATTGTTCCCAAAGAGCCCAGCTTAGAATTTTTGCAGTTATTGGCTCGTAATGAAGAAATGAATACCAATGGAGAAATAAAAACAGCTTATTACAATAATTTTCAAGGAATTAGTCGTAAGGCAGTGCTCACTCTTAAAGATTTGGTAAGGCACACGCTGCTTATCTCTAAAGCAAAATTTAAGAGCGAGGGGGGCTATAAAGGAAGAATAGTAGAGTATAAAAGACCTAAAGAGGCCTATATCATTGACTTATGTGGCCCTCAATTTCAGCAAAAATATAATTATGGTCGCAATTTATTTATTCCCCAAACACCCTATCCCCCTGATAAGAGCGCCACTGTTTATGAGCGATTAACGGGGCATCCACCCCTGCTTTTTGCTGATATAAAGCAGAAAATAGATCGGGGTGACCCCTCTTATACTCAACGATATACCTTTTTCACCTGGAGGGGTGACTTGGGATATTTTGATCGCTATGCGTATAAGCAGATGGTGAGCCAAGATTTTTATTTAAGTGCCATGGCAATCCAGGATTTGGCCCAAGCAGATCAGCAAGAAATCGATTTTCGTTTTTTATCCTATGGAACAGGCGCTTTTGCCGGCCCATTTGCTACTATACTCAAAGCCAATATCTTAGATGGGGTGCTGGATGGTCTAGAAAAATTAGCAGCCCAGGGTTTCTTTCCTTCGCAAATCAAACGCCTCACTTTTCCTCATTACGATGGAGCAAGTTGGGAGCAGAAGCAAAAAATTCAAGCGTTTTGTACGCGTTATGGTCTCGATTGCGAATTCACGAGCCAAGATGCTTTATACCAAAACCCTAATAAAACACCATACACCATCGCTGTTACTTCGACAGGGGACCCGAATGCTCCATTTGCTAATGAAGTCCGGTATCGTAGTAGTGTCGATGCCATGTTAGGCTGTAATGAGGTAAATCGGGGTCTGGGTCTGCATCCTCTACTAGTTAAGCCCACTGAGCACTTAATTGCTATTCCAATGGCCCGGCCCTTGAGTATGGATTACTATAAAGCAGCACAGTATGTGGAGAAGGAGTATAAAGATTCTAACCTTATTCCCAGCTGTGCCAGCTATTATTTCCTGCCTGTGGTATTGGATTTTCTTATCGCAGATGCTACAGATCCGAAATTAGTAAAGTTTTGTAAAAATATTGCCAGTTCTCCTCAGGCTTTGGCCAGGCTGCGTGCGGCCCTGCTTTTTACCCTAATCGAAAAATCGAGCGAGTCGCCACCCAATATAGCCCAAAATATGGCTGATTATTTTAGTTCTCAAGGAGTTCCTGTTCACACCTCCAAAATATTTGCTGAGGCTTTAAGGGAGATGCATAACTCAGAATGCAAATTCTCTTGCCCTGAAGCGAGATACCTTAAAGACTTACTTACTTTCAGCCATAAGCTAGTTAAAAAAGTCGACCTGCAAGAGTTACAGAAAGTTTACACAAAAGGGGAAATTACCGGGGAAAAGTTAAAGATTTTACAAAACTATGCAGCAGAGTTGATCGAAGCTGCGAAGGAAATAAATACTGGGGATAAGGTTTTAGAACAGATGGCGCTTGTACCCAGCCCTGAGTTTTATTCTAGATCGGAAAAGCTAAAAATTAGGGAATGTAATGAAGTAGTTAGAGCACCCATTGTTGGGTTGAGTCTAGTGAGTCTCTTTGCTAAAAAACCTTTAGCAACCGCTCTTAAGGGAACTGATTATGTATTTGTGCCCGATCAAAGACAATTTTTGTATGATACCGAACAAACCATCCAGCTTGCCTCGTTACCAATGGAACAAATCCAAGCACAAAACTGCGCTACCACGTTGCAGAAGCAATTGGATCAACAAGGAGCTTGGGGGCTAGCTGCTTCTATCAATAATGGACGAGTCTATATTACCGGGGACCCTGAGGTCCTCAAAACTTTGCGGGCCCCCACCGCTGCTGAATTTAAACCAGAACTACCAGACTTCAAGCCTGCTATTCAGGTAGGTAACTTACTGAGGGCTTTGATTGAGAATAAGTTATCTGCTGGTTTACACGGTTTTGAGGTGCAAGCCAATACTTGTCCGCAAAATGTTATGGCGTTGAGTAATCACTTGAGCATTGATTCTGCCGACCAGGCGCGAGAGTTAGGGGGAAAACTTAAAGAACTTAATAAAACTCACCTGCCAGGTTCAGGTGTGTACCTGACTTTAACTCGAAATCACGATAATTTGTACCAAATTATGCTGTTAGGTAGTCCCAGAGCCTTGCAGAATTTTATATTTGAGAGCTCTCGTTTGCTCGAAAATCAAAAGAACTATAGGCCTCTTATAAAAGAACCGCCGGAAGAGACACCTCAAGAAATAAAGTTTCGGTCCACAAGTTTGCCAGATGCCTCCTCTCAGCAGATTATTGGAAACCTTGATAGTGGAAAATCAGGCTTCACAACTACACCATTAGATGAAGCCAAGCAGTATGTTTTCCCCCCAGAATTTTTCCAATCTCCAGGTGCCAAAGAAATTTTATCCGAATCCGAGCGAGAAGAATTTGAAAAAGAATATAAACAATTATTAGCAAGGGGAACTTTGATTTATCAAGTAGAAAGCAAGAGAATATCTCTCGTATATATAAAAAATATTGGAGGAGAAGAGGGTTTTGGCACTTCCGCAATGAGTCATTTGATGAAATTAAGCTTTGCTATGAAAAAGCCGCTTTATACTAACGCGGTTGAATCCTCCCACGGTTTTTACGACAAGATGGGCTGGATTCCAGCACGAAAAACTTGTTCCTATGTTTATGAAAAATATGGAGCACCTGCTGGTGATGCGGTAAGTAAGTTATGTTCCTGCTCTCCAGGGGCCGATATAGCTCAGATGGATGGCTTAGATATCAAGGAGTTAAAAAGAATCTTAAGCTCGGAAAAGAATTTCCCAACGGAAACAATCACTGCTGACATGCTCCGGGAGGAGCAGGGATGGTTTGCTGAATTACAGAAAAAAACGTTGCCTTACTGTAGCAATTACTATATTCCTGCCCGGCTTTTGGCATTGAAAAAAGGTGAAAAACGTGACTCATCTGGATGGATGGACCCTGAGGAGATGATCCCTTCGTCTCTGGGCATAGTTCGCTGGAAAGAGTCTATAGAGCAGAACAAAAATTTCGAGCCATTTCGTGATTGCGCTCATCTCGTACCCTTTATGACTCCTGAACAGAGAGCAGCGCGAGATCAAATTCTTGCTAGCACTGACTTATCTTCTTCCTTATCAAATTCAGTTTCGTTGAGCACGAATAGCTAGAGATTTCACTCCTGCGCTTGTATTGTAATTTTTTTTTTGGTACATTGCCGTTTGCTATTTTGTGGGATGCTTTAGCTTTCTAGCTAGAGAGGAGCCAAAATAACTCGCGGGATATGGGCTTTCCCTTTCCAAAATGTTTGAAATAATATTCCTAAATAAATGGAGATTGAAATTATGCGTATTTTCTTGGCTTTTTTGGCAGCTGCGGGAGTAGCTTTAGCTGCAGGTTGCCAAAAACATGAACAAACCACATCGGCTGAAACTAGCGTTGCTACCCCAGCAGAACCTACAACTACCGGTGATGAAACAGCAACGCCTGCTACCGAACAACCGGCTCCCCCTTCGGTTCCTCCGGCTGCCCCTTCGGTTCCTGATACCTCTGGAACTAACAATGCTCCAATAACCGATCAGCAAGTAACTCCGCCGGCGCCAGTCACGGATCAACAATCGGTTGCACCATCAGTTCCCAATTCTTCAGATCAATCATTAAATACGTTAGATCAGTCTAACACTTCCAATGCGCCTGCTTTAATTGAGCCAACGCAGCAGCAGTATCCATCAGCTTCTGGTGCTCCTACACCTAACACGCCGTCTACTTCGCCGGGTATGCCTGGTGACACTTCTGCTCCTGGTGCCGCCCCAACCACACAGCAACCAGCTGCGCCTGCTACTGACATGAACCAGCCATCTACAGTTCCTGGAACAGACAATAACGGCGCTTCGCAACCGGTACCTGCTTATCCAGCACCTTCGGACAATACAAACCCGAGTTCTGCTGTGCCTGGAACATCAGATCAAACCAATACTGACTAAACAGGGGGGTTGGTAGAATTATAAAGCCGCTATTTGCTGTATAAGTAATAGCGGCTTTGTTTTTTTGAGAAAAACTATGTCTATGTACAAGTGCTTAATTATTTTAATCTGTTCCATTTTATTAGTAGCTTGCGCTTCAGTTACACCAGAAGGACTGGGGATTTCTCAGGATCAGTGGAATCAATATAGTCAAGCCCAAAAAGAACAAATTGTTCAGGGCTATCATGAAGTGCAAAAATTACCAAAACAAAAATACCGAACTAGCCGTAATTCTGTGTTATCGGTAACCATCAGTGGTGGCCAGGCGTTACTGCCACCTTTTACCCATTTGCAATCTTATCAGCCAATTGCTTTTGAGATTAAAGAAGGGGATTGCCAGATTAAGCTTCCTGTGAAGCCGTCATCTCAATCTGGGCAAAAAGGAACTACTTTAAAGGCTTGCTATAAAGGGGGTACCTTATTTCTCGATCCCAGTGTCTATTTGCCCAGTCAAGCAAATGGTTCCATACAATTTGCTGCTATGCCAGTCTGGAATCGTGGTTTTAATTACCCTGGGGTCAGCAGCTCAGGCATAGTCAAATTGACGCATGTGAATGTTTATATCAAAGAGCATTAAGTGTCGCGTATTTTAGCCATTGAAACTAGTTTGCAGGCCTGCGCTGTCGCCATCCAGATAGGATCACAACAGCATTATCATGCTAAAGTTGCTGGGCAACAGCAGTCTCATCATGTCTTGGAGTTAATTGCGCAGGTACTGGCAATGGCTAAGGTTAATTTAAATCAATTAGATGCCCTGGCGTTTGCAGCAGGCCCAGGGAGTTTTACCGGTATTCGTTTAGCGGCAAGTGTTGCGCAAGGGATTGCCTTTGCTGGGAATTTACCTGTAATCCCGGTGTCTACCTTGCGCACCCTTGCTCAAGTGGCGCATACCCAATTAGCTGCAAATTTAGTGATGGTAGCGACGGACGCCCATCGGGGCGATATTTACTGGGGAGTTTATCAATTATCTGCGGACGGAATAATGCATTCGATGCAGAGCGATGCTCGTTGTAAGCCGATTGAGGCTTTTGCCCGTGGGGTGCAGCACAATACTTTGGGAGTTGATCAGCAATTTCCGCTCTTCTGTAGTGTAGATCCGACGGGTGACGCGCAGGCGGGGACCCCAGCGCGCGCAGGAACGAGCACGGTGGGGTGCCGCAGCGGCAGGACCCGTCGAGAATCAGGGCTTCAGCGGGAATTGCTGGGAATTGGTGAGGGCTGGAGGCTTTATCAACCAGAATTACAGGCTAGATTTCCACAGATTACGATAGCTTCTGGGCCTATTGAGGCCCATGCGCAAGAAGTGGCTAAAATAGGCACCGCTGATTTTTTACGCGGTAATTATGTCCGACCTGAAGCAGCCTCGCCGAATTATTTATTGGATGCGAGTAGTTGGTCTCCTAAATCCCCCTCTCCCCCACCAAATCCCCCTTAGCCCCCTTCTGACCCCCTCTCCCACCTTCCCTCGCTGGCGCTCGGGTGGGGGAGAGGGGGTCAGAAGGGGGGGTAGGGGGGATTTGGAAGGCGGGAGAGGGCTGGGGAGAGGGGGATTTAATCGGAGGAATATGCATGTCCCAATCCATTGCTTTATTTGCTGAAGCACAACGTTACATCCCAGGAGGTGTGAATTCTCCGGTGCGTGCCTTTAAAAGCGTCGGGGGTAACCCCTTGTTTATTTCCCATGCTCATGGTCCTTATATTTATGATGTGGATCAAACGCAATATATCGATTATGTGGGCTCATGGGGCACTGCATTACTTGGCCACGCGCATCCCAAAGTAGTGGCTGCGGTGCAAGCTGTGGTTGCTGATGGCTTGAGTTTTGGGGCGCCGACTGCGCGGGAGGTTGAGTTAGCAAGCAAAATTTGCCAACTAATGCCAGCCATTGAACAACTGCGATTAGTAAGTTCAGGAACTGAGGCAACGATGAGCGCAATTCGTTTAGCACGCGCTGTCACCGGGCGTAGCAAGATCTTGAAATTTGCAGGTTGCTATCATGGTCATTCCGATTCGTTATTAGTTGAAGCCGGATCAGGAGGGCTCACTTTTGGGGTGCCCAGTTCTCCTGGAGTTCCTCTATCGTTAGTGCAAGAAACCTGCGTCGCCACTTACAATGATTTAGATTCTGTGGATGCTTGGTTTCAACAAGTTGGGGAAAAGATTGCGGCCGTGATTGTTGAACCTGTGGCCGGCAATATGAATTGTGTCCTACCTCAGCCAGGGTTTTTGCAGGGCCTGCGCGATATTTGTGATCGTTATCATAGTCTGTTGATTTTTGATGAAGTCATTACTGGTTTTAGAGTGGGTTTGCATGGCGCACAAGCGCACTACAGGGTAATTCCAGATTTAACTGCTTTGGGCAAAGTGATTGGGGGGGGAATGCCTCTGGCTGCTTATGGTGGCAAGAAATCGCTGATGGAACAAATGGCTCCGAATGGACCTGTTTATCAGGCAGGAACTTTATCAGGAAATCCCGTGGCAGTAGCAGCCGGGTTAGCAACGCTAGAAGAAATCACCCGACCTGGGTTTTATTCTGAATTGACAGCGAAGACCCATACTTTAGTGACTGGCTTAACAGAACGGGCTCGTGCTGCGGGTGTTCCATTGGTCACTAATGCTATAGGCGGCTTATTTGGTTTCTTTTTTAGCCCCGAACCCGAAATTTTCAATTTAGCCCAAGTGAATGCCTGCGACCTGACTCGATTCCGCCAATTTTTTGGCAAAATGCTGCAAGGAGGTATTTATCTTGCTCCTTCAGCTTTTGAAGCCGGGTTTATGTCCATTACCCATCAAGAGGCAGATATTCAAAAAACTTTGGATAGGGCAGAAGAGGTGTTTGATGAGGACGCTTGAAATGGTCGTCGTCCCGGCATGAAATACTCGTCGTCCCGGCATGGATGCCGGGATCCAGGGCGCAGGAAGCGAAACTTTCACGTCCCTGTGAACTGGATCCTTGCATCCTGCAAGGACGACGCTAACTCCCGCGAGAAGAGATTCTAGTGCGTGTGGTGTGTAGTAGTTTTACGGGCTTCAACGATATCTTTGATATCAGTCAGCGTGTCGTTGATGGTGAATAGCACAATCACATATTCACAGACCATCCTGACAAACAATGGCCCTAAAATAAGTAGGATCAATCCCGGTAACCATTCTTTTTGGGTAAAATTAAAAATTGCCAACAGAATGGCTGCTGCCACACCAATCCAAAAAATAAATCGCACTAAAGTAGGGATCAGCATCCGCTTAAAGCTGAAAAATTCCTTGATAGATCTTTTAACCATTATTTCCTCCTAGGTTGAAATAGCTGTTACAAAAAGGCTTGACCTTTACAGACTGAAGGAGTTAGTCTCCTCACAAAAATCGTTCCTATTGTATTCGATAACTTATGCGTAATCTATATTCATCGCTGTTTTATTTAGCGCTGCCCTTTATTTTTTTTCGCCTATGGTGGAAAGGGCGGCGAACTCCAGGTTACCGTCAGCGCTGGCGTGAACGCTTGGCTTTAATTCCTGCTTTGCCGGAGCGGCAGGGGTGCGTTTGGGTTCATGCTGTTTCTTTAGGGGAAATGATTGCAGCCAAGCCGCTGATTTTAGCGTTGCAGAAAGGTTATCCCGATTATAATTTTGTCATTACTAACATGACTGTCACGGGTTCTGGGATGGCTAGCCAATTAAAAGGGGAGAATATCTTTCATTTTTATGTTCCCTATGATCTTCCTGATGTGGTGGAGCGTTTTTTGGAGCGGGCGCGGCCAAGCATGGCTATTATCATGGAAACTGAATTATGGCCAAATTTACTGCATTATACGGCTGCAAAAGGTATTCCTATTTTCCTTGCCAATGCACGCTTGTCTGATCGTTCGTTACAAGGTTATAAACGCATCCGAAGTTTGGTTACTCCTATGCTGCAGTCCTTTATTTTAATTTTGGCGCAAACCCAAGAAGAGGCGAGGCGTTTTATTGAATTAGGGGCAGATCCGCAAAAAGTGCAGGTGACAGGTAGTATTAAATTTGATGTGCCTTTACCAACAGAATTAGTAGCAAAAGGTCGAGCGTTGCGTGTGAGTTGGGGAGAGCGACGACCCACGTTGATTGCTGCCAGCACCCATGGCGGTGAAGAAGAAAAAATATTGCGGGCTTTTGCCGAATTGCGAGCAGTGTGGCCTACTGCGTTGTTGGTTTTAGTACCCCGGCATCCAGAACGCTTTAATGAGGTTGCCTTATTGTGTCAAAAACATAATTTTCAGCTGATTCGTCGCACGCAAAATCTCCCTTGTCAGCAAGATACCGCGGTTTTTCTTGGCGATACCTTGGGAGAATTATTTGCCTTTTATGCTCTAGCAGATATTGCCTTTGTGGGTGGGAGTTTTGTTGCCGTGGGGGGACATAATCTCTTGGAGCCTGCTGCTTTAGCTCTGCCAATTATCACCGGCCCGAATTTGTTTAACTTTACGGAGATTTTTAATTTGCTTAATCAAGTAGGAGCTGTGGTCCAGGTGGAAGACGAGCAGCAATTAGTTGAAGCCTGCGAAGCATTACTGGCAGAGCCAGAACGAGGACAGGAAATGGGAACCCGAGCACTCAAAGTTGTTGAGCAAAATCGTGGTGCTTTGCAAAAGCATTTAGATTATATTGAAGCAACATCATGAAGTATCTGGAAGAATACCAACACCGTCGCCAACAGGTCTTACGAGAAATAGGGGGAGATGCGGTGGCGATTATTCCCGGGGCGAAGGAAAAACAGCGCAATGCAGATAACACCTACCCATTTCGTCAATACAGCGACTTTTACTATTTAACGGGATTCAATGAGCCCGAAGCAATCGCAGTTTTAGCTCCAGGTTGTGAAAAAGGACCCTTTCTTTTATTCAATCAACCACGTGATCCAAACAGCGAAATATGGCATGGCGCTCGAGCTGGCCAAGAAGGCGCTTGCGAGATTTATGGAGCTGATGGTTCTTTTCCTATTGAACAACTCGATGCCGAACTACCCAAATTATTACGCCAGGCTCAACGCGTTTATTACCCCTTTGGGCGTGATATGGCTTTCGATCGGCGTGTGTTCTCCTGGATCAACTCGGTTCGTTCGACAACTCGCGGCGATACCAACGTACTCAATACAATTGTGAATGTGGAACCCATTATCCATGAGATGCGGCTACACAAGAGTCCACTGGAACTGCAGTTGATGCGCAAAGCAGCGGCAGTATCGGCTGAAGCACATTGTGCGGCCATGAAAATTTGTCGGCCTGGTTTGCATGAGTATGATTTAGAGGCTGAGCTACAATATTGGTTTACTCATTATGGTAGCCGGGCTCCTGCTTACAACCATATTGTAGGGACGGGCGCCAACACCTGTACACTCCATTACAATGCCAATAATGCCTTGATCCAAGATGGAGATTTGGTACTAATTGATGCAGGAGCCGAATTTGATTATTATGCCGCAGATATTACCCGGACATTTCCTGCCAATGGGCGCTTTAGCCCGACGCAGCAAGCCGTTTACGAGGCAGTGCTAACGGCGCAGCTGGCGGTGATTGATTTAATTAAGCCAGGGGTTCCCTGGGGGAAATTGCAGGAAGAATCGGATCGTGTCATTACTGAGCAATTGTTACATTTAGGACTGTTATCTGGGAATCTTGCTGAATTATTGGAAAAAGGGGCCGCACGTAAGTTTTATGTGCATAAAATTGGCCACTGGTTAGGCCTTGATGTGCACGATGTGGGCAGTTATCGGAGCGATGGTCAATGGCGCCTGCTGGAACCCGGCATGGTCGTGACGGTTGAACCAGGGATTTATATCCCTGCAGGTAGCGAGGGGGTAGCAGAAAAGTGGGGGAATATTGGGGTACGGATTGAAGATGACGTTCTAGTGACCGATCAGGGCTGTGAAGTGTTATCCGCAGGCGCTCCCAAAACGGTAATGGATATTGAGGCACTAATGGAAGGTATTTAGGATGAAGCTATACAAATTGATTCTCACTATTATAAGAAATTATTTCGTCATCTATCCTCACATTTGGATTTTAGTGGCGCTTTCTTCAGCAGCACATTTGATAGTGCCATGGTTTTTCGTCTTAAACCCAGCTTATGGCTTAGTGGCGTTTATTGGCTTCGTGCTGTTAACTTGGTTTTTCTATACGGCTATTTTAAACACTTCCCAGGTGGCATTGCAGGGAGGGCACATGAAGCTCAAGGCAGCATTTCGTTTATCGCGCCAGCGCTATCTTTATATCTTGGGTAGTAACTTATTATTTTTTGCCATTGGCGCTTTATTAATAGTTTTTGAATATGGCTTGAATCTGTTATTTGACCTAGTCCATCAATTTCCTATTTTTGTTGGGTTGATCGTGATTATTAATGTCTATATTTTTGTCAGGCTTTATTTTGCTATCCCTTTGATTGTCTTAGATCATGGGATGCGTATATGGGCAGCATTTGTTGAAAGTTTTCAGATGGTGAGACATCATTGGTGGCAAACTTCTATCGTGTTATTTCTAGTTGCGATGGTGATTCTAGGTTTTGAGGCTTTGGGCATTTTAGTGACTGGCAAAGATCGCATGGTTTTATTTACGCTCTATCACTTTTTATTGCAGATGCTATTTTATCCGCTGATCATTTCTGCCACTTTGGTGTTGTATCGTGATTTAAAGCCCGACGAAGATATATGAGAGGGGGCATGAAAAACGACTTCGACATCCTAATCATTGGCGGTGGCTTGGTGGGTGCTTCTTTGGCTTGTGCTTTGGCTAATCGGCCCATAAACATAGGCATCATCGAATCTCATCCCCTCGGCACTGCGCGTGGTATTGATTGGTCCTTAGGGCTTTCTTTGCCCAGTGTGCGGATCTTGCAAGCTTTAGAACTTTGGCCTGCTCTTAAAACTTATGCAACCCCGATTGAGCAAGTACATATTAGCAATGCGGGACAATTTGGGACTGCACGCTTTTCCGCCCAGGACTATCATGTGAATGCTCTAGGCTATGTCATTCCTGCGCAAACTTTATTGCGTGTTGTGCAAGAGCAAAGTTTAGCTTCTAATGTGCATTGGTATTGTCCAGCAGAATTACAGGCTCTTGAACCCAGTCCCCAAGGTTATTCTGTTAGAGTGCAGGTTCCCCCCCGTCATCTCGAGGAGCTTGCGACGACGGGAGATATGCAGCTCACGACTCGTTTGTTGGTAGCGGCAGATGGCAGTGATTCTTGGGTGCGTCGATGTTTAAATATCCCAGTGAAAATTCAGGATTATTCCCAAGTGGCGTTAATTGCCAGAGCGGATTTGGCCCGTTCCCACCAGCAGATTGCTTATGAACGATTTAATCAAAACGGTTCCATAGCGGCTTTACCTTTGTCAGGCAACCGCAGCGGTATCATTTGGGTGCTTGATGCAGCCCAAGCGAATCGTGTTGCGGGTTTAAATGCTTTAGATTTTAGTCAGGAATTGCAAGCTGCTTTGGGGGGGCGGTTGGGGCGTTTACTGCGGGTCGAGCGCCAAGGAACGCTGCCCATTAAAACTGTAGCGGCGGAACAACAGATTCAGAACCACTTAGTATTATTGGGGAATGCCGCGCATATGCTGCATCCAGTTGCGGCACAAGGATTTAATTTGGGTTTGGCAGATATGTTTTGTTTAGCTAAAACGCTCATTCAAGCGACGCAGCAAGGTACTGAGATTGGCGCCCCCGCAGTTTTACAAGCTTATTTGCGTAAACGTCGCCGCAAGCAAAAAATTGCCCAGGGCTTTACTTCAGGGCTCGTGAAGGTATTTTCCCCACAAACTTTCCCACTTCCACACCTGCGAGGTCTGGGTTTGTATGGACTAGATAATGCGGCTTGGCTTAAACGAGCCTTAGTCAGGCATATTTTAACCTAGTTATTCCGAAAACATCGAACTGACCGATTCTTTATGGATCACGCGATAAATAGTTTTAGCTAACAAGCTACTAATGCTAAGTTGGCGAATTTTCTTGATTTTTGTTGCTTCCTGGGTCAGGGGGATAGTGTTTGTAACCACAAGTTCATCCAACATCGATTGCTCGATATTAATAAGCGCATTGCCTGAGAGTACCGGGTGAGTACAATAAGCTGTTACCGTGGCCGCGCCACGTTCTTTTAAGGCCTGCGCCGCTTGGCACAAGGTTCCGCCGGTGTCGACCATATCATCCACTATGATGCAATTGCGGTTTTCAACTTCACCAATGATATTCATCACTTCGGCTTGATTGGGTCGTGGCCGACGCTTATCAATAATGGCTAGATCACTATCATTCAACAATTTGGCAGTCGCCCGCGCCCTTAAAACCCCCCCCACATCTGGGGAAACGACTAAAGGGTTGGTTTTGCCCTGATAAGCAATATCTTCCAGCATAATAGGAGTCGCATAAACATTATCGACTGGGATATAGAAAAAACCTTGAATCTGATCCGCATGAAGATCGACGGTGATGATGTGATTAATCCCGACGATCGACATCATATCAGCTACTACTTTTGCTGTGATCGGAACGCGAGCAGAGCGAGCGCGCCGGTCTTGGCGGCCATAACCAAAGTAGGGTACCACGGCGGTGATGTTAGAGGCGGAAGACCGTCTTAGGGCATCGGCAATCACCAGTAATTCCATGAGACTATCATTAATGGGCGCGCAGGTGGGCTGGATAATGAAATTTTCATAGCCACGAACATTTTCCAGAATCTCTACTAAAGTTTCGCCATCACTAAATTTGCCCACAATGGCTTTGCCTAACGAAGTTTGTAGGTGCTCAGCTACTTGTTTAGCAAGTTCTGGGTGGGCATTACCCGTGAAAATTTTCATTTTAGGCAAGGGACATCTCTCTTAAAATAGTGTAGGAAATTGGCTGGGATGCTAGGATTCGAACCTAGGTATGCGGGGATCAAAACCCCGTGCCTTACCGCTTGGCTACACCCCAAAATGAAGAAGCGCTTATCTTATCGGATGATTTGCCGATACTCAAGACCATTATTCCTCTCTTCGTCATTCCGAGGAGCTGGTCTTCGTCATTCCGAGGAGCTGGTCTTCGTCATCCCGAGGAGCTGGTCTTCGTCATCCCGAGGAGCTTGCGACGAGGGATCTCCATGCCAGTTGCAGGAGAATCCCTCGCCGTTGCTCGGGATGACGAAGAGTGGGCGGGATGACGAAGAGCCGGGGGGGAAATTATTTTTCTCACCTTCTTATTAATACTCTTTTAAGTTTACGGTGGTAATATAGAAACTATCGAAAATTACGGGGGGGTGTTATGCCTGATGAAGATAAAGATAAAGATAAAGAAAAATCTAAAGCATGGTCCACAGGTAAAAAAGTTGCTGTTGGTGTTGTTGGACTAATGATAGCGGAACCTGTAATAGCGTTAGGGAGTCGAATCTACAATGACCTCCAGGGTGACACGCCTGCTGAGGAAGCGGATTTTACTACGCAAAATACCAATCCTGATTCTCAGGCGCTTAGTGATGTTCAAGCGCCAGTGCAGGCTCAAGCTCCTCCTTCGTGGATGAATTCTGCGAATGATGCCTCCAAGGGTCTAGACCTTTCCGGCGTAGATGCCGCTGGTACTGATCTTGGCGCCGGCGCCGGTACTGGCTTGGAAGGAGCTGATGTGGGTGCTGATCTCTCTCAAATACCTATTCCTTTCTAATTCAGAAAAAAACCAACAAAAAAGCCCCAATCTTCAGCACATTAGGCCTTCTCGCTACGACATCAACTGCTTTTTTTAGGTTGAAATGGCTTTTAGCGTTTTGAAACACTCTTATCCTGTCTACGGCTAACTTCTTTGATCGAAAGCGCTCCGAAAAAAAGATTGTAAAATTAGTCGAAAAAAGCTTATAATCTCGCAATTACTTAGGTTGAGCCGGGAGAATTCCCGTAAATTTAACATGAGATAGCCTATGCAAGAACACAAATCGAAATCGAACGGCGTGAACAACTCTTTGAATCCTCCTCTTACTAGCTGGATTGCAATAGGGTCACTAGATCTATTTGCAAATTTGGCAGCAGGTTATTTTTTGTGGCAGAATTTTGGGTTGGCAGGGATAACTATCACTATCTCTATTGTGGCGATACAAGCAGCACTGGCTTTAACAATCGCAGTTTATAGGTGGCAAAAAGTCCACCCTGAACCTGTGCAAAAAGTAAAAACAAGGAGAGTTGTCCACGAGCAAAAGCTTAATCTGGAGGATAATAACCAACAACAACAGGCGATACTTGCACCAGAGTTACTACGCAGTGAGGAGGCTGAATCAAGACTTGCTAGCAATAACTCCTCAGCAGCAAGCAGGTATTCTTTGCTCATCCCAAAGCCACAGGAAAACAGCCGAGTAATTATTGAAAATTTTCCAAGAAGAAATCAGGAGAAACGTCATTCTAGAAAGCGCCATCAGCGGAGATCTGATTCATCTACTGTATCGGAAAAAGGAGGGTCAGACTCCGGCATTCCCAAAAAAAGATCCATTTCTCCCCGGCAGCAGAGCAGTACCAAGAAGGAAGAATTTTCTGTTGACGAACCGGGACAAAAAAATCAAACGGTAATAAGTAACAATAACCCTCCAGCTTTACTGGTAGAGTCTAAATCAGACGTTTCCCCTCCAGATATTTCACCACCCCCTAATGATATGGACATTCCAAACATTCGACTTGATCATCAATTGAATAAGGGAGAGATTTCGACAATTAGCACAAATATTATAAGAGGGACATTTGCCACTCCAAGCAGTTATGAGAAGAAAAAAATAACCTCTTCAGCAGATAACTTATTGGAAAAGCAAGAGCCAGGCACGGTGGAGTTAAATCAATCAGATAATGAATCTAAGACCCTCCAAAACAACGATCTTTCCATCCCTGAGCAAAGAGGCCGCAGAAAGATGCTTGCATGGGAGGATCTGCCTGAGGGGCTAGGGGAGTTTATAAGCTTTCGACGGCCTACTTCTCAGGACCTGCCTTTTAATGCGAGCATAGTCGTGGAATCAGAGGAGGAAATAGCAGGCTATGATGCAGTTCCCCATTCCAAGAAGCCGCCGGTTGAAGATCAGAACATTGGTGTGAGATCAGAGGATGAAAGAGCTGACCACGTAGCTCTCAATCCAGTACCGGAAGGTAAAGGTAACGGGCAATCACCATCGCCAAGCTCTGCACCAGATCCATCATTGAATAATCCATTTAATCTCAATTTCGATGTAATACCCTTAGAGTCCATCAAAAATCCATCCGGCTCCAATCCCCCTCCCTCTATATCCAGCACAGTATCAGAGATTTCGAAAAGTAACGAGTGGCAGCCAATTCGCCCCCCATCGCCACCTAAACAGCCTAAGCCGGAGGTAAAAGTTACCGCTGAGGCGGCAGACCCTATTGAAGTGATGCTTAAGTCCACTGAAGAGACACTGGCCCTCATGGAAAGTAATTACAAAAGAGAAAAAAGCAAACTTGGACAAGCGATTAAAGATTCTAACAAACAAGGACTTGACGCAATCTTTGGGTTGTTATCAGATAGCATTAATTTACGGCGGCAGATAAATGAGCAGAAAGTTGCTCGCAAGCAGTCAATCACGCAATTTGCACTGGAGGCAAAAACTACGGCTGCGGATGATGATAACAAGCAGTTGCTTGAAAGTTTTGAAAAGGATTTTGTCGAGATTGCGTTAAAGGAACTTAAAAACAATGTTGACGATGTTGTAAATCAGAATAAATTCACAGTAATATTCGAAATGTTATTCGATATCATTGCTCTAAGGCAGAAACTTGGCCTAGATCCTGAGCCAATAGTGGAAAAGTTTACTCCTAACTTTAATCTTAAGGATACTGATAGTTGCTGGGTTATTTTTAAGATGACTTTACCTCAGCCTATCGAATTCATGGACGATTTCATAAAGAACAAAGAGACACCGTTATTGGCAGATATATTCACAGCAATCAAAAGCAACTTGACGAACGCTATGGAAGCGCAAGCATTTAAAGCCCTTACCAGTTCAACTTGGATGAATAGATCACGAGTAGAAAATTTCAAATCGGGATTTCAACAATTATTAGGCGTCATTCAGTTAAGGAAGCGACTTGGGCTAGATACTAGTGTAACAATAGAAAAATTTAAATGTACTGAGTCGGATATTTTTAAGTTGACTTCCTCTGTTGACATTAAGAGGGTGCAGACCTTCTTGCAGGAGACACAGGAAATTGAAGCTGTTAAAGCCATACCTGGTTTAGTCTCGGCAATTGAACAAATCCGAGAAAAGTTGTCGGCACAATTAACAAACAATTTTCAGGGGTCAGTAGTTGAGGAAAAAGGTACTCATAATGTGGACTCTGATCAGGCGACTACTCCTGGGAGCGTAACTCCTGACGAAGATAAAGGAACAAACAAACTTAAAGAAATGGAACAGGAACTTAAACCTAAGTTAGTAGGACTTACCTCGACGTGGCTTGATAAGAGCACAGAACTTGCTCAACTTGAAAAGGTGAAAAATTTCCAGGATACATTGGATTTTCTAGTAGAAAAAGTCAATGAGTTAACTTCTGATTTTTCTTCGGATTCCGACAAACTAATTCCGCAATTAGTAAAGAATTTTACCTACAATGCTAATTGGGCAATCGCTAAGCTTACTTCTTGCCAGGCCATTGCGCAGGTGCAGGATTTCTTAGGTGAAAAGTTAAAGGCTATTCAAAATTCCGATAAATTAAAACCTTTAGCATCTAACATCCAAGATATACAGAAAAAGTTGCAGGAGAAGCGAGATAAGGATATTGCGGGATTATTAGAGCAGATAAATAAACCCGGATGGACGTTAACAAGCCCTATTCCCAACTTTCTCAATAATATAATGAATAGAGCTGAGCTTCGCACGTACCTTGGAAAGGCTCTTGAGGAGAATAAACTTACGTACGATAAGGCTTTAAACATTGTGGATGAAGCTAAAAGAGCTGCATTATTTGATATGGCGACAGATACAGAACGTGGAAAAGATTTAAGTTTTTATGAGGTGATTGCAAGGGATGTTGCTTCAGAAAAGAAACAGTTGGGTACCTCAGAATTAAAACAATTGAACTCCGTTCCCGGTGGCGGCTTGGAAAGTACACCGCCAAAAGAAAAGTCATTTGCCTGGGGGCGCTTTTTTTCTTCTTCAAAGAATACAGCAAGCCCTCTGCTCGCGGAAGCTACTGGCGAAATAAAGCCTAAATCTCTCGAGGGTGCGCTGGAAAAGCTAAAGATTGAGTCTTCGATGAAATTGCCGCTAAATGATGCTGCTAGAGTGGCAGATTTTAAAGCAGCATTCGAACAACTATGCCTTCTTGAATCTCAGGACCAAGATCCTGCCATAAAACAATTTAAATTCGATCCTGATTGGGCTATTTTTAGCTTGTCTTCAATGGTCGCTATCGACGATTTGCAAAAATTCTTAGAGAAACAGCAGGAAATCATTAAAGAATCACACCATTTAAATCCATTGCTTAAGCAAATTTTAAAGAAATTTCAGCAGCTCAAAGATGACGTAGATGATGAAGATGACGATAGTGATGAGGTGAATAGGTATCAGCAGTATCAGGATATTAATCTGCTCTTAAAAAAATATCAGATGAAGGAGCTCGAGCTGCATGAAGTCAACGGATTTGCCGCAAACATTCAGGATAAGGATGAGTTGAATTGGTTTCTTGCCAATGCTATTCAAAACGGGTTTCTTTCGTGGCGAAACACCCAAAAGATTTTGTACAAAGCCTTAGAACAGGGGAAGATAAATTCAAAGGAGTATCAGGAAATCTTTGATCTCTGGGATGACATTGTTAAACAGCAAAGTTCATTAATTACTATTGAGAAAGATCCGCTAATTACTATTGAAAATAATTCATCGTCTGCTACTACCTCATCTTCAATGACATCAATCTCTTCCTCGTCAGTATGACTATTCACCGGCTCTTCGTCATCCCGAGGAGCTTGCGACGAGGGATCTCCATGCCAGTTGCAGGAGATCCCTCGCTTCGCTCGGGATGACGGAGAAAGCGGGATTTTAGATCCCTAAAGTTTCTGGGGTAGGTTGGTTTTTGTCGATTAAGTTCGTCTTTTGCGAAGTTGAGTGTAGTTGATGGGCAAACAAGTTCATCCACGAACATCCAAAGCTTTCAAATCTTTTATCCACCACCCAGGCAGCATTTTCTTGAGATATTCCTGCTGCCGCACATCTAAAATACTCGAATAAATCCAGCGAATTTACAGAGCCATAACGTAATTTTGCAAAATAATCCTCAACACTAGTTATAAACCTATGGATTGGCTTCTCCTCCTCAGAAAAACAAATGCCGTTTCCTAGTTGTTTTTTTATGATTTTGGTCGCGTAAGCTTGGTATGGGGTGGAACTTTTTTGCAGAGTCTCTGCTACTTGCTCTGTGGATGTTTTCGACATTTCTGCTAGTAGCGGGGTAAATTCATCTGCTATTTGTGTGATTATTTGTTGCCAATCTTTTTCATCTATGGGTGCCGAACTAATTTTATGATCATCTACTTTAGAGACGACAGCTTCGGTAGTGAGTTGCGAGGAGTTAGTAATTTCCTGCCCAGGTAATTTCCAATAACCGTCGACAAATTTTAAATTAGGTGGTTTTTGCTGACTAAAGCTGGCATCAATGATCACTCGGCCGGTAGGATAATAAGCTTTTTCCTTCACGGTGATTGCTTGGGAAGGATGAAAAGTTTGAATTAATAAAAAAGGTGCTTTATTCTTTTTATGGTAAGCCCAGTAGGGATTTTCTTCTGCTTGTGGCTTAAATTCTTTCCAGCTTTCTGTATCTGTGAGGTTAAGCAGCGAGGGGATCAGTTGTTCCTTGGATACGAGTTTTAATCCCCTACCACAAGATTCATTAGTTGGTTTGATAATAAAGTAATCATTTGGATTTTCTGCGAAAAATTTTTCGATAGCATTGAAATCGGGTTTATTTAAATCGACTAATAGTGTGTCAGGAATAAGCTTACTGCCTTGACAGAATTGATGAAAAGCCACTTTATCAACACATGCTGTCGTTAATCCTCCTGAGACATAATGTAACAGCGTGAAATTGGTTTTATTTGTTGCTAGCAAGTGCTCTAGTTGTAATTTTGTCGCATAATCTAACCGAATTCCACTCAATGAAAAAAGTAAATGACGTTGTAGAGGGTATTTAGGCATGGCAGCGCAGGAGAGTAGTAGTGTTAAAAAAGCTTGTGGGTCACTTCCAGTATAAGTGGCGGTAAACCACGCTTCCTCAGCTTTCTTGTAAACAGATTTGCTCTCACGTTCGGCTTTAAAATCATGGATTCGGACTCGACCAGAGCCAGGCATACTTTGATCTTCAAGGTAAACGCTCTCTGGATATTGGTTCTTTAGCTCTGCTAAGTATTCCTTCTTGATTGGCATTTTCTCTTGAGTTTTTCGCAGTTTATCCAGGCCTTCAAAGGAAGATCGGAAAAAATCTCCCATTTCTAATAGCTTTACGCCTCCTTGCTTAGGGTTCCAGGTAAAATCGATGATAAATCTTTGTTGTGACATGCCTGTGTCTCGCGAACTAGAATTCTTTATTATTCTAGCTCTGGAATATTAGGTGAATGTTAAGGGATTATGGTCAAAAGACATATAACTCTGCACTAGACAAAAATTGAACCGCAGATCTAAACGTGCCCGATTGCGTGCCCGCGCCCGTGCCCGATTTTTTCTGTAAAATGAGGTGTCGGAATTCTTATAAAAAGTTCAAAAACTACGGTATTGATCTGTAAGGTTTAAAATCGTATGTTTAAATTCTTTTATCTGCCAATTAGGGGGCGTATACTGTGCAATATCACGAGCAGGCAAGAATGTTATTTATTGTGCAATCTGAATTGATTGAGTCTAAGGTAGAAATGGCAATGAACAAAGCAATTAGTCAAGTAGTTGAACAAATTATGGCTCTTCGCTTAGAAATGCATCAAGAAATTAGCAAGGTGAATGAGCGCCTTATCGCATTAGAAACGGCTTTAGGAAAACGCAACAAGGTGCGACACGAAATTCGTACTCGTTTTGTGGATTATGCGTTTAAAGCAGGTTGGTTAATATTAGGTGTGGTTTTAACGTATGCAGTATCTTATTCAAAATTTCTATATTAAGGCGCGCGGTTTAGGCCTTTGGCAATAAAGTAATGATATGAGGTCGGGATTTGTTTCGCCACTGAATTAGCCTGGGCTTGGCTGTCAAAGCGGGCAAAAATACTGCTGCCAGTTCCGGTTAATTTGGCTTGGGCAAATGGGGTTAACCAATTCATCGCTTCAACAATCTGTGGAAACATTTGACATACGACTTGCTCTGTATCGTTACGTCCCCCTGCAGATAGAAATTCCGCAAAGCTAATAGGGGGTGTATTGCGGGGTAATTGGGGGTGGGCATAAATTTCTGCAGTAGAGACAGCGCAGGGTGGGGTAATGACCAAGTACCACGCCTCAGGGAGCTCCACTGGGGTCAATTTTTCTCCAATGCCTTCACCCCAGGCGGTGTTGCCATGAATAAAGACCGGCACATCAGCACCTAATTGTACACCCAGCAACGCCAGAGCTGCTATTGAGACATCGAGTCCCCATAATTGATTTAATCCGATTAAAGTAGTGGCGGCATTGGAACTCCCACCCCCTAATCCTCCTCCCATTGGTAGACGTTTGTGGAGACGGATGTTGGCGCCATAAGAGGTGGGGAACTCCGTTTTGAGTTTGCTAGCAGCTCGCCAAATTAAATTTTCCTTTACTGGAATCCCCAAGTTATCTTCGAGCTGAATAACCCCGTCGTCGCGTCGTTCAAAGGTCAAAGTATCCGCATAATCCAGCAACTGAAATAACGTTTGTAGTTCATGATAGCCATTCGAGCGGCGTCCAGTGATGTGTAAAAACAAATTTAATTTAGCGGGCGCCGCTAGGGTGAGAGAGGTTGTGATCATTAAGTTTTATTTATTTGCCAATTTTTAATCACCAATCTTAACTGCAATTGGGGATTGTTTAAAGCAATGAGGCTAGGTAAGTCCAGGCCGTTCACATTGGTATATTTCAGATAACGAATATTCCAACCTTGCTGATTTAATTCAGTCAAGTGATGAAAGGAGTCAGACTGAGTTTTAGCCGAGGTACCAGGGGCCGGTAATCCTCTAACCCAATAATAAAGGGAAGAAATAGGCATATGCCAGCCCAATTGCCTTTGCATTAGTTCCTCTGGGTTGTGTGCAGAAACAGGGGCACGATTGGATTGGGCTAGGGTGATAGAGCCTGGATTGCCGGTGATTTGCATTCGCCCCAAACTTAATGGCCCAAAGAAGGTTAAGGCATATTGATTCCCTTGCTGGTTCCAGGTCAGTGAAGCCATGTCTGTTTTACCGCCGCGGGTGATGCTGGCGGAGCCATTAATAGTCCAGTGGGTGATCTGGGTCAGCTGGGATGATCTTTTTTGCCAAGTGAGTTCCTGATTGGCTGCAGGGGTTGTGCTGGGTTGCATGGAGGCGCAGCCCGCTAGTGCCGAACCAACGATTACTGTGAGTGCGAAATATTTGAGTGAAATCCAATTCATATTAATAACTCCTTAGAGTATAGGGTTGCTTCAGTTTTTAAATCTGCGTATCCTAAACCATGCCTTTTATTGCCTGTGGGATCAATCATAAGTCTGCTGCAATTGCACTTCGTGAGCAAGCTTTTTTTGCGCCACAAGATGTGAGCAAGACACTAGAAGGACTGGTTCAACAGAAGGTAGCGAATGAGGCGATGATCCTTTCTACTTGTAACCGGACCGAACTCTACACCCACAGCCATAACCCCCAACAATTCAATGCCTGGCTTAGTAACTCTGCTATAGGTCAGGCTATTCCAGCAGATCATTGGTATTGGCATCAAGATCAGCAAGCAGTCAGTCATATCATGCGGGTGGCGAGTGGTTTAGACTCGATGATTTTGGGCGAATCACAAATCCTAGCCCAAATGAAGCAAGCATTTGCTTGTGCTAAAGCCGCCGGAACCGTAGGAGAACAATTGCAACGCTTGTTACAAAGAGTGTTTTCGGTCACGAAACAAGTGCGCACTGCCACTGGGGTTGGGGCCAATCCGATTTCAATCGCCTATGCGGCAATCGGTTTAGCCAAGCGCATTTTTACTCATCTGCCGAAACGTCAGGTATTATTATTGGGAAGTGGGCAAACTATCCAATTAGTTGCGTTGCACCTGCGGAATTTAGGGGTGAAACGAATTGTTATTGCCAATCGCTCTTTACCTAAGGCACAGGCATTGGCCACGGAATTTAATGCTCTAGCGATGCCTCTGGGAGAGATTCCGCTGTATTTAAATAAGGTCGATATCGTCATTAGCGCCACCAGCAGTCCCCTGCCGATTATGGGTAAAGGCATGGTAGAACGTGCGTTAAAAACAGGGAAACGGCGTCCCTTAGTGATGGTCGATCTGGGGGTGCCACGGGATATTGAACCCGAAGTAGCGGATTTGGAAGATGCTTATCTGTATAACTTAGATAGCATCAAAGAAATTGTTGCGGAAAATTTGAAATCTAGAGTCGAAGCTGCTAAATGTGCTGAGGAAATTATTAATTTGCAAGCGCAGTATTTTATGCGGCAATTACAGTCCTTGGATGCGGTAGATACCATTCGTGATTATCGCAAAAAAATGGATCAATTGCGCCATTGCGAACTGTCCCGAGCCCTGGATTTATTGAATCGTGGTACTGATCCGGCATGGTTATTGCAGGAAATGAGCCGATCCTTGCTTAATAAGGTGATGCATGTTCCGAGTGTGCAATTACGCCAGGCGGGGTTTGATGGGCAAGTAGATGTTATTTTATCGGCTAGAAAATTATTTGATTTATGACAATACAAATAGCAGGCACTTTATATATCATTACTGCACCTTCTGGCACTGGAAAAACTACCTTAGCCAATGGCTTGGTGGCATCCATGGAAAAGCTGAGGCGTTCTGTTTCTTATACCACCCGCCCACAACGCGCAGGAGAAGTGCAGGGGGTCGATTATTGGTTTGTTAGCCAGGCGGAATTTGATGAAATGGTGGCAACCAATGCCTTCCTTGAATTTGCCCAGGTATTTAACTATTTTTATGGAACCTCCAAATCACAAGTGGAGCAGTACCTACAAGCGGGTGAAGATGTCATTTTAGCGATTGATTGGCAGGGAGCAGCACAAGTGCGTGAACACTTTCTCGCGGCCATCAGCATTTTTGTCCTGCCGCCCTCACGCGAGCAATTGCAGCAGCGCTTACAAAACCGGCGTCAAGATCAACAAGAGGTGATTGAAACTCGCTTGCGAGCAGCAGGTGGGGAAGTGGCACATTACGGAGAGTTTGATTATTTAGTGATTAATGAAGTATTGGCCGATGCCCTGGCTGATTTATGCGCCATAGTACGCGCCAATCGAATATCGAAATCAAGACAAGCAATAAAATATGCTGGATTGCTGGAAGAATGGTTAAAAATGCATTAAAATCCCTTCTCCCGCAAGCGGGCGAGGGGATATCCTCACACCTACTAACCAACAGAGGTATTCAAATGGCACGTGTTACTGTTCAAGATTGTTTAACGCGCATTCCTAATCGATTTGAATTAGTTTTGGCGGCGGCAAAGCGCGCAAGATTACTTCAGCAGGGGGCTCAGTCCATGGTTTCTCAGGGAAATCACAAATCTACCGTAATTGCTTTACGTGAAATTGCTGCTGGAGATGTTACTGTCGGTATTCTAGAAGATGGCAGCGTAGCTATCGTCGCCTCAGAAGTCAAAACAGAAGAAGTTGCAAATCCGGTTTCTGGAGAAACCGGTGAATCTGATTAAGCAATTACAGCAAAAATTAGGCTACTTCCCTAACGAAGCTATTGTCAAAATAATCGAGGCTTATCACCTCGCCGAACAAGCTCATCAAAATCAAAAGCGCCATTCTGGTGAGCCTTATATTACCCACCCCGTTGCCGTGGCGGGTCTGCTTGCCGATATGCACATGGATCCCCAGACCATTATGGCGGCATTATTGCATGATGTCATCGAAGATACCCCCATCGAGAAACACACTATCGAAAAACGTTTTGGCACTGCAGTGGCAGACTTAGTCGATGGTGTCAGTAAGCTTACGCAGATCGAGTTTAAAAATCGTGCCGAAGCCCAAGCAGAAAATTTCCATAAAATGGTGCTGGCCATGTCACGTGATATTCGGGTCATGATTATCAAGTTGACAGACCGATTACATAATATGCGAACCTTGGCTGCCCTTGCTCCAGAAAAACGGCGGCGCATTGCTGGTGAGACACTCGATATTTATGCGCCTATTGCCAATCGTTTAGGGATGAATGCTATTTATGTGGAACTGCAAAATTTAGCATTTAAGGCCCTATATCCCCAACGTGCGACTGTTTTGCAAACGGCGGTTCGTAAAGTGTTGGGAGATCAAAAAAAGATTATGGATTTAGTCTATAGAGAGCTTCACCATGCCCTAGAACGACATAATTTAACGCATTGCCAAGTGATTGGTCGGGAAAAACATTTATATAGCATTTATCAAAAAATGCGCACTCGGGGCATCTCTTTTAAAGCCATCACGGATGTTTATGGATTCCGCATTGTCGTGGATTCTGTTGATAATTCTTATCGTGCTTTAGGGGTAGTGCATAGCTTATATAAGCCCTTGCCCGAAAAATTCAAAGACTACATTGCTATTTCCAAGGTGAATGGTTATCAATCTTTACACACCACTTTATTTGGGCCATTTGGCATCCCTATCGAAGTACAAATTCGTACTAAAGCTATGGACCAAGTGGCAGAAAATGGTATTGCGGCACATTGGTTGTATAAGTCCGGCGAAAAAGCCTTGGACGAATCGCATGTGCGTGCACAGCAATGGGTAAAAAAACTGCTGGAGCTGCAAAAAAAGACCGGCGGTTCGGTTGAATTTTTTGAAAACGTTAAAATCGATTTATTTCCTGATGAAGTCTATGTATTTACTCCGAAGGGGTTAATTCTTGAGTTGCCAAAGGGCGCCACGGTCATTGATTTTGCTTATGCGGTGCATACGGATATTGGTAATAGTTGCGTTGCTGCTAAGGTGGACCGACAGCTGACTTCTTTATCCAGTGAATTGCGTAGCGGTCAAACCGTCGAGGTCATTGCTTCCCCAGTGGCGCGGCCTAATCCTGAATGGTTAAATTTTGTGATTACCGCGCGAGCACGCAGTGCCATTCGGCATTATCTACGGACCAAACGGCGCCGTCAGTCCGTCGCTCTAGGCAAAGAACTGCTGATAAAATCTTTGGAGCGATTGTCCTTGAGCTTAAAACAAATTTCTCCGCAGGCAGTGCAATTAATTTTAAAAGGCGCACAATTAGGATCCTTTGATGATTTGTTGGAAGAAATAGGTTTAGGTAACCGCATGGCAGGGTTAGTAGCGCATCAACTAGCGGGAGCGACCGAAGGATTGTCTGCTAATAAGGACATTTTGCAAGAAACTGGGCCACTATTAATTAAAGGCACTGAAGGGGTAGTCGTCCATTTTGCGACTTGTTGTTATCCAATACCCGGTGATCCGATTGTGGGAATTGTGAGCGCAGGTCAGGGGCTCGTAGTTCACATACAGTTATGCAAACATGTGCGCAAACAGCGACGTGATCCTGATAAGTATATGGCGGTGAGTTGGGCGGAGAGGGTGACAGGAGAATTTATTGCCGCTATTCGGGTTACCGGCGAAAATCGCCGTGGTGTCCTGGCGCAATTAGCGCGAGCGATAGCAGATGCCAATGCCGATATTGTCGACATCATCGTATCAGAACAGGATTTACACCATTATGAAGATGTTTTTAAATTAGCGGTAGAAAATCGAAAACACTTAGCCCGAGTGTTACGGAATTTGCGTCGGGTGGAAACTGTAATTAAAGTTTCACGCAAATGAACCCCCCATTGAGAGTTATTTTATGAAACAAATTATTCAAACCCACGAAGCTCCTCAAGCTATCGGTACTTATTCACAAGCTGTCAAGGTGGGTAATCATGTCTATATGTCAGGACAGATTCCTCTGGATCCGCAAACGATGGAATTAGTTTCAGGCGACATTAAAGCGCAGATTCGCCGTGCTTTTGAAAATTTAAGTGCTGTTGCTAAAGCTGCTGGAGGAAGTTTGGCCGATATCGTAAAACTAACTATTTATCTGCTTGACTTAAGCCATTTTGCTGCAGTGAACGAGGTAATGGAGGAATATTTTACGGCTCCCTTTCCGGCTCGAGCAGTGATCGGCGTAGCGGAATTGCCAAAAGGAGCGCAATTTGAAGTCGATGGAATTATGAAATTGCAAGATCTGTGAACAGCGAGATCCCTCGCTTCGCTCGGGATGACATTATGCAAGAAGAACGTATTGAAGGTGCTGTAGAGCGTGTGACCTTTCATAATGAAGAGAATGGCTTTTGTGTGTTACGAGTGAAGGTGAAAGGTCAACGCGACTTGGTTGCTGTGGTGGGTAGCTTAGCCAGCATCGCGCCTGGGGAGAGTATCGTAGGTTATGGAAGTTGGTCTAACGACAAAAAACATGGGTTACAATTTAAAGCCCAGAAAATCCAAGTGGTTGCTCCTACGACATTAGAAGGGATCCAAAAATATTTGGGATCCGGGATGGTCAAAGGGATTGGGCCTCATTATGCAAAAATACTCGTCAAAGCATTCGGGGAAACGGTATTTGATGTCATCGAACATCATCCGACGCAACTAATGAAATTAGGAGGAATCGGCAAAAAACGTTTAAAGATGATAACGGCTGCTTGGGCTGAGCAGAAAATGATACGCGAGATTATGGTTTTTTTGCAATCTTACGGCGTTGGGCCTGCTAAGGCGGTACGCATTTATAAATTGTATGGAGACTCGGCTGTTGCGCGCGTTCAAGAAAATCCTTATCGATTGGCCCACGATATTCATGGCATAGGGTTTAAGACGGCAGACGCCTTGGCTATACGTTTGGGTATTCCCAAAGATAGCATTTTACGAGCCCAAGCTGGAGTGCATCACGTCTTGCATGAACTGTGTCAGCAAGGACATTGCGCGGTTGAATATCAGCAGTTGGTGGATAAAAGTGTAACGCTGCTCGAGATTGAAGAGAAAATCATCAAAGAGGCCATTGCCAATGAGATTGCCCTCGAAAAATTAATTCCTGATCGCATCCATGATGTTGCTTGTATTTTCCCGGTGTCCTTATATCGTGCAGAAGTGGCTGCTGCAGAACATTTAATTCGTATTTTCAAGGGTCTGCCCCCTTGGGGTAAAGTCGACATCGCGAAAGCAATTCCTTGGGTAGAACAGCAGTCAGGATTGCAATTATCTTATTCTCAAAAAACAGCAGTTGAGACGGTGCTCAAATATAAATTGTCTATAATAACCGGCGGACCAGGGGTTGGAAAAACTACCATTGTAAAAAGCCTGCTGAGCCTGTTACAAATTAAACGCATGTTTGTTGCCTTATGTGCGCCCACCGGCAGAGCTGCCAAACGCTTATTGGAATCGACCGGATTAGCGGCTAAAACTATCCATAGGTTGCTGGCATTTGATCCAGTGAATCGCTCATTTAATTATCATCAAGACAATCCATTGCCGATAGATGTATTGATCGTTGATGAATCCTCCATGATTGACACGGTGTTGCTTTATCATTTGTTGAAGGCTGTTCCAAATCATGCTGCGCTTATATTCATAGGAGACATTGATCAATTACCTTCCGTGGGATCTGGGGCTGTTTTGATGGATATGATTCGATCAGGCGTTATCCCAACGGTCAGATTGACGGAAATATTCAGACAGGCAGCTCATTCTAAAATTATTGTGAATGCGCATCGTATCAATGAGGGTGAAATGCCTTTGCCAAATGAATCTTCTAACAGTGACTTTTACACGATTTATGCCGATACGCCTGAAGAAATTCATGATCAACTGATCGAGCTGGTTGCTAATCGCCTCCCCCAATATACCGGCTGTCATCCAGTGCATGACATACAAGTGCTGACCCCGATGAATCGAGGTGGTTTAGGAACCGGATCTCTTAATCAGGCCTTGCAGAAACGGTTAAATGGCCATGCTGAACCCAAGGTGACTCATTTTGGTTTAACGCTGGCGCCAGGAGATAAAGTGATTCAGATCGTCAATAATTATGATAAAGAAGTATTTAATGGGGATATTGGTTTTGTGACCCAGATTGATCTCATAGCAAATCAACTAAAAGTAACCTTTGATCAACGAGCCGTTAGCTATGAGTTAAATGAGCTGGATGAAATGACTTTAGCCTATGCCATTAGTATCCATAAAAGCCAAGGATCTGAATTTCCAATCGTCGTTATGCCTCTTTCTATTCAACATTACCTGCTACTGGCAAGGAATCTTTTGTATACGGGCGTTACTCGCGGTAAGCAGTTGGTGGTATTGATTGGCGAAAAGAAAGCAATTGGTATGGCAGTGAGGAATAATCGCGAAAATACGCGGCTTACAAAACTTGCTGATCGCTTAAAAACCTCTCAGTGGTCTCCTCACCTCAGTAATCACTCCTAAAATTTGCGTTTCTGGATCCCGTCGACTGATAGCATATTGAGGATTCAGAGGCTGGAGTATCAATTCATTACCATCTTTGTTCAATAACCGTATTTTTAATGAATCCTTTATTCTAACTAATACCATGTCGCCTAATTCTGCTTGGATATCGGTATGAATAATTAACAGATCCCCAGGGCAAATGCTTTGCGCAATGTGTAGAGAAGAAATCATTGCGCTGCCTTCCATCTTGAGGCAAAAAATTTTTTCGGGAATATTGAGGGCTTGGATATTGTCTATCGTCAACAGGGGGGCGGGGATATGGCTAGAGGCTTGTTTTTGCGCATTATCATGGTCCTCATGTACTAAATCTAACCAACCAACTGGTTTATCCAGCGCAGCTTCTAATTTTCTGGCTAATTTATCGCCAATTTTACCTTTAGTTCGATTGCTCAATATTTGGCTAAGATATGCAGGGCTAGTATTGGCAGCAAAAGCTAAAGAAGTAGCCGTTTTGGTTTCTTTTAATAATTTACGTAAATTGAGTAGTCTTATTGCTTTATTATCCATAGTCTGCTGGGTTATCTCGATGTTTTATTAGAGTGCATACTGTACTCCCTTAAGATTAAGCGAATATTAACTCATTGGGCAATTGCAAAATAATCGGCTATATTTAGGTATGAGTATTTTTATAACTATAAATAAGGAAAGGTTTTTGTAGCCTAAATCAAACATAGGGAGGATTTAATTATGATTACTACTAAATTAATGACCGCTATAATGGTTGCAGGTATTACTGCAGGATTGAGTGGCGTTTTAACGGTGGCTAATGCTGCAACTGCATCTTCGAATGCTTCTGCTATACCTAATGCTTCTGTTATACCTGATACCTCGGCTTCTGCCACACCGAGTGCTTCGGTTTCACCTAATGCTTCGGCCATACCGGCATCCACAGGAGCATCTAACTCGGCTCAACCAATGAGTAGTGAGCAAATGCAAACCAAACCACATGCAAAGCCTCATAATATCCCTAAACACCATCACGTATCGAAGAATTCTGCGTCGGCGTCTGCGTCTGTTCATAAGAAAGCGTCTGTTCATAAGATATCTACGACATCAGCGTCGAAACCTCCACTCAAGCCAAAAACTGAAAATGGAGGTTTGAGGAAAGGTTTCCAACAGCCGGTGTCTGGCACTGAAGCCCAAGGACAGGCCAGCCAAATTCCAACCCAAACTCAAGGGCAGCAAAACCCAAACACAAGACCATAAACTTGCTTGCTTAAACTCAGTGATCCCCCAGGCCCTTGGAAAAAGGGATGGGGGATTATTTTCGTTGCGTTGCGTACCTTGAAGCTGGCTGGTTATGAAATGTTGGACTGTGACGTTGCGAGCGTTGAAGGTGAGGTTGTTCGGTTGAAGCTAGTGCTATTGGAGCGTTGCCCGGTTGGTGTGACTGCTCCGGTTAAGTTGAAGCTATCCCAGTTACTATTATTCAACTGACGTGCTGCAACTAAGCTGCCTTGTGTAGAGGTTCTTATAACTGCTGCTCCTAGAGGGTCTTGGCGCAGGTCATCACTGGAACTGGTTGACGGTTTTCCTGGACTCGCAGGTACTACAAGCCTATGCAGGTTCGGGATCGATGCGTGACCTATTCCGTTGCTTGCAGTAAGTGTGGAAGGACGCCTTGGTTCTGCGGGTGGTAAACCTAAATCGAGCTGCTGTGGTATTTCTTGAAGCATAGGAGTGTCTGCTCTGTGAGGCTTATCGAGCTTTTTATCAGGATTGCGCAATGCTTTATTACAATATTTATAAGTGTCCTCAGGAATAGTAGACTGAGGTGGGGCGCTGAGCATCCCAGCTTTGGTTACTTGCTCCCATTTGTTTAGCATCGAAACGGTAGAAGGAGGCAGACTTTTGAAGATTCCTGTGATCATCTCGGTAATTGCTTGCATGTTTTCAAGCATTACCGTCGCGGCATTGGCAACAAAAGAGGATTCCACACGAGTTACTTTGTCTGCTCTGTCCCAAAAAGTTACCGAACTTTCATCTACTTGCACTCCCGCGCAATTGTTATTTTCGGGGGAGCGATTATGTTTAAATTGGGTCAATTCTCTGACTTTAATAATCCGCGGATCACCGCTGCTGATTTTTTTCCCTAACCCACTGTTTGGAAGATAACTTCCAAAAAATTGGTAGAGCTTTTCGCCAGTAAAGATCCAAGAGCCGATGGTATTAAAAATAGCTATTAGAAAAAATGTGCTCAGCATGATGGCATGATTATGAATCATACCGCCTACTTCAGAAATGTAGGGGTCCAGCGCGCCAGTGACAGATCGCATTGAGTTACCTAAGCCGCCAAAAGTGGCCCAATTCCCGAAACCGACTAGTCCGAGTGAAAGAGTCATGGCAACAGCTTTCCAGATCGCGGTGCCATATTTTCCTGCATTCCAAGGTTCAGCCAGTTCCTTGGATAAAAATTTTTGTGTGTTATCGAAACTAAATTCGCGGCAATATTTCGCTATTTTTGGCCCGAAAATAATACAGGCTTGAACAGAAAATATCAGCCCGCAAACGCCACCAGCTACCCAATAAGGCCATTCGAGGCCGCCGAGCTGTGGGTATAGCTTGTAGACGATAGCATAACAAAAAGGGCCGCCGTAAATTGACATCACTCCCAGGGTAATAAAAACAGTGACGGCTTTTTTAAGCGGTGATAGTTTCTTCTCATCCTTATAAACCGTTTTTAGCTCTTTTAGAAAATCACGGGTGCTATCGCGAGCCAGTGACCAATTACTATAATAGTTGCTCACAAATATTAAAGCAAAAACCCCAAGCATGGCCAAAATGAGATTGAGTTCTGTAGGAATTAAATTCCAGCCCTTCATTAAACAGACGGTTGACCAAAAACTAACAAAGGCAGTAGAGGAGCGCCAGAGTGGATAAAGGTATTTATTTAGAGTAATGGCGCGAGAATTATTTGTTGCGGCTTTTTCTTTGCGTTTATCTTCTTTTTCTTTGAAGTGTTTTTTATATTTGTCTTCCTCGCCAGCCTTAATTAGATGGTAAGCATTGGTTTTTCGCTGTTTCGCGGGATCATAGGCAGTTAATCTTGCGGGTTGGGGCTGCTCCAATTCCCTGGCCACGCCGTTGATCGCTTTTTTTAACGTTTTTAATGAGGCTTGGTTGTCTTTTTCCCGGGCTGCTATTTGCTCCCTTGCATCATTGCCATAATATTTAAAGGTATGTTCAATATGTAGCTTCTCTAGGAACTTCTCCCTATTTTTTTCTTCTTCTTTGCTGAGAGTCTTATCGTCAAGATAATCCCTAAGATATCTTTTGAATGTGTCTTTATCCTTAAAAGAGTCAGAGCTAAAGAGAGCATGGTCTAAATTATCTGTATAAAACTTACAGATTTCCTCTTTCATGGTTGCAATTTCGGTATCTCTATTTTTTTTAATTGCAAAAAAAATCCCGTAGAGACTGTAAGAGGGTTCCCCGTTCTTATCTGGGCGTAATAGGGATGCGGGGTTATCACCTTCTAAAGTGTTTCGTATGTCCTTAAGATAATGAGGATACAATACAGATAAAAAGCTTAGAATTTTGTCAAAATTAACTCGGGTGGGATGTTCTTTATCTGGTTCTAGAAAATATCCATCATCTACGAAACGGCTCCATTCCTTAGAACTGATGATGATAGATTTAGGCTGGGATGGGCTGCCATATCTTTCTTCATAGGCAGCCAGGCGGTGTTGATAAAATGCAAAAGCTTGCGGTATTGATTCAGACACCGGACTTGGTGTCCTACTCTCACTTCTACCAATTTTGTCACTATCGCTGGCTGTGCTTTTTTCACTTTCCGTGTCTTTATCATCTTGACTCATAGGTCTGATTCCATAGGGGTTAGTTTTAAACCATCAAATACAACACCCTTCTTATTTTTATAGCTAGACACTATACAACAGCTAGCTTAAGTGAACCTTAAATACCAGAATTTTTCTTCGTTCCTTTTTATGATTAGTTAGCGAGCGCATTCTTAATGATTTGCTGACATCTTGTCAAGGGGTTTGCCAAAGTTTCCGTTTAGTCCCTCTCCCTCAAGTCCCCTCTCCCCCGCCTGAGCGTTAGCGAAGGAAGGTGGGAGAGGGTTAGGGAGAGGGGGTGCGGAGGTTGAGACCCCCCCCCCCCCCTCTCCCACCAACAAAAACGGTTGGGGGAGAGGGGACTTGGGGGAAGGGATTTACCGAGAAATTACTTTTAAAATAGGCCCAAGTAGTTTAGGGGTGGCGGCAATGATAGCGCCATTTTCTAAATAGTTTTCGTTGCCTTGCCAATCAGACACGAGTCCACCGGCTTCTTTCACTAGCAAAGATCCAGCCGCCATATCCCAGGGTTGTATTTTGATTTCCAAGAAAGCATCCAAACGGCCGCTGGCTACGTAAGCGAGATTCTAAGGCAGCAGAGCCCAAACAGCGAATATTGGAAAGGCGGGGCATCAGTTGTTGGAACTGCTGTAGATAAGGGGGCAAAGCTTCAGGATAACGTACTGGAAAGCCGGTGCCGATCAGTGCCTGTTCCAGCTGGGTAGTGGGGCTGATGCGGATACGGCGTTCATTCAAACGTGCACCTCCTCCTCGGGAAGCAGTAAAGAGTTCATGCCGAATGGGGTCGTAGACTAGACCATGTTCAATTTTTCCTTTGAATTGGAATGCAATAGAAATAGAAAAATGCGGGACCCCTCGGACATAGTTATGAGTTCCGTCAAGTGGATCAATGAGCCAGACACAATCAGCTTGGCCTTGGTGCAAGCCAGATTCTTCGGCAATAATTTGATGGTCGGGATAGGCTTTTAGGATAGTAGCAATGATTTCTTGTTCTGCTTTTTTGTCTACATCGCTGACAAAATCATGCAGGCCTTTTTGCGTGGTGTGAATCATATCAAGGCGCTCCATGGAGCGTAGTACAACGTTTCCAGCTTTGCGTGAAGCGCTTAAAGCAATATTTAATATCGGGTGCATCAGGTCTCCAGTACGGTATAGCGAAAATGAATTTTTTCGAGTTTAATAGCAATTGCTGGGAGTTACAATTACATGATAAAAAGTATTAGTTTGGGTCTGGGCATTTTATGCTTGCTGCTAACTGCTTGCAGCCATCAGCGGGCGCTGCAAGAGGATTTGGCGCGGCATCAAGCCGCCTATCTGAATGTTAAACTAGCCATGATATATATGCTGCAGCGGCAGGATTTCCCGCGAGCTAAGCAAAAATTATTACTGGCCCAAAAACAAGCCCCGAAAGATCCGCTGGGGTGGTATAGCATGGGTTATTTTCAGGAATATACCGGCAATAATGCCGCAGCAGAAGATTGCTATTTGCGGGCTCTGCATTTAGCGCCGCACGATGGGGCCGCCAATAATAATTATGGGGCTTTTTTGTGTCGACAGCGCAGGTATCAGCAAGGGATTCAGCATTTTTTGTTGGCTCTTAAGGATCCCAATTACCTGCATGTGGCTGATGCTTATGAAAATGCTACGAAGTGTGAATCCCTTCTCCTAAAATCCCCCTACCCCCCTTTGAACCCCCTCACCCGCCTTCGGCACCCTCTCCCGCAAGCGGGAGAGGGGATTTTAGGGCTCGAGCGAGACAATTGATTGCAAAATCAATTTCATCTTCAGTGGTAAATCGACCTATTGAAAATCGTAAAGAGCTTCTAGCCAAGGCATCACTAAGCCCGATACCACGCAGCACATGAGAAGGCTCAGCATTAGCAGAGGTGCAGGCTGAGCCAGAAGAAAGAGCTAAGTCCCGTAAAGATTCCAGTAAGTGCAAGGACTCTATCCCGGGGAAGCTAACATTTAAATTACCTGGTAAGCGCTGCTGCCAATCACCGTTCAGTTGCGCCTTGGTTGCTGTCTGCAGACCTGCCCATAACCGCTGGCGCAAACACAACAAGCGTGCGGATTCTTGCGGCATTTCGTTACAAGCTAAAGTGACTGCTTCCGCCATGCCCACTATCTGATGCACAGGTAAAGTACCAGGCCGTAGACCCTGCTCTTGTCCTCCTCCCTGGCTGAGTGGCTCCAGCCGCAAACGTGGCCGACGTCGCAAATAAAGCGCACCTACTCCTTTAGGGCCGTAAAGTTTATGCGCTGAAAAAGACATTAAATCCGCCGCCATGGCCTTAACATCAATCGGTATCTTACCCAAACTTTGTGCCGCATCGACATGCAACAAAATTCCGCGTTCACGTGTCAACTGACCAATGGCTCGGATGTCTTGAATCACGCCAATTTCGTTATTGGCATGCATAATAGAGACCAATAAAGTATCAGGGCGCAAGGCTTTGATTAATTCGGAAATATCAAGCAAGCCATTGCTTTGGGGCGAAAGCATACTGACCTCAAACCCCTCGCGTTGTAATTGGGCACAAGGATCCAGGACTGCTTTATGCTCGGTTTTAGAGGTGACAATATGCTTACCCTGGCGACGATAAAAATGCGCCGCCCCCTTGATAGCCAGATTATTCGACTCAGTTCCACCCGAAGTCCAAATAATTTCGTCAGTTTCGGCATTGATTGACTGAGCCAGTTGCTGACGTGCTGTTTCCACCGCTTCTTCAGCGCGCCAACCGTAGGGATGAGTATGCGAAGCAGGGTTGCCAAAAATCCCATCAGCTCCCAAGTAAGGGAGCATTGCTTGAATCACTCGCGGATCGACTGGAGTGGTGGACATATAATCTAAGTAAATAGGTAATTTCATAGTGATTACGGTATTTGTAACAATTCAATCTCTGCTTATACTGGCCCTATGTCGATACAACGAACTCTAGCTCAAAAAGGTTTCACCTTGCTTGAATTAATGATCACCATTGCGATCATTGGTATTTTAGCGGCAATCGCCATTCCTAGCTATCAAGATTACACCCGGCGTGCTGCCTTTACCGAGGTTGTTACCCAAATCGCGCCTTATAAGTTGGGAGTCATGCAATGCTTTCAGTTATTGGGCAATTTAATGGGGTGTAATGCCGGAAGCAATGACATTCCAGGGCCGATCAATCAGGGTCCGGGTCTTGTAAAACAGCTCACCGTGCAAGATGGGGTCATTACCGTGACACCTAACTCGCAAAAAGGAATTACTTCAGCAGATACCTATATCCTTACTCCCACACTAACTGAAGAAACAAATGCGCTGCACTGGCACAGCTCTGGCGGGGGAGTGGAAAAGGGTTATGCGCCTTAGGCCCCCTCTCCCTAACCCTCTCCCACCTTCCCTCGCTGCGCTCGGGTGGGGGAGAGGGAATCTACGGAATCCCCTCTCCCACCTTCCCTCGCTGCGCTCGGGTGGGGGAGAGGGAATCTACGGAATCCCCTCTCCAGCTTGCGGGAGAAGGGATTTTTCAGTACCTCCAGTAGGGGAACCAGGACAAATTCGCGTTCATGCATCCGTGGATGGGGGACGATTAAGTCTGGTTCTTGGATTACTTCGTTGCCATAGAGCAATAAATCTAAATCTAAAGTCCGCGGCTGATTTTTCTTACCATCGCGTACCCGCCCTTGAGCTTGTTCAATGGCCAATAAATGGGTTAATAAAGTGCGTGCCGGTAAGTCAGTCTCTAATTGACAGACTGCATTAATAAAATCCGGCTGGTCTGCATAACCTACCGGTGTAGTCTGATAAAAGCTGGAAGTTGCTAGCACCGCTGTATTGGGCAGTCCCTCCAGTGCCAAAAGCGCACGTTTGATTTGGGCCACTGGATCTTCTAAATTACTGCCAAGACCGATATAAGCTGTAATCATTTCTTGGGTGCGCCCGCTCCTATTTTCTGTAGCATTTTTTCTCGCTCTTGAGTCGGCGCATTTTGATATTGTTTCCACCAGTTGACTGCCTTTTTTAAAGTGGTCTCGCCGGCTGCATAACGTAAGCTTAAAAAATCAAAAGCAGCGCGAAAGCGAGTATGAATAAATAGAGGGGCAATGCGCCGTTTCAAGCGCTGCTCTAGCGGGGCTTGCATCATCCAAATTTCTTTCATCAAAACACTATAACGCTTAGGAATTGCCACTAATTTCACTTGCTGATTGAGCACTTGGGTAGAGGCCATTAACATCGCTCCATAAGGCTTATGACCTTGCTCGCGATATTCATGCAAATAACCTTGAATTGGTGGCCATAATAATACGGCCATTAAAAATGCCGGGTTGAGGCTTTGTTTTTGTGCTAAGCGTGTGTCAGTATTTTTGCAACTTTGCTCAATAAAAGCCATGCTATAAGCTTTAGTTTCTTCCCGGTTTAATGTGGCCTCCGTCAGGGGGAATAAAACAGCAAATAATCCATACTCACGTAAGAGCTGAAAACCTTTGGCGGCGTGGCCACTGTAAAATAATTTCAATAATTCCTCAAATAAGCGGGCATTAGAAACATGCAATAATTCGGTCGATAGTGTCTCAATAGGTTCAGAAGTTTGAGCGTCTAATTTGAAATTGAGTTTAGCAGCAATGCGCAGAGCGCGAATCATGCGTACTGGGTCTTCTTTATAGCGGTCCACGGGATCGCCCAAAATGCGAATGATGCCCTTGGCTAAGTCTTCCATGCCGCCGGTGTGGTCAATGACCGAGAAATTATGCGCGTCAAAATACAAGGCATTAATGCTGAAATCACGGCGCCAAGCATCTTCTTCCATAGAGCCGTAAATGTTATCCCGCACCAACATGCCGGTTGCAGAACGGTGACCATCAGGATGAGAAGCTTCTGGGTGCTGAGCCCGAAAAGTGGCTACTTCAATAATTTCTCGACCAAAAAATACATGCACGAGTTTAAAGCGCCGCCCGATTAAACGGCTGTTGCGAAACAAACGGTGCACAGTTTCGGGATGAGCATTGGTGGCAATGTCAAAATCTTTTGGCTGAAGCCCGATCAACAAATCACGGACGCTACCCCCCACAATATACGCTTGATGCCCCGCTTCTCGGAGGCGATTTATGACCGAAAGCGCATTTTTGCTGATATGCGACTGTACGATGGGATGATTTTCTTTGGGCACCACCACGATATTTTTGAGTGGCTGCTTTTTATTTTTTATGCGCTTTGTTTTAGCAAGCCCGCGCATTATTTCACGAATAAGTTGAATTTTAGCTGCTCCTGGACGTTAAACTTGGTTATAATACCAGATCAGCTCCCTTCGTCTAGTGGCCTAGGACGTCGCCCTCTCACGGCGCAAACAGGGGTTCGAGTCCCCTAGGGAGCGCCAAGCTTATTAAATCCCCTCTTCCGCTTGCGGGAGAGGGTGCCGATCCGGCATACGGCCACCTTCTCCTACGAGGGGAGAAGGAAATAATAGTGTATTTATAAAATTATGAAGCGAAACGACATTAAATCCGTGCTTATAATTGGGGCAGGCCCCATAGTGATTGGCCAGGCCTGCGAATTCGACTATTCCGGCGCCCAAGCTTGCAATGCCCTGCGAGCAGAAGGGTACCGCGTCATCTTGGTGAACTCCAATCCGGCGACTATTATGACCGATCCGCAAATGGCGGATGCTATTTATATTGAACCCGTGCATTGGGAAGTGGTGGCAAAAATAATTGAGGCCGAGCGCCCTGATGCTCTGTTACCGACGATGGGAGGGCAAACCGCCTTGAATGTCGCCCTTGATTTAGCTCGTGAAGGCGTATTAGAGCGTTATGGGGTGGAGATGATTGGCGCCACCCGCGAAGCGATTGATATGGCAGAAGATCGAGAGCTATTTTCCCAAGCCATGCGCAGAATCGGCCTTGATATGCCTCGATCTGGTTTGGCGCACAGCATGGAAAATGCCCTCAATATCTTAGATGAACTGGGGTTTCCCGTCGTAATCCGCCCTTCCTTTACCATGGGGGGAACAGGCGGGGGCATTGCCTATAATCGCGAGGAATTTATTGAGATCTGTGAGCGTGGGCTGGATTCCTCTCCCACCCGGGAACTCTTAATTGATGAAGCGATTATTGGCTGGAAAGAATATGAAATGGAAGTAGTTCGTGACCATAACGACAATTGCATTATTGTCTGTGTCATTGAAAACCTCGATCCGATGGGGGTGCATACCGGAGATTCCATCACCGTTGCCCCAGCCCAAACCTTGACTGACAAAGAATACCAACGAATGCGCGATGCAGCGATTGCAGTATTAAGGGAAATAGGAGTGGATACTGGCGGCTCTAATGTGCAATTTGCCATTAATCCAGAGGACGGGCGCATGGTCGTCATTGAAATGAACCCTCGAGTGTCGCGTTCTTCGGCTTTAGCTTCTAAGGCTACCGGCTTCCCTATTGCGAAAATTGCGGCGAAATTAGCGGTTGGCTATACCTTAGATGAACTACGCAATGAAATTACCGGGGGACAAATGCCGAGCTCATTTGAACCTACCATCGATTATGTCGTCACCAAAATCCCTCGCTTTGCCTTCGAAAAATTTCCTACCACCAATACGCGGTTGACTACCCAAATGAAATCCGTGGGGGAAGTGATGGCTATTGGTCGAACCTTTAAAGAATCCTTGCAAAAGGCCTTACGTGGGCTCGAAGTGGGTGTTGACGGTCTAGATCTCTAAGTTAAAGGCTGAAGCGGAAGATAATTTGCAGATCTTGCGCCGTGAGCTATCCATTCCGGGTTGGGACAGGCTTTGGTATGTTGCCGATGCTTTCCGCCTTGGCTTGAGCTTGGAGCAAGTGCATCAGTTGTCCAAGATCGACCCGTGGTTTTTATTGCAAATCCAGGAATTGGTTCTGACCGAGAGCGCAGTGGCGCAACTTAGCTTGGCGGAAATTGATGCGACTTACCTGCGAAAATTAAAGCGTGATGGCTTTTCTGATCGGCGCTTGGCGAAACTTTTGGGTGTCAGTGAACAGAGTTTTCGCAAGTATCGGCATGAACTGGGCGTGCGTCCGGTCTATAAACGCGTGGATACTTGCGCCGCGGAATTCGCTACCAGCACGGCTTATTTGTACTCCACTTATGAAGAAGAATGTGAAGCCAATCCTACTGACCGAGAAAAAATTATGGTGTTAGGTGGTGGGCCGAATCGCATTGGTCAGGGGATTGAATTTGATTATTGCTGTGTGCATGCCGCATTAGCCATGCGCGAATTGGGCTATGAAACCATCATGGTCAATTGTAATCCCGAAACCGTTTCCACGGATTATGATATTTCCGATCGTTTATACTTTGAGCCTCTAACCCTAGAAGATGTCTTAGAAATTGTGGCGGTTGAGAAGCCCAAAGGGGTCATTGTGCAATATGGGGGCCAAACTCCCTTAAAATTGGCTCGAGCTTTAGAAGCGGCTGGCGTGCCGATTCTGGGTACTTCGCCGGATGCCATTGATCGGGCAGAAGATCGGGAGCGCTTTCAACAATTAGTGCATAAACTGGGCATATTACAACCCCCTAATGGCACCGTGCGCAGTGTGGAAGAGGGCATCCGCCTGGCCAATGTATTTGCCTATCCTTTAGTCGTTCGTCCTTCTTATGTCCTTGGAGGGCGCGCGATGGAAATCATTTATAACGAAAAAGAGTTACGTCGCTATATGAGTCAATGCGGAGAATATCTCGTTTGAAGTCGCCTTTGCTTTTAGATCATTTTTTAGATAATGCCATTGAAGTGGATATTGATGCGATTTGTGATGGCAAAGAAGTGTTTATCGCTGGGATTATGGAGCATATTGAGCAAGCAGGGATTCATTCTGGCGATTCTGCCTGTTCATTGCCGCCGCATAGTTTAAGTCAGGAGACGCAAATGCGCTTGCGGGAGGCGATGCACAAAATGGCGATTGAGCTAGGCGTAGTTGGCTTAATGAATGCGCAGTTTGCTATCCAGGGTGAGTCAATTTATATCTTGGAAGTCAATCCTCGAGCTTCTCGTACTGTGCCCTTTGTTGCCAAAGCTACGGGTTTGCCCTTCGCTAAAATAGCGGCTCGTTGTATGGCGGGAATTATCTTTAGAGCAGCAGCAATGCTTAGGCGAGCTACCTGCCTCGGGTTATTTTGCGGTGAAAATGCCGGTATTTCCGTTTAGTAAATTCCCAGGGGTAGATCCCATTCTAGGCCCGGAAATGAAGTCCACTGGAGAAGTCATGGGGGTGGGAGAGAGTTTTGGTGCTGCCTTTGCTAAGGCTTTATTGGGGGCAGGGCAATACGATTCCGAAACAGGGCTGGGTTTTTATTAGCGTGCGTGATGCGGATAAAAATGAAGCGGTAGGGCTAGCAAGGGATTTGGTGAGCTTAGGGTTCTCGATTGTCGCCACTCACGGCACAGCCAGGGCTTTACAAACAGCGGGCGTGCCCTGTACTTCGGTGAATAAGGTGACCGAAGGGCGCCCGCATATGGTAGATATGATTAAAAATGATGAAATTGATTTTATTATTAATACCACCGAAGGTGAGCACGCCATTGCTGATTCATTTACCATTCGTCGCAGTGCCGTGCTGCATAAAGTGGCTTATACCACCACTTTAGCCGGGGGAAAGGCCATTTGTTTGGCGATGCGCCATGAGGCTTGCGCCAAGGTTACCCGGTTACAAGATTTACATAAGGTCAATTAATGTTCTCTTAAGTTTTGGAGAGTACAATACACGGTATGAAATTGTGCAATTCCTGCAATCCGTACAACGATAACTAGGGGCAAAGGATAAATATGGGACATAAAAATATAGAAGTTCTTACCTGGGCTGCGGCTGAACTAACCTCCATTTGTGGCTCGCAACAAAAAGCAATAGATGCACGTGCGAAGAATAGGGGGATCGAGTTTTATGATGATGCGGGTGATACGCATAAGACTAATTTTGCTTTGACTAGCAACTTGCTAGATACAGTCAAGGGTCATTTAAAAGAGCAAATAGCGTTAGAAGATGGGAGTCAAAGATCTGCTCCTGCTTGGATAAAAAAGCAAGAGACAGCTCCAGCGCCGACACCTGCAGATACAGACCAAGCTAACTATCAGGTAGCTGGGGCAAGGTTCTGATAAGATTAAGTGGAGATTTTTAAATGCAAGAATCACAAATAATTAAAGATAAATTAGTCTCTGCCATTGATCGCACCCTTGAACAAGGGCAATGGGAAGGAGGCTTGTTTTTTAAAAATATTCGCAAACGCTTAGAAAGTTTGCGGGATTTTGTGCAGCAAGAGCTGGTAGACACCCAAGCCCTACATCTTTTTGCGAATAGCTATAGTGCACGGCTGGAAGCAGAGAAAAGAAAATTAGGTTATGACGTGGTATACATCGCGATCTATCAAGCTAATGGTGAATTTTTAGAAAAATGGGTAAATCCCATTAAGGCATTAACAGAACGTAGTGTTAGCCGTCCAGTTTATCAATCCGAAGCGCATGTGGCAGAACTGATACGTGCCAAACGTAGTCGAAATGATGGCTATGTCGCTGTTTGGGTAAAGCCCACGGACATTTTAAATCGGCAAAATTTTAGCGCCAAGGATCGTTTAGGGCATCCGGTCCTGGCTTTAAAAGATGGCAGCGTCAGGCCAGAAAATATCATTGAATTTGTTTATGACAATAGACGTTTTAATTTGAAAGAATCTCAATTAATAGTGAAAGAGTAATAAGTTATGCAAGCAAGACAACAAGGTGGCGGTGGCCAAGACAATTCGATGGATTTTTTATGGGGGGTTGCTCTCATTATTGTGGGAGTACTGCTTATGTGGTATTTCGGCCGCACCCATATAACCAATTTTGTTTACGCGTTTAAATTATACGAAATTGATTTTATTCGTTATGTGATCACCAGCTATAACACGTTAGCCTATAAATTACATTTACCGCCGCTTTTTGCTAATGATTTAAATGCCTGGGAAAAATTAATTAAGAATGGGCAATTGGGTGCTAATTTCAGCGCTTTTACTAGTGTGCTGACTAGTGTGGGTAGCTATTTACGTTATCCCGTTTGCGCGGTGATTCTTATATTTGCGGTGGTGATTTATGGCAAAAATGTGACTTTGAAATTCAAGACTATTTTTGACATGAAAACCATGAAGAACCGGGAGCAATATAATTGGCCGCAGATTACTCCAGTAGTTGAATTAAATTTGGTTAAGGCGGATCTCAACAAAGGCCCCTGGGCTATGGCGATGACTGCAATGCAATTTGGTAAAGCACATAACATCTTAAAAGAAAAATCAGGAAAAGATGGGAAACCCACTGTGGAGCTAATTCGTGGCTTGAGCCATCAGGTATTTGTGCTGCAGCTAGGTCCTTTATTTACTGATTTAAATGCATTACCGATCCACATGAAGGCGTTATTTGCTGTTTTCGCTGCTTGTGCCAACCAAAAAAGAGATGCTGCGAATCAGTTGTTACATCAAATTGACCTTTCCGCAAAACATGGCAAGTTAAATTTTTCTGGCGCTGAACACTTATTGGCTAAAAACTACGATAGCAAAGTAGTGACTCGGGTAATACAAAAACATGCCTATGTTTATACCGTTTTAGCATCCATGTTGGAGTTAGCCAGAACAGATGGTGTATTGGCTACCAGTGAATTTCTCTGGTTAAAACCGGTGGATAGACGACTTTGGTATATGCTCAATACAGTGGGCCGACCAACGGCTGTTCCTGAAATTGCTGGAGCTTATAGTCATTGGATTGCTGAGAGAAAATGGGGAGGAGCATTGCGTACTCCCATGGTGGATGAAGCGGTAAAAGCACTTGAAGTGGCGCTTTCAGAAGTCATTTATGACCCTGAAGAAGATTAATTAAATCCCCTCTCCTCAATAAACTCTCGGCATTATCCCTTCTCCCCTTGTGGGAGAAGGTGGCCGTAGGCCGGATGAGGGGGATTTAAGAGGGCAGTAGGCAGAGGAGGTATTATAATTCACCCCTCATCCGCCTTCGGCACCTTCTCCCACAAGGGGAGAAGGGAAGTGAAAATGGTATTAAGAGATAAATTATGCGATCAATACGTGGTTTAGAACAAAGAAACGAACAAAATTCGCAACAATTGTTGCGAGATGTGCGCACGGTTGGACAAACGATTATCGGATTTTTTCAAAAATCCGGCAGCTGTTTCTTTCGCCTTATTGATAACCGCTATGGTTGGATTTGTTTTTCCAGCCATCATCGATTTAATTTTCCTAGCTGGCGTGGGAATTTTTGTATTTACTTTAACTCGAAAGGCCTCATTGCCTTTTCGTCTTCCCATGCGTTCTCATAGAATCGATTACAATGATCCAGCGCCAGGTTCTAATAAACCTCGGAAGGCTCGTGGGATTTACTATGTTGGTAATGAGTTGCGTACGCGACAAGAACTGTGGTTTGCCAATGAAGATATGCGTACTCATATGCTTATTTTTGGTTCCACGGGTAGTGGTAAAACAGAAACTTTGATCTCATTGGCTTATAATGCCTTGATTCAAGGCAGTGGCTTTATTTATGTCGATGGCAAGGGTGATAACTCGCTGTTTGCTAAAATTTTTTCGATGGTTCGATCCATGGGGCGCGAAGATGATATGCTGTTGATTAATTTTATGACCGGCGCTCGTGATATTATTGGTCCACAGAAAAATCGTCTTTCTAATACCATGAATCCCTTTGCCAGTGGTTCATCCAGCATGTTATCGCAGTTAGTGATTAGCTTGATGGACTCAAGTTCTTCCTCCTCGGATGGTGATATGTGGAAAGGCCGAGCCATTTATTTCGTAGAAGCGTTGATGAAAATATTGGTTGCTATGCGCGATGCCGGCCATATCTTGCTCAATGCCAATACCATCCGTAATTATTTTGATTTAGAGCGCATTGAAGCGATGGTTGCAGATAAAGTGTTTATTCGTGATGAGCAAGAGCCAATCAATATCGAAAATTTGCCTCCTTTAGTGTCTGAGCCGATTAAGAACTACTTAGTGAACTTACCGGGTTATAATAAAGAGAAAAAAGGCAAACAAGTTTCTCAAGTGTTAGAGCAGCATGGATTTATTACCATGCAATTAACTCGTGTATTCGGTTCATTAGCAGATACCTATGGGCATATTATCCGTACTAAATTAGCTGAAGTGGATCTGAAAGACGTGGTATTGAATCGCCGAATTTTAGTGGTGTTGTTGCCTGCGTTGGAAAAATCTCCGGATGAATTATCTGGATTAGGTAAAGTCATTATTGCCTCATTAAAGGCGATGATGGCAGCAGGTTTAGGTGATGCGGTCGAAGGTAGCTATCGTGATGTGATCCAGCGTAAGCCTACGAATGCCCCCACCCCTTACTTGTGTATCTTAGACGAATATGGTTATTATGCCGTAAAGGGCTTTGCTGTAGTGCCAGCACAAGCACGTTCTTTAGGCTTTTCAGTTATATTTGCTGGACAAGATTTGCCTGCCTTCCAAAAGGCTTCGAAAGAAGAAGCTTTATCCATTGGTGCTAACACGAATATTAAAATTTGTATGAAATTGGAAGATCCTTTAGATACTTGGGATTTCTTCATGAAAACAGCAGGTGAATCCTATGTGACGCATGTTAAAGAATTCCAGGCCGAATCTAAAGCCATGAGCAATGGCTATTATAGATAGTCGCAGTGCCCATGTTGAAAAACGTCAGCGCGTGGATTTATTAGATTTAAAAGAGCAGCGCGAAGGAGAGGCACATATTTTCTTTAAATCGAAATTGGTGCGAGCCAAGATGTTTTTTGCCAACCCAGAGCCGGTGAAGTACATGCGCTTGAATCATTTCTTGAAAGTGGATACTCCTCCTGACGTTGTCTTAGCTGATTTAAGTAAGGCCTTTAAAAATCATGAGCGCTTGGCAAAAGCAGGCGATATATTTGCCAATGTTACGGCTCCGCAAGATGACTTAGAAAAAGTCATTGAAGCATTTACCAAAGAAGACAGCACCGGTTCTTCGATTGAACGTGGTGTGGCTGCTTTGATGGCATTTCATTCACGTGCGGTACCTGAGGAACCGCCAGGAGAAGTTTTGGTACCTGCAGTGCCAAATACTGAGTTGAACTTGTTTGCTCCGCTACGTTTTACCGACCACGTCAAACGTTATCTTTTAGCCAGTGACGTGGATAGTTTTAAAAATTCGTTTTTGGATGCTGTCACCCTGAGAGAGCAGGTAGTTAATGCAGAACGTTTATTGGGACAAGGAGAATTTCAAGCTGCAAACGTGGGTACTGAAATTATTAAAGATATGCAGCAGGCCACGCATTATCCGCCAAAATTGCACGATTTAAAGCCCAATGCGGAAGATATCGCTGGATTGGTTAAAGATTTGTTGGCGCACATTGTGTTGAAGAAGAGTGAGGCAGTAGCGACAACAACTAGTTAAAAAAGCGTGTTGCCCTGGCATCCATGCCAGGACGACGGTATGAGACAAAAGGAATTTTCATGAGAAAATGTTTTGGATGGTTATCCATTATCTTAGGATTGTTTTTATTATCGGCTTGTACAACACCCCCAATAGTCGTTGTTTCTAAAGACCCTGAAACCTTAAGGCGCGAAAAGATCGCTGAATACCGGGTGCTGTTAATGCAGGCTGGGGTATTGGTCGAGCAGGTCGGTGAGACAATGCGGATTATTATCCCTGGCGATGGATTATTTAATCCTCATTCAGCGAATATTAGTCCCTTTTATGGTATGCCTACCTTAAATTTGGTGGCGAGGTTGATGGTGATGTTGGAAACCACCTCTGCAGAGATTTCGGGCTATACCAATACTGAATTTTCTCCACAGCTTGACCAAGTGATGTCCAAAAGACAAGCAGAAGTGGTTCTAGATTATCTTTGGTTGCGAGGAATTGATTCGCGCTTGCTCTATGCGATAGGCTTTGGTTGCAGAAGGCCTTTAGCAGCAGATCCAGTCTCTTGGGCCAATCGCCGCATTGAGATTAATTTTAGGTTTTTCCCTTTAGGATTGGGTAGATAATGCGTCGTCCCTCCCACGACTTGCAGGGACGACGGAGTATAAATGAGAGGTTAAGTAAATTATGCCAAATGAAGATGCACTTGAAGTCATAAGGCTTCGTAACAATTTTTATCGTGATAGCTATCGCCGTGTATTGGCTGGTCTATTATTTTTGTTAGTCATTAACGGTATATTGTGTGCGGTATTGGGATATCTTGTGACCCATCGTCCAGGTCCGGAATATTTTGCCACCACAGCTGAAGGTCGATTAATTCGGCTTTATCCCTTAAGTCGTCCTGTGCTCACTCCAGCAGAGTTATTACAATGGGCCACTTTAGCAGCAACGAGTGTCAACACATATAATTTTGTCAATTGGCGCAAAGAGCTGCAAACAGCTTCAGAGAATTTCACTCCTAATGGCTGGAAGGAATATCAAGACGCCTTGAAAAAGTCGCGAACTTTGGAAACAGTAATTGCCAAGAAATTAACGGTGAATGCTGTTGCAACAGGAGCTCCGGTTATTTTAGATCAAGGTGTCGTCAATGGGGAGTATAAATGGAAAGTACAATTGCCCATATTAAAAACCTATGAAAGTACGACGACGCGAATTTCGCAACCTGAGTTACTGACCATGTTGATAACGCGGGTTCCTACACTCGACAGCCCCAGAGGAATAGCAATCGATGCGCTTTATTCCTCGGAGAAGCCGTTACAATAAGCTGATTGACTAAAGGTAACATTCACCACGATTTTGCCTCTCCCCTTGTGGGAGAGGCCGCCGCGCCGTAAGGCGCGCGGGTGAGGGGTAGTAGCAGTTAACATTTAGCTAATAAAATGCTCCTTGCTGATTTCAAGTTTACCCCTCATCCACCCTTTCGGGCACCTTCTCCCACAAGGGGAGAAGGAAAATCTACCCACTCGATGCTACTTAACGTGGGTTTGTATTTGTAATGAATCTGCAGTAGGTGATTGACCTCTCGCTAGCTCATCCCGCAATTCTTCGCACTTTTTTTGCAGATCATCACATTGTTTTTTCGCTCCTGCTTTTTGAAAATCATATGCGCTTTCATGAAACATCTTAGCATGTTGAAGATCAAGTGCTTTTGAATAAAGTGCATATTCTGGATCATCGCTCTGGTGTTTTTTATCAGCATAATAACCGGCAACAAAAATTAAAATACCTAAAACCAGAAGCGGGATACCTGCCTCAAAAAATCTTTTAATTGCTTCGCTGGAAAGAAAGCTTTCGGCTCCCAGGGCTCTTCCAGCTATGTTTGTGGATGCAATCACTGGTAAGGCAAATCCAATGCCTGTTGGCATAACGCCAAGCAGCAAAATAAGCTCTTCTTTCTGGCATGTTCGGTGAAGTTTATCAGCCTTTTCCCTAGTTATTCCGAATAAATTTTCATCTTTTAAAGGCATTACCATAAATATATCTCCCAAAAAGTTTAGATTTTTTAGTAAAAAGTTGTTGAAAATTGTAAATGGGGTTGTAATGCTTGTCAAGCAAAATGACCAAAGACCAGATTCAATCACGCCATCGCAATTTAAATCGTTTGCCAGAAAAGGCTAAACCGATTTGGAGTATCTTTGTTCTGCCGCGCTGCCTTGCTTCAGTCGCATAATTCTGTAATTCCATTTGTTCCAAAGCTTGTTGTGCAGTTTGTTCTAAGGCTTGATCTAAGTTAGGGGTATCTTTGGGTACCCGTTTGAGTTCAATTAAAATTGTCAATTTATTTTCATCATGCGAAAAAATCATATAGTCATAACGACCATAACCACTCTCTCTATTCGATTTAATTTCATAATTCTCATTGTGGTACAGGCTTGCTGTCGCACCAATCATAAAGCCATGATAAAAAACTTCAGAATCTTTGGAAGTATCGTGAACACTAAAGGTTTGTTCAACCAAATGTTTTAAATCGTGCTCGAAGGCTGCTAAATCACCCGTAAGTAAGTGATTTAAGAAAGTATCAAACCATTTCGTGTCGTGGCCATCCGCTAACCATTCCCGAATGATGCGCCGATACAACCCACGTACTTCGCGGTTAGGAATATCTAATTGACACTGCAATTCTTCTTCAACCTGTTGCGAAGCCACCACTTTCAAATAACCCGCTGCGAACAATAAACTCCAAGTTCCTTTTTCGCTGTTTTTCAACGCAGCAAATGCCAAAGTTTCATCAAGCGCTTTTTCAATCGTCTTTCCTTGTAATAAATCCTCAAATTGAGCTCTAAAATTTTCACTCGATCCGAGTAATAGGATTTTAATCAGTTCATTATCACTAGTGTTGACCCAATAAGGCGCTAATTCCCCTTGTTCGCGAATGCAATTGACAATCGACCAAGGATTGTAGACGGTATAGGTTCCTGCCGTATAGCCGTTGTACCAATCACGAATAGCAGGTGCTTGCTGTTGTAACCCTGCTTGCTGCAATAAATTTTCTACCTCGTCTTCGGTAAAACCAAAGTACTGCCCATATTGAGAATTCGTTAAAGTATAAACTTTTAAATTATTTAACCCTGAAAATAAACTTTCTTTGGCAACCCGCAAAATACCGGTAATCACAGCTCTTTCGAGATAGGGATTGGTTTTTAACGCAGGGCCAAAGATTCCCCGCATCAGATTAAGCATTGGATCGTAGTAGTTATGCACATACGCCGCTTGAATCGGAGTATCGTACTCATCGATCAGTAACCAAGGTTTGACCTGATAATGCTGATACAGGTAATAGCATAAATCAACCAATGCCGAACGAACCGCTGATTCATCAGCACGTTTTTCCAGTACTGCAAGAAAGTTTTCCTTATCGCTTGGGGTTAATTGTGGACTATTGGTTAGCTCATGTTGGTATTCTCGATAAAGCTGTGACATGAGGGTCTTCATCAGATCATAAGCGGCTTCAAAATGATTGTTTTTCACCTCTTTAAAGGTGACAAAGATTACAGGGTAGCGGCCTTGATGCTGCATGTACTTATCACCCAAAGCAGCAATTTTCGTACCATCAAATAAACCTTGGGTGGATTGACCTTGGGCTTTAGCCGCCAAAAAGTAATGTAGCATGGATAAATTTAGGGTCTTACCAAAACGGCGGGGGCGGGTGATTACGGCGACTTCAGTGGCTTTATCATCGAGGATTTCTTGAATAAATAAACTTTTATCAACCCAATCGAGTTGTTTATCTCTAATTTTTTTAAAATCATCGTAACCTAAAGGTAGTTGCATAAAAAACCTTGGGACGTGAAAAGGTTGCATCCTGCGCCATGGATCCCCGCATCCATGTTGGGACGAAGAGGCTCGCCGGGACGAGCCTAGATTCTAGCCCAAAGCTGTTAGCGTTGTCATCATTGCTGTGGGGATGTCAAATCTATGGTATCTAGAAAAACTTCGTGTATACTGTGCCGCTAAAGGCTCGACAAAGGGATTCTGCGGAACCATGAAGAAAGTGTTGATTCTAGCTATGCTGCTGCTTTGGCCAGCACAGTTTTTATTGGCTCAAGAGCCCACGCCAGAGAGTAGCAATGCGCCTAGTGGTTTCCAGCAGCAATTGCAGAGCATTCAGCGGTCAATGGACCGCCCCAGTACCTCGGATCAGCCAACTTCAACCCCAACTCCAAGCGCTAGCGCTAATCCCCCTCCTGCTTCCAATGTACAGATACCGATTGTACCGAGTCCGGGAGATTTAAATCCGACTCCCCCTCCTGCTGCTCCTGCAGCAGCAAGTGCAATGGCGGCTGCTCCCGCGCAACCCGCTCCAGCTGATTTACGTGACGAGGCATTTTTAAAAGTCACCAATACTTTATTACCTCTTTCTCCAGCACAGATTCAGATGCTAAGAAATGTCTATGATGCCACTCAACGGGCGGCTGCAGTTTTCCCTGGGGTTCCGCCGCGCCCGACCTCAACCTCGCTGTTAGTTGACTTATCCCCTGGATCCGTTCCCCCAGTGATTCGTTTAGGCTCAGGTTTTGTCACTTCTATCGTATTTGTGGATTCAACCGGAGCGCCTTGGCCAATTGATTCCTATAGTCTGGGGAACCCAGCGGCTTTTAACATTGTTTGGGATAAAAAAGGCAATATTTTGCTAGCTCAAGCAATCACCACACATCGCGTTGGTAACCTAGCCGTGATCCTAAAAGGACTGAATACCCCAGTGATGATTAACTTAAATCCAGGTCAGGCAGCCATGGATGTTCGGGTTGAGTTGAGAATTCCAGGCCTTGGCCCCGAGGCAAAAAATACGGTTTTTTCTGGGTTGCCAGGAGAGCAAAGTCCATTTTTGCTCGATTTATTGGCTGGAATTCCTCCGGCGGGTTCCAGAGTATTAAAAGCATCTGCCTGTGATGGTTGCGCCTGGTTACACCAGGGTAAGTTATACTTGCGTACTCCTTACACGGTGATTTCGCCGGCCTGGATTTCGACACTCTCCAGCGCTGATGGTACTCACGTGTATGAGCTGCAACCCACTCCTTTAGTACTTGTTACGTATAATGGTAAGACCATCAAGCTTAAAATTGAGGGATTTTAAAGCATGGCAAAACTTAGCCAGGGAAATAAAACTCGTGTCCTGCTCGTGTTGATCGCTGTTATTGTGATCATTATCGGCATTGCTGTGGTTATCTGGGCATTAAAAAAACGCAGCGAAAAATTGGAGCATGTACAGGCTTCGGTCCAAGGAGTTCCCTCAATTCTTTCCTTACCTGGAGTTGGAACAAGTACTAAGCAACATGCGCAACTAATTCAGCAAGAAAATATCGCTAAGGCTAAGAAGGCCGAAGCAGAGCGTGCCTCTTTTGTGCCCACGATTACTAGAAGAGGCTATGTCGGTCAAGCGGTTAATGTGCCTCCCATGGGGATGCAAATTCAAGGGCCGACAGCCACTGGCTGCGATCCTGCGGAATTGGATCGCGCCCGCCGAGCCGGGGTGAAAGTAGATGAATTGCGTTGCAAAGGTTGCACCAGCGAACAGTTGCACGCAGCAGGCTTTACTGCTGGAGAATTGATGGCGGCAGGTTTAAGTGCTACTGACTTACGCGCAGGAGGCTATACAGCAGCTGAGTTACGACAAGCAGGTTTTGATGCTACTGAGTTGGCTCAGGCCGGCTATGCTGCCAGCGAGTTAAAACAAGCTGGGTTCAATGTCACCCAATTAAAAGCCACTAAGGCCTTTGATGCCAAAATATTAAAAGAGGTTGGATATAAACCTAGTGAACTCAAAGAGGCAGGATTTTCTGCGGCTCAGCTTCGGGCAGCAGGAGATTCTGCTGCTGATCTTAAGGCCGGTGGTTATGCGGCAGCAGAAGCACGAAAGGCTGATTTTGTTGCACTCGAGTTAATCAAAGCAGGTTATTCTCCCCAGGAACTTGTGGAAGCTGGTTTTACTGACAGTGAATTATCTGCAGCCAATATTTCTCCACAAAATATCAAAGCAGCTCGATCGGCAGCTGGGCCGCTTGATAAACTGCCTAAAGACTGTAACGCGAAGGCGCTGGCGGATGCGCGAAGCAAAGGGTTTACCGCACAAGCGATTAGGCAGAAGCTGAATTGCCCGCCTAGTGCACTGATGGAGGCTGGTTTTAGTGCTGAGGATTTGCGAGTGGCTCAATATACCCCCAAAGAACTAAAAACGGCGGGTTTTTCACCTGCGGAATTAAAGGCTGGGAGTTTTGATTTGATGCAGATTAAGGCAGCTGGTTTTACGCTTGGGGAGCTTAAGTCTGCAGGATTTACTGTGGGTGAGCTGGCCCGAGCTGGCTTTACTGCAAGTGAATTGGCAAAAGCGGGCTTTAAAGCTGATGATTTGCGAGCGGCAGGGCTGACAGCCAATGATTTAAAAGCAGCTGGGCTTAGTTTGGCTGATTTGAAAGCAGCAGGATACAGTACCGGGGAGCTGATTCGAGCGGGTTTTGCCCCTGAGGGGGTTGCCGCACCGCCAGGAATTAGTCCAATTACCGCGGTTCCTGCGCTTCCTGCAGGGGCGCCAGTTGCACCGCCTAGTGCTGCAACTCGGGTGAATGAATTAATCCAAGCCGGTTATACGCCAAGTGAATTAGAGAAAGCGGGTTTTCTCACGCCGCCAGCCACCCTACCATCTCAGCCAGCAGTGACCACCCCTACTTCTGCCCCTACTTCTGCTGCACCCAGTGCTGTCACCTCAGCCGCCAAGGAAGCAGCGCAGAGAGTCTCAGCAATCTCAGGAACAGCGCCGGCTGCTATAGCAAAAGTGACCACCCCCTCGGCTTCTGCCATCAGTGCCGCTGTAACGCCACCGTTGCCGACGCAAGAAGCAGATGCTGAAAAACTGTTGGAAAAGCTGCAGGAAAATCAGTCCAAAGGAATGAATCCTCAACAACGAGGTGATCTGCAAAATAAAATAATATCCAGTATGACGGCACAAGCGAATCAATTGATTGCTTCTTGGAATCCACCCCCCACTCAGGTATTTGTCCCGGGTCAAGCTGGCGTGATAGGAGGCATACCTCAAGGTTCTGCTATCGTGGAACAAGCTGGAGGATCTACTGCTGTTGCAGGTGGCGCAGCACCTGCAGGTGCATTACCAGGGACGGGTGCCGCTGGCGCCATCACGGCAATAAAGGCCGGTGATATTATGTTTGGAGTCTTGGATACGGGGATCAATAGCGATGAACAAAGTCCTATTTTAGCTACTATCGTTCAAGGTTCGTTAAAAGGTGGCAGGCTTTTAGGACAATTTTCTCGAGCGGGTGAAAAAGTAGTACTCACATTTACCACGATGAGTTTGCCTGGTTTACCGCGTAGTATTAGCGTCAATGCCGTGGCGATTGATCCAGATACCGCACGGACCGCCATTGCCAGTGAGGTGGATAACCACTATCTGCTCCGCTATGGGACCTTATTTGCTTCTTCCTTTGTTTCTGGGTTGGCCCAAGCTGTTGCTCAATCAGGCTCTACGATTGTGACCGAACCTTTTGGCCAAGCTATTATTCAAAATCCTACCACTTCTGCTCTGGAGAAGGGTTTGATTGCATTAGGCAATGTAGGTACACAATACGCAGGTGTACTAAAACAAAATTTCAATAGGGCTCCTACGATTACCGTAGATTCAGGTGCAGGGATTGGAATTTTATTTATGGCTGATTTAAGTCTACCCAATCCTCCTCCTGCTGCAGGGGTGGCAGCAGGAGGTGAAATAGCTGTTGTGCCTGTACCTGCAGTACCTGCGGGATGATAAAAAATTTGGGGTTATTAATACTCTCTTAAGGAATACAGTGTAATATAAGGGTCAATGAAATGAATACGAAAAAGTCTCCTGAAAAACCTAGTGAGGAATATCATTACCCAGAAGAGCAGTTTGGGGAAGAGGTAACTCCACCGGAGCCGCCTGAAAAAGAAACGAAACCTAAGTTTAGGAAGATTTCTCGTAAGAAAATATTTTTTGTAGTTATCGTTATTATCATTATAGGAGTTATCTACCAGTTTTTGGGGCAGCGGGAAAAGACGGTTTTAGAGAGTGCTAAACGTGAGTTAGCTCAAGTAGAAGCCCCCGTGAGTCCAAAGCAACCAGCAAAATCTGCGTCGGTTGCTAAAACAGAAAAAACCGAGGTGACTCGGCCGGCGGCTTTATCAGCTGAGCAAACTCGGCAGTTAGCTCAGATAGCCAAGCAAGAAGCGACGATTAAAGAACTACAAGGGGCAGTAAAGCAAGCTAACCAGTCGATCAATGACTTAAATACTGCTTTATTGAGCTTAGCAAATTCAGTAGAAGCCTTAGCAAACCAAGTGGTTGAGCTGAGAAATGTTGAACGAGTACAGGGGGTTGCTGCTACCAATGCACCACCACCCATGTTCCACCTGAAGGCAGTTATTTCTGGGCGGGCTTGGATAGAATCAGGAAAAGGTAGACTGATTACAGTTAAAGTAGGAGATAACCTACCGGGTTATGGTGAAGTGACTGGTATCAATCCAGGGGATGGATTAGTAAACACGAGTTCTGGAGCAGTCATTACTTATGGCCTGCATGATAGTTGAGATCGATATGAGTAAGTGGGAATTACCATGCGCAAAATAATAGTCAGTTTAATGTTGTTCTTTTCTTTACTTTTAGTGGCTGGCGTCTCTTTGGCAAATGATGCTTCTACTCCTGTTCGTACACCGATGACTCTAGAAGAAGCGAGACATTTTTTAAATGCAGGTGCTTTGGATCAAAAAAGCCTGTGGTTGAAGAGTCGTCGTTCGGAGTGGGAATTGCTGGAAATTACCATGAGAGGCGATTTTGATACCATTGATTGGAATGCAATTTTTAAAGATGTGTATGGCTATGACCCTAGAAATCCTCCGAAGGGGCCAACTAAACCAGGTACTGGGGATGGTAATGATAGCGGGATTCCAGGTTTTCTGGATGTGACTTACATCCTGGAAAATTTGCAAAAGCAAATACCGGCACTGACCCGTTTAGTGGTTGCTATTAGTTATGTTTGTGGCCTAGTATTCATAATATTAGCGGTAGGCCGTTTAAAAGCGTATGGTCATCAAACTGTTGCTTCGGCTTACCATACCTCGATGGGACCTTCGCTGGCTTATGGATTGGCTGGGGCCGCATTGATGTACTTCCCGAGTATGATGAATGTGGGTACAGCAACGCTTTTGGGACCGGTAGGGGGAGACTCGTTATTAGGTTATTCGCCTTTAAATGGGTTGCCTTATGCGCAGTTATTTGTCACCGTGATTATGATTGTGAGATTAGTCGGGTTTATTGCTTTTCTCCGCGGCTGGCTAATGTTATCCAAGGTGGGTAGTTCACATGGCCAGCAGGGCCAGTTGACCAAGGGAATTGTTCACCTCATAGGAGGTATTTTGGCGGTGAATATTATCACTACATGGGAAATTCTGAGGGCTACATTAGGTTATGTTTGGTAGGAAGATTGTAGTGATAGAATTGGTCGCAGGAAGCGATGGTATTTGTATTAGTTGATTTTTAAGAGGTGAATATGCGTAATTTAATCAGACACAATAAATTTTTATTGTTTATTGGGTTGGCATTTTTAAGCATGCTAAGTGGAGTTGCTTTGGCTGCTCCTGACATTGATTCCAGTTATACTTTGGGAAGTGTGGCGAACCAGGTGACTGGTTCGTTTAGAGAGCTTGGTATGTTAATGATTGCCGGGTGTTATATTGGTGGTTTTGGATTGGTTTGTGCTTCGATGTTTAAGTTTAAGGCGCACAAAGATAATCCAACTCAGGTGCCTTTGGGAACTCCGGTGGCATTGTTCTCCATTGGTGTGTTACTGGCCTTCTTGCCAGCAATATTATCGCCTGCCGGTGTCACAATATTTGGTGACAAAACTGTTGCTGGTGGTTTCAGAGGAGAAGGTGTGTCTGCCATGTATGATGATGGTGCTCCTGATCCTGATGTTTAAGGAATAATACATTGCATGAATTGCCATTAACGGTAATTCCTGGGGCCTGGCGCTTGTTTTTGGCCAGAAAGGCTGATAAAGGATTTGAAAAATTTAGTCGGCAAGTGTGGGAACGGGATGATTACACTTGCCGATTTTGTGGATTCCAAGCTAGGCAATTCCAGGAAATAATTAATTTAGATTGTAACTATCACAATAACAAGCTGTCCAATTTAGCGACGGCTTGTTGTTTTTGTGCCCAATGTTTTTTCTTAGAAGCAGTGGGTAAAGGAGAATATGGCGGAGGTACGTTAATTTACCTGCCAGAAATTAGCCAACCCAATCTTAACGGATTATGTCACGTCTTATTTTGTGCGATTGCTAATGCCAGTGAATATCGGGTTGATGCACAAAATATTTATCGAAGCCTAAAACTTCGTTCCAAACTGGTAGAAGAAAAATTAGGTGAAGCGATGGGCGATCCTTCCATAGTAGGCCAAATGCTCAATAATGTCTTACAAGATCCCAAAGCCTCTTTACCTTCTTGGTTAAATTTCTTACGCTTATTGCCAGCGCGAGCTCGATTTACCCAACAAATCGAAGCCTGGGCGGCAGCAGCCTTAAATGAATTAGCAACGTAAGGAAAAGCATGGCAAATTTCATTAATTCTTTTCTTGATAGCATTGATGTATTTTTAGCGTGGTTATCGACTTCTTTAAAACAAACCGTCCAATCGTATTGTGATATTCAAACTGCAGATAGTCCTACTTCCTTAGTATCACACGACGGTTCTTTAGTTTCAGTGATCAAAGTACGGGGAGTAAGAGCGCTAATCGGCAAAGAAGAATTTGATAAAATTCAAACGGGTTTGGGTCATAGTTTGCAAACGACCATGTCTAGGCCGGGACATGCGATCCAAATTTATTTTAACTACAATAAAGACGATATTGCCGAGCAAATTGGTGAAATTTTTCAACCGGCAAAAGAAACGGCGCATCGTCTTGAATGCCAAGTAGAAGATTTATTTAATGAACGTATTGCGCATCTATCCCGCTATTGTGCGGATGAATCGGTTTATCTGGTATTGTGGACACGTCCTGCTTCTTTAACCTCGGAACAACTCAGACGGGCTAAAAAAGACAAAACTAAAACGATTAAAGATAAAAAAATCCCGCCGTTTCGCTATACCCAAAATGTGGTTGCTGCATTGGCTGATTTACGTGAGTCGCATGATTCTTTTGTTCGAGCGCTGATGAGTGACTTGGGCATGTTGGAAATTGCGGCTGATTTGCTGGAAGTGCATGAAGCTATTTATGCGATGCGCAAGACGGTAGATCCTACTTTTACCGACCGAAATTGGCGTCCGTTATTACCGGGTGACAAAATTACGATTAAAGATTCTCAGCAAGTTCGTGGTGAAGTCTCGGATATTTTATGGCCCTCTCTGGCACGCCAATTATTGCCGCGGGAAGCAGAAAATATGGATTTGCGTACCGTGCGGATAGGTGATCGGATTTATTCTGCGGTTTATGTTGATTTGTTTCCTAAAGAAGTATTGCCCTTTGCTACGTTATTTGCCCGCACGGTACAAACGCAAATTCCCTGGCGTATTTCCTTTTTAATCGAAGGTGGGGGCTTGAGTTCCTTGCGACTGAAATCCGCTTTGTCGACGATTTTAGCGTTTAGCTCGGCACAAAATAGATTGCTCAATGATGCCGTGAGTTTGTTAAGATACATTAATATCAATACCGATGATGCGGTAGTCAAATTACGCGTGGCCGCAGCGACTTGGGCCCCGGAAAATAACCTGCGGTTACTGCGTAATCGCACCGCGCAGCTTGCCAAGGCGATTGAAGGCTGGGGTTCCTGCGATGTTTCGGAGATCTGCGGTGATGCATTTGCTGGCGTGGTTTCCAGCATGTTGGGGGTCAGTGCTGAAAGTGTCGCTACGGCCTCGGTCGCGCCGTTAACGGATATATTGCACATGGCTCCTTTATTCCGCCCTTCTTCTCCCTGGCCGGAGGGAGCGATTTTATTTCGATCTCCTGATGGGAAACCCTGGCCGTATCAACCGGGGTCAAGCGAACAAACGACCTGGATTGACCTGATTTATGCTCGACCGGGTTCGGGTAAATCTGTTTTGTCCAACGCGATCAATTTGGCTTTAGTGCTAAGCCCTGGAATTCAAAGATTACCGCGGATCGGTATTATTGATATCGGCCCTTCCAGCAGTGGTTTGATCTCTTTGGTAAAAGAATCATTACCGCCCAGCAAGCGGCACTTGGTGGCTTATTATCGTTTGCGGATGACACCCGATTACAGTATTAATCCCTTTGATACCCAATTAGGGTGCCGTTACCCCACGCCCTTAGATCGGAATTTTTTAGTTAATTTCCTTACTTTGCTAGGCACGCCGATTGGGTCTACCAAGCCCTATGATGGTGTTTCCGATATGGCTGGTTTGATTGTGGATGAGATGTATAAAGTATTGGCAGATGATGGCAACCCCCACGTTTACACCAAGGGAGTTGAAGAAGTTGTCGATGGTATTTTGGAGGAAATAGGCTTTGTGCAAGACCCACATACCACCTGGTGGGAGGTGACGGATGCACTTTTTGTCGCTGGATTTATCCATGAGGCAACAATTGCTCAACGTCATGCGGTACCGATTTTAGCGGATGTGACCTCGATTTGCCGTTCTCCCGGGGTTGAAGACTTGTATGGAAAAATTATTGCGCCGACTGGAGAGCATTTAATTGCGGCTTTTTCGCGAATGATTTCAAGTGCCATTCGTGAATACCCCATTATTGCTGAGGCCACGAAGTTTGATATTGGCGATACCAAAATTGTCTCATTGGACTTAGATGAGGTGGCCAAAAGCGGAGGAGATGCAGCTAACCGGCAAACTTCCGTGATGTATATGTTGGCACGTTTTGTGATGGCACGTCATTATTTCTTAACTGAAGCGGATATCAAAGATATGCCGGAGACCTATCACAGCTATCATGAAGCCCGGATTATGGAAATTCGGGAAGATCCTAAGCGTATTGTGATGGATGAATTTCACCGCACCGCCGGGGTTGAAGCAGTTCGAGCACAAGTGATTCAAGATATGCGCGAAGGACGAAAATGGAAAGTGCAGGTTGCCTTGATTTCGCAATCCCTAGACGATTTTGATCCAGTGATGGTAGAGTTTGCAACTTCGGTATTTATTATGGATGCCGGCCCGGAGCAGGCGGTACAAAAAACCACCCGGATTTTTGGGTTGTCGAGTACCGGGCAGCAAGCCTTACGGACGCGCGTGCATGGTCCGAAAGAAGGCGGTGCTACTTTTTTAGCCCAATTTGCGACTAAAAATGGTATGAATACCCAATTGTTGACCTTGACCCTCGGGCCGGTAGAGTTGTGGTCATTTAGTACTACATTAGAAGACACCCAAGTTCGTAATAAACTCTACCAAAAGCTTGGTCCTGTTGAGGCTCGTCGTGTTTTAGCAGTATTATTTCCTGCGGGTTCAGTAGTCAAAATTATTGAAGAGCGTCTATTAACTGTGAAGGAAAAGTTTGGTTTGATTGGCGAAGAAAGTAAATTAGGCGTGATTGACGAATTAGTACAACAAATTCTAGCGGCTTATGCTCAGAATCCTGACGTTCGATATTTGGTATGAAGAAAAAACTCTATATAAAAACCCATGGCTGTCAGATGAATGAATATGATTCCTCGAAGATGATCGATGTTCTTAGAGGCACATATGAAATTGAAGTAGTAGCTGCACCTGAGGGGGCAGATATCCTTATCCTGAATACTTGTTCAGTACGAGAAAAGGCTCAAGAAAAAGCGGTTTCTGATGTGGGCCGATGGCGGCTGTTAAAGCAGAATAACCCCGATATTATTATTGGCGTGGGGGGGTGTGTAGCTAGTCAAGAAGGGGAGTTGCTGCTTAAGCGTGCTCCCGCTATTGATATTATATTTGGCCCACAAACTTTACATCGCTTGCCGCAATTAATTGCCGAAAAGCAACGAACACGCCGTCCTGTTATTGATATTTCCTTTCCTGAGATTGAAAAATTTGATCGATTACCTGAGCCACGTGCCGAAGGGTGTACGGCCTTTGTTTCCATTATGGAGGGCTGTAGTAAATATTGTAGCTTTTGCATTGTGCCCTACACGCGTGGGGAAGAGCTCAGCCGCTCGCTGGATAGTGTTATTTATGAAATAGCCAAATTAGCCGAGCAAGGAGTGCGAGAAGTCACTCTGTTAGGCCAAAATGTGAATGATTATCAAGGGGCCATGCATTCAGGAGCAGTGGCAGATTTAGCCTTATTAATCCGCTATGTGGCTGCGATTGATGGAATTGAACGCATTCGCTTTACCACTTCTCATCCCGTAGCTTTTTCCGATGCCTTAATCGAAGTATTTGCCCAGGAGCCCAAGCTGGCTAATCATTTGCATTTACCGGTACAAAGTGGCTCAGATCGAATTTTAGCGGCCATGAAGCGGGGTTATACGGCTCTTGAATATAAAGCAAAGATTCGGAAGTTGCGTAAGGTAAGGCCGGATATCAGTTTAACTTCCGATTTTATCGTTGGGTTTCCTGGTGAAACAGAAGCAGATTTTATGGCGACGATGAATTTAATTCATGAGGTCGGGTTTGATTATTCATTTAGTTTTTTATACAGCAAGCGCCCAGGCACTCCGGCAGCACAATTACCCGACGATGTTCCTCTGGAGCTAAAGAAACAGCGTTTAGAGGTTTTGCAACAGCGTCTAGTGCAGCAAGGAATGGCGATTAGTCGTGGCCTGGTAGGGACAATGCAGCGCGTTTTAGTTACCGGTCCCTCAAAGAAAGATCCAGAACATCAGCTATCAGGTCGTACTGAAAATAATCGAGTGGTAAATTTTGCTAAACCAGTAGGCACAGGAAAAATAGTCACAGGCAGCCTTATCTCAGTGCGCATTACTGAAGCATTGACAAATTCCTTGCGTGGGGTAATCGATTGACCGCAACCCTACAGCTCAGCCTCGATGAGTCAATGGCTGTGACTCAATGTCCTCCTCCGCAAAGTCTTCTACTGTTACTATCTGATTTGGGTCCATGCTTGCTAGTTCTGCTTCCGCTCTTGCTAGTTGTTCTTCCGCAGTTAATGGGGGATCCCAGCTTTCAACCAATTCCCTACTGCAGGGAAAGAATCGCATTAGCTTAGCCGTTAATCCCCCACCTATAGTCGCAACCACTGTCCCGGCAAGGCTGAAAAAGGCGAAAGCGCGGCGCTCATCAGTTGAGAGAGGTGTTTCATACAAGTGATTAGTCAAAGGAATACTTATAGAATATGCAATGAGAGAAACTAATGCTCCAGAAACGAAACCATTGACTGCGAACTTTTTTTCTGCACGAAGTTGATTATATTCATGCTGAATTTTTTGTAGACAACTTTTTTTTTCATCGCTCATAGGTCACCTCTATTGGGTTAAAGTTTTACTATTTGATTTTGCAAAAAATTGCAAATAAATATTACGCCTTAATGTCAGGAATGTCATGTGTGTTAATCTTGTGTATAATGCTGGTTTCGGAGATAAAAGGTATTTCATGAAAAAACCACGTTACACCATTGAGTTCGAACTCACCCCCCTGGACAATCAACGCTTGGCTGTTTTGTCTGGACAGTTTGATAAAAACCTGCGGCAAATTGAACGTTTTTTTGGGGTTGAAATAAATAACCGTGCGGCTAATTTTCAAATTATTGGTCCAAAACGCTCTGTGGAAAAAGCTAAAGCAGTATTAGATAGGCTCTATCAGGAAACAACCACTGCGCTGATTGATTCGGCAAAAATTCAAATTTTAATGCAGACCGTCGATACCCAGCAAGGAGTAAAAAAACCACCGCCTGATTATAATGAAGCTATCATCATTACCCCCAAAGTTAAGGTACGGCCTCGCAGTCCTAATCAATATCATTATGTCAAAAATATTCTGAGTCATGATATTAGTTTTGGGGTAGGCCCTTCGGGTACTGGGAAAACTTATTTAGCAGTGGCTTGCGCGGTAGCTGCTTTGGCATCCGATCAGGTGCAACGGATTATTTTGGTTAGGCCTGCCGTGGAAGCAGGGGAACGTCTGGGCTTTTTGCCGGGCGATTTAGCACAAAAAGTCGATCCTTATTTGCGTCCTTTGTATGATGCCTTGTATGAAATGATGGGAGTTGAAGCGGCAGAAAAATTAGCTACGAAAAATATCATTGAAGTAGCGCCCTTGGCTTATATGCGGGGCCGCACGCTCAATGAAGCCTTTATTATTTTGGATGAAAGTCAAAATACCACGCGTGAACAAATGAAAATGTTTTTAACTCGGATTGGTTTTGGATCAAAAGTAGTGATTACTGGCGATATTACGCAGACTGATCTCCCTAAGCACGAGCTTTCGGGTTTGCGTCATGCGATTGCCGTGCTTAATGAAGTCCAAGATATTCACTTTACGTTTTTTCAAGCCCACGATGTCGTGCGTCATCCTTTGGTACAACTGATTATTCAAGCCTATGAAAAAGCCGAACATCCAAATTGAGAGCAGAAGAAAAATAGAGTGGTTCTATGTAGAATCTACCCACTCAAAACTTCATAGAGCCAATAGAGTTAATATTTGCTTAAGATAATTGTGTTAGGGTTAAACCTGATCATTGACAGAGGAGATATTATGATGGCTAGACAGAATGAAATAGAGCGTAATGAATCTGCAAATTCAAGGCTTGTTGAAGCTCGGAAATTAGTGGAGAAAATGCATGCAAAAGGAGAGTCACTTTGGATTCGTTTCTTTTACCCAGAAAAAGCAAAAATTGCTAGTGAATGGGCACGGCGAGCTCGGCAAGATTTGTGGAGAGAGGACGAATCAGAAAAGACTATACCAAGCTTAAGTCAAGACCATCCACAAATACAGGCTCAATCACACCGCCCTCTTACAACAGAGCTAAACTTATCAGATCATGAACAAGAAGTATTATCCGAGGTTCGCATGCGGCAAATTTTGGTTCCATTTGTCATTGGAATCGGGGCAATTGCCTCAGCGCCAGCTTGGCTGCCAAAGGTGGCGAATGTTACAACTGATGAGGCAGCGCTCTATTTGGGGATCGCTCTTGTATTTTATTTTTTCATGTCGTTGCATCTGATGGCTGAGCATTGGAATTATAATCTTACTGAAGGCAAATGGATAATCAAGGATGGAAAAACTGATTCAATGGCAACGGTCGATCGTTATAACGCACTTGTGCAGGAAGAACAAGTGGAAACCAGGCCTTCCCTCGTTTAAAATGCAGCAGTGTATTTATAATGCTATAGAGTAGGTTCTATGTAGAATCGAGTGGGTAGATTTTCCTTCTCCCACAAGGGGAGAAAGATATATTACCCACTCAAAACTTCATAGAGCCATAGAGTAGGAATTGTTGGCACATTGAGAATGCTAAAACTTCATCTCCAAATTGCTTCGTCGTCCCAGCAGAAACGACGCTTTGGTACATTCATTCCGAGCCGTGCTCAATTTCGTCGTTGGATTGGTGCGGTAGTAGCTGACACTGAATTAACCATCCGTATCACCGATGAAGTTGAAAGCACCGAGTTAAATCAAAAATATCGTCGCAAGCAAGGCCCTACTAATGTGTTGTCATTTCCTTCAAGTGAAACCCCCTATCTGGGTGATCTAGTGTTTTGCGGACCTTTAGTGCAGCAAGAAGCGCAGCAACAAAATAAATCCTTGTCAGCGCATTGGGCGCATTTAACCATTCATGGGGTGTTGCATCTACTGGGTTATGACCATGAACGCTCACAAGATGCTGAAATTATGGAGGGCTTGGAGATAGACATCTTACAGAAATTGGGTATTGCAAATCCGTATTAGAAATTCGCATTCATGACTTGACCGCAAGACAATACTGCAAGACAATACTGTAGGTAAAATTACTTGCCTTGAGCAATAAATTCTTGAGTTGTTAGCGATTTAATTTAAAAAATTAAGGAGGTATCAAATTTATGATAAATCTCTATTACTGGCCGACGCCAAACGGGCATAAAATTACTATTTTTCTTGAAGAGGCAGGGTTGGCTTACCGTATTATTCCGGTGAATATCGGCCAGGGAGAACAATTTGCTCCTGAATTTTTACGGCTATCACCTAATAATAAAATGCCGGCTATTGTTGACCCCGAGCCTGCAGTAGGTCAGGAGCCTTTGGCGATATTTGAATCAGGCGCCATTTTGCTGTATTTGGCGGACAAAACCGGGCGCTTTTTGCCGCAAGAGCCGCATAATCATTATCAGGCATTGTCCTGGCTGTTCTGGCAGGTCGCTGGCTTGGGGCCTATGGCAGGACAAAATCATCATTTTGTGCAATATGCACCGGAGAAAATCTCTTATGCGATAGATCGTTATGTCAAAGAGACGGCGCGTTTATATGCGGTTTTGAATAAGCAATTGCACCATCATGAATATATTGTTGGGGAATATTCGATTGTGGATATGGCTTGTTATCCTTGGATTGTACCCTATGAAAAGCAACTACAGCGTTTGGAAGATTTTCCACATTTAAAGCGCTGGTTTGAATTGATGGGGAGTCGGCCAGCCGTACAACGGGCTTATGCTCGGGCAGAGGGGTTCGATAGTCAACCGCTGAGTGAACAGGCTAAGTGTATTTTATTCGGTCAGGATGACAGTGTTGTGCATGATGATTAGATGAATGGGAAACTGCCATGTCTAACTTCGATTCTATTTTAGGGCAGCTAGAACCATGGTCGTTATTCGAGCTTTATCGGTTGCATTCTGCTATCGGTAGGCTATTAAATAATCCTGCTAGAAATGAGGCTATTAAGCGTCACCTCAAAGTGGGAATGAAAATCAGCTACTTTGATAGCACCACTAATAGCCTGATCGAAGCAACTATCGTTGAGATCAGAAAAACTTGGGTTTCTGTAATTAACATCCATAACGGAAAAAGATGGAGAATTCAGTTTTTCCTTATCAATATTCAAGAAGTTGATGTCAGCATTGCACCTACGAAAACAGGCGCTAGTTTAGACAGAAATTCATTAAAGGTGGGAGATTTTGTTGGATGGAATTCCAAAGGATTTGATTTGTATGGGGTCATTGAAAAGCTTAATCCTAAAAAAGCAATGATACAATTAGGAACTGGAGAACGCTGGACGGTTCCTTATTCTTTATTGTTTTTTGTGATGGATGGTGTCGTTACAAAACAAAATGCTCAGTTATGCATAGAGGGGGAAGTCATTCGTTGATTTGTCCAAAGTCCTATATAGTAGAATTATGATTAATGTCAAAATAGCTGGCAATTGCAAAAATGATAGAATCTAAAGTGTGGAAAACTTCTTACATTAAAAATAACGCAAAAAGAGCGCAAGTTTAATGTCATCTGCTTTACCACATTCATAAGATCACTCGTTTCGCTTGAGATGCCTGGAAAGTTACTTTTCTTCTTCAATTGATCGCTGTATCGCTGGTCGCTGCATCAGTAGATGAAAATAAGAATTTATATTGGACCATTTACTGAGTTCTATGTTAAATAGAGGGAGCCATTTAAGAATTACCATCAAGTAGGCATCTGCTAGGGTAAAGCTAGAACCTGTAATATATCCGCCTTTTTCTAATTGTTGATTAACAAAGTCTAACTTACGTTCTAGAGCGGGTGAAAAAAATTGAGTTTTCAAATCTTGGGGAATTGTTGGCTGAAAAAGTAAACCGGCAGTTTTATGTAATTCAGTGCTTACATAGTTCAGCCATTCCAACACACGATAGCGCTGAAGCTGTCCTATGCCAGGTAAAAGGTTAGTTGCCTGATAAGTCTCAGCTAAGTATTGCTGAATAGCGGAATTTTCGGTAAGTACACTCCCGTCATCAAACTGTAAGACAGGAACATAGCCTTTGGGATTAATAGCCAGAAAATCACTGCCGCTAGCTGTTTTTTTGGCTTTTAAATCTACCGCTTCAAATTCGCAATCAATGCCGATTTCATGGATGATAACTCGTACCGCAAAAGAGCAAGCACCTTTTGAGTAATACAATTTCATTATAAAAACTCCTTTTAGTTGTAGCTTTACTTGGAAGCCTTAGTCTAACATTGTAACAAACAGTTTCAAGGCTTGCATATCGTTAGCAGCAATTGTAAGTCACCACTTGTGTTAAAGTAGTTTCTAAGAGAGAAAAGGCTCCCTCGCAAGAAGAAGCCTGCGGGCGTGAGCGACCGGGCAGCAATAGGTCATACAGCCGTGAGAATCAAGGTACTCTAGCCCTAACTCTCGATACGTTTGAATAGTTAATTTGGGAGGCAGATTCAGATACGAAATGCAATTTTTAGTTAAATTTATTAAGAGGGGATTTGCAATGGATATGCCTGTTTGTGTAATTGTAGGAGTTGGGTCTGGCAATGGCGCTGCTTTTGCTGATCAATTTTCAAAGGCTGGTTATCACCTCGCTTTGCTTGCACGGCACACTAGCTTTACTGATGAACTTGCAACCCAATTGGGTAACGCATCTTCTTACGAATGTGATGTAACCAGCGTCTCGTCAATTACCCAAACTTTTCAGCGCATCCAAAAGGAGCAAGGTGAAATTGACGTGCTAATTTACAATGCCGGTTCTGGCACATGGGGCAATATTGAAGATATTACCGCTCAGCAGTTTGAGGATGCTTGGTCCGTCAATGCAAAAGGCTTGCTCATGGTGAGTCAGCAAGTAATTCCAAGCATGAAAAAACGTGGCCAGGGAAGCATTGTTGTTATTGGCGCTACAGCTTCAAGACGCGGTGGCATAAAAACTGCGGCATTTGCACCTGCTAAAGCGGCTCAGCGCAGCCTGACCGAATCCATGGCCAGGCATCTATGGCCCTTAGGAATTCACGTGGCTTTGGTTATTATTGATGGCATCATCGATTTACCCAAAACTCGTTCCAATCTTCCCGATAAGCCTGATAGTTTTTTCTTAAAGCCGGCTGATATAGCAGCTACCGTGTATTGGTTAACTCAGCAGCCCTCATCCGCTTGGAGTTTTGAAGTCGAAGCCAGGCCCTTTGGGGAGGCGTGGTAGCTGCTGCTAAATTTTGTTAGTTATCTAGAAGATACAGGCGGCCATCGTCTGACTGTATGCACCAATGCTAATATCCAGATGGTTTGTTGGTTAATTTCATATACTAGGCGATAACTTTCGTGTGGAATTAATTAAGTTCTCGTGCTAGCTGAGAAGTAGGTCGATCGATAGCTTGAGTTTCGGCGATAAACTCAGCGCGTAAATCAGACTCCAGCTTCATGGTAAAAACGGCTTCTTTCGACATAATCATACCCTTTCTCTATTTTTACATACTAAGTATGACGTTTTCATTACTTCATGCCACAAAATTCCGATAAAATTCATTGCCAAACCGTAACCATTCACCACAATGTTAATGGCAATATTCCTTCTCCCACAAGGGGAGAAGGAGTTTGCCCAATTATCATGCTGAATGTTTACGCCAAACCTTACTATTGGCTGTTGAATATAACCTATGCCGCCTTGTGATGCGGGGGTTCACTAACCAAAGCCGATCAAATTTGCTGGCAGCATTAACGGAGCGCATGGTGGCGAGGTTTGAACTATTATAACTATCGAGATACATTGTATGAAATATCTATCATTATTCATAACTGCGATTTTTTTTAACAGTATTACTGCGCTTGCCAATATACCAGTAATTAAATTTACACGTGTCCAGAAAAATCTGGAAGCTCTTGAGAAGAGTTTTGACGGAAAAATTGGTGTTTATGCTATTAATACCAATAATAATCAAATTATTGCTTATCGGGCTGATGAGCGTTTTCCAGTCCAAAGTACCTCTAAATTAATAGTAGTTGCTGCGTTGTTAAAACAAAGTGACCAAAATAAAAAATTATTACAAGAGAAAATCTATTATACAAAAAATGCTTTGATTACTTGGCATCCAGTGACAGGAAAATATATTAATAGTGGCATGACATTTGAAGCATTATCAGAAGCAGCAGTAAGTTATAGTGATAATACAGCTGCGAATCTTATCATAAAAAAATTAGGTGGGCCGACATTCGTAACTAATTTTGCTCGCTCTATTGGAAATAAAACATTTAATATCCGGCACTATGAAGGAGATTTAAACTCTAATCCGGAGAATGAAGATGATACTGCTACGCCTAAAGATATGGCAATAGGTATACGGGAATTAACATTGGGAAATACATTGTCACCACCTCAACGAACTCAATTACTCACATGGATGAGGAATAATACGACCAGTTACAAACGAATGCGTGCAGGTGTTCCGATTGGCTGGGTTGTTGCTGATAGAACGGGGTCTGGCGATTATGGCGTCGCCAATGATATTGGCATCTTGTGGTCACCTCTATGTAAACCAATTGTATTAGCTATTTATACGGTACAAAACCAACCAAAGGCAAAGGGTCGAGATGATATCCTGGCGTCAACAACGACTATCGTACTCGATGAATTGGCAAAAAAAGACCAATGCTTTAAAGATTTATTTGCATGATATCTGAAAGGAGTAATCATCAGCAATTGTAAGTCACCACTTGTGTTAAAGTAGTTCCTAAGAGAGAAAAGGCTCCCTCGCAAGAAGGAGCCTGCGGGCGTGAGCGACCGGTCAGCAATAGGTTATACAGCCGTGGGAATCAAGGTACTCTAGCCCTAACTCTCGATACGTTTGAATAGTTCATTTGGGACTAAAGCTCCCGCTTACAATCGTAAATATCGAGGTTACCATGAAATTGTATAGTTCTTTTATCGGTATGGATATAGGGAAATTTAATTTTGTTGTTGCCTTACATGGAGAAAAGATCACGAAAGAGTATCCAAATAGCGCTGAGGGCATTAAGGATTTTTTAAAAGATTATGAAGAAATTTTACCCACAGCATTTTGTGTGGTTGAAACGACAGGGGGTCATGAAAAAATTTTGTTACTGGCCCTGCGTTCTAATAGATATGCAGTCCATCGTGCAGATACTAGGAAAGTAAAAAACTTTATCCATTCCTATGGTAAAAAGGCAAAAACAGATGCATTAGACGCTAAAGGACTAGCCCATTATAGTTATGAAAGGTATCAGGAATTAGATATTTATGAACCTCCTGATGAAACGGATATAGCACTTTTTACATTGGTAATGCGTAAAAATGATTTAACAGAGATGCTGGTTGCTGAAAAAAATCGCCTTAAATCGCCTAATAATCATGAAATAGTAGAAATAAGTTGTAAAAAAATGATTACCATGCTCTCGGAAGAAATCAAATTGCTCAATGAGAAAATAAATGAGCTGATTGAAGGTGTACCTTATTTAAGGGAAAAAAGGAAAGTTTTAAAGAGCATTCCAGGGATTGGTGATGTGCTGAGCTGTGAATTGATTACTTTATTGCCTGAACTAGGAACACTGGATAGGAGAAAAATAGCTGCTTTAGCTGGGTTAGCTCCTCAAGCAAATGAGAGTGGCAAATACAAAGGATACAGGCGCTGTGGTTATGGTCGTCAAGGAGTGAAGCCAAAATTATTTCTCGCTGCCATGGCGGCAAGGAATTCAAATTCGCATCTAAAAGTCTTTTATGAAAAATTGGTTGGGTCAGGTAAAAAGAAAATGGTGGCTTTAACCGCTTTAATGAGAAAAATTTTAGTCATCGCCAATGCAAAGGTAAGAGATTTCAATAAAGAATATAATTTGGCTTGAAAGAGCACCAAGGAGGGTGCGGTCAAGCCAAATCGACAAGCCCGCTCTATAGCGGGCGAAAAATCTAGACAATTTTTTAAAAAATTAAGATATAAATTCTCGTCCAGTGTTTGTTAAAATAAAGCCACGATACAGCCGGGGACGGCAATGACCGTGACGTGATTCCGGGCAGCTTTTGCCACCCAAGCCACTGCCCGGTTATTTAAATCACGTCTTAAATATCCCGGGGTGTGGGGCGGAGCCCCACCTTAATCCGCATCTTTAATGCACCAATTTTGAATGTACCCTGTTAGGTGTGAGCCCATTTAAACTTTGATGGGGTCTTTCAAAATTATAAAACTGAAAGTACTCGTCCAATCCTTCCCGCGCAGTCGTAACGTTTTCCCACTCCTGCAGGTACACACATTCATATTTTACCGATCGCCATAGGCGCTCAACAAAAATATTATCTGCCCATCGTCCCTTTCCATCCATGCTGATTTTGATTTGATGCGCGGCGAGCACATCAGTAAAATCTTTGCTTGTAAATTGCGCTCCCTGATCAGTATTAAATATATCGCAGCGTGAATGCGCTAATACCCGCTTAAGTGTTTCTACACAAAAATCAGCCTCCATAGTGATGCTAAGCTGCCAATCCAATACAAAACGGCTATACCAGTCTATTATGGCCATCAAGTAAACGAAACCTCGTCGTAGCCTAATATACGTGATATCTGTACTGAAAACTTGGCAAGGCCTGACTATTGCAACGTCATTCAGTAAGTACGGATATACTTTATGTTCAGGATGCGGCTTACTGGTATGAGGGCCCGGCGCCAATGAGTGCAATCCTAAATGCTCATAAGCCCAACGTGTCTCATGGCGTTTACAAGGGTAATGGTGATAAGAAATGTAGTCACTCATTTGCCTTGTACCGAAAGCTGGATGCTTTGTGTAAATTTCATCCACTAAGCGCAGTAATGCTAGCTGTTTATCACTTAATACCTTGGGACGTGGCACGTAATATACATTGGAACGGGTTAAATCCAGTAGATCACATTGTCGACAGACTGACAACAATGGGTGTTCTCTCTCAACCCAACCTCGCCTTTCATCCACGGAACAACTCAAACTTTTTTTTTAAAAAATCATTCTCTACTTTTAAACGACCAATTTGTTCATATAATTCAGCCAGTTGAGTAGCATGTTCCGTAATTTCATTTTTATTTTTATCACTAAAAACATCGGGCAACAAGGCTAAGGCTTGTTTTTTCCATGCGTTTATTTGCGTTCCATGGGCACCATACTTCGAGCTAATTTGTGCCAATGTTAGCTCCCCTTTAATAGCTTCCAAAGCAATTTTTGCTTTTTCTGCTGGAGTATATGTTTTACGTTTTTGGCTCATTCTCGTCTCCTGATCCGAAGCGAGAATTATATCTTAGCTTGCCATTTTAACTGTCTGAATTTCTTCGCCCACTATACTCAGCGGGCGCGTCAGTAGGGAGAAACCCTAGTTTAGGCTGGGGTTTATAGACTTGTATGCTTAAAAATTTTATTTTTTTAAAATTTTTAAGACATAGTTGATTCCCGGTGAATTAAAATCGCCTTAATTTTCGTACAGTTAGCGAGACTGTGAAATAAATTTTTCGTACAATGTGGGCATTATTTCTTGAATGGTATTCCATCCCCTCGGTTTTATAAGGAAATGGCACAGCCATTTGACCGACGGGTGACGCGCAGGCGGGGACCCCAACGCGCGCAGGAACGAGCACGGTGGGGTGCCGCAGCGGCAGGACCCGTCGTGGATCAGGGCATCAGCGGGAATTGCTGGAGTAATCATCCTTTTTCTGGATTATTGTCTTCTTTACGTATATAATGCTGGTTTTTAATTATTTCAACATGAGGTTTTGCATATCATGAACATGACTACTTAAAGTTGCCCGTCAAGGGCCAAAGAGCGCGCTATTTACGCTCTGTTTTGAGAATCGCCCTTCACTTTAAGAGAGTCACTTATGCATAAGCCCATTCAAATTGAACAGCTAAGTTTATCCTTCCCTAACAAGACCTGCTTTGAAGCATTTAACGCTGAAATTCATCATGGCAGCCGCATTGCCATTATTGGTCGCAATGGCTGTGGAAAAACGAGTTTACTGAATATATTGCGTGGCTTAGCAGAACCGACTATGGGTCGTATTATCATGCCTGCCGACGCAATAATTGGTTTTGTGCCACAGGTAATTAACGACTTTGTTGATCACAGTGGTGGTGAGCGGCTCAATTGTGCTTTGACCCAAGCCTTAAGTCTTCAGCCCAATATTTTATTGCTGGATGAACCCACTAATCACCTCGATGAGCGGAATCGCCGCCATGTGTTGCGTTGGCTGGAGCATTTTTCCGGCACATTGCTGGTCGTTTCACATGATGTGGTTCTGCTGCGTCAGTTGGTGAATACGTTTTGGCATATCGATCAAAGCCGTATTCAGATTTTTACTGGTGGTTTTGATGATTATCAACAAGCCCGAAACATTCAGCGGGTGCAATTGGAAATATCGTTACAGAATCTAAAACGCGAACGAAATGACCTGCATCAATCACTCATGCAAGAACAACAGCGTGCAGCCAAAAGCAAGACCAAGGGTGCAAAAAATATTGATCAAAGAAAATGGCCAACGGTAGTGAGTCATGCGAAGGCCAGTCGATCTCAAGAAACTAGTGGGCGGAAAAAAGCTGCGCTTGCTAGTAAAAACCAAGCGGTATTGGCAGAATTGGCTGAGTTGCATATCCCTGAAGTCATTGTTCCTAAATTTCATTTGTCTTACCAAAAAAATAATCATACGGTATTATCCATTAGTCAGGGGTCAGTAGGCTATGCTGAAAATAAATGGATATTGCAAAATATTCATTTATCGATAATGGCTGGAAACCGTGTTGCACTGCTTGGTGATAACGGTTCAGGGAAATCCAGCTTATTTAAGGCTATTTTAGCAGCTGAAGATGTGATTCGTTCTGGGGAATGGTTCTTGCCTAGGCAACATGCCATGGGCTATTTAGATCAGCATTATCAAACGCTTTGTCCTACAGACACGGTATTAACATCCATCAGTCGCTTGATGCCAAACTGTTCTCACGTGGAAATTCGTTATCATTTAAGTGATTTTTTATTTCGCAGTCAAGAGACAGTTAATACGCCGATTGCACAACTGTCCGGCGGTGAAAAAGCGCGTTTATCGTTGGCGCATATTGCCGCACAAACACCGGAGCTGTTATTGCTGGATGAAGTGACTAATAATTTGGATCTAGAAACTCGTCAACATGTAATTGAAGTATTGAAAGATTATCCAGGCAGTTTGTTGGTGATTTCACATGATCAAGAGTTTTTGCGTGCGATTGCAATCCAAGATTATTATGAGATCACTGAGGGTAGTCTGCATTTGCAATTACCATTGAGCTAACCAGACTCTTAAGTTTTTAAAAAATCTACCCTGACCTAATAGCTGTTTGGCCGACTGAACCTTGATCCGTCAATATTAAATATGGTATATCTGCGTTGGTCTTAGGGATCGCTATTGGGCGCATCAATGGAAATTTTCTGCTGCCTTATATAATATTATCACGTAGCTCATGTTCTGTAAGAGACTAAAAATGACTTCATTAAAAAATAAAGTAGCCATTGTTACGGGCTCTACTGGCGGCATAGGCGAAGCTATTGCGCGCTTACTCAGCCATGAAAGCACTCGCGTTGTAATCAATTCAGTCTCTTCGCGAGCTAAAGGGGAGGCATTAGCCACTGAATTGCATGGTTTGTATTGCCAAGCGGATATCACCATTGAAGAGGATTGTCAGCGCTTAATTGAAACCACCATTCAACACTATGGACGATTGGATTTTTTAATTAATAATGCAGGTAGCGTAGGTCGGCTACCAAGTAATAATCTTGCAGATTTGAGTAATGAATTATTTTCTCGCATGTTAAATATCAATGTAGTAGGTACCTGGTGTTTAACACGTTATGCCATTCCTCAGTTAAAACAGTCTCAAGATGGTGTGATTATCAATATTACCTCCGTTGCAGGCACAGATGCGGCTGCAGCCACTAGCTCCATTCCCTATGCTGTTTCCAAAGCAGCCTTGAATCATTTGACTAAATTATTGGCCAAAGAGCTAGGCCCAGAAGTTCGAGCGAATGCCATTGCTCCTGGACTGATTAAAACACCCCGCACTCAAAATTATACAGAAGCAATCACTAAATTTACTGAAGGTTCTCCGTTAAAACGCACCGGGGAACCTAATGATGTTGCTGGAATTGCCCTGGCTTTGATCAAATCCAACTATATCAATGGTGAAGTGGTGGTAGTTGATGGTGGATTTTCGACTATGTAAATTTTTTTAAAGAATAAGTGGCAAGAGCCATCAAGTGATAGCAAAATCAACAGCGCATTCAGTTTGCAGCACTATGGGGTTAAAATTAGAATTGCTGTGGGAGAAGGGATTTCCTTTGTTTGCTGGGAATTGCTGCTATATAATAGCTCGCCTATGAAAACTACTAAGATTAAAAATAAATCCAAATCATTTGCTAAGCCTTTTCCCTTGCGCTTGCGTGAACCTTTACTCATATTGGTTGTGGCGATTGGCTTATTCTTAGTACTCTCTTTACTCACTTATACCCCTGCTGATCCTGCCGGGTTTGCTGTGCTGAAAAATCAAGCCGTGATGAATGGTGGTGGTAAGTTAGGGGCTTTTTTGTCCAGCAGCTTGATTCATTTGTTTGGCTATTTTTCCTTTGTGTTCCCCTTCATGCTGTTTTATGGTGTTTGGCTTTATTTCCGCTATCGTGGCGCCATGGATCAAGAACAGTTTGCTTATTTTCGGATGTTGCGGGTGGCTGGGTTTTTTTTCATTTTGATCCCGGGCTGCGCTCTAGCGAGTTTACACGTTGCCATTGATTGGGCTCCAGGAGTCACGGGTGGCGGTTTTATTGGACGTCGGATGGCGCTTGGGATGGTGCATTTCGTCAATGTTTCAGGTACTGATCTTTTATTAACTGCGTTTTTCTTAGGCGGAATTACTCTTTTTACGGGTTTATCGTGGTTAACGGTTGCTGATGTGCTAGGCGATGCATTATGGCGCGCCAATCGTTCCATTCGGGCGATTTTATCGCGGATTGACCAATGGGCTATGAACTCCAGTGTGAAAGAAGAACGCTTGGGAGAAATAGAGCCGATTATCCTGCCAAAACGCCAACCCAAAATTATGCGGGTGGAACCTAAGCTTGAATCTGTGGCGCCGCCTGAACCTATGATGCTAAGCAAAAAGGTTGATGTAGAGCCAGCATTATTTGAACCGCCATTGGCGGGAACTTTACCTCCGCTTTCGTTATTGGATCCTCCAAATCATTCTCATGTGAAGGGTTACACTAATCAACAGCTCGAAGAAATCTCACGAGAAGTTGAGCTCCGGTTACAAGATTTTGGCATTCAAGTTAAAGTGGTTGCGGTGCATCCAGGTCCTGTTGTCACGCGATTCGAATTACAATTAGCCGCAGGCACTAAGGTCAGTCGGATTACTGCCTTAGCCAAGGACTTAGCACGCTCTTTATCAGTCATTAGTGTGCGAGTAGTCGAGATTATCCCAGGCAAGCCGGTGATTGGCTTGGAACTACCGAATATCGATCGTGAAATTGTGCGGTTAAGTGAGATTTTAGCCGCTGATCTATATCAATCGGCTTTTTCTCCGCTCACGTTGGCCATGGGCAAAGATATTTCAGGTTGCCCAGTAGCAGTAGATTTGGCCAAAATGCCGCATTTATTGGTGGCAGGAACGACCGGTTCGGGTAAGTCAGTGGGATTAAATGCTATGCTGCTTAGTTTATTGTATAAGGCAACCCCTGCTCAGCTGCGTTTAATTTTAATTGATCCAAAAATGCTAGAGTTATCGGTTTATGAGGGGATTCCGCATCTATTAACTCCTGTGGTAACCGATATGAAAGATGCGGCAAATGCCTTGCGTTGGGGCGTGGCGGAGATGGATCGGCGTTATCGATTGATGGCATTTTTAGGGGTGCGTAACATTGCTGGTTATAATGCTAAAGTAAAGGAAGCTGAGAATAAAGGCACGCCGTTGTTTGATCCTTTTTTGCCTGGTGATTTGAGCCAAGATAATCCGCCTCCTTTGACTAATTTGCCTTATATTGTGGTGTTGGTGGATGAATTTGCTGACATGATGATGTTAGTGGGCAAGAAAGTAGAGGAACTGATTGCCCGAATTGCGCAAAAAGCTCGGGCGGCTGGCATTCATTTAATTCTTGCTACCCAACGACCTTCCGTGGATGTGATTACTGGTTTAATTAAAGCGAATATTCCTACGCGCGTGGCTTTCCAGGTTTCCTCAAAAATTGATTCGCGCACTATCTTAGATCAACAAGGGGCAGAACAATTATTAGGTCACGGTGATATGCTTTACCTGCCGCCTGGCACAGGCGTGCCGATTCGGGTTCATGGTGCTTTTGTTGCGGATGAAGAAGTACATCGAGTTGTGTATGATATTAAACGCCGTGGGCAACCGCAATATTTAGAGGAAATTTTGCAAGGTGAAGCTACAGACCCTGGATCTGAATCTGCAATTGAGGGAGAAGTCACAGGTGAACAGGATCCTTTATACGACCAAGCCGTGCAAATTGTGGTGGAATCACGTCGGGCCTCGATTTCGCATATCCAAAGGCGCCTGAAGATTGGTTATAACCGCGCGGCTAATATCGTGGAAGCAATGGAAGCAGCAGGAGTTGTTACCGGTATGGATAGTAGTGGGGTACGCGAAGTATTAGTGGCGGAAGCGCAGTAGTAACAGTAATCATTCACCATCCTTTGTGTGTAAAAATCCTTCTCCCCTTGTGGGAGAAGGTGCCCGAAAGGGCGGATGAGGGGTAACCTTGAAAACAGCAAGAAGCATTTTATTAGCTGAATGCTAACTGTTGCTTACCCCTCACCCGCGCGCCTTACGGCGCGGCGGCCTCTCCCACAAGGGGAGAGGCAAAATCGTGTTATTTTAACTTTCCTTTTTTTCTTTTTCTTCAACTGCTTCTTTATCTTTAGGTACTTGTGGACGCACAATGACCGGTGGGGTGGCTTGGGTTTTTTCAGTATGGGTTGCTGGTGGTGGTTCAGGTGGTGTTATTGGAGCTGCTGTTACAGCGGTGCTTGCCTCTTTAGGTCTTTCCACTTTGGCAGAGGGTTCTGGTTTAGTTTTGGTTCCTTTAAAGCCAATACTATCTTGATAGTAATCCTCAAGATTCGTTGGAAAAGGCGGTAGATGATTTGGAAGTGTTGTTTCTTCAGCCTGAGGCGGCGCAGGGGGAGTTGCTGTAGCTGCTGGTGCTGCGGTTTTTTGTGGCTTAGCAGCCTGTGGCGGTTGAGCTGACCCTGCTGCCCCGCCTTGACTGCTGCCACTAGCGCCGCCCCCACCAGCAGCACCTCCTCCACCACCACGGCGACGGCCACCACGGCTGCCACGTCGTGTTCTGGGTTTGCTCTCGCCCGCAGGTCCTGGTCCTTCAGCTTTTTCTTTTGGTTTTTGCTCTGGAGGGTGAGTAAGCTTTTTCTCGGGCTTGGTGGTGGTCGGCGCCGGTTTTACAGGAACCGTTTCAACAGGAGTTTGTTCAGCTAATTTTCGTTCTTCTTCCTCAGTTCCAAACAAACTAGACAAAAATCGTTTTAACAAACCAGTCGGTGCTTTTTTGCCGGGAATTAGGCCTTCGGTGGCAAAAATACTTTTTACTGCGGGTTTTTCTTCAGGCTTACTCGGTGCAGGTTTTTTATATAATTGTTCTGCCTCTTTACTGGCGAGTAATGCGTGGCTGGCTATTTTCCCGCTGGCGCCACCAGCTTCTTCTTTGGACAGGCGTTTAATTCGGTAATGGGGAGATTCCAACTCGGGATTAGGGATGATCACAATATTGACGTTTAAGTTTTTCTCAATACGCAGCAGTGCCTCGCGTTTTTCGTTAATCATGAAAGTCCCGATATCAATCGGTAATTGCACCTGAATTTGGCCGGTGTTGGGTTTAACCGCATCTTCTTCAATCATACGAATGATCGAGAGAACTAATGATTCTACACTGCGAATGGTTCCCCAACCGGCACAACGTGGGCAGACGACTTGGGTTGCCTCGCCTAAAGAATGGCGCAGACGTTGGCGTGACATTTGCAGCAGGCCAAAACTCGAAGAAACACTGCCAATTTGAGTGCGTGCCTTATCCAACTTCAAGGCATTTCGTAAGTGATTCTCGACTTCACGACGGTGACGTACTGAAGCCATATCGATAAAGTCAATCACGATTAAGCCGCCAATATCGCGTAAGCGCAGTTGACGGGCAATTTCTTCGGCTGCTTCTAAATTCGTGTTGAGAGCAGTTTCCTCGATATCGCTACCCTTGGTGGCTTTACGAGAATTGACATCAACCGCTACCAAAGCTTCCGTATGATCAATGACGATTGACCCGCCCGAAGGTAAGCTGAGCTCGCGTTGATAGGCAGATTCTATTTGATGTTCAATTTGATAACGATTAAATAACGGGATAGTAGCCGTATAAAGCTTTAAACGATAAGCAAAATCAGGGCGGATTTGCTCTAGGTGCTCTTTGATCTTGGCATATAAAGCAGCATCGTCTACGATGATTTCCATCACATCTTGGCGCAGGTAGTCACGGATCGTGCGAATGACGACATCGCTTTCCTGATGAATTAAGAACGGCGGATTTCTTTCTGTAGAAGCTTTCTTGATGGCTTCCCATTGTTTGAGTAGGGCATTTAAATCCCATTGCAGTTCGCTTGAATTTTTCCCCACCCCAGCAGTGCGAACAATGAGACCCATCCCTTCAGGCAATGGCAATTGGTTTAATATATCGCGCAGCTCATCACGATCTTCGCCTTCTACTCGGCGCGAGATGCCACCGGCGCGGGGATTATTGGGCATTAGCACCAAGTAGGAGCCTGCCAGGCTGATAAAACTAGTTAGGGCGGCGCCTTTATTCCCTCGCTCCTCTTTTTCTACTTGCACTATGATCGGCGTTCCTTCCTTAAGAACGTCTTTAATGTTAGGCCGATCTGCTGGTTTCGTTTCAGAGGGGAGGTAATATTCTTGGGCAATTTCCTTTAAGGGCAGGAAACCGTGGCGTTCACTGCCAAAATTGACGAACGCTGCATTAAGGCTGGGCTCAACACTGGATATTTTACCCAGGTAGATATTCCCAGTTTTGGTTTTGTAGCTTTGACGTTCGGTAATTAAATCAAGGAGTTTTAAGTTCTTAACTTCAACAATCACTACCCGCAACTCTTCACTCTGAGTTGCGTTAATCAACATTATTTTCATAATCATCCATCTTGTCAGTAAGCGCGTTCAAACCACCTATTGTAGGGGTGGGATCGCTATTAATTCTGAATTGGTTTCAGCTCGTTTTTTTTGCGCACTATAACAAAGTTTAGCGCCTAGAGCAAATCCAATTCTCTCTCCCCGTCGAGCGGGAATTCCCCTCCCCCTTTGAAGAATCCCCCCCCCCTTTGAAAAAGGGGGGTAGGGGGGATTTAGGAGAGGGCGCAAGTGCCGTAGCTGCGCTCTACAGGCCTGATTGTCAATATTAGAAAATTGTGTTATTTTCACAGGCACTTATCAACAATCATGAATTTTTTGTAGTGAGACATCAAGCAAACCCTCTGCGAGGACTAACATATGACTATAACCTTTGACCCTATACAATTACCCAACTTGGATATATCAATCAAACTTGATGTTTCTGAGGATCCAGAAAATCCCCTGAATCTACTGCTGAAACCTACCATTACAGCGACCCATCCGCAGGATGCGGAAGGGGGGCGCCATGTGGTATTCATGCTGGATAGAAGTGGTTCTATGAAAGGACCGCGATGGGAGGCTTTAACAAAGAGTGTTGCTAAAATTCTTGAAACACTAGATCCATCCAAAGATAGGGCCTCAGTCATGCTCTTTGAGGATAAAATACAAACTGTAGCTAATAAAAGCCCAGATTTTGCTCAGATTAAACACGCTATTGATCAGAACCCCCCAGTGGAGGGACCCACCAATATTAAGGGGGCTATAGAAGCCCTCACCCCTGAGTTGATTGGTAATTCGAGTGCCACCACAGTAATGTTTTTTACCGACGGAATCGCGACTTCAGATGGAATAAATTTTGATAAGTTCGGACTAGCAATTGACCCTACAGCCTTAATGGCTAAACGACGACAAAAGTTCAAAGAAGCTAAAAGCCATTTCCCACCAAGCATTAGTGTGGGCTGCTACAAGCCGGCAGTTGACGTTTTAGAAGGTATTTCCAGACCGTTCCCCTTTTATTATTCAGGTGATGCGGATGGTATCTTAGCAAAAATGGATGAGGCGAGTCAGTTTGTTGGTTATTCCTATCCAATTGATATGGGTGTTGTTCTCGATACTAGGAAACATGTTACAAATACTAAGGCTAAGGCATTTAGCAAATCGTTTGGAGATTTTGGCTATATTACAAATAAGGACCCATTGAGTCCCCCTGCTGTATCTGTTAGCAAAGCGTATTTGAGTGGGGGTTTTTCGCCGTATTTTCAGCTGGGTAACAAAGTTTGTGTGATAAAGCCTGAGGATGTGCTGCGCGAGGGTGCAAGTGATCAAAAAGAAACTAAACAAACAGATGGGTCAATTATTGATTTGTCGGCTCTGCTAGTAGAATATAAAGCAATATTAGCAGGGATACAGAATAATAAGCCTGCTTTAGTCAGGTTGAACGCACTCCGGAATAAACTTCCTCAGAACGTTGTAGGCCCACAAGCTATTCCACTACAAGACCTTAGAAATCAAATAGAAGAAAGTATCAGCAAAGTATCCAACTCAGCCATGACAGCACAAGAGGTATTAGAAGCCAGTGCTTTGTTAAGCCAAACGAACTATAGAGCTAGAACTGGCATTCTGGCTAGGCAACTAGAGAAGAAGAAAACAGAATTAGCTGAAGGTGGCTTGGAATTTAATAATAGGGAAAGATCTCTTACAGAAACCAAGAGTGGTAAACAATATTTTATTGTGAGTCATGATTTCAATTTGGTTGATGTGGTCACAGAAGAAAAGACATCCGATTTGAGTCCCACTCATCCTCTATCCTACAAAAAAGGCACTCCTATCGCTTTTGTGGATCCTTATAGCAATGACTTTATTACTATAGACCCGCAAGATAATGACGGGATGAATGCTGCTCTAGGCTGTATCCCTACGACAGGAAATGACCAGCTCCTGGTAGACAGGGTGGCTTCCCCTGAATATTTGAAACAAATACTTAAAGGGGGGGTCGATCACTCTCCTCAGCCTGCCTTGGTGTCATTGGCAATATTTTTAAAAACTAACTATTTAAAGAATGATTTGCCAGATATTGCAACGCCAATTTCATTCTGTCGGCAGTATGCGGCATTATTAGCCTATTTGTTAGCCAAAAAAGAAAGCCTAAAGTCTCCAGAGAAACGTGCAGAAATTTTTGTTTATCGTGCCACTGCTGACAATCTTAAGGCGCATGCCTGGGTGATAAAAAAGCAGGGATCGCAGGTTTTTTTACTCGATGCCACCAATGCTAAGGATGAGCGAATATTTGAAATTTCTAAGCCGAAACAGCTAAAGCAGGCTATTAGCTATTACAAACAGCGGGGTTTGCCTGGTATTCTGCGTAATTTATGTGCGGAACTTAATAAACCGAGCTTACAGAATAATGAGCAGGAGCAGAAAAAAAGCATCAATCAACAACTTCCCTTTCATCATGATTCTTTAATCAAGCTACCCAATATCCCTGAGCTCAGTCAGCAACAAAAGGATTATTTTCAAGGGAAGGGCTGGATTTGTCCACTGAGTAGGTTGCCGATCAATGAGCCAGTGGTATTATACGGTCAGGGTTTTACAGCTCCATTTCTATGTGATAAGCAGTCTTTTGAGTTAGATCAGTTAATTAATGGACACACAGGCATAAATCCTTTTACTAAGGAACCATTATCCTCTTATGGCTTGGAGCCTCAACCGCAAGTGGCTGAGGAGATGTTTAAGATATTGACGGATTGGTTTCCTACCGCCGAGCAAGCTGTTTCTGCTGACGATGCATCCGTAAAGCGTGAAGCGATTAAGCTGGAACAAGGGAAAACAGCAGGGATTCGGCAAAGAGAAGAAGAAGAAATCGAATTAACAAACCTAGTCCGCTTGAGGCCACAAGGAAGTTTGGATTTGGAAGATGTAGTTGGGTCTTTTGTGACATCTAGCACTACGCATCCTATCTGTACAGTTACAGACCGAAATACAGACAAGCCAAAAGACGACTCCCCCACTAAGCAAAGCTTTTGTACTTATGCCGGATTGTTTTTCAGTCATCCAGCGGGTCAGCTAGCCAGCTTTGCTGTTGTTGAAGGGGTTTCCTTGGGATTGGCCTATTGGATAGCCTCCTCTTTGGGGGATCTTGATAAGGTAAATGACTTTATGTCGACAACTCCTTGGGAAAAAGCAGTGTCGGGGACATCGGTGTATGGGGGAGCATTCGTGCTTGCTGCTTTACTGGTCATTGGCTATCAGTATTATCAGTGCTATAAGAATAGAGCCAATAATGCAAAAGAAAGCGATATCGGTCAGACTAAGTTAAAAACCCAGGCTGATTCTCACGAAGACACGTTGCCCTTGTTGCTGGAATCAACCACCTAACTTTTCGCATTATTCTTTCTCCCTTTGTGGGAGAAGGTGGCCCTTCGACAGGCTCAGGCCAGGCTGACGGATGAGGGGGAGGGGGCTCTTCGTCATCCCGAGCTCCCCTCCGTCATCCCGAGCGAACGCGAGGGAACTCCTGCAACTGGCATGGAGATCCCTCGTCGCAAGCTCCTCGGGATGACGAAGTGCCCTTCTCCCACAAGGGGAGAAGGAATAATGTCAAAGGATTATGTGGGAGCATTTAAATAATGCCTGCTGTACAGTTATTACAAATCGCATCAGAGAATGTCGATCAGCGACTCGATAATTTTTTATTCACACGTCTTAAAGGGGCGCCTAAAAGTAGGATTTATCGGGCAATTCGGGAAGGTGAGGTCCGGGTTAATAAAAAGCGGGTGCAGGTAAGTTATAAACTCCAGGCTGGGGATTCCGTGCGCATTCCTCCGCTGCGTTTAGCAAAACCCCAAGACCAAACCTTGCCTGCCGCGAGCTTAGCTAAATTATTAGAGCAATCGATTGTATACGAAGACAAGCAGCTGATTATGATCAATAAGCCTTCAGGGGTTGCTGCGCACGGAGGCAGTGGAATTCAGTTTGGGGTGATTGAGCTGATTCGTCATCTGCGTCCCAAAGAAAAATTTTTAGAATTAGTCCATCGCCTGGATCGTGATACCAGTGGTTGCCTGCTTATTGCCAAGAAGCCAAGTATTTTAAAAGCACTTCATGCTTTATTGGTGCAAGGAGGCGTACAAAAACGTTATTTAGCTTTGGTTCAGGGAGTTTGGCAGGGAGGAGAGCGTCGGGTGCAGGCAGCACTTCGCAAAAACATTCTCCAATCAGGCGAGCGACTAGTCAAAGTGCATCGCGAAGGAAAACCTTCTGAAACCTTGTTTCGCCCCTTAGCTATTTTTTCCCAGACAACCCTGGTTGAAGCTTCCCCAAAAACAGGGCGTACCCATCAAATCCGCGTCCACGCCCAGCATATTGGACATCCCATTTTGGGGGATGATAAATATGGCGACAAAGAAACCAGTGCACATTTTGGAGTAAAGCATTTATTATTACATGCTGCTTCATTGCAATTTCAATTACCTGAAACGGGGCTAATTGCTATTGGCGCTTGCTTAGATGCGCATTTTTTGGAAATGCTGCAGAATCCAAATCTCCGGTAAGTCGGGAAAGGAGAAATTACCGCTTTGGTCAGCGGATCTGCCATTTATACAATAAAGATCGCAATTACAAAAGCTGTTACTAGTAAGTGGAATGCAATTGTGCAAGAATGTTCCGGGAAAATTGATTCCCTAATTGAGCTGTTACAGGGAAAGTTTTCAAAAGCGGTCATGCAAGTTATTACTAATCCTGAAAAGGGATTATTTCCGCATCCTAATGAAATCAAGCTCAGTTGTTCTTGTCCCGACTGGGCGGATATGTGTAAGCATGTTGCGGCTGTACTTTATGGGGTTGGTGCTCGCCTTGACATCAGACCGGAAGAATTGTTTATATTGCGCCAGGTGGATCATCTTGAATTAATTGCTCAGGCAGGGAGCGTTTCACTCACCCAGTCATTGGCTGATCCAAGTGATCAAACTCTCGATGGCAGTGATCTTTCGTCGTTGTTTGGCATTGAGATGGGTGATTCCTCTGAAAAGAGTAAGCCGAAACAGAAAAAACCGGCAAGAAAATCAAATAAGGCAATTAAGATTAAAGCCATCAAGGTTAAAGCGGCCAAGGCTAAAGTGACGTGATTGGCTAAATCCAAGGTTGCCAAAGTAACCAAGATTAAAGCGTCGACCAGCAAGAGAAAGAGATAAGGTACCCTTATGCACATTGATCATCATTTACGTCATCCATTTCCTTCATCGCAGAAAATTTATTTGCAAGGAGCGCTTTACCCGGAAATTCGCGTGCCGCTGCGGGAGATTCGCCTAAGCAATGGCCAGTGCGTGCCGGTCTATGATACTTCCGGGCCTTATACCGACCAGAATGTAGCGATCGATGTGATGCAAGGTATAGCGGATCTTCGCTCTGCTTGGATTAGTGCGCGGGGGGATACAGAAGTTTATGATGGGCGAGCAATGCTGGCACAGGATGATGGTTATCGTGATCTTAATAAGACCCTGCATGAAAATGCCAAAAGCTTGCAGCGTCAGCCACGGCGTGCGCGTGGTGGGCAAGCTGTGACCCAATTACATTATGCCAAACAAGGAATTATTACCGCAGAAATGGAATATGTAGCGCTGCGAGAAAATTTAAAACGCGCACAGATTCAAGAATATCAGCAGAACTTGGAGCGTGAATTCCGTCTCCGCGGCAATCCGATGGGTGCGCAAATCCCAGCACAAATCACTCCTGAGTTTGTGCGGCAGGAAGTGGCGCGGGGGCGGGCGATTATTCCCTCTAACATTAATCATGTGGAGCTGGAGCCGATGATTATTGGGCGGAATTTCTTTGTCAAAATTAATGCGAATATTGGTAACTCGCCAGTAACTTCTTCCATTGAAGAAGAAGTGGAGAAGCTCATTTATGCAATTCGCTGGGGGGCAGATAATGTCATGGATCTTTCCACCGGTAAGCATATTCATACCACCCGTGATTTTATTGTGCGTAATTCTCCGGTGCCAATTGGTACGGTGCCGATCTATCAAGCCCTAGAAAAAGTGGGCGGAGTTGTCGAAGATCTAACCTGGGAAATCTACCGTGATACCCTCATTGAGCAAGCAGAGCAGGGCGTCGATTATTTTACTATTCATGCCGGAGTGCGGTTGCGGCATATCCAGCTAACGGCAAAACGTGTTACTGGCATTGTTTCACGTGGTGGGGCCATTCATGCCAAATGGTGTTTGGTGCATCATAAAGAAAACTTTGCTTATGAGCATTTTGCCGAGATTTGTGCAATTATGCGTGCCTATGATGTGAGTTTTTCCTTGGGTGATGGCTTACGGCCAGGCTCCATTGCGGATGCCAATGATGCCGCTCAGTTTGCGGAATTAACCACTTTAGGTGAGCTGACTCAACTGGCTTGGCAACAAGATGCGCAAGTGATGATTGAAGGCCCCGGTCATGTTCCCATGCATTTGATCCAAGAAAATATGGAGAAACAACTTCAGGAATGTCATGAAGCGCCCTTTTATACTTTGGGGCCACTGACGACGGATATCGCGCCGGCTTATGATCATATTACCAGCGCCATTGGGGCGGCGATGATTGGCTGGTATGGTTGTGCGATGTTGTGCTATGTGACTCCCAAGGAACACTTAGGTTTGCCCAATCGTGAGGATGTCAAGCAAGGAATTATTGCTTATAAAATTGCTGCCCATGCGGCAGATATCGCCAAAGGACATCCCGCAGCGCGTTATCGGGATGATGCCTTATCCAATGCACGCTATGATTTTCGTTGGGACGATCAATTTAATTTAGCTTTAGATCCAGAGACGGCGCGCGCTTTTCATGACGAGACTTTGCCGCAAGAATCTGCAAAAGAGGCACATTTTTGCTCGATGTGTGGGCCGAAATTTTGTTCGATGCAGACTACCCAGGAATTACGTGCTTATGCTGAATCTGAGTTTTCTAAATCTGAGTCTGAATGATGAGAGCAGGTATCGCTGGCGCTGGCGTGATGGGGCGCTTGCTCGCATTTTACTTGATTAAAGCAGGTTGGGAAGTCACCCTCTATGAGGCAGAGGACACCCTCGATGCTTTAAATTGCAGCATGGTAGCGGCAGGATTGCTCAATCCGGTAGCCGAGCTAGGCAAAGCTCATCCCCTGATTTATCACTTAGGGATGGAAGCTGTTCAAAAGCATTATCCAGGGATTATTGAGGAGCTTAACGGCTTTGCCGCGGAGCCGATATTTTTCCAAATCAAGGGAAGTTTGGTTGTTGCTCATCCTAAAGACCAGGCAGAATTACAGCTGTTAATCGATACTCTGCGAGGTAAAATTGGCTCGCAGCCATTATTTCAATGTGTCAATCAAGCAGAACTCATTGACTTGGAGCCGCAACTGAATAAATGGGAAAATGCGTATTATTTTTTGCCGGAAGGGAATATTGATAATCAGGCGTATTTAGCCGCTTTAGCGGCATTTTTAACGGCACGGGGGGCAAATTGGCGCTTGCACACCCGAGTTCAAGAGGTGAAACCTAATAAAATCATCTTAGAAGACCGTGTTGAGACCTTTGATCTGGTCTGTGATTGTCGGGGTCTTGGGGCCACGAGTAATTTTCCAGAGATCAGGGGAATCAGAGGGGAGTTGTTGTGGTTATATGCTCCTGAGGTCTCCATTCAAAGACCGGTGCGCTTGATGCATCCCCGCCATAGTATTTATATTGTGCCGCGGCCTAATTCGGTTTATATCATTGGCGCCAGTCAAATTGAGACGCATGATACTAGCCCCATCTCCGTGCGGACGGTGCTAGAATTATTGTCTTCGGCTTATTATGTTCATTCGGGATTTGCTGAGGCGCGTTTGCTCAAAACAATGACGCAAAATCGCCCCACTTTGGCAGATCATTTGCCAAAGCTGCGCTATGCGCCAGGATTTATTGCAATTAATGGTCTGTATCGGCATGGGTTTTTAATTTCACCCACGTTAGTTCAGGAAGTGATGCAATGGCTGGAATCGGGAATCAAAGCGGTACCTCACCCGGAAATTTGGGAGCCCTATCATGATTGAAGTGCAATTTAATGGCGAGAAGAAACATCTTCCAGAAGACACGCTTTTATCCGCCTTCTTACCGCCAAATCATCCAGAGATCAGGTTTGCTGTGGCGATAAACAGTCGCTTTGTTCCTCCTGCCCACTATACCAGTACCTATTTAAAGCAGGGGGACATCATTACCTTAGTAGCTCCTATGTCGGGAGGTTAAATGGTTTGGTTATTAGCAGATGCAAAAATTAAGAGCCGTTTATTGTTAGGCACTGCGCAATATTCTGCATTACAGACGATGCAGGATTCAATTCAGGAGTCGGGAGCTTCAGTAATCACTGTTTCCTTGCGTCGGCAAAGTTTGAATGAAAAAAGTGCGAATGTATTTTGGCAAGCCATTAAAAATCTTGGTTGTACTATTTTGCCCAATACCGCAGGTTGTCGCAGTGTGCAGGATGCAGTCACCATGGCGGAAATGGCACGCGAAGTTTTTAATACCTCCTGGATTAAATTAGAAGTGGTGGGCGACGACTTCAACTTACAGCCGGATATTTTTCAGTTAGTAGAGGCAGCAAAAATATTGATCAAGAAAGGCTTTGAGGTATTCCCTTACTGCACGGAAGACTTGATTTTATGCCAGCGTCTGGTGGATGTGGGCTGCCGCATCTTAATGCCCTGGGCGGCGCCGATTGGTTCGGGCCGTGGATTATTAAACTCCTATGCTTTAGAGGTTTTAAGAGCACGTTTTCCAGAGATCACGTTAATTATTGATGCGGGCATTGGAAAACCTTCCCATGCCGTGCAAGCAATGGAACTGGGCTATGACGGTCTTTTATTGAACACGGCGATCGCATTGGCCAGGAACCCAATATTGATGGCAAGCGCTTTTAAGGAAGCGGTACGAGCAGGCCGTTCTGCTTATGAGGCGGGCTTAATCGTCGAAAGAAATTGTGCACAGCCCAGCACGGTGTTATTAGATACCCCTTTTTGGCATCAAGATGCTTAGTCATTATTCCTTCTCTCCTTGTGGGAGAAGGTGCCGAAGGCGGATGAGGGGTAAGTTTGAAATAGCTCAAAGCCAGAAAGTACTCCCCTCATCCGGCCTACGGCCACCTTCTCCCACAAGGGGAGAAGGAGTAATGCGAGACACTTATGACTAAAGCAGTAGTTTGGACAATGGCAGGTTCTGATTCCGGCGGGGGTGCTGGCATTCAAGCCGATTTACACGTGATGCAAGGCATGGGAGTCCACGGTTGTTCCGTGATTACTGCGGTGACTGCGCAGAACACTCATGCCGTCAAAGAGATTCACTGGGTGCCAGCAGCGCATGTAGCAGCGCAAATTCAAGCTTTGCGGGAAGACCTTGCTCCCCAAGCGATTAAGTTAGGCATGTTGGGTGATGTTGCTGCTGTTGCGGTCATTAGCGATTTTCTTAAGCAGTATTCAGGTAAAGTCGTGCTCGATCCAGTGATGATTGCGGGCTGTGGGGATCATTTATTTGCCGATGATGTAGCGGATCGCATTGCTTTATTACAGCACATTTTTCCTGTAGTGGATGTGATCACTCCCAATTTGCAGGAAGCAGCCCGCCTGGTTGGATTTGCTCTAACTTCTCATCAAGCAATAGCGCAAGCGGCAACGCAACTGTTAGCTATGGGGTCTAAAAGTGTGTTAATTAAGGGGGGCCATGTTGCAGATGAGCAGTGGAGTCAAGATTATTGGACCAATGGCACTGAGGCATTTTGGCTCGCGTCGCCAAGAATAGCTTCTGCGGGGTTTCATGGGGCGGGTTGTACCTTATCCTCTGCCATTGCCTCGGCATTAGGTCTGGGGTATGGACTCAAAGAGGCCTTAGTGATTGGTAAGATGGTTGTCAATCGTGGGCTGCGGCTGGCTGCGAAACAGGGGGCGGGTTTAATGCCAGTTGCGCATGGGGGTTGGCCAGAAGCTGCAGAAGATTTTCCTCAGGTTGCTGTCCATCCGCTTCAGGACACTGCAGTGCATTTTCCTAGTTGTGATCGAAATCTAGGATTATACCCCTTGGTAGATCGGTCTGCGTGGTTAGAAACCTTATTACCGTTGGGTGTTAAAACCATTCAACTCCGGATAAAAGATTTAACTGAAAGCGAATTAGCAGCAGAAATTAAGCGCGCGGTTTTTCTCTCCAAGCAATTTCTTGGCGTGCGCTTATTTATTAATGATCACTGGGAGCTGGCAATAAAATATGGCGCCTACGGGGTGCATCTGGGCCAAACGGATTTAAGTGCAGAGGCGATCACGAAAATTCGCCAAGCTGGATTGCGTTTAGGGGTGAGTACTCATAATTATTATGAATTAGCCATAGCCCAAGCGCTTCATCCTTCCTATATTGCTGTCGGTCCTATTTTTGCCACCAGCAGCAAACAATTTTCCGATGCCCCACTGGGTATTGAAACTTTACAGCGTTGGCGCAAGCTAGTGCGATGGCCATTAGTCGCTATTGGCGGCATTGGCAGGGAACAAGTTCCTGAACTATTGGCGGCAGGTGCAGATGGGGTTGCCGTCATTGCCGCTATTGTGAAAACAGAAAATCCTAACTTAGCGACTGAGGAATTGCTTGGACAAGTGCAGAAGGTGGCCGTGGGCTCGAACTAGAATCCCCTTTCCCTAACTATCTCCCACATTCCCTCGCTGCCGGTCAGGCTAAGTTCCCTCTCCCCCAACCGTTTTTGTTGGTGGGAGAGGGTTAGGGAGAGGGGTCAAAAAAAGGGGAGAAGAGAACTTTGAGCTTAAATTTGTCCTATTTGTATTTGTCCTGACTCTACTACTGCGACTGAATCATCGATTGTTGATTTATCTTTAGCAGTCATTTTCCCTGCTTTATAACAACCATACGCTGCACCCATCAGTGCTCCGACTAAAATACAGCCGGCCAGAATAAGGAGAATCTCAGGAAGATGTTCTTCCCCGACATTTTTAGATAAGAACAGAATGGGTGCACTTGCAAACATTCCCGCAAATCCCCCTAAGAAAGTATATCCATGAAAAGCACCCACTGCTTCGTCACGTTTTTTTTGTGGAAGATCTTTTTCCAAGTGGTCATCCAATACTTTTCCCGCTGCGGCGGCAGCTAATACACCCATTAAGAAAGCGCCAAAAACTATAGTTGTTAAAAGAACCATTTCGTCAAAGTAAGCTAATTGACGTGCGCTTACGATAGCGCAAGCACACATTCCAAATACTGCCATGCCAACCACATGTCCCTTTCCTACATGAGAAAAGAAATTGTCAAATTTATCTTCGCTGCTCATTATAATTCCTCGTCTAAGGTTAAAGAATTATCTTTTATAGACAATAGTAGTCAATTTGTCAATTAACTTCAGTAATTCCAGCGCGTAAGCTTTTTTTAAGAAAAAGTTTGCATTTAACCAAAAGCCGTTGAATAATACTGAAACCTCAGATGCTCACGCACCTGAGGCCGCGCCCTACAGATGCTTCGAACCATCTGCGAGGGTACTTCCATAACCCCAACCTTTAACGGAGGTCGGCAATCGTGGCTCATGCAGCTTACTTCATTACGCGTTGGCGTAAAACTCTTTTTTGTAGGTTTGTCACATTTTTTTACCTGCTGTTATTTAGGCGGTTTTGCTGCGCCTGGATAAACAGGCTTTTACCTTGCATACACTCCTCTTGTGTCCGCACTGTGTTATGGAACTGGGTAGGAGCTGGCGGGTTTTTTGGTGGCATTCTTTCATTACCAGAGGGTAGGCAGTAGCAGAGGAGTTTAGGTGTGGCGAAAAGCACCCTTCTCTGCTCTTCGCCATTACCTACTAAACCTCTACACTGCCTACATTTTTCATGTTGATTACACAGCACTTTCAGAAAATCAAATTCAATCATTTCTCGGAGAATTTTATGACACAACAATCACAACACATTCCTGTCGCACGTATTTTAGTAACCGAAGACAATCGCATGGCCGCAAAAGCCGCGCAAGGTTTGTTCAAAGATAAAAATTGCCACGTTGATGTAGAAGGTTCTGCCACAGCAACGCTCGAACATTTACAGGATCACTACGATTTGCTGGTGATCGACTTAGGCCTCCCGGATTTCAGCGGCCTCATTCTCGCGGAGAAAATTCGCAATTCTGGCGCCGCACTTGCAGCAGCCCCGATTGTGATTTTAACCGCCCATGGAGATGAAACGCATAAGGCGCAAGCCAAAAAGTTGGGATTAAATGGTTTTTTGCAGAAACCCTTAACCTCTGCGTTATGTGATCGATTGCTGTGGCGTTTTGTGCGTATGCCTGTCGATAATAATTATTTTCTTGAGAATTAATCGTACTGGCTTGGTAACTACGGTATTGTTATTTATTGTTGTAGGCTAGACTAGCCCTCTTTTTTAAAGAGGGCTAATCATGGAAAAAATATATTCCCTGCATGACCGATTTTTCCGCGCAGCGATGAGCGAGCCGCGTGTGGCGAAGGCGTTTTTCGAACATCATTTACCAGAAGAAATTCTCAAAATAATCGATCTCGACACCTTGCGTTTAGAAAAAGAAATTTATGTGAACTCAAAGCTAAAGCTAGTGATGACAGATATAGTATTTTCAGTAAATTATGCAAAAAATCCCGGCCTTTTGTATTTGTTGCCGGAACACCGCAGTAGCTTTACGCGTTGGCAAGCATTTATTTTATTGGTTTATATGGTTATGATTCTGGATTATCATCATAAAAAATTTAAGAACCAGAAGCATTTGCCTTTAATTTATCCCATAGTTTTCTATCACGGTGGAGTTATCTATCCTGGCTCAACAGATTTATCAAATTTATTTCAGGATTCCCAAGGAATAATGCCACCCATATCCTGTCAACCATTTCAGCTGATTGATTTGAATACCATTCCAGATCCAATGGCACTACCTTAAGCCACAGAATATTTTAAAATCCTTTTATTTATTTTACGTAGCAATTTTTCTTTTTCGATTGCTCTGTTTCTCTTCAAGGCTGGAAATGGTTTCGGTCTTTGCTTGACTAGCCTGGGCTCCACCCTATCTGGTCTATTTCCAACTTTGTTTTGCACAATTAATTTTAACATCTCAATATACATTTTATGGTTGCTCACCTGATTTGAGCTTATAAAATAAGGAATAAATTCATTTAGTAGCTGCACACTTCCCTTAAAGCTTATTTCCCATGGATTAACGCCATACTCATAACAAGCTTTTGCTATAATTATTCTGATAAAATTATATGCTAATAAATGAATTCCTATTTCTTTTCTAACCATTTCTGGTGTTTTGCACGATAACATATCCATATTCATGATACTTTTAATACTTCGCAAATTAAGCTCCACCTCCTACCTTCGCTTATATATTTGGGCAAGCTCTGCTTTGTGGTATTTTTTGTCTAAAAATGTTGTAACGTATATGTGGCCTGATACTTTAAATTCCCGTATGGAAATTTGATCGGGGTATGCCTCATATTGCTTTTGTGTCATCCATTCCGGTTTCTGTGGTTTCTCCCAGTTGACAATGTGATCATTTTTACCCAATTTTTGTCCCATTCTAAAATCATAATTCCTTTGACTTTGTCCGCGAAAAACACCATCAGCTCCTATTTTTTTTAAGTCCGCCATAAGAAAAAAATTGGGGTAATAACGGTCACCCAGCACAATATCGTCGGCTTTAATGCAGTTTATAATTTCTCTTAATAATGAGATTTCTCCTGTGCCCTTTCCTTTGTGAGCCCCTATTGCATAATCTATTACGGTTCCCCGCGTCAGTGACATAACGGCTACTATTCGCGCCATAGGAAATCCAGCCCCTTTTTTCTGATTACCATGCTGAGGAAATTTTTTTTGATTAGCTTTTGTATCCGACATTTTGACGGTAGATCCATCAAATGCTTTTAATTCTCGGCCATAGACTTTCCATCTCATTGGAATAGATTTCAAAGGGAAAGCTCCAGATTCTTTAACTAATGCCTTCACAGTATCTTCAGGCAATCGCTTTCTGGCCTTACAATAGGGGCCAGTATTTGAGCTTATTTTATTCTGCTTCTTTTTTTTACTATGCAGCTGCTCCACAACAACACCAGCAACCGCTTTTTTGCAGGATTTATCTGGATTTAAAACTTGTTTAATAAACGTAAATAAGGTTTTGGTGGGGCTATATATCCGGTCACGATATTCCCGGCACTCTCTAAGTATCTTCTGACATTTTTCTGAATTCAATAGGTTTAACAGGAAAATGTCTGGTGCACCATCAGCCAATTCTTGTCTTTTATTTTTAACTTGCTTAATTTTATTTTTCTTTTTAAAATTCACAGATCAGTTTCCTTTTTTTATTATTGTGTGTTTGCTACAACAATAATATTAAATTTGGAAACTGATTTCATCTTTTTTCATCTAAATCATAGGCTTATATTCATCTTTGCTCCTTAAGGTAGTGCCATTGCATTCCAGATCAAGCTTTGAAAAAGGATGATTGGTTAAGTATAATGCACATTACTATGAAGTATATTCGAGCACCAGATATGTTGCCCCATCTGGCGGGCTTGGCAAATGCCTGGAGAATAGTGGATCAGGCAGGTGGGCATGATTATTTAGAAGCAGTCTTTACTTATATTCTTGACCAAGCTGAAATAAGTAATCTCGATAAATTATTTGAGCTCATACAAGAAAGTTTATCTAATAACTCACAGGAGAACGTTATGACCATTGCACAACAATTAATAGAACGAGGGCGCCAAGAAGCTATGACCATTGCACAACAATTAATAGAACGAGGGCGCCAAGAAGGGCGACAACAGGGTCAGTTTGAAACGGCGGAAGCAATAGCCAAAAGACTTTTACAAACAGATTTTTCTATTGAGCAAGTAGCCCGATTTACCACGCTGCCGCCAGAAATAGTGGCTAAGCTAGAGCAAGAGCAGACGGTTACCTAGATGCAGGTGCATACACCTGTTACACTAAGCAATACGCATTAGCCCTAGATCATTGCAGCACACGGATACAAAGCTCATGAAACTAACATTGGTTTGGCAGCAATTACGTACCCATGAACTAGCACTATTGGTTGGTATAATTAGTGTGATTATGCTGTACGTATTAAAAGCCTATGGTGTCATGGGCTCGGTTAACCCAATTGTAGCTCTGGGTGTGTTTATCTGGCTGTTCCTGGTCATCTTGTATTGTGTATTCCTCGTTGTTCGGCACGCGGAAGCCTTGGCTAAATTACTGAGAGAACCACTTGGCACCTTAGTGCTCACTTTGTCAGTGATCACCATTGAAATTGTTATTATCACGAGCGTGATGTTGGTGGGTGCCGAAATGCCTTCATTAGCCCGGGATACCATGTATTCCGTGATCATGGTAATTCTCAATGGTATGGTTGGCATTAGTTTACTGTTAGGCGGGTGGCGACATCGTGAACAGAGTTTCAACTTACAGGGTTCTTGCGCATTTCTAAGCGCTATCTTAATAATTGCCGTCGTAGGTCTTATATTGCCCTCTCATACCTTGTCTACCAAGGGACCCACCTTCTCGTACTTACAAAGCCTATTCTTTATCATCACTTCTATCAGCATTTATGTGGTATTTTTGGCGATGCAAACTGGCCCTTACCGCCGCTATTTTATCGATTCATTAGATAACACCTACCCGAGGCCTCCTGCTCATCAGGCAGCTAGAACTGTACGTTACTACTCATTACCTACGCACTTGATATTGCTAATACTTTATCTGTTAATCACGGCGATTTTGGCAAAAGGTATCGCCACGCCGGTTGATTTTATCCTAATCAAGCTGCATCAACCGCCTGCTCTTGGCGGTTTTATTGTCGCGATACTGATTTTATCCCCCGAAGCGTTTGCCGCTATTCGAGCCTCGATGTCAAACCAACTGCAACGCGCCATGAATATTTTATTAGGTTCAGTGTTGGCCACTATTAGCTTAACTATTCCGGCCGTATTAACTGTAGGTTTTTTTACTGGGAAGCATGTCGTATTAGGTTTAGGTGGGATTGACTCGATTATGTTAATGCTGACCTTGTTAGTGAGCATTTTAACCTTTAGTAATGGCAAAACTAATGTATTTCAGGGGTTGCTGCATCTATTAATTTTTGTCACTTATGTAGTACTGATCTATGATTAATTGTTTCTGTAACCATTCAGCACAGGATAGAAACAGGCATCTATGGCTGATAGATCAGGTCGGTGCTTTCGTCGTGTTGCAATGCGGCTTGTTCGTCAAGTTCTTTACTTAATTGCCTCGCCTGTGCGAGTGTCTGGTGAATATGAGGCGCTTCATTGCCCTCTTGGCGGAAGTCGGTGTAAACACTTCCATATTGTGGATGTAACAATTCTTCTGCTTTCTGTAGATTAGTTCTAGAATCTTCTATTAAAATGATGTTGCGGTCCTGGGGATCTCTATTAAAATGTTTAGCTGCTGCACAGAGATGAAAGTTTTTACCATGGCTTTTTTGTGCCTTCTCTTCAGGAAGCCAGCTTTCTATATGGATATTTTTAAGGATCTGTTCATCCAATCCAATTTTTTCTTTCAAGAAGCGCCGAATTAACTCGACATGCGGATTATAACTCACGATAGCAATATCGTGACCCGCATAGAACAATTCTTCGAATGCTGTCTTCCATTCATGCGCTAAACCGCGGGGCTTGATATTTTGGATAGCTTTCCATTGCGTCTCTGTGTTTGTATCGTGCAGTCCACAGAGGGTGAGCATCTCATAAACATGCTGGTTGGTTATGGTTTCATCAAAATCAAAAGCGATAAGCCCCCTTTTTATTGGCCGACTTGCTTTATTCTCTAGGGTGGGTCTTCGGTTTTGCGCGCCATTTGAGCCGATGTTGGAGGATTTTGCTTGTCTGATAAATGGTGCAGCTAGAAGGCTAAGAGCAAGTATTATCGAAAAAGTTACGCTGATAGCTAAGGTACTCTCCGAAGAGAGGTTCAATTTATCCCCTAATACATTTGCCATCGAATAAGTCCCAAATGCTATTCCTGGTATCATGGCAAGATAACTAAGGGTTAGTAGAACATGAGCATGAGCATTTGAGTTATTCTTCTGCTGAAATTGTGGTTTATTGGTTATAGTAGCAGTACCGTGAAATATTATAGTAGCAACTAGATGGAGTATTGCGGCAGGTAAGGCATAGGGGGAGGGAAGTCCTAGATATATAAAACCAGAACTAACTACTGTAGCTGTAATGTTTGCAGCTAAATCTGAGTAGGTGGTGTTGCCTAATTGGCAGCTTTGGGTAGATTTTGCCGGGTCTAATTTTTGTTTTGCCTGCTTGTAGACCTCCCGAGAGAAATTGGCTGTGGCTAGGGCCAATATTAGCGCAACAGTTATACTGATAGCTAAGCTAGCTTCTGAAGAGATAGCCAATTTTTCCCCTAATACATTCGTCGCTTCATAATATGCAAATGGCACTCCTGCTATAAAGGGTAAAGCGCTAGCAAAAAGCACTTTGTTATAGGTATTGATTTTCTGCTCATTGTCTTGCTTTGGTGCACTCGATATCAATTGACATTGTTTCTCAATTACGTAGTTATGTATTATATACGCTGTTAGATTGATTATGGCCAAGGGTAAAGCATAGGGCGAAGGAGTTCCTAGGTATATAAAGCCTGAATTAATAGTAGCAAATGTTGCGAAAACTGAGAGGTAATTGATGTCAGCAATGTTATCGCGTGTGTTTTGTTGCATAGTTCATTTACCTAATATCTTGTCATCGATGCTAATTATTTGCATATTTTACATAATTCTGCCTAAAAGTAAAGGCAAAATGCTGCCCTGGGGCAGAAATACTGCGGGTTGGGTGAGGATGTGCTTTTTTTGGCTATAAGCCATTTCATACACCCTCACCCGCCTTCGGTCCCCTCTCCCGCAAGCGGGAGAGGGGACTTGCTGGGCTCTCACCTGCCTTCACCCATTCTTCCGCAAGCGGGGGAGGGGCTTTAGATAAGTAACCTGCCAATTCGTCCAGCAGTGCGTGTTCAACGCTATCCAGGGTTTTTTCCGTGCGGATTTTGTGGATAATTTCCAGCGCTTGTTGCCGAGTCAAGCGCTGATTGCCGCGAAAATCAAGCGGAGTTAATGCGGGTTCATCAGGATTAAGGCTCGATAAATACTGATTAAATTCTTGCTGTAATTCTGGGGTGAGATCCGAAAAATAATTGCGTCCCAGGTAACGCAGCACTATAGTTCGTAACACTGGGTGGGTAAATTGCCCCACCATGCTAAGTTTTTGCGCAATGGGGGCTTGGCGAAATAAATGACATAGACTTTCCTCTTCACGGCTCAAAAAACCATTCTCATATAATGTCGTTTCGATATCAGCGCCAGGTATTTTGGGATAGGTATAATTTTGATAATAAGCTTGGATTGCCTTAAAAATGGCAGCATTTTCCTGCAACCATTGCAGATTGCTTTGGGTGATGGCTTGCCGTTCGTCAGTTAAATGCTGGGTAAAGCGTGGCAGGTAAGGCAAAATTATTCCGCCTTCGCCAGTTTTTTTGCGGCAGACCCAGGTATTCTCTGCGATAGTGTCTGGATGCGTCGAGGAGAGGATTGATTGGTCCAAACGTAACCAGAGCTGTTGGTTTTTATAATGCTGATGTTGGCCTAAATAAAGTACCGGAAATTGATATTGATTATCAGCACCGGTTTCCCCAATCATCAGGGCCAAGTAGTGCGTCTCGTCGCTTATAAATCCTACCGGTAATTGTTGCCTACGGCTTTGGTTAGTGGCTTTAGCAAAACTGCCCATGGCATACTCCCACATTTTCGTATGGGCGCGAAAATGCTTGGCTAGGGCTAAAGTGGCTTCAACATCGACCAGTGCATTATGCGCTGACCCACTGGCAAGCTGATTAGCTTGATTTAAATTCTCTAATTTGAGTGAAAGCTTGTCATTGAGTCTAGGCCAAATAAGGTTAACTGCCTCATTCGTGTTGTACAAAAAATATAATTGGGTGATCGGTAATAAATCGAAACGACCACAATCATTGCTCCATTGGTGGGTGTAGGGAGGCAATAAATTGCGATAAAAAGCAAAGCGTAGAAATTCATCGTCAAAGCGCAGGGTATTATAACCACCACTTTGGGTCCCGGGAGTGTTGACCAATTTATGAATTTGCGCAATGACACTAGCTTCTGGGCTGCCTGCTAACATTTGCGCGATCGAGATTCGATGAATGAGTATTGCCGCAGGTTCTGGAATTACATCGCAATTCAATTTAATGCGGTATTCATAACGTTCCAGCTCATTTAAGTTTAAATCGGTACGAATAGCGGCAAATTGTAATATTTGATCAAAACATTTACTACGCCCAGTGGTTTCTAAGTCGTAAAATAGATAGGTTTTATTCATGGATATCCCGTTGTTCCGGTGCCGGCTGGATCTAGCGCCCGGTAGTCATGAGCTAATAGTAAATGATCTCAGTGGGCTTGCCTAGTTTTGGGTGAGTGCTAGAATAGGGGGTGATCTAAACAGGGAGGTGTGATGGATAATGCTGAGGAACATATTCCGCGTTGGTATCAGGAAGCCATTATTTATGAGCTTCATGTCCGCGCTTTTTTCGATAGTAATAAAGACGGTAGTGGCGATTTTCGTGGCTTAATTCAAAAGCTTGATTATTTGCAGAACCTAGGGGTTACTGCGATTTGGTTGCTACCTTTTTATCCCTCACCGTTAAGGGACGACGGCTATGATATTTCTGACTACACTAATGTCCATCCCACTTATGGAAACCTGGCCGATTTTAAATTAATGCTGCGTGAAGCGCATCGCCGCAATATTCGCGTTATCACCGAGTTAGTAGTCAATCATACTTCCGATCAGCATCCATGGTTTCAGCGGGCACGCCGTGCCAAACCCGGCAGTCAATGGCGTGATTTTTATGTGTGGAGTAATACCACCCAGCGATTTGAAGATGCCAGAATTATTTTTCAAGATTTTGAATCGTCCAACTGGACTTGGGACCCGGTAGCTCAGGCCTATTATTGGCACCGGTTTTATGCTAATCAACCAGATCTCAATTTTGATAATCCCTTGGTGCAAAAAGCGGTGCAGCAATGGTTGGATTTTTGGTTGAATTTGGGAGTAGATGGTCTACGTTTAGACGCGATTCCTTATCTTTATAAACGTGAAGGAACTAATTGTGAAAATTTGCCAGAGACCCATGCATTCTTAAAAAAAATCCGTCAACACATTAATGAAAAATATGCCGATCGCATGTTGTTAGCGGAGGCCAATCAATGGCCAGAAGATGCTGTCACTTATTTTGGCAACGGCGATGAATGTCATATGGCCTTTCATTTTCCATTGATGCCCAGAATGTTTATGGCCTTGCAAATGGAAGATCGATTTCCCCTGGTGGATATCTTACAGCAAACCCCCGAAATTCCCTCCTCTTGCCAATGGTGTATTTTCTTGCGTAATCACGATGAATTGACCCTCGAGATGGTCACCGATGAAGAACGAGATTACATGTATCAAGTCTATGCTCAAGATCCACAAGCACGGGTTAATTTAGGAATACGCCGGCGATTGGCGCCGTTACTAAATAGTAATCGAAAAAAAATTGAATTAATGAATGCCTTATTATTTGCTATACCTGGCACTCCGGTTATTTATTATGGAGATGAGATTGGGATGGGAGATAATTATTATTTAGGTGATCGTAATGCGGTGCGTACTCCTATGCAATGGAATGCGGATCGGAATGCTGGATTTTCTACTTCTCATGCCCAGAGTCTTTTTCTCCCGATTATTATCGACCCTGAATATCACTACGAATCCGTCAATGTGGATACTCAAGAAAAAAACCCGGAATCCTTATTATGGTGGATGAAAAGATTAATTGCGTTACGCAAACGTTATCCAGCATTAGCATTAGGAAAGATCCAATTTTTATTTCCAGAGAATCCAAAAGTTCTCGCGTTCACGACTAGTTATAAAGATCAAACCTTATTAATTGTGGCGAATTTTTCTCGTTTTAGTGAATATGTTGAGTTAGATTTGTCTGATTGGGAGGGAAATAGTTTGCTTGAACTATTTGGGCAATCAGAATTCCCGGCAGTCACCGGGAAATCCTATTTCCTAAGTTTGGGCCCCCATGCATTTTATTGGTTTTTGTTGAAATCGAAATCATCTGAAATATCTGAAATTTCTGAGAGTGAAAATCCTATTATGGAAGTTGCGATTCGTGGTAGTTGGGATCGCTTATTAAAAGAAAGCGATCAAGCTCATTTAGAATCTATTTTACTTAATTATTTACCTCAGCAACGTTGGTTTGGGCGCAAGAATTTTAAGATAAAACAACTGCAACTAGAAGAATCCCTCTCTATCTTTATTGAGGATAGGAGATTTTACCTACTTTTTGTTGAGGTTATTGATGTAAAAGATCAGAAAACAATTTATTTTTTACCAATTACCAGCATAAAAGAACAAGATAACGAGATATTAAAAGAAATTCCACAGACCGCGTTAATTGCCAAAATTGTGCCTGAGAACGAATATTTAATCGATGCGAGCTTTGATCAAAAATTATGCGATAGGGTGATTAAATACATTGCCAGAGGGCAGAAAATACGCGGGAAAAAAGGTATTTTATCTGCACAAAATACTTCAATATTCAAATCTTTAGCTTTAAAAAATCAATCGGCAGATTTGACGCTATTAAGTTCAGAACAAACCAATACTTCGATTAAGTACGGAACTGAATTTATTTTGAAATATTATCGACGCTGTCAGGCAGGAGTCAATCCAGAAATAGAAATTGGTCAATTTTTAACTGAGAAACAGCGCTTTCCTTACTCTCCAGCCTTTGCGGGATGTCTAGAATATATCGATAGGAGTGGAAAAGTTATATCATTAGCGGTTCTTCATCAATTTATCCAACATGAGACTGATGGTTGGCAGTATACCTTAGATCATATTAATCGTTTTTTTGAAAAAATATTAACTGAAAATAGCAATTTGCCAACGATAATTCCACATCCAGAATTATCTCACAATTTTTTTGAGAATGAGCACCCCATCCCAGAGGAAGTAAAATCATTACTTGGTAATTATATTTATATGGTCAACTTATTAGGCCAGCATACTGCAGAGCTGCATATTGTGCTTGCTTCTAATGCTGAAGAGCTTGATTTTGCTCCCGAAGTGTTTTCCACCTTTCATCAACGTGCGCTGTATCAATCTATCCGGTCGTTGGTGGGCAGAACGTTTAGTCAGTTAAAAAAGGCAACGGTAAATTTGGACGGCGAAGTAGCCAATTATGCCCGAAAAATTTTAGATTCTTCCGAAAGAGTTGATGCAATCTTACGTAAAATTATTAATCGCAAGATAAGTGGATTACGTATTCGTAGCCATGGTGATTTTCATTTAGGTCAGGTGATCTTTACCGGTAAAGATTTTATGTTGGTCGATTTTGAAGGAGAGCCAGAGCGTTCCTTATCGGAGCGGCGAATCAAACGATCACCCCTAGTAGATGTTGCTGGGATGCTAAGATCGTTTCATTATGCTGCTATGTCCGCATTATTTGGTCCAACCTCATTGGTCAGAAAAGAAGACATCAAAACTTTAGAGTCTTGGGCAAATTTTTGGAATCAATGGGTCCGGGTATGTTTCTTAAATGGGTATTTTTCGAAAGCAAAAAATCAATCATTCCTTCCAAAAAATCAAAAAGATTTCGCACTGTTATTAAAAATATTTATGCTAGAAAAAGCTGTTTATGAAATTAATTACGAATTAAATAATAGGCCTGAATGGTTAGAAATTCCTTGTCGTGGTTTAGTTGAGCTATTAGAATGAACAAGGTAAATAATCCAACGATTCGTTGCTTAGCTAAAATTTACGGGGTTCAAACAGCTTATTATGATGTCTTTAAACAGCGTCGCTGGGTGTCTGCAGCAACATTAGGTGCTATGTTAGACGCCATGGGCGTTTCTTTGGCGAGTCATCAAGAAGCGTTGCAGAAAAAATGCGTTGAGCCGGTACAAATTGCCTGGGATGGCTATCTGGATCACATACCTTTATATTTCCCCCAGGAACTCTCGTCTAGCAAACTTTCTTGTCAATTAATTGGCGAAGATGGCAACATTCACGAATGGGATGTGGCCTTAGATAAAAGTCCGATTTTCAAAGAAGAAAATTTATTTGGTCGTATTTTTATTACTAAAATATTACCAATGAGTAAAACCCTGTCTCTAGGCTATCATCAACTAAAAATTAGCTTAAACAGTCAAGATTTCTTTTCTTTAATTATTGCTGCGCCGCGGTTTGGGTATTCCCATCGTCCCCAGCGTAAACGCAGCTGGGGGTTATTTACCCCTCTTTATGCGTTAAATTCAGCACGTAATTTTGGAGCAGGAGATTTCACTGACTTTCGTCAATTAATTCAATGGTTGTCAAACAAGGGCGGAGACTTAGTAGGAACATTGCCGTTATTTGCCAATTTCTTCGCTAATCCTTACGAGCCAAGTCCATATTCACCAGTCAGTCGACTTTTTTTTAATGAATTTTATTTAGATGTCGAGCAAATCCCTGAATTGAGCCAAAGTACTAAAGCACAAAATTTACTTAATTCAATGGCATTGCAAAAGGAACTACAAGTTTTACGAGAAGCACCCTTAGTTAACTATCCAAAAATAATGACTATAAAGCGCCGCATTTTAGAGCTACTTAGTGATGAATTTTTTGCAAACGGAGTGGAAGAACGAAAATTGGCATTTCAAACTTTTATTGCTAGTAACCCATTAATGGAAAATTATGCCAGCTTTCGTGCCGTCCAGGAAAGTTTACAAACAGCTTGGCATCATTGGCCGCAAATTCTCAAATTGGGTGAAATTTGTAGCGACGATTACGATCCTAAAGTAAAAGAATATTATCTTTATTCTCAATGGCAAGTACAGGAGCAACTTTCACGCATAAGACAGGAAGCCCGTTTGCAGCAAGTAAAGCTTTATTTAGATATGCCGCTTGGGGTTCATGCCGATGGTTATGATACCTGGCGAGAGAGCAATTTATTTGCGCAAAGTTTAACTGTAGGTGCGCCACCTGATGCAGTATTTGTTCAAGGACAAAATTGGAGTTTCCCTCCCATCATCCCCCATATCCAACGAGAACAGCATTACCATTATTTCATCAATTATTTACGTCAAACCTTAGCTTACGTGGATCTTTTGCGGATCGATCATGTTATGGGTTTACATCGTTTATATTGTATTCCCCAAGGATTTTCTGTAGCAGAAGGAGCTTTTATTCGATACCCCGCAGAGGAACTGTACGCTATTTTATGTTTAGAATCTGTACGGCATAAAGCGTGTATTGTCGGAGAAAATTTAGGGATGGTTCCTCAGTATGTGAATACTACTATGAATAAACATCATTTGTATAAAATGCATGTTTTGCAATATGAAATTGATTCTGATCCTGCCAAAGTTCTTAAGGGAATCCCTAGGCATAGTGTGGCAAGTTTCAATACCCATGATATGCCTCCCTTTGCTGCGTATATAAAGGGTTTAGATTTACAGGATCGAGAAAAAAAAGGCTATATGACTGCTCAACAAGCCACAAAAGAATATACTCATCGTCAGCAAATATTTCAATCGCTACTTTCCTCTAAGAGTAAATTATGGCAATTATTGTCTATTTGTCTAAATATTTTAGCTAAAAGTAGGTGTCAATTCCTGTTAATTAATTTAGAAGATTTATGGTTAGAAACGCGAGCACAAAATATCCCAGCTTCTGGAATGACCTATCCTAATTGGCAACGGAAAAATCGACGAAAATTTTCCGAATGGCGCAACGACCGTAAATTAATTAAGATGCTAGTTCATGTAGCTAAGCTGCGTCAAGGAGAGTTAGGAAAATGAGCAATGAATATAATATTAGTGATGTGGATATTTACTTGTTTAACCAAGGCGATCATGTGCGGTTATATCAAAAATTAGGTGCACACTGTATCGTAAAAAATGCAGAGCCAGGGGTGCAGTTTGCAGTTTGGGCCCCTAACGCTAAACAAGTTTTTGTGATGGGAGAGTTTAATGATTGGAATAAGACGAGTCATCCTCTGCAACCTTTAGCCAGTTCGGGTATTTGGGTTGGATTTATTCCTGGACTCTCCCAAGGAGAACATTATAAATATCATATTGTTTCTAATCGTCATAATTTATCTGGTGATAAGGCGGATCCATTGGCTTTTTATGCTGAGGTACCGCATCGCACTGCTTCGATTGTGTGGTCTTTGGATTATCAATGGCAAGATGCCGAATGGATGCAGAGCCGCAAAGAATATCAAGCGCATAATCAGCCGCTCGCGATTTATGAGGTGCATCTTGGTTCGTGGCGACGAATTCCAGAACAGGAAAATCGCTTTTTGAGCTATCGTGAATTGGCGCCACAATTAACCGATTACGTAAAACAGTTAGGATTTACCCATGTGGAATTCATGCCAATTATGGAACATCCTTTTTATGGCTCCTGGGGTTATCAAATTACTAGCTATTTTGCCCCTACTAGCCGCTATGGTTCCCCTCAAGACTTGATGTATTTAATTGATTATCTCCATCAACACGGTATTGGGGTGATTTTGGATTGGGTTCCTTCTCATTTTCCTACGGATGATCATGGTTTAGCATTATTTGACGGGACACATTTATATGAACATGCGGACCCACGATTAGGATTTCATCCTGATTGGCATAGTGCTATTTTTAACTATGGTCGTTATGAGGTGCGTAGTTTTCTGTATAGTAGTGCGCTGTTTTGGTTGGATAAATATCATATTGATGGCTTACGGGTGGATGCAGTGGCTTCGATGTTATATCTAGATTATTCACGTAAAGAAGGTGAATGGATTCCAAATCAATATGGTGGGCGAGAAAATATTGATGCCTTATTTTTTATTCGGCGACTCAACGAAGAGATTTATAAAAATTATCCTGATGTACAAACTTTTGCCGAAGAATCTACTGATTGGGGGATGGTTTCCCGGCCTACTTATGTCGGAGGTCTAGGTTTTGGTTATAAGTGGGATATGGGTTGGATGCATGATACTTTATCTTATTTACACTATGATCCTATTCATCGAAGTTATCATCATAATGAATTAACTTTTCGTATGCTTTATGCTTTCTCGGAAAATTTTGTTTTGCCGCTGTCGCATGATGAAGTAGTGCATGGCAAGAGTAGCTTACTTGCGAAAATGCCAGGTGATGATTGGCAGAAGTTTGCAAACTTACGTTTATTATTGGGTTATCTCTATGCTCAACCAGGGAAAAAGCTGCTATTTATGGGAGGAGAGTGGGGCCAATGGGGCGAGTGGCAGCATGACGAAAGTTTAGCATGGCATTTATTGCAGTATCCACTCCATCAAGGAATGCAAAAATGGGTGCAAATGCTGAACCAGCTTTATCGACAAGTAAAAGCTTTACATCAATTAGATACGGAACCTTTAGGCTTTGAGTGGATTGATTGCGCAGACTATACCTCTAGTGTGATTAGTTTTCTTCGCCATTCGACTGAAAAAGATAATTACGTGCTTGTGGTTATGAATTGTACTCCGGTAACACACCGGCAATATCGAATCGGAGTTCCTAATCAAGGTCTTTGGCGAGAGATTGCGAATAGTGATGGTATGGAATTTGGGGGAAGTGGTCAGGAAAATTCAGGTGATCTGTGCACAACAGATACTCCTTGTCATCAGCGGCCTTATTCACTGAATTTAATTTTGCCTCCTTTAGGAATTCTTTTTTTGCAACCTCTCGAGGGGGCGGGGGGTCTATGCGATTAGGAGCAACCTATTTAAGTGAAAATCAAACTGAATTTCTGCTGTATGCTCCTTACGCCGAAGCAGTTGAGCTGGTCATTGGGGCTCCTGGCGGGTTTAAACAAGCCATGCTAAGACAAGAAAAGGGTTATTTTCATTGTATTGCTCAAAATGTGCCGCCAGGCAGTCTTTATTGGTACCGTTTCAACCAGCAATGCTATGCTGATCCAGCTTCTCGTTTTCAACCGGAAGGAATTTTCGGACCTTCGCAAGTTATTGATGCCTGTTACAGCAATTCCCGCTCTATAGAACTTTGGCCGACGGGTGACGCGTGGGGCAACAACGCCGCGCGCAGCGAGCGAGCACGACGGGTTGCCCGCGCGGCAGGACCCGTCGGGGATCAGAGCTTCAGCGGGTGGCGGGGTTTAGCGCTTAGTCAGTATATTATTTATGAAGTACATGTAGGTACTTTTACTTCCGAGGGTACTTTTGCAGCACTGATGGCGAAGCTGGATTGGATAGGCGAGCTTGGTGTGACCGCCATTGAGTTAATGCCAGTGGCGCAATTTCCTGGAGATAGAAATTGGGGCTATGATGGCGTGTTTCCTTTTGCAGTGCAGAATAGCTACGGCACACCGGAACAATTAAAAGCGTTAGTGCAAGCCTGTCATCAGCGGGGTTTAGCAGTGATTTTGGACGTGGTTTATAATCACGTAGGCCCGGAAGGAAATCACTTCAATCAATTTGGTCCGTATTTTACCGAGCGGTATCACACGCCTTGGGGAGCTGCGATCAATTTTGATGGACCCAGCAATCATGAAATTCGCCGCTTCTTCATAGAAAATGCTTTAATGTGGGTTGGCGATTATCACATCGATGCGTTGCGTTTGGATGCTCTGCACGCGGTATTTGATTATTCTGCTGATCCTTTTTTGGCTGAATTAGCTGAGCAGGTTCATCATTTTGCTCGACAGACCGGTCGATTCATTTATTTATTTGCTGAAGCCGCTCGGAATGACTTGAAATTTGTTCATCGCAAAAAGCAGGGAGGATACGGCTTAGATGTGCAGTGGAATGAGGATTTTCATCATGCCTTACATGCGGTATTAACGGGAGAAAGAAGCGGTTATTATCAAGATTTTGGTCAATTAGCTCAATTGGCAAAAGCTTTTAAAGAAGGCTACGTGCTTACCGAGCGGGGTCAATCTTCTGCGGAGGTTGCAGGGGAAAAATTTCTAGTATTTGGTCAAAATCACGATCAAATTGGAAATCGTATGCTAGGAGAGCGCTTCACTCAGTTGCTTAATTTTGCCCAGCGCAAACTTGCCGCCAGTGTGATTTTGCTGTCTCCTTATATTCCACTGTTATTTATGGGAGAAGAATATGGTGAAGAAGCACGCTTTTGGTATTTTATCAGTCACGCTAATCCTAATTTAATTCAGGCAGTGAGAGAAGGTCGACGCAAAGAATTTAGCCTAGATGATAATTCGAATGAAATGCTGGACCCGCAAGCAATCGAGACATTTATACAATCGAAACTGCATCATCATTTGCGCCAGGAAGACTGGCATAAACCATTATATACCTGGTACCAACAATTAATTTCCTATCGAAAAAATATACCGACATTAGCGCACTTAGACAAAATAAATACCGTTGTGCGTTGTAATACTGAATTGATGCTAATGACGGTACATCGGTGGCATCAAAGTGATGAAGTCTTTATTGTTTTCTTTTTTGTTAACACTGAATCTAAGATCTCTATTACCACGCCACCTGGAGTATGGCACAAAATATTAGATTCCGAGGATAGAGAATGGGGAGGCAACGGCAGTTCCTTGCCCCCAAAAATTTCATCTGAGACCCAATTAATATTGAGGGCATATGTTACAGCTATTTACCGTAAAACGTGATATGACCGGCACAAGCCGCAGGGGTGACGCATGGGACAACACCACCGCGCGCAGCGTGCGAGCACGGTGGGTTGCCCATGCGGCAGGACCTCGTAGGCGAGTTGGTGGGCGGTACAAGCTGGAGGATAATTAAAATGGATCGATATATTTGCATTCATGGACATTTTTATCAGCCGCCTCGGGAAAATCCTTGGCTAGGGAAAATTGAACAACAAGATTCTGCTTACCCTTATCATGACTGGAATGAACGTATTACGGAAGAATGTTATGCACCTAATTCTACAGCGCGCATTTTGGACAGTAATAAGCGGATTATTAAAATTGTAAATAATTATTCTAAAATCAGTTTTAATTTTGGACCGACCTTATTGTCTTGGTTAGAAGAATATTCTCCCGAAGTTTATGCAGCTATTCTTCAGGCCGACAAAGACAGCATACAACTGTTTGCGGGTTGTGGCAGCGCCATCGCGCAAGCTTATAACCATATGATCATGCCGTTGGCAAATCGCCAGGATAAGTACACGCAGGTTTTGTGGGGAATCCGCGATTTTGAACATCGATTTCAGCGCAAGCCATTAGGGATGTGGTTACCTGAAACAGCAGTTGATTTAGAAACCCTAGAAATCATGGCAGAATTAGCAATTAAGTTTACTATTTTAGCGCAACATCAAGCAAAGCGACTGCGAAAAATAGCAGATCATAGCCGTTGGCATGATGTTAACAATGGCCAGATCTCTCCGACCATGCCTTATCTGCAAAAATTGGCTTCAGGTCGGTCAATCGTAATTTTCCTCTATGATGGTCCAGTTTCTCAGGCGATTGCATTTACTGATATGCTTAAAAATGGAGAAAATTTAGCTGAAAGTATTAACAAGATTTTTTCCGATAAATCCAATCGCCCAGAGCTAGCTAATATTGCCACGGATGGTGAAACTTATGGTCATCATCATCCTTTTGGCGATATGGCATTAGCCTATGCCTTGCACTATATTGAAGAAAAACAGCTGGGCAAGGTAACCAATTACAGCCAATTTCTGCAAATTTTTCCGCCTAACCATGAGATCGATATCCTCGAAAATACTTCCTGGAGCTGTATTCATGGAGTTGAACGCTGGCGATCTAATTGTGGTTGCGCTGGTGGAGGTAATTGGAATCAAGAGTGGCGTCGGCCGTTACGAGAAGCACTGGATTGGTTGCGTGATTCGATAAAGTCTCCCTATGAAAATAAATGTCATGAAATTTTTAAAGATCCTTGGACCGCGCGTAATAATTACATTGAGGTAATTTTGGATCGCTCTGACCAATCGTTAGGGAAATTTTTTCAAGAAAATGCTATCCATGATTTAAATGAAGAAGAAAGGCAAGTTGCATTATGTTTGATGGAAATGCAACGACATGCCCTGTTGATGTATACGAGCTGTGGCTGGTTTTTTGAGGAATTATCTCGGATTGAAACCACGCAAATTATTAGTTATGCTGCAAGAGTAATTCAATTAGCTGAGCAGACTTTGTTAATTTCACTTGAATATCAATTTTTGGAAAGATTAGCTAATGCAAAAAGTAATATTCCAGAATATCATGATGGCCGGTATGTTTATGACAATTTTATTAAACCAAGGACCATCACTTGGCCAAAAATCGCTGCTCATTATGCCATTACTTCGTTATTCGAAAATTATGAAAAGAATGATGAAATTTATTATTACCGAATAGATCATGCTGATGTCCAAAAAATGACTTCAGGTAACGTACAGCTTTTGTTAGGTCATGGAATATTTACCTCTGTCATTACCCGTGAATTTTCCAAATTATCATTTGGAGTTCTACATTTAGGCGACCAAAATCTTATCTGTGCAAGTAAATTTCATAATGAACAAGATTATGCGAAAATGTTTCAAGAAATCAATAATATGTTTAACGGAGCCGATTTAGTAGGGGTTAATAAACTTTTCTATGCCTATTTTGATGATTCAATTTATTCTATAGGCTCTCTTTTTTATGATCAAAAGCGTTGGGTATTAAATCGGATTTTTGAAAATACCTTGATAGAAATTGAAATTATTTATAAAAGAATTTATCAACAACATGCCTTTTTAATACGTTTTATTGAGGATTTGGGAATTCCTCTTCCTGAGGCATTTAAAACGGTTGCTCAACATATAATTAATTCAGAAATAAAGAAAGAATTTTCCAGAGTAAAATTTAAATTAACTCATATTAATAAATTATTAGATGAGGCCAAACTTGCCAAGGTGAAATTAGATCCAGTTGAGCTTGGGTTTGTTTTGCAAAAAACGTTAGAGTGTATGATGTTGAGTTTGCAAAGAGATGTTAGTTCATTAAAAAAAATGCGCCACATTATAGATGCAATGAAGGTTATTGGTCGTTTACCGTTTCAAATTAATCTTTATCATATACAAAACAGCTTTTTTCAATTATTGGAGTCAACTTACCCTCAGTTTAAACAACTAGCGGATCAGGGTGGGGAGAAAGAACAGACTTGGGTAGAGAATTTTCATATTCTCGGTGACCAATTATCTATTAATGTTTCATAGGTTGATATGCGAAGACCCTTAGCAACTTATCGGCTGCAATTAAATCATTTATTTCCGCTAAGAGAAGCCACTAAATGGATTTCTTACTGGCATTCGTTAGGGATATCGGACCTCTATGCCTCACCGTTAACTTCGGCTCAACCTGGGAGTTTGCATGGTTATGATGTGATTAACCCTAATAAAATTAATCCGGAAATTGGCAGCAAAGCTGATTTAAACTCCTTTTCTAAAACACTACACCAACACCAAATGGGTCTTTTGTTTGACTTTGTCCCTAATCATATGTCTACGGCAAGTGAAAATGCTTGGTGGCAAGACGTATTACGAAAAGGGAGAAAGTCAAAATTTTATCGCTATTTTGATTTAAACTGGCGGTTAAATCCTAAATTCCCCTATCGACGATTTTTTGACATCAATGAATTAGTATCGTTACGAGTAGAGGATCCAGCAGTATTTGACGCTATTCATCATCTGGTTTTTTCTTTAATAAGATCCGATATTATTACCGGGTTACGAATTGATCACATTGATGGTCTTTTCGCACCTAAGGATTATTTGTTAAAATTACAAACACAAATCAGCAAAATTATTGGAGAAAAATTTTATATTGTAGTCGAGAAAATTTTAGCTTATAACGAAACTATTCCGCTTAATTGGCCAGTTTGTGGAACTACGGGCTATGATTTTTTAAATCGAGTGAATACTGTTTTCGTGCATAAAAAAGGCTATGAGGAATTAAAACTAGCCTATCAAGCAATAACCGGGAAAAAGCAAAGCTGGGAATTGACTCGTTATCAAAATAAAAAAGCCGTGATTCGTCAGATTTTTAATGATGAAACTAAGAAATTAGCCTTAGATTTACAAGAAGTAATGCTTATTTTAGCCAAAACTAAATTGGATTTATCGGTATTAGAAGAAGCCATTATTGAAGTGACGGCTAATCTGGGTGTTTATAGAACTTATATTGAAAATCCCCCCAATATTTCGGCCAAGCAAAAGACTGCATGGATTAACTGGGTGATGCATTGGCAACAGTACACTGGCCCAGTGATGGCTAAAGGCTATGAGGATACTACTTCCTATATCTATCTTCCTTTGCTCTCCTTAGCTGAGGTGGGAAGCGATGTCGTAATGGAGAAAACGTTGGGTAATGTGCATTGCTTGCACGATTTTTTCATTAAGCGCCAGCTGCATTGGCCTTATTCATTAAATGCTTCTTCTACTCATGATACTAAGCGCTCTGAAGATGTTCGCGCGCGCATTAATGTATTATCGGAAATTCCTCAGGAATGGGTTTCACGGGTAAGAATTTGGAAGCAAATACTCGATCCGCTAAAAAAAATAATTAATGGTGAGCCTGTTCCTGATAATAATCTGGAATTTTTCATTTATCAAAGTTTGCTTGGGGTCTGGCCAACCTCGTCAAAGTATTCCAAATCTCGGCTATGTCAACGTATGAAAAATATGATTGTAAAGGCAGCGCGCGAAGCCAAAATTTATACTAGCTGGCAATGCCCTACCCAAGATTATGAGTCCGCTTTAGTTTATTTTATTGATATTTTATTTCGCGAATACAAGTTCATGAATATTTTCCTACCTTTTCAAGCAAAGATAGCATTTCATGGTATATTAAATTCCCTAAGTCAGTTAGTGGCAAAAATTACTGCACCTGGCATCCCTGATTTCTATCAAGGGACTGAGCTATGGAATTTTTTGTTAGTGGATCCTGATAATCGCCAGGTAGTTGATTTTCGAAATTATCAAAAATGCCTGCTCGGTATTTGGGGGGGGAAGCAGCAAAGCACCGGTAAATTACTTGATAGAATTTGCAAAAATTGGCGTAACGGCAGAATAAAAATGTATGTCATGCTAAAAGCATTGATTTTTAGGCAGCAGTTTTTTAAGGTGTTTCAAGAGGGTGCATATATTCCTCTCAAAGTTTCTGGAAAATGCCATAATTGCGTTTTTGCTTATGCTAGATTTTTAGCTAATACCTGGATTATCGTGGTAATAGTCCGTTTCACTACTTTTCTGGTGGATTCTGGCCAATTTCCGCATGGCCAAGAAATTTGGGGAAAGACTAGCATTGTTCTCCCTAAAAATGCTCCCACTTGTTTTAGAAATATTTTTACTGAGGAAGTGCTAACTGCTTTTCCTGGCAGAGATTGCAATAAAATTTTATTATCTACTATTTTTAATCAATTTCCCGTGGCAATATTGACAGGGACGACAGTGTGAGTAGTTATGTTAGTTATCCTTGACCGTGATGGTGTGATCAATGAAGATTCGGATGATTTTATTAAGTCACCTTCTGAATGGATTCCTATACCCAACAGTTTGCAAGCGATTGCGGCTTTAAATAAGGCTGGGCATCAGGTGGTAATAGCGACTAATCAGTCGGGGATTGCGCGTGGGTTGTTTACGGAACAAGATCTAACAGCCATTCATCAAAAGATGCAAGTGGCGTTAGCAGCAGTAGGTGGGCATATTGATGGGATTTTTTATTGTCCGCATCATCCTGATGAAGGCTGTGATTGCCGCAAACCAAGGCCAGAAATGTTGCTGCAAATCGCTGAGCAGTTCAAGGTGGATTTGCGTCAGGCGTTATTAATTGGCGATGCTGAACGCGATATTCTTTGCGCTCAGGCAGTGGATTGTCCGGCTTGGTTAGTGATGACGGGAAAGGGAATGCGCGTTTTGTCCCGTAAAGTTTTAACGGGTGTGCCGATTTATGCTGATCTGGCCGCTGCAGTTGCGCAAATTAAACAGCACAGGTAACTATTCACTACGCTTTTGCCTCTCCCCTTGTGTGCATAAGAATATGTTTCTGTAAGCTGGTGGCAGTTTGTGGACCGTGCAAAGTCTCATGAAGTTGCCCTTGGGGATCAATTAAAAAGGTTACAGGGAGCGCAGGGATATTTTGAATGCCGAAGCGTTTCAGTGGAAATTTTTGCAGTAGGGGGAATTGCAGGTGCAGAGTTTGGGCTAATTGGTTAATTTCGGCCTTAGCTAAGCCATCATAACTGACCCCTAAAACCAAGGCACGTTGGCGATTTTGTTGATAAAAGGTGTTGAGTTCAGGTAATTCTTTGAGACAGGGCTGACACCAGGTGGCCCAGTAGTTGACAATGATCCATTGGCCGCGGTAATCAGATAAATTAATCAGGCGCCCATGATTGTCGCGAATATCGGCGGAGGGGGTAGCAGCAAGCAACTGCTTGATATCCGCAGCAATTTTATTGGCATCATGTGGCATGGTGAAAACGCCATAAAACTGCCCCTCAGGGTTGATAATTAGAATCGTCCCGCTGTGATCAATGCTTTCACCATTTTTCGTATACAACACGCTCAAATCATGAGTGAGCTGATCGACTTGGGTGGGCAAACCAGTTGCTCCTAAAAAATGCGGGTTAAAGCTGCTTAAATATTCGCTAAGGCGCTCTGGAGTGTCGCGTTCAGGGTCGACTGAGATAAAAACAACTTGAGGCAGATTTCTCTCTTGAGCTGCCAATTTTTTATAAGCTTGATTTAAAGTAGCTAAAGTAGTGGGACATAAATCCGGGCAATTGCTGAAACCAAAAAATAGCAAGCTCCAGTGGCCTTTTAGATTTTGTTCACTAAAGGGCTGGTTTTTAGCATCGATTAATTGGAAGGAGTTAATGATTCTTGGTTGAGTAAATACGGTGGCTGTGGTGAGATTAGGTTTGGCAGAAGCCAGCTGATAATGGTTGTGGTACACCCAGGCGCCGAACAACGCGGCAATCAGGGCGATAGCGGCAATGAATAGTTTCATAGATATAATACCCCCTCTCTCCGTAAATCCCTTCTCCCGCTTGCGGGAGAGGGGATTTTTGTTTTTCACAACCGATCTACCAACAAGGCTACAAAAAGTAATAGCAAATAAATAATTGAGTAGCGAAAAGTTTGCATCGCTACCTTAGTGTCATGAGAATATTTTAAGCGCACAGCCCAGTATAAAAAGCCTGCATCCAAGAGCAATACGCTAATTAAGTAAATCCAGCCGCTCATGCCGACCACAAAAGGCAGTAAGGAGACAGCAGTAAGCAGGCAAGTATAAAGTAAAATGCTCAACTTGGTAAAGTCGATGCCATGGGTGACAGGTAGCATGGGGATGTTTGCCTGGGCATATTCTTTCGCGCGATGCACAGCAAGTGCCCAAAAGTGTGGTGGGGTCCAGGTGTAAATAATTAACACCAGCAGCCAGCCGCCATAGCCTAGGTGATTACTCACTGCAGCCCAGCCGAGCAGTGGAGGCATTGCTCCTGCCACACCGCCGATGACGATATTTTGTGGGGTGATACGTTTTAAAAACATGGTGTAAATAAAGGCGTAACTGAAAAAACTTAGCAAGGTCAGTAAAGCAGTTAAGGGATTGACCCAGAGCACTAAAATTCCCAGCCCGGTTACTGAGAGGAGGCTAGCAAACCAAATGGCTTTGGGCACTGAAACTTTACCTGTTGGGATGGGTCGTGATTCCGTGCGATGCATTAAGGCATCAATATGTCGGTCAACTAGATGATTCACCACAGCGCCGGCTGCAGCAGTGAGGCCAATTCCTAACAGCCCGCAGATGAGTATTTGCCAAGTCAGCACCCCCGGGGCAAGTAACATCCCGACCAAAGCAGTGACAAGCATCAAGGCGACTACGCGCGGCTTGCACAGCTCATAGTATCCACGCCAGATGGTCGATTGTAAGTAGACAGTTAGCATAAATTAGTCCGATAGTAATCCCCCCCGAATCCCCTCTCTCGCTTGCGGGAGAAGGTGCCCCTTCGACAGGCTCAGGGCAGGCTGGCGGGTGAGGGTGTCTCTCCGTCATTCCGAGGAGCTTGCGACGAGGGATTTCCATGCCAATGGCAGGAGATCCCTCACTTCGCTCGGGATGACGAAGAGCCCAGTCTATAGATTAAAGTCACAATACTCAGCAATAAAATAGCCGCCATGCCATTGTGAGCTACGGCTACCGGCATTGGCAAGAGCCAGGCCACATTCGCGATACCCAGTGAAAATTGGCAAATCACAACCAGCAGCACAATAGCCGCAGTCCCGTGCAGCGGCAGCGCTTTTTTCGAAAATAGCATACTCAAGGCCAAGATTCCCACCACCAGCAGAGTAATCAATGCCCCATAGCGATGCAGCATTTGAATACCAATGCGTGCTGGGGTACCCAATACCCCACCCTCATAATTAATGCCAATAGGTTGGATAAAACTAAACCCCTGGGTTAAATGCAAAGGCGGAAATAATTGCCCATGGCAATCTGGAAAGCTGGTACAAACTAAAGCAGCATAATTAGTACTGGTCCAAGCTCCTAAAAACAATTGCCCAATAACTACCAATAACGCCAGCACTGCCCAGGGTTTAAAGCAGTGGGCAGCGGGTATAGGCTGGGGTTGCTTGGGATTCGTGGCAAGGCTGACAAACCAGAGTAGGGCAGTGATGGCCATGCCACCCAGCAGATGGGCACTGACCACACCAGGTTGCACTAACCAAGTGACAGTCCACATGCCAAGAATAGCCTGAAAGATAACGAGCAGAAGAAGCAAAATTAAGGATTTTATTGGCGCTTGACCACGGGACCCACGCCCAATTCCCCAAACGGTAAGCACCACAATCAGCAACCCTAAACTACCAGCAAAATAGCGATGCACCATCTCCTTCCAGGCCTTAGCAGGTTCCACCAGTTGTTGAAATGTATGTTGGGCTTTAGCAATTGCGCTGGGTGTTTCGGGGACTGTTAAGTGCCCATAACAGCCAGGCCAGTCAGGGCAGCCTAAACCAGCATCGCCTAAGCGAGTATATGCGCCTAGCATCACGACCAAAAGCGCCAGAAGGGTGGTCAAGCGTGCTAACCAAAAATATCCGCGTTTTCCCCGGATGGGAGAAGGTGCCGGAGGTGGAAGAGGGGTAGTAATCATGCAACCTATCCAATATTAGAAAGTTTTAGCAGTCGAGTAATATCTTTAAAAATTCCCATCGGGTTGGTGTCCAGTGGATAGTACATCAAGACATTGCCATGTGGGTCAATGAGATAAATCAAACCTTGCTGGGCAGCAAGTTGTGCCGCTCCTGTTTCACCGAGAAATTGCCTCAGTCGTTGCGAAGTAGTGCTGAAATGCAGGGTCCCGGAGTAGACTTTATTAAGTAATTCACCTAGAGCAGGATCGGCATGCTCCGAGAGCGTGAGTACTGCACGTTGCAGACGAGCACTGTACTTACCTGTAGCCGTACGAATTTGCCGTAAGTAGTAAATTTTTTGCTCACAGTTGGCGTCGCAGCTGGTTTTGGGGTTGATATACAACAGCAACCAGCGCCCTTTCCAAGCCGTTGCTTCTACCAGTTGGGTAAAGTCTAAAGGAGGATCAATGAGTCGACCATGATGGGTGGTCGCAAAAGATTTGAAAGAGTGGTGGTTGACCATCCAACTGGCTATGCCTAAAGGCAGGCCAAATAGCAGTAGCAGGCTAAGGATGATTACTAAGGTTTTATTTTTCGAGTTGCTCACGGCGTTTCAAGTTCAGGCTTATATAAATAATAATGATTATCGCAGCAAAAGAAAACCATTGTACCGCATAACTCACGTGTTTGGAGGGCGGCATGTTGATGGGTTTCCATTCACGGACAAATCCGTCCGCTGCAGTGGGAGATAATAACACTAGCTGTGGGAAAAGCGGTACTTTTAAACGTTGTTGAATTGTAGAAATATCCAAGGCTTGCAGTCGCAGGGGCCATTGGTTGCTGGCATCAGCTATGCTACCCAGGGTAAAAGGTTTACCAGGGGATTGATAAATATAGCCCACCAAGGTGTGACTGCTAGCTTCGGGGATTGGTGGCAAAATTTTTCGCTCAGGGGGGGCGGGAATCCAGCCGCGGTTTACCAGGATGCGTTGTTGTGTGCCTTGTTGGATAAAGGGAGTTAACACTTCGTAACCCATTTGGTGGTGGTGGATTTTATTGTCGAGCAAAAAATTGTGTTGGTTGTCATAATGTCCGATTACGCTGACTGGCTGGTACATCGCAGCACTATCCTGAGGAAGTTGTTCAATGGGAATGGCTGGTGCTTGCAACCGCGTGACAAACTGTTGTTGTAAAATTTGCTTTTCGTGGGCGCGCGAAAGTTGCCAAAATCCTAAAGAGGTAAACAAGCTGGCTAGAGCCAAAGTGCCTAGAAAATATATGAGTTTTATGATATTTACCCCCTCCCGAACCCGCCGCCTACGGGATGCCGCCGGGCAACACGCCGTGCTTGTAGCTCTTTAGGAGGCCAGCCTTGAGGATTGTTCGCTCCATATTACAGCCTCAACGCTTTTAGCACTTGTTGACGCAATTCATATAATACAGGTTTGTGGAGCAAGCCGCTTAATTTTAATTCTCGTGCTAAGGAATTTTCGTTGCTATGATGCGAACTATTAATTAAAACTCTCATAAGGTTAGCCCATGCTTAAAAATATTCAGCTCAAAATTATTGACCCGCGAGTAGGGATGGAATTCCCCTTGCCTACTTATGCCACTCCCGGCTCGGCGGGATTAGACTTACATGCCTGCTTAGATCATCCAGTCCCGGTTGCCCCTTCTGAAACCATCCTGGTTCCTACTGGTTTGGCAATCCATATAGCTGACCCTCACATGGCCGCAATGATTCTGCCACGTTCTGGTTTGGGTCATAAACATGGTTTAGTATTAGGAAATTTAGTGGGCTTGATTGATTCTGATTACCAAGGTCCTCTCCAAGTTTCCTGCTGGAATCGAGGTAGCAAAACCTATACAGTACAACCAGGTGAGCGAATTGCTCAATTAGTAGTATTCCCTATTCTACGGGCTAAATTTGAAGTGGTGGATGAATTTGCAGAAACAGAGCGTGGCGCTGGAGGATTTGGTTCCTCCGGACAATTCTAGGTCTAAATTATCATGTTAATAAAAATTGCTATCTTAAGCTTGATTTTAGGAATTTTAATTGCGCTGGGAAGTGCTTTATATTTTATGCTCAGCAGGAAAAGCTCTCCTCAATTGATGGCCAAGGCTTTGAGTTGGCGCATTGGTTTATCGATCATTATGTTTTTATTACTGCTTTTGGCATTCGTTTCTGGCTGGATTCATCCGCATCCCCTTTAGCCTCCTCTCAATACGCTACGGTATTGCTCAAAATTAATTTCAAGCTAAGCTTTGCTGCATTATGGCAATTACAGATTGGCCGCTCGGGGAGCGTCCGCGTGAAAAATTATTGAAATTTGGTGCTGCAGCTTTGTCTGATGCTGAGCTGTTAGCTATTTTTTTACGCACCGGCATCCGCGGGAAAACAGCAGTAGATCTGGCTCGGAATTTGCTCATAGAATTTAAAGGATTGCGAAACATATTAACGGCGAGTTATAAAGAATTTTGCGATCAACCAGGCCTGGGTTTAGTTAAATTTGCGCAACTACAAGCCATTATGGAAATCAGTCGGCGCTGCCTACATGAAGTATTAAAACAATCGGATGTCATTGCAAATTCAGAGCACACGAAGCTCTATCTTACTTCACGGTTACGTCATTACCAACGAGAGGTTTTTGCCTGCTTATTTTTGGATACTCGCCATCATATAGTGGAATATGAAGAACTGTTTTTTGGCACGATTGATTATGCCCATGTTTATCCGCGTGAAGTTGTAAAACGTGCCTTAGCGCACAATGCAGCAGCAGTTATTTTGGCGCATAACCATCCCTCAGGGATAGTCGATCCCAGCACGGCTGATCGAGAAATTACGCAGCGTTTAGTACAAGCCCTGGATTTAGTGGATATCCGAGTATTGGATCATATCATTGTTGGCAAGGGTAAAGTGGCTTCGTTTGCTGAGTTGGGATATTTATAATGATTGTGATTACATGACCTGCTACAATTATGATAAAAAGCTGGCAGCATAAAGGGCTAAAATTATTTTATGAAACTGGTAATACCAGTAAAATTCAGCCAAAGCATGCAAGCAAGTTGCACGATGTCTTGCAGATACTCGATTCGGTAACGAAACCAGAACAAATGCGTTTGCCAGGGCTTGATTTTCATAAACTTACTGGAGATTTAAAAGGTTTCTATTCAATAAAAATAAATGGCAATTGGCGTATTATTTTTAGGTTTGATGGAGCAGATGTTATTTTGGTTGATTATACTGATTATCATTGAGGTGAAATAGAAATTATGATTCATAATCCAAAACATCCAGGCCAATTGGTAAAAAGTATGTGTCTTGAGCCTTGTGACTTATCGGTGACTGAAGCGGCGCAGGCATTAATGATTTCCCGCCAGACCTTATCTAAATTAATCAATGGGCATATATCAATAAGCTTAGACATGGCAATTCGATTAGCTAGAGTATTTAAGACTTCTGAAGAATTGTGGGTAAATTTACAAGCTGCTTATGATCTTTGGCAAGCTAATAAATTTCGTTCTAAGCCTCATCTTAAACCGCCTAAGCGCACTCTAACTGCTCGCTCTAAGTCTGTACGGCGACGTCTCGTGCGCAATTCAGCGAATGCATAAGTCTCACACCAATAACTCGGTAGCGATGCGCAGTAAACTATCTGATAGCAACAAGGTGAGAATCTGCAAAACAATAATTACTATCACAGGAGAAAGATCAAATCCTGCTATGGGGGGAATTAAACGGCGTAGTGGTTTTACGAGAGGGTCGGTTAATTGAATTAGGGCAAAGTAGGCAGGATGGTGATGGGCTTTAGGAACGAAACTTAAAACAACACGAATAATAATGGCGTAAAAATAAAACATGAGAAATTTATGAATCAGGCTGCTGCAAGTAAATAATACCAGGCCTATGATTCGTGGGAAGGTATGTAATTCAAATAAAATCAGCACGATCAATTTCAGTGCTTCAAGTACCACAAGTAAGAACAGTACAGCTAAGTCAATCCCTTTGATATCGGGGAGAATTTTTTGTAGAGGCCTAATGATGGGTTGGGTAAATTTAATGGCAAATTGCGATAGTGGATTGTAATAATCCGCATGAATTGCTTGTAACAAAAATCTGAGCATCACCACATAGATATACAGATCAAATAATGTTTGAATTAAAAACACACCTGTGTGAAAAAACATAGGAATTACCTTTCTATTGCCCCTAGTTCTTCATATCGCTGCAAGGCAGCTTGTACTGCATGAAGAATGAGTGTATTAAATCCACCTTGCTCTAGAACCTTTAGTGCTTGCTCCGTGCCACCTCCAGGTGAAGTTACTTTTTTCCTCAGAGCATCTACTGATTCCTTACAGTCACTTGCCATGCGTGCGCTACCTAGGGCTGTTTGTAAAATTAATGGCTTGGCAATATGCTGCGGCAAGCCAAGCTGCATGGCTGTAGATTCTAACGCTTCTAGCAGAGAAAAAAAATACGCAGGCCCACTGCCAGTAATGGCTGTGACCAAATTAAGTTGCGCTTCATCATCGAGCCAAATTGAAATGCCAATGGAATTAAAAATTTTTTCCGCCTGTTCTCGTTGTCCGGGGGTAACCTGCGCATTGGCATACAGGGCAGTAGCACTGGCCTGAACAGTGGCTGGGGTGTTTGGCATAGCGCGCACGATAGCCGATTGCTGGCCAAAATGTTGCTGAAAAAATTTCACAGGTACGCCTGCTGCAACCGAAATAATCAGCGGTTGGCGCTGGCAAATGGTAGTTGTGAGTTCCGCGACCACGGCAGGCATGATTTGTGGTTTAACCGCTAAAATAACGATATCCGCTCCTGCTGTTGCTTCTATGTTGTCTATACTACCGTGAATACCCAGGCGTTTCTCCAGCTGATGCAATTGTTCACGACTTCCAGTGGTTGCCCAGATGTGTTGACGCGAAAAGCCGGCATTGATTAACCCGTCAAGGATGGCAGAGCCTAAATTACCCGCTCCAATTAATGTAATATTCATACCAAGGCCACGTTTGCTATTACTTGAGGTCCTGCCGCCTGAATGTTCTCAGGCGCCGCAAATTTTTGGAAATTACTGATAAATTGTTGGATGAGAATGTTAGCTTGCTGATCGTAAGCCACGCTATTGGCCCAAGCATTTCTTGGATTTAATAACTGGTCATTGATTCCGTTAATTTGCCGTGGGATTAAGATTCGGAACCCAGGTAATTCTTCCATTGGGGTGTCCAGCAATTCACCGCTTAATGCTGCTGTAACGATAGCCCGAGTGGTTGGAATATCAAAGCGTTTACCACCAGCACCATAAGCGCCGCTAGTCCATCCGGTATTAATTAAATAGACTGGAGTTTGGGTTTCTGTAATCCGTTTCATCAATAGATTGGCGTAAACCATAGCTGGACGCGGAAAAAATGGTGCGCCAAAGCAAGTGCTGAAAGTGGGTTTAATCTCGGCACTGCTGCCAACTTCGGTACTACCCACGTGGGCGGTATAGCCACTTAAAAAATAATAGGCGGTTTGTTCCAGATTTAACAAAGCGATCGGTGGCAATACGCCGTATAAATCACAGGTGAGGAAAATGACTATCCGCGGAGGGCCACAGAGATTTTCAAGCACTCGAGAAGAGATATGCTCTCTGGGATAGGCGGCACGGGTATTTTCTGAAAGACTGCTGTCCTCATAACGGGGCTCTTTAGTTTTCGCATCTAGCACCACATTTTCCATCACGGCGCCTTGGCTAATGGCGTGCCAAATCATGGGTTCATGTTGTTCCGAGAGATTAATGCATTTGGCATAACAACCACCTTCGAAATTAAAAATTCCCGTCGCGCTCCAACCATGTTCATCATCACCGACGAGGGGGCGTTGCTCATCTGCAGACAAGGTAGTTTTTCCAGTGCCAGATAAGCCAAAAAATAGTGCCGGGTCATCCTTCTTTCCCACATTGGCGGAACAGTGCATCGGTAATACATCTTGTTCTGGGAGCAAAAAATTTAGCACCGAAAACATCGCCTTTTTAATTTCACCCGCATATTCTAGGCCGCAGAGTAAAACACGTCGTAGGCTAAAGTTAATAATGAGAGCAGCCTCGCTATGGGTTCCATCGCGCTCAGGATTAGTCAGAAAACCAGGTGCGCTCATAATCGTCCAGGTGTCGGAGCGTGTAGCATCGACGTTTTTATCGCGGATAAATAATTGAGTCGCAAAGAGGTTATGCCAAGCAGTTTCGGTGATTACTCGCAAGGGTAAATCGTATTCAGGATCTGCTCCTACTTTTAAACGCGAAATAAAGACCTCTTTAAAGGATAAGTATTCGTAAGCTCGAGCCCAAAGTTCATTGAATTTTTCCGGAGCAAAAGGTTGATTGATAGGACCCCAATCGACGGTATCGGTGGTAATATCATCTTTAACAATAAAACGATCTTTGGGAGAGCGTCCGGTACGTTTGCCGGTTTGCACGCTAAGAGCAGAATTAGAGGCTAAAACCCCTTCCTGGCGTTTAAGAGCCAGCTCAATTAGTTTCTCGGGAGTCAATTGTTCAAATTCATGGGCAAAGGTCATTTTGGACATTGGATTATCCTTGGCAGAGTGGATCGGGCTGAAGTTGCGAAAATGCCTATTATATACTGAAGAGATGACAGAAGGTATGGTAAGATGCCATTTTATTTTAGATGAGCGAATTTGACCCTATGCCTACTTATGATTCTTTGCAGCATGTATTTCTTATCGCAATGCCTCAAATGTCAGATCCCATATTTGCTCAATCAGTGATTTATTTGTGGGAGTGTACTGAATACGGCGCGAGGGGCGCTATTATTAATAAAAAAATTGCCAATACTTGTTTGGGAGACCTATTTAAACAACTTAAGCTACAGACCATTGACCCTACTGCCTCAAATTTACCGGTATATCATGGTGGCCCAGTTTCTGCAGATCAAGGTTTTATCATTCGGCGTCAGCACCAAGTTGAAGATTTCACTGGAAAACCCCTGGTTGAAATTACTGTTTCTTCTTCGAGGAATGATTTAGTAGAGTTAGCCAATGGTCAAGGGGTAGAAGATGCTTTGGTGATAGTGGGTTGTACTCATTGGGATGGAGGGCAGCTTGATGATGAAATAGCTAAAAATCATTGGCTAATTGTTCCTTTTAGCGAGCATACTTTGTTTTCTGAGGATCGCAGTAGTCTTGAAACCGATAGATCAGCTGAAAATTGGCTAAAAGCTGCGGCAAGGGCAGGCATTGATTTGAGTCGAGTCTCAGCGGGGGGGAATGCTTAGTGAATGAGAGTGTTAGTGCAGCGACGGTATTAGGTTTTGATTTTGGTTTAAGATACATTGGAGTGGCGGTAGGGCAAACTGTGACCGGTACAGCGAATCCCCTTGAGACCCTTAAAGCTCGCCAAGGCGAGCCTATATGGGATAGGATTGCTGGTTTAATTGATCATTGGCGCCCTAGTGTCTTAATGGTAGGTGTGCCTTTGACTGCCAGTGGGGCAGAACAACCTATTACCCAAGCCGCACGACGGTTTGCTGAGAACTTGGGGGTTCATTTTGCTCTACCGGTGTTGATGATTGACGAGCGTTATACTACTTTAGAAGCCAAGCAAGATTTGTTTGAGCGCGGTGGATTTCGGGCGCTTAAAAAATCCAGGATCGATGCCTGGTCGGCAAAAATTATTACTGAAAATGGGTTGCGGCAATGGACCAAAGACATTTTCTTTCAGTGAAAGAAGTCACCAAGGAACAAATCCAAGCGCTATTTGCAACGGCACAACAGTGGCTTACCCCCATTCCTCCCCCTGCCTTGCTTAAGCATAAAACGGTGGCTAATCTATTTTTAGAAAATAGTACCCGTACCCGCTGTTCCTTTGAGCTCGCCGCAAAAAGACTGGGTGCAGATGTGTTGAATTTTAATTTTGGGGCTTCTTCTCAGGCCAAAGGCGAGACTTTGTTAGACACGGTGGCAAATTTACAGGCCTTGGGGGTCGATTTGTTTGTGGTGCGTCATGCCGTAGAAGGTATGCCAGCGCGCATTGCGCAGCATCTAGGTGCGCAGGCGAGTGTCATTAATGCGGGGGATGGTTGTCATGAACATCCTACCCAAGCCATGTTAGATGCCTTTACTATTCAACACTATAAAGGAAAATTTAAGGGTCTGCGCGTGGCAATTATTGGCGACGTCAAGCATTCGCGGGTGGCGAATTCTGTGATTGCGGCTTTGTTGACCCTGGAAGTGAATGAAATTCATTTAATTGGTCCAGCGGCTTTATTGCCACAGGTGCTTGAGCCAGAGATTAAAGTTTATGAAGATTTAACCGCTGGGATTGCTGACGCTGATATAGTGATGGTGCTGCGGTTGCAACGGGAGCGGATGCAAGAAGGGCATGTGCCTAATCAAGAAGTTTATTTCCGTGATTATGGACTGACGGCAGAAAAATTACGCTATGCCAAGCCGGATGCCATTGTCATGCACCCAGGACCGATCAATCGTGGGGTGGAAATCGCCTCAGAGGTAGCTGATGGCCCGCAGTCAGTTATTTTGTCGCAAGTGAGATTTGGGGTGGTAGTGCGGATGGCGATTATGAGTCACCTCCTAATCCCCTCTGCCCAACCGTTTTTGTTGGTGGGAGAGGGTTAGGGAGAGGGGGTCTTACTTTTCCTCCCCTTCGACCGCCACGCCCTTAACCAAAAAATAAAACTGATCAACGCAGCAATTCCTAAGGTAGCGAGTAGTAATTCATACCAATGGGATTCGAGGGTGTTGTAAATGTGGTGCCATTTATTTCCTACGAAATAGCCAATGGACAGAAAAGTAGTGACCCAGATTGCCGCGCCGGTGTAGGAGAATAGGGCAAAGTGTCGATATTCCATTAAAGTAACTCCAGCCGCATAGCCGGTTAAATGCCTTACCCCAGGGATAAAGTAGCCGACCAGTAAAGTCCAGCGGCCAATCCGTTCAAACCAGTCATGCACCCGCTGCATCCGTACTGCGGTAATGCCAATCCAGGGGCCAAATTTTTTAATGAGATAGGCGCCCGCCGTCTTGCCGATGAGATAACTAATCGTAATCCCACAACACGCCCCCGCAAATGCGGCAATTGCCGTTGGAATTAGCTCTAGCTGGCCTTTGGATAACAAAACTCCTGACACGACCATTAATGTCTCATCAGGAATGGGTAAGGCAAAGATGCCCAACATTAACAAAATAAACAGAGCAAAACTGCCGTACTGAGTGATCCAATTGGTTAATTCAGGTAAAAAACTTTCCATCCGCGCATAGTAGCAGAAATCCCCAGCGCAAGCGAGAGAGGGGATTTAAGTCCAGCAATTGTAAGTCACCACTTGTGTTAAAGTAGTTCCTAAGAGAGAAAAGGCTCCCTCGCAAGAAGGAGCCTGCGGGCGTGAGCGACCGGTCAGCAATAGGTTATACAGCCGTGGGAATCAAGGTACTCTAGCCCTAACTCTCAATACGTTTGAATAGTTCATTTGGGACTAAAGCTCCCGCTTACAATCGTAAATATCGAGGTTACCATGAAATTGTATAGTTCTTTTATCGGTATGGATATAGGGAAATTTAATTTTGTTGTTGCCTTACATGGAGAAAAGATCACGAAAGAGTATCCAAATAGCGCTGAGGGCATTAAGGATTTTTTAAAAGATTATGAAGAAATTTTACCCACAGCATTTTGTGTGGTTGAAACGACAGGGGGTCATGAAAAAATTTTGTTACTGGCCCTGCGTTCTAATAGATATGCAGTCCATCGTGCAGATACTAGGAAAGTAAAAAACTTTATCCATTCCTATGGTAAAAAGGCAAAAACAGATGCATTAGACGCTAAAGGACTAGCCCATTATAGTTATGAAAGGTATCAGGAATTAGATATTTATGAACCTCCTGATGAAACGGATATAGCACTTTTTACATTGGTAATGCGTAAAAATGATTTAACAGAGATGCTGGTTGCTGAAAAAAATCGCCTTAAATCGCCTAATAATCATGAAATAGTAGAAATAAGTTGTAAAAAAATGATTACCATGCTCTCGGAAGAAATCAAATTGCTCAATGAGAAAATAAATGAGCTGATTGAAGGTGTACCTTATTTAAGGGAAAAAAGGAAAGTTTTAAAGAGCATTCCAGGGATTGGTGATGTGCTGAGCTGTGAATTGATTACTTTATTGCCTGAACTAGGAACACTGGATAGGAGAAAAATAGCTGCTTTAGCTGGGTTAGCTCCTCAAGCAAATGAGAGTGGCAAATACAAAGGATACAGGCGCTGTGGTTATGGTCGTCAAGGAGTGAAGCCAAAATTATTTCTCGCTGCCATGGCGGCAAGGAATTCAAATTCGCATCTAAAAGTCTTTTATGAAAAATTGGTTGGGTCAGGTAAAAAGAAAATGGTGGCTTTAACCGCTTTAATGAGAAAAATTTTAGTCATCGCCAATGCAAAGGTAAGAGATTTCAATAAAGAATATAATTTGGCTTGAAAGAGCACCAAGGAGGGTGCGGTCAAGCCAAATCGACAAGCCCGCTCAGCGGGCGCGTCAGTAGGGAGAAACCCTAGTTTAGGCTGGGGTTTATAGACTTGTATGCTTAAAAATTTTATTTTTTTAAAATTTTTAAGACATAGTTGATTCCCGCTGAAACCCTGCTCGCCGACGGGTCCCCGCCTGCGCGTCACCCGTCGTTCAAATGGCTGCAGAGCTGGAATTGCTGGTTCACAGTAGACATCAACTGCTTTTTTTAGGATGATAGCCTGAGCTGCAACAATTCCAACTAAATGAGGTAAATACAATGAGATACGTAGAAACTCAATCAATTGAATTGGCGGAAGATAATGCTAAACGCTTTGCCTATTCTACTATGGCAGCAGCAGCGGTTCAGATGGGTCTATTTGCTTATGCATTAAGTACCTATGATCCAGAGCGGATCCCCAATGCATTTGGGTATTTAACTATGTGGCAATTAGCACTGTTAGCCATGACTTGCTTAGTGGCTGCAATCAAAGTGGCAAATATTTATCGCAACACAAAATCATCTGATAAAGATCCTGGCAAAAAACGAATCCACCAATTACTTGCGCTGCGAGATGACCCCAATAATTTAAGAAGTTTGACGTTTTATGTCTCAATAGTGGCCAGTGCTTTATTTTGGGGCATATTGGCCAAGGATTATATAGTGGCGCTGGACTATGAGAAATTAGGAGTGAGTTTTGCATTCCATGGTTTGGGCTTCTTACTTTATTTGGCCTATATTTCTTACAACCGTATAGACATTTCTCACAACACAGCTGATTGCTGTGCTGGGAAAGACAAGGAGGATCCTGGGGAGGAGGATTATGTCGATTTGGCGGAGAGCAAAGATGAGAGTGCGGGGAAGAGCAAGCAGGTCTCTGCATGGGATAAGTTCATGCAGTTCTTTCATGACCACCCCTATGTAAGAAATGGGTTATTTTGCGCTACTTATTTAGGTTTTTCAGTGGCTTTAGCAAAAGGAGGGGTAAACAGTCCTTTAGGTCAACCCTATTTCTATGAAGTGCTAGATTGGAATAATCACTTGTCTACTGCGCTCATTTTTGCCAGCATAGGATTAGTCGCCATGTTGGCCCTCACTCTTGCCTGTGGTTGGGCTCAAACCAAAGTACGTGATTGGCGGGATCAGGCAGAGCGAGAACAGTATCAGACTGTTGATCATACTGCTGGCAAATAGTGAAAATTCAATATCTAACTGCTAGTTGTGTAGGTAATACCCTCGAATGGTTCGATTTTGGATTATTTATTTACTTAGCCACGCAAATAGGCGCACAATTTTTCCCTGTTGCTGACCCGCAAATGGCTGCGTTGGCTGCTTTTGCTGTGTTTGCAGCAGGATCCATTTGTCGTCCCTTAGGCGCCGTATTTTTTGGCTATGTGGGTGATCGATTCGGGCGCGCGGTCGCCTTGCGCGCCTCAATCTTGACCATTACGTTGACTATGTTGCTAGTGGGGTTATTACCCACTTATCAGCAACTCGGTATGCTTGCAACGGGTCTTTTCATTTTTGTACGTTTATTGCAGGGTCTTTCCGTAGGTGGAGAGTATACCAGTGCTGCAGTCTATATTGCAGAACTAGCACCGACCCAATACCGAGGTTTTTTCACTGCATTTGTAGCCAGCAGCGCTAATGCCGGTTTCCTGTTAGCCACCTTAGTAGTGTTGCTCTTAAAAGCATCGGTTCCCTTACCAGCATTGCAGGCGTGGGGCTGGCGTTTGCCATTTTTATTTTCTGGCTTGCTAGGATTGGCAATTTTGTATTATCGACTGCGACTTATTGAAACTCCCGCTTATTCTGAATTGAGAAGGCAACAGCGCCTTACAAAAATACCTTTGCTTGCGGCATTTCGCTCGGATCCTGGAAACATGCTGAAAATTTTCGGCATGACCGCCATGGGCTCTTCGTGTTATTTTGTGTTTTTTGGTTATATGCCAACTTATTTGGCTGAATATGCAGATTATCCTCCGCAGTTATTTTTCACCCTGCAGGGGATTTTATTGCTGCTGATGATCATTTTAATCCCCGTGGCGGGAATTTGTGGGGATCGTTTTGGTCGAAAAAACATGTTAATTATTGCCGGTCTGGCTTTGTTCTTGTTAGTTTTACCCGGTTTTTATTTGCTACAAAGTAAAACTATTCTTGCCATTGTGGTGTCTTTGATGATTGCCGCGTTATTAAGTGCTTTGGAGCAGGGGAACACCCTTGCCACAGCCATTGAGCACTGCCCCGCGGAGATCCGTTGTACGACGGTATCTTTTGCCTATAATCTGGGAAATGCCTTACTGGGGGGCTCTTCTCCTTTGATTGCGGCATTACTGGCCCAAGGGATAAACCATTTTGCTCCTGCGTATTATTTAATGGGAATGGCTATTATTAGTTTGGTAGCTATTACTAGCTTAAGGAATATGCGTCAGGTAACTTCCGCAACTAATATCTAGGTAAAACCATGCAGCACAGGATAGAAACAGGCATCTATGGCCTATCTTTCGCAACGAAATAGCTGAAAAATGCTCATGTACTAACGTGTACACTGCGCTTTTTCATCAATTTCTTTGCTTCAACCTAGGCTCATAGCTGCCTGTTTTTGCCGATTTTGGCAATGTGGCGAATAGTTCCGTATCTAAATGATTTGGCCTTCCCAAAGTTTCGCAAGGAAATCACGCCAGTGTAAAATTTCAATTGAATTTTGTTTACGATTGATAGGATCAAAACTAATTAAATAATAACGTTGGCAAATATTTTCTTCTGCTAATACGGTTAAGCCCTTCAAATGTTTGGCAGCTACATATTGGGTAGTTTTAACTTCAATCGCAATTCTATCATCCAATATAAAGTCCACTTCATGGCCGTGAGTAGAACGCCAATAATTCAGTGGAATAAATAAGCGTCGGTAACTGATATAAGCTTGCAGTTCCAGTGCGATAAAATGTTCGAATGCTTGACCATATAAGTCTGCAGCGGGTTCCAGATGTTTAATAGAAGCCAGAGTGTTTTTTACTCCCAGATCGAAAAAATAAAATTTAGCAGTACTTAACGCTTTACGTTTGATAGTTTTATTCCAACCTGAGATCAGAAATCCCAGAAAAGTATCTTGTAGAATTTGATAATACTCGCGTACTGTGCTTACTGGGATGCCGGTATCGCTAGCGATGCTGGTGAAGTTTATTATTTGTCCTGATGTTAGCGCTGCCACAGTTAGAAAGCGGGAAAAAGCAGGAATTCGTCTCACAAGAGCTTCCATTTGGATTTCTTGCTGTAAATAAGTGTTTACGTAAGCATGTAATTCTTCTTGTGGCTCCTCACTTAAGTAAACAGGGGGAAGACCACCCACCTGTAAATAACGCTCTAGGTTGAAGTTGGGTATTTCATGACTAGTGAGGGGAAACAAATGAGCTTCCCAGGCTCGACCTGCAAGTAGATTGGTGTGGTGTTGACGTAATTTTCTCGCACTGGACCCAGTCAGTAAAAAGCGGATTTTTTGTTCTTCTATCAATCGATGCACTTCATTAAGCAGCATTGGAATACGTTGTACTTCATCTATCACTACCGTAGAGTACACAGGAAAAGCATGGATAATGCTTTCTAAAGCATAGGGGGCTTCATTTAAGCGCAAAAATAATTGACCTTCGAGGAGATTCAGCACTGGAACGTTGGAATTGAATTGCTTTCTAATCAGGGAAGATTTGCCAGTTGCGCGGGGTCCAAACAGAAAAAATGATTTTTTTTCCAATAAATTGGGCAGGTCTAACAGCCTAGATATAAACATAGCTATAATCTCATTGGGAAAATCCACGGTAATTCTACAGAATATCCGGATATTTGGCAATAGAATTGCTGATGTATAAAATCCAAGATATGTTGTCAAGCAATAATATGGTAGATTATCCAGGGCTTTTTCTTACCATAGAGGGAGCTAGCGCTCTAGTTCTTGCTGTCTGTACCTGTTATTTGGTTAAAAAATATTTTAAATCATGATTTGGTTGAGAGAGCTGAAACATCTGTGCGAAATGATTTAATTATGGAAGCGGTTAATGCGCCTGAGACGGTTAGCACACCCGTCGGATAATTACTGCGAGGTTATTTTTTGGAATCATTAAATAGATTAGCACGATTCACGAGGAAAATTTTTGATGAGTATTAAACCCCAAGATATTATTCCAGATGGAGTTGATTTTGTGGAAAGACAAGGAATAGCAATCAGAAAAGGCAGTGCAGCCGCAATTTTAGCCAATGCAGATATTTTAGCAAATGAACAAGCCAGCCAAGCTCAGAAGGAGGCTGCGCTGCAAACAATTCGTGAACTCATGCCTGGAATGGTCGCTGCAGGAATGCACCGTCATGTGACTTGGAATAATTCAGAAATCCAAAAAATAATGCAGGAGGTATATCGTGAAATTCCCCATTGGGATCAGCGATTTTAAAGAAATTATCAAGGGGAATTTTTATTTCTTTGATAAGAGCTTATTTATCAAAGAAGTTCTTGATGACACCAAAGTCTTATTAATCACCCGCCCACGACGTTTTGGCAAGACCTTGAATATGTCAATGCTGCGATATTTTTTTGCCAAAGAAATATGGGGTGAAGCCAATAATCCTACGTTGTTCGATGGCTTGAACATTACTCGTTGCTCAGCAGAATATCTCCAGCATCAAGGCCACTATCCGGTGATTTTCTTAACCCTTAAAGATGTAAAGGATAATAATTTCGACAATTTCTACACCAGCTTTTGCCAGGTAATTAGCGAGCTTTATTCAGAGCACCGCTATTTATTAGAGAGCGATAGCTTATATTCTGAGGATAAAGATGTTTATCGGTCTATTCTGGATCAGCAGGCCAGTTTTGCAAATATGCAAGTTGCCTTAAAAAATTTAACTCGATATTTGTATCTACACAAGAGGACAAAAGGGTGTCACGCGAGCAACTCGCTATACTCCTGTTCTTCAGAAGGCCAGCCTTAAAATCAACAATACTGTGCCAGATTAATGAGATCCCTCGCTTCGCTCGGGATGACGCATGGGGAGTTGCCGGGATGACATTTGGGGAGTTACCATCCATAGGGATGGCACCGGGGAGTTACCTCCATTGTCGGAATTTACCATTGTCATGTGTTGACATGAAAATCTAATTTAGATTAAAATATCCAATATGAACAAAGTAATAAAAAAGTTTTTGCCTACCGCTGAAGCTATTCAACGGTTATTGCATCCTTATGCGGAAGTGGTTATTCATGACATTAAGCGCAACAAAATTGCAGCCATATTTCATTCTTTTTCTAAGCGTAGGGTGGGGGATCCTTCATTGTTAACTCCAGAAGAAATGAGTGGGTTGGAAGATTGTATCGGGCCTTATGAAAAGCTGAATTGGGATGGTAATAAGCTCAAATCAATTAGTAGCGTGATTCGAGATGAAACTGATCAAGCAGTTGGCTTGTTATGTATCAATTTAGACATTTCTAAATTAATTACCATCAGTCAGGGGATAATGACGTTTATGCAGAGTGGCAATCTTATTGCTCAACCCTCCCATTTTTTTAAAGACGATTGGCAAGAAAAAATTAATCAATATGTTCATACTTACTTGAGTGAACGCCATTTAAATTTGGAATCACTAAATCGGGATGAGAAAAAAGCTTTGATTGAACATTTAAATAAAATTGGTGCGTTTACTGGAAAAAACGCTGCTGCGTATGTTGCTCAGGTTGTCGGGATATCTAGAGCAACGGTTTACAATTATCTGAGGTAAGCATGAAAATAGCCCCCTTTAAAATTGAAGAATATTTCACCCAATATGAATTTTCAGTGCAGTATATGATGGGATCTTCTGATCCGGAATCTTTTACTTTGTCAGAAATAGTTGCCATGGCGGATTCGGAAAGTTTATCTTTATGGAATCAGTTGTATTTGGGATATACCGAATACTATGGTCTGCCGTTGTTGAGAGCTGAAATCAGCCAATTATATTCGAGCTTGGATCAAAATCATATTCTGGTTTGTTCTGGCGCAGAAGAAGCCATTTACATCACCATGCAGGTTTTGCTAAAACCAGGAGATCAGGTTATCGTAGTGACTCCTTGCTATAATTCGCTTAAGGAAATTCCTAAAGCCGTTGGCGCGCAAGTCACCGAGTTACCATTGAATTATCAAAATGATCACTGGTCTTTAGATTTGGAAAAATTTGCCTCTTTGGTCACCAAAAGAACTAAATTGATTATCGTTAATTTCCCCCATAATCCAACGGGGTTTTTACCCAACCATGAAACTTTTCAAGCGATTGTTGAAATAGCGAAACGGCATAATTCTTATTTATTCAGTGATGAAGTTTTCCGATTGTCCGAGCAAGATCCGCAAGATCGATTACCCAATGCAGTGGATTGTTATGAAAAAGCGCTGAGTATAGGGGTGATGTCTAAATCATTTGGATTAGCGGGATTGCGGATTGGTTGGATTGCTTCTCATCTTAAAAGTTTGCTTCATGATTTTGTATCCTATAAAAATTACACTTCAATGTGTAATAGCGCTCCTAGTGAAATTTTATCATTGATTGCCCTACGAAATAAGGAACGGATTTTAGAAAGAATTCAAAACATTACCAAACCTAATTTGGATTTACTGGATAATTATTTTCAGCGCAATGCAGATGTTTATCAATGGGAGCGCCCACGAGCGGGTTTTGTTGGGTTTCCCAAGTTAAAATTGCAAATAAACATAGAGACTTTTTCCAAAAGATTCATTGAAGAAGAAAATGTGGTGATTTTACCTGATACTTTATTTGATTATTCAGATAATCGATTTAGAGTAGGCTATGGCAGAGGTTATTTTCTGGAAACATTAAATAGACTAGAGGGATTCACCAAGAGATTGCATATGGTTCTTTGACATCCTTGTATCTTAATTCTAATCACTCAATGTGGTTAAATATCCAAGGGCACTTGGATAGGGGTAAATATGCCGGTGACATCCTAAGGCATTAAGCCTGTAGAGGAGATTTTAGCAATTTACCCCGTACTTTATTCATACAGACCGGACGGTATCTTAGGACTTGAGGTAAATATCAATGATCCTGTATTCACAAGGTTGGTCCGAATAAAGCTATCCAAGCTATTCGCAACATGTAGGATACTACTATGAAGAAAGCATTTCTAGGCATTGATATCAGTAAAAATACATTTGATGTAGCTGTGCTAATGGAAGATAAGATAAAAACTCAAAAATTCAACAATAACGAGCAAGGCTTTAATAAATTACTTGTATGGCTAAACCAGAAGGAAATCGTGTTGTCTCAAGCTTGTATGGAAGCAACCAGTATTTACGGGCAGGCATTAGCCGAATTTCTTTATGCTCAAGAAATCCCTATAAGCGTTGTTAATCCTGCGAGAATTAAAGGATTTTCTCAAAGTGAATTAGCCCGCTCTAAAAATGATATTCTTGATGCAAAATTAATTGCAAGATTTTGTAAGTTGATAGGCCCAGAATTATGGCAACCAACTCCTGAACCGATTAAAATATTACAGCAATGGGTTAGGAGATTGGATGATTTAATCGCTATGCACAGACAAGAAGAAAACCGATTAGAAGTTTCTGATCATTGTTTAAAGGAGCACATACAAGAGAACATTAGCCACTTAGAAAACAATATTAAGGAAGTTAAAAATGTCATTAAAAATCACATAAATAGCGATCCTGACATGAAGAAAAAAAGCAAGCTATTGCAATCTATTCCTGGTATTGGAGAAGCAACTACAGCGCAGATATTGGCTTTTATTGGGAATGTGAGTAAATTCAATAATGCGAAAGAATTGGCGGCATTCGTTGGTCTTAATCCCAAGCAACGACAATCAGGAACCTCTATCAATGGTAGAGCTAGACTCTCTAAAACAGGTGATTCGGCTCTAAGAAAAGCATTTTATATGCCCGCTGTTGTCGCCATGAGACATAACCCAATACTCAGAAATTTTTCTATGCGACTAGAAAAAACCGGCAAACACAAAATGGTTATTATTGGCGCAGTAATGAGAAAGCTTGTTCATATGATTTACGGGATACTAAAATCTGAAACCGTGTTTGATCAAAATATATTAAAATTAGCTTGACAGATGAGACGGTATCTCCTCGCCTAAAGGGCGAGGATTCCTACTGCGGTTACGCAACTTGTGCGCAACTCGCTTCGGTGGGTTCTTGCTTCCTCGAGCGACCTGACTGCGTCTTCTCTCCACAAGCTAGCAAGCGGTGCCCCCGCTCTAAAATATTGATCGCGCCAACCACATCGGCATGGTGGCTATAGCCACAACGCACGCACGCAAACTCAGCTTGCGTTTTGCGATTGTCTGCACAAACGTGCTGACAGGCAGGACAGGTTCGACTGGTATTTTTCGGATCCACCGCCAGAAAAATGCCACCGTTCCACTCAAGCTTATAAGCTAACTGGCGTCGAAATTCGCCCCAACCCTGATCCAGTATGGCGCGATTTAAACCTGCCTTTTGTCTGACCTGGCGACCGTGCTGCTCACAGTTGCCTTTGGCAGATTTCGACATTGCAGCTATCTGCAAATCCTCAACACAGACGAGCGCGTGGTTTTTGCTAATCGCGGTGCTGGTTTTGTGCAGAAAATCTTGTCTGACATTGGCAATTGTGTTGTGAGTCTTTTGAACCCGCCTTTGGGCTTTGATCCAATTACGACTAAATTTTTTCTTACGCTTCAAGCGACGTTGATAATGCGCAAGGCGTGCTTGATGTTTTTTGAAGCTATTCATGGGTTCGACATAGGTCCCATCACTCATCGTAGCAAAACGTGCAATACCCATATCAATACCCACTGGGGTAGTAGCTGTTGGCAAGGGTTGACTCTCTTCACGCTCGGTCTGCACTGATACAAACCACAAGCCATTGCATTGCTTGACGATGACATTTTTAATTTTCCCTACTACATCGCGACTGTTGCGATAGCGTATCCATCCCAATTTTGGCAGAAAAATACAGTTATTATCTTGATCCAGCTTAAACCCTTGTGGAAAACGAAAACTAGCTGATGAGTGAGCTTTTTTCTTGAATTTGGGGAAAGCAGCACGGTAGGCGAAGAAGTTTTTAAATGCGCGATCAAGGTCTTTAGTGACTTGTTGCAAGGTTTGGGAGGGTGATTGTTGCAGGTAGGGCATTTCTTTTTTCCATACTAACAACCAGTGATTCATACCAAAGCTATGGGTAAACGGTTTGTTTTCGGCGTAGAGCTCTTGTTGACGCGCTAATGCTAAATTCCAAACCTTACGTGCATTACCCGCAAACTGACTCATCGCGCGTTTTTGCGCACCATTCGGCTCAATACGGAATTTAAATGCTTGCTGGATTTTCATGCGACTATTATATTCTGGTCTATGCCAAACTCAATACAGTAAAAAGCGAATCCATCACTTATGTGGAGCTCCACATAAGATCACCAGCAAATCGTAGTGATCCTGTAAATGTTCGAGCGTTGCTGTGGCTGAACCTTCTACATCGACGTGGCAATGTTTGTCTTTGAACAAACCTTGCGCGGCTTTTGCGGCCATTCGGTTGTCTTCGGTTACTAAAATACGTGCGATAGGGGTGCTTTGTGATTGTTGTGTCATAAAATTCTCCGAGAAATGATTGAATTTGATTTTCTGAAAGTGTTGCGTAATCAACATGAAAAATGTAGGCAGTGCAGAGGTTTAGTAAGTAATGGCGAAGAGCAATTTCTCGTCATCCCGGCATTCATGCCGGGACAACAAAGACACTTCGCCACACCTCACTCCTCTGCTACTGCCTACCCTCTTGTAATGAAAGAATGCCACCAAAAAACCTGCCCCAAGCTCCTACCCAGTTCCATAACACAGCAAGGACAGGCGAGGAGTGTATACAAGGTAAAAGCCTGTTTGTCCAGGCGCAACAAAGCCGCCTGAATAACAGCAGGTAAAAAAATGAGACAAACCTACAGAAAAGAGTTTTACGAAAACTCGTAATGAAGTAAGCTGGACGAGTCATGACTGCCGACCTCCGATGAAGGTTGGGGTTATGGAAGTACCCTCGCAGATGGTTTGGACATCTGTAGGGCGCGGCCTCAGGTGCGTGAGCATCTGAGGTTTCAGTATTATTCAACGGCTTTTGGTTAAATGCAAACTTTTTCTTAAAAAAAGCTTATTTGATTTTTTTCAACAAATAAGCGCATTCATAAAGGTCATGAATTTTTCTTGCCACCCAATGGGACGGAATCTCAGTAATGAACTCTTTCTCTAGTTGCGTCACACTAAAGTGACTATTAAAAAATAATTTGACATCTTCATATGGAGTAGAAAAGGGAGGTTCCGCGACGTCCGGGGCGCCATGTTCAAAAACTATCAGTAACATTTTACTATTTAGAGGGATAACAGTTTTTAACCAATTAATATACTGGCTGCGTAATGTTTTGGGTGGTAATGCAGTTAAAGAGCCTCTATCGTACACGGCCTTAATTTCTGAAAGATGTTGAGAAGTTAAATCAAACAAATCTCCATGGTAAAGGGTACAAGATGCATTTTGATATATTTGGAAAGAATTATCTTTAAGCTGAGTGATATCAAGTTTGTTTTCTTTAAGAAAATCAGAAATGGCAATAGGGCTTATTTCTACGCCGATTACTCGTTGATTTTGTTGCATTAGCCAGGTCATGTCTACGCTTTTTCCACACAAGGGAACAAAAACCTTTTCCTGGCTTTGTAGATCTAGAGTTTTAAAATGTTTAATTAGAAATCGATGTGGAGTAAGTTGATTAAAAGGGATATTTCCTACTTCCCAACGATTTAGCCAATATTTTTTATCCATAACCCCCTCTCCTCCGAAATCTCCCCTACCCCCGGCACTTCGTCATCCCTCGCTTCGCTCGGGATGACGAAGTGTCGTGGGGGTAGGCGGAATTATGGTTGTACCATAAATCTTTGGCATTTTGGTAAAGCCCTGTTAGCCATAAGGCATCTCGAAACCACCAGATGTGATCGGCTTTTGCTGGTAAGTTAAAACAATCTAAATTATTTTGTTGTACCAGATGCGTATAATGGCAATTCAAGCTAATGAGTTCCTGATATTTTTTTGCATTGATCGCATTATCCCTTAGCCATTGCTGTAAATCTTCAGGAGTGAGCAAATTAAATTTTTGGCGAAAAAGACGAGAGTAGTGTTCTAAAGATTCTGTGGTAGGTTGCAAATTATATTGCTTAATTTTTTGGGTTAGGAACCACCAGAGCAAGGCAATTTTATGTAATAAAATGTATTTCATGGGTTCTTGATGCATGAAAAGAGTGATCACTTCTTCAGCAGTGGCTTGCTTATTTGTTGCTAATTGATATTTGCTAAAATCTCCAAATAAATACAGGTGTAGCAGTAAATAATCTTGTGGCTCGTCGAGGGAAGTCTTGTGACTTTCTTGTTGCAGCAGGTTGGCAATGCTGTTCATCCTGGTTAAAAATTCTGTTCTTTCTTCCAGGGTACAATCGTATTTCTTGCAACCATCGCTACGTAATAAATCTTCCGGTATCCCAAGAAAATTTTCGGCTGCGTTGTTATCTGCAGAAATTACTTCATGACTAAATTGATAAATAGTGCTGAGTAAATAAGCAAGGCGGCGGGCGAGTAAATAGTGATCTTCAAGATGCTGTGCTTCCGCGGCCACTTTTTCTTGCATAGGCAGCCAAGGGAGGGGATCAGGAAAAGAACTACATAGCATATTTTTTTGTAATACCCGAAAAAAGTTTGGGGCAGCAGGGAAAGGGTTAGCTACTGATGTTACTACCGGGAGCCTTTGGTGGTGTAACTTTTCTAAAAGCAATTGGGCGTCGAGGCGTTTTTGGTCAACGTACCCGCCGTTTTGTAACCACTGCAATAAACGAGTAGCGACAGCAGAATCCAAACCGGCGCCTTCTACAGCTTGGTGTAGATTTCTTGTTCGATAATGCATTGATTTTGCGATCTCGATAATTTCGTCAGCGCAGGCTCTTGAGATTATATTTTGCGATGTTGCTTGGTTTAGGCTAGCGCGTATGTTGACCATGGCGTCAGTGAGAGGTAGGTAGTTTTTATCAGCAGGCGCATGAAGCACAGCTACTTCGTCGTCATCATTGAGACGTTTCTGATAATAATCGGCAAAAATTTTGCCTATGCCGACCATGCCAAAATCTGCCAATTCTGCGGCACGTAATGCTCCCATACTACTCGCCCCTAAAACTTGAATGCCTTGATTCAGTGCATATAAAATCTCCTTATGCCACACGGCTGCAGTATGCTCAAAATAGCCATCAATAATCGCCAGAATTCGTGGCTTGAGACGCAAAGCTTGGAGTATATCGCCACATTTTACTGGTGGAAGAAAAAAAGCTTGCGGCGCTAGTTTTTGCGCTTCTGCTAAAGGTAACGAAGGGCCTAGAAATACTAGATTAGCGATGTGTGACATGGAGGTGCATTCCTGGGATCAACATATGAATTACCGGGACCTGCAGTGCAGGGTTGGTGTGGTCCACCACGAACATGTGTTCAAACCCCGCATTTTGCAATTTTTGGATCAGCGTAGCAATAGTGGCAGAGAATGAAGGTGGAATGGTCGGTGTGGGGCAGGCCTGAAATTCACGTTTCCCAGATCGTTTTGTAGAGCATTGCGGTAGTTGAGGTGATAAGGAGTAATATTCAGGGAATATATCATCTCTGACCCCGCTGATCCAAGTGAGCCGCGATTGGGCTGCTTCCGAGATTGCGCGCGATAAAGCAATTGATTTCGAAAGGTGCGTGCCGGTGCCGCTAAAGAGACGCGAACCGCGGGTCAGGTCAGGGTCTTGCAAGACGCAATGAAATGTAGGGATACCAAGGACATTGCTAATATCCCAAAGATTCATGGTGATTTTGCTATAAGCTATGCGTGCAATTAATTCTCGATTGACGGGACAATCTACTGATTCCAAAATAATCTGTGTTGCCTCCTTCTTATGTGGAGCGAGCTGAATCCAGCGAAAAATGCAATCGCGTTCGATGAGTTCATATAAACCATGACAGATCGCTTCTTCCTTGGTATTGCCGGCGGCTAAGCCATTACTACTAATCGTGAAATAATGACGCTCGGCACAGGGAACTGTAGTGTCTAAATTAATCAATGCGTGGGGTAGGTATGCAGTTTGTTGGTGCATAAGATCCCAAGCTTTGGTCCAGTTTAGTTGCCATTGCGTGATATCAGGGGCTGAATAAAGCCCAGAGCTGAAAAGCTGTGGCTCAACTAAGGGATGAGTGCTTGAGAATTCATGATAAGTTCCCAGGAAATCAGGAGGGTTGGCATTTTCTGCATGATAGTTCTCGAGCGATTCCATAATGGCTGATACTTGTGCCAATTCCCAGCTTAAGCCTTTACCCTGGGAGACTGCAAGATGTTTTGCTTGGGGGCGTATACTTAATGCGACGGGTATTTGTAGCGAGTCTAGTCCTGTGACATTAGCAATTCGGGTAATACCGACAGTGGGAAGCAATGGCAGAAGAACGGCTAAAGTTTCGCTTGCCGCACAAGTGCGCAGCGTTCCTCCAAGATCGAAAATTTCCTGCATGGTTTCTCCTTTGAGTATGCTAATATGCTTGACTAAACAGCAATTCTCGCTCTTACTTTGGGATAGGGGGACTCCTATGCTATTTATAGCGTGTTTCAGGTGGTTTTTACCAGCACTTTTTTTACTGGGCGCTATCCTCTTTCCTTCGGTGGGATGGGCAGTTCAGGTTCCACTGACACTATTTCCGATAGAAAATTATGATCAAAATGTCGATACTTGGTTATCTCCCAAGGATTCTCATTATGATGTTGCGCTATTGAGTGCTGCTTATCAACAGCAGCGTTTCGCAGAATTTTTTCGCCATTATTTTTCTACCAAGTCTGATGGTCTGTCACCTTGGAGCCGTTTCTATATAGAGCAAGTTTTTCAGGAGCAAGGTGGCGTCCAGTCCCTTCAAAAGGAATTATTAGAGCAGCTCAGTAATAAAAATAAGTCTCCTCAATTGATTGGCTATGGGGAAAATTTTCGACCTCATACCGAGCAATGGATCGAAAACATTACTCGAAATATGGACTTGCCTGCTTTGGGGAATTTAAAGTTTCAGCCAGCTAATCGCGGTATTTTAGTGAATAATATTGCTTTACGAGCTTTGCCGACGCGCGATCCCCATTTTTATTGGTTTGGTTTGGCGGGACAGGGCTACCCCTTTGATAATTTGCAAGTTTCTGCGCTATGGACGGGAACCCCAGTCTATATTCTTGGTGAAACTAAAGATCATAACTGGCTCTTAATTGCTGCACCTGGGGTTATTGGTTGGGTAGAGGCGGCTGTGGTCGCTAGGGCAAATGATAATTTTGTGCGAGTATGGGAGCGCTTGGCGCGTAATCAGCTGATTGCGATTACTCATATCGAAGTGCCGATAGTGGATGCGCGTAATCAGGCGTTTCAATTTGCGGCTTATGTGGGTGCAGTTTTTCCCGTATTTGGAGTAGCAGGTAAAGATTTTAAAATACTTATTCCAACTCGTGATAGCTGGGGTCAAGCGCGCATTCATTATGCGCTAGTAAGCAAGGAACATGCGGTGCGTATGCCGTTATTAGCCACCCCAAGAAATTTTGCCAAGTTGCTAAAAGCGGTGCAAAACCGTCCTTATGGTTGGGGTGGGATTTATTTCTATAATGATTGTTCTGCTGAGCTAAAAAATCTTTATACCCCATTTGGGATTTGGCTAAACCGCCATTCTTCCGATCAAATGAAAACGGGGCGGTTAGTAGATTTAGCTAGCGCTTCCCGCGAAGAACGCATTAATTATTTAATTCAACATGGCCACCCTCTCATGACGGTGGTTTATATTGGGGGCCATGTTTTTCTCTATGTGGGAAATTATCCGAATCCTCAGGATCCCCAGCGTGCTATTATGGCGATGACCTATCAAACTATATGGGGCCTAAAGCCACTCAATCAAGAAGGTCGAGCTGTGATTGGGAAAGCAGCATTCATCCCATTGCTCGCCACCTTCCCAGAAGATCCATCCTTGATGTCACAAGCAAGCAAATCCATATTTCAAGTAAATTTTATTGATGAATGGCCGGATAAGGCTCAGAGAACAATTCCTGTTTTCGAAAAAGCTTCTTGAAAAATCATTATAATAAATTCCCGCTCATTCCGTTATAGGACCGACGGGTGCCGCAGCGGCAAGACCCGTAGGGGAACAAGGCTTCAGCGGGAATTCCTCAAAAATCATTTGACTGGATGAATGACGTTTGTGACAATGCCCAAGATGTGAGTTTCGTTTTCAGGTTTTATTTCAATCGCTGAAAATTTACTATTTTCAGGCAGTAGAAAAACTTGACCACTCTTATTTTTTTTTAAACGCTTTACGGTGAGTTGGCCATCCAGGGAGGCAATAACTATTTTTCCATCGGTAGGTTCCATGCGGCAGTCTACGATCAAAATGTCGCCATCATGTATTCCTGCGTTTATCATTGAATCTCCGCTGACACGCACTAAGAAAGTTTTTTCAGGATTTTTGACGAGCAGTTCGTTTAAGTCCATCGTCCCATCAATGTGGTCTTCGATCAAGCTAGGCAAGCCAGCAGCTATTTTCGAAATATAGAGAGGTAATTGATAGCCCTTGTTAGTAACAAACGACAAAACTGATTTAATTAGGCTTTCTGGAATACGAATAGCTTTAGTGGGCTCTTTAAAACGCCCTTGGCCTTTCGGTCGCCCAGCGCCTACTCTTGCTCCACCTCGACCCATAAAAACCTCACTGGAAATATTGTTGAATATTGTACATAATTCAAAACGGAAAATATCGATGTTGATTTTAATAGAAGGAATAAGAATATGGTACATATTAAAATTAATGATACGAGGTCTAACCCATCAGCACGAGGAAAACGACTTCGTACTGTGCGTTCGATGGCGGGATTGACACGTGATCAGGTAGAAAAAAAGTATGGCTTAAGCGCTTATACCGTACAATCTTGGGAAGCGGCTAGAGCAGGAGGGTTGACTAAGCGCGGAGCCGAACGTGTTATTCCAATGGTCCGTAATGAGGGCATCTATTGCACCGTAGATTGGCTGCTGCATGGAGTAGGAGAACCCCCAAGACCCACTTATTTACAGATCAACCCCAAACCTGAGCCCGATTATGTTCAAAATGAAGCTTCTACCATTATTCAAGAGCTGTTGCTGTTTCGCTCTCTTAATCGAGATGCCATTGACTTAGTGGTCAGTGATGATGGGATGGACCCTTTCTACTGCCAGGGAGATTATGTGGCAGGAAAGCGTTATTTTGAAGAGATGATTGCACGTTTAGTGGGCCATAATTGTATTGTGCAGACAGATAACAACTTGATCCTATTACGTCGGATTAAGCTGAGCAAATCTTCCGGTATGTACAACTTGATTTGTCTTAATCCTGATACCACAATAGAGGCTACAACTTTATATGAACAGAAATTGGTCAGCGCCGCTCCAGTGATTTGGCATAGGCGACGTGATCCTGTTACTTGAGAAGAGGAATTATGGAATACAAAGATTATTACCAAATATTAGGCTTAGAAAAAACTGCAACTTTGGAGCAGATAAAAAAGCGTTATCGAATATTGGCGCGCAAATATCACCCGGATGTGAGCAAAGAAAAGGATGCCGAAGAAAAATTTAAGCAGGTAAAAGAGGCTTATGAAGTACTCAAGGACCCTAAAAAACGCAAGGCCTATGATCAGCTCGGTAGTCAATGGCGGGCAGGGGAACAATTTAAACCGCCGCCTGGTTGGCAATGGGATTTTCAACAGCCAGCTGGAGGTGTCGAGGGTGAAGGCTCTACTGGGTTTGGGGATTTCAGTGATTTTTTTGAAAACTTATTTGGTCAAGGTGTCAGAAGTCGGACTTGGCAGAGAGCTTATAGTCAGAAAGGCCAGGATTTGCAGAGTAAAATTATCATATCCTTGGAAGAAGCTTTTGCCGGAACTCAGCGAGTAATCCAATTACAAGATCCTGTGTTAGATCCTGGTACTGGGCGAATAGTGAATAAGACACGTAATTTAAAGATAAAAATTCCGGCTGGAGTGATTGCAGGCCAGCAAATCCGCTTAGCAGGTCAAGGTGGCAAAGGACAAGGAGCCGGGAAGCCTGGTGACCTCTACTTGGAAATTCAATTGTCAGAACATCCCTGGTTTACTTTAAAAAATCGAGATATTTATTTAAATTTGCCGGTCACACCTTGGGAAGCTGCCTTGGGAAGCAAAATTTCCATTCCAACTTTAGGTGGTAAAGTGGAGTTGACAATTCCACCGCATTCACAAACGGGTAGTCAATTGCGCTTAAGAAATCGGGGATTGCCAGGTTCACCTCCTGGTGACCAATATGTGGTCCTGACCATTTATACGCCTGAACCAAAGACGGAAGAGCAGCAGCAGTTGTATCGACAAATGGCGCAAGTAATGCCTTTTAATCCACGCGCGGATCATTTTGGATCATCAATCTGATGAGGAAAGATATAATGAAGCAGGATGATTTAATCAGAGGGGTTCTTATAGAAAAATCCCATTCACTGACCCTCGAAGAATTTTGTGGTGCGATTCATACCTCGCCAGAAATAATTATCGAAATGGTTGAGTACAAGTTACTCCTGCCAGAAGGGGAAACGCAAGATAAATGGCGCTTTGATTCCTTTTCATTACGACGGGGTCGGATTGCATTAAGTTTCTACTATGAGCTAGAGATAAATTGGGAAGGGATCGCTCTAGCTGTGGAATTATTAGAGGAAATTGAACAGCTGCGCCAACAAGTTGCCCTATTGAAAATGCAAACTTCTACTGATTTCCGCTGAATGAATTTAAATATTTGTTTAGCCCTTGCTCAGTTAAGATATTTTGTGCTTGTTGCCAAGAAATATTTTTCTGCTGCTTAAGAGATTCTAAAATTCGCACTATGGATAGACCTACAGGAGAGAAAGAAAAACCTGTATTAGTTTTTTGTTCATAATCTATGGCATCGAATAACACAGCATTTGCGTCTGCAAAACTGATGGGGGCTATTTTCCCATAGTTCTTTATCCAAAAAAAATTCGTGAGGCTAGTATTCACATGGAGCTGAATAAGATAAGTTGCTCGCCCAATTAATTTTAAATTGCTGGGCCTGACATCCGTCATCGTATTACCCACTACTCGACCGAGTTTTGCCATCACTGCAGTGGAATGAGCATTAAGTAACATTTTAAGACCAATGATTTGATTGAGTCCAAACGCGTCCGCTTGTGGAATCAATACCTGCAAGAAAGCTGTTTTGGTTTTAAGATACTTAAACGCATCAATTTGCGCGGTAGGCAAAGATTTTGGCGCAACTGAAATTAGCGCTAAATTTGCTTTGGCTTTGAGGAATAACTGTAACCACTCGTTATAACGTGTTGGAAGAGGTTCATTTGATAATAAAATTATCACTCCTAAATCACCGACTGTAGGTCCATTTTGTTGCTGGTTATTTGAGGAAAAAGATAAATCATATAAATTTTGTTGTTCTTCCCCGGCATTGCTTAGGCTTCTTAGAGCAGCTTGTTTTAAATAGGGATCTTCGATTTGATTAAATGACTCATGATAAAATTCTGCTTTCAACCCGTGAAAGGGACGCCCTAAGAGCATTTGCCATGCTTCTGCTGTGGTGGTAATGGGAGACCACACTTGAATCCAGGATAACTTTTCTTTGGCATTGGCTGGGTCTAAAGGTTTTAAATTAAAGGTAGGTGCCCGTTCAGTCACATCGACAAAAACTGGTAACAGTGCTTGTTGTGCTAAATAAATAGAGCGATTATGCTGCGCATACGTTTCAGCCTCCAGTTCTGTCCATGGTGCTATTTGTGCAGCCGAATTGTAAATATGTTGTTGAATAACAGCAAAATCTAATAATCGCTGTTTGATAGTCTTGGATTCATCAAAACCTAACCGTTTGAGTTGCGTTAGTGAAAGATAATGTTGCAGGATGTGGTGAATAGCATCTTCTAAAATAATACCACTAACGTATAGGCTTGTAGTGGTAGCCTGCATCCGTGTTGAACCACTGATCGCTTGCGGACCCGTAGTGAGATTAATTTTTTTAATTAGAGGGTTATCAAGGACTGCTCTGCTTCTATCTAAAGGGCGCAAAAGTTTGTCAGGATTATTATATACGAAGTATAAATTTTGCGTGGATTGATTCATATAAGGTTGAGCAGCTGCTAAAACAGTGCCTATAACCGCTGAGGTTTCTCCACCTTCAGTCACTGCAAAGACGACGTCATGTTTTTCAATTTTATTATCTGCTAATTGTAATTTGCCAATTACTTGTAAATCTTCAAAGCCTTCTAGAGAACTAATTAAGGCGCGGTCTCCGCCAGTTATCTCACCTTTTAGACGATTTTGAAGATCAGGCAGATGAGTTTTAAGTTTTTCCCATTCTGGAGTTTGTGCCAGCTTTTTCCAAAAAGGGTGCCATAATGAACTTTCCACGGCCTCAGCTAACCGACCCGTAGAGCCAGTACCATAAAAGTATATTTTATGGCCATTTAGCAGGGCGGTTTGAATAGCTGAAGAAGCATCTTCCAGGATTTTTAATTGTTTTGGATCCGTGGCTATTTCATTAAATTTACGAGTAATATCTTCATCTACTGCCAATAATGATTGCAGACCTACTAGGGTGTTTTGCGAAATTTGATAACTTAGCTGCATCGTTTTAGGATGACTTTGCTCAGTTAATAACGGATATAGGTGGAATTGTTTTTTATTACTAATGTAATCTAGAGCTTGTTCTGATGGAGTGATCTCCAGCTGACTTAGCAGTGTAGAGTTTGCATAAGCATGCGGAGCAACAATTAAGAATAACCAGAAAATAAGTTTTGCTGAGAACTGATGCAGTGGAAGCATAAAATGCTCCTTCTATTTTTTAATAACTCTTGAGTGTACTCAACGCAAAGGTGTCATGCTATCACATGACACCGGCAGGGTTAAGTTAATTCTGACCTTTCAATTGTTCCTCTAATTCCTCTAAAGTAATTCCCTTGGTTTCTGGCAAGAATTTGGCAACAAAGATGATTGCCAAAATGCAGAAGACGCAGAATAAATAAAATAACGAAGATCTTCCAAAATGTTCCATAAATGTCAGCGCATAAGCCATCACAATTCCAGCAAAAGTCCAATTAACCATGGTAGTAATCGTCATGCCCACTTCACGACCTTTTAGAGGGAATATTTCCGAACAAACTAACCAAGCAATTGGTCCCCAAGAAAAGGCAAACCCGAAAATATATACAATTACAGCGATTAGCAGTGCTGCCTTAGGTATTGGGCCGACCATTGCAGGGTCAGTAGGGTTACCAATATACTGGAAGGTTAACCCTGCGGTTAACATACTGATCAACATAATGACTGCGCCCGCATACAATAATTTCTTACGACCCCATTTTTCTACTAAAAGTATCGCTGGAAAGGTGAACAACATGTTGACTGTAGGTACCGTCAGCATCGCGATTAGGCCTTTCATGCCTGCATAACCAAAAATAGTGGGTGAGTAATAAATCATCACATTGATACCCACGAGTTGTTGGAACATTTGCAGCACAACACCAATGAGTAAGATTTTTATAAAATGGCGTTTAAATAAGCCTCGAATGGCATGACCCTTGCTCTCGGTCAGCACTTGCTCAATTTCGCTAATTTCAGTATCTATTTCTTGTTGAGTATTAAAAGTACGCCGTAAAACTCTGTATGCTTGCTCTTTTTTGCCTTTGAGCATCAACCAGCGGGGACTTTCTGGCAAAACTAAGCTGCCTACCAGCATGAAGATAGCAAAGACTGCAATCACGCAAAACATCAAAGGTAAGGCAATTGTCGGAGTAACGAATACCCGAGCAATATACACATTCGTTGCGGCAATCAGGAAAATGCCGATTGTAATCATTAATTGAAACAGGGTCCCCATCGCTCCGCGAATCTTGGCGGGTGCTGTTTCTGATAAATAAAGTGGGGTAATAAACGAAGCAATGCCCACCCCAAAACCAAGCAGGAAACGGCAAGCGCTTAATAAAAACAGCGAGGGTAGCGATGCTGAGGCTATTGAAGCAGCGCTAAAAATAAATCCCGCCAAAACCAAACTTTTTTTACGACCGAGAAAGCGGGCAAATAATCCTGAGAGCAGGGCTCCGATGACTCCGCCGGTGGCGAGAATTGCTGAATAGTTTTCAGCTCCCTGAGTATTTAAGTGATAAACGGATTTGATAGTATCAAGTGAGTTGGCAATGAAGCCTTGATCCAGACCAAAGAGTAAGCCTCCTAAAGCCCCAACCAAGCAAATAAAATAGACAATAGATTTATAACCACCGACCTGCTTATTACTATAGATTTCTCCGTTCATAAACAATATCCCCTTAATGAATTATGGATTAATCGCGGCATTATGTCTGGTTTTTAAGTCTGAGTCTACTGCTACTAGTTGGGGGTATACCATTGGCGGCAGAGATAGTTAAAGCTTTCTTGATCATTGGTTTTTTCATCTAGTTGCCTTGAGAAGTAACGCTGAGCAACGTAGCTAAGTGTGGCTACGAAAAGCAAGGGAGCGGCTATTTCTAGGGCAACATAATCTGCATCCCAGATTCCAGTTGCGATTGTTCTCTGGATTTTTATAGCCGTAAAAAAGCAAGCGCTAGTGGCACAAAGATAGCCAAGCCACCATGAAAAACTCTCCCTTCGGTCGTAAGAGTCTATTTTTCGGCGCTCATTTGCTGCTAGTGCTTGAAACTCGTTTTTTACTTCTGGGCTTTTGAGCTTATTTTGCCAGTTGGAATATGCAGTTGCTATGCCATTTTCACTCAAATATTCACGTTTTTGCTGGTTGAAATAATAAGCCAAACTAAAGGCAATTATGGCAATAACCAAGGGAGCAACCGAGAAAAAAATGGAAAGCGAATCAGGGGGGCCGTACTCTAATCCGTATATGCAACAACTAACAGAAAAATAGACACAGGGCGCTAGAGCAGTTATCCCTACTAACTTTGCACGAAAGTTATAGTCCTCATAGCAGGTTGCCTGTTTTTTTTGTTCTAATCCTAGGGCCTGAGTTGCCATATTTGTCTCCTCGTGTAAAGATGAAGCCCATTATATTATTTTTTGACCCATTATGTGAAGTATTTTGTTCAAAATTTATGACATCTTCTGCTCCTTTATATCCTATTCGTAGTTATGTACGCCGCCAGGGGCGGTTGACATTACGCCAAGAATTGGCGCTTACCCAGCATTCCTCGCGGTATGTTTTACCTGGGGTTGCTATTGATTCTTGGGAGACTGTATTTGGACGCCAGGCTATGACCAGCCTTGAAATTGGCTTTGGTATGGGACAGGTATTGCTTGACTTAGCTCGTCGTTACCCAGAAAAAAATTTTATTGGTATTGATATCTATCCGCCAGGGGTAGGATCGGTGCTGGCTCAGCTGGCGGCAGAAGATATAAGCAATGTACGCTTGTTTTGTGCGGATGTGGTCAGGATTATTCCTTTATTGCCGGATGCTTCCTTGCAAGAAATTCTGATCTTTTTTCCGGATCCTTGGCCGAAGCGGCGGCATCATAAGCGTCGTTTAATCCAGCGTAGCTTTGTTGAATTACTGCTGCCAAAATTACGAGAAAATGGCTGCATTCATCTGGCTACGGATTGGGAAGATTATGCTGTGCATATGGCCAAAATTTTTAGTCAAATTCCTGAGTTGAGCCAAATTACTGCTGATCCCGCGCTTCGTCCATTAACTAAGTATGAACAGCGGGGACAACGTTTAGGCCATGGGGTTTGGGATTTTGCTTTTGTAAAAACGACCTAAGGTTTCCATTGGCAATGGAAACTTTGTGAACTAAGCTCCTCTTGAGCGTATAAAGGTATAGCTAACACTTCTTCCTCCTGATTCACTTGGCAGCAAAATCTGGCGTGTAAGCAGGTCATTAATGTCTCTTAAAGCGGTATCTTGAGAACATTTAGCGAGTTTGGCCCATTTTGAAGAAGTAAGTTTGCCATAGAATGTTCCATCTAATAAGCGATTAAGGATGAAACGCTGTCTTTGGTTAAAGGATTCTCCGGCATGGATTCGCCAAAAATCCGCTTTACCTAGAATGGTTGTGAGAGTTTTTTCTGATGCTGCAATAGCACGTTGCAGGCAATTTAAATACCATTCGATCCATGCGCTAATGTTTAATGAGCCTTTTTGGCAATTTTCTAGGACACTGTAATAAGAGTCGCGTTCTCGTTGAATTTGGGCGGATAAACTATAAAATCTTTGTGTGCTTTTTTCGGAACGAGCCAGCGCCATATCGGCTATGGCACGCGCAATTCGACCATTGCCGTCATCAAAGGGATGGATCGTTACGAACCAAAAATGGGCTATGGCGGATTTTAGGACTAAATCCATTTCAGTCGCATGATTATTAAACCATTGCAGAAATTTGGTCATTTCCTGATTTAATCGACTATAATCAGGGGCTTCAAAGTGGACTTTTTCATGTCCATGGGATCCGGATACCACCCGCATGGGACCGCTAGATTGGTTACGCCAGTGGCCGACCGTAATCCGGTGTAAACCACTTCTGCCGGTGGGAAACAGGGCAGAATGCCAGCTAAATAATCGATCTTTAGTCAGGGATGAAGGATAATTTTGTGTCGCATCAAGCAGTACTGCAACTATACCCTCTACATGCCGGTCTGCTTGGATAGTGCCTCCAATATCCAGCCCTAATTTTTCTGCGATAGAAGAACGGACCTGTTTGGCATCAAGCTTTTCGCCTTCAATTTCGCTGGTTTTGATCACATCTTGAGTCAGGGTGTTTAATGTGGCTTCTTCTTGTAGTTGAAAACCCAGGGTATCCATTTGTCCTAATAAACGGCCTTGGTAATAGCGTACTTCTGCTAGGAGATCGACAAATTTTGCTTGATCCCAGGTGAAATTAGGCCATTCTTTCTGCTCGTAAATATACATCGTCATGTAATAAGCCCCATGAACAAAGCTATGGGTAGTCCTAAATAATATTCGCCGCATATTTTAAGGAGATTATAGGCTCTATTCGCCGCATAAGCCAGAGTCAGTGAGCAGCTGGATAATGGCAGAAAAATCCTTTTCTCCACCACCTTGCTTGACAAATAAGGTATAAAGCGCGGTGGCTTCAGCTCCCAAGGGAGTCGTAGCCCCGACCTGTTGGGCGGCATTTTGGCTAAGTAGTAAATCTTTGAGCATCATTCTTGCCATAAATCCGGCCGCATAATCGTGATTGGCTGGGGCGGTGTCGACTAAGCCAGGCCAGGGAGGATTAACGGTGAGCGACCAACACTGGCCGGAGGAATTGGTGCTAATTTCATGCAGCTTTTTAGCATCCAAACCGAGTTTGTCAGCGAGGGCAAATGCTTCAGAAACAGCAATCATTGAAATACCCAGGATCATGTTGTTACAAATTTTGGCCGCTTGACCATTACCCTCAGGTCCAGCGTGGATGATTTTCGTGCCCATGGCTTCCAGAAGCGGTTTTGCCCGTTCGAAATGCTCTTCACTCCCTCCGACCATAAAAGTTAGGCTGGCCGCTTCTGCACCCTTCACCCCACCAGATACGGGGGAATCCACCATGGCCAAGCCCATGTCTTTGGCGTGTTGATGTAACCTCTGGCTGGTAGCAATATCGATCGAGGAACAATCGATAAATAAACAGCCGGATTTTGCCTGGGCAAATAGACCTGTTTCGCCCAGGCATAACTCACTGACCTGCGCCCCAGTTTGCACCATGGTAATAATGATATCCGCATCTTGGATGGCGTCGAGAGCGGATTCGGTAGGAATGGCTCCGTGAGTAGTTAATTCGTGGACTGCTTGTGGGATTACATCATAAATTCGTACTTGATAACCTTTTTTCAGCAAATTGAGCACCATGGGTTTCCCCATGTGACCTAGTCCGATAAATCCAATGGTATGCATGCTTTGTTCCTTCTTTAAAATCCTCTCTCCCACCCGAGCCCTTCGACAAGCTCAGGACAGGCTCGCGAGGGAAGGTGGGAGAGTAGGGTGAGGGGGTATTACCTCATTACCGTGTAGTAGGAATAGTAAATTCAGCCTGCAGCTTTTTCCCTGCAGGCCAGCGCTGGGTCACGGTTTTGATTTTAGTGTAAAAGCGCACGCCTTCGCTGCCGTACATGCCAATGTCTGCAAATACCGAGCGTTTCCATCCGCTAAAATTATGATAAGCAAAGGGCACTGGAATTGGCACGTTAATTCCCACCATGCCAATTTGCACCCGGCTGGCAAATTCGCGCGCAAAATAACCGTCACGAGTAAAAATAGCCGCACCATTCCCATATTCGTGCTGACTGACTAAGGAAAGTGCAGTTTCAAAATCGGGAACGCGCACAATACCAAGGACGGGGCCAAAAATTTCTTCTTTGTAGATCCGCATTTCCGGTCTGACATGATCAAACAAACACCCGCCTAAATAAAAACCTTGAGTCAACTTAGGATGTTGAAAACCCCTACCATCCACCAGCAATTTTGCACCTTCTTGGACGCCTAAATCGATATACGCAAGAACACGCTCCCGATGCGCCTGCGTGACGAGTGGACCCATCTCCACATCTGGCGCCATACCGTCGCCAATTTTCAGTGCTTGCACGCGAGGAAGTAGTTTTTCGACAACAGCAGCTGCTGTGGATTCGCCGACGACTACCACGACGGAGATCGCCATACAACGTTCCCCCGCCGAGCCATAAGCAGCGCCGACAATAGCATCTGCAGCCTGATCTAAGTCTGCATCCGGTAGAATAACAGCATGATTTTTAGCTCCACCCATGGCTTGTACTCGTTTGCCCTGAGCAGTCGCGGTCTTAAAAACATGCTCAGCCACTGCCGTAGAGCCTACAAAACTAATCGCTGTGACATCCTGATGGGTCAGTAAACCATCGACAACTTCTTTATCTCCATGCACGATATTAAGCACGCCGCTGGGTAAACCCGCTTCGTGAATTAATTCCGCAATCCGAATGGAGCAAGAGGGATCTTTTTCCGAGGGCTTCCAGATAAAAGTATTGCCACAAGCAATCGCCAGTGGGAACATCCACAACCCAATCATCGCTGGAAAATTAAAAGGAGTAATGCCCACGCAGACACCTAATGCTTGGCGCATCGAATAGCTGTCGACTCCCGTCCCGACTGATTCTGCAAATTCGCCTTTGAGGTATTGAGGAATTCCACAGGCAAACTCCACCACTTCAATGCCCCGTTGTACCGAGCCGCGGGCATCCGCAAAGGTTTTGCCATGTTCTTTAGTGACCAATTCCGCTAATTCATTGGTGTGCTGACGCAAGAGTTCATTGAATTTAAATAAGATATGCGTGCGCCGCGCCGGTGTAGTTGATGACCATGCAGTAAAAGCTTTTCGTGCTGCGCAGACAGCATGATCAATCTCACTGGGACTGGCTACGGCAACACGTCCCGAAACCTCTCCCGTCGCTGGATTGTAGATCTCCAAGAAACGACCGGAATCAGCCAGTATCCGTTGATTATTAATGTAATGAGAAACCGTATAGACCATGAATTGCAACTCCTGTAAAAAAATAGCTTCCACATTATTATTCCTTCTCCTCTTGTGGGAGAAGGTGCCGTCCCTTCGACAGGCTCAGGGCAGGCTGGCGGATGAGGGGTAAGCTAAGTTTAGCACCCAGGCTTAAATAATCTCCCCTGCCCACAACATTTGAAGAAAGTGCTCCCAGGGCAAACCTTCTATATTACCTTCAATTATTTTAGGTTCTTTTTCGAAAGAAACTAATAGACGACGCCTGATAGTGTTAGTTTCAGCAAGTGCGTTTAATCCCTTGCAATCGCTAGAGTATACGCGACTGGAAGATTTTATTTCTATAGCAACCTCCATGTCTCCCAAATTGACGTCCTCCCCGCCTAAAGGGCGAGGATTCCTACTGCGGTTACGCAACCTGTGCGCAACTCGCTTCGGTGGGTTCTTGCTTCCTCGAGCGACCTGACTGCGTCTTCTCTCCACAAGCTAGCAAGCGGTGCCCCCGCTCTAAAATATTGATCGCGCCAACCACATCGGCATGGTGGCTATAGCCACAACGCACGCACGCAAACTCAGCTTGCGTTTTGCGATTGTCTGCACAAACGTGCTGACAGGCAGGACAGGTTCGACTGGTATTTTTCGGATCCACCGCCAGAAAAATGCCACCGTTCCACTCAAGCTTATAAGCTAACTGGCGTCGAAATTCGCCCCAACCCTGATCCAGTATGGCGCGATTTAAACCTGCCTTTTGTCTGACCTGGCGACCGTGCTGCTCACAATTGCCTTGGGCAGATTTCGACATGGCAGCTATCTGCAAATCCTCAACACAGACGAGCGCGTGGTTTTTGCTAATCGCGGTGCTGGTTTTGTGCAGAAAATCTTGTCTGACCTGGGCAATCGTGTTGTGAGTCTTTTGAACCCGTCTTTGGGCTTTTATCCAATTACGACTAAATTTTTTCTTACGCTTCAGGCGACGTTGATAATGCGCAAGGCGTGCTTGATGTTTTTTGAAGCTATTCGCGGGTTCGACATAGGTCCCATCACTCATCGTAGCAAAACGTGCAATACCCATATCGATACCCACTGGGGTAGTAGCTGCTGGCAAGGATTGACTCTCTTCACGCTCGGTCTGCACTGATACAAACCACAAGCCATTGCATTGCTTAACGATGACGTTTTTAATTTCCCCTACTACAGCACGACTGTTGCGATAGCGTATCCATCCCAACTTTGGCAGAAAAATACGGTTATTATCTTGATCCAGCTTAAACCCTTGTGGAAAACGAAAACTATCTGATGAGTGAGCTTTTTTCTTGAATTTGGGGAAAGCAGCACGGTGGGCGAAGAAGTTTTTAAATGCGAGATCAAGGTCCTTGGTGACTTGTTGCAAGGTTTGGGAAGGCGATTGTTGCAGGTAGGGCATTTCTTTTTTCCATACTAACAACCAGTGATTCATACCAAAGCTATGGGTAAACGGTTTGTTTTCGGCATAGAGCTCTTGTTGACGCGCCAATGCTAAATTCCAAACCTTACGTGCATTACCCGCAAACTGACTCATCGCGCGTTTTTGCGCACCATTCGGCTCAATACGGAATTTAAATGCTTTCTGGATTTTCATGCGACTATTATATTCTGGTCTATGCCAAACTCAATACAGTAAAGAGCGAATCCAAAACGGGTAGACACTACAGTACATTGAGCAGCAACCAAAACCCAAATAATCGAAGGAGTGCCTTACATCCACCATGAATGACGGGGTCTTACGGCACGATGGATAAACTGTTCAAAAGATTTTCCAAATTCTGGAGTATTTTGTGCTGGCTTGCGTTGCGCTAAATAATTAGTGACACCAATATCGAATAAATAGAATTTTTCAGTTTCTATCAGCCTTTTTTCTTGGACCCCAGAGGAAAGCAGATTTATCTGCAGGTAACGTTATATTAAGGAGTCGAGATTTAATGTCCATGCAGGGCATTTTATCCGGATAAAGTGCCCTGTCAAGGAATAATTGCAAGACGACGGGCTGCCCAAGAAATTCCTTGACAAGTGGTTTAACTATTTACTAAAGTACACACACGTTAAGGTTTAATTAAATTGCATGGAAAATTTCTCATTATCTACACTTAAGCATCAAGTAATTGGTGTTTTTAAGCATATCAGCTAAGGACAGGCACTTAGGTGCGTGTTAACTACCTCTCAATCTTCATTGAAAGTAGTGACATTCGAACGAAATTAAAAATTAAAATCATGAGGTTGTCATAGCTATGGAAACTGATCGAAAACTATTTCAATATTTAGAAAAACTAGTCAAGCAAAGCCATGAAGTTTTCTGGATTCGCAATGCTGACTATTCAAAACAACTCTATATTAATCCCGCCTATGAAACAGTTTGGGGGAGGACTTGCGAAAATTTATACCAAAACCCTGCTGAATTTATCGATACGATTCTTCCCGAAGATAGGCAAAAGCTCGAGGAAGACATAGCGAAAAGAAATCCTGAAGTTTCTCCAGGGGATAATTTTTTTACTGCCTATCGAATAGCCCGCCCTGATGGAGAAATTCGTTGGATAGAAGATGAAAGTTTCGCCATTTTTGATGATGTAGGGCAGCACTTAGGTTTTGCCGGGACTGCGATAGATATTACTGAAAAGAAAAAGAAAGAGATTGAACTTAGCGAGGCTAAAGAAGTCGCTGAAGCTTCCGATCGGGCTAAGTCCGAGTTTATTCAAAACATGAGCCACGATGTCAAAACGCCGTTGGCGGGCATTACTTCAATGGCGGATAGGATTGGCAGGCAACTTGAGGAGCCCGAAGACCTCGAAGATAATTATGAGAATGTACAGATGATTAAAAATTCAGTCAGGGAATTGATCGAATTTTTTATGAATTGTTTAGAGATGGTGCGGATTGAAACCGGAGAGGTGGCGCTAGCCAATGAAAATTTCAATCCCCAAAAAATAATGAATCAGCTCGTCGAGATATTGACCCCTTCCATGAAACAGAAAGGCTTAGGATTTAATGTCACTTATGATCACAATATCCCTGAAATGGTTTATGCCAGCGGGCCTGGATTTTATCGGATTCTTTTAAATTTATTAGGCAACGCGATTAAATTTACCGAAGAAGGGACGATAGCGGTGGACATTCTGTTGCAGAAAAATCCCGAGTCAGATAAGGATGATCTTTGTTTAAAAATCCGCGATACCGGTATGGGCATTCCCCAAGAAAAAATCGCGACTATTTTCGAGCGCTTTACGCGCTTGACGCCTTCCTATGAAGGCAAATTTGAGGGCCATGGGATTGGGCTTTATATTGTGCATAAATTTGTCACCTTGATGGGAGGGAAAATTGATGTGAGCAGCGAACTGGGCAAGGGTAGTTGCTTCACCATCACCTTTCCTTTTCTACCCGCCAAGGCATTCCTTAAACCGAGAGCAGTCACGCCTAAGTTTACCAAGCTAGCTCCCCTTGGGGATGCCTCTAGTGAGGGTGAGGAGACTGGTCCGCGTATTTTGCTGGTCGAGGATAATCGGATGGCTCAAAAAGGCGTGGAATCGATACTCACGCATTTAGGGTATAAGCTCGATATTGTGGATACAGGTAAGAAAGCCCTAGATATTTTTGAATTGGATAAATATGTGCTGATTATTACCGATATTGGATTAGATGATATGAGTGGGACGACGGTAGCAGCGCATATTCGTACTGTAGAAAAGGGTCGAAAAAATCCCGTGCCGATTGTGGCTCTGACAGCCCACAATCTTAAAAAAATTGAAGCAGCGTGTCAGGCAGCAGGCATTAATGGGGTGCTGGAAAAGCCTCTGACTGAGGAACTAGCCAAGGAGGTGCTGGATCTTTTTTGAAAAAGTAAAGTTCTAAGAGGTACGGATGGTGATACGAGGGAGGACCCCAGTTTAGATATGACAATTAAAGGAGGGGGCTTGTGTTACACCAAGTGTTTGAAGAAGTTGCTAGAAATTATCCTGACAATATTGCTTTACAATTTGAAGATCAAAAACCTTATACCTATAAACAACTCAACGCATTTGCCAATCAGTTAGCACGTGAATTTTTGGCCCAAGGGATAAAGTTGCAAGAGTTTGTCCCAGTAATGTTGGAGCGTTCGGCGGAACAGGTCGTTGTTTTATTAGCATTATCCAAAATAGGGGCTGTCTATGTTCCAGTGACGCCAGAACAGCCCACTCGGTTGCAACAAATTTTGACGGATTGTAAACCTTCTCATCTCATTGTAAGCCGTCGTTCCACTTCCTCTCCTCCTGCGCTGAGTACTATTTGTATGGCTGAGCTAACAGCAGGCATCGCCAAACAACCTGCTAGCAATCTAAACCAAAGAGGACTGCATGAAGATTTAATTTGCTATGTGGCTGGTTCATCAGGGACTACAGGTAGAACCAAATTCATGCCATTGTGCCATAGAGGTTTGACAGAATATTGGTCACGAAATCTTGCTGTTGAATTGCGGCATCAACCCACTCATGTTTTAGCGAATTGTTCTGCAGATTTTGATGCCCATATTTGGGAATATTTGATGGCGTGGGTGTTTGGCGCATTACTACAAGTTACCGCAGAAGAGACGCGAAAAAATGCGTTAATGCTTGCAGAATTTATCAAGAAGCATCGTATTACTGATATGACCTTAACGCCAGCGGTGTTGCGGGAATTTAATGATGCACAATTTGCAGCGTTTGCTCGGAGTGGATTAAAAGCGATTTATTCAACTGGCGATGCGTGTACGCGGGAAATTGTCAGCAAGTGTGAGCGCTATGGTATAAAAATTTATAATTGTTACGGCCCCACTGAAACTACATTTGGCTTGTCCATGCTCCTGTGTAGCGAACGAAATTTTCACCAAAACTTAGCGCCTATTGCCTTGCCTCCTCCTGATAGTAAGGTAAGCGTTAAAATAGTTGATGACTTGGGTAAGGAAGTTCCAGAAGGTATGCCAGGAGAATTAGTGATTATTTCTCCCTATATTTGTGGGGTAAACGCTAAACCTGGCTACTTGAATCAAGAAAGTACGCAGTTTAAAAAACTACCTGGTGGCTTTGTGGCCTATCATACGGGTGATAAGTTCGTCAGACAAAACGGATACTTATATTACCAGGGAAGAAACGGTCACCTTTCTAATGTCAAAATACGTGGCCAATTAGTAGATCCAAAAGGCACGGAGGAAGTATTGCGTGGCTTCCCTAAGATCAAAGATGTCTATGTCACGGTTGAAGCTAATCCTAGCAAAGAATCGGTATTAGTGGCTTATATTGTTGCTGATGGGGTTCCTAGTCTTACCGCATTAAGACAATTTTGTTATACAGCGGGATTATCAACAGCGTCCATTCCTCAATTTCGTTATGTTCAAAAATTTCCATTGAATAATAGCGGCAAGGTTGATGGAAATGCTTTAGCAGCGTCATTTGTTCCGGTGTTGAGAGAGACCAGTTTAGCTTGTGAAAAACCCAGCACGCAGTTAGAGCGACGCTTAACAGCCGTGTGGGAAGAGGTGCTGAAAATTGATCCTAAATTTAAAGTTACTATTGGCACCCAAGACCCCTTTGCTTATTTAGGTGGCGATTCCATTAAGTTGATGGGGTTGTTGCGCAAAATACAAGAAGTTTTTGGTGTCAATCCTGTGGTTACGCAGATGGGGTCGTTAGAGGAATTAACTATCCATAAACTAGCACGCTTAATTAGAGTAGAACTAAGCATAAAAACAGCAAAGAACAGCATAAAGCTATTAAAGGAAGGTGACTTTCAATTACCACCCTTGTTTTTATTGTCTCCTATTACAGGAGAATCTTCTGTAACCTATACGGATTTAGCAAAGGAGTTAAAAACAACGCGAAGAATTTATGCTATTAATTGTTCTGAACTGGTTTCTTCTGAATTAATGCCTAATTCAATTCCAGAATTAGGCAAGCTTTATCTGGATTTAATTCGGAGAGTCCAACCCCAGGGTAAATTGCACATTGCCGGCTGGTCCTCAGGCGGATTGCTTGCTGCTGAAGTTGCAGCACAAGAGGGTTCTTGTTTTTTAGCGATTATTGACGAAATATGTCCGACGATTGGCATGGCAACTAAGACCAACCAAGCATTTTCTCAAGAGTTATTACAGCTGATGGATTATTTTAGCGAATTGTATGATTTTTCACTGGACGTAGATCGGGCTAAGTTAGCAACGCTAACCAAGGAACAACAAATTCAGCATGTCTTTAGTAAGATTCCAGAGCAAGATGAAACCCGTAGGTTATTATTACTCTATGTGAAGAAATTTTTGCTGATGAGTTTAACTTATCAGCCAACGGAAATTACTAAGGCAGATACGGTTGTTTTTAGCTCGCTATCCTCACGAAATAGTACCACTTCAAAGACATTAGGCTGGGAAAAATTAATTAAGCAAGCTCGTTATATCGATTTAGATGGCAATCATTTTAATATTATAGAAAAACCCCAACAATTAACTGCGCAATTACAACCTTTCTTGCAATCTATTGACGCTTTTAAACGGGAGGTTCAACAACGATTATATGTGATTCAAGTGAAATCTTCTGTACTTGAAGAAAGTAAAGCAAACCTCATTATGAGGAAAGTAACCGTGGAATTAACCCCGCTCTTGCGTAAATTGGAAGAGTTGGGCGAGGGTGAAGATCGCTTATTAAAAGAAAAAATTAGCGTAAAATTGGTTGAAATTGAAAAAATTCTATCCCAAAATTTGCTCCATCCCGTGCAAAAACAAGGGTTTTTCAAGGTAGCATTTCCTAATAATGATTCGGATAAAAGGTTTATCCCTGCACCACAGAAGTTTATCCCAACACCACGGACTCCCACGGGTTTACAATCGAAATTGTAAGGGCAGAAATCCTTTCTGCAGAAAACCGCTGTCTACGTCGTCCCGCTCCCGCGACTTGATCGCGGGAGCGAGACGACGTAGGGGCTAATTGACGAGCGCAATTTTTCGTCAGCACTTTGGGCTTAAGCAAGGTGTTGTATTAAATTTTCCCAGGAAATTTCATGAAACATACTATGTCAGACTCAGTTAACTTTTGTGCACGGCCGTGCACAAAAGTTTAAATTGAACTGAGGCTGGACATGAATAAAGAAATTTCTTTAACGGACTACCAAGAAGTAGTTAAAAAAGCTACCAAAGTTATTTTGACTGTTCAAGAACATTTTCTAAGACAAAGCAATCAAACTAGTATTATTCCAGCAATTCCCGCTGATGCCCTGATCCCTGACGGGTCCTGCCGCTGCGGCACCCCACCGTGCTCGTTCCTGCGCGCGTTGGGGTGCCCCGCAGCCGGCGGCAGGAGACCCGGTCGGGGATCAGGGCATCAGCGGGAATTGCTGGCCCGAGGCGGCACTTATGTACATCATTTCCAGCAAATGCTAACCTTGCGCCACTATGAATTTTACGCAAACATTTGATGTCATTGTTATTGGCGGTGGGCACGCGGGTACTGAAGCAGCTTTGGCGGCAGCGCGGATGGGGGCGCACACTTTATTATTAACTCATAATATTGAGACCTTGGGGCAGATGTCTTGCAATCCCGCTATAGGGGGGATTGGCAAGGGACATTTGGTCAAGGAGATTGATGCCCTCGGGGGTGTCATGGCGCAAGCTGCTGATTTGGCCGGAATACAATTTCGGATTCTGAATGCGAGTAAAGGTCCAGCAGTGCGTGCTACCCGTGCCCAGGCTGATCGGGCCTTATATAAACAAGCCATCCGTCGCTTATTGGAAAATCAGCCGAATCTTTCACTCTTTCAACAAGCAGTGGATGATTTACTCATTGAGCAAAATCAGGTGACTGGCGTAGTCACGCAACTGGGCTTGGTATTCCGGTCGCGAACGGTGGTGCTAACGGCTGGCACTTTCCTAGCTGGCCATATTCATGTCGGTGATCGCCATTATCAAGGAGGTCGGGCCGGTGATCCGCCTGCTAATAGCTTAGCACAACGCTTACGTGAATTACCTTTTCGGGTGGATCGATTAAAAACCGGCACACCGCCTCGCATTGATATACGCAGCATTGATCTGTCGCAAATGCAGGAACAACCGGGTGATTTGCCTACGCCGGTGTTTTCTTTTTTGGGCAATGAGCAACAACATCCTGAGCAAGTTTCTTGCTATATTACTCACACCTGTGTGCAAACTCATGACATTATTCGCAGCAGCTTGGATCGTTCGCCCTTATATACCGGACAAATTGTGGGCATCGGCCCGCGATATTGCCCGTCGATTGAAGACAAAGTGATGCGATTTGCTGAGAAGCTATCGCATCAAATTTTTGTGGAGCCCGAGGGTTTGACGACTCAAGAGGTTTACCCGAATGGCATCTCCACCAGTCTCCCCTTTGATGTCCAACTAGCCTTTGTTCGCAGCATTAAGGGATTTGCCAATGCCCATATTACCCGTCCCGGCTATGCAATCGAATATGATTTTTTTGATCCTCGTGATTTGACCCCTTGGTTGGAAACGAAATGGATTAGCAATTTATTTTTTGCGGGACAAATTAATGGTACCACCGGTTATGAAGAAGCGGCGGCCCAAGGTTTAATTGCTGGCCTGAATGCTGCTTTGCGGGTCCAAGAGCGCGAGCCTTGGTACCCACGGCGAGATCAGGCCTATCTGGGTGTTTTGATTGACGATTTGATTACCAGTGGGACCAAAGAGCCGTATCGCATGTTTACCAGCCGTGCGGAGTTTCGTTTAAGCTTGCGGGAAGACAATGCCGATTTACGCTTAACTGAAATTGGCTATCGTTTAGGTTTGGTCGATGAGCGGCGTTGGCAAGCATTTTCAGCCAAGCAAGAAGCGATTGTCCGCGAACAACAACGGTTGCAAGCCCTGTGGATTCGTCCCGGTACGACAGAGGCAGCGCATTTGGCTACGCAAACGGGCCAACTACTTGAGCGCGAATGTCGCGCCTTGGAGCTATTGCGACGGCCTGAAATTGATTATGCATTGCTTTGGCAGTTGGATAGTGTTAAGGACGAAGAATTATCGCCGCAGGTTGCTCAGCAGGTGGAAATTCAGGCCAAATATGCCGGCTATATTCAAAGACAGGCAGCGGAAATTGATCGTCAACGGCGTCATGAAGAAACCCGCTTACCCGCGGACATAGATTATGGAAAGATCCCCGGCTTATCCACAGAAGTACGGCAAAAATTACAAGCAGTTCGTCCTCTGACCCTAGGACAAGCGGCGAGAATTCCTGGTATTACCCCAGCGGCCATTTCTATTTTGTTGGTATACATGAAAAGATAAAAGGGTGACTCCCCAGGTGTTATACCCATTGCACTTCAAGATGCTGTCTTTTTAGCATCTTGAAGTGCGGCAAGGCGATGGGAGATTCTTAAGAGGGAAAATCGCCATTTTCCCTCTTAAGTGGCTGTTGCAAGCTTTGCTTGCGACAGTCATATTTAAAAAATTATACCCAGCGCCTTCAAAGGCGATGGGTATATCCCGAGCGAACGTTCAGTGCTATCTGGTTTTTGCACCCACATTTAACTCTATCATGCTGTTTAAATCGGTGTTAAATTGTCTGAGGGATTCATTGCCCACCTGCGTATCTTGAAAAACTGTACTGAGCCCAGCAAAATCGGTAATGATAGGAAGTAACGGATTGATACTATTGGAGAGTGTTTTATCTTCCAAGTAAGCATCCTGAGCGCGCAATAATGTTAGAAGGGCAATGGCACATTGAAACCTAGGGGTATAAGGATCGCATTTATTTAAACTTTCTAATACCTCTTGCTCTGTGCCTTTATTCAATGTATCACAGGTGCTAAGAAGAGAATACTCAGAAAAAATTCCATACTTTACAACAGCTTCAAATTGATGCCGATTTTTTTTACTTGGAACGATTAATGCCAAAGGCCTCGCGTAACAATCACCACTAATAACTTTATAACCTGGAAAGGGAACGTTAACATAGAATGTACTAGGAAATAACCCAAAAATTTCGGAATATTCAGTAGGATTAACTGCATTCGCTTCCTTCCATTCCTTAGGAATTCGTCTTAAAATGAATTTTTGCTCACAATCCTCTGAGTTTAATTGTTCAATGAGAGCAGACACTTTATGATCTTTTAATGGAATTGTTTGTAAACAAAATTCTTGATACCTAGCAATTAAAGCTTTTTCATGGATTTTCATGTTTGTATCATTATAGTAACCATTGTTGAGATCTAAGGGGATATTTGGAACAGGTTCAATGGCTACAACCTGTAATTCTCCGATTCTATTTAGCAATACCCTGCCTCGATGTTTTGTATATATATGGACAAGGTAAATCACTGGAGAAAAAACCACGGTTAATATTGCAGCCGGGATATACAATAGCATGCATTTGAAAAAAAGCTCCAAAGCTTGACCAAGTTTAGGGAGCAATTTGCTTACCAGTTTTGATAGTCCTAGAACAATGCACAAAACCAGGGATAAAAGAATTTCTAGAATACCGTACATAGGAGGAGGCGGAACAGGAAAAATTTTTTGAAGCTTGTATCCCATAGAAGTAGGTGCAAGATAAAGAATTTCAGTAAATTGCTTATCAAAGCCGCTAAAAAAGAAAAAACAATTTTTCAAGCGATTAGAGAACAATCGACGATAAAATGATCTGTGACTAGTTAACGGGTTGAAAATAACAAAAGGATGATGGCGCAATTGCATAGTTGTTTCTCCAGGAAATAGCGCATAGATTGATACTCTGCTAGTACATTAACTGAATGCTAACTTTAGCCTTCTTAGCAAGGATTATCTCATGAGAAATCAACCCAGAGCAATTGCAGGAAATATTAATCTGGTTGCAGACTATAGCGGGCGAGAATTCCTGGTATTATCCCAGCGGCCATTTCTATTTTGTTGGTGTATATGAAAAGATGAAAAAATAGATAGAATTTTTCATTTAATGGAATTTTTGTTCCTGTAACTGAATCGTCCTGTCTAAGTTGTTATTAAATTGTCTAAGGGATTCATTGGCCTGCTCGTCAGTACCTTGTTGATTATGAACTGTAGAGAACCCAGCAAAATCGGTAATAAAAGGAAGCAATGGATTGATATTGTTGCGTATTGTACTATCCTCCAAGGAAGTATCCCGAGCACGCAATAAAGTGAGAAGGGCACCTTGAAGCTTAGGAATATAAGGATCAGAATGATTTAAACTCTGTAAGACATCCTGCTCTGCATGTTCATTCAATATCTCCTGGCTCGTAGAATGAGTACGAGTATAATTAGAAAAAATGCCATAGTTTAGAACAGCTTCAAATTCATGCCGATTTTTTTTACTCGGAACAACTAAAGCCAAAGGCCTGGCATAACCAGCATTAGAAGTTGTATAACCTGGAATAAGGTTTTGGAAGTACTGGTAATATTCACCAGGAAATAACCCAAAAATCTCGGAATATTCGGTCTGATTATCTTCATCATCCCCTTCCTTCCTTTCCTTAGGAATTCGCTTTAAAACAAATTTTTCCTCAAAATCATCTGAGTCTAAGTGTTCAACGAGAGCAGTTGTTCTATGATCTTTTAATGGAATTGTTTGTAAACAAAATTCTTGATACCTATGAATTAATTCTTTTTCATAAGGCTGTAGGCTTGCGTTATCAGCGGACCCAAAGTGGTTCTCTATATGTGAATCGGGTTCCATGGGTACTACCTGTAATTCTCTAATCCTATTAATCAATATCCGGCCTCGATATTGTGTCAATTTATGAACAAGGTAAATCACTGGAGAAAAAACCACGGTTAATATTGCAGCCGGGATGTACAATAGCATGCATTTGAAAAAAAACTCCATGGCCTTACCAATCCTAGGGAACAATCTTCTTATCAGTTTTGATAGTCCTAGAACAAGGTACAAAACGGGGAATAAAAGAATTTCTAGAATGCCATATATAGGGCCTACAGTAAATTTATAAAAACCACCTTCCTTGAGACCGCTCAAAAAAACAAAACTATTCCTCAAGCGATTGAAGAATGTCCTACGATAAAATGATCGTGCATTAGATGACGAGGTAAAAACGGAAAAAGGATGACCTCGCAATGCCATAATTGTCTCCAAAAAATAGAGCCTTGATTGAGAAACTCTATCCTAGTACATTAACTGCGTTTTAACCTATGTCCTATGGCAAGGATTATCTCATGAGAACTCAGCTTTTAAAAGAGCAATTGCGGGAGATATTAACCCAGTTACATATAAAATCCTCGATATCTGAGAGCGTTCAGGAGCAAATTCTTGATTATCTTGCTTTATTGACTCAGTGGAATCAAACTTATAATTTAACGGCGGTGCGTGATCCCAAAGCCATGCTGGTTAGACATATTGCGGATAGCTTGGCAGTGATTCCTTACCTGAAGCAATACCATACCGCTGGGCATCGTTTCTTGGATGTGGGTTCTGGCGCTGGCTTACCCGGTATACCCCTGGCCCTGGCTTTGCCAGATTGGCAATGGACATTATTGGATAGTCATGGTAAAAAAACCCGATTTTTAATTCACGTCAAAGCGGCTTTAGATTTAAAAAATGTGGAGGTCATCCAACAGCGAGTAGAAACGTTCCGGCCAACTGCCTGCTTTCAAGGCGTAATTGCTCGAGCCTGGGCAGCGTTGGATGTGATGTTGGCAAAGACCAGGCATTTATATTGTCCAGATGGCCGATTGTGGGCGATGAAGGGAGCTGTTCCGCAGGATGAATTGCAAGATTTGCAGTATCCTTTCACGGTGTATTCTCTCCAGGTACCGGGTTTAAATGAGCAGCGACATTTAGTGAGCATCACATGCATAAGATAATTGCTGTAGCCAATCAAAAAGGTGGAGTAGGGAAGACCACTACCTGCGTGAATTTGGCGGCTTCCCTAGTTGCTATCAAGCATCGTGTGCTATTGCTTGATCTGGATCCGCAAGGAAATGCCTCGGTAAGTAGTGGGGTGCGAAAAGATCCTGATTTATTGACTATTAAGGAAGTATTGCTCAATGGCTTAAGCATTACCGAGGTGCTGCACCAGACCGCTGCAGGTTATGATATCCTGCCGGCAGACGGTGAATTGACTTTGGCCGAAGTGCAATTGCTAAAACAAGAGCAGCGTGAGTTTTGTTTAAAAAATGCTTTAGCAAAGGTACGTCATCAATATGATTTTATCTTGATTGATTGTCCGCCCTCGTTAAATATATTAACCGTGAATGCCTTGGTATCAGCCGATACGGTGCTGATTCCTATGCCGTGTGAATATTTTGCGATGGAAGGACTGGCGAGTTTATTAAATACCATCAGTCAAATTGCCGCGGCAGCAAATCCTGGCTTGAAAATTGAAGGATTGCTGCGAACCCTGTATGATGGCCGCAATCGCCTGACCCAGGAAGTTAATGCCCAATTACAGGCGCATTTTCAACAACAGCTTTATACGACAGTGATACCGCGTAACGTGCGTTTGGCGGAAGCACCTAGTTTTGGGATGCCCGCATTACTTTATGATCAGCGTTCACAAGGTGCGCTCGCCTATCTCGCTTTAGCCAGTGAACTAGTGCGGCGCCAAACTTAAAATCCCGGGAGAGGGGGAATTAATTACAATGTCCAAACGCAGCCTCGGTCGGGGTTTAAGTGAGTTATTAAGTGGTGTATCTCTGCCGGAAAATTCTGCAGTTAATCCAGAAAAATTGCGAGAAATTGCCGTTGATTTTCTGCGGCCTGGTCAATATCAGCCCCGTAAGGCGATCAAAGCGGAAGCTTTACAAGGAATGGCGGATTCCATCCGTGCTCATGGTATTCTTCAGCCACTATTAGTCAGGCCCCTTGAGAAAAATTATTATGAAATTATTGCTGGTGAGCGTCGTTGGCGTGCAGCCCAACTGGCTGGTTTAGAGAAGCTACCTGTCTACGTCCGTGAAATTTCTGATTCAGCAGCCGTTGCGATGGGCTTGATTGAAAATATCCAACGGGAAGATTTAAATGTCTTGGAGCAAGCTTTGGCACTCAAGCGTCTGGCGGAAGAATTTGCCCTGACTCACGAAGAAGTAGCAAAAGCGGTGGGTAAATCGCGGACCAGCATCACCAATTTATTGCGGCTATTGCATTTGGCGCCCGAAGTGAAAACTTTATTGCAGGCTGGTGCCTTAGAAATGGGCCATGCCAAGGCCATTTTAGGTTTAGACCCAGAGGCGCAACGGCAAGCAGCAGAATGGATTGCGAGCAAAGCTCTGTCGGTTCGTGCCGCAGAAGAATTTGTCCGCAAATTACAAAAACTTCAAAATGTACCTAAAGTGCTTGCGCGGGCTGATCCTGATATTGTACGTTTACAATCCAAGTTATCGGATAAATTGGGCGCTCAAGTACAAATAAAACATAGTGCGAAGGGAAAAGGTAGGCTAGTGATCCATTATTATAGTTTGGATGAATTGGAAGGAATTTTACAACAAATTTAAGGTGATTTTATGATTAATGACACAAACATTCCTTTCAGCGATATCGTCGCTACCTTGCGTCAATCCGGGATTCGTTCAGCAACAGAACGCTGCAAGGCCATTGGAGGTATAAATTTAGGCCAGGGAGTTTGCGATATTCCCACTCAAGACGCAATCAAACAAGCAGCCTCAGCAGCAATTTTTGCTAATAACAATCTCTATGGGCCCTATCTGGGCATCCCGGAATTACGCGAAGCCTTGGCTCAAAAAATTCAGCATCATAATAAAATAGTAGTCGATCCAGCCACTGAAATTTTAGTCAGTCATGGCTCTACTGGCGCTTATGTTAGCGCTATCAAAGCCTTATTCAATCCTGGCGATGAGCTGATATTATTTGAGCCGTTCTATGGCTACCATAAAATGATTGCCGAATTGTTTGGGGTTAAAACGGTTGGCGTACCCATTGCCGCAGAGGGCTATGTAATCGATTTTGATCGTTTAAAGCAAGCGATTACTCCACGTACCCGCGCCGTGGTGATCTGTACTCCCTGTAATCCTTCTGGTAAAGTGTTCAGCCAAGAAGAATTGATCCAAATTGGCGAAATAGCTGAGCAACATAATTTATGTATTATCACCGATGAGATTTATGAATACATTGTGTACCCAGGCTATCAGCATGTTTCAATCGCCAGTTTGAGGAATTTTAAAGAGCGGACCATTACCTTATCCGGCTTTTCCAAAACCTATAACGTGACCGGTTGGCGCCTAGGCTATGCCTATGGTCCGGCAAGATTGTTGGATAAGATCTCTTTGGTTCATGATTTTCTGTATATTTGCGCTAATACCCCGCTTCAACATGGGATGTTAGCTGCTTTGCAATTAGATGCTAACTACTATACGCAGATGTGTGCAGATTTCCTGACAAAACAGCATTTGATGGTGCAAGGCTTGCGTGATTTGGGCTTTATCGTACGCGAACCGCAAGGAGCGTATTATTTATTGGCTGATTTTCGTCAACTAGGTTTTAAAGACGATGAAGAAGCCATTACTGCTTTGCTGGAAAATGCCAAGATAGCCGCGGTAACGGGAGGTTCATTCTACCAAAACCCCGAAGATGGTCGTTACGAGCTGCGTTTTTGTTTTGCCTTAAGTGAGGAAAAAATTAAGCAGGCACTTGCGCAATTATCTAGTTATTTGTTACTCCGTCGTCCTGGCATGGATGCCAGGATCTAGGTCACAGGGATGTGAAGCTCGTTGCATCTTGCAGGCTGGATCCCTGCATCCCTGCAGGGACGACGTGCTCATGGGGACGAGGTGCTAAGAAGGGTAGAGGTGTGCTAAACAAAATTCTATTAACACTCATTGGTTTGATTGGGTTTTATTCTTTTCTGGCTTTTGCTCAGCATCCTGCCGCTGAAGATAAATATGCTGCAGTTGCTTATCCCCCTGTGAATTATGGGGAGGGCGCTAAAGCGGAGCAAATTAAGCGAGGGGAATATTTGGTTAAAGCCGGGGATTGTATTGCCTGTCACACCACACCGGGGGGTAAACCCTTTGCTGGGGGGTTGGCCGTGGTCACTCCTTTTGGCACTATCTATTCACAGAACATTACGCCTGATCAACAAACAGGTATTGGCCGATGGTCAGATGACGATTTTGTACGGGCGCTGCGCGAAGGTATTTCACCCAGCGGCGAGTATTATTTCCCGGCCTTCCCCTATAATTATTTTAATCAGTTAAGTCGCCAAGATGCCTTAGACATCAAAGCTTATTTAGCAGCTATTCCCGCTGTTGCTGAGCAAAACCACCCCTTAGATATGCCTTGGCCATTTCGTGTGCGCTTACTCCAAAGTTTCTGGCGATTTTTGTTTTTTGATTTTGAACAGGGTGAATTTATACCCGATGATCATCAATCACCGGAATGGAATCGTGGAGCCTATTTGGTACAAGGATTAGCCCATTGTAGTCTTTGTCATTCACCATTAAATGTATTGGGGGCGGCTGAGAAAAAATACGATTTAGCGGGGGGCTTTATTGAAGGTTATCCTGCCCCAAATATTTCTGCTTCTCGTTGGAAAGAGGTACCCACCGCGAAAATTTTGCGGGTCTTCTTAGCCGATGAAAAAATTAATGGCGGAAAAGTTCAGGGACCGATGTTACAGGTTAATCACGATAGTTTGCGTTATCTCACTCCCGAAGATCTTATCGATATAGCGACTTATTTGCGGACGGTACAGAGTGCAACTCCCCCGGCTCCTAGTGTCGGTACTGGAGTAAAAGCAGGTGAAAACATTTATCAAAAATATTGTGCTGCTTGCCATATGGGTGGAGGTGGTGGCGCGCCCAAATTTGGTAATGCGGCGCAGTGGGAGCCGATTGTGAAGCAAGGAATGCCAAAGGTATACGACAATGCGATTAAGGGGATTGATGGTATGCCAGCTAAAGGCAATTGTGAAAGCTGTACCGATGAACAAATCAAAAGCGCGGTTGATTATCTAGTAGGTAAAAGCACAGGTGCGGCAGCTAAACCGACTGTTAGTGGGGCTCCTGCTGGATCTGCATTGACTTCTTTGGTGAGAGGCAAAATCGTCTATGACAAAGTTTGCTCGGTTTGTCATGCGCAAGGGCAATTGGGGGCGCCCAAATTAGGGGATCAAAAGGCCTGGGAACCGATTTTGCATGAAAATTTAGATATTCTAGTATCACGTACTATTTATGGTTACAAGGGACATCCCGCCAAAGGGGCTTGTTATAAATGCAACGATGCCGATATTATTTCCGCGGTGAAGTATATGGCTCAAGAAAGTGGTTTAGGCGATTATAGATTATGGTAATTCGTACCTATGAGAAAAACATGCATATTTTAAAATACCTAGTATTGATTATTAGTCTGGTGTGCGTAAATGGTAGTGCCTTAGCAGATTACACCCTAAATATGACGCCAGGCGTCACGCCAATTAGTCAGGACATCTATCATTTGCATATGACTATTTTTTGGATCTGCGTGGCAATTGGGGTGGTGGTTTTTAGTGTACTTTTTTATTCGTTAATTAAGCATCGCAAGTCTCTAGGTGTTAAACCCGCTAATTTTCATGGCAATCTACGCGTAGAAATATTTTGGGCCATCGTGCCATTTTTAATTTTAGTGATCATGGCAATTCCTGCTACGCTGGTACTGATTAAGATGGAGGATACCGGGAGTTCCGATGTTAACATTAAAGTGACTGGTTATCAGTGGAATTGGCAATATAAGTATTTGGATGAAGGCATTAGTTTTTTTAGTAATCTCTCTACTCCTGCTGATCAATTGAAGAATAAAGCTCCTAAAAACCAATGGTATTTATTAGAAGTCGATAAGCCGCTGGTGGTGCCGATTCATCGGAAAATACGTTTTCTAGTCACAGCCAATGATGTGATTCATTCTTGGTGGGTTCCTGCTTTGGGTATTAAACGGGATGCCATCCCTGGCTTTATTCATGAAGCTTGGGCGCGAATTGAAAAACCAGGCATTTATCGAGGTCAATGCGCCGAACTGTGTGGCATAAACCATGGTTTTATGCCCATTGTTGTTGACGCACGAACTGAAGAGGACTATGCCAATTGGGTACAGGAGCAAAAAAATAAGCCGTCTGAATCACAGTCAGACCAAACTAAAATGGCATCAAATCAGCCTTTGACTGCTACGGAATTGATGCAGCAAGGCGAAGAGGTTTATGATAGGCGCTGTGCTGCCTGTCATCAGGTGAATGGCATGGGCAGACCACCTTCTTTCCCAGCATTAGCAGGCAGTGCGATAGCGAATGGCCCAGTAGCAGGACATTTGCATATCGTTATATATGGCAAGCCTGGAACAGCGATGGTGGCCTTTGCCCACAATTGACAGAGCAAGAAATTGCAGCAGTGGTTACTTATGAACGGAATGCTTGGGGAAATGGGGATCAAAATAAATATGGTTCTAACGCCGGTGGGGTAGTTCAACCTGCTGATGTTGCTCAAGCAAGTGAAAACAAGGGATAAACCATGAGTGAAAAAGCAATAGTACCGGATTCTGAAGTACCGCCTATTGAGCACGAGCATCATGGACATGGCGGGCCGGTAGAAAAAGGCTGGTGGCCTTATGCCAGGCGTTGGTTATTTACTACGAATCATAAAGATATTGGCACCTTATATTTATGGTTATCTTGTATTATGTTTTTTATTGCAGGCGCCATGGCATTATTAATTCGTGCTGAATTATTTCAGCCAGGTCACCGCCTATTAGATCCCGATTTTTTTAATCAAATGACTACCATGCATGGCTTAATTATGATTTTTGGCGTCGTCATGCCTGCCTTTGTCGGTTTGGCAAATTGGCAAATCCCGATGATGATTGGCGCGCCTGATATGGCTTTGCCAAGATTAAATAATTGGAGTTTTTGGATTCTGCCGTTTGCTTTTACCTTGCTTTTGAGCACTTTTTTATTACCGGGTTCTGCCCCAAATTATGGTTGGACTTTTTATGCGCCTTTATCCACCACATATGGTCCTCCTAGCACGGATTTCATGATTTTTGCGATTCATTTAATGGGACTTTCTTCCATTCTCGGCGCGATCAATATTATTGCTACGATTATTAATATGCGTGCTCCCGGCATGAATTTTATGAAAATGCCGGTATTCGTGTGGAGTTGGTTTATTACAGCATTTTTGTTATTGGCCATTATGCCGGTATTAGCAGGAGCCGTTACCATGATGCTATTGGATCGTCATTTTGGTACGACATTTTTTCATGCGGCAGGTGGTGGCGACCCGGTCTTATTTCAACATATATTTTGGTTTTTTGGTCATCCCGAAGTTTATGTACTTAATTTTGCCTGCATTTGGGGTGATGTCAGAAATTATCCCGACCTTTAGTCGTAAGCCATTATTTGGATATTCTTTTATGGTTTAGGCCATTATTGCGATTGCGATTTTGTCCTATATCGTGTGGGCGCATCACATGTTTACAGTGGGCATCCCTCTAGCCGCGCAATTGTTTTTTATGTATGTCACGATGTTAATTGCGGTGCCAACCGGCATTAAGGTATTTAATTGGGTTAGCTACTATTTACCGCGGTGCTTTGACTTTTGAAACGCCGATGTTATTTGCGATTGCTTTTGTTTTTTTATTTACCATCGGTGGATTTTCTGGATTGATGTTGGCGATCGTTCCGGCTGATTATCAATATCAAGATACTTATTTTGTGGTAGCGCATTTCCATTATGTGTTAGTGCCAGGATCTATTTTTGGTATTATGGCGGGAGTTTATTATTGGTTACCAAAATGGACTGGGCACATGTATAATGAGACGCTTAGGAAAATGGCATTTTTGGTTATCAGTGATTTCTCTGAATATGACTTTTTTCCCCATGCATTTTCTCGGCTTAGCAGGGATGCCGCGACGTATTCCTGACTATGCTTTGCAGTTTGCTGATTTTAATGCGATTGCGAGTGTGGGTGCCTTTATTTTTGGTGCATCGCAATTATTATTTTTAATTAATATCATTTGGACGATTACAAAAAGGTAAACCTGTACCCGGCAAGGTATGGGAAGGGGCGCATGGTTTGGAATGGCAATTGCCTTCACCTGCGCCTTATCACAGCTGGACAACGCCGCCACATGTCATAGAAGAAAGGCAACTTGGATGTCCACCCACACCACCACTAAGCGTCGTTCCATTACCCGCGGGTTAATGATAATGCTGGCGTTTGCTGTGGGGATGTTTGGTTTTGGATTTGCACTTAGTGCCACTTTATAATGTGCTGTGTAAAAAATTAGGCTTAATGGTAAAACGGAGAATAAGCCCGCCGCAGTTAGTGTGGCAGCTATTGATAAAACGCGCACGGTGATGGTGTTATTTTTAGCGACTAATAATGCTAACTTGCCTTGGAAATTTCATCCTTATCGGGCGTCAATTCAGGTACATCCCGGAGAAAATACCCGGGTCGCTTATTATGCGAAAAATCAGTCTAATAGCGTAATGACAGTGCAGGCAATTCCTAATGTAGCGCCAGGCATTGCAGCAAAATATTTGAAAAAAACCGAGTGTTTTTGTTTTACTCAGCAAACTTTAAAAAGTGGTGAGTCGATGGATATGCCGCTGTTATTTCATATTGATCGTGACTTGCCGAAAAATGTGAATACAGTAGTATTAGCTTATACATTATTTGATGTGAGTCATAAAAAACCCTCTCCCCCGCCCGAGCGTTTTGTCATCCCGAGCGAAGCCGAGGGAACTCCTGCAACTGGCATGGAGTTCCCTCGTCGCAAGCTCCTCGGGATGACGAAGGGTCGGGAAGGTGGGAGAAGGTTAGGGAGAGAGGAATGACAAAACTACAACCCAAATCATATTACTTACCAGGTCCCAGCTATTGGCCAATTATTGGGTCTATCGCATTATTTTGCATTATGTTAGGGGCGGCAAATTGGCTCCATGGCGTGCCTATGGGGCCGTATTTGTTTGCTGCCGGCATTTCAATTCTTCTTATCGTTATATTTGGTTGGTTTGGTACGGTGATCCGGGAAAATCAAGCAGGTTTTTATGATAATAAGCAATTAGACCGCTCCTTTCGTTGGGGTATGTGTTGGTTTATCTTTTCAGAAGTGATGTTTTTTGGGGCATTTTTTGGGGCTCTTTTTTATACTCGGGTTCTTTCTGTGCCTTGGATTGGGGGCGAAGGTTCGGGAGTTTTAACCCATATTTTATTATGGCCTAATTTTACTGCGCATTGGCCATTGTTACAAAACCCTGATCCCCATCTTATAGCCCCAAAAAGTGTCATGGAAACCTGGGGCATTCCAGCCTTGAATACGCTTATTTTATTAAGCAGTGGTTTGACGATTACTGTCGCCCATTGGGGTATCTTAAAGCATCGGCATATTCAAGCTTTGGTGGGACAAGGGGTGACGGTGTTGCTGGGTATAACCTTTTTGGCCATGCAAGCCCATGAATATACGATTGCTTACCTAGAAAAAGGCCTGACCTTAGGCTCGGGAATTTATGGCACCACTTTTTTCGTGCTGACTGGATTTCATGCTTTGCATGTGACGATCGGAACATTAGCCTTGATTGTTATCTTCTTTCGTATTTATCGTCATCATTTTGATAAACATAGCCATTTTGCTTTTGAAGGGGTAGCTTGGTATTGGCACTTTGTTGACGTGGTTTGGTTGATGCTGTTCACTTTTGTTTACTGGATTTAATAAAATTCAACCACCCCTCATATAAATTATTAGCCTCTGACACAGGCATTTGAGGTTCAAATTTTCGGTCACATTGCCACAAGGAACTAATTTGTTCCAAGGAAGAAAACATCCCTGCCTGAAAACCCGCTAAAAACGCTACACCTAGGGCAGTAGTTTCATTGATTGTGGCGCGTGATACTGGCAGCGGCAGTACATCTGCTAAAAATTGCATTAGCCAATTGTTTAATACCATTCCTCCGTCTACGCGCAATTCACCGAAATTCATGTTCCCGTCGTTTTTCATCGCTTCTAAAAGATCTCGTGTTTGGTAGGCAATAGATTCTAATGCTGCTCGGATAATGTGAGTTCGACTAGCATCTCGGGTTAACCCAACAATGCTTGCTTTGACCGTGGGATTCCAATAAGGAGCCCCGAGCCCAGTAAAGGCGGGTATGAAATAAACACCGCCATTATTGGCTAAGTTCTTGGCAATTTCCTCAGTTTCCTTAGCATTTTTGATGATGCCAAGTTTATCTCGTAGCCATTGAATGGTAGTTCCTGCGGAAAAAATACTGCCTTCGAGACCATAAATTGTTTTATGCTGCAATTTATAAGCGATCGTGGTAAGCAAACGATTTTGGGATAGAACTGCCTTTTCGCCGGTATTCACAATTAAAAAAGCGCCTGTGCCATAGGTCCCTTTCACCATGCCGGTAGTGAAACAAGCCTGGCCAATGAGAGCTGCTTGTTGATCGCCCGCCATGGCCGTGATGGGGATCTCTACGCCAAACAACTTAGAGTGAGTTCTTCCAAATAATTCTGTGTTTTCAAATACTTTGGGTAATAAGTTGTAAGGTATTTGAAAAAGGTCCAGTAACTCTTCGTCCCACTGTTGATTATGGATATTAAAGAGCAGGGTGCGGGAAGCATTCGTGATATCGGTCGCATGTTGTGCTCCTTCAGTTAAGCGCCATAAAAGAAAACTATCTACTGTGCCAAAGGCCAATTTTCCTTGCAAGGCTTTTTCATGGGCTCCTGGAATATGCTTGAGTATCCAAGCTATCTTGGATGCTGAGAAATAAGGGTCCATTAACAAACCTGTTTTGCTTTGAATCATGGGTTCATATTCCATGAGAGACTGGCATAGTTCTGCAGTGCGCCGATCTTGCCAGACTATAGCTCGATAGATAGGTTCTCCGGTTTCTTTGTCCCACAAAATAGTAGTTTCGCGTTGATTGGTGATGCCAATTGCTAAAATGTCATCGAAACTGATTTTGGCTTTAATAACAGCGACATGTATACAGGTCACTACTGCTTGCCAAATTTCCAGTGGATCATGCTCGACCCAGCTAAGTTCTGGGAAATATTGAGTTAATTCCAGCTGGTGTTTGCTGATGACTTGGGCATATTGATTAAAAATCATCGCTCGAGTACTGGTAGTCCCCTGATCGATCGCTAATAAAAAATTACCCATCTTCACCTCCATTAATTCACACGGAATAATAATTATACACAAGCACGAAGCTAACTCTAGAGTTATGAATGAGTTAGAAAAAAAAGTGTGACGAAGATGAGAATAACTTTGTAACTATTTGATTTTAATTGATATTTAAAGATTGGATAGTTCCTGGTCAATTTGTTCTGAAGGCAGTAAATTCACGGCATTGTGCTCCTGTCTCATAGAATATCCACAGAGTTATCCACAGATTTTGTGGATAACCCAGCAATGCCCGCTGAAGCCCTGATTCTTTCATAAGCTTTCAACATTATTCCTTCTCCCCTTGTGGGAGAAGGTGCCCCTTCGACAGGCTCAGAACAGGCTGGCGGATCAGGGGTGAGCTAAATCTAGCACCCGCATGAGGCAACAATCTCATGCGTCACCCACTGGTCAAATTACGGTAGAGTGGGAATTGCGGCCTATCCCCGGTATACTGATTTCAGGGTAAAATTCAGCAAGATGGAAATTGCTATGCGAGGTTATCGAGCACCAAAATTGCATCAACCAGATGAGGAATTAGAGCGTCATGCGACCTGGTTGGAATTATTTTTTGACCTGGTCTTTGTTGTCGCAATCACTCAGCTCTCCGATAAATTATCGGATCATCTTACATTATCGGGCATATGGCAATTCCTGGCCCTTTTCATTCCTGTGACATGGGCTTGGGGTGGTCATACTGTGTATGCTGCACGCTTTGACCCAGATGATCTAGTGCATCGCATCATGACCTTCGTCATTATGTTTGCCGCGGCGATTATGACGGTGCATATTCCTTACGCTTTTGGAAAAAACGCCAATGGTTTTGCCATAGGTTACATCATAGCGCGTACTAGCCTGTTATTGCTGTACTTGCGGGTGTTTTTTGTGCCCGCAGTAAAACACATGACCTTGTTATATCTCGTTGGATTCGGTTTGGGAATAATGTGTTGGTGCATTTCCCTGTCTTTTGCGCCGCCAATTAAATTTTATTGGTGGGCCTTCGGTATCAGTATAGAGCTTCTAACGCCCTGGGTAGGAAAAAGAAAAATATTATCCAAACTGCCGTTAGATACCAGGCACATTCCTGAGCGTTTTGGTTTATTTACCATCATTGTGTTGGGCGAATGCGTTGCCGGGGTGATTTTAGGCTTAACGCACACTGATTTGCATTGGAAAGCAATATTAGCAAGCATTATGGCGTTTATGCTCTCCACACTTATTTGGCTGCAATATTATTCCTATATGGAAGCAGCAGATTACAAATGCAGTTTAAATTCAGGACAATCATTTATTTATACCCATTTTCCCTTAGTGATTGGCATTGTGCTGATAGGTATTTGTGTGGAGAAAATGATTATTGCCTCTGCTGCATCAGTGCCGCTCTCGGCAGCATTAAATACTACTTTTTGTGCCTCACTTATTTTATGGCTAATATCCTTTTTTCTTTGCAATGCATTTCAATTAAGAAATGTAACAGAAAAATACTAGGGCTTTTGTATGCTCTGGGTTCTTTGGCAATCGTTATTTTATTTATGTTTACCACAGGGCTCCCCTTAATAAAAATTATTGGTGTCAATATAATTTTTGCAATCATTGTAGGGATGAACAAATATTTCTTAAAAAGAGAGTGCGGCTAGTGGCTTTATCCTGGCGGCCAAGTCATTAGGCGGCCGCCTAAAAGGTGTAGATGAATATGAAACACCACCTGCCCGGCATTGGCATTGCAATTCATGATTACCCGATAGCCCGAGTCCGCTATGTCAAATTGCTTCGCCAATTGCTGAGCAGTGAATAATAATTGACCAGAAATTTCGACATCTTCTGGATTTAGGTCATTTAAGGTAGCAATATGTTTACGTGGAATAATAAGTTTATGGATGGGAGCTCGAGGATGGATGTCGTCAAAGGCTACGACCTTGTCATCCTCGTAAATAATCTTAGCTGGTATTTCATGGTTGATGATTTGACAAAACAAACAGTTGGTCATATGTAAATTCCTCTTACATGATTATTCATTTCTAAAATAGATATGCCTCTATGGCAATTGGTCCACAGCCTGTGGACTTAAGTTGCATAGTATGTCTCCACTGTAGTTGGGAACAGCTTGTTTCGCAAGAGGGGTGAAAACCAAGGACGGTTTCATAACCCGGAGGCGGGGACACGTCGGGGAGCAAGGCTTCAGCGGGAATTGCTGAGGCCGCTGGTGGCGGCACAGTGAAGTCTGTATACTAACCGATCTTGGGGTTAAGTTCAGCAGGTATTCCATGGCGAAAAAAAATATTTTTTATGCACAATCGGGTGGGGCGACTGCGGTTATTAATGCCACAGCCTGCGGATTAATTCAGACGGCACGACGTAATGCTGACCGCATTGGTAAGGTTTATGCAGGGCAAAATGGGATTGTAGGTGCTTTGACCGGGAATTTCATTGATACTAGCCAAGAAACAGATGAGGCAATCGCCGCTTTATACCATACGCCGGCCAGTGCTTTTGGTTCTTGCCGCTATAAATTAAAGCATATAGAAGAAGATACCAGTGAATATCGAACGCTTGATTCCTGTATTTAAGGACTCACAATATAGGCTATTTTTTTTATAATGGTGGCAATGATTCACAAGATACTACTCATAAAATTTCGCAAATGAGACAACAATTAGGGTATCCTTTAATCTGCATTGGTTTACCAAAAACCATCGATAATGATTTACCTTTTACCGATAATTGCCCGGGTTTTGGTTCAGTAGCTAAATATGTCGCTATATCCATTCGTGAGGCGAGTCTTGATGTGGCCTCTATGGCAGCCACGTCAACGAAGGTATTTATTCTAGAAGTAATGGGGCGACATGCAGGCTGGATTGCCGCTGCTAGCGGTTTGGCGGCAGAACAACCCGGGCGACCCACCACATATTATTCTTATTCCCCGAAAACCCGTTTGAAGTGGGTCGGTTTATTGGCCAAGTGCAGAAATCGTCAAGAAATATGGTTTTTGTTCCATTGTGGTGTCTGAAGGATTACAGACTCGGGATGGCAAATTTTTAAGCCAGTTCCGATCTTAAATGATCCTTTTGGACATACCCAACTAGGTGGGGTTGCGCCAGTAATTGCTCATTTAGTACAAAGTGAATTAGGCCATAAATGCCATTGGGCGGTGGCGGATTATTTACAACGCGTTGCGCGCCATGTTGCTTCGCAAACTGATGTTGAGCAAGCCTATGCCTTAGGTAAGTCGGTCGTGGATTTTGCTTTAACTGGAAAAAATAATATCATGCTGACGATTGATCGTTATCAAGATTCCCCTTATCAATGGGGAATTGGTGAAGTCTCTCTGGAAAAAGTAGCCAATGCGGAGACGAAAAATGCCTTTGAATTTTTTAATGCAGATGGCTTTCATATTACTGAGGAATGTCGACGCTATTTATTACCCCTGATTCAAGGAGAATCGTATCCTCCTTATGTACGGGTTGCCTCATTATCCTCGATTACAGAAAAATTATGTTTGCAAAAATAACGAGATAACCAGTATATAATCCCCTCTCCCCTCGTGGGAGAGGGTTAGGGTGAGGGGAGGCTTGCAGAATCCCCTCATCCGCCTTCGGCACCTTCTCCCACAGGGGGAAAGGATATGTCGAAAGTGTATGAGGGAGTATTATCTGATGACTTTAAAATCATTACTGTCAATCTAAATGGCATTCGTTCTGCCGCCAAAAAAGGCTTTTTTAGTGGCTGGAAAAACAACAAGCCGACATTGTTTGCTTGCAAGAAACCAAAGCTCAGATGGAGCATTTAGAGGGAGAACAATTTCGGCCTCAAGGTTATCATTGCTATTTCCATGATGCAGAGAAAAAAGGTTATAGCGGCGTCGGTATTTATTGTTTGCGTGAACCTAAGCAAATTTCCATTGGCTTAGGTTGGCCGATTGCGGATCAAGAAGGTCGCTATATTCAAGCTGATTTTGGCAATTTAAGTGTTGCTTCCCTCTACTGCCTTCTGGTACCAGTGGTGCAGAACGGCAAGCACATAAATATGAATTTATGGCGCATTACATGAAGCATTTAAAAAAAATTCGCCAGAAAAAACGTTCCTTTATTATTTGTGGAGATTGGAATATTGCGCATAAGCAAATCGATTTAAAAAATTGGCAAAGTAACCAACGAAATTCGGGTTTTTTACCGGAAGAACGAGCTTGGCTCGATGAATTATTTAATCAAGTAGGATTTGTCGATGCATTTCGAGTGGTGAATCAAGAGCCCGATCAATATACCTGGTGGACACAACGCGCTCCACAGGCGCGAGCCAAAAATATCGGTTGGCGAATTGATTACCAAATTGTGACCCCTGATTTGCAAGACAAAATAATGTCAGCAGAAATTTATACAAAAGAAAATTTTTCTGATCATGCACCATTAACTATTGAATATAATTTCTTGTAGGAGAAATTATGGGACTTGTTAATGCGAATCTAACCCTAATAAATCCTGTAAAACGTGATCTTAAGCCTATGGAGATTACTGCTTTGGTAGATACAGGCGCGTTACATCTTTGTATTCCACCGCATGTTGCTTTGCAACTAGAATTAAACGAGCTTGAGAAGCGCGAAGTGACTTTAGCTGATGGCGAGAAGCGATTAGTACCTTATGTTGGACCTATTGAAATACGCTTTGCAAATCGTCGTTGTTTTGTGGGTGCGATGATTTTAGGTGATGAGACCTTACTAGGCGCGATTCCTATGGAAGACATGGATCTCGTGGTTATTCCTTCTACTCGAACTTTAGCTGTCAACCCGATCAGTCCAAATATTCCTACTTCTGTTGCCAAAGCTATATTTAGACTGCACCCGTGGAATGAATCCACGGGTTTGACCATGGGGTAGAGCTCTGCGCTTCTCCCCCTTGGTAATCCCCCATGGCCGTTGTTCATGGGCTAATACCCATTGTTTGTTTTTATAATTTTGAGATTTTATGACTGATTACAAACGTACTTTAAATCTACCCCAAACTAATTTTCCCATGAAAGCGGATTTGGCGAAACGTGAGCCAGAGATGTTGCAACATTGGGAAAATTTGCAAATTTATCAGAAACAGCGCCAGTTACGTAAAAACCACAAGAAATTCGTATTGCACGATGGCCCACCTTATGCCAATGGTCGTATTCATATTGGTCATGCTTTGAATAAAATTCTAAAAGATATGGTCAATAAATCCAAAGCATTGTCCGGCTATGATACGCCCTATGTTCCAGGTTGGGATTGTCATGGATTACCGATTGAACTGAATGTCGAAAAAATTTTTGAGCAAGAAAAAAAGCAAATTCGTAGTGATGTTTTTATTCAGGCCTGTCGTGAATATGCGCAATCACAAATGGCAATACAACGTGAAGAATTTAAGCGCCTAGGGGTATTAGGCGATTGGGAAAATCCTTATTTAACTATGGATTTTGCTGTAGAGGCTGATATTATTCGTGCACTAAAAGAAGTCATTGTGAACGGCCATTTATTTCGTGGCAGCAAACCGGTGCATTGGTGCGTATAATGTGGTTCCGCATTAGCAGAAGCGGAAGTGGAATATCAAGATAAGACCTCTTTTGCTATTGATGTTGCTTTTCCCCTGGTTGACTTTCATGCCTTATTGAACCGTTTGGGTAAGAAACAACTGAGCAATTTACCTATCTCAGTAGTCATTTGGACCACCACCCCTTGGACGCTGCCAGCCAATCAAGCAGTCGCACTCAATCCAAATATCAATATGCTTTGGTGGAAGTAGCGCATTCACGTTATTTTATTTTGGCGGCTCCTTTAGTTGAAGCTGTGCTGCAGCGTTATGGTATCAATGATTATCAAATTCTAGCTTCTTGTATTGGAGAAGCCTTAGAAGGCTTGCAGTTACAGCATCCTTTTTTAGACCGAGAAGTGCCAATTGTGCTTGGTGAGCACGTGACTGTTGATGCGGGGACTGGCGCAGTGCACACCGCTCCGGCTCATGGCCAAGAAGATTATGTGATTGGCAGTCGTTATGGTTTGCCGGTCGACAATCCAGTGGATGACAAAGGATGTTTTTTTAACAATACGCCATTTTTTGCTGGCCAACATGTTTATAAGGTGAATGAAGCAATTATCCAGGTATTAGAAGAGCGTGCCGCTTTACTCAAGCAAGAAAAAATTCAGCATAGTTATCCGCATTGTTGGCGACATAAAACGCCATTGATTTTTCGTGCGACGCCACAATGGTTTATTAGTATGGATCAGCAAGGGTTGCGTACCCAAACTTTGACGGCAATCTCTTCCGTACAATGGTTGCCGGAATGGGCGCAGGCGCGCATTGCCGATATGATTGTAGAACGTCCTGATTGGTGTATTTCACGCCAACGGATGTGGGGCGCTCCTTTGACTTTGTTTGTACACAAACAAACGAATAGCCTGCATCCTGATACCCCTGCATTAATGGATAAAATTGCCGACTTGATTGAGAAGCATGGCGTTGAAGTATGGTATCAAATTGAACCGGAAAATTTGTTAGGCGAAGCAGCCAATGACTATCAAAAAGTTACCGATATTTTAGATGTTTGGTTTGATTCTGGAGTAACTCATGCTTGTGTCTTGGCGCGTCGTCCTGAGTTAAGTTTGCCTGCGGATATGTACTTAGAAGGTTCAGATCAATATCGTGGTTGGTTTCAAAGTTCTTTATTAACGGCAGTGGCAATGCGAGGAGAAGCTCCCTATAAAATTGTGCTCTCACATGGATTTACCGTCGATGCGCATGGCCGAAAAATGTCAAAATCCTTAGGCAATGTGATTGCACCTGAAAAAATTTGGAATACTTTAGGCGCTGATATTATTCGGTTGTGGGTTGCTTCTACGGATTACCGTGCAGAAGCGACAATTTCAGAGGAAATTTTGCAACGTACCGCGGAAATTTATCGCCGCATTCGCAATACTGGTCGATTTTTATTAGCTAATTTATTTGATTTTAATCCCCAACAACATGCAGTGCCTTTTGAAAAATTAATTGCTTTGGATCGTTGGGCCATTGATAAAACTCGGCGCTTGCAAGCAGAAATTCAACAAGCCTATGAACGTTTTCAATTCCATGTCGTCAGTCAAAAAATTCAGCATTTTTGTACTGTGGAGATGGGAAGTTTTTATTTGGATATTATTAAAGATCGGCAATATACCACCCAAGAAAATAGTTTGGCGCGACGCTCGGCACAAACGGCAATGTATCATATTTTGGAAGCACTGGTGCGTTGGTTAGCACCGATTATTAGTTTTACTGCAGAAGAAATTTGGCAATATCGTCCCTGGCAGCAACCAGGCTCAACATTAGAATCCGTGTTTCTAACCACCTGGTATGAAAATTTGAGCACTCTGGAAAATGATGCGCCACTTTCTCCTAGTTTTTGGCGGGAATTAATCCTGGTGCGTGAGCAAGTCAATCGTGAGTTAGAGAAAGCGAGGAATTTAGGAGTGCTTGGTTCTGCACTAGCAGCCGAAGTAGATTTATTTTGCGATGCAGCCCTGTATCAAACTTTAGAAAAAATTGGGGATGAGTTACGTTTTGTGTTAATTACTTCCAGCGCGACTATTTATCCTTTATCTGCGCGAGATGAGCAAGCTGTCAGTACTGAAAAACCAGGTTTATGGTTAACTATTCGCCCATCTCCCTATCCTAAGTGCGGTCGGTGTTGGCATCGACGTCCTGATGTGGGTCAAAATTCCTCACATCCTGAATTATGTGATCGTTGCGTCATAAATGTTGAAGGAGAAGGTGAGGTTCGTTGTTATGCTTAAAGCTACTAATTTACGTTGGTGTTGGCTGTCAGTTCTGGTCATTTTGTTAGATCAAATGACCAAATATTTAGCATCAGCATTTTTAATGCCTTATCAAGCTCAACCGGTGTTGCCATTTTTTAATTTTACTTTGATGTTTAATCAAGGCGCTGCTTTTAGTTTTTTGAGTGAGACGCATTTGGCAACTTGGTTGTTTGGGGGAATTGCGATCGCTGTAAGTATATGGATAGTAGTTTGGTTAGCTAAACTCCCAAGCACTCAAAAATGGACTGCAGGTGCTTTAGCTTTGATTTTAGGTGGGGCATTGGGCAATTTGTTTGATCGACTTGTAAGAGGCCATGTGATTGATTTTTTAGATTTCTATTTTAAAAATTGGCATTTTCCAGCCTTTAATATTGCTGATTCAGCCATCTCAGTGGGGGCGGTCATATTGTTTTTTTGCATTCTAAAAAAGCAGTAATCGTACCAAGATGCCTTATAAAGAAAACGTTACTTATTGTAGTAAAACTTTAAATATTATTATTCCTGCACAGATTAAAGGGAATATAGTAGCACCTAAGCAAACTATTGCTCTTCTTACCCCGGGTACAGGTGGAAGTACTTTTGATGCGGCCTGTAGATTGCTAGACATAAAGCAAATTACTAAAGCTAAACGATTTTCAGTTTATGAGGATGGTAGTTATCGTTCACCAATAGCGTTTATTCCGGGTTGGGGTGGAGGTTGGCAAACTTTAAAAAATGAATTGGAGACCAACCCAAGCTGTTGTGATCAGTTAGATGTAATTCTGTTACATGCACCTTTTGGCGTACATGAATTATTGCAGAGCTCAAATAATTCTCGTAAATACGTTACTATTATTGCAGACCCCGCTCTACAAATACCTTCCTGTATTAATTTGCGATACCAGCGTGGATATGACTACGATACCCGAGAAGAATTAGACAATCCTCAAACTCGAATTTGGGCAGGGAAATCAGCCATGGAGGGAAAATGCACAGCTAAAACACTTGAAATAGCTAAAAAAAATATCGAACAGCATTGCTATTTATGTGGTGTGCAAGATGATATTACAGGACTTCTAGAAGCATTTTTTGGACTGCAGAGTTGGCCAGCATTTGCCTTTCCTAATTTCCAGGTAAGAGGTGATAAAATTATTATCCCTACAGCTGACACAGCTGAAATCTATCGCAAGCAACATAAGTTTGATTGGAAACTCTATTGTTGGGCCCGAGAAAATTGGAAACAATGGAAATCCGAACATATGGAACGAGCATTGCGTAAGCCTGACGCCGAAATTATCTGTATGCGACCTGAAAATATAAATAGCCGTCGATTTACCTCTGAAACGATACGTGAGATTGAACAATATAATCAATGGATCATGGAAAACTCGGATGAGTCTAATCCTAATCTTTACGACAGGACTGTAAGTGATGTTTTCAGGCAAGAGGGGTCTACACAAATAAAGTTTAAATTATTTTTTTGGGCAAGTCGAAAAGATACGCAAGTTGATGATCAAGAAATAGTAGATATTTGGTTAAAAAAGTAGATTTTGTATAAGAAGTAGCCATTACCCAGTTTGTTGCTGCCCCACCCGATTCCGATGTTGGAGGCTCCTCGCTACTACGGAGAGGGCATCTGATACAGAGAGTTTTCTTGGACTTCTTCTATAATTAAATCCTCGCGTACAGATTTCATTGCGCTTATAACCCATTTAAGATCATCAAGATAGATTTTTTTGAAAAGATAAGTAAATGCTGTAACGAACAGTAGTCCTAATCCTTCCCCTGTTAAGGTCATACTTTGCTCAGCAGCTTCGTCTAAAGCAGTGTAAGTTTTGTACATGGCATACGGGCTTGCAGTAAATAAAATTAAAAAGGGTAAAACCTGTGCTGCACTCTTAGCGGCTTGTGCCATTCTCACTTTTTTATAATGATATAGATCGCTATCAGGAAGAAAATTAATTAAGTGAATTCCTTGAACTAAGCTCTGTCTTTCTGCTGAGGTCGAATTATAAAAACGGTCGATAAAGTCTTTTTTTTGCGCTGGACTGTCCCATAACTGCTTAAACTTATACCCCTCCTCCCCAGGCTATCCGATGCACATAAATTCGGTCAGCAATTGTAAGTCACCACTTGTGTTAAAGTAGTTCCTAAGAGAGAAAAGGCTCCCTCGCAAGAAGGAGCCTGCGGGCGTGAGCGACCGGTCAGCAATAGGTTATACAGCCGTGGGAATCAAGGTACTCTAGCCCTAACTCTCGATACGTTTGAATAGTTCATTTGGGACTAAAGCTCCCGCTTACAATCGTAAATATCGAGGTTACCATGAAATTGTATAGTTCTTTTATCGGTATGGATATAGGGAAATTTAATTTTGTTGTTGCCTTACATGGAGAAAAGATCACGAAAGAGTATCCAAATAGCGCTGAGGGCATTAAGGATTTTTTAAAAGATTATGAAGAAATTTTACCCACAGCATTTTGTGTGGTTGAAACGACAGGGGGTCATGAAAAAATTTTGTTACTGGCCCTGCGTTCTAATAGATATGCAGTCCATCGTGCAGATACTAGGAAAGTAAAAAACTTTATCCATTCCTATGGTAAAAAGGCAAAAACAGATGCATTAGACGCTAAAGGACTAGCCCATTATAGTTATGAAAGGTATCAGGAATTAGATATTTATGAACCTCCTGATGAAACGGATATAGCACTTTTTACATTGGTAATGCGTAAAAATGATTTAACAGAGATGCTGGTTGCTGAAAAAAATCGCCTTAAATCGCCTAATAATCATGAAATAGTAGAAATAAGTTGTAAAAAAATGATTACCATGCTCTCGGAAGAAATCAAATTGCTCAATGAGAAAATAAATGAGCTGATTGAAGGTGTACCTTATTTAAGGGAAAAAAGGAAAGTTTTAAAGAGCATTCCAGGGATTGGTGATGTGCTGAGCTGTGAATTGATTACTTTATTGCCTGAACTAGGAACACTGGATAGGAGAAAAATAGCTGCTTTAGCTGGGTTAGCTCCTCAAGCAAATGAGAGTGGCAAATACAAAGGATACAGGCGCTGTGGTTATGGTCGTCAAGGAGTGAAGCCAAAATTATTTCTCGCTGCCATGGCGGCAAGGAATTCAAATTCGCATCTAAAAGTCTTTTATGAAAAATTGGTTGGGTCAGGTAAAAAGAAAATGGTGGCTTTAACCGCTTTAATGAGAAAAATTTTAGTCATCGCCAATGCAAAGGTAAGAGATTTCAATAAAGAATATAATTTGGCTTGAAAGAGCACCAAGGAGGGTGCGGTCAAGCCAAATCGACAAGCCCGCTCAGCGGGCGCGTCAGTAGGGAGAAACCCTAGTTTAGGCTGGGGTTTATAGACTTGTATGCTTAAAAATTTTATTTTTTTAAAATTTTTAAGACATAGTTGATTCCCGCTGAAACCTTGCTCCCCCGACGGGTCCTGCCGCGCTGCGGCCACCCCATCGTGCTCGTTCCTGCGCGCGTTGGGGTCCCCGCCAGCGGCAGCAAGGCTTCAGCGGGAATTGCTGACCGAATTTGTGTGCATCGGATAGCTTCATAGAGAGCACCTGTGTGATTGGGATTCGTTATGAGTACATTACAGTAGTGGTTTATTGCGCTGGCAGGAGACGATAGCTTTCCTAGATGATATTCATTCTCAACATGATTCGAGTTTTGCTGCCAAATATTCCAAACTACCGAAGGTGGGTGATTAAAAATATTGGAATCTTCAGGAATTTTAGAGGCTTCGCCTATACCAATCAAAAAAGCTAATCGACTTGTGGCATCAATATCGCCGGGATTTTTTCTCAAAACAGCTCGGCAAAGATCCGCTCCTTTTCTTCCTTTTATAGTCAAATAATCGGCTTTACGCCGTTCTGGGTAATCTTCAGCAATATTTTTTGGCGAGGGTGTTTCCTCTTCTTGAGAGTTGGGTAGAATTTCCTTAGTTTCTTTGATGCGATTTTTCCATAGGGGATGCTCCTGCTGCTCACTAAAAATTTTCGTATTTTTTGAAATACGAGCCATTACAGCTAAGTCTCGGTCAGCAAGAAAATCATAGACATAAAGCTGCGGATCAACCGCCAGCTCACTCAAGTGTTTTGGTTTATCTTCAGCCATTTACACACCACATAGATATTGTTGCCAAAAAAAGAATGCGCAAAGCGTACAGGATATCCTGCATCAAAAAGGACTGACCTGTAAGGTTATTGAACTTTCTGCTAGCACTCGTACTGCAGATGAAGCTGCTGAAACAATTAGGTGTGAAATCGCACAAATTGTCAAATCTCTTGTCTTTCGCACAAAAGAAAGCAATAAGCCAATTCTTATTCTTGTTAGCGGAATAAATCGAGTAAATGAAAAGGTAGTTGAATCACAAATAGGAGAAAAAATATTAAAAGCAGATGCCGATTTTGTGAGAGCAGAAACAGGATTTGCTATTGGTGGTATTCCACCTATTGGACATAAAAAAATAATTGATACTTTCATCGATGAGGATTTGTTTAAATTTGAAGAAATATGGGCTGCCGCTGGAACTCCTAATGCTGTTTTTAATCTAAATTCTAAAGATTTAAAAAGCCTCACAAATGGTAGAATTATTTCAGTAAAATGATACCGGTCTGAATGCAATAGTGGTAGTGGTTGACGGCGGATTTTCTACTATGTAGATTTTTTGAGGAATAATGATGAATTTACTTTGCAATTGTACACTGCTGTAGAATTAAAAGAAATACAGAACCATCATGTGATATTTTTTTCATCATCACATGTAAAATGCCAGGTCGTCATAAGGTTGACCTGTCGTGTTAAATCCGTACTTACCATAAAAATTTTGCAGGTGTATTTGTGCATCGAGCTCAATGGTATTGATATCCAAAGTATCAATATGAGACAGAAGTTGGTTCATCAATAATGTGCCGAATCGGTTCTCACGAAAAACTTTACGAACGCAAACGCGGCGAATATAAGCAGTTGCATTTTCTGTAGTCACTCGACCATAGCAAACCGGTTCTGTGTAATGTTCCAGAACTCCAAAAATATGGATAGCGTGTTGGTTTTGATTATCTAAATCCAAATAGAAGCTGCGTTACTCTAATATAAAAATATCCATGCGTAATTTAAGTATCGCATAAAGTTCTTCTTTTCTGAGATCATCAAATGGTGTTTTTATAAAACGAATCACAGTTAATTTTCCTCGATAATGGCGATGGAGCTGTCATCAAAATGCCAGTCAGTACCATGTGTGGTAATGCGGGTATTCCTGATTTTCTATCTACTTCCTCAAAAAAATAACGTAATGTTTCTATGTCATGAATAAAAGCATCTATTTTCCAGCCATCATAGGAAAAGGCTTCGCGATAAGCATTCTGAACCAGATCAAAAACAACGATAATATCCAAGTCAGAGTGATTGGTGTAATTGTTACCAATTGCAACGGATTCCGGCCCAAATTATGACAGGTGCGTCGCTATACTTATGTTCACAAAGTTGTGTGACTGTTTTTTTGGGATTAATCATCTATTTGTCCTTTATGCAGATCAGATAAAAATCGTAACATAGCTTTTCTAAGGCTTGAGAAGACTCATGATGCATAAAATACCCTGATACTGTCTTGCAAGCATTTTTTAGGCTTATTGTATGTTCATTTAATCATTTTAGCTAATTTTGATGCAATAAGTATGATAAAATGCGCTTCTTGTGACGGAGAGCATTATAAGCCAAGGACGAGGAAATAATCATTTGATGAAACACTAAAGACCATGAATGCCTTATTTTTAGAGACTAAACGCTTATTATTGAAGTCTCCGACTTCTGGTGATTTGACATCATTGCTGCAGTTACGTGCTAATCCAGAGGTTATGCGTTACATTGGCGATGGTACTACCCACCAAGCCGAACAAGTGGAGCGTTTTTTAGCCTATGCAATTCCTTATCAAGAGCGGCATGGTATCGGATTTTGCTCTGTTTTTGAAAAAAATAGCGGCGAATTCGTAGGGCAAGCAGGATTGTTTCACTTGGGGTTCGACGATACTCAACCTGAAATTGAAGTTGCTTATCGCTTACTGCCTAAATTTTGGGGGAAAGGCTATGCGACGGAACTTGCTAAAGCGCTGGTGCAATGGGGGTTCACTCATCTTGAGGTTAAAAAATTAATAGCGGTGACTCATCCAGAGAATATTGCCTCCCAGCAAGTATTAAAGAAAACGGGATTTATATCCGTAGGTGATATGGTATGGCATACAGAGCAAACCGTCGTACGATTTGAAATATATAAAGAAGATGCGATTAAGTTGGAGCCCTATAATCCTGCTTGGCCTCTACTCGCAGCGCGAGAAATTCGAAAACTGCAAGAAATATTACCAACACGTCATGTATTGGATATACAGCATGTGGGTAGTACCGCCATTCCTGGTTTATTGGCCAAACCTATTATTGATATTCAAATTGCAGTGGATTCATTGAGCGCGATTAAACCGCGGATCATCACTCAGGTAAAAGCGTTTGGCTATGTCTTTTGGGATGAAAATCCTGATCCAACGCGTCTATTTTTTGTGAGGGGTATGCCGCCTTATGGCAACAAACGAGAAGCCCATATCCACATTGTCGAACCTGCCTCTAAACATTGGCAGGATAAACTGCAATTTCGTGATTACTTAGTAGCGCATCCAAATACCGCTCATGATTATGCTCAGTTAAAACAAGTACTAGCTGAAGCGTACCGTTATGATCGCGAACAATATACCCAAAGCAAAACGTCATTTATTGAAGCTGTTTTGCGTCATGCAAATCAGGATAAACTCAATTGTTTAAAGCCAAAAGTCATTTTTATTACCGGTAGTTCTGGCGCGGGTAAAACGACATTGCTTGAGGCACTGGAACGTGAATTAGTTGGTACGACAATCGCCTATCACCATTTTGATAGTATAGGCGTTCCCGCCGTTGAAGAAATGAATAGGGTCTATGGTTCCGGTAGTGAATGGCAAAAAGCGATGACTTATCACTGGGTTCAGCGCATACAACAGCAGGATGCTGATAAAGAAGTGGTTATTTTGGAAGGGCAGATTAATTTGGATTTTATTGTGGCAGCGTGCAAAGGTTGGAATATCCGCGATTATCGCATCGTATTAGTGCATTGTGCTGATGCTGTTCGACATCAAAGACTGGCTGAATTCCGTCAACAACCCGAATTAATTCATCAGGAAATGGATCATTGGGCGCAGTATTTGCGACAACAAGCTTTTGCACATCGAGCACTGATGTTGGATAGCGGTGTACTCAGTATTCAAGCCATGGTTACAGAAGTTAAACAAGTGTTAACACGAAGGCGTGATTGATGTGGCGTTCCTATTTTAAAAATGATGTGCTGCCTTTATGGCAGCTGGCGATCCCTTTAGTGCTGATAGGACTATCACAAGCATTAGTGCCGTTCTTTGAGACGTTATTTCTAGCACGATTAGGGGCGGATAGTTTGGCAGCTGGCGCTATTGTTAGTTGGTTATTTGGCATGGCGCTAACATTAATGGTGGAGCAGTCGGTAGCAGTGAATGGATGGCAGCCAGTCAGGTGGCTTTGCAGTATATGGGATTTTGGATGTCGATGATTTTTGCAGTCGCCCAAGCCATTACCGTTAGAATGGGACATCTGTTGGGGGCGGGGGAGTTACATTCCGCGAAGCGTGCAGCAATTTGTGGACTACATGAGGAAATTTGCCAAACTCTGCCCTGTAATTGTGCAACAGCCTGTTGCACAATTACCTTACGCATTTTAACTGCTTTTGCACACGGGACATTTTTTGGCGTCGGCTCAATTGTCGCCACTAGCTTAGTTGCTCCGCAAAAACGCGCTTCGGCAATTGCCATCATGTTCACCGGCCTGACTGTGGCGACTATCGTCGGTGTGCCATTTGGGACGTGGTTGGGACAGGCTTTTGGCTGGCGCACCACTTTCTGGGCGGTAACGTTGATCGGTATGATTGCCATCATCATATTATCCCGCTTTGTGCCACGCGACAAAGCTGCTGCTCCCGAAGCCACGGATTGGAGAATCGACCTCAAAGCCATGGCTCGCCGTCCCGTTTTACTCGGACTACTGAGCACAGTGCTGGGTTATGCTGGTTTGTTTGCGGTTTTTACCTATATTGCGCCCATTTTAACGCAGCTCAGTGGCTTTGCAGAAAAAACTATTTCGCCCATTCTGTTATTATTCGGCCTTGGTTTAGTCGGCGGTAATTTATTGGGTGGCAAACTGGCTGACAAAAAATTATTACCCGCAGTGATAGGCACGTTGTTAGCGCTGGCACTCACGCTTGGCTTAATGAGCTTTGCGATACATAACAAAGTGCTGGCAATTTTATTTGTTGTCTTTCTAGGTGCAGCAGCTTTTGCGACTGTCGCCCCCTTACAGCTATGGGTATTGGAAAAAGCTGCAGGTGCCGGACAAAGTTTGGCATCCAGCTTGAATATTGCCGCTTAATGCGACAGCCCTAGGCCGCGCGCCCCACCCGCCCACAACTTGCTTTGCGCAGCTGAATTCATTAGAATACCCGCTGCCTACCAACAAACACACTAAGGGAGAAAAATATAATGTTAAAAAAGCCTGCAGTATGTATTGCTCTAGGCCTGGTCGGTCTAAGCTGTGCGCCATCTACTTTAGCAGGTGGTAATTACTATGGTTATTCTTATAGCAATCAATATTCGGAGGCTCCGGTTCCAATTGCCATAGCCCCTCCTTATGTTTATTCAGATTCAGGTTTTGTCCTTGGTCTACAGGGCGGCTATGGAAACACGCATTGGTCTAATATCAATTTCGATGATGTCATAGATTTTTCTGATGGAGGTTTTGCTGGTCGTGCCTATCTGGGCTATGACATCAATAAATTTTTTGGTTTTGAAGGAGGGTTTACTTATTTGCCTAAAGCTACCAGTGACTTTGGGCACATTACTAACTATGCGTTTGATATATTAGCAAAGCTTTCTTTGCCAGTAACCGGTGGTTTTAGCATTCATGCCAAGGCAGGTGGTGGTTTCTTCCACTCTAGCGTGGATGATGATATCGTTGAAGTGGTTGGTGGAAGTACGAGTCGTAGCCATTTTGGCCCTGTCTTTGGCGTGGGCGCGGCCTATGAGATTATTCCTAATTTAGCCATTGGTTTGGATTGGGAAAGGTACAGTGGTAATGGAAAAATCTCTTCTTCCAGTTACCAACCTAGCCCCGATGTGGTGTTTTTAGGTCTCTCGTATAAATTTCCGACCCATGTTGGCTAAATGGTACTATGTCTGAAGACCATCAAGCATGTACTCAATTACTCTATGAGGTGACTCAAGCTGACTTGCCACTTTCCTGCCCCCTGTCGGATGATCGTTTATGGGACGCTCATCCCAGGGTTTATTTGCCAATAGCAGCAACTGGCGAAATAGTGTGCCCTTATTGTTCTGCTAAATATGTGTTGATTGAATCGTAACTATTCACCACGATAAATCCCTATATCAGCTGCGAAAAGGGTTGCTTCCTTTGTTCCTCAGGATAATCTGGATACGCAGTCGACAATTGTTGCGTTAGCTCTTTCTTTGCTTGATAGGCCATGAATAGCTTGATCATAACCCAAGCTACGCAAAGACCAGCAACAGAAAAGGTGCCAATTTCTAGGTTGTTAGGTAAATCTGAATTTTGGGGTAGTAGGTTGAAAAAATCCCCCTCTGTATGATGTAAGTAGCTGGCAAAACCTACACCTAATACTCCTAAGCCAAGTTGGATTTTGGTCCAATCGGATAATAGGCCACCTCTTATCCTATTACTCAGAGTGCAAAAACGTTGTTCTTGCTGCAGATTGATATCGGCATTTGTTATTGCCAATTTTACATCATTAATGCCTAGAGTTTGTAAGCACGCAACCATGTCGGGGTGAAGTAATAAACTGACTGCACTAATATGCTGATGTTCCTCGAGTAATTCATCAAAAACTGCAACCAATCTTTGTTGGATCTGATTTAACTGGAAGTCTGCTGGGATGGCTTTTTGATAAGCATCATATATCACGGTCCAAAAATGCTGGATAGGGTAATAATATTGGCTACAAAAATTTGCGGTATCCGCTCCACTGTGCCCGTCGTCCACCCCATAGCTGGCGCAAAATTCTTTTTCTTCTGGCAAATCTGCTGGAATATCGATAACAATAGCGGAAATGTCGTCGGTTGATCCTTGATCACAGGCATCGTCCACTAGGTATTCTGCATCAAGCTCCTCAAACGTAATTCGTGGTGGTGAAACATACGGATCATCGGCTTTATAAGTATCTTGATTAGCAAGGTGAAATATTCCATCACTGGCTAATATAATTTTACAAGGTCCTTGGAGCTCTTGTACAACAGTCTCGGGTTTTGATGTAAAATCAGGGTCCTTTTTATGCGCGCGGTCATTCATTGAACGACCCATAGCTATGTGGGAGGCGATCAGCAACCCATAGCGGTCTTTCTGTGCTACGTGGCGCCAATCATTCACTTCCGGGTTGAGGCGGTTTACAATATTGCGGTTTACAATATTAGCCTTAAACTCAGTTTGCATTTCAGCACGATTAAGGTTATGAGAGCTGGTTAAAAAAGTCGATTTTTTTTCATCAGCGAGGATGATGGGGCTATCTCCAACGGTACATCCGGCGATTTGAACAACTTTTTCCCCATTGCTATTTTTAGTAAAAATGTTGACCCGACTTAAAGTGGAGCCATCTTGAAATCCTGTTGCTTGTAGCAAGATTTTATCGAGGCTGGCTACTGCCTGTATCATGACATTTTTTTGAGATTCAGGTGTTAAGCGGAAAAAAGCTGGAAGCCCGGGGGCGCTAGATATGCGATCTTCTCCCTTGGCTTCCTTGGGACGTATTTGAGCTTGTGATGTTGGAAGAGCCATTATAGTTTCGTAACCTCGTAGTTAATTAGTTGTAGTGCAGCTTAGCATTGAAAGCTTATATGAATATTAACAGATATAGGACAGCCCATTAAAGTCTCTGTAGGGGACAAAAATAATTTCCCCCTTTGAAAAAGGGGGATTAAGGGGGATTTAAAAAGATGAGGGCCCCCCTACCCCCCTTTAGCAAAGGGAGGGATTATTTGTCTAGTGCCGAGCCCTTTTAAAGGGGGTCTAGAGTCTTCATCGCTAATTTTAGGTGACGATAATAGCTGCCTTGGGCATTAAGCATTGCGATAATAAATCCCATTTTGCCATCGAGAAATCCGAGACGGAAAAAATAAGGATAGATAAAGGCCCACAGTCCATGGATAAGCGCTTTAAGAAAGCTGCTTTCGTGGCCTCTTTCATGTCTTAATTGGGCTGATAAGCTGGAATAAGCATTCATTCGTTCAATTAATTGTTCCAAATTGCGGTGCGAATCGTGCCATAGTGGCTGAGATAATCGCACTAGTTTACTATTTTCCGCTAGAACCACGGCTTCGTGCACAATATTATTTTTAAATTTGCCTAGGCTACGTTTAAATAAGCGAATTAACCGATCATGGCCATCCTCGCCAAAACGGAGCCATTGCCCACAGTAGATATTCCTGCGTGGTACGCTATAGGCATCGGCAGCAGGTGGCGCAGTAATAATTTTTTGTATTGCTACTTGTAAAGATTCACTGAGCCATTCATCAGCATCGATAGTCAATACCCATTCTTGCGTCGCTTTTTGCAAAGCCCGATTTTTCTGTTGGCCAAAACCAGGCCAATCGGTATTATAAACATACGGGGTATATTCCTGACAAATTTGAAGTGTGTGGTCAGTGCTTCCTGAATCTAAAACAATAATTTCTCCTGCCCAGCGAACTGAGTCTAAACAACGCCGAACATAGTGCTCGACGTTTTTGGTAATGATAATCACACTAAGCGGATATAAAGTTTCAGTGACCATAATTATTTTAAATCTCGTGCCTGCAAAAACCATCCGCACAACAATGAAAAAACCCCGGCGGCCATAATGTACCAAGCAGGAGCAAAATCGTTGTGGGCATAATGACTTAAACTGATCGCAACCAGTGGTGCTGTTCCCCCAAAAATAGCCAAACTTAAATTATAACTCAAGGCAGCAGCTGTATTGCGGATGCTGGTAGGAAATAGTTCGGTTAGTGCCGTAAGAATTAAACCATCAATACCCGCTAGAACAATCGCAAATAGTATCTCGGCAATTAATGCCGCAGCAAAAGTTTTTTGCAGCAGTAGCTGAAATACGATTGGAGCACAGGCAATCATCAATAAGGTGTTTAAAATATAAATGCGTCTTCTACCAAATACATCAGATAGTAAACCGAATAAAGGTGTAAACACCACAAAAAACGCCATAGCGATAACGTTAATTAGCATGGCATCACTTAAAGGGAGTTTGGCGGACTGCACGAGATAAGTATTGAAATAGGTTATAAAAAAGTAATTACCAACCGCAATAATCACGGTTAATCCAGCCCCGTGCAATACTTTTAGAGGGTGCGTGCGTAGTAGTGTTTTGAAAGGGGTCTTGGTTGTTGCTTCGATGGCGACAAATTTAGGTGATTCTACCGCGCGTAAGCGCAGCCACAGGCCGAACAAACCTAATAGGCTGGCTAATAAAAAGGGAATTCGCCAGCCCCAACTTTGCAGTATTTCCGTGGGCATGAGTTCTGTTTGCAAGGTGGCAATGCCTGCCCCGAGCAGGATGCCACTGAAGGCGCTGGACATAACCAGGCTACCCGCATAACCGCGGCGATTTTTGTTGGCGTGTTCCACCAAATAGCAGGCAGCGCTGGTAATTTCGCCACTGACTGCGAAACCTTGAACGCAGCGAATAATCGTCAATAAAATAGGCGCCATTATGCCGATGCTGGCATGGGTGGGCAACAGGCCCATGGCGACCGTAGGGATCGTCATCAAAGAAATAGAGAATATTAATGCCTTGCGTCGTCCATAGCGATCACCCCATTGTCCGATGACAATGGCTCCCAAGGGTCTCACCAAAAACCCAAGTGCAAAGACGCTAAAGGTCATCAATAATGATAAAAAAGCTGTTTTGGCAGGAAAAAATAGCGGGGCTAAAATGGGCGCGAAATAGGAATACAGCAAAAAATCGTACCATTCGAGGGCGTTGCCAATGATACCTGCAAATAAAGTTGTTTTTGAGCGATGTTGTTGTATATTCTCCATACGGTAACTTTAATATACTTTTATATAAAAACCAAATCCCCTCTCCCCCAATAAACTTGTGGCATTATTCCTTCTCCCACAAGGGGAGAATGAATAGTTAGAGGGGGTACGCATTTTAATTGAGACCGATGCTCCCTATTTAGCTCCAGTGCCGTATCGAGGTCGACCCCAACGAGCCCGCTTATGTGCGTTATGTAGGTGAGGCTGTGGCGCAGTTGAAAGGCCTAAGTGTGGAGGCGGTGGCAGAACAAACCACCGCTAATTTTCAGAAGTGCTTTCTCGCTATGGTTTCTACTGCCGAATCTAGGTTTGTTGAATAGATCCAATCTGGTATACGGGAGTGGGTTGAATTGTTTCAAGTGCTGTTGAGGGTTTTGAAGGTTCTCGAGTGAGATAGGCTGTTATCGGAGTAGCGATCAAAAGGGCCGGTATAGCCATAGCCAGTACAAATGAAACAAGATCCCCCATCTCAGTGCCGCTCAAACCTAAATTCATTGGGTTTGATACGTCACCGATGCTGATGTCAAGCCAGTTGAAAGAATGAAGACCAGTAGAAAATATGCTTGGACCATGTGTTTCTTGTGACGATAACCATACCAAAGTCATTAGGGGAATGATGGTAGACAAGGCGTAGGAACATGTGTAGCAGATTGAAAATGTTTCCATGGGAGAATAGGAAGAAGTTGTACCAATCTTTTTTTGCTGCTTTGTTTCTGGAGTATTTTCGGCCATAGATCCGCTCTTATGTTTATGGTTCGTATGGGGGGCAATGCCGCTAGTCTAAACCAAGTTTCGTTTAGCCACAATGAATTTAGGAACGCAGCGCCTAGTTTAATGCGGATGTACCGAGACTAACAAAATTCGTGGGCCTTTCATTTTTAGAACGGTAATGTCGAATTTATCAAAAGGGACATTTTCATTGAGTTTTGGGAGACGTTCTAGGGTAGTGTGGAGAAGACCTGAAATTGTATTGGCTTCCGTAGGAGGAAGCGTAATAGCTAAAGATTTTTCCAGTAAATAGAGCGGAGCATTTCCCTTCATGAGCAAATTGCCTTCCTTGGTGCGGACACTGTTTGGTTTCGGTCGAATAAATTCATCACCAATTTGACCCACTAAGGCATTTATAATATTGTCGAGAGTGATAAAACCCACCAGAGCGCCGCCGTGATGTTTTACTAAAGTGAAATGGGTTAAGCCAGCACGAAATTTGCGAAATAATTCAATGGCAGGTAAGTCAGTATGCACAGTCAGAATGGGCCGGATGAATTTAGTTAAAGCAGGGTTTTTAGCGGATTGGGTGGCAAAGAAAATATCTTTGATGTGCAGGATCCCCACAATATTCTCCGGTTTTTTCTCATAAGCTGGATAGCGGCTAAAACGATAGCGGGTGGTAATCTGTAGATTTTCTGCTAACGGACGCGCTAAGGATAAGGAAACCATCTCCTCTAAAGGCTGCATAATATCCGCTACTTTTAACTCAGCAAAATCCAATACGTTATCTAAAATTTCTGCTTCTTCTTTTTCAATTCCCCCATATAAGTGGCGGCTGTGTAAGATGACTTTTAATTCCTCGGTAGAATAATGAGTACTTTCAGTTTCATGTTTGGCAGCGTCTCCTAATGAGCGCAGAGTTAAGTTGGCGCACTTATGGAGAAGCCAGATAAATGGGTACATCACCCAATAAAAATAATAAAGGGGTAATGCTGTCCACAAAGAGATCCGCTGTGGTTTGCGAATAGCTAAAGATTTGGGCGCCAATTCTCCCAGCACAATATGTAACACGGAAATGGTGAAAAAGGCCGTAAAGAAAGCGATGGCACTGATGGTGGTAGCTGAAAAAATGCCTAAGCTATGTAGGGCAGGTTCTAATAATTTAGCAAATGCGGGCTCACCAATCCAACCCAGTCCTAAAGAAGCTAAAGTGATGCCAAGTTGGCAAGCCGACAGGTAAGTATCGAGATGACCATGCACGGTGGCTAGCACTTTTCCACGTAAACCATAAATTTCTTGGATCGCTTTTAATTGTGTGTGTCTTAATTTAACTAGGGAAAATTCTGCAGCGACAAAAAAACCGTTGAGAACCACTAATAACAGCGAGGCGAAGATCAGAAAAATTTCAGTCATAAGTTAGCGTTTTTTGGGCCCTGGACGACCTTCTTCTGGGGTTGTTGGAGCGGCCAATTTTCGTGGCAATAGTTCCCCCAAATTGTCACAAATTTGCTTGAATTCCTTTTCAGCACCTTTTAGGAAAGTGATTGCGGTTTCTAAATCATCTCTAAAGTCTTTGGCTTGTTCGTCAGCTATGTGTTGTAATGCAGCGACTTGCTGTTCAAATAAATTTCGTCCTTCTTGATTTACTGTTTTGTCTACATAGTAAGGCATAATGAATCCCCCTCTCCCTACGCCCTCTCCCACCTGAGTGGGAGAGGGGATTAGTACGGTTTAAATGTGCAAGATTTTTTTCAAAATTTTGACAATATCGTCTGGTTTATGTGGCAACATGCGACGGCTTAAAGAAGCATGAGTAGTCAAATAAGCCTTCAATTTAAAATAGGTAGTAAAATTGGGTTTATCTAATTTTAAGTAAGCTGGGATTGGCAATCCTAGAGTTTGGAACCTACGAATTATTTCTGGCCAAGTTTCTTGGTCCAAAAGTTCCTTTTTTTCAATTTCAGATAATTCCACGCCAGAAGCTGCTAGGTCATCAGCAATTTCAGATAAATGGTGGCGACGATAATCTTCCCAGGCTTGATCATGCACTTGCGTGAGTTCGACTACTTGTTTCTTAAATCCTCGGATTTGTGGTTCCAATGCCACGAGGTGAGCATGAGTTTGTGAAATCAGTTTATGAGATTCTTCTAGGGCGGTTAATGATTCCAACAATTCTTCTTTTTCTGCATCAGCGACTTCAGTAAATTGATCACGTAATGCTTGGATAGTATCTTGAGTCGCTTTGCGTTGTTTTTGGCTTTGTTCGATGGCTTCCAGCACTTCTAAATGTAACTTTAGGAGGTTTGCGAAGGCGACCATGGTAGGTTTAATGGTGCTCTGGGGGTTAAGTAAGGCTTCTTCTATTTGTTGTAAGGTGAGCAAGCTGGAGAATTGGAATGCGGACTTAGTTTTTTCTTTGGAGGGCAAGGAATATTTCCGGATTAGATCAGCTAAGCTTTTTAGATCGCTTAGGATCGCTCTGGCATAAGTAGAATAGTGAAATTCCTGGCGTTTTCTCATAAAAGCTTATTTAAAGACCCGATTGAATGGGGTGGATTATAACACAGAAGCAAACTTCTGTACAAAACCTTGAATTCTAGAAACTATTCAGCCAAACTTTAGCTACCTTCTCCCCTTGTGGAAGAAGGCGCCCCTTCGACAGGCTCAGGGCAGGCTGGCGGATGAGGGGTGAGTGGAGTAAGACCCCCTCTCCCTCTAACCCGCTCCCACCAACAAAAACGGTTGGGGGAGCGGGGATTAAGGTAACCATACAAGGAAAAGTCCCATGCTGAATTGCTTCGCTAAACCTTCAGAGCAACCCTCCATTCCCATTATTCCCATTGTTGAGAAACAGCTTGATGAGTGGGTACAAGCTCAACAGACACGGGTACAAAATTGGGTACAATCTACATATTTTCGGGCGAAATCAGGGAATGTAGGTTTGCTTTGTGATGTACAAGGCAAACTTGAGAAAGTTTTGGTTGGGATGAGCAACCCCCAGGATTTAGCCGTGTTTGGGTTATTAGCCACGCAACTGCCCAAAGGGAATTATCATATTGGTGTAGAATATGCTGCCCCGCAAAATTATCATGCCTATTTAGCTTGGGGATTGGCAAGCTATCAGTTTACTCCCTATAAAAAATTCCCCGCTTTAGAGGCTAAATTAATTTTAGCCGAACAAGGTTTGGATACTAGCTATTTAGAGGCGGTATTAAGAGCCACTTATTTGGTTCGCGATTTAATTAATACTCCTGCAGAAGATATGACGCCAGCCGATATCGCTGAGGCTGCCATGGAACTCGCGGATGAATTTGGCGCTCGAGTCAACAAAGTAATCGGTGATGATTTATTAAAAGAAGGCTATCCCACTATCTATGCCGTAGGCAAGGGAAGCCCACATGCTCCGCATTTCATTGATCTGCGCTGGGGAGAGGCTCATCATCCCAAGGTAACTTTGGTAGGTAAGGGTATTAGTTTTGACACGGGTGGCTTGGATATTAAAAATGCCGCGGGTATGAGCTTGATGAAAAAAGATATGGCAGGTGCTGCTCATGTTTTGGGGTTAGCACGAGTCGTCATGGCGTTAAAATTGCCGATCAACTTACGAGTGTTGATTGCGGCTGCTGAAAATGCGGTTTCAGGGGAAGCCTATCATCCTGGCGATGTGATTGTCACGCGTAAGGGTTTGAGTGTCGAAGTCACGAATACCGATGCCGAAGGGCGTTTGGTGTTGTGCGATGCCCTAGCAGAAGCGGTGACGGAAAAGCCTGAGTTATTGCTGGATTTTGCCAGTCTCACTGGCGCTGCTCGAGTGGCCCTCGGTACTGAGGTTTCCGCAATGTTTACTGCCGATGATCACTTGGCGCAAGGCCTGATGGAGTGTGCGCAAAAAGAAAATGATCCGCTTTGGCGCTTGCCTCTGCATACCCCCTATCGAAAGTTGTTAGACAGTAAAATTGCTGATATTACCAATGCTTCTTCTTCTGCTTATGGGGGTGCAATTACGGCGGCGCTATTTCTGAAAGAATTTGTACCGGATGAAATTGTCTGGGCGCATTTCGATATTATGGCTTGGAATGTTGCGGGTAAAATGGGCCTATCCGAAGGAGGAGAAGCCACGGCGTTACGGGCTACGGCCGCTTATTTGTGTCAGCGTTTTGGTCGGCTTTAATACGGTTTTAATAGGGATATTAATTTGTCAGTTTTGCTTTGGATTTTATTGCTGATTGTTATCAGTGCGGTAATTATTTCGACTGTCCCTAAGTTTCGAATCAGGCTCGTGACCCTGAGAATACTGAAATATTTTCGTTATGTGTTACCTCCTATTCATGATACTGAGCGTGATGCTATCGAAGCAGGTCATGTGTGGTGGGAAGGTGAATTGTTTCGAGGTAATCCTGATTGGCAAAAGCTTGCTGCTATTCCAAAAGCTCAGTTGACCCAGGAAGAGCAGGATTTTTTAAATAACCAAGTAGAATCCCTGTGCACATTGCTGGATGATTGGGAGATCGTGACCCAGGGGCAATTTCCTCCTGCCGTTTGGGATTTTTTAAAACAAGAACGATTTTTTGGGTTAACGATCAGCAAACAATATGGTGGCTTAGGGTTTTCAGCCTTGGCGCAATCACATATTATCAGCAAAATTTCTAGCCGTAGTTCCAGTGTCGGAGTAACCGTCATGGTCCCCAATGCATTGGGTCCGGCTGAATTCTTACAACACTATGGAACCGACGAACAACGAAACTACTATTTACCTCGTTTAGCACAGGGTTTAGAAATTCCTGCTTTTGCTTTAACTTCGCCAGAATCAGGGAGTGATGCCAGTCATCTTCGGGATACAGGAATTGTTTGTGAAGGTGATTACGAAGGCAAGCAAGTTTTAGGTATCCGATTGTGTTGGAGCAAACGTTATATCACCCTAGCCCCATTGGCCAGCTTAATTGTTTTGGCAGTGAAGCTTTATGACCCGCAACTTTTATTAGGTCAGCAGGAAGACATAGGAATTACTTTATGTTTGGTGCCTACGCATCTTCCCGGTGTTACTACTGGAGCGAGGCATTCTCCATTAGGTTTGGCTTTTCTTAATGGTCCCACTGCTGGAAAGGATGTGTTTATTCCTTTAGAGTTTGTGATTGGCGGAGTGGAATATTGTGGTCAAGGATGGCGGATGCTGATGGAGGGTTTGGCTGCTGGACGTGGCATTTCCTTGCCAGCTCTTAGTACGGCAGCGGCGAAACTTTGTTATCGGATGACGGGTGTCTATGCCAGCATCCGCGAGCAATTTGGGGTTCCTATTGGGCAATTTGAAGGGATTGAAGAAGCTTTGGCAACCATAGGGGGCTTCACTTATCAGTGCGAAGCGGCACGACTTTTTACCTTGGATGGCATCAATCTAGGTATTAAGCCGGCTTTAGTGGCTGCTATAGCAAAATACCATATTACTGAAATGGCCCGTGTAGTCGTTGACCTCGCTATGGATATTCATGCCGGTCGAGGTATTCAATTAGGTCCGCGCAATTATTTAGGCCTGTTATATCAATTCTCTCCGATTGGGATTACGGTTGAGGGTGCTAATATTTTGACCCGCAATCTCATTATCTTTGGTCAGGGAGCGATGCGCTGCCATCCTTTTCTTCAAGAAGAAGTGGCTGCAGCCAATCAGCCTGATGTTGAGGCGGTGCCCTTATTTGACGCTTTACTTTGTCGGCATTTGCGCTATGTGGTGATCAACTTATTTCGGGTGGTGGCTTATGGTCTCACTGGGGGTTTGCTCATTCATTCGCCTCTGCCAGAGCCGGTGGCTCAATATACTCGGCAATTAACCCGAATGAGCGCTGCACTGGCTTTAAGCACGGATGTTATTTTGGCAGTATTAGGTGGGCAATTAAAAAGAAAGGAACGCATTTCGGCACGTTTGGGAGACGTTTTAAGCCAGCTGTTCCTGGCCTCAGCTGCGATTAAATATTATTTGGATTGTGGGCAACCCCAGGAAGATCAGCCTTTTCTGCATTGGACCCTGCGCAATTGTTTGTACAAAATGCAGGTGGCATTGGATAATTTGTTACATAATTTTCGGCCGCGTTGGTTAGGTTGCCTAATGCATTTTCTGATTTTTCCCTGGGGGAGAGCTTATAAGCCGCCCGAGGATAAAATGGATCACGCTTTAGCAACAGCGGTGATGACTTTTTCGGCACAGCGTGATCGTCTGACTGAGCATTGTCATATCAGCCAAAACGTGCAAGATGCCACGGGACGGATGGAGAGAATTAGCAAGATTTTAACCCAAACCGAGCAGACCCGAGAAAAATTACGACAAGCTATTGCTAAACAACAAATCCCTAAGTCAGCAACCGAGCTAGAACAAATTACCCTAGCGGAACAACTGGGCATCTGTTCAGAGAATGAGATACAATGCTGGAAAGAATTGGCAGAATTGCGATGGGAGGCCATCCAAGTCGATGAATTTAGGACTTGAGGGGGAATGAGACTTACCCCTCATCCGCCAGCCTGCCCTAGCCTGTCGAAGGGGCACCTTCTCCCACAAGGGGAGAAGGAATCACGGCGAAGGTGCGGGTTAAAGGGGTTTCATTAAATCCCCTCTCCCCCACCCGAGCGTCAGCGAGGGAAGGTGGGAGAGGGCTAGGGAGAGGGGGAATCAATGCAACAAAATCAGCCAAAATATGCCCGTGATGTTTTTATCGTCGATGGGGTTCGCACTCCGTTTTTAAAAGCTCGCAGTCATCCAGGTCCATTTTCTGCTAGTGCTCTTGCGATGGATGCCGCCAGAGCACTGTTATTACGTCAACCATTTCAACCCAGCGACCTCGATGAAGTCGTGATGGGCTGTATTATGCCAAGCCCTGATGAGGCCAATATTGCTCGGATTATTTCCCTACGCCTAGGTTGTGGAAAGTCGGTACCCGCTTGGACAGTCCAGCGCAATTGTGGGTCGGGGATGCAAGCCGTGGATTCTGCAGCTCAGGACATTGCGACGGGCCAGTATGATTTAGTGCTAGCCGGTGGCACTGAAGCGATGAGTCATGCTCCCTTGTTGTGGAATGAAGAGATGGTGAATTGGTTGGCAAATTGGCGAGCTAAACGCCGTTCAGAAGAACGGCTGCGCCTATTATTTGCGCTACGACCCCGGTTTTTTCGGCCCATAATTGCCCTCTTACATGGTTTATCCGACCCAGTAGTCGGGCTGAATATGGGGCAAACGGCAGAAGTGTTGGCTTATCGCTTTGGAATTACTCGGGAACAAATGGATGCATTTTCAGTGCGAAGCCATCGACGTTTAGCTGAAGCACAAAATCGCGGTTACTTAACCAATGAAGTTACCCCTGCTTATACTGCTCAGGGAAATTACTATGAGCTTGATGATGGTCTGCGCTTGGATAGTACGCTTGAGAGTTTAGCGAAACTTAAGCCCTTTTTTGATAAGAGATTTGGGATGGTAACTGCAGGCAATAGTTCGCAAGTCAGTGACGGAGCAGCCATGCTCATTCTTGCGAGTGAAACCGCCGTGGCGCGCTATAATTTGCCGGTTTTAGGCAAGATTGTCGATAGTCATTGGGCGGGGGTTGAGCCTGAAACTATGGGTTTAGGGCCAGTCTATGCAGCGACACCCTTGTTACAACGGCAGCAGTTAAACTTAGAAGATATCGATTATTGGGAGATCAATGAGGCCTTTGCAGCGCAAGTATTAGCCTGTTTAGCGGCCTGGGAAAGTGAAGAATATTGTCGTAGCAATTTAGGCTTATCTCAGGCCTTAGGTGTATTGAATCAAGAGCGTCTTAATGTCGATGGTGGAGCAATTGCTTTAGGTCACCCGGTGGGAAGCAGCGGCGCACGCATCGTATTACATGCATTGAATGTGTTACAGCGTAATCAGTGGAATCGAGCTGTGGCTACCCTCTGCATTGGCGGAGGTCAAGGCGGTGCGATGTTATTGGAGAGAGCTTAATTATGGATACCTATACACACTGGAAAGTAACGGTTGATGCCGATCGCTTATTATGGCTTAGCTTGGATCGAGCAGGCTCTGCGGTTAATTCATTGCATCGAGAGGTCATCAATGAATTAAGTAATTTGCTTGAAGTAATTGAGGCCACTGCTGACTTGGCAGGGGTCATTATTTTATCCGGCAAAAAATCGGGCTTCATTGCCGGGGCAGCCATTGAGCAATTTGTCGAATTACAGGATGAAGAGCAGGCTTTTACCCTCGTGCGGCAGGCGCAAGAAGTATTTTCTCGCTTGGAATCATTAAAAGTTCCGTCTGTGGCAATGATTCGGGGATTTTGTTTAGGGGGAGGTTTGGAGTTAGCGCTTGCTTGTACTTATCGGGTGGCTGAGGAGGACAAATCCCAATTAGGCGCCCCTGAAGTGAAATTAGGTTTGATTCCAGGATTTGGTGGAACCGTGCGTCTGCCGCGTTTAGTCGGGGTCATGTCGGCCATGGATATTAATTTAACCGGGCGCGTGATCAATGCCAAAGCAGCGGCTAAGATTGGCTTGGTGGATGCTGCAGTGCCGCTGCGTCATTTAGAACGTGCGGCACGGTATTTTGCGCTCAATAAACCCCCGGTCCACCGACCGCCTCCTTGGCAAACTCCGCTGGGTTATCCTTGGCTCAGGCCGATCGTGGCGAAACTGTTCTATAAAAAATTGGCCGCCAAAGTCAATAAGTCGCACTATCCTGCGCCCTATGTGATTGTTGACAATTGGGTCCATAATGGAGCAGTGGGTGAGAAGGCCATGAATCAGGAGGCCAAATCCATTGCTAAGTTGTTAGTCTCTGACACCAGTCGGAATTTGGTGCACGTATTTTTCTTGCAGTCACGGCTAAAATCCCAGGGTAAAGACATCTCCTTCCCGGTGCAACATGTGCATGTGGTAGGGGCTGGGACCATGGGGGGAGACATAGCGGCTTGGTGCGCGCTGCGTGGTTTTAAGGTGACTTTGCAGGATCGAGGACCGGAATTGATTGCCCCGGCCATTAAACGTGCGCATCAGTTATTTGTTAGAAAGCTGAAGCAGCCGCGTTTAGTGCAAGCGGCTATGGACCGTCTTATCCCCGATACAGAAGGTGACGGTGTTAGTGAGGCAGAATTGGTGATAGAAGCAATCTCGGAAAATTTGCATACTAAACAAGCCTTGTATCGCTATCTCGAACCCTCGTTGCGACCGGATGCGCTTTTGGCCACTAATACTTCAAGCTTGCCCTTGCATGAGCTTGGTCAGGCCTTGGAGAATCCTGAGCGTTTAGTGGGGATACACTTTTTTAACCCCGTGGCCATGATGCAGTTGGTAGAAGTTGTGCATGGGGAGAAGACCGCCCTGGAGGTGGCTGCCAAGGCAATGAGTTTTGTCCGCCGCTTGGATAAATTGCCCGTACTGGTCAAGAGTAGTCCCGGATTTTTAGTCAATCGAATTTTAATGCCGTATTTAATGGAAGCGTTTTTATTATTAGAAGAAGGTAATCCCCCGGCGGTAATTGATAAGGCGGCAGTAAAATTTGGGATGCCGATGGGGCCAATTGAATTAGCGGATGTGGTTGGTTTGGATATTGTGCTGGCTATTGCTGAAATTCTCATCCCTTATTATGGTGGAGAACTTTCCATTCGGCTCAGGCAAATGGTGGAGAGGGGAGAGCTGGGGCAAAAGACCGGTCGTGGCTTTTATCAATATGAAAAAGGGAAAAAGATCGCAGAGCTTAATACCAGTAAATATTTCCATTTGTCCGATATTAGTGATCGCTTGATTTTCCGGATGCTCAATGAATCAGTCACTTGTTGGCGAGAAGAAATTGTCGCTGATTATGATTTAATCGATGCGGCGATGATTTTTGGTACGGGTTTTGCGCCATTTCGGGGTGGTCCGATGCATTACGCGAAAAACTTAGGGATTACTTCTGTGCTCGCCAAGCTAAAGACTTTGCAGGACCAGCAGGGTGAACGGTTTAAGCCGGATGAGGGTTGGGAGCAACTTTTGGAGCAAAAGCTATGATTAGATTTATTAGACCCCCTCTCCCCCGCCCGAGCGTCAGCGAGGGAAGGTGGGAGAGGGTTAGGGAGAGGGGGTTCCAAATAATATTAACTATCCTCTGTTTCGCCTGTCTTTCAGCCTACCCCTTAGCCAAGCCCCCTGTCCCCGCGGAGGTCAAGCCGTATGCTCATGCCCAAGATTTTAGTTGGATTAGTGGCCAGCTGAAATTTGATCCATCCACGGGATGGAACGTGGTTTACGCTGCCCAGGTTAACCCAGAACTAGCGGAATTTGGTACTGATGATGCCTTAGAAAGAGTGCGCCTCTATGATCCGGGCATGAAATTCGACAGCCTACACTTCAAAGTGCCTAATGGTATAAAAGCAGGGGATCTGGTAATAGTGCAGGGCACATTGGCGCATGTGACCGAAATAATCCAGGGGGAAAGAGCGGGCCGCACGATGTATGAGGTAAAGTCGATTAAAAAGCAGGAATAGGTCTCTTCCCCTATAGAGGGCCTCTTCTTTAACTGTGCGAAAATTAAGGTGATTTTAATTCACTGAGAATTGCTACTGCTCATGTGTGTTGCTGTAGGTGTTATAGGAAGAACCGGGGCTTTACGGCGACAATACCATAAAGTGAAGAGAAGGAGCGCTGGTACTCCTACTGATACCGCTACCACACCAAGAATTTGTGCATTAGCCGAAAACCAATCCCTAACTGCTTTCGTATATTCCCAACCATTTTTTCCATCCAAGTAAAGAACCGTTCCAACGCTGACCACAGCAGCACCTACACCTACCCGCCAAAAAGAACAACATGGGGTTGAAGTACGCTTTTGCCTTTGACTAAAAAATTCTATCAACTCGCCCCACTCATCCTCTGGGTCAAGTAAACCATTCGCAACTGTTGGTAAATCCTCGGTTGTAGAATCCTCATTTTGCGGTAGCTTGAAAACTTGACGGAATGCCTTTGCCAACACCCCCTTCACACCCTGTGAGGCAAGTAAATCATTCGCCGCTGTTAGTAAATGCTCGGGTGTAAAATTCTCAACCTCATCTTCATCCTTTCTCTGTCCACTCCGATTAAAAAAATTAGGTAGCTCTTTTAATCCAGGGCGTTCCAGAATCGCGCGTAGCTGCGACCCAATGAAATGTTTATTCCTGCCCCGTTTTTGGAATTTTTCAAGAAAAAGCAGAGCTATCACTTGAGTATTACTACCTGAAAGGAAATACGGACCTTTTCCATCATCTTCCCGCTCACGCTGAATATCACCAACCCAGCTCTCCACAGAATCAATCTCATACCTAGATTGGAACTGAAGGGCCTGCAATACATACACTGTATCAATAATCTCTTGGCGAATTTGCCCTGCTTTCTCAGCATCCACTACATAAACCATATCAGCAACTAGAGCATTTTTTTCTTTGATGCTGAGTTTAGTATCTCGTGGTTGTGGTGGACTAGAGTCTTTGAGTTCTTCCATATTAACCTATTAGCTTTAACCTAGATTCGGCAGTAGAAACCTACTGCGAGGGCTTAATACATTGAATCTCTCGCTTATTTTTATATTTTTTTCTTTCACCGTACGGGTGAGTACGCCTTCAAGAAAAAAATTTAAAAATAATCAAGATCTTCAACGTCTTAATCCCTCTCGCTACGGTTTCTACTGCCGAATCTAGGTTTAAATATTAAAAACTTTAACTATTTTACCAGTTAAGTAGACTAAAGCAACTTGAATCTCCTCTGTGCCGCTCGAGTGCGGCTGGAAACAGGAGGGAGAGGGGATTTATTCAACAACGCCCTTTTAAGCGGGAGAGGGAATTTCGAAACTCCCCTATCGTCCTTCCATAGTCTTCTGTATTGAATATTGCGGATCCAATCACAAAAGTATCAGCCCCAGCTTCGGCAATTTGGGCAATGTTATCGATTTTGATTCCTCCATCGACCTCCAGCCTAGGATTGTATCCACCTTGTATCAACATTTGTCGTACCGTTTTAATTTTATTGAGTGCACTAGGAATAAATGGTTGGTTGGAAAACCCTGGATTTACCGACATAATCATAATCAAATCGAGTTTATCTAATAAATGATCAAGATAATTCAATGGCGTACCGGGATTAAACACTAGCCCGGCTTTACAACCTAAATCACGAATAAGCTGGATACTGCGATCAAGATGGTCTGAGGCTTCGGGATGGATGGTAATATAATCAGCCCCTGCCTTAGCAAAGTCTTGAATAAGGCGATCCACTGGCCTGGTCATCAAATGCACGTCTAACGGAGCGGTAATTCCATAGCTGCGTAAGGCCGAGCAGACAATAGGACCAATCGTTAAGTTTGGAACATAATGATTATCCATCACGTCGATATGGATCCAATCTGCTCCTGCAGCAAGGACATCCTTGGTCTCTTTCCCTAATTGAGCAAAATCAGCCGATAATAGTGAAGCAGATATTTTATAGGAGTTCATCATAGTGGATAGAATATTCCTCACGCGATGGGGAATTGTCAAGGAGAAAAGCACGCATCGTCCTTTGAAAAATAATTTCCCCCTTTGAAAAAGGGGGATTATTTTGGCTCTATGAAGATTTGAGTGGGTACATATATCCTTCTCCCCTTGTGGGAGAAGGAAAATCTACCCACTCGATTCTACATAGAACCATTATTTTGTCCTCTACAGAGGGTGATATCCGCTGAGTAAGCCACCTTAATTTTAAGTTAATGTAAGTATGGTTTAATACCCACTTTAGCAACATTTAAACGAGGAATGATCCGTGGAAGACAAATTACTACAATCTCCTGGCGAATCAGCATTTCCAAAGCTTGGATCAACACCTAATCGTATTTATTTACGGCACGATCAAAAACAAACTCAGATTGCTGCATACAAGGAAAGAAAAGAGCCATCAGAAGTAACTATTTGGGCTCCAAAGTGGGTGGAGCAGGAGCTGCAAAAGCTAGCAACCGTACTAAAAGGACAGACATTTAAGGTTTACGAATACAATAGTGAAAATGAAGTTCCCATTCACACATTTACGGTGGGAGATTCTCTAACATTGGAACAGTTGGTAATGATCGCTCGCAATGAGCCCAAAAACGTGGGCGGAAATATTGGCGAAGATTTTATGTTAAGTACGGCAAGTGAGGATCCGGTACACGATGCCGTTCGGTATCTGTACCCAGGGTTATTCACGGCACAAGAACCTAAAAGTCCAATGGGAAAGTCGCAATTAGGGCTCATTCATGCAATACATGATTTGGTAAAGCATCTTGTGATTATCAGTCCCAATGAAAAGGCAACACAGTATGGTGGTTACAGATCCAAAGAAACAAAATATGTGAGTCCCCAACCAGTCTATCTTATTGATTTAATGGGCTTGCAACTCCTAAAAGATTTCCATTCCTTAAGACAGTTATTCATTCCTGAAAATCCGCAGAGAAGACCTAAGGGTTATCTTGATGCAGCTATTTACCAACACACAGTTGGGAAGAAACAACCTACCTATACTGAAATCCATGAAGCCAAAAATCAAGAAAATAATAGTGATTATGCCTTAGTTAACAGTTTTCACTATGGTAATGGTTATTTTGATGTGCAGGGATATCGCAATTTTGTTGCCCAAGATTTTATTTTAAGTGCTATGGCTGTTGGCGATGCGGCTCAGAAAAAGGGAGATCAATTGGATTTTCGTTTTCTTAGCTATGGCACGGGAGCTTTCATTAATGACACAAAGATTCAGCCTATTTTACAAGAGAATATACTTGAGGGCGTATATGTTGGTTTAAGCAGCATGGTTGGATCAGGTCGTTGGCCTGCTCAAATAAAACGCTTAACTTTTTGTCACTACGAATTAAAGAGTGAATCTGCAAAACAGCAAAAACAAAAGCTTGAAAAATTCTGTAATCAACATGGCATACAATGTGTTTTTGGCCAAATAGATGCATTACAACAAATCTCCGATGAAGATTCATTAAAAATAGCAACTACCATGGCTACTGATCCCTTTGTGGTTGCGGCGAATGAAAAAAATTGGGCCAGTCTAGATGCGGCAATAGGAGAAAATGTGGTGAGTGAAGCTAATACCTTATCACCCCATTTTTCTGAAATGCGAGAGATCTACCTGGATCTGAATTCCAAAGAAAAATTGGAGGAGGAGACGGAGAAAAAACAGAGCACTAAAAATCCTGCTGCAGAAAAAGCACAGGAGACTGTGTCTATCGATGAACTAAAATTACTCCGTACCGAGGCTACTGGGGAGAAAATAGGGCAAGCTGCAGTAAATCATCTTGATTTGATTAATGCAGGAGAAGGTAACCAGAGCGTACGGGTTGATGAGCTAAAACATAGCATTGCATTAGCAATTGATGCTTTCGGGTTAGAAAATCCACCTCGACCTAAAGACAATTTAAGTGCAGTGATACACGCATTACCTACTGATTCTCTAAAGACATTCGGTGCAGATTATCTCAAAGCTAAGGAAGCTCTAACAGAACCTTTAACCAGGCCTAAGCCCCAAGGCGCATACAAACCACCAATACCCACTCCTATCAGGGAAATCCCCGCCCCCAGTAAGTGTGTTAAATTTCGACACTTTTTGTTTAAAACTCCAATTGGGCAAGCTGTGATGCTGACAGGTCTAGAGGGGATCTCGGTGCCAATCACATACGGAGTAGGGGCGGGATTGGATGCGTGTTTTAGAGATATCAATGCTTGGGATACCATCCATGCCTTTATGTCTTCTAAGCCATGGGGAACTAACTCTGGGGCCGACATTTTTGCAACTCCTTATACCCCTTATGTGGGGGCATTTTTAATAGGCCTTGCTGTCATTTATTGTTTACATCGTTCCAAAGCAGCACCAAAGGATGTTGCTGCTGTGGCCGCTGTGCAAGAGGAGAAGCAGAAGACCCCTCTCGCTTAATCCCCTCTCCCGCAAGCGGTAGAAGGGAATTCCTAACTGCGCCAATGTAACGTCGTTTCTGGGATGGGATTATTAAATGGTTTATTTTCGCGCTGTGCCGTCATATAGGCTTTTTTTAGCTGTTGATACCATTTTGCTTGCGTGTCGGCATCATTGATTAAAATCAATGCGGGATTCTCTTTGAGTCCTTCTTGCTGCTTTACGATTACTTGATAATCTTGATTTAGAAAAGCCCGGGCAAAGAGCCGAAATAGTGGCTTCAGCAAATTAAATCCCTTGGGTAAGGTCCAATAAAAAAATTGATGAATTTCAGTGCGTGATTCGTCGATGGGGGTGAGGGTAGTGAGTGCACAGAGCGTATAGCGACCTGCTTGGATATGTTCGATTCGAACCCCGGGTAATTGAAAGCTAATCTCAGTACTAATGTCGCCACCTAGCAGCGCATAGGCCCGAGAATTTTTCGAAGGACGGTGCTTGAGCATTTTAAAACCAAGAGGAATAGGGGCAAATTGCTTGCTTTTAGCATGAATTGATTTTCTCGAGCGCCAAAACCAAGAACGATGCACAAAAGGCCCATGTGCCGGGTCCATTAAACCAATCACAGCATGATCTATGTCACAGGGGAAGCTTTTAGTTTCAATCATGTCAGGCATTTTATTACCCATTGCTGGGACCTGCGGGATTGGAGGTAATTGGTCAGGAATTTTCTGTTGAGGTTTGGGCAGATAAACCCAAATATTTCCTTGGACCTCTTGGCAGGGGAATTTAAAAGTCCGAATTCGAGCAATGTTGAACTTTTGTTCGGGTAATAGTGAGGGAATATCCGTGCAAATACCTTCGGCATTAAACCGCCAGCCATGATAGCAACATTCGATTTCACAACCATCGAATTGGCCATAGCTCAGTGGAATGCCGCGATGTGGGCAGATATTGCGCAGTGCAAACACTTCTCCCGCTTGGGTGCGTCCCAAGAGAATTGATTGTCCCAACATTTTTTTAGCGCGCATTGCCTTCTTACCCAAGGCTTGGCTTGGACAAGCAAGGTACCAAAGGCCAGTAATAAATAATTCAGAATCATGCATAAATAGAATGGTAGCCGTCGTCTCCTAGGATTGCTATGCTAACGGCTTTTCAGGATTATGGCTATGACCAAAACTTTTTTGAGCGATGTTCCTCATCTAACCACGGCTTTTAAAGGGCCGCTGCATAAATTAGAACAACATCTGCTTGACCATCAAGTGGAAATTGAATGTTGGCTGAGAAAGTACTGGCAAACACTGCCCTTGCTCTTCTATTCTTCGGTGGATTTGCGCAATGCCGGGTTTAAATTAGCGCCAGTCGATACCAATCTGTTCCCTGCTGGATTTAATAACTTAAATCCTGATTTCCTCCCTTTGTGTATTCAAGCAGTCCAGGTAACCTTGGAACAATTGAATCCTATTGCAACTGAAATCCTATTAATTCCAGAAAGCCACACGCGCTTAAGTTATTATTTTGAGCATTTGGCCGCTTTGCATGAGATCTTGGTGAAAGCGGGTTATACCGTGCGAGTGGGGTCTTTGTTAGAAGAGTTACGAAAACCACATCAGATTGATTTACCCTCGGGCCAGAGCATTTGCATTGAGCCGCTACAACGCCAGGGAAATCGCTTGGGCCTTGAGCATTATTCACCGGATTTAATTGTGTTAAATAATGATTTATCTAGCGGTGTTCCTGATATTTTAAAAAATTTAGAACAACCCATTATTCCATCCTCAACTTTGGGGTGGACCACTCGATCTAAAACCCAGCATTTTTTCCATTATCAACATATTGCCCAAAACTTTGCTCAAGCTATTGGCATTGATCCTTGGCTGATTACGCCTGAATTTCGTTTTTGTGATCAGGTTGATTTCGCGCACGGTGAGGGTATCGAATGCCTGGTAGCGAATGCGAAAGACTTATTGCAAAATATTCAGCAAAAATACCAGCAATATGGGATTGAACATACGCCTTTTCTGATGATGAAGGCGGATGCTGGGACCTATGGAATGGCGGTAATGACGGTTAAGGATCCTGAGGAAATAACGCATCTTAATCGTAAGCAACGCTTAAATATGTCTCATACCAAAGGGGGAATGCCTGTCACCAAGGTAGTGCTGCAGGAGGGGGTCTATACGTTTGAAACCTGGGGACAGGAACATGCGGTGGCGGAACCTGTGGTTTATATGATCGGTCGACATGTCGTGGGTGGTTTTTATCGGGTACATTCTCAGAAGGGAATTGACGAGAATCTGAATGCACCAGGAATGAATTTTCAGCCCTTGGCTTTTGTGGATGCTTGTAATAATCCTTGCCAACCAGTGGATTCTTGCAGTAATCGATTTTATGCTTATGGCGTTATTGCACGTTTGGCAATGTTAGCTGCCGCCATGGAAGGCTACGGTATTGAACAAAAACATCCTTAATATATTCTTTCCTTGACTCTTACTAATAACGAGGTTTGTTATGAAATTACCCATTGGGATCAGCGATTTTAAAAAAATTATCGAGGGGAATTATTATTTCTTTGATAAGAGCTTATTTATCAAAGAAATTCTTGATGACACCGAAATCTTATTAATCACTCGCCCACGACGTTTTGGTAAGACTTTGAATATGTCAATGCTACGCCATTTTTTTGCCAAAGAAATATGGGGTGAAGCCACTGACCCTAGCTTGTTCGATGGCTTAAACATTACTCGTTGCTCAGCAGAATATCTTCAGCATCAAGGCCACTATCCGGTGATTTTCTTAACCCTTAAAGATGTAAAGGATAATAATTTCGACAATTTCTACACCAGCTTTTGCCAGGTAATTAGCGAGCTTTATTCAGAGCACCGCTATTTATTAGAGAGCGATAGCTTATATTCTGAGGATAAAGATGTTTATCGGTCTATTCTGGATCAGCAGGCCAGTTTTGCAAATATGCAAGTTGCCTTAAAAAATTTAACTCGATATTTGTATCTACATCATAATGTCCATCCATTAGTATTAATCGATGAATACGACACTCCAATTCAATCCGGTTATGCACATAATTATTATGATAAAGTGATTGGCTTATTTCGTCATTTTTTAGGTGCTGCCTTAAAAGATAATCCCTTTTTATTTAAGGCAGTATTGACGGGAATTTTACGCGTTTCTAAAGAGAGTTTATTTTCGGGATTAAATAATATCAAAGTCTATTCAGTATTAAATCCGCGCTATGGTGCTTATTTTGGTTTTACCGAACCAGAGGTCGCGCAATTATTAGCAGATACAAAACTAGAATCTTATAAGGAGCGTATTAAAGATTGGTATAATGGCTATCAAATTGGCGAATGTGTTCTTTATAATCCCTGGTCGGTTCTGTCTTGTCTTGATGAAAAAGTGTTCAAACCTTACTGGGTGAATACCAGCGACAATCTATTAATTAAACAGTTATTCTTACAGTCAAACCTAGGTTTTAAAGAGCGTTTTGAAGATATCTTGCAAGACAAACCCATTAGCCAACTCATCGATGAAAATTTTGTGTTCCCTGATTTGACAGGTAATAATGCTGCGCAACGAACAAGTTCGTTGCTTGCAATCAGGGGGGAGAATACGTGGGAGAAGGATAATCTGCCCATTTGAATCGGGCTAGTCCACTGAAAAAGAAGACCCACACCCACATGTAGTTTTGGCTTTGGCATTATTCCGCACCACAAAATATTCGCCTTTGATGTCTTGGGTGTAATCAACTTCCACGCCTTCTTCTAAATAGGGGAGGCTGAAAGCATCGACAATCACTTCTACGCCAGGGATTAACTGACTGCTACCCTCTCCGTTGCCTCCTGCTTCGTCAGCTGTTTTAATTTCTTCCTTAATTTCTTGCTTAATTACAACATCGTCGGGATTGGTTTTTTCTTCAAAGCTAAATCCATATTGAAATCCTGAACAACCGCCTCCGGTAATAAAAATCCGAAACTTCAAATTAGGGTTGCCTTCTTCCTCAATAAGTTTATAAACTTTGCGGATGGCGTTGTTAGTCAGTTTAATAGGATGAGTCGTATGCATGAGGGAATAATGACGAAATTATCATGAGGCGTCAAGTATGCTATGGGTGAAAGCCTTACACTTAATATTTGTGATAACCTGGTTTAGCTGTTTATTTTATTTGCCACGGTTATTCGTTTATCACGCAATGAGCCAAGATGAAGTTAGTCTTAAGCGCTTCGTGGTGATGGAGCGCAAGCTCTATTATAACATTGCCTGGCCGAGTGCCTTATTAGCAACATTTTTTGGGTTATGGTTGCTGGTTGATCATTGGACTTTCTACCTTCATGCCACCTGGATGCAGCTCAAATTGGCCTTGGTAGTGGTGCTTTGGGCCTACCATGGCGTATGCGGTCACTATCGTCGGCAATTTCAGCAGACTCGAAATCAACACTCTGCGACTTTTTATCGTTGGTTTAACGAAGTGCCAGCGGTTATTCTGGTCATCGTGGTTATTTTGGTTATTGTTAAACCCCTTCTTTAATATTCCTTTAATCTTAGTGAGGTACAATAGGCGCTTATTTAGTAATCCAAAGAGGTTGGTATGGTGAAGAAAATATTCCGTGGTATAGGTCGCATATTTTTTCCTATTCGCAACGTGAAACGTGCGCTTGGGCTAGCAGAATTGAAAACTAGTTTTCAAAATTCTCGAGAGACTTTACAAAGTATCTTCACTCCTGCTAAAACCAAGGTGGTAAAAGAAACTTTTGAAGAGGCGATGGTGCGTTGTCAATTGACTGAAGATTCTTTGCGAGAACGTCTAAAAAGTCTGATAATTACCATGAGTGTTTATGCGGTATTAGCAGTTATTTGTTTTGCGTATGCAATTTATATGTTGTCTATAGGACTTGTGTTAGGAGCGTTTATTTCATTTGTGCTCACAATTACAGCTGTAGGGTTTGCCTATCGAGACCATTTTTGGTACGTGCAAATCAAATGCCGGCGTTTAGGCATGAGCTTTAAAGACTGGGCCCATTATACTTTCGGGAGTATTAAAAAATGATAAACCGGCTCAGACCAGTCTTTCTATGCCTTCTGCTTTTTTTACCGATTGCTGCTTTTGCAGATATCGCTAGTGTCCTTGGGTTCCTTACGCCTTCACAGGGCGAATTTTCTATCAACTTGCTCTCCAGATTCTTAGGTAGTTTGGGGGGTGTTCTTTATGGGGGCGGTAATCAAATTATTGGTTCCTTGATGGGGATTATCAATAGTTGCGCCGTGATTCTCATCGGCGTTGCCGTTTGTTTTACCGTATGGGATGGCGTAGTGACTTCAGCTGCCAGCGGCGAAATGATGTCCAATAAAGGTCGCAAAACCGTATTTACTATTTTAAGGATTGTAGTGGGTTTTTGTTTAGTGGCTCCTGGCCCTACGGGTTATTCATTAGCACAATCCGGTGTCGCTTGGGTAGTCGTCCAAGGGGTTGGTTTAGCGGACCGGGTTTCTGACAAACTGTATACCTATATTAACGATGGCGGTAAGGTCTTTACCGTCCAACCCTCAGGTCTTGAAGATATCAAACCTTATTCGCGGATTAGTAGTGCTATTCTGAAATCAGCCATTTGTATGTATAAATTACAGGACATTCAATTGGCTGAGCAACAAGCAACCGAAGAAGCTCATAAAGCCGCTATGGAATCGGAGGTGAGTACGGGTATCCTGTTGCCGGAACTCAAAACAGCTGATGAAATTGGCTACAGTGTGAATAACAATAATACGATTACCTTTGGCAGTAAAAATCCTGACTATAATCCAGGTGATCCCGAATCCACGATGTATAAAAGCCAGTGTGGCCAAGTGGCTTTTACTGTGAGTGATGCTACCTTAGGTTTGCGCTTAGGTGGTACAGGGACTCCAGAGCAAATTGGGCAAGAAAGAAAAGTGGTGCTGGGCTATGTCAAACAGGCAGCAAGTGAGACAGTGCAAAATCTATTACCAGTCGCCAAAGAAATTTCCACTTTAAACAAGAAAGATCCTGATTTTGATAAGACTCTGAACAATGTCAATGCTCGGGCGGTCGGGGCGATGGTCGGGGCTGGGATGAGCTTTGCTACTATGATGGATCCGGCACGGCGCCGCTCTGCCGCTTACATGCAGGATGAGGTTAAAAAATTAATTGAAGATATCCACCAAAATGGTTGGATGTATACCCCCTTATTGGTGATGACGCCCGTATTAACGGAAGCGCAAGTAATCAGTGTTCGTGCCTATAATCCCGATGCAAAGGCCCCTGATTTGACGATCAGTTATTTCGATGATATCGACAAGAAGGCTAGGGAGGATTTGGCTTACTTGGTTGGGTTAGTCGATAACGAAGGCTATGTCAGTGATGCCAATCAATTACTTTACGAGGTCATGAGAAGTAATCCAACCTGGAGCAGCATCGATTTTGGCGCCATTGATCCTTATAAAGATAAGGAATATCTCGACACCATCGTCGATTATGTAGATATGATTGTTGGGATACCTAAGTCAGTTTTGGGCTGGATTAAAGGAACCCTAAATGTGGGCTTTGACTTAATCACGGGTCTATTTGGCATGCTGGGTAATTTGACTGATATTCTTAATCCTGGTAAGTGGCTGGATTTATTGGTACCAGGCATCAGCTTGCCGAGCATGCCAGGCATCGGTGGTGGGGATGAGGTTTCCGATGCAGGTTTGGGGGACTGGATTAAGCGGGGTGCATGTTATATAAGTCCTATAACCTGTCTTATACCCGGTGGGGGGCGGCGGCGGCGGCGGTGACGGTGGCGATGGCGGCGGCGGTGGTGGCAATCCGATTCATGGTATCGTCGATTTCTTGAATCAGCTGCGCGATGGGGCTAACTCCTTGCTGGATGGTCTAACCAGTGGGTTAACCAGTATCGTCGATTTTGCGAAAGAAAATGCTTATTATTCTAGCAAAGGTGGTATGAATTCGGTATTAGCACAAAAAACGATGGAGAGCATGGGCCCTCTGGGACCCTATCTGGCCATGACTATGTCAGCCATGGTGGGAAGGGGGATTGAACAGATGGAGCAGGCCATGTTTATGAGGGGTAAGAGCCCCGAAGTGAACAATGCAATGGCAGGCGCTATCCGTATGGGTGGCGGCATGATGAAAGCCTCTATGGAAGCTACCTTCCAAATGGCGCATGTATCGTTTTATACCACGATGATTTCTAAGCTTGCTGGGGCAGGTACCTCTTTCTTCTTAGGAGAGGATGCGGCAAAAACGATCACCGGTATAGGCCAACTTGTGAATGGCGTAGTAGACATGGTGACAATTTTCTATGTCAGCTTTGCCCTAATCTTTTTCATGGGTGGCTTATTATTATATGTCGCTTTGCCCTTAACCTTTGTGCTCAATTTTGCTGCGGCGGGATTGCGTTGGTTAGGTTTAGTGTTTGTCAGTATCTTAGCCGCGCCGATATTTTGCTTCAATCTCATTCGCTCAGATGGCGAAGGCATGATAGGCCGGGGTGAGCGGTTTTTAATCGACCTGGGGCGTACGGCTTTAATTCCAGTCATATTGACCATGGGCGCCGTGGTGTTCATGATTTTATTTAATATCGGATTTATGTTGCTGATTTCCATATTGAATATCTTCATGCAGGTGATCATTAAGGTTTACAGCCATGAATGGTTGTTACCCATCTTCTTTGGGGTGATGCTATTAGTGATTGCCATGTGTTTACTCTATATGGCGAACGTGTTGGCGAACTTGTGTACGCATGAATTGATCGATGGAGTGGGTAATGCCTTAGGTGAAGCCTTAACCCGCGGTGGCCATGAAAACCCAATGCACGAGATCAAGCAAGGGGTGCATGGCGCTGGACAGAATGTGGCTGGGGTCCTGAAGGGTCGGGTTGGTAGTGGAAACCAAGGCAAGGGCGACGCGGGGGGGCAGCAGCATTAAAATCCCCCTCTCCCTAACCCTCTCCCACCTTCCCTCGCTTGCGCTCGGGTGGGGGAGAGGGAATCCAAGTCCCCCTCTCCCCCACCCGAGCGTAAGCGAGGGAAGGTGGGAGAGGGTTGGGGAGAGGGGGTCTAATGTATCCCCTTCGCTAAGAGGGCGAATTCCCGCTCGGAAATGATGCCCTCTTTAAACTTGGCTTCGGCATCGGTAATCATTGGCTGCCCTTTTTCGCGGACTAGTTTGCGGGTGAGGGCAGTAATTTTTTCAGGGTCAATAGTCAGCATTTCATCGCGGATTTCTTCATTAAATATCAAATATTCTCGCAGAGCTACGCGCTTGCCATCCACGGTAGGCACGAGCTTTTGCCAAATCACTAAACGAATCGTTTCCACAATATCAATGGCGCGGCCTTGGCGCTCTTCACTGGGGAAGGTTCCCACTAAACGGCGCACGGTTTCGGCCACTCCGGTGCTGTGCAGCGTGGTGTATACCGGATGACCCGTGAGTGCGGCTTCAATAACGGCACTGATGGTTTCGATATCTCTGGATTCACCGACTAAAATTAGCCGGGGTTTGCGTCGTAAGGCATTGCGGACCCCAGCCGCAAACGAGGGGAGATGGCGGGGGATTTCCGATTGGCTGACGATGGAGCTGGGTTTTTCGATGCTGTCAAAGACAAATTCAATCGGGGCTTCGTAAGTTAAAATCTTGCGATTGCTGTTCGGGTCTTCGGCTATTTCTTTAATGATGGCGGCTAAGAGGGTGCTTTTACCGGAACCGGTGGCGCCGGTGATATAAACCACGCCTTGCTCTGGAGCGATAGCTGCTAAAATGGTAGGCGGTAGATTGAGACTGGCTAAGTCAGGGGGGTAAGTAGGAATGACGCGTAAAGTAACTTGAATGCCAATATGACCCTCAACTTGGCAACCGGTGCCATTGACCCGAAATCGGTAGCGGTTGCCGCGTGAGGGTCTAAATTCGTAATGGGTATCCACATCTTGGCCGCTGAGGATTTGTGTGGTGCCATTGGGGCCGTAGAGCGAATTTAACAAATCAGTTATTTCGGCATGGGTCATGCGGCGTTTAGTTAATTTATAAAGCCGGCCGTAAACTTCCGCAAAAATCGGCTCTCCGGTTTGGAAGGTGATGTCCGAAGCATTTAACTCAGTGCAATAGGTGAGGAACTCATCCAGATAATGAGGGGTAAATCGTTGCGGTTCATTCGGGTAGTAGTGATTTTCTTGCATTATGTCACCTGAAAAATTCCCTCTCCCCCGCCAAATCCCCTATCCCCCTTTACAAAAGGGGGATAGGGGATTTGGAAGGTGGGAGAGGGTTAGGGAGAGGGGGTATTATAATCACTCCACACTTTCTGTGCCCTCAGTTCCGTCAGGGCCTTGGCGGCGAATAGCACCTTCAGTTCCCGGAACTATGACTGACCTCCATTTTTTGCTGTTTGGAACTAGCTTAGAAGTAGCGGTAATCCGTAATATTTGGTCGTTAATACGCAGTTCATTTTCATCACCAGTGATGCCCATATTAGTTTGTGCCACAAAGGGAGCTGTAACCATTTTTTGTTGTAGTAATTTTTTGTACAAGATCATGCCATTAAAATCTCGTCTGAGGCGGCCCATATTGGCGGCGAGAATTTGATTGGCTTGTTGAATGCCATCATTCCAACCCTCTAAAGCCGCTTCATTCCATACTGCGCGTTCTTCTGTGGTTTTAGGCAGCAAACCACCCATTGGTTTTTCTGGGGGGTGATAATACATCCAAAGATAGTCGCGCCAAATGGGCGGAGCGGTGACAAAGCGCGCTGGGCTTTCAATTTTGTAAATTCGGTCTGCCAAGCGCAGGGTATTCGGATCATCTAATACTAAGGCATTATCTCCATCGGTCAGCACCGGAGGAAGGACATTTTGATCAACCAGCAGGGCTCGAAAATTAAAGATTCGATTGAGATTGCGATCATCTTTCTCCAACATTTCGTTGATGCGACCTGCTTCCCAAGCTAAACCACTTTGGGCGCCCAGAGCCGTTGCCGTATCTCGTAGCATTACGGCGCGCATCGGATTTACATCAGTCACATGAGAAAGGGGGAAGCCATTAATTTCAGCCGGAGGTGGTGGTTTTTTTTTGGCACATCCAGCTAACGACACGATCACACAGGCAATGAGCAAAATAACGAATCGAAAACGCGCTTTAGCCATAGTCCTCTCAATTTTTAGGGGTAATGTTTTTGTTGAAACGCGCGATAACGCAGTTCAATCGTGCGGCGACTGGAATAAATTACCACGTCTGCTTTTAGATCAGCTTGGAAATCGGCATCTCGGAGGATATCGGCGATTGGCATGTTGACTGCATACACAGCGACGATGACTGGAATAGCAGGTCTATTACCAATGACGCGATATTTGTAGTGCCCCGCTCGGGCTAATTGTTGAATTAAAGGTTCAATCGGACCGGTCCAATCTACAGAGGCTAACATGCCTAGGCCAATGCTATCGGGATCGGGTGGGGGTTTGAGTTTGGCTTTGGGGTGAGTTGCTTTTTCTATTTCAGCGAGTTGGATTAGAGATTCACTGGCGGAGACTGCTGCTTCAGAAATTTTGGTATGGGCATTTACCGAGCCTGGGTCAGTAGGATAAAAGATGTGGGTTTTAGTTTTAATGGGACGGGTAATGCATCCAGATAGCAAAACCACAGCAATTAAGCCTAAAGCAAGTAGTTTTGCTTTCATCTTTTCCCCTTACATTATTAAAATTTCCCAGCGGTTATTGAAGCAACTTCATCTGCCAGTGTCAACCACTTTAGAATTCCCTTCTCGTCCAGCTATCCGATGCACACAAATAATCGGTCAGCAATTCCGCTGAAACCTTGTTCCCCGACGGGTCCTGCCGCTGCGGCACCCCACCAAAATCCTCCTACCCCTTTTACAAAGGGGTAGGAGGATTTCTGTTAGGGTCCCCGCCTGCGCGTCACCCGTCGGGGAGCAAGGCTTCAGCAGGAATTGCTGACCGAATTTGTGTGCATCGGATAGCTCGTCCAGTGGGTGAGAAAGGTTAGGGGGAATTTTTTAGCAGCCACTTATAGACCGGTAGAATAGTAATGGTCTTCTTATCTACAAGAACTTGGCCTTCTTCATCATCGGTTAATAATAGGGCATTATCTAGGTGCAGCTCTTCCATTGCTTGGACCAAAGCTTTTATTTCCCGATTTCGGGTTTCTTCATTTTCAAGTTTAAATGCCACTTGAATGATGCTCTCTACTTGATTCCCTTGTCGCAGTAAAAAGTCCACTTCAAGATTCTTTTGGGTTTTATAGTAATAGATATCTTTTTTATGGCGGGCTAATTCGAGAAACACTAAATTTTCTAGGAATTGACCTTGATTTTTAGAAAATTGAAAAGCAATCGCATTAGCCAGTCCATTATCAATGGCATAGATTTTTTTAGCCGCTATAACTTGTTCTTTTAATGAATAAGTATATTGATTAATACTGAAGAGTAGATAGCAATCTTCTAAATACTGAATATAATTTTTAATGGTATTGATACTGCCAAGTGAAATAAATTTTAATAATTTATTGAATGAAAATGTTCTTGCCATATTCGTAATTAAGTACAAGCTTAATTCGCGTAATCCCTTAACATCTTTGATTTCATAACGGCTAATGACATCGCGAAATAAAATATCTTCATAAACTTGCACCAAGATACGAGAATCTTCGAGTAATGGTCCATAGCGTAGGTATTCCGGCATTCCGCCGTGGCGTAAATAATGATTAAACAAGCGTCGTAAATGACCCCTTTTTTTTGTCTCGTACCAAGTTTGCTCTGTTACTTCCATATGGTGATGTTGCAAAAACTCGGCAAATGAAAATGGGAATAATTCTATATCAAGATGACGACCAGTAAGCTTAGTACCCATCTCCTTGCTTAGTAAAGAAGCATTGGAACCCGTTAAAAAAAATTTAAATCCAGAATCTTGCATTCGTCGAACATAAATTTCCCATTGCTCGATATTTTGAATTTCATCGAAATAAAAAATGTTTCGTTCTCCATGAAGCTCGACAAAACTTTCATAAAGTTTATTAAAGTCATTTACCGTGAAGCGTAACAAACGCTCGTCTTCAAAATTTAAGTAATAAAATGGCTGCTCGAGTTGCTGGAGCAACTGAGATAATAAAGTAGATTTGCCACAACGTCGGACGCCTTTGACGATTACCGCATGGGGGCTGCTGCACAATGCCGCTAGCTCCGAATAATTGGCGCGAGGGACAATTTCAGTTGGAAGCTTGAGACGTTCCTGTTGGTCGATGATAATTTCTTTAAAATTAATCTGCATAGTGAATAAGAAGTATAGTGGCTTATTCATTGGAATGAAAGAGGGGATTCTAAAGAGTAAACAGCACAAAAGCTCCGAACCCAAAAATCATAGTTCCTGCGCAGCGATTAATTTTTTGTCTCACTGCTAGATTGAGGCGGTGGTGTAGCCAAAAGGCGACAGAGCTGCTGAGAACAGCCCACCAGAGCGCAGAACCTAGGATAATCGCCAATACTAGAAAACTGGCTTCGAGGTAGTCGGTAGAAAGAGTCGTGCCTAGGCCGAAACCAGCAAAAATACCGATAAAAGAAAGGATGGTCATGGGATTAGCTAAGGTGAGGAAAAACGCGGTAGTAAAGGTACGCCATAAAGAGTGATTTGAATTAGGCGGAGTGTTTAGAGTGGGGCGGATGAAAAATATTCTACTTCCCATCAAGAGCAAAAATAATCCGCCGACTAAGCGAATCCAAAATTGCTGAGCTAATAATAGTGAGGAAATGGCCGTTAAACCAAAGGCCGCGATTAAACCATAAACCCCGTCTGCTGCCACTGCTCCCAAACCGGTAAACAAGCCCATTTTAAATCCGCTATGGAAGGAACGTTGAATGCATAGCACCCCAATTGGACCGACCGGGGCCGCGATAGCAAAGCCAATTAACATTCCTTTGATAAAGAAAATAGGGAGGTAGAGGTCCATGAGAAATAATTAACTTGGCTGTGGCCAGATAGCGTTAGGCAAAATGGCCTTTGCTTCTTCTGCAAGTGCAAGTTGATGACCAATAAAACTCCACGCTATGTATAAAGCAAGCAGTATTTCAGCCGTTATAAGAACGGGTATCACTCGGCTATCTATCTGCATGAAATCGACTATCTGATCTCGATACTGATAGGTTGCTTTTGCGCCATAACATCCAGCACTGAGGGTAATTGCTGCCGCAAGTTGCCAAAAAAATTCGGTGGCAGGGGAGGTAGGGAGTGTTGGAAGGAGATTCTGAGATTGTGATACTTGCTTTGTCTCAACCCATGGTAGTTCGTAGTTGGGTGGTCGGTAGCCGAGAGGTACTTTGAAACTTCGGTGTTCCGATTCTTGTCGGGCAGGGGTAACACTCTGTTGGTTAGCTTGGTTAGCCTGAGGTTGACGAGAGAGAGCTTGTTTCAGCTCAATATCTGGATCTGGTAAGCGTTTGGTTTCTTGGCTAGGCGTAGGTGGTGCTGCACTATTGTCATGATTCTTTTGATCAGTTAAAGGTTGACGCGGGGGGCCTTGTGCCTGTCGGAAAGCTTTCAAGCTTGTGAATTTATGGCTAGTACTACTGGGAGGTACGGCTGCATTGTAACCATGTTCCTTTAGATCATCTGACTTCTGCACCTCCAAACTTAAAGCTATAGCCCTTTGAGTTTCTCCTTCATCATCACTATCTTCATTTCCGTTGTTGTTTTCCCTTTGTAAGTGTCCAGGAACAGTGGCAGGACTAGTAGGAATCGGGTTAATTTTCTTTTCTTCTTCCTCATCCTCTGAGGTGTCCCCTATGTCTCCCTGAATCTGAGGGGTGGAGTTGGGGTTTTGATTTGCTTGACAGAATGATATGGTTGCCAGGCCTATGAGGTGGTGGGTTAGGACAATTCCTGGACTCATCAGCGTCAATAACATAAACACATTGCGGCTTGCGGCAGCAGTAGCGGTATGTGAGTTACGTTTCTTTTCTTCTTCCTCCTGCTTTGAGCCTGGATCCGATTTAGCGGTAGACTGCGTGCTTTCTTTAGTCTCCAATGTTGCTTCCACAAGGTCACCTTACAAATACGATTTTAACTATTTCCACCAAAAAGGCTCTATGAAGTTTTGAGTGGGTAATATATCCTTCTCCCACAAGGGGAGAAGGATATATTACCCACTCGATTCTACAAAGAACCACCAAAAATGATTGGAAGTCCTGTAATTTTTGGTGAATTATAGCCAATTTAAGGGTATGAGGCAAGGTCTCACGTTGGTGGGGGGAGATTTTTACAACTTCTCCGGGCAGCGAAATTCACTCATGAGTTTGGGGATAAAGGGATTGATCGGTTTGTCTGCGACCAATTCATAGGGAACCATCATGCCATTGCTAGTGAAATTAAGTGTGTAGAAACTGGTATTAGCGGTATTGGTCCAATTCGCGCGGTCGAGAAGTTTAAATACAGCCCACTCTCCGGTTTCTTGCCAGCTGGTGTTACCTGCAGAGGTATTAAATTCTAAGCTAGCCAGGCCAGACTTTGGACCTGGCCAGGTTATTTTTTTAGCGGCACGAAAATCACGCAAGTAATTAATTTCTTGTCCTTCCAAATTGAGCAGATAATTGCCCGACATTAATTGCATTGAAGAAGGCGTTAGGGAAAATTGCACTGCGGGGGTTTTTTGATTATCCGCAAAATACATGCGGCGAATTAAAGTAGCGCGATTGAGCATTTCTAAGTGGGCTTGAGGAATATTGAGGTGTTCGCCATCTACATATTTCCATTGCCAATAAAGTTGGCTGTTGTCCACAAAAGCTAATAGGTTGCGGGTGATAAAGCTGTCTAACGTGCCTTGAGAAGAAAAAAACTGGGTAAATTCTGCTAATGACATGTCCGTCGCAGCGTCTTTAACAATAGGGTAGCGATTTTGAATGTGCTCGTGGTAAGCAGGCCATACTTCGGCTAGCCACAACAAATTTAAATAACTCCGTGAAGATTGCAGCATACTTCGCCAAGTATTAATACTGAGGGTACGTAACCACCCATTAACAGGCGCGGGAGCGGATTTTGCTTCGCTTAATAATTGGGTGATGGGATCGTTCCGTCCGTGCTTTTTCATGCGCATTTGTGCTGCAGTCAGTGCCGCGCGACCTGGGTCTTCATTTTCGGTGATTGCAGCTAAATAGTGATCTAAATCGCTGAGCGATTTTTGCAAGCTGGTTTGTGCATGGCTGTTTTCGATAAATTGACTGATTGCTTGGTGAGTACTCATCACAGCAGCAGCTTCTGGAAGATTGGCAATCGGTTGTAAGTTGTTCTCGACTTGCTTGATTAAAGCCAACAGGGGTGAATTTTCCTGATAAAAACTAGCAGTAAGCTGGCGAGCCTGGTTCAAGTTTTGAAATGGTTGCAGCTGAATATGGGTGAGTTGAAATTGCCAAAACAGCGCATAGCGCTGAACGTATAAGCGTCGCACTGCACTGATAATTTGGGCTGTTAAAGGCTCAGCAAGATTGTCGGGTAATTTTAAATTTAATACCCAATCATCACCCATAGCGAGATGTTGCGCTAATTCTGGTATTTCTCGATTGTAGATAGTATTAAAGTTATCGGCTGAATATAAACTCATCAACGGAGCCGCAAAAGTGACACTGTTATTAGCAAGCACTTTCCTCGCAAATGGGATAGAGTCATATTTTTCTTGTAAGTTCAAATAAGTTAATTCGGATAAGGGCAAGCTATTTAATTTTTGTCGGGCAACTTGGGCAATGGCAGCGTTCACATTAAAATTAGGTGCGGATAAATTAAGCCAGTATGATAAATGCGTCAACCATTCTTTTTGATGCTCAGGATCCTGTTGTCGCCAATAATTTCGAAACCAAGCGTGAACAAAATTTTTATCCAAATGAGCAGGGTCATTGAGCATGAGATACACTTTCAGCGCAGAAAATAATTGCTGTGGTTTACTAGTAGTTCCTTGCTGAATTTGCAGTTCTAATAATTTGCTGATATGAGGCGCAAAATCGTTGCGGAGGTGATAAGTATAATTGGCTGCTAGATTTTGGTGCAGTTCATCCACTTGTTGAAACCAAGCGGTCAGAGGGGCCCTTAAACGTCCATTGGTTATTTCTAGGGCTTCGTGCAGGTGATTTAAACCCGGTAAAATGATTAGACTGCGCCCGTGGAATGAATCCACGGGCTTGCCCAAGAGGGAGAGCTGCGTCTCTCCCCCTAGGTAATCCCCCATTGCTTTGCCCATGGGCTGACGCCCTTGGGTAATGGGTAAAAATGCTTGAGTAGTGCTGATATTTAATAAGTGCTGCACATGGTCTAGTTTGGCTTTGTTATAAAAATAACTTAATGCTGAAGAAAGGGCCCAGGCTAAAAACAGCCCTCCTAATGCAGCGTAAAAATGCTTTTTCTTCATCAAAAGAAAAGCAGGAATTTTCCTAGTTTGAGGCGATTTGGTTTGGGTAATTTTGCGCAGCATTTGTTGAATAAAATAAGGCTTGTGTTGTGGCATGTAATAATTAATTTGTGACTTTAAAAAAGTGGGCAACCCAAAATTGCTTGATACTAGCGCTAAGGCATCGGTGATATTGCCGTCTTGGAAACTGCTGGTGAAATAGACTCCTCCCAAGCTAGCTTTAGTACTATGTAATTGGCTGGCCAAATTAATAATATGATTTTTTTGCGATTCTAATTGCAAGGGGAAATTTTTAATTTGGACGCGTTTTTCAATATTGTGTTCTCGGTGCAAACGACTAAGTAATTGTTGATTTAGTCGTTGCAGAAAGGCACTAAATTTTTCTTCTAGGTGAGCAGGCAGATTTTGTTGCGCCAGGCCAAGAGGTAGAGCAATGCCAAAAGCCTGTTGGCAATCTTCGGGGCTTAGTGCATTAAATGATTCCGTGAATCCTGGGATGCGATCACATTTAGTAAAAATAATGTAGATGGGTAAAAGCGCTTGAAATTGGGTCAAGGTCTGGATGCGATGGCGCAAGACATCAATTTGCAATTGCCGCTGACCTCGTTGCTTGTGTTGAAATTCATGTAAATCAATGCACAGAATCAGACCGTCCACAGGACGGTAGCGTCGATAACGCCGTAATAAACCAATAAAGCCATTCCAAATCATATGGGAGTCATTTTTAGGGTCGTCGGGTAGGACCAAAGTTCCTGAGGTGTCAATAAAAACGGTTTCTTTACCGAACCACCAATGGCAATAAGCGGTGGGGCTAGGGTTTTGGACGGTGTGGCCGTCGATGGAAGATAGTTCCAAGCCTTTGCTGGTGAGAAGGCTAGTTTTACCGGCATTTTCTGCTCCTAAGACCAGGTACCAGGGCAACTTAGGGCGGAAAAAAAACGTGGTGAAACGATTTTGTTTTAGGTAGTTCAGTGCATCTTCTATGCTTTGGCGTAATACATTTAATTTAGCTTTAGCGTGCTCCACGCGCCAATGGACCTGAGAAACTGCTAGGGATTTTTTCATGCATTGTTCCTCGTTGCAGTGGAGGCGGTGGTCAGGAGCGCATTATTTGCTTGCAGATTATGTTCTAATGAAATGTGCATTGCGAAATAAATAATCGCACTGGTAATAATCGTAGAAAATAAAATCCCGAGCCGCAGCAAAAATGGGTGACGACCTTGTTCTTGAGAAAGAGTGGGTGGGATGCTGATTTCTAATTGCTTGGAAACTTCGCCGCGATGATGTTGGATATTGTGATACAAAGTATCGCGGATTTGCGTTAATAATAGATGACCACGTTCTAGATAACGGTATTCACCTTCAAATCCTAAACTCACGCAAAGATAGAGTAATTCTAGTAAATCAATATAAGTGGGAATGTCTTGTAAGCAATGATTGAGAATTAGAAAAAAAGATTTTTCTTCTTGTGAGGCCGAAGTCTCTGGGTCAATCAGCGGCTGTTTATGCCATTCTTGTTGTTTCCCCCACGGAGTATTGAGAATCATTTCATCTATCCACAGGCAAATCACATAACGTGCTGCTAAGATGTAGTGGGGCCGGTAACCATGAGATTGGGCCTGGTTTTCAAAAGCTTTGATTTCATGCCTTAAATCTTCGCGGAGTTTGAGTAAGTCGGGTAGGAAATCTACCCCTTGCGTTTTTTCGACTAAAAAAAATAGCGGGGAAGCTGATGCAATAAGCGGATTGATCCCTATCTTACTCACGAAAGCTTTTGAGCGGTAATAAGGCTGCTGTTCCAGTGCATTATGGGGTGCTTCATCGATCAGATGTTGAGCGCCATTCTCAGCCCAATTAATTTGGTATTGTTTGATTTCCATATTGGAGTACCCCTTACAATAAACCTTAGAAACCCGGATTATAGGAGAAGGAGAGGAAAAAAGACACTAGGAGGTGCTTAGCTAAGGGCTCGTCGTCCCTTCTTTGTCGTCCCGAGCGAAGCGAGGGATCTCCTGCAACTGGCATGGAGATCCCTCGTCGCAAGCTCCTCGGGATGACGAGAGGCGCCGTGGATCCCGGCATCCATGCCGGGATGACGAGCCGGCCTCTATCCTTTCGTTACCAAGTTCACAAAAACATCTTCCAAATTAGGGGAAATCTTTTGCCAATGCCGCTGATCTGATTGAAACAAGGCTAACGAGCTTGCCAGGTCTGCTTCAGCAGGGTAACTCAGATGTAAACTATTTCCAAAAGCACTTACCTGCCATTGCCTGGAGTGTTGATGCAATTGTCTGGATAATTCGTCGAGATTTGTGCCCGAGATTTGCCAGGTAATCAAATTGGCCTGCTGAATCATCTCCTCGGGAGTGCCTTGGGTTTGTAACACCCCATCTAAAATATAGGCCAAGCGATGACAGCGTTCTGCTTCATCCATGTAGTGAGTACTGACTAAAGCCGTAATGCCTTGTTCACCTAAGAGATGAATCTGATCCCAAAAATCGCGGCGTGCTTTGGGATCCACTCCCGCAGTCGGTTCATCAAGCAATAACAATTGTGGCTGATGAATTAAGGCTGCTGCTAAAGACAAGCGTTGTTTCCACCCCCCAGACAAAGTACCCGCCAACTGGTTGCTGCGATGCTGCAAACCTAAGCCGATGATGCTTTGCTCCACCCGTTGTTTGCGCTCGGGAAGTTGATACAGTTCACAAACAAAATTTAAATTTTCATAAATGCTAAGATCTTCATACAAACTAAAATGCTGCGGCATGTAGCCTACTTGACGTTTAATTTGATAGGATTCCGTTAAAATATTATAGCCCAGGCACCGTCCCTCACCCGAATCAGGAATTAATAAACCACACAACATACGAATAGTAGTGGTCTTGCCACTGCCGTTAGGTCCAAGAAAACCAAAAATTTCACCGCGATTAATTCGCAAGGAAATACTTTGCACCGCTGGATTGCCTGCAAAGCTTTTCGATAAATTTCGGATATCAATGACGGGTGTTGTCGGCATGTAAATAAACATCAACGGGTTGACCTGGATAAAAATGTTTCGCCGTTTCCAGGGATAATCTGGCTTCGATGCGATATACCAATTTTTGCCGGCTTTCTTCGCTAAAAATCACCGGCGGTGTATATTCCACTTGCGGGGAAATATAATAAATCCATGCTTGCTCCCTTTGGCGACAGCCATCGCACTGAAAATACACTATTTGCCCAACCGCCAGTTGACTTCGTTGTGGTTCAGGGATGTAAAAAATAAGTTTGATATCTTTAGGTGCTAATAAAGCGGCTACGGGTTGCTGCGAATTCACAAATTCCCCTACTTTATAATAGGTATCAAAAATGCGGCCCGAAGTGGGAGCATAATTAGTTTTCTGGATTAATTGCCAAGCGTATTTGGCAACATTCGCTTTAGCAGCCGACACATTTTGCTGCTGAGCGTAAATGGCATGTTCACGTGCTCCTTGGCGGGCTTCCGCTAAATTTGCTTCATACTGGTGGACTAGGTGCAGGTCACGATCGTAATTTGCTTGTGCTTGATCTAATACCGCTTTACCAATCGCACCTTGTTTGTATAAGTCTTGATCACGCTTTAAGGTAACAGTGGCATATTCTAAATTAGCTTGTGCTTGTTTCTGTTGATCGATAATTGCTTGTAAAACAGTAAAACGTTGTGCAGTTTTTAAGTCCGACAATATCTCTTCGGCGTGCGCCAACTGGTATTGGGCTTGATGTAGTTCAGAAAGCTCTGGCTCGCTATCCAAAACAAACAGTAATTGGTTTTGCCTAACCAAATCGCCCCGAGTGATATAGAGCTGTTTTAATATCCCTGAATAATTCGAGGCCAGATAAATATATTCGCCTTCAATGTAGCCTTGCAACGAAGTTTCACGTGAACACCCTACCAAGGCACATAAAATTGTAATGGCAGCCATCCAATGAAGCGTTTGGCGCACAGGCTTTCTCCCTTTTGGTATTTGTACAGTATAGTACAACCCCTGAGCATTTTAGGCTATTACTCAAGCACCTAAGCGCGTCTGATGGCATCGATAGGAATGATAACGTCATTATTATTAGACCTTGGGGATAATCGACAAGCATGGCCATAGACGATCTCAAAGCTAAGGGGTAACTTTCCTTCAGTGTCACGAAATTCTTCGTAAGCATCAAGATTGGGCTTGCATTCTGGATGGAGCAAAGTCATGGCCTGGCTATCTGCCAATAAAGTATGAACATGGTCATAAGTTAAAGTCAAAAATTCCATATCCACTACTGGATCAGCAAACTCAGCTTGCTTTAGCACATCGCCCACTTCATGCAAATCAAGAAAACTGGGTAGCTGTGAAACGGCATTGATCCCCTCAAAACTGCTGCGTAATTCATAAAGTGTGTCCGGCCCAAACGAAGAAAATAAAAATAACCCGCCTGGTTTCAAAATTCGGTAGGTTTCGGCAAAAATGTCTGCCATATTCTCGCACCAAGGTAACATCTCGTTAGAAATCACTAAATCAACCGATTGCCCTAAGAGGGGTAGTTGCTCTGCTTCCGCACCAATAAGCAAAGGAATAGTAGGCGTTGTTAATGAATTTTGTGCTGTTATTTGTTTTAGCATTGGCAGAGAAAAGTCGATAGTAATGATCTGCGCTACGGGGTATTTTTTCTGCAATAATGCGCTAACATAGCCAGTACCTGAGCCAAGATCAACAATGGTCTGTGGCTGCAAATGAACAAAATCCAAGCGTTCAATCAGGCGGTCGCCGATTTCACGAAATAGCATTGCTGCAGAATCATAACTTGCTGCGGCTTGGTCAAACAGCTGTTGTAACAAAGGTTTTGGCAATAAACCCATGCAAATAAACCTCTTTTCTCAATGGATCAAATTTATCTATAACTGGCTGTTGCCATCTTCATGTGTCTTGTGCAAGGAGCGTACGCGCCATGAGCTGTTATGCGCTCCCTGTTATCAAGAATTGCCGTGGTTACAAAACTCCTGCTCTCGCTGCGCCAGGGAGCTGGCAACAGATGCTAAATCACTAATCTGTGGATCCTGCCTGCAAAATCCACCACCCTATGATAACAGCTTCGCGTTATTTAGCTACCAAGCGCCGGTAAGCAACTTCATATTAGCTTTAAAATTTCATAAGAAATTAGTTTATGCCAGATTGCTCGGAGAAATCTTAGCAAAAAAAGCCCAGGCGCATTACCAAGATCGCTCTAAGCCAGAATTAATTATTCCCGTGCCCTTGCATCGTCGTCGGTTACAAGCAAGGGGTTATAATCAAGCCCTAGAATTGGCTTTGCCGCTGGCGAGGCAACTAAACTTGCCCCTGGCGAGAACACGCTGCGCTCGGGTTATTAATACCAACTCCCAATCTTCAACACCGGCTAACCAGCGCCAGCACAATGTGCGCAATGCTTTCGTGGCCGATCCTTCACTAAAAAATCGCCATATTTTATTGGTGGATGATGTGATCACGACCGGGAGCACTGTAGCGGAACTGTGTCAGGCATTACGTGCTGTCGGTGTTGCGAGTATCGATGTGTGGTCTTGTGCTCGCACCTTTCTTAAATAAATTAAACTAATATTAAGTAAAAAAATTAAAATTTTTAATGTCTCTTAATAAACTCATAAGAATTACATGTTATGATTCCGCGCTTTCGTAGGGAAAGGTCGATAGATCAGGAATTGTTAATTACTATAGAGAGGTTAATAGCGTGGAAAACAAAAGTGTTACAGTGACTACAGCAGACAAACAAAGTGGTCGTAAGGTTTTAGGAGATATCACCAACCTAGCCGTCCCTTCTGAAGCCAAAAATCCAAAAGCAGAAAATAGCAATAACAAACTTCAAAAATCCTCAAGTAGCTTAGGTGAGTCTACTCGAAAGATATTGGCAGAGTTAACAGGTGATGTGGATAAAAACAATAAGCTTCTCAGCCATAAATTACAATTTTTATCTCGATTAACCTTAGCAGCGTACGAAAAAAGAGTGAGTTCTCTCATTGAGGGAGGAGATAGCCAGCTGCAGAAGAAAAAAACTCTACAAACCCGAAATGAGATACTTGCTCTTTTAGATCAAGGTGCCAATATGAATACAGTAATACAAAACCTGGTAGCGGATACCAATAAAAAAATCAAAACCTATGGCAAGGATCAAGAAAAAGTACGTCAAACCTTGGAATTTATCCAATGGGTCATTGAGGATGCCCAAATACTGAGCGAAGACCATGCAAAAAGTCGGGAGAATCAAGAAAGTAAGGTCGCTACTCCCACAAATCCAAAGGAAATTAGCGCTGAAAAAGTCACTAGAGAGCAAACTGAAACAAAATCAGCAATGACTACAGCTCCTGCTCTAAATAAAAATCTCTATGAGAAATTAGTATCATTTTTTAAGACAAACTCAAAAATCTATAACAAGAAGGACTTTCATAGTCTGATCGAGAAAGGAAATAGATTACATCAAAAAAAATATAATGAAATCGAACAATCTCGTGATGAAATATTGGACCTTTTAAACGAAGGCGCTAATATAGACAAGGTGGTACAAATGTTGTCAACGCGGGTAGAGAACAGAAAAAACACCTATAACAATAATCAACGGAAAATAAATAAAGCAGATGAATCTTTAGCAGGGATTATTGAGGTTGCCAACCTATTTAGCAAAGTATTTGTAGAAACTCAGAAGAATGAGGATATTGCTTCTTCAATTCCAGAGCATACCAGTCAAGAGTCTGCAGTTTATGACGGAAGTTTTTTCTCGCCAAAGAATGAAGGAGTTACACTGAACCCTGCAGCAGAAAAAGCAGTGGAAAAAGTTGTGCTAGAACCGACTGATGCTCAGCCAACAACGACTACGACTGCGCCTGTTCTGGAGAATTCTAAACAAATTTCTTCAAATCATTCTGCGTTGTGTCTAGTAATGTGACTATTCAGCGGATACCACAGGTTTAAACGTGCCCGATTGCGTGCCCGTGCTCGGGATGACGGCATGGGCACGCAATCGGGCACGTTTAGATTCGGACGACGAGCCTTAAATGAGTTGTGTGCATTGGATAGTTTCAAGAGGGGATACTATGTGTTTCCTTTGAAAAATAGGGAGATATTTAGGGAAGTATAATAGATCAGGACTTGTTAATTACTATAAAGAGAGGTTAATAACGTGGAAAACAAAAGTGTAACTACAACAGACAAGCAAAGTGCTCGTAAATTTTTAGGAGATATTGCCAATCTACCTGTCCATTCTGAAGTCAAAAATCCAAAAAGTACCTCAGGCACGAGTCAGTCTACTCAAAAGATATTGGCAGGATTAACAGCGGATGCGGATAGAAATAATGAGCTTCTCAGCGCTAAATTACAATTTGTATCTCAATTAACTATAGCAGCGAGTGAAAGAAGAGTGAGTTCTCTCATTACAGGAGGAGAAGAGAACGCGACAGCAGAAGAGTTGGCAGGAGGAGAGAGCGCGCAAAAAAAGAAAATATTACAAACCCGTGATGAAATATTTGACCTTTTAGATCAAGGCGCCAATATGGATACGGTAATTGAAAACCTGGAAACAGATTTTGATGAAATGCCTGAAGAAATAAAGCGAAGCATAGACAGTATCGATGAAGAAGCATTGAATGAAATAGACCTATGGAGAAGCGGAAAATTGAAAGTACCAACGTTGAAAAACTGGAATTTATCCGAATCCGAAATAATAAATCAAAGAGAGAAATTTATTAAATGGGTCAAGCAAGACGCTCAAATACTTAGCGAAGATTATGCAGAAAGTCGGAAAACCCCCGATGAAAAGCTTTATACACAACTAAAAAATTTTTCTAGATTAACTTTAGCAGTGAAGCAGGGAAGGGTGAGTTCTCTCATTGAGAATGAACATCGTGGCCAGCCCAAGCAAAGCCTCGTTGCCATTCAAGAAGAGCAAACAAAACAAACCGCGCAAAAAATATTTGACCTTTTAGATCAAGGCGCCAATATGAATAAGGCGGTATCAAAGTTAGTAAAAACAACCAATGAAACAATAAAGTCTTATCCAGAGCAAAGCCAAGCCACACGTGATTTTTTCGGATGGGCTATTGGGGAGGCCCAAAAAATTCAGAAAATATGGAATGAAACTCCGAAAAGTCAGGAGAATAAGAGCAGTGCTTCCTCAAATCGAGAGCAAACCCGTACTGAGGGGGTCACTACACTGCAGACTGGAACTTCATCAAATCCCAGTGTTTCGGACAAAAATGACAGTTTTTTCCAGCCGAAGAACAAGCAGAACCTAAGTGGGAAGGAGTCCCGGCTGAATTCTATACCGGAAGTAGAAGAACCTAAGAAAGTCATTAACAGCCAGACTGAAGCAACAACCAATACGAGTACTTCTGCTGCTCTGTAGGGAACAACAAATAATTTCCCCCTTTGAAAAAGGGGAATTAAGGAGGATTTAAAAAGATGAGGATACTAACATTATTTTTGTTAGTACACAATGCTTCTTTAAATCCCCCCTAACCCCCCTTTTGCAAAGGGGGGGATTTCTTTTAGGCCCCCTTTTGCAAAGGGGGTAGAGGGATTTTTCCTCCAGGGAATCGACGTGGCTTCGACTCACTCTCCGTGATAGAATTTGCTTCTTTTAGATTCAAGGATGCAATTATGGAACTACGTGAAGCGTTACGACAAATGCCGTTAATCGCGGTTCTTTCAAACATTTCGTCCGCGGAAATCCTACCAATTGCCCAAGCACTCGTGAATACAGGAATTACTTGCCTGGCGGTATCGATAAACTCAGGGGCTGAGGCACTTGCAAGTATTCAATTATTAACTGAATATTTTGGCAACAAAATTCTTTTGGGAATGGATGGAGCAGTGACAACTGAGCAACTACAAGGTGTCGCGCAATGTAAAGCGCAATTTATCATGACCTACCATACTAATCCTGCGCTCATCCAAATCGCTAAAGAGTTGAATTTATATTGCATTCCTGGGTTTAGTTCGCCTACTGAAGCATTTTCTGCAATCGCAGCGGATGCAGATGCGTTGCAAATATATCCTTGTCCTCCTCCTTTCACCATCAAGGCATTAAAAGCAGTTCTGCCTGTAGAAACGTTACTGATTGCAGGCAAGGGCAGCAATTCAGAGGCAATTCCTCTTTATTTTCAAGCGGGGGTTAATGCTTTTGTGGTGGAACAAGAGCTTGAGGTCGAAGGAGATACCCTTGAGACGATTACTTATAAAACCAGAGCATTAGCAGCGATCATTCGCAGTTTGTAACCATTCAGCATAGGCAACCTAGACTCATAGCTGCCTGTTTTTCCCAACTTTGACAATGTGGTAAATAGTTACCGCAGTTTAAATTGAGGTTAAATCCAATAGGCTGTTTTAGTCATCACTTTTGAAAACACTTGCATGGCCCGCTTCACCCATGTCGGTAATTCTGCGGCGCCAGCGGTTTGCGCCACAGTGGCATGATGCGCTTCGTCTTCACACATTTGTTCTAATATTGCGCGACTTTTCTGATCAGTTTTAGGCAGTTGGCCTAAATGTTGCTGCAAATGATTAACCACTTGCCGTTCCGTTTCTGCCACAAAACCCAGGCTCCATTTATCTCCTGCTAATCCAGCCACCGCACCAATCGTAAAAGAACCAATATACCAAAAAGGGCTAAGATAACTGCGATGAGAATCCAATTGCTGCAGTCGATTTTGACACCAAACTAAATGATCTAATTCTTCGTTTGCCGAATGCCACATCGCTTCTTTTACTACTGTGGTTTTTGCTGTCAATGCTTGAGCTTGATACAACGCGCGCGCGCTGATTTCTCCGGCATGATTCACCCGCATCAGACCTGCGCTATGGGCATGCTCGGGTGCAGAAAGTTCGGCCTCTGCCAATGAATCTGCGGGATTTTGTCGAGTCGAGTTGATAGGGACTAAAAATGCTCGCAAAGCCCAATCCGCTTGCATTACACAATGGTCTACAAAAGAATAATGACGTTTTTTCATGAGCTTATTTCCCTTTCGAGGCTGCTAAATTCAAATATAAATGATGTAATTTACTGATTGATTCTGCTAAATAAGCCAGATCTCGATCATTGACAATCACATCATCTGCCATTTTAAGGCGTTGAGCACGAGTGGCTTGTGAAGCCAAAATACGATTTACTTCTTCTTCAGTCAAGTTATCGCGAGCAATGGTGCGTTTGATTTGTATTTTTTCCGGTGCGTCCACCAATAAAATTCGATCTACCAGGGTATAAGGGTCAGTAGCCTCGATTAGTAACGGAATCACAATAATAGAATAAGGCGCGGCTTCATGCGCTAATAAATGCTGAATCTCTTGGATAATTAGCGGATGTAATAATGCTTCCAGCCAGCGCCGCTCAGCGGGATCAGCAAAAATAATCTGTCGTAAGCGACTACGATTTAAATCACCTGCTGCATTAGCTACTTCGGCCCCAAAATGTTGCACAATTTGCGTTACTATTTTCGTATCGTTCACTACTTGGCGGGCAATTACATCCGCATCAATCACAGGTATGGCAAGATCGGCAAATAGCTTAGCCACTGACGACTTGCCACTGCCAATACCACCTGTCAATCCGATTTTGAGCATATTAACCCACCCCTCGGGGTTATCCTGAGCACTCCTCGGGGTCATCCCGAGCAACGGCGAGGGATCTCGCGCCACTTCTGACAATTATCCAATTGGCTGGGGATAAAACCAACATAACACGATTAATCCTGCAAAAGCCAAATAAGGCCCAAAGGGCATTGGTCTGTTTTTTTCTTGTTTTTTGCAGCATACCCTGATTCCACCAACCACACTAGCTGAACAAGCAGCAATCCCCATAATCAAAATTAGCGCATCAGGCCCCAGCCACGCTCCCCACATTGCGAATAATTTTAAATCCCCATTGCCAATGCCATCAATTCCCCGAAAAAACTTATAAAGAATAGCGACACTCCATAAACCAAAATACCCTAAACATAAACCATTAATTGCCGCAGCAGTGGGGACAAATAAAGCAAATTCATTGACTATTAAGCCTAGCCAGATTAGAGGTAAGGTTACACTGTCTGGTAAAAGCTGATGGATTATATCAACATAGGAGAGCACCAACAAACCCCACAGTAGTATTGTTATGGCACAGGCCCTGCAGGTCATGCCAAAGCGGGCAAAAATAACAATAGTTAAGCCAATCGTTAAAAAGCTGAGCAGATAATTTTTCTTCAATATCACATCACATATCCTAAATGAAATATGGGTAAATACATCGCAATGACTAATCCACCCACAATAATACATAAAACCAGCATCATTGCTGGCTCAATTAATTGCGTAATTCGCTCCACAGTATAGTTAATTGTGTGTTCGTAATAATCAGCCAGCTCCCTCAACATTTTTTCCAGATACCCAGCCTCTTCACCCAAGAGAATCATTTTTACAACTCGACTTGGAAACATATTTACCTGACTACAAGCAATCCCGAACGATTTCCCTGCTAGTATTTGCTTTTTTATCTGTAAAATTGCGTATTCATAAGGAAAATTTCCAGACACTCTAGCAGTTGCTTCTAAAGCTTGAAACACGGGCAAGCCAGATTGCAGCATAAGCGCTAAGGTGGAAAAACAACGAGAAAAAATCGATGCTTTTATTAGTTTTCCAAGTAACGGAGTAGACAGCAATGCCTGTTGAACGTTCAGTTTAAATTTATCAGAATAAATCCATAGGATTCTAAAACTAATAATAATTAATAGCGAAAAAATGCCGATCAAAATGCAATGATGATTTATCCAATTGGCAATGGCGATTATCATGCGAGTAAATAATGGCAAATCAGTATTCAAGCTGTGATACAAGTCAGCAAACTGTGGTAAAACAAACATTAACATTGCCATAATCACTAACCCTGTCACGATCAAAACAAATAGAGGATAATACAGCGCTTTTTTAATTTTTCTCTTGAAATCTCTCATTTTTTCCCGATACAAAAATATTTTTTCCAGCACGACGCCCAAAGTGCCCGATTGCTCTCCAGCATAAATAAGACTCAAGTCAGCCTGGTCAATCGTTCCTTGTGATTGCAATGCGTCGCTCAGTAAGCGGCCCGCTGCTATCTGCTGCTTAATGGCCAGCAAAAAATGTCGGTAATGGTTTTTATTGGCACTTTCAATAATGATAGTAAGCGCAGCTAGCAAGGGAATTCCTGCCGAAATAAGTAGAGCAGTTTCATGGTAAAAATCAGGAATATCCTGAAATGAAAATTTTTTTTTCCAATGAAAACTTCGCTGCGCAGCTAACAATATAATTTTTTGCTCGGCTAAGGATTGCCTTAGGCTCAACAAATTATTGGCAAAATTCTTTCCTTGAACTTTAAGGCCATTGGCAGCAATGCCTTCCCAGCGATAGATGAACCATTTCGCTATAATGTTTGAAAGCATCATTAGATTACTCTTGCAACTTCTTCTAAGCTGGTTATGCCAGAAAAAACTTTCTTCATTGCCGCCTCCCTTAATGTGATCATGCCCATTTGCCTAGCTTGTTGAAATAATGTCAGTGAATCCGCTTGCGTAATTATTAAATGAGCGAAATGATCTAAAATTGGCAATAATTCAAATACCGCAGTTCTTCCCTTATAACCCCCCATACAATGTTCGCAGCCTACTGGTTGAAAAATTAGATTTTTTTCTCCAGCAGATAAACTCAAATTAAGTTGGTCCAAAAAATCATGAGTAAAAATCGCTGCGCGTTTACAGTGGTTACAAAGTTTGCGCAACAAACGTTGTGCAATGATTAAATGAATATTACCAGCTAAAGAATAAGCAGATAACCCCAAGGTTATTAGGCGGGTTATAGATTCAACCGCGTTATTCGTATGTAAAGTGGACAAAACTAAGTGCCCAGTTTGAGCGGCCTTTATCGCTATTTCCGCTGTTTCTTGATCACGAATTTCGCCTACCATCAGTATATCGGGGTCTTGTCGTAGTAAGGCTCGCAACACGCACGGGAACGATAAATTAATTTTTGGATATATGTTAACTTGATTAATTCCCAGTAATTGAATTTCAACAGGATCCTCTACCGTACAAATATTTTTTTCTAATACATTAAGATAATTTAATATCGAATATAGGGTCACCGTTTTCCCACTACCCGTCGGGCCTGTGACTAACAACATACCTTGTGGCCGCTGAATAGCCCATTCAAATAGTTGCTTTTGCTCATCTCCAAGCCCCAAGTCCTCAATCAGCAAGGAAGTATGACTTGCCACCAAGATCCGAATCACGGTTTTTTCGCCATGAATCGTTGGACAAACATTGATGCGACAATCCAATGTTTTTTTATCATCCATCTGAAAGCTAAAACGTCCATCTTGCGGCAACCTACGTTCTGCAATATCTAATTTTGATATCACTTTTAAATGAGTTATGATCCGACTCGCCAAATCACCCGATAGTTTGCCTACTTCATGCAAAATTCCATCCACCCGTAAACGAATTCGATAAGCAGTTGCATAAGGCTCAATATGAACATCAGATGCTTTTTTTGCGATTGCATCTATTATGGTTTGCCGAACAAAGTCAAGCAATTGCTCATCTTCCAAAGCAAAATGGTCTAATAAAAATCTTGTAGATTGTAATTTTTGGCTACCCAAGCAAACCTCCAGCCGTATAAATCACGCAAATTTATAAGGCGTATTGCCTTTTATTGCAATACCGTAAAACCTTGCTTATACTCTGGTATTTGTTGACAGACTTGCCGAAGTAGCTCAGCTGGTAGAGCAACTGATTCGTAATCAGTAGGTCGGAGGTTCGACTCCTCTCTTCGGCACCGGAGAATCAAGGAGTTACAAGCCATTTCCAGCAAAACAAAAATCTATTGCGGGACTTTTGCGGGGGCTATCCTTCCCCCTGTCCTTCGGGCTGCTTACGCGTCCAAATTCAATCCCGTTGAATTTGTGTGGGGGGGCCTAAAGGAACTAGCCTCGTACCCCCTCCTTTTCAGCACCGTAAGTGCAGGATTCCCTGACTGACTACAGATTTTGTTCACCGCATTTAAAAGCTGAGTCAGTTCAGCCGCAGAATAATGGGTCGTAATCCTACCTGACTTATGACCTAATAAGTCTTGCCGATCCTCAAAACTAACTCCAGCAGCTCTTAAACGTCGACCGAATGTATGCTTAAGATCATGCACTCTAGCATCAGGTAATCCAGCACGAATTCTTGCCCGCCTCCAGGCAGAACGTAGCATTCTATCTACAGGCTTACCCTTGTAGGTAAATACGTATTCAGAATCTTCACCACGCACTTCCTCAATTACCTCCTTGGCAATATCATTTAACACAACCAAACGGTCTTCGCGATTTTTTACAACTTTGCCTGGTATAATAAATACCGAGCAATTCGGAATTTCAGGTACAGCTATTTCCCATTCCCATCTCAGGTAACAAATCTCGCGATCACGACAACCTGTATTTACAGCAAACAATGCCATGCGCCGTAAATGCAAAGGCAATTCTTGAAATAATCGAGCTTGTTCTCCCCAATTCAATGGAAAGGGCTTACGCGCATCTGGTTCCGGTAATAATTTAATTTTCGGTGCTACTTGTAACCAGGTCAGCCCAAATTCATCTAACCAAACCCCTGCGGCTAAATTCAGAATATGTCGCACTACTTGCAGAGCATGATTAATCGTGCGCATTTTCACACCTGATTTTTTTCTATCTTCAATGAAGGATTGCAAAGTTCCAATATGCACCGCTTCTAAAGATAAACTGCCAATATAAGGATCAAGTGCTTTGAGATGTCCTGCATCATCAATGATGCTCGCCTTATGCTGATTTTCCAGCAAAAATTTAGTAGCTGCTTCGCGAAAAATGCGCTTGGGTCGCACTCCATACACATTGGCTTGTCTGATTTGCTCAACACGTCGTGCTAAGTAGCGTTCTGCTTCTTCGAGATTGTCAGTGCCAGTGCTTTCGCAAATGCGTCTTCCGAAAACTTGTTTATCGATATGCCAAGTTTCCCCACGTTTGTAGAGACCTGGCGTTCTTTTGCGTCCCATAAGTTTCTCCTCTTGGATGGGGGACGCCCACTACGGGCCTTATATTGCTCCGCCCACTCATCTAAATCAAGTCTGTCAAAGGCGATTCCTTGTTTTCCGATGGGAATAGCCGTTAAGTAAGGCCGAACTTCACCATTAAAACGATGTCTATCCATCCCTAAATACCTAGGAACATCCCTCAAGCGAATATAGCGTGGCAACAATTCCATTGTATTTTTCATTGCATCCCTCTTACTAAAAAATGATTACGTAAAAATACCGAAAGAAATTATCAGGGAACAAATATACATATGTTGATTTATGCTGAAGTAATATGAGGATCAACAATTGTTAAGTTCAAAAAATAAACTTCTTAAATTCATTGGAGATAAATTTATGCCCAAAATCCGTACCGTTAAACCAGAATTATTTCGCCATGAGGCGTTATTTGCAGCCGAGCAAGATTATCAATTACTGCTACGTTTGGGGTTTATTGGTTTGTTTACCTGCTGCGATCGCGAGGGTCGTTTTCGTTGGCAGCCCCGGCAATTGAAGTTGGATATTTTTCCTTATGATGAAATCGATATGGCGCGGGTATTAGATGCCCTTGCTGCCCGTGGTTTTATTATTAAATATCAAGCCAATGATAAACTATATGGCTGTATCCCTTCCTGGAAAAATCATCAATGCATTAACCATCGGGAAATAGCAAGTACCATCCCCGGGTTAGAAGAAGCCAAAATTATTGAGGTCGATTTCGTGTCTGCTGAAATGCCACGCGTGGGTGACGCGTCAGCGTCGCGTGCTTCACCCGTGACCCACGCGTCAGTCACAGGTGAGGCACGCGTCGATGACCCGTCAATGTTAGGTGATGAAGAAAATTTGAGTGAAACAGCCGATAAATCCTGTAATAACAAAGGATTATCTGGATATTTTTCTGGAAAAATGGCTTTAGAAGTTGACGCGTCACTGACGCGTACCTCACCCGTGGAGCACGCGTCACGGGCAAACCTGGGCACGCCCGGAGGGAAGGGAAGTGGAAGGGAACTGGAAGTGGAAAGGGAAATGGAAGAGGAAAAGGAAGTGGAACTAAAACCAAACTATGTCGCGCAGGCGCGACGTCGGGAAGTTTTTTCTGGTGATGTGGTTAAAATTTTTGATCATTGGAAAATCACACTCGATCATCCACGGGCAGTACTTGATGACAATCGTCAAAAATTAATTTTGCAAGCGCTAAAAAGCGGCTACAGCGTACAACAGCTCTGCGATGCCATCACGGGTTGTTCGAAGACACCACACAATATGGGGCACAATGCCAACCATCAGCGCTACGATGGCTTGCACATCATTTTGCGCAGTGCCGATCAAATCGAGCGCTTTATCCACAATTGTGCTCATCCGCCTTCACCTGGCAATAGCTTGCTGCAATCCAATCTGCAAGCAGCACATGCCTGGCTAAAATCAAAATAAACACTATCCCGTCGTCCTGGCATGGATGCCAGGACCCAGGTCACAAGGATGTGAAATCTTGCATTCTGCAGGAACGATATTTTTGCAATACTGTCATTCCCACTAATTTGACAGTATTGCCTGCCAATTTTTTTTCGGTAATCATCACCACGAATTTTTCGCAATAAATCAACATCTGTTAATTCAGATTGCGGTAATCTCAACAAAATTTTTGCAATGGATGACCATCATGAGCACACCAGGATTTTTTCGAGCGGTTAAATATTTTGGCTCCCAACAAGCTCTCGCCAAAGCGATGGGCATTTCACCTCAAGCCGTAAACCACTGGGCGAATCGCGAACATCGCTTGCCCTATGTGCAAGCTCTGAAAATTTTTGTTTTGACGGCAGGTACAGTATCACTGGATGAATTAGCACCCGAACAACAAGAGCTCAATGCCTTGTTTGGTCGATCTTTTTTTCTGGGTTTGAAACCAAATTCCACTGCGGCAACTAAGCCCTAGGAGAACAACATGCGCTCAGAAGATGCTCCCCAATTTGCGTTATGGATGGCTACTTTAGGTGAATTGTACAACAAAAATGTCAGCACTACCCTCAACGAAATCTATTGGAATATCTTGAAAGATTTTGATTTTCAGGAAATAAAACGGGCATTTCGTTATCACATGACTAATCCTGATGGTGGGCAATTTATGCCAAAACCCAGCGATATTATTCGCATTATTCAAGGCAGTGCTGAAGAAAAAGCCCTAGCAGCTTGGACTCACGTGGAAAAAGCCATTCGTTCTATTGGCTGTTACGATAGCGTCAGCTTTGACGATCCGCAGATTCATGCTGTGATAGAGGACATGGGGGGCTGGATTCATTTGTGTGGCAGCAAACTTACCGAAATGCCTTATCGCGCGAATGAGTTTAAAAAGCGCTATCAACGTCACCTAATCTCTCAGTGCGACCCAGTTTATTCTGTGTCGCCTGGAATTATTGAACATCACAATCGTCAATTAGGTCTTGCAGCGCCTGAACCTAAGAAAATCACTTGTGCGAATAGGGCAATTAAGCACTCGTTACCTCTACTCAGTGAAACCCATTTTCTCTTAGAGAGCGCTTAAATTTATGTACATTCCCACTTGCAAAAAAATACTAGCATTAATCTTAATCTTTATTTTACCGCTTAGCAGTTTTGCGGCCGGTGGCGATATCCCCACCATTACCCAAGCTCTGCAAAGTTTGGTGGATATTTTAACTGGCACAGCGGCACGATTAATGGCGGTTATTGCCATTGCCGCGGTGGGTTATTTATGGCTAACCGGACGCTTGTCACTGAAACATGCCGTGGTTGTTGGTTTATCAGTGGGTATTATTTTTGGTGCACCCACTATTGCTGGGATGTTAGGAGCGGGTTAAGCGATGAAAGACGCTATCACGATTCACCCTTTATTTGTCGGTCTAACCCGACCACCAATACGATTTGGCGTTACGCTGAATTATTTAGTTTTTAATGGTGCGGTGAGTCTAACCATTTTTGTTGCCAGCCTATCGTTGGTAACGGCTAGCTTAATCGCTTTTGTGCTGCAATTATTTGGTTATATTTGCTGTCTTTACGATGCACGAATTTTTGATTTATTGCTTGGCAAATTGCAATGCATGAATTGCAAGAATCGAAATTATTGGCAATGCAATAGTTATGAGCCATTCTGAGAGAAAATCATGCAATTATTATTAGCAAAAACTCCACGAGAAAAATTAGCAGCACGTGAATGCGCAATCTCATGTTATATTCCTATTTCACATCTAAATTCTCCCAGCATGTTTGAAACGAAAAACGGTGCACAAGGCTGTGTAATTGCAGTAAAAGGCTGCCCCTTTGAAGTAGTCGATCGTGAGGAATTAAACTGGAAACAACGGTTACTGGCCAATGCGCTATTGACTCTCAATCAGGAATTTGCGGTTTACGTCACTACCCATCGCCACAAGCATACGGAATATCCTTCTGGGAATTTCTCTACTGGATTCGCGGATAATTTTAATACCGCCTACCGTGATAAAATGGGTCATAAATCGTTATATGTTAACGATATCTATTTCACTTTGCTGATTAAAGGGCCCGCCGCCAACAGTCTTGGCTTCACCCAAAAATTATTACACCGCCCCATTCAGGCCCGGTTAAATTATTTTCGTCAGCAGCAACAACAAAAATTAGTCCGCGCGGTTGCTAACATCCTGCAGTCATTGACTGCATTTTCACCACGGCTACTGGGTCAGGAAAAGGACCAACATTATTCTGAGTTACTGAGCTTTTTTGCCTTATTAGTCAATGGGGGAAAACATCGAGTTCGTAGTCCCCTGGGGGATATTAGTGCGTATTTGCCCACGCGTCGTGTTTCCGTTGGTTCTGATACCCTCGAATGGCAAGGCAATAGTCATCCAGATCGACAATTTGCTGCTCTAGTATCGATCAAAAAATACAGTGCCGAATCAAGTTCAGTGAGCTTGGATCAGTTGTTAAATCTGGATTTGGAGTATATCAATACCCACTCATTTCTGATTGAAAAAAGTGAAGTGGCTTTAGAGCAGATTCGGAAGCAATGCAAGCACCTCGACGATGCTCATGATGCTTCTATTTCCCAGCAAAGCCAATTATTGGAGGCCCAAGATCAGTTGGCGAGTCAACAAATTAATTTTGGTTATCATCATAATACGGTTTTAGTCTTGGCCGATCATCCCACGCAATTAGAAGATCGCATTGCGGCTTTATCGAAATGCTATCGAGATGCTGATATTACCGTCGTGCGTGAATCGCTGAATTTAGAAAGTGCGTTTTGGGCGCAAATTCCAGGAAATTTTTCCTATATTCGCCGCAACGCTCTGATTTCATCCAATAATTTCGCGGATTTTTGTTCCTTGCATAACTACTCCACCGGCTATATCAACCAAAATCATTTAGGTTCGGCTGTGATGTTAGTGGAAACTACCAGTCATACCCCATTGTATCTTAATTTTCACGAACGCAGCTCCGGCAATAAAAATGATTTAAGTAAAGGACATACGACCATCATTGCGCCCTCCAATGCGGGTAAAACCACCTTAATGACGGTAATGGATGCCCAAGCACGAAAATATCAGGGCACTTCGATTTTCTTTGACCGCAATCAAGGCTGTGAAATTTATGTGCGGGCAATGGATGGGCATTACGCCACGATTCAACCAAGCATCAAAACAGGCTTTAATCCTTTGGCTCTGACCGACACACCAACCAACCGCCATTTTCTGATGCAATGGTTAGCCAGTTTAATCACCACAACAGACTTCCCCTGCACGACCCAAGAGCATAAGCACATCGAAGCGGTGATTCACCGTAATTACACCTTGCCACCTGAAAAACGCCGGTTGTCGATTTTAGCTAGCTTTTTCCCTGCAGATTTTAGTTGCTGGGATGCGTTGCAGCCTTGGTTATGTTCGCATGACTCTCGACCCGATGGGCGCTTGGCATATTTATTTGATCATGCGGTAGATACCCTGCCACTCTCCGTCGTCTCGCTCCCACGGCTTGACCGCGGGATTGATCGCGAGATTCATGTTGCTGAAGAACCTGAAGCTTTGACATCCCTGTCACCTGGATCCCTGCATCCTGCAGGGACGACGCCTGCAGTAATTGGCTTTGACATGACGCACCTACTCGACAACGAGCCTCCCCAGGTCATTTTCAGTGTCATGCTGTATTTATTCCATCGCATCGAACAATGCGCGGATGGCCGCTTAATTGGAATTTATCTGGATGAGGGCTGGCAATTTCTCGATAATCCCTATTGGCAAGAAAAACTCAAAGCTTATTTACCCACCTTACGCAAACAAAATATGTATTTAGTCTTTGCCACCCAATCCCCAGGTACCGTGGCACGTTCGATTTTACGAGATGAATTAATTCAAGGCTCTGCGACCAATATTTTCTTACCCAATCCCAAAGCAGAAAGTGCGCATTATATCGATGGCTTTAAACTCACTGCCCAAGAATATCAGTGGGTAAAAAATACTGATCCCGTATCACGGCGTTTTTTAATTAAACAAGCCCAAGAAAGCATCATTGGGCAATTAAATTTAGCAGGATTAGAAGATTACATTGCGGTATTTTCCGCCAATAAAACCACCGTGGATTTGCTGACTTCTATTCGCGCTGAGGTAGGTGATAATCCTGCCGACTGGTTGCCTCTCTTTCAAGCCAGGAGACCACGATGAAATATCGATTCATTTTCTGCTTGCTATTATGCACCACTACAACTTACGCCGATATTTTTACCGACATCTTCCATATTTTAAACCGCCTGGAAAATATTAATCAGGAAATTGATAGCAATACTAATAACATTTCCCAAAACACCCTGGGCCAACTTAATGAATTAAAAAGCGAATGGAAGAAACTTACTGCAGCTTATGGCATGAGTGATAGCAAACTTGAACAACAAGCACGCCTGTGGTCAGCCAATGATTGGAATGAAGTACTCACGCAAGCTTCGGGTGGCAATGCTCAACGCTTTCAAGAACTGATGCGCTCATATCAATCCCTTTATCCCACTTTAGAAAAAGGGGTTGCTAAACCCATTGATATAAACCTACTGAATGCCAATAGCTATAAACAATCCGCCTCTACCTATCAAGCCGCACTAGGAGCTTCGGCTTATACCTATAACGACATCAATTCCCGTATTAGCAAGTTAGAAACCTTATTGAGTCAAGTGGATAACGAAGGCAAAAATCAAAATGAAAAAGCAGCAATTGATTTAAATTCCCGCTTGACGGCTGAGGTCGGGTTTATCCAGCTGGAATTATTAAAATTACAAAGCATTAAACTGCAAATGGATGCGACTAAAAATCAAAGTGAATTTAACAACACGACGATTGACCGACAATTTACCCATTATCAACTGCCTTGAGGAATAGTTATGTTGCGATTTTATTATGTTATTTTAAGCATATTGATGTTATCGGCTTGCGCCACCAAAACATTACAAGCGCCCTGCAATAACATCCATCATCAATGCCAACCTACCGTCAAAATCAATGAGTGGGCGGCATGAATAGCCTAAGCAGTTTACTGGATAAAGTAGATCAGATTACCCACGATTTTACTTTCAATGGCTATGCCGCTTTGGTGAGTAGTCTCACCCCAGCAATTGTCCTGGCGATTACCGCTTACATTGCTTTTATGGGTTGGTTGATGTTACAAAGTTGGAGCAATTTAACGGTCAGTCAATTAACCACGCACGTGCTAAAAATCGCTATCGTATTGACTTTCGCGACGCAATGGGATGTGTTCGCACAATTTATTTATCAAGTACTCACCAATGGCCCCAATGAAATATCGGCGGTGCTAATGCGCGTCGCCGGCAGCAACGACAATGGGGTTAATGCCGCATTAGAACAAGCATTGACTAGTGGCGTGAAAATTGGTGAAGAGCTATGGAATCTCTCAGGGTTGTCACTAAAACTCGCTGCCTTGATTATTTGGCTACTAAATTATTTTGTGGCGGGCATTGCCTTATTGGAATTAGCGGCGGCGAAATTAGGACTATCCATTACCTTGGTATTAGCGCCGCTTTTTTTCCTCTTCCTACTATGGCAAGCCACGCAAGGGATTTTTGCCAGCTGGCTGCGCTTTGCTCTGGGATTTGCTTTAGTTCCGATATTTTTATCGACCGTGTTATTGGTCATTAATCAACTCATGCAATTAAGTGCCGATCAAGTACAAGCGTCGCTGCATAGTCCCTCGGCTGATTTGACGAGCATCACTCCCTTAGTACTAAGCGGAATCGCCAGTATCGGCTTGTTATTTAAAGCCGCACATATCGCAGTCAGCATTGCTGGTGGTGTGAGTATCAGTGGCGTCGGCGCTGCAGCGGGTATAGCCAAAACCCTAGACCGTTATTCAGGATTGGCGTTATTACGCCAAAAATTGGCGCAACGAATGATGCGCTCTAAATCTTCCTAGGAGAAAAACCATGATACCCGAAATTGAAAAATCTCCTGATCCGTATGAAGCAGCCCAACACTGGGCTTATGATCGTTACCAAATTCACGAAGTGATAGCCAATCGTTGGCAATTAGCTTTTTGGCTGCAACTATTTTTTTCTGCAGGATTGGTTGTTTTAGTATTGGCGCTATTGCCCTTAAAAACTTGGGAACCCATTATCATTCATCGCAATAATCAAACCAGCGAAGTATGGGTGGAAAGTGTGCGTGATCATGCTTTACCCGAAACCACTGCAGAAATTGAAAGCAATTTAGCACGCTATGTCATTGCCCGAGAAACTATTTCTGCAATAGATGCTAGCTCACGCACGCAACAAGTATACTATGAATCTAACGATCCTGTAGCTAAAGCCTATGAAACTGCTCAGGCGCAAATAAACAAATCCCTGCATAAAATGGTTAAAGTGCAGGATATTATTTTCTTAGATTCTGCAACCCCAAGCAAAAATCACAAAGAAGCACTACACCGAAATTTGGCCAAAGTAGATTTCGTCACCACCGAAAACAATGGTCAACAAATTATCGAGAAATCTTGGGTGGTAACCATTAGCTGGGAATATTTAGGGACACCTGCCAGCAAAGCCGCTGCGTGGGCTAATTGGAATGGGTTTACTGTCACTTATTACCGAGTCGATCAACGCAATGTGTGAGGATCTGCTTACAATTCTACTATGCTTGGCATAAATCGTTGATTTTCTGTGCTCCGTTGCTCATTTACAACCAAGTAAACTGCGCTACGGTGCTCAAAAATCAAGCGATTTCTGCTCAAGCCTAGCGAATTGTAAACTGCCCTAACAATTAAAGAGGATAAATTTTATGAAAATATTCATGCTCTCCTGCTGCTTGGGAACTAGCCTGATGCTTCCCTTACTCAGCACAGCTACCCAAACTCCACAACCTTTAACCACTGATCATCGCCTACGCATCGTGGCCTATGATCCGAATAATGTGGTTACTCTTCATGGAAATCAATTAGTGCAAACCAGTTTACAATTCAGCAATGCAGAAACCATTGTCGGCGTAGAAAGTGGCGATGCAGTCGCTTGGGCTATCTCGATTAATCCCAATAAACCCAATTTATTATTTTTAAAGCCTACCACAGAAATTTCCGACACCAATCTTTCTGTGATTACGGATAAAAATATTTATCACTTCCAGTTAACCACCGCCTCGAAACATCCCAAAGATATTACTTATAATGTTCGATTTACTTATCCTCTGGAGGAAAAAAAACAATTGCTTGCCCAATATCAAGAAACGCAACGACAGAAAAATGCCCTGGTAACTACGGTACCTACTGATCCTTTGCATTGGAACTGGAATTATTCTTTTAGCAAACGCTGCTCTCCAGCCTTAGTCCCGCAACATGTCTTTGATGATGGCAAGTTTACCTATTTTCAATTCAGACCCCAGCAAGATATCCCCGCGATATTTGTGGTGGATAGTCAAGGCAAAGAATCCTTAGCCAATTGGCGGGTGCAAAATCACTATGTGGTGGTTGAACGCACGGCAAGCCAATTTAGTTTACGCAATGGCCATTTAATCAGTTGTGTACTGAATGACCAAAACTCCTAGGAGCAATGCCCATGGCCGAATCTAAAAATAATCATATTCCTCAAGTTGCTTCCACTTCTCAATTCAAAAAACGTTTCGGGATTATTTTTTTTGGATTGATTATCCTGGGCTTATTACTCTCCGTACTACTGAATCAACGCAAACCAACGGTTCCTAAACTTGCCACTAAATCCTATCTTCACACATTGCAAGCTAATTTACCGACCCAAGAAATAAAAAACCTCGCAACACCTCCGCAAGAAACTATTGACCTCGAAAAATTAGCACAAGCGGCGAAATTTTATCGCCTACGCCAAAACGCCCCGATTGAAATGTATCAGGCGCAAAATAAATATCCCTCTAATACGGAAACACCCGCACCGAACTTAGCGCATAATTCATTGCCTCTTACCCAAAATCAAATTGAAAAACTACGAAATTACACTGCGAGCCTCGACAGCAATAGTCAATTTGCCGAACAAATCAGTAATAAACCAACAATCCATGCTGAAGCCCAATTAGTAGCGCATCCTGATTTTACTGTAGCCCAAGGCACACTAATCAGTGGCGTGTTACAAACCGCAATTAATTCGGATTTACCTGGGATGGTCAAAGCCAATGTCAGTCACGATATTTATGCTATGCAAGGCATGCGTGTTTTAATCCCCAAAGGATCAACCTTAATTGGGGAGTACAATTCTGGTATTACCTTGGGACAACGGCGAGTCTTTATTCTCTGGACCCGCCTAATACGGCCTGATGGGATTGATATTCAACTGAATTCCCCAGGCACAGATGCTTTTGGGCAAGCAGGATTAAATGCCGATGCTCTCGATACCCATTTCTGGGCGCGCTTTGGTCAAGCCTCATTATTAAGCATCGTCAGCAGCAGTTTGGCGAGTACTAATGCGAATACTGCGGATAATTTGAGTAGCGCAGCTTCCTATCGTTTAGCCTTAGCCAACAGTTTTCAACAAACCGCCAACAATAGCCTGCTTAATACCATGAATATCAAACCGACACTGCATATACATCAAGGCGATGCCATCAATGTCTTTGTGAATCGAGATTTATCATTTTATGCAGTGCTTAGTGTCCGAGAAAATCCATGAATATCGATGCCTTATCCGAATATTTAAAACCTCTTGACCCTACTGCTCGATGATCCTGAAATTAGCGAAATTTCTATCAATCAACCCCAAGTCGCTTACATCGAAAAAGCAGGGCAAGTTACTGAGATCAAATTAGCGCAACTCACCCATTATTGGCTGGAAGGATTGGCCACGCTCATTGCCCGCTTTACCGAACAACGTTTAAGTGCCAAAGAACCCTTATTATCAGCCTCATTGCCCAATGGCCAGCGCATTCAAATTGTTTTACCACCCGCCTGCGAGGCTGGAAAAATTATTCTCTCGATTCGCAAACAAGTGATCCAAAATTTATCGCTTGATGATTATCATGCGATGGGGGCATTTGATCAGGTAAAGATCACACCAGCCTTGCCTAATAATAACGATGAATTAGCTGTGCTTCTTGCTGAACAAAACTACTGCGAATTTCTCAAACAAGCAATCCAACAAAAAAAGAATATTTTAATTTCAGGCGCAACGGCTACTGGCAAAACCACATTTCTCAATGCCTGTCTCAAAGAAATTCCCAACCACGAGCGGATTATTACCCTGGAAGATGTTCGGGAAATTCAAATTCCTCATACCAATAAAGTTCACTTACTTGCCTCCAAAGGCGAACAAGGCACCGCCAAAGTGACATGTCGCAATTGATTGAAGCTTGCCTGCGCTTGCGTCCTGATCGTATCATACTCGGTGAAATGCGCGGCGCGGAGGCCGCTGATTTTATCAATGCCACCGCTACAGGGCATGATGGTGCACTTAGCACGATTCATGCTTCAGGCCCGAAGATGGCGTTTATGCGCTTAGTGCATATGGCCAAACTTAAGCCTGGCATGAATCTCAGTCGAGAAGATATTCTGGCGGATTTTCACAGTTTAATTGATATCGTGGTGCAAATAAGCCAGAGTACGTGTTCAATGAACAATATTCTCGATTTATATCAGAAATTTATTACAAAGGGTAGGCATAATTTATGCAAAAAACAACTATTATTTTACCTGTTATTCATCTGGCAGGAATTACTACCAGAACCAATAACAAAAATGAACTTGAGGGAAAAAATGGCAAAATCTTAGCTTGCATCCAAAAGTATTTTGGCGAATCCCTAAGTGAAAAAATTCCTAGTCGCAAAAACCCTGGAACAACCTATTGTGTGTACAGCGAATATGAAAGCGATTTCAATGGCGAATACAATTATTTTATTGGTGAAGAAGTCAGTTCTTTCGATTCCATCCCAAGTGGTTTGAAAACCATGATTATTCCTGCACAAAGCTATATAAAATTTACCAATGGTCCAGGCCCTATGCCCAATGTTGTGCAAGAAGCATGGCATCAAATTTGGCGAATGTCTCCTGAAGACTTAGGCGGTAAGAGAAATTATGTTGCAGATTTTGAAGTCTATGATAAACGCGCCTCAGATCAACGCAATGTGGTACTGGATATTTATATTGGTATTCAAGCATAAATGGATACTACATTAAACTTCTTGCCAAATATAAAAATAGCACCCCTGGGACAAGTATCTGTGCAATTCTTATCCCATGGTATCGAATATTTTCACCAAGCAATTGATTATGTGCATCAGTTACCTTACAAGCGAGCTAGTTCACCCGTTTACACTACTGTTTTAGCTGAACATTGCGGTACATGTAGCACTAAACATGCATTGATTGCCGAATTAAGCCGCGAGTTCAATGTTCCTCTGCAATTACGTTTGGGCATTTTTATGATGGATAGCAACAGTCAGCTTCTTGCCCCTATCTTACAAGAATATAAACTGTAAGCTCTTCCCGAAGCCCATTGTTATCTACAATATAATGAACACATCATCGACATTACCTTTCGCGAAAATGTAAACCGTGTACTTTTGTGGCCCATAAGCCAAGTAATGACGATTGCTCCCGATCAAATTGGAGTCTTTAAAAACAACTGGCATATTCAGGTGATTCAGCAATGGATTACGCAAAATAATATTCCCTATACGGTAGATGAAATTTGGACTATTCGTGAAAAATGCATTCGTCAACTAGAAAAAGCTTCATCGCGTTAATAAAAATGGGAACCCATGCAGCGCACCAGGATACCGCACAAAATTATCTTAATTTCAATGACAGGCTTAATAGTCCTCTTAGTCTGTATGTATATTTCAAGCCTAATTTTTTTATCCCTATTAGGCATTAATGACCAGGATTTTAGTTTAATACAAGCTATGCAAATAACATTGGAGGCTTGGAGTATTCCTGCTCTTCGCCGTCAGTGGTTACTGGCATTTATTGTGCCTTGGCTCACGATTGCGGTATTAATTGCCATAGCTATCCAGCAAAACCAACGCCACCTCTTTGGCAAAGCGCATTGGGCCTCTTTCTGGGAAGCTAAAAAAGCCGGGCTATTTGCTAAAAAAGGGATTCTACTCGGAAAAAAATGGGGTCGTTTTCTATGCGTGGATGGTTTCGAGCATGTATTAGTATTCGCACCCAGTGGCAGTGGCAAAACCACCTCACTCGTCATTCCCAATTTACTTAATTGGGATGATTCCATCATCTGCCAAGATATCAAGCTCACATCTATTTGAAAAAACAGCCAAATACCGCGAACGCTACGGCCAGGCTTGTTTTCTATGGCATCCAGCAGCACAGGATGGCAAGACCCATCGCTATAATCCACTAAGCTATATCAATCGCGATAAAATATTACGCATTGATCAAATCCAGAAAATTGCTCATATTTTTATTCCCGATAATCCCAAGCAAGACCCCATTTGGACCGTACAACCACGAGTATTATTTGTTGCATTAATTTTATTTTTACTCGACACCCCAGAGCGCCCCTGCACCTTAGGTGAAATGGTCCGCATCGTTAAAGATACAGCGGATTTTTCCAACTGGTTGAATGAAACTATTGAAGCACGCACTGATCTGGATCCCTTATGCTACCGCAATGCCCACAGTTTTCTGCAAACCCACCACAAAACCCAAAGCAGTATCTTGCAATCATTTCTATCTTATTTTGAGCTTTGGGATAATCCACTGATCGATGCCGCCACCAGCCACAGCGATTTTGATATCACTCAGCTAAGAAAAGAACGCATGACGATCTATGTCGGCATGACCAGTGATAATTTAGTGCGGCTTACCCCATTGATTACCGTATTCTACCAACAAGTCCTCGACAACTTATTGCAAAAAATTCCCAATCCACAGAAAGGAGCCTTATGGTTTATTACTGCTGCTGGATGAATTCAGTGCCTTGGGTAAAATGGAAATCTTACAAAAAAATATTGGCCTAATGCGAGAATACCGAATACGACTCATGGCAGTCATTCAAGATTTAGCGCAGTTATATACCACTTATGGTCATGATGGCGCTAAGGCTTTTATCAATACTAAAATTCGTGTTGCTTTTGCGCAAAATGATATAGAATCTGCCAAACTAATTTCCAGTTGGCTGGGTGACAAAACTATTACTCAATATACTCGAAATCGACGAGGATTGAGTTGGAATAGTGAATTAGCTAGTGATGGGGAATCACTATCGTATGTCCGACGAGAATTGATGCTTGCCAGCGAAATTATGCAATTGCCGAAGGATAAAGCGATTGTTGCGGCAGAAGGAAGTGCACCATTAAAAATGAAAAAAATAAGTACTAGAATGCTAGCTAATTGATTTTTTGTTTAATTATTAATAAAGCTATTTTTAAAATCTCATCAAGGACATCAATTATATTTTTCAACCACCAAGGTAATTCTAGCAACCTAAGACTATTCAGTATAATTTCACCTAGCTCTATTTTTTTATCTCCATCAAGAGTGGGAAAAATTTTTAGCTCATATTCAAAAGCTTTCTCTAAATTTACGTCATCACCATATACAGAAAAATTGGTAAAATCATGTTTTTCGATAGATTGTTCTACTTCTTCTATAGCATTTAATAGATTTTCATTTTTTATATTTTTAATCGTTCCTTTAATACAATTAGAGAGCTCCCGTAAAAAAATTTTTATTTCTTCATTTTCCATAATCCCTCCAATTAAACATATCTAGGCAAATATAGCTTAAAAATTGATTTATGCCCATTTCAGTCCAACTATTTTTTTTGCAATAACTTGAAATTAGAGGTAGAGATTATAATATTTAAAGAAACATATTAACCAGCATTAACGAGGAAAATAAATAATGGACAATTACGACCAATATTTTAATGAATTTATAATAAAAATTAAAATCATTTTTCCGAGAGGAACCAAATTCGTACATCATAATTCAACAACTATTAACAGATTTGATAAGAAAATTTGTATCCCAGGAGACAAAGAGAAGATTTTATCGATTTCTCGAGATGTTTTTGATGATTATTACGCAAAATTAGGGGAAAAAGAAAAAAATGTAACCTTAGCTAAATTTAAACAATTTGTAGAAAAAAACATAGATCAAAAAAATATTATATTTAAAAGAAACGAAATTATACAGAAAATCTAATCACATAGAATATACTAAAATTTTTCAGTAATGAATTAAGTTCTGATATTTTTTCTAGGGAAAATGTACTTCCGAAATCATTTTTTTGTAAAAAACTAAAAAAAAGACCAACTCATACACAACTGCAGGACAAACATCTCCAGCTTATTTATTTGTGAGCTCAAACTGAACTGAAGTCCCGCCTACGGGGTCCTGCCGCGCGAGCACGGCGGGGTGCTCGCGCGGCAGGACCCCGTAGGCGGGACTTCAGTTCAGTTTGAGCTCACATTTATTTTAATAGATGTTAAATTTCAGATTGAGACAAATCTTATTGACACAGCTACTTAAACCATCAGAGGTACATTTCATTTGCGCTTTATCTAATAATTTAACTAGAAGCCTAATAAAACATATAAATGAGGAATTTCAACGTAAATTATTCTCTCTTGTAACCAGGGCGCATTTTTAAATTCCAGCCGATTGGTTAGTACATTTAACTTGGTTTATTTGATTTCTTCTGCAGGTTGTGAAATTTTGAATCGCTTTTAGTACTGTTAATTCTGTGAATTAACTGATGATTACAACTCACAAATACTTCCTCCATAAATTAATTGTTTTCTGTGTCAGAAAGCTGTACTTTTCCTGACTTAATCAATTTATAATGCTCCAATTCAGACAATTCTTTTTCTAAATCTTCCACCTGATCGATTAAAGTTATCGCATTTCCATCAACAGTGCTTTTTATCCAGTTTTCACAAACCTCCCTTACTTTAGTGCCCATGGCATTTAATCTTACTGATAATGGCGGGTGACTATCTGTCGGATGTGATGTATATTCTTCTCCAATTTCATTTTTCATAAAATCTTGCGGGATCAACTCACAAGCATCCCTAAAAAATAGTGACAAATTTACTATTTGTTTTCCATCCGATAGAGCTTCTTTCATTTTTTCTTGAGTGAAATACCAAGCGTGTTGATATAAATGAAGTTTAACTAGCGCTGACGCCATTGTCTTTTGTGAAGTAATCTTCATGCCAACCACGTCGGCATTTAATTCTCTTTGCCTGCTTATTGCTTTTTCCGATTTTTCAAATGCAGCAATAAAAATACTAATGAAAATAAGTGCGGGAAGGAAATGCCAATTGTGCTAATCCATTATTACTACCTGAATAATCAAGCGAAAAAATTGTATCTATAGAGCCTCTATATACTGGGTAAAATTTCTTACTCCATTTTGTATCTTTTCCAACAAAGTGACCCATCTCGTGACCTATAATTGCAGAAAACTCTTGTGTTGTTACTGCTCTGCAAAACGGCAATGAAATAAATAAACTTCGCCCCCTTATTTCACCATTGAAACATATGACTTTAGCTTCTGTAACAAAAAATGTAGGATCCAATCCTGCAATAATAGTGTTTGGCGGTTCAGTCCCTATTTTTTTTGCAAGCAAATCTATAAATTGCCAAATAGTCGGATACTTATCCTTATTTAGTACTTCCCCAAAAATTCTAGTTTCAACATCTTTTATTGGTATGAATGATTTAATAAATACGCTGATTGCTGTCAAGCCAGCTACAAGACCCAATCCACCTATCAAAAATATATGAACTTTTCCTAAATAAAATGACTCTGTCAAGTAGATACTAAAGACAAGTATCCCCGCATTAGCAGCCACTAATACCGCAGCACAAATTTGTGAAATGAATAAACCAGGTCTAAATAAATAAAAAAGAAAATTTCTATTTTGTCGTGAAAGAAACCCTAAGCTAAAAATAAAAACAAAAATTAATATCGTAAAAATCAGGATTGCCGATGAAAAATATGTGAGTATATTAATTTGATCATATTCACTGCATATAGAAGCAAAAGTCGAATCAAGGTTTTTTTCTCTGCAAATAACTCCTAGCTTAATCTTGTTTAAAAGCTCCTTCTTTTCGTTTAAAGCTATACCTTCCCTCTCTTTAAAGAATCGTGTCATTGTTTCTTCATATTGTTTTTCATAACTATGAGAAACTAAGCTTCCTGTAAAAATACCAATCACGGGTATGAAGATAATTAGTCCAATAATAAAAACTTTATTTTTAAAATTTCTCATATTACTCCCGTTATTCAATCTTAAAAGGCAACATACTAAAACTCGCACCCACATCTTACGCCATTTTATGATGTAAGCTTGTATATGGCTATTCTTTACTAACTGCTTCCTGGATACATTCAAAAGTACGGATTATTTGTTTTTTTAGATCGAGATTATGATTTAATTTTTCCATTATAGTTTTATCTTTACTCATTCTCTCAACCAACTTCTCCAGTTGATTCTGCTGATGCACATGCCCTCGTTGGCCTTTGGTATGCTGACATTGTTCTTGCAACCTGTTATATTCCTGAACCATCTTTTGGTATTTTTGCTCCTGAGCACTTAATGGCTGAGAATTCACATTGGGCTGCAATACCTGCCACCGCCCCCTAATGCTTTGACTCACAGAGGCCAGCCTAGCCGCTAAATGTCTGCCAACTTTTTGTGCCATATAGCTTACCTCAATTCCTCGACGTTTTGCAAAAGCTAACGGATAATCCAGCGCACTATCTTTTAAGGCCGAACGACCTAGATTGCGTTTCAGTTGCTTAAAATCAGTATGGGTTTCTTGACTTAAATAGAGATGACAATTCTCCCTATGTCGACTCATAGCTACATAAGTAAGATGCCGATTCCAATATTTTCCGCCAACATAAGCAAACGTATTATCGACAGTTACTCCCTGGACTTTGTGAATTGTGGCGGCATATCCATGGGTAAAATCGGTATAGGCTTGAGGATTGAAGATAATATCATTAAGCTTACCATCTAACCGTACCTTGATTTCACTCACATTACCGCCTTCAGTAAATTTGATGGCTTGTACTGTGGCTAATCGACCATTACTCACACCCAAACCTCGATCATTTTTTAAAAATAATATTCTATCGCCTACCGTAATTTGCATTGTCCCACGGGTAGTTTGCACTGAATATCCTTCCGTGATTTCGCCTTGGTTGATACGGGTTTGGCGGATAGTTTGATTGAGCATCATCACGTCGTCATTGCGATGCGCTAAAACTAGTAACTGTCGGATATCGTTCGACTTAGTTTGCTGAGCGATCCAATCCTGGACGAGCTGTTGCATTGCTTGTGAAGCAGTGGCATGGGTATGGATACATTGATGCTGTTGGTAAGCATCCAGCGCTTTGCTTACCTTGCCAGTCGACAAATTATGCGTTGCGGTTCTCTGCCAAGCTTGCTGTTGGCGATAAACGGTTTGCAATTCAGCAAATCCCACGCGTTCTAATAAAGCACGAAAACTGGCTCCGGGTCCTACGGGTTGTAGTTGTTGGGGATCACCCACTAATACTAATTTCGCACCAGCTTGCTGCACCGCTTTGATCACCCCATGCATCGTGCGCACATCGGTCATCCCCGCCTCATCCATGACCACCACATCATTTTTCTGCATTTGCAATGTGCCATATTGCAAGGCGGATAAAAAAGAATGAATGGTGCGGCTGGGAATGCCCACGTCTTTGGCCAGACCATCAGCAGCAATTCCTGATAAAGCTACTCCCTGCACCCGTGATCCTTGGGCTTGCCAAATTTCTTTAGCGGCAGTTAATGAATAACTCTTCCCTGTACCAGCACGACCGACCAAACACGCTATAGCTTTGGGTGCAACCAAATGCAAAATGGCTTGGCGCTGTTCTTCAGTGAGCCGTGTATGCTTGGCTAAAATTTTCTCAGCTCGGGTACATAGTTGATGAGCAGTTTTACGCAAACGATCAGCAGCGCGTTGGATTTCATTTTCTAAGCGGAATAGATCACGGGTCGTGAAGCGATCACGACCATCTTCACCATGTCCCAAATGTAATAACTCAGGAGAATTTCGTACTTGCCATAATGCTTTGGTAAATAATTCAGCATTTTCAATATCTTTCGACAGTGCCTTGGCAATATCTCGTTCAGTAAAGACTGCTTCATGATGGGTGATTTTCTGGAGTACCTCGGTAATTTTCTGAATACTGAATTTTTGCTTATCGCCCGCATATAATCCCAAGGCTTTACCAAGGTACTCTGTAGAAAAAGTCTCAACTTGGCTTGCTAATTTTTCCAACAAAATTCGTGGATTAGTTAGAATGCGTTTTAAATTTTCACGATCTGCTGTCGCTGATTCTTGCATAATTTCTGTGTTAATACCGCGCTGTTGCATTTCTGTCGCTGCTCGCCCACGATGGGTGGTTGGTAGCAAATCAATGCCTTGATCTTTATAGGATCGATGATCAATGCGTACTTCATGCTGATGCATACGCAAGTGAAAATTGACATACTCTGCCCATTGCTCACGCCAGGTATTCAGTAAAGTTTTATTATTCCAATCTCGATTTTTGCCACCAAAACCAGTATTCGTTAATTCACGCATGGTGAGCATCACATGCACATGGGGATTATTTTCTTCCCAATGTACGCTCCAATCCACCACCATACCGCGCAATACAAATTGATCGTGAATATATTCACGCGCTAAATTAATTGCTTGTGCCTGGTTTAATTCAATGGGCAAAGCAAATTCAATTTCACGCGCTACTTGCGCATCAACTCGTTTTTCACCAGCTTCTACCAAATTCCACAACTGCTCAGCAGCATTATCGGATTGCACCATGTCTCGCAACCAAATAGGAGCATTCTCGGGAATACTAATAGCGCTCGAAATAACATTGGGCTTTTTACGATAATCTTGCACCTTGGCTAAACGTTGATCGTACATTTTAGCCGCACGACGATAGGCGCTGCTGGCCACAGCGCTTTGGCCTTTTTTGCGTGAGATCGTTTTTACGGTGAAGTGAAATAGTGCCATCGTTCCTTGCCTGTTAGCACCACATTGCCGCGCAATGTATAAGTGCGCATTTCAAAAAAATGACGTTCGGTGTGATACGAATTGATTATAACCACTAGTTTTATGAAAAGAGCATTTTGCACGAAATCTCAACATAAATTGATTTCAAATGGATTAGGATAAGCCTACTTAACTGGGAATTCTGGCTGTCCAGGACAATACATTTTTACGGAGAAAGATATGAGAAACTATAGCGACAAATTGACGCAATTAATTTCCAAAACCAAAGCCTTGGAAACCAAGAAAGAAAATCTTATTACTAAACGGAAAAATGAAATCGCCCTGTTAGCAGCCAATTATGAATTGCTCACTGTTCCAGATACTATTCTGCAAGGTGCATTTTCTGAAATTTCTGAGGCGATGAAATTAAAATCACCTAAAATAAAGCAATGGGAGGCTATTGGTTTAAAAACCGCCTCCTTTTCCCAACAGCTCAACTCAGCCACTAAAGAAAATCCAAATTCAATTATTACGTCTCCAGCAAAAATATAATCGACTCATGCTGCAACAACGCAAACAAGAAACTCGTCGCAAGATTCAATTAGGTGGCTTGATAGTCAAAGCCGGCTTGCAGGATGAATCAACGGCCGTGCTGTATGGACTATTATTAGAAGCTGCAGAATTATTGGAAAGTTCCAATGCATCTAAAACTCGCCAACGTTGGCACATTAGCGGAGATGTGGCTTTCAGCTTAGAGAATAAAAAAATAAATAGGGTATTGCATTATTAAGAAAGTCTGAGGATAATGTCACTGCGGATATGACAGGTAGTTCACACCTGCCATACCCTGGCCACAACAAAAATCTAAATTGGAGATTTTCATCATGGTTGCAACCATTTTAGCTTATCGTGTGTTCGCGCAAAACAGCTTTTTGCACTTTCTCACTCCACTTAAACTATTATTTTGCCTTGTTCAGGCAAATTTAAGGGCTATTTCATTTAAATCCTCGCAGACCATGATGGGTTGTGGTGTGGGATAGCTTTTGGGGATGGTTTGGGCAGTGAGGAATTGCGAAAGGCTGGGTAGTAGAATGGTAGGGGTGGTTATAGTGGAGCAGCGGGCTCCGCTGCTCTGCTCTAATCTTTAAGCCTCTACCATTCCTACCCACGAACGCATATGTCTGATGATTTCCAATTTCTGTTGTGTTGCACATTCACTTTCTTATAACAACACAGGAGCATTCTATGAATAAAACTGAAAAAACTACTCCCATCGCACGAATTTTATTAGTTGAAGACAATTTAATGTGCGGAAAGGCACAAAAGGGATTGTTGGAGTCTGAGCATTGTCAGGTAAATCTAGCCACTACCGCGGGCGATGCCTTAGGTAAAATTGAAAAAGGAAATCTCTATGATTTCGCGGTGATTGACCTTGGTCTTCCGGATCTGAGTGGCTTAGCATTAGCGCGAATTATTCGCAGGTTCCCTGATAAAATTAGCACGCTACCTATTATCATTTTAACCGCACATGGCACTGAAGCACATAAAAAAGAAGCTCGGGAGATTGGCTGTAATGGTTTTTTATTTAAGCCACTGCTCGGAGAAGGATGTGAGGAATTGGTTAAGCATTTTGTACTATCCTACGATCAAGATTATTTTATGGAAAACTAATATGAACCATCATGTACTCAAGATCCCTTTTAAACCAGCAGACATTGCACAGCTTGTTGAGTTATTTGGGAAAACCTTTCAATATTATTGCCATCACCCTGGAAAAATTTCCAGGGTTGATGCGCAGGGATTTCTAACTCACCTCAACACTGTAGTAGGCCTCAGTTTGACGACGATATTGGCACAACAAGATTTAATTGCAGTAATTAGAAAATTAGTCAATCGCTACTTGCGTTATTATCCTTTTTATCAACATCCCAAAAAATCTAAATTATTAGCATCGACCGTAGTAGACCTAGTCTGTTGTGGTACCGATCTATTACAGGATATTGGCAAAGCTTATTATGGTCATGACCTTCTCAGAGCACTAGAGCAATGCATCATGCATATGAAAATTATAATTTTAGCATCTGTGCAATAGTGGGAATTGATAGTGGCTTTGTAGCCACTGCTGCTATACCGAGGTCCAGAAGCTGCCTCAGATGATGGCGAGAAATGCACTGCATTTCAGCTAAAATAATAACCTTCCTCCAAGCGCCATTGCAAAAAATTTCTTTTAGTATTTCTACACAATTCATGTCAGGAAAATTCATATCCATCAGAATTAATTATACTTACCTTGGCGAATTTTTTGTTGAACTTCGTACCCATTTTTTACGACATCCACCTGGAAGCCTAAAGATTCAAACAATGATTTATGAAAAAATTCTAGAACATTACTATTTTCAGCTAATAACACCCTGGGCCTGCAAGCAACCCCCTGTAAAGCACTCACTGGAATTAAGCAGCCACATGCAAGGGTTCTAGCTGGGATGATCTTAATCCTGATTGCATTTTTTCAATATCGCGTTGAAAGCATTTTACAATAGTTTCCACCGCACTAATTTCATCTTGTGATGGGTAAGTATTACCCATTTTCTCAAGAATTCTAAGAGCCACACAAGTCAAATATAAGGATTTACTCATGGCGGGATCTTTCGGTTCTTCTTTAATAACACCCAGGTAATTATTCCATAGGATGTTATGTAGAGCAGCCTGAAAAGCGTTATTTTGCTTAATCAAATACATTTTTTGCGACATGTTGCACCTCCTAAGATTAGCTATTTATGTTAAGGTTATTTTAAACTTAACACTAATCTTTAAAAGGGCTTAGAAAGTACAGTGAATTACCCCAGTAATTTACTGGAGTAAAAATGCAAAAACCTTAGAACCAGGGACTTTTGCTCGAATTACATAATAGTCAATCAAGCCTCCATGATAAGCTTTTAACCAAATTCTAGACCACATTTTAGGGACCACCTGGTTTAACCAGGCATCAATCCCTCCCCAAACGAATTCACCGATACTATCAATTTGAATATCTTCAAAATGGCTTTTTTCTAAAACTGTCTTAACTTCTTCTATGGTAAAATCGCTCATATGAACGTAAAAATCAGGAATAATAAGCTTGAGCTTATTAACACTTGCCTCATCTTTGGCAAAAAACGTCGTAATTATAAATTGTCCATTCGGGTTTAGTACACGATAAGCTTCAGATACAAAATTTGGAATTGAGCTGAAATGATGGGCTGCTTCGATTGAAAATGCATGAGAAAAGGAATTATCAGGAAAAGGCATCTGTTCGGCATTGCCTATGAAAAATTTTAAATTTGGAGATGATTTCAAAATCTCAGCATGTGTTATCAAAGACCTTGCTATCTGTTCTTTAGTAGCATCTAACCCACAAACTTTTCTCACCTTATATTTTTTTGCAAGTAATACGCAACCATAACCTTGTCCACTTCCCATTTCAAGCGCTTCACTAGCGCTATTTAAAGACAAAGAATCTAATACGTAATGGTACAAGTTTTCTGAACTTAAGATTCTATCCTCTATGCTTATTTTTTTCCCCTGAAAATCAATTCCTTTCCAAAGTCCAAAATTAATATACCCTCCAGAAAACATCGGGAATTTAGCCAAATCACTGCTACTGTACATGTTTTCCGTGGTGGGTGGATTTATATTTAGGTGATCAACACTTACTCTAGAGTTTTTATCAATTAAGGCGGGTTTTACTGTATCTAAATTTCCAGCACCCAAGTAATGCAATATTTCTTCTGTTGTTTGCATAAAATTACCTCTTTTTTATATTTTGTAAATCATAAAATTCTCCTAAATCCATAATCAAATGAAATGTTCCCAACGAAATCCTGTAATGATATGATGCAGGCAGCTTTTGAAAATGTCATTAAGCGCATAATATTTTTTATGGATACCACATTCAATCTTTTAAACAACAGTGATCTTGCTAAAAGCGAAATAGTTACTTGGGCACAAGTTAGAGATTTGGTGAACGCGGCAAATCCAAGCTTGGCAGAAATAATTGATGAGCTTAAACCTTCGGTAAAGCACACACTAATCTTTGCCAGCTATCCTTTTGGTAGCAATATCTTTGATAAAGGTGAACTGTATATTCCAATGGCACTACCTTAAGCCACAGAATATTTTAAAATCCTTTTATTTATTTTACGTAGCAATTTTTCTTTTTCGATTGCTCTGTTTCTCTTCAAGGCTGGAAATGGTTTCGGTCTTTGCTTGACTAGCCTGGGCTCCACCCTATCTGGTCTATTTCCAACTTTGTTTTGCACAATTAATTTTAACATCTCAATATACATTTTATGGTTGCTCACCTGATTTGAGCTTATAAAATAAGGAATAAATTCATTTAGTAGCTGCACACTTCCCTTAAAGCTTATTTCCCATGGATTAACGCCATACTCATAACAAGCTTTTGCTATAATTATTCTGATAAAATTATATGCTAATAAATGAATTCCTATTTCTTTTCTAACCATTTCTGGTGTTTTGCACGATAACATATCCATATTCATGATACTTTTAATACTTCGCAAATTAAGCTCCACCTCCCACCTTCGCTTATATATTTGGGCAAGCTCTGCTTTGTGGTATTTTTTGTCTAAAAATGTTGTAACGTATATGTGGCCTGATACTTTAAATTCCCGTATGGAAATTTGATCGGGGTATGCCTCATATTGCTTTTGTGTCATCCATTCCGGTTTCTGTGGTTTCTCCCAGTTGACAATGTGATCATTTTTACCCAATTTTTGTCCCATTCTAAAATCATAATTCCTTTGACTTTGTCCGCGAAAAACACCATCAGCTCCTATTTTTTTTAAGTCCGCCATAAGAAAAAAATTGGGGTAATAACGGTCACCCAGCACAATATCGTCGGCTTTAATGCAGTTTATAATTTCTCTTAATAATGAGATTTCTCCTGTGCCCTTTCCTTTGTGAGCCCCTATTGCATAATCTATTACGGTTCCCCGCGTCAGTGACATAACGGCTACTATTCGCGCCATAGGAAATCCAGCCCCTTTTTTCTGATTACCATGCTGAGGAAATTTTTTTTGATTAGCTTTTGTATCCGACATTTTGACGGTAGATCCATCAAATGCTTTTAATTCTCGGCCATAGACTTTCCATCTCATTGGAATAGATTTCAAAGGGAAAGCTCCAGATTCTTTAACTAATGCCTTCACAGTATCTTCAGGCAATCGCTTTCTGGCCTTACAATAGGGGCCAGTATTTGAGCTTATTTTATTCTGCTTCTTTTTTTTACTATGCAGCTGCTCCACAACAACACCAGCAACCGCTTTTTTGCAGGATTTATCTGGATTTAAAACTTGTTTAATAAACGTAAATAAGGTTTTGGTGGGGCTATATATCCGGTCACGATATTCCCGGCACTCTCTAAGTATCTTCTGACATTTTTCTGAATTCAATAGGTTTAACAGGAAAATGTCTGGTACACCATCAGCCAATTCTTGTCTTTTATTTTTAACTTGCTTAATTTTATTTTTCTTTTTAAAATTCACAGATCAGTTTCCTTTTTTTATTATTGTGTGTTTGCTACAACAATAATATTAAATTTGGAAACTGATTTCATCTTTTTTCATCTAAATCATAGGCTTATATTCATCTTTGCTCCTTAAGGTAGTGCCATTGCTGTATATTCCTGATCAAACGGGTCAATTATCCGTACTTAAAAGCCATAACATTCCAGCTGAAATAAGAGATCAATTAAGTTATAGCTTTTCTCCAATTGCTACTATTTTGAATAAATCAATAGAAATATACGTGGAAACCCCAGAGCATCGTACTATTCCCTTCAAATTATTTGGACCAGGCACGACTATAGGGGTGTGGGATATTATGACGCATCCCCTAGTTTCTTTACGACAAGCCTGGTCTTGGAGTGTCACTGCGGGTGCGCGTACTCTTTTCATGCTTCCTAAAATTATGGATACAGCAAATCATGTCAAACTGCAAAGAGCCTACCGAATTCACACCCATGTACCTCGAACTATATTTGAGCAAGGCAAAATTTTTGCCCAAATTTATAAAAATAAAGCCTCCGAAAACCCATGGCATACTCACATACTATTTTTTTCCAAGAAATGGCTAGAACCACACCCTAAAAATATTGGTTGGATTAAATTGAAAGAATATTGGGCTCAAGAAGCATGGACCCAAATGCTATATTGGTCTAATAAAATGATTTTAGACTTTAACTGGGAACTTTATATCGCAGAGTTGACCAAAAGAAAAATTAAACTAAAACCTTATCTTCTCGATACCGTTAAACATCTCATTTCCATTGGCTGCGGAGTAATCCCAGGGTTTAGGCCAGCCGACACAAGCGAACAAGTTGCGCCGACACATTTAATCCAAAAAGCTTATATTAATGACTATCGACTAAAAACCTATGCGCCTATCCTCATGCACCCCGATTTTTTAACTCCAACTGGCGCTACCAAATTGGTTTACTATTCGCTGCAAGCGCCAACCTTACCTGAACAACCATTTGAATTTGAAATATTTTCCAGTGTTGTTAAGATTATTCGTGAACTTAAGGATTATATGGATATTTTTTTAGTAGTGATGAAAAAATTACCAAAAATTAATAACAGAGCACTGGACTTAATAGAAAGCGTCCATTTTGATTATTTTCATACTGAAAGGGACGAATATAATACTATTAAATATTCCGCAGATATGGTTAAATTGGATCCATCTTTAACCAATTGTTCGAAAGAATTTGGCAATCGTCAATTTCCTGAGAATGCCCCTTTTTTTAAAGGGTGTGTTCGTATTTCGATTAACGATTCAGAAAATAAAGATGGGTAATTAACCTAAGATTTTTTATTCAAGTTATACATCTATCTACATATCAAATTAGTTTTTGTCCCATGTATTGGGCATATCTTAGGAAAGGCAATTCACCAAAGGAGCAGAGAATAATAAAACGACCTTGAGGTAACGGGTTATGTTATATAGAAAATTAGGGTGCACAGGATTCGATACCAGCATGATTGGTTTTGGGACATGGCAGTTAGGCGAACAACGGTGGAATCCCCCCTCCGATATAGATAGTGTTAGGCTATTACAAGAAAGTCGCGAGCTGGGGATAAATATTTATGATGTTGCGGTAGTTTATGGCCAATATCAAGATTCACTCGGTTACTTACAAAGTAGGTCGCAAGAACGACTTGGACAAGCCTTTGCACACCAACGCGATAAAGTGATTTATTGTTTAAAATTAGGGCAGTTTGACGAATATAGCCATCGTCACGATTACGAACCCAAGCGCATTATTGATCAGTTTCAACATTCATTACGCCGCTTAAAAACTGACTACATCGACATATGCTTAATCCATGCTCCTTCCATTTATGAAGTTAAAAGTCAAAAAGCCATTACGGTGTTAAAAACACTGCAAGCTCTGGGTCGAGTACGCATGGTTGGCTATAGTTTTGAAGCGGAACCTGAACACGCATTGCTAGCCATAACACAGCCCATTGACGTAATCATGTTCCAGTATAATTTATTAGACCAAGAATGCGCGAAAGTAATGGACGAAGCTCGTACTAGAGGGATTGGCGTCCTCTGTGGCGGAGTTTTTAAACGAGGTTATCTTACGGGGCGCTATTTAAGCATTGCGGATTTGCCAATGGATGATTATTGGCAATGGAACGTCAAATTGAATAAAGGGGAAGTGGAGCAAATTTTATCACGAGTCAATCGGCTTATAGAGGAATATGGATCTCCAGGGAGGTTACGTAAAGCCGCTTTGTCCTATATTTTACAATGGTCTGGCGTTGCGTCCTGCATTATAGGTCACAGAAGTATCAAAGAGGCATCAGAAAATATTCGCTTTGTGGAGCAATTATCTGAAGAAATTGGACAGTTTATTCCAGAAATACCGCCTTTAGAAATTGGTCAACCAATTAATTCGGCTTATTTAATTTGATGTTTTCATGGTTACACTAATGACTAACGAACTCTATGAATGCTTATTAAAAAGTAATTCTCCTCAGCGCCTCCAGCAACAAATTGAATTTATTATGGAGCTGGACAAACTAAAACAAATCTTACGCCAAACCTCATTACTTGACCAATCTCGAAAGGAAAATGATGCTGAACATTCCTGGCATATTGCAATTATGGCCATGACATTAGCCGAGTACGCAAAACCCGGGGTAGATATTAACCGAGTTATACGTATGCTGTTGGTTCACGATATTGTTGAAATAGATGCAGGGGATGTTTTTCTTTATGATCAGACCTTCTCTGCAACACTAAAACAGCAGCAAGAGCAGCTAGCCGCCGAACGTATCTACAATTTATTGCCTAATGACCTTGGTGCTGAATTGATGGCATTTTGGCAAGAATTTGAACAAAGGCAAACTCCAGATGCAATATTTGCCCGAGCCTTAGATCGATTACAGCCACTTTTGCATAATTTCTATGTTGGGGGAGGTCCCTGGAAACGTCGCGAAGTAACTGCAGAACTGGTTGTGACTATGAATAAACACATAATTCAGGAGGCTTCGCCCTTACTCTGGGAGTTTGCTGAAAAGCTGATTGAAGAGGCGAGTATTAATGGGTACTTTGACTAGGATATTATAAAGAAAATATTTGCTAAAAATTATAGGTTCATTTAGTATTTGACTTAAATAAAACACTAAAATAATATAATTCACATCAATAATATTTAAAAATAGCAAGAAAATATTTAGTAAATTTTAAATTCGACATAAAAATATGTGGATTGATCCCTGAAAAAACTGTATTTTTAAAAAGGGTCAACTGTTAGGTTGACTATTTTTTGGGCAAAGATCAGGAAAAATCATGACAGGAAGTTTAGACAGTAACAATTTAATGGGATATTTACTCACAGATTTTATTTACACTTTTCCGGAAATAGCACACTTTAAGGAAAGTAAAAATTTTACTTATCAGTTTTCTAATCGTTCTAACCTAGGCGTATATAACTTAACCAATGAACAAGATATTATAGGTAAGACAGTTTTTGACTTAAATAACACTGTGATGAATGGCAAATGGCCACCAGGATTTGCCAGTGAAATTCATCAATCTGATTTATCCGTAGTCACCAGTAAAAAACCTTTGAAATTAGATCATAAAATTTTTTTAAACCAAGCTGGATTTCTTGTAATTCATTCGATGATAAAAATGCCGGTATTTAACTCTGGACATGAAGTATTTGGCATACTAACTTTGAGCTTCGACTCTACAAAAATGACTGATATTTTTCGAGTAAAAAAATTGTATGCTAATTTTTACAGTAATAAAGAATCTAACGTACGTTTCATGATGCACTTAGGATTTCATGAAGGAGTAAAATTAGGACTCTCTTCAAGAGAAATAGATTGTCTTCTGGGAATAGCGAAATGTAGAACCTACAAAGCTACTAGTCGATTTTTAAATATTTCAACCAAAACAATTGATAACCACCTAAACCGCATTAAAGAGAAACAGGAGGTTATTATTCTGTAACAGATCTAATTAACAAATTTTATCAAATTAAATAAGCCAACCGATACAGCAAATGAAATTACGTTTATTAATAGCAAGTATCATAGGAAATATTTTAGAATTGGTACGATTTTGCTATATAGGCACATGGCAGGAACAACTGCTGTTTTATTTTTCCCTGCCCAAAATATTACTGCTGCATTATTGCAAGCATTTTCTGTATTCACGGTAGGATATTTAGCCAGACCAGTGGGCGGTATAATATTTGGCCATTTGGGTGATAAACTAGGCCGTCAGCGTTTCTTTACGCTTTTCCATGTATATGATGGGTACTGCTACATTTTTTATGGGATTCCTACCTAGTTACTCCCAAAGAGGTATACTTGCTCCTATATTGCTAATTATTCTCAGAATACTTCAAGGTATTTCTGCAGGTGGTGAAATGATAAGCTCTAAGGTTTACGTCTTCTGAGAATTTTTGACTTTCTAAGCAGCAAACATTTTGGTGTAGCTGGGTGACTTTTAGCTGTACAGTTGGAGTATTATTGGGCTCTATGGTAGTTGGCTTATTACATTATAAATTCTCAGTGACTGAAATTAATGATGGTATTTGGCGCTTGCCTTATTTTTTAGGCATATTATTGGTTGCTGTTGGTATTTACATGAGAAAATTTTTAGGTGAATCCCCTGAATTCCAAAAAATAATTTATTCTAATAAAATAAAAAAAATCCCATTCTTAGTGGCCCTGCAACAATCGCACAGAAAAATGTTACAAGTCGTGGGGCTCAACGTATTTATAGCTGTATCTTTTTATATCCTTTTTGTTTGGATGCCAATTTACTTACATTTTTTTCAAAAATTTACTCTTAATGAAGCTTTTTTTCTCAACATTAGCACAATGGTAGTATTGGTGATATTAACACCTTGCTGCGGTTATATAGCTGATAAAATAGGGAGAAATAAGATGGCGGTTATGTGTGCCATACTTGTCGCCTCCCTTGTTTATCCAGCATTTCAGATTATAAATACAGGAAGATTTCTAGAAACCCTAATTGCATTAACTGTTCTAGCCATTTGTTTTAGTTTGATTGAAGGTACTACCGCAGCGATTACCTCTCAACTATTTGATGCTGAATATAGGCTAAGCGGCATAGGTCCATCTTATAATATATCCATGTCACTTTTTGGAGGAACTGCACCACTGATATGCACCTTCCTCATTACAAAAACTAATTGGTTTTTAGCACCAGCCTTGTATATAGTAATATCAGCATTAGTAGGGATAACCACAATTATTAGCATTATTTATAACAAACACTACATCTCTGCACCAGAGAGACTTAATGAATATTAGTTATATCCTAAATATGTTCATCAGATCAAGCATAGCGTGCATAGACAATACAGCCACCTAGAATCTCCTCATCAATAGCCTGATATAATTTGGTATACCTGTCCAGCGCCTTGTTGTATCCATCTTCACCAAATTGCATTATTAATTCTTCTTTTTGATTGTCAATGAGGTTCAACAAATGCTCATACCATATTTTATATTCAAAACTTAAATCTTTAATAGTATGGCAAGTCCAACCAGATTTACGCCCCAAATCGGTTATAGTATCAAATCTTATAGGCAAAAAAGCTTTATCTGGGTTATTTTTAATAATTAATGGGCAATTTCCATCTAGAGTTAAATCAACATATTCAAATATTATTAGTTCTGATTCTTCCTTAGCTACCGAATGCAACTTTTTTAAGGAATTTAGTTGGTCTGGAAAAGCATAAAAAGAATTAAATAAACAAAGTAAATCAAATTTCCTATTAGCTAATATTTTATCTACACAAAGGACATCTGTTGTAACAAATTCTATGCTTGGATATTTTTCTTGGGCATATTCAATTGATTTTTCTTCAATATCGAATCCGGTTACTTTGCCCCAACCCTGTTGCTGGATAAAGTTAGCTGTTCCCCCTTGGCCACATCCCACATCTAAAATAAGCTTGTTCATATCCTTTTTAAACGGGGTTAAGCATTGAATAATTGCTTCTTCTTCTCCTGCATGAGCATAATCCGATCCACGCACATTGGCTAGAAGTCTTTTACCTTCATACCAGCGCAATCCTTGTATCATTTGGTTTTCTCCAGAGGATAAAAATAGGGAATTTTAACCTATTGAATAATAGTTGGTCAGGTTTATTATAAGCCATCCAATTGGATAAATTATGTACCCAATAACCCATGGACGCCTCTCAAAGAGGTAAAACCCCAAACAAGCAAGGAAATGCTACCATGATCAAGACCCCATTAAAATACTCACTATACAACCTATGTATGGATACCATTGAACATCGCGAGAAAAATGCGAAAATTAACTTAACTTCAGCCAGTTTTAAGCAAAGATATTATCTTGGGAAAAAATATCCAGAGAAGTATTTTACGCATCGAGAAGCCATGTGCATGTTATACATGCTGCAAGGATTAAACTACAAACAAATAGCCAATCTCCTTTCGCTTTCTCCAAGGACAGTAGGTTTTTACTGTAGCAACATGCGTATTAAATTGCGGTGTAAATCAAAAAAAGAATTGGTCCACGCGATGAGACAATTAGATTTTATGAATTTGATTGCTAATGTAAATCCCTATAATGAGAATTCCTGCTTACTGACGATATTAAGTTAAAGTAATACATTTTTATCCACTTAAAGACCACAGGTGGTTTTGACTTTAAGAGCTTTATAATTTTGATTTCTTCCATTTAGTGAGTATCTAACGATAATAATTGCTGGTCGATTTTTTTTATCTTTTGCTCAGAAGAACAATCATAATCGACCACAAATCCATAAACAGCTTCCCATAAAGGCAGGTTAGCGTTTTTAGCATACAGATATAAAGCTTCATATACATGTTTGGGCAATTTCAGCAGCTTTATTTTATTATTCTTGCAATATCGTTTTTGTCTTATGGTCATTAAGTAGCGTGACCAATCCTTAGGCGAAATGTATGTTTCTAGCCATATTTTTAATTCACGAATAATTTCTAACTTTTCTTCGCGTGATTTTGCTAAACATTGGCGATCATATAAAGCAATTAAAACGTTTTGAGATTCAAATCTTTTTTGATCAGATATTTCTAGTCGCTCGGCCCGATTATAGTTCTTGAAAATGTTTATAAAATAATTTAGGCATTCCTGCATGTTGTGCAGGGTAATGTCATTTCTTGGTCTTGGCATAAAGCTTACTCCAGTTATCGTTAGTATCCAACGATAATATAGGATAACTCAAAAAAAGGCAATCAGCGTAAGATAACCAAAGTCATCATGCATTGACTTAAAATACATGGTAACCAAAGGTTTACAAAAAATAATCAATTTGCTGTATTTTGAATACTAGGTTGGGGGCGAAGTGTGAAAAAAGCTGTGGGTGATAATATGGGAAACAAGAATGTTTCCCATATTTCATCCATCAGCTTATTCACACGCCTCGAAGAGTCGTCCACAACTCCTTATACCTCCTTATACCTCCCTTTTATGACTCTATTCTTGAACTACCAAAAAAAACGGCCATCTGGCGCTGCATGAATCACAGCTACTGTTGCTGCTGGTATGGTGCAAGCAATTCCAAAACCGATTGTTGCTAATGGCAAAATGAGCATGGAGTAGGAAATATCTTCATTGACTGACTGCGGGATTTTTGCGGGATTAAGTCCGACATTGTTATACATTTTACGCCAAATTGTAGTGGACGTCCCAGTTAAAGTTATGTAAAATCAATGGCTTAAGAAGCATAAGCCGGTTTCGTAATCAGTAGGTCGGAGGTTCGACTCCTCTCTTCGGCACCGAAGAATCTTCGATCGCAGGAGCAGATTCGTCTGCCAACTTGCGTAGGCTGGCCTCCTGAAAGCTACGAGCACGGCGGGTTGCCCGCGCGGCAGGACCCCGTAGGCGGGCGACGGGACTTCAGTTCAGTTTGAGCTCACGAAAATTTCAAGAGGAAACTGAAAACTATGTAAACGATTTCTTCAATATCATTGATACCGCATGTGGTGATGACGCGCGCAACATAAAATCCTCGACGCTAAAAATTTTTGACCCACTTCTGCTAATGAAAATTGACCCACCTTCTTTCCTAAATAAAGCTCCATAGCCTGTTACTGAGCCACTTTTTCCCATCGCATTCCTGACACTTGAGGCTCACTATTTCCTCCAGAAAAAAATAGATATTTCTGGGGAGAATAGTATTCATGACAACGATCCAACAAACCTGTGCACACTGTCGGGAGATATTTGTAATACGGCGCAATCCTGCTCAGCATTACTGCCATCAAAAAGCCTGTCAGCAGGTTAGGAAAAATTTATGGCGTCAAAACCAGCGGGCTCAGGATGAAGACTATCGAGAAAATCAATGCCGAGCTAATCAACATTGGCGTAAGAAACATCCCGATTATTGGCGACATTATCGACAGACGCACCCTGGTTATCAGCAACACAACCGTGAATTACAGAATCAGCGTGACCGAAAAAGGCGCGCCAAACAAGCAATGACACCAAATTCCGTGCTTGCAAATAGCGACGCGTTGCAGGTTGAAATCACTATTATTTCAGATAGTTATAAAAATTCCGCCTGCTTGCAAAGAGACCACCTTATCGCCAATGGGGTTCGAGTGGGTTAGGCTTTTAGCCATGACTCCAATTTCTCTTTCATCCCAGGCAACGCAAGCATCCTTCGAGGTGGAGTGGCACTGCTTAGATTTGCGTTACGAACATCTACGCCGACGTGAACTAAAAGCTCAACAGCGCTTAATGGTTTCCATTAGTATCCATGGGTTGTTGAGGCCGATCTGGTCGTAGCGGCACCCTCTTCCGCACAATGGGCGGTGATTGATGGATATGCCCGCATTCACGCTATGCGCCAATTAGGCAAAGATATTATCAGAGCCCAAGTCTGTCCGTTGGCAGCTGATGAGGCTTTGATCTCGCTTTATCAAGTGGGTCAGTCTCGTCCGTGGGAGCCGTTTGAAGAAGCAACGCTGTTGCAAGAATTAATGAATGGGCATCAGTATTCTCAAGCCCAATGTGCGCGCAAGCTGGGTAAAAGTGAAGCATGGGTCAGTCATCGCCTTGAGCTGCTGGCCGACCTGCCTGAATGTATTACCCAAGCTATTTACCAGGGCACGTTATCCCATTGGGTCGCCAGCCGAGTGCTGGTACCCTTTGCGCGCGCAAATCTCGATCACGCGCAGCAGTTTGTTGCTTACCTCGCCAAACATCGACGTTCCAGCCGAGAATGCCGAAGTTTTTATGAACACTACATGCAATCGAGTTCTCAAGTGCGCAAACGGATGATCGAGGAGCCGGCTTTGTTTTTTAAAGCGCAAACCCAGAGCAGTAGCACAACGCCAACGCAGCAATGGCAGCAGCAGTTCTCCCAGATTCAACACGCATTACACAGGCTCACTACTCTGGTGGGCCAGCTGTTTTATCCTCAGCAACCGGTCGCAGAGCGTACCGCATTGGAGGGACCCCTCCAGCAAACCCTCCTGGCCATCGAACAATTACAAAGCACCTTACGGACATTATGTGATGCATAAAGAGCCCACCGGTCAAACGATACAACAACTGCAGCAAGCAGGTCATAGCTTGCGGGAAATCAGTCGCCTGTTAGGCTTATCGCGTAATAGCGTGCGCAAGCTTTCTCGACAAAAGCAGGCGGAACCAGCAGAACTAATCCATGCTAAGCATGAACCTAAAAACGGCAGTTGAAGGACTTCCTAACCGATAAAACTCTGATCAAATATCTTCCAACAAAGTACCTTTTTTTCAATTTTATGTGGGTGCTGATAAACCAAGTGGTGGCTGCAGCGACTTTCCATTTAAATATTTTCCTACTGCTTGGCTCAAAATTCGATACCAACATTGATCATGTGTTAACTGCTCCGCATCTTTTTTTAATCCTTTAAAAAATTTCACCACGCGGCTTAATAACATTTGAACTTTATTAATATTTCCATGCGTGCTGCTGATAACAATGTGTGTTTGTCTTGCATGGACAGTTTGTTTTGCCATAGCATGCAATAATAAGGGACGACTCGTAATAGCTTCTAAATGTTTGTCAGGTTCTGCCAGGCGAGCAAATATATTCCACCAATTATAAATAAGAGCAACCACGCGCGACATAAAGCGGCAACGCTTCATGTCTTGGGTTGTAAACCCGCTCCAACCCCATTGATTTTTCAATTCATCAAATATATTTTCACTGTCCGCACGATCGCGATAATGTTGCGCAATAGTCAGTATTTCATCCGGTAATGAAGTAACTAATACAGCGTATTCATAAACATAGGTTTTATCATCAACCTCACCAAAACATATCTCTAATTGTTTTGTTCCTGCATGTTGTGAAATAAGCATTAAATTTTTTTGTATTTTTTTTCTCAACACGATGACTCGACGCGATCTTTCCCAACCATCTAATTTCAATAAGGCATCAGTCCCTTCCCAGCCCTGATCAGCAAAATACCAATCTTGACGAACCATTTTTACTTCTTCTATTAAACGCTTTACATTCTTCGTTGATTTCAATTTAAATAAATAGGGTATTTGCTTTTCTTCAGCAATTTTCATCACACCATCTGTACCAAAAGCACAATCACCTCGCAAAAATTGAGGCCACTGTGCACGCGGAATACGATCTAATAATTCCCATAAATCAGGCGCCGAATAACTGGATGCCATTTGATTACCAGGCTGTACTTCAACATCCAGTACTAAACGTAAATTGGCGATAAAATAGGAATGATAGGTATGAGAAGGGCGGCCAGGTTTTGTTGGATTATAACCCAATACAGCTCCTTCCTGTTTTCCATAAAGTACTTTAACTGTGGTATCAACATCTAATATCCATGGCACACTCAGCAATGGCACATAACATTTATTTAAATGTTTTTGTAGCCATACTATTCCAGCTTCTTCTTCCATTTTTACAAAGCACGCCGGAGTGAATCTTCACTCACTATTTTTTTAATACCCAATAAATCTGGATTTACTCCATCACAACGCAATGTAGTGATATGAGCATAGCGACTATGACCTGCTAAAACAGCTAATAACAGCGTACCTAAAATGTCACGATTTGAAGGAGCGTTGGGACTTACTAATTGCAATGGACAATCTTCAACCCAAGGGTCAAATAAATTTCCAATCTTTAAAAATTCAATAAAAAATGCCAATTGTCCTAGCGGAGTTACAGCAGCTTGAGGATCCCATTCCACATAGATGCGACCACCAAAAGTATCTAGGGCTAATGAGACATTTTTGGCTAATAAATTTTCTTCTTTTAAGTCTTCTGGCAGTTCACCCGTTGGGTGAAGAGGAGCCGGAGGTAGTTTCATGCGATTTCCCCTGTAATTTTGTTATAAGGGTCGCATTATCTCATAGTTCAACTGCTTTTTTTAGGATGAAGAGTATGTGCCCTTGATTAAAACATTGATCCCGGAGTGCCGGGGTAACTTAGTACGGGTCCATGAACGATTGACCATAGAATATCAGGCCACCCTGGCTTATAGCACGCTGACTTGGCTGGTTCGTAAATACCAATTGGGATCGCTACCGCAACGGGTGGGGATATACGAATTTGAACCGGGGCAGGAGATGCAACATGATACCTCTCCTCATCAAGTATTCCTCGGAGGTCAATGGGTCAAAGCCCAATGTGCTTCGCTCATCTTGGCATTCAGTCGTCAACTGTTTATCCAATATTACCCTTGTTTTACACGCTTTGAAGCTAAATTTTTTTTGCAGCAAGCCTTATCTTTCATGCAAGGCAGTTGCCGCCGCATGATCATTGACAATACCAGTGTTATTTTATCGGGTGGCGCTGGCGCGTTCGCCAAGATTGCCCAGGACATGCAATTTTTTAGCCGTTTTTATCGCTTTGAATTTATCGCCCATGCCGTGAATAATCCCAATCGCAAAGGGCGCATTGAAAGGCCATTTTCCTATGCGGAAAACAATTTTCTAGCAGGGCGTACCTTCGCAGACTGGGAAGATTTAAACCACCAAGCACGTGCATGGTGCGACACCGTCGCCAATCAAAAACCGAAACGATGTCTGGGAATGGTGGCGCCACAAATAATCTATATCCAGGAAAAACCTTATTTACAACCATTACCTGCGGTGGCGTTACCGATTTACGAACACCAACAACGTATTGTCGACACTCAAGGTTATGTCAATTGGAATACTAATCGTTATTCAGTACCGGAATCCCATATAGGCCATACTGTGGACGTTTATCAGTATTTAGATAAGTTGGAAATTTATTATCACCATCGGATCATTGCAAGCCATGAAAGATTGCTAGGCGTACAGCACCAGCGGTCTATCCAAAAAGGCCATCATGTCCTGTTGCATCGTCGCGCAAATCGCATGGCGCAATGTGAGGCCGAGAAACAATTAACCGGGATAGATGCCCTTTTAGATGACTATCTCACTGGCATGAGATCGCAGGTTCGTGGCCGTGGCGCTTGGGCATTCAGGCGCCTACTCCATCTCCAACGCCTCTATCCCAAAGAACCTTTTTTAATGGCCATCCGACAAGCCAAACAGTATGGGCTTTATGATCTTGTTCGTCTTGAAAAGCTCATCATTCGCTGTGTGGCCGGAGAATTTTTTAATTTATCAAATGAGGAATCCTGTCGATGTTAGAACAGCTTCAACAACTTACCGATCAACTGAAGTTACGAGGTATGGCAGCCCATCTTGCACCCGCCATTGAGGCCGCACAGAAAAATCAAACAGCATTCCAAGAGATTTTACTCCAACTCCTGGAGGCTGAAGCACTGGATCGCCAAACCCGAGCCTTGGCCAGTCGTACACGAAAAGCCAAAATGCCGTGGACCTGGACCTTAGATACCTTTCCCTTTCAGCAACAACCTGGCGTGAGTAAAACCCAAGTACTCTCGCTAGCAAAACTCGATTTTATTAAGGGCAATGAAAATATTGTATTTATCGGCAAACCGGGTGTGGGGAAAACTGGTTTAGCCCTTGGGTTACTCAAGGCGGCACTACAACAAGGATATCGATGTCGGTTCTACTCTGCCTTAGATTTATTGAATGATCTGTATGCCTCTTTAGCAGACCGAAGCACTTCCAGCTTACTCAAAAGCGTGGCGAAATATGATTTATTAGTGATTGATTAATGTTGACACCTCATTAATGTGGAGTAGTTTTCATATCTATTTGAAAATAAAAAATTTATTTCTATATCGCTCCACATTAATAATAGTAATAGCATTGGAATTCTCATTTCAACAAAGGAGATTCTAATGCTTAAAAATTTTTTCCCAAAAGCTTATCAACGCTATTTGTCTTTACCCGTGTTGGGGCCAATACTGGATGAATTTACAATATTTCTCACCCAATTAGGTTATCCCCGTCATGTAGTACGTGCTCGTTTCTATGTAATTCCAGCAATTGATCAACATCTGCGAACACGCAAATGTTATTCAATCCAAGATATTACTCGAGACGCACTGCTAGCTTGTGCACCGCCGCTAGGTCATTCCCAAGAAGATATCCATTCGGCTGCCACAGTAAACTTATTAGAACGCTATTTTGATGAAAAAAGAGTACTCCTTCCGCCGGAACCACTTAGTCCCATCGAAGAAAAAGTGAATGAATATCGTCGTTATTTGCAACAAGTACGCGGGTTTTCACCTTCGACTACCAAGCATCACTGCTTCACAATATCACAATTTCTGGTTCGTTTTAATAAGTGTGGAGGATTATCCTATCTGGCAAAATTAACATTACAAGACATCGAAGATTTTATACGTGATCGTGGTAATAAATTAAAACGAACTTCATTACAACATACCATTGCTCATCTTCGAGCATTTCTGCGTTTCCTTATCATATACGGTGAAGTTCCAAGAGGGCTGGATAGTCAAATCGATACGCCACGTATTTATCGTGAAGAACAATTCCCTCGTTCTCTTGACTGGGAAATTGTATGTTCTCTTTTAGCAATCCATCGATCAATCAACACCAATAGGAAAGCGAGATTATGCAATACTGTTACTTATCACAACCTACGGATTACGGGCAAGTGAAATTGTTTCTTTAAAATTAGAAGATATTGATTGGAGAAAAAATCACTATATAAATATTTCAACGTAAAACAAGTACACAACTTATACTACCACTAACTGAACAATGTAGGGGAGAGTATTTTAGATCATACCTTCGTCAAGGACGTCCTTCTGTTCCTTTTCGAGAGATATTTGTTCGGCACCGTGCACCCTCCGGGTACCTTAAAATCTAGCTGCAGTAACATGAGGCTTTTCAGTGTATCGGTCTAGACGATAGCAATCTATCCATTTCATTTCAAAGGTACTCATTGTCTTCGCCATTCCTATGCAGTTCATTTACTTCGACAAGGCACATCGCTTAAAGACAATCGGCAGATACTATTAGGTCATCGTAAATTTTGAAAGTACTTGTGTTTATTTGCGATTGAATATAGAAGATCTCCGTAAAGAATTCCACTTAAGTATCTACCAAGTTTATCTACTATTAAATGAAGGAGTTTAATCATGAAAAACATAGACTATTCTTTTATCGTCTCCAATGGGTTTAATCATTATACATTATCTTAATCTCAAGCAATGTCTCTCGGTCGCCAGTATGTAGAAGTGAACGTGAGAATTTTCTAAAATCCTTGATAAATTCTTATGCGATACTAAGCAAAGTGATCTTGCAGTAGAAAGTTTTACTGCATGGTGCTATGACCCTGCAACAAATAAATGCATCAGGGGTTCGACGTAATCATATGCGTGCATGTGCGTAATCTATGTCTTTATCGTCAACGAACAGAACCTACTTGTTTTATTCCAGATACATCTACAATTTCCAGCCGCTACATCAAACTATTCAACCACATATTTTCACTGAAGACTGAAATTATTCAGACTATTCAATGCGATAAAAGAACTTGAATCCTGCGTGCAGATCACCTTATGACGGCAAGAAAATTTTAGGCTTGGCATCTCGTATTACTTTATACGAGCAGGATTGCGGCAGTGGAGAGCTGAGTAAAATTAACAATTAGGAGATTATAACTGCCGTTAACCATACTATACTAATTCGCGCATCTAAGTTTCACAAATCGCGTCTGATTCCTTTGTCAGCAGGATGGATGGAATGAAATAGAAACGATTATCTAAAAATACGACAGCGCCATATTAAGTTTCCTGTCTCGAAGGAATCTTCCATTACATTTGGAATAATCGCATAATAATAAAGCATGGGATCATTATAGCAGGCACGACGGACTGTGATATAATCTTCCACTCTCTTTTTCAAATGCCAATATTCGTACAGTCGATGGAGATCAACCACCGCGTTAAATGATTTTAGACATTCTTTTGCGGTACTTGGCACTCTCTGAACGTTGGTATGAAGAAGGCGAAAATGTGCAAGCAAAATTGCCCATACTATCTACTTACATGGGACATTTTTCTATCCTATCAACACAGTATTACTTGCGCTACATCGAAGAAGTGGTAAGTACTGCCAGTAAACGTTTTGAAAAGCATTATGGGTCACTAGTATAATATGAATTAAATATGCGAGATGGTAATATGAAAATAACTACAAAAAACAAATATATTATCTTATGGTTTGAAAGATTTTTTTGCTGATTATTTACCTAGCTTACGTGGAATGAGTCCACATACAATACATAGTTATCGTGATTGTTTGGCATATTATTGAGATATATTGCTACGCAAAAATAATGTCCCGTAACAAAAATAGATATAAAGAATTTTAATGCCAAAAAAATCATTGAATTTTTGCAAATGTTAGAGGATAAGCGTCAAAATAGTGCCAGCACCAGTAATATTAGATTATCTGCCATACATGTTTTTTTTCGATACCTTGCAGTAAAAATCCAGAAAAAATAGAACACTGTCAACAAATTTTAGCTGTACCATTCAAGCGTACTAGTTCTCGCATTGTAGAATATTTAGAATATGAAGAAATTCAAGCTGTATTTTTCAGCAGTTGACCGGTCAAATGAAGATGGAAAACGTGATTACATTTTACTGGTTACTATGTTCAATACCGGTGCGAGAGTGCAAGAAATTCTTAATTTGCGATTGAATGATTTGCAGCTTGTTAAACCTTATCAAGTACGTTTAATTGGAAAAGGTCGCAAAGAAAGATTATGTCCTCTTTGGCCGCAAACAGCACAGTTATTGCAAGAATTAATCGCTACACGTAATAGTACACAGCCAGAAGAACATGTGTTTCTAAATCATCAAAAACAACCATTCACGCGTTTCGGTGTACGTTATTACTAACAAAATACTGTGATTTAGCCAGAAAAAGCACATTAACACTGTTAGGGAAAAGATTGCATCCACATAGTATGCGTCATAGCACTGCTATTCACCTTCTCAAATCCGGAGTAGATATAGTCACTATTAGTCATTGGTTAGGTCATGCCGACATTAATACAACAAATCGCTAATGCAAGCGTTGATCTTGATATGAAGCGTGAAGCTATTAATAAGAGCGCTATAGATAAAAAAATTCAACACAAAGCAATTTGGCGTTCCGATGCTTCTATTTTAACGTGGTTAGAATCCTTATAGATAATTATTAATGTGGAGTAATTTTTTAAATAGCCGTATAATTTATGGAGAATATGCTGTTACTCCACATTAATAAAGTCTCAACATTAATCCATGTATGTGGAGCTCCACATAAATTGATGAATTAGGGTATTTAACGTTGACACCCGAACAAGTAAATATTTTTTTTAAATTAATCGATATGCGTTATCAAAAAAAATCCACTCTCATCACAACCAATTTAGATTATCCCCAATGGTATGACATCTTTAAAAATCCACAACTCGTCGATGCCATGCTGGATCGCTTTCAGCACCATTGCGTGACCCTGCGCATTGATGGATCCAGCCTCAGAAAATCTGCCTAATCCACCGGCACCCTAGAGCAAGGTCTTCATCCAGGACCGCCGGGCTAGGCGTGCCCCACCCCTAGGCTTAAAGTTACCCCGCCAAATAATACGAGAGGTCTCCGCCGAGTAAGCACGCCGCATTGCTGCGGCGTGCTTACTCGGCGGCCCACAAGGCGCAACAACTATTTTTTAATTAAATAGCTATTGTCATCTAAAATCATCTTTGGCAGTGACCTTGACTGGAGGGGCACTTCGAATGGCGGTGATGACGGGTTTTACAAGGAAATAACTACTTATTCTTGCGCATTGAGTGGGTCAATTTTTATTAGCAGAAGTGGGTCAAAAATTTTTAGCGTCGAGGAAAATTTCCCCTGCAGTGGTAGCCGATAAACTTAAAAATCATGAGGTTGCGAAAACAGTGATGAGTAAGGTCCGGCGCAAACTGAACCAAAATGCTAGGGCAGGGGATATCCCTAGTATATCGATATATGATAAGGAAGCCCCATCCAAAATCCCAATAATGAATAAAACGAAAAGAAGGAGCAGAACAAAATTTAGAACCACCTCATTAAAGAATCACATCAGTCACTGCCTACTCTCATTTATTGTGCTATCCGCTTAAATCGTGGAACGCTATTCCCTTCATAAGTAACATTTTCGGCAAACATTGCTTTGGGTCTAACCCAGACTTGATTGCTTCCAAACGTGTCACATTCATACAATGCTTTATAAATAACCATTTCTTCATGGGTTTCTCTGTGACGTGCAACACCAATGACCTCATATAGTTTTCCAGTTTTATAATGCTGATATTTCCCACAGGAGATATCTTCTACAGTCATAGAAATCCCGAGCGTATTCAACTAACCATCTCTTCCACAGGTAAAGGAATGATCAGAATTTACTAAACAGGATGCACATACAGAAGGTTCTGTTCGGTAACCTGGGCCACTGGCCCACCGTAAGTTGTATTTGAATTGAGGATTGGACGTTGGATATGGTGATGAGGCTGAAGAGTCAATAATCAAGTGTAATGCAACGTTATATATTGTAATTTCTTATTGCATTAAGCAACATTATATAGTATACTTTAGTTAAGTAAATTATTGGAGGTAGATTATGGGAATTGCTGTTAATTTAGATAATGACTTAGTTAGTATTGCGCGTTCTTATTCTAGAGCAGAAAGCCGTTCCGTCCCTAAGCAGATCGAGCACTGGGCCAAAATAGGTCGTATTGCTGAAGAAAATCCAGACCTTAACTATGAGGCTGTTAAAGCAATTTTGTTGGGTCTCGAAGATGTGCGACTTGGTAACGTTCAAGAATATGATCCGGATGAATTATGAAGGTTTTACGAACCAATACTTTCTTACGTGCAGCGAAAAAGCTGCATCGTAATCAATTGGTTGCGCTTAAAGAAGCAATTGAGGAAATTGAGAACGACCCTTCTATTGGTGAATTAAAGAAGGGAGATTTAGCTGGGATTCGTGTTTATAAATTTCGTATTTTACAGCAATTAGTATTGCTTGCTTACCTTTATGAAGAAGAAACGGATGAATTAACCTTGGTCTCGTTTGCCCCTCACGAAAATTTTTATAGCCTTCTAAAAAAACAAATAAAAAGCTCACTGTGACTAAATTACTATTCGCACCTAGGGTATCATTTATGGGAATTAAATGGTATAAGTCATGATTTTTGCACAACAAAAAAATATCATTGTTGAATTGTGATTTTTTCCATTGGATAATTCCATCCCAGTTGTTCCTCTTCGGATAACTTGGGTCTAGGTTGTCTGGAAGCTGCTTTTATCTGCTTTGTTAACTCGTTTTTAATTTCTGGTTTAACTTCTAAGGGATAAGCTAGTACTCCGTCAAAAAAGTTTTTGTGCATTGATTAGTCAGGTATGAGACAATCGCTACCTTTTAAAATTAAAAAGGTGGGTGTTGATTTGGCACAAACGGAATTCAAATTCGGCTCAGGAAAAAAGATTTATTAGCAATCAAAGAATACGTGAAATATGAAGAGCCGTGTGTTATTCGGAGATGCAACATATTAAGTGCATTGAATTTAGGCTATAGAATTGCCGAGATTGCGGAATTGCTCCATGTCCATCGCAATACAGTGCGAAATATTGGTCTAATTTATAATGAATTGGGGTTGGATGCTGCATTATATGATGATGAAAGGTCAGGCCGACCAATCGATTTTGATGATAGAGATCGATCAAGAATTATTGCTGTATTGGCAATACCCATACAAGAATGCTTTGATGCCATGATCGATTTAAAGGAGCAAAAAACTATTTTGTTGGGTGACTCTCCAGAAATTCCAAATAATCAGGATTACACCAAAGTTAGAGTGACGGTCTACGAAAAATTATTAACCGCGCAAAAGAATCTACCCAATCAACTTAGATTTTGTTTGTACGAAGGTTATCGCAGTTTGCAATTACAAGAGCAGCTCTTTAATCAACGCTATCACATTTTAGAACAGGCTTATCCAGATTGGAAACATTCAGAAATTTTCCAAGAAACGATAAAATTAATTTCTCCAGTGATCAACTTGGATGGCTCAGTGAACATACCGCCACATAATACAGGTGCAGCGATTGACATCTATTTGCTTGATGGACAAGGCGAGATCGTGGATATGGGAATTCGTGTTGCAGATTGGATGCAAGATAAGGATGGTTCGTTATCACTAACCGATTCTGTAAAAATTTCTGATACGGCAAAACAGTATCGATTGATCATGAGCGACGTGCTTAAACAGGTTGGTTTCGTGAATTATCCAGGAGAATATTGGCATTGGTCTTATGGCGACCGGTATTGGGCTTATCAATGTGGGAAGCCATTTGCTTTATATGGTGCGGTCTAATGATTACTATTGAGCTCCTTAAGCATCACTCTGAAACAATTCCTCAGCTTGTGCAACTGTGGCATGAGGGTATTGGTAGAACGTGGTCACCCGATGTTTGCATTTCCAGGGTGGCTGATAAGTTGCATACTCATTTGAATGAATCCACTTTACCAATCACGTGGGTTGCACTGGATAATATGCAACCCGTTGGGATGGTATCTTTGCGCGATAATGACGGTATAAGAACGGACTTAACGCCGTGGCTTGGATCACTGGTGGTTGATCCGAGATACAGAAAACAAGGCATTGGTCAGCGTCTCATCGAAGCTACTCAACTTAAAGCACGCGAACTGGGTTTTACACACTCTTCTTGCTAGCGTTCGACTCAAGCATTCCTGACTATTACCGCAAATTGGGTTGGGGTACCGTAGGTATGGATGAACTAGCCGGACACCCAGTAACCGTGATGGAGATTTGCTTATGACAACTTCTTCATTAAACACCTATCTTGATCTATGTGCCCAGGTTTATGATTTAAGCAAGCCCACGCCGCCAGTAGATGCTTACGCTTTTTATCGTGGTTACGCCGTACAAGCAAATGGTGCAATCCTAGAACCCATGTGTGGTAGTGGGCGGTTTTTATTGCCGTTGTTGGAGGAAAATTTTGATATCCAAGGCTTTGATGCGAGTCAGCATATGTTGAACGCGTTATTTGCTAAAGCGTCATTAAATAAGTTACAGCCGCGGGTTTGGTATAGTTTTATAGAAGATTGGCAAACATCTGCCAATTTTAAACTAATTTTTATGCCAAGCGGATCATTTTGTCTTTTAACTGGCGAAAGTTCGATTCAACTAGCGCTAACGCATTGTTATGATCATTTAGCTGAAGAAGGTATTTTATTGATTGACGCGCTAACCCCAGCAGGTGACCCAAGTTCACTGGGCGTTTGGCAAGGGCAGTGTTATACGCGGCCAGATGGTAAAAACATTCTGCTTTCTAAACTTTCCTTATTAAATGAATCGATTTTAACAACTGTTTGTAAGTATGAACTCATTGATGGCAACAGTATTGTCCATACAGAAATTGAGCAAATCCATGTGAGATTATATAGTCAAGTTCAAATGATGGACTTATTGCATCAAGCAGGTTTTACGCAGGTACGTGCAATAAAAGCATTTGTTAAACAATCAGCTCCTGACTCACAGGATGAATCTATTGTTTATGAATGCAGGAAATAGCAGCAAGAATAGTCAAATAAACGATTGACGAAGAAATACACTATTGAAGTTGATCATGATAGTTAGCTTTGTGGATAAAATTCCGGAAGATTTTGAAAAAAGAATGCGTGAAGATTTAGGTGAACACGAAACAAGCCATGGTATTGATGTTAATTTTAAGCGATTTGCGTTGTTGTTAACGAATAAAGCAGGAAAAATTATCGGTATCTTGAACGCATTTACTGCGTTTTCTGAAGTATACATTGACGATATGTGGGTAGATAAATTGCAGCGTGGAAAAGGGTACGGAAGTAAATTAATTCAAGCCTTAGAAGATCATTTTGAAGGAAAAGGATTTAATAATATGAATCTTGTAACGAGCGCTTTTCAAGCACCAGAATTTTACAAAAAATGCGGATTCACCGCTGAATTTGTCTGAGAAAATAAAGTCAACCAAAAATTGACTAAAACTTTTTTTGTAAAATATTTTAAAAACCAAATACAAATTCAAGGCGTAATCAAAGATAAATGAAAGATTGATTAATCAAAAACTATTCGCTCATCGCATAAGCTACCGCATGAGTAGTTTGGAGAACAATAGGGTTAATAATTGGTAAACAAGAATTTTTTTCATCGAGCACCAGCGGACATTCCGTACATCCTAATACTACAGACTCGCAATCCGCATACTGACGTGTTAACGCTGAAAAATAATTTCTATCTTCGATAGTAATCTGATTTTGCATCGCTGATTCAAGGGTTTTTTCTATCTTTTTGCGGTCATCTAGCTCTGGGATAATCACTTGTATACCGTTTTTCTCTAAAATAGCCGCAAAAAAACCATCTTCCATTGTGAATTGTGTTGCCAATAATAAGACTTTCTTTTGCTGTTGGCTCTTCAGATGTTCAGCCACTAATTCGACAGCATGGAAAACTGGTGGCGTGTCGCCGAGCCCGCTTTTAATGATATCGTAGTATTTATGCAAACTATTACAACAGATCAATATGCAATCAGGTTTTAATGCTGCCAAAGCGCTGAATTCTTGTTTTAGCAGTTGAGCTATGATGTCATGACTTTTACCATAGTGAGACATAATATCATGATAATTGATGCTTTTTAACAAAATTTTTGCGCTATGATAGCCACCCATGCGCTCATTCACTAATATATTTAATAATTTGTAGTATTCAATGGTAGATGACCAGCTAGTTCCGCCTAACAAACCTATTGTTTTCATACTCGTAGTAATCCTCTAAAAAAATCAGTTAACTGCTTAAAATAAGCCACATGATGATGCAAATTATCCTCTAAAGCCCAAGCTTGCGCCAACACAGCTTGTACAAAACACCATTGTACGATACGCAGTCGTGAGTAACCCATGATATCGGCGAACCTCTCAACGCGAAGTTGTATGAAAGCAACAGCTTCTGGGTGCTGCAACAACTCTGGTATGGGGTTACGTAAAAAGGCAGATACGTCAAAGATAGGTTCTCCGATAACACCCTTAGGATCAATGACCAACCACTCATCACCATTTTGGAGTAAGTTTTCATGATGTAAATCACCGTGTAGTAATACTGGCATCGCTGCAGTCGCCAATAAATGATCACGAAGCTGTCGCGCCTGATGTAGATCATCGGGTGATATTTCCCATTCTTGATCCAATGCTAACAGCCAATCTTGAATCGTTAGGAAGGTGGCAGGCGGAATAGAGGCCTGATGCAAGCGTTGTATTGCTTCACAAACAATGGTTACCGCTGTTTCATCCCGTTTAGGAAAATACGTTTTCAATGAATTGCCTGGAATTGCCCTCGTTGTAATGAGCCATCCAGGTTCGTTCGCTAATACTTGAGCGGCGCCAAAACCATTGAATGCCTTGAGGGCTGAGGCTTCTTTTTTCAGACTATCCGCATTGTAAGCTAACTTTAAAATTATGGGTTGCTGGCCTTGAAAACCAGCCAATACATAATGGTAACTTAAATTAGATAATGGTTTGAGAGCAGATAAATAGTGCTTTTCAGCAATAGCATGGATTTTTTCGGGTAAATGCCTTAGCCAGTAACTACCCTGCTTGCCGTAAAGACGTTGGATAGTATCTTCAAATGAATTCATGATTGAGCTAACCAAATTCTTAATACATTAGCCAATTTACCCTGGCCCAATAGCTGCTTTATACTTGTAGCTTCAATGCTGGTCAGAAGCCGATAGACTGTCAACGCTCTGTGAACCGACCAACATTGCTGAATTAAGGACATCACTGCCAGCAGCTGGTTTTGTGGTGCGTGATCTAGCCAAGGTTGCAGCACCTGTAATTGTAAATGCCGATAGACCTCTTCTGGTAGTGCGTGCTTTTCTTTAACTTGATTGAGCATATTTAACAATGAGAAAAAAGGATGAGTCACGGCAACTTCACCTAAATCAACTAAGGTAATTTTTTGTGTTTTTGGATCAATCAGTAAGTTATTGTCGTGAAAATCATTGTGGCTAAAGGTATCAGGAATGGGATATTGTGATAATTGTTCGCAAAGTGAAACTAGTTTAGGGGTAAGCGACGATAATTGCTTTATTTCTGCATCAGTTAGACCATCGGCAATTAATAAATCTTTTTGGTTGATCAGTAGAGTATAGCAAGCTGGAAGGTTTGCGATTCTCCAATCAGATGCATCTAGATTTAGTAAACGATCTAAGTGAGCAATGCTTTTGCGTTGTACCGCGATATAATTGCGTATAGCAGTGAGCAGCAAGTTGGCGTTAAAACCTTGTTTAAAATACTCACGTAAGGTTATCCCAGCATCTTGCATTAAGAAACAGCATAATTGGGGATTGTCGGCTATCACGAGAGGCACAGGCGCTCCACAGGTTTCTTGGAGCAAATGGATCACTTGAGGTTCTTTAGATAACCCAAGGGGAGCTTGCTTGAGGTATAGTGAACCTTGGTCGGTGTCAAAACGGTAAACAGACGACCATGGGGTTTGTAAAATAACTTTGGGTACAGGATTCTGCATCCGGTAGCCTAAATTTTGTAGGATAGTAAATGTCCATGAGATGCTAGTTAATGACATGTTTTAACTACCTTCATCTGCCTGGAATTGCGATTTATTGATCGGGGATAATGGTGCGCCAAAACTGAGTGTACTCAAAGTGAGCGATATTAACCCAATGACAACCCTAGCTAAATTTTTCATAATGCCCCGTCAATTTCTGGTGGGGTGAGTATCACAGGCCAAAGGCCAACCAGTCCAGTCCATAGTAAGCTTATTCATCTTATCATATAATAATGGTGGGTTTTGTCCCGCCAATTTTTTGACACACAACTATTCCTGAGAACATCAAGTCATGCAGCCGATCCCACCTGACTTACCTACGCCCATTATAACGCCACGTTTAGCGAATCGTTTTGGTAGAAAGCCTGCTTTTTATACGGGGATTGTGATCGCCACCTTAGGTTCTTTGATCAGCATTGCTTCTGAACCACTGAGAAAGTCTTATCCTTTGACCCGTGGCCCTATGAGAATCTTCCAGTAATAGTGATGAGCAGCCAATCTATTAGTATACCTCAGCACTTAAAAACATTTGTTTCAACCTCTGCAGAAACACCGATTGAGTTAATTAATCGATTAACCAAGGAAGGATTTAAACACCTTTATATTGATGGAGGTATTACCATACAGAACTTTATTGCTGATAATTTGATTAATGAGTTGACCATCACGCTCATTCCAGTTTTGTTAGGTTCAGGTCGCTCATTATTCGGGCCAGTAGCGCATGATATTGAGCTAAATCACATTGAGACAAAATGCTTTGATGGCGGATTTGTGCAATTGAAATATGGTATTAACCCAACTGGAAATGTTACCCATAAAAGAAAAAGTAAAGACAAAGTTTATCTTGTGTATGATGAAATGAGTGATTGGTTTGATTCTCATCGTAGTAAAGAACTTACCATGGAAAAGTTTTATTTAAATTTACTTCAAAAACATATTCTGGCAGGAGGTAAAATATTAGATGTTGGCTGTGGCACTGGTGAACCTATAGCACAATTTTTAATTACGCAAGGTTATAAGGTAACCGGCATTGATGCGAGCGAAAAAATGATTGATTTGTGTAAGCAACGGTTTCCAAATGCAAAATGGTTGCTTGCTGATATGCGTACTTTAAATTTGCAAGAAAAATTCCATGCGGTCATTGCCTGGCACAGTTTTTTTCATTTACCGCATGATGATCAACGAAGTACCTTAAAATTGCTTACTTCAATGGTAGAAAAAAACGGTTTACTGATGTTCACATCTGGGGAAGAATACGGTGAGGTCTGGAGTGATAACGGAGGACATGATCTATATCACGCTTCACTTTCTTCTGCCGAATATACCGAGATACTATCCAATTGTCATTTTGAAATACTGGTACATAAAGTGAAAGATTCTGACTGTGGTGAAGCAACTGTGTGGATCGCCAAAAAGAAATGACCAAAGATAAAGCGAAAATAATTCATGAACTGTTTAGCCTTATGAATGTTGGAGCTGCAACGTATAATGACTTACAATTACTGGGTATTCACTCCAGAGAGCAATTGGCTCACGCATGTCCTGATGAATTGTACTTACGCTTACAAGAAATCACAGCCCAAACTCAAGATCCTTGTGTGTGGGATGTCTTTGCCGCCGTAATTTACGAAGTACGTACCGGCGAAAAGCAGCCTTGGTGGGAATGGACAAAAATTCGCAAAAAAAGACAATTAGAAGGAACATTTTGTACCTAAAGTCGCGGCGTGATAACTTAGGACTTTATTGTAACCACTATATTTTAATTGGAGGAGAAAATTATGCAAAGTGTACTCATTGAGGTAAGAAAACTATATACCGTGGTGCAATTTATTCATGAAGCTTTACAGCCTATTCGAACGCGATCTTCGTCGAGTCTAATCTAGAAGGTGCTGTTCCAGAGGGCGCATATGGAGGTTGCTGATTCGCTACTACCTGCTGTGTCTCCTCCAAAACACTCTCGTTAGAGATCTTAATATGTCTCTTTTTTTGATCATTTGGGTTCTGTGATTGTGCTTCCATCGTTTGCATTAAAGAGGAAAAGTAAGGACTCTGAGGGAGCAGAGGAGATAAACCGTCTCTTCGCCATGTTACAAATATACCTTGATCATTGCATTTTCTAATGTCTTTCAGAAAGGCCGAATCAGCTTGTGGACGTTTTAATTGCATATAATGTGCAGCTTCCTGTGGAGTGACATCGTAACGCCAGACCAAATAACTAATGGCTACCGCCACACTACGCGAGGCGCCTGCCGAACAATGCACCAACACATTTTCTCCCTTGTTTCGCGCATCGTCAATTGCTCTCAATGCGGTAGGTAATCTAGAAAGTAATTTACTCCAATTTTTATTTTCTTTTTCTTCGGGCTCGTTGGGTTGCTTATCACCCAAATCCTGGCCAATGTTAATATGCATACATCCTGCAGGTGAACTGCTAGGGTCAGTTTTTGCTACGGTTATGGCCGTGGATAATTGTCCTGGTGAACTGCTAGCGTCAGAAGGATTTGTGACGGTTATGACTGTGGGAAAGCTTCGTCCTAAAGATGATTCGCAGGCAGGATGATTTGTTACGGTTATGACCGTGGAAAATCGCAGATCTTTTCCATCCCTTACTTCCCTATAAGACTCTATATCCCCCACATGCAATCCTTCTATAATTTTATGTGAATGTGTGGATAATGATCTAAGCTGTTCCTCTTCGGACAATATGGGTATAGGTTGTCTGAAAGCCGCTTTTATCTGCTTTGCTAACTCGTTTTTAATTTCTGGCTTAACTTCTGAGGGATAAACTAGCTGCCGAGCAAACGTATATACAGCACCAATTCCTGCCCAAAAAATCATTTTTGTCGCATCCGCGCCAAACCCAAGAATCTCGAAACCCAGTCCAGCTGGAGCGAACAGGCCAATCAGTGGAGGAAAAGCAAGCATCAAGATAATCGCCCATATTACAATGTTTGCAAATTGAAACCACTTTTTATATCCATATTTCTCACCTAGTTTTTCTGGCCAAAATAACAGTAATGCTAAATTAAAAAAAGCTCCAGATTCAGATTCATGATCCGTTCTTCTTAACAAAAATTCTGGTGAGAAAGGCAGGAAAACAATTCCTCGAAGCAAAGCCCGAAACCAGGGTTCTTCAGAAACCGCAGCTTTTCCTACGGCTTCGTGATGTTTGTTTTCGTCTGTCATAACTTTTTTCCGAAGTTGATTAGAAAATTCGATAATCAAATGATTATAGTGAGTAGGCTGAGGCATTTCAGCTTCAGCCTACTCATCATAATACACAAGAAAGCTTAAGATTTTATGAGATACGAACTGGGATGGGAATCGTGACACGAATTAAACGAGAAGGACTTATATGCATATTGATAGAGGCTGTACCGAAAAGTGTTGACACATCACACATCACAAAGACTTGCCTTTCCTATCACTTCGGCGCCATGGGTGGATTATACGCGACCCTCACCACTCGACCGCCTTGGAAATAAATATCTAAGCGCTTCATATAAATATCTTTCCCTCCGCGTTGCAAGGTATAGACATAAGCCCAGTGGTTATCGTTAAACAAATTGCCTAGAATTGGATTCCCCAAGATGGCCAATACTTGTTCTTTACTCATGCCTGGCTTGATTCGCGCTTCCATTTCAGGCGTGTACAGGTTTCCCTGCTGCACATCAGGTTGATAAGGACGCAAGACAGAACAAGCTGTAAACTCAGGGCAGAGTAAGCATAAAAATAAGAATGGAAGTACAATATTTTTTTTCATAGTGTTATATTCCTAAGCGCCGTCTTGCAGGAAGCAGAGATCCATGTCAAAACAACGGTGTGAGTTATTTAGAGCATTACTATATAAGGGGTAGTATGAAAAATAAAGAACTTCGTGATGCAGGTTTGAAAATTACCGTGCCACGATTGAAAATTTTGCAAGTATTAGAAAATGCGGACCCGCATCATTTAAGTGCCGAAGATGTCTATAAAGCCTTGCTAGAGTCAGGTAATGAAGTTGCTTTAGCCACCGTGTATCGGGTCCTGACGCAATTTGAAGAGGCTGGAATCATTAAGCGGCATCATTTTGAAGGGGGCTATTCCGTATTTGAAATAGAGCAGGGAGAGCATCACGATCACATGGTTTGTGTCAAATGCAATCGAGTCGAAGAATTCGTTGATCCTGACATTGAAAAGCGGCAAGCTGAGGTTGCCAGTCAGGCAGGTTTCAAAATGACGGACCACAGTCTTACGATTTATGGGATTTGCAAAGATTGCAGTTAAGACGCCGGGAATTAAAGACCTAAAACCAACCCCAGAAATATCACACAGCCAATCCATTGACTACGTTGGAAAGCTATCAGGCAGGCCTCGGGGCGGCGGTTCCAAATCAGGCATTGTAAATACACCATGATTCCTGCAGCCACGATTAGGCCGAGAAAAAAAGCGCGTCCTAGCTGCCATTGTTGCCCCAATACCCAGAGTAGCAAGAGCATTAGTGCATGGAGTAAGGCAATCACCGATGTCTCCCAATTCCCCCATAAAATAGCTGTGGATTTGATGCCTACCTGCAAATCATCAGTTCGATCTGCCATGGCATACATCGTGTCGTAAGCAATGGTCCATAAGCAGGTGAGCAGGAATAGCAACCACCCGAGGAGTGGCACTTCCCCAGTTTGTGCCGCAAATGCCATAGGTATACCCCAACTAAAGGCTATGCCCAATACAAATTGCGGCAAGTGAGTCACGCGTTTCATGAAAGGATAAGTTACCATCAGCACTATCGCCGGTATCGCCAGCAAGCGTGCTAGGGCATTCAGAGGCCACAGCAATCCAGCCGCTAATAGGCTGAGCGTTAAGACCAAGATTAGTGCTTCTTTGGGAGATACCTGGCCAGTCACTAAAGGACGATTGCGAGTCCTGCTCACAGCCCCATCCCAATGCCGATCAGCCAAATCATTAATGACACAACCAGCGGAGCGGGTTAGAAACACCCCCAGGGTGAAGATCAACACCAAGGACCCAGCGGGTTGTCCTTGGCCCGCTATCCACAAAGCCCATAAGGTGGGCCACAGCAATAGCAAAGTCCCTATCGGCCGGTGCCAGCGCATCAACTGGGCGTAGGCCCGGCATTTACTGAGCATATTGGTCATATTTGTTCTTTAATAAATAAACTTGTCCGGTCCTTTCTGCTGTAGCCGTGTTGCTGTAATCGAGTGCTAACCCAATGATCCAACGACAGTTTACCTGATCCATGCAGCATCAGCATCATTAATAATAATCCCCAATTGATGTGTTGTTGTAAGCCCATAGATCCGCCGGCTGTCCATAAAAAGGGATAAGAAATAACCGCTATAATATTATAAAAAAAGAAAATTAAGATACAAAAGCGTCCACCCAAGCCCAGTACTAATAAAATCGGTAGGATAATTTCTGCCGCAGTTCCTAGTACTGCAGCCACATCAGGGGATAAAATGGGGACTTGGTAAACGTAAGTAAACAGGTTCACTGTGGTTTCCCAACTCTGGATTTTTAGCAAACCTGACTTGAAAAATATGCTGGCTACCCATAAACGAACAATTAAATCACCAAAAGGTGTTAAAAAGTTCATAGTAGCGACAAAGGGGTGTACAATTTTCGCAACGATCCGAATAGACATAATGGCCTCCATACTCATTTTTTTAGTCCGTTTAAAAAAAGTCTAGCACAAGCCATTTAGGTTTGCTTTCGGGGACAAAAATCTCAGTTAAGGTAGACACAAACTATGGAATATCTCATAGAAGCGGTAATCAACAATAATGCGGAGCAAGTTCGCCAATTATTAAGCTCTGGGCTTGACCCTAATGGATTTGAAGACCAGGCCCAGGTGAGGCCCTTGCATTTTGCTGCCCAATATAATTCACTAGCAAGCGCCCTTGTGCTCTTAGAGGCAGGTGCGCAAATAGATGTCACAACTGCCGATGGAATCACTCCGTTAGATGTGGCTAAACTTCACTCCCATCAGGATATGATTCAGTTATTTCAAGGGACATTACATGTGGAAAAAAATTAACCTTTTAATTTCAGTAGTTTGGATGCTTTCCGCCCAGGCCCAACCGGTAATGCCAATTACGGTTGGCGCGATTTATAATTTGACCGGGAGCCAAAGCCTACTCGATACTTACTCTGCCGATGGGGCTAAGTTAGCGGCGTCGGAAATTAATCAGGCAGGCGGTTTATTGGGTCGCCCGGTCCAGTTAAAAATTCTCAATGGCCAAACCGAGCCAGAAGTTATTGCCAGAGATGCAGCTGAGTTAGGAGCTGATAAAGATATTGTGGCAGTCATTGGCTTAAGTGATACCGACATGGCGCAGGCAGCCATTCCGACCTTGGCGAAATATCACAAATTGCTCATTATTTCAGGAGCTACTTCACCTGTTTTAGTTAAGCTATCCCCCAATTGGGTCTTTATGGCAACTTTTTCTGACGATCAGCAAGCAGAAAAAGCTGCTGATTTTGCTTTTAAAACCCAACATTATAAAACTGGCGTTTTACTGTTTCAAAAAGACAGCCAATATGCGAACTTGCTGGCGCGTTATTTCCAGAAATTTTACGAAAAACTGGGGGGGGAATTTATTGCCACTAGCAAATTTACTCGAGAACATTCGAATATTTCCGCTTTTTTGGCTCAGATTGAGAAAAAAGGCGTTGTTCCCGATTTTCTCTATTTGGCAGCAGATCCCACTACCTCGGTCAATATTGTGCAACAATTACGGCAGAAAGGCTTCGAGCAACCAATTGTTGGTGGCGATGGTTTGGATACGATAGCTCTACGCCAGCAATCACGGGCATCCCATTGGGTGGGGAGCATTTTTTACACGACTCATGCCTTTGTTGAGTCGCAAAACCCTAATCTCCGTGTGCAAAATTTTATCGAAGATTATCGAAGAATGTATCATCAAATACCGGACAGTAGTTTTGCTGCTTTGGGTTATGACACGATGAATCTATTAGCAGAAGCCATTCGCCAAGCCAATTCGACGGATCCGAATAAGATTCGTGCCTCTTTAAAAAATTTGGCTAATTTTGAGGGCCTTACAGGGTTTATGAGTTTTTCCAATAGTTTTATTCCGAAAAAAACAATTTCTTTAGTAGAATTACGTAATGGAGAGGAGGAGTTGTTGGCCCCCTCTCCTTAGAACAGGAGAAAAATGTGTCCATTCGAGTTTTAGTCAACGGCGCCCGCGGTAAAATGGGGCAAGAGGTCACCAAGGCAATAAAAAATGCTCCAGATTTAATCCTGGTGGGCGAAACTAATAAAGAAGATGATCTTAATGGGGCCATTGCGTCATATCAAGCCCAGGTAGTAGTTGATTTTACCTTGCCGGATGTAGTTTTCGACAATACTCGTACCATTCTCGGTGCGGGCGCACATCCAGTGATTGGCACCTCGGGTTTATCACTCGAGCAAATGGAAGAACTGCAGCAATTGGCCGCCAGCAAGAAATTAGGCGGCATTATTGCGCCTAATTTTTCTATCGGCATTGCCTTAATGAATAAATATGCCCAGGACTGTGCCCGTTATTTCTCCGAAGTTGAGATCATTGAATGCCACCATGCCGCCAAAGTCGATGCCCCCTCGGGGACTGCGTTGCAAACCGCGCAATTAATTGCTGCCGTCAAAGCCCAGTCTCAGAGCAACCCGGCCGAAAAGGAAACTTTGCCAGGCGTGCGCGGTGGCCGCTACCAAGGAATTCCCATCCATTCCGTCCGCCTACCCGGGTTACTGGCCCAACAAATTGTGTTGTTTGGTGGTCAAGGCCAAACTCTGAGCTTACGCCATGATGCGTTAAGCCGCGAAACCTATATGCCAGGCGTTTGCCTTGCCTGCCGCAAGGTTCTGGAGCTGGATAAGTTGGTGTATGGTTTGGAACAGATTCTGTAAGCGTAAACAAGGTGCTTATCAACACGAGGCGCAGTGTGCGGTTTAATGTTAATTTTCTTAGCAAGGTGCCTTTATGCGACTACCCTTAGGTCAAGATGATTTTAAAAAAATCAGGGACAGGAAGTACGATTGGGTCGATAAAAGTTTATTTATCCAAGAAATTCTCGATGACACCGCTGAAGTTGCTGTGATCACCCGTCCGCGCCGTTTTGGCAAAACCCTCAATTTATCAATGCTGCATTATTTTTTAGCAGCTGAAGCCTATGGACAATCCTCTCAAGGATTATTTAATGGCACGAAAATTGCAGCTTTGGGTGACGAATATATGCAGCACCAAGGCCGCTACCCAGTGATCTTTGTTACCTTTAAAGAAGTGAAAAATCAGCACTTTGCGACTGCCTATCGAATGATGGAAGCCATGATGGCACAGCTTTATCAGGAATATCAGCATATCCTTCTGGAGAGTCCACACTTAACTTCCAGTGATAAAGAAAAATTTCTTGCTGTGCTGGAAGAGCGCGCTGATGAAGGTGCTATTCGATCTGCTCTGCGCAATCTAAGTTATTACCTTTATCAGCATTATCAAGTCAAGCCGTGGTTGCTGATCGATGAGTACGATACTCCGATTCAGGCCGCTTATGTGCATAACTATTACGATCAAATGATCGATCTGCTGCGTGGTGTCTTTGGCCCGGCGTTAAAAACCAATCCCTATCTCGAAAAGGCAGTGATTACAGGAATTTTACGGGTTGCCAAAGAAAGCTTATTTTCGGGATTAAATAATTTAAAAGTTTATACCCTGACAAATTCTCAATATGGGCAGTATTTTGGTTTTACCGAAGATGAAGTAGAAAATTTATTGCAGCAAGCAGGCTTACAAACACAAGCCCCTGCGATTCGTGATTGGTACAATGGCTATAAAGCAGGAACCTACACCGTTTACAATCCCTGGTCGATTGTCAATTGCATTCGCGAAAAGGGAGAATTAGCGCCTTATTGGGTCAATACCAGCGATAATAAATTGATTAAAATCCTGTTACTGGGGTCGAGTGAAGATTTTAGAGCGCAATTTGAGGATTTATTACAAGGGAAGACGATTGAAAAAGTGATTGATGAAACTTTGGCATTTGCCGCCTTGAAAAACAGCGAAAGGGCGGCGTGGAGTTTATTGTTTGCAGCGGGTTATTTGAAAGTGGTTGCTTCACAGCGGGTTGAAGAAGAATTGCAGTGTCAATTAGATATTCCCAACCGCGAAGTACGTGGGTTATATCGAAGCATTATTCGGGAATGGTTAGCTGACGATCATGACACGAAATGGCTTGATGCTTTCTTAAATCATTTGCTCATAGGTGATTTAAAAGCCTTCGAACTAGATTTAAAACATCTGGTTGAACAAACATTTAGTGTCCACGACATTTCTAAAGATCCTGAAGTGTTTTATCATGGCTTTATGATTGGTGCGACAGCAAGTCTGTATCACAATCCAAATTATGAAATTAAATCGAACCGAGAGAGTGGTTATGGTCGCTATGATTATCTGATTTTTTCGCATGATAAAAATAAACCGACGATTTTAATTGAGCTCAAACGCGTGCCCAAAGATGCACCCCACTTAGATCAGGCTTTGGAGCAAGCGGCACAACAAGCTTTAGAACAAATCGAATTACAAAATTATACGGCTGAAGCCAAGCAACGTAATAGGACCAATATATTAAAAATTGGTTTAGCTTTTTCTGGGAAGCGTTTTAAGTTATTATCTCATACTGTTTGAGGCGCGTGCCTCTAAGAGCTGTTTATCCTGAGGAGCGAAGCGTCTCGCAGGACACGGCGGAGTAGTTGCTTTGTCCCCTACACAGTTGCTTTTTAATTTTTTTCGGGCTGTTAATGTACACATAAGCTTTGCCAAGTATAGTAAGCGTTTTTTAGGAGGTGTAATTTTAATGTGACTCAATGAGAATGAAGCCACAGAGTGTTAAATAACTAAACAAATATAGAGGAGAATCTACGATGTCAGATGATCAAGTAGAAGGGGAATCTAGGGTTGAAGAAAAGAAGATAACGCCACAACCCAATACAACGCTAGAAACACTGGTCCAGTCTTCAGCGCCACAAGCAGATGATAAGCCTTGGCAACCTACTTTATGGCGTTTTAATCCGATCAATAGAGAATTTTCTTATATACCCGAATTTCTCAAGTCAAATCCAGGCGGTCAAACATCTTCTTGGGCGGTAAAAGTACCATTGGTTGGTATAGGAGTGCTTGGCGGTATAGGGTTAGGGTTAGGTGTCAATTACACCCTGGAGGCGGGGACATTTGCCGCTGCTACAGGATATACCGGCGTTATTTGTGGTATGGTTTTATGCGCTGCTTGGGCGTTTGATTGGATGGCACGTAGAGACAAGGCGCAATCATTTCAGTTGCGGCAGGCAGTTGAGGAGAAGTGGAACGCGCTTAAATTGTATTTTCCTAAGGCGAATAAAGAGGATTTTTTCCCTATCTATGCTAAGGAAAAAGAATCTACTAGCTGGGGCGCCTCCACTTATCTTGCAGGCGTCACGTTTGCTACAGGCGCTGTAACCACTGGTTTTTTAGTGGCAAATCAATTTGCTGATCATGTCGTTGTTTCCTTCGGATATTGTATGTTAACTGCAGTTTTGACTGCTGCATTCTTAATGCTAAGTCGATATGCAGATTATTGCCATGCCAAGCATGAGCATGATCAATTAGCTCGCCAGAATGAGGCATTGGAGAAACTACTTAGTAATATTGGGGAACGTAAGGACAAAGCGTCGCTCAAGTTTAATACCATCGAGGAAGTTGTCAGTGCAAAAAGTTGGTTATTAGTTGGCGTATCGTTAAGTCGAGGAGAAAAGTACCTATTGGTAGGGGCCAGTGAGGAGCAAGCTAGAGCACAAGACGGACTTGAGAAAGGAGAGGAGGCCGGCTATTTTGATAAACAATTAGTTAGGCAAGTGAGCGAGCAAAAGACTGAAACTTTTAAAAACGTCAAAATATAACTTAATAACTTGTTAGCGAAAATTAGAGTGGTTTTTTGCCACTCTAATTTTTCTAATCTTCCTAATTTATTTGCATGAAACTTATTGCTGTGGGTTCTACCTCTCTTGTTTCTGCTATCCAGTGTGCCGCTCACTCACTAGCCTCACAGCTGCATTTACCTTACATTCCCCCCACCTGCACCGATTTTAAATATTTACTCGTACTCACGGACCAACACCTAGAACTACACCAAGTCGGTTCGAAGATGAAACCCTTAGTAGTGGATTTCCTGAGTCCTAGTCTGATTTATCGGCGTCAGCACAGCGGTAAGCGGCAGTTGTTAGCGCGGGCTGTGGGGGTAGGGAAGCAGCAAGGTAAAGGGATTTCGGTATTGGATGCGACAATGGGTTTAGGAGAAGATGCGTTTGTGCTCGCCAGTTTGGGCTGTCGGGTGCAGGGTTTTGAGCGCTCGCCGGTGGTGGCGGCGTTGTTGCAAGATGGTTTGCGGCGGTTATTTGCCAGCGAGAGTTTCGAGGATCTGGCGCTTGCGGTTACGCCGGGTGATGTGAGGGATTATTGGCAGTCTTCTTCTGAGCCGCCTGATGTCGTCTATTTAGATCCGATGTTTCCACCGCGGCAGAAAACCGCATTAGTGAAAAAGCAAATGCAGTGGCTACAAGATTTGTTACAGGATGAAGCGGATGATGCAGAGGAATTGTTACAGCTGGGGTTAAAGTGGGCTACGAAGCGAGTGGTGGTGAAACGGCCGCGGTTGGCTTTACCGTTGGCTGGGCTGAAGCCAGATTTGGTGCTGAGCGGGCGCAGTGTGCGATTTGATGTATATTTTAAAACAACCCCCTCTCCCTAACCCTCTCCCACCTTCCCTCGCTGACGCTCGGGCGGGGGAGAGGGGATATAGTGGAGACTCCCTCTCCCCCGCCCGAGCGTCAGCGAGGGAAGGTGGGAGAGGGGGTCTGAAGTTCCTTTTAAAAAACAGTTGCTAGATTAAAATAATCTGAGGATAATAAGCGCGTGCGGTAGGTGCTGAAACACCTAGTCGCACGCTAACCACTGGAATCTAACGAAGGAGATTCAACAATGGCTGTTGTCAGTTTAACGCATCTTGCGTCCGTGCAAAACAGCTTCAATTATTTTTCTCTCACGTGTCACTCGTTCGTGGTATTTCCATTGTCAAATCAGAAGGCTATCTGCTTTAAATCCTCGCAGCCATTGTGGGGTGGTAGGGTAGCATTTTGTGACGATTTGGGGTGTGGGAGGAGGATGGTGAGGTTGGGTCGATAAAGTGGCAGAGGTAGCGGTGGCGGGGCAGCGATTTGATCTCCTGCTCTGTCATCTCTTTAATCTCTGCCACTGATACTCCTTAAGATTTCTTGGTTACTTATGTCGTCGTTTCTGCGTCTCCGTCATTGCGAGGAGCGAAGCGACGTGGCAATCCAGTGCCTCGGCTTGTGAGATTGCCACGTCGCTTCGCTCCTCGCAATGACAGTGCAGGGACAACGTGCCTTATATAAAAATAATAGGAGCAAATCATGAATACTATGCAACTGAGAGTCCCCGTCGTTGAAGATAATAAAATGGCTAGCAAAGGGGCTGACTCTATCCTCACCGCAGCAAACTGCCAAGTAGATTTAGCTATGAATGGCACCCAAGCCCTTCAATTATTTTCCAATCGTTATGACCTAGTCTTACTTGATCTTGGACTCCCGGATTATTATGGCCTTGATTTGGCCCAACTTATGCGTAAGCATTTAAGTGGCAATGCCAATGTGCCGATTGTTATTTTGTCCGCCCATGCCGTGCATGAGGAAAGCTGCTACACGCGAGCAAAGGCATTAAAACTCAATGGACTATTCGACAAGCCTTTTACCGATGAATTATGCGCGAGGTTATTAGCAGGAGTGCAAAAAGGGGAGACGGATTTTTGGGAATAGCGTGCAAATCCCTTCTCCCCCAAGGGGAGAAGGGATAAACACTCTGGGACTACGGTATTGTGCGTTCCGCTGTTTCTTTTAATATGAGTTCATGACTCATGAGCTAAAAACAAAAAACAAGAATACCCGGACTGATTTTGATCGTCCTTGGAAATACGGTTTAGGATTATATTTTCGTGAGCCTCCCTAGGTGTCATCCCGAGCGCAGCGAGGGATCTCAGGAATGTGGCAAAGCATTTGGTTAATCCCATTGTTCCATTTGCAAATAATCAAGCAGAGCGTGATATACGCATGATGAAGTGTAAACAGAAAATCTCCGGTGGCTTTCGATCACTAAAGAGAGCTGAAATATTTGCGCGTCTTCGTGGCTTATTTCAACCAGGCAAAAACAGGGTTGGAACGCTTTTTAATTAATTCAACAAGTGGTTCGTGGCAGTGTGCCGATGTTGGCTTAAAGGGTTAGGTAATGAGCAAGGAATATTACATTTATTTATTAACGAATCAAAACCTAAATGTGCTTTATACGGGTGTGACCAATAACCTGATACGACGTGTATATGAACATAAAAACAAAATGGTTGATGGATTTACTAAACAATATAATGTGGATCGTTTAGTTTATTATGAGACTTATTCAGAAATATACGATGCAATCACAAGAGAAAAACAAATTAAAAAATGGTCACGAAAAAAGAAAAATGACTTAATCAATCAAATGAATCCCCAATGGGGAGATCTGTATGAGACTCTTCTTTAAACAGTGAGATCCCTCGCTTCGCTCGGGATGACAGCTTCGTTTTGATTGGCTTATTGCTCTTCCCAAAGAGCAAGAGCCAATATACAATCAATCAATAAAAAACATCGAGGAGAAACAACACATGAGATTTATTACTACTCCTGAGAGAGTTGGGATTGAAAAAGGGTTTCGACGAGGTTTAAAAGCTGGCAAACGATATATTGCCACTGCAAAGAGACTTGGCATTGCAAAGGGGATCCAGCAAGGTGAATCTAATTTATTACTTCGTCTCTTAGTGCGTCGCTTTCATGGTATCCCTCCGACTTATCTGGCTCGAATTCAACAAGCAAGCGCTGAAACTCTTTTAATCTGGGGTGAACGTATTTTTGATGCTTCCCGCTTAGAAGAGGTATTTCTTTAATTTAACACTCACATCGTCGTCCCGCGGCTTGTCCGCGGGACGAAAGCTGAGACTGCAGGAGGCAAGGATGCATGAAAATTTGATTTTAAATGGCAAAAAACGGCTTGTAATCGAGCAAGTTTATCCAGAGGTCAATTGCGGCCGGTTTCCAGTAAAGCGCTGTGTTAATGATCTTATGGTGGTTGAGGCCACACTATTTGCTGAAGGTCATGATGAGTTGGGAGCGGAATTAAAATTTCGCGAAGCCAACACGCCGCATTGGCAAGCCGTACCATTTCAAGCTTTAGGGAACGATCGCTGGCGAGCAGAGTTTAAAATTAATCACATGGGCGTGGTTTATTACACCATCACTGCTTGGATTGATCATTTTCATTCTTGGCGACGTGATTTGGAGCGGTGGCTACCGACCACGCAGGATATTTCTGTTGAATTATTAATGGGAGTGAATTTAATTCGTTCTGCCAGTCTCAGGGCCGCTGGGCATGATGCTCAGCGCTTGAGCCAGTTGGCCAATATTTTAGCAGATCAACATGATAAACAGGCCGCAATTGAATTGGCGTTTAGTCAGGAATTGCTGTCATTAATGACCAGCTATCCTGACCTAGAAACTGCAGTGACTTATGATAAAGAATTAATGATTGTCGTCGATCGAGTCAAGGCTCGCTTTAGCAGTTGGTATGAGCTTTTTCCTCGTTCTTTGGGCGCCAATGGCCAGCACGGCAACTTGCAAGATCTTATTGGGCATTTACCCTATATTGCTGCAATGGGATTTGACGTAGTTTATTTACCGCCGATTCATCCGATAGGACTTACTTTTCGCAAAGGTAAAAATAATTTATTGCAGGCAGAGCCTGATGAACCTGGGAGCCCTTGGGCTATTGGAAGTCCCGAAGGAGGCCATCAAGCGATTCATCCGCAATTAGGCAATTTGCAGGATTTCCAACAATTAATTCGGGAAGCTGCAAACTATAATCTGGAAATTGCCCTGGATTTTGCTTTGCAATGCACTCCAGATCATCCCTATGTTAGCCAACATCCAGAATGGTTTAAATCTAGACCAGATGGAACAATCCAATATGCCGAAAACCCACCTAAAAAATATCAGGACATTTATCCACTAAATTTTCAGTCTGAAAATTGGTGTGATCTTTGGAATGAATGTAAAAATATTTTATTGTTTTGGCTAGAGCAGGGGGTGAAGATATTTCGTGTCGATAATCCCCACACTAAACCGTTTATTTTTTGGGAATGGTTAATTGCTGAAATTAAACAAATGTACCCAGAAGTTATTTTTTTATCTGAGGCATTCACGCGACAAAATATTATGTATTATCTGGCCAAATTGGGTTTTACTCAGTCTTACAGTTATTTTTCCTGGCGTAATACCAAGCGTGAAATAATGGATTATTTCACTGAGTTGACGCATTCTCCAGTGCGCGAATATTTTCGACCCAATCTCTGGCCCAATACCCCGGATATATTATCGGAATACTTACAAACCGGGCAGCGCGGAGCTTTTATCACCCGCTTGGTGCTGGCAGCTACTTTAGGGGCCAATTATGGAATTTATGGCCCTGCTTTTGAATTATGCATTGCTGAGCCTCGAGAGTTGGGTGGTGAAGAATATCTGAATTCCGAAAAATATGAATTAAAGCCTTGGGATCTCAATCATCCCAATAGTTTAAAAGATATCATCGCCCTGGTGAATAAAATTCGCCAAGAAAATCCCAGCTTGCAACAGGATTGGAATTTAAAATTTTATCCGATCGATAATGAACAATTGATTTGCTATAGTAAATTTCTTGGCGCTAATGTGATTATTGTTATCGTCAATTTAGATGTTCATTATCTTCAAACAGGTTGGGTTGAATTACCACTAGAAGAATTAGGCGTAGCTGCTGAAAAAGCATATTGGGTGGAAGACTTACTGGGCCGTCAACGCTATTTATGGCATGGCAGCCGTAATTATGTTGAATTGGATCCGAATAAGTTGCCGGCGCATATTTTTCGACTTTCTCCGCACGTCCACCGAGAAAAGGATTTTGAGGGGTATGAGTAAATCCTCCTTAATCCCCCTTTTTCCAGGGGAAAATTATTTTGGTTCTATGTAGAATCGAGTGGGTAGATTATCCTTCTCCCCTTGTGGGAGAAGGATAATCTCCCAGTTACCCACTCGATTCCACCTTATCCTTCTGCAATGCCAGTTCGTGCTAAAAAATGATTGGCGTTAATAGTTCATTAAGTATTGTTTGGTAAGATACTAGCTTATAGGTGACCTCCCCAGGCGTCCTCCCTCAGTTCATCCCGAGCGGAGCGAGGGATCTGTGGGGAGAAATGAAAGTTTTTAAAATCTAATAACAGATTTTTGTAGAATGACCGTTAAATAGGGGGTGTAGTTTATGTCTCAACAGACTAAAGAATTTAAGTTGGTGCAAGATTGCTATAATGCGGTTAAGGGGGCCTACGCATCCAAATGGAATAACCTAATAGCTAATCAAGACTTCAATAAAGTAGAGCAGCAATATCAAGATATTTTAGCACTGGAAGAAGCAGGAACCCCTATCTCTACAGAGGACTTGCTGGGATTTAGTGATGCGGTAGATCGTGCAGATACAGATGGAAGAATTACTGTGAGCAGCCCAGCTTATCTGAACTTAGAGAAAGCTACTCAAGGTGCTCAACAGAACTATTTGAGTCAATTTGAGAGCTTTAATAATACAGTCCCCCTTGATACAAGTTCATCGTCATTAGGTGGTGGCAAGGATTTTTCAGATTTGTCTGGGACAATAGATGAGCAAGAGAAAACCGATACCCCTAGCTGTCTATCATGGTTTTTTGGTTCCACAAAAGAAACACTAGCCAAAGCAGCTGACACGGTTGGAGAACACCCTAAAACAATAATAGGCGGCACTTTGGCTGCAATGGGGCTTTCGTTATTAGGCACTTACCTCTATGACCATTTTAAAGGTACGGATGCTTTTAATTTTTTCACCGACAATCGTGTTTGGGATGCTAATTCGATACAAAAAGGCTTTGAAACCGTCGGTGGGATTTATGGTCCAGTTTTGGTGGGTGTGATAGTGCTGGCAATGTGGGCGGCTTCTAGGATTCGTTCGAATGCTAAGGTGGAGCCTGCTGAACAACCCAGCCAAATGGAGGTAAATTCTCCTATGTTTCCATCTCCATCAGGCAGGGTTGAGCAACTAGGTTAAGCCTTCTGCAATTAGGTCATCCGCTGCAATTTCGCATTTCAGTCTCTTTGTCCCAGTGCCTCGAGGGTCTGGATCCAGACCCGCTTTTCCTCTTTACACCTAACGTCCAAAACGTTAGCATACCTACAATTCAAACCGTTAGAGCTAGACCCGTGGACATTCTTACATTCAACCAGCAACTCCTTGAGGGGAAAATTGATCAACCCGGGTTATTTCCTCATTTGGAAAGTCTCAAAGCTTCTCAGCCGTCGCATTAAAGTGCTGCGGAAACCCTGCAAATACCACTTCTCCAACTTACTGGTCGCTCTGGCGTATCATCCCGCCAGGATTCGGCATATTAATGATTTTGCGCAATTAAATGCACAAGAACAAAGCGTATTCTATGAATGGTTGATAGCGCAGGAGCCAATGCGCTGTTCCGCTATTGCGGGTACGGAACTTCTAGCGCCCTTGGCGTTTTGGCAAAATCAACAACATGAAATTGATTTTGTTGCTACTCCGACGCATTTCATCGAAGTAAAAAGAGGCGCTTGTTCAGCATTAGAATTTGGATGGTTCCCAAAAATATTTGGTAATACGGAGTTAATGGTAATAAACAAAAACTCTTTTAACCTAGATTCGGCAGTAGAAACCGTAGCGAGAGGGATTAAGACGTTGAAGATCTTGATTATTTTTAAGTTTTTTTCTTGAAGGCGTACTCACCCGTACGGTGAAAGAAAAAAATATAAAAATAAGCGGGAGATTCAATGTATTAAGCCCTCGCAGTAGGTTTCTACTGCCGAATCTAGGTTTAAGGCTGGGAACATGCAGGGCTTAACGTTGGAACAATTTTTGCAGAGTTCATTTCATCTAATTTAATTGACCAGTAGCAGGTCTCCTCAATACAATTAAGCCATGGTTGAAAGGGGCAATGCCATCGGTTTGTGCTCTTTGTAGGGGGCAAAAATAATTTCCCCCTTTGAAAAAGGGGGATTAAGGGGGATTTAAAAAGTTGAGGATACTCGCGTTATTTTCGTTAGTACTCAATGCTTCTTTAAATCCCTCCTAACCTCCCTTTTCCAAAAGGAGGGATTATTTTTGTCCCCCTACAGAGGCTTGTGCTAGGAAAATATTTGGTGTTAATAGTTCATTAAGAATTGCCTAGTAAGATACAAATTATCGCTTTTGCCTCTCCCCTTGTGGGAGAGGCCGCCGCGCCGTAAGGCGCGCGGGTGAGGGGTAAGCAACAGTTAGCATTTAGCTAATAAAATGCTTCTTGCTGTTTTCAAGTTTACCCCTCATCCGCCCTTCGGGCACCTTCTCCCACAAGGGGAGAAGGATTTTTACACACAAAGGAGGGTGAATGATTACGATTTTTAAATGTAATAACCATACGAAGAGGATTAATTTATGGCTCAAGAGCAAAGAGTAGAATTTAGTAAGCTAAAGGCGGTCATGGACCGGATTCTGAAGTCCAACCCGTCAGAGTTGGACTTTTGGTCGGAAGACTCTACGTTTATCGCTATACAAACCCTTTATGTAAGACTGCAAGCAAGTCAGGTCGATAGCGTCTCTAGCGTCTCTGTTGACGAAGCGGGTCGATTTCTTAATTTGATAAATTGGGCAGGGGAGAAAGCAATTTCAAAACAGGACCCTGTCTTTCAGGGCTTAGAGCAGGCTATTGCTGCAGCAAAGGGCGGCTCTTCCGTTGACGTTCCAAAACATCAAGGTTCAGGATTTAACTTTAATAGCAGTAGTCATGTCTCCCCGTTGGTTGATGCTAAGAGCTCGAAGGATCACTTACGTTTTCCACCATTGCGTCGTCGTGTCAGCTACGGCGCTATGAAAAACCCCCAGTCTCCCCTAGCATTTGAGAAAGAGGACTCAGAATTATCAGAATCAGATGAGGTTCAAGCTCCAGATCAAACTATAGATTTCAAGCTGATAGAGGAATGCTATAACGCGGTTAAGCAGCGCCACCCCGATTGGGAGGCTTTACTAAAAAAGGAATTAAGCGAAATTGTTGAGTCGTCTGGGGAGCCTGATGAAGATGACCCTGCAGAAGGCACATTCTATTTAGTAGATAAGCTATATAACAAAATCGCAGCACAGCACAGAGCTGATCTTCTCATTACTAGAAAACAAGCGGAAAAGTTTCTTGGCGCCGTACTTGATGTAGAAGCTGATGATTTTTACACAAATAAAACCTATAAGGCCTTAAAACAGGCTATTAATCCCCTAGTATCGAGCAATTATAGGGGGTCGTTGCTTGTAGAACATGAGAGCTTCTTTGCTAACTACTTATTGCCTCGAAGCGATCCCAGAGCGCCGTGGCAGCCCCCCATAATAACCGGCAGTGGCTTCCAGCGCATAGCATATCAAATCCCATCAACGCAGGATGAAAATTTTAGAAATCCTAGAGCTAAAGATTCCCATACCCCCACCTGTTGTGCGTTTTTTCACTTCAAAAACAGAACAGCAGACAAAGCAGCAATATTAGTCCATAAGCTCAAAAAGAAAAAAACCGTAGCAGTTAGTCTAGGCGTAATGGCCTCTTCGGTCTTGGGCACTTACCTCTATGATCGTGCTCACGGAACTGAGGCTTTTAATTTTTTCTCTGACAATCGCGTTTGGAATGCTGATTCTGTGCGTGGAGGATTTGAGACTGTCGCTGGAATTTATGGTTCAGTCATAGTTGGGATGACAGTGCTATTATTGCTGGCAAGTTGGGTTTTGCGGGATCGTTTGAAGTCTTTGGATGATTCGGCGCGGCTTGAAGATAGTAAAAAAATGACAGGGGAAGAAGTAGGAAGCCAAAGTTCGAACGACTTTACTGGGGTTGGGGACAGCTTAAACGATATCGAGCCTGAGGATGTAGTATTCATAAAAGAATCCTCCTCCTGACAGGAAGAGCCTAAAGCCATTTCAAAGACCCTCATCCGGCCTGCGGCCACCTTCTCCCACTTTGTGGGAGAAGGGATTACGACGGGCTCTGCGGCTACCTTTCTCTCCAAAATCCACCTACCTCACCCCCTTTTTCAAAGGGGGGATTACCTTTCCCCGTGAACGCTTTTAATTGATAATGATTATCATTGACAGTAAACTCCCTATCAATACATAATACTTCATGCGAATTAGAGATCTTAAATGTGGGGAGACAGCAAGCATCATCGGTTTCGAGGATGGGGAGCCGGCTTATCGCCACAAATTATTAACTATGGGGTTAACGCCAGGCACGGTCATCACCTTGTCTCGAGTGGCTCCTTTAGGGGATCCCATAGAAATCCTAGTCCGCGATTATTCCTTAAGTTTGCGAAAAGTAGAAGCGGGTATCTTACGGCTCGGGCCTCAGGGATCCGAGGGCACGGGCCGAAGGGGTGGCGCGTAGGGCAACAACGCCGCGCGCAGCGTGCGAGCACGGCGGGTTGTCCACGCGACAGGACCCCGTAGGCCCGCCCCCCCCCCTGTGGTGGCTGGCTCTTGCCAGGAGATGACATGATAAAAATAGCTTTATTAGGTAATCCCAATAGCGGTAAGTCCACCTTGTTTAATGCACTCACCGGGGCCAATCAACGCGTGGGGAATTGGCCCGGAGTGACGGTAGAACGCAAGAGTGGGCATTTTAACCACCGGCAGACCCAGGTAGAGGTCATTGACTTGCCGGGAGTCTATAGCTTAACTACCCCATCGGCTACGCTTGCCATCGATGCGCGAATTGCTTGTAAAGCCATCTTATCAGAGCAATTTGATCTTATTATCAACATTATCGATGCCAATAATTTCGAGCGTAATTTCTATCTGACCACCCAATTATTAGCCATGCAAGTCCCGATGCTAGTCGTAGTGAACATGTTAGATGTGGCACAGCAGCGTGGTATGCGCCTAGATTTGACTCAGCTCGCAGCCACCTTAAGTTGCCCAGTGATCGGGGTCACTGCTACCAAAAAGGCTAGTGTTCAGCCTTTAAAAGACCTGATCGTAGCCCAGAACTACTTGCCGGCATGTGATAGCATTGCTTATCCCGCCATGCTGAGAAATGTCGTTGAAGAATTGGCGCTGGCTATTGCTCAAGCAGACCCTCAGCAAGCCAAGTTAGCCCGGTTCTTTGCTTTATCTAGTATTGAAGGTGATGAGTATTCCAGGCAATTATTCCCGGAAAAAATCCAGCAAAAATTGGCGGATGCCAAAGCCATGGTGGAAGCGACTACCCAAGTAGAGGCTGATATTTTAATCGCGGACCTGCGTTATTCCTATGCTCATGCGATAAGCGCAGCCGTCGTGCAAAAATCCACAATAACAAAAACGCCTCTGAGCCAATGCATTGATAAGGTGGTTTTAAATCGCATTTTAGGCATCCCGATATTTTTGGCCGCGATGTATCTGATGTTTTTCTTTGCTATTAATGTGGGAGGGGCGTTCCAGCCACTATTTGATTTAGGTGGTAGTGCGCTATTCGTCCAAGGGTTCAGCCAATTACTGGCCGCAGGGCAGGTTCCTGCTGAACTGAGTACTATTTTAGCCACTGGATTGGGTGGGGGGGTTAATACCGTCGTTACCTTTATTCCAGTCATTGGCGCCTTATTCTTTTTCTTATCTTTCCTGGAAAGTTCGGGTTATATGGCGCGCGCGGCATTTGTGGTAGATCGTTGTATGCGTGCATTGGGATTGCCTGGCAAAGCTTTTGTGCCACTTATCGTCGGTTTTGGCTGTAATGTGCCTGCGATGTTGGCGACCCGCACTTTAGAACACAATCGGGACCGTTTACTCACTTTAATGATGTCGCCCTTTATGTCTTGTGGGGCTCGGATGGCCATCTATGCGGTGTTTACCGCGGCTTTTTTCCCAGTTAATGGGCAAAACATCATCTTTATGCTGTATTTGTTGGGTATTGTTATGGCGGTGTTGACAGGATTTATTCTGCGCAAGACTGTGCTAAGCGGTAAGCCCTCGCCCTGGGTAATCGAGTTACCGCCCTATCACCGGCCTAATTTGCTGACATTATTGCGCCTCACTTGGCAGCGCTTGCGCTCCTTTGTGATTAGGGCAGGTCGTTTGATTGTACCGATTTGTTTTTTGGTCAGCTTATTAAATTCGATTACTTGGCAGGGACAGTTACGAGCGGAGGGAGATGCTCAAGACTCGGTTCTTGCCGTCATTAGCCAAAGTGTGACCCCAGTGTTTGCGCCCCTGGGCATTTCCCAAGACAATTGGCCAGCCACGGTCGGTTTGGTCACCGGTGTGTTGGCTAAAGAAGTTGTAGTCGGTACATTAAATACTTTGTACAGCCAAGTGGGTCATTTAGCCACGACCAAGGAGGAGGAGCAAGAAACTGTCTGGCAGGGTTTGCAAGCAGCCTTCCTTTCGGTGCCAACCCAATTGGCAGGATTGGTGCATAGCTTGGCAAATCCTGTGACAGCGAGTGCGGCTGATGCGGCCTTGGATGCGAATGCGTTAGGAGTGATGGTCCGTTATTTTGATGGGCAAGCAGGGGCGATGGCATATCTATTATTCATATTGCTTTATATCCCCTGCATCTCAGCAGTGGCGGCGATGGTGCGTGAATCAAGCTCAGGTTGGGCGTTGTTTGCTGCGGTATGGACGACGAGTCTGGCGTATGTGGTGGCTACTATTTTCTATCAAGCGGCTACGTGGGCACGCCATCCACTGAGCTCATTAGCTTGGATTTTGGGTTTGTTGTTTTTTATAAGTGTGATCTTTACGGTGATAAAAAATTATGCTGCTATTCAATCTAAGAAATTATCTGTGCGAACGTCGGCGCTGTAGTTTAGCGGAATTATCGACCCACTTTGATCTGGCCGGCGATGTCCTACGCGATATGCTGGAGGTTTTGATTCGCAAACAACAAGTACGTAAATGTTCCAAGACCCCGCGTTGTGGCGTAAAATGCCGGCAGTGTAGTGTCTTTGAAACAGAATTATATGAGTGGGTTACATGACCACAGCATTGGCACAGAAATTAGAATCGCGTCATCTGAATATGATTGCCTTGGGCGGTTCGATAGGAACCGGAATCTTTTTGGCGAGTGGCTATGCCATTTCTTTAGGAGGGCCGGGGAGCACGTTAGTGGCTTACACGCTCATGGCGCTGGTCGTCTACTTTTTGATGACCAGTCTTTGTGAGATGAGTGTTTATTACCCCAGTTCTGGAACTTTTTGTGATTATTCTACTTTATATGTTGGCCCGTCATTTGGTTTTGCCATGGGCTACAATTATTGGATTAACTGGGCTATTACTATTGCTGCTGAAATTGCCGCCGCTACTTTGATCATGAGTTATTGGTTTCCTGACATCAATAGCTTAATATTTTCTCTGGTGTTTTTTTTCTCGATTCTTGTTTTTAATTTGTTTTCTGTGCGCGTGTACGGAGAAGTAGAATATTTTCTCTCTTTCATAAAAGTAGCAGTCATACTAGCTTTTATTGTTTTAGGCAGTTTTGCCGTGCTGCAGCAACCTCACTTTGGTACCCAACATTGGTTTATTGGTGATGCGCCTTTTCACAATAACTATTATGGATTTATTGGGGTATTTTTATTTGCTGGGTTTTCTTTTCAGGGCACCGAATTAATTGGGGTGGCTTCGGGTGAAACTAAAAACCCTGCCACCACGATTCCCAAATCAGTCAAGATAGTTTTTTGGCGCTTGACGATTTTCTATGTCGCTTCGATGGCCGTAATAAGTTTACTGATCCCTTACACCGATCCACGACTGACTTATCAAGAGAATGTGAGCACCAGCCCTTATACTATGGTGTTTGCGAAATATCTTTCGCATTATGCGGCAGATTTTATTAATTTCGTCATCTTAATCGCGGTATTGTCGGCAGCAAATGCCAGTATGTATTCTTCAACGCGAATTTTGTGGTATTTAGGCCACAAACAACAAGCGCCGAAGGTGTTTAGTCGCATTACTAAGCAGGGAGTGCCTTTATTAGCATTATTAGCCACCGCTTTTATTGGGGCGATTGTGTTTATATCTTCCAAAGTTGGGAATGGGGTGTTTTTCGCGTATGCGGTACAAATTTCTTCATTATTTGGCTTTATAGCGTGGTTTGGAATTGCGCTAAGTCACTATCGATTTCGTAAGCATTACTTGCCTCAGGTAGGCGGCATCGAGTCATTGGTTTATCGAGCAAAGTTTTATCCTTTTGCGCAAATTTCGTCGATGTTGATCCTGGGGCTGATCATTTTTGCCCAGTTTATTCCAATCATAAATAAACCTAATTTCCAGTGGATGGAACTAGTGCTGCCTTATGTGTCGGTATTAATATTTTTTATGTTATACGTGGGAAGTAAATTCTATTTAAAAATGCGAAAAATCCCTTCTCCCCTTGCTCTGACGTCGTCAGAGCAAGGGGAGAAGGTGCCGAAGGCGGATGAAGGTTTTTGAAACGGCTTACAGCCCTAGAGAGAACACCCTCATTCCTGCAGTTTGTTAGGTCTCCTTTAATGAGGGGAATTCTGCTAATCTGCTAAGCAGACAAAATTATATTGGACAGTCTTCTAATCACGCTTATAATCTCGCCTCTATACAAAATGAGCGAGGTTCTATACCCATGGAATATTTGAATATTGCATTTATTGCCCCCAATCAGCAAGTCGTCGTTGATGACTTAATACAGATTATAAGTAAAAACAACTGCCACCTGGAAGAAAGCCGACTTAGCGTGCTGGGGGATAATTTCGCCGGCATTCTAAGAATCGCGGGGAATTGGAATGGAATAGCCAAAACCGAAGAAGCAATTGCTAGCCTAAAAAATCAGGGAACGGTTCTGCTGGAAGTCAAACGAAGTGAACCCTTACATCTTGAAGGGGAATATCTACCCTATATGACCCAAGTCGTTGGTCTGGATACCCCAGGTATGGTGTTCTCGATTACTCAATTTTTTGCTCAGCAGCAGATCCAATTAATAGATGTGCAGATAGACCCTTTTCAGACCAGCCACTCTGACACTAGCATGATTACGGTCTCCTTGCGAATTGGCATCCCAGCCGATATCAACATTGCTGATCTCCGAGAACGCTTTATGATACTATGTGACGAACTAAACATCGATGGAATCATGGAACCGGAGAAACGCTAATGGCGCAACCACAGGCTCAATTAAACCAAGCAATTACCAATTTGTCTTTCGCGACTGACAAAAATCCCGAGGTTCAATTTTCCCAGTTACAAGGTGCGCGACTGGTACTTTATTTTTACCCGAAGGATAATACCCCAGGCTGTACTCAAGAAAGCAAGGATTTTCGCGATATTTACCCACAACTACAAGCGCTCAATACCGTGGTTTTGGGAGTATCCAGAGATAACCTAAAATCCCATAGCAACTTTGTCTGCAAATATGAACTTCCCTTTGAATTAGTGAGCGATCCAGATGAAACTCTTTGCCAATACTTTAATGTGCTCAAGGAAAAAAGCTTATTTCTGAATAAATACCTAGGTATTGAGAGGAGCACTTTTTTAATTGATGAGCAAGGTATTTTGCGCAAAGAATGGCGCAAAGTAAAAGTGCCTGGTCATGCGCAAGAGGTTTTACAAGCGATAAACGCTATGATCTCAAAACGCTGAAAGCTATTTCAAGCGCCCTCATCTGGCCTGTGGCCCTAAGCTTTCGTAAGTCCCCTCTCCCACCAACAAAAACAGTTGGGGGAGAGGGGATTCCCCTACGCAAGAATTTGGATTGTTTTTTACCCGTGACTCAGGTACGATCAACAACTTCATTGAAGCAGGTGGATTTGGCTCAGTACTTTAAACCCAAATGGTGAGATATGGTATGCAATTTGTTGATTTAAAAACACAATTTATGCGACTGGAAGAAAATATCAACAACCGTCTAAGCCAAGTATTTGCGCATGGTCAGTTTATTATGGGGCCAGAAGTCAAGGAACTGGAACAGCGGCTGGCTCAGTATGTTGGAGCAAAGCATTGTGTTAGCCTTTCCAGTGGTACCGATGCTTTACTCATTAGCTTGATGGCCGTGGGTATTGCGCCAGGGGATGAAATAATTACTACCCCTTTTAGTTTTATTGCGACCGCCAGCATGATCAAATTATTGGGTGCTGTGCCGGTTTTTGTTGATATTGATCCCAAAACCTATAATCTCGATCCTCAGCTCATTGAACAAGCCATCACTCCAAAAACCAAAGCCATTTTACCGGTCAGCTTATATGGGCAATGCGCTGATTTTGATCAAATTAAACTGATTGCTGATAAGTACAACTTGCCGGTGATCGAGGATGCGGCCCAAAGTTTTGGTGCTACCTATAAAGGCCGCTATTCATGTTCATCTGCCTTATCTACTATTGCAGCAACGAGTTTTTATCCTTCTAAACCTTTGGGTTGTTATGGCGATGGTGGTGCTTGCTTTACTGATGATGATGAATTAGCAACTCATATGCGCCACATTCGTAATCATGGCCAAGATAGAAGCTATCATCATATCCGTTTAGGGATTAATGGGCGGATTGATACCCTGCAAGCTGCGATCTTATTGACCAAGCTGGATGTTTTCCCTGAAGAATTGCAGGCCCGTAGGCGCATAGCCCAAGAATACAACCGCTTACTTTCAGAAGAAGTGGTGACTCCTTATATCGAGCTACATAACCAAAGTACCTATGCGCAGTATACGATCTTGGTAGAAAATCGTAGCCAAGTGATAGAGCATTTAACTAATCAGGGTATTCCTACTGCAGTGCATTATCCAATACCGATTCACCAGCAACCATTGATGGCGCAAGAATGCCAACATTATTCCTTGCCTCATGCGGAAGCGGCTGCTTGTGGTGTGCTGAGTTTGCCCTTTCATCCTTATTTGCAATCAACAGAAATGCAAGATATTTGTGAAAAAATAATAGAGGCAGTGCAGTCTTATCGTGAATGTGCTTAAGAGGCTATGAAATCAGAATTAATAAAAAAAATTAGGGACAAGAAGGCTAAGATTGGGATAATTGGTTTAGGTTATGTGGGGCTGCCACTGCTGCTGCGTTTTGCTGAAGTAGGATATCATGTCGTGGGCTTTGATATTGATTCGATTAAAGTAGCAAGCATCAATGCTGGAAAGAGCTACATATCTCATATCAACGCACAGCGAATTCACGAATTCAGGTTTCGGATTGAGGCGACAACGAATTTTACGCAGATTGCGGAAGTGGATGCCATTATTTTATGCGTACCCACGCCGCTTAATAAATATCGTGAGCCCGATCTTTCCTTCATTATTGGCACGATGGAGGGCATTTTACCGTTTTTACGTGCGGGTCAAATTATATCCCTACAAAGCACCACCTATCCCGGTACCACCGATGAAGAGCTTGCGCCGAGAATTCAGGCACGTGGTTTTGTGTTAGGTCAAGATTATTTCCTCGTATTTGCTCCAGAAAGAGAAGATCCTGGTAATCCGCATTTTGTCACAGCCACCATTCCCAAAGTATGTGGTGGTTATACCCCTGCTTGTCTGGAGGTAGGGGTCAAACTTTACGAATCGGTCATTGCGAAAGTTGTACCAGTAAGTTCCACGAAAACGGCTGAGATGACTAAGTTGCTGGAGAACATTCATCGGGCAGTCAATATTGGTTTAGCTAATGAAATGAAAATCATTGCTGAAAAAATGGGTCTTGATATTTATGAAATAATTGATGCGGCGGCAACTAAACCTTTTGGTTTTGTTCCTTATTATCCTGGTCCCGGGATTGGCGGGCATTGCATTCCACTGGATCCTTTTTATTTAACTTGGAAAGCTCGTGAATTTGGTTTACATACGCGCTTTATTGAATTAGCCGGAGAAATCAATAAAGCTATGCCAGAGTGGGTAGTCGGTAAAATTATTCTGGCTTTAAATGAACGACTTATCGCTTTAAAAGGGTCTCGAGTGTTGATGCTGGGGATTGCTTATAAAAAAAATGTAGATGATATGCGCGAATCCCCTAGTGTGCATATTATGGAATTGTTACGCAGCAAAGGGGCTATTGTAGCTTATTCTGATCCCCACGTTCCAGTTTTTCCTAAAATGCGCGAACATCATTTTGAGCTCGCAAGCGTGCCTCTCAATCCTCAATCCTTAAGTGAATACGATGTGGTTGTGTTAGCGACACCTCACACAGCATTTGATTATCAGTTAATTAAGGAACATGCCAGGTTAATTGTGGATACCCGGGGAGTTTATAGAAAAGAAGTTGCTGCAAACATCGTGAAAGCGTGAGTATTTTTATGATCAACCCAAAATTACCTGTGATTAAAAACCGTAAAATTCGTGTTGGTCTGGCGGGCTGTGGGCGCATATCCGAAAATCACATTAAGGCAATCCAACAATTTTCTAATGATCTAGAGCTCACCGCGCTTTGTGATAGCGATCCGCAAAGCTTGCAACAAGCCGCAAACTGGGTGGGTAAGTCTGTAGTTTGTTATGACCATTACACTCCATTTTTATCTGAAGAAAATATCGATGTAGTAAGCTTATGTACGCCCAGTGGGCTCCATGCTCAGCAAGCTATTCAAGCAGCGCGAGCAGGTAAACATGTCATTACTGAAAAACCCATGGCGACGCGTTGGCAAGATGGTTTAGCGATGGTGCGCGCTTGTGATGAAAATCGAGTACGCCTCTTTGTGGTGAAACAAAATCGGCACAATAAAAGTTTGCAGCGACTTAAGCAAGCAATCGAGCAAGGTCGATTTGCTCGCATTTATCTGGTCACGGTGAATGTTTTTTGGTGTCGTCCCCAAAATTATTATAATCAAGCCAAGTGGCGCGGAACTTGGGAATTGGATGGTGGGGCATTTATGAATCAAGCCAGTCACTATGTTGATTTATTACATTGGCTCATAGGCCCGATTGCCTCGGTACAAGCGATGATGGGAACCTTAGCGCGCGATATTGAGGCGGAAGATACCGGGGTCATGACCCTGCGTTGGCGTGCTGGGGCTTTGGGTTCGGTCAATGTCACGATGTTAACGTATCCTAAAAATCTCGAAGGATCGATAACAATCTTAGGGGAAAAGGGATCAGTAAAAATTGGTGGTATTGCCTTGAATAAAATTGAGCACTGGGAATTTGCTGATAAGCAGGCTGAAGATGAGCAGGTAGAGGCAGCGAGTTATGAGACTGAGTCTGTTTATGGTTTTGGCCATGCATTATATTATCAAAATGTTATTGATGTTTTGCGTGGTGAGGCTGAACCACGAACAGATGGCCGTTCAGGTCTGAAATCTTTGGAATTATTGGTGGCCGCCTATCTTGCAGCTCGGGATGGTTGTCAAATTAGTTTACCTTTGGAGCATTAATGCCAAACAATTATGCTGCTCATCCAACAGCTATTATTGATGAAGGAGCGCAAATCGGCGAGGGGACGCGTATTTGGCACTGGGTCCATGTCAGTGGAACTGCGCAAATCGGCCAGAATTGCTCTTTAGGGCAAAACGTTTTTGTAGCTAATCAGGTAATTATTGGTGATCGAGTTAAAATTCAAAATAATGTTTCTATTTATGCAGGTGTGATCTTGGAGGATGAAGTTTTTTGTGGGCCAAGTATGGTATTTACTAACGTTTATAATCCTCGTGCTGCTGTGGTACGTAAACATGCGTATTTGCCCACCTTAGTTAAAACAGGCGCAACCCTTGGAGCAAATTGTACTATTGTTTGTGGTGTTACGGTGGGTCGCTATGCTTTTATTGGGGCAGGAGCAGTAGTCACCAAGGATGTGCCTGATTATGCGTTGATGGTGGGGGTTCCAGCCACGCAAGTGGGTTGGATGAGTGAATTTGGCGAACGCTTGCATTTCCCTACCCAAGAAGATGCAGCAGTCATTTGTTCACAAGGAGTAAAGTATTTTTTGCGTGTTGGTCGCGTTATGAAAGAGGAAAATTGTGGAATTTATTGATCTTAAATCTCAATATAAGCGCTTAAAACCCAGCATCAATGCTCGAATCGATGAAGTATTAGAGCATGGGCAGTATATTATGGGGCCAGAGGTGAAAAGAATTGAAGAGGCGCTTGCTGCTTTGATCGGAGCAAAATATTGTATTGCTGTAGCTAACGGTACCGATGCTTTATTGTTGGCAATGATGGCCTTAAAAATAAAGGCCGGTGATGAGGTAATTACTTCCCCTTTTACTTTTATAGCAAATGGCGAAACAATAAAGTTATTAGGCGCCAAGCCAATTTTTGTTGATATTGATCCTAAAACTTATAACCTTGATCCAACTCAGATTGAAGCGGTGATTACCGAGCATACCAAAGCAATTTTACCGGTCTCTTTATTTGGGCAATGCGCAGACATGGATGCTATCAATGCAATTGCAGAAAAATATCAAATTCCGGTCATTGAAGATGCTGCACAAAGTTTGGGGGCGATATATAAAGGTCGCAATTCCGGCAATTTGTCGACCATAGCCTGCACTAGTTTTTTTCCCACTAAACCCTTGGGTTGTTATGGCGACGGTGGCGCATGTTTCACTAATGATGAGCATTTAGCTGAGGATATGCAACAAATACGCGTGCATGGCCAAGAAAAACGTTATCACCACCGCTTAATTGGAATGAATAGTCGTTTGGATACCTTGCAGGCCGCAATCTTATTAGCTAAGTTGGAAATTTTTCCTGAAGATATAGCAAATCGAGAGCGCGTCGCTGAGCGTTACACGGCTTTGTTAAAAGACTGGGTTATTACTCCCTATATTGCCCCGTATAACAGGAGCGTTTATTCGCAATATACCCTACGCGTTGATGCTCGATCACAAATACAACAGCATTTAAAAGCAGCAGGCATTCCAACGGCAGTGCACTATCCAATTCCTTTGCACTTACAACAAGCATTTGCTGATTTACACCATCGTCAGGGTGATTTTCCTTGTGCCGAAGCAGCGGCAAACGCTGTGTTGAGTTTACCGATGCATCCTTATTTAAGCCTAGAAGATCAGGATAGAATTGTAGAGGCTCTAAAGAAGATTATCGTCCAATAAAAACTGTGAACTCCATGATAAATCGCTCCTTTTTAAGCAAGTTTTTGGCATTATTGGGTGGTTCTGTAATTGCGCAACTAATACCTGTGTTGGCTTCTCCTTTATTGACACGATTCTATAATCCTGAGCAGTTTGGCCAATTTGGTATGTTTATGGCCGTTTTTGCTGTTTTGTCCGTAGCAGCGACGGCGCGATATGAGTTAGCTATTCCGTTACCACGTAGTCGTGTATTAGCGGCACAGTTAGTTTACTTAGCATTTTTGGCCGCCTTGATTGTCGCGTTGTTGATTTTTATCGGCACGTTTGCTTATAGAATAATAAGTGCTCATTTCCTGGGTATCTATTGGCTGTTTGCTCCGTTATTGCTTTTTTTTGGCATTTACCAGGCAACGATTTATTGGCACAACCGCAATGATCGTTTTAAATTAATAGCCGAGAGCCGATTGGTACAAAATGGTGGGATGACGGTAGGGCAACTGTTTTTGGGGCAACTGACTTCTTTTGGCTTGGAGCTAGGGTTTGTCTTTGGCGTCATCATGGCTGCAACTTATTCTTGTTTGCGATCTTCTATTTTTAAAGCGTATTCTTGGAATCGAGCTAAAACACGGATTTTGGCTCGGCAATATAACATGCTGCCAAAATATAATTTAATTCCAGCGATGTTGGATGCCTTGGCCCATCAAATACCCCTGTTGGTAATTTTTTGGTATTACAGCTCTGAGCAAGCAGGCCATTATTTTTTAGCAGCAAAGATTTTGACTGTGCCTACTACTTTTTTGGTGGGCATTATGGCTCAAGTGTACTTAAATGAAATGAGCGTCTTGTGTCGAAACTCAAAATTAGAAATTGTGCATTACGTCAAAAGTAAGGCAAGGCTTTGCTTTTACGTGGCACTACCAAGTTGCTTGCTCTTTTCGTTCTTAGCTCCTACTTTCTTCCCGGTTATTTTTGGCAAAGGCTGGGAGTTGGCAGGGGAATTATCGCGCTTTTTAGTTTTTTCGGCGGCAATACGCTTTATCGTTGCTCCTTTAAGCAGTTATTTCATTGCTGCCAAACAAATGAAACTTGCCTCTCTCTGGCAAGTGTTAAGTTTTGCCTCAGTGAGTATAGTGTCTTTTGTATTTGTTGGAGCAAGGCTTGAGCTGCTGGTCATTGCTTACGTTGTTAGTGATATTTTAATCTATACAGTTTATTATTTGTTAATTCTTTATAGTATGTTTAAGTTAGTTAAGCCTAATTTAAGAGAGCGTGGTTCATGTGCGGAATAGCCGGTATAGTTAATTTTAAATCTGCCCCAGATTTTCAAGCATTAGAATGCATGTTAGCTATTATTACTCATCGTGGTCCTGATGGAGCGGGTTCTTTTATCGAAGGCCCCCTTGCATTAGGGCATTGTCGTTTGGCGATTATTGACCGTAGTGAGGCAGGGACGCAGCCGATGGAATATTTAAATCGATATGTCATTACCTATAATGGAGAAATATATAATTATTTGGAGCTACGCCAGGAGCTTAGAGAGAAAGGATATCAATTTAAAAGTGGGACTGACACAGAAGTAATTTTGGCTGCCTATGATTTTTGGGGCGAGGAATGTCTGCATCATTTCAACGGTATGTTTGCTTTTGCTCTTTATGACAGGGAAAAGCAAACGCTTTTTTTAGCACGTGATCGTTTCGGGGTAAAACCGCTTTATTATTTTATTGGACCGGATGGCGCTTTCTATTTTGCTTCTGAAATTAAGCAATTTACTGTGATTGCTGGCTGGAGTGCGAGCTTAAATCGCCAGCGCGCCTATGATTATTTAAATTGGGGCATTACCGATCACACAACTCAAACCATGTTTGCTGCGGTTTTCCAATTACGTGGTGGAGAAAGTTTACGCTTAGATCTGCAAGCCGCTGTTTTGCCAATAGACAATATGGGGCAACTACCGCAAGAAACTTGGTATGAACTAAAAGATTCGTTAATAGCAGATGACGATTGTGTGCGCCAGTTTCGAAATTTATTTGAAGATTCCGTACGCTTGCGATTGCGTGCCGACGTTCCCGTTGGTTCATGCCTATCCGGAGGCTTGGATTCTTCGAGTATTGTATGTATGACTAATAAAATCTTAACAGAACAAGGTAATAGTGCTAACCAAAAAACTTTTTCAGCTTGCACCACCGTAAAAGAGCTGGATGAGAAAGAATACATGGATGAGGTGGTCCAAAAAACCTTAGTGGATTTTCATTATGTGTATCCCCAATGTTCAGATTTGCTAGATCATTTAGAGGATCTAGTATGGCATCAAGATGAACCCTTTGGTTCTACCAGTATTTATGCGCAATGGTCGGTATTTCAATTGGCAAAGCAACAGGGTGTGACCGTCATGCTCGATGGACAGGGTGCGGATGAGCAATTGGCGGGATATCATGGCTTTTTTTCCCAGCGCTACTCTTCATTGTTTCGGCAACGAAAGTTTATTACCCTGTTCCGAGAATTTAATGCGGCGCAAAGAAATCATGGTCATAGCTTTTATCGTTCTTTTCAATATCTATTTAATGCTATTTTGCCAGAGAGAATTAAAAATTATGCTAGAAAATGGCTTGGTAAAGATTCCTTGGTAGCTATTTGGCTGGATTTATCTCGTTTAGGGGTGGTGGCATCGGTCCCACTGCCAAGCGAAAAACTTGATTCTATTGCTGACTTTTCTAAGGCACAATTAACTGCAACTCACTTACCTATGCTATTACATTGGGAAGATCGTAACTCGATGGCGCATTCTATTGAAGCTCGCGTCCCATTTTTGGATTATAGATTGGTAGAGTTCATTTATTCTTTACCAGATGAAAGGAAATTATCTCAAGGTGTTACCAAGCGTATATTGCGTGAAGCCATGCAACAGGTGCTACCCGAAAAAATTCGGATGCGTATGGACAAAAAAGGATTTTTAACACCTGAACTCCTATGGTTCAAGCAACATCCTGATTTATTTAACAAGCAATTGGATAACGCTATTCACTTGAGCAAGGGCATTATCAAACCATCGGCAGCTAAGCAATTATTTAATGCGGTGGTTTCAGGTAAACAACGGGATACTTATGCAGTATGGAGAATGATTTGTTTCGGGGTATGGATACGTAAATTTAATGTCAAAATATAACACTTATGAATATTATTTTTATTGTACATTATTTTCCTCCTTTAAATAGCACCGGTGCGCGACGAGTCTTGGCGTTTGCTAAGTATTTGCATCGTTTTGGACATAAAGTTAGCGTTATTTCCGCGACTAAAACTGCAAAAGATGGCTTGTTAAGCGAGGTACCGCCGGACTATTGTAATTTATTGGAGATGTCGTGGTTTAGGCTTAAGCCCACTAAGGTGGCAGAAAATCTAACCACTGTGGGTAATCAAAGTGGTAATCGTTCCAAATTAGGTATAGTTTTAGTCAAGCTAAAAAGATGGCTAATGAAATATTTTGGCCAATTAGCAGATCACCGGCTATTATTTGCGGCCTATTTTCTTAGTCCAACTTTACCTCCCCAGGTTAAAGAAGCTTTATCTGCTGCCGATGTGATTATATCTTCTTGCCCTCCTTGGACTGTGCATGTGGCTGGGCTGATTTGTGCACGCCGTTTTGCTAAGCCGTGGATTGCTGATTATCGTGATCAATTTAGTGGCAACCATGTATTTCCAGGAAATCGCTTTACAGACAAAGTAGAGTTGTTGATAGAAAAATATATGCTAAAAAGAGCTAAGGCGGTGATTGTAATTTCGTCCCCTATGCAGGAATATTACTTGAGGTTTAATAAAAAAACATTTTGTGTTGAGAATGGATATGATGAAGAATTATTTTTTCATAAACCAAAAATTACTGCCAATGTTTCGACCAAGTATATTAGATTTTTAGGGACAGTGAGTCCTAGAAGTGTGCCTGATATATTTTTTATGGCTTTATCTAAATTGGATAAAACCATAAGAGAACAAATAATTGTGGAATTTTACGGTGAATCAGGTCTTGTACAAAAATTGTTATCTAGTCAGTTTTCTGATTTAATAGCAAACGTTAGGTTTTATCCGATTGTCTCTTACCAAGTATCGATTGATCTTATGTTAACTGCTGATGCTTTACTTTTTAAGGAAACCTCTTCTCAGTGTTCTCATAGTGCTAAAGGGGTATTAACAACCAAATTATTTGAATATTTAGGAGCTCAAAAACCTATTTTTGCTGAAATTGATTCGCATACGCTTGCTGGGACTATATTAACTAATAGTGGGTTGTGTTGTGTTTGTACTGTAGATGAACAAGAAATATATTCTAGTATCGTACAATGGGTTAGTGGTAAAAAAGTTGTTACACCCCGTGTAGAATATATTTCTCAGTATTCTAGGGAAAGACAAACAAAAAAATTGGAAGACATTGCTATTAATGTTATTAATAACTTAGGGTAACTACTTGCTCCGTCATCCCGCTCCCGCGATCAAGTCGTGGGAGCAGGACGACGGGACGAGTAGTTACAACTTAGGATAAATTATTATGGAAAAATTCTATAAATTGTTATATTGGTTTTTTAATTATGAAAAACTTGGTCGATTTCCATTGGTAATGATGTTGTGTATTTATTTGTTGCCGGCTTTGATGGGAATGGTGTTATTTAATGACCATTACGCGCGGTCTTTTTTGTTGATGTTGATTCTGAGTTGTGCAGTTTATGCGGTTTCTTATTATTGGATACTGCAAGCGAAAATATTTGGAAAATTTAGTCCTAAATTTAATTGGAATAGAAATATCAATATCAATCAACTCATATTGGCCATATTTGGTGGGTATATTATTTTCTTCTTGTATGTGATTTTTACTGCTCCTCATATAGCTATTGTTGAAAGTTTAAGAGGAATGGATGGTTATAAAATAGCTATTGCGCGGGAAGAGTTTTTAAAGGCTAGAACGGGAGGGGAGAGGGTATTAGTATATATTAATGCTATTTTTACCTCAGCACTTATGCCTTATTTACTCGCTTTATTATATATAGTAAAGCATAGATTTCGGCATCTCATCTTAGGAATTTTCATCCTAGCACTCACGGCTTCTTTGGAGAAAGTGCTTGTGTTGAAGGCGCTGTTGCCGTTATTAGTATTAGCGGTGAATGATAGATTTCTTAAAAAAAAATATGCGCCAGTTATACTGTGTCTGATATTTGGAGTTATCCTGTCAACTAGTTTTCTTGCCAATATTAGACCAGCGCACAATAGTGTTTTGGTAAAAATACAAGAAGTTTCAAAAAATGAGGCCAAGCTAATTGCTTCACAGAAAGGTGTTTATCGCCCTTCGGATCTCCAGCTAACTGACTTAAAGGTAAATAATCAAATAGGTATGAAAAATGATTTTGTAGTTGTTAGCTCTAAACAAGATTTTCTTGGATTTTTTGAAAACAAAATAGTTGTTTTGGAAAATTATTATAAAAATATTCAGGATGCCATAAAAGAAAATCCTCGATTTTTGTTTGGTGCAAATACACTTTCCTATTTACTTAATCGAGCATTATGGATTCCTTATATAACAGCTTACGATTGGTTAGGTTATTTTGATAAAAAAAGGAACCATGAATACTTTTTAGGAAGCACCAATGGTACTATTAGTGCTTTGTTCGGATTGAAGCGGGTTTATGCAGAACGAGAAGTCTTTAGTTATCAATATGGTCAAGTTCCTGATGGTACAGGTGTTGCAAATGCAATATTTTTTATAGAAGGGTATGTGAATTTTTCTTGGATGGGTATAATTTTTTATTCATTTCTGTTGGCTTTAATTACGCATATCTTTGTTAAGACGAATGATTGTGCTGCAAAATCGGTTTATTTTTATTTTATTTATATGATTTCAGTGGGACCTTTATCTTCAGTTTTACTCAGTAATGGGTTGATTCTACTTATTTTTATAGTTACTTTGAAGAAGAGTGATCATTATGATAGACAAGTTTCCTATATTCCTGAGGAAGTGGGTTCATGACTTGAGCTATAAGAAACAAGGGAGGGAAAAATGCGTTTGTTAATATTAGGCGGTGACGGAATGTTGGGTCACCAACTTTTGCTGACTTTAAGGCAGAAACATGAAGTAAAGGTCAGCTTGCGGCAAAGTTTCGATCAATATCAACAGTATGGCTTATTTAATGAGATCAATAGCTATCCGGGGATTGATGTGCGTGGGATAGAAGATGTGACGCAAATCATTGCGAATTTTAAGCCGGAAGCTGTGATTAATTGTGTTGGGATTGTAAAGCAGCGTAAGTCTGCTAAAGAAGCAATTCCAAGTTTAGAGATTAATTCTTTGTTTCCACATCGATTAGCTTTAATTTGTAAAGCGGCCAATGCACGTTTAGTGCATATAAGCACTGATTGTGTTTTCTCTGGAAAAAAAGGCAGCTATACCGAGGAGGATGTATCCGATGCAGAAGATTTGTATGGTAAGTCTAAATATCTAGGAGAGTTGCATGATGCTCATTGCATAACCATCCGTTCCTCGATAATCGGCTTGGAATTGTCGCGTAATGCAGGATTGATTGAATGGTTTTTAGCGCAAAGGAGTAGGATTAAAGGATTTAAACGAGCGATTTACTCTGGTTTAACCACTTTGGAAATGAGTCGGGTGATTGGTAAAATACTGGAGAAGCACCCTGATTTATCTGGAGTATGGCAGATATCTTCTGACCCAATCAATAAGTATGATTTATTATCTATACTTGCTAGCCTGCTGGGACGAACCGATATACAAATTGAGCCCGATGAAGAATTTGTGCGTGATATGAGTCTACACAGTGAACGTTTTAAATCAGCAGCGCACTACCAACCTCCATCGTGGCAGGAAATGTTGGAAGAATTAGCAGAGCAAATAAAGATCCGGAGATAAAAATGGCCTTATTCGACAATAAACGGGTTTTAGTGACGGGTGGTACAGGTTCTTTAGGAAAAATTTTAGTGCGTCGCATTTTGTCAGGAGAATTGGGCACTCCACAACGGGTGATAGTTTTTTCACGTGATGAAGGTAAGCAACATGCCATGCGAATGGCTTACTTACATAAGACTATCGCTACTGACGAAGTGATTTACAATAATTTTGTCAATATCTTGCAATTTCGCATTGGCGATGTCAGAGATTATGCTGACGTTTGCAGTGCATTACGAGATGCTGATATCGTGATTAATGCAGCAGCTTTAAAGCAAGTTCCTACCTGTGAATATTTTCCAGAGCAAGCGATATTAACAAATTGCCTGGGCGCGATGAATATTGTACGTGCCTTGCGCGAAAATTTTTACGAAGTTGAAACAGTGGTGGGAGTTAGCACTGATAAGGCGGCCAAACCTGTCAATGTGATGGGAATGACAAAAGCAATTCAGGAACGAATTTTTACCTCAGCGAATGTATTAAACAAAAAAACTCGTTTTGTGTGTGTGCGTTATGGCAACGTATTGGCTTCACGTGGTTCCGTGATTCCATTATTTCATGATCAAATTAAAAATGGTGGTCCCGTGACCCTAACTCATCCTGAAATGACGCGTTTTTTATTGAGTATTGATGAGGCGGTAGATATTGTTTTTGCAGCTTTAATAGAGGCAAAATTTGGCGAAATATTTGTGCCTAGAGCTCCTGCTGCGAATGTGTTAAATATTGCTAAAACCTTAATTGGAGGGCGGGATATTCCAATAAAAATAGTTGGGGTACGCCCAGGGGAGAAAATGCATGAAATTATGATTTCTGAGGAAGAAATCCATCACACGGTGCAAAGAGGCGAATATTACATCATTAGCTCCATGTTACCTGAGTTACGAGATAATTTTGATAAACCGCATTTAATATTAAATAAAGAATATAGCTCAGAGGATCATGTTGTTTCGTACTTGGAAACATTAGAATTATTAACAAGGCACAATTTATTGTTAGGGTTGGAACAATTAAGCGAAAACGAAGAGCTTTTAGTCTAGTGAAAATATTAATTATATCCCAGCATTTTTGGCCTGAGAATTTTCCAATTAATAGTTTGGTTAAGGCTTTGGTAAATAGAGGTCATCAAGTCACCGTATTAACAGGAATGCCAAATTATCCGGGAGGAAAATTGTATAAAAATTATCAACGTTTTCTTCCTTGCCGAGAAAGCTATTATGGCGCCGAAATTACCCGTGTCCCGGTAATTCCTCGAGGTAAGGGGAGTTCTATAAGATTATCTTTGAATTACCTTTCTTTTGTGGCATTTGCTAGCTTATTTGCTCCATTGCTATGTAAAAATAATTCCGAGGTAATTTTCGTTTATGCACCTTCTCCTATTGTCCAGGCAATTCCTGCTATTTTTTTGCGCTGGTTGAGAAAGATACCGGCTTGTTTATGGGTACAAGATCTCTGGCCGGAAAGTTTATCAGCCACTAAAAAAATAAAATCCCAATATTTTATTGGCTTAGTCGATAAGTTAGTGTCTTGTATTTATCGACATATGGATGTCAACTTTATCCAATCTCGGGCCTTTTATCCCTATATAAAGCGCTATGGTATTGCTGACGATAAAATTCAGTATTTACCTAATACTACCGATGATTTTTATCGGCCATTATGTATGTTGGGGGAACCTGCGTCTTCTTTGCCGCAAGGATTTCGAATTCTTTTTGCTGGAAATATTGGGAGTGCGCAGGCAATCTCTACAATCCTAGATACCGTTGAAAAACTTAAAAATTATTCGGATATCAAATGGATTTTTGCCGGTGATGGTAGTGAACGTGAATTTTTACAACAACAAATTATAGCTAAAGGATTGCAAGATTCTATAATATGGATAGGCGCTTACCCTGCTACAGAGATGCCTTATTTTTTCTCTGCTGTAGATGTTTTATTAGTATCATTAATTAAAAGTGAAATTTTTGCTCTTACTATACCTTCTAAGGTTCAATCTTATTTGGCTTCCGGTAGACCGATTTTAGCTGCTTTAGACGGTGAGGGAGCACGCATTATAGAAGAAGCTAAAGCTGGATTGTCCGCTCCAGCGGAAGATCCCGAAAAGTTGGCGGTGGCTGTGCTCTCTTTACGTGCTATGTCGCGCGAAGAGCGTGAAAATTTAGGGCAAAATGGCTACAACTATTTTCAAGAACATTTTTCGCAAAAAAAATTGATAGAGTCTGTAGAATTTTGGTTACAACGTTACTGTGAGTGAATTATGATGAAAAAATTAGTTACAGGAGCTAATGGTTTTATTGCGAAAGCGCTTTGTAAGCTTTTGTGTGAGCGAGGAGTTAATGTTAGAGGAACGGTAAGAGATCAGTCTCGTCCTTTGCTTAGCGGGGTGGAGCGTTATATAACTGGTAATATTAGTGGTGAGACGGATTGGGGTAATGCTTTAGCGGATGTTGATGTGGTATTTCATCTGGCCAGTACGGTACATCGTCCTGATATCCAAGATTGCAGTATTTACCAGGTTGCAATTCCTGAAGCCACGATTAAGTTAGCCAGGCAAGCTGCTGAAAGGGGGGTGAAACAATTTATATATTTAAGCACTTCGAAGGTGTATGGAGTTGAATCTTCTGCTGATTTAATTCAGGAGGCGCATGAGCAAAGACCAAATGCTCCTTATGGGGTGGCGAAATTGGCGGCAGAGCAGGCTTTACAGCAATTAGCTGAAAAATCAAATTTAGAAATTGTTATTGTACGCCCCCCGTTAGTTTATGGACCTGGAGTGCGCAGTAATTTTACTCTTTTAATGCAATTAGTGCAGAAATTGCCTGTGTTGCCTTTTGGCTGTGCTAATAATAAGCGCAGTTACGTTGGCGTAGATAATTTGATTAATTTTTTGCTGCATTGCTCCGAGCATCCTAGAGCTGTAAATCAAATATTTAATATTTCTGACGACAACGATTTATGTACTAAGGAATTATGCCAATTGATCGCGCATATATTTGACCGAAAAAGTTTTTTATTGCCAATTCCAGAAAAATTTATGTATGCTGTCTTGAAAACTATAGGCAAAAAATCATTTTATAATAAATTATTTGAATCGGTTAGGTTGGATATTACTCAGGCAAAAAATCGATTAAATTGGGCGCCATTGTTAACGGTCGAACAGCAATTTCAAAGCTTATAAAATGTACTGATCCTATGCTCTTTTACATTTTTCCTAGTTTATTTTTATGCTCTGTGTTGTTAACTTACGCCTATATTCGTTACGCGCGTCAACGACAATGGCTGGACTTACCAACTAAGCGTAGCTCTCATACCATAGCGACCCCACGTGGAGGTGGCTTAATTTTTATCGGTCTTTGGGTGATAGCGGTTATTATATTCACCCTATTCGGCTGGATACCAGGGCGGCAAATGCTGGCTTTGCTCCCAGGAGCGGTGCTGGTAGCCATAGTTGGTTTTTATGACGATCGATTTACTTTAGCAGTTAAATATCGAATGTTATGGTATTCACTTGCGGCCTTTATTAGTTTAATCATTCTGGGTGGAATTTCGAGTTTCTCTTTGGGGCAAGACATTATTTTACCTTTGGGTTGGTTTGGTTCAGTGCTAGGTATTTTGGCAATCATTTGGTCGACTAATTTGTTTAATTTCATGGATGGAATTGACGGCATTGCTGCAGTCGAAGCCTTATTTTTGCTAGCAGTAGGTGGTTTTTTTCTGTGGCAAGTAGGAGGGCAGGGAATGGCGATTGCCGCTTGGATGCTAATGTCTTGTGTGCTTGGTTTCTTAGTTTGGAATCGGCCTCCTGCTAAGCTATTTATGGGTGATGTGGGCAGTGCTACGTTAGGTTTTATTATTATGGTGCTTGCCTTCATGAGTGAAACTCAGTATCACATTCCGGCCATTTTATGGGGCATTATGTATGGGGCATTTATTTTTGATACCACCGTCACTTTGTTGCGTCGTATCCTTGCCAAACATAATTTATCTACCCCACATCGTTTACATGCTTATCAACGTTTGCATCAAGCTGGCTGGAGCCACGGTAAGGTCTGTTGGGCATTGGCAGGCGTTAATAGCTTTTTGGCTGCTTTAGCAATTGTTGGCTTTTATTTCCCTCATTGGCTGTTTCTTATCTCACTACTGCTAATAGCGATCAGTTTTTTAACCGGGTTATATATTAAAGTTGAGCGCATAAAACCGATGGAATTAGGAAGACACCTGGGGAGTTAAGATCTTTCTAATAAATCATTGACAATACGTTTGCTAGCTTGACCATCTCCATAAGGATTATTTACCTGGCTCATGCTGAAGTAAGCATGTGCGTCGTCAAGTAAACAGGTTAATTCCTGAAGTAAATTTGTGGGATTAGTTCCAACCAGTTTCGCATTGCCAGCAGCCACCCCTTCAGGTCTTTCTGTGGTATTTCGAGTGACTAGCACAGGTTTGCCAAAGGTGGGGGCTTCCTCTTGAATGCCACCGGAATCAGTGACCACTAAGTAGCAACGTTGTAGTAGGTAAATTAGCGAAATATAATCTATGGGGTCAATTAAATGAACGTTTGATAAGTTCCCTAAAGCCATTTTAGCGGGTTTTTGTACGCGGGGATTAAGGTGTACTGGATAGATGATTTCAACATCGGCCCTTTGCGCGATGGTGTTAAGTGCCTCAAAAACTTGGCTTAAGCCGCTATGCCAATTTTCGCGACGATGTCCGGTGACTAAAATTAAGCGTTTTTGTGGATCTAAAAAATTAAATTGTCTTGCTAAGCTATCTTGTAATTGCGTATCTTGCTCAATGCGCGAAGAGGTAAAGAGTAATGCGTCTACTACGGTATTTCCTGTGATAACGATGCATTGTGATGGTATTCTTTCCGTTTGCAGATTATTTTTTGCTTCTAAGGTAGGAGCATAATGAACGGTGCTAACCACCGAGATTAAATGGCGATTAGCTTCTTCTGGCCAAGGCGAATCTAAGCAGTAGGTCCGCAGGCCTGCCTCGATATGTGCCACTTTGATATTATGATAGAAGGCTGCTAGTGCACTACTGAATGCGGTGGTAGTGTCCCCTTGCACCAAAACCCAATCTGGGGCAGAATTGCTCAGCAAGGATTCTAATTCTAATAATGGCTTAACTGTGAGATTAGTGAGAGATTGTTGTCTTTCCATGAGGTTTAAATCGTAATCGGGCTGGATATTGAAAAATGTTAACATTTGGTCCAGCATTTCGCGATGTTGCCCTGTAACACAAACATGAGTAGTAATTTTGTCGGCATGTCGTTGTAGCTCTTGAATGACAGGAGCCATTTTTACTGCTTCGGGGCGGGTGCCAAAAATGCAAAGAACATCCATGAGTTTTCTCCTTGGTTTTAATTATAGGTGAGTAATGAGTAAATTCCAGCGGACAAGAACATTACTATGAAAGTAATGACCATTGTCGGAACACGACCAGAATTAATTAAATTGAGTTGTGTGATTAAATTGCTTGATCAACATTTAGATCATGTTTTTGTTCACACCGGTCAAAATTATGATTACGAGTTAAATGAAATTTTTTACAAAGAATTAGGGGTGCGTCAACCCGATTATTTTTTATCTGCTGCAGGTGACACCCCGGCTGAAACAGTGGCAATGGTTATCCACAAAATTGATCAATTGTTAGCTAAAGAAAAGCCTGATGCTTTTTTATTATTAGGAGATACCAACAGTTGTTTATCTGTATATGCAGCAAAACGTCGGCAAATACCTATTTTTCACCTAGAAGCAGGTAATCGTTGTTTTGATATGCGGGTTCCCGAAGAAGTAAATCGTCGCATAGTAGATCATGTTAGCGATGTTAACCTTGTCTATACTGAACATGCTCGTCGTTATTTATTAGCAGAAGGTTTACCTGGAGAGCTTGTCCTGAAAATAGGGTCTCCGATGCAAGAAATTTATAATGAACATTTGCCTCAAATAAGTAAATCTACGGTGTTAACACGGTTAAATCTCCAGGAACAAAAATATTTTATCGTGAGCTTACATCGCGAGGAAAATGTAGATTACGAAGCAAATTTTCAAAATTTCTTAGCTTCATTGCTTGCAATCGAAAAGAAATATCAATTTCCGATCATTGTTTCAACCCATCCTCGTACGAGAAAACGTTTAGAATCCTTGGGTGTTGATTTTACTAGCGAAATGATTCATTTTTTGCCGCCTTTAGGATTTTTTGATTATGTGTTCTTAATGCAACAAAGCTTTTGTGCCATCTCCGATAGCGGAACCATTACTGAGGAAGCTTCTATTTTGGGTTTTCCTGCAATCACTATTCGTCAGGCTCACGAAAGACCAGAGGGCATGGATGAAGGAACTTTAATTATGTCAGGCTTAAAAGCAGAAAACGTATTAAAAGCTATTGAAATTATGACTGCTATCCCAGGGGGAAAAAGAATTAATAAAAAAGTAGTTGATTATGATGTAGATTATGTTTCACACAAGGTTTTGCGAATCATTTTAAGTTATACCGATTATGTCAATCGAGTTATTTGGTATAAATCAAGCCAGGAAGTAGTTAGAACGACTTCCGAGGGAAGAAAATATGAAGTTTCCGATCAGCAGGCTGAAAAATCGTTTAATAGTCTTTGCCCATGATGTGTTCGTTATTCCATTGGCCTGGGTTGTTGCCTATGGACTGCATTTTAACTTAGGCTCCATCCCTCTTGAAAGCTTGCGGCAAGCAATTAGCTTATTACCAATACTCATTTTTGTGCAATTGTTGCTGTATGGGCTTTTCGGTCTGCACCGTGGTGTCTGGCGATTTGCCTCATTACCGGACTTAATGCGGATTGTTAAAGCAGCCATTGCCGGGGTAACTATCAGTGCGTTAATTCTTTTGTTTGATGGTCATCTGCTGCAAATTCCACGTTCCGTTTTTCCATTGTATGGCCTGTTGTTAATTGCTTTACTAAGTGGTTCAAGGCTCATGTATCGTTGGTCGAAAGATCGTCGTACGTTTGGCGGGAAAAGGGTGCTGGTTGTGGGTGCGGGCCAAGCAGGTGAAGGAATAGTTCGCGATCTAAAACGTAATGCTGAAAAATATCACGCTATTGGTTTTGTGGATGATCGCCGATCTAAACAGGGGCGGGAAATTCATGGCATAAGAGTTTTAGGTAAAGCAGCCGATATCCCAGAAATGGTTAAACGCTACCATATCGATATGCTCATTATTGCCATGCCGTCCGCTTCTTCTGCAGATATGCGGCGCATTGTTGGTTATTGTGAAAAATCCGCAGTGCCCTTTAGGACATTGCCAGGATTAAAAGACTTGACGAGTGGCAGTGTCAAAATTGATATTCTGCGCAAAGTGAGTTTAGAAGATTTATTAGGTAGAGAACCGATTGTCCTGGATTGGGTGGGTATTCATCGTGGTGTTGATGAGAAAACCGTGCTTATTTCAGGCGGAGGCGGGTCTATTGGCGCTGAATTATGTCGACAAGTGGCGCAATTATCTCCTAAAAAATTGCTCGTGATTGAAAAAAATGAATTTAATCTGTATTCGCTCGAATTAGAGCTCAAACACAAATTTCCGCAGATTGATTTTTGCGGTTATTTAGTTAATGTGAGAGATCAAGTAGCGGTGCAAGAAATATTTCGGCAGCATTTGGTTGACGTTGTATTTCATGCAGCTGCTTATAAGCATGTGCCGATGTTAGAAAATCAATTACGCATCGCGATGCTTAACAATATTTTGGGGACCAAAATTCTAGCTGAAGCAGCGTTACGTGCTCAGGTTAAAAAGTTCGTATTGATTTCCACTGACAAAGCAGTGAATCCGACAAATGTCATGGGCGCTACTAAGCGCGCAGCAGAAATATTTTGTCAAAATTATAATTTATGCTCACAGACGCAATTTATTACGGTACGCTTTGGGAATGTTTTGGGGTCTGCAGGCAGTGTCGTTCCGCTTTTTCGTCAACAAATTGAGCAGGGTGGCCCGGTTACAGTTACTCATCCTGAAATTACTCGTTTTTTTATGACAATTCCTGAAGCAGCGCAATTAATTTTGCAAGCAACTATTATAGGTAAGGGGAGAGAAATTTTTGTACTGGATATGGGGAAGCCAGTGCAAATTCGTTATTTAGCGGAGCAAATGATTTTATTGGCAGGTTTAGTGCCAAATGTCGATATTGAAATTCAATATACTGGCTTACGACCAGGTGAAAAATTGTATGAAGAATTATTTCATGAATCAGAATTATTAAGCACTACTTCCCATGAAAAAATTATGCAAGCATTTCATCGAGCGCAAGATTGGTGTGATTTGGAGCAAATTCTCAAAGAAATTGAGATTGCCTGCGGGAGCAATAATCACGAAAAATTAGCGCAATTACTTTTAGCCTTAGTGCCGGAGTATCAAGGGAATTGCGTCGAGCCCTTGCAGGTACCGCTCGCTGCAGTATCATAGGGAAATACCATGAAAAAGCAAATTACTATTTATGGTGCTGGTTATGTCGGCTTAGTCACGGGAGTGTGCTTGGCTGAACTTGGCAATCATGTGTTGTTAATCGACATTGATCCCACTAAAATTGCTAACTTAACGCGCGGCATTTTACCGATTTTTGAACCCGATTTGGCAGAAAACCTTAATCGTCATCGTAAAAATAAACGTCTGCGATTTAGCACCGATCATCGAGAAGGTGCTTTATATGGCTTATACCAATTTATTGCTGTGGGTACGCCTTCTGCAGCGGATGGTTCTGCACAGCTGGATCATGTCTATACGGTGGCTAGTCACATTGCCGAGCATATGACCGAATATCGCCTCATAGTGAATAAATCGACTGTTACTTTAGGAACCTCGAGAAAAATTAAGGAATTAATTCAAAATAAATTAAGCGAGCGTGGTTGTTCGATTCCCTTTGATGTCGCTGCTAACCCTGAATTTTTGCGGCAGGGTGCTGCACTTGCTGATTTTTTGAAACCCGATCGGATCATTATTGGTAGTGACAGTAAGCGTGCTATTGCGTATATGCAAAAACTGTATCGACCTTTAGATGAAACTGGTCAGCGATTTATCATCATGGATTCGACATCAGCTGAATTGACTAAATATTGTGCCAATGCTTATTTAGCTGCACGCATTAGCTTTATGAATGAAATGAGTCAAATTGCTGAACGCTTTGGTGCAGATATCGATATGATTCGCCGAGGAATGAGTGCAGATCAACGCATTGGTTCGCATTTTCTATATGCTGGCTGTGGATTTGGAGGCTCTTGTTTTCCGAAGGATGTGCGGGCTCTGCGACACATGGCTGAGATCTCTTCTTGTGATGTGCCAATTCTGCGCGCCATTGAGCAAATCAATGAGCGACAAAAACGCATCTTGTTTGCAAAGATATCGCGTTATTTTGATGCAGAAATTGCCGGGAAAAGAATAGCAGTATGGGGTTTGTCTTTTAAGCCGAATACTGATGATATGCGTGAAGCGCCAAGTCGCACTCTAATTGACTCCTTATTGGAGGCACAGGCTTATGTACAAGCCTACGACCCGGCAGCATCCAATATCGCGCAAAAAATTTATGGTCACCATCCCCAGTTTAGTCTCCATCAAACTCAAGAAGAAGCCTTAACGAATGCCGATGTGTTGGCTGTGGTAGCAGAATGGGATCAATTTCGGCATCCAGATTTCATGTTGCTCAAAGAAAAATTACGTTATCCTGCGATTTTTGATGGAAGGAATATTTATGCGCCTGAAGACTTAGCGGCGCATGGGATTCGCTATTACGGCATTGGCCGAGGAGATAACTCTAGTATTAAAAGATGAGTATATTTGTTCACATTTTTAATAGCAGAGAATTTAGTTACAACAGGAGAAGGGAGTGGATATTGAAAATCAAGTGGCTGTCATTAGTGGTGGTGGCTCTGGCATGGGCGCGCAAACGGCAGAGCACTTAGCTAAACTAGGCGCGAAAATAGCTATTTTAGATCAAGATCGGGTAAATGCAGAAAAAATAGCAGCAATGACACAGGGCATGGCTATCCACTGTGATGTGACGCAGGCTTCCGAGGTAGAGCAAGCGTTTGCACAAATTGCGCAAACAGCGGGAATTCCGCGAATTATCGTGAATTGTGCAGGGATTTGTCCGGCTGCACTCATTGTTAATAAAGAAGGCCAGCCGATGGAGTTAGCAGCGTTTAGTCGGGTTATTCAGGTCAATCTCATAGGGACGTTTAATGTCATGCGAGTGGCAGCAGCACAACTGACTACATTACCATCAATTGGAGACAGCGAGGAAAGAGGAGTTATTATTAATACTGCTTCGATTGCGGCAGAAGAAGGCCAAATAGGACAAGTTGCTTATAGTGCCTCCAAAGGGGGAGTGGTATCTATGACCCTCCCTGCAGCCCGCGAACTGGCACGTTTTGGCATACGCGTCTTAGCCATCGCCCCTGGCCTCGTGGAAACACCGATGTTACATAGTTTGCCAGCGAAAGTTCGCGAAAATTTAATTGCTAATGTTCCTTTCCCCAAGCGGTTTGGCAAGCCAACTGAATATGCACATTTAGTGCAGCATATCATCGAAAATGTGCTTCTGAATGGTACGGTGATCCGTTTGGATGGGGCGCTGCGAATGCCGGCAAGATAAGGGATGCGATTAGGAGCTTTTAGCCTCCAAATTCGCAAAATCCATTAGCTCTCGATCCATGAGTTGGCTAGGACGGACAGTACTTAAGGCATGTAAAATATTGCTAGGTACTTTGGGATTTTCCCGTGCTAGGGTGTCAATCAGCAGTTTCACTCGCTGGCGGGCAAGATTGTCTTGCGAACCACATAAATTACAAGGGATAATCGGGAAGGCTTTTTCTTGCGCATAACTAATAATATCTGCCTCTTGGCAATAAGCTAAAGGTCGAATCACAATATGTTGTTTATCGTCGGTTAGCAGCTTAGGTGGCATACCGCTGATGTTGCCGCTATAGAGAATGGACATTAGCAAGGTACGAATTAAGTCATCGCGATGGTGCCCCAAGGCAATTTTAGTAAATCCATGCTCTTTGGCATAACGATATATAATCCCCCGGCGTAAACGCGAGCATAAAGAGCAATAGGTATTGCCCTCAGGAATTTTATCAATCACGATCGAGTAAGTATCTTTGGTTAAGATTTCATGAGGTATTTGTTTTTGTTCTAACCAAAGCCGCAGTTTTGAATCATCCCAGCCCGGCTGTGCTTGATCGAGAGTGAAGGCAAAAATGCTGAATTTATTATTGGAACGTAATCTTAGTAAATTAAGTAAGCTCAATAAAGTAAAGGAATCTTTTCCACCTGACAGGCAAACCATCACCTTATCGCCAGTTTGGATCATATTAAAATCGGCGATTGCTTTTCCGGTATAGTGCAATAATTTTTTTTCTATTTTACTTTCAACCACGATAATTTTCCCCCTAATATAATTTATGTTGTGGCAGGTTCTTCGCAATGAACAGTGAGAGGACGCAGAGCAATGCTGTTACCCCCATGGCTACACTAAAACCCAAGGTATAAGCATGAGTTGTCAGGTAGTTTAAGGTTTCTTTCAGTCCAGGATTTAAAGTTGCGGGAAATATTCCTGCAAGCATTGCATCTAAGTTAATATTTTGTAGCTTGGTTAAATCCTTTCCAGCGGCAGCTAAATTCCGATTTAATTGCCAATGACTCAGGGCTGTTATCAGTGTTCCTACGATGGCCAAGCCAATAGAGGAACCTACTTGTCGTGCTGCATGTGCAGTGCCAGAAGCAAGGGCGCGTTTATTTTCTGTTACAGTAAAAATGATGGAAGATAAATTGGCAATGTTTATCATAGGTGAACCGCAACACATTAAAAAAAAGCCTGGTACCAGCCACCAAAAATTAAATTTCCAAGCAAAAATAGTGGTCCATAAGGTGCTAATTAGCATGAGTGAAATAGCAATTAGAGAAGGCATACGTGGTCCATAACGATCTAATAAGCGGCCAGCAATGGGTGAGATGAAGAGTATGGGAATTTGGGGCAATAACATCAACATACCTGCCTTGGCTGCAGGCATTTTTAGTGCATATTGTAAATAAATCACCCAAAAAATACTGCCCATCACAATCGTGTTGGCTAGAAAAAGTATGAGGGTGCTATGCAGAAAATGACTGCTTTTAAACAGACTAAGGTCTAAAAAAGGGTTAGGATGATTTTTATTGGCACGTAAGAAAAGTATTCCAGAAATAAAACAAAGTATAAAACTTATGAGAACTTCAATTGAAAACCATCCCCAAGAGGTAGCTTGCATTATAGCAAATACGAAGGTAATTAAACTGGTCGAGAGCGTGACAAATCCAAACCAATCGAAGCGGTTTTTGCTAGGAGAGGGGCTACTTTTTTGGACATTCAGTAAAATTACAATAATGGCAAATACTGCTAAGGGAACGTTGATCCAAAATATCCAGCGCCAACTAAGATATTGTGAGAAGACTCCACCGAGAGTGGGGCCCAGCAAGAGAAAGATTGAGGCTATTGATACATAGATCCCAGAAATTTTACCGAACTTGTTGGTGTCTGCTACGCTACGTAATAGTGGGGCTGAAGCAGGTATCATAAAGGCTGCGCCAATACCTTGGACAGTACGAGCAATAATTAACCAAATGTCGTTAGGAGCACAGGCGCAAGCAATTGAGGATAAGGTGAATAGAGTCATTCCACTAAGATACATTTTACGGTGGCCAAAACGATCGGCTATTTTACCGCCGAGTATTACCAGGGTTGCTATTGTGAGAAGATAGGCATTGATGATCCATTGCAAACCATTCAGTGAGGCATGCAAGTCTTTTTGAATGGTGGGTAGAGAAACTGGCAATGCAGTTTGATCTATGAAGGTCATTGCCAAGCCAATTGATACAGCAATGAGAACCCACCAGTTGATAGGGGCAGCAGTCGTTTTTGGCATAGTGGTGAAGTATAACTAAGTTTCTAGGGTGAAACCACTGACTTACTACCAAGATCAGACATTAAGGAGGTTCATCCTTTTAAGAATTCTGGGCAATTTCATGATATATCAACGATCGGCACGCCTACGCAGCGTATTCGATTACTGGCATTTGGCTGAATTTTCCATTTTCTACAATTCGTGCAATCCGAGCGCATGTGGTATTTAAAACGTCCCAGCCCTTTTCTTGGATCGAAAATAATCGTTCGAGTTGATGCTTGGATATGTGGCACAATAATTCTTTTCCCATGTTTTCATGGGCTTCGTCGGCTTCCGCATGGATTTTAAAATAATTGGTTTCCCCATATTTGTTCATTACCTTATGAGCTTCCTGGAAAAAAACATTGGCACTGGCTTCTAATACCAGATGCACCAAAACGGTTTTTTCTTCATCGTTGAGCGAGAGCATTTTCCAAGCAAACCAACAGCTGGTGGATTCAAGGATGGGATCCCATAAAGCAGGCTGAGAATTTCGATCTTTAAGTAAAGACAAGTTATGGCCAAATTCTTCATTGAGATGTTCATTAGCCACAGAAAAAAATTTTAGATTATCACAAAAAACACTACGTAACATGACAACTTTTTGGAACTGGTCAGAGAATACTTGGATACAATCAAGCATGAGTTGTCTTACGGTTTTGTCCCGCATTTTTTCGCTACGAATTAACACCATTAGAGGATTGTTTTTATATTGCGTAATAAAATTTTGATTTTCTTGTAATAGGGTGTTTAGATTAAAATCTTTAGGGTCTAAAAGCATATTTCGATATCTCAGGGTCAGGTGAAAGAATATTAGATAATTCTCCATCCTTAGAGGACATTGTTCCCTGCGATTGTTCAATTTCTTGGATAATTTTTAATGTATCATCTGGGTGCATTATCCAAGGAAATAAGCTGGATGGATCATCAAAACCATCCGCTAAGAGGTTGGCAATAGGCTGTGATCGGGAAGCTGCACTGAGTAATGCCACTACATGAGGTGCGGGTGGCATCAGCAAGAGATGCGACCATTTCGTCGCCCATTTGCCGCAGAATTTCCAATACTGCTCAAAAGTGTCGTGCATCCATCGTTCATCAAAAGGTTTCTCTCCATGCTCTTGAATTTCTTTTGCATATAAATCAGCTGCTTTAATAGCATTATTCGCCCCTTGTCCGGCGATAGGATCATTAAGTACCACGATATCTCCTATGCCTAATGCCGATTTGCCACAAGGCAAGCGAATGATAGGATGTCGCACTACGGGGGTATAGCTGCCTACTAATGTCGCTTGATTATCAGTAAGAACAGCTCTTTTACAGCGTTCAAATTGCCGAGGGATATAGGTCTGCAATAAATTCAGGGCTTTTTCCAGTCGTTGTGAGGGGTTCAAGTTATGCCAAACATCGAAAAGCCCCACCAGGGATGCCTTCAAACAGCATCATGTCACATGATCCGCTTAAAGTAAGTCCTGGCATAATAAAAAAATCACCTACTTCGGGGATAACGTGGGCATGTACCCCACTAAAATCTTGTTCGGGTTCCACACCATGCACATATAAACACGAAAGTATCCGTTGTGGCTTATCAAAATGAGAACGGACGCGATTTCGTGGAAACATTTTGCTAATCTCCCCCTTGCCGCCAGCCACCACGGTCAATTCATGCCATTTAGCAATAGTATTTAACCGTTCTGCCCCTACATCCTCTATATGTAGTGATCCACCACGGCGTTGAAATTCTTGCATCAAAGTAGAAAACTTTAAGCGTTGATCGACTGCTTGGTAGGGTTTTCTGGTGCGTCCTTTAAAAGATATTAAGGTTTTTTTTTCCTGTGGTTCGATTAATGAGAATGCTACGGTATTATTTTTAGGCGCTGATTTTTCCCAAAAATCAATCCCTAAGGGGAGAAGGGATTTATCTAATCCCCGCAGGCCGCTGCAAATGCAAAAATAGTCATCGCTTGATCGATTTCTGCCTCCGTGATGATATAAGGCGGTAAGAGGCGAATAGTATTATCCCCCGCAATATTCACAATGAGGCCTTGTTCTTGACAAGAGGCCAGCACTTTTCGTGCATCAATGCTCAACTCCACGCCGAGCATAAGTCCGAGGCCACGGATTTGACTGATCACATTGGGCTGGTGCTCTTGCAGTTCCTCGAGCTTTTGGCGTAAATATAAACCCAGTTTATTAACTTGTGCCAGGTAATGTTCCTTGATTAAGCGAATAGTTGTCAGAGCTGCTTGGCAGGCTACGAGGTTGCCTCCAAAGGTAGAGCCATGATCTCCAGGCTGGATAGTTTGTGCTAACTTTTCTGTGACACAGACGGCGCCAATGGGCAGGCCGTTAGCCAGGCCTTTAGCAAGGGTAATGACATCAGGCCTGACGCCAAAATGCGAGTAGGCAAAGAAATCCCCCGTGCGTCCTAAGCCACATTGCACTTCATCGAAAATTAATAGAGCGTCGAATTGATCACAGGCTGCACGGACGGCATTGAACAAACCCGCGGGAGGCACGCGAATGCCGCTTTCTCCTTGAATGGGCTCTAAAATGACCGCAGCCGTGTTTTCATCAATATGGCGACAAAATTCAGCAATATCCTCCCAATCTGCGGACAAAAAACCTGCAGGTAAAGGTCCAAATCCCTCTTGAATGCTGGGTTTGGCGGTAGCTGCTAAAGCCCCCAGAGTGCGGCCATGAAAGGAATTTTTAGCACTTAGAATGCAGTTTTTCTTGGTTCTACCCTGGACCCACTGATACTTACGCGTAAATTTAATCGCCGCTTCATTGGCTTCAGCTCCGGAATTGCAAAAAAAGATTTTGTCTAGACCCCCATATTGCACTAAGGTTGCGGCGAGGTGCTGACCAGGCAGGGTATGGAATAAATTGGAGGTATGCACTAACTGCTGCAATTGCTCGATAGCTGCTTGATTCACTTCGGGGTGGCAATGGCCTAGAGGAGTGCAGGCAATGCCACTGAGAAAATCTAGATAGGCTTTACCCTCAGTGTCGTAAACATAGGCTCCCTTGCCGCGGACGAGGGTAATAGGGTAGCGTGCATAATTGCGTATTAAATAGGTTGCACTGTTCATTGTAAAATCATCGTCCCTATACCTTGGTCAGTGAAAATTTCCAACAATAAACTGTGTTGAATGCGGCCATCTAAAATGTGCGCACAGTGAATTCCTTGCTGCAAAGCATACAGGCAGGCGCGTAACTTTGGAATCATGCCGCCAGTAATTTTGTTGGTTTGTAATAATTCTTCCACTATAGACCTGGTAATGGTGCTAATTCGCGTATTGGGATCCGTGGGGTCAGCATATAATCCATTCACATCACTGAGCAATACTAATTTCTCCGCCTGTAGTGCACCTGCAATAGCTCCGGCAACAAAATCCGCATTGATATTGTAACTGACGCCGTTTTGATCCATGCCAATGGGCGCAATTACCGGTAGAAAATTTTTGTCGAGCAAGGTTTTTATCAGCGTGGTATCTACCTGCGCCACCTCTCCCACAAAACCAAGGTCCACTGCAGCTTGAGCGCCTTGTGTCGCGGGCTCTGCCTTGCGTGCTTGTAAAAAGCCAGCATCTAATCCAGAAAGACCCACCGCTTGCACGCGATGCGTATTTAACATCTTGACTAGACTGGCATTTACTTTACCTAGCAGCACCATTTGGGTGACTGCCATAGTTTCCTCATCGGTAATGCGCAGCCCTTGATGGAATTTCACGGGTAATTGCAGGCGTTCACAATGTTGCGATATTTCTGGCCCGCCACCATGGACAATGACGATACGCATACCACAAAAATGCAGCAAGGCAATATTTTGCATCACATTTTTTAATGGCCCTGTATCTGTCATCGCAGCACCGCCATATTTAATTACCACGATTTTTCCATAAAAGCGTTGGATGTACGGCAATGCCTCGACTAAATTCGCTGCTTTATAGGTTGGTTCTTGCATAAAAAATCTCAGCTTCGATACGAAGCGTTAATGTGGATGTATCCCGGCGTCAAATCACATCCCCAGGCGGTCGATTCTCCCGCGCCGATCCCTAAATCAATATGAAAGATTACAGTTTTTTCTTTCAATAAATTTCGCGCCAAATCTTCGTCAAATGGCAGTGGTTTACCCTCGTGAAATAAAGGCAGGTAAGATAAATCCCCCTTACCCTCCTTTTCCAAAGGGGGGTGATTTAAAGCAATACTCATGCGATTTAAATCAAGCTGTGCTCCCGAGCTTCCAACGGCCGAAGCAATCCGTCCCCAATTGGCATCTTCACCAAAAACTGCGGTTTTTACTAAAGGAGAACGGCAAACCGCCCGTGCTGCCAGGCGCGCTTCTTCGGTATTGACAGCACCTTTCACCTGAACTTCAATTAATTTTGTTGCACCTTCACCATCTTTAGCAATTTCCTTGGCTAAATGAATACAGACAAAATTTAGAGCCTGGTAAAATGCCTGCCATTCCGTCGAATCGGTGCTAGTGATTTCGAGATTGCCACAAGCACCATTTGCCAGCATTAATACCATATCATTCGTCGAGCTATCGCCATCGACAGTAATCATGTTGAATGAATCGGCATTGATTTGGCTTAGAGCAGTTTGTAACGCGGATTGATTGATAGCCACATCGGTGGTAATAAAAGCTAACATCGTCGCCATCATCGGATGGATCATTCCCGAGCCTTTGGCAATTCCGCCAATGCGACCGCGTTTCCCACCCAGCGCAAATTCCACAGCAATTGTTTTGGTAAACGTATCCGTGGTTAAAATGGCTTTTGCCGCACTCTCTGCGGCAGCGTCGTCCTGGCATGGATGCCAGGATCCAGTCCGCAAGGATGTGAGGGTATTTATTTTTGTGGTCAGGCTGGCAATCCCCGCAGAAATTTTCGCCATTGGCAATGGCACACCAATCACTCCCGTACTCGCCACCGCGACGGTTTCAGGAGTCATACCTAAGGCAGTGGCAGTTAGAGTGGCCATTTGGCGCGTATCTGTCATTCCTTGCTGACCGGTGCAGGCATTGGCATTGCCGCTGTTAATCACAATAGCCTGCAGCGGTTGTAGCAGACACTGTTGCGACCAAAGCACAGGGGCTGCTTTCGCTTGATTACAGGTAAAAACCCCCGCCGCAACAGCGGGAGTTTGGCTATATATTAGCGCCATATCATCTTTATGTGAGCGCCGTTTAATGCCCGCATGGGTACTTGCGGCAAGAAAACCTTGGGGGGCACAAATGCTGTTGGTAAGCAATTTCATAGCAGTTCCTAGGGGTAAAGGCTGATGAGAGAGGTTAATCCCGTCGTTTCGGGAAGGCCAGATAATAAATTGAAGTTTTGCACGGCTTGTCCAGCGGCACCCTTGACTAAATTATCAATAGCACTGATGACAATCACGCGTTGGGTTCTGGGATCGACAAAGACGTTGAGGTCGCAATAATTAGTGCCCAAAGTATTTTTAGTTTGCGGCATTTCATCAGCAGCATAGAGGCGAATAAAAGGCTTGTTTTTATAGTAATTTTGATAGTGCTGACGGATCTCTTCAGGGCTGACCTGAGTAGTTAATTTAAAATAGGCAGTGACTAATAAGCCTCGAATCATTGGCACGAGGTGAGGGGTAAACTGAATGCAAATGTTTTCCTGAGCAATATGACTTAGCATTTGTTCAATTTCGGGAGTATGGCGGTGCAGTCCAGCCACCTGATAGGGCTTAATATTTTCGGTTGCTTCGCAAAAATGGCTAGTTAAAGCCAAAGATCGTCCTGCTCCCGATACGCCAGATTTGGCATCAAAAATAATTTCGTGTAGGTCAATCATGCCGAGTTTTAATAAGGGTAGGGCGCTGAGAATACAGGCAGTGGCATAGCAGCCTGGATTGGCAATTAATCGGGCTGACGCGATTGCCTCAGTATTGCCGGCTTCAGGAAGTCCATACACCGCTTGTTCGAGCAGCGCAGAAGGCGCGGGCGTGTTGTGATACCACTTGGTGTAATCGTCAGGATTTTTGAGCCGGAAATCGGCGCCTAGATCAATAACTCGAACCCCTGCAGCGAGTAATTCTTCGGTAATTTTTGCAGCATGTCCATGGGGTAGGCATAAAAAAGCGAGTTCACAACGCGAGGCTATTTGTGCGGCATCAATTTTCTCACCGTATAAATCGCTGTGATTTTTTAAATGCGGATACACGTTGGCGAGCGGCTGCCCGACATAGCTTTCAGTGCCTGCATAGGTTATTTTTACCTGCGGATGCAACTGGAGAATGCGCAATAACTCAATTCCCGTATATCCAGTAGCACCCACAATGCCGATATTAATCATAATTTCTCTCCGCTTCCTCGGCTTTAATTCTGGCAGACCCTGATTCTGGCCGACCCTGCCGAAGGGGGACCGCGTGAAGAATCCGCATGCTCGTAACTTCAAAGCCAGGAATTCCCGCTGAAACCCTGTTCTCTGACGGGTCCTGCCGCTGCGGCCACCCCACCGTGCTCGTTCCTGCGCGCGCTGGGGTCCCCGCCTCCGCGTCACCCGTCAGTCACATTACGGAGGAGCGAGAATACCTGGCTTTGAAGTTACGAGCATGCGGATTCTTCACGCGGTCCCCCTTCGGCAGTACCTCTCCGCCATCCATTTCACCTCCTCGTTCTGGGTTCGGTTCTATTCGCGGTCGCAATAATTTTCTTGCTTTTTAATGTGGCGTGAATAATAATTCAAAAAATTGCATAAATATTCAAACATAGCTTAACCATAAATGCAAGAAGTAATTCCTAATGGTTGAAGGTGGCTGAGAGGTAACAAGCCAGTGGGTATGGCGCAAGGGCAACTATGCCGCGCATATGATTCCAAGGAAAGCAGCTTTGGCGTAGCAATTCCCGCTCTTCCCTAGTGTGATCAACGGGTGACGCGGAGGCGGGGACCCCAGCGCGCGCAGGAACGAGCACGGTGGGGTGGCCGCAGCGGCAGGGCCCGTTGGGGAGCAGGGTTTTCGGCGGGAATTGCTACGCCAAAGCTGCTTTCCTTGGGATCGCGCGCGGCAGGCCCCCCGAAGGCAAACTGATGGGAGGCACAAACTGAGGAAAAAATTATGACTATACGACATTGTTTAACAGGTGAAGAATTTAGCCCTGCGGAAATTACTGCTCTTTTGCAGCAGGCGGCCGAGTTAAAAGCCATACGGGTGAAAGGGGAATTCCAGCCGTACTTAAAATTTCAGCAGTTAGCGCTATTGTTTGATAAGCCCTCCTTGCGTACCCGTTTTAGTTTCACCGTTGCTATGCGTGAACTCGGGGGGGATGTGATCGAAAGCCTAATCGACACCCGGAAGCCCGAAGAACCAGAAGACCAAGCTCGAGTGTTAGCCGGATATTGTCATGCCATTATGGTACGTACGCATGAAGATGCTAGCTTACAACGCATGAGCCAAGTTTCTTCCATCCCGATCATCAATGGGCTTTCCAATCTGCACCATCCCTGCCAAATTTTGGCTGATTTATTAACCTTAAAAGAAGCATTTAATACTCTATCAGGTCTTAGGCTTAGCTATGTGGGTGATGGTAATAATGTGTTACATAGTTTATTACTACTAGCGCCTGCTGTCGGTATCACAGTACATTATGCCTGTCCGGAAAATCGTCAACCTGATCCAGCAATTTTGGCACGTGCAAAAGATCGCGCGCCAGGAAAGATTCAGGGTTTCCAAACGCCACAGGAAGCAGTTGTTGGGGCTAATGCAGTGTACACTGATGTTTGGATTAGTATGGGCTTTGAAAATCAAGTGGATGAAGCGCATTTTGCGGCTTTTCAGGTGAACGAAGACCTGATGCAACTAGCCGATGCAAAAGCCGTTTTTATGCATTGTTTGCCCATGGTGCGGGGTAAGGAAGTCAGTCATAGCTTGCCTGATTCGCCTTGTTCCGTTATTTTTCAACAAAGTGAAAATCGCTTACATGTACAAAAAGCGTTACTGCTAAAACTGTTAAACTTGGAGAAATAGAATGAAAAAAGTTATCTTAGCTTACTCAGGTGGATTGGATACCTCATGCGCCATTCGCTGGTTACAAGAACAATATCATTATGATGTGGTTGCTGTAGCAATGGATGTGGGAGAGGGAAAAGAACTGCAACCCATTCAACAAAAAGCCTTACAAGTTGGGGCGATTCAATCCTATGTAGTAGAGGTTCAAGAGGAATTTGCGCGTGATTTTTTATTGCCTGCCTTACAAGCCAATGCCCTATACGAGGGTGTTTATCCTTTGGTTTCAGCCCTATCGCGCCCGTTGATTGCACAAAAATTGGTGGAAATTGCTGAGCAAGAACAGGCTGTTGCTGTCGCGCATGGCTGTACTGGTAAAGGCAATGACCAAGTCCGTTTTGATGTCAGTATTCATACTTTAGCGCCACATTTACAAATCATTGCACCCCAGCGAGAAAATCCCACTTCACGTGAAGAAGCGATTGCTTATGCCACAGCCCACGGTATTCCTTTGCCGGTGGATTTAAAAAATCCGTTTAGTATCGACCAAAATCTTTGGGGGCGGAGTTGTGAGTGCGGGGTATTGGAGGATTCCTGGGCTGAACCTCCCGAAGAAGCTTATGCCCTAACCGCTTCTCTCGCCAATGCGCCCGATGCTGCTGAAGAAGTGACGCTTGAGTTTACCCAGGGGGTGCCAGTTGCACTCAATGGCCAATCCATGGCCTTGGCGCCATTGATCCATGAACTCAACCGTCTGGCAGGTAGGCATGGAGTAGGGCGGATTGATCATATTGAAAATCGATTAGTAGGCATTAAATCTCGTGAAGTGTACGAGGCGCCAGCAGCTATGACCTTAATTGCCGCCCATCGTGCTTTAGAGGCTTTAACTTTGACGCGTGAAGTCGCTCATTTTAAGCCGCTCATTGAGCAACGTTTTGCGAATGTGATTTATGAAGGTTTATGGTTCTCGCCGCTACGCACTGCCCTGCAAGCCTTTATTCAGGAAACCCAGCGTTCAGTGACAGGCACGGTGCGCATTAAATTGCATAAAGGACATGCTCGCGTGGTGGGCCGTCGTTCGCCGTATTCGCTGTATTCGCAGGATTTGGCGACTTACACCGCGCAAGATCAGTTCGATCATCATGCCGCTTTGGGCTTTATAAAACTATGGGGACTGCCAACCCAGTTGGCCTATGAGATGACTAAGAGCCTGTTTAAAGTCTTTTAAAGTGAGGATATTACAATTCGCTGTGAACAGGCCCTGCGGCGGCCTCTCCCACAAGGGGAGAGGAAAAATTGTGGTGAATAGTTACTAACAACCTATAAAAGAAGGGCAACAACTTTCTTTGTCATCGTGTTCTTTCTGTAGGCCAACAAGATCATTAATGTTCTGGCCATTCATGCCAAAAGTATCCTTCAAGGTTTGTTCAGCATTTTGCGCTTTCTTATGAAGATGTAGAGCCCAAAGCAACACAAGTAGTGCTGCAAAAGCAAGCACGCCAACGGCTACTGGATCAAGATTCGTTACCTGAGAGTGTGTAATAGGATTAGCAGGATCAGTATTGTCGATGTAGGTTTGTGTATAAGACAGTAATGGATCACCAGCTCTCAAATAATTCTCTAGAGTTGCCGCGCTCATACCAGCTAAAAGCGAACCAAAAGTAGGAGACTTCCATGTGGGACCGTTGGCTATAGCTTTAACCAAGTCGCGCGCATTAACAGATTCCCCAGTTGGAGTGTCTCTATTAAGGTCAGCTATTTGGTCTAGAGATCGATATGTTACTCTAGGTTGACGTGGCATTTTACCTCCAAAATTATAAGTAGTTTCAGATAATTGCACACTATATCATGCCAAGCTTAAAGAAGTGTTAATTGCTGTCAAATTTGGGTGTAATTAAAACTGCGGTCAGAAGATCCCAGAAGCGTGCACGAATAATGCCGGCATCACTTGAGCAGGGCGATGAGGCCGTAGGTAACTCGGCCTGTGGGGATCCGCCTACTGCGGCACCCCACCATGCTCGCAGGGGATGAGCAACAAATCACCGATTCTATGAACCAAGGTCAAACATCAAGTTCATAGCCATACAAGCCTGCTGCCGCGTGAAAAGGAATTTGTTGCTCATCCCCGTGCTGCGCATGGTTGGGGGCTCGCCTCCGTGGCACCTCCTCGGCCGATTTACCTACGGCGCCTCATCGCCCTGCTCAAGTGATGCCGGCATTATTCGTGCACGCTTCTGGGATCTTCTGACCGCAGTTTTAATTACACCCCAATTCTTAGCAGGTTGAATATGGCCGAAAAACACGGTAGACAGGGTTTAAGCTGAAACGTAATATACGTAACGGTGAAATCAGCGATCAAAATGCTTTGGATAATTCTCAATTATCCCAACAACCGGAAGGAAAAACGGGTTGCTCGCGCGGCATGAGCCGCAGGCGGGTGGAGAAAATTATGAATAAAAAACTTTGGGGTGGGCGATTTGCTCAATCCACTAATGCGCAAGTTGAGGAATTTTTGGCTTCGATTCATTTTGATGCTGAGCTGGCGTTTGAAGATATTTCAGGTAGTCTTGCTCATGCCGCCATGTTAAATCAGTGTGGCATTCTTTCTGAGCAAGAACATAGGATTTTAACCGATGGGTTAAAGCAAATAGCGCAAAAGATCGCTGACAATGAATTCGATTTTTCGGCAGCAGATGAAGATATTCATATGAATATTGAGCGTGCCTTGAGCGAAATGATTGGGCCAGAAATTGCCGGTAAATTGCACACCGCGCGTAGCCGGAATGATCAGGTTGCCTTAGATATTCATTTATATTTACGTCGGCAATTGCTGGATATTTTTGCGTTGTTACTTAACTTTAGACAAACATTAATTAAGCAGGCGGAACGTTATTCAGCAGTGATTTTACCCGGTTATACTCATTTACAGCGTGCCCAACCTATTCGTCTTTCCTTGCATTTTTTAGCCTATGCCGCGATGTTTAGTCGCGATGCTGAGCGTCTCCAGCAATTATGGCCGCGGGTGAATTGCTCACCCCTGGGGGCCGCAGCGCTTGCTGGCACGCGTTGGCCGACTGAGCCCAGTTTTGTCGCGAATTATTTAGGTTTTGATGCGGTGTACAGCAATAGTTTAGATGCGGTCAGCGATCGTGATTTTGTGGTTGAATTTTTGTCGAGTGCCTCACTGATCATGTTACATTTATCCCGTCTCAGTGAAGAGTTGATTTTATGGTCTAGCCAAGAATTTAATTTCATTAGTTTTGCCGATGCGTATTCAACGGGTAGCAGCATCATGCCGCAGAAAAAAAATCCCGATGTGGCTGAACTGGTGCGAGGAAAAACTGGGCGAGTTTATGGGGCGCTCATAACTCTATTGACGGTCTTGAAGGGCTTACCCTTAGCTTATAATAAAGACTTGCAAGAAGATAAAGAACCTTTGTTTGATACGGTTGCCACGTTACGGGGTTGTCTGCGCGTTTACAGCCCGCTCCTGGATACGTTGACTATCAATGCAGATGTTATGCGTTTGGCGACAGAAGCTGGGTTTCTGAATGCGACTGATTTGGCAGATTATCTGGCACAATCAGGCTTGTCTTTTCGTGCTGCTCATCACCTCGTCGGTCAGATGGTTGCTTATTGTGCGAGTAAAGCTTGCCGCTTAGAAGAATTGTCTTTAGCTGAAATGCAAAGTTTCGCTCCGCAAATTGGCGAGGAAGTGTATACTGTCCTGGATCTAGAAAAGATTGTTGAAGCTCATGCGAGTGCAGGTGGGCCGAGTTTAGCTTCCATCCACGCACAAATACAAATGGCTGAGCAGCAACTTAACTTGGATCGGCAGTGGCAGTTGGAGAAGGGATCTGAGCTCGAGGGACAGAAATGAAAATATTAGTACCCATCAAGCGTGTTATTGATTACAGCATCAGAATCCGCATTAAAAGCGATGGCTCAGGGGTTGAGACTTCGAATGTCAAAATGTCCATGAATCCCTTCGATGAAATTGCGTTAGAAGAAGCGGTGCGGCAACAAGAAGCAGGGATTGCGCAAGAAGTTGTGGCGGTTACGCTTGGTACTAAGGAATCCCAGGAAACTCTGCGCACTGCATTAGCGATGGGAGCTACGCGGGCTATTTTAATAGAAACAGCGTCAGCACTAGAACCCCTGCATGTCGCTAAATTATTACAAAAATTAGTTGCCCAAGAAAATCCAAACTTAATTTTAATGGGTAAACAAGCCATCGACGATGATTGCAATCAAACTGGTCAAATGCTTGCCGCCTTATTACATTGGCCCCAAGCTACTTTTGCTTCTAAATTAATCATTGAAGCGGGTAAGGCTATAGTGACACGCGAAATTGATGGGGGGTTAGAGACCATTGCGATTTGTTTACCTGGGGTAGTCACTACCGATTTACGCTTGAATCAGCCTCGTTATATATCTTTACCCAAAATTATGCAGGCCAAAAATAAGCCCCTGCAAGTGCTTCCGGCGACAGACCTAGGCGTCGATTTAACCCCTCATCTCATCACCCTCAAAACTGAACCACCCCCCGCGCGAAAGTCGGGTGTGCGTGTGGCATCCGTCGCAGAACTCATCGAAAAGTTAAAACAGGAAGGAGCCCTGTAACCATGTCAGCCTTAGTCATCGTAGAACACGATAACCAACAGTTAAAAGCAGTTACGCTACCAGTAGTCACTGCCGCAAACCAATTGGCAGCAGAAGTTTCCGCTCTGGTGATTGGTTATGACAATCAAGCGGTGGCGGAGCAGGTGGCATCCCTGCAAGGTATTAGCAAAGTCATCTTGGTGAATCATCCAAATTATCAGCATTTTCTTGCCGAGTCAGTGGCTGCTGTTATCCATTCCCTCGCTACGTCCTATTCCCATCTCCTGGCCCCAGCGACGGCTTTTGGTAAAAATATTTTGCCACGAGTTGCTGCGTTGTTGGATGTGGCGCAAATTTCTGATGTGTTACAGGTTATTGCCAAAGATAGCTTTGTTCGTCCCATTTATGCTGGCAATGCTCTTACGACAGTACAATCTCAGGATAAGATAAAGCTACTGACCATTCGCACCACTGCATTCGCACCGGCTAAAAAGGCTGACAAAACTGCGCCTATCGAATTATTTGAAATTGTTGTGGACAATCGCAGCAGCACATGGCTGAGTGCTGCAGAAAATCGTTCCGAACGTCCTGAATTAACTGCTGCTCGAGTGGTTGTAGCAGGAGGCCGGGGACTGCAAAATGCCGAAAGTTTTCAAAAATTGCTGAAGTTAGCAGAACTGCTCAACGCGGCTGTAGGTGCCTCAAGAGCCGCAGTAGATGCTGGTTTTGCCCCCAATGATTGGCAAGTTGGGCAAACTGGAAAAATTGTCGCCCCTGAGCTCTACATCGCCATTGGTATTTCTGGGGCCATTCAACATCTGGCAGGTATGAAAGACAGCAAAATTATTGTTGCTATCAATAAAGATCCTGACGCCCCAATCTTTCAGGTAGCAGATTACGGATTGGTCGCCGATTTCTTCACCGTATTGCCAGAATTAGAACAAGCATTACAATAAATCCCCTCTCCCCCAACCGTTTTTGTTGGTGGGGAGAGGGGGTGCTAGATTTGGCCCACCCCTCATCCGCCTGCGGCACCTTCTCCCACAGGGGGAGAAGGAATAAGGCCGAGGATTTAGGTAGACAAATTTAGCCAATTCTTACGGAGTATCATTCCAAGAACTAATAACGCCAGGGTCAAAAACACAAACATCACAATGCCGATGAAGAAAAATTCTCCGTTGTAAAAATAGCTCACCCATTGCAGGCACAAGGCTGAAACAATTAAGCGACTCCCGGCGATGAGCGCAATAATTCTTCCTTTAGCAGCAGGCAATAGCTGCAAAGTTTGTGGATAAAGCATAGTAAACGGAAATAACACTCCCGCTACTAAAATTACTATACTTCCCGTTATCAGTAACGGGTCTCGGACGTTTAAAATTGTCAGCAGTAAAATAAAAAAATTGCCCAGAATACATAAAATAATGCCGGTAACTAGGCAACGCCTGTGTCCTATAACTTTTAAAAGTAGCGGGGCTAACAAACTGGTGATGCCAAACACTCCGGCAATAGCGCCTTGATAATAGCCAAAATGCTCAAGTGGAACGCCCAAGGATTCCATATAAAAGATTGGCGACATGCCAATAAATACCCAAAAAGGAATGACCAAGCAGCAAATACAAGCTCCAAATGCCAGCAGCTGAGGATATTTGAATAAAGGTAAATAAGTTCGTGGTGACAAAGATAAACTTGCATCGCCTTTAGAGTGAGGAATGCTTAAATAGCAGGTTACTAAGCAGATCACAGCGAGAATCAATAAAAGCACGAAATTGCCGCGCCAACCAAAATAGAGCGTTATATAACTACCCACCATGGGTGCGAAAGCCATAGCCATGGTCGAGAAGCCATTTAATACTGCCAACAGGGTAACTTGCTTGTGCAATGGATAAGTCTCTGCAATCACCGCATAGGCTAAAACCATGGGGCCAGCCATGCCGACTCCTTGAAAAAAACGACCTAGTATCAGCAGGGGAAAGTTAAGTGCGCCTGCGCAAAAAATACTGCCAATGAGAAATATCCACAGGCTGTAAATAATCACGTGACGTCGATTATATTTATCACCCAGGGGACCCGTGAATAAGCAACAGATACAATAGGCAATGAAATTGATGCTGATCGTTAACTGAACTAAGAAAGGTGTCAGGTGAAAAATTTCTTGTAGCTGAGGAAAACTCGGGATAAATAAATCTAGTTCGGCTCCCGATAAGATGAACAGCGCCACAGTGGTAAAAATTAGCAGCATAAGTTAAGTTCGTTTCAAATAATCTTGGCCATATTGTGCCAAATATTCATGGTAGTTCCCAAGATAATTTTGGGCGCCTTGTTCTGATAAAGCTAAAATGCGTGTGGCCATTTTATCAATGAAATAGCGATTGTGGCTCACAATTAAAATGGCGCCTGGAAAACGCTGGAGAGCTTCGGTTAATGCATCAATGGATTCTAAGTCCAAATGGTTGGTGGGCTCGTCTAAAACTAAAGTATTGTGCTGTTCTAAAATTAATTTGGCGAGCACGAGTCGTGCTGATTCGCCACCGCTAAGTAAGCCAATTTTTTTTTCGACATCTTGACCACGAAATAATACCTGACCTAATACATTGCGGATTTTTTGTGCAGGAATAGGTAATTTAGCTTCTAACCATGCTAAAACGGTTTCTGCTGGGGGTAATTGTTCGCGGAAATCTTGGGCAAAATAGCCAATTTTAATGGTTTCTCCCCATTGATATTGTCCTTGATCTGCGGTTAGTTGGCCCAGCAGAATTTTTAACAAAGTCGACTTGCCGATACCATTTGGCCCAATGATGGCACATTTATCTGCCCGAGTTAAACTAAATGAAATGTTGTGTAGTAAAGGCTGTTGGTCAAATTGTTTGGAGATATTTTTTGCCGTAAGTACGGATTTTCCTGAAGGTTTATCAGGCATGAAATTAAAATAAGGTTTGACCATTGAGGAATCTTTAATTTCAGGAAGCTCAATGCGTTCGAGCATTTTTTGTCGTGACATTGCCTGCCGAGAGCGAGTAGCGCTAGCTTTAAAGCGATCGACAAATTTTTGCATTGTAGCAATTTGCATGGTTTTGTGATCGTATTCACTTTGCTTTTGTCTTTGAGTTTGCTCTTTAGCTAGCTCAAATTGCTCATAATTTCCAACATAGGCAGTAATGGCGCCAAAATCGATATCTAGAATCATCGTCGCCAAATTATTTAAGAATTCACGGTCGTGGGATATAAAAACCAATAATCCTTTAAATTGAGTTTTCAGAAAGGTTTCTAACCAGGCGATGGTAATGATATCAAGGTGATTAGTCGGTTCATCCAGCAACATAATATCAGGTTGTTGGAATAGCACTTGGGCCAGTAAGGTGCGTAATTTATAGCCACCCGATAAAGCACTGAGGGGACCATAGTGGTATTTGGGCAAAATTCCCAAGCCGGTTAACAACTCTTCTGCGCGTGCCGGAGCATCATAGCCTTCGTGGTGCAAAATAATTTCTTCTAAGCTCCCTAATCGATAGCCCTCGGTTTCGCTCAAATTTGTTTTTTGTAACAACATTTCTTTTTCTTGTAGGGCAGACCACAGTTGAGCATTACCTTTGATCACGGCATCCACCACACGATCGTTCTCATAGCGAAAATGATCTTGTTTTAAAATGCCAATGCTAACATTATTGGGCTTTTCAATGCTGCCGGTCGAAGGACTTTCTTCTGCTGCTAATAAGCGCAACAGCGAAGATTTGCCCGCGCCATTAGCTCCCACCACTCCATAGCGTTTGTTTGGTAAAAGAACGAGGTCGACGTCTTTAAATAAGGTCCTGGGGCCATGCGCCAGGCCTAAAGAACTGAGGGAAAGCATGGTATTGATCTCTAAAAATGGGCGTTTACAATATCTGGTTTGCGTTGATTTGTAAAGCGGGTGAAATTCCCTTCTCCCCTAGGGGAGAAGGGATGAAAAGACGTTAGACTAGCTCTTTAAACTTTTTTGTACTTCTTTTGCCATTTTTAAATGCTGAGTGACAGCGTTTTTAGTAGCACTTAAATATTTAATTAGCTCTGGGTTAGAAGCATTGGGTAAAAGTTTTTCGTCAATAATTTTTAACACTTTACTGTGGCCTTTAACCATTGCGGTAATATAGGCGTTATCAAAATTATTGCCTCGTTTGCTAGCCAAATCTTTCATTTCCGCGTTACCAAGTTTTTTTAGGACCTCAATTTTTTCTGAAGAAATTGGGGTAATGTGGGTTTTTTTGCTAAATGCTTCTATTGCTTGTAAGTTTTTGCTGTGGTCTCTGATCATAGTCTCGGCAAAATTCTTAACTTGAGGATTCGCAGATTTTTGTGCAGCTTCCCTCCCTAGGTTAATTTCATTTTGATTGATGACAATCATGGTCTCTAAAATTTTGCCAGCTTTTTGATTCATGGTAGGGTCGACATGACCATGGGTGGCAGCCACGGCTAAAAAAGCAAAAAAAGATAAAATTATCGCAAAAAACATCAAAAAAATGTTTTCCTTCATGGGTGTCTCCTTGGGTGTATTTAAAGTGGCTAATATAGGATAGGACATAATAGCGTTTTTTCCACGCTAGGCTTGGCATTTTCTGAATTAGTTGCTTATAATCCGGCACGGTCGAAATGTTCAATAAAATAAAAAGAAATGAGGTAACGAAAATGCAAGAATCAAATTCGTCTCCAGCAAACCTGGAAAATGAGGTAAAACAAATGCAACAAAAAGATAAAGTCAAAATAAAAAAACAGGGGGTTGCGGAACCTAAGAATGGCCTGCAGCTTCTTAAAAAGCAAATGCTGGATTTGCAAAAAGAGCTTATAGAAAACCCCGTTGGAAAAGAGGAAAAGAAAGTATCTAATTACCTGGAAAGATTGAATTCTATAAAGAATGAAGCTACTCTTTTAATAAATTCTGAAGATTGCAATTTATTTTTTAAACTCCATTGTGAGATTTTTCCGCATTTATTGAATAAAAATGCAGCACAAAAAACTATCGAAAAGCACTTCGAATCGATGCGAAAAACTTTTGCTAACTGCGTGCGGAAAGCTGATAATTTATTTATATTAAAAGGATATTTGTGGGATTTATTATCCTTCCCGTGCTTTTCTGAGAAGAAATATCAAAAATTTTTTGCGGAAACTTATAAGGATATGTTGTCGCAATACCATAGTCGATTTGCAGAAAAAAATGTGGAGCCTTGCACATTTTATGAAATGGATGGCAAGCCTCTTCAATATGTGATACCTAGTATGGAAGAAAATTTCAGTGTGATTAGTTTTTTTCATCAAACTATAATTTTCTATCCACGGAAATTTACCAGAATTGGAGAGAATCATCTTAAAGCATTGAAAGATCACGTTAGTTCCGGGGATAGTAGCTATTTTCTATCTTCTAATGATAAAAATGAAAATGAAGAAGCCATAGAAAAATTAGTTCAAGATTGCTTTTTTGAGATGTATTTGAAAAAAGGAAATCAAGAATTACAAGCTCATCTTACTTTGGCAATTAACTCTGCTGAGGAATTGCAGAAAAAAATTTCTATTGCGGAAAAACCACAATATGTCCTTGTTCCAATTTTGATTAGAGTTTGGCAGGCTGGAGCCAGTTTTGTAAATAAAAATTTTGAATTGAGCAAGAAGCAATATGCTGCAGCCAAACAGGCTATTAAAGCTGCAAAATTACGGAAGTTGGATAAAGATATATTGGCTGTATTAAAGGATTGCTCAGCAGTAATAAATTTAAATTTAGATAGTTGTCAATTCTACCTAGATCGAGAAGTCCGATTGTCAGAACAAAAATTGCAAAAAGCGCAGGTAGGAATAGATGAGTGGACTCAAGGTTTGATATCTCCACGCAATCTGGAAAAGTCTAATAATTGCCGAAAAAAGAAAGTTAGGAAATATGCTCAAAGACCCGAATCTCCTCTGAGTTTATCTCAAGAAACTGCCGACGAAAGACAGGTAAACATGGCAGAACAAGCAGAACAAAAAAAATCAGCGCGATCTCATCCCAAAAAGCAGGACATTGCAAATCTCAAAAATGCCAAATCTCAATGTCAAAGTGAGATGTTTGCTTTGTTGGGGGTATTAAAAACCTATAAAGGAGAGGAAGAGAAATCTTCTACGAATTATAAATCAAGATTTGATCTTGTAAAAAAGCAAGCCAAATTAGTAGAGGATGAAAATTGTGATGTATTTTTTGGGTTGCATACCGGCATATTGAGGTATCTAATCGACATAAAATCTTCGAAAAAGGATATTGTAGAGGTTTTATCTTCTCTGCAAGAGACTTTTAAAAAATATTTAAAACACCTTGATCTATTTGTATTGAAAGGAGCTTTATATGATTTATGGCGTTACCATTTGCTTTCTGAGAAAGACTATGGAAATATTTTTGCTGATGCTTATCATAAAATGTTACCTCTTTATCATGAAACATGTACAAAATTAGGAACTGAACCTTGCACGTTTTTTTGCTTTCAAGGATTTATAATAACAAATCCATCACAACAATACCCGAGCATGGCTGTTTTTGCTTCGGATCATGCATTTAACTACCCGGCAACCTTAAAAAACGATGAAAAAGAAAAATTTAAACAAACAAATGATCAGATTATCAAAGGGGAAATTAGTTATTTTCTCTCGTCTAAAGTTCCCGAAGAAAAATCAATGGAACAATTGTTACAATGTTGTTTCTTGGATATGTTCACAGTGGAAAAAGAAGTATTCCAAAGTAATTTAACCCTTGCAATCGAGTTGACTGAAAAATCTCAAAAACGATCTGGGAAAAATGAATATCTAATAATTCCTCTCGTGATTAGAATGTGGCAAGCGGGAGCTAGTTTTGTAGCTAAGGATTTTGAAAAAAGTTTACAGCAATATATTGAAGTTGAAAAAGCTTGTCAGAAGGCACGCTCAGGCTTAGGTAATAAAGTAGATGAATGGTTACCGCTCATAAAATTGAACATAGATAGTTGTAAGTTCTATCTAGGTTTGGCAGAAAGTAAATTAAAAAAGCAAGAAATAACAAAAAATACCTGGACCGACAATTTGATATATACACCAAAAAAGACTCAGTCCTCCAAAAAAACTAAGACTCAGCAATCTACTACGAAGCTCGAACCAATCACTGACGATCTTGGTCGACCTCAGAGTGAAAGCGTTTCAATTCAATCAGAGCAGAAAAATAAGCAGACAAAACCAGGAGAAAAGCACACGAGTCAGAAAAAATCTTCTGCTTTTAGGTCCTTCACCACAAGCTCTGCTGGACGAATGCCTCATTTACCTGGGGAGCAAAAGGAAAACAACCAGTCCAGGATAGTTCACCCTCCTCAGCCTCCAAAAATAATCATCCCTAAACCAAACTCTCAGCGCCACTATGGAGAAAATGGCAACAAAGGAGAAAATGACAACGAGCACAAACAGAAGGCTTTGGGGCATCCACCTTATTCAAGTAACAATAGGAATAGTTCCCTCAGATTTTTTGGAAATAGCAATTCACCCAGCGCTCGGCCAAACTCCAAGCACTACCAAGGCGAAAATGGCAACAAACACAATCAGCGGCGGTTGAGGTATCCATCTTATTCAGGTAACAGGCAACAGCAGTACACTTCGAACTCTCAATCTTATCCATACAATCGCCAACCAAGCCAAAACCAATTGCGGCGTCCTTCGAATCGGGAAGAGTCCGAAAGTACCAATCCCTCTGCCATAAGCACTACTACACCTACTAGACAAATGCAATTGCCTTCTGGATCGGATTGGAATAGACCGCCCAGTTTTTTGGGCAAGAGCACTTCACCCAGCGCTCTGCCAAACGCACGACCATCAGAAACAAATTCTCAACTGAGAAAACTTCAAGTTTTTGATCAGAACATACCGACGCAGCAAAGTGCATTTGCACCACCTCTAACCAATCTAACAGTTCCTACTAATCAAACTGTTCAGGATCCTGAGTCTCCTAAAAACATACGGCAAATATCTGAAGCGAAACAGAAGGTACAGCCTCCATTAACGAATTCCTCTACCAATGAGCTTGCAACGCCAAATTATCTGAATACTTCTAACCTCACGGAGTCAGCGTCATTGGCACCACCGCCACAAGAGCAAGATCAAGAAGAAGCTCAATCAATGCTAAGAAATACAAGCTATCCAAGTTTAGTATTGTCTAATGAAGATGGAGATCAAGAAGATGGTGGGTGCGGAGATGGGGATGAGAACGAGAATGGGGAAATTAAACAGGGAGAGTTTCAGTATAGGCAGCCGCCCCAGGAATTTATATCCAGAGGGTCAGCTGCTCCTGTTTTTCTTGTCGCTGTCCCTGCCTATATAAATCGTGGACGAGTTTTGTGGTCGCTTCAATCTCTTCCCGGGCAAGTAATTGTACACCAACCAAATCCTTTGCATCGGTCTCATCCCGGGCAAGTAACTGTATACCAAGAAAATTCTTCGCAGACTTTTTTCTATCATTCTCCTGAGTCAGGTGAGTATTACCCTGATGCAACTCCTGAGCCAGATGGGTATTACCCTGATACAACTGCGGACAGCAATAATTATAATTCACCGACAAATGGTTCTTATTAGTAATCCTCGCTCTATTGTTCTGACCTGGTCCTGGCGAGAAACTTCGCTCCTTCCTTCGAGGCGCTTCGCTTCCTCAGGACAAATGGTTAGAGGTCGTGACGCAATCTGCGTCACGAGGATGGGCCTGCTACGTCCTTTTGATAATCCTGTAATTGATAGAGCACACTGCCGTACTGATCAATAGTATCTAATTGTTCATCATGGTTTTTAAGGAAATACTTCATCGCTACCCAGGCAGCGCCAAAAACAGCAAAGCCAATAATGAAGTTCAATCTATCCAGTACATTGGAGCCGTCCCAGGAGGTATAAGCTGGGATGTAAGTTTCCATCGACTTTGGCAGTACAGCGAAACGATAGGCTAAGAGGCTGCCAACCGCCGTGGATAAGATTAGAAATCCTTTAATGCCATAATCAAAGTTTGTATCCTTTTGTGCCTCGAAATATTCTTCAGCATAAAACTTGTGCGTTGGACGAGACTTTTTAGTTTCTGAGTTCGATTTTATTAAGCTTGATTCTGTAGTTGAGTCTGATTCTGAGGGACTGAATAGATTTGAGTCTGTAATTATTGAGCTTGGAGCTTGATCTTGGGTTGAATTTGTATTTGTTTCGGTTTTAATTGAACCAAGAAGGCTTTCGCTCTCTTCTGGTGTAGAAGAATTACTAAATTGATTAGATTTTTTATTGTCATTCACTTCTGGCTTAGGTTCTTGTGCATGGGCAGGATAGTTTAAGGCATTTAATTTAGCAGTGGTCTCTTTCGCCTCTTGCAATTTATAGTATTGATTAATAACTTGCGTCACGCCATAGCCAAGGGCAACAATAATCGCTAAGGTACCGATGACATCCACCGTCAGCGGCGCTGGTCCGGCTCCGCCATCCTTAAGCAAATGGACTTGGTCATTGATGGTAAAGATAAAAAATTGTAAACCGGTCCACATGCCGATACTTTTAGTGAGCGCTGTAGCTACATAAGCAAAAGTTTGCTGGGTGTTGCTGGGGGGTTTAAGTTGTTGGGCAAGGTAGGGATGTTGTGGTTGGTTCGCAAGTTGTTCGGATTGAGGGCTGTTAGTTGTTGTTGGATCAATACCATTTTGCTGTGTGTTTAACTTAGTTTCATTGAGAGACTGAGTAGAAGGAGCAGTAGTGACGGCAGCAGTAACTTGATTATTTTGAGTAACACTGTTCTTCTTGGTTGCCTTATCCGCCGCCTGCTCCTTGATTTTATCAGTGGCTCGTGACATTAAATACGCTATTTCCTTTGCTTTTGTTGGTTCATTGGTTAATGCGGCTTTTCCCTTGCCATGTTTAACTCGCAAATAAGCCGCAGCGCCTGTAATGTACGCAGTGCCTAGGATGAGTCGCGGACAATCCCAAAGGAAAACTTTAATGAAATTGGGTATTAAGGCTGCAATATTAGCCGCATGTTGAAAAAAACTTAAACCTTTGCCGTCTTTATTTTTATAGCCAATCCAGGTGAAGGAGAATAAATGTTTCTCTGCCCACTTTGCCCCCAAAAGGTTTTGGTAATTTTCTGGGTGATGATTTAATGCCCAGTTGCGAATGCGCCAACCAATCAAGGGCACGCAACCCACGAGCAGCGGTATACCAATCCCTAGAAACAAGTTCGCTGTCAGAGAACCTGTTACTATGCCATAACCAAAGCCGGTCCCAGAAACCCCTGGCCAGCTGGCGAAGGTGCCGCGAAATATATACTGAAACCAGTAGGTGCAGAAATACATCACCATCATCAGATAAATATCGTCTAGTACATTGCGCAGCTTTTTAGTTTTTCCCCAGAGAGTTTCTTTCTTAGGAGTTTGAGATTCTGCTTTTTCTTTGAAGGCTAAATACAGTTTATTATTCTTTACCTCCCAGCTTATTTTTTCGTATTTTGCTTTTAATTCGCTGTTTTTTAGCTGTATTTCCAATTGCTGATTAAATTCTTTTTGTGCAGTTTCTGTATCAACATCATTTTCTCGCTTGATTTTATTCACAAGGTCCGTCCCAATCTTATTGAGTACGGTAAAAGCATTAAATTCTGCCAGTCGATCTTGTTTTAGTTTATTGGCATAAACCGGTAACATGGCCAACAAACCAGAAGCAGCCAGTAGTCCGGCTGAAAGGGGGATATCGCTTCGGGTTTCAGATAGCAGCAATGAATCGTGGTGGCCATAGTTGAGACTTATTTGGCCCGCCCAACGTACAACGCCGGTGCCTACTGTATCGGTACCATCGATCCCTTTGAGAGCATTACCTGCCACAGAGTCCGTGGAAATATAATCTTTTCGTTGAGTGAGTTCAGTGGTAGGCCCGGATTGGGCATTGGCTTCTTGTTGCTTTTCCTCCTCTGGATTAAGCCGCAACTCCATATCAACCAGGTAAAGTTTGGATGGATTTGATGTTTGTTCAGTCATAATGATCACGCCTAGCAATTAACCCCACTATTCCTAACCACCGCATTTCCGTCGTCTGCATGGGTGACGTGGCAATGGTTGGACCCCTTTATTTTTATATGAATGGTTCCATAACTTTAGCTTAAGTTTACTCCTCTTACCTTAAGCGAAAATTAAGGCATAAGTGAGTATATTCACTGAGCAATTTATGTTATATGTAGGCACATTATGACTTCTACATCATTGATAGCTAATCTAATAAACCAATACATCGATCCTTACTTACAAAAACCCTGGGGTGAGGTTGGGGCAGTCCAAACCATTACTGAAGCGGCTGGTCGTATTGTGGTGCGCATTCGGTTGAGCTATCCAGTGGCGGCTTTGCAGCAAGCTATTCTTACCCCCTTGCGAGAGCAACTCCAAGAAATCGTACCCCTAGAATCACTGGATATTCAGCTCGAATCGCGGATTGAACCCCGCGTGACGCAACCCAATGTTCCCAGAATTCCAGGTGTTAAGAACGTTATTGCTGTGGCTTCGGGGAAGGGCGGGGTTGGTAAGTCCACCACGGCAGTCAATTTAGCTCTCGCGTTGTATTTGGAGGGCGCGCGAGTGGGAATTTTGGACGCGGATATCCATGGCCCTAATCAACCGCACATGTTAGGGGTTACAGAAAAATTAGTGGTTGAAAACCACACTCGCATCCCCCCCTTGTGGCGTCATGGAATCCAGTCGATGTCGATTGGTTACTTGATTGATAGTACTACCCCGATGATTTGGCGGGGACCGATGGTCAGTTCCGCTTTGCAACAATTAGTGCGGGATACGGCCTGGGATAATCTCGATTACTTGGTGATTGATTTACCTCCAGGAACCGGCGATATTCAATTGACACTGGCACAAAAGGTTCCAGTATGTGGTGCGGTCATTGTGACTACCCCCCAGCCTGTAGCTTTATTAGATGCGCGCAAGGGGCTGGAGATGTTTCGTAAGGTGCAAGTGCCAGTGTTGGGTATTGTGGAAAACATGACGACACATATTTGTCGCCATTGTGGCCATGAAGAAGACATTTTTGGCGCTGAGGGCGCGCGAAATTTAGCCCAGGCTTGTGAGACCGAAGTGTTGGGTAAGCTGCCATTATCCCAGTCAATTCGTCACTATGCCGATCAAGGCCAGCCCATTGTTATCGCAGAGCCCGAGTCAGCCATTGCCCAGTGTTATCGAGAAATAGCCCGCCAAGTGGCGGTACGGATTGCCCTGCAGCCTAAGGACTATACGAGTAAATTTCCTCAGATTCGAGTGGAGAATAACGCATGACTATTAAATCAGATCATTGGATTCGCCGTATGGCGGAACAGCATGGCATGATCGAGCCGTTTGAGCCTGGACAAGTGCGGCATAATAGTCAGGGAAAAATTGTTTCCTATGGTACCTCAAGCTATGGCTATGATGTGCGTTGTGCCAATGAATTTAAAATTTTCACCAACATCAATTCCGCTATCGTGGATCCAAAAGCCTTTGACGGTAAAAGTTTCATGGATGTGCGTGCCGATGTTTGCATTATCCCGCCTAATTCCTTTGCGTTAGCGCGCACGATTGAATATTTTCGCATCCCCCGCAATGTGCTCACCATTTGCGTTGGAAAATCCACTTATGCGCGGTGTGGGATTATTGTTAATGTAACCCCACTTGAGCCAGAATGGGAGGGCCAAGTGACTTTGGAATTTTCCAATACCACCAATTTACCGGCAAAAATTTATGCCAATGAAGGGGTGGCACAAATGTTATTTTTTGAATCGGATGAAGTATGTCACACCTCTTATAAGGATCGGGGCGGTAAATATCAGGGCCAAACCGGCGTCACTTTGCCGCGTATGCAAGTTAATCGCACCGAGGCTGAAGTTTAAGGCTCTATGAAGTTTTGAGTGGGTAATATATCCTTCTCCCACAAGGGGAGAAGGAAAATCTACCCACTTGATTCTACATAGAACAAAAAAATAATAATAATTTATAAATGAAAGCCTAAATTTAAGTAATATTGCAGATTGATGATAGTCCACTATACTTAATAAAGTGTTAGGAGGCTATTGTCTATGAAAAAAATATCTTATCGCCAATTTTTGGAAAATATAAAAAAATCGCCACGAATAGTAAGTTTAGCCCAACATTTCGAAGAAATAGCCTCGGGTAGGATTCAAGTACCTATAAAACCAGTTTTGGCAAATCTTTCGTTACTGTTTAATGATAAAATTGCTTTTTTTATTTATGAGAACCAAAAAAATAAAGAGGGAAAATTTTGTGAGCATGCCTATGCCAGTATTCCTTATTTATTAGAAAATTCCATAAGGGTAATGTCAGGAATTTATCTCTATGCACTTGCACACGAAAAGTCAAAAAAAGCTAAAGGATTTTATGTTTTTGAACCGGGGGGGGGGTCTGGTGATGTCTCTAGAATTCTTCCTGAAGTTACCCATGGATTTATAAAATCATTGTGTAGTTCTGCAACCAAAGCTAATGAAATTGAATTTAATAAAAAAAAGAATAATAAAAATTCCTTCTTTTGTTTAACGCCATTTTTCAATATTACTCCAGATTTTTTATTTAGTTCTAAAAATTTATCATGTTTTGCAAATGGATTTGACATTATTTATGAAAGGTGTACCTTCCAAATGTATGGTAATGATAGGAGGAATCAAATAAAACATGTATCAAAAGTTCTAAAAAAAGGTGGAATTATAATGTTTGAAGAAAAACTTTTAAATGAAAATATCGATGAATATAACCGAAGAGAAAAAATAAAAAATGAGGTTTTTAAAGCCAAATATTTTAAAAAATCACAGATTCATGAAAAAGAGAAGATAATATTAGGCACAATGTTCAAAGGGATGATTACATTAAGTGAATTGTCAGAAGCAATTCGTAAAAGCTTCAAGCATGCAGTAATAATATGGAATAGCACTAATTTTTATAACGTGGTCGCATCCAATTCACAAAAAAATCTTAAGGAATTTATATCCTACTTGCTTCCACCGTGTGTGCCACCTGAGTTTAATTTCGAAGCTGAATTACCCAAAAAATTATTTGGTCTTAAGCAAATTCATTTGTCATTTAGGGAGCCATCATGAAATACTTTTTGGTTGTTTTGAAATACATTAAATTAATTGAGAAAAAATGAAAGAAATTTTCAACGGTAAATATTATTCAATGTATCGGCCTGTATATCCAGAAACCTTGATTGAATATATAACAGAATTATGCGTCACTAAAGATAAAGCTTGGGACTGCTGCACTGGAACAGGCATTGTTGCTAATATGTTGTCGGCAAGGTTTAATAAAATAATTGCAACGGATATTTCTAGTTCGCAAATTGCACATGCAATTCTAAAAAATAATATTGAGTATAAAGTAGAAAATATTTATGACGCCAATATACCTAAAAACAGTGTGGATCTCATAGCGGTAGCGCAAGCATTTCACTGGCTAGATCAGCTTAAGTTTTATAATAAAGTTAGAGAAGTAATGAAACCATGTGGTACTTTGGCTATTTGGTGTCACAGTCCTTATCCTGATGAGATAGCTGATGTTACAAAAAAATATTTATCCCTGGTTATAGAATCATTACCTAAAGATGAAATGACAGTCTACATGAAAAATTTGGCCTATATAGAAAGCGGATATGCTAAAATTGATATGCCATTTGAAATTCGTAACTACAAATTATTTGAAATGATTCAGCAGTGGGATATGTATAGATATGTAGGTTATCTGGAAAGCATTAGCGCTAGCAATATTTATAAAGAAAAATATGGACATTCTGCTGTGGTTAATATTATAGATGATTTGCGAAAAATATGGGGTAATGAATCCAAAAAAATGACTTTAAATTGGAAAATTCACCTTCACACCTTTCGTGGATAGAAAATATGTTCAAAATAATAAATGGTGAAAAACTATCTTTTCATGATGTGATAGAGTTTCAAAAAAGTGGTAAAAGTGTCATGAGAACCGCGCATTTGGGAAATTTGACGCATAGCATTATTTTTCTTGGATTAAATCGAATACTTGTTTTACTACATGAATATCTTCCCGCGGGTATTTCGTTATATAAGCCGGGTTATATAAAACTATTGGATAAGCAAATTAATCTTTCTGGGCAAGCATGTTTTAAAAATCGTCTTATCCAAATTACACACATTGCAAAAAATAAAATTCCACCAGAAATATTAAGTTCATTAAATATTAATTTAGAAAATATTCATAATGTTGCACAGCTTCATTATGAAAGCGTAGTTAAAATTAGTAAATCATTTGTTTTATATTCAGATTTTGTATTGGAAAATCTAGATAATTCAATTAAAATAGTTGGCGCATTAAGTAAGGAATTTCCTGAATTATTTAACACATATTTTGATAGCAAAGGAAAAGAGTATAAATATTTTAAGACGCAGCATGATTTATTATTTTTTAAAGATAAAAATGATAATGAAGTAATCATAAAAAAATCAGATTTATTGCAGCTTACATTTGATTTTATAAATCAAACTAAAAACCGCACTAGAGGAGATAATGATTATTTTGCCAGCGGTATTATGATGAGCACTAGTCCTTATATTTTATTGTTTACATTGCTGGACATTATTAATAAAAAAAACAAAAATCTAAACTTTGAATATACAGATGTCGACGTTATTCATCTTGCCGGATTAAAAATGATGGATTACATGATTTACGATAAAGAATTGGCAAAAATTAATACCAATCAACTTCAGGCAATGTTCTCCTATTTGCGCAGTATATATCCTGATTTAATTCCAAAAAATATTAACTTTATTTTAATGCCTACAGATTGGATAAATCAGATAATTTCATGTGATAAGGGAGCAATTGATGTCTATGAGAAATATCTTGCAAATCGAAAAAAAATTCCTCCTGAGTCGCTACATAAAGAAACTAAATATCAATATGATCTTTTAATTAATCCAGTTGTTCCTATGCTGCCAAAATCTGCATGGAAAATGTCTCAGTTGGAGATAAAAGCTTGTTTTGAATGAGCCAGCAAAATATTATGGTCTTGCGTCAAATTTAGACGATGCCAAGTTGTGTCAATACTGGCAAAGAGGGAGACTGCCCCCTGCCGCTTGGAGGAAGGTTATTATTTCGGCTGAAATGCAGTGTATTTTCGCCATCATATGAGACAGCTTCTAGACCTCAGTATAGCCTATCCGATGCACACAAATCGGTCAGCAATTCCGCTGAAGCCTTGCTCCCCGGCGGGTCCTGCCGCAGCGGCAGGACCCGTCGGGGGAATAGGGTTTCAGCGGAATTGCTGACCGATTTGTGTGCATCGGATAGCTACTACAGTTGATGCTAGTAATTTAGATTTTTTTGGATAGTGATAAAAAGGATAATAACGCAAGTAGCGATGGACTAATTTTCTGATCACGGTAATTAAATCTTGCTAAGCTAATATCGTCGTCAAACTGAGGCCCACTACGGTGTTGAGATGAGTTAGAAATTCTTGCGCATCAACCCTGGAAATTTTTCCAGGGTGATGGCAATAATTTAAATCAGCAAGCTGCGCAATTTCTGCTGGTTTAAAAGGGATCTTGAGTACATGATGGTTCATATTAGTTTTCCATAAAATAATCTTTATCGTAGGATAGTACAAGATGCTTAACCAATTCCTCACATACTTCTCCGAGCAGTGGCTTAAATAAAAAACCATTACAACCGATCTCCCGAGCTTCTTTTTTATGTGCTTCAGTGCCATGTGCGGTTAAAATGATGATGGGTAGCGTGCTGATTTTATCAGGGAACCTGCGAATAATTCGCGCTAATGCTAGGCCACTCATATCTGGAAGACCTAGGTCGATCACCGCGAAATCATAGAGATTGCCTTTTTCAATTTTACCTAAGGCATCGCCCGCGGTAGTGGCTAGATCTACCTGACAATGCTCAGACTCAAACAATCCTTTTTGTGCCTTTCCACACATTAAATTATCTTCGACCAATAAAGCTCGTGCGATCGGAGTAGTTTTTTCAGTTTTATTCATAGAATGCTCCTGTGTTGTTGTAAGAAAGTGAATGCGCAACACAACAAAAATTGGAAATTATCAGACCTATGCATTTCGGGTAGGAATGGTAGAGGCTAAAAGATTAGAGCAGAGCAGCGGAGCCCGCTGCTCCACCATAACCACCCCTACCATTCTACTACCCAGCCTTTCGCAATTCGCCACTGCCTAAACCATCCCCAAAAGCTATCTCACAGCCACAACCCATCATGGTCTGCGAGGATTTAAATGAAATAGCCCTTAAATTTGCCTGAGCAAGGCAAACTAATGGTTTAAGTTGAGTGGGAAAGTACAAAAAGCTGTTTTGCGCGAACGCATGATACGTTAAAATGGTTGCAACCATGATGAAAATCTCCAAGTTAGATTTTTGTTGTGGCCAGCAGTTGGCGAGGGGTGATGACCTTGCCGACTGCGCTTGAGTATTATCATCAGACTTTCTTAATAATGCAATACCTGATTTAATTTTTTTACTTTCTAAACTGAAAGCCACATCTCTTATTGCATTATTTGCATCTGGATTCACATGCCCAACATGGGAAAAAATCCAAACTCTGTTCATCGGAGCGATATTGTGCCGAAGAGCCAGGCGGATAAGTAGTATTTTGCGGGTGATGAATTTATCCAGGGAGAAAAATTTTTCTAAATATCACCGCGTTCTAAGTCGAGCGCAATGGGATGGCTTAGTGTTAAGCAAAATTTTATTTGGAATGTTGGTGAATGTGTTGCCAAAGTCATGGCCAATTTTAATAGCTGTCGATGAAACGCTGGAACGCAGAAGAGGCAAAAAAATAAAGGCCAAAGGTGCATACCGCGATGCCGTGCTCTCAAGTGAATCCAAAGTCATTACGTCTTTCGGATTAAAGTGGGAATGCATGACGTTGATTGTGCCATTACCTTGGTGTAAGCGTCCATGGGCGTTACCTTTTTTGACAGTTCTTGCTCCATCAAAAAAATGTAATGAAAAAGAAAAGAAACGGCATAAAACATCCATAGATTGGACGCAACAAATGGTGAAATTAGTTTCTTGTTGGGCAAAGCGCCCTTGGATATTGATAGGGGATGGAGCTTATGCTTGTATGAAATTGGCGCAAACTTGTCTTAAACGGCACGTTACATTGATATCGCGTTTGCGATTAGATGCTCAGTTGTATAAGTTTCCCGAATCGACAGGAAAGACCAGGGGTAGGAGACCAATTAAAGGCAAACGAATTTTTCTCAAAAAATTGTTGGAAGATACTGCTCAATCGTGGGAAACCATGGAGGTTAATTGGTATGGTGGAAAGAAAAAACCATCGAATACTTGACGTTTGTGTGCCTATGGTACCATGCGGGTATGCCTACCTTACCCGTGCGAATTGTGCTAGTCAAAACGCCTGATGGAAAAAATGCGGCTGAAACATTTTTTAGTACGAATACGGATGATTTACCGAAACAAATTATTAATTGGTTTGTCCTGCGATGGAATATTGAGGTCACTTTTGAAGAAGTTCGCGCTCATTTGGGTGTAGAGACGCAACGGCAATGGTCAGATAAGGCCATCCAAAGATCAACACCGTTATTGGTGGGACTGTATTCGTTAGCGGCGCTGATAGGGATTAAAATGAATGAAACAACAGCCATTTTGATTCAAGAAAAAGCCTCCTGGTATGAAAAAAATGGTGAACTGACTTTTGCTGATATTATTATGGTAATCAGGAAATCAATTCTAACGAAAAAGTATTTTTCAAAGTCTGAAAACAGAGGTGACTTGTTGGAAATTACCGCTAATGAAGCTAATGATTTGATTTATCAACTCGCGTTAGCTGCATAATTGACTAAAGTCGAGTTATAAGGAAGGTAAGTTTATTTTCGTGCCTTGATCAGCAACAAAGGAGGGCGGATTTTATGGATGATAAACTCTGCTCTTTTTGCAATTAATTGATCATCAGGCATTGGCTCTAATACACGTTCGATGATCAACTCATTATCTATTAAGATATTTATATAGGTTGAGACTTTTCGATGGTATTTTTTTACCCCCTCTACTAACCATTTTTGTTCAAATAATTTTTCATCACGATAGTTATACACTGGATGAAAGAGATTGCCTTGTTGATCTGTTTTGATAATGCCTCCGGTGTAGGCGGTGCAAATTGGATGTTCAACTGAAAATATTAAAAATCCGTTCGTTTTTAAGTAAGAAATAATTTCTTTTATCATTAATTCCAGATTTTCTACATAATGAAAAACCAGAGAAGAGACAATGAGGTCAAAAGAATTTTCACGGCACTCTAGATCTTCTACAGGGATTTGCTGGTATATTATATTGGGATGTTGATTTTCTGTTTTTGCCACCTTCAGCATGTTGGCAGAAGCATCGATAGCAAAGACTGATTTAGCGCCTTCTGTAGCTGCATATTTTGCAAATTCCCCAAATCCGCAGCCAATTTCCAAGATGGCTTTATCATCCAGCTTGGGCAATAAAGAAAAAATGGCTGGTTGTTCAATGAGGTTGTTAAATCCTTCATCATTCTCACGAATGGCTTTATATGCCTTAAAAAATTCATCATTATCATAGATGTTTTGAATTTTTTTCATGATCCTGAATTCCCTATTTTTATAAGAATTTGCTTGCTTTAAATGTATGAAACTGCAATTTTCATCGCAATTTCCTTAGAGGTCAGAAGCCCGCCCTTTAGGGCGGAAGGAAGCGACTCACCTCGGCCTGAAGGCCGGAGACTTTATTGCTGGGACTACCCTGGGGGAAGGGAATTAATCCTATCCTTTAAATCCTTGCCCATCTTGAAATAAGGCCAAAACTTGGCTGAGGTGGCTACTTGCGTGCCTGTCTTTGGATTCCGGGCTTGACGAGGAGAGCGGTAACGCAGGCTGAAGCTGCCAAAACCGCGAATTTCAATTCTTTGGCCGCCGGCTAAGGATTGGCATAAATAATCAAAGATATGGTTGATACTGTGCTCAATATCCTCTAAGGAAAGACAGTTTTGTTTCGCAGCGACGCGTTGGATCAGCTCGGATTTGATCATAGGGGTTCCTCATAAAGACCGTAGGGAATTCCAGTACTTGGCAAAGCTTCCCCATCTAACAGAATGCAATCGTCTAGAAATTGTAGCCGCCCTTTAGCATATAACGCAATCACTTTGGGATACAGGCTATGTTCAAGCTGCTGTACTTTTGCTTTGAGTGAATTAGCATTGTCTTCTGGGCTAATGGCCACTTGAGCTTGGGCGATAATGGGCCCGCTGTCTAATTCCTCAGTCACTACATGCACGGTGGTCCCATGATAGCGATCACCGGCGGCAAGAACTTGTTGATAAGTTTTAAGTCCTCGATATTTAGGTAGCAGTGAAGGATGAATATTAATAATTTGCTGCGGAAATTTTTCAATGAATTCTGGGGTTAAAATACGCATAAATCCAGCCAAGCAAATCAGCTGGGGGTGGTAACCTAGGAGACATTGACTCAAAGCCTGATCATAGTCTGCTCGCTGGGGAAAATTTTTTGCCGTAATCGTTTCGGTAGGGATGCCAGCTTGTTGGGCGCGGATTAGCCCGTAAGCATTCTCATTACTACTCACTACCACGGCAATTTCTGCGGGCAGCCCTTGGCTAATGGCATCGATAATAGCTTGTAAGGTCCCACCGAAACCCGAAATCAGCACGGCAATGGGCAGAGGATGAGCCTTAGAATACCGCATGATTTAGCATGACTTGTGGCTGAGAGTGCGGCGATTGAGTGATTTCGCCAATGATCCAGGCGGTTTCTCCGAACTGCTGTAATAAATCAAGGCTGCGTTGGGCACTATCTTGAGGAACACAGGCAATCATCCCAATACCGCAATTGAAGGTGCGAAACATTTCCTGGCTGTCAATGGCGCCTTGGGCTTGTAGCCAGTGAAAAATAGGGGGGATTTTCCAAGCGCGCGAGTCTAGCTGAGCGGTAGTAAAAGGCGGGAGTACCCGAGGAATATTTTCAATTAAGCCGCCGCCGGTAATATGCGCCAGACCATGCACTGCAACTTCTTGCATTAAGCTGAGTAGGGGTTTGACGTAAATCCGGGTAGGTTGCAATAAAGCTGCGCCCAAGTTGGTATCACCAAAAGCTTGCTGCAAGTCGCACTGGTTTTGCGCCAAAATCTTGCGCACCAGCGAGAAGCCGTTGGCATGAACCCCCGAGGAGGCAATGCCAATAATCGCGTCTCCTGGCGCGACGCGACGACCATCAATTAGTTGGGCTTTTTCGACAATACCCACGCTAAAACCAGCTAAGTCGTAATCCGAGCCCTGATAGACGCCGGGCATTTCCGCGGTTTCTCCGCCAATGAGTGCAGCTCCTGCTTGTTGGCAGCCGAGGCCAATGCCGCCCATCACTTCCGTTGCGATGTCGAGTGATAAATGCCCGGTGGCATAATAGTCCAGAAAAAATAAGGGTTCTGCGCCTTGAACGATAATATCATTCACACACATAGCCACCAGGTCGATGCCAATCGTATCGTGTTTTTGCAGGGCTAAAGCTAACTTCAGTTTAGTGCCCACCCCGTCAGTCGAGGAGACCAGGATCGGTTGTTGGTAACGGTGCAATGGTAGCTCGAATAAAGCGCCAAAGCCTCCAAGGCCTGCTAGTACTTCTGGGCGCTGAGTTTTTGCCGCAATCGGTTTAATTCGTTGGACGAATTCATTGCCGGTGTCGATATCAACCCCCGCTTGGGCATAAGTTAAAGAAGGATTTTGTGGCTGGCTCATAGTCAGCATATAATAGGCAGCTATTTTTTAAATTGCTACTAGGGGATTGTATGAGAACGAAAATAATCGGCTCGATATTAGCTTGGCTGTTTCCTGCGTCTATTTTTGCCCTGGCGTTGCCCACGCTGTATCAAGGGGAAGTGGTGGTGCCAGGGTATGCTCAAGAGCATTGGCAAAAAGCCGTGGCTCCGGCGTTAGCCCAGGTGCTAGTGAAAGTTAGCGGTGATGCTAATGTTACGCAAATTAGCTCGATTCGTACGGCGCTAAGCAAGGCAGGAAACCTGGTGCAAAGTTACAATTATGCGGGCATTGATCGTGATGGTCAGCCCATGTTAGTTCTGCAATTACGCTTTTCACCCAGAGCGGTCAATCAATTATTGCAGCAAGAGAATCAACCGGTGTTACCCAAGGAGCGTGCGCAGAGTTTGTTATGGCTAGTTTCAGCTGACACCCAGGGTCAACTAACCCTGGTGAACGATGAGCATTCTTTAATGCTAGGGTTACAGAAAGAAGCAGAAAAAATAGGCATACCATTGCTTTGGCCGTCCCTGGATTTGCAAGATTTACAGCGGGTGTCTGCCCGACAAATTGCTGATTTTGATCAGACCGTGATTACTGCTGCTTCACAGCGTTATAACCCCGAGGCGGTGTTGATTGGGAAAATTAGCCAATTAGGGAATGCAAGTTGGCACGGGAAGTGGTTATGGATAGGTCCCGGCGGGGATCAAACGTGGGAGACTTATGGTGCAACAGCAAATCAAGCGATGAATAATGTTTTGAGTCAATTACGCCAGGGTATGGTGAGCTAAAAAATGCCAATTCAGTTACCTATCCTATTGCAATGGCCTGACTGTGCGAGTTTTACCAGTTATTATCCAGCGGAAAATCTTGCTGTGGTGCAATACTTACAAACCTGGTTAGGGGACGCAATTCGCGAAGACGCCTGTGTCTGTGTATATGGCGCCGCAGGGATAGGTCTCACTCATTTGCTACAGGCCTGTTGTCAGTCTCTACAGCTACAGGGACAAGCAGCTGCTTATTTACCGATGAAACAAAATCTTTCTTTAGCAATCGTAGAAGGAATGGAAACCTTGGCTTTAGTGGCCGTTGACGATGTTGATCAGATAGCTGGAGATCGTGATTGGGAAGAGGCAATATTTCATTGCTATAACCGCTGTAAAATTAAAGCCACGCCTTTTTTACTGGCGAGTCATACTCCTCCTCAGCAAATAGCTTGGTCTTTGCCTGATTTGGCTTCAAGAATAAATGCTAGTATCTTGATCCCGGTTCAGCCATTAGCTGATGAGGCAAAGATAGCGGCCCTACAACATCGGGCTAAATTGCGTGGTTTAGATTTACCCCTCGAAGTAGGTAATTATTTATTAAATCATTTGCCGCGGGATACCAAAGCGTTATTTCAGGTGTTAGAAACCTTAGATCAAGCTGCTTACATTGCACAGCGCCGATTGACGATTCCCTTTGTGAAAGAAGTACTTGTTAAGGCTCAAGGGGCTCATAATTTATAAGTTCCATAATTTCCAGGGAGCTGTATTTTTCTCCCATAATTTCTCTAGATGCTGTTTATCTTTTAAAGTATCAAGCGGATGCCAAAATCCTTTATGTAAATAGCCGCTTAATTTTCCTTCTTCACTAATTTTAGCCATGCAATCAGACTCTAGAATTGATTGATCATTATTCAGATATTTAAATACTCCAGGCTCACAAACATAGAATCCGGCATTTATCACAATATTGGGTTTCTCTGAGAAAGTTGTCGCGTAATTATGTTCTATTTCGACTTGACCAAAGCGATAGGGTTGTTGCACGCAAGTGACAGTGGCGATAGATTGGTTTTGCTTGTGAAAGGTGATGGTGGCTGGAATATCCAGATCACTTAAGCCGTCGCCATAGGTTAAACAAAAGGTTTCATTATCGAGATAGTCTTTGACTGCCAATAATCGACCACCGGTCATGGTATTTTCCCCAGTGTCGACTAAATCAATGACCCAGTTTTCTTCGTGGTAATCATTGTAAGTAATTTTGTCGGTTTTTAAGTCGATTCGCGTGTGTTTGCAGTGATTTTGAAAATAATTGAGAAAGAACTCCTTGATGATGGGTCCTTTGTAGCCTAGGCAAATTACAAATTGATTGAAACCAAAATGATAATAAAGCTTCATGATATGCCAAATTATGGGGTATTCCCCCACCCTAATCATGGGCTTTGGTTGATGTAGCGTTTCTTCAGACACTCGAGTGCCAAAACCTCCTGCCAGGATTACCACTTTCATTAAGTTCTCTCCTTAGAATATACCCATCGCCTTTGAAGGCGCTGGGTATATTTCTTTAAAATATGACCGTCGCAAGCAAAGCTTGCAACAGTCACTTAAGGGGGAAAATGGCGCTTTTCCCCCTTAAGAAACCCCCATCGCCTAGCAAGCACTTCAAGATGCCAAAAATACAGCATCTTGAAGTGCAATAGGTATAAATACCCGCAGCTAATTATAGCTGTAGTTAGGACTTGCGCATAACTACTCGATCCTCGTCCTGCGGATAAGTTTCCGAATGACGGTCGGGTAGTTACTTTACTTCATCTAAAAAGATTTTTTAACGCGAGCAAAGGATAAGAGGTCTTAAGTATTTTTAGCCTGCCCTCAGAAAAAATGAAAGGAAAAAGTTTTAATTTAGTTTCATCGTCGATATTAAGCTGCAGTTCCACCCGAGTTTTTTTCACCGAGATAATTTCACCAGAAAGCTCGATACAGTCATCCAGCATAAGCTTTATTTTTTCACCTAATGCGAATTGCTTCTCTTCGGATTTTATTCGACACCAATCCTGCGAAAGACCAATCATGGTAAGATTAATTGGCGCATTATCTCCTTGGCAAACGAGAACAGGATGGTCTGTCAGCCATAGATCATCTCCGTGGCCACGATCAACAGCCAACCGTAAAGCAAATGCGATAAATAATATGTTTGCTATTGACCAAATTATTCCTAAAGCATGACCTGCTATTGTGCAAGTAAAAGTGACACATGAAGTCACAACATACAAAATTCCTATTAAAAGGAAACAGGCACAAAGCACTAACGGCAAAGCTACTTGATAATTGATATTAATTTTTTTAGCAAATTCTTTTTTGGTTACATCGACACGCAATTTTTTAATTTTAGACATGGATCCGAGAATTGCCGACAATAAGGGAATGGCAATGACAAAATGCAGTGCATGGGTGATTAGAGGTATATAGGTTTTCTTACTTTTGAGGTATAAAAAAGCGAAGTTTGTGGCAATATAAGCAGGAATAAATAGCACCCAACTTAAGTCGTTTATGAACCCTACATTAATGGAAAAAAATAAATTTAATCCTGGTGCGATTAAATACAAAATTCTAAAAATGTAGCTAAGCCAAATAGCAATGACTCCTAAAAATAGCATTCTTGCCAATAAGCTTTGGCGTTTGACGGTGAAGGGACCTTGTTTGGAAAAAAACTGTTGGATATCACCGATGGCCCATCTTTTGTTCTGACTGACAAATTGTCCAATACTTTCGGCAGCGGTACCGTAGGCAACTTCTTCTTGGAGAAAGAAGGTAATGTAATCGTGTTGGAGAAGCAGATAAGTTAAATTGATGTCCTCGGTTAAGGTATTTGTAGGAAAGCCTTCCACCAATTCTAAAGCTGCTCTTTTGGCTATAAATGGAGAACCGCAACAGGTAGCAATTCCTAAAGTATTCCTGCCGGGAGACAAAAAATCGTAAAAAAAACTGTTTTCAGCAGCTAAGGTTTCTTTGGCTTTAAAGCTATTTTGTAAAGGATCAGCGTTATAAAAATATTGCGGTGCTTGTACAATACCGATTTTTTGATTGGTTTGATGAAAAGGCAATAACAATCGGTTAATGATGTTTTTTCTACATAGAAAATCAGAATCGATAACTAATATATATTCCGAATTGGTCAAAGCTTTAGTATGATTTAGCGCATTGTTAAGGCTGCCAGGTTTTGAATTGATATGTTCAATTCTTTCTAAATAGTGAATATTATATTTTTGACATAATTCTTTTAAGGCAATTCTGTTGCCGTTATCGAGAATCCAGATTTGATAATCAGGATAATCGATATGTTTAGCACAGAGAATGGTTTTTTCTAAAAGCTCGATACTTTCGTTGTAGGTTGGAATAAAAACATCGACCTTTGGAAAGGAAATAGTGACTTCACGGGTAACACTCTTAGTCTTTTTGTTTAGACTAGATAGTATAAATCCATTAAAACAATACGAATAGATCAAGGTAGTTTCAGAGATGAAAAAAATCCAGGAGAATGCAGAGTTGAGCGACCACGGTGCTAAGGTATAATTTAAGCGCCAATACCAATAGATTAGGTTGATTAAAAATAAATAGAAAAAAATAGCACGATCTAGATAGAAATTATTAATTTTGTTTGAATACAGCAAAAGAATGAAGAATGGGATAGATAAAAAGCTGATAAGCCACCCCAGTAAATTAATTGAGAGATATTCCATAGTATTTTTGTCCATAGTGTTAGGAGTTTGACACAAATTACACTAAAATAACCCCAATCAGCTTAATGTTCAATAAAATGACGCGCATACATGGTCCTTAATATTTCCTTCAGATTTCTCATATATATTTAGCTACGATTATGACTACAGAACTACAAGATACAAATCAAGGCCAAGAAACTTACGGGCAGCTGTCTCGTGAGAGAGCGAGAACGTATCCAATTTGGTCTAAAAAATCCACAGAGCAATGGCTGGGGGGCGGGAATACTACTCAAATAACTCCCATCATTCCTGTTGCAAAAGGGCCAGCTAAATTAGGTAAACTTTGGGCGATTGCTGGCAATCAAGACCGTTTTTTTTATAAACCTTCGCTGGAGAATTCTGCAGAAAAGAAAATTTTAATTGCCCACAATGCAATTAATACTTCGGGTGAGCTCGCTGTTTTGTCTAAGTTGATCAAACATTACAAGGTCTACCTCTGGGACGGAAAAAATCTGGCGGCAGCTAGCCCTTTAAACAGTTTGGCCGACTATTGGCAGCGGCGTAAAAACATTCAGGTGGATTTTGCAACAAATATCAAAAAGCAGGTAAGAGAAAAACACCACCTCCCGACTGAAAATTTGATCGTGCTTGATAAACAAGCCTGGCTGGCTCGTTGGAGTATAGAGGGTCTCCCCCACCAACTTACCTTAGAAAGTTTAAGGAAAGAGGATATACAAAATTTGTTGCAAGGATTTGATACTAGTGTTGTTACCCATATTCGCATCACTAATCTTGATTTAGACGATTTGGGTAGTTTGCAGCCTGCTCTAGAGTGTTTTCCTAACTTAACTACTGTGGAGTTTTGGGAGTCTTGGAAATCAGAATCGTTTGCAAGCTATTTAGAGCAAAGTATTCCGTTACTTAAAGGCTATCACATAGAACGCTTGATTATAGATGGGGTCATAGGGAATATTGCTCTAAATCTGCCGAGCACTGCGGGGATACCAAGCTTGGTTCTGAAAACTACCCAAGAACTAGAAAGCCTTGAGATTAGCATACCTAAGGGAGAGCACTTAGATTTAATCATAAAAGGCCCGCAACCTAAAAAATGTTTCGTTTCGGACTCAATTAAGGTTAAACCTGAAGCAGCCTCAGAAAAATTTTATGTATCAACTATAAGAACCAAATCACCTGAACAATTACGCGAATTACTTGCCAGCGAAACCTGCAAAGAAGTACAAGCACTGGCGCTATCTGGTAATTTCAGCTCTGAAGACATGGTTCAATTGGCGACCAGTTTTCCTAACTTACAATACCTGGAACTCTGCAACTATGAGAGTGATATAGATGTTACTCTCAACTTTCCTGCCTTAGAGCGATGTTTGCTAGAAAGTTATGGGACAGTCCAGCTGGGTAATTGTCCGGAGCTGTATAGATTAGCAATCAGCCTGCATAAAAAAGAATATCTAACGGTCCAATTTACCCAAGTCTTACCTGCATTGCAGGACTTAGAAATAGATAACTTACAGACTAAAAACTATCTCACTCTCCAATTTAACCAACCCTCTAAGCGCGCAGCGCCAAAGGACCAAAACGCAGTCGTAACACTTCAAAATGATTTCTTTGATTATTGTCCTGAACTCAGAAGACTGCACATGTGTGATGTGGATTGTGAGTTGCCCGAGGATTCCTTGTTGTTGGCCCAGACCAACCTCGACAAACTTGCTTACTATGAACTAAATACAGAGTCACGCAGCAGTGAAGAAGATGGAGAGCTAAAGGAAAGGAACGGTAGGGAAAGGGAATGGTCTCGAGTATCTCAGGAGCTCAGCAAGCTCATTCCCTTGTCGTCTAAGCTCCAGACCCTCACCCACCCAGGTCCCAGCGGTTCATCTGAGGTAAAGCCCACGCCTTGCTACGACCCAACCCTTCCTCACTCCGACCCAATCACTGAGGACAGGGGGGTTGATTTTGGCTTTTTTTCTCGAAGAGATTTGAATAGTCGCCCCAGTAGATTTAGCAAGCAAGCAGTTAAAGACCTTGGCTTGGTATCGCTGAGGCGTCCGGATTACTCTTGGGGCCTGTCTTCATTTTGGCGTGATAAGGTTTTGGATCGCATCCAGTATGACCCTCAAAGCGATGCTATGTCTTTTGTGAGTTCAGACTATGAGCCAAGTTCACTGGAAAAAATTCCTTATCAGCAGCAAGGGCAAGGCCCTATTCCCCCTGGAAAACATAGCGGCGTTTGGTCGGCTAATTTGGGGGTAGGTGAAGATTATTCGCTGCCGTTAACAGCGCCGCCAGCTGTCGATGCACAATTGCAGATCTATCACGACGACGATCCTGGGACTGAGATAGGTTATTATTTCAAACCTGACACGCAGCAATATTTTGTGCGGGTGTTAAAAGCGCCCGAAGATGCCAAAGTCGCTAAGGTAAAGCTTCATTATGATTTTGTCGCGGGTAAAAACTATGTGTTTAGCCCTCCCGCGGCAGTGGCGGATGAGACACAGTCGCCAACAAATTCACCCGAATTACAAGCAGTGTTAGAAGATTTATTTTCCGATAAAAAATGCACGACCACGGAAAAAATCAACGCGTTGTGGGAGTATTGCCGCAATTTCAAGGACGAACCCCTGCAGGGTACTGCTCGTGAGGGTACTCTAAACCTGCTTATAGCGCGGATTAGACAAAAAGTGGGTACTATCAGCGATCGGGTTCAGGCATTTAAGTTGCTCTCCCTAGGCATTGCCGATGTGCGCATCATTGGGAATGGAACTTACAGTTATTGTGAAGTCCGCAGCCAAGATGGTTCTTGGCAACCGTTGGATTTTGGTGACGGTTTGGCAAAAGAACAGCTAGATCAGGAGTCTATTGATGAAGACCGCATCCGTTTTTATTCCGAGGAATATCTAAAGTGGGTGGGTGAGCGGCCTATTTTCGACCAGAAGTTGTGTAGCGTCGAGCAACCGGTGTTAATTTATCTGCCTAAAGGCACGACTGCAAAGCAGGCGAAAATCGCTGTGCTTCAAGCATTAGAGCCAGCAGATGATCAAGACTTTGGAGATTCAAAGGGGACGACGGCCACTGCTAAGCCGTTATTTATCAACCACCCAAATGACTTGACCCGTTATTGGGAAAGTTATGCCGTACAATCTGATCGATCTCGAATTAAAGTGCCCGGTCCGTTACAGGAAATTTTTCAGAATGGTGGGAAATTAGTGATTAATTTCGCTGCCTTTGCTTACTTAGATCTGATCCGCCTGCAATCCCTATGGGAGCATAACACTTGGAATCAGCATTCCATCCAAGGCCCGGTTGAAATTATCGGGTTGCTCCATGAAGACACTCCTCGTCCGATGGGTTTTGCGCATAAGTTCACAGCCTGTACTTTAGAGCAGCCACTGACTCAGTACCAACCCCAGGAGGATAAGTACCAAGAGCCTGGTATATCTTGTCGTATAGACCCGGACAGCCCCTGGGATGAACAACTGCTTGCCAATGTTAAATTCCACAAAAATAGCACTATTGAGTTGATTCCTGGTCCGCTGTTACAGGCCGTCGAGAAAAACTGCCCCTTAACTATTGAGAATTGTCCCACTGATCCGCAGTTTCAGCAATTGTGGGATCAAATCGAAACCGAACAGCAGTTCTATTTTAATGGTGAGTTGAAGCCAGTGCCGGCCCAAACGATCCTTCGGGATGGCGCTATTCATCCTCAGGAGCATGGCCCCGTTCGTCCTAAGGAGCGAAGCGTCTCGAAGGACACGCCCTCAGGACGAACGGGGCTGTCTCGAAGAGATGAGCCCGTGGTGGGTGAACTGCGCTGTTTTAAGCCTGATGCGGAATTAAAGGGTGAAAGAATTTATCTGCATGTAAATAATTGGGATACTCTGTATGAAGAAATACATTACAACGAAAAGGACCATACAGTTTCCACTGAAATAGGCAAATTAGAGCAATTTAAGGACAAGTCGCAGCAAGCGGTTTTTTATGTTACTCAACCCATCTCCTCGGCTGGTTGGGAGCAATTAGCTCATTATATTTTCAAGCATTTTCCCGGGGTACCCTATCAGTTCCAATTAGCGCCGGGCATCACTGGCCCAGGAGTTACGGTTAATGCTCAAAAAGCAAAGTCTGAGCTTTTAAAGCCAGTGGCTTTAACCCAAGAGTTCAAGCTGGAAAAAAACAGCTGGTTTACCAGTAACGACCCGGATTATTTAGCAGAAAAATTACGGGATATCTGCAGTCAAAGCCATACAACCTCGATTATTGACTTAACGCCACAATTAACTGTTTCTGATTTATTGGTCAGTGTAACGCCGCTGCCATCGGCAAAAAAACATCAAGATCCCAATCGTGAAGATTTACTATTCAAAATTCAAAAGGAACAAGTATTTACTGCGCTTGAGGCTGGCGAAACGGTGATCTTAAATGGCACGATATCGCCACGCCTGCACGAAGAACTCGCTTCAGCCTTTGCGGAAGAACCTTACTTAGAATTCAATCATCAGCGTCATAAATTCTCCGGCCGTTTAATTATCGTAGAACCTAAAACTTCCCGGGCTGACATTAACGCCATTAGCTGTGATTTTACCCCAGAAGATTACGCGCAGGATTTATTAGCGGAAGAAAGTAAAAAATTTAAATTAACCGCAGTGCCTGACAAGGAAAAGGAACAAGCAATCGTCGAAAACCTGCTCAAATATTTTAAAGCGGCTAAATTTCCGCATCGTGGGGATGCGATGCCCAAAGATATTGGCATGACTTGGCAACGCTTAGTGCATATGAAACGGGCTCTGCTTTATCGCAAAAAACCCCTACATAGCCACAATCCCATTAAAGGGTTCATGCTGGATGATTATGCTAAAGACAGTGAGTACTACGCGTTTCTGAATATTCTAGTAAAATTTTTATTTGATAAAGACGACCAGCAACCGCAGCGCTCGCCCATTCGCCGCGAAAAATACCAGGAATATTGCGAAGAGATTAAGGCAAAGAATGCCGAGAGCAAAACTTATGCTTGGCGGTTATTAAATACCTGCGACGGTGCAACCTTGCGTAAGCTGCTCAAAGAAAATTGGCTTGAGCAGTTTTTTGCAACACCCTCAACGCCTTTTTTAGCCAACTCTTGGAACAGTCACAGCTGGTCAGAAACTTTGAAGGCTTTGGAAGCGGAGATTTCGCAAGACGAGTTTGGGGCTGAGCAAGAGACAGAGAATGAAGAAAAAGAGGTAGGGGGGATAGAAGATTCTCGTTCCTATCGGAAAATGAATCAACGCTTATACGATCTGATTGATGAAGAACCTTCAATTTCTCAAGTCATCATCATCAAGGGCAATCCTGGGGTAGGCAAAACCAATTTTCTCAATCAACTCCAAGACAAAGATCATAAAAGTAACCGAGAGCATAAAAACAACGGAGAAAAATACTCCTGTCACGAGGGTTTGGCGGATTGCAAAGCCTGGCTGAAGGATAAGACTCCCGGGAAAATCAAGCTCTTGATTTGGGATGAAGCCAACACCAACGCTCCAGAAGTTTTGAACTTTTTAAAGGGGATTCACAGCAACCGCCCAATCTTTTTAGATGGGGAATTTTATCAACCGACCCCGCAGCATAAAATTGTGGCCGCGGTTAATCCGGAGTGGTATTCCGGTCGGCATTATCAGGATTTACTGCGATTCGGCGGAGAAACGATTCAGCTGCAGATGCCAGACAAAAAATATTTGAAAAAATATTTAACCAATACTTATAAAGTAACGGAAGCACTAGCTGATTATGCCCTAATCGGCGCTGATCTGTTTAAAAAATACGAGCCCTTGACCGCTTATTCTTTTCGTGACTTGCAAAGCTTGATGCAACGCTATAAAGCGTTGAGAAAAGCAGCAGCCCAAGAAACCAAGGAAGCCAAAACGGACCGGACAACTCGAACCGATTTGCGGACCTTATATGCCGCGCTTTGTGGCGAATTTGCCTTATGCATCGAGCCGGCAATACAGCAACAGCGTTTTCGGGCCGAACTGGCGCAAGCCCTGCAATTGGAAAAGGATTCATTAGTCAATCAGCCTGCCGAACCTTTTCAACTAGGATCCAAACTGTTTCCTCAGGAACTAAACAATGCCCAGCAAGCCCTGCAGCAAGCGCTGTTAATTCGTAACAGTGTGTTAGAGGATTTTGCTCATGGCGAAACCGCGAACCTCGCTTTTAAACGTGGCCTCGTGTTGCAAAGTGCTGCTCCAGGAATCGGCAAAAACAGTTTGATCAAAGCGGTCCTTGAGGACCAGGGATATCAGGCTACAAAAGATTACTATGAAGTCACTGCCGGAGATGAAGATTTTGGAACGAAATTAGATCAGGCTTGGCGGGAAGGCGCCATCCTGGTTGTTAAAAATTTAAACCTTCTCAAGCCAAGCGAGGAGGCGCATTTAGGAGCAGTTTTAACCAAAATTAATTTAGAAAACCCGGGCCTGCTCGTGTTAGCGCAACAAAACTTCAGCACTGCAGGCACTAATCCCTTATCCCCAGCTTTATGCAATCGCTTACAGCTGATTACATTGCCGGAACCTTCCCGTGAATCGCTCGCTAAGCTGGCCGAACATCAACTCCCCAAACCGGCGGTATACCAAGAAAACTTAAGTGAAAATAGTGGTGAAGGTCGGGCTTTTGTCGAAGCCCTCAGGCGCTGCCACAAGCAAGCTACATCTGCTAATTCTTTAGCGAATGTGTATGAGTTTTTTTCCTTTCTTGAGTATATGGCTCGGAAAATGCTTGGGCAGTCTAAGCCTGCAGAATCTGGTCTCCCGTCCTCTATCTGAGGAAGTCCAGCTTGATGAAAGAAAAAAAGAGTTGCGAGTATCTGATGATGAAGAAAACTTCGTCTCACCCTCTAATCGTAGTAACAATCGTTTCAATCGAGAAATTGATACTGAAAATAACCGCCGCGGTGCAGGCAAAAGTCCTGCCAATGATAAGCAAAATGAAACATCGGTAGCTAAGAAATGTCTGGCAATAGGACTAGCCATGTTAGTACTCGTCCCAACTGTTTACGGGCTAATTTATGATGCAAACCAGAATTTTCGTTTTATGAACCAAGCAACTCCCATAATTGATATCCCTAATTACAGTAGCTTGTTGTTGGGAGTTGCGTTCTGTTGCGTGGCCTTGCTGGCATATAAGAAAATAAAACCAGCAATTCCCTGTTTTAATCAGGAGAGTTCCTGCTGCGTTTCGTAATAATAAATTCTAATGAGAATGCCAGTTACTGTTTACAATAAGTAATTGAGAGAGTAATGCCTAAGCCTGGTTTTTTTAATTTTAAAGATGCTGCAGAAGCTGCCCATGTTTTGCTACCGCAACTGTATAGTACTTCTCACGCCTTCACTACTCCTCATGCTGATGTAAGAAAGGATACAGCGGCAAGGGCTGCTGCAGCTTGGTTTGGAACAGCAGGGGTGATTGTTTTCATCATAAGCCAATATCACCCTGAGCTGGATATTCATAGAACTAAAGAATCTATTGCTTCCCTCTTAGATAAAACACAATTAAATCTTGATGCGCAAAATTTGCTTCAGATTATTACTTATATTGCGCTGCTTTGGATCATACCAAAAGCTTTTGAATGCATTGCGTACATTTACTTTCCCAAAGAGCATGGACGGGCAGCCCAGGCTATTGATGATGCGAACCGAGTGGGGCAGCTGCATCCTAGCCCACAGAAGATGGAATTTAACCTAGATGAAAATGAGGATGATCAGGACGAATCAGATCCGCCTTCCCAAGCTGATGATGATTTAGCTCACAATTCAACGTTTGAGCCAGAATATATTTTGGACCCAGATTATTTTAAAGCCCCTCAAGGTGATGACTATACAGCTTGGGATAACCGGACAGACGTATTTGCCCGCGCCTCAAAAATAGTAGAAGAAGAGCTGAATAAAAAAGAGCATAACAAAAATCAATGTATTATTTTGTAACTATTCAGCGGATACCACAGATCTAAACGTGCCTGATTGCCCTTCATATCCACTTAAGTTTCATCCAATACAATACACTCTCTAGTGAAGAATTTCGGCTAAGTGATGATAGCAAGATTATAGTAATTATTTTGAGAGAGTAATGCTTATGTCTGGTTTTTTTTAAAAGAGTTGCTGATAGAGCTGCTTATGTTTTAGTACCCCAACTTTATAATACTGTAGAAGCTGGAATAGCTCATCGCAGGGGCGATGTAGAGACACGCAAACACGCAAGTTATCGAGCGTTCGCCGCTTGGATGGGAACCTTAGGTGTAGTTGGGTTCATGGTGACACAATATTACGACAACCTGGATTTGTTAAAGACCAAGCCGGCGATTGACTCGCTTTTTTCGGAGTCATTAAATTTAGATGCTGATGTACAAAAATATTTACAGAGTGGCCTTTGGATCGTGGCTTTGATAGTAATTCCCAATATTTTTGCGTGGATAGCTAAGAGAGCTGGGAATGATAAGACGCTAGAGAGAAGTAATAAGGTTGAGTATGAGGAGGTCGTGACACACCTTCCTGACAACAACGGGCCCAGTATTGACGGAGTTAATGATGCTACCCTCATTCGTTCGGAATCGGACCTAGAGGGTGAGGTGGTTGGAAGTGGTCTAGGAAGTCGAAAATTTTCAAACCCCGAGGACTTTGAGCGACATTGCAAAGACCTACATGAAGATATATTTGTTCAAGCGCAACTAGCATTTGAAAAACGATCAGAATTGAATAAAACAAATGGGGTCAACAAGAAGAAGGAAGGGATCTGTGCTCAGTTAAGCAGTTGCTTTGGAAGATCCTAACGAGCACTTGCTGAAATTCCTTCTCCCAATGCTTTTTTGTGGGAGCTGTGAGGGTGTGCTTTTCTAGCTGTCGCCACTTCAAACACCCTCATCCGGCCTGCGGCCACCTTCTCCCGCAGAAAAGCGTTGCGGGAGAAGGGATTTGGAGGTGGCACGGGGCAACGTCGGACGGCGCGGCGGGCGCTGGGTTACTTAAACTGGCGATTACTCTCTTTTTTTGGCACAATGACCTTTTTCCACGGAAAGGCCCGCATGATCGCAACTCTCAGTAATATTGCCGTTTTTCTTATCACGATTTCAGTTCTAGTCATTGTCCATGAATGGGGGCATTTCGTTGTTGCCAGATGCTTTAAGGTCAAAGTATTGCGTTTTTCCATAGGCTTCGGCAAAGCCCTCTGGCGGCGCCCCAGTAAATCCGGTACCGAATATGTTATCGCTCTATTGCCGCTTGGAGGCTATGTCAAATTATTAGATGAGCGAGAAGGCCCGGTTCCTGATGAGGATAAAGACCAAGCGTTTAATCGCCAGCCGTTTTGGAAACGGACCGCCATTGTTTTAGCCGGACCCTTAATTAATATTCTTTTTGCTATTATTGTGTTTACCATCATTTGGATGATTGGGGTCACCCAAGCGCGCCCTATCATTGGCGAAGTGATTCCCAATTCTATTGCTGCCGAAAGCGGTGTGCCAGCAGGGGGCGAAATTGTGGTGATTGGCAAGCAAACTACCCATGATTGGCAGTCAGTGATGTTGGCCCTAGTCCGACAATTAGGCAATAAAGGCAGCATTAATTTTCATATTCTTTCTGCAGCAGCCAACCAGCCACAGTCTTACTCCCTGTCAATTACCGATTGGGTCATTGATCCCTTGGAGCCCAATATATTGAAAAGCTTAGGAATTGTTCCTTCTAGCCCACCCATTCTTCGCAAAGTACAATTCCCGTTAGGTGGCGCTCTGATCCAAGCCGTCAATCAAGTCGAGACTTTGGTTGTATTTAATTTTATCGCCATCGGTAAGCTGGTTTCAGGAAAAATCTCTTTGCTGAGTTTGGGTGGGCCGATTTCGATTTATCAAACCTCGAGTATAGCATTTAGTCAGGGGGTACTGATTTATCTGGCATTTCTAGGGATAATCAGCGTGATGCTAGGCTGTTTAAATATCCTACCGATTCCTGGCTTGGATGGTGGTCATCTGCTATTTTTTATCATTGAAGCTATTATCCGACGACCGGTATCGGTAGCATTGCAGGTGCTAATTTTACGCATAGGCTTTATTTTTTTAGCAGTGCTAATTTTTCAAGCGACAATTAATGATTTAATGCGCATTTTGCGCTGAGTGAGACGTATTTTATGAAAATGCATAAATCCGATGCCGATTGGCAGAAGGAATTAACCCCTGAACAATATCGAATTACCCGCGAAAAGGGCACCGAACCTGCGTTTACTGGCGAATATTGGGATTATCACGGAGTGGGTGATTATCATTGTGTGTGTTGCGGCACTTTATTGTTTAGTTCCGAGACAAAATTTGATTCTGGTTCTGGATGGCCTAGTTTTTATGCGCCTTTAGAGTCAGCGAATGTGGTCACGGAACCTGATTATAGTCACAGTATGCAGCGGATTGAGGTATTATGTGCCCACTGTGGGGCTCATTTAGGGCATTTATTTCCTGATGGTCCAGAACCTACAGGAATGCGTTATTGTATTAATTCGGTTTCGCTTAAATTTTCAGGAGGAAATAAAACATGAAAGGGATACGCTCTTTTTGCTTCTTTACTGTGTCGTGCCTATTGCTTTCACCTTGTGCTCTTTCTGCTGCGCAAGTCATTCTAGAATCAAGTCCCATTCCCCTTAATAATTTTAGTCTCGAGCAGTTGCAGCAAGCAGCTGAGGCGGGCGATCCAGATGCACAATATGCACTAGGGTATATGCATTATTATGGGCAAAAAGTAACCCAGAATACTGCACAAGCAGTGAATTGGATTAAGCGCGCTTCCGTCCAAGGTCAGGAGCAAGCCACCCGAGCTTTAGCAGCGCTAGGCCAAGATAAGCAACCGAGTATTGTGGCTGCAGCTGAAACTGCAAGCACAACTTCTAGCCCTAGTAATAAGACTAATGCAACGAGTGTTAAACTTGCGCCTGTCGGCAATACCGGCAAGGGAAAATATACGATTCAGTTATTGGCTAGCTCAGATAAGAAAAAATTGGATCACTATATTAAGCAACATCATTTACAAGGCAAGGCCACTTATAGTCATAACACGCGCCAGGGTAAGTCATTATATGTGTTGACCTATGGGAACTATCCATCGCGTAGTCAGGCACAGGGGGCTTTAGCTGCCTTGCCTGCACCAGTACGCTCGCAAAGGCCTTGGGTTAAGGGAATTTAAACTCCCGATTATTCCTTCTCCCACAAGGGGAGAAGGAATACCACAAGGCGAGAAAGAGAAGGAATAAGTATTAGCAAGCTGGTGCCGGAAGTCGGACTCGAACCGACACAGTGTCGCCACTACCAGATTTTGAGTCTGGCGCGTCTACCAATTTCGCCATTCCGGCAGCGGATTTGGGGTCGCCAGTATAACAAACTTGGCAGCGAGGTCAAAACAATTTAAGGAGATAGTTTGATGCAGCTTAAAGCAAAACGGGTGAGCGAGTCGGCAGTGAACGATCATGTATATCGGGTTTTTCCGAACGATTTAAATCCGAATAACACCATCTTTGGCGGTCAGGTGATGGCTCTTTTAGATCGCGTTTGTTCCGTCGTGGCTGAAAGACATTCTGGCCGACTTTGTGTCACTGCTTTGGTGGATTCTATTCATTTTTTAGCTCCAGCTAAGGGGGGTGAAATTCTGATCTTCAAGGCCTCCGTCAACCGAGCTTGGCGCACTTCAATGGAAATTGGGGCAAAAGTTGTGGCACAAAATGTGCGTAATGGGGAGACCCGTCATATAGTTTCTGCGTATTTTACTTTTGTCGCTGTGGATGAAAATCAAAAACCCATTGCAGTTCCTTCATTAATTCCTGAAACCGAATTGGAAAAACGACGCTATTTAGAAGCAGACGAACGTCGGCAACGCCGTCAACAAGAATCCGCCACTCGCAAAGAGCGTAGGAAGCAATCCGTAAAGGGTGACCCCAGCTGATAACTGGCGTCCCCAAGGGGATTCGAACCCCTGTTACCGCCGTGAAAGGGCGATGTCCTAGGCCTCTAGACGATGGGGACAATTTTTGGTGGAGCTAGGCGGGATCGAACCGCCGACCTCTTGCATGCCATGCAAGTGCTCTCCCAGCTGAGCTATAGCCCCGCTAAAATTGGGAATAACGATTCTAGGGAATCTAAGGAGTCTCGTCAAGGGCAACCTGCTCTTGGTTGAAAATGCAGCTGCGTAGATAGGCTTTGAAATCTTCCGCTAGTTCCGGATGACGCAAGGCATAATTCACAGTGGCCTGCAGGTACCCTAATTTATTTCCGCAATCATAACGTTTCCCTTGCAGACGATAGCAATAAGCTGCTTCTTCCTTGAGCAAGTGAGCGATGGCATCGGTTAATTGAATTTCTCCGCGTTTATCGCTTGGCGTCTGCTCGAGTAGGCTAAAAATTCGCGGAGTTAGGATGTATCTTCCCACTACCGCTAAATTCGAAGGAGCTTGTTCCGGGGCAGGTTTTTCAACAATATTAAGAATTCGGCTGCATTGATGATCTGAGTTTTCCGGTTCCACAATGCCATAACGATAAGTTTCTGAGCGAGGAATTTTCTCCACCGCAATGATACTCGATTGGGTTTTTTCAAATTCAGGCACCATATGTTTTAAGCAGCCATGATTGCCTTCTTCAATTAAATCATCTGCTAATAGGACCGCAAAAGGTTCGTTCGAAATTAAATTTTTGGCACAGAGCACCGCATGGCCTAAGCCTAAGGGGTTGGGCTGGCGGATATAAATGCAAGAAACTCCTTGCGGGATAATGTTGCGGACAATCGTTAATAATTCTTCCTGTCCGCGCTGTGCGAGTTTAGATTCTAGTTCGTAATTTGAGTCAAAGTGATCTTCGATAGCGCGTTTGCTAATGTTGGTGACGAAAATGATATCTTTAATGCCCGCGGCAATGGCCTCTTCTACCGCATATTGAATCAGCGGCTTGTCGACGATAGGTAGCATTTCTTTGGGATTGGCTTTGGTGGCAGGTAAAAAGCGGGTCCCTAAACCTGCTACTGGAAAAATAGCTTTTTTGACCAGATGGGGCATAATAAAATATCCTTCCCTATATGATATTGGAGCAACAGAGTTTATCCTAAATTGTGGTGGATGGAAATCCCCCCCTCTCCCACGGGGAGAAGGTATTGCTTACTATAGGAATCGCCAATGAGTTTTTCTGCTGTCAACGTTCGGCCTGACTTTGATCCTGAAATTCAGGCCATTGCTCGCTATGTAAGCGACTATAAGATCACCAGCCAAGAAGCCTATAACACGGCGCGCTGGTGCCTTATCGATAGCCTGGGTTGTGCTCTGCTCGCCTTGCGTTATCCTGAATGTACCAAGCTATTAGGCCCGATCGTACCAGGAGCCACCTTATGTCAAGGCGCCCGGGTGTCCGGAACTGCCTATGAATTGGATCCGGTACAAGCTGCTTTTAACCTAGGTACCATGATTCGTTGGTTAGATTATAATGACACTTGGCTTGCTCAAGAGTGGGGGCACCCTTCCGATAATTTAGGGGGAATTTTAGCCGTGGCGGATTATCTGAGTCGCCAGGCAGTGGCAATAGGAAAGCCGCCTTTATTAATGACGGAGGTGCTAACAGCTGCCATTAAGGCCTACGAAATTCAGGGTGTGTTAGCCTTGGAAAATAGCTTTAATCGGGTGGGGCTGGACCATGTCGTGTATGTGAAGGTCGCTACTGCAGCAGTGGTCACTGCAATGTTAGGGGGTGACTGCAATCAAATTTGTGCTGCTTTGTCCCAAGCGTGGCTTGATGGCCAAAGTTTACGTACCTATCGTCATGCCCCTAATACTGGATCGCGAAAATCTTGGGCAGCGGGAGATGCCACGGCTCGAGGTGTTCGTCTTGCTTTGCTGAGCTTGCGGGGTGAAATGGGTTATCCCAGCGCTTTATCGGCTAAGCAGTGGGGTCTCTATGATGTTTATTTCCAGGGACGGCCTTTTAAATTTCAGCGCCGATATAATAGCTATGTCATGGAAAATGTCCTGTTTAAAATTTCCTATCCCGCAGAATTTCATGCGCAAACGGCTGCGGAAGCTGCTCTGCGTTTGCATCCCGAAGTCAAAGAGCGATTGCAGGACGTTGCGAAAATAACGTTGCGTACCCAAGAACCGGCGATGCGCATTCTAAATAAAACCGGACCTCTGCATAACCCTGCCGATCGGGATCATTCCTTGCAATACATTGTGGCGATTGGTCTTATTTATGGCAAATTAACTGCGGACCATTATGAGGATTTGATTGCGCAAAATCCGTTGATTGATAGCTTGCGAGAAAAAATGGTGGTGACTGAGGAAGCGCAATTTTCCCGTGATTATTTAGATCCCGAAAAACGTTCGATTGCTAATGCGATTCAGGTGTTTTTCAACGATGGTAGCCACACCGAAGAAGTGCTCGTGGAATATCCAGTAGGGCATCGACGTCGCCGTCAAGAAGGAATCCCATTGCTGCAACTAAAATTCCAACAAAATTTGCTGACTCGTTTTCCAAAAGCGCGGGTGGATCAGTTATTGGCCTTGTGCCAAGATCAAACTCACTTGGAACGCATGCCAGTAAATGAGTTTATGGAATTATGGGTATTTCCTTAAAGTTAAGCTCGAGTGCATCGGATAACCCTAAAGCTTGGATACATAAATTGGCCTATACTTATAAAGGAAGAAAGGAAGATCCGAGTATGAAATAGGAGATAGAAAGCATATAGTGTAAGGGGGTGTTTTTATGGCTAATTTACAACTTAAAGAAAGTATTATTCAACGTATGATGAAGACAAGGAAATGCTCCCATGAAGTAGCAGAAAAGGAGTTTACTAAGCTGACAAAGAATATTCCTGAAAAGGAATGGGGAAAAGTTGTCGGTGGAGGGGCCGAAGCGCCTACCAAGCTTACTTTGAATTAGAGAAAGCATCTATACAAGGGGGGGTGTTTTTATGGCTAATTTACAGCTGAAAGAAAGCATAATTCAACGTCTGATGAAGACAAAGAAATGCTCCCATGAAGTGGCAGAACAGGAATTCAATAAGCTGACAAAGAATATTCCTGAAAAGGAATGGGAAAAAGTTGTCGGTGGAGGAGCGGCGGGGTTAATCAAACCTATGTTTGAATAGTAGGAGGAGGGTAAGGGGAAGTCTTTCAGCTTCCCTTGCTACTCTTTATTTTAACTGTCTTTTTGCTAATTCTGCGAATAATCCAGGTTCGCTTATTAAGGTTTCAAAGTTACCCATTTGTACAATGTGACCGTTTTCAAGGACGTAAATTCTGTCTGCATTAACGACAGTACTTAAGCGATGTGCTGCAACAACTTGGGTTGATTTCAATTCTTTTAAATAATGATAGACTATGGATTGAGTTCTATTGTCGAGGGCACTGGTTGCTTCGTCTAAAAAAATAATCTTAGGGTTTTGTACCAATGCCCGCGCTAATACTAAACGTTGTTTTTCACCGCCTGATAATGTGACTAAGCCCTCAGTAATTAATGTATCCATCTGCATGGGTAATAATTTAATTAATTCAGCTAAGCCAATTTTAGCTGCAATATCCCAAGCGTCGCGACGGCTCAGGCTGGTATTATTTCCTATAATATTATCGAGGATAGTTCCAGGTATTAATGCACTATTTTGCATGACAACTCCAATTTGCTTACGCACTGAAGACAACTTTAATGCATTTAAATTAACTCCATTATAATAAATTCCTCCTCCTTGCGGCTTCTCGAACCCTAGCAATAATCTAAACAAAGTCGATTTGCCTGTCCCTGAGGGACCTACCAGTGCAATAAATTCACCCGGGTATATTTCCATGGAAAAATCTCGAAAAATAGTTTTATCCAAATCTGGATAACGAAACAGCGCGTGTTTAATGCTGATTCGACCGTCCAGCTGATTGGGTTCAATCAATTTTTTTTCAGAATCGATGTTTGCGCTAAGCACACGATTTGCTCTTTCCCCTAATGGGATAATACTAATCACCAAACTCATAATTTGTAAAGCTTGTAAAATGGCAGTAAAAAATAACGTAAATGTTGCATTAAATGCTATAAAATTGCCGAAGGAAAGTTGAGAGCCGAGCAAAAAAACAAACCCAAATAAAATCAAGGGATTAACCACCAGCATCACATTGCTTAAAACCTCCAAATTCTGTAGGGATTTTTTCCCAAGAAACTCTGCTTTGCTACGCTTTATTAGTCGATCTACCCAAATACTAAATACCCGTAAAGAAGCATCTGCAACACGAATTTTTAAAATACCAGACAATAGGCCAAAGGCAAAATCCATAAGTTTCCCAAAGTGAAAATACAGACGCCTAAAATAATATAATTGTTTATGAATGATAAAAAATGTAATTGTTATAATTAATAAAGCCAATAAAAAAGCTACTAAAGCTAAAAAAGCATTGTAAATCAACATCAGAAATAAAAAAATAACTGACATAAACGCATTGGTGATAATGACAAGGTAAGATTGTGACAAAATTTGCTGAATTTCATTGAGAAAATTTGCTCTATAGGTTAATCCTCCTGGGGAATATTTTTGAAAAAAAACCAGTGGAAATCGCAACATTCGATCCCAAATTGCTGGTTCTAAATGTGCTTGTATTTTGAAGCGCAATCGTATTATCGATGCAGCTTGGACAACATTGTATAAAGTCACCAATAAGGTACTAACAAATAAAGCAATCACAATTTGCCACAAAATATAAAAATCTGCATTCGGAACAACAAATGAAAATAAATATCCGGTAAAAATAGGTATCAATAAAGTAAACAAAACAATAATCGATTGTAAAATAAAGAATAGAAATAAGTCGCGATAGCTATGCTGCAAAGCAAAGGCTACGATATTTTTAAAATTGCCTATTTTTTCAGGTAGCGGCCTGTATAGAAAATAGGCATGCTCTTCAATTTCTTTAGCTAGCTCTTCCGTTACCCTAATGTTGTGGCTTTGGCTTAGATTTACTAAGCGATAATGGCCCTTTTTTTTAGGCAGCAAAGCGCAGGGTTGATTATGGTAAAATCCGAGCAAGGGACCGAGATCTTTGCGCCACCATTTGTCCGGCAATAAGATTTTACGTACACGAACTTCTGAAATAGCTGCGATAGTACGTATATAGTCTGAAAACGTTGTATTTTCCTCTTCCCGTAATTTCGGTTTAATTAATTTTATTTTGTTATGTTTCGCAACAATCTCGCATGTGGCATAGAGTAAGTCTAAAGGATTAGAAAATTCATGCGCAAAAGTAATTTGCGTATCTAAAATAGTTTTTAATCTCTGGATAAAATTTCGTATGATATTAGTTTTAATTAATTTTTCATTCATTGTATTTCCAAACTCACTAGTTCTTTATATAAACCCAGTTCCTGGATCAAATCCTCATGGCGTCCATGTTGCACAATTCTTCCAGACTTAATGACAATGATTTGATCACAATCGCGAATAGCGCTGAGTCTATGTGCAATAATAAAAAGAGTACAATTTATTTTTTTTAAATTATCATAAATTTGCTTTTCAATGGCAGGATCTAATGCTGAGGTTGCTTCATCTAATATTAATAATTTTGGTTTGCCTAACAAGGCGCGAGCAATTTCTAAGCGTTGGACTTGACCACCGCTAAAATTTTTACCTCCCTCAGCAATTTTTGCATCTAAACCGCCACGGGTATTAATGACATCGCCAATGCAAGCTGCTGCCAATGCTTCTTGGATATCAGAGTCTTTTATATCCGGGTTCCATAAGGTCATATTATCTCGGACGGATGCCTCAAATAAAAAAATACTCTGATTAACTAATCCAATAAATTTTGCATATTCAGAACGAGAAATTGTGTTTAATGGGTTTTCATAAATTAATATTTCACCAGACCAGGGCTGAAAGAGACCGCAAATAAGATGAGACAAACTTGATTTCCCACCACCACTTGGACCAACAACTGCAACTCGTTCGCCAAGGTTTACTTTGATTGATAAGTCATAAAAAATGGGCTGTTCTAGTTTTGAATAGCCAAATTGTATTGAGCGCAATTCTAAAATAGGTTTAACAGCTTCATTTGCTAAAAGAACAGTTTCATCCTTGCTTGATAAAATTTTTTCTATAGCATAGTGGTTCACGTCATTGATTCTAGCGAGATCACCTCTTACTTTATAAAGCGATTCTACCAGATTAAGTATATCTTTAAATGGCTTGTCGAAGCTAATTAATAGAATTTGGATAGCAATCAACATCCCTAGAGTTAATTGACCTTTAAGAATTAAGTAACTCCCTAAGCATAAAACAATAACTTGTTTTGTGCCATCTAAAAGTGTTGAAATTATTCTTAAAACAGCCGAATAAATTTCGATTTGTTGTTGGATGTTTATTTTTTTGGCATGATGTGCAGCCCAATAGTTAAAAAAATTATCTTCCACAGCATTGGATTTTAGTGTTTGCATTATTTCTATACCGTTCATTTCTATTCCGGTTAATTTTCCTGCAGCTTGTGCAAAACGTCTTCCTGCATCTGTAACTTTTCTAGAAATAAGCCACAAAAAATAGGTATTTAAAAATGTTATAAAAATAATAACAATAGAAAGTTGCCAACTGAATAATATTATAACTAATCCAGAAAAAATCGTGGTAATTAACCCCACGGAACTATCAATGAACTGATCTGCTAAAATATTAGAAATATGATTATAGGCTTCAACACGAGAAATAATATCACCTGAAGAGCGTTGCTGAAAAAAATTGAGTGGCAAGTGTAATAAACGCCAAAAAAACTTGGTCGCTCCTACCAACTTTAATTTCATATATAAACGAATCAAATAGTATTTTTTTATCCAGGTCAAAAAGCCAATCATGATTGCAGTAAAGAACATAGCTGCTAATAAGTAACCAATCCAAGTATGCTGGTGTTGAATTAAAATATCATCTACAAAAATTTTTGCAAAAAATGATACAGCCAAAGTGGGAATTAATAATGCCAACCCAACGAAAATAATATATATAAAACTAGCCATAGATTTTCGTAAATAGCCAAGTAGTATTTTTAAAATGAATGGTTCAGGGGCGCCGGATTTTTTAAAGTTGTCTCCGGGTGTTAATACAAGAGCTACTCCAGTAAATCCTTGATCAAATTCGTGATAATTTACCTTTCGGGGACCAGTTTCAGGATCATTCAAATAGACGATATCTTTGCCAAAACCTTCAACCACTAAGTAGTGATTAAATTTCCAAAAAATAATGAATGGTGTTGGCATAAACTGCACGCTCTCCATGGTAAGTTGCATACCATGTGCGTCTAAACCATAGTGTCTTGCTGCTTTGATAATATTAATGGCTTTACTACCATCCCGAGTGACATCGCAAGCTTCACGTGCTTCAGAGGGAGTTAAATAACATCCATAAAAGGCAAGAATAATCGATAATGACACAGCACCACATTCAGCAGCATCCATCTGCAATATGGTAGGTGTTTTCACGCGCTTATTATTATTAAACAATCTTTTTATTAATAAACCGAATCCCATGTTACTCCCCAGAAACTTTTTTCAGGAAAGGAAGAACCAAGGACAGGGGACTTTGTTTTTCCGTCATCATATCTGCTTTAACCAGGGTTCCTGCTGTGACGTGGTAGGATGGGCCATTTGATGAAGTCCATTGCAAGCCTGAAGGATTATGCAAATTTTGTAATAATTTAATTCGCACCATAATTACTGGTCCTGATTTTAAAAAAGTATCGACTAGGCTTTTGTTCTTGAGTATATTTTGCATACTTTCAGGAGTGGAGGGTAAATGATCAACAAAAGTAACTTCTCCAATGATGTTACCAAATTCTAATACCCGAATCGTGCTGGGGCTTACGTGTGCGCGCATACCTTTTGTTACACGTTTGCCATCCTCGGCAGGAATATATACCCAAGTTTCTACTCCTTTACTAAGCGTAGCTATTTGAAAAGCCACTGTCCCTTGTGCCAGGAAATCTCCTGGTTTAATTTGAACGCTAGTGATAATACCCGTGACAGGACTTCTAATTTTGGTAGAAACCTGAAGTTTCCCAAGAAAATTTTGTAATTTATTTTGTTGTTCGATGATTTTTAAATTCAAAGTGCGAAGTTGTTCTTTCCAATTTTCTTCATAATTTCTTTCTGCAATGGAATAATCGAATAAGGACTTTTTTTGATTTTGCAGATCTTGACTGGCTGCTAGATAGTCAACGCGGATACGAGTTAGTTCAATTATAGTCGTTATCCCCTTTTTAAAAGCTGCTTCCTGTATATTCAATAAAATTTCTAACTCACTTACTTTTTTCTCACTTGCTCGAATTGTATTTTCAGTTTCTTGCTTTTGATGGTTTAATGCATCTTGGCTGCTTGCGATAGCGATTTTAGCTTGCTCCAATAATTTCAAATATTGGTTTTGCAAATTTTTAATATAGTCTTTCGTAGTTTGAATTTCACTTTCCAGTTCAGGATTATACAATTCGGCAACCACTTGATTTTCTTTGACCAAATCACCTAAGTACACTGAAGTGTTACGGATATAACCGCCAGTTTGTGGGGAAAAAATACTTTCAATTTTTTGATTTTCGCTTAAAAGCAGACCTGGTCCAGAGACACGTACTTCAATACTACCGAAAATAGTCCATAAGATGATCGTCGCTAAAATAATCCAAACAGTGAATAAGATTAACCAAGATAGGGGAGAGGTTACTTGAATAATGTCATCTAAGGTGCGAGACACATTAATATATTCTAACGCATGTTGTCGAAAAGGTGAGTCAGGCTGTATATTCTCTTCCTCTTTTTTCACCAATAGTTATCCTTCAAGTTGTTGCTCAGTCATAGCACGTAAGCGCATGGATAATACGGGTAAAAGTTGCAAGGCAATTTCAGGGTAAGCTTGCATTTGTGCCCTAAAATCCCATTGTTCTAGCATCACACAATCCGTATCTTCTACTGCGCGCACCGTAGCGGAATAGGGCAAACCGTCGATAAGTGACATTTCGCCAATGATTTCTCCAGCGCCTAGCTGGGTAATGATTTTGGGATGGGCAGTTTGCATCCTTTTTATGACTTCAACTTTGCCTCGCGTAATGATATAACAAGCCATACCAGGCTTATGTTCCTCGATGATTATCTCTCCGGCTTGAAATGATTTAAATTGGGCGAGGTCTGCGAGTCGATAAATGACTTCAGGACTTAGATTTGAAAAGAGTGAACTTTTTCCGATTAATTTTGATATTTCTTGCATCATACCATCCTTGGCCGCCCTCGCCCCTTAGGACAACGACGAAAGTAGTTACAAATTGAGAAGAATTATAGTGAAGCACATTGCTAAATACAATAGCTTTGGTAAATCCCTGTTTTTTTTGCTTTGTTTATCCATCGTGCCGTAAGACCCCGTCATTCATGGCGGGGATGTAAGGCACTCCTTCGATTATCAAATTGCGCCGAAAAACACCTTCCTTCAGGAAGGTGATGAAAAGCGCGCGTTTTGTGACTAGTTCAGTATTTAGAATTTCGTTGGCGTGTAAAGAAACAATTTAATGATATTACCACTGAAAGAACACTGATGGATCCATCAGATAGAGAAGTTGCTAAAGATTTAGATTTTATGCAAGAGAAACTTAAATTGGTGGGCGGTCGATAGAAGTCAAAAAAATGGTTCTGTGTCGCTAGCACGCAATCTGTCCGGTTTTGGGACCAGCTAAGTTAAACAAACCTGGTATGAAATCACCAGCCCAAAATCACAAAAAATAAAAAATATACAAAGATCATGACCAACACAGCTTATTGGATTTGAGGAGAGAGCAAATAGTTAGCTATTTGCTCCGCAAAGCTCATAATATTGTAATGCGAGCAAGGTAAATTAATTATCTTTAATTTTTTACAATAGGCACTAAGGTTATTATCTTTTAATGACAACATATGCCTAGATAATTCATCATCCATTTGCGGTCGAGGCCCAACTTGCATTGCTTTAAATAAAATGACCTGAGTATCATTCAAATGCCCGGTCAATTGAGAATTGAGAATATTTATTTCTTCATAAAAAGCAAGCATAACTCGTTCTATGTAACTTGGATCAAATCCTGCTTGAATATAATTATCTTTGGTTCTTTGCTTTGAATCGAACTCTTTTCGTTTTAATTTTATATAACTATCAGGCAATATAGTATCCAACAAACATACCATTATATTTTTTATTCCTTTTTGCTCCAAAAGATAAGCCACTTCCAACGCTATGTGACCACCCAAGGACCAACCTAAAAAATAATAATGAACTTTGCGTTGAAAGGACTCTATATGTTGCAAATATAATTTGGCTAATTTTTCTAAGTTATCAATTTTATTTTCATGAGATAAATTATAGTTTTCTATTCCTAAACAATAATATTGAGTTTCTAATTTATTAGCTAAGTCTAGATAGACTTCAGTATCAGTTCTTGCTGGATGAATCATAAATAAATTATTTTTTTGCCCTTTGTTGTTATTTAAAGATACGATGGGTTGATAATTATTTTCTTTTTTCAAAAATCCTGCAAGAGATTTAATACTTCTGAATGTGAAGAAAATTGATGGCTTTATGGTAACTATTTCTTTTTCCATAATCACCAATGTTTTTATGGCCAAGATAGAATTACCACCCATTTTAAAAAAATCATCAGTTATCCCTATTTTGTCTATATGTAAAACTCTCTCCCAAATACTGACTAATTTCGTCTCTAATGCATCCCGAGGTGCTACATAATTGGTTGCCGCCTTAAACTCGGGTGCCGGTAAGGCGCGACGGTCTAGTTTGCCGCTACTGGTCAAGGGTAAAGACTCTAAATACACGAATGCATTGGGGATCATGTAATCCGGTAATTTCGTGACTAAGTGCTTAATTAAACGATCCTCGCTGATTGGTTTTTCTGCTACATAATAGGCCACTAGGGATTTCGTTCCTTCCCGTTCGTGAACCGTGACCACACTGCGCTTGATTGTGGGATAATCGCGTAAATCACTCTCGATTTCTCCTAGTTCAATGCGATACCCGCGAATCTTGACTTGAAAATCATTGCGGCCGATATATTCTAAATTCCCATCCGGAAGCCAACGCACTAAGTCTCCAGTTTTATACAAACGGTCATAACCCTTCGCTTGATCTTCTGGGGTTGCAAAGGGATTGGCAACAAATCGTTCCGCCGTTAATTCCGGTCGATTTAAATAACCCCGGGCCACCTGCACTCCACCGATATACAGCTCACCTATCACACCTACTGGCATGGGTTGTCGGGCTGCATCTAATATATAGACTTTAGTATTATCAACAGGGCGGCCCATATAAACTGCTTTTATTCCGGGATGACAAGCAAATTGAGTCGCGTTAAGCGTTGTTTCGGTAGGACCGTATAAATTTTGAAATGCCACATGGGGGTAGAGATGGTTAAATTGCGTATAAACTTTAAGGGCTAAGGCTTCTCCGCCAGAAAATACGGTGAGTAATGCAGGGCTTGGGTTCAAATTCGCTCCATTCATCACTATCCAATCTAGATAAGCCTGCAGCATCGATGGCACAAAGTAGACGCGAGTGATGTCGTATTGGTAGAGGGCGGTATAGACTTCCGCAGGAATACGGTGCGCCCCCGGCGTCATCAATACCGATTGCCCACCGCAAATCAGTGGTAACAATAATTCCCGAACTGAAGGCTCAAAACAATAGGAGGTTTTTTGCAAGATTTTATCTTGTGAGTTAATGTGATATTTTCGCTGCATTCCCACCAATCGATTTACTAATGCGCCATGCTGAATCATCACTCCTTTTGGATGACCGGTAGTCCCTGAAGTATAAATCACATACACCAAACTTTCAGGTGGGTAGTTAATTTCTAGCCCCTGCTTGTCTTCTTCCAGGTAGTTTTCTTGGTCTAACAAAATCAATTGATGCGTCTCGCCTGTCATCCCGGCTTCGACCAACCGGCTCTGCGTCAGAATCACTTTAGTTTGAATATCCCCTAGAATGTAGTGCAGCCGTTCGGGCGGGGAGTTTGTATCCAGCGGTACATAAGCCGCTCCTGATTTGAGAATCCCCCATATTCCTATCACCATCTCCAAACTGCGTTCCACACAAAGCCCAATTAAAGTATCCGGAGTTAAATTTTCTTGCGTTTGATCGAAGTACACGCGGCGAATATATCGCGCTAACTGGTTCGATTTCTCATCTAACTCCTGATAGCTTAGCGATTTTTCTTCATAAACTACGGCCGTATTCCCGGGAACCTTTTTTACCTGCTCTGCAAATAACTCCAAAATAGTTTGATCTTGGGGATAATCACGGTCCGTCTCGTTCCAACGATATATCGTCTGCTCGTATTCCTCTGGATCCAATAAACTTAATTGACTATGCGATTGATGCAGCTGATCCGGAATTCCACGCAAAATCCTTTCCATCTGGCTCAACAATCTCCCTGCTTTAGCATCACTGAGGTATTCTCCCGCATATTTTAAATTCACCTGTAAACCTTTCGCAGTTTCATAGGCCACAATACACAAAGGATAATCTAATTTTTCCATTGCATTCCTGAATTTAAATTTCAAGCTGCCCGCTTTGGCTTCGCCTACTGGGTAATTTGCAAAAATAAATAAACTATGAAATAAACGTTGGCCTGCGGTTTGTAAATGCGCTAAATTGATATAACTGTGATTGTTTAATTCCGTGGTATATTGATGGATAAGACCCAATTGTGCTTGGACTGTTCTCTCCTGCCAATCAATAATCAAGGGCAGGGTATTGATATATAAACCCACACTTTCTTCAATTCCCGCTATGGGCAGGCCGCGTCCCGATACCGTCGTCCCTACCACCGTCACGGCATCGCGGGTGTATACCTGCAGTAATTTGTGCCAGGCCAATTGCAGCAGTACATTGAGAGTAATCCCTTCACTCCGCGCCAAGGTTTTCAAACGATGATACAACGCGCCACCCACACTCAGCTGCGCCTCACGTCCTTCTCGAACCTCACGCAGCGTGTCTAAATCCGCAGGCTGGGTGAATAATGCATTCAGATCATTCACCTGCTCCATCGCCTTCATCCGCTCTTGCCAATACGCCTGCACTTCGCTTTGATGGGCGTGGAAATACCGTTGCGCCGCAGCATAGGCCCGATCTTCTACTACACTCAGCACCTTACCGCGCAATCCTGCTTCATAGTATTCATGCACTCGCTGAAACAGGATCGGATAACTCCAGCCATCCGTGATGCTGTGATGCATACTCAATAGCAATGTCCCATAATCTTCGGACTGCATGATCCAATGCAGGCGCAATAACCCAGGTTTTGATAAGTCAAACCTTTCCTGCCAATCTTTCGCACGAATTGATTCAACTGCTTCCTCTTTATTTTTCTCTGCGCTGATATCATGCTCCGTCCACGGTATTTCTCGGTAATCGGTGATGATTTGCAGAAGCTCTTCTTCCCAATTGAAGCACACTCTCAATCCCGGAAAACAACCCAGGACATAACGCCAGGCCGCCTGTAATTGTTGGGTATCCATCGCTTGTGGATAATCTACCAAAAGCTGCAATCGATAGGCCTCATCTTCTGGATAGGTTAACGCATGATAAATAAACCCCTGCTGCAAGCTACTTGCGGGATACAGGTCTTCCAAGCGATATCGATCTTGTAATCGATTCAGTAATTCTTGACGGATTTTTACTGTAGGAAAATCACTGGGCGTATAAACCGATTCACCCGACCTCAGTCGTTGCGCACAATGATCAATGACCTTTTCCAAATACCGGCGGAATACGCCCCCAAATCCCAAACTCACAGGCAGCTGACTATGAATACTAAACTGCAATTGATTTTCTGCTATCAGGCCATTGAGAGTGAGCACATTATTGTCTCGATTTCCCGATCCCCAGTTCGCACCTGAGCTTTCATTGGTTATCACCCACTCGGCCGAGGCAAATTGGCCCAAGTAATTAAAGCTAATTTCCGGTAATGAATGCGATGACAACGCCGCTGATTCTCCCCACTGCTTTAATGCTCCGTAGCCCAAGCCTTTATGCGGTATCCCACGTAAGCTTTCTTTGATCTGCTGAATACTTTGCCCCATCTCTTGTGCCAGCTCTAATCGCACAGGAAACATCGTCGTAAACCAACCCACGGTCCGACTCACATCCACGAGCTCACTGAATGGTTCTCGACCATGCCCTTCTAAAGTGATATAGCTTAGTGCTGCTCCATGCCACTCCTTAAGTGCGTAACTTAAGGCGGTGAGCAGTAAATCATTGATCTGTGTGTGATAGGCTAGGTTCGCTCCCCTCAATAACACTTGTGTGTATTCTCGGCTCAATTTGAACTCTTCCTCGTGTGCTTCTTCAGCAAGATGCGAGTAACCACGATAAGAGGGCTGATCACGTATAAGCGCTTCCCAATAAGCCTTCTCGTCCTGGTGATGCTTTGCATAGGACTTCACTTCTTCCACCCATTGCCGGTAACTGCTGCTTTTCTCTCCCAATGATTCTCCATCATATAAGCGCCGCAGATCTTCGGTTAATATTCTCCACGATACCGAGTCCACAATTAAATGATGCAGCGCCAGATATATTCGTGCACTGCCGTCCGTATATCCTTCCACATAACCCGCTTGCCACAAGGGCCCCTTGCCTATATGAAAATGGCTTTGCCATTCCGTAAAAAGCGCTCTTCTTTCCGTCTCACGCCAACCACCCGCATCGCTTTGTCTTAAGGGCGCTATTGTTATATGCTCTTGATAGGTTTGCATCCCTTTTTCACTAAACCTTAACCTCAATGCATCGTGATGTGTCGCTAAAGCGTTTAACAACGCTGGAAGTTTCAGCACATCCAGAAGCGGCGTTTTGATGAGAAAAGATTGATTCCAGTGCTCCGGATGATTCCAGCGTTGTTGAAAGAACCACTGCTGCACTGGCAGAAATTCAAAACTACCCGTCAAGGCGCCTTGTTCTGCTGTGCAAACATGCTCTCCAGTCAGTGGTACGTGAACTACTAACTGGGCAATGCGACGATAGCTAAAGATATCTTTTACCGAAAGGCTTAATCCCAAATGCCGCAGGCGAGAGGTTAATTGAATACTTAAAATGCTATCCCCGCCTAATCGGAAAAAATCATCTTCTATCCCCACGCGTTGCAGATGCAATACTTGCTGCCACACTTCGACCATTTTCGCTTCTAATTCATTGCGGGGCGCTACATAACTGGCAGCTGCCTTGCATTCTGGTTCTGGTAAGGCGCGACGGTCTAGTTTGCCACTACTGGTCAAGGGCAAAGACTCTAGATGCACGAATACACTGGGGATCATGTAATCTGGTAATTTCGTGGCTAAGTGCTCTAGTAAACGATCATCGCTGATCGGTTTTTCTGCTACGTAATAGGCCACTAACGATTTCGTTCCTTCTCTTTCGTGAACCATGATTACACTGTGCTTGATCGTGGGATAATTGCGTAAATTATTTTCAATCTCTCCTAACTCAATCCTAAACCCACGAATCTTAACTTGAAAATCATTGCGGCCGATATATTCTAAGTTCCCATCTGGAAACCAACGCACTAAGTCCCCGGTTTTGTATAGGCGGTCGTAACCTCTCGCTTGATCTTCTGGAGTGGCAAAGGGATTGGCAATAAATCGTTCGGCCGTTAATTCCGGCCGATTTAAATAACCCCGAGCGACCTGTACTCCACCGATATAAAGCTCACCTATCACGCCCACTGGATGCCGGTTGTCGAGCTGCATCTAATACATAAACTTTTGTATTATCAACAGGGCGGCCCATATAAATTGCTTTTATCCCGGGATGACAGGTAAATTGAGTCACGTCAATGGTTGTTTCAGTAGGACCGTATAAATTTTGAAATGCCACATGAGGGTAGAGACGGTGAAATTGCGAATAAATTTGAAGCGCTAAGGCTTCTCCACCACAAAATACAGTGAGTAATTCAGAGGGTAGATTTGAATTGGTCCTATCCGTAATTATCCAATCTAGATAAGCCTGTAGCATTGACGGCACAAATTGGACGCGAGTAATCTCATATTCATGGATGGTGGTATAGATTTCCGCAGGGTATACGATGCGCTCCCGGCGCCATCAATACCGATTGCGCACCGCAAATCAGCGGTAACAATAATTCCCAGACCGAAACATCAAAATAGTAAGGAGTCATTTGTAAGACTTTATCTTGTGGGTTAAATTGATAATCTCGTTGCATCCCCACCAATCGGTTCACTAATGCGCCATGCTGAATCATTACTCCTTTCGGATGACCCGTAGTTCCTGAAGTATAAATCACATACACTAAACTCTCAGGTGGGTAGTTAATTTCTAGCCTCTGCTTGTCTTCTTCCAGGTAGTTTTCTTGGTCTAACAAAATCAATTGATGCGCCTCACCTGTTATCCCGGTTTCGACGGTCGAGGCCAGCCGGCTTTGCGTCAGAATCAGCTTGGTTTGAGTGTCACTTAGGATATAACGTAGGCGTTCGGGCGGGGAGTTTGTATCCAGCGGTACATAAGCCGCTCCTGATTTGAGAATCCCCCATATTCCTATCACCATCTCCAAACTGCGTTCCACACAAATCCCAATTAAAGTATCCGGAGTTAAATTTTCTTGCGTTTGATCGAAGTACATGCGGCGAATATATCGCGCTAGTTGATTTGATTTTTCATTTAATTCTCGGTAAGTCAGTGACTCTCCTTCATAAACTACGGCCGTATTCTCAGAAGCCTTTTCTACCTGCTCTGCAAATAACTCCAAGATAGTTCGATCTTGAGGATAGTCACGGTCCGTCTCGTTCCAACGATACACCGTCTGCTCATATTCCGCTTGATCCAATAAACTTAATTGACTATGCGATTGATATAGACGATCCGGAATTCCACTCAGAATCTTCTCCATCTGCTTTAATAATCTCGTTGCTTGGGCATCACTGAGATATTCCCCCGCATACTTTAAATTTATTTGTAAATTATCCTTAGCTTCATGGGCCGCAATACATAAGGGATAATCTAGTTTCTCTATTGCATTCCTTAATTTAAATTTCAAACCAGCTGCTTTGGCCTTGCCTATTGGGTAATTTTCAAAAACAAATAAACTGTGAAATAAACGCTGACCTGCGGTTTGTAAATGCGCTAAATTGATATAACTGTGATGGTTTAATTCCGTGGTATATTGATGGATAAGACCCAATTGTGCTTGGACTGTTCTCTCCTGCCAATCAATAATCAAGGGCAGGGTATTGATATATAAACCCACACTTTCTTCAATTCCCGCTATGGGCAGGCCGCGTCCCGATACCGTCGTCCCTACCACCGTCACGGCATCGCGGGTGTATACCTGCAGTAATTTGTGCCAGGCCAATTGCAGCAGTACATTGAGAGTAATCCCTTCACTCCGCGCCAAGGTTTTCAAACGATGATACAACGCGCCACCCACACTCAGCTGCGCCTCACGTCCTTCTCGAACCTCACGCAGCGTGTCTAAATCCGCAGGCTGGGTGAATAATGCATTCAGATCATTCACCTGCTCCATCGCCTTCATCCGCTCTTGCCAATACGCCTGCACTTCGCTTTGATGGGCGTGGAAATACCGTTGCGCTGCGCCATAGGCCCGATCTTCTACTACACTCAGCGCCTTACCGCGCAATCCTGCTTCATAGTATTCATGCACTCGCTGAAACAGGATCGGATAACTCCAGCCATCCGTGATGCTGTGATGCATACTCAATAGCAATGTCCCATAATCTTCGGACTGCATGATCCAATGCAGGCGCAATAACCCAGGTTTTGATAAGTCAAACCTTTCCTGCCAATCTTTCGCACGAATTGATTCAACTGCTTCCTCTTTATTTTTCTCTGCGCTGATATCATGCTCCGTCCACGGTATTTCTCGGTAATCGGTGATGATTTGCAGAAGCTCTTCTTCCCAATTGAAGCACACTCTCAATCCCGGAAAACAACCCAGGACATAACGCCAGGCCGCCTGTAATTGTTGGGTATCCATCGCTTGTGGATAATCTACCAAAAGCTGCAATCGATAGGCCTCATCTTCTGGATAGGTTAACGCATGATAAATAAACCCCTGCTGCAAGCTACTTGCGGGATACAGGTCTTCCAAGCGATATCGATCTTGTAATCGATTCAGTAATTCTTGACGGATTTTTACTGTAGGAAAATCACTGGGCGTATAAACTGATTCACCCGACCTCAGTCGTGGCGCAGAATAATCAATGACCTCTTGTTCTGCAGTCAGGGGTATGTGAACTACTAGCTGGGCAATGCAACGATAGCTAAAGATATCTTTTACCGAAAGGCTTAATCCCAAATGCCGCAGGCGAGAGGTTAATTGAATACTTAAAATGCTATCCCCGCCTAATCGGAAAAAATCATCTTCTATCCCCACGCGTTGCAGATGCAATACTTGCTGCCACACTTCGACCATTTTCGCTTCTAATTCATTGCGGGGCGCTACATAACTGGCAGCTGCCTTGCATTCTGGTTCTGGTAAAGCGCGACGGTCTAGTTTGCCACTACTGGTCAAGGGCAAAGACTCTAGATGCACGAATACACTGGGGATCATGTAATCTGGTAATTTCGTGGCTAAGTGCTCTAGTAAACGATCATCGCTGATCGGTTTTTCTGCTACGTAATAGGCCACTAACGATTTCGTTCCTTCTCTTTCGTGAACCATGATTACACTGTGCTTGATCGTGGGATAATCGTTTAAATTATTTTCAATCTCTCCTAACTCAATCCTAAACCCACGAATCTTAACTTGAAAATCATTGCGGCCGATATATTCTAAGTTCCCATCTGGAAACCAACGCACTAAGTCCCCGGTTTTGTATAGGCGGTCGTAACCTCTCGCTTGATCTTCTGGAGTGGCAAAGGGATTGGCAATAAATCGTTCGGCCGTTAATTCCGGCCGATTTAAATAACCCCGAGCGACCTGTACTCCACCGATATAAAGCTCACCTATCACGCCCACCGGTGCCGGTTGTCGAGCTGCATCTAATACATAAACTTTTGTATTATCAACAGGGCGGCCTATATAAATTGCTTTTATCCCGGGATGACAGGCAAATTCAGTCACATCAATGGTTGTTTCAGTAGGACCGTATAAATTTTGAAATCCCACATCAGGGTAGAGGCGTTTAAATTGCGAATAAACTTTGAGCGCTAAGGCTTCTCCACTAGAAAATACGGTGAGTAATGTAGAGGGCAGATTTGAATTAGTCCCATCCGTTACCATCCAATCTAGATAAGCCTCTAGCATTGACGGCACAAAGTGGAGGCGAGTAATCTCGTATTTGTGGATGGTGGTACAGATTTCCGCAGGGATACGATGTGCTTCCGGTGCCATCAATACCGATTGCGCACCGCAAATCAGAGGTAACAATAATTCCAAGACCGAAACATCAAAATAGTAAGGAGTATTTTGTAAGATTTTATCTTGTGGGTTAAATTGATAATCTCGTTGCATCCCCACCAATCGGTTCACTAAGGCGTCATGCTGAATCATCACGCCTTTCGGATGACCCGTAGTTCCTGAAGTATAAATCACATATATCAAACTTTCAGGTGGGTAGTTAATTTCTAGCCTCTGCTTGTCTTCTTCCAGGTAGTTTTCTTGGTCTAACAAAATCAATTGATGCGCCTCGACGGTCGAGGCGATTTTTTTCGCCAACCAGCTCTGCGTTAGAATCAGTTTAGCTTGAATATCACTTAGGATATAGTGCAGCCGTTCGGGCGGAGAGTCTGTATCTAGTGGTACATAAGCTGCTCCTGCTTTAAGAATCCCCCATATTCCTATCACCATCTCCAAACTGCGTTCCACGCAAATCCCAATTAAAGTATCTGGAGTTAAATTTTCTTGCGTTTGATCGAAGTAAATGCGGCGAATATATCGCGCTAATTGATTCGATTGTTCATCCAATTCTCGATAGCTTAGTGATTCTCTTTCATACACTACCGCTGTTTTCTCGAAAGATTTTTTCACCTGCTCTGCAAATAACCCTAGGATTGTTTGATTTTGAGGATAATCTCGAGCTATCTTGTTCCAATCAAATAAAATTTTATTGCGTTCATTGCTAGATAATAGTGATATTTCAGTAATACGCTTTTTTGGATTATTAAGTACTTCTTGTAAAAATATGTGAAAATTATTCGTGAAAGTTCGCATGAACCATTCTGGAAAAGATTGCTTAGCAAACAAATACTTAAGCATAATTTTATTATCGACCACATCATAAAGGAGTGAAAATTCATTTCGTGCATGTTTTAAATGAATAAATATAGGCTCAATGTCCAAATTAATAAAAGATAATTTAACAGTAAGGCAAGTAACTCCAAAAAAAATATTACAGATACCATTGCCTTTATCAGTATGTATGTCTCTTAATTGTTGTGCCAAATAAATAATAGGAAGTTTAGTTTTTTCTCTTGTAAATTTGAGTTCTTGGGATATTTGATTAATAACTTCTTCCATGGTCGAATTGGGGTTGAATTGCGTTCTACTACAAATTGAATTCACTAAATACCCAAAAAAATTTCCAAGAAAGATTTGCGATTTATTTTTCCTAATATCAACAGAATAGTTAATTGAAATATCTTCTTGTCCTGTGTATCGATATAAAAAAGTTTTAAAACAGGTAAATAATACGGAAAATAGTGTACTTTTATGGTTTTTTGCTAATTGTTGTAGTCCAGCGGTTATTTCTTCAGATAATTCAAAATAAAAATCATCAGATATGGGGGCCTCGAACCGTCGTCCCTCCCACGACTTGTTCGCGGGAATAGATGCGGGGATCCAATTCATAGGGGCGTGAAAATTTCGCTTCCTGCGTCATGAATCCTGGCATCGTTGCCGAGACGGCGGTCAAAGTCGATATAGGTGTATAAAATAATGCATCAGCTAATTTATCTTGCCAAAAATGTGTATCTTCCTGATAGTGGATAGAATTAAGGTAATTAACTTGATAAGCCAAAACATCATTAATCGTGGCCACAACATCGGGTGGCGATATCGCTTTTCCTTGAGAAAAATGGTTATAAGCATCAGCTAGTTCATTAAAAAAAATTTTTAAAGAACTATCATCGATAATAATATGGTGGAAATTAAAGATTAAAAAATGAGAATTATAAGCAGTTTTTAAAATTGAAAATTTAAATAATGGTGGTTTTTTCAAGTCGAAAATAATATTGATCTTTTCATCAATGAGCTTATCTAAACTCTCATTATCCTGACTAGAGCAATCAATAATTTCCACTTGATAATTTATTTCCTTATCAATCATTTGATAGGCTTCGTCATCAATTTCTTCAAAATGTGTTCTTAATGAATCATACCTGGTGACTAGATAGCTTAGAGACTTTATCAGTGCCGACAAGTCCAAAATACCAATTAGTTTGTACATAAATGGTAGATTATAGGCTGTAGATTCTGGTCGTAACTTCCATTCAAACCAAAGACTCAACTGAAAATCCGTTAACTTAAATTTAGCCATTGCTTATTATCCTTGCTAAATGTGCGCTAAATGTTGAGGTTATTTTGTGACAAGCCCCTTACTTTTGTTTTAAATCGCAAGCTCAGTAATATCACACCAACGCTGGAACCTATTACCATCCCCCACCAAAATCCTGCTCCCCCTAAGTGAAACCAAACTGCCAATAAATAACCGATGGGTAGTGCAATAAACCAGAAAATAATGATAGATATAAGCAGTGTAAAACGTGTATCGTGGAAAGCGCGTAATGCGCCAAATAAAGCATATCGACCAGCTTCGGCAATTTGAAAAATAGCGCTCACTGCTAACAGTCTTTCAATATCACGTATTATCGCAAAGTTGCTAGGATCGTGAAGATCAAGATCGACAGAAATAAGTATCTGTGGAAAAAACCAATAACAGATAGCGACCAATCCCATAATACTGGTTGATATAAAAATACCCACATAATTTACATGCTTCACTGCATGAATTTTTCTTTCTCCTAGTAAATGTCCCATCCGCACAGTTATCGCTTGTGCGATACAAATCACCACTACTAGTGAGGTATTTGTAAACTGCAATGCGATTTGATTGGCAGCGAGCAATTGTCTATTGAAAGAACCCATAATCAAATTTAAAGTAAAGAAAAAACCTGCCTCAGTACTAAACATTGCGCCTATAGGGATACCCACACGTAACAGCTTCCATAAATAACAAGGGTTAGCCTTAGAAATAATGGCCTCGACCGTCGAGGCCGAAATAATCTTGTGGAAATAAATGTTGTAATCCTTATTTTTTAAAAAATAGATAAGCAATACCATAGCGGTTACCGAATAACTTGTCGTTGCTCCCCAGCCTGCTCCAGCGATACTAAAAGCTGGTAAGCCAAATTTTCCAAAGATAAAAATATAACTAAAAAATATATGGGTAGTTACAAATAATACGGTGAAAAATATAATAGTGCTGCCGTGTCCTAGCCCGATGATTAATTCAAAAAAAACAACCATAACAAAACTAGGCAACAATCCCCATGCTAGGGCATGAAAAAAACGGTTGGCGAGTAATACAATGGTCTGATCTTCGCCAAATATCAAAAAAATAGGTGAGACATACCAAAAAAACAGAAATGTTGGAATGGCAAGCAATACTGCGAGTAATAATCCATCACGAATCACCAAGGAAATCCCAAGTGGATCATTTGCGGTATATTTATGAGAAATAAATATACTGACAGAATTTAAGATGCCAAATCCTATCATCACCAAGGTCGCAAATAAAAAACTTACCAAGGCGCTTGCCGCTAATATTTGTTCTCCTAAATTTGCTAAGAATAAGACTTGGAAAAAAAAGATAGATGCTTTTAAAATCCCGATCAGCATCAGCGGAATCGCTAGCTTCAATAACGGATAAAACGTCTCGCTCCTTAAGTTCATATCATCCTCTTATACCACCGTTGCTATCCCTCAGGATAAAACCAACACAACACCGCCAAGCCTGCAAAAGCCAAATAAGGTCCTAAAGGCATTGGCATATCCTTGAATAAATCCATGCAAACCTAAAAACACAAGCAAACAATAGGGGCATAAAATTTCTTGTATCCTATTGTAAAAAAACGCAATATACCACGGTCGGCCTCCTTTTGCAGCATTGATTATTTGTGCTAGGCGAAAATATGAGCTCCTTCAGCAGACTGACCTAAGCTGGCCTGCTACGTAAAAACTGCGGTATTGAGTATTTAACAGATTTTATGGTAAGTTGTCATCTAATTCGTGGGAGATATGTCAGCTCGGGATGACACCTGGGGAGCTAGCTTTGATTATCCCGTAAAAGCAGTATTACGTAATTGTTGAATCTGATCACGCAATTTCGCTGCTGCTTCAAATTCCAAATTTCGCGCATGATCATACATTTTTTCTTCAAGTTGCGTGATTTTTTTCGCGAGTTCTTTTGGATTTAACACCTGATAATGCGCTGCTTCTTCAGCGATTTTTTCATGCCGAGCTCGTGCCGAGGTCGAATATTCCTCGCTGGTTTCTAGAATAACGTGAATCGCTTTTTTAATTCCTTGTGGAGTAATATGATGGAGTTGATTGTAAGCGGTTTGTATTTCTTGACGGCGATTAGTTTCTTCAATAGCGCGCCTCATGGAATCAGTGATCTTGTCACCATACATAATGACTTTGCCGTGAATATTTCTGGCGGCGCGGCCAATAGTTTGGATTAAAGAACGTTCAGAACGTAAAAAGCCTTCTTTATCCGCATCTAAAATCGCAACCAGAGACACCTCGGGAAGATCGAGGCCTTCGCGTAATAAATTAATGCCCACTAACACATCAAAGGTTCCCAGGCGTAAATCGCGAATAATTTCCACTCGCTCAATGGCGTCAATATCAGAATGCAAATAGCGCACTTTCACATCATGCTCGGCATAATAATCGGTTAAATCTTCCGCCATGCGTTTGGTTAAAGTGGTGACTAAACCCGTTCCTGTGCCAGCGTGCGTTGGCGAATCTCTGACAATAAATCGTCCACCTGAGTGGTTACCGGCCGCACTTCTAATTCAGGATCAATGAGTCCAGTGGGGCGAACCAGTAATTCGACAATTTGATTGGCTTGTTTGCGTTCAAATTCGGCAGGCGTTGCCGACACATAAATGGTTTGTGGTGATAGATCTTCAAATTCATCAAAGCGCAGCGGACGGTTATCCAGAGCCGAGGGCAGACGAAAACCATATTCCACTAAGGTTTCTTTGCGCGAACGATCACCACGATACATCGCGCCCAGTTGCGGGACCGTCACATGAGATTCATCAATAATCAGTAAAGAGCCTTGAGGCAAATAATCCATTAAAGTGGGTGGTGGCTCACCCGCTTGGCGACCGGAAAAATAACGCGAATAATTTTCGATGCCATTGCAATAGCCTAATTCCAAAATCATCTCGATATCATACTTGGTCCGTTGTTCCAAGCGTTGGGCTTCCACTAATTTATTAATCTTATGTAATTGCTCCAGCCGCTCCGCCAATTCAGCCTTAATAAAATCGACCGCATCAAGTAATTTTTGCCGTGGCGTCACATAGTGAGTTTTCGGGAAGATAGTCACCCTTGGCGCTTTTCGCACGATATCTCCGGTGAGCGGGTCAAAAAAACGAATGCTCTCGACCTCATTATCGAATAATTCAATGCGGATCGCTTCGGCTTCAGATTCAGCAGGAAAAATATCGATCACCTCGCCATGCACCCGGTAAGTGCCTCGCCGAAAATCCATTTCATTGCGTTTATATTGCAATTCCGCTAAGCGTAGTAATAGCTTGCGCTGATCAATGATTTCACCCTGGCTGAGATGCAAGCACCATGCTCATGTAAGAGACAGGATCCCCTAAGCCATAAATAGCCGAGACTGTGGCTACGACGATAACATCCTTGCGCTCCAAAATAGCCTTGGTCGCCGAGAGGCGCATTTGTTCAATTTGATCATTAATGGAAGCATCTTTTTCGATATAGGTGTCGGAAGAGGGAACATAGGCTTCTGGTTGATAGTAATCATAATAGGAAACAAAATATTCCACGCTATTCTCAGGGAAAAAACCCCGCATTTCGGAGTAAAGCTGTGCGGCTAAGGTCTTGTTCGGCGCCAATACCAGGGTAGGGCGCTGCACCTGCTGGATCACATGAGCTATCGTAAATGTCTTGCCTGAGCCGGTAACGCCCAACAACACTTGGCGCGAAAAATCCTGCTGCAAACCCGCCACCAATTTTTCAATGGCTGGTGGCTGATCGCCTGCAGGACTAAATGGGGCTTTTAATTGAAAGGGTTTCATTTCTTCTCTAATTTTTTACTTAAATTCCTTTGGCTCTATGAAGATTTGAGTGGGTAATATATCCTTCTCCCCTTGTGGGAGAAGGTGCCGAAGGCGGATGAGGGGTAAGCTCATTACGCGCTCTTATCTTAGGCCCTACACAACAATTCATAGCCATCATCTTTTTTATCTGCAAGGTGTTCCTCGGCCATGCTAATTCCTCATGGTCTGCGCTTATAGGCGCAGGGATGCTTAGCTTTCTCTTTGATTTTTAATACCTGTTAAGATTTCTACTGTATGTGCTACCCATTGACCATTATCATCTCTAACCAAAGTATTCAGACGGCCGTAAATCGTTTCTCCAGGCTGGCATTGGAGGAGGTTTGAAAAAACGGGGGAACAGGGTACTTGAAAATAGCTCTGATTGACGGGGTGAGTTTTAACTTTATATAGGGTTAATAATTTGCCAAAAGGCGTTTGGCTGTGTAAGACGCCGTTGATCACAGGTTGTGGCAGTGAACGGAAATTCATGGTAATGAGTCCCAGTTCAGCGATGATGCTTTGACCTTGCCTATCTGCAGCCAATGCGTCGTCCCGACTTTTAAGCGGGTCCACAATCATGATTATTGCGCGTGAATAAGTGCTTTGAGTTGTATTCGCGATGGTATATAAAGGCGTGCGTACTTTTGCCGTGCGTTGGTAATATTGCTCTATTCCTAAAGTCATCAAGGGTTGGGTTAATAGAAAATCGTAGGGACTGGGTAAATTATTTTTATTCACATAAGTTAACTGTGGCCAGGAAGATTTTGGAATTTTTTCTTGGTTGAAAAAAGTTAGTAGTGGAGATAATGGGTCTGGAATGTCAGCAGCGGCAATGCTTATGCTAATTAAGCAAATACTAAGTATTAGTTTTTTGGCAAGAAATTTGCGAAAGAAGAAAAACATCGTCTATTTCCTAAAATAAAATCATAATGAATAAAGGTGTGCAGTATAGCCCAAATAATCCAGTCTAGGCAATGTGGAAAGAGAAGGCGCTGATCTAGTCATGGAATGGGAAACTGGCAGCTTGTCCTGAGTCTGTCGAAGTGGAGATGCTCGAAAATCTGGCTCCCTTGTGGCTAGTACTCTATCAAAAAAGTTTTTTCCCATGCATTAATTGAATTTTTTGGTTCTATGTAGAATCGAGTGGGTAGATTTTCCTTCTCCCCTTGTGGGAGAAGGTGCCGAAGGCGGATGAGGGGTAACAAAATTCATGCTAAAAACTTTCCAAAAACAGTTAAGAAGAAACCAACACAGAAGCCGAATTAAGATTATGGCAACCATTGAGAAATCGTCGTTTCCAGCATTATAAATTTCGACGACAGCAAATTTTACAAGGTTATATCGTGATTTTTTTTGCTTAGAAAAGAAGTTGATTATCGAATTGGACGATGGACAGCATGCCGAGCAAATAGAATGAATTGTTGTATAGGGCCTAGAGGCCTATTAAATGGATTTAATAGTTTTTTAATCCGAAGGGGACATTTTCAAATTGGAAACTAAGAGGACATTTTAATTTTGGTTTGACACGAGGTCAAAAAAAAGTTGCTTGAGGCTTGGTATTAAAGTAAAATTTATCGCAAATTATCGCATAAAATTATTTTAAAACATTAAGAAAACCTTGGCGTTGAGTGATGGATTTCGGCAAGCCAGCAGTTTGAGACTTTATTTCTCAGTAGATTTTATTGTAAATATCACAAAGAGACTTTTAAATATGGAAGCAAAAACTATTACCCCTGTGACAACAAATTTCATTCCACGCACAATGTATGCAGCCTCATTAGTTCGTGATGCTAGAAAAGAAAAGGATAGTGGAAGAGTCTTTTTATCTTAATCGAAGGGTTAGATGCTCAGAATCAGCATTTTGTACGCCGTTATGAAATGCAAGTGGTTGAAAGTAAACCACGAATTGAAATAGAGACAATGACGCCTCAAAGCTTTTCAGAAAAAATGGCTGGCAAAGATTATTACTGTATTTCATACGACATAACTCCTGAAGAAGCAAATAAGCTTCATCAAGCCATTATAAATGAACAACCAAACATAGCTGAAAGCAAAACTCATTACATTCAAAAAGAACAACGTAGCTGGCTCAATAAACTTACCTGTGGTATGGCAGACATGGGTGATCCATATCAAAGAACTACCCATGCTTGGGCGTCTAATCATCTTATTAATAGTGCTGATGATCAACAGCGTGTTGGTAAGATCTTGCGTGAATCTCCCGATGATATTTATGATGGGCAGGGCTACCTTCTACAAAGAGGTATAGCTAGTAGAGAGTAAAAGCATAGTCAATTCCTTACTGAGTAAAGGGTCATAGTCTAATCCAAATAATTGCGTATTGGCAATGATGAAGAAGAAGGGTTTCTGGGGAGAGTTAATAAAAATTTAAGCTTTATAGGCTATCATAGCTTTGAGTTTACTAGTAACTTGGACAAATCATGAAAAAAACTAAAGCTATATCTCGCCTGCTCTTGCCGCCGCTGAGCTTAATAGACGCCTGGACTAATCGACGCAAACTTGCTAGCACGATGTTATTAGGAGGTGGTTTAGGAGCACTCATTGGACCGATTTTGGCTTTGCCATTGGGCTTCTATTTATTTGGATTTTTTGGCTCTTCTGCTCCTTTGCTTGATCTTGGTATCTTACCTGCTCTCTTCACGGTTGGTTTAGGAGCATGGGGAGTCAGTGTCTTGGGTCGCTTTGTTGGTTTTTTGCTGGGTTATGTAAAGACCATTTCGGGAACGTTTTTTACATTTCAGAGTAAGGAAGTATTGCAAGCGGGCATTAGTTTTGCCTTTTTTGGCAATGCGGTCACTAAACGATTTTTCCACCTATTTAATACCGACTTTGATGCTCGATGCCTTTTAACCCTGGAAACTTTCGATCGCCTCAATTTATTACGTCCCACGATCAGAACTTACTTCCTTAACCATGCACTGAGAGCAGCAGCTGGGACTATCTGCTCTTTAAGCCACTGCGCCAAATTTCAGGACTGGTTGAATGATTACCAGCTAGCTCGCGGAATTTTAGAGGCAGTGGAGCATCATCATAATCAATGGCGGGATGAGGAAGGCCTTTTCCGTGATTTGTTAATTAAATTGCATAATTTTGGCTATTTAACTAGAGATAATGTCGTAGAAAAAATTGAGTTTTTTGCAAGAACTTACCGTGCAAACGCCTCCCATGAATTAGCTATCCACACTGCTCTTAGGTTAGGCCATGAGCAAACTATTCACAAATTAGGCCATGAGCTGGATATGCTTAAGGAGTGTGGTTTATTGATAAAAGATACAAAAGGCACGGAAAATACGGACAATCAAGCAAAAATAGCCCAGATTGAGCGTACATTTTCCTTGCGCGAACATTTCATACCGAGTGATTTGATCCAGGTTATGGCTGCTGTCAAAGGATTAAACGTGTTTGGCGAAGGTTTAGATCAGCAGCTGGGGATTATCAGGTGTCGATATGATGCGTCAAAGTTTAATTCATTTAACCGACGTGGGCTGTTTAGCGGAGAACCAAGTAATGCGTTACAGCCTGGGGATATGAAGGAGCCATTGAGTAATTGGCGAAAAAAAAGGTTTTTCAATCTAGATCGGCAAACGCTTGATTACCTGCGGGTACATAAAATATCACAAACCCAATTTGATTTAATAGCATCATTTCAGAACTCAATGGCACTACCTTAAGCCACAGAATATTTTAAAATCCTTTTATTTATTTTACGTAGCAATTTTTCTTTTTCGATTGCTCTGTTTCTCTTCAAGGCTGGAAATGGTTTCGGTCTTTGCTTGACTAGCCTGGGCTCCACCCTATCTGGTCTATTTCCAACTTTGTTTTGCACAATTAATTTTAACATCTCAATATACATTTTATGGTTGCTCACCTGATTTGAGCTTATAAAATAAGGAATAAATTCATTTAGTAGCTGCACACTTCCCTTAAAGCTTATTTCCCATGGATTAACGCCATACTCATAACAAGCTTTTGCTATAATTATTCTGATAAAATTATATGCTAATAAATGAATTCCTATTTCTTTTCTAACCATTTCTGGTGTTTTGCACGATAACATATCCATATTCATGATACTTTTAATACTTCGCAAATTAAGCTCCACCTCCCACCTTCGCTTATATATTTGGGCAAGCTCTGCTTTGTGGTATTTTTTGTCTAAAAATGTTGTAACGTATATGTGGCCTGATACTTTAAATTCCCGTATGGAAATTTGATCGGGGTATGCCTCATATTGCTTTTGTGTCATCCATTCCGGTTTCTGTGGTTTCTCCCAGTTGACAATGTGATCATTTTTACCCAATTTTTGTCCCATTCTAAAATCATAATTCCTTTGACTTTGTCCGCGAAAAACACCATCAGCTCCTATTTTTTTTAAGTCCGCCATAAGAAAAAAATTGGGGTAATAACGGTCACCCAGCACAATATCGTCGGCTTTAATGCAGTTTATAATTTCTCTTAATAATGAGATTTCTCCTGTGCCCTTTCCTTTGTGAGCCCCTATTGCATAATCTATTACGGTTCCCCGCGTCAGTGACATAACGGCTACTATTCGCGCCATAGGAAATCCAGCCCCTTTTTTCTGATTACCATGCTGAGGAAATTTTTTTTGATTAGCTTTTGTATCCGACATTTTGACGGTAGATCCATCAAATGCTTTTAATTCTCGGCCATAGACTTTCCATCTCATTGGAATAGATTTCAAAGGGAAAGCTCCAGATTCTTTAACTAATGCCTTCACAGTATCTTCAGGCAATCGCTTTCTGGCCTTACAATAGGGGCCAGTATTTGAGCTTATTTTATTCTGCTTCTTTTTTTTACTATGCAGCTGCTCCACAACAACACCAGCAACCGCTTTTTTGCAGGATTTATCTGGATTTAAAACTTGTTTAATAAACGTAAATAAGGTTTTGGTGGGGCTATATATCCGGTCACGATATTCCCGGCACTCTCTAAGTATCTTCTGACATTTTTCTGAATTCAATAGGTTTAACAGGAAAATGTCTGGTGCACCATCAGCCAATTCTTGTCTTTTATTTTTAACTTGCTTAATTTTATTTTTCTTTTTAAAATTCACAGATCAGTTTCCTTTTTTTATTATTGTGTGTTTGCTACAACAATAATATTAAATTTGGAAACTGATTTCATCTTTTTTCATCTAAATCATAGGCTTATATTCATCTTTGCTCCTTAAGGTAGTGCCATTGATTTCAGAACTCGGCTTATGGGATGGCTAGGATATTGGCAGAGGTTCGGCATGAGTGGTTAACTCCGCAAAATTGTCGAGCCATTTTGCAGAATCAGCATCAGGGTTATATTATGCGGGGCTTGGAACAGTTAGCATTTGCGCAGGTAAAAATAGGTGAGAATCGATTTCGTGAGGTTAACTTACTAAGTCGTGAGCAAGGCCAGCTCTTTTTTGAGTTGGTTGTTGCAAGTGGTACAAATGCTCCTAGTGTGGGTATAGCAATATCTGCTCTTGATTATCTCGCACCTAAGAAGCTGGAGATTTATCTTAAATTAATGAAGGAAAAATTACTGTCGTTTAATGATGCTCAAATCTCTGAAGTGAATGCGTTTATCATTAACAATGCCTCTATATTGCGAAAGATCAGTGATGAGGATTTCCAGCGTTTGTTTGCCTATCCCGAAAAATTGGCAGCTCTTCAGAGAGCTATGAATATTCATAAAGAGGAAGGCTTAAGTAAATCTCATTATTTGTTGCACTGCTTGCCGAGATTAATGGAGAAAAAATTACTGTCGTTTAATGATGCTCAAATCTCGAAGTGAATGCAGTTCATCGTTAACAATGCCTCGTATATTGAACGAGGTCAGTGATGAGGATTTCCAGCGTTTGTTTGCCTATCCCGAAAAATTGGCAGCTCTTCAGAGAGCTATGAATATTCTTGCAGAGAACGGCTTAAATAAGTCTCATAATTTCAGCGCGTTGTTGCAATGCTTGCCGGAAATAGAAATTATTCGGGATACTCTCAAGAAAACTCAGGGACAACTGAACCAACTAATTTTTAATAAAATGATTGTTGAACACTATCGAGCACCTGCGTTAGAAGTACTGCCAGAGGGCATGGGCCATCCTTTTATTATTATTGCGGATTATATTTCTGATGATATCTGGGATAAATCGCCTCACAAGGAATTATTCGAAGCATTAAAAGCAAATCATTGTGAAGATCTGCTAGAGAAAGATGCTGAGTTCGAGAAACAATTAGCTGGTCAAAAGGATGGTGATATTCGAGTCCTTACTAAACGCCTCAAAAAGTTAAAATCCACTAATGTTTTTACCCCATTTGAACAAAAAGGCATTAGTGATAATTTTCAAACTAGAAAGAAAATTTTGTTACAGATGATTGAAGTCCTGGGGTATCCGAAAGATAAATTTTGGATGGTTAAGGTATTAAAGGAACATAAATTACTGCAAGGTGAGCAAGCTCCAAAGAATTTTCTGCATGTATTGAATAATATCAATCATAGTAATGCCATTAAACGAGTTATTGACAACGAAGCGGTTGCTGATTACCCTGATTTCTTTGTTTCCATCATCTCTCAAGGAAAAGATGCGAGTGCTCTCAACAAACTTCTGACGAAATTCAGGACTTATTTTAAAGATAACAAATATGGTATAGAAAACTTAGGGCGTGTTATTAAGCGTGCTCCGGAGGCGAAAGTATTGGGGGAAATCTTAGGGATAATGCAGCAAGAGAAGCAGGAAAAATTGTTTGATCCTGAATTCCCAGTTAGGGCACAAGCAAATTTTGAATTTTTATTTGACGCGTCAAATGCCGGCACAGCTAGAAGCATTTTAACTGCCATTCAGCAAGAGAGACAAAATAATACTCCGATTACTCAAGAAAAATTTAGGGAAATTGTCAAGCAGGGTAAGACATCTACGGTAACTCAGATCCAAACCTCGGGTGGTTCGCCCCTCCATCTTCCTCCACTGCAGGGAACTGAAGTTGGTGATCTTGATTTCAGAAGTAATAGAAATAATTCTTTTGCTTCTGTTTCCCCGACCTAATGGTGTAAGATTACTAGCTTAACTCATTACCTAGTCTGTGGGTTTATCTCAAGGACGCAGTCTAAACAATTTACCATTATCGGAGTTCACAATATGTCCCTGATTTTATCTTCCCGTGTAGCGCGCGTAAAACCTTCGGCAACTTTGGCGGTGGCGAATCGAGCGGCTGAGTTGAAGGCAGCGGGTCAAGATATTATTGATTTAAGTGTAGGCGAACCTGATTTCGATACGCCTGACTTTATTAAAGCAGCGGCTATCCAAGCGATTCAGGAAGGCTTCACTAAATATACTGCGGTTGATGGTATCCCTGCCTTGAAAAAGGCGATTATTGAAAAATTGGCTCATGAAAATGAGCTGCAGTATTCTCCTGAGCAGATCATCGTGAGTTGTGGGGCCAAGCATTCGCTGTTCAATTTGTTTGCGGCCTTACTCAACAGTGAGGATGAGGTGATTATCCCTGCTCCTTATTGGGTATCTTATCCTGAAATGGTGCTATTGAATGATGGGTTGCCGGTGATCATTGCTACCGATCTTACACAGCGCTTTAAAATTTCTCCTGCCCAGTTGGCGGCGGCCATTACCCCGAAAACCCGCTTATTAATTTTGAATAGTCCCTCAAATCCTTCAGGTATGGCTTATACCCGAGAGGAGTGGAGTGCTCTTGGGGAGGTGCTGAAAGAGCATCCCCGGGTGTGGATTGTCACCGATGATATTTATGAACATATTTTCTGGGGATCAGAGCCATTTAGTAATATTTTAAATGCGTGCCCAGAATTGTATGAGCGCACCGTGGTCGTTAATGGTGTTTCTAAGGCTTATGCGATGACTGGGTGGCGGATTGGTTATGCAGCGGGCCCGGCGCCAGTGGTTAGTGCGATGAAAAAGGTGCAATCGCAAATTACTTCAAATCCGAATTCTGTAGCGCAAAAGGCGGCGTTAGCTGGGCTTTCTGGCAAGCAGAGTTTTGTCCGTGAAATGAATCAGGAATTTAAGCAACGCCACGATTACCTGGTAGCGGCGCTCAATGAGATCCCTGGTTTGGAATGCCTGCCCGCAGATGGTGCTTTTTATGCTTTTGTGTGTGTCGAAAAGCTGTTAAAAAATGCGGGGATCAAAACAGATCTGGAATTAGCGGAATATTTATTGCAACAGGCGCAAATTGCGGTAGTACCTGGTTCTGCGTTTGGTACACCGGGGTACCTGCGCTTGTCTTTTGCAACCAACATGGATCTTTTAAAAGAGGCGGTGAGTCGGCTTGAAAAAGCCATATCACCAAACTTTGTAGGATGAAAAGTATTTTAATTTGGGATTCCCGCTTCTTCAGTAATTTGACCGACGGGTGACAAATTCGTCACCCGTCGGAGGATTAGAGCTTCAGCGGAATTCCTCATTTTAGTCGTACATGAGTTCATCCAGTGCAATCACTTCTTTCGAAGAGGATGCTTTGCGTAACTCCATAATGACGTCAGTAATGCATAATAAGCGCAGTACTTGCGGAGTTACTGCATCAAATTTCACTTGGATCCCTAGCGGTGCTTTTTCTGCATCTTCAAAAGAGACGCCAATGCCGTAGCCCAAACATAGGGAACACAGCTGATCGGCACGGCGAGCCATTCCTGGGAGTAAGCCGGCAGAGGAGAATACTTCTTCATAGCTGAGTGGTTTACCATTGAAACTAAATTTTACGCCAAGAGAAGTTGCGAGGTTGGTTAATTGCTTGCTGATTTCCATTCTTACATCCACCAAGGTATAGCTAGTTTTCTACGACCAGCTAGGAAAGAACGCAGCCAGCGACTAAATACCGCTACCGTAAAACCATAATGATTTAAAATGCCAAAAAAAGTAGTTGCTGCTATGGCAAGTATGATAGTCCAGACACGAATGTGCAGCAAGCAAAGCACCACAGGAAATACCGCCCTAGCATCCACTACAAAGAGCAAAGGGAAGCGAGCAGAGTCTCGCCAAGAAGCGTCTTGAGAAGGAAATTTTAACATGGAAAAACTTTAGCACAGTTGGGAGGTTTTGTTCAAGCATTGCTCCAGAATCCCCTCTCCCGTTGTCTATCCGATGCTGCATCGGATAGCTCCCGTTGTGGGAGAGGGGACTATTTCAGCAACCCCAGCAACGCCCTTGCGGCCCGTTGTGAGCCACCTGCTTCTCCCAATTTTTGTTTTACTAACTGCAATTGTTCTTTGATGGTGTTTTGATAGCTTAAGTCGTCGAGAATGCGGCTGATTTCTGCAGCAATAGCTTTAGGATTTGCTTCATGTTGGATCAACTCTTTGACAATGGCTTGGCCGGCAATAATATTACACAAGCCAATATAAGGAATTTTGATAATTCGTTTCATGATCGCATACGTTGAAAATGAAGTTTTGTAGACAATGACCATTGGGATGCCTAACAGGGCAGTTTCTAGGGTCGCAGTGCCCGAGGTCACAATGGCGGCATCGCATAGCTGTAGTTCATTGTACAAATCTTCGCCGAGAATATGCACTGGAACCTGCGTCGCTTGTAAATAAGGCTCTAGATCTTTTCGGCTCAAAGAAGAAGCAACTGGCAAAATGAAAGTGGTGTGGGGATGGTGATGTTTTAAAATTTCCGCTGCGCCGAGTAGTGGAGGCAGTAGCCGCTTAATTTCCCCTTTTCGACTGCCTGGTAATAAGCCAATGACGGTACAGTGCGGGGGAATTTCTAAGCTTTTTCTAACTTCCGCTTTAGTTTTGGTGGGCACAACTTGTCCCGCCAAAGGATGCCCGATAAACTCTACCGGCACTTGGTGTTGACGATAAAATTCAGCTTCAAAGGGAAACAGCACCAGCATTTTATCGACGCGTTCGCGAATGGTTTTTACCCGGCGTTGTTTCCAAGCCCAAACTTGGGGGCTGATATAGTAAAGGACTTTAATTCCGGCTTTCTTTGCGGCTTTGGCTATTTGCAGATTAAACTCAGGATAATCAAGAAGAACTACTAAATCAGGAGGAGTTTTTCGAATGAATTGCCGAAGTTTTCTCCAAGCTTGAAAAATAGGGATACCATGTTGGAGGATCTCAATACCGCCTACTACCGCCATGGATTTTGAGTCAACGATAATCTCGACCCCGGCCTGGCGCATGTGCTCTCCCCCCATACCTATGAACTTGAGGTTAGGGTCGAGCTTCAGCACTTCATGCACGAGGGCAGCTGCATGATGGTCACCGGAAGCTTCTCCGGCAACGATCAGAACTCGCTTAGCTGGCAATGACAAAGTCGCCCTCACGAGTCAGTGATCCAAAGAATTTCATTTGCTTTTTGACGATATCAGTAATTTTGATCGCAGTCGCAAGCGCCATTTGTCCGTCCACCCCAGAGACCACGGGGGGCTTTTGGTGTTGGATAGAATCGAGAAAAGCCACAATTTCATCTCGTAAAGCATCTCCTTGCTCAAAGGCCTGTTCTTCACAAATAATTTCAGGGATCCCGGGGAACATTTCATTGATCCCCTTGCGGTGGATGGCGAGTTGTTTATGCTGTAAGTCGAGAGAAATATAGGCATCGGGTTGAAATAGGCGCAGCCGGCGTTCTTGCTTTAAACTGACGCGGCTAGCGGTCACATTAGCAACACAGTGGTTTTCAAACTGAATCCGTGCGTTGGCAATGTCGATTTGATCTGAGAGCACGCAGGCGCCGTTGGCATGAATTTTTTTTATCGGTGAACCGACAATATATTGAATTAAGTCAATATCGTGGATCATTAAATCCAGCACCACATTGACATCAATACTGCGTAATTTAAACGGGGCGAGGCGGATGCATTCAATAAAGCGCGGCCGGTCTAGGTATTTTCCTAGGGCGTTTACCACGGAATTAAATCGTTCCAAATGGCCCACTTGCAAGACTAGGTTATGCTTTTGGGCTAAGGCAATGAGTTCCTCTGCTTCATCCACGGTATTGGTGATAGGCTTCTCCAGTAATACGTGAACGCCATTTTCTAGAAACATTTTGGCAATTTGAAAATGGGACTGGGTAGGGGTCGCAATGCTAACAGCCTCTACCTTTCCTAGGAACTTGTGGTAATCTTCTGTCGACATAATGCCGTGTTTGTTAGCAATCTCATATCCTCGTTGCGGGTCTATATCACAGACACCGATGAGTTTGGCATTGGGTAGGGCTGCATATTTCTCAGCATGAAACCGCCCTAAGTACCCAACTCCGATAACAGCACACTTAATCTTTCTCATGTAGTAGTTGGACCTCTTAATAGGAATAGGAACAAATAAAAAATGGTCTCATTTTTTCCATCGAGAATCAATTGGATTGATACCGCAGGCGTAGACGAAGTGGGAGTAGGGTGCTTGGCCGGGCATGTGACTGCTGCTGCTGTGATCTTGATTCCAGGAAAGCGCCTTCGCGGGTTGATGGATTCTAAGAAATTGACTTGGCAAAGGCGTGAGGCTTTATTTCCGTTGATACAGCGCAGCGCGCTAGCCTGGGCCATTGGTCGGGCCGAAGTCGAAGAAATTGATGCGCTCAATATTTTGAAGGCACGCTTATTGGCTATGCAACGTGCCGTCTTAGCTTTACCTGTACCGGCTAAGCACGCCTTAGTCGATGGGACTTATTGTCCAGAATTACCTTGCACTGTGGAGGGTATTGTCCATGGAGATGCTAAGATAGCCGCTATTAGTGCGGCTTCGGTGTTAGCCAAGGTTACGCGAGATCGTGAAATGATCGTGCTCGACCAACTGTATCCTGGTTATGGGTTTGCCAAACATAAAGGCTATGCAACTCAAGAACATTTACGAGCCTTAGCAAAACTCGGGCCTTGTCCCCTGCATCGACGCTCATTTAGCTGGAAATCCCTGGAAGACAAAGCCCCCTCTCCCCCACCCGAGCGTCAGCGAGGGAAGGTGGGAGAGGGTAGGGAGAGGGGGTCTTAATGACAAGTCCTGCATTTATTCATTTACATCTCCATACCGATTATTCCTTAGTGGATGGAATGATGGGCATTAAACCCATGATTAAGGCGGCCCAGGCTTTCAAGATGCCAGCCATAGCTATTACAGATCATTGCAATTTATTTGCCTTAGTTAAATTTTATCGCGCGGCTGAAGCTGCTGGCATAAAACCCATTATTGGTGCTGAACTGTGCGTCAAAAATCCTACCGATGATAAATCTCCGCATCGTTTAGTCGTGTTATGTCAAAACGCTATTGGCTATAAAAATCTCACACAATTAGTATCCAGAGCTTATCTGGAAGGGCAAAACTCAAGTTTTGCGATGGTCGATAAAAAATGGTTACCCGGGAACACGGAAGGGCTGATTGCGCTATCAGCAGCGCGCGACGGTGATATTGGTCATGCTCTATTGGCACAGCAAAGCGCCGTGGCTAGGCAATTATTAGCGGGTTGGCAAGAATTATTTCCCGATCGATTTTACTTGGAGTTGCAACGCACCGGTCGCGAACAGGAGGCATTTTACCTAGAAGCGGCTTTAGAACTCGCAGCGCAAACCAGCACGCCGGTGGTTGCTAGCAATGACACGCGATTTTTACATGCCGAAGACTTCGAAGCTCATGAAGCCCGTGTATGCATCCATGGTGGCTGGGTGTTAGATGATCATCGGCGCAAGCAGTGTTATAGCGAGCAACAGTATTTACGCTCCCAGGAAGAAATGGCCGAACTGTTTGCTGATATCCCTTCGGCCTTAGAAAATAGCGTCGAAATTGCGAAACGCTGTAATTTAGAGCTTAGTCTGGGTAAAAGTTTTTTGCCTAATTTTCCCGTGCCTGCTTCCTTGACCGTCGATGAATATTTTCAGCAAGAAGTCACGCAAGGTTTAGAAAAGCGCCTGACTACGTTCCCCTCCCCTCCAGATTTTGTGTCGCATCGGCAAGCTTATGATAGCCGCTTGCAAATGGAAATCGAGGTCATTCGCAAGATGGGATTTACCAGCTATTTTTTAATTGTCGCTGATTTTATCCGTTGGGCCAAAGATCAGCATATTTTTGTGGGACCAGGACGCGGTTCTGGTGCTGGATTCTTTAGTGGCCTATGCCTTGTCAATCACTGATCTTGATCCCCTGGAGCATGATCTGTTATTTGAACGATTTTTAAATCCAGAACGAGTTTCTGTCGCAGATTTTGATATTGATTTCTGTATGGAAGGCCGTGACCGGGTGATTGATTATGTGGCGACGAAATATGGCCGAGATAGTGTAGCCCAAATTATCACTTACGGAACGATGGCAGCACGTGCCGTCGTGCGTGATGTCGGCCGTGTTTTAGGTCACCCCTATGGCTTCGTGGATAAAATTGCCAAATTGATTCCCTTTGAATTAGACATGACGTTACAAAAAGCACTTACTGATGAGCCGTTGTTATTGCAACGCTACCAGCAAGAAGGGGAAGTGAAAACGTTGTTTGATTTAGCCATGAAACTCGAAGGCGTGCCGCGTAATGTAGGCAAACATGCTGGTGGCGTGGTGATTGCTCCTTCAGTATTAACGGATTTCGTGCCGTTGTATTGCGAGCCCAATGGTGAAAATCGCGTGACTCAATTTGACAAAGATGATGTGGAAGCTATTGGGTTAGTGAAATTTGATTTTCTAGGATTGCGAACCTTGACCATTATGGATTGGGCTTTGAGAACTATCAATAAACGGCGTGAGCAAGAACGACAAGCGCCGGTCGATATTAATCGTTTACCTTTAAATGATCCCGAAACTTTTGCTTTATTAAAATCCTGCGAAACAGTTGCGGTATTTCAATTGGAATCCCGCGGATTTCGTGATTTGGTGCGCCGGTTGCAGCCGGATTGTTTCGAAGAAATCATGGCGTTAGTGGCGTTGTTTCGCCCCGGCCCGCTGCAGTCAGGCATGGTCGATGATTTTTTGAATCGAAAACACGGACGTGCGCCGGTCATTTATCCCCATCCTTTATTGGAGCCGGTATTGCGGAATACCTATGGGGTAATTGTTTATCAAGAACAAGTGATGCAGATTGCGCAAGTGTTAGCAGGATATACTTTGGGTAGTGCGGATATTTTACGTAAAGCGATGGGTAAGAAAAAACCAGAAGAAATGGCCAAGCAGCGGGAAATTTTCGTTTCCGGTGCTCAGCAACGCCAGGTTGATCCTCAGATAGCCAATCAAATCTTCGACTTGATGGAAAAATTTGCTGATTATGGTTTTAACAAATCACATTCGGCAGCTTATGCCTTATTATCCTATCAAACCGCTTGGTTAAAAGCGCATTATCCAGCTGAATTTATGGCAGCGGTTTTATCTTCGGATATGGATAATACGGATAAAGTGGTTCGTTATTTAGAAGATTGTCGACGTCTGGGATTAATGATTACCGCACCAAATATCAATAGCAGTGATTATCAATTTAGCGTAGGCACTGCCGGTGAAATTATCTATGGCTTAGGGGCAATCAAAGGAGTGGGAAGTGCTGCGATCGACGTTATCGTTGCGACACGGCGAGTTCAGGGTAAGTTTGAGGATTTATTTGAATTTTGTCAGCGTGTCGATACCCGTAAAGTGAATCGGAAAGTGTTAGAGGCTTTAATTCGTTCCGGGGCTCTGGATGGTTTTGGGATGGAACGAGCGAGCTTAATGGCTTCTTTAAATGTGGCACTGCAAACAGCCGGTCAGCGTGGGGCAGCGCGAGAAATAGGGCAGCTGGATTTATTCGCGGATCTCGGTAATGATGATATTAAACACTGCTATGTTAACGTCCCCGCTGGGTCGCAAGAACAATGTTTAAATGGTGAAAAAGAAACCTTAGGGTGGTTTCTATCAGGACATCCCCTGGATCGCTATCAACAAGAACTATTGCATCTGGTGACTGCAGAAATTTCTGAATTAAAACCCGATCGCGATAAAACAGTGTTGATTGCAGGTTACGTGACTGCAGTAAAAATTATGCAAACTAAGTCGGGTGGGCGGATGGCATTTTTAAGCTTAACCGATCGTTCGGGTCGGATTGAATTAATCGTGTTCCCACAGCTATTTGATAGTGTGCGAAATTTATTAGTGAAAGATACCTTGTTAATTGCTGAAGGTGAGGTCGCTGTGGATGAATTTACTGAAGGTCAAAAATTATCAGTCCGACAATTGTATGATCTTAATCAAGCGCGGGAAAAATTTGCGAAGCAACTTGCCATTTCCGTCAATAAGGATTCCGTTCCTCTCGATTTTTTTCCGACGTTACAACATATTCTAAAACCTCATTGCCCCGGTCGCTGCCCCGTGGTGATTTCTTACCACACTGAAACAGAAACTGCCCAGTTAGTTTTGGGGGAAGAATGGCGGATCAAACCCAGCCAGGAATTACTTGAGTCTTTACAAACATTTTGTGGACCAGAACAGGTGAGATTAACTTATTGATGATCAGTTCCCCTCTCCCCACACGAGCGGAGCGAGGGAAGGTGGGAGAGGGTTAGAGATAGGGGGTATTAATTCTTACCAGGGCCACGGCGTAACAACCTCAAAGCACATGCATAAATATTTTTTACAGAAAATCCATATCGATCCATAATGGTTTCTCCAGGCGCGGATGCACCAAATGTTTCGACGCTAATTATTGCGCCATGTTCTCCAACGTAACGCTCCCAACCTTGTGAAACGCCTGCCTCCACTACCAATCGCCGTGAAATTGTTGGCGGTAATACGCTGTCTCGATATTGTTTTGATTGCGCTGCAAATAACTCCCAGCTTGGCATTGAAACAATGCGAACTGGGATTTTTTGTTGGCGGAGTTTTTTAGCGACAGCTATGATCAAGCTTACTTCAGAGCCACTAGCGATTAAAATAATGGCAGGCTTCTTTTTAGGTACATCAGATATAATATAGGCACCGCGTCGTAAACCCTCTGCTGCAGCTAATTCGTTACGATCCAAGGTGGGGACGTCTTGTCGCGTTAATACTAGTGCTACCGGGGTATCGTCGTGTTTCTATAGCGACTTGCCATGCGACAGCTGTTTCATTGGCATCTGCCGGACGGATAACTATTAAATTTGGAATGGCGCGCAAGCTTGCAAGTTGTTCGACCGGTTGATGCGTGGGACCATCCTCTCCTAATGCCAATGCTATCGTGCGTGAAAACATAAATTACTTGCATACCCATCAATGCGGCAAGTCGGATAGTAGGTCGCAGGTAATCAGAGAAAATTAAAAAAGTTGCGGTAAAAGGAATAATGCCATTAAAAGTAGCCAAGCCATTTGAGATAGCACCCATAGCATGTTCACGGACGCCATAATAAAGATTGCGGCCGGCATAGTTCCAGCCACCAGTTACCGAGCCTTGTAAATCTCCAGTAGCTGTATATGGATTTTGAAAATTGCCAAAATTAATTAGTTCAGTTTTGGTGGAAGCATTCAAGTCAGCAGAGCCACCGATAAATCCTGGTAAATTAGGATTAATTGCTTGCATCACTTTTGCAGAAGCTTCACGTGTCGCCATGCCTTTGCTATCAGCTGGAAATATGTGGAATGTTTTCATTCCAGCCTGAAGGTAGTTCCTTTGTGCATCAATTGCTGCAATTCTCGAGCTTGGTTCGGATATTTTTCGGCATACGCAGTGAGTTTGGCATTCCATAGTTTTTCTAATTTGTGGCCATGGGCTATTGGCTTTATGAAAATGCTTTGCAGCTTCTTTTGGAACGTAAAAGGAGGGATTAATGGGCCAAGCTAAATGTTGTTTAGTGAGTTTCACTTCTTCCACCCCGAGCGGAGAACCATGTGCTTCAAACGTATCATGTTTATGCGGAGACCCATAACCAATATGTGTTCGTATGATTATTAAAGAGGGACGTTTTGTTGCTATTTGTGCCGCTTCAATGGCATGATAAATTGCATCTAGATCATTACCCTCATCGATAATTTGGGTATGCCAGCCATAAGCATCAAAACGTTTTTCGCAATTTTCAGAGAAGCAAACTTGGGTTGATGCAGAAAGCGTGATGTGATTGTTGTCGTATAAATAAATTAATTTACCTAATTTTAAATGTCCTGCCAGTGATGCTGCTTCGGAGGCAACCCCTTCCATTAAATCACCATCACTTACCAATGCATAGGTATAATGATCAATGATATTAAAATCAGGGCGATTATAACGGGCAGCAAATAAGCTTCGGCAATTGCCATCCCAACTCCATTAGCAAAGCCTTGCCCAAGAGGGCCAGTGGTGACTTCCACTCCAGGGGTTAATTCACTTTCTGGATGACCTGGAGTAATACTTCCCCACTGTCGAAATTGTTGAATTTGCTCCATAGGATAGATCATAGCCAGTGAGATGCAATAAGCTATAGAGCAACATTGAACCATGACCTGCGGAAAGCACAAAACGATCACGATTATACCATTGTGGATTGGCAGGATTATGCTTTAAAAAATGGGTCCATAAATATAAGCCATAGGCGCTGCCCCAATGGTAAACCAGGATGCCCACTATTGGCTTTTTGTACCGCATCAATGGATAACATGCGTAGGGTATTGACGCACAGTTGATCTAAAGAAGTTGATTTTGCAGGTTTCATGTTAGTCTTTCCCAATTGGTATGAAAAGTCCCCTTTGCATCAATTCGTTCATAAGTGTGTGAACCAAAATAATCACGTTGTGCTTGAATAAGATTTGCTGGCAGCCAGGCGCTGCGATAAGCATCAAGATAACTAAGTGATTGCATAAATCCTGGTATCGGCAATCCCTGAATTTAGTTGCTTGGCAAACGACGTGTCGCAAGTAAGCTTGATGTTCATCATCAATTGCTGTGACAAATTCTGGTCCAGCAATAAATTGGCTAAATCGGTATTAGCATGAAATGCAGCACAGATATCATCTAGCAATGTAGCGCGAATAATACAGCCACCACGCCAAATTCGTGCTATGGCTTCAAGATTAAGTTGATACTGATATTTATCAGAAGCAACTTTTAAAAGCGCCATTCCTTGCGCATACACAAGAATCATTCCAGCAAAAAGTGCATGTTGTAGTTGTCCTCAATGCTAATCGCGGGATTTGCAGCAAGTGAGGGTAAGGAAAGTCGATAGTAAGACTTGCTTGTTCGCGTTCGTCAACAAAACCCGACAAGTCACGCATTGCGACAGCGATATCGATTGTTGGCACGGGAACTTGTAATTCCATTGCGGTTTGCGAAGTCCACATACCCGTGCCTTTTTGTGCTGCTACCGGGAGAATTTCATCAATCAAGTGATTTCCCGGTTCTATCATCTTGTTTGCTAAAAATATGACTAGTGATTTCCAGGAGATAGCTTTGCAATTCTGCCTTGTTCCATTCGCTATACACCTGATGTAATTGTTGATTATTTAATCCAAGACCTTGTTTCAATACAGCATAGGTTTCACTAATGAGCTGCATGATTCCATATTCGATGCCATTATGGACCATTTTTACAAAATGTCCGGCCGAACCAGGGCCCAGATAAGTCACGCATGGTTCATCTTTTACCTTGGCAGCGATCGCTTCGAACAGAGGACGAACCCGTTTATAGGCTTCTTTGACGCCCCCTGGCATAATACTAGGCCCATGCCGTGCACCTTCTTCACCTCCGGAAATCCCAACACCTAGGAATTGAATTTGCCTTGAGTTGCTAAATCATGTAAACGAATATCAGTATCTTTAAAATAAGAATTACCGGCATCGATAATAAGATCGTTGGCAGTTAAATAAGGTAATAGTTTTTGATAACGGCATCGACAGGGGCACCTGCAGGAACGAGTAATATAATGGCACGTGGTTGGCGCAATGCGTTGATAAAGGCATGAATGTCGCTACTCGCGAAAATATCCCGTTTTTGAGCTTCCTCGATAAGGAAGTTAATTTTACTAGAATCAATGTCATAACCTGCTACGGAAAATTGCTGGTCGGCCATATTCAATAATAAATTCCGTCCCATGACACCTAAGCCAATCATACCAATTTCACATTGGGGTTTGTCTTCCATGATATCCTCTCCTTAAGTACTCACACTGTCGTCCCTGACGGGGTGAGTTTTTTATTCTATATTTCATTATAGTTATTATAGGAAAAATCGGCGGTTCCCGCCAAATAGATAAATTTTAGCCAAAAAGGATGTGGTCTTCAGTGAAATTTAATATGATGCAGACGCTTACTGAATCAGCAGCTAAACAGCAGCCTGCCCAACCTTGCATATTAATTATCTTTGGCATTACTGGCGATTTGACCAAACGTTTGCTTTATCCTGCTATTTGTAACTTGGGCAGCCAAGGATTGTTAGATGAAAATTTTCGTATCATAGGCCTGGCAAAGGAAAAATACAGCAAGGCAGCATTTCGTAAACAATTAAAGAAAGATGTGAAAGATTTTGTTATTGATTCAGCTCAAGAATTTGGTTATGCATTAGTGCAGCAAGTGGATTATATATCAGGATTTTTGACGATCTTAATACTTATGTGACATTGAAAAAACATCTGGAACTACTGAATGCTAAAAATGCGAGCAATAATTATTTATTTTACTTGGCAATTCCGCCCGCTCTGATTGCGACGGTAGTAAAAAATCTTGCTAAAGAAAAGCTACTAGTGGAAGAAGCAGGAAGTTTTCGACGAGTTGTTGTTGAAAAGCCTTTTGGACATGATTTAGCTTCGTCACGAAAATTAAATCAAACACTACTTGCCTTGGTTGATGAGAAGCAAATATTTCGCATCGATCATTTTTTAGGTAAGGAAACAGTGCAGAATTTACTGGCGTTTCGTTTTTCAAATGGCATTTTTGAGCCGATATGGAATCATCGCTACATTGATCATGTTCAGATTACTGTTGCAGAAAGTTTGGGTGTTGAGTTAAGAGGCGCCTATTACGAGCATGCCGGTGCTTTGCGCGATATGATACCTAATCATTTATTTCAGGTATTAAGTTTGATTGCAATGGACCCCCCAGTTTCATTTTCGGCAAATTATATTCAGAATGAAAAATCCAAACTCCTACATACTATAGATGTTTTTACTCCAGAACAGGTATTGTGTCATGCAGTGCGGGGTCAATACGGTCCTGGTCGAATTGATACCGTGCAAGTGCCTGGTTATCGCGATGAACCCAATGTGGATTCACAATCTACGACTGAAACCTATGTCGCGATAAAAATCCTATTGGATAGTTGGCGTTGGCTGCATGTACCGTTTTATTTACGTACTGGAAAACGCCTTAAAGCTCGTAGTTCGGAAATTGTTATTCAATTTAAGTCTGGGCCTGCTATTTTGTTTGGTGGGGGCAATTCAAAGCAAAAAATCTTGCCCAATTTGTTGCGGATTAAAATTCAACCAGAAGAAGCTATTTCGTTGCGTTTTAATGCAAAAATTCCAGGTCCCTCTGTGCGATTAGAGCAAGTCGATATGGGCTTTAAATACCGAGATTATTTTGGTATTGATCCGAAAACAGGCTATGAAACTGTATTATATGATTGCATGAATGGCGATCATACGCTATTTGCATCGGCTGAAATGGAGGAAATCACCTGGTCACTCGTACAACCTATTTTAGATCTTTGGAGCGCTTTACCGCCGCGTGATTTCCCTAATTATGCTCCAGGAAGTTGGGGGCCAACGGCAGGGGATACATTACTACAGCAGGATGGTAGAGAATGGATATTGTAATTAATTATTCTAGTATTCATATACGGAATACCGCAGCTTTATTTCAGATGGTTGCAAAAGACTTTATGCAACGTGCTATTAAAGCAGTGAATGAGAAACAATTATTTACCGTGGTTCTTTCCGGAGGACAAACGCCAAAATTGTTCTTTGACGCTTTGGTGAAAAATGTACAAGAAGGACCAGAATTTTCCTGGGAGTATATAAAGTTTTTTTTTGGTGACGAACGCTATGTTTCTGCCGATGATCCTGGCAGCAATTATCATTTAGCATATACCGGTTTATTTTCCAAGCTCCCTATACCCAGGGAGAATATCTGCGAGATCCCAACGAATTTAAAAGATCCTCAAGTTTCCGCGGAAAAATATGCACAAACATTACGAAATGTATTGAATATTAAGAATGATGAATTGCCATTGTTTGATTTAGTATATTTGGGGCTTGGAGTGAATGGACATACTGCTTCGCTAATGCCTGGAAGTCGTGTAGTTAAAGCTTTTATTGATGCAAAAAATGGCGAGAAAAGGAAACAAAAATGGGTGATAGCGGTCTATGTTCCCGAACTGCATAGGTATCGTATTACTTTTACTCCTTCCATACTTAATAATAGTAAGCGTATTTGTTTTTTAGTAACGGGTGCAGATAAAGCTTTAACAGTTTGGAAAGTACTGCAAGGACCTTTTGAACCGTTACAATATCCCGCGCAATTGATTCAATGTGTGCACGGTGAAACGGCGTGGTACTTGGATCAAGCGGCAGCTGCCCAGCTCCGTCGTCCCGCGGCTTGTCCGCGGGATCCAGGTAAAGACCAATAGAAACTCCATATTTAGATCCCGTGGACAAGCTGCGGGACGACGGAGAAGGGAAAGAGCATGAGGGACTACCAAATTGGGGCATCATTATTAGCGGCTGATTTTGCTCGTTTGGGCGAGGAGGCGCAATCCGTAATCAATGCAGGCGCCAGTGCACTCCATTTCGATGCAATGGATAATCATTTTGTTCCCAATCTCACCATAGGTCCTGCGGTTTGTGCGGCATTGCGTCGTTTCGGCATTAAAGCAAATATTTATGTACATTTGATGGCAACGCCAGTAGATAGGCTCATTGTAGATTTTGCGCAAGCAGGCGCAACAGGTATCACAATTCACTCTGAAGCTACTGAAAACATCGAGCGCAGTTTGAGTCTAATTCATCAACAAGGTTGTAGTGTAGGACTTGCGCTTAAGCCTGAGACGACATGGCATTGTCTCGAAAATGTATTAGATAAGCTTGATTTAATTTTGGTGATGTCTGTCAATCCAGGCTTTGGTGGCCAGACCTTTATTCCCTCATCTTTGGATAAAATTAGGCAAATCCGCAAGCTAATTTCAACGTATCGCCGAGATATTCGTCTAGCAGTTGATGGTGGGATTAAAATAGAAAATATCCTGCAAATTGCCCAAGCAGGAGCAGATAGATTTGTTATTGGTTCAGCTATTTTTAACCAGCCTAATTATGCACAAGTTATTACCGAGATGTATCATCAATTGGAAAATACAAGGAGCCATGAATGAAATTGAATCCCTTAAAAACATTAGAAGCGTTAGGCCAGTCTCTTTGGCTTGATTTTATCAACCGAGATTTGATAACCAGCGGTAAACTTGAGCAACTCATTGCGGAAGATGGCCTGCGAGGAATTACTTCCAATCCTTCAATTTTTGAAAAAGCTATTGAAAGCCACGATTATGCTCAAGATATCAAGATAATGAAGAGCCAAGATAAAGACGTTCATTCCATTTATGAAACACTGACACAACAAGATATCCAAAATGCTGCTGATAAATTTCGTGAGCTATATCAACGAACCGATGGTAAAGATGGTTATGTTAGCTTAGAAGTAAATCCTCATCTTGCTCACGATACACATGCTACCATTGCAGAGGCACGACGGTTATGGAAGGCGCTGAATCGTCCAAATGTTTTGATCAAAGTTCCAGGAACGAAAGAAGGACTTCCTGCTATAACCCAACTGATCAGTGAAGGGATAAACGTCAATGTAACGCTATTGTTTGGTGTGCCACGATATCAAGAAGTGGCAGAGGCATATCAGAATGGCTTAGAAATGCGGGTTGCGAAAGGAGAATCGATTGCGCAAGTAACCTCTGTTGCCAGTTTTTTCTTAAGCCGGATTGATGTATTGATAGATCCTATGCTGGAAAAAATCATTGCCCAAGGTGGAAAACCAGCTGTGCGGGCAAGGAAAATACAAGGCCAAGTTGCCATCGCCTCAGCAAAAATTGCCTATGAAACTTATGTGAAAATTATCAACCAGGAAATTTTCAAAAAGTTAATTGAAAAAGGTGCACAGCTGCAAAGATTGTTATGGGCTAGTACCAGTACAAAAAATCCAGCGTACAGTGATGTAAAATATGTGGAAGCACTAATTGGGGTAGATACAGTGAACACCGTTCCTATGGTAACTTTGGATGCCTACCGTGATCATGGCGATCCAAAACTTACATTAGAACAAGATATAGTTGAAGCGAATTGGCTTTTTCAGCAATTACCAACCCTGGGTATCAACTTAGATCACATAACACAGCAACTCGAAGATGAAGGCGTGGAAAAATTTATTCACTCTTTTGAGCAACTGATAAAAACATTGGCTAAATTTGGCTGAGAACTGTCTGGCAGCCAGCAATTTGCTCTGCGTATGCTACACTTTTAAAACGCTCCCAAGGACAGGAGCAAGTCAGCTTGCTTTTAGTTTAACACGGAGGTTTTTATGCCGTTACAGGATTATGTACCCCCTCCCTCATACAATCCGCAATTTTTTGCCCCAATGCCGCAATGTCCCCATGCTGCAATTAAGCGTCCCCCAGAATCCAATCTTTTACGTGCCTGGAGTCCTTATGCAGTAGCTGGGTTAAGCTTATTTATTTGTATTAAGTGTACTGGATGGGAAGCGGGCTTTGGATGGACGTTATTGACTAGTTTCCTAGCGAGTGCTTATGCCTTAGCAGCAAATCAAGCGAGTTTATTACAGGAGGTTATTTGTGAGCACACAAGTAAAAATTATTTTTTATAGCATGTATGGTCATGTTTACCAATTAGCCGAAGCGGTGGCTGAGGGCGCTGGTACGGTACCTGAGGTTGACGTCACTTTATTTCAGGTACCTGAATTAGTTCCGGAAGCTATTTTGGCAAAGAGTGGGGCTTTAGAAGCTCGCAAGCGCTTTGCGCATATCCCCATCATTAAACCAGAACAATTAGTTGATGCTGATGCCATTATTTTTGGGACACCCACGCGCTTTGGCAACATGTGTTCACAAATGCGCAATTTTATGGATCAAACCGGCGGTCTGTGGGTCACCAATAAATTAGTCGGTAAATTAGCCAGTGTTTTCACCTCAACCGGTACGCAACATGGAGGGCAAGAAACCACAATTACCAGCTTTCACACTACCTTATTCCATTTGGGATTTATTGTGGTTGGAGTCCCCTACAGCGAACCAGGTTTACTAGTAATGGATGAAGTTAGCGGAGGTTCTCCTTATGGTGCCTCCACTTTAGCAGGTGCTTCAGGTAATGATCGACAACCGTCTGCAAATGAATTAAATATCGCCAAATTTCAAGGAAAAAATACGGCTAAAATTGCCAAGGCTTTAAAAATAGGTCGGAGTTAATCAAGTGAGCAGAGTTAACGAAAACCTTGTGATTATATCAAATCGTCTTCCCATTACAGTCCAAAAAAAACCAGACGGGCAATTTAAAATAGTGAAAAGTTCTGGAGGGCTGGTAGCTGGATTAGATGAAATTCATCGTCAAAAAAATACTTTGTGGGTAGGGCACAGTGGCCTGTGTAGGGATGAAGTAGCAAATTATTCGCAGTTAGAAGAACAATTAAAAAGTGAGCGTTTGTATCCGGTCGATTTAACAGCAACAGTGTATAATTCTTATTATGATGGTGCCTGTAATAGTATTATTTGGCCGTTATTTCATTATCTGCCAGAATCGATGGATACCATTGCGGATGATTGGAAAAGTTATGAGGCAGTGAATCAGTCCTTTGCGGAAACTATATTAACCATTGTGAAACCAAATGACCAGGTTTGGATTCACGATTACCAACTCATGTTGTTGCCTGGCCTGTTACGTAAACAGCATCCCAATTTATCGATTGCTTATTTTCATCATATCCCTTTTCCTTCCTCGGAAATTTTTCGCATCCTCCAATCTCGTGAAAGTATTCTGGATGGATTATTAGGAGCAGATATCATTGGTTTTCATACCAGTGATTACGTTCGTCATTTTTTAATTAGTGTCACGCGAATTTTGGGCCTTCCTAATCATCTGGATGAGGTTCACTATCGGGGCCGTCGAGTGCGTATTGTGGCTCAGCCTTTGGGAGTGGACGTCAATATGATTCAAGCCCAAAGTGCAAAAAAGAGTGAGAAAACTGCAGTAAGTAAATTAGCCACGGAGATTGGTAATCGCACAGTATTGCTGGGCATCGATCGTCTTGATTATACCAAGGGAATTCCAGAGCGACTATTAGCTTTTCGCAGATTTTTACAGCATTATCCAGATTATGTGGGGAAAGTTACCTTAATTCAAATTGCGGTGCCCTCACGGGCTCATGTAAAAAATTACTGTAAGTTACGTGCTGTCGTCGAACGATTAGTAGGGCAAATTAATGGTGAATTCGCAGCTCCAGGTTATACACCGGTGCAATATCTTTATCGATCTTTTCCTAAAGAAGATATTATTGCTTTTTATCAATTAGCCAAAGTAGCTTTGATTACGCCATTACGTGATGGACTAAATTTAGTTTGCAAAGAATATGTTGCGGCACACGATGATGAAGACGGAGTTATTATTCTCAGTGAAATGGCAGGTGCTGCTGCTGAAATGGGTGAGGCGTTGTTAGTGAATCCGTATGATATTGATAGTTTTGTGGAAGCCATGCATACGGCATTAACTATGACTCAAGAAAAACGACAACAGCGAATGCGTCGCTTGCGACAAAAAGTCATACAAACTAATAATTTAAATTGGATGCGAAATTTTATCCATTGTTGGCGTGAGGCAGTGACCCGCAACCATAAATATTCAATGAGTTTGACTAGTGAAATACAAACACAATTGTTAAGGCGTATCGCACTTGCTCAGCGTTGTTTTATATTTATTTCTTGTGATTTAAGCTCTGCTTTTCCTCTGGACCTAAATCTATTAGAGGTATTGAGTCAAAACCAGAAAATCGAATTAGTTTTAATGACCAGGCAAGAACGAAAATATTTTTCTGCATTTGAACAATTGCCAGTGCATTTGGTGGCTGATCATGGAGCATTCATCAAGCTTAAGCAGCAAGCTTGGGAAACCCAGGCAGGAGTTGAGGAATTTGTAGCGTTGGAGGCCGATATCATTCGCTTATTAGAAGGCTATACTCAACACGTACTTGGGTCCTATATCGAGTGCAAAGAATTTTCAATTAGATGGCATTATGGACAAGCTGATGTCACTTTTGCGTGCAGCCAAGCCCGCGAGTTGTGTACTAGTTTGGGACAATTATTAGAAAATACCCATTTCTCAGTTTATTTAAATGATGGATTTTTAGAAATTCGCCATATTGTAGCGAACAAAGGACATGCTATTGAACAAATTTTGAAAAATTTACAATGGAAAGCGGAAGAGGTGTTGATCACGATTGGTGGTAATGAAGATGATGAGGAAATGTATCAGATTTTTCCAGAAAACAATTGGGCGATTCATATTGGCGCTCCTAATCTTTCCGCAAAATATCAGCTCGCTACTGCCAATCAATTGAATGATTTGCTTAAAGATATTGTTAAAGAGCAAAAAATAACTGTGGAGCTTCGTCGTCCTGGCATGGATGCCAGGATCCCGGTGACAATGACAGTCACAGAGGATTCGCTCCTCGATCCATAGTGTGTTGTAAAGTAAGTGCTGCAATGGTGAAAGACAAATGAGTCAGCCCTTGAGGGAAATTTCCTAACATGGCTTTATTTTTAGTGTCATATTCTTCAGAAAAAAGTCCCAAATGATTACTTGTTGCAATGGCACGTTCGAAAATTTCTTGTGCTTCCTGTAGGCGATTTTGCCGGAGTAATACAGTCACCAGCCAAAAAGAACATGGGATAAAAACTCCTTCCTCACCTTCTAAGCCATCGGTGTCTTTCGGATAACGTAATAACAATCCATCTACCTGTAGATCTTGCCAAATAGCTTCGGTAGTTCGAATCATCCTTTCATCTTTAAAGTCAACAAATTCAGTTAATGGCAACAATAAGAGAGAGGCATCCATGTAGGGCACCCCAAATGCTTGAGTAAAAACGCCGCGTTTCTGGTCGTAGCCTTTTTCCTCAATGGTGGCACGAATCATGTCTTTAGCTTTTTTCCAAGTATCGATAGGAGCATCGTTAAAGCCTAATTTTTCAGCTAATTTAATTCCACGCTCTAACGTGAGCCAACACATTGCTTTAGAAAGCACAAAATGACGTGGCTGATCACGGACTTCCCAAATTCCATGATCGGGTAGGCACCAAGATTTAGTAACGAAATTGGCAATCTCGACTAAGAAAGACCAGTAGTCTTCATTGATGATAAAGCCCTGTTGGTGCCAGTTCCAGGTTAAGTCTAATAATTCGCCATACAAATCGAATTGCAATTGCTTGACCGCGGCGTTACCAATTCTTACTGGTTTGGCGTCAAAGTAACCGCTTAAATCTTCTAGTATATATTCATTAATTCTGGCTTCGCCTGCAACACCAAATAAGATTTGTAGACCTTCCATACTGCTATGGCAGCTCCTAATGACAAATCGGCTGAAACCTTCAGCTTCTTTGGTGAAGCCTAGGCGGGTTAAACAGCGAACGGTGAAATAAGAATCACGTATCCAAGAATAGCGATAATCCCAGTTGCGACTGCCATGAGGCGCTTCAGGTAAAGAAGTTGTTGCCGCCGCAGCTATGGCTCCGGTGGGGGCATTAGACAGTGATTTGAGCACTAAGGCTGAGCGGGCTATTAAATCCGCATAAGGTTCTTTGATGGTTCCTTGCGCAAACCAATTGAACCACCATTGTTCTGTTTGTTGTAGGCGCCAGTCCAACTCGTCGACAGAAGGAACTTCTATGCTGGCTTCATCTAAGTATTCAGGCCTGCGGTAAATAATGGAGAGAAAAATTTTTCTTTTTTTGCTGATTTGAAATTCGGAAGAAATTTCATGAGGGTTTTTTAAGTTGAGTGGCATATTGCCGGAGATCAGCAAACCGTTGTTACTGCCCAGCGCAATGTAAGAGCTGCGTTTGTAACGACGAATCCAAGGTTTTACTGCGGCATAATCAAAGCAAGGTATTAGATCGAGTCGAAATCTTATATTTCCTGAAGTAACTTCCAAAACGCGAATTATTTGTTGGTAAGGTTTGTGCTGGCCCCCTTTGCGCATCGTAAAAAAATCGGTCAAAAGCGCTTCGCCAGTCTTAGTCTGAAACAATGTCTCTAAGATCATGGTTCGTTCACGGTAGCGCTGCGATGACTTAAAACGTCCGATAGGGCGGATTTGGCAATGGCCCCCATTTTCCCAATCGAGCAATCTACCAAAGCAACTTGCCGAATCAATTCTGGGCATACAGCACCAGTCAATGGATCCATATTTGGAAATTAAGGCAGAAGAATGACAATCACTGATATAACCATAATCACTAATTGGCACATTAGTTTTGGTAGGCATTTTGTTCCTTCGTTCCCTGAAGTTTGCGGAAATAAATTCCCCTTATGCAAATCCCCATTCCATCCTGAGGATGGCCGGTCCGCTTGTCCTGAGGAGCGAAGCGTCTCGAAAGGACGGCTGCTTCCTTCGTGACGCTTCGCTCCTCAGGACGAACGGGGAAGAGGGGTTATTCGCATTTACTATTGCAAGATTTAACGCATTGCCATAGAGCAATATGAGCGCCCGTAGGGTCAGTAAGGATAGCAAATCGTCCAAGGTCTCCTATATCGGTGCTAGGAACTTTCACGGTGGCACCTAGGGATGTTGCTTTAGTAAGCGTTTCATCGATATTGTCTACACTAACATAGCTCATCCAGTGCGGAGGAATTTGCCCTTGTTTGTCTGCGGGAGTTTCTATAATACCGCCGCAATCACCACTAGGGGTTTTAATCATGGTATATTTTTGATTATTTTCACTACATGTTTCACTCTCTCGATACTCCCAATTAAATAAAGCTTGGTAAAAAGATTTTGCTTTTTCCACGTCAGGTGTCATTAATTCATTCCAGCAAAAATCTCCGTGCTTTGATGGGTTTTTACTCATAAGTTTTTCTCCTATTGGGTTGTCTAAAAAAAATGCTTCTGATTATGGCATAGTGTATTAACTAGTGAAACTCTTTCATAACTATCACACCGTCATCCTGGATAATCTGGACAATCCCGCGATCAAGTCGCCAAAGCGGGTCGCTGATGTGGGTAGTTATGAATGCACAATTTCAAATTTTGATTTTGAAGGTTTGGCATTTTTTTCGATAAATTCAATAATTGCTCCCGCGACATCGAGGCCAGTAGTTTTTTCAATACCTTCAAGTCCAGGGGATGAGTTGACTTCAATAATTAGAGGTCCGCGTTCAGAACGCAGCATGTCTACCCCAGCGACATTTAAGCCAACAAAATTTGCAGCTAAAATGGCAGTTTTTTCTTCTTGTGAGGTTAGTTCAATATTATTGCTACTGCCACCGCGGTGAATATTAGACCTAAAATCTCCAGGTTTTGCTCGACGTTCCATAGCAGCCACTACTTTGCCTCCAATCACTAAGCAGCGTAAATCGGCTCCTTTAGATTCTTTAATATATTCCTGGACCATGATATTGACTTTCAGGCCCAAAAAAGCTTCGATTACGCTTTCAGCGGCTTTACCCGTCTCTGCTAAAACCACCCCAATACCTTGGGTCCCTTCTAATAATTTAATTACCAAGGGTGGCCCCCCCACCATTTTTATTAAGTCATTGATATCTCCAGGAGAATGGGAGAAACCCGTGATCGGTAAGCCTAACCCTTTACTAGATAAGAGTTGCAGGCAGCGTAATTTGTCGCGTGAACGAATTATTGGCATAGATCGATTCACACAATAAACTCCCATCATTTCAAATTGACGTACTAAAGCAGTGCCATAGAAAGTAATTGAAGCACCAATACGAGGGATCACTGCATCAAATCGCGGCAAAGCTTCACCTCGATAGTGAATGGTAGGATGATGAGAGGCAATATTCATATAGCAACGCAGCGGATTTACTAAGTGAACCTCATGATTTCGTTGACTGGCAGCAGTTACTAGGCGGCGTGTCGAGTGAAGCTTTGGATTGCGGGTTAATATCGCTATTTTCATAATGAATCTCAGCCAAATTTAAGTTAAGTCGACGCAGGAGTTGTTACTAAATAAGATAAGGCGGGATTGACGATCACACGCTTCCTCATCGCCGTGCGGCCTAGCAACATGCGAAAATGCATGGTGTCGCGATTAGTTAAAGTCACTTCAATTGGCCAGGAATCTGCACCTATCTGTATTAGTGTTTTAATCACATAGCGCCGCTCACGATGTCCCCCGGAGTCGGTTACCCAGCGGATATCTTCAACTTGGGTGACACATTCTACGACTACATCGCTACGGCGTTGCAAAGGGTGGATTTTAAAACGAATATAGTGCCTTCCATGTTTTTTAAACGATTTTATTCCAAAGGCGTGAAGCGCTGAAGTTCGAGCGCCGCTATCTACCTTGACCTTGATGTGATTGATGCCTAAGTTGGGTAATGCCACCCATTCCCGCCATCCTACAGTCATTTGTGATTTTTGAACATTACGTAGTAGCTTCTTTTCCTTCATTTCTAATCGGTCCTTTTCGATAGGTCGGCGAAGTGTAGCATAGGCAAGGGCAGAAATTCATCTTGACCGTAACTTCCCAGCCAAGTACTATTTCGGCTGGCCATTCCCCGATAGCTCAGTCGGTAGAGCAAGTGACTGTTAATCACTAGGTCATAGGTTCGAGTCCTATTCGGGGAGCCAATGGAAATCCATTTCAAATCAAGCAGTTATATCGAACTATCCCCTTTCGTTTTGTCTAACACAAAAACCGCTTGCGCGACTTTGCTTTCTGGCTCAAATACCACCATTCAAAAATTGCTGAAGTGCAGTAATTTGAGTATGTAATTGCCCAGTACTCACCTTAGAATCTTCAAGTAAAGTGCTTTGAATTACGTGGCGTCGTGCCATAGTTAAAGCAGGCGCACCATTTTTGGTGCAGACTTTATTTGCCGCTGCAATTAAATTATTAATTTAATAATTCCAATCCACAAGAAGTCAAGTCTACGCTTTAAAAATTTTTAAAAAAATTAGAATAAGTGATTTATTTTTCTTATTAATTGGGTTATCATTTCTTTAAATTAAATTGAACCTTTTAGAGATGCAAGCATACTCAAAGTAACTCAAGCCAGTAATATCAAAATAGGGGGAAACTTATGGAAGATAAAAAAAGCAATTTGAAGCAGCGAAGCACGGCTAGTCTATTGCAGGAGGTATCGTCAAATATAGAGTACCAAAATAATGAAATTATCAGAGAATTATTCGAGAGAAAATTTGAAACTACAGAACAAGCCAAACAAATAATCAACGTAGCTGAGAAACTTGCCATGAGGGGTAATATGGAGGCCCAATTCCAATTGGGATGCTGCTATGGAGCCGGAAAATGGGTTAAGTATGACTCCGAAAAAATGATGAAATTCTATAAATTAGCTGCTGATCAAGGTTTAGTAGAAGCGCAATTCAGCTGGGCCTACAACCAATGCCACTTCTGCTTACTCCCCGAGATAGAAAACCAAAAAGAAGGGTTGAGGATGTATCTGCTTGCTGCTCTACAAGGTCATGTAAAAGCAAAGGAGAATCTATTTTATTTGTGGAAGTTCCCTAAAAATACTGATACAGCCTATGAGTTAGGAGTACAATTTGTTCTGGAAAAAATACATTCCACGAGTGAACAACACAAGCAATTACTAGAAAATCAATTGCGGCTTTTAAAAGAAAATTTTGATCCCCATCTTGGAAATAAAAAAATCGCAACCTTCGAAGAAGAAACAAACGCAAGTTTGTTCCAACAAAAGAATACTTTTTTTAATAGTCAACAAGCTACAGAAGAAAAGAAGCCCATTAATCAGTCTATGGGAGGGAAAGTTAAAGAAAAAGAACTGATTGTCCCAAAGTGTTTTGGTCCGCCACCTTAGCTGAAAGTTAAGAAAATACGATACTTCAAGATGCTAAAAAGACAGTATCTTGAAGTGCAATGGGTATATACTGAGCTGCGCCACGAAAAAATCACACCCCATTTAAATGGATTTAAACGACTGAAAGCTGTTAATGTGCTCATATAAACTCTCAGCCAATGCGCATTGATTTTTTTCATATTCTTCGTAGCGCTGATTAATCTCTGCATGTTGATCTAATAGTAATTCTGCCGCGCCGTTAATAACTGGAACAAGCGCAAGCATTATTAAATGATGCTTGCCCACTCAATGCTCCTGCCCGTGCTGACCTGCGGCGTGATTTTTTACAACAATTAGCAGAATATAAAAAAGCTGACCCTGATAAGCCGCCCACCTCAGCAAGCGTTACAAAAGCGCGCTATTCAAGTGAGTTCATCAGTAACAACAACTACTACGAGTCGATTAATTTCCCCACAAGCTAAGTGATAATAGTGATCTCGATCTGACGCGCAGCACGCGGACATTATAAATCATTGATTCAGATACAAAAATTCACGAGAATTCGTCACGAATTCCACGTGACGGTCTCGATTTTAAGGCAATCCCTTGGGATATTAGGTTGACGAAGACGAATAGGTTGTGGAGCTCGAGGAGGCGACCTGTGACAAGCTACTCTGTCCTTGAATATCACGCAAGAGTTGCATCATATTTTGCAACGCTTGCTGCTGTGCTGATGTGGGTGGTTTAGCAGGGTCCGCTTTTTTATATTCTGCTAATTGTTTCAAAAAATCACGCCGCAGGTCAGCGCGGGCAGGAGCATTGGGTGGGCAAGCGGTATTGAGTAGTTCTTGGGCTTGTTTCAATAATGCACCGGTGGTGAGTAAGGGAGTCTTCATGCTCGGAGGAGATTTTTGCTCTGATTGCGGGGCAGAAAAAAATTGTGGATAGGCAGTAATAGGTGGTTGGGATTTTTGGCTGGAGCTTGGTGCAGAAGCAAGCCAAGGCCTAGGTGTTGTGAACGAAAATAATCCTCGCTTAGCAGTGGATCCCACAGATTTATTGTCTTTAGGCTGAGACGATGGAAGAGAGGGTTGTTTTAATTGAGTAGTTGATGATTGAGGTAAATTCAATGGAGCTGTACGAGAGGGTAGAGTAGCACGACGTGCTTTTGCGGAGGAAGATACCTTGGATTCTGTTTGAGGCGATACTGTTTCACTCACTTGAACTGATAATGATAAATCCTCCGAATTGACCTTAGTTTGTGCAATGTTTTGCGTTTCTTGAACCAGGGTAGTGCTGGGTTGTGCTCTTTTTTCTTCAGGAGGTTCCACCAAAACCTCTTTCACATTCGCCCCATAGAGCTCCAATAAGCGTTTACTCTGGCTGTCCATACGGCAGCCCTGTAACTCTACCCCTTGAACCAGCAAGGGCATGGCCGAATGGGATGGCATTCCCACAAAACGCACTGAAGTATCTTTTCGAGAGACGGCCCAAAGACTGATAGTGCCTGCCCCATCACCGAAGGCTAAGCCGTCTTCATCAAGACGCAAGGAATTGAGAATATCTTCGTCGTTCTGAGCCAAAAAATGAGCGGTAGTCACGGCGACCGTGAAAATAGCTTGATGCCAAGAGATCACCCCTAAACTGCGACCACTCTTGATCTCCCACAGACGCACGGTTTTATCATCGCTACCGGAGGCCAGCCAGTGGCCCTTGAGGTTGAAGGCGACACTTTTCACCGCCATCGAATGCCCTCTGAGCTCACTCATCGGCTTTTGAGTGGTGGTATCCCACAGGCGCACGGTTTTATCAGAGCTTCCCGAGGCTAGCCAGCGGCCATCTGGGCTGAAAGCGACACTATGCACTACATTCGAATGCCCAGTGAGCAAACCTGCGGGCTTTTGGGTGGTCACGTCCCACAACCGCACGGTGTTATTCCAACTGCCACCGGACGCTAACCAGCTGCCATTGGGGCTGAAGGCGACACTGTTCACCGAATATGAATGTCCGGTGAGCTTGTCCAGGAATTTTTGTGTGGTGACTTCCCACAGGCGCACGGTATTGTCCTCGCTGCCGGAGGCGAGCCAACGTCCGTCTGGACTAAAGGCGACACTTTCCACTTTTCCTGAATGCCCGGTGAGCGGTTGGCCTACTAGCTTTTGCTCAGTCACGTCCCACAGACGTACGGTATGATCAAGACTGCCGGAGGCGAGCCAACGGCCATCAAAGCTGAAGGCAACACTCAGCACGAAACTCGAATGCCCTTTGAGTTGGCCTATTGGCTTTTGCTCAGTCACGTCCCACAGGCGCACGGTGTTATCCCAACTGCCGGAGGCGAGCCAACGTCCGTCTGGACTGAAGGCGACACTACTCACGTCTTTTGAGTGCCCGGTGAGTGGCTGGCCGATGGGTTGGCCGGTGCTATTGTCTTGGAACATAATCGTGTTTCCTTGCGAGACCGCCAACCAGGGTTTGCTGGAGTGCCAGGCAATAGCCGAAGCTGCTTCAGCCAACGGCAACCAGGGTCGCTCCCCCCAGTCGGCTTCCCGTAGATCAGCGCCCTTAAGATTAGCGTGATAGAGGATGGTGTGGCGCAGGGTAGCGCCGCGCAGGTTGGCCTCTCGCAAATCAGTATGCGCCAGAAACCCGTAGCTAAAATCTGCACCCGGGAGTTGCGCGCCACGCCAATCGCGCCCGCTAAAGTTGATCTGGCAGGCATTGAGTACCGTCGCGGCATTAGCAGAGGCAGTCGCTAAGCTGGTCTCTTTCTTGCTGCGATCAATCAGGGCGAACAGGGCTTGTAGTCATAAAATAATCCCCGAGGGAAGCATGAAAAAAATGCCAGCTGTGATCACTACTTTCTTGCAAGGGGCAGCCCTGGCGCAAGCGAGCACCATCGGGGAGTTGATCGCTCAGTAACTGTTGTGCTGGATCCTCTTCCAGGCTAGGAGTGGAGGAGTCGTAGCGCAAGCTCACCTGATTAGCTACCAACAGGCATTGGGCAAATTGGAAACAAAACACTCGATAGGCCGCTTTGAGCCAATATACCTGTACGTCATCGCCGCCTTTCGCTGCTTGTTCCTTAAGAGCCTGCATCGCTGGTTTGCCGAGAATAGTCGCGGGGTCTTGCAGGAAACTGCGTTGCTGCCAGGCTTTTCGAGCCTGACGAGTAAACCACTGCTCCGGTTTGTTCTGACGTGAATGGCGAGAGGAGGCGCATCCGGTAACGCGACCAATCTGGCGCTCCCTGGTCGGTATGCGGGACAAAACTTTCGGCCTCGTTGAGCGCCTGCATCCGCTGGCTGCGACAGCCGATGATCAGCTTCACCCTGTCCTTGGTCTCACGCAAATGATTGGCATCATATAAATTGATAGCGGCTTGTCCTGGGATTTCATCATAACCGTCGGCAATCCATAGGGTATGATACTCGCTTTGTAGCTCCCGAATTTCATTGCGGGTGAAGCCGCCAATCTCGGGAAGACTACGATAATAATCCCACAACTGCTGGGGATTAACTTGAGCGGAAGATAAGGGAATAAACAGCGGCATTAACGCTTGAGGTGGCGGATCCCCGGGACGATAAGCCTGCCAGGCGGGGTCTTGCCACAGAATTTGGAGCAGATGGCGATTAAAGGTGCTTTTGCCCGCACCGCCCACGCCTTGCAGCACCAATACCTGGGCAGGACCTTGTAAGAATTCTTTTTCTACCCAAGGATATAGGGGATCGCAGGGTTGTCCCATCCCGGCTTGCGACTGACCGTTAGGGGCGATATAGCAAGAGAGTTCTTGGTTGAGCTGGGGGTCGGTTAATACCATGTGGCGGCTACCCCGGTTGGCCGCCATAGGTACTACGCAGCACTAGGCCGGAAGTGCCTTCCCCCACGATGTTTTTCGTGGCTTCGGCGGTGATTTTTTCCTGACAAAATCGCTGACTCTCTTCAGCGCTAATTGCCAAATCTGTAGCTGGCCTGCTAGGAGTGGGGGTGGTCTGTTGCGTCTCGCTACCCAGGGTGCCGCGGTAGCGGCCTTCCCAGGTACTTAGGTCAAATTGGGGATCACTGGTGTAACGGTTATACCGCGCCGGGAGTAAATGCCCCTTCGCATCGTGCGGCATGAAGTATGTGCTCTCTTCCAGCTTCGTCGCGGCGCTGAGAGTACTGTGTAATAGCAACCGCGTGCGTTCGGCGGCTCGGTACAATGCATTAGCTTCATACAGATTACGTGGTTCCTGCAGGGAATCAGGGCTCTGGACCAGCCAAAATAACGCATAGTGACTCTGTAATTCATGCCATTCGGCTTCGGTAAAATCGGCGGTTCCCGTCGGGGGCTGATGGCGATGGATAAATAAGGGCGAAGTCCCCTTTTGGGGGGCCACTTGCAGGGGCAGCCAAGTGCTAGGGGGTGGATCCCCCGGACGGAATGCTTGCCATTCGGGGGCTTGCCATAAACCTCGTGCGGTTTCTGTCAATGGCGCACTCGGATCTTCTTCATCCTTACCGAGCCACAACAACACTTCAATTCGAGAATGGAACAGGGTTTGTTGAATGGCCTTTTGCAATCCAGGTACCGCTTTGGATTCGGATTGTGCTTGAAAATGATCGCGCAATTGACACAGTTTCACCCCCACTCCATAGCGCGGATCAGACGGATTGAGCCACCCCACGCTTTGATCGTCAGTCAATAACAAGACACCCCCTAAAGAACTCGTTCTCAGCGTGGTATTCACCAGAGAAGCGGTAATTGTCAGGGATTCACTCATTTCTGGCTTGGGCGAGGGCGTGGATACAGACACTTCATATTTTTTCTCTTTTTCTTCGGAGAAGGGCACCCCCTCCGGCCCCTTCGACCCGGCCCGTTGCCAGCAGGCATCTAGCCCTTTGGCCAGAGTTTTTAACGAAGGACGAGCCGAGGCCACCGGATCCGTGGCCGCTTTCAGGAATGCGATTAAGTCCGGCGGACAGGTAGGTGGCAGCCCTGCTCCTTTCTGCCACTCTTTGGCCACAGTGGAGGAGCCACTCGCGATGTGCCAAATCAACTGCCCGAGCTTCTCCACATCTTCGGCTTCCGTCATGGGCGTCTCTTGTACCAAGGGCAGCAGTTGGGCTCGACCTTGAGCATCGAGGTATAAGTGCTGGCAATCCCAACCGAGGTGGGTCGCGCCCAGGGTACGGCGTTGGTATACACCCACCGCCACATCCCGCAATAGGCGACAGCGATTGACCCAAGACTTATTGGCGGGTGATTTCAGAAACTGATCAAAGCGCATTTCAGGTAAAGCCGCTAGGACTAAGGAACTGCTTTTGGTCCCCTGACAAATCCCTTTAACCGGTAACCAAAAGGGTAAGGCGCTTTGGGCAAAAGCTTGCAGGGACTTTTGCTGTAGTGGGGAAGCAGGCAACAGCTGCACCGTCACCGCTTCTCCTTGATAAGTCCCCCGGAACAAGGTAGTGGATTTTCCTTCGAGGGGCTTACCCTGTTGCAGCGCTTCGGCAGAAAGCATGGGCCAGGAAGCGGAAGTTTTGCTTCCCTGATTCGAACTTGTGGGGGATGATGTGAGAGATGGTTCCTGCATGGGCGATTCCTACGAAATAAAATGATTATTTTTTATAGCAGTGTATTTTCATTATTTCATGGCCAGTAGTAGACCACGAATTTAATTTCTGAAACACCCTTTCGGTGCATAGATTGAAAAATATTTCTTCGCATAAGATTAAAAATAGTTGGGAATATCAAAATTCAAAAACAATTACGAAAACTGTTGACGAAATACGAAAATAGCTTAAGCTAAGGCCCAGAGTCATTTTCTGTTTGGACTGTAACTAACAGAGCAAAAGCCAGTGCGTAGAGATGAAACTCTGGCCATTACCACAAGGTAATTCTCTACAGTGTCGTACTGTTGTACTGCATTTTTCTTAAAATACTTCAATGAACTTAAATAGATAGTTAAGTGTATTTAAGTTTCTATTCTCAAGTTGTTTTTATTTCTATGTTCTTAGAAATATTCTTTAGGATTTGGTGCTGATTTTTTACGAGCTGTCTTCGTAAGGCGCTGCTATTTCAAATTCCCACCGGTTGAGGATTTTTATCACCCCAGTGCGAGAAATAGTATTTATACCCAGGCAAGTGTCACTTGCTGTTCTACAACATCCCTTGAGATGTCTTTTCATCCACCCAAACGTAATAGGAGGCCAATTCACTCAACGAAACTGTAGTGCCTGTAGTACCCGGTCGGTAATGCCCGCTAGGTTCGTAGCGTGCATCCGACTGAAAGTCTCATGGCCATTCGTAGAATGGCAATTGCTTTGTTATTTCGGCAAGGCAATTGAGACTAAACACTAAACTGACTTGAAACAATGAACATTTTGCTGAGATTATGAGTGTCAAATCACAATTAAAACGCTCCTTATACCAATGCTTAAAACGTGACCGCTGCGGTTCTTTTGCTACGCGTTGGGATCGCCGCGGAATTTTACAGCAGGCTTTAGAGCAAGTGGTAGACTTAGGGTACAAAATTGCAACAGTCGAACAAATCAAGTCCAAGCATATTCAGGCCTTGGTGAGATTTTGGCAACAGAAAAAATTAGCAGTGGGTACCATTAAAAATCGCTTAGCTGCCTTGCGTTATTTAGCAGACGTTTTGCAAAAGCCCGAGTTGGTCGCCAGCAATAAAACCTTACAAGTGGGTTCGCGCACCACCGCAATGCGCACAAACAAAGCCTGTGTGCATCCCGATCTGTCGAAAATCACTGATCCTTATGTTAAAGCCTCGGTAGAATTGCAGCGCGTCTTTGGTTTGCGGCGCGAAGAATCACTCAAAATCAAACCCCATCTGGCCGATCAAGGAAATAAATTATCATTACTCGGTTCTTGGTGTAAAGGCAATCGCAGTCGCGAGATTCCGATTCGCACTGAAGAGCAACGCCGGTGTTTAGATCAAGCCAAAGGCTTGCTACCCACGCCCAATCAATCGTTAATTCCCGAAGCTAAAAGTTATATTCAACATCGCTATGTCTACGATAAACAATTACAACGCGCCGGCATAAAATCTCATGGCTTACGTCATGCGTATGCGCAACAACGTTATTTCGAACTCACCGGTTGGCTCGCCCCGATTGCCGGTGGTCCAAAATTTCGCGACATGAACTATACGGAACAAAATCAGGATATTCGTGCCAGGATGATACTGACCGAGGAGCTGGGACATAGTCGCATCCAAATAATACAAGCGTATTGTGGAAAGTAAGTTGTTATGCAAAGTTACTGGAAAATAATTTTCCAACCTATTCCTATAAATTCTATACTTCTCTTCGCATGATTACCAAGAACGATACAGAATTTTTTATACCACAACGTGTTTTTGTTGCTCAAATACACGCTGCGATGCAATTTTTTGACCACCTAATTTTTTTCTAGATTGAGGTTTACTTAAACTATCTCGATTGATATGCTACTTTCCTTGCGTTTCATTCTTAATCCCTAGATTAGCTATTCGCTGTGGCTCCAATCCAATGAACACGATAACAAAAAAGGAGAGCACCCCATGTCATCACAAACTAAACTGGAAACCAAACCCAAATCACCGACCCAGCTGATTCGACCGGATGGTGCTACAACAGTATTCCTTAACATTCCCTACAGCGAGTTATCTTTTGATGATAAAAACCAGCCCTTAGGCAAAGGTGTTCATGGCAAAGTATATAAAGGAACGTGGGATTATAATCCTGTAGCTATTAAGGAATATGACACGCAAGACTTTTCTGAGAAAACCCAAAGGGAAATTCGTACAGAAGCAACTGTAATGGTGCAAGCCAGCACCCAATCCGATTATTTAGTGCGGTTAAAAGGCATGAGTTTAGAGAAACCGCATTATTGTTTAGTGATGGAGTATATGCCTGGTGGTGATTTATACCATTACCTACACAGCGATCAGGATATTTCCTGGAACATCCGGTACCGCATTGGTTTGGATATCAGCATTGGCTTGCATCATTTACACAGTAGAAAAATTTTGCATCGTGATTTAAAAAGTTTTAATGTCCTACTCGATAGCAATGGTCGTGCTAAGTTAGCGGATTTTGGCTCAGCGACCATTAAAACTTGTTCTACAGCAAGTACAAGCTTTAAAGGCACCATATTGTGGGCTGCACCTGAAACGTTCACAGATGAACCTACCCAAAAATCAGATGTCTACAGTGCTGGCATGATCTTGTGGGAACTGGCTAGTCGTGAAATTCCTTACAAGAAAGCGGGAAGTATGGCAGGGATGTGGATTATGCAAGGAAAAAGGGAAACTTTTCCACCAGATACTCCTACAGAATTTCAGGCCATAGCTGAAGATTGCTGGCAAGCCCCTGAAAAACGTCCTGAGGCTAAGGTATTAGCCAAACAACTCGATCAATTATGGCAAGCTGCTCAAAAGAGTGAAATAAAAGAAAAAGCGGCACCACCTAGTACTAGCCCCAGCTCTTCTGTTGGAAAAAAACTAAATGATGGTAGCCAATTTGCCCCTACTCAACCCATCGACATTAAGACACCTAAAAAAACAGAAGAAAAAGAAAGCATCCACTTTATGGCGCAATCCGGCCTGATGACGCATCAATCCACCGTTGCGACGCAGACCTCGACGAGCACTACCCCCTCCCTACATGCCAGTCAACCGGCATTCTTTGGTGGAGCTAGTAGCTCTTCTAGCACCACATCGAGTGAAGTCAAAATAAAAACAGCTCCTCTGGATGAAAAAAAGCGCCAACAATTGATGCCACTACAAAATGAATTAATCATGGCTTGTGAAAATGGCAGTTTGGCGAAAGTGAAAGTCGCCATCGCTAAAGGGGCCTTAGTGGATTTACCCAATGCCCAAGGTAAAAATCCTCTGTATTGTGCGGTGTATGGCATGAATCCTGAAGTAGTGAATTATGTCATTGCGCAATGGCGTAAAAATGTTTCCGCCAATTCGTGGCAAGCGTGTGAAGAACACAACAGAAAATACTATGGACAAACTTTTTTAAACATGAAATTTGCGCCTGTTACTTACAAAAATTGGTATGATTTACTAGAGAAGATCGAACATAATGAATTTTTGGCGGGGTATCATCTCACACAGGCGCGGAAGTATTATCCAGAGGCTAAGAAAGTAGCAGACTTCGAGGACTTCATGATCATTATCTGGAGCGGGCAAGACGCTCAAATCGGAAGGCAGGGGCGTCATGATCAGTTGGGATATGCGTTCGCGTGGCAATCTCAGACTGAAAGAGGATTTGCAAGTTACCGGAATCAAATTAAGCAGGCGATGGAGGGATTACAGGCTGTACAAACTAATCAGTCAGTGAGTATGACTGGTAGTACGAGTACGAATTAGCCGACGAGATTCACCAAGGAGTGAACCGTCGCAGATAATTCGTGGCTTGCCAAAAAAATATTCTGTAATCCTGCCACGCACCAGGGCTTAAATTTGACCGCATATTGCCGAAGTCGAGAGGGACTTGTCTTTTGCTCTTTTGAGCTCGAAAATGTGCTTTTTACTCTTCCAAAAACCGCATCCCTTCCGGCCAAGACAAGCCAAATTCGTCAACGCCAATTCTACAGGTATTGCTCCAAAGCACACTGCGATGTAATTTTTTGACCACCTAAATTTTTTCTCGATTCAGGTTTACTTAAACTACCTCGATTGATATGCTACGTTCCTTGCATTTATTCTTAATCCCTAGATTAGTTATCTGCTGCGACTCCGACTCCAATTAATACAACAAGGGAGAGTGTCCCATGTCATCACAAACCAAACTTGAAATCAAACCTCCATCCTCCACGCAACTAATTCAATCGGATGGCGCCGTGTCAATTTCTTTTAACATTCGCTACAAAGATTTATCTTTTGATAATAGAGACAATCCCTTGGGTGAGGGTGCTTATGGAAAAGTTTATAGAGGGAAATGGGATTTTAATACCGTAGCCATTAAGGAATACACTGCACAAGATTTTTCTGAGAAAACTCAAAAAGAAATCCGTACGGAAGCTTCTGTCATGGCACAAGTCAGTACTACGTCTGATTATTTGGTGCGTCTCAAAGGTATGAGTTTAGAAAAACCCCATTATTGTTTGGTGATGGAGTATATGGGTGGTGGTGATTTGTACCATTATTTGCACAGTAATCAAGATATTTCATGGGAGGCCCGTTATCGTTGGGGTTCGGATATTTGTATTGGCTTGCATCATTTACACAGCAAAGATATTTTGCATCGTGATTTAAAAAGCTTAAATGTCCTACTCGATAGTAATGGTCGCGCTAAATTATCAGATTTTGGTATGGCAAAAATTAAAGCCAGCTCTTCGGTTAGTACGAAAGGAGGGTTTAAAGGCACCTTGTTATGGGCTGCTCCCGAGCTTTTTAAGCCTCATAGTAAACCCACTAAAGCTGCCGATGTTTACAGTCTTGGCATGGTACTTTGGGAATTAGCCAGTAGAGAAATTCCATTTAAGAATGCAGGAAATATGGCGATGGCTTGGATTATGCAAGGCACCCAAGAAGAAGTACCCGCAGATACTCCCCCTGAATTTAAAACGGTGATTCTCGATTGTTGGCAAGCGCCTGAAAAGCGTCCCGAGGCTAAAGTATTGGCCGGACAGCTCGATCAATTATGTCAAACCGCTCAAAAAACTGAATTAAAAGAAACAGTGGCGTCATCGAGTACCAGTCCCAGTTCTTTTGGTAAAAAACTGAATGATCTATTTGCCCCTATTCCGCTTATCAGCCAATTGACCCTTAAACCCATTGATATTAAGACAGCTAAGAAAACAGAAGAAAAAGAAATAGCTCACTTTATGGCGCAATCCAGCTTGATGACGCATCAATCCTCTGGTACAACACAAGTCTCGACGACTGCTCCTTCTCTACATGCCAGTCAACCGGCGTTTTTTGGCGGAGCCAGTAGCTCTTCTAGCACTTCAACCAGTGAAGCCAAAACAAAAGTAGTTCCCTTGGATGAAAAAAGTCGCCAACAATTGATGCCGCTACAAAATGAATTAATTCAAGCTTGCGAAAATGGTAGTTTAGCGAAAGTTAAGGCCGCCATTGGCAAAGGGGCTTTAGTCGATTTACCCAACGAACAAGGTAACAACCCGCTGTATTGTGCCGTGTATGGCATGAATCCTGAGGTAGTGAATTATGTCATTGCACAACTTGGTGAAAATGCTCCTGCCAATTCTTGGCAAGCGTGTGAAGAACATAACAAAAAACACTATGGACAAACCTATTTAAACATGAAATTTGCGGATGACTTATTGATAAAAATTGAATCCAATGAATTTTTAGCGGAATATCATCTAGTTCAAGCACGAAAAATGATGAAAGATGAGACCAATAAGCATTGTGAGACTTTTGATGCTTTCAAACAGCGGAAGAATGGGGGACGCCGTATTACGTGGTTGACCGATTATCGAGATCTCGATGGGCGGGTCACACAGATGACAGAGACAGGGTATGAAGTTTATAGAAATCAAATTAAGCAGGCGATGGAGGGATTACAGGTGGCACAAATTAGTCAGTTGGTTGGTAAAAAACTGAATGATCCATTTGCCCCTATTCCACCCGTTGATAACAGCCACTTTTACCTCATCGATATTAAGACACCTAAAACAGAAGAAAAGGAAAGCACCCGCTTTATGACGCAATCCAGTCTGGTGACGCAACAATCCTCTGGTACAACACAAGTCTCGACGACTGCTCCTTCTCTACATGCCAGTCAACCGGCATTTTTTGGTGGAGGTAGTAGTTCTTCTAGTACTACATCGAGTGAAGACAAAATCAAAGAGGTTCCATCGGATGAAAAGAAGCACCAGCAATTGATGCCACTACAAAATGAATTAACCACTGCCTGCGAAAATGGCAGCTTAGCGAAAGTTAAGGCCGCCATTGGCAAAGGGGCGTTAGTAGATTTACCCAATGCCCAAGGTAAAAATCCTCTGTATTGTGCCGTGTATGGCATGAATCCTGAAGTAGTGAACTATGTCATTGCGCAACGAAGTGAAAATGCGCCTGCTTCTTGGCAAGGTTGTGAAGAGCACAACAAAAAACACTACGGACAAATCTTTTTAAACATGGAATTTGCGCCTGTCTATTACCAAAATTGGCACGATTTACTGTTGAAGATTAAATCTAATGATTTTTTGGCAGACTATCATCTTAAACAGGTTCAAAAGTATTGTGATAAGAAAAACGCTGATTGGTACACAAGCTTGGAGCGATTGATAGAATGGTTGGGGCGGTGGGACCTAGTGTCACCAGGGTATTGGGTGGAGTCGATTCCTAGTTCGTGGGCTGCGGTGCGCAACACTGAGCTAGGGTACCAGGTTAACAGGAGCCAAATTAAGCAAGCAATTGAGGGGTTACAGGCGGCGCAAACCAATCAGTCAGTGAGTATGACTGGTAGTACGAGTACGAATTAGCCGACGAGGTTTGAGCTCGAAAATATGCTTTTTACTCGGTTGAGCAGAGTTTTAACCGGCCGTAGTAATTCTTGTTGGACTAACACTACGGTACTACTCAAGCCCACCAGCGTATTCAAATCTCGAATAAAATCTTGTGCCGAAGCGGTGTCTACGCGTTCCGGGTGATGTACATAAAACCCCAAGGCCGCTTCGAAGAAATGGGTGAGGGCACGTAATTCACGATGGGTCCAAGGCGTGTCGAGTCGTCTCATTTTTAACCCTCCAGAAAATAATGGGGGGCTGCGGCGGACAATACTAAATCGTCGATCATCTGCCGGCATAATTCTTTCGTCAGGGGCTTCAGTAAAAATCCCTTGACACCTAACTCATAGGCTTGCACTTTTTGCTGCACATCTTCGTGGGTGGTGACGATGACTATCGGTGTCTTACTATTGGGCCCTTTGCTTTGCCGCAAGTGGCGCGCGATTTCAAGACCACTTAAGTCCGACAGATTCAAGTTTACCACCACTAATCGATAGGCTTGATGCAGCTTTTCTAAAGCGGCTAGTCCGCTACTGACTACGTTGACGCAGCAATGCAAGCTTTCAAAAAATCGGCGGGTGGTGTAGGCAATCATCGGATTCGGTTCAATGAGTAATACATTTTTCATGGGTAAGTTTCCTGTTGTTGGAAGGGAATGAACAGAGTGAAGGTGCTGCCCTGGTTGAGTGTGCTTGCTACCTGAATTTCACCGCCTAATTCGGTTAAAAATTGTTTGACCAGGCTCAATCCCAGCCCCTTGCCTGCATACCGTGCTTGATAGGAAGGAGTGAGGCGATGAAAGGGTTCAAAGATTTTTTCGCGTTGCTCTGCAGGAATACCGATGCCGCTGTCGCTTACGGTAAAGCGAATTAACCACTGGTGTTCACGTTCAGACTCAACCGCGGTTTGTAGGCGCACAAACCCTTTGGGCGTGAATTTGATCGCATTGGCGAGAACATGTAGCAAAATTTGCTGAGTGCGCAGCCGATCACCACAAACACTGGTGGGCAGGGATTGGGTCACTTCCCAGGTAAAATGTAATTGCTTGGCTTGAGCCGCCGGAGCCAGCATCGCATAGGTGGTTTGCACCAGGGCCGGTAAATCAAAGGTCGTTTGACTTACCGGGGTCCCGGCTGTGGAGCGCACATAGTCTAAAATTTCATTGAGATGAGTGAGTAAGGCTTCGGCCGAATCCATAATGCATTGCAGTCCCATTTTCCGTTCTGGATTTTCCTCATTTAATGCCAGGATTTCGGTCATGGTCACCAGACCACAAAACGGCGTCCGTAAATCGTGGCTGATGTTGTGGAGAAAATCGTCCTTGGCTTGCAGCGCTTGCAACAGCGCTTTTTCGGCTTCGATACGGGCGGTAATATCAATTGAAACGCCCGCCATCCCCACAATTTGACCGCGACGACGTAGCGGCACTTTGTGGGAGAGAAAAATTGCTGTGCGGCCATTCGGCAACACCGCCGGTTCTTCGACAATCTGCGCTTCGCCAGTGCGCATAATGGTTTGATTGAGCGCATCTAAAGTTTCAGGTAATTGCCCGGCATTGATATTCCAGGGTAAATCGCTATTACGTTTACCCACAATGTCTTCACGCGAGGCCAGGCCTGCGGATTCGGCTTGCTGATTATTGCAGCCTAAATACCGCCCTTCACGATCAATCCAATACAAATGTTCTGGCATGATGGCTAATAAATTATCGAGTAATTCATATTGGTCTTGCAGCAAAGCAGGGGGCGGACGCTGTCGATATAAAATAATGCCCACAATCACCGCGCCACAGGTGAACATGCTGAAGCTATAACCCCACACCAACCACCAATCCCGCTGCAAAAAACCGTGCCAGACAATCGTCGCTTGAATCAGCCAAAAGCCGACAAAAGTTAGCAAGGAAACTTCCTGGGCGGTTTTTTCTTTGAGAATTTTGATGAATTGCGGAATAAACAACAGGGCGTTGATAAAAAGCGCGCTGCTTAATAACAGATCCGGGAGGGTAGGGAAGTTCAATAGCATCGAAGGGGCTCCTCTAGGTTAGCTTGGATTCAACGGGAGGTAAGGAGATAAAGCGCTGCGGCTTGAACTGCTTGCGCTGCTTAAATTTAATCGCGATCGGGTGTAATAAATTCGGATAGCGCGGAAGCAGAAATTGTTGATGGGTATAAGTCATCGCCGCATTGCGTGGGCTCGGGTAGACCTCATAATGACACTGCAATTCCGGCCATAAACACAGCGCGGTGCATTCTTCCAGGACATAATCGCGACATAATTCTTGAGCACGGGCGTAGTTAAATTGTTTCAGCATTTCCGGGGATAAACGTTGGGTGTAGCGCTGTAAAAAAGTGCTAATTGTTAGCTTGATAGCGTGTTGGTAAGTCGAGTATTGGCTCACTAAATAATTGACGCGTCGAAAGGTGGCTGAATAACGCGGATGAGTTAACCAATAATCCCACCGGACTATTTTAGGCTGTGGTAACTGTTCATAAACAATTTGATTGCCGCGTAGTTGCTACAAAATCCTCAGCTCGAAGCGTGGGATGCAGTAACGCTAAGGTGTGGCGCTGCAGGGTATCATCAATTAGCAAAGTGCACCGTGCAAACTGCTGGCGCACTAAAGCCACAGTGGCCGCAAAGGGTTCTCCTTCGTGCACTTCTTGGCCGACGCTAATCGTCAGCAAACAATGCGCCTGATCAAACGGGATGGGCGCGTGAGTTGCGTCGTATTTGAAAGCGGGTTTGATTTTATGATTCACTGGCGCGTTCCTGGGTGGATGCGAAAAAAGCATCGAACCAGGTAAGCGGCAGCAGAGGATTTGGGTAGGTGATGGCGAAGCGAGGAAAATACAGCGTTACTTCGCCATACCTATGCTCCTCTGCTACTCGCTTACCCCTCGTTGACTGGATGAACACCCCCCAAAAACCTGGACACTCGTACCCCAAGCCCACAACACGCCGCGGACAATCGAGGAGTTCTCATGGAGTAAGAGCTTATTGATCCAGGCATACCACTGCGGCCTAGACCAACGCCAAGTGAAAAAATGGGTGAACATCAAGAAAAGAGTTTTGCACAAACGCACATTGCGATAAGCTTCCATCGTCACGGCTATAACCTCCATCTGGTTATTGTTGTGAAAGTGCCTCAAGAATGCGATCAACATTCTTTTGGCGCGGCCTCGGAGGCACAAGCCCCCGAGGTTTTAGCATTATTCATTGACTTTAGCTGAAATGCAAATATTTCTTAAGAGTGGCTTATCTTAGGCATTGACTTCTCATCCCACTGATCTATTCTGAGTGACCCATCACACCTCTGCTTTCAATTTCTGTTTCTTTTATAAATCTTTTGCTGCACTTGTTAATTTTTCCTTAAGCTAGTAGACTGTCAACGTGGTTGGGCAGTATCGCAAGTGCGACATCGCAAGTGCGACAGGCCAACCCACTGTTATTTTGAGCGAACCGAAGGGCCTCCTAGTAAGCGTCGTCCTGGCATGGATGTTAGGATTCAGCCACAGGGATGTGACAGTTTCGCTTCCTACCTTGGATTGTTAGTGATCAAAAACCATCCATGGTTTTTGCCCTGCGGGTCGCTTCGCGTGGCTAATTTGTTCCTGACAAATTAGTCCTGCAGGGATTAGGAGGTCGGGGGAGGTCTTTCGCTTCGCTTAGAATGACAAATTTGTTAGGAATTTATTGAGGAGGGAATTTAAAAACCCACGTGAAGTTATTGCAGTCCTATGGCCCCTAATATTTTTACTTGTTTTATCATTGGAGAGGATAATCTCCATTTGGAATGTGCCAAAATTATCCAACAACAAGGACAGCAAATAATAGGCATTATCTCTGCGTATGAAGCCGCAGAACTATGGGCTTTGCAACAGGGAATTCCCCACTATGCCTCGCTAGCAGCCGCCCAAGAAGCACTCAACAAGACTCCTTTTGATTATTTATTTAGCATCGTCAATGCGCAGATTTTGCCTGCCGCGATACTCAATTTGCCTCGGCAATTGGCGATTAATTTTCATGATGCGCCTTTACCACGGTATGCTGGAGTTCACGCCACTTCCTGGGCGATCTTAAATCAAGAAAAGACGCATGGCATTACTTGGCATGTGGCTACTGAAACCGTCGATGCCGGTGATATTTTACAGCAAGTGATGGTGCCAATTACTGAAGATGAAACTGCGTTGAGTTTAAACCTCAAATGCTATGAAGCCGCGCTGCAAAGCTTTCCTGAGTTAGTGAAATCTTTGGCGAATCACAGTTATCAACGCCAACCCCAAGATCTAAGACAACGTACCTATTTTGGTCTCCATCAAAAACCTGCTGGCGATGGCTGGATTGATTGGAATGCCAGTGCCGAAGATATTGAGCGATTATTTCGGGCTACTCAATTTGGCTCCTATCCTAATCGGTTTACTTGTCCTAAATTTAAGTTGTCATTCCAGCCGGACGAACCGTCATCCCAGCAAGGAAGCTGGGAAGATGAATTTATTATCACTCAATTAGAACTATTACCCGAGCCATCGACTGTAGCTCCTGGAACCATTGTTGCTACTACAGAGGAGTATTGGCGCGTTGCGACCGCTACTTGCGACATCGCTATTCGGCAGATTTGTACTTTAGAAGGTGATGCAGTCATTCTGGAAGGAGAAGGGGTGCTAGATCAGGCTCACCCCTCATCCGGCCTTCGGCCACCTTCTCCCACAAGGGGAGAAGGAGTGAAGTTGAGGGCTTATGAGGCTCGAGCGGAAATCTCCCCTTTGTCCTTCGAGACGCTTCGCTCCTCAGGACGAATGGGGGGCAGGGGGGATTTAAACAGCGGAGGAGGCGATGAAGCCTACTGGGTTTCCCAATGGCAATCCATAGAGCCTGCCAAAATTCCCTTCCTGAATTTTAATCACCTCGAAAATAAATCCTCATTCCTTCTCCCCCTGTGGGAGAAGGTGGCCGAAGGCCGGATGAGGGGAGAACCCTCAGAATTCACCCCTCATCCGCCAGCCTACCCTGAGCCTGTCGAAGGGGCACCTTCTCCCACAAGGGGAGAAGAAGTAATGCCGGGGATGTATGAGAGGAGGTATTATCACCTACAACAATGGACCCTCCCCACCTCCTTACAAAAATTATTACACCAACATTACCCTACTCACGATTTCAACACCCTTCTTTTAGCCCTCTGGCTCGTCTATTTTTATCGTCTCGGTAATCAACCCAACGTAGGAGTGCTGCTGCAATTACCTGATCAAAATGCTTCACATCCTAGTGATCTGGATCCTGGCATCCATGCCAGGACGAGTTTAGAACTACCGTATTTCACTGTCTTACAAGACGGATTACACTTCGGCCAAGTAGTGTCCCAATTACAAGATGAGTTACAGGCCATGCAACAAAAAGGCAGTTATTTACGCGATATATTTTATCGTTATCCAATTTTAACCGAAGTCAAACACGCCGTGTTTACTGCAGTGGTGATTGGAGAAATCAATCAGCTACAAAAATCTCGTGCTGCTTTGGTGTTGGGGATATCTGCCAAAGATTATAGTTTATCTTGGCACGTCGATCAAAATTGCTTAACACAAGAACCCTACTTAAAAACCATCCTAGATCAAATGCCCGGCCATTTAGAAACCTTGCTAACCGCCATTACCACGCAACCAGAAACTCCCATTGCCGATTTAGTGCTACTTACACCCCAAGAACAGCAGCAAATCTTAATTGATTGGAATCAAACTGAAACAGACTATCCACGCGATAAAACTATTCCGCAATTATTTGAAGAACAGGTTCAAAAACATCCCAATAAAATCGCCGTTTGTTTTGAAAATCAATCGCTCACCTATCGTGAGCTTAATCAACAAGCCAATCAACTTGCGCATTACTTAAGTCAACAAGGGGTGGTAGCTGAAACTTTAGTCGCAATTTGCATGGAACGCAGCATCGAAATGATTATTGGGATTTTGGGGATTTTAAAGGCGGGGGGTGCTTATGTGCCGATTGATCCTGAGTATCCAAGAGCGAGAATAAAGTTCATTTTCGAGGATTGTCGGGCTATGTTTGTGCTTACTCAATCTCGTCTTGCTAAGAAAATACATGCTATTACAGATGGCGCTGTTATTACGGTTGATAAAATTAAAAATATCAAAATTCATAACAAAGAATCTATTAGCTTAAATTTTGACTCTTCTCAATTAGCTTATGTCATTTACACCTCAGGTACTACGGGAAAACCCAAAGGGGTTCTTATTAAACATCAGGCGGTGGTGAATACGGTCTTGGCAAAGTTACGAAAATTTGCCATTAATCACTCTGATAGAATCTTAAATTTTTCCACCCTTAGTTTTGATGCTTCTGTGTGGGAGATATTTCCCTGTCTATTTGCAGGAGCAACCTTATATCTGGCCAGGAAAGAAAATTTGTTACCAGGCAGTAAACTTACGCATTTTCTAGAAAAAAATAAAATTACTATCGCTACTTTAGTGCCTTCTATACTAGCGATAACTCCACCACCTTCTACCTCCCATTTGCGGATAATTATTTCAGCGGGTGAATCATGCTCGAAGGCGGTAGTAAAGCAATGGGAAAACGTCGCTATTTTTGTTAATGCCTATGGGCCCACTGAATTTACAATTTGTGCTGCTATGGCAATCGTAGGTAAAGATGCAAATAAAATAACTATTGGTAGACCGATTGCAAATACTAAAATTTTTATTTTAGACGATAAAATGCAGCTTTTACCCGTAGGCATCACCGGAGAGTTGTACGTCACAGGACACGGTTTGGCAAAAGGATATTTAAATCGAGATGCACTGACTAAAAGTAAGTTTATACCTTGGGCTTTGGAGCATGGAACCAAAGAGGTATCTCAAATAGTGTATAAAACGGGTGACTTGGCTCGTTGGTTGCCTGATGGTAACCTAGAATATATGGGCCGAGTGGATGAACAAATTAAAATTTTAGGCTGTCGGGCAGAGTTAGGTGAACTGGAAGAAATAGCAGTAACGTATCCTAATATTTTACAAGCTGCGGCTTGTCTAGATACAACAGCCGAAAAAAACCAAATTAACCTCTTTTTTGTCAATAAAAGTGACCGCAATGCAATTGATATTGCAAAGTTTAATCGCTTTCTAAAAAAACAGGTCCCTCGCTACACTGTTCCCTCTAAAATAATTGAAGTAGCTCGATTTCCAAGAACCGTTAATGGGAAAATTGATAAAAATTTATTGCTCAAAAAAATGTTTTTCATTAAGCAACCAGTTATAGAACCTCCGTCGATCAAAGAAACATTACTCCTGGAAATTTTTCAAAAGATACTGAGAATTGATTCACTCCATTTAGAGGATGACTTCTTTCTCCTGGGGGGTGACTCCATTTTAGCAATGCATTTGGTTTCCAAAATCAATGCATTAGGCTTCCATTGTTCCGTGCGAGATGTATTTGAAGCATCCACCATAAAAAAATTGGTCATAAGGTTACATAAAAAAAATCCTATAGAACCGATTGCGCTATTATCCAAAGATTTTTCCTTAACTCCAATTCAGCGTTGGTTTTTTGCGCAATCTTTCAGGCATCCGAAGCAGTTTGTTCAAATTTGCTGGCTAGAATTTCAAAAACCCATTAATTCAGAATTACTCGTTTGCTGCTTGCGGGAAATTATTGAATGGCATGAAATTTTTCGTCTTCGCTTTAAAAAGAAAGAAGGAATTTGGCAACAATATTATGCTGATAAGGTTCATGAATCATGCACCGATTTTCCAGTTATCGATAACTCTTCGCTGGTAATTCAGGATTTTGCGAATGAGTGGGTGATGAATGTGGCCCAGGATTTTAATTTTGAGACAGGCTATCTACTCAAGGTGGCCTTAGTACGCCAGCAAGGGAAAATTACCCATTTACTCTTAGCAGCACATCATTTGATTATGGATGGTGTATCTTGGCAAATTTTCTTTGATGATTTGCAGAGTTTATATGCAGGATCGGAAAAAGAGGGTAATAATTGGCAAAAATTTGCCAATAGTACTTCCTATCAACAGTGGGTTTACGCGCTAGAAAACTATATAGTTTCTTCGCAATTTAAAGCAGAGCAAAGCCATTGGCAAGGTGTTGATCCATTTACGTACATTCCTATTGATCACCACCAAGGGACTAATACGGAAAAATCTGCAGAATATGTCACCGTAACATTAACCGAGGAAGAAACTCAGCGTTTATTGCGCACACTCGCTAAAACGCATCACTTGAATACCGATGAAATTCTAATTGCCTTGTTGGCAAAGTCCCTCATGCGCTGGTGCCAAACAGATTGCATCACGCTGGATATTGAACGCCACGGTCGGGAAGAATTAACAACGGAAATTAATTTAACAGGCACTTTAGGTTGGTTTACTAGTCTATTTCCTCTGCGGTTAAGCTGTAATAAAAATTTATCGCTACTCGAAATCATCCAATCGGTTCAGCAGCAATTACAAACGGTACCACGTCATGGCATTAGTTATGGGTTACAGCATTATTTTTCTGGAGAATGGAAGCCAAAATCCAGTCTGCATGAGGGTGAAAATTTTACATCCCTGCACGCTGGATCCCGGCATCCTGCCGGGACGACGGGCCGCATCGCCTTTAATTACTGGGGTCAATTGGATCAAGCTTTTGCACAAAATTTCTTCACTTTGGGTGAGTTAAAATTGTTATCGCATCCCGAAAATATTCGTCCCTATTTGATCACTATTGATGCCGTAATCAAAAATAAGCAACTGCAACTAAGTTGGGCTTATAGTCGCAACTTCCATCGCCATGAAACCATCCAAGATCTCGCGCAGAATTTTGTGACTGATCTTCGAAATTTATTAACAAACACTCAGTTACAAAAACCAAAAATTAGCTATGCTTTGACCGCGGTTCAACAAGGGTTACTCTTTGAACAATGTCGCTTTCCGCAAGCGCATTATTATCAAGCACAAGCGTGTTGGGAGCTGAAATTATCTGGTCATTTTGATGCCAAATTATTACAAGCCGCATGTCGCTTTTTAGTGCAGCGTCATGATGTGTTGCGAACTCGTTTTGTGGTGTCAGGGTCGCAAGAGCCCACGCAATTCGTTGAAGAATCTATGGAAGTGCCTTGTGACATAATAGATCTACAGCAAGCGAAAGACCCTGAAGTGCAACTCACAAAGTTTCGTCTTGCCGACCAAGCTGCTTTGATTCATTGGCAAGCAACATCCCTTTTACGTGTTCAAATAGTGCTGCTGCCTGAAAATCGCTGTTACTTAATTTTGCATTTTAATCACATGATTTTAGATGGCTGGAGTTTTTCGATTTTAGTCAAAGAATTTCACCAGTATTGTCAGGCGCAACAACAAGGATTAGCGCTGAATTTGCCCCCTACTTATCCTTTTGCTGATTATGTCCACTGGTTGCAGCACCAGAGTTGGAGTGCAAGTCAGGCGTTTTGGAAAAATTATTTGGCTAAATTTAATGAACCTGTCAATTTAAAGGTCTTGGGATTATTCGATGCGACGGCTGAAAAAACCGAGCTCTCGCGATGCGAGTTTGTGTCAACTCCCTTGTCTTCTGAATTAGGTCAAAAATTACAGCATTTTTGCCAAATGCAGCACATCAGCTTAAACACATTCTTTCAAGCGTTATGGGGTATTTTATTGCACCGCTATACCCAGACCCCTGATATTGTGACGGGCATGACCGTGTCGGGACGCAATATTGACTTGCCTCAGATCCAAGAGCGGGTAGGATTATTTATTAATAGTATTCCCTTGCGACAACAGTTTGTCCCTGAGATAACAGTGCTGGCTCACTTGCAACAATTGCAAAAGACTATTACGTGCTTAATTCCGCACAGCACCTTCCCTCTTGCCGCCATTCAAGCCTGCTCTGCACTATCTACTGCAGAACATCCCTTGTTTGATAGTCTAGTCGTCTTTGAAAATTATCCCCAAGCAACCCAAGAGGAAATCGAATTTTGGGATCCAACTCATTATGGTTTGACTTTGCTTATTACTCAAGGTTCCTGTTTGAAGCTGAAATTAGGCTATGATTGCCAACGTATTAATATAGAACGAGTCCAAAATTTACTGGAACATTTACAACATCTTTTGACCGTAGTCTTAGACAATCCACAGCAACAGATTGCCCGCTTACCTTTATTGACTACAGCAGAATATCAAAAGCTATTTGCTCCAACCCAAACTGTAGTAGTGCTGGAAAATGTGGTAAGTTGTTTTCAAAAACAAGTAGTTAGTTCTCCTCACCATCCCGCGCTAGTTTGGGAGGGTCAGGTCTTGAGTTATCAAGACTTAGAAAATCAATCCAATCAATTGGCGCATTATTTAGCGACATTTCCGCATCATGGTGAAATGCCGATTGGAGTATGCTTACCCCGTTGTCCCGAATTAGTCATCAGTTTGCTCGCGATCTGGAAGATGGGGGGAGCTTATTTGCCTTTAAATCCTGACTATCCGACGGCTCGATTGCAAAGTATAGTAGATAGCCATCAAGTGAATCTTTTAATTTCCAAGAACATGATTCAAAAACTTACCGTGAACCATCCGATATTGTTGGATCAAGTTCAAGCGAGTATCTGTCAACAACCTACTTATTATCCTCAGCATAGGATTCAACTGACGGATTTGGCGGCCATTTTAACCACTTCAGGCACCACCGGTAATCCTAAAAGCATTGCCCAAGAACATAAAACACTGGCGAATCTTGTGCATTGGCAACATCATGCATTTGCTTCCTCAGCAAAAAGACGAGTGACGCAATTAGCAGCAATGAATTTTGATGTTTCATTACAAGAAATAACTTATGCGCTTGCTCAGGGCGATACGCTATATATTGTGCCAGAAACTATCAAACAATCCCTGGCGGAATTACTACGCTTTTTAGCGATCAATAAAATTCAACAAGCATTTTTAACCACTGCTTTATTGGAAGTTTTTTGTGAAGCGGCCTTATTTTTTAAACCCAACTTAAACTATCTGACTGAGATTTATGTAGCAGGAGAGGCATTAAAAATCTCTGGCCCGATCAAACAATTTTTTTCGCAAAATCCTCATATAGACTTGGTGAATGAATATGGACCGACGGAAACTCATGTAGTAGCGACTCATCGATTATCAGTAGATACCATCGATAATTGGCCTTATTTACCGCCCATTGGACGCGCAATTGACAACATCCGCTTATATGTCTTAGATGCCCAGTTACAAGCCTTACCGATCGGTATTCCGGGTGAGCTGTATATAGGTGGCGTCAATTTAGCGCGTGGTTATCTCCACAATGACAAGCTCACCCAAGAAAAATTTGTCCCCAATCCCTTTGATCCTATTGGTACCTCACGCTTATATCGTACGGGTGATCAGGTTCAGTGGAATGCGGCAGGGGAATTACTTTATTTAGGCCGTTACGATGATCAAGTAAAAATTCGCGGTTTTCGTATTGATCCGCAAGAAATTGAAGAAGCCTTACTAACACATAGCACCATTCAACAATGTTTGGTGACTGTGATTTCAGAGGAAAAATCAGCGCAATTAGTGTGCTATTTTGTCCCTTCTGATAAAAATGAAGATGCAGAAAGTTTACGCCACCCATTGCGAAAAATATTACCTGACCATTTAATTCCGACCTATTTTATCAGGTTACAGTCCTTTCCCTTAACACGCGTTGGCAAAATTGATCGGCAGGCACTACCCCGACCTGAGCAAAGGAATGCCATAAGTAATACCACTTTTCGTCACGCTTATGAGCAACAACTCGCCGAGTTGTGGTCCGAAATTCTCCTTTGCACTTGCATAGATCGAGAGGTATCTTTTTGGGCTTTGGGTGGTGACTCGATTAAAGCTTTGCGCTTATTATTCTTAATTGAACATCATTTGCAAGTGACGTTATCGCTGCAGGATTTTTTTACAGCACCTTCCATTGCCCAGATGAGTGATCGCATTCGTTTGACACAAGCGGATAAGGTATTGCAAAATCAGTGGCAAACCCTAGATTTTAAAGGATGCCACTTACCTTCTCCCTTAGTGCCATTACAAACCACAGGAGAAAAAACACCGCTGTTTATTATCCACCCGATTGGTGGCACAGTTTTTGCCTTTTTAGATTTGGTCCGTTATCTGGGAAATGAGCGACCTATTTATGGAATTCAAGACCCCAACGTAGCTGACAATAACCATATTTCTTTTTTTAAAAATTTAGAAGAATTAGCAGCCTATTATGTTTATGCATTGCGCAGTGTCCAGCCTCAGGGTCCTTATTTTTTGTCGGGTTGGTCCTTTGGTGCTACTGTTGCCTTTGAAATGGCGCGACAAATTCTCGCTAGTCATGAAAAAGTAGAATTTTTAGGCTTACTCGATGGTTGGGCGGCGTATCCCAGCGAATTGCAAAATGAAAAAACATTCAAACAACTCATTCAAAAACAATGTGATGACTTATACCAACAATTTCATCTCAATCAACTAAAAAATCCTGATTTCTGGGTGGAACTACAATGGCAACGCAGTGATCTGCTTTGGCGATATAAGTTAAGACCTGTAAACACAGCTATAACTTTATTTAAAGCGAAAGAAGGGATACCAGGATTTCATGAGTCGTATGAGAAAGATTATGGCTGGCATCAATTTACCACCAAGCCAGTAGAAGTGTATGAGGTTCCGGGGGATCATGCTTCGATGTTTCAGGAACCTTATGTGCAATCTTTAGCTGGTGCAGTATCTGCTGCATTAAATGAGGGACATATGGTTCATTAGGGTCAAAAATTTACTAATACGATGTTTTAACAAAATTTGGAGATTACTTATGCATCAAAAAGATCGACAATTAGCGATTTCTTCGATTTTCGAATATAGCCGTCAGCCTATGATTATTTTAGCCTCAGATGGAAAAATAATTGATGCAAATAAGGCTGTTATCGATATGTATGAATTGCGAAACAACACTTTGCAGGGTGCAGATTATTTTGCTCTTTTAGAAAAATTGGAATTAACTCCTCCAGTAACAGATGAACAGCTAAAAATGCTGCTTCCTGGTAATCCTGCTATAAAGCAAATTGCAAAAATTGGTGTAAGTAATAAGAATTACGTAATCGAATGGTCTATTCATTCCCTGATTCTAGATTTGGAAAAAATTTATGTCATTTTAGGTACTGATATTACTGCCGAGGAAGAAGTAAAAGTACTTGAAGAAAGAGGTAGAGAACAAATAAAAATAATGGCTAAATTGAATCAAGAAGTCCTCGGTGTTTCTGCAAAAGAACACGGAGTGTTGGAGAAATACGCTCATTCCATTCGTCACCATTTAGAAAGCATTATTGCCTGTATGCCAGGAAATATATATTGGATGGATAAAGATTGTAATTATTTGGGTTGCAATAATAATGTTGCAAGGATTTTGCACCTGAATAATCCTACAGAAATTATTGGGTTAAGTTATGACGATATGGCTAGGCTTAAAGGAGTAGACCCGGAGGAGTATAAAAAATTCAAAGAAGATGATTTGGAAGTAATACGAACAGGCGAGCCAAAACTAAATACTGAGGAACCCCCCCTTACAGATGAAAATGGAAATGTAGTATATTTTTTAACTAGTCGTGTTCCATTAACCGATGAACAAAAGGAAGTAACAGGTGTAGTGGGTGTTTCTATTGATATTACGGAACGCAAAATCCTAGAACAAAAACTTTCCAAAGCCTTGGAGGCCGCCGAAGCTTCCGATCGTGCTAAAACGGATTTTATCCAAAACATGAGTCACGATGTCAAAACGCCGCTGGCGGGTATTATTTCCATGGCGCACAGGATCGGCACGCAACTCGAGGAGCCCGATGCTCTCGAAGATAATTATGAAAATGTGCAGATGATTAAAAATTCGGGTAGGCAATTGATAGAATTTTTTATGAATTGTTTAGAGATGGGGCGGATTGAAACGGGGGAGGTGGGACTTAGCAATGAAAATTTCAATCCCCAAACCATAATGGATCAGCTTGTCGAGATGTTGACCCCTTCCATGAAACAAAAAGGCTTAGGATTTTATTCCACTTATGATCCCGCTATTCCTGAAATGGTGTATGCCAGCGCGCCGGGATTTTATCGGATAATTTTAAATTTACTAGGCAATGCGATTAAATTTACTGAGGAAGGCTCGATAAGCATGGACATTCTCTTACAGAAAACTCGCGATGAAGACACTGGCAAAGACAAAGAGGAACTTTGTTTAAAAATCCGCGATACTGGCATGGGCATTCCCCAAGAAAAAATCGCTAGCATTTTCGACCGCTTTACGCGCTTAACGCCTTCCTATGAGGGTAAATTTGAGGGCCATGGGATTGGGCTGTATATTGTGCATAAATTTGTCACTTTGATGGGAGGAAAAATTGATGTGGACAGCGAAGTGGGTAAGGGCAGTTGCTTCACCATCACGTTTCCTTTTTTACCCGCCAAGGCATTCCTGAAACCGAGAGCAGTCAAGCCTAAGTTTACCAAGCTAGCTCCCCTTGGGGATGCTATCAGCGAGGATGAAGAAACTGGCCCGCGTATTTTGTTGGTCGAGGATAATCGGATGGCTCAAAAAGGCATGGAATCGATTCTCACGCACTTAGGTTATACGCTCGATATTGTGAATACAGGTAAAAAAGCCCTAGATATTTTTGAATTGGATAAATATGTGCTGATTATTACCGATATTGGATTAGATGATATGAGTGGGACGACAGTAGCAGCGCATATTCGTACTGCAGAAAAGGGTCGAAAAAATCCAGTGCCGATTGTGGCTCTGACGGCCCATAATGTTGAAAAAGTGCAAGCGGAATGTGCAGCAGTGGGCATTAATGGGGTATTGGAAAAGCCCCTGACTGAGGAAGCGGCTCAGGAGGTGTTGGATTGTTTTGTCCAGAAGTAACCGCTTTCTCTCTAAATCCCCCCTTACCCCCCTTTTTCAAAGGGGGGGATTTACGCTTGGGCGGTGGCGAGAAGATTTTAGTGTGGAGGTCACCATGGATGTCTTACGATACAATGAATTAAATATTTCCGCGGTAAAAAAGCAGTACGATACTGTCGTGGCTTTACTCCAACAAAATAATTTTGCAGCGAGTGGGGTCAAGCAATTCGTAGGAACACCGTTTTACTTAGTGCCTTTGGATTCAACCCAGGGCTTGTTGTTTCGAGTAGTTTCCCATTTTCCTTGCTGCTCAGGGTAGAGTAGGGGTGCATGGTCTTCCTGACCTTTTCTTTTAATCAGCCAAATTGCTTATCCATCCCCTTTGAGTCAAGATCTTAGCTGCTAAGGTGATCTGGCGCTCGGTAAATTGTTTTTTGCGTTTATTCCAGGCATAGGTTTGTTTCACTACATCGTCCAAGGTATGTGCAGATTCTTGTTGCACTATCCAATGTACCGTAGATAATAACTCTAATCCAAATGATGATTCGAATCCTTCAACCAATTTTACAACCTGATCAAAACGTGTCCGAGTTTCGGCATGATTTTCAAGAAAAGCGCTAGCTGCTTCAACTGCACCCTGCCGCAACCTGAGCTGCTTGTTTGGATTATCACCACCGTCGACGTATCCTGAGATCAAATGTCCTTCAATGTCATTTAGTACATGACGCAAATTTTCAGCGTAAGGGCCATAGAGTCCTTTTACATAACGAAGTCGCAGTGGTTCACCAGCTACCTGCATAAAATACATTAATTTTTGAACCTCTAGCAGCGTAACAAAAGGATCAAGTAAAGCGTTTAGATAGCGATGCATCAGTTGAACCAAAGTAGCTCGTCCCGCTGTCATTTTAGGAGCTTTTCGACTATAGGTTGTTTTTTCTCTGACAAACTCTGGTTCATAGATGATAATTTGGACATTTTTTAAGGGTTTTAATGCCGCTATGATGAGTGGCTTAATTTGTGCCCATTTTAGTCCACCCAATCCGCTACCAAGGGGAGGGATTGCAATCGAGTGAATATTGTATTTACTGATGACTGTGGCTAACGACTTAAGACCAGCTTCAATGTCTTCAATTCGGCTCTTATCTTTCCAATGTCGCTTAGTGGGGAAGTTGATGATATAGCGGGGAGTTCCTGGGTAAGTGGTTTCATACACAAACATGTGGCCTGGCTGCACTTCTGCGTGCTTACAGGCAGTGACATAAGCTTTGAAATTATCTGGAAATGTATTTTTGAATTGCAAAGCAATGCCACGACCCATGATGCCGACACAATTCACTGTGTTCACAATGGCTTCTGCATTTTCTTGCAAAATATCGCCTGTTTTGTACTCAATCACTCTCATCCACCTCGTTAATATTAGTAGTACCACTCAGGTATTATTTCAATGGATTGTGGATACTTAGTGGTAGCCTTGCTCAACTCCAGCGCCACTTGTTGATATGTCGCACTTGATTTTACACCAATGCGATCGACCAGACACCATGGAAAAGAATGTTCCAGCAAAAATTCTGCTTGCTTACCTTCTTTTAATATTGGATTGCTATCACCACCCCACTGCTTAGCCAAAACAGCCTCCCAGTTAATTTCATTTAACCGAGTAAGGTCACAACGATCCTCAAAGTAATAAGAACCTGCATTTGACAAAGTAAAGACCCAACGCTTCTTATTTGTTGCTGCCCAATTTATCGTACGAAGCAGGTCAGTTTCAAGGTGTATAATTGGTTCTTATCCGCCCTCGTAAATTAAATCCGGGTTCCCTTGGTGAATCACGTAAAGCATAATTGAGCGTGGACAGAAATAAAAAGGTACACATTGGCCTATATATAAGTCAGGATAACTCTTTAACTTAAGTTCCTTCAGACGACGCTGTTTGATTTTATTCATACCGATACTAGTGCCTAAAGATGAATATTTTGTAATCTGAGCGTCGCACCAAAGATGATTGTCGGCGATGATAGAAGGCAAACGATCTACATGTAAAATATGATAAATTTTGGGATGTTCTGGAATAGCCATAGTTTCTCCCATGGGCTAGCGTTTAATAGCAATTTAGGCGCTCAATTTTCACGAATTGGTTAATTCTACATTGTTTCATTATTAGTTGGCTGCTCCTTCAGCTGTTTTATTCCCGCTGCCGTCAGCATAGCATTTGTCGCTTTTTCAACAGAAGCTCGCACAGGGTCTAGATCCAATCGTGCATAAATAGCCGTTGTTTGGGGCGACTTATGATTTAAGGATTTTCCAATGATAGTGAGAAGCGCCTGTACGAGCTTGCCAGCTTCCTAGGGTACGTCTTAGATCATGTATTCGTAGATCAGCAATACCAGCATCTTCAATTTTGCTAAGCAAGAAGGTGAGATTTCTGCCAATACAGCTGCCTACTGCAAAGCAAGGTCACGCTTACCAGAAGAAGCTTTATCAGGATTAACAAGAGAGTCAGCAGAACAATTGGAAGGACGAACTCCATTAGAATGGTGATGGAGAGAACGGCATGTAAAATTAATTGATGGTTCATGTATATCAATGCCAGATACTCCTGAAAATCAAGCCACCTATCCACAACCTGATACTCAAACTAAAGGAGTCGTTGGTTTGTGGAAATTAATTTGTTAGCCATCAAAAAAACCATGAAAATGGATGTTTTACGTGGGAAATCGCCTAAAATGGTACACAAGGAGGTTTGGGCGCATTTACTGGTTTATAACTTGGTTAGAAAAATAATGGCTCAAGCAGCAATCAAGCATAATAAAAATCCCCGCGAATTGAGCTTCAAATTAGCATTGCAAATTATTTTTGCATTTCGTCAGGCAAAAATTTTTTCTGAAAAAACGAAATAATTTACAGTAAAATGCTTCAAGCAATTGCATATAAAAAAGTTGGAAATCGACCGGGGCGTAGTGAACCGCAAATGGTTAAGCGTCGGCCAAAATCTTTCCCTCGGCTGCAAAAACCAAGGAAATCCTACTATAAAAAAGTGAGCGCTTAAAATGACTATTTCTTAAGTTAGTGCCATTGGGTTTATTATCATCTATCAAGCATTGTTTCCATTTATGCTTATTCAGCAAGGGTTGACAATAATCCACATGGGATCTAAATTCATCTTGAGAAATGATATCGAATCCATCTTCTCCGTTTCTGATCTGGCCTTTAGAGTCATGTGTACTAATCAAACAATCATCATAATCCAAACTAAGGGCTAAAATTTTTTTTGGCATACTATTGTATCTCTTCATCCTACGTTGTCATTTCATTGTTAAAAAATCATTTGAAGACCCCATGGACCCTATACAAGATTTTTTGTGCAAAATGAACAAAAATATGGCGAGAATATTACACTATCCAGCAAATGTGTCAATTTAATGGGCGAAATATTGAAAGGGTGAGTAATGAAGTATCATTAGACGACATGAAAATCTTAGTGGAATGCGCGACTTTTGCGCGATTCGGTGCTGCTCCACTCTGCTTTATTAGGCATTTGCAGTGGGGTGCCCGCCTAATACCTGCCAATAAGGTGTGCCTTCTACTGTTACAATAATAATTTACCCCGTGGGTAAAAAGTTCCCCCTTAAGGGGGAACTTTGCACACCACTTCTTCATTTTTTCCCTAAAAGACCCTATTAAGGATAATAGGGATGATACGGATGTACGTACGGGTGGTAGTATGGATGATATGGGTAATAAGGATGATAGGGATGCACGTACGGATGGTAGTATGGATGATACGGATAATAGGGGTGATAGGGATGCACGTACGGATGATAGTACGGGTAATAAGAAACGGAAACACCAAGCTGGGCATAGCTCCCTAATGACGTAACCGCCAATAGACCAGCAGCCAAGGCCAAGGCAATCCGCTTTTTTAAAGAACCAAGTTTCATAGCAACCTCCTCTAAATCTTACTTGTGCCTTAAGTATAGTATTTTTTCGGGGGTTAATAGGGAATATTTGTATTTTTCTTGCACAATCTGTGCTTATTGGTAGGGAAGTTAGTCTATTCAGCCTACCGCTTCTGTAGTCTGGTTGAGATCTTTGAATAGTGTGCCAAATTCACAAATGAAAGCCAGATTAACAGCAGGCCCTAGTTAGTGTCAGTGGCAGGAAAGCAAAATTTTTTAGAAGGAGGCATAGGAAGTAGTGCTGCCTGTTGCCGTTGCGTTATCTCGTTTATTTTCTGCTACCGTTTTCAACACCCGATCAATAGTATTTGAGAGACGAGGGTGCAGGAAGTAATTAGGTATTTTGGGATGCCGCAAGGCATTGCCCTCTGTTATTGCTTTGGGCAACCATGCGAAAAAATTTCTTGTTTCTTCAGCCGATACGTTATTGTCACGAAGTGTTTGCTCGAAATTTCCTGTTTTTTTGCTATTGGCTAACGCAGACAGAAAATGATTTGCTAACTGATACGTCAACGGCGCATTTTTCTCTAATAATATTCTTTCGCCTTTCATGCTGTGCCACAGCGTAAATATATCTGCTTCATTTATGGGTTGTTCTGAAGTGCAATGATCCATTAAATTTTTTAATGAGCCATTGCGCTGCAATAACCATGCTAGTGAAAATGGGTCAGGTTCTGTTTGCGAGATATTAACCACTGTATTAATAAATTCATTGTATATTACATGCAGGTCGAGTAAATTTAGGTCCTGCAGTAAACTACGCCCATGGATTAAGTTATGCTGTAATGCGTCTAAGTGATCAAGTGATCCTTGCGAATAATAACGTTTTAATACCTGGGCAGTAAAATACATGCATCCTTGCTCAGCAAACATGCGCAGCGTGGGCGTGATTTTCTTAGTACTGATTGAAGTAATATCTTCTTCATGTTTTATTGCTGTAATAAAACGCCGGATTGCGGTTAAATTTTCACTAAATTGTGGAAATTTATCTTTGGAATCTTTTGGAAAAAATGTCGTCGAGCTGGTAGAGCTACTCCTTCTCCTGATACTAGAGGGAGTTGTTTTAGCATCCATGGGGATGGATGGTGAATAAATTCCTCGTAATTCAGATTCTATAGAAGCTCTTCTTTTCCTGTTACTATCAGGAGTGCTTCTAGATGCTATCGGGGGAGGGGTAACTGAATAAAGCTTTAAGGAATCGGATTCTGTAGACTTTCTTCTAGAAGTAGCTGTAGTTCTTCTTTGTTTTATTTCTTTTCCATCGGTGGACTGCAATGAAAAAGATTTGGTTCGCGGTCTTTCGGTGTGCGAACCTGTTAACTTTTTTTTCGAATTTTCATACTTCGGACTTAATGCTTTAAGTTTATCAGATATTGATTTTAACCGTGACTCCACGAAAGAGAAGTTTTTAAAGCTAATTTCATCTATGGCTTGTTGCTCATTAATCGCTTGTTTTTTTAATGCATCTGCATTTTCAAGAATTTCAGTTGTATCTCGTACAAATGTGCTATAATCATCGTAATAACGAGAAGTGCTATACTCGCTTGGCATAAATTCCATTCTACTATCTGAAATTTTTTTTGCTAGAGTAGCATACTCTTGCTCGGTATCTTCTATTATTTTTATTAAATCATTGATTTTTTCCTGCGGCACGGTTTTTTCCATAGTGTCGATTTTTTCTTTCTGTGAGTCATTCAATGTGGAAGAGGGTGGTGACAAAGGTGGTTGCACTGAAGTTTGATCTGTATCATCGGATGGAAGAGGTAGTTTCTGTGTTTTGGATTTTCGTTTTGGTGTCGGTTTTTGTTCACTGGTTCTTATCTCTTGCTGAGGTTTATGTTGTTTAAGGTTGGGCTTATTTTTAGATTTATTTAAAAAACAAAAGTATATAAAAGCGCCTATCCCTGCCACTACTGTCAATAGGGAAACGAAAATAAAGGGGTTTTCATTTTTTGAAGTCTGGTGCTCGCTAGTTTCACTACTGTTAGGCTCAATCTGTGGATTTTCATAACACAGAAAGCTTGAATTTCTATGTGTTTCGATATAATTTTCTGTCAAAGGAGTTCTATAGAGATTCACAGATTGGTCGCGTTGTGTTTCAGCATAATTCTTTAGTAATTCAATCATAGGTAATGCAATCGTAGGAGGACGTCCAGAGAATTGAAGTGTACCAAGCGCTGTTTGGTCTTTCTTATTTTTTTTGTTAATAATATATGGGTTTTTTCTTATTATTTTTTTAACAAAATCAACGTTATGAAATAACACTGCCACATGCAAAATAGTATCTCCGTTGTTGTTTTTTACGTTAAGATCGATCCTGTCATCAGCTAATATTAATTTAGTGATAGCCATCCTATTAACAGTTTTTACAGCATAAAATAACGCAGTTTCGCCAACATTATCTTGCAAATTAATGTCCGTTCGAGTATTTCTTAGAATTGATTTTACTATGTTTTTTTGTCCTTTTAAGACAGCAACCATTAGTGCCGTCCGACTCTTTTCATTTTTTAGATTAGGGTTGGCACCTTTTCTCAGTATTTTTTTTATAATATCGTGGGAAGCAGAATATATAGCTATATGTAAAAGCGTATTTCCATCCCTATCTTTCTGATCTAGGTTAATTCTTTTATCATCTAACAACAAGTTAACAATATCTAAATCTAGATCTAGAGAGTTTAATTTCAAACTTACAAATATAGCAGAGTTATTTTGGTAGCCAAGGATATTAATGTCGGTATGAGGCTTATTCAGGAGCAGTTCTATTATGCCCCTATGTCTTTTTATAGTAGCATACATGAGCGCCGTAAAACCTGCGGTATCTTGTAGATTAGGATCCGCGCTTTTTTCCAATAATTTATCCACAATGTTTAAGTAACCATAATTTGCTGCCATCATTAATGCTGTCTCTCCTTTATTATTTTGTTTATTAATATCAGTGACTTGTTGTTCTAGTAGGTCAAAAGCGATTTTTGGTTTATGATCTTCAAGTGCCTGCATTAAGGGTGTATTTCCCTTGTTATCTTCTGTTTTCGTTGATTGTTGTTTCGCATCTACTGTAGAAAAGAAGTAAGTATGTGTAGCAATAGCCAATGGTCTAATGCGCTCAGAGGGGTAAGTAGACAACTTGATGAGTTTGTTTTTTGTACGATAAATTAAGTGATCTAATGCGGCGTTAGTTTTACGCAGTAAGGTTGATTGCCTCACCCAGGTAATACCCAATAGGGGAAGAGAGATAGCTATATTTTTAGGGAAGGGAGACGTAGGGCCATTAATATAATGCTTGATCCCATGTAAGCAATTGATACATAACTCGGTATCCCAGTAATCCGGTGTACGTGCAATATAATCTTGTAACGCCGTTATTAGATGTTTTACTGCGACATCATCGTTTTTTTCTATCTGGCCGTTACCTGCTATCGTATAATATTTGGAGAGTTTAGCAGCGACAAATTCAACTAAAGGTTGCACATCTTCGTCGGTTAAATCTTCATCTTCCTGAAAAATAAATTCTTGTAGGTTGAATTTATCTTGACTGCTTAGTATAAACTTAAAAGTTGCGGGTTCACTATCTTGCATAATCCCTACCTCACAATGGCATCACCAAAAAATCTTGGTTTTACCCCAAAAAAAGGGGGGGGCATTTTTAATAAACTAATAACAATGAGACTATACTATCATAATGTAAAGCCTGGCAAGGTTTGGAATGATGATGTATTATACTTGTCCACCCATGTGGCGAGCAGCTAAACATGACATTAGACATCGTCCTATTTTCACGATTGCAATTCGCCTTCACTATAAGTTTTCATATATTATTTCCGGCTTTTAGTATTGGTTTATCCGTATTTATTGCCATTATAGAAGGAATATATCTTAAAACCAAAAATGATCAGTATCTCCAAATAGCTAAATTTTGGACCAAGGTATTTGCATTAACTTTTGGAATGGGGGTGGTATCGGGCATTGTTATGGAATTTCAACTGGGTACGAATTGGTCAGGTTTTGTGCACTCAGTTGGCAGCGTTTTAGGGGCATTATTCACTTACGAGGTGATGACAGCTTTTTTTATTGAAGCAGGTTTTCTAGGCGTCATGCTATTTGGTTGGAATAAGGTGAGCCCGCGGTTGCATTATTTAGCCACCTTGCTAGTCACAGTGGGCACTACGCTATCTGCTTATTGGATTATGTCAGCCAACACCTGGATGCAGCATCCAGTCGGCTATGAGATTGTGAATAATATTTTCGAATTGCGCAGCTGGTCTGAGGTAGTATTAAACCCCTTTAATTGGCCGCGATTCATCCACATGTTATTGGCATCTTATATATCAGCTGGCTTTGTTATTTGCAGTGTGTCTGGCTTTTATTTATTGCAAAAAAGGCATATCGAATTTTCACAAAAATGTTTAAGTTTTACCTGGATTGGACTTTGTTTCTTAGTGCCATTGCAGATTTTTGTGGGCGATATCAATGGTCTATTTATAGTAAAATATCAACCGATCAAAACGGCCGCCATGGAAGGATTGTGGGAAACGACAGAGGGCGCGCCGTTTTTAATTTTTGCTATTCCTGATCAAAAGCACCAGACTAATCATATGGAATTGAAAATACCCTATGCGGCATCATTTATTAATACTCATCATTGGAATGGAAAATTGCTGGGCTTAAAATCTGTCTCGAAAGACGAGCAACCTCAGGTGGGGCAAGTATTTTATAGCTTCAGAATCATGGTTTATTTAGGCGTGCTGATGTTAATCCTGTCAGTAATCTCTTTATACTTGCGCTATAAAAAACGGTTATTTGATAGTAAATGGTTTTTAAAAATTAATGTATTTAGCGCGCCTGCGGGATTTATTGCTTTGTGGTGTGGCTGGATCACTGCAGAAGCAGGCAGGCAACCCTGGATTGTCTATAACTTGATCAAAACGGCGGAAGCGGTGTCGAACGTGGCTTTGCATGATGTAATTACTTCATTCGTCTTAATAATAATTGTCTATGGCATCATTTTTGGATTTTTTTATTTTTACTTCTTACATCAGATGCTTAAAAAAGGACCTGTGGTATCAGAGCCGATTCGGCAACCATTTGAGTATATGTATATTCCAAACCAGGAGAAAAACTAATATGCATTGGCTAGCTTCAATATGGGTGGTGATTATTGCCTTTGGAGTTATTATGTATGTCATTCTCGATGGTTTTGACCTGGGCATCGGCATCCTCTCGATTTTTTTTAAAGACGAGCATGAAAGAGATCTTATGATCAGCACCATTTTACCAGTATGGGATGGCAATGGGACCTGGCTGGTTTTTGGTGGGGCTGCACTCTATGGCGCTTTTCCCTTAGCTTTTAGCGTAATCTTACCGGCCATTTACATGCCGATTTTAATTATGGTGCTGTCTTTACTATTCAGAGGCGTAGCGCTTGAATTTCGCTTTAAAGCAATTAAAAGTAAAGTTTTCTGGGACATGTGTTTTTTTTCGGGTTCCATGGTCGCTACGATTAGTCAGGGTTTGATATTGGGGACATTTGTGAGGGGTTTTTCACTGATCCCTGAGCAAACAGTGCTTGGCTATGAACAGTGGATCAATCCCTTTGGTATCGCTTGTGCCATTGCCCTGGTTTTTGGCTATGTTCTGCTGGGTTCAAACCGCTTGATCGGAAAAACGACTGGAGCAATACAGCAAAAAACCTTTGCCATTTCCGCTAAAACACAATACATCATTATTTTTTCTGTCATTTTGGTCAGCCTCTGGTCCCCCTTCCTTGATGCTGCTATCAGGTCTCGATGGTTTAACCCGCAGCATATGTTTTACCTTGCCCTGTTACCTTTCTTAGCTGCCTTATTCCTGTTTATGCACTGGCGTGCCATCAAGAAAAAACATGAGTATTTACCTTTTTGGTCTCTTATTGGAGTTTTTATTACCTGTTATATCGGATTCATTATTAGCAGCTATCCGTACATTGTACCTAGACACATCACCTATATCGAAGCGGCTGCAAATGATACTACGTTAACCGTCATGATGATTGGTGCGGCGATCATGTTGCCCGCTTTGCTTTTCTATACCTATTATTCATATCGGATTTTTCGTGGAAAAGTCACTGATAAATTGGGATATTAATGTTACTGTTCATGAAACGTAAAAATTATTTATTGTGGTTTATTGGCTTGTACTTAGGATCTTTATTGGCCTTTGGTGTTTTAATGGGCATTTTAAAATTAGTCCTATTAGCAATCAGTTAAGAATTTCAGTAGCCCCTACTACCCCTGCTCATGGTTAATGGCAGATTTTGCTGAGCTTCGTCTTGGAAATCGCAAAGGAATTTTTTATGTTGCCAAAAACCACCAGCCGCAAAGACAAGACCAAGCGTAATTAATCCACATGCAATAGCAACACCAAGTTGAAGATGAGGCAACACAGTTGAAGTCATACTCCATTCACGTTGATCACACAGGGTAGGTACAAGCACCGTGACCCCTCCAACAATTAACTGTATAGATACGACCATAGACAGAAAACATAAGACTTGCCGACGGTCATAATCTCTTTCGCTTGCAAAGCTATAGATGAGCCCATTATATTTGGGCAATGCTTTTTTAAGGGGTTTAATATCCGTATTAATAAATGTTAAAAGGTAAAAAAACTTATCATCATCTTTAGGTTGAACAAACTTAAGATCAGTTACTTGTGCACTTTCGAAATCTGAATCAATAAAAATACTTGGATTATTAAAGGTGCAATTTTTTAAATTAGAGTACTTAAATTTTGCACAAAATAGAGATACAGTTTGGGGTAGCCTTATTGTGGCATTTTCTAAGTTTGCCTGCGAAAAATTTGCAACTATTTTACTGTCCCCATAACGAAAGGAAAAGCTTATATCGCAGCCACTTAAATCAGAGCCAGAAAAATCAAAACGAGGAAGAAGATTTTCGTGTTCGTTTTCAAAGGTTTTATATGGATATTTACGGATACCTCGGCCCGTTTTCTTATAGAAGCGGAGTATGTAGTTGCTACTAGGCCAAGATTGATATTCAAAGCAAATATCGTATTGTTTCAGATTTAAATTCGCAAAATTAAAAGTAAATTCATTTCTAGCCTTCTTATAATCTTTCATGACCTTATCAAAATATTGGTCTGTAGGTGCAGCAGGGAGGGGGGAAGCTCAATATATTCGATTAGTATATTTTTGATAAGATCTTGAATCAATATAGGGCCTAGAGTCTTTTCAAGCTCAGAAACTATACCCTCTTTTGGAGTCCAAACGGATTTTTCTTTTTCATTACCTTTGGTTATCATAGCTATCTTACAAGTCTTGCGCGCGAGGCATAGGCTTGTGGGATTATACTAGCTTGTTTAGGACTTTACAACCCCATGGCATTGGTCTTGGTCGTGGGGATTGGTATAGTTTGTGTTATGCATGCTATGCAGAAATTAATCCCACCGCTTGGAAAACTTGTTTCACCATTTTATTGGCTCGTTCATTGGCGGCAATAGCCCCCTGTTGAAGAATAGTATGCAAAATCATTTCATCAGCGCGTAATTCGTGGTATTGGCGTTGGATCGGTTCTAATAGGCTAATCAACTGCTCCGCTAAATCACCTTTAAATTTTCCGTAGCCGCTGCCTTGATAAGTTTGTTCTAATTCTGCAATGCTTTTTCCAGAAGTGGCGGAGAATAAACTGAGTAAATTGGATATGCCTGGTTTATTCGCACTATCAAAACGCACTTCGTTACCTGAGTCGGTCACTGAACGTTTCAGTTTGTTGCGAATCAGGTCGGGCGGGTCGAGTAGGGCCAAGTAATTATGTTCATTAGGGTCTGATTTGGACATCTTTTGTTGTGGTTCTTGCAAGCTCATGATTCGTGCCCCTTGCTCTAAAATGTAGGGGGTGGGGATGGTGAAAATTTCCCCGTAATAATGGTTAAAGCGCATCGCAAGGTCACGGGTTAACTCTAAATGTTGTTTTTGATCTTCGCCGACCGGCACTTGATCTGCGTTGTAGATTAAAATGTCGGCTGCCATCAAAATGGGGTAGCTAAATAAGCCACAATTGATATTGCTGGCATAGCGTTGGGATTTATCCTTGAATTGGGTCATACGATTGAGCTCACCCATATGAGTAAAGCAATTCAAAATCCAAGCTAATTGGGTGTGGCCAGGGACATGGGATTGGGCAAACAGGGTATTTTTGTGTGGATCAATGCCGCAAGCGATATAAAGCGCGAGCATGTCATAGCAACGGCTGCTTAACGCTTTGGGGTCTTGTTTCACGGTTAAGGTGTGCAGATCAGCTAACATGAATAGGCAATCGTATTCTGTTTGCAGCTGGGCCCAGTTTTGAATGGCGCCAAGATAGTGCCCAATCGTCAGGTGTCCTGAGGGCTGGATGCCACTTAGTACGATTTTTTTTGCCATTTATCCCTGCCTTAATATAAAGCTTCGTAGTATACGCATTGTCGTTAGGGTGTCAAAACTATTTGCTAATGTGGGTTATCTTAACGTTATCTTAAAAATTTGTTTAAAAACTAATGCAAGCATGGTAAACTAGCTCCGCTTCTGAAGCCTCGGGAGTTTTAGGGACGACGTCCCTTAATTAGCAATAACTAATATGGAGATTTTTCAGATGGTAAAAATTAATTTTGGTAGGATCCTTAAAGGTGCCTTGATTGTTTCTGGTGTGGCTTTATGCTGCAATGTTCAAGTGGCTAGCGCCGACATGATGTCAAGTGACCAAAAAGCAGCTTTGATGCAAGAAGCCCAGCAGAAATGGGATAGCTTATCGGACGAACAGAAGCAAGTCATCAGGCAGCGGTTAGTTGAAAGATGGAAAAATATGTCACCCGAGCAAAAAACAGCTATGAAAGAGCGGCTGCGTAATGTGTGGGAGAATATGACCCCTGAAGAACGTAAAACCGTACGTGAAAAAATGCACGCCAAATACGAGAGTCTAACCCCTGAAGAAAAGCAGAAAGTTGATGAGAAGTTCAAAGCCGAGTGGGATGCATTATCACCTGCTGAGCGTGAAAAAGTGTTAGCAATGGAAGGCAACAAGCAGTAATAAAGGAGGATGATATGCACATGAAACTTGTGTCATCCCGAGCAACGGCGAGGGATTCTCTTGCAACTGGCATGGAGATTCCTCGTCACAAGCTCCTCGGGATGACGGATATGTGTCATGTGCATATTCCTTAATGTTGACCTAACAAGAATAATATGTAATTCTGTGCGCTTGGATATGGCTTATAAGTAAGGAATTGTAAATTATTATAATATTGAGGTGAATTATGAGTGTGAAGATAGTAGCTGTTGTAGCAGCCAGTGCTTTATTTGTAACCAGTGCTTTTGCCTGTCCTTTTCTGAGTATATTTTCCAAAAAACCAGCTCCAAGTCCTGATAGGGAAGCTCAATATACTGCAGTTCAAAGTTAATTAAGTTAATTTATGAGGTGGGAATAAGGTAGTGTGCACATTGTACGCTACCCTATTTTTTTTAAATTAATGGTACGTTAATGAACATTTTTTGCCAGCCTCATGACAGCGCCTAAAACCCTAACCAGTGCCTTCCATCTCTACAAACGTCTCTTGGCCGCAGTAAAGCCCTATATTTTGGTTTTTATTCTCGGCATTACTTGCACGGCTTCAGCTTCTGGAATTGATGCCGGTCTGGCTTGGCTGATTAAACCTATCATAGATAATGGTTTGACGGACCGGAATTCGCAATTTTTGCGGATACTGCCGTTGGCCATTGTGGGAATATTTCTGGTACGGGGAATAGCCGTCTTTTTCTCGAGTTATTGTGTGGCTAAAGTGGGACGCAGTGTGGTCATGGATTTTAGACAAAAAATATTTACGCATATGCTGCACTTACCGGCCAGCTTTTATGATCGGGAATCTTCAGGCCAGTTGCTTTCTCGCTTGATTTATAATGTGGAACAGGTGGCGGGAGCGACTACCAATGCCTTACTGATCATTGTGCAAGAGTCGGTATTGGCCATTGGTTTAGTGGTAGTTATGTTCTTATTAAGCTGGCAATTGACGCTGTTATTTATGATTGTATTTCCGCTGATTGCCTGGTTTGTGCGTTATACTAGCCGTCGTTTGCGTAAGCTCAGCACGCATGTCCAAAAAACCATGGGTCAACTCTCCCATATTGCGGAAGAAAGCATTGAAGGCTATCGAGTGATCCGCATTTTTGGTGGTGAGAGCTATGAGCAGCAAAAATTTACCGCGGCGACCCGAGATAATCGTCGGCGTGAAATGAAGATCGTAGCCACTAATGCGATTGGTTCGGCTGTGACACAAATTATTATTTCATTTTCAATCGCCATGATTTTAGTCATCGCGACCTTACCTTCAATATCGGTTTCTGCCGGTAGTTTTGCGGCCTTAGTGGCTTCTATGTTTACTTTATTACGTCCCTTGCGGCGCATTAATCAAGTGAACAATCTTTTGCAGAAAGGTTTGGCCGGTGCGCAAAGTATTTTTGAGCTACTTGATGTGGTCCCAGAAAAAGATACTGGACCTTTAATTTTGACTCGTGCCAAGGGAAATATTGAGTATCGTCACGTCAACTTTTCATATCCCTCTACCCAAAAGAAGGTTTTGAGCGATGTTTCTTTTCGTATTGAACCTGGTGAGACCATAGCTTTAGTAGGTAAATCGGGGAGTGGGAAGTCCACCTTGGTAAGCCTCCTGCCACGATTTTATGAATTACAGCAAGGCTATATTTTTCTAGATGGGCATGATATTCGCGAGTATCGCCTTGCTGATTTGCGCAATCAATTTGCCTTGGTGACCCAAAATATTACCTTATTTAATGACACCATTGCTCGTAACATTAGTTATGGGCGGCTCAGTCAGGCCAGTGAAGCTGATATTATTCGAGCAGCGGAAGCAGCCCATGCCATGGAGTTTATTCGAGAGTTCCCTGAAGGGCTTGATACCTTGATAGGCGAGAACGGCGTATTGCTTTCTGGGGGCCAACGTCAGCGTATTGCCATTGCCAGGGCTATATTAAAAGAAGCGCCCATCTTAATTTTGGATGAGGCGACTTCAGCATTGGATACAGAGTCCGAACGTCATATCCAAATTGCTTTTGAAAGCTTAATACGCAATCGCACGACTCTGGTCATTGCTCATCGCTTATCGACTATAGAAAATGCTGATCGGATTTTGGTGGTGGAGAAGGGTTGCATTATCGAAGCTGGCTCTCATGCCGAGCTATTGGTACAAAACGGGCATTATGCGCGATTACATGCTTTACAGTTTAAAGAGCCTGCCCAACATGTTGATTCTGAAGTTGTGGTATAACAAATCTGGATCCCACGGACAATCCCGCGATCAAGTCGTGGGAGCGGGACGATGGAGTCCCTGGTTATATAGCTTAATTCCTTTGTCTTTACTCTATCGCGGTGCGGTAGCGGCCAAACGTTGGTGTTATCGGTCAGGGTGGTGTAAAACCACTGAATTCTCTGTGCCAATAATTGTGATCGGCAATTTGACTGTTGGTGGCACGGGCAAAACTCCGATGCTGATTGCCTTAGCGCAATTTTTGCAAACACAAGGCTATCAGCCAGGGATTGTGAGTCGTGGCTATGGAGCTAAAACTAAGTGCTTTCCCTATGCAGTTTCTGCGCAATCAAATCCGCGAGAAGCAGGGGATGAGCCAGTGTTAATTGCGCGTCGCACTGGCTGTCCAGTAGTGATTGGGCCTAATCGAGTTGCAGCAGTGCAGGCATTACTCGCCACGAATTCCTGTGATGTTATTTTAAGTGATGACGGTTTGCAGCACTATGCCCTGGGGCGCAGTCTGGAATTAGTGATGATTGATGGGGAACGTCGTTTTGGTAATGGCCTGTGTTTACCTGCAGGACCGTTGCGTGAGCCAGTGCAGCGTTTAAATGAGGTTGATTTTATTATTTGCCAAGGCGGAAGTCCTGTGGAGAATGAGTGGCAGATGGATTTGCTACCAGGGGAATTATATAACTTGCGAGATCGAGGGCGGAAATTTTCTGCACCTGCGGTTACTCAGGTTCATGCGTTTGCTGGGATTGGTAACCCGGCGCGCTTTTTTCGTGAGCTGCGAAATAAGGGCTTTAGTGTGATCGAACATATTTTCCCGGATCATCATAATTATTTTCCAGGGGACATTGCTGTAGGCCCAGAAGAGATTGTGATTATGACGGAAAAAGATGCGGTAAAATGCCAAGCCTTTGCCCAAGATAATTATTGGTGCCTACCAGTCACAGCCCAATGTGATCAAAAGTTATGGGAGGCTGTATTGCAAAAACTGACCAAAATTAATAGGAATTAATATATGGACATTGATACTAACGTACACAATAAAAGTTATGGATTATTTTATCTTAAAACTGGAATATTATTTTTTTGGGGCCTATGGTTTGGAATTGTTTTTCTAAGCAATTTGATTGATTTGTTAAATGTTCATTATGGAGTAATGATTAATTTTAAATTTGATTCGGGTAATTACCAGGCAGTAGAAAAAGTGATATCAATATATAACACCCCGAACTATATTTTAACTTTATTGTTTCATTTTAATATTATTATCCAAGGTGTTACAGCATTTTTATTTTTAATTGCGGCTGTTAGCTTCTACAGATTAAAACCATATTCTTGGAAATTTGTAAATTTAGCGTTTGCAATTAGTATTGCATTATGGGGAGTTTTCATGATTATGGAAGAAGTTTTTATCGCATATCAATTTGAACCAACTCATATGCGCTTAGGCATGTTTGAAATGATTTCTTTATTAATGTTTCACTTATTACAATTGGAGAGACCATAACAGACCACCCTTCTATGTGACCGTCATTTGATTTTTGCAGGTGGGGGAGAGGAGGTGCTTTGCACCAGTGGTCTGAGAAGGTTCCTCGTTATGAGTTACATAACGCATAGCAACTTTATACATTAAAAATAGGAGTAATGCCGCGATATAAGGTGTAAAAGGACTATTAAGCGCTTCTCCAAAGGAAGAAGCCTTCCAAGGCTGGGCAGGTGCAAGAGCATCAGCACTACCGCCCTATGCAATAAAAAAATATGAAAGTAAAGGTAAGCTATCAGATGGCGCGGAAGAAATCCCTTCTCTCACAGCACTTTGCTGTAAGAGAAGGGATTCTGGCGCGCTAGGTAGTTTGTTTATTAAAAGTGTCTGATCCGATGGTGTTCGCATCCCAATTAGCTTGTACAGGATCATCTGCTTTTCTAGCTACTAACCAAATCGTTTTTAATTCGTCATTATTTCGGTTGAAATTACCCGTCATTGCGACCACACTATTGCAAGCAGGATAATTGACAATCAGTGCGATAGCGTTGCCATTGTAATAACCTGTTACTGGAACTGGCTGCCCAATCGCAGCTTTGCAATTTCCCACTGCGGTGATGAAGCTACCGGTTAAACTGCCTGCATTTGCTTGCTCGCTATTCCAAGTCAAAGTTAGGGTGGAACCACGCTGATTTTTGTAGGTGATTGAATTGCTGGGTGCGGCGCTAATTGCCGTGCTGCCCATCACTAAGCAGCTCACCATGCTGATGACTATTTTGGTTCTGATTTTTTTCATTTTTTCTCCTTGAGGATATGATGGAAAAGATAGGCAACATGCTAGCACAATCTATCCAGCTATAGAATATCGGCATTTTACTATTTCGATATTGTCGCACTTGCCCTAAATTCGTGGATTTATTCTTCAGATGAATCAGGCATTTGCCCAGGTTGGGGCGATGGACTTGAATGTAATGACCCCTTTGAGGAATCTGAATGCGTGGAGCCTGTGCTTGGAATTGGCGAATCTCGAGGTTCACTTCCTTCAGGTGGATCCTCAAAGAAAGAAACTGATGATTTCCTTGAAGATGGGGGTGAGGGTAGCGTTTGATATGATGCTGAACTCACCTGCTGGTTATTTAACGACACTTCTTCTGCTGGAGCCAATGTCGCACTCAGGCTGCTATAAGTAGAATTTCTAGGGACTGCACCCGTAGGAACGGATGCATGTTCATGGGTAGCAGGTTTATTATCATCAGTAAACCAATATATCCCTACCAAGAGAGAAGCCAGCCCGCCTACTGCCCCTCCACACCCCATTAAGATATAAGAAGCGATTGTTGGCACGCTGAGTATATTGTTCAATAGCATGATGCCTGTTGCAGTTAAGATCCCATTAGCGAGTGCATTAATTAAAATACTAAATTGTTTGCCAGCTGGGGCTGTTCTATATGCCTTAGCAAAGAAAGCGGGATTTCCAAAGATTATGGGTAAGTATTTGCCGTAATAAATATAGGCTGAAGTTCCTCCTAAGCTGAGGGCAATTATCACGCTGGGTAAAAAAGCGAGATGAAAAGCGGTCATAAATCCCGCAGTTAAATAAGCACAAAATGATAAAACTGTCAGTACGGCGAGTAATGAACCCCATAAGCTATTGCCTTTTTTATCTGCAAAGGTATTTTCTTTGGAGTTATCAGTTTTATTTTTCTCCTCGTATCCTTCTAAGAAAGTTTCCCACTCGGTTATAGCATTAAAAAGTGCGCCAGAAATTCCTGTCGCCAGAGCTACATAGAACCAGGCTTGGCTTGCTTCCATGGTCAATGAAAGCATATAGCCAGCACTGCTAATTAAGATTGCATTGCCAAAAATAAGAGCAATTCCTAAAATAAATTTAAGTTTTTCTGTGTGGCTGTCTAATCCAGAAAAAATCGAAGCTTCTTTTCGAAATAAACGATTTATAAAGTCATTAAATAATTTGACATTCATGTGGTGATTCACATAGCTGCTGCAAATACCAACCGCGCTACTGAAAAATGCCAAGCTCACTTCTTTAATATTGCCCAAAGTTTTGAAAATAGAATAATTACTACCCAATACTTCTAAAGTAGCAATAAAATTTTGATAGCCGGTAACCAGTCCAGAGACAATCGAGGTTCCAAGGACACGCCAATTATAAGGTTCTTGAGGTTCTTGCTTAGAAATTTTCTGTTCGCCCATATGACACCATACCAATTATAAATTATGCTAATGCACGGAAAATACCAATCACGCCGAGTTAATTGCTTAGGTATGGCGTCACATTGAATACAATGCGATTTTAGAATTACTACATGAATTGTAATGATGAATGTTCATAGTATCACCCCTGCCTTCAAATCAATTAATAAGGAGCGAAAAAAAACCACTACGCTAAAGCTGTAGTGGTTTTTGATACGCTTTAGCCATATTTATAAAGCGCTTGCAAGCTGTAGCTCAAATTAGCGCTAATTTCCTAAGGCCTAATACTAACCCATAAGTTAGAAAAAAACAAGCATTATCAACACAATTTGGCAAGCTTGAGCGCCTAGGCCACAAGCCCAGTCCAAGCAATTGGCATGGAAGAATGCTGGGAAATGGCCTATAGTTACCAAAACGCACTGGGAACCAGCGGTTATTTGCTGTTTTTGGCAAATCAGGGGGGTAAATGAAGTTTATAGTGTTTTTTATTGGATTGAAGCAACTTGAAAATTATTCATTTAACCGAATCCAAGATAGAGAAAAATATCGTTTTGTTTGCATTATGTCAGAGAGCGATAGAAATCGTATGCCTGAAAATTATAGCGATTTATTCGATAAAATCTATAGCACACCAAGTCAAGAAAAATTACCGGATCTAGATTTGGAAGGAGTTATAGCAATTGTCAATCAAGAAATTCATGGAGCTACAGATTTGGAAAAAATATCTATCATTTGCCAAGATGAGACCCATGTTATGGTTGCTGCGCAATTAAGAACTTTATTTAACATTGGATCTGGCATAAGATTTAATGAAATCAAGCCCTTTAGAAATAAAATGTTAATGAAGGAAATTTTAGCAAAATCGAACATCAGAGTCCCACGAAATTTCCCACTTAATCACACCAACGCTGATTTCAATAAAATAGTAGAAGTCTTGGGTCTGCCGTTTATTATGAAGCCTATAGATTCTTCTGGAAGTTTTGGCGTCAAAAAAATCCAGAATGCTGAAGAATTCACTAAGATGATCGAAGCAATTGACAATTTAAATTTAGAATCCCATGAGGTGGAAGAATTTATTTCAGGAAAATTATTCCATTGGGATAGTGCAGCGAAAAATAAAAAATTGTTATTTATGGAGGGATCTTTATATAACCGTCCTCCCTTAGAATTTTTACAGGGAAATACCTTAGGAAGTATTCCACTGCTTCACGACGATCCTTTTCGCTCAAAGTTGGTAAAATTTGCTACTGAATCCCTGTTTGCTCTTGGTATGCCGGAAGGTCTCCAGCATATGGAAATTTTCCTGAATGACCAAGGTGACTACATATTTCTCGAGGTAGCTGCTAGAGCGCCTGGCTTCATTGCGTCTAAAGTTTATGCGAATACTTTTAATCAGAATCCACTAGACATTGATTTAAACATAGAGGCGGGAATAAATTTTATAGAGACAGGGGATGTCTTAGGGCCATCATTTTGGGCAATTTTCCCCCTGGAGGATGGGGTAATTAAAGAATTAATTGAACCAGAACTGGAAAGTAATTATCAAATATCCTGGAGAGTCCAAGTGGGTCAAACGACACAAAAATCAAAATCTCTTTCGGACATAAGCGCTCTGGTTTTTGTTTCCAATCCAAATTACGAGAAGTTAAAGAAAGATTTTCAAAAAATTTCAGTACATAAGGCAACTGTCTATTAAGGTTTATTTTGGCTTTTTAAAAAATCAGGTGGAGGCCATCCTGTTTCAGAAAAATAATCAAAATAGTTTATGGTAATTTCTTCCCCTGGGTTAATATCTTTAATTGCCGTAGCGATAATTATTTTGTTTTTCTTTTGGCAACGAGTATTTGGGTTTAAGCTATGATTTAAATAACGTGCGCCACCAATTTGAAAAATATTTAATTGGTTATATTTTCTATCATAAGCTCCGTAGAGGTCCTTTTTTTCAAACTCACCAGCTAGACTTTTATCAATTACAGCAGTGCCAAATACAAAGCCTGCAGGTATGAATTTTTTGCTGAATAAACCCATACCATGAGTCTTTGATTTTTTAACCTCCACCACTCCGTTGCTTAAAATAAACGAATTTTCTCTAAAACTCATAATAATTACCTCATTATAAGTATAGTAGAATTCTTGTGAGCTCAAACTGAACTGAAGTCCCGCCGCCCGCCTACGGGGTCCTGCCGCGCGGACAACCCGCCGTGCTCGGCTACGAGCACGGCGGGTTGTCCGCGCGGCAGGACCCCGTAGGCGGGCGGCGGGACTTCAGTTCAGTTTGAGCTCACAAAATTTTTAATAAGAGATGAATATCCAGTCCGAGCCTGGTTGGCGGATAGAAATTGAGCCGTTAAGTGCTTCTTGAGTAGGGGAATAGAATGAACAAATTTGGTTGCCCACCTTGTCATAGGAGCTAGGCTGTAGACCTGGAGCGAGATCGACGAAGTTTTTTTCCCATTCCCTGGGCTAATAAAGTAGCTGTTAACATATTGAGACTGACGCCTTCCTCTTTAGCTCGCATAGCTAGTGCTGTATGAAGACTTTTCGGTAAGCGCAATCGCCATTGACCACTCTTTTGTCCTAAAAGTTACATGACTAGTTCCAGGCTGTCGGTGTTCTAAGCCATATCTATTTGCTATTGTTTTGATATTTTCTATATTCGAGTCTCGAGGATTATTACGCATCTTTTCTAGTATTTTTTCAGTTTTGCTCATGTAGGAAGGATACCAAATATGGAGCCAAATTCAAGCATCTGGGCTTTTTTTGTTAACTTGCCATTTTTAGTGCTGAGTTTTCATCCTCTTTTATCGAATGGTAAACTTTATCTATTTGATCATAACCGCCTAGGAGGCCTCCCAACATTATAGTGGCTGTGAAACACACGCTAGCGATTAAAGTAGCACTATCTGGATAACCTAATTGATTTCCTAGCATAGCAATTTGTTGATAAGTGCCCACAGCGCCGGCGCCAATGACAAATAAAAAGCTAGGTATAGTAATCGCTAAAAATAGTTTAGCCTTAAAATTATTACTTTGTTCGACTTCTGGAGTTATCGCTGATGGCTTAAATGGAGTTTTTCTATTCTGTAATACAAACAAACTATAGAAGAAAACAGCGGCGCAATAAGTAGCAGCAATGCCGGTGAGAATAGCAAGCGCCAAACCTGAATTTGTGGGGAAGGTGAGGTAAACATAACCAATAGTCATTGCTAAGTTCACCCCAAGTCCAGCTACTGTTGTTGCGAAAGTTAGTTTGCCTCTTGCTTCTTGCGATATCGTCATGTTTTTATTCTCATCAGTAAGTAACGCGAACTTAAAAACTTGCGCATATATTTTCATCGACACGAAGCACTGATTCTTGCGCAAATGCATGCTTATAATCCGCGATAATCGCATTGATTGCCTCATTATCCTTCGCGGTACCGTTGTGGATGCTGATCAAGATCTTGCTGTTCTCTGAAATCGTTCGATTGGCATTTTTGCTTAACCAAAACCCGTTGGCGTCAAGGACGGTGAAACCTTCAGGAAAACGAGGTGTAATTTTATGCGCGACAAAGGCCTGCCACTCGCGCGCACTGACTTCACCATTGGATTTGCTCAAGCCGAAGTAAAGCTGGGTTTCTATGGCTGTCTTGCCGTCAGCAAGACAGTGTGGCTGATTGGGCACGCTGCAAGCGCTAAGCACCAATGCGAGGCCCATTGCAATAACCATTCTCATAATCACATCATCTTATAGCTAATTTGGGTAATGCTAACAATTTTTGTGCTAAAATACCACATGAATTTACATCCCTTAGTCCAAGATTGGTTTTCTAGTCACTTGGGTTCGCCTACTGAGCCGCAACAACAAGGCTGGCCCGCCATAGCGGCTGGAAAATCGGTATTAATTTCTGCACCCACGGGTTCTGGAAAAACCTTAGCGGCCTTCTTAATTTGCATCGATCGTTTAGTGCGCAAAGCGCTGGTCGATGAATTGACTGACTCTACCGAAGTGCTCTATGTTTCGCCACTAAAAGCGCTCAGTAATGATATCGAGAAAAATCTTGCCCGACCTTTAGCTGAAATTGCTGTTTTAGCCGAACAACGTGGCTTAAAAATGGCAGAAATCCGTGTTGCGCTACGCACTGGCGATACCTCCACGCGTGATCGTCTAGCGATGTTACGAAAAGCACCGCATATTTTGGTGACAACTCCCGAATCATTGTATCTGTTACTTACTGCCGAAAAAAGTCGCGCTTTGCTAACTCGAATTAAGACGGTGATTGTCGACGAAATCCATGCGTTAGTAAATGATAAACGTGGCACGCATTTAGCTTTGTCGCTAGAGCGTTTAGCAGCTATCACCGCAGAACCCCCAGTGCGGATTGGTTTATCCGCGACGCAAAAACCTCTCGATTTAGTGGCGCGTTTTTTAGTGGGAACTTACCGCCCACAGCCGGTCATTGTTGATATTGGTTATGCTCGTCAATTAGATTTGGCAATCGAAGTTCCGCGTTCTCCGTTAGGTCCCATTACTTCGAATGCGATTTGGGATGAACTATACGATCGCATTGCGGAATTGGCCAGACAAAATCGTTCGACCCTTATTTTTGTGAATACACGCCGCTTAGCCGAACGCATTGCGCATTGCTTGGCCGAGCGTTTAGGTGCAAATCAAGTGGCAGCTCATCACGGCAGTTTATCCCGCAAAATCCGTTTGACCGTGGAAAATAAATTAAAAAACGGCGAATTAACCGCCCTGGTTGCCACCGCCTCGTTGGAATTAGGTATTGATATTGGCACTGTAGATCTGGTATGCCAGATTGGGTCGCCACGGGCCATTGCTGTGGCTTTGCAGCGTATTGGTCGTGCTGGACACTGGCATGGGGCAGTGGCTAAGGGCCGTATTTTTGCGACCACGCGTAATGAATTATTGGAATGCGCCGCCTTAGTTTATGCGATTCGCGCTGGTGATTTAGATCAATTGCTGCTCCCGCAACAACCCACGGATATTTTAGCCCAGCAAATTGTCGCCACCTGTGCTACCGGTGAATGGACGGTGGAGGCATTATACACGTTAATAACCGGGGCTTATCCCTATGCCAATTTATCGCGAGAGCTGTTTTTTGCTGTTTTAACCATGCTGGCTGATGGCATTGCTGGATCGCGGGGACGCTATGGGGCTTATTTGCATTGGGATCGCGTCAACCAGATCATCCGTGCGCGTCGAGGGAGCCGCATGGTGGCTATTACTAGTGGTGGTGCTATTCCAGATAATGGCTTATTTCAGGTGATTGCCGAGCCTGAACATCTTTTGGTCGGGAGTTTAGACGAGGATTTTGCCATTGAAAGTAATCGTGGTGATATTTTTTTGCTTGGCAGTACTTCGTGGTGCGTTCAACAAATCCAAAGTACTAGTGGTAAAGTCCTGGTCGAGGATGCGCGTGGAATGCCTCCCAATGTGCCGTTTTGGCGGGGAGAAGCGCCTGCGCGCACTAAAGAATTATCACTGCATGTCAGCCAGCTCCGACAAACTTTAAGTGACTTATTGGGGAATAATTCAGAATCGCCAGCAATAGCAGCCACAATTAATTGGTTGCATACCCATTGCCATTTGGATGCTCAGGCTGCAGAGCAACTGATTGAGTACCTATTGCAAGGCCGTGCTATTTTGGGAGCAGTGCCAACGCAGTCAATGATTATTGCCGAACGTTTTTTTGATGAAAGTGGTGGGATGCAGTTAATTATTCATGCGCCGTTTGGTGCGCGAATCAATAAAGCCTGGGGACTTGCACTCAGAAAACGGTTTTGTCGTTCATTTAATTTTGAATTACAGGCAGCGGCCACCGATGACGGGATTAATATTTCATTAGCAGAGCAGCATAGTTTTCCCTTGGCAGATGTATTTGATTTTTTGCATCCGAACACGGTGCCAGAAGTGTTAACCCAAGCGGTTTTACCACTGCCGTTATTTGCTACGCGGTGGCGTTGGGATGCGAGTCGCTCTTTAGCCTTGCCACGTTTTTTTAATGGCAAAAAAGTGCCGCCGCAAATTTTGCGTATGCGCGCCGAAGATTTATTAGCAGCGGTTTTTCCTGAGGCAGTGGCCTGTCAAGATAATTTAGGTGGACGGGATATTGCCTTACCGGATCATCCTTTGGTCAATGAAGCGATGAAAGATGTATTGACCGAAGCTTTGGATTTAGCGGGTTTGATTCAGGTGTTGGCAAACATTAAAAGTGGGGAAATTCACACTAAGGCAGTGGATACGGCTTTTCCTTCGCCTTTTGCGCATGAAATTCTCAATGCTAATCCCTATGCATTTTTAGATGATGCGCCTTTGGAAGAACGCCGAGCGCGCGCCGTAGAAATGCGTCGTGTGTTACCAGCAGCAGCGCTGCAGGAAGTAGGGCGCTTAGATCCTGTGGCAATAATGGAAGTGCAACAGCAGGTCTGGCCGGATATTCGCAATGCAGATGAGTTGCATGATAGTTTATTAACGTTAATCGCATGGCCTCATTCACCCGTCGTCCTGGCAGAATGTCAGGATCCAGACAGCAGGGATGCAAAAATTTCACTTCCTTGTGGACTGGGTTTTGGCTTTCCTGCCGGAACGACAAGCTCTTTGGAGCTGCATTTTGTAGCATTAAAAAAAGCAGGTCGGGTAGCAACAGCTTTGCATCAAGGCAAGAGTTTTTACTTTGCGGTGGAAAAAGCACAAATTTTTGCTGAGATTTATCCGCAAGCGGAAATCCCCCCTACCCCCCTTTGTCAAAGGGGGGATCATGAAATTCCCCCCTTTGGCAAAGGGGGGTTAGGGGGGATTTTAGACCTGTTGCGAGGATGGTTATTGCATCTAGGCCCTGTGACGGCTAGTGAATTAAGTTCAGCATTGGCGTTGGAATTAAGCGCAGTAGAGCAAGGATTGTTACAACTTGAAGCCAGTGGCTTTGTGTTACGTGGGCATTTTAAGCACCCAGCAGAAGAAGATGAAATAGAGTGGTGTGAACGCCGTTTATTAGCACGGATTCATCGCCAAACCATCAATCGCTTACGTCGAGCTATCGAACCCGTTACGCCAGAGAAATTTATGAGTTGGTTAGCCAATTGGCAACACCTAGCTGCCGGGACGCAATTAGCAGGATTGCAGGGATTGCGTGAGATAATTAGGCAATGTCAGGGGCTTGAGCTGCCAGCAAAGCTATGGGAGCGCGATATTTTTGCAAAACGAGTGCGTGACTACGATGCGGGGATGCTGGATCGATTATGTTTGAGCGGAGAAGTTGCCTGGGGCCGCCTTTCTTGGCATTCTGGATTATTATCGGGAGAGGGGAGAATAATACCCAATCGTGCAATTCCAATTACGTTTTTTATAAGAGAAGATTCTAGCTGGATACCGACGCGCGCGCATTTAGAAGAACGAAATTTAGAAGTTCTAAGCCATGTGGCAGGAAAAATTTATCATTATCTCCAACAGCAAGGCGCGTGTTTTTTTGCTGATTTAGTACGCGGAGTGGGTTGTCTGCCAGCAGAAGCAGAACGAAGTTTATGGGAACTGATTGCAGCAGGATTAGTGACCGCTGATAGTTTTGATAATATGCGTGCCTTAATTGATCCGCGGCGTCGTTTGGGGCGTGGTAGACATCGTAGTGTTTTGCCGCGTTATAGTGGAGGACGTTGGGCCTTATTACCCATGTTTGCAGCGGACGATACTGCGCAACAATTAGAAGCGGTGGGTTGGTTATTGCTGCGGCGTTATGGGGTTATATTTCGTGATCTGTTAGCACAGGAATCTTTAATTCCACGTTGGCGTGAACTGCTTCCTATCTTTCGCAGCCTCGAAGATCGGGGAGAAATTCGCGGGGGACGTTTCGTGAGCGGCGTGGTCGGCGAACAGTTCGCCTTACCGCAAGCAGTTGAATCCTTACGTAGTTGAGGCCCATGTCTGAAACTCACCAGATGTGTCATCCCGCGAAGCGTTGGCGACAGGCAAGGCATAGTATAGAATGGCAATTATTTTAAAAGAAGAAAGAAACTTATGAAAGCTATTCGTATCCATCAAACTGGTGATCCCAGCGTCCTGCAATTAGAAAACATTGAACGACCAAAGCCAGAAGCGGGGCAGGCGTTGGTTCGATTAAAAGCTGCAGGAGTGAATTTCATTGATATCTATATGCGCTCAGGACGCGATCCCACCCATGTACCTTGTCCTTATACCCCAGGTTTTGAAGGGGCAGGCATTGTCGAAGCAGTCGGTGAGGGTGTTCACGAAGTAAAACCAGGGGATCGGGTCGCATATTCTTTGAGTTTAGGCTCCTATGCTGAATATAATTTAGTAAAAGCTTGGCAATTAATTCCGCTACCGGAAAGTTTAAGTTTTGAGCAAGCAGCGGCATTTCCTTTGCAAGGGATGACTGCGCACTATTTGCTGCATGAGTATTATCAAGTGAAACCTGGAGATTATGTGTTAGTTCATGCTGCGGCAGGCGGGGTGGGGCTTTTACTGGTTGAATGGCTCAAACATCGCGGTGCCACTGTCATTGGCACCGTATCTACGCCTGAAAAGGCAGAAGTTGCTCGCCAAGCCGGAGCAGATCATGTCATTTTATATACCAGCCAAGATTTTGTTGCTGAGACCAAGAAAATCACGCAAGATCGAGGCGTAGATTTTATTATTGATGGGGTTGGTAAATCGACATTCACTAAAGATTTAGAAGCTGTTCGTTATCGAGGACATATTTGTATTTTTGGTTCTTCCAGTGGTTCTGCAGAGCCTTTAGCGCCTAATTCACTGCAATCAAAATCTCTGACAGTTTCTGGTGGCAGTTTGTTTAATTATGTAAATTCGCGTGAAGAAATTTTAACGCGTGCCCATGCGGTGTTACAAGGAGTTCAGGAAGGGTGGTTGAAATTGCGAATTGATAATGTTCTGTCACTCGAGCAAGCAGCAGAAGCGCATCGAATATTGGAAGGTCGCAAGACAGTTGGTAAAGTGGTATTAAAAATTTCGAAAGGTAAAGGATATTAATCTATGTTAGATCTCTAGGGTTTAAGAGGATTTATGTTTTTCGATAGCGAGCTTAACTTTATTTAACGTTTTTGCTGTGACTTTATCCTGGGTTTTGATCTTGCTTTTGTCAAAGGTGACATTTCTAAATTGCTTTGACAAGGTGAATCTTGGCGATAGGCAAGGCATAGTATAGAATGGCAATTATTTTAAAAGGAGAAAGAAATTTATGAAAGCTATTCGTATCCATCAAACTGGTGATCCCAGCGTCCTGCAATTAGAGAACATTGAACGACCAAAGCTCGAAGTAGGGCAGGTGTTGGTTCGATTAAAAGCTGCAGGAGTGAATTTCATTGATATCTATATGCGCTCAGGACGCTATCCCACCCATTTACCTTATACCCCAGGTTTTGAAGGGGCAGGCATTGTTGAAGAAGTCGGTGAGGGTGTTCACGAAGTAAAACCAGGGGATCGGGTCGCATATTCTTCGAGTTTAGGCTCCTATGCTGAATATAATTTAGTAAAAGCTTGGCAATTAATTCCGTTACCGGAAAGTTTAAGTTTCGAGCAAGCAGCGGCATTTCCTTTACAAGGAATGACTGCGCACTATTTGCTGCATGAGTATTATCAAGTGAAATCTGGAGATTATGTGTTAGTTCATGCTGCGGCAGGCGGGGTGGGGCTTTTACTGGTTGAATGGCTCAAACATCGGGGTGCCACTGTCATTGGCACCGTATCTACGCCTGAAAAGGCAGAAGTTGCTCGCCAAGCCGGAGCAGATCATGTCATTTTATATACCAGCCAAGATTTTGTTGCTGAGACCAAGAAAATCACGCAAGATCGAGGCGTAGATTTTATTATTGATGGGGTTGGTAAATCGACATTCACTAAAGATTTAGAAGCTGTTCGTTATCGAGGACATATTTGTATTTTTGGTTCTTCCAGTGGTTCTGCAGAGCCTTTAGCGCCTAATTCACTGCAATCAAAATCTCTGACAGTTTCTGGTGGCAGTTTGTTTAATTATGTAAATTCGCGTGAAGAAATTTTAACGCGTGCCCATGCGGTGTTACAAGGAGTTCAGGAAGGGTGGTTGAAATTGCGAATTGATAATGTTCTGCCACTCGAGCAAGCACCAGAAGCGCATCGAATATTAGAAGGGCGCAAGACAATTGGTAAAGTGGTATTAAAAATTTCGTAAAATAATTCCTCCCTTTGGAAAAGGGAGGTTAGGAGGGATTTAAAGAAGTATGGAGAATCCCCCATACAGCCCTTTGCAATAGGGAGGTTAGGGGGATTTCCCTCATCTTTTTAAATCCCCTTTAATCCCCCTTTTTCAAAGGAGGAAATTATTTTTGTCCCCTACTACAGGGTTTCTCACAATTTTCAAGAGGGTATTTAAGAAAATACTAATATTCATTTGGTAAGATACCCGCAACTCAAGGTAAAGACCAGGAATACCATGTTAGAACACTTAGAATACATCGCCCCAATTGACCCAGAAAAGCCAAATTTCAACGCCGATTTCAATTCTAAAATTATAGACTCTCTATTTTCGGAATCGAAAGATATAGGTCTTAGCGGTACTCAGGTAACCCAAGTTCTTGCTGTCGAAAGCAAGGAGCTGCGAATCAGCAGGCAATTTCGAGGAACCACTCTTCCAGAACAGGAAACAAAAGAGCGCACGGAAAAAAAGGGGCCCACCTCTAATGTAGTGTCCCTTCTGCGAAAATCAAACTCATCCATCAATGCATTAAAATCTCTGGCTGACCAAAAAGAGATTGGTGCTGATAGCCTTGTTTGGCCCTTGTCGCTAAGAGCGCGAGGAATCAGGCGTCAAAGAGATCAGCATGGGGTCAGTAAGATTTCTGTCAATCAACAAATTTTTGTGGCAGCTAAAAAAGATCTGAAACATCTTGATTTACGCGACTTGACCTTAGAGTCTCTGCAAATTATTACAAAAAGATTGGTCCAGTTAATAAATAATTTCCATCGAAACAATCGGGTATATCTAGACGTCAAGCCTCCTAATATCTTAGTATTGGAAACTGATCAAGGCTCTTTGTACATTAAGTTTTGTGATATTGAAGGTTTTGTTCGTGTGAATGACGCAGGGATATTAAAAACGGAGGACGCTGAATTTTCTGTTGGTACACCACGTTATTGCCCTCCGGAAATTAATCCATGGAGCGGGAGCGGCGTTGGTCAAGAAAATCTAAAGAAGGCCGCGGGCTTTTCCCTAGGGATAGCCCTGTATGAAATTCTATATAAAGCAATCCGAAATAATAATAAATGGGGGATGCTTAAAAAAAACAAATGGGGAATAAATCTTAAAAAGACCCCAGAAAAAGTGGGAATGATCCTTGAAGAGCGCACGAGGCAATCAAGCGATGTTGCAGCAAATCTGGCAAAGCTAAAATCCCAATTAACCACCGCTAAATGTCAACTATCAACAACGGACCGAGAAAAATTAGTCCACCTCATTGACCTAATTACCAGCCTAACCCAGGCAGATCCTAATCAACGCCCCGACCTCAGCGAAGTCACTCGTCATGCATTTTTTAGCGATGACATTACCAAAGATATTGCCCGCTGGTCTAATCTTATTTACCAGCAGGTAAAGCCTAAATCCGATACTTTAACCCTGGATTATGTGCAGCAATATCTGAAAGAAGAACAATACCAATCAGCACCTTTTAAACCCACTCTAGCCGATTTAAGCTTAATTATTTTTCACTTGGTTGGTGATTCCCTGCATAAGACAATCAAAGATGAAGAATCCACTAGTGCTCCGTCGGAAGAAAAAAAATATTCCAGTGGCCTCAATAATGACTCACTGAAAGATCCAATTGGTCCCATTACGAAAGAACAAGTCGAAGATCGTTTGGAAGTAGAAGAATATATTGATGGACAATATTTAACTACACGTAGATTACCGCTTGAGGATCCCTTTTTGCTTCTGGGAGCTTATGATGGAGAAATTGTTCATCGCTCGCTGATATTTCATCAAAATTTAGATTTGATCTTTAATTTTTTACTGGGAAGAATCGAGGTTAGAAACTTAGATACCATTATAAATACATTCAGAGTCATTAATGAGCAGCGTGAACAAATACTACAATTAATCGAGAAAAATCCTCAGTCTAAAATTCCACAATTGGACAAACTTCGAGAGAGTTTAAAAAACAATATCCTAACATCTAAACCTAAATTTGAAAATTTGAATAAAATTTTTTGTGGTTTTATTGAGTTAGATAAAGCCGTTTCCAAAGAAAATAAAGGAAGCGATAATCCCGCTGAAACTTCTAGCAAACAAAAATCTAAGGAATTATTTCTTTTCATTCAAACAGAAAGGCAGCAACGGCTTAAAGCAAAACAATCAGATGAAGGGCTTGAGCAGTTACAACGAATTTTAATTTATCCCCAGTCAACCATTAAACTAGAATTGCAATCAAAGTTCTGGTGTAATTTTTCATTTTTTGCCTCAACTTTAGGCTATGTAGGCGGAGGATTATCCTTGGCTGATAGTTGGCTAGATCTCTCTAATTTAGCGATTGGTAGCTTAGGTCTCTATGTTGGCATGACTGCACTAGGGCTTAGCACGATTTTATTGGTTATTGCTTTCATTAAACTATGCCTAATCAATCAACAGAACCAAAAACTAACAACTGACTATCAAACAGATTTAAATGCGTTGGCGGAAGGAGCCGATTATTCAAACGCTTGAATAACATTGCATTAATCTATTTTTCATCAACTAATAGACGTAATTGTTCTTTTGCTTTTATCAATATGGCTTTTTGTTTTGAGTCTAAATTTTTTCCTGCCCGGTTAATATAGAAGTTCAACATCGACATGGCTGATTGAGATGGGGTTCCTTTGCGTCGAGCACTATCTAATGCTGACTGCATTAACGATTTGGCAATTTTTTTTGGGTTGTCCCAAGTAAACACCCCTTCCTCAAGGTCGAGAGCATTACTTTCTTCGGTAACCTTTTGTGACCATTTCTTTTGCATGAAACTTCCTTATATTTGCAGGTAAAGCATAAATAAGAATAGAGGCCATTACCATACTTACCCCAATACATTGAGTTAAGCCTATTTTTTCACCTAATGCAAACCAAGCAATGCCAACCGTCGCTATGGGCATAATTGCAGTGGAAAGTGCCGCCATCACAGCGTCAACTCTGGCGGATCCAATAGACCAAAAAACGTAAAATAAACCAGTGCAAACTCCAATTAAAGCTAGAATGAGCCAATTGAGGGCTGGTAATCTTAATAATTCCAAATCTAAATAATAAAATAATAGAGGTAGTAATATTAATGCATTGATGCCATTGATAATTGAGGACATTAAGAATAAGGGTAAGCGGCTAGGGTGAAGCTTGGTTAAAATATAGTAGCTGGCTTCCGGAAGCAGCGATAGAAAAACGATAAAATTTCCGAGTAGTGACTGATAGGAATTGATGTTAGTAACATGGGCAGAGCTGATTACGATCAGACCAACAGTTGCAAACGCCACACAAGCTGTTTTTTTTAAGCTAAAGGCTTCTTTCAGGACAATCCAAGATAGAATCACAATAATAGCGGGGAGGGCGCTGGTGATGATTCCTGCGGCATTGGCATCGGTGTAGCGCAAACCAAAAAGCATTAAAAAATTAAATAGGACCCCTGCGGTTAAGGCTTGAGCTATTAGAAATAACCAATCTTTGCGAGTAAGCTGTTTTAGGTGATAGGCTATGGTATTTTGTTTGCCATCAACCGTGCTCCAATGTAATGGTAGCAATAATAAGGAAGCAAGTAAGAATCGAACTGCTAATAAAAACAAGACTGGCATAGAGGTGATTAAATATTTAGAACCTACAATATTAATACCCACCGTCATGGGTGCCAAAATTAAAAATAAATAGGCTATTAAAGTGCGATGATTTTTCATAAATGAATTAAATTAACTTTTCTCCATTAGGTACTTGAGGATCTACTGTAACTAGGCAAATAGCGCCATTGGCATCAGGAAATCCAAGTAACAAGAATTCGGATAAAAATCCAGCAATATTACGAGTTCCCAAGTTAACGCAACCCATTACTTGTCGACCCAACAAAGACTCAGGGGTATAGTGCACTGTCACTTGAGCCGAAGTTTGTTTAATTCCCAAGAGGCCAAAGTCAACCCAAATTTTATAAGCTGGCTTTTTTGCACGAGGAAATGGTTCAACTTTAACTACTGTGCCAGAGCGGAGGTCCACTTTATCGAATTCATCATAAGTAACGATCATCAGGTATCTCTTAGTGTCAAATGGTCTAGCTAAAGTTTTGAGAATGGTGATTATATAATAAAGGGAAAGAATAAAATAGGTTGATTTGTATCCAAATTTATTGCTTCGAACTTAGAGTTCGCAGGTAGTCATCTTTCAACTTTTTTCGATCAATTTTGTTCGACTGGGTGAGAGGCAAAGATTGCAGAAGATGAATTTCCACGGGGACTTTGTACTCTTCTAAATAATTAGCGGCAAATTGGATCAACTCTTCAGGAGAAGCATAGTTGTTTTTTTTGAGGACAACAAATGCTACAGGTACTTCGCCTTCTAAAGTATCAGGTTTACCTATAACCCCTGATATTTTTACCGCTGGATGCTTGGCTAGTATTTCTTCCACTTCGAAAGGCGAAATATTATCGCCTTGCCGAATGATAATTTGTTTCAATCGACCATAAAACCAATAATAACCATCAATATCCTGATAAATTAAGTCTTCGGTGCAAAACCAACCTTTTATAATGCTCTGCTGGGTTAATCGTGGGTCTTGCCAATATTCTTGCAAAAGATTAGGTCCACTAACCCAAGCAATGCCTGGTTTTCCCAGAGGAACGGGGTTACCTTGGGTATCTAATAAACGAATGCTGACATCTTTGCTAACTGTGCCAATAGATCCCAATTTATTTTCATCCGCGCTTTTATTACATGTAATTACGAGTATTTCGGACATTCCATAACTTTGTCTTAAAGGAACTTGAGTCTTGGCTTTAAAATTTTGTAATAGTCCTTGGGTAATTTTGTCACCACCTGTTATGTTCATGCGTACACTGGAGAAATCTTCTGCGGAGATATGCGGGTCGTTAATAATGTCATAATTACCTTTACCTATGATGAACAGAATGGTGGCTCGATCATGACGAATGGTAGGAATTAAATCGATAAAATTCTCAAGTAAAATCGCAGTTGCGCCTTGGCTTAATGCCGCCATGACATGGGTGAATCCACTCGCATTGGTCATAGCTTCGCTGACTAAAAGAGCATCGGTTTCTGTAACATCACCACAATAGGCAATGTTTGCTGCCATCGCTGATAAGGATGCATGGGTATGTAAAATTCCTTTAGATTTTCCGGTAGAACCTGAGGTAAAAAACAGCGCGGCTTTTTCATGGAGATTTGGTGGAGGAGGTAATATTAAATCATTGGCTATTAACAAATTTTCAAAGGCTGTAAAAGGAAGTGCTTTGGATTGTAAGGATTTTCCGACAACAAAGCCTTGTTTTATACTGGAGGATTGCCAGTCAACTGCTAACAATTCCTGACTAAAATTATCGTGAGTTAAGATACAAGTAGCTTGGGTAAGATTAAGAATGATTTGTAGCTCATTGGCTTTGGCCCCTATGCTGATTGGAGTTGCAATCACCCCTAGTTGAAAACACGCCAAGTAAGCATAAACCAGCTCTAATGAGTTGGGCAGATGTAATAACACAATTTGCTGAGGGGCAAGCAAACTATGCAAATTAGCTGCAATGTGTTCTACAACTTCCAGAAGTTGTTTATAGGTTATCCGGATTTCTTTTGCGATTAAAGCAGTGGCATCAGTTTTATTTTGCTTATATTCTCCAAGAATATTAATGAGGGGAGGATAAATTTTCATGTTGGTAGTTCCATCTGTTATTTAATCGCCACTTGAACTGTACATTAAAGATAATTAGCCCTAGAATCAAGAAATTTAAAGGGTGAGATCCTATGTTCAAGTCATTAAAGGCAAATGGAGCAGTCTTATTTGGTATCAGTTTGGCCAGTTTTGTAGGTCTTTTAGATCTAACCATTGTGAACACAGCATTACCAGCAATCCAACAAGAATTTCATAGCAGTGTTCTGCAATTGCAATGGGTGATGAACAGTATTTTACTTACTTTAACCACCTCCATGGCCATTTTGGCGAAATTAGCTGATACGTATGGGCGACGTCTTTTTTTATATCTGGGGTTGCTTTTATTTGCTTTAACTTCCATTGGAATTGCTTTATCGCCGCACTTAGGGGTGCTCATCGGATTTCGTTTCCTCCAAGGGATTGCAATTGCTTTGTTGTATATGGCGCCTTTAGCTATTATTCCGAATGTTTTTCCAATTGAAGAACAAGGCAAAGCAATGGGCTTTTTAGTCGGAATCAGCAGTTTTGGCTTAGCTTTAGGACCCGTAGTGGGTGGTATCCTCGTCAGCACTCTCGGTTGGCGCTGGATATTCTGGATCAATCCTCCATTAGCACTCTTCTGTTGGTTATGCTGCGTCAAGGCTTTAAAAGAATCTAAAAGCGCTCATGTGGAACCTATGGATTGGTGGGGCTTTGTATTATTACTGGTGAGTATTCCGGCATTAGTTTTAGGCATTATCGAAAGCCAACGCCTCGGATTATTTTCTTGGCAGGTCTTGAGCTTACTAGGGATAGCCGTGGTTGGTTTGTTGCTCCTATATCGAGTAGAACGCAAAGTGGCTTTTCCTATGATTCAATTTTCTTTAGTCAAGCATCCACTATTTATTATTGGGTTGATCGCTAACATATCGCTCGCTGCTTTTTATGCCGTTGATTTCTTTCTCATTCCCTTATATTTGCATTTCGTGCAAGGTTTTTCTGGCAGTCAAATTGGGTTTACGCTATTGCCAGCAACTTTGTTGGTCGCGGTATTATCACCCATTGCGGGACGTTTTGTAGATAAAAATGGGCCCAAGGGTTCATTGATATTTGGGTTGCTTTTGCTGCTAGGTTCTGCATTGCTCCAAACCCAATTTGCTACTCACACCCCAGTCGCATTAATGATTATAGCCTATGCGCTATTTGGTATTGGTTGGGCTTGTATTTTGAGTCCTTCCCTTGCAGCTGCGATGTCGAGTGTTCCCCCTGATCGTAGTGGTGTCGCTGCAGGTATGATGGGGACGTCACACAACTTAGGTGGCGCGATAGGATTAGCAATAGGATCGCTTATCTTCAGCACGAGATTTAACTTAACCCACGTTTTTCTAGCGGGTTATTCTGCTGCTTTATGGTTTTTAGTCCTATTAGTTTTTGTGGTGCTTTGTATCAGTGCTGCGTTGCGTCCCCAGGTGTCATCCTGACAACTGTCATCCCGAGCGAAGCGAGGGATCTCATGAATGTGGCAAAGCATACGATAAAAAATCTGTCTGAGACTCTTCTTTAAAAAGTGAGATCCCTCGCTTCGCTCGGGATGACACCTGGGGAGTTACGATATTTTTACGTAGGTAATTCGTTAACCGATACTGCTTGTAAGTTGCCTTTGCTATTAAACTCAAAATGCAAGCTAAAATTTCCTACACGCTCGCACGCCAGACAATTTTTTGCGATCGTGAATTTTAAACTAAAGTGGTGGTTGCCATCGTCGCTGAGTGAATAACTTGGCTGTTCCGTATTTACAAAAATAAAATCTACATTTTTATATTGATTGGCTAATGAAGCTGATAGTTTTCTAGGATCAATTCGCGTATCCAATAAACAGCCTGTAGGGGTAATTAGGTAATATTGATGCTGGCCATCGGCACTAAATATTTTATCGACGATGTTAAACTGACCCGCCTGGGTAATTTTTAATGCAGTGATAGGCATTTGTACGGCGTCTGCTAGTTGGTTAAATTGCTGGCACGCCATATTCCTACTTGTTAGTTTTTCTATGCAAGATTGATCTACAGATAAATTTTTCTTGCTACATTGTTTTATCAGCACTTGGCAGCTTTGATAATTGCTCATATTGAAACCGGGTTTTAAAAAGGCGTAATATTTGCATAGGCTATTGGTTGCCAAAGCTATATGGAAATTTAAAACAAGCCCTATTAATGCAATCGAAAAGAATTTTTTCATTGTGGTTAACAAAAACGTTGCTAAATTAAAATAAACTTATGATAATAGGCGCGTGTGGTAGGTGCTACAACACCTGATCCACACGCTAACCACTGGAATCTTAACCGTAGGAGATTCGACAATGGCTGTTGTCAGTTTAACGCATCTTGCGTCCGTGCAAAACAGCTTCAATTATTTTTTTCTCACGTGCCAATCGTTCGTGGTATTTCCATGGTCAAATCAGAAGGCTATCTGCTTTAAATCCTCGCAGCCATTGTGGGGTGGTAGGGTAGCATTTTGTGGCGATTTGGGGTCTGGGAGGAAAATAGTGAGGTTGGGTCGATAAAGTGGCAGAGGTAGCGGTGGCGGGGCAGCGATTTGATTTCCTGCCCTGTCATCTCTTTAATCTCTGCCACTATTACTCCTTAAGATTTCTTGGTTACTTATGTCGTCGTTTCTGCGTCTCCGTCATTGCGAGGAGCGAAGCGACGTGGCAATCCATGCCTCGGCTTGTGATATTGCCACGTCGCTTCGCTCCTCGCAATGACAGTGCAGGGACAACGTGCCTTATATAACAATAATAGGAGCAAACCATGAATACCACGCAACTGAGAGTCCTCGCCGTTGAGGATAACAAAATGGCCAGCAAAGGGGCTGAATCTATCTTCACTGCAGCAAACTGCCAAGTAGATTTAGCTATGAATGGCACTCAAGCCATTCAATTATTTTCCAATCGTTATGACCTGGTCTTGCTGGATTTGGGACTTCCAGATTACTATGGCCTCGAACTAGCTCAACTTATGCGTAAGCATTTAAGTGGTAATGCCAATGTGCCGATTGTTATTTTGTCCGCCCATGCAGTGCATGATGAAAGCTGTTATACCCGAGCCAAAGCACTAAAACTCAATGGCCTGTTTGATAAGCCTTTTACCGATGAATTGTGCGCGAGGTTATTAGCAGGAGTACAAAAAGGGGAGACTGATTTTTGGGAGTAGCAAATGCCCTCTCCCCATCCCTTTTCTCGGGATGACAGGGGGTGGGGGAGAAGGGATAAAAACCCCGGGACTACGGTATTGTGCGTTTCGCTGTTTCTTTTAATATGGGCTCATGACTCATGACCTAAAAACAAAAGACAAGAATACCCGGGCTGATTTTGATCGTCCTTGGAAATTCGGTTTAGGATTATATTTTCGTGATTTTATGGAATTTTGCTTGCCGGATATTGCCACGCAAATCGATTGGTCCAAAAATTGGGAATCACTTGATAAAGAATTAAGTAAAATAACACGCCATGCCGCAATTGGTAATTGCATTGCAGATAAATTAATCAAAGTCCATGGAAAAAACGGAAAACAATCTTTAATATTGTGTCATCTTGAGATTGAGGGGGATCCTCAGAGAGGAAACTTACCGCGTCGGATGATGATTTATCGGTATCGAATTTCTGATGTATGGAATCTACCTGTTGTTAGCATTGCTATTTTAATTGATAACGATCCAGATTGGCGCACTGATTATTACCGTGAAGCATGTTTTGGAACCTATCAGGAAGTGCGTTATCTAGTGATAAAAATATTGGATTATCAAAAGCGTTGGCAAGAATTAGAAGCTATGAATAATCGTTTTTCCATGGTGATATTAGCCCAATTAGTGGCACTAAAAACACAGCAAGATAGCGAAGCGCGCTTACATGCCAAGACTGCTTTGACTCGTCAGTTGTATAAAAAGGGTTATACTAAACGCGATATTATTCAATTATTTACTCTGATTGATTGGCTTATTACTCTTCCCAAAGAGCAAGAGCCAATATACAATCAAACGATAAAAAACATCGAGGAGAAACAACACATGAGATATATTACTACTCCAGAAAGACTTGGCATTGAAAAGGGGATCAAGCAAGGTATAGAGCAAGGTATACAGCAAGGTGAATCTAATCTATTAATTCGCCTATTAAAGCGTCGCTTTCGTTTTATACCTCCTACTTATCTGACGCGAATTCAACAGGCAAGTGCTGAAACTCTTTTGTTGTGGGGCGAGCGAATCCTAGATGCTTCCACCTTAGAAGAGGTGTTTCTTTAATTGAGATGCTTACTTAAGCATTCCGGCTGTCTGATAAACTAAAAATAATTTTTCCATGCTCGTAATGCTGCAAAAACGTCAACCGCATTATGGAGAGGTTTTCCGATGTAATTTGTGACCGCTTGTCTGATAGTAGCTTGCCCACAGCGTAAAAATGGGTTGATGCGCTTTTCTTCGCCTAATAAACTAGGTAATGTGCAGCCTTGCTCCTCAATGCTAACACGTACTTGTGTTATTTTTTGCTGAATCCATGGGTTGTGTGGCTCTACCGTTTGTGCAAAGCGCAAATTATTTAAGGTATATTCGTGCCCACAATAGATAGCAGTAGTATCGGGTAATTGCATCAATTGAGACAGTGAAGTATACATTTGCTCAGTGCTTCCTTCAAAAATTTTGCCACAACCCGCGCTAAAAAGTGTGTCACCACAAAATAAAATTGGATCTGCATAATAAGCCACATGGTCTAAGGTGTGTCCTGGAATTGCAATAACTTGGAAATTAAAACCTCCACACTGAAAAACCTCATCCGGTGTGAGGCGGTGATTGATTAAACTAACCGGACTTACCTGGCTACCGTAAACGGAAATGTCTCCTGCGTAGCGTAGCAAGTCTTTAATTCCGCCAGAATGATCATGATGGTGGTGGGTTAATAAAATACCCTGAAGGGTAAGATTTCTAGCTTTCAATTGATGAATGACAGGCATTGCTTCACCTGGATCAACTACCCAAGCATTTTGAGTCAGCTCATCATAGAACATCCAAATATAATTATCTTGCAAAGCCTTAATAGGGAAGGGTCCGTGCATACATAGCCTGTATTAAGTTGTGCCCAGTATGGGAAATTCTTCGTCATCCCGAGAAGCATGCCACCGGTCATCCGGAGAAGCATGCCACTGTCATCTCGAGCGAAGCGAGGGATCTCCTGCAATTGGCATGGAGATCCCTCGCTTCGCTCGGGATGACGGTGGCATGCTCCTCGGGATGACGAAGATAATGCCAGAGTGGAATGCAACTTGTACAGGTTAGGTAGGCGCTGACCCTATTAACCCTGCATTTTCAAAAGAGTAGCATAACCTCTCAAATGAGAATGATTTCTATTTACATGTACTAAAGCTTCAGTTATTATAGGCGTCGTTTTGAAAGAATTGTTTGAAAATCAACACTGTAACCTCCCTTTCAGGGCTATCCGAATTTACTGAGATGAGAAAAATTTTATGACTACTGAGAGCAGCGCACCGGAAAAAAATGCCAGTAATTTTAGAAGAATTATTAATATCTTAAAAAAGCCTATAGATTCCATCGACGACATCTGGTTAGGAATTAGCAAAATTGTAAAAGGCCTGCCCACAAACGTCTCTGCTTATTTGATAGGGGTGTTCGGTTTTATGATTCATCACTGGGAAGGTGTTCGTGAAGCAAAAGAACATCTTGAAGAAGCTGAAAATCCTCACTTTGGTCAACGTAACTCGCGAGTAGCCGCTGTGCGTATTTCACAGCTATTTTCCTTTATTGGTCGAGCATTAGCGATAATACTCATATGCAATACCCTCATCACTGATCTAGCCGGCATCAGTTGGTTTAATAACTTTAATTCATTCTTAACTGACACAATAGGTTTCAATGGAATATCAAGAATAGGACTTTTTCCATTTCTTATTTCTGGATTTGCAGCTGCAATCTATGCAACACATTTGTTGCGAAAATGGTATAGTTTTCATGTAGAAAAGCATAAAACCGAAACTGATAATGAAAATTTGTATCTCAAGGATAAAGTTATACGAGATTTTTATTATGGACGCTTAGAGATTTGCGCCTCTGCAGTGTGTCTTTATGGTTTAATGTTAGGTACGGAAGGATATTTTGATCAACTTAAAAATTTATCGGGCGATGCTCTCACTGAAAATACCGGCTATATTATTATTGCAGGAGTGGTCTTGGGGTTAGTGGTTAAAATTTTTGAAGATAGAGCTGAAACCTTATCACAAGAGCGCTTTGTCAATGATTATGCTGCAATCCAGAAAGCACTAGGTTCTGAGGGCGCAGCCAATCCAATAACTTCTTACGTGCCGTCCCCACAGGAAACAGTGATCCATCCAGGAAGCGGAAGCCTCGATACAGGCAGGACTAATCAGCCAATTCAGTTTTCCCGTCAACAGATCGAACAGACGGGTGGCCGGTATCAATTCAGCAAATAACGTCATTCTTTGTTTAGGATCATTTCCATAGCAGTAATGTATCCTTGTTGCTTTGCAGGTACCCACATATAAAGAGTGCCCAATAAATTCGCGGTGTTACCACCATGAGTTATAGGCCCTGAAAACTTGGTTAAGGGGGTGTCGGCTGAAAGCTTATTGTCATAGCACAGAGTGGTCGGTATAAAAAACTGTTCTGGATTTTGACAGACCCCTGAAGTGATATTTAAGTTAGCAGACATTGAATAAAGATTAGTAGTGCGCCGATTACCTCCGCCAAAAATTACTCTACCTGAATAGCGACATAATTCTCTGTTTTCAAGTTTCAGTACTACTTGCGCGACCCAGTTGCCGCGCAGGTTGCTACAAAAATCAGGCTCAGAGCTGGTAATTGCTGAATAAGCCGAGGGAATGCAAATTAATAAAGAACTGGCAATAATTTTGCGTAACATATGAATTCCTAAAAAGCTGTAGTGGTGGGGGTTCTTTCTGTTCGAGGAGCAATTGTGCTTGAGTTTTTCTCAATTTCTTTTTCTGTAGTTGAAAGTGTTTCCGTATTTGTTTGTCCAATGGTGGCAATAAAACTATCTTTTAGCAGATGTGCTTCGTCTAGAGATATGCCTGTATTTGGATTACGATTACCGGCAGTGCATAGCAACTCTTTAGGGGTACCGAATATTGGCCTAACCCCCAACATTTTTTGTAATGAGCTATCTAGCGGCTGAGTTCCTAAAATCTTTCCATAAAGATGAGCGCCTTTGGGGGTTTGACCATCGCCCCCTGCGATAAACCAAATTCCTTTTAGATTATCTTTTTTCATTTCTTGGAATGCTAGCAGTAAAAGTGTCTGTGCTACACCCTGATTAGTTTCGTCTTTGTTGACAATAAAATCTGATATATATGCTAAATCATCATGAATAAAGAGGTGTATTCCGGCCACAAATTTCTTTTTTTGTGGGTCGTAAATAGCTATAGTGTTAACAAATTCGTTGTCAATTTTTTTCTTGGCAGCGATTGGAGAATAAAGGCCAGCTTCTATTTTTTGTGATGTGACAAAACTTGCATTGTCTTTTTGAAACTGGTCGTATTCCCCATATAACTCCTTATAGTCCTCAGGGTTTTTGAGTAAAACATATTTCCCTTCTTTTGCTTCATCATCGTTAAATCGGTTTAATATATTTATTACCTTGGATTTTTTAGCTATAAGTTTCATCCGGTCGGTTAATGTATCCTTATCGACATATTGTAGGTGGGCAGAGCTTTCTTGTGCGGGTAGCGTGCTACTTAATGCCTCAGGTAGTTGCAGTAAGATTTTTCCGCCCACATTTTCTTGCAAATAAGCTTCAAATGCTTTGGTTAACTTAGTTTGTGATTCATTACGGGGAGGTAGATCAGTAATCCTTGCCACGACCATATTGTCTCGTGGATTCATTTTGAGGGAGGCTTTAAATTCTTTGTGCTCTGCGTGAGTGATCGTATAATGATTAATTGTTTCCTTTTTTAGTTGCATGGGATTTGAGCCTCGTGAGTTTAATTTAATATTAATAATTGTATGATAGGCTCAGTGTCTTGAGTTGTCTACAGCTTTAGATTTAATATGCGACCTTGCTAAAACCTCTTGTGCTGACCATACAGTCAATGTTTTAATAGCTGTCCTTTCATTACAAATTAGGGGGTATAGTTATGAGTAAAAAAGCTGTGGTTAAAAAACCAGTAGTGCATGAACACGAACATTCAGAGGATTGCTTGCACTTTGACGATATGGATGATGCCTATGATGCATTTGAACCAGGGGCAGTAGAGATGATAGATAAAGTAATGGATTCTGCTAATCATCAAGTGACTGTGGCATTAGAGTTAACTCGATTAGTCTATAAAAATGAAACAGACACTGTGGACGGAAAAGAGGTTTTGGCAACATTTAAGGAGGCTTGTGCTGTGGTAGCAGAATACCATCCCGTGCAAAAAATAATCGAGCAATTAGGTTCGTAATGGGATTTATTGCCCAAGAAAATCCACTGCATTTAATTACAGGGAATTCGGAAGCGGATACGGAGAAATTTCTTGAGCTGCTTACTACTGCATTAATAAATGGAATAAAACTTGTACAAATCAGAGCCAAGTCTTTGAGCTCTGATCAGTATGCAAACTTGGCCTCTGCTGCTGTGGAGTTATGCCATCAATATCAAGCTAAGGCTTTAATGAATGGGCATATGAATCTCTTAAGCAGCAGTGATGCTGATGGTATTCACCTGCCCAGTAAAGATTTAATGCAGTTAACGCATAGACCTGTCTCTAAAGAATTTTTATTTTCTGTTGCCTGTCATAATAAGGAACAAATTCTCCAAGCAAAATTAGTGCAAGCAGATTTTGTCCTATTGTCTCCCGTGTTAGCCACCCCTTCCTGCCCTAGTGACGAGCCCTTAGGGTGGGAAAAGTTCTCTGAAATCGCTCGAACTGTTGATATCCCTGTTTATGCTTTGGGTGGCATGACCTCTGAAGATCTTTCGATAGCAAAAGCGCATGGAGCCGTTGGCATTGCCGCAATTCGCTCTTTGTGGGGAAGGTCTCTTCTTACCGAAGGGCGAACGGAATTTGGAAAGTAAATTTAGCCCCATGCGGTAGTACGTTTTCGGCAAAAATTTGCCCTTCATGTGCTTCAATAATGGCACGACAAATGGCTAGGCCTAAACCTACCCCGCCGGTTTCTGGTTGCTTTTCAACGCGGGTGAATTTTTCAAATAAAGTTTTTTCCATCCCTTTAGGAAATCCAGGTCCATTATCTTGCACTGAAACAATAATAGCTTGCTCACGCTCTTCTGCTGAGATAATAATTTGGCTTCCTAAAGGGGTAAATTTTCCAGCGTTTTCAAAAAGTTGATAAAACACTCGTTGTAATAAAATTGGATCGGCACATACTTTGGGAAAATCTGGAGGAATTTCAACCATCAGGGAGTGTTGTATAAGTAAAACTTTACATTCTTGGATTGCTGCTTGAATGATTTCATTTAAATTAATTTCGCGTTTATTGAGAGCCATTTTACCTGTCTGCAGCCGAGCCATATCGAGTAAATTAGCGATGAGACGCTGTAATTGCTCCGTTCGTTCATAAAGTAATGGAACTATCATCGCAATTTTTTCTGGGACGGTTACATCCGCAATTAATTGCTGCGATAAATTCATGATGCTGTGTATAGGCTTATCCAGTTCATGAGAAATTTCATCGAGAATTGCATTCCGTAAACGCTCAATTTCCATCGTCAATAACGCATTTCTGGCGACTTCTACATAATGCATGTGCTCCAGAGAAGAGGCAATTTGACTGGTTAATGCGTCTAACATATCTTGTTGCTCGGGGAGAAATAATTCAGAAGTCTTTCCCGGAAGCAGTGCCACCACGCCACGAATCCCCATGGGAGCAATTAAAGGTAAATACAGAATTGGGCTACCCGCTAAAGTTTGAGTTCCAAGTCCGGCAGGTTGCTTGTGATCAAATACCCATTGTGCCAGGGCAAGGTCAGCATTAAGAAGAATAATACTGGGGGCAATGTGCTCGGTGACTGAATAGACTTTATTTTGTGCGTTGGGCAAGAAAAAAGCCATTTTCGTTTGAAACCCATTGTGCAAATGTTGGCTACTGATATCAATAATTTGTGGTAGGCTGAGTGCAGTTGAAAGTTCCTTACTAAGACTCGAGATTGCATGGGTGCGGCGTTCGCGATAGATGGCAATGCGTGCCTGATAGCGTAAACTAGCGGTGAGGTGGGTAATGGTTAAAGCAGTCAGTAGCATGACACCAAAAATGAGCAAATGTTGCAGGTCTTGAGTTGCAATACTTAATTGGAAGGGTACGAAAAAAAACCCAAAAGCAATAGTAGTAATAAATGAAGCAAAGATGCTAGGACCGCGGCCATAGTAAATAGCAATCATCAGCACACCGAGCAGATAAAACATCGCGATACTGATTACGGAAAAAATATTGCTGAACAAGAAAGAACAAGCGCTGATGGCGCCACAGAGGATTGCAGCAAAGAGGTAACCGGACAACCGACTTTTTGTCGCAGCGGCGGTTTCTAGACCTATCGCCGTGGCGACGCTAGGTTTCTCTGTGACTTCCGCTTCTTCTTGACATCCTACGACATAAATATCGATATCAGAAATAGACTCAGTCAGTTGGTCAAACAAAGTTGGTCTGAATAAACGTGAAAATTTTCCACGGCGTGATTTTCCCACGATGATTTTAGTGACATTACGGTCATGGGCATAACTAATAATTGCTTCGATACGATGAGATCCGGCCAATATTTTTACGTTAGCGCCCAATGCATGTGCCAATCTTAAATTTTTCAGTATTTGACTGCGCTGTTTTTTGGAAAGTTTTTGCAGTTTTGGGGTTTCTACATAGACGGCTAACCAATTAGCCCGCAAAGAATTAGCAAGACGATAACCACGACGAATTAATTTTTCACCCGTTTCTCCAGGACCCACGCACACCAGTAATTGTTCTTTAGCTTGCCAGATGCGTTCAATGGCTTTGTCGCTACGGTATTCGCGCATTTGCACGTCAACTCGATCAGCCATGCGCCGTAATGCAAGTTCGCGTAAAGCAATTAAATTGCCTTTACGAAAAAAATTTTTGACTGCCTGGCGAATTTGACCCGTTAAATAGATTTTTCCTTCGTGTAAACGCTGGAGTAATTCCTCGGTAGGTAAATCCACTAACACTACTTCATCCGCATTGTCAAAGACACGATCTGGAATTGTTTCTTGCACATGCACGGTAGTAATTTGGCTCACTACATCAGTTAGGCTTTCTAAATGTTGTACATTTAAAGTACTATAAACATCGATTCCAGCATCCAAAAGTTCTTCAACATCTTGCCAGCGTTTCTTATGGCGCGAGCCTGGAATGTTGGAGTGAGCTAATTCATCGACTAATACCACAGTGGCTGGTGATTTTATTGCGGCATCCAAGTCAAATTCATCTAATAGTTTGTCATGGTAGGCGATTTTTTTCCTAGGAAGAATCGATAGTCCTTGCAGTAAAGCTTCTGTTTCAGGACGTCCATGAGTTTCGATAAGACCTACCACGACATTGACGTGTTGTGCGCGTAATGTTTGAGCAGCGTGCAGCATGGTGAAGGTTTTGCCCACTCCAGCACAAGCGCCAAAGAAAATTTTCAACCGCCCACGGCCTTGTTTTTCTTCATTAGCTTGCAAATTTTTTAATACGGCATCAGGGCTGGGGCGTTTTTCTTGCATCGCTACCTACTTGGTTTGTCGTCCTGGCATGGATGCCAGGATCCACGGCGCAGCTCCGTCATCCCGAGGAGCTTGCGACGAGGGATCGCCATGCCAGTTGCAGGAGATCCTTCGCTTCGCTCGGGATGACGAAGAGAGGGACTGGATCCCTGCTTCCTGCAGGGACGACGTATATTGATCTAGTAATAAATTTAATTTTAAAACATTCACTCTAGGCTCACCTAATAAACCAAGAAGGCGAGATTGGATTTGTGCATTGACTAATTCAAGCAGCTTGTTTTCAGAGATCCCACGTATTTGCGCAATGCGAGGTATTTGATACAAGGCAGCGGCGGGGCTGATATCAGGATCCAGACCGCTGGCTGACGAGGTGACTAAATCCACCGGTAGCGGGTCATCAGGATGCGGGTATTGTAGTAATTTTTGTTTTAGTTGCGTTATTTGCGTTAGTAAACTAGGGTTCAAAGGGCCTAAATTAGAGCCCCCAGAAGCTAGAGCATTGTAAGGATGGCCATGAGTAGCGGAAGGTCTGCCCCAGAAATATTTAGGATCAGTAAAATTCTGACCGATGAACGCAGAACCAATAATTTTGTCATTGCATCCTGCGGGCTGGTTCCCTGCTTCCTGCAGGGATGACGATGGTTGCAGGGATGACGATGGTTGCAGGGATGACGTACACTGCATTTTTAATAAGCTGCCATTCACTTGGGCTGGGAATAGCAGTTGGCCAATACCAGTCACCAATAAGGGATAAATGATTCCACAAACTAAACTAAACAATAAAAATAGACTGATTGTAGCGCGTAACCATGTTCTCATATTAGCTGCAATCCATTTAAAACTAAGTCAATCAACTTAATGCCAATAAAAGGCACAATAATTCCTCCCAAGCCATAAATCAATAAATTACGGCGTAATAAAATAGCTGCTCCCAGAGGACGATAACGCACACCTTTTAGTGCTAAAGGAATTAAGCAAATAATAATTAATGCATTGAAGATCACTGCTGATAAAATTGCAGATAGGGGACTTGCTAATCTCATAATGTTTAATGCCGCTAAAGAGGGATAGGTCGTACTAAAAGCGGCAGGAATAATCGCAAAATATTTCGCCACATCATTAGCGATACTGAAAGTTGTTAAACTGCCGCGTGTCATTAACATTTGTTTTCCCACTTCCACCACTTCAATCAATTTAGTGGGATTGGAATCGAGATCCACCATGTTGCTGGCTTCTTTAGCGGCTTGGGTACCAGAGTGCATGGCGACTGCCACATCAGCTTGAGCAAGGGCTGGAGCATCATTCGTGCCATCGCCAGTCATGGCTACTAATTTTCCTTGTGCTTGATAGTCGCGAATTAGTTGTAATTTCGTTTGTGGGGTAGCTTCGGCGAGAAAATCGTCTACCCCGGCTTCTGCAGCAATAGCAGCTGCAGTAAGAGGATTATCACCGGTGATAATCACTGTCTTTAAGCCCATTCGTCGTAATTGAGCAAAGCGTTCTTTAATGCCTCCTTTGACGATATCTTTTAATTCAATAATCCCTAACACGTGCTGATCATTGCAAACCGCCAGCGGAGTGCCACCGCGTCGTGAAATTTCCTCAGCAATGTGCACAGCTTCAGCAGGAAAGACCCCAGCTCGTTCGGTAATATATTTTTGCATCGCATCGATGGCGCCCTTACGAATTTTCCGATCTCCTAAATCAACCCCACTCATGCGCGTGTGGGCCGAAAAGGGAATAAAGGCAGCATTTAAGGTATGAAGATCGCGTTCGCGTAAGTTGAAGCGTTCTTTGGCTAAGCGGACAATGCTGCGCCCTTCAGGGGTTTCATCGGCCAGAGAAGCCAATTGTGCTGCATCGGCCAGCTCTTCCTCACGAACATCTGGCAGTGGCAGGAAAGCGCTTGCCTGCCGATTTCCCAAGGTGATAGTACCGGTTTTATCGAGCAATAAGACATCGACATCACCAGCCGCTTCCACAGCACGACCAGAAGTAGCAATAATGCGCGAGGACATCATCCGCGTCATGCCGGCAATGCCAACTGCCGATAATAAAGCACCGATGGTGGTCGGAATGAGGCAGACCAGCAGCGCAATTAAGGTCGTGAGCGCGATCACAGAACCCACGTTGCTTACATGGACGCTAAATAATGAAAAGGGTAATAAGGTGACAGTGACCCCTAAAAAAATCAGCGTGAGGGCGATTAACAAGATGGTTAAGGCAATTTCATTAGGAGTTTTTTGGCGCTTGGCGGTTTCAACCAGGGCAATAATCCGATCGATATAAGTTTCACCAGGATTGGTGGTAATGCGCACGATAATCCAATCGGATAATACTCGTGTGCCGCCGGTCACGCTGGCAAAATCGCCGCCTGATTCACGAATGACTGGTGCTGATTCACCGGTAATGGCGCTTTCGTCTACGGATGCGATGCCTTCAATCACTTCACCATCGGCAGGGATGTAATCCCCGACTTCAATTAAGACAATATCATTTTGGCGTAAGCTCAGTGCGGGAACCTGATGGTAGGCAGCTCCATAATGCGGAGTGGTTAATTTTTTAGCGAGAATCTCTCTTTTAGCACTGCGTAAAAAAGCCGCTTGAGCTTTACTGCGGCCTTCTGCCAAGCTTTCGGCAAAATTGGCAAATAACACGGTAACCCATAACCAAACCGCAATGCTCAAAATAAATTTCGTGGGAGCTTCACCTTGACTGAATAAAGCTTGGATAAATAAAAGAGTAGTCAATAAGCTGCCAATATACACGACAAACATCACCGGATTGCGCCACTGAATGTGAGGGGATAATTTCGTGAATGAAGAAATCGCCCCATTGAAAAAGGGGGAGAGGGGGGATTTTGATCGGTTTTTTTTCATAGAGAAGTCACGGCAACATAAAATGTTCGGCAATCGGGCCTAAAGCCAACGCAGGAAGATAGGTCAAGGCTCCGATTAAAATAACAGTACCTACTAAAAGCGCGACAAATAAAGGTCCATGAGTAGGTAAAGTGCCCCTGCTGGCGGTTAACTTTTTTTTATTGGCTAAAGAGCCGGCAATCGCCAGCACCGGCAGCATAGTCCAAAAGCGACCAAACCACATCACGATCGCGAGCAAAATATTATAAAACGGCGTGTTAGCAGCAAGCCCAGCAAATGCACTGCCATTATTATTGCTAGCGGAAGAGAGTGCATACAATATTTCAGAAAAACCATGCGGGCCAAGATTGGTTATCCCAGCCATTCCAGCAGGCAGCGTTGCCGCAATTGCTGTACCTAATAAAACCAACAAGGGGGTAATTAAGATCGCAATGGCTGTCATTTTCATTTCAAAACTTTCAATCTTTTTCCCAAGGTATTCAGGCGTGCGGCCAATCATTAAGCCCGCAATAAATACCGCCAAGATCGCGAATAGCAACATGCCGTATAGTCCCGAACCGATGCCGCCAAATATCACTTCTCCTAATTGCATAAGCCACAGCGGCACTAAGCCGCCTAGCGGAGTATAAGAATCATGCATGGAATTGACGGCGCCGCAGGAACTTGCGGTAGCAATGACCGCATAGAGCGCCGACCCTGTTGCTCCAAAGCGTGTTTCTTTTCCTTCCATATTACCGCCGGATTGTAAGGGAGTAGGGGTTTGATCGATAGCAAGTGCAGTTAAGAGTGGGTTGCCTCGTTGTTCGTAGTGCATAGCAACACCGGCCATAATGATAAATAGCACTGCCATGGCGGCAAAGATCACCCAACCTTGTCGGGTGTCTCCCACCAAGAGACCGAAGGTTTGACAAAGTGCCGCGGGAATTAACAAAATCATCAACATTTGTAGAAAATTAGTCAGGGGTGTGGGGTTTTCAAAAGGGTGTGCTGAGTTGGCATTAAAAAATCCGCCACCATTGGTACCTAAAATTTTAATGGCTTCTTGGGAGGCCACCGGACCCATGGGCAAAATTGAGGGAGCAGGAGATGGTTCTAGACTGTGGATAGTTTGATAGGATTTAAAATTTTGGATAATGCCTTGGCTCATAAATACAATGGCCAACACTAGGGCCAGAGGAAGTAACACATATAACAGAATGCGAGTGATATCGACCCAAAAATTTCCAATGGTGGTTGCGCTATGTTGGGTAAATCCTCGAATTAAGGCCAGCAATACCGCCATGGCACTGGCCGCAGAAACAAAATTTTGCACGGTTAAACCCAGCATTTGGGTCAGATAGCTCATGGTGGTTTCGCCACTATAACCTTGCCAGTTGGTGTTAGTTACAAAGCTGATGGCAGTGTTTAGCGCCGAATCGGCAGAAACAGCAGGAAAATGTTGGGGGTTGAGTGGTAACCAAAATTGCAGACGCTGTAACGCATACACTGCGAATGCCCCCAGTAAATTAACTAGCAACACCGCAAGCGCATACTGGATCCAACTCATGGCTTGTTGGGGTCGGATACCACAAAGCCGATAAATACCATGTTCTAATGGCCTGCCAAGGCGATTAAGTCCTGCGGGTTGATCGGTAAAGATGCAGGCGATATAACGCCCCAGAGGGATGCTCAGTAACCCGAGGATCAATAGATAGATGACGAGTTGGCTGAGAGCGTTGAATGTCATGAAAAAAGTTCCGGTTTAAGCAGGGCGAGAATAAGATACACAAATAAAAAAGCTGCTAAAAAACCGGAGATCCAGTAGAGCCAGGTCATTTACGTGCCCCCAGTTGGGCACAGGCAATGATTAATAAAAAGCTGGGAATGGCGATTAAGAGTAACAGGGAAAGGTAGAGAAAGTCGTCCATGTGTAATTTCCAATTATTATCCCTTCATTTCTAGGGACAAAAATTCCTTCTCCCCTTGTGGGGGAAGGTGCCGAAGGCGGATGAGGGGTAAATTCTGAAAGTCCCTCTCTCCCTAACCCTCTCCCAATCCCCCTCATCCGGCCTGCGGCCACCTTCTCCCGCAAGGGGAGAAGGAATAATGCCGAGGGTTCATCGGGGGAAAGGGGATCAAGAATTTTTGCATCATAGCATTAAAATTCCTCCCCCCAAACAATTTTGTTAAACTTACCCATCTTATTCTTGGAGTAATTTATGCAAAAAATCCTGGCAAAAATTTTGGAAGGCTATCAATTATTTAGAAAAAAATACGCTGTTGGAGACGATTCCATCATGCAGTATCTTTCTCATTATGGACAACAACCACAAATCATGGTGGTTTCCTGTTGTGATTCGCGTGTAGATCCGGCATTGATACTGCAGTGCAATCCCGGGGATTTATTTGTCGTACGTAATGTCGCGAATATTGTGCCGCCCTATGAAAAAGATGAAGCGCATCATGGGACGAGTGCCGCGTTGGAATTTGGGATTTGTTTTTTAAAGGTGAAACAACTGATTTTGTTAGGACATAGTCAATGTGGCGGGATTCAGGCTTTATTGGCTGATGGACCGAAGCAAGATGATTTTATTAGTAATTGGGTGTCAGTGATTAAAGTTCCGGATGCGCATGTCACCGATGCGGATGACTGTGCGAAATTGGCATTGAATCAATCATTACAAAATTGTCTGACTTTCCCCTGGATTAAAGACAAAGTACAAAGTCAGGAACTGAGCATACACTTATGGTTTTTCGATGTGAAACAAGGCCAAATTTTTACTTTTTCAGAAGCAGAACAGCGCTATCAACCGCTGGGTGCATAGCCCCTCGCACGGTTGGGGCTCGTCTCCAAAGCACCTGCTCGACTGCTACAGATTGGTAAAGTA